>JAHIXK010000010.1 GCA_018815245.1 Gammaproteobacteria bacterium
ATGCAACGTTGGTGTTGATTCCTAGCATGATATTTCTCCAAGCAATTTAATTTGATTCGCCGGTCAGTCGCCTTCAGTGTCTAGCACTGTCGTGCGCTGCCTTGTGATTCATTAACGCTCGGAAAAAATGATTCTTTAGGGTTGGAATGAAAAAAAGTTTCACCCCACCCCTTTCAGGCTGCGGATCAATCTCTCTTGGGAGGAATTGCGTAAGTGCCCACAGCATGTGCCACCGGGTCTGGCAGGCCTTCTGAATAGACAGACACTTCGCCAATGGCCAAAGTTTTACCCACCTTGATCAACTTGCAAACACCAATGATGTCACGGTCGGCCGAAGGCTTTCTTAAAAAGTTGATGTTCATGTTGGTGGTCACTGCCAAAGGCACAATGCCAATGCGCCCAAGTATCCCCACGTAAAGCGCACAGTCGGCCACCAAAAACATTACAGGGCCAGCCACGGTGCCGCCCGGCCTTAGTTCAGCCACAGTAATTTTGTGGCGAATGGTGGCTGAATCACCGTCTACATGCTCAACCGTGATTTTGCTTTGCGGAAATTGCGTGTTGATGAATTCATTCATCGTCTCTTTGGTAATCAAACTTAGTCTCCGTCAAGTCACATTCAAAACCGTGAGTAATACACCGGCGAGCGCTGCTGCACCAAGCACTTGCATAATTGATCGTTTGAAGCCGAACAAGGCGATCAGTGCCAGTGCCGAAATTGAGGCCGCAATCCAGTCAAATTGGCCCGAGAAACCACTGGGCCACCACACGTGATAAGCAAAAAATACGGCAAGATTCACCACCACGCCAACGACCGCGGCGGTAATCGCCAACAGTGGCGCGGTGAACTTCAAATCATCATGCGTGCTTTCAACCAGTGGCCCCCCCGCCAAAATAAACAGGAACGAGGGCAAAAAGGTAAACCATGTAACAAGGGCTGCGGCCAATGCACCCGCTACAAACGCATGTTCTGGCCCAAACGTGGCCTGGACATAGGCACCCACAAAACCCACAAACGCCACAACCATGATCAGCGGCCCGGGCGTTGTTTCCCCCAAGGCCAGGCCATCAATCATCTGGGTGGGTGTAAGCCAGCCATAGTGGCCCACGGCCCCTTGGTACACATACGGCAACACGGCGTAGGCGCCACCGAATGTCAGCAAAGCTGCCTTGGTAAAAAACCAGCCCATTTGCGTGAAGGTGTTTGCCCAGCCCAGGCCTGCGGTCAACAAACCCATGGGTACCAGCCACAGCAAAGCACCCACTGCCATCACCTTGGCCAAATGAATTTGGCTGAAACGGGCGTGCTCGGGGGTGGGCGTGTTGTCATCAATCAGCGCTGCGCCATACGATTTTTTTGCACTGGCATGCCCGGCGCTGCCATTGAACTTGGCGGGGAATAATTTTCCACCCACAAAGCCGATGATTGCCGCGGTGGCCACAATGACCGGAAAGGGCACGTTCATTGCGAAAATGGCAACAAAAGAGGCCGCTGCAATTGCCCACATCCAGTTGTTTTTCAGGGCACGCGAACCAATGCGGTGTGCCGCATGCAACACAATTGCAGTGACCGCAGGTTTGATGCCGTAAAAAACGCCCGCCACAATCGCCACATCACCAAAGGCGATGTACACCCACGACAGCACAATCAAAATGAACAGCGAGGGCAACACAAACAAGGCGCCAGCTAACACGCCCCCCCAGGTGCGGTGCATCAACCAACCCAGGTAGGTGGCCAGCTGTTGGGCCTCTGGGCCGGGCAACAACATGCAGTAGTTCAGGGCATGCAGGAAACGTTTTTCAGAAATCCAGCGCCGCCGCTCCACCAACTCCTCATGCATGATGGCAATTTGCCCGGCAGGCCCACCAAAGCTGATAAAACCCAGCTTCAGCCAAAACCAGAAGGCTTGCATCAGGCTGACATCGGCTGGCGGCTGGTCCAGGGAGATTTTTTCAAGGCTGGATGTGGACATCGAGAGGCAAGGTGATTGATTGAACGGCTAATTTTATCTCATAAAAAGCGCCCCCAAGAACAATGAATCTTCCGATTCATTCACTTGACCTTTCAAGAGCATTAGGCCGTTGTTACGTCAGCTTTCACCTGCCGATACGCCTTCACATCAAACTTCGCCATTTGCGCCGCGTACTGTGTGGCAAATCCGGGAAACATGGTGGCGTTGAATCCATCCTCAGTTAAATACCAGCTTTTACAACCTGAATTCCAGTTGGTTTTCGCCAGTCGTTTTTGAATGGCCACATTGTGTTTGGCCTGTACCTCGGGCTTTACATCGAGCATTTTCAAGTTCGCATCAAGAATGGTGCGAATGCCTTTCACCGCATAGGCAATTTGCTGCTCCATGTACACCAAAGCAGAATTGTGACCGGGCCCGCTGTTGGGGCCAAACATGATGTACAGGTTGGGGTAACCACTTACATTGATACTTTTGTAAGCCTGCGCACCGCGCTGCCATTCGCGGGCCAGTTCACGCCCGCCAACACCGCGAACCGGATACGGCGTGCCGCTTTTCGGCACATCAAACCCCGTGGCAAACACAATGCAGTCCACCCGGTGTTCAATGCCTTCTGAAGTACGAATACCCTGCGCCACCATGTTGGCGATTGGCCAGGTAATCAGTTCGCAATTTTCTTTTTGCAAGGCGGGGTAGTAATCGTTGCTCACCAAAATGCGCTTGCAACCCAGCTTGTAATCGGGCTTCAATTGCCGGCGCATCCAGGGGTCTGGCACTTGTGAGCGCAAAAACGCTTTGCCCAAACGCTCGCCGATTCGGGTCACCGGTGAACTCCAGATCACTGCCAGTGCCATGCTTTCATGGGTCCAGTACAACGCTTCGCGAATGGCCTTTTGTGTGAAGGGTAATTTGGCAAACAATTTTTTACTCAACTCCGAGGTTGAGAAGTCCGGGCGCGGCATCACCCACGCAGGCGTGCGTTGAAACACTTTCAGCTTGTCAACTTTCTTAACCAGTTCGGGAATGATTTGAATGGCGCTGGCACCCGTGCCAATCACCGCAACCCGTTTGCCGGTGAAATCGTATTCATGGTCCCACTGCGCACTGTGAATTTTCTTGCCCTTGAAGTTTTCAAGGCCGCGAATTGTCGGAAAGCTGGCATTGGCCAAAGGGCCACTGGCCATGATCACGGTTTTGCCTTTCCACACGCACCCATTTTCGGTGTGAATCATCCACACACCCTGTGTATCGTCCAGTTCTACGCGCGTTACGTTTTGCTGGTACTGAATCAGCTTTTCCAAACCAAAGTCATTTACCAGGCTGTTCACATAGCCCAGAATTTCCTTGCTGCCGGAATAGCTGCGCGACCAGTTCGGGTTGGGCGCAAAAGAAAAGCTGTACAGGTTGGATGGAATGTCACAGGCCGCACCAGGGTATTGGTTGTCGCGCCAGGTGCCACCCGCTTCCGAAGCGCGCTCCAGAATGGCGATCTTGTGCACACCAGCTTCACGCAGTTTGATGGCAGTGCCAAGGCCGGCAAAACCCGCGCCAATAATCAGGGTGTCATACACATCAGTTTTGTTCGTCATTGCAGCGTCCAGTTCAATCAGGCAGTGGGGTGCCAGGTCAGTTTGTTCACCCAGCTAGGCACTTCAGGCAACCAGCTTTTCGGGATGTAATTCGATGCCTTCACGGCCGCATCCACAGGTGCGTGGTAAAAACGGTTCTTGCGGTTGATCACCCAATTGCCATGCATGCGCATCACCTGGTACCACGGGTTGCGTCGGCCTTCCGGTGTTTCACCACCGTATTTTTCAAACTTGGCCATGGCTTCATACAGCTTCTCTTCTTTCAAACCCATGGTCACAATGTTGTCGCGCATGCGGTTCAACAAGGGAAAATACACTGCAACGCCCAACAGCAATTTGGGGTTGATGGCCGTTGCGATTGATTCCAAAGCAAGTCGGTACATTGGTCCATGGCCCAGCATTTCCAGCACATGGAAATCCACGCCCAAATGGCGAGCCTCGTCGGCGTTGATTTTCTTGAACACCTCGTGGCACACCGGGTCTTTCACTTCTTCCAGCAAGAACTTGCACAGTGCGCCATCCAGTGTCACTTCAAGCATGGGGATGACACTACCCAGTACATTCAGCGGCATGTCGTCGCTGTATTTGTCCAGCCACTCAATGGTCAATCGCAGGTTGATGTTGGGCTCAGGCATTTCGCCTTCTTCCAGCATGCCCCAGCGTTGCATCAAGGCCAGTTCGGCATTGGCGTGACGCTGCTCTTCTGCGTGAAACCAGGTGTAAATTTCTTTCAATGTGTCATTCGGTGCTTTCTTGGCCATGGCTGCAAAACCGCGCGCACCAATGTGTTCAATCCAGGTTAAATCGGCCATGAAGGCTTTCAGCTTGGGCCACTGTTCCTCCGAAATCATTTCGCGGCCAGGTGCATCCCAATCAATGTCGGCCAGGGCCCATTGGTTGTCTTTGATGCGGCGCAATGTTTTTTCCAGATCAAGTTGGGGCATTTGTGTTTACTCCTTAAAAAGCTTTCGCAGCCACACGGGCCAACAAACCAGCACCGCGTGTATAACTGCGGGGCATCAAGCGCTTCATGCGCCAAATCATTCGGGCATCAAGTTGCGGCAGCACATACAACTGCCCCTTGTCCAATGCATTCAGTGTTTCTTTCACCACACCGTCGGCCGACACACCAGTCCACTCCATCAGCTTGTTGGCAAGTTGGTTCGACGCGGCATCAATGCGGCCGTCTTTCGTAATATTGGTTTTGACAAAGGTAGGGCAAAGGGCCGTTACGTTCACGCCGGTACCCGCCATTTCCGCGGCAAGCGTTTCGCTCAGTGCAAGCGCACCTGCCTTGGTCACGTTGTAAGCGCCCATCAAAGGCGCGGCGGCAAAGCTGGCCGTGGAAGCCACATTGATGATGCCGCACTTGCTGGTGGCACCTTTTTTACGCAAACGCGGCGCAAACACATGGCAGCCGTGAATTACGCCCCACAGGTTCACGCCGATGGTCCACTTCCAGTCGTCAATGGTGGTTTCGCCAACTGGCTTACCACCTGCACCCACGCCCGCGTTGTTCACCACCAAATCGATCGCGGTGTCGCCATCAGTGCCACCTTCGGTGCCAGTGAATACCCGCTCTGCCTTATCAGCCAAAGCTTCCACATCTTTCAACTTGCTGACATCGCATTTCACGGCCCAGGCTTGCGGCACAAACACCAGGTCGGGGTTTTTCATTTTGCCAGCCACCATGCCCATGATCAGGTCCACGGTTTCTTGCGCGCGCTCCAGGTTAATGTCCGCGCACACCACGCGGCCGCCCCTGCGAACAATTTCAAGTGCAAACGCACGGCCTATGCCACTGCCTGCGCCGGTCACTACTGCATTTGCACCTTTGCTGATTTTCTTTCCGAACATGCGTATTTCCTGTGAGTCTGAACCGGGCGCTTGACAGCGAAACCATGACATTGAACAATGTCATATTAAAACGAACGTTTGTTCGGATTCAATTCGGATTTTTTCATGACCAGAAAACCCAAACAAAGCCGCTCCCAGAACACTGTTGAAACCATTGTTCAAGGTGCATTCATTGCGCTGGCCAAACACGGTGCAGAAGGTGCAACCACGCGGCAAATTGCTGAATATGCCGGTGTGGGTGTGGGCTCGATTTATGAGTATTTCGAGAACAAGGAAGCCATATTCAGCGCCATGGGCGAACGCTTTTCCCACGAGTTGGTGGCCCTGATCCAGGGTGCTACGCCATCGCTTGTTCGGCTTTCGTTACGCGATGCGGTGTATGAGTTGATCGCACAGACCGCCGAATTCCTGAAAAAAGACGATGAACTTTACCTGCGCTGCGCCCGAGAATCGGCCTTGATGGAAAGACATGTACCCTTCGGGCAGGTTTACCGTGCACTGGGCGACCTGTTTGTTCAACATGCCATCAAACACCCGGAAATATTGAAGCTAAACAACCTGCAAACCATGGCTTATATTTTCATCAACAGCGGCATGGCCACCATGATCCGTTACCTGAACCACCCCAACCCGGGGTTTTCATTTGATGACCTGGCCAAGGGACTGGCCGACATGGCAGGGCATTACGTGGAAAAAGAACTACAGTTGTAAGGCGCTTAAAGGCAGGGAGACTCCAAACGAAGGATCGTTAATTTTCTGGAAATGCATTACCATCGGTGCGTGAACCATTGGTACATGAACATGAACTTACCCACTCGCATCGTCGTAGTTGATGACGAACTCCCACAACTGGATGCGCTCTGTACCTTGCTTGAACTTGAAGGCTTTTCGGTCAAAGGTTATGGTCATCCGCAAGAGGCTCTTCGCGCAATTCAAACTGAAGGCTGCGACCTTCTGCTGACCGACCTTCGCCTGCCTGACATGGCAGGCACGCAACTGATTGCAAAAGCCAAACAGAGTGATCCGGATTTGGGTGCCATCCTGATGACTGGCTATGGCAGCATTAAAACTGCTGTCGAAGCCATGCAACTGGGTGCGCTCGACTATGTTTTGAAACCATTCAAACTGGCAGACATCATGCCGGTCATTCAGCGTGCGCTCGAAAACCGCGCCCTGAAACGCCAGAACGCCCAATTGCTGGAATCGGTGACACAGGCCAATCAACAATTGATGGAATTGAATGCCGACCTTGACACATTCGCAGCTCGCGTGGCGCACGACCTGAATTCTGTTATGCATCTGATTCAGGGGCACGCCAACAGCCTGACCAGTCGGTCAAACGCCAATTTTAGTGAACAGGAATGGCGTCATATTCAGCGCATTCGTGAAACAAGCACACGCGGTGGCCAATTGGTTTCCGATCTGCTTGCCTTCTCAAGATTGGGAAATGCCCAGATTGACTTCAAAACAGTCAACTTGCGAGAAGTGGTTGGGCGCGCAAAAATTTTGACGGAACTCGAAAGCGACGGCCCACAAGCGACCTGGTACATCGTCAACCTGCCCAATGTTCAAGGCGATGAGTCCTTGCTGGAACAGGTGTTTGTGAACCTGTTCTCCAACGCATTGAAGTTCAGTGCCAAATGCGACCACCCGCACGTTGAAGTTGATTTGACTGAAACAGACGACGATTATGTCATTAGTGTCAAAGACAACGGTGTGGGTTTCGATCCCAATCTGGCCAAAAACCTGTTCAAACCCTTTCAGCGTTTGCACAGTTCACACGAATTTCACGGCCATGGCATGGGCCTTGCGACTGTTAAAAAAATTATTGAAAAACACCAAGGCCAAATTACCGCATATTCGGTGCCTGGCGACGGTGCGGTGTTTGAAATAAGGCTCCCCAAAGTTATCAAGGCAAACAACCCGCAAAGCAAGCCACAGCAGGCTGCGGTTGAACCTGAACGCCTGACCAATCGCCGAGCTGCCACCCTGCCTTCGAATGAGCTAACCGACCATCAGCAGGCACTGGAAGCCTTGAAGTTCAGCATGGCCTTGCAACGAATTGGCGGTCATATCGGAAAAATGGGAAGCTGGGCAATCGACCTGCAAGCCAACAATGCAGTTTATTGGTCTGAAGAAACATTTCGCCTGCTTGATCTGGAAACCGATGCAATTCCCAACTTGCAAAAAGGCATAGAACTTTATATCGGCGACTCGCGAAAGAGAATGGCGCAGGCTATTGCAGATTGCAGCACCACAGGCACACCCTTTGACATTGCAGCGGAAATGCAAACGTTCAAGGGCAGACGTATTTGGACCCGTGTAATGGGCGAGGCAGTACCCGGTACGGATGGCAAGCCCATACGAATTCAAGGGTGCATTCAAGACATCACAGAAAAGCACAAAACCGAAGAAACACTACAGCGCATCAACCGTCTGTTGATCGCGCAAAATCAGGTTTCCATCGCAATTGGCAGCCTTGAAAGCCCACAGGCCATGTTCGACGAAATATGCCGCGTTGCACCTACCGTAGGCGAAGTACCACTGGTTTGGGTTGTTCAGTTCGACCGAGAGAACAAGCAATTGAAGGTGGTGGCCCAGGGCGGCAAACACCTCGACCTGATGCCCAAGATTGTCAGTAATTTGGGGGTGAGGCGTGATGGGGAATTGATGGCACACCTTCGCAAGGGTGATCTTTATGTTTGCAACAATATTCGGCACGAGCCGTTTGCTGCAAGCTGGCAAGAAGAAGCCATTGCTCGTGGCCTTGAATCATTTGTAGTCATCCCGCTTCATGTGAACGGCAAACTTTTCGCAGGCTTGGTTAACTTCGGTTACGGCCCCGGTTATTTCAGCGCCGAAATGGTTGCCTTGATGCAGGCCGTCGCAAAAAGCCGTTCACTGGCACTTGAAAATCTCGTCAATGGTTTGGAGAAATCCCAAACCATGGAAAGCCTGAAAGTGCTTCAAACCTGTGTTGAACGATTAAACGACATGGTGGTGATTACCGAAGCAAAACATGGCGATGGTGACGGGCCCAAAATTTTGTATGTCAATGATGCATTCGTACGCCACACGGGCTACAGCCCGGAAGACGTGATCGGGCGACCACCACGTATTTTCAATGGCGAGAATACGCAACGGGATGTGATTGAACGCATTGACGTGGCACTGAAAAACTGGCGACCGATACGTGAAGAACTTATCATCTACACAAAAAACCGGGAACAAATCTGGATCGAACAGGAAATCGTTCCAATCGCCGACGGGAACGGTAGTTACACCCACTGGGTTGCGATTCAACGCAATGTCACCGAACGCAAACGAAGTGAAAAGGCGCTGGAAGACAGCCTGCAGAAATTTCGTTCACTGACCAAAGTAACCAGCGACTGTATTTGGGACTGGGATCTTACCACGGACGAATTGTGGTGGGACGAAGGTATTGAATCCATGTTTGGCTTTCCATTCGGCTCGCTGGAACCCACCAGCAAGTCGTGGACATCCCGCATTCACCCGGAAGACCTGGGGCGCGTCGAAGAAAGCATCCATGCCGTTATTCAAGGTGAATCAAATACCTGGCAAGACGAATACCGTTTTGCACATGCAGATGGTCGCTGGCTCGATGTTATCGACCGCGGCTATGTGATTCGAAACGAAGAAGGAAAGCCAGTTCGCATGCTGGGTGGCATGACCGACATGAGCCACATTATTCAAGCCAGACGACAGAGCCAAACTCAACTTGAACAAATGCGCCTGCTTCATCAAATCACACGCGCCATTGGAAACCGCCAAGACCTCAGCAGCATTTACCAAGTAGTAGTCAATCACCTTGAACAGCAATTGCCAGCAGATTTCTGTGTCATGGCCACGTACGACCTTGCAAGCGACACACTGCACCCCCGCGCTGTGGGCAATCATTCAAAAGCACTCGCCCGGAAACTTGGCATTGATGTGGGTGCCGTAGTGCCTGCGCGCGGAGTTAACATTGAGCACGCCGTGAAGGGCCACAATGTGCACAATGCCAACATGGCAATTCGACGCGGGCCAATTGGTACAGCCATGCATGAGGTAGGTGGACTGCACAGCTTGATCATCACCCCGCTGATGAATGGCGACGACGTGCTGGGCATCACTGTTGTAGCACGTACGGCAGTCGATGCCTTTACAGACGACGAAATCAGTTTTCTCCAGCAACTGAGCGAACACGTGACCCTGGCCCTGACCCAGGCAGAGCTGCTCAATGAATTGCAAGAAGCGTATAGCGACCTGAAAGAAACCCAAAATCTGGTACTGCAACAGGAACGACTTCGCGCTTTGGCAGAAATGGCCAGTGGCATTGCTCACGATATCAACAATGCCATTTCACCCGCAGCCTTGTACGCGGAATCATTGCTGGCCACCGAACACGACATGAGCGAACGTGGCAAAAAAAACCTTCGTGTTATTCAAACCGCAATTGATGACGTGGCAAAAACAGTTGACCGCATGGGCCGCTTTGCCAGAGCAAAAGAGAACCCCGATCATCAACAACTTACCAATGTAAACCATGTTTGCAAAGAAGTGATGGACCTGACCCGTGCACGATGGGAAGACATGGCCCACAAACAGGGCATACAGGTACACATGAAGCCGGAACTGGGGCCCGACCTACCCTTGTTGATGATGAGTGAAACCGAACTGCGGGAAATCCTGACCAACCTGATTTTCAATGCGATTGACGCGCTTCCTGAAGGTGGAGACATTTCTATTCGAACCCAGTTTCAGGGGCACAACAACGACCAACAAATTGTAATAGAAGTGTGCGACAACGGCATCGGCATGAGCGAAGAACACCGCGCCCGCTGTTTCGAACCTTTTTTCACCACCAAGGGAGAACGCGGTACAGGATTGGGTCTGGCCATGGTGTATGGCATTGTTCAACGCGCTGGTGGTTACATGGAAATTCACAGTACCGTGAATGAAGGCACCTTGATTCAAATCTATTTGCCAGCCACAGCCCATGCGACCCCAAATGCAACAACGGCAACACCTGCCATTGATTCGGGCAAGCCTACACAGCTAAAAATTCTGCTTGTTGACGATGACACCAATGTGTTGAATGCAATGACAGACATACTGGACGCCAATGGTCATCAAATCGAGTTTGCCGATGGCGGTAAAAAAGCAATTGAATTGTTCAATGAAGCAATACATGACAAACAACCTTTCGATGTCATGATCACCGACCTGGGCATGCCCGGCATGGATGGTCGGGAACTTTCGCAACGCATCAAAACGTTGAGTCCGGACACCCCCATCATCATGCTGACCGGCTGGGGCCGGCAAATGTCTCTAAGCGGTGAGGAACTGCCGCATGTCGATGTAATATTAAGCAAACCCCCTAAAACAAGCGAATTGCACCAGGCCCTGGGCAAAATCCAAAAGAAGCAAAGACTCCCCTTGTAAGGCAGACGACAAGCTTTTCTGTCTATACTTCCGGCAAGATCAATGACAACAAACGGAGTTTCCGAATGCGCCTTTTTTCGCGCCCCATTCAGGCAGCCATGCTGGCCTGCACTGCCCTGCTGATGGCCTGTAGCCCGCCCGCCCCCGACTCCATGGACAAACTGGCCAACGGCAATGTTGTTGAAGTTCAGGGTTTGAACACTGAACAACTGACCTTCGTGACGCGCAACCGCATTGTGACCCTGTTTGCCACCGATGCGTACAACATCATGCGCGACATGAAGCGCTACTACCCGCAGGAATTCAACAGCCACCCCACCTTGTCGGTCAAAGCGGTGACTGAGCTGCAAAACCAGCAAGGTGAAGTGTTCCAGAACCAGCCACTGTTCACCGTGCATTGGCGCCGCGCGGATTTGAACCAGATGGATCTGGATTCCAGATTCAGCCTGGACACCGAAGAAATTCTTCTTTACGCCGACCGTGTGGAATCACACAGCCTGGTGGGCGACCAAGTGCTGATCGAACACTGCACCGTGACCGGCAATGGCGAGAAACGCAAACGCTTTTGCGATCAGGTGATTGAAGGCTTGTTCAACAAATAAAAAGGCACCGCCAATCAGCGAATAAACCCGGTGAGCAACATGTTTACCTTGCCACCTTTCATGATGGACGTGTTCAGCGGCTCTTCCCGCTCCAGCTTGACCAAACCCACACCGGGTGCATACCACTCGCTGTGGTTGATCAAAATTTCCTGATAGCCCGCGCTGGCATCGGCATAAAACACCATCTTTCCCATGCCATCGATACGGACACATTTCTGGAATACGCCTGCGGGCGTTTCCACGGTGTCATCAAGCGAGGCAATTTCATACACCATGTCAAATGGCTTGATGCTGGCATTGGCCTCGATGAAGGGGGGCATCCAGTGCGCCACATAGGGGCTTGTGTCCAAAGTCCAGGTGTAACCCACGCGCAGGTTTCGCCCCTTTGGCAATATCAACCTTGCGCTTTTGTCTGCCTGCGGCTTGGTTTCAACAATGACCCGCTTGCCAACCCGGTAAAAACCATCGTCGCGTTCCTGAATAAAGTAGTCGGTTCCATCCGATGTGCGGCGAACGGCCCCCTTGACCTCACCTTCTTCAGTTTTGAAAGCCGATTCACCGATTGTGCGAATTCCAAGCTGCGTATTGTTTTTGCCGTCAGGCTTCACATAATTCAGTGAATACTGCCACTGCATGCCCGCCTCCAGCGGGAAGTAGTCACTACCACCCACTTTGGAACACGACACCACAGAAAACACCAGCGCAGCCACACTTAAAAGTTTCAACATGGCTTACTTCTCCGGCAATTGGGGATCTGGCAAATCAGTGAATTCCAGATCAATTTTTTTGTCCGCTATTCGCGTGTTGTCGCGTGTGGCCTGTGGGTCGAACAATTCGCCACCCACTTCGCCAATCTGCAAATTGCCATTGCGCATTTGTCGCTGTGCAGCATCCAGCTTCACGTGCAGGTCTTTGTCATACGGCAGCACATAAGCACGCGGCGTGTCGGAAGGACGGTCACCAGCCAGGTCACTGGCCCACACAAACAAGCGCCCCTGGATCCCTTCCGTTTTATCGGGTTCTTCAACCACCACCGCATAAAACAAAAACCGCTTGGGCAAATCAGCCTGGCTTGGCCAACCCTGGGCGTTTTGCCAATTGATGTAGCTGACCCAATAAAAGCCCACCGACACCACAATCAAAATGAGCTTGAAGATCCAGTTCATTCGGCCATACACAAGGGCCAGCAACAGCAGCGCCGCCAGAAAAATATAGGCAATGCCCAAACCCACTAACACTTCATTCATTTTCCGTCTGCCTTCACCAAAGATTTTTCAAGTTGGTTGATGTTGCTCACTGTGCCATTGGCGTCAATCGTGAAACGTACCGCAGTGGCTTCGTCCCCCTCTTGCTGCAGGTTCACTGTGGAGTAATGCAACACTTTCAGTTTGGGGTTCACCTCTGCCACATACACGTTCACAGGCACGGGCTGCCTGTTTTCGGTTTTGTAGTAATGCAGGTTGACGATGTATTCGCCGGGCGGGCGGCCGCGAATGGTCAACACCTCCTGGTTCAAGGGGTTCACAAACACCTTGCCTTCTATTTCTTGCGTGTCATTGGCCAAGCCACGGTCGTCACGATCCAGGTGCAACAACCCGTCTTGCGGGCGCATGAACCACACTTGCGCACCTGCAGGCCCGGCAGCCCACACATCAATGTCGTTGGGGTCGTTGTCGGGCCAGCTGACAGTGACCAGAAATTCAGCCTTCGGATCGATGATTCCACTTTTGGCAGGCGGGTTCAGCAGCAACAACGCCATCAAAAACAGAAACGTGAAAATCAACAGGGCGTTGAAAATCAGATCGGTGAACGGGTCCAGCTCAAAGTCTGGCTTGTGATTGAAAAGCGGCATGCTGCTTAGCTCGCTTTCACGTTTCGGTGCGCATAATCCACGGTAGCCGCAATCAATTTGTCCGCATGTCGATCCAGCAACAAAAACTGCACGCCCAGCAAAATGCTGCCAATCAAACCCACCAGCGTGGTGTTCATGGCCACGCCCATGCCCTGCGTCATTTGTTGCATCAGGGTTTTTATATCGGATATGTCCAGTTGCTCAAGCCCTTCGAGACTGCTCAGCATCATGATGAAACCCACCACCGTGCCCAGCAAACCCAACTTGATCATGAGGCCCGTGACAAACCAACCCACCTGGTGCGTTCCCCGCGCGCGCTCGGCCATGACTTCGGCCATCAACTGGCCCTCGCTGGGGTGTGCCAATGGGTGTGTCAGGTAATCGTGGCAAATGGATTGCCCCAGTTTGAATTCACCCACACCACTGCGAATTTGCTCAAAGTAATGGGCCTGCCTGCTTAGAAAAAGGCTGCGCCAACCCGCAAGGCAACTACCCACCACAAAGGCAATCACGATCACCACGCAAATGCGTGTGTTGTCAGTCAGGATGATCCATTGAAACAAACCCTTGTGCCAGGTCATGTAAAAACCAAACCCGGTCAGGCTGATCAACAGCACCCACAGCAAGAACAGGGTGTGTGTTTTGTTGGTATTCAACGCGAATAGTCCCCTTGTTATTGTTGGCCTGTCCCAGTTTGAAACAGTTGGGAAAGGGCGTGGGGTTTTGCTGCCCACAACAAGAAGCTATTAGCAAGCTACATTCCATGCCGTGGTTAAAACGCAAACGGCTCGGTTTGCCGGAAGATGCGCTGCACATTCAACTGGTGGGTTTCAAGCGCTTTGGCATTGGCTTTCAAGTCTGTTTGAACATACACCGGGTTTTGAAACTCGCCGATTTGCGCGCTGATCTGCCCGATCAATTCCACCTCGCTTACGCCTTCCTCAAGCCCATACAACACCTCTTGTTGAACGCGGACAAAGTAATTCAAATTGCGCGCTACCCAGTCGCGGCCCAAGGCACCGAAGGAAGTCAGAATGGTGTCGTCTGCGGACATGCGTGTTTTCAAGCGACCCAAAAAGTTGATTCGTTCAACCACATCGCCGTCGTACAAATCGGGAATGTCGCGGTTTTGAACTGCCGAACCAACCCACCAAAGTTTCAATTCCTGATTGCGCAGCACAAGTGCTTCTTCAGTTTCCAGGTCCTTGTACAGCCGGTATTTCCAGGGTGTCCAGTCACCGTTCAACAAACCCAGGTGACCTGCTTTGGTTCTTAAAATACGCTGGGGCACCAAAGATTCGGTGCCTTTTACGGCGTTGCTGCCCATGCGTTCGGAAAAATTTTCAATGCATGTCGGGCAGCGGGCCTGCATCAAATCGGCGGTGCGCTTACCCGCCACCAAGCGGCCTGCAAACGATTCACCTTCACGCAAGGTTCCGGCAAACGGGGCGCGAAAACCCACATTGCCCAGCACATGTTCAGGCTTGGGCTGGGTGTTCAGAATCCACACGGGCTTGGTGCCAAATTTTGAGCGAATAGCCGCCGCCGCACTTTCACCCACCGCCGCCGTGGCGCCAGAATCGATCACTAGAATTGCTTTCGGGGAATCCACGACCACGATCGACAAGGCAAACTCCTGTCCCTCGGGGGGCAGACTTTGGCCTGCACAGGTCCATTCGTACACGGTGGCCCGGTGTTGCTGCCAGCATGTATCGCCTTGCGCATTGGCAAGCGGCGAAAACAGGATCAACAAAAAGGCAAACAGGGAACTTCTGCTTTTGAGAAACATACGCAATAAAAACCTGAATCGACACAACCCCGAAAGGATAGCCGATTCAGGCGCTACAGCAAAATGCTAGAACCTCAGGCTCACCCCGACCCACGCATTTCGGGGGGTGCCGGGTGCCAGAAAGGATTCATAGGTAATGTCGTCTTCGTTTTCAACCAACGCCCCGTTGCGGTCAAAAATATTCCCACCCAACACAGCCCCGTTAAAATATTCCCGGTCAAACACATTGTTCAAACGGGCGATCAGGGTCAGGTTTTTGTTTAAGGCGTGGTTCACACCCAGATTGAACACGGCAAAGCCGGGTACTCGCCCGTTGTCCTTGAACTCCACGGGCCCCTCGCCGGGAATGTTCACCACACCCGCCTGGTGTTGATTGTTCTCGTTGCCACGCGCGTATTGTTCGCTTTGCGCCTGCATGTCGACAAACAGCGTGGTCGCATTGCTGGCCTTGTAGCCCATCGACAACTTCACATTGTGCTCGGCCAGGCCCGGAATTTTGTTGCCGGGTTGTACCTGAATAAAACCACCCTCCACTGCCGGGTCGCCGTTCAAGTCCACCGCACTGCTGTTGCCCTCACTGGCAAGGCGGGCCGGGGTTTGAAACGTCGCATCCAGGTACTGGTAACTTGCACCAAAGTTCCACACTGACATTTCCCAGTCAAAATCAAGCTCCACGCCCTGCCGGCGGGTTTTGCCGTAGTTCTGGAAAAAGCCGCCTGAACCCGCACCATCGGTTACAAACAAAATGTCGTTCTTGTTGTTGGCACGGAACACATTGAACGAGAAACCATACTGGTTGCTGCCACTGGCCCAACGGGTGCGGTAGCCCCCCTCCACCGTGGTAGTAATAACCTGTTCAAGAAACGGATCGGCCGCCATGGCGTTGGGCAACAGGCAAGGGAATTCCGGGTCGGAACAGGCCAGCTCCACAGGGGTGGGCACCCGGTTGCTGGTGCCTGCACTGGCATACCAAGTGCTGCGCACGGCGGTTTGGTAAGAAATACCCACCGACGGGTTAAACCGCTGGTAGGTGTAATCATTGTTCAGGCCGGGGCTGGCCTCGCCTTCGGCATTGATCAACACAGGGCTTAAACGGTCTGTGGTTTTCACCGATGCGTGGTTGTAGCGGCCACCCAGCAACAGGGTGGTTTTGTCATTCAATGTCCACATGTCTTGGGCATACACGCCAAACTGGCGGTTGTTCGCTTCCACATTCACCTGCTCAATGGGTGCGTACAATTCGCGCACCGTGCGGTCATTGTTGAACACGCCCAAGGCGTAACTGCGACGAAAATCCGATTTGCCAAATTCAAGCTGTGTGCCCACCAACACCTTGTGCGCCCCCATGGGGGCCAGGGCATATTGCAGACCCAGGCCCACGACATCCTGATTCAACACGCCACGGTTGTTCGCACCGGGGCAATCGGCGCTGTCGGGGTCCCTTGCAGCAGGGTCATTTTCATCGAAGGTCACGGTGCCTGGCGCATAGGCAGTTGATGCGGGGGCACTGCAAGTCACATTGTAGGTGCCGGGGCCCAGGTTGCCTTCCACCGCCGCGCGGTCGGGCTCGAACTCGGCCACGCCATAGCGATAGTCCTCGTTCTCGTTGCCATCACCATTGAAAGTTGTGGACTTGGAACTACGATAATAAGCGTTCGCAGTCAGCTCAGCGCCACTTTGCAGGTAGCGCGTAAAGTCCACCGCAAACTGCCCGCCCGTGTTTTGGGTGTTGTCAAAATAGGTGTAAGACTGCGCGCGGTTTTCTTCGTAAAAGCTGCGCGGCACCACACCATTGCCGTTCAAATCCGATTCATACAGCGACAAGCTGAAATTCGTTAGCGAATCGTCGGTGGCCACACCCATTTTGCCGAACAGCTGCATGACCGAACTGGGCGACAGCACGCGCCAGCCATCTTCATTGAATGAATTGAAATTCACATAAAAATCGCGCTTTGTGGGCTCATCAACCCAGCCCTTCTGTACGCCAAATCGGGTGCGCCCGAAATCGCCAAGCTCTGCATCCAGCTGAGTGCCCTGAAAATCGCGCCCGCTTTTGGTTTGCATCACGATGGCCCCGCCCAATGAATTCAAACCGAATTGCGGCATGGTGCCGGGCAGCACAGTAACCTCCTTCAGGGCCGACTGCGGTATGGCATCAAAGCGCACCACATCCCCAAAAGTTTCGTTCTGGCGTACACCATCCACATACACCGACAAACCGGGGGGCGTGCCCAACAAGGGCGTCACCGAAAACCCGCGGTAGGTCACGTCCGACTGGTATGGGTTGCCCTGGTTGTCTGTCACCTGCACGCCATTGATACCGCGAAACAGGCTGCGGCTGATCGATTCCCGATCCGTATTCTGTTCCAGCGCTTCCACTTTCTTGACGCTGAATGGTGCCTTCTCCACAGGCATGGCACCACCGGGCAAAGGCGTGGTGGAAATAACCTCAACCTCGTCAAGTTGTTGTGCCTGCACAGGGTTAAACACAGAAAAAACAGACAGTGCAACAATGCTTTTGCACAGGTGAAACGGGTGACGCGCGACCATGAACTAGCCTTTCAGGATGAATTGTTATTGTGAAGCCGCGCGGTTGGCCTGCTCTGCACGCCAGGAGGATTGGCCAGGCAACCACGCAACTTGATTTGTTCAAGGACATGTTCAATTATTCTGTCAAAATCGAACAGGGAAGTTTTCCCGAAAAGCATCTTCCCCCTTTCACGGCCTCTGTTTCTGGTGCACATTGTGGCAATTCGTTATGGGTAAACAAACAATGCGGCTTCGCGAGTTCTTGGTACGGCGCCTTTTCATCTGGCTGGGTCTGTGGGCCATGTTCTGCGTGATCGTAGTGTTCACCATGGGTCAACGGGACGTGAAGGCCGAGTACACAGCAGCCTCTGCACTGGTCGACGACCTTCATGGTGCACTGAAACAAGTCGAGCCCCTTGGCAACCTGGAGCTGCAAAGGCTGCGGCAACAACTGGCCGAAAACAAGGCCGGGCAAGAACGCAAGGAAACGCGGCGGGAATTGTTGCTGCTTAGCACCATGCTGCTGCTGATGGCAGCGGGCAGCGGTGCTGTGGTGTGGTATTCGCTCAAACCCGCCTTGAACAGGCCGCTGCAGGAACTGGTTCAATGGCTTGGCGACTATGAAAAATCCGAACGAAACCCATCAACGCCGGCCCCCGCCTCTCCACGGCTTCAGGATTTCAAGATAGACGAACTGCAAAGCATTCACCTCAGCGTGTCGCAATTGATTCACACCCTTGAAAAGGAACAAAAAAGAAGCAGCGAACTGCTTAACCACGTCATTGATGTGCAGGAAAAAGAAAGGCAAACCATTGCCCAGGATCTGCACGATTACTTCGGGCAATCGCTTACATCCATTTCGGTCAACTCAGCTTTTCTGGTCAAAAGCACGCAAACCAACACCCAAGAGGCTGCAAAAGCCGTGCACGATCAGGCACAGGAAATGATGGGTTGGTTGCGCAGTTCCCTGCGTGAACTGAAACCACATTTGCTGCTCGAGGTTTCCCTGCGGGATGCCGCACTTGATTTGCTGGACAACTGGGCTCGCAGACACGGCTGGTATGTCGATTTCTCTTGGGCCCCCAACACCCCGGAATTGAATCTTGAAGCACCAATCGCCGTTTACCGCACACTGCAAGAAGCATTGACCAATGCCGCAAAACACACGCAGGCCAAAAATGTCAAAGTGTTGGCAGGGTTTGATTCAAACAGCACAGAATTCATTTTGATTGTTGAAAACGATGGCGTGGAAAACAGCAACCCGATCAACCCATCGCTGGGGCTGACCGGCATTCAGCAACGGATCAGCAGCCTGGGCGGGCGCGTGCGCTGGAAAGTGCAAGGCAACACCTTTGTGCTGACCTGCTACCTGCCAGCCGCCGGAGAACAGAATGCAGCTTGAATCACGAATCATTCTGGTGGACGACCACGCCGCCGTGCGATCGGGTTACAAACGCTTTATCGATTCAGAAAGTGACATGGTGGTGGTTGGCGAAGCGGGCAACGCCGACCTGGCATTTGCCCTGCTGAAAACCCAGCCCTGCGACGTCCTGGTGCTGGACATCAGCATGCCTGGGCAAAGTGGCCTGGAACTGATCAAGCGTGTACGCCTGAAATGGCCCGCGCTGGCTGTAGTGGTTCTTTCCATGCACGACAGCCCCGTGGTGGCCGCCAAAGCCCTTGAACAAGGCGCACGGGCGTACATCACCAAATCGAGTGACCCCAATGAGCTAATCCTCGGCATTCGCAAAGCCTTGGGTGAACAAACTTACGTGTCCAAAGATGTTCAAGCTCAAACCAGCGGGCTTACACCACGCGAGGTGGACGTGGTTCGCCTGCTGGTGGAAGGGCACACCATCGACCAAGTCGCCACCAGCTTGGGTATCAGCAGCAAAACAGTGAGCAACAACCTGTCGCAGATTCGCCAAAAAGTTGGGGTTCAAACCGATTTTGAACTTGCATTTTGGGCGTGGAGCCAGGGGTTTGCACGCAAACCGCCGGGCTTTGGGGAATAAGTCAAAGCACATTCGGTCATTCGTATTTTCCCGTATTTTAGGAAAATATCGGTACATGCGCCTTGCAACCTTTGACATTCTCGGGGATATTCAACCCACAACCAAAAAACATGACAACACTTCTCAGGAGGAATCCCGCATGATGCTTCGCAAAGCGAAAACTGCAATTCTGGCCGCGGCCATCACTGGCCTGGCCTTCGCAGCAACCCCAGCCAAAGCAGAATTCATCAACATTCTGACCGGTGGTACATCCGGCATTTACTACCCAATCGGCGTGGCCTTGTCCAAGGTGTACGGTGACAACATCAAAGGTGCACGTACTCAAGTGCAAGCCACCAAGGCTTCTGTTGAAAACCTGAACCTTCTGCAACAAGGCCGTGGTGAACTGGGTATTTCCTTGGGTGACTCAGTGAAGCTGGCCTGGGAAGGCAACGAAGAAGCAGGTTTCAAAACACCGCTGAACAAACTGCGTGGCATTGCCGCGATTTACCCCAATTACGTTCAAATTGTGGCTTCCAAGGCTTCCGGTATCACATCGCTTGAGCAACTGAAAGGCAAGGGTTTGTCTGTCGGTGCGGCGAAATCAGGTACTGAATTGAATGCCCGTGCAATTTTGGGTGCGGCCGGCATGACCTACAAGGATTTGGGCAAGACCGAATACTTGCCCTATGCCGAATCAGTTGAACTGATGAAAAACCGCCAACTGGATGCGACCCTGCAATCTGCCGGCTTGGGCGTGGCCTCGCTGAAAGACTTGTCATCGTCCATGGAAATCAACATGGTGGCCGTGCCCGCCAGTGTCGTGAAAAAGCTCGGTGCTCCCTACGTGGAAGGCACCATTCCAGCAGGTACTTACCAGGGCCAGGACAAAGACGTGCCCACAGCGGCTGTTGTGAACTTCCTGATTACACATTCGGAAGTTTCCGATGAAACCGCCTACCAGATGACCAAACTGCTTTGGGAAAACCTGCCCGCATTGCGTTCCGCGCACAAAGCGGCAAACGCCATCAAATTTGAGAACGCCCTTCAAGGCATGCCTGTGCCACTGCACCCCGGTGCGGAAAAGTTCTACAAAGAAAAAGGTTTGATCAAGTAATCGAACAGCAAATGTAGTCGCCGCACCCCGCCGGGGTGTGGCTTGCAACCTCAGTTACCGCACAGCCCGTTCCGGGCTTTTTGTCTATGTCCAATATACCCAATTCCATACCAGCCGAAGCAGCAACAGGTTTCCATGACCCCACCTCAGCGGGCTTCTCCAAGTCGTTTGAAGGTCGATTTTTATTCTGGATAGCGGTTGCTTTCTCGACCTTTCAAATTGCAACAGCAGCACACCTGTTCGATTTACCAAGCCAGGTGCAACGCGCGTGCCACGTTGGCTTCCTGCTGCTGCTGACATTTCCACTGATCGCCATCAACAAACATGTGGCGCTTAAAGCAATCGCCTGGATACTCGCACTATCCGCTGTTGTTATCGCAGGTTACCAGTGGGTTGAATACGAACCCTTGCTGGTTCGTGCCGGGGACCCCACTGAACTGGACATTTATCTGGGCGTAATTGCACTTGCCACTGTTTTTGTGGCGACGTGGCAATTGATGGGCCCAGCCTTGCCGATTATTTGTGGTACGTTTTTCGCCTACTGCCTGTTTGGCCAGTACCTGCCCGCGCCATTTGACCACCGTGGTTACGACTTCCACCAAGTCATCGAACACATGGCCTATGGCACCGAGGGCATTTACGGCATTCCAACCTATGTGTCGGCCTCCTATATCTTCCTGTTCATCCTGTTCGGTGCTTTCCTTGAAAAAGCCGGCATGATCAAACTGTTCACCGACTTCGCGCTCGGCCTGGTTGGGCATGCACAAGGTGGCGCAGCCAAGGTTGCGGTGGTGTCGTCAGCACTCATGGGCACCATTTCGGGTTCAGGGGTGGCCAACGTGGTTACCACAGGTCAATTCACCATTCCATTGATGAAGCGCTTTGGCTACCGGGCTGCCTTTGCGGGCGGTGTTGAAGCCACCGCATCCATGGGCGGGCAACTGATGCCCCCGGTGATGGGTGCAGTGGCCTTCATCATGGCCGAAACACTGGGTGTACCCTATTCCGAAATTGTAAAGGCCGCCATCATTCCGGCCATTCTTTACTTCTTTGGCGCATTCTGGATGGTTCACCTAGAAGCGGGAAAACACGGCCTTAAAGGGCTGGAGAAAAAAGACCTGCCCAACCCATGGAAAGCCGTGAAAGAGCAATGGTACTTGGTGATTCCTCTGGCGGCGCTGGTGTGGTTGCTGGTGGGTGGATATACGCCCTTGTTCGCCGGTACGGTGGGCCTGGCCTTCACCGTGGTTCTTATTCTGGGTGCATCGATTGCCATTGGTTTGCCTGGCACCGTGATCCGCATTTTGTTCTGGATCGGCTTGGGCGTCGTGTGTGCGGCATTCCTGCAATTTGGCATTTGGGTCATCGCAGGCGCAATCATTGCCCTGATCGCTGTGAACGCATTGAAAAAAGGCGGGCGTGAAACACTGGTTGCCTGCCGCGATTCACTGGCAGACGGCGCAAAATCGGCCCTTCCCGTGGGGGTTGCGTGTGCCATGGTGGGCATTATCATTGGCACCATGACGTTGACAGGGGCGGCCAACACGTTTGGTCAGTTCGTGGTCAGCGTGGGGGAAAACAGCCTGTTCCTGTCGCTGGTTTTGACCATGCTAACCTGCCTGTTACTCGGCATGGGCATTCCAACCATTCCGAACTACATCATCACTTCCAGCATTGCGGGCCCAGCGCTTGAACAATTGGGTGTGCCCCTGATAGTCAGCCACATGTTTGTGTTCTACTTTGGCATTCTGGCCGACCTGACCCCACCAGTGGCCCTGGCCTGCTTTGCAGCCGCACCGATAGCGAAAGAACGGGGGCTGACCATTTCCATAGAAGCGGTAAAAATTGCAGCAGCAGGTTTTGTGATCCCGTTCATGGCCGTGTACACACCCAGCCTGATGCTTCAGGACGGCGGCCCTTTGGCGGCTGATATAGGCTACGTTCCAGCAGTGATGTATATCGTGTTCAAAACCGTGATCGCGATTGCCTTGTGGGGTGCCGCAGTCATTGGCTTCCTGGGTGCGAAGCTGCCAGTATGGCTACGAGTACTGTCCATGGCCGCGTCATTCACCCTGATAGCGGCCCTGCCAGTGACTGATGAAATCGGATTTGTATTGGCAGCCGTGTTTGCCTTCCTGGCTTGGCGCAACATGCGTGCAACAAAAGGCAAACTGCAAACTGCATGAGCGTGTGTGTGTTCATCGCCGGGAAATCAGCAGCCTGCCTGGCAGGCCTGTTGTTTTCCCTGAGCTGGACACACTCGATTGAAAAAACAAAATGGATAGAACACTGGCAAGTTCAAAATGAACAACTGGTGTTGCAAGAAACTTTTGTGAAAGGCAGCGGTGCTGGAATTGACCCGGCACCGACTGCTGTTCTTGACAATGGATGGTATCGCTGGAAACCTTTGCAAGCGGTTGAACTGTCCTCGCTGTCATTGGCCAATTCTGAATTAACACCCGACAACTGGATGCTTTGTGCGCTTGATTCGGTGACTCGCGAGACAGGTGAGTGCATTGATTTTGCGAAGTTCGAAGATCGCGGTGTTGAGTCGTTCACGATCAAGCCGTGCCCGTGACTGAATTCGAAGTCGCGCCCTTTCTATCTGCATTCGCAAAGTCGCAAGCCGTACTCCCCCTGAAAGCCTGAATACCCCCTGATTGAATATCACACTGACTCACCGACCCCGGCAAAACAAATGGCCGGGCCTCGGTGTCGGCTTGACGCCGAACGTGGCGTGCGAATTCAAACTGGCAGGCTTTCTTGAAGGCGGAGTGACGGCGGTGCGAACCTCGCAAATGCTGAAAACGGGCAGGTTTTCTTGATCGGCGCTGCGAGGGCATTGCCACCTGAGCGCGCTGGCAAAGGCGTTGGTGCAACACGAGGCTTGGGTGCTGCACCAGCTGGCCGGCTTTGCAAGGCTTCCCGGCGGCTTCGCAGCGAGGGGCGATCCGCAGGATCGATGCGAAGACGCTTAAGCGTTTCGCATACCCCAAGCCAGAAGCATCAAACCGGAATCAGAAGACTTGCTTAAGGCCAGCCGGTGCAGCACCCAAGCCTCGCCAAGCAACGAGCAACGCGCAACGAACACCAGCCTCTGCCCTCAGCCCCCGCCCCGCAAGGTATGCATCTGAAACTGCTTGGAGAAGTGCGCCCTCGCATCCGCAGGCACGCCTTCGGAGAAAGCCAGCGTCACCTCCATGCGACTTAGCCGCACCAAGGCAATGACCCGATCAGGAAGCGCCTTCCACGCAATACGCGCAGTGCCGCCTTCCACTGTGTAATCAGCGTGAGCAACTTCTTCGACAGTCATCGGAAAAATCGCGGCAAGCATGTGTACCCAGCGGCGCAATTCGCGCTCGGTGCACGACATATCCAAGGCTTTGTCGGTGTTGAAAATAGCCATGCGACACTAACCGCCCGCAATGGGTGGCCAAATGGCCAACACATCGTCGGGGGTCAATACTTTACTGACACGCTCGGCCTGGTCTACATACACGCCATTGACCAACACAAGGTGGGTCAACTTTTCAGGCAAATGAAACTGGTCGATGATTTGTTGCACGGTACTGCCTTCCTGAATCTGAAGGCGAACCGCGTTGTCCACACGGTTCGCCGGCAAATAGTCGGTCAGTGTTGCAAAGAGCTTGAAGGTAATTTCCATGTACTTTGTGACTGAGCGCAAGCCAGATAGGCTTCCATTAATCGGGTTGGATCTTCGAGCAAATGGTCTTTCCATTCGCCCAAGTGGATTTTGCCCTGAATTAGACCCCGCATGACGCCAACGTGGTTCGTTAGCCCCAAACTGGTTGCACCAATCAGCACATCGTCAAAAAATTCCAAGCGCATGTAGGAAAATTCTTCCTTGTTTTGCAACTCAACACTTTGGCCACCTTCAGCACCCCACCACTGCCCGAACGAGGCAGCAATCAAACCAAGGGTGTCCAGCACGTTCATCGCCAGGCTACCCTGTGTTTGCGTGCCCTGCCCCATCATGTTTTGCGCAGCAATGCGTGCATCATCAGCGGCAGCCGGTTGAATCATGTTCACGGTTTTCTCGCCTGTCGAGAAATCACGAACCTGTGCCACGTCGCCCGCAGCATATACGTCGGCAATATTGGTCTGCATGTGATCGTCCACCAGCAAGCCCTGATCAACTTCAAGGCCACTGCCTTCCAGAAAATCAAGGTTGGGCTTCACACCCGTGGCAGAAATCACCAGGTCACATTCCAGCACTTCGCCGTTGGAAAGCCTTGCCCGCAAGGGCGCGCCATCTTTGGCCATTACGGCGGTACCAAAACCAAGTGCCGAGCCAATTTTATCAATCAAGCCCTGTTGTGCTGCCTGGCTGCCCACTTCTATGGCTTCCACTTTGGTAGAACAGTGAACATTCACGCCTTTCTTGATACACCAGTCGCGAATCATGGAACCCGCGCCTTCGGTCATCATGCGGGGCACCATGCGGTTGCCCATTTCGACCACGGTCAGCTTCACGCCGCGCAAGGCCAGTGCCTCCATGATGATGCAGCCAATAAAACCTGCGCCCATTTGCAATACCCTTGAACCCGGTTTGGCCAGCTCAATAATTTGCCGCGCATTTTCCAGTGTCCAGCACGGGTGTACCCCCGGCAAGTTCACACCGGGAATGGGTGGCGAAATTGGGCGTGCGCCCGTTGCAATCAGCAGCTTGTCGTATTCCAGTACATCGCCATTGTCGAGCATCACTTTCTTGCCCGCCGTATCAAGCCGGGTAGCGCGTGCGCGAATTTCCTGAATGTTCTGCTTCTTGAAATGCTCGGGGTCTTTGCGAAGGTAAGTACCATTCTCGCCCACCTTGCCAACCAGCAGGTAAGGAATGGCCATGCGGGAGTATGGTGGCTCCGGTTCGGCCCCCACCATCACGATTGAATCGCGAGGCCGCTGCTTGCGAATTTGCTCGGCAGCGACCACCCCCGCAGGCCCATTACCCAGGATAACGTGCCGCAGCGAACCAGAAACTAGGTTAGTTCCAGTCATAGCCCCAAACGCTCCAGTGTCGAAGAGGTTGGGCGACCTTCGGTGTCCCAGCCGCGCAGGTCATAGTACTCGGGCAACATTTTGTCGATGCCGTTGACCAAGCCTTTGGCGGGGCCTACTTTGGCCGCGTCTTTCTTCAGGCGTGCGGGCAGGTCGTCATCGGCTTTGGTAAAGCCAGCTTCCAGGTTGAACTGGCGTTCCATGTTCCAAATGCGCTCGCCCATGGTTTCCAGGTTGGCCATGTCGAACTCTTCGCCACAGGCTGCGGCCACTTGGGGCTGAACGTCGGCCAGTGTCCAGGCAAAGCTGGTGAACACGCAAATACCGGCCGAGTCGAAAATCGCAGTGGCATCTTGAAACGCTTTCACCAAACCGGCCTTGCCCTCTGTAACCAAGGGGTCGGTTTTTACAGGGATGCCCAACACTTCAGAGGCGACCGTGTAACCGCGCAGGTGGCAGGCACCGCGATTGGAAGTGGCATACGCCAAGCCCATGCCCTGAATGCCACGTGAATCGTAGGCCGGGAATTCCTGACCCTTCACGCTCATCGACAATTCTGGGTGACCATACTTTTCAGTCAAACGCTTGGAGCCCTGACCAATTTCAACACCAAAGCCTTCGGCGTTGCAGGTGTCTTCACTCAACTTCACCAAGGCTTGCGCTGAACCAAACGGGGCCTTGCAACCCAGTTGCGCTTCAGTCAGCACGCCCATTTCGTACAATTCCATCACTGCGGAAATGGTGGCACCCAGTGAAATCGGGTCTATGCCGTGTTCGTTGCACAGGAAGTTGACGTAGGTCAATGCTTCCAGGTCATTAACGCCATTCGATGAACCCAAAGCCCAAGCCGCTTCGTATTCCAGGCCGCCCGAAGCGCCGTGGTACTGGGGCTTGTTTTCCACGGTGAAGTGGGTTTCATCAATTTTGGAAATACGGCCGCATGCAATGGTGCAACCAAAGCAGGCCTGGTTGGTCACCAGGTTGGCCTTGCCATCGGTTTTGCGGGGCTCGTGCATCTTCTCGCCAGAAATGTCTTTGGCACCTTCGAAAATCACATCGCGATGGTTGTTCGTGGGCATGGCACCCATTTCGTTGATCACGTTCATCAACACTTGCGTGCCGTAAGTGGGCAAGCCAGTGCCGGTCACTGCGTTTTCCGCGAGAATCTTTTTCTTCTCGTAGGTCACCTTCATGAATTCCTTGGGATTGGCAATGTTGCCAACACCCTTGGTACCGCGCACAGCAATGGCTTTCACATTCTTGGAACCCATCACAGCGCCCACGCCTGAACGGCCGGCAGCGCGGTGCAAATCGTTCACAATGGCTGCGTAAAGCACCTGGTTTTCACCGGCCTTGCCGATACAACACACGCGCATCAGTGGGTCCTGGTGCTTGGTTTTGATGGCAGGTTCGGTGTCCCACACGCTCTTGCCCCACAGGTCAGAAGCGTCCATCAACCTGGCTTTTTCGTTTTCAATCAACAGGTACACGGGCTTGGGCGACTTGCCTTCCATGATCACCATGTCCCAGCCTGCACTTTTCAGTTCGTTGCCGAAGTAGCCACCGGAGTTCGAACAAGCGATTGCGCCGGTCAAGGGGCCTTTGGTGATCACTGAATAGCGGCCACCGGTGGAGGCCATGGTGCCGGTCAGCGGGCCTGTTGCATAAATGATTTTATTTTCGGGCGAAAGTGGATCCACTTTCGCGCTCACTTCTTCCACAAAGTACTTGGTGGCCAAACCACGCTGGCCAAGGTAGCTTTTCGCCCAATCCATTCTCAAGTCTTCAGTTGTGCAGGTGCCTGATGTCAGGTTCACGCGCAGTACTTTACCGGTCCATGCCATTTGTATTACTCCCTTCTCTCTGTTCTTTTGAATTACGCGTGAGCCTGGTTGCTCAGTTTTTCGGCCCACTGCTTCATCTTGTCCAAACCTGTCCAGTTGGAATCCACAAAAGTGATCGCACCGGTTGGGCAGGCGGTTGCGCACGCGGGGTCGCCGCCGCACAGGTCGCACTTCTGCACCTTGCCGGTTTCCTGCACGTAATTCACTGTGCCGAACGGGCAAGCGATTGTGCACACCTTGCAACCCACGCAGGTGTCTTCCGACACAACCTTCACACCGGTGATTTTGTCCATCGTGATTGCTTCAACCGGGCAAGCATGCAAACACCAGGCTTCATCGCACTGGGTACAGGTGTAAGGCACTTTTTTGCCGGTGTGGTGAAAGTCGAACACCTTGATTCGCGACAAAGACGTGTTGAAAACCTGATAGTTTTCGTAGCTACACGCCATTTCACACTGCAGGCAGCCCGTGCATTTGTCGGGCGTGATGTGAAGAGATTTTTGCATCCCGTTGTTCCTCGCTTTTTTGGTTTAATTGGTTCTTCGCACTACATACGGTGCTTACTTATGCAATAAGCCTGCCAACCAGAAAAGATAATTTGAACAGGTCACGGCAACAAGTTTCTGAATTTCAGCGCAACGACCCGGCACCTGAAATCACATGCGTTTCATTTTGCAACACATGTGCCAATAAAAAAACCCCGCTCAACGGCGGGGCCTTTTACAACACGCACCCTGAACTGAATCAAGGGCGCATGTATTTCACGCCGTACTTGGCAAATATTTTCTCAAGCTCGCCCGATTCTTTCAACTCGTTCATGGCCACAGTCAACTTCTCGGCCAGTTCCTTGTTGGACTTTTTGGTGGCCATGCCCACAGCCCAGCCTTTTGGAGGCAGTGAATTGTGGGGCACTTTTGACACATAAAAATCCGCTTTCCTGTCGGGGTATTGGTGCAAAGCCCATTCCAGTTCGGCCCGCGTGGCCATTACTGCTACCAATTCACCGCTGACCATGGCGTCCACAGCCTCTTTCGGCGTTTTGAAATTGACCAGGTTATTGGCATACATCGCCCCATCGGCGCCCGCCAGCATGATGCTGGGCAAGGCAGCCGCTTCGGCACCTATTTTGTTGCCTGCCTCGGAAAACGGCGCAAGGCTGTCCAGCGAAGGCAGCTTTTTGGTGTTGCGCGCCACATAAATGTCATCGCGCGTGTAGGGCGAGAAGAACAAGGCCTGATCTTCTTTCTGCATGATGTAAGCGTCTACCGGCGCATGCATCAAGACATCAGCGGGCGCGCCCGCCAGGTAATGCCCACGCGTTACCATGTTGCGAATGTCATCCGAAAACTCTTCGTCTTCAGTGAACGCACGCACCTTCAACCCAAGCCCCAGCTTGGTGGCCAATGCACGTGCAATGTCCACGTCAATGCCCTTGCCTTCGTGGGAATAAGGTGCAAGATAGTTGTACACAGCAACGGTCAACACACCGGAAGCCTGAACCCTGGCCCAATCAGTCAGTTCCTGCGCAACCGCGCTGGCCTGAAATGAAAGGGTGAGAACCACAGCACCCAGCGCCTTGAAAAAGGAATATCGACTCGCTTGAACAGACGCGCTCATGAATTGTCTCCTGCCGGGGTGAATTTATTCGAACGAGCGTGTTTCAACGTAAGCCTTGATGGCCCAAATGGCTTCCTGACTCAGGATACCCGCGAATGCAGGCATGTACACGCGGTCACCTCGAACCTTGCCACCCAACACGGAATTGCGAAAGTACACATCCATCTCGGCTTTGCATTGTTCCTTTGCCTTCTTGCCAGCAAAGGAATCACATTCTGAGTTCATTTTGCGAAGGTCTGGGGAAATACCACCGCTGATGGCTTCCAATCCGTGACAGCGTGCGCAGTTTTGGTTGTAGGCAGAGCTGCCTACACGAATGGCTTCTTTGTCGCCCACGTAGGGGTTGGTTTCCAGCATGTCATCGCCCAAGGGCTTCAAGGTAGACACATCAACGACCTGTGGGGTGACATCGCCGTGCGCGAAAGCCACGGTTGCAGCAATGGAAAAAATGGTTGCCACGAGGGCTTTACGAACTAACATCACAACTCCTGTATTTCTAATAATGATTCAACACCCTCAGCTTACTGCAATCCCCATGCCACCCTATTCCCTTGAGTTTGTGAATTAGTTTTACCAATTGTGACAAATCGCGAACTGTATGGCTCACAAAGAATTTATGTGCTACTTTTTATCAATTGGTGTTTCAAACTGACACACCATGGAATGAGTTGGCACAGCGCTTGCATAAGGCAACACAGGGCTGGAACACAAAATCAAATCAATACGTTCAGTGCCAATACAAGTTGCATTAAAAATCATACTTATAAAACGCAGCACGACAAGAAAGCAGGAGACATGGATGACATTCTTATCCGAGCGGGACGGCGGCGGCATTGCGTCCAATGCGCAGGTTATTGAACTGATTGACCCCGGCACGGAAGGGCACCTGGAGTTTATTCGCCGGGCGCACCAGCGATCCACGGCCGCCGGATTGGACACATCTTCCAAAGTCGACATTTCCCCCCCTCCTTCCAGCGCACTGAAGGAATTGGTTGAAAAAAACAACCGCCTCAAATCATGCGCCCTGCCTTTCATGGAAACGCTGTACGAGCAGGTGGTGAACACCCACAGCATGGTGTTGCTGACCGATGCCAGTGGAACGATTATCGAGTCACTGGGTGACGATGATTTTCTTGTGAAAGCCCAGAAGGTGGCTTTGGCTCCCGGCGTAACCTGGAGCGAAGAACACAAGGGCACCAACGCCATTGGTACGGCCCTGATTGAAGAAATTCCCACCGTGGTACACGGGCAGGATCACTTTCTGGACGTGAACCGTTTTCTGACCTGTTCAGCCGCACCCATTTTTGACCCCAACGGCGTGGCCATTGGCGTGCTCGACGTAACGGGCGACTACCGCAGCTACCACCGCCACACCATGGGCCTGGTGCGCATGTCGGCACAAATGATTGAAAACCATTTGTTCAACAGTTCATTTCAAGACGCAATTATTGTGCAGTTTCACCAGCGCGGTGAATTTCTCGGTTCTGTGGTGGAAGGCGCTGCAGCCTTTTCGCCGGCCGGCAAATTCCTGGCCGCCAACCGTGCGGCAATGGTGCAGTTTGGCATGTCCAGCAACGCCCTGAAAAGCCACACCTTCAGCTCCCTGTTTGGCATGCCCCTGTCGGCATTGATCGACCATTACCGCACCTGCAACCCCATTCCTCTCATTTTGTGTTTGCACAACGGCAACCAGGTTACTGCGCGTGCAAGCCTGGGCAGCGTGGGTCGGGGTCGCATTTTTGATTCCGTGGGTTTGGTGAAAAACAACGCCGATGCAGCTGTGGTTCAAAATGCAGCCCCTGCCCCGCAAAAAGCGAATACCACCTGCCAGAAAAGCCGACACCTTTCCAGCCTGAAATACCTGAACACGGGCGACCCTCAAGTGGCCAGGATCATCGAGAAAGTAGGCAAGGTCATCGACAAAGACATTCCCATTTTGATTCTTGGCGAAACCGGTACAGGCAAGGAAATTCTTGCACAGGCCATTCACAATGATTCGCCCCGGCAAGACAAACCTTTCGTTGCAGTGAACTGCGCATCCATACCCGAAACACTGATTGAATCGGAATTGTTTGGCTACGAAGACGGCGCATTCACAGGCGCGAAGAAAAAAGGCTCGCAAGGCCGTATTTTGCAAGCCAATGGCGGCACCCTTTTTCTGGATGAAATCGGGGACATGCCCATTTCGCTGCAGGCGCGCTTGCTGCGCGTGCTGCAAGAACGGGTCGTAACGCCACTGGGCAGCCAGAAAAGCATCCCGGTGAATTTGCAGGTAATTTGTGCCACACACCGCAACCTTCGCGACCAAATTGCAACAGGCCACTTCCGGGAAGACTTGTATTATCGCCTGCACGGTTTGGTGGTTCGGCTGCCTGCGTTGCGTGAACGGACTGATCTTCAGAAAATCATTCAGCGCATTCTGGAAAACGAATCACACAACCCGCGCATCCGCGTGTCTGCTGAAGTAATGAAGGCTTTCACCACGCACGGCTGGCCCGGCAACATTCGCCAGTTGACCAATATTTTGCGAACAGCCAGCGTGATGACTGACGACGCCGAAACCATTGAGTGGGATCACCTGCCCGATGACTTTCTGGACGAATGGCGCGCGCTACGCCTGGACACCAAACTGCACAGCAAGCACACGGTGGAAGCCGTCATCGAAGCCAAGGCAATGCCGGTCACAGCAGAACCTGAGCGCGCCGCACCAGCAGCCCAAAACCGCCCGCAATTCAGCGTGCGCAGCAATTTTTCAGTTCAAACCAAAGGCGCCGGGTTTAATCCAAAACCGCCTTTGGCAAGTGGCCCGGCTCATGGTGTAGCCCCACGAAGCAAGGCCAGCCTGTTTGATGTTCAAGTTCACCGGGGGCACGGTGGTGGCGTGGCCAACAAACCCCACGGACTGGATCAAACCTTCAGCAAGTTCCGCGAAGGCCGGTTCGACACTTGGCAACACCCGAACAAACACGAGCAGCGTGACGAGCATGCCATTCCATCCGTGTCACCAACGCCCCGATTCAAAGACGATGGTTTCGACACCCGCGCTTACGATGCCAGGGCACAAGGTTATCTGGGTGCCCGCCAATCGGCGGCGCGCGCGCCCATCGACAACCCGATCAACCTGGATGATCTTGAATCACGCGCCATTCAGGAAGCGCTTGAAACCTGTCGAGGCAACGTGAGCGCCGCGGCCAGAATGTTGGGCATTTCGAGAAACACCATTTACAGGCGATTGAACGCCAAGTAGGCTGCGTTGCCTTGTAGACCAGGCGACCTGAATTGCCCGCAAAAGCCATCCGGAATCCGGGTGGCTTTTTTCTTGCCAAAAGTCCCTGAACACTTGTCACAAAACTGTCACTCACCTGCTCCAACCGCAAACAAACCTGTTTCAAAGCGCACCGCCTGACGCGTACCAACTGTATTTCACATCCATGTCATCAAAAGCCCTACATTTCCATTTATTTCAATAAAAACAACAACTTAAATTCTGGCATGGCTTTTGCCCTAATACATTCCAAGCCAGCTTTACTCTGCAGTTCGCTGGCGAGCTTTAAAAAACAAACAAGCAGCAACTTTCAAAACTAAAACTGGAGGGTTGATCTCATGATCAGCAAAAAATTAGTAGCAGCTTCCATCTTGGCAGCAATGGGGACTTCGGCACACGCAATCGGCTTTAAAGCGGGCGATTGGGAAATGGATCTATCAGGTTCAGTGAACGCGTACTACAACACAACGAGCTGCGACAATGCAGGTGCAACAGCAAGTGGCGCATTGGGGCTTTGTGGCACAGCGGGCACGGGACAGGATCAGACATCCATTCAGAACGGTTTGCTGCCCGGTTTCATTATTTTTACCGCTTCAACGAAACAAGCTGGTTACGACCTGAAAGCTGTGATTTCGATTGACCCAGGCACAACCAACAACAACGGCGCAGCCGGTGGCGTAGGCCAGAACGTCGGCGATCAGCGTCGCGTGTTCCTGCAATTCGGCAACGAAACAATGGGCACCATCAAGGCCGGTCGCGACATCGGCCTGTTTGGTCAAAACGCAATTTTGAACGACATGTCTTTGCTGGCTGTGGGCGGTGGCTCTGGCTACAACGGCGCACTGAACACAACACTGGGCGGCATCGGGTCAGGTTACATCTACACCGAATTCCAGCCACAAATCACTTACACAACACCGGCGCTTGGCAATCTGAGCCTGTCGGCAGGCGTATTTCAGCCCAAGGACTTGAATGGCACAACAGCACAAGAAAATGATTCGCCAGGCATGCAAGCATTGGCCTCTTACAGCCTTGGCGACAGCGGCAAATTGTGGGCTGCTTTGATCAACCAGTCTCAGTCCGGTGCAGCAGGCGCACCCGATGCAGACCTGACCGGTTTTGAAGCAGGCGGTACAGTGAATTTTGGTGCCTTGTCATTGACAGGTAACTACTTCACCGGCGAAGGCCTGGGTACAACACTGATCGGTTTCGGTGGCCGTGACGCTGCTGGAGCCGAACGCGATTCCGACGGCTATCTGGTGCAAGCGACATACAAGGTTGGAAACACCAAGTTTGGTATCAACTATGGTTCATCTACACTGGATTCCACAGCTGGCGACCGTGCTGCAAATGCCATCATGCTTGAAGAGACCAACCAGATGGTTCTGGGTGCTTATCACAACCTGACACCCAGCCTGACACTGGCTGCTGAATACATCACCAACGAACAAACCTATCAGCTGGGCGCACCAAGTGCAAAAGGCGAATCCAACACAATCGCTGTAGGCGCAATCCTGTTCTTCTAATCGTTAACCACCCTCCGTTAACGATTATCCCAAGGCGCAAACCCACAAGGTTTGCGCCTTTTTGCTTTTTGTTTCAAACTGCAACAGGTTGCACACCAAAGTGGACTTATTTTCCACATCACAAAATTTCCGACAAATACCAGTGCACGGCACAGGAATTGCTATTTAAATTTCGAGGACGAACAACACGGCGCAAGCCAGGTTCTTCACCGGATCCCCTCGGGGTGCGGTGCATTTTAATAAAGCACAAGGAGGATTTTTCATGCAGTGGACTACACCATCATTCGTTGACATGCGTTTCGGTTTCGAAATCACCATGTACATCGCCAACCGTTAATTTGACGGTTCGCACAGCCCCGGATAGCCTTTCAGGCTGGCGGGGTTTTTTTTACCCCTGAAAAAAGCAATTATGAAAATCAAAGTTCTGGGTTCCGCAGCAGGCGGAGGTTTCCCCCAGTGGAACTGCAACTGCACAAACTGCCAGGCCGTGCGTGCCAATACGCCGGGATACACCGCACGCACGCAGTCGTCGATTGCGATTTCCGACGGGTCTGCCAACTGGATATTGGTGAATGCTTCGCCCGATATTCTCACGCAAATCAAAAACACCCCGGAACTGCAACCCAACCGCGGCCCTCGTGACACTGGCATTTCTGCTGTCATTTTGATGGACGCACAAATTGACCACACCACCGGCTTGCTGATGATGCGCGAGGGCAAAACCCCCATGCGCCTGTTCACCACGCCAGCCGTGTGGGAAGACCTGACCAACGGCCTGCCGCTGGTCCCCACGCTGGGCTTTTACTGCGGTGTGAAATGGACCCCGCTGTGCACCGAATGTGATGATCCATTTTCAATCAGCCCGCTGGACAGCATCAAGATCAAATCCATTCCGCTGATCAGCAAGGCGCCACCCTATTCCCCCAGCCGTTACGCCCAACGCCGAGGCGACAACATTGGACTGTTTATCGAAGACAGCAACACGGGCAAAAAAGTATTCTATGCGCCGGGGCTGGGCGAAATCACGCCCGAGATTCTGCCATTCATGCAGCAAGCCGACGTGTTGATGGTGGACGGCACTTTCTGGACCGAAGATGAAATGGTCACGCAAGGGTTTTCACAAAAGATGGCGGCCGACATGGGCCACCTGCCGCAAACCGACAAACCGGGTGAACGGGGATCGGGCATGATCAGCCAGCTTCGCCAGTTCAAAAAGCAGCGCAAAATCCTGATTCACATCAACAACACGAATCCGATTTTGTACGAACACGGCGACGAGCATGCCATTCTGGCCGACAATGGAATTGAAGTGTCTTACGATGGCATGGAGATTCTGATATGAACAACAAAGCCTGGAGCAAGAAAGAATTCGAGGAACGCCTGCGTGCCAAGGGCGACCGCTACCACATTCACCACCCCTTCAATGTGGCCATGCGCGAAGGCAAACTAAGCCGCGAACAATTGCGCGGCTGGGTGGCCAACCGGTTTTATTACCAAGTGTGCATTCCGCAAAAAGACGCGGCCGTGATGGCCAACTGCGACGACCGCGAAACACGGCGCCGCTGGGTACAGCGCATTCTTGACCACGACGGCTGGGAAGGCAATGCGGGCGGCATCGAGGCCTGGAGCCGCCTGGGTGAAGCCGTGGGCATTGACCGTGAAGTGCTTTGGAACCAGCAACTTGTGCTGCCCGGCGTGCGCTTTGCCGTGGATGCTTATGTAAACTTTGCCCGCCGCGCACCTTGGCAAGAAGCGGTGTGTTCATCGCTGACAGAAATGTTTGCGCCTGAAATTCACAAGCAACGCCTGAGCAACTGGCCCAAAGACTACAAGTGGGTGGCTTCAGAAGGGTTGAATTATTTCCGCTCCAGAATCAGCCTGGCCCAACGCGATGTAGAACACGGTTTGGAAGTAACATTGAATTATTTCAAGACTCGCGCACAACAGGAACGCGCCTTGGAAATACTGCAATTTAAACTGGACGTGTTGTGGAGTATGTCCGACGCGATTGCGCTGGCCTATCCCGACAAACCAAAGAAGCCCAGGAAATGAATACCGAAACAACACCCACATTGCCGCAGCACCCCAAACTGAACCGCTTGTTCCGTTTGCAGTACGAAGACGCGCAAAAAACCCATGTGTTGCTGTACCCCGAGGGCATGGTGAAATTGAACCAGTCCGCCAGCGAAATTTTGCTGCTGTGCGATGGCACACGCACAGTAACGCAGATCGTGGCCGCACTGGAAGCCAAGTTCAACTCCGAAGGCCTGCATGCAGACGTACAAAGCATGCTTGAAGAGGCAGTGCGCCGCAACTGGCTAGACGCATGAGCGCGCAGCCTGAACCCGCTACCCGGCCTGCCGGCCCACTGTGGCTGCTGGCAGAGCTTACCTACCGCTGCCCGCTGCACTGCGTGTTTTGCTACAACCCGGTTGATTACAAAACCAACACCCATGAACTGACCACCGCCGAATGGAAAGAAACCATGAAGCAGGCCCGCGCTTTGGGTGCGGTGCAACTGGGCTTTTCCGGTGGCGAGCCGCTGCTGCGCGACGACCTTGAAGAACTGGTGACCTACGGGCATGAACTGGGGTTTTACACCAACCTGATCACCTCTGGCATCGGCTTGAAACCCGCCCGCCTTGAAGCCTTCAAAGCTGCCGGGCTTGATCACATTCAGGTCAGCTTTCAAGACGCCACACAGGCGGCCAACGACGCATTAAGTGACACCAAAACATTTCAGAAAAAACTGGAAATTGCCACCGCCGTAAAGGCAGCTGGCTGGCCCATGGTACTCAACGTGGTGCTGCACAGGCTGAACCTGGATCACATCGATTCCATCATCGAGCTGGCCGTAAAGCTTGGCGTGGAATACCTTGAACTGGCCAACACGCAATACTATGGGTGGGCCTTTAAAAACAAAGCTGCACTCATCCCCACCCACGCGCAGTTGAAACACGCAGAAGCGCGAGTGGCGGCATGGCGCGAAAAACTGGGCAACAGCATGAAGCTGCTGTTTGTGGTGCCCGACTACTTTGAGAAAACCCCGAAGCCCTGCATGAGCGGCTGGGGCAATGTGTTTCTCAGCATCAGCCCCGATGGCACGGCCCTGCCCTGCCAGGCCGCACGCATGCTACCGGGTTTTGACTTTCCGAATGTAAAAACCAGCACGGTCGAACAAATCTGGCATGAAAGCGATGGTTTCACACGCTACCGTGGCGACGCATGGATGAAAGACCCCTGCCGCACCTGCCCCGACAAAGCCAAAGACTACGGCGGTTGCCGCTGCCAGGCCTATCTGATTACCGGCGACGCCACCAATGCAGACCCGGTTTGCCACAAATCACCAGAACATGACAAGGTGGTGGCCTTTGTTGACGCGGCCCAACGCCGCGACAACCCCAACGATTACCTCAAGGTTCAGAAACATGAACAGCAAATTCTGGCTGAAACCGCCGAGGTGCCCGTGGTATGGTATCGCAGCGACCACAACAGCTTGCACCTGAGCAAAAACAACAATTGAATCTCAGCGCCACAGACACCATTCGCCTTCACGCACAAGGCCTGTATTTTTCCTGGGGCAAACACCCGGCACTCAAAAAAGTCAGCCTTGACCTTCAAGCCGGGGAAATGTTTGGCCTGCTCGGCCCCAACGGCGCAGGGAAAACCACCCTGATCAGCCTGATCGCCGGCTTGATAGCGCCCGACCAGGGCGAGCTGTCCGTGCTGGGCTACAGCACCCGCAGATCGGCGCACCTGGCCCGCAAAAACCTGGGCTTTGTGTTTCAATCCGTGTCGCTGGACCGCTTCATGACCGTGGAAGAAAACCTGTTGTTTGCAGCTGGCCTGCAAGGCCTGAACAAAGCACAAACCGAGGCCAACCTGGCCCACCTGTACACCATCTTCCCCATCCACCAGTGGTTGAAACGCACCGTGGGCAGTTTGTCTGGCGGGCAGAAACGCCTGGTCGATATTGCGCGCGCCATGGTTCACCAGCCCGGTGTATTGATCCTTGATGAACCCACCACCGCGCTGGATGTACCATCGAAAAACAGCGTGTGGGAAACCCTGAAAACCCTTCAAGCCATCGATGGCCTGACCATATTCGTGGCCACCCATTTGATGGACGAAGCCAGCACCTGCGACCGTGTGGGTTTTCTGAATCAAGGCGAATTAAACTGGCTGGGCACCCCTGCACAAGCGCTGGATGAACTACCCGACCAAAGTGTGAGCAGCGTCCGCACCGTTACCTTGGCCGACTGGTTTGTGTGGAAAATGAACGGCGGAGCCCGCAAACCATGCTGATGCATTTTTATTGGGCCGTAATACGCCGCGAAAGCCAAAAGTTGTTAAAGCAACGCGACCGCCTGGCCGCTGCCATGGTGCGACCCGTGCTGTGGTTGTGGATCATTGGTGGCGGCATGCAAGCACTTGCCGGCGACGACTACACAGCCCGCTTGCTGCCCGGCATTGTGGGCATGACCCTGCTGTTTGGCGGCATGGTGGGGGGTCTAAGCATCGCCTTGGACAAAGACGCTGGCACCATGCGTTTGTTGGTTACCGCGCCTGTAAAAACCCACCACATATTAATTGCGAAAACGCTGGGGGCAGCCATTGGCGCGCTGGTGCAAATGGGTCTGTTAATTGCACTGCTATTGGGGCTTGAAGGCTTGTACACCCTGCTGTTTCCGCTGGGTTTCGATTTGCAGGAAGTGTTACCTTGGGTTGGCCGCACGCTTTGGCCACAACTGCATGTGCTGCTTCCGGGTGCCATGCTGGCGGCGCTGGCCTGTGCGGCACTTGGCGTGTTGTGCGGCACGTTCGCAAAATCGATCGACGGCTTTGCAGTGATGATGAACTTCGTCATCTTTCCCGTATTTTTCTTCAGCGGCGCACTGTACCCCATCGACCCCATGCCCGCCCTGGCTCGCTGGGTATCCATGCTCAATCCGTTTTCCTACTGCGTGGATTTACTACGCCACGCATTCACAAGCCACGCTGAATTCAGCCTGATATTCAGTGCATCAATTCTTGTGCTTGCCACCGTGGCCATGCTGGTTGTGGCCACCTGGAAGTTTTCGCAAAGCGGTGCTGTGGTTCCATTAAATCAATAAAGAACCGCAAAGCGGCCATCAACAAACACTATCCATTAATAGTTTTACTACAGAATAACTCTGTATTTTATTAGCACGATCGTTCGTATTATCACTTACAATAGTCCTCGCCATTTATCCATTCTTACAACAAAATAATCGAGGACGACATGAAACAAACCCCCTTTCAATTGCGAGTCATCAACTGTGCAGTAGCCACTCTGGGGCTGGGCTTCAGCGGCTTTTCCAGCGCCGCCGGTTTTGCATTGAACGAACAGAATGCCAGCGGCGCTGGTGTGGCCTATGCTGGCACGGCCGCCATTGGTGAAGACGCCAGCGCGGCATGGTTCAACCCGGCCAGCATGAGCCGCCTGAAACAACGCCAAATGGTGTTGGGCGCACATTACATCGATTTGAATGGCGAAGTAAAAGACGAAGGCAGCACAGCCGCCCCCGGTCGCCCACTGGGCAACAGTGCCGGGGAGTTTGGCGATGAAGGCTACATCCCAAATTTTCACTTGGTGATTCCGTTCAATGATCGAATTAATTTCGGCTTGTCAGTGACCACGCCATTCGGCCTGAAAACCGATTTTCAGCCTGACTGGTACGGGCGCTTTCAAGGCGTAACATCCGACATCAAATCAGTGAACATCAATCCCTCTGCTTCCTACAAGGTCAATGAACTGTGGTCTGTGGGTGCTGGCGTTTCTGCGCAGAAACTAGACGCCAAGCTAAGTTCACAAATCAACTATGCGCCTTTTGGCGGTACCGAAGGATTGAGCACAATTGCAGGCGACGGTTGGGGCTATGGTTTCAATCTGGGTGTGATGGGCCAGGTTACACCATCCACACGCGTGGGTGTTGCCTACCGTTCAGCCATTGAACAACACCTGGAAGGCAATGTAACCTTCGACAATCGTCCTGCAGCAGGTCCCGCCGCAACATTATTTGCAAACAGTGAACTCACTTCCAAAATCCGGCTACCTGCCTCGTTTGCCATTTCATCCGTCACCGAATTAACCCCGAAGTGGCAATTGCTGACCGACGCCACCTGGACAGAATGGAGCACTATCCAGGAACTGGACTTCCTGCGACAGAACGCGCCAGCCGGTGCGGCAACATTGACCGTTCAGGATTACGAATGGAAAAACAGCTGGCGCTTTGCGGTGGGTGGCATTTACAAGTACAGCGACACCATCAATTTGAAAACCGGTATTGCATACGACATTACGCCCGTACCCGACGAACGCCGCAAGGTTCGCCTGCCCGATGAAAACCGAATTACATTGGCCGTGGGTTCACAGTACCAGTTCGACAAAGCCACCACCTTCGATTTGGCCTTTCAGTATGTGATGCCAGACAAAGCTAGGATTGATAGCACCGAAGGTAACCCGGCAGCGGGTCAGCAAACCCGTGTGCTGGGTAGGGCAGAAGCCGATGCGTTTATTTTGTCGGGGCAAATGTCTTACAAGTTCTAAACACCACAGACGAAAAAATGCCCGGCACATGGCCGGGCAGAAAAGACGCATTCGTTAGGAGACTCTCAAACCGCCACAACTTTCTCCGACTCCCAATCAATGCCAGAAAAAGGTCCCAAGGAGCAATTTGATCAAACCGTCTGCGTCATAAGTTCGCTGCGGAGCAGGCAGAAAACTCGGGGGTGAAAATGACAACACTTCTTAAAACGCTCTACTACTTCACTACCCATCAAACCACCCCACACGGGGCAGTTTGATGTTTTTTACAAACTGATCACTTGCCGTCGAACAGTTTGAATACCCACACGGAACCACCTTGTTCAAGGTAGTTCACTTTGCTGGCTACGTCTCCGCCCCACAGGGGAACCGCACCGCCCCAACCAGACACAACGGCCACGTACTGTGCGCCATCCTTGCCTTTCCAGGTTACGGGAGGAGCAACCACGCCGGAACCTGTCTGGAACTGCCACACTTCCTTGCCTGTCTTGGCATCAGCTGCCTTCAGGTAACCTTCCGGGGTACCCCAGAACACCAGGTTGCCGCCAGTGGTCAAAACGCCACCCCACAGAGGAGCATTGTTTGTGATTTCCCACTCGATCTTGCCGGTCTTGGGGTTCATCGCACGCAATGCGCCGATGTAGTCAAAACCAGGCAATGTCTTGATGGTGAAACCGGCACCCAGGTAAGCCGCACCTTTCTTGTAGGTGATTGGCTCGTTCCAGATTTCCATGCCCCATTCGTTGGCGGGAACATAGAACAGACCTGTATCAGGGCTGTAAGCCATTGGCTGCTGGTTCTTGCCACCCAGGAATGATGGTGCCGAGAAGACGACTTCGCCTTTCTTGCCATCAACTTTCGTGGGGTCGCCAGGGCGGTTGGCCGGGTCGAAAATCGGACGACCTGTCTTCAAATCGATGCCCTTGGCCCAAGTGATTTTTTTCACGAATGGGAAAGCGTTCTGCAACTTGCCGGTTTTGGCGTCGTTCACGTACATGAAGCCGTTGCGGTCGGCTTTGGCGCCTACGCGCTTGCCATCCAGGTCAAAGGTCACGAACTCGTTCACACCGTCGTAATCCCAACCATCGTTGGGTGTGGACTGGTAGTGCCAATCGATCTTGCCTGAATCAATATTCACAGCAACGGTAGATGTAGAGTACAAGTTGTCGCCAGGGCGCAGGTGGCTGTTCCAGGGTGCCGGGTTGCCAGTACCGAAGTAGGCCAGGCCTGTTTTGCTGTCGTATGTACCGCCCAGCCAAGTGGCTGCGCCGCCGGTTTTCCACATGTCGCCTTTCCAGGTAGCATTGGTTGTACCGGAAATACCGTTTTCAATTTTCTTGCCGTCTTTGTCAAACTTGTAACCCATGTGACCTTCAACGGTTGGACGAATCCAAACCAGTTCACCAGTCTTGGCGTTACGCGCTTCAACACGACCTACCACACCAAATTCACCACCAGACACACCAGTCAACACCAAACCCTTGGCAATAATAGGTGCAGCTGTGTTGGAATAACCAGCAGCGTAGTCGTCAATTTTGTCTTTCCACACAACCTTGCCGCTGTCTTGATCCAAAGCGATCAGTTGCGCGTCCAGTGTTGCAAAAATTACCAGGTTGTCATACAGGGCGGCACCACGGTTCACCACGTCGCAGCAAGGCATGATGCCTTCGGGCAGGCGGTGCTCGTACTTCCACAATTTTGCACCTGTGGCGGCATCCAGCGCGTAAATGCGTGAATAGGAACCTGTTACGAACATCTTGCCGTTGTGAATAACAGGCTGGCTTTCCTGGCCGCGCTGCTTTTCACCGCCAAACGAGAAGGACCAGGCTGGAACCAGCTTGCCCACGTTTGATACGTTGATGTCTTTCAATGGACTGTAACGCTGACCCTCTGTGCCCATACCCCAGGAAAGAATGTCGCCTGTGGATTTGGCATCGTTTTGAATCATTGCGTCTGTCACAGCGGCAGAAGCCACTGCGGGAATCGCCAGTGCGGTTGCTACCATCGCGCTAAGCAGAGTTTTGCGCATTTTTTGTTTCTCCTCTCATCATCCGTTACTTTGAGGTTCTCGCCCCTCGTTTGCAGAGTCGGGGCTACCCAATGCAAACCTAGCGCAAGCTTCATGCCAAGTAGAATAAATCTTCTATATAATTTTTTTATTCAATAAAATCAGTAAGTTATAAAAACACCCTCTTTCAGGTGGTTTGGATAAATGCGACAGGCAAAAAAAGAGACAGTTTTGTGACACTGCAACAGCACATCTGTTCAGCAACACACAAACTGTCTCTTTTTGAAACAACTGGCACAGTACTAACCCTTAGAATCCGCCCAAAGTTTCCTTTTCATACACTGGGTACAAATTGGTCACATTGCGATAAAACTCAGCCGGGTAAGCCGCAAAGTTTCTAAACCGCTCGGGCGCTCCCTTTTTCATCACATCATTGATTTCCTCGCCCATTTCAGCAGCCTCCGCCAGGCGCTTGTCCAGCCAGTTGAGGTAATCCAGCGTTTGCTCAATGGCTTCACTGCCCCAACTCACCGGGCCGTGGCTGGGCACCACCACCTTCGGTTTCATCGCTTGCAGCGTTTTAAGGCTTTCAATCCAGGGTTTCAATTTGGCATGGGGTGTGGTGACAATCCGCTTGTAAAAAACAAGGCCACCAGCCCACATCACCCTGCTTTCCGGGTCAAACAACACCAAATCTGAATCGGTGTGGCCTTTCAGTTCGATCGCTTCAATGGGCTTGCTACCAAAACGTTTCAAGCTGGCTGGCACGATGGTTTGCGTGGAGAATGCGCTTTCCGTGGCCTTCATCCAGTCGCCGCACAAACGGTACAAATTCGTTTCATACAGGGCCGCTTCCGCCTTGACGCCCTGAATCGTTACCTTGGTCGCTGCCAGCGCTTCCTTCGGGTAAGCCTGATTGCCCAAAAAATAATCCGGGTGCAGGTTCAACGCCACCACTTGCTTGATGGGCTTGCCCTTGCTGATTGAATCAATCAAGGCGCGTTGCTGCTCGCCGTACAGGCGTGATGTGCCTGTGTTGATCACATACACCCCGGCATCGTCCACATAAAACCCGGTGTTGATGATGTTGCAGCCGTTGGCCTGCGAAAAATCATCATTGGCCCCGGCAATCACATACCAGCCACCGGCCAGCTTGGTTGCCTTCAAACCGTAATTGAGCGTGGCCTTGTCGGGTGTGGGTTGGGCCACATTGGGCAATTCAGCCCTGGCCTGCCCTGCGGCAGTCGCCGTGATCAGCGCTGTTGCAATCAAGCACTTCAATTTCATTGCGTAACCTTTGCGTCGATTCGGTTGCCATTGTTGTCTCGCCCTACCAAACTGATAGGGCCAACTGGTTTTTTGTCGAAGTCAAACGAAAACAAGGGGTTCTCAGACACCGGTTCGAATGGATACAACCTGGCCAGCACCTGTTTGTTTTTGTCTTGCAGAATCATTTCCTCAATGTAGAAGGCAGGTACACCCGCTACCAAACCCGTGTCCATGGGGTGCGACACCTGCACCCGCAAACGTGCATCGTCGCGCAACTGGTTGGCATCAAACATTTTGCCGGCAACCTTGTTCAGGGTTTGCGTCCAAGTGCCATCCGCGCGGGTGGCACCCGGCACGGTGCACCCTCCACCCGAGGCCTCTATAAAGGCGTAGCCCACGTGCCACACATTGTCCTGTCCAAGCGCGGCCACACGGATGGGGCTGGCCTGCTCCAGCTTGAACCTGAAATTCAGGGCGGGCCTGGCTTGTTCGGGTATGAATTCAAGCACCTTGCGAATGGGGTTGCGGTCCACCAGCACCACAATTTTTTTTACCTTGCCTATCGCTGACGCATCGAATGACACGGGCACATTCATGGCGTCTTCAGCGAACAGGGGCACTGTTACCTTGATTCGGGCATCGAACACCATTGCGGCGTTCGCATCGAAAAACTGCCCTTTCATGTCGGGCCACTGCATGGAACCCAACGGGTCCCCGCCCGTCAAATCCCCTTTCACCGCACCCATTTCTGCAGCGGCGGCTTGCACGGGGGTGGCAAAGAAATTGCCTGCCAGCAACGCAACGGCCACGCAAAGTGCACGCCCCCAAATTGAATTCATTCTTGTTATGGAACAACCATACTTCATGATGACCTGTCTCCTGCCATGTGCAATCTGTCAGAATGCAAGCAATCGATGTGCCTATATTCGCAAATGCTTAACTTAAAAGTATCCGCTCGCTGGAAAAAAGACGATGGTCAAACCGTTGAACTGGATCAACGCTTGCTGTCGGCATTAAAAACCATCGACTCGGAAGGCTCGATCTCGCTGGCCTGCAAATCGCTCGGCGTTTCTTACCGCACCCTGTGGTCGCAGATTCAACAATACAACGAAATGCTGGGGGAAGACCTGGTTGCAACGCATGGGCGTGCCGGTGCCTGCCTTACGCGGTTTGGGCACAAGTTGATCTGGATGGTTGAACAAGGCAACGTGCGCGTTGCGCCCGACCTGGGAACCGTCGGCGAGCAATTGAATGCGGAGTGGCTGGACATTGAGCAGAACAAGCCCTGGATCAGCCTTGCTTTAAGCGACGATCTGGCGCTGCAAAACCTCTTTCAAAACACAGCACTGTACAAAAAACTGCAATTGTCGCTGCGCTGGTCAGGCAGCATCGCGGCGCTTTCGGCCTTGCACCGGGGTGAAGTGCGTGTGGCTGGCTGCCACTTGCCTGTGGGGCTTGACGAACACTCGCATGTGCATCAAATCATGCGTCGCTGGTTGCGCGGGTCAAACCTGTCGGTGGTTGAACTGTTTGAGCGCGACATCGGCTGGATGAGCCGCCCCGTGGCCAGCCCGCCCACACTGGACGATGTTGCCAAGCGGCGCGCGCTGCTGGTGAACCGAAACTCGGCTTCATCCACCCACCACCAGTTGAATGCCTTGATTACGAAAGCCGGCCTGAACCCGGAAGAACTGCCGGGCTATTATCACGAAGAAAATTCACACTTGGCTGTGGCCTGTACCATTGCGGCAGGGCATGGTGATTTGGGTTTGGGCATTCGCGCGGCGGCCAACCACTATGGCTTGCAGTTCCGCCTGGTGTCCAAGGAACAGTATTTTTTGGTGCTGCACAACAATGACCTGAATTACCCCGCCATGGAAATCATGCTGCCCTGGCTTACCAGCCCGGAGGTTTTGGCCCAGGTCGAGCAAACGGCGGGCTACAGGGCAACACGCTTGGGCAGAACACAGGCGTTGGAAGTGTTCCTGAATGAAATTCAGGAGAAATAAGCCCCTCATCCCTCTTTTTGGTGTGCCAAAACTGTGCAGCGCAACAAAATTATGTAAAGTTTTGCATAATTTAACGATTTACTGCTTTCCCAAACCCACAAATTCCTGCACGGGCAGTATTCAGTTGCGCAACCGGTCTGCCAAAAACTCAACGCACACCCGCAAGCGCGCCGAACTGGCCAAACGCGATGGGTACACCGCATACACATTGGCTTCCTGGCTGTATTTCGGCAACACGCGAACCAGCTTTTTGCTGCGCAGGTGAGGTGCCACATCCCACACGCTGCGCAAGCCCACACCATGGCCATCGACCATCCATTGCCTAACCGACTCGCCGTTGTTCGACGACAGCGAACCACGCACCCGAACGGTTTCCTCCCCGTGTGAACCTTGCAGCACCCAGCGCCCCGGTTGCTGATCGCGCTCGCGAATCACCAGGCATTGGTGATTCTGCAGATCAGCCAATTCATGCAGCGCAGGTGCCTGTTTCAAATAAGCCGGGCTGGCGCACAGAATGCGCTGGTTGCCTGCGATGCGGCGGCATATCAAACCCGGTTCCGTAATTTCCCCAAGTCGAATGTCCAGGTGAAACCCCTCCGTCAGCAAATCAACCGGGCGGTCAATCAACTCCAGTTGAACCTCCAGCTCGGTGTACTGCCTGGCCAGTTCCGACAAGGCCGGTGCCAGGCGCGACCGACCGTAGCCAGTGCTTGAACACACCCGCAACAACCCCCTTGGAATAGATCGCTCTGCTGACAGGGCATCCATCAAATCCTGGGAGGTATCAAGCACCCGCTGCCCCCACTCCACGCAGGTTTCCCCCACTTCAGTCAACGACAAACTGCGGGTTGTGCGGTGAAACAACTTCAGCCCCAAACGCTGCTCAAGCTGTGCAAGTCGCTTGCTGATGTAGGCTGTTGACACCCCCATCGCCCGCGCACATGCCGACAGTGAGCCATGCCGACACAAGGCAAGCATCAGATCCAGTTCTTCCAGGGAAGGAGGTTTTGACCTCATTAATTAACCTATCAATTGAAGATAATTTAACTTATAACAGTATTATCAACTTTCAAGTTAAGCAATACACTGAAGGCTTCAACCTTACATTCAATCAGGAATGCTCATGAACCCCCGAAAAATTGCGGTACTGGCCGGCGATGGCATTGGCAATGAAGTAACCCCAGAAGGCCTGCGCGTGCTGGAAGCGGCTGCACGCCGCTACAATCTTGACCTGCAATTCACCCACTTTGACTGGGCACACTGCGATTACTACCTGAAACACGGCCAAATGATGCCAAGCGACTGGTTTGACCAACTCGTGAACTTCGACGCCCTGTATTTCGGCGCTGTGGGCTGGCCCGACAAAGTGCCCGATCACATTTCCCTGTGGGGTTCGCTGTTGAAATTCCGTCGTGAATTCGATCAGTATGTAAACCTGCGCCCAGTGCGGCTGATGCCTGGCATTCCATGCCCGCTGGCCAACAAGAAAGTGGGCGACATTGATTTCTACGTGGTTCGGGAAAATACCGAAGGCGAATATTCATCCGTCGGTGGCCGCATGTTTGAAGGCACTGAACGCGAAGTTGTGCTTCAGGAAGCTGTGTTCACCCGCAAGGGCACTGACCGAATTCTGAAGTACGCATTTGACCTGGCGCAAAGCCGCCCGAAAAAGCACCTGACCTCTGCCACCAAATCCAATGGCATAGCGATCAGCATGCCCTATTGGGACGAACGTGTTGAATCCATGGGCAAACAGTACCCCGATGTGCATTGGGACAAATACCACGTGGACATTCTTGCAGCGCGCTTTGTGCTGAGCCCGGAACGTTTTGATGTGGTGGTCGCGTCCAATCTGTTCGGCGACATCCTTTCCGACCTGGGACCTGCCTGCACCGGCACCATTGGCATTGCACCGTCGGCCAACCTGAATCCTGAAGGCACATTCCCCTCCTTGTTCGAGCCAGTGCACGGTTCCGCACCCGACATTTACGGCAAGAACATCGCCAATCCGGTTGCCATGATCTGGTCGGGCGCGATGATGCTTGATTCCATCGGTCAGGGTGACCCCAAATTCAAGGCAGCACACGATTCCATTCTGAAAGCAATCGAAACAGTGTTGGTGGATGGCCCCCGCACACCCGACATGGGCGGCAAAGCCACCACATCTGATGTGGGCAAAGCAATCGCAGAGTGCATTCAATAAGCGTGCGTCGATGAATCAATTCAATGTGCTCTCAGGTATTCTGGGTGTCACCTCCCCCGTGTTTGCCATGGTTTTCATGGGGTTGGTGTTGCGCAAAGTCAAGCTGATCAACGATTCCTTCATTCAAACAGCCTCCACGCTGACCTACAAAGCCACCATGCCCACGCTGTTCTTTCTGTCAATTTGGCAGGCAGACTTGCAAAGCGCATTCAATGCAAAACTGGTGTTTTTCTTGTGCGCCGCCACACTCGCTGGTTTTCTGGCCAGTTGGTGGTGGGCCAGCAAGTTCACGCCCTACAGCCAGCGCGGGGTGTTTGTACAGGGCGCGTTTCGCGGCAACTGCGGCGTGGTCAGTTTCGCCCTGGTGGCCAGCTATTACGGCGACTATGGCCTGTCAGTCGGTGGTGTGCTGGTGGGTTTCACCATCCTGTTGTTCAACGTACTTTCGGTATTGATCCTTTCCATTTACAGCCCCACATTAAAATTCAGCCCCGCAATGGCGGGCAAGGAATTGCTGAAGAATCCACTGATCATTGCAGTGGTGTTGGGCATGGCGGCCAGCGCCATCAAACTGTACATTCCCGATTGGTTGTTGAAATCCGGGGAATACTTCGCAGGCCTTACTCTGCCCCTGGCACTGATCTGCGTGGGCGGCACCCTGTCGCTGGCCGGGGTCAGGGCATCAGGCATGGCAGCAATTGAATCCAGCGCAATCAAAATCGCAATACTGCCTGTGCTGGCATGCGCTGCAGCCTGGGCAGTGGGCATTGAAGGCCGCGAGCTCGTTATCCTGTGGATGTTTTTTGCCAGCCCCACTGCCGCTGCAAGCTTTGCCATGGCAGTGGCTGCTGGCGGTGACGGCAAGCTTGCGGCCAACATCATTGCGCTGACCACACTGGTGTCAATTGCCACCATGACAATCGGCATTTATGCGCTCACCGCCCTGGGGCACTAGGGGCGCGCGTTAAACTGCCTGATCAACCCAACAAGAATTCAATCAGCAGGTAGCAGTACATGGATGCGGACAAAACATGGGACGTCAATATCAGCACAAGCCGGGAATGGGCGCTGCTGCTGATTCTCGCGGGCATCCAGTTCACACACATCCTCGATTTCATGATCATGATGCCGCTGGGCCCGCAACTGACGCAGGCCTTTTCCATTTCCGATGCGAAGTTCGGCTTGCTGGTGTCGGCTTACACTTTCGCGGCCGGTGCGTCAGGCCTGCTCGCCTCGCTTTACATTGACCGGTTCGAGCGCCGCCGCTTGCTCCTTGTTTTGTATTTCCTGTTCGCTGTGGCAACTCTGGCCTGCGGCCTGGCACCCACTTACGAAACACTGATGGGTGCGCGTGTTGCCGCGGGTTTGTTCGGGGGCATCTTGTCGGCCATGATACAGACCATTGTGGCCGACGTGGTGCCCTTTGCCCGACGGGGCAAAGCCATGGGTGTCATCATGACATCGTTCTCGGTGTCCACCGTCATGGGCGTTCCGCTGGGTTTATTCGTGGCAGCCCATTCAAGCTGGCACACACCTTTTTTTGGCATTGCAGGCATCAGCTTCGTGTTGGTGGTGGCGGCCGTTTACGTCATCCCGACCTTGCAGGGTCACTTGCATGCGCGGGGTGAAACTGGCCCGCTACAAGGCATCGCGCAAGTGCTGCGCGACCCCAACCACCTGATTGCATTCTGTTTCTCGTTTTGCATGATCTTCGCCGGGTTTTCCATCATCCCGTACATCACGATTTACATGCAGGCGAATGCCGGGCTTTCCCCTTCCGACATTCCGCTGATTTATCTTGCCGGTGGCGCAGCCACGCTGTTCAGCGCGCAGATCATCGGCAAACTGAGCGACAAAATCGGCAAGCTCAAAATGCTGCAGATCATCGCCACCATCGCGATCATCCCCATGGCTTTGATCACCCAAACTGAAGGCATGGGCAAGATCGCAATCTTGATCATCACCACCTGTTTTTTTGTGTTTGTCAGCGGAAGAATGATTCCAGGCATGGCCATGGTCAGCGCTGCGGGCAATCCGAAAAACCGGGGCACCTTCATGACGCTGAATTCGTCCATGCAATCAGCCGCAATGGGGTTGGCTGCCCTGGTTGGCGGGCATTTGATCGAAAGAAACGTGGAAGGGCTGATAGAAAACTACTGGCTGTGCAGTGTGATCGCCATTGTGTTCAACGTCATCGCAATGCTGATCGCCCGGCAAATCAAGGTGTACCGATAAGGGGGCCTGAATGTTCAGCTTGCCATGCGGCGAATGATTGACGACACCACCATGCGAAGCCCCTTGATTTCTTTCGCCTCCAGTGGGCGCTTGTCTTTCAGGTCTTTGTCTTTACACAGCTCTTCAAGCTTGCTTTCAATTTCTTTCAACAGTTCAAGTTGTTGTTTCATGATCACTTACTAATAGAATCGCGTAGGCGAAATATACACGCTAGCACACGCGCTTTGGATGACAGTTTTGTGACACGCCACTGCCCCAGATTGCAACAGTTTCAATGGTTTGATCTTTGCTTGCACAGTTGGGTTATTGAGCAACATGGACGTATTCAATGAACCTGCGCTACAGCATGAACCGCATTTCAATCACCACAATTTTGCTGGGCATCGGCCTGTACTGCACACAGGCCATGGCCGGTGATTGGCCGGTTTTCGGCGGCAACTGGGATCACCAGCGGCACGCGGAATTTTCACAAATTACGCCAGCCAACGTAGAGCAACTGGGCACAGCCTGGGAATTTGACACCGGTGTGTCGTCCAGTTTTCAGGCCACGCCCATTGTGGTTGAGGGGGTGATGTATGTTTCACTGCCTTTCAACCATGTGGTTGCACTACACGCCGACAGCGGCAAGTTGATCTGGCGATATACACATGACCGCCTTAAAAGTCGAAAAATGTGTTGCGGCCCGGCAAACCGGGGGGTTGCTGTCAGTGGCGGGAAGGTGTTCATGGGCACGGTTGATTCACGCCTGCTGGCACTGGATGCACGCACGGGTCAAAAACTTTGGGACATTGATGTAACCAAAGGCGAACAGGGTGTGCAGGAAGACGCTGCCAGCCTGGGCTCGCAATTTGACACGCAGGGCGGCAAGCTCGAGGTGTCTGGTGCATCAGGCGCTGGCATCAACATGGCACCCATGGTGTTTGATGGCAAAGTGATTGTCGGCATTACCGGCGTGGGCTATGGCTTGCACCTGGATTCACCCGACCCGGATGCGCCCCTGGGTTCGGTGGTGGGCATTGCGGGCAACTACGGGCGCCGTGGTTTTATGGCGGCTTACGATGTCGACACAGGTGCGCTGGCCTGGAAATTCGACACGGTTCCTGACAAGGGCTGGGAGGGAAAATTCACCCAGACAACCCCGGATGGCGTGCCGCTACCCCGAAACATTGAACAGGAAAAAGCGGCAGCAGCGAACTATCCCGATGCATGGCAATTCGGCGGCGGATCGGCCTGGAGCACTCCGGCCATTGACCGCGAAAACGGCATTCTGTATTTCGGCACAGGCAATCCTTCACCGCAAATGGAAGGCTCTTCACGACCCGGCGACAACCTGTACACGGCCTCGCTGGTGGCCCTTGACGTGCGCACTGGCCAATTGAAATGGCATTACCAGCAAGTGCCACACGACATGTGGGGCTACGATGTGGCCAGCCCACCCGTGTTGTTCAGCACCACGGTGAAAGGCAAGCCGGTTAAGGCTGTTGGGCAGGCTGGAAAAACCGGCTGGTTTTATGTGCACAACCGGATCACGGGCGAATTGCTGTTCAAAAGCGAAGCCTTTGTGCCACAGAACAACATGTTCACCTTGCCCACCGAACAGGGCAATGTAATTTACCCCGGCGTGATTGGCGGCTCGAACTGGTCGCCAGTTTCCGTGGATGAACAACGCCGAATGGTGTTTATCGCGGGCATTCACTGGCCCGTGAAATACCAGCTGCACGAATTGAAGGCCAAGGGCAACAAACCCGCCCTGAAGTATTCGTCCATGTCGCCAATTGAGGAGGGCGACAAATACGGCCTGTTGTCAGCCATTCACCTGGACACTGGAAAACTGCTGTGGCAACACAAGGTAAAAGCACCCTTGATTGGTGGCGTATTAAGCACACAAACAGGCTTGGTGTTTTCTGGCGAAGGCAGCGGTGAATTTTTTGCGCTCGACGCAAACACGGGCAAACGGGTGTGGCAACAAGACAACCCGGCGGGTGTGAATGCGCCGCCCATTAGCTATGAAGTCGAGGGAAAACAGTACCTGGCCGTGGCCGTGGGCGGCAACAAATTGTTTGGCTTCAAACAGGGGCAAACCATCAAGGCCTGGGCACTGACAACTAAATGAGCAGCCAGTGATTGTCCAGTTCCAGCGCATCAGCCGAACTGGCTGGCAGATGCCCCAGCCACACACGATCGGCCTGCGCAGCCAGCGCACAGGCTGAAGTGGCTGCGAATTGGGCCAGGCGTTGCCCTGAGACACTGACGTGCAGCGCTGCATTGCTTTTGGTGCAACTGACCACGAAACCTTGTGGCGTAGCAACAATGTCACCGGCATAACCCTTCATGCGTGCTGATTTGGGCGCTGTGCGCAAACCCTGATCACTGAGCAGGGCCAGCACGGGTGCATCATTTTTTCTTGAAGCATTGCCATGGTGTGCCTGCATGGCTATGCCCACCACACCATCCGCATGCAGGGCCATGTGCCGCAAGCTCAGTTGCGTGTCTTCAAGTACCCACTGCTTTAACACCTCGCCTGTCGCAGGCTTCAAAGCCACCAGCGACGAATCCATTTGGTTCAAATTCAGCTGCGTGCGCCCCATGTCGGCGTGGGTTTGAATACCGCCATTGGCCACCAACAAAAAAGGTTCTGCAATGCCCAGTCCGCCTTGCGGCAACACCAGCATTTCATGGGGATCGTGCCCTTGTGTGGGCCACACGTCCAGCAACTCAAGCGTGGTTTTGTCGCGCACCGCCAAAACCCCGCTGCCGCTCAGCATGTCGGTTTCTGTGGTGTACACATACTTGCCATTCACAGCGCTGTGGCCGTTAAATTGGCGGTCGGCATCTTGCCAGGTTCGCGATGCATCGCCAGTGCGAATGTTCAAGCGCATCATCCAGTCACCGGGGCGGCGCGCAATCACCAAATATTCGTCGCCTTGCAAATGCATCAGCCCGTGGGGGCGCGTGGGCAAATCAACAGCCTGTTGCACCGTGAACAAGTGCGGCTGTGCCGGGTCTGCATTCAACACCCCGGCCTGAAAACCACCACCCGGCAATTGCCAAGCGGCCAGCAAAGTGGCCGGTGTTGAATTTAGGGAAAGGCGCGCAGTTTTCGCCGCCCCAACCATGGGCTGCATGGCCAGCACCACACTGGCAGCACTCAATGTGCGCAGAAAATGGCGGCGTTGCACTTGCAATTCAATCCCCATCCGAGGAAGAAAACTGGATTGACACTTTCAAGCCTTTGGCAACATCCTGCTCCATAAAACCTTTCAATACCTTCAATGCTTTCACCGATTGTTCAATGGTGGCGGGCTTGGCCACGTCATTGGCCTGCAGTGCGGTGTTGGCTGCATCACTGTGCTTCATCAAGGTGTCTGCCAATTCGATTTGGCCCAGCCCGCGCAAATAGGCCTCCAGGGGCACCACATGTCGGTTCGCCTGCGGAACCATTGCACTGTTCAACACCAGCAAATGTTGAATGCCCCGCCACTGGGCCACCCACGCTTTTTTGCTCAAATCCAGCGCAGAAAAAGGCCATTCACTGGCACCCGTTTCTGTCTGTGAATCTTTGTTTTTCAACAACGGTTTTTCCATGCGCTCCCAGCTAAGGTTGTGCAATGCGCCCACCACCTGGTTGAAATACAGTTGCATGTTTTCGGGCAACTCTTTCCATTGCAGGCCGCCCACAGTGCGCTGAATGTCTTTCACCACTTCATGCGCGTATTCACATTCTGCGGACCCCGGTTTAAAGCCCGGCTGAAACATCAAATATTCAAACGCCGGAAAGCCTTTTGCCGGGCTGCCCACCAAGGCCATTGCCTGCTCCCCTTTGGGCTGCTTGTTGATGGCACGCGCCAGCAACTTCTCGCGCAGGGGGCGAAAATCAATTTGGCGCACCGTGTTGTTTTCAAGCAGGGGGCCAATCACCACTGCCGACAATTCCAGCCACGCCAGGTAGGCTTCCGAATAACGCTTCTTCAGCGCACTCAAACTTAAATCGCCTTTGCAATATTTGGCGGTTGAATCGTCCAGTTGCTGCAACCCTTGCAGCAAGGTTGTGGTGTCTTCCCGGTAATGGTGATTCACCGCACTGCCAAGCACCTCGGACACTTCGTAATACGGAAACAGCATGGCACTTCTGTCCGCTGGCTTGGCGGCCATGGCCAAATTACTCGACAACAAAACCCAACACCCAACCGCGATCAAGCCCAAGGCACGAAACAAACCACTTTTCATTACAAAGACTCCACAAATCGAATCAAGGCCGCGCGGTCATCCGCTGAATAGTTCATGAAACGGTTTTTGCTCTGTTCCGCCTCACCGCCGTGCCAAAGAATAGCCTCTTCAACGCCATTGGCGCGGCCGTCGTGCAACAGGCGCATGTGATTGTTCACGTCGGGAATCAAACCGATTCCCCACAGGGGCGGCGTTTTCCATTGACGGCCGCTGGCTTTGAAGTCTGGACGATTGTCGGCCAGTGCTTCACCCATGTCATGCAACAACAGGTCGGTGTAGGGCCAAATTTCCTGCCCTTCCAGGGCTTTACTGCTTAAGGCCGGAAACGGCACTTTGCCTGTGGTGTAGGAAGGCCGGTGGCACACTGAACACTGCGCCTGATCAAACAACTTCTGACCCTTCAGCACACGTGCATCGTCCACATTGCGGCGCGCCGGTGGCGCCAGCACTGCTTGATAAAACACAATTTCATTGAACAGTTTGTCGCTTAATTCGGGTTCATTTTTGGTGGAACCGTTGGGCGCATTCAAGCAATCGGTTTGTGCCTTGGTGCAGTTTTCATCCGGAAACAGACTGCTTGTAATACCGATGTCACCCAAAAACGCACCTGCAGTTTGATGGGCCAGACTGGCCACATTGGCCTTCCAGCCAAAACGCCCCAACATTTCACGCTGTGCGTACGCATCCCACACCCTGTTGGGCATGCCCTTGATGGCATCGGGCCGCGCGGCCTGTTGCTTTGCATTGGCCAGTACTTCCTGTTCATCAACCGCTTCCAGCAAGCCCAAACCGATGATCTGAGGCGCAATGCGCGGGCTGACCATCACCTTGGGGTGCATCGGGCCGTAGGCCAAATCCGCGAATGAATAACCTGGTTTTTGCAACACATAAGGCGTGCCATCAGGATATTTGCCGTGCAATGGCGTTGTTTCAATGTTGATCCTCCCTTCGGGCTTTACGCCGTCCACGGCCGCATTGTTCAGCTGATCCCCGTAGGTGGGTTCGGGCACCACGCCGTGGTGTGGCCCTGTGCCGGGAATGGAAATCCGGAACAACAAATCAACAGGTTGTTCGCTGTTCAAGCGGTTCAGAATTTCCGGCGGCTTGCCGCGACCGTCCTGCACGTGGCAACCACCACATGAACGGGCAATGAAGTGCGGCCCCAAACCATCACGTGCAGTGGTGGACGCTGGGGCTTGAACCCAATTGCGTTTGAAAAACGAATTGCCAATTGCAAAGCGTGTGCGTTCCTCGTTGGGCAAATTGGCAGCAGGAAATGAAAACGCGTTGCGACCATCGGCAAACACCGTTGCATCGCCCGCGGTGCGGGACGTCATGCCTTGAGTGGCCGCCCATGCCCCACCGCCGGCAAGCAGCGTGGCCAGACAAACCCAGGCAAATTTTTTGATAGTCACTTTTTCTGTCACCTTAGGGCTGGGTCAATGTCAAGCGGGTAATGCCCAGCGCATTGGCTGACTCGACAAGCAGGCTGCTCTGTTCCACAAGACTGGCCACAGTGGCTTTAATTCGCTTGGGGCCTGGTGCATCAGCGCCACCAATGATTTCACGATCGAATGGTGCCTGAATGGCTGTGGCTGCATTCACAGAGTTCTGAATTTGCACGGTAGTTCGCTTGGCGACACCCGGAGATTTCGATGCCACCAATTCCGCAAGTGATGGAACTTTCAGCACGGCACCATTGGCCTGTTTGTAGGTGCCGGTCCACACATTCAAAATGCCTTGGGCATTGCTTACAGCATCGCGGTGGGTGTTGTCGGAAAAACAGGAATGTTCATCTTCCTGATCCTGACTGAACAGGGCCACCTCCAGGCGTTCGCCGGCCAATTCACCACGCGACAAGGACCCCAAACCCACCAGCATTTTGCGCACGGATTCTTTGCCATCTTTCTCGAAGGCAGCGCGGAAATTGTCCGGCTTGCCGGGCAACCAGGCAGACTGCACATGTTCAAGGTCATGTATCAACAAGGCAGTCACTTCACGCAGATAGGCTGCGCGGCGCTCGGCATGTTCACCCTTGCCTTTGACATAGTCTGTGTAGGGACGATTGCCGGGGCCATCTTCATTCAGATCCTGCCCCCACAGCAAAAATTCAATTGCGTGCCAACCTGTTGCAATGTTCTCTTCACCACCGCGTTCGTTTTGTTCCACCAAGGCGGTGCGTGTAATGTTGAACTTCACATTGTTGATAAAACCACTGCTGCTGTTGCCCCGTACATAATCCACATACGATTCATCCATGGGCCAGGCGTTGATCTGCCCTTCGGGTCCATTTTCATCATCGATGGGACCGCCATAAAAACGGAATGCCTCGGTTTGCCCATAAAACTCGCGTGCATTCAACCACGCTTTTTTCGCAGCATCCAGACCCGCTTGGGAAGGCGTCTTCAAAAACGCATCAATCTCGGTTTGCATTTTTTTTGCTGCGTTCAGTGCGTCGGTGTAATTGGCGTAAACCAACTGGCTGTAGCCCTTCACCACGTCGTCAGGAGCCGGTGCAGACCAGGCAAATGAAGTTGCGAAGAACACCACTGCTGCGGCAAGACACTGTTTTTTGAATCGGGATTGCACAAACATCATGGATGAATAAAACCTTCTAACAAATCAGACCAATGCAATATGGTAATCTTAATGAGAATGATTTGCAATTAATAAGTGACTGGATTACACTTCCAAACACACCATACTGGCCACCGAACAAGTGACACCCACCTCCCGAAACTTAAGCGTGAACTTTTATCGCCTGCTGCTGGCCTTTCCTGCTGGCCTGGCCTTGGCAAACCTGCTGGCAGCCGCCTTGGCCATTGGGCTTTTCAAGTTCGGCATGGCGCAAAGCGAAGCCATGACCCTTGGCCTGCTGGCGGCCTACCTGGCGATGCCGGCCTGGATGCTGTGGATTTATTGCACAGCCAACCTGGCGTGGTTGGGTGCCAAGGGGCTGCTGCTTGGCCTGTTGTGCGCAATCGTGATCTACTTTCCATGACACCATCCATTCGGCAACACATGGCCTGGTTTCACACCTGGTTCGGCCTTGTCATTGGTTTTCTTTTGTTCTCCGTATTCTGGACAGGAACACTGACAGTTTTCGACAAGGAATTTGATCGCTGGATGCACCCTGAAAGCCGCAGTGTACAAAGCCAATGCTGCAGCCTGACAGCTGCCCAACTTGAAACCGTGTTGCTGAAAGTGCATGCGCTTGCACCTGAACCTGCCAACATTCGCTTTCACTTGCCAACCGCGCGCACCCCCATGCCATCGGTACGGATCACTGAACACGACAACACCCTGAAGACTTATTACATCGACCCGGATACCGGCAAGGCTCTTCCCGGTGAATACACGCTGGGTGGCACTGGATTTTTCTTTCCTTTCCACTACAAATTCAATATTGCATGGATGAATGTTGGCTACTACATGCTGGGCATTGCTGGCTTGGCCATGTTGACGCTGCTGATCAGTGGTGTGGTTTTGCACCGCAAACTGCTCGCTGAGTTTTTTCTGTTTCGCCCCAAAAAAAACAGGGCTCGAAGCCTGCTGGATTTACACAACCTGAGCAGCGTTGTGGCCCTGCCTTTTTACATCACAATAACCTTCTCGGGTCTGCTCATTTTATTTTCCATCTATTTTCAGTGGGCCACACTGACGGCCTTTGATGGCGACAAAGCCGCTTCACAAAAAGCGATGAGCGGTTTCATCAACCTGCCCCCCAGCGGCTTTGTTGAAAACGACAATCAGAAGTTGGCCGCACTAAAAAGGATTCCCGCAATTGTTCAGGCGCGCGAAGCCGCATGGAGTGCCGCACTGGGCGAACACACCACAGCCGATGCCATTAACATCCGCAACCTGGGCGACAGCAACGCCTTGCTCGAAATTCGGCGCGTATTCCCGGAACGCAGCATTGGCATGAGCACACACACCGACACATTTTTACTGCACACCGGTGAACTGCTTCATGCGCATGAACCCAAACCCATCAAAAGTTTTACACACTGGATCACCGGGCTGCACTTCATTCAATTCGACCATGCTGCCTTGCGTGTGCTGTATGCGATCGGTGGGCTGTTGGGGTGCGTGATGATCCACACAGGTTTTTTATTCTGGCTTGAATCCCGCAGGGTTCAGCACCACACAAGAAAACTGTCAGGCTTCGCGGTGGTACAAGCACTTAGCGTGGGTGGCACATTGGGCATGATGATTGCCACAGCTGCATTTCTGGTGGCCAATCAACTGATACCCCACCACGTTGCAAATCGCGCAACGCTGGAAACCGATGTGTTCTACAGCGTGTGGGTGCTTGCTATTGTGTGGGCGTTCATCAACGCCGTCACTTACAAAAGCAAACAGTGGCTGACACCCACATGGCTATTCACAGCACTGTGTGCGCTGGCGTGGTTGCTGAACCAAATCAACACAGGCGGAATGGTTACCGCACTTCGCCTGCAGGAGATGAATTCATTCGCCATTGATGTCGGATTGCTGTTCATGGTCGCAAGCGGCGTGTATGCAGCACGCAAATTAACAGCACCTGCGCGTGTTTCGCGCTTGAACAAAGAGGCGTTTGAATGCAACTGAATGATTGGCTGCTTTCTCTTGGCATGGCGTTGCTGTACATCGGTTTGCTGTGCACCGCCTTGTCGCAACAAAAACATTTTCGCCACCGCCACTGGGCGGGTCGATTCAACCGCATTGGCCTGAGAAGCCCGGGCGTGCGTCGTTTAACGGGCACATTTGCACTACTGGGCAGCGCCGGGTTAATGGTCTTCTCCGAAGGTTGGGGCTTCGGGCTGGTGCTTTGGCTGATGGCCGCAGCCGCTTTGGCTGCATTGCTGGCCTGGATGCTTGCCCACGGGAACTAACAACTGTGGTTTGAACCCCAGGGCGTATAATCACGGCAATTCAATTTGAGCCGTATCCATGATCGCCCGCCTTGCCATTGCCACCTTTGTACTTTTCTCATCGCTGCCCACCCAGGCCCAAGCCACAGTGCCCGACATGGCCAACCGCGTTCAAGCCTGCGTGGCCTGCCACGGTGCCGAAGGGCGCGCCAGCGCGGAAGGTTACTACCCACGCATTGCCGGCAAACCTGAAGGTTATTTGTACAACCAGTTGATCGCATTTCGTGATGGAAGCCGCCAACACGCCGCCATGAACGGCATTGTGCTGCACCTGTCGAACGACTACCTGCTGCAAATGGCCAAATACTTTTCTACACAAAACCCGCCCTACCCTGCACCCGCAAAAACCACGGCCACCGCAGCTGAACTGGAACAGGGAAAGCGCCTGGTATTCGAAGGTGTGGCATCTAAAAAAACACCGGCCTGTGCTTCATGCCACGGGCAGGCACTGACGGGGGTTGATCCCTACACACCTGGCCTTATTGGCTTGCCGCGGGACTACCTGAACGCCCAGCTGGGCAAATGGCAAAACGAACAACGCAAGGCGGCCGAACCCGATTGCATGCATGCACTGGTCAAGGCCTTGAGTTCCGAAGAACTGAATACCGCCACGGCGTATTTGGCAGCGCAGCCCGTGCCGGAAAACCCAAAAGCAGCACCAGCGAACAGCATTCAGTTTCCACTGAAGTGCGGAACACATACTACAACCGCGGCACCAAACCGAAACAATACTTCGCCAGAACCTGTTGCGCTTGATGTGCTATCAGCACAAGAAAAGCGCGGCGCGTATTTGGCGCGCATGGGCAATTGTGCGGGCTGCCACACAGCCAACCCCAAAAAGCCCTATGCAGGTGGCCGTGCAATCGAAACGCCATTTGGAGAAATTTACAGCACCAACCTGACGCCAAATGCTGAACACGGTTTGGGCAACTGGACCACTGACGATTTTTACAAAGCCATGCACAGCGGCATCTCGAAAAACGGTGACTACCTGTACCCGGCATTCCCGTACACCGATTACACGAAAATGAGCCGTGCGGAAGTCGACGATTTGTTGGCTTACCTGAAACGCCTGCCTGCCATTGCGCAAAAAACACCGCAACCTGAATTGCAGTTTCCCTTCAACCAACGCCCGCTTCTGGCCGTGTGGCGGGCTCTGTATTTCACCGAAGGCGAATTCAAATCTGACACCACGCAAACAGCATTGTGGAATCGCGGCGCTTACCTGGTCAACGGCCCCGGGCATTGTGCAGCATGCCACACACCGCGCAACACCTTGGGTGGGTTGAAAAACAATTTGAATTTAAGCGGCGCCACAATTCCAGTGCTCAACTGGTTTGCGCCGGCCCTGAACAACCACCCGGTGCATGGCCTGGGAAAATGGAGCGAAGCCGACATTGCCCAGTACTTGCAAAGCGGCGTAAACCGGCATGCAGCAACGTATGGCCCCATGAGCGAGGTGATTGCGCACAGCCTGCAATTTGCCACTGCCGCCGATACAAAAGCCATGGCGACGTATCTGAAAAGTTTGCCCGCACAAGCTCCTGTTGAAAAAGAATCCACCGGGCTTGGCGAACGCACATTACAACCACTTATGCAGCGTGGTGAAAACATTTACACCAACACCTGCGCAGAGTGCCACGGCAAAAAGGGCGAAGGAAAACCCAATCAATTTCCCGCCTTGGCGGGCAATGTGAATGTAATTGCACCCAACCCGGCCAATGCCATTCGCATGGTGCTCAATGGTGGCTTTTCACCCAGCACACAAGGCACACCCTACCCGCATGGCATGCCGCCTTACCGCGTGGAACTAAGCAACACCGACATTGCCGCGGTGGTCACTTACATTCGGCGAAGCTTGGGCAACGCAGCCAGTGGTGTTGCGTCAGTTGAAGTGGACAAGCTGCGCGGTGCGCAATAAAAAAGCCGGTGATGAATTCCTTCACCACCGGCTTTTCACTGATTCACTTTGCGATTAAAAATCGACCTGCAGTTCAACCAGCAACATGCGTCCCGGTGCTGGCACGCGGCCAATCGTACTTACGTCCACACCGCGGAAAAAATACTGCTCGTCAAACAGGTTGTTGATCCCGAAACCCAGGTTCATGTTCTTGCCTTGGCCAATCGGAAAATCGCGCCCCACACGCGCATTCACCAAGGTGTAGGCAGGCAACTCGCCGGCGCTTCCGTTGGCGGTTTCAGCCTGTGTGTTGGCTGAATCGCTGAAGCTTTCAGAGACATACAAGGCATTTGCACTGGCAGTCCATTTGTCAAACTTGTAAACAGCATCCAGCCCCAAATGGTGCGTCGGCGCATGGCGAAGTTCCTTGCCCCTGTCAGCGCCCGACAACTGCTCTGTGTCCAGGTAGGTGTAGCTCATGCCCAATTCGGTTTGGCTGTTCAGGTTCCAGCGACCTTCCAGCTCAACACCTTCCTGCCGTGTTTCCCCAAGGTTGCGAAATGCTCCAGTGTCGAAAACAATTTGGTCTTTGTAATCCACACGGAACAGGGTGGCCGCAATATTGGCTTGCGGGTTGATCTGCCAGCGTGAACCAATTTCATAGTTTTCAGCCGTTTCATTGCCCACATCACCGCCGCGTGTAACCTGCGCGGTTTGCACCGGCACCAGCGAACGTTGCGCATTGGTAAACACATACACGTTTTTCGTGGCTTGGTAACCCACGGTCAAACCGGGCAGCCATTCATCGGGGTTGTTCTGAAACTCGGCACCGGTGTTCAAATCGCGGTAGCGGGTTTCCACGTCTTCGTAACGAATACCCGGCGTTACTTTCAAACGGTCATCCATCAAGGCGATGGTGTCGCTAACGTAATACGCCATCGCCTTGGTGGTGAAGTCCCAGCGCCGGAACGGGTTCACCGCACCTGTTGCAAGTGTGGTGCGGCTTACGTCGAAGCGCACATCTTCTTCAACAAAACGTGCGCCTGCAATCACAGTGTGGTTGTCAATCTGCTTGGTGAACCGTGGTTCCGTGCCATGCACACTGAATACGCGGGGGGAATCGAGAATAAACGCGGGCGTTTGTGCGGGGTCATCCGAGAAAGTGGCTGACTGACTGAAGAAAAACGTGCGGTTGGCTTGGTGTGCAAAGTTGCGCCAGGTCAACTTGAAATCATCGGCAAACGAATGGTTCCAGGTGAAAGTGCCACGCCACATGTCAGCGTCATACGCGTCAAATGGCTTTTGCGACTGGTTGGGGTTTTGATCATAGGCTGTGGGACTCAAAGCACCGGGCAATTCAGCCTTCACCTCGTAGTACTGCAACTGTGCTTTGAAATCGTTGTTGGGGTTCAGGTAATACTCGCCATCCACAATGAAGTTGCGCACTTCGGTGTCAGAACGATCACGCTGGCCCTTGCCATCCACAATATTGGCCTGAAACTGCAAACCGAGGTCTTCACGCACAAAGCCGCCAATACGGTAGTACGTGTCTGTCAGCATATTGCCGGTTTCTTCCGAAATTTGAAGGCGCTCGCGAAAAGTTTGGCTGGTTTTTGCAGGAATGGGCTTGGTCACCAAATTCAGCACACCGCCCACGTTGTTCGGGCCGTAATGAACAGCGGCACCGCCACGAACCAAATCCACCGCTTCAAGGCTGGGCAGGGTAACCGGGAACAGCGACAGACCCACATTGGTGTAGGGGCCAATCGCAATCGGGTAACCATCCACCAGAATTTGCAAGCGCTCACTGCGCAAGGGGTTCAAACCACGCACACCAATGTTGGGCAAAATTCCGGTGCCGGTTTCATCCAGCACTTGAACACCCGGCACACGGCGCAAGGCATCTTCCAGGTTCAATGCACCACGCTCTTCCAGGTCTTCCTTTTCAAGCACAGTGCGCGCACCCGTGTAGGTTTTTACGCTGTCTTCGGTGGGTGGGCCCAACCAGTCGGATTGAACGGTAACGGGGGCCAGGCTTTCTGCGAAGGCTGTATTGCCCAAAGAAATGCAGACCAAGGCGACCGCCATGGACAGCGGTGAAACACAAGGACGTTGGCGTGAGTCGGCACGCACATCTAGAGAGGACATTGCGGTTTCCTTTTAATAATAAAAATCATTCTCATTATCGTTAATTTTACCGATTGTTTGTTGTACCTCGCGCATAAAAACAATTTTTTTCTCGAGTTCTGGCCTATCACCCCCATTCCGAGCGATGAATTGTTAAATATTTTGAAGTCTCATTTTATTTAATGTTAATATTAATCATTCTCATTTACATAAGTAGAAAATGATCCAACCCACCCTGTTGACCAACCCAGCGCGCAGCAAATCGCCCTGGCTGGGCTTGCTGAATTCCCTGCCATCCCCGCTGATCGTCGACATGATTGCCCAGTGCAACTACGACTTCATCATCATCGACACCGAGCACGTGCTGCTCGACGAGAACACCCTGCGCGAATGCATACAAACCTGTCGGCACCACCACTGCATTGCCTTGGTACGCGTTGCAGAAATTCGCCCCAACTTGATTGGCAAGGTGCTGGATGCCGGGGCCATGGGCATTGTGTTGTCACGCGCAGAAACAGCAGATCAAATTCACACGCTGGCGCAAGCCATGAAATTTCCCCCACTGGGTACGCGCGGCATTACGGGCGGCACGGTGACAGGCTACGGGCAACTGCCCCTGAACGACTACATTGCGCAGGCCAACGAACACACCCTGCTGGTGCCGATGATTGAAAGCCAAAGTGGCTTGAATGCCCTGCCCCACATGCTGGCCACCGGGCACGTCAGCTTTGTCATGGAAGGTGCGCTGGACCTTGCACTGAACATGGGCCTTGGCCCCAGCCCGCTGCACCCCGCCGTGTTCGACGCATTGAACAACATGCATCACGTTTGCCTTCAAGCCGGAATTCCCTTTTGCCCGAACCCCAGAACACCCAGCCAACTGCGGCACTGGCAAGAACTGGGCTGCAACCTGTTTCTGTGTGGCGAAGACCGCAGCCACTTCAGCAAAACATTGCGCAACAACCTTCAACCATTTAGCACACCCCTGCCCTCACCCCAAGGAGCCTGAATTGAAACCCACCCTTGTTTTCCTGACCCATGTGCTGAACAACGCAATTGTTGATGGATTCATTCCCGCAGCCCAAGCGCTGAACCACGACGTGATTGTATTGACCGACCACGGCCATGCCCACCAGCAAGCGCTTGCCAATGTGCGTGTTCATGAATGCGATGTGTTCAACCCGATCGCCGTGATCGACCTGATTGCCGCATTGAACATTGAACCGCAAGCCGTGTTCTCCAACAGCGATCACCTTCAAACCTGCACCGCCCTTGTGGCCGACCTGCTGGGTGTGCCCGCCAAACCGTGGAAGATTTGCTACCACGCCAAAAACAAACACTGGATGCGCAAGCGGCTTGAATCGCTTGGCCTGCCCACCATCTGGAGTCAAACCATTCGCGGCACCGACCCTGTTCGTAGCGAATGGCCTTACCCCTTGGTGGTCAAACCCACACAAGGGGTGGCGTCGATGGACGTGGTTCGAATCGACACGCCCGCGCAGCTGACACACCACCTTGCGCAGCTTGATGAATCGCAAAGCGTGTTGCTGGAAGAATTCATGGACGGCCCGCTGATTACGCTTGAAACACTGGGCGATGGCAAACACCTTCACTCAATAGGCGGGTTTGACGTCAGTCTTTCAAGCCCACCCTATTTTGTTGAAACCGCAGCGCAATGGAATGGCCCGCACACGCGGCAGTGGCGCACACACATGGCACACACCCTGGTTCAGTTTGGTGTGGGGCTGGGGGCCTGCCACAGCGAATTCATTGTGACCCCGCGCGGCCCGGTGCTGGTGGAAATCAACTACCGAAGCATTGGCGACAACCGCGAATTCCTGCTTGATCAACTTGTGGAGCAAGGCTGGTTCAAATCCATTCTGCAAACCCACCTTGGGCAAGAAATTGAAGTGCCACGCGTAAAACCCAGGTGCGCACAAATCGATTACCTGGTTGCCCCACATGCTGGCACTTTGCGGCAGGCACCGCGCATTGAAAACAATGCCGCCGTGCAATACCGTGCCATCAAACAGGAAGGTGACGCCATACAGATCAGCCACTCGAACAAAGACTACATTGGCGTGTTTACTTTTCAGGCCGATTCCGAAAGCGAACTTCAACACCTGCGAACTGAAACGCAAAACCGCGCCCCCTGGAGCGTTCAATGAATACCCTGCACGATCAGCGCATTGCGCTAAGACTGATCAATGCCAGCCTGCGGGAAAACGTGCGCAACATCATGATCCACGGACGTATTGAAGCAAGCGAAGGCCGCACATTCCTGGTGTTTGAACACCTGCCCACTGCATGCCGTATCGAAGTGAAAGAAAGCCACGGCATGCAAACACACCGGGCCATCAACCCCCATTGGGAAATACGTCAACACGGCCAATGGATTGAACAACAGGGTGCGCGGCAGTGGATCCGTTTTCTGGCGCAAGGTTTGCCTGAAGAGGCAGGCACACTGTACCGAAATTATGAACTGGAAGTGCAGGCCGCCATTGATCAAACCGTGTTGTGTGACCAAACCTACACAGAACAGCAGCACCAACTGGGCTTCAATGCTGGCGCACGCAACTGGGCCGAACGCATGCTGCACGCCGACCAAATGGCCAGCTTTCTGGATCACCCCTACTACCCCACCGCGCGCGCGAAATTCGGCATGGAAACCAGCGAACTGAAAGCCTATTCCCCGGAATTCAACCCCACATTTGAACTGGTGTGGTTTGCCGTGCCCGCAAGCGAATTTGAAAGCACGGGCACCGAGCCAGCGTGGTGGCCCACACTGGCACAAGTGGGCTTGCCGCAGTCGCTTTGCAACAGCCATGCACTGCTGCCAGTTCACCCCATGATGCGCGCTGCAATTGCCCGGGAAATCCCGGAAAGCATTGAAGCACCACACACCTATTTGCCCGTCAAACCCACGCTGTCGGTGCGCACCGTGGCTGTGCTGAACCACCCTGCTTCGCACATCAAACTGCCCATGCCCATTGCCACACTGGGTCAGAAAAATATCCGCTACATCAAACCATCTACCCTGAAAGATGGCGACTGGTTTGCGCGGACACTGGCGTCGATCGAACAAACGAATGAAAGAATCAAAGGCTCGTACCGGCATGTGGATGAATCCTTCACCGGCTGCTACAAGCAACTGAACATTGCAGGTTTTCTGCACCGCCACTACCCGCCTGAACTGCCCGATGAAACACTGGCCACAGTGGCCACGCTGTGCAGCCCCATGCCCAGTGGCAAACCCTACCTGCTTGAATACCTGGAACAACACGGACAAAGCTTGCAAAGCTGGTGGACCAGCTACTGCACACTGATGATTGGCGTGCACTTGCGTTTGTGGATTCAACACGGCATTGCATTGGAATCAAACCAACAAAACTCGGTGTTGTCGTTGCGCCCCGGGCAGCCGCCCACGCTTGTGATGAAAGACAACGACGCCGCACGCCTGTGGCCACAGCGCTTTGAAACATCTGTGTCAAGCCATGGGCACAATGTGCACCACCTGCAAGATGCCCGCATTCTGGTCAACGACGAAGCACCGCTTGCCCACATGTTCATCACCATCACCCTGCAACTGAATTTGCTTGCCGTGCTCGACGGGCTTGCGCAAAGCGGCGCCCTGAATCGGCAACAGGCGTTAATCACCTTGCGCCGAGCCATTGAAAACACCTTGCACAGCTTGCGCCAGGAAGGTTTTGACACAGACCTGGCCACCGAGCTGTTGCTGTGCGCACGCATGCACCCCGTGAAGTACCTGTTGCAAAGCGCAAGCCTGTTGAGCAAACAGGAATGCGGTGCCAGCGATGTGAACAAGTTTTACGGCATGACCGGCCCCAACCCATTGCGAGACCTGCCATGAACCGCGTGTTGACTGCAGTACTGGCCTGTCATTTTCTGGCCGCATTCACCGTGCTGGGCATGCCCCTGTACCTACCGGTGCTGTTCACCGATTTGGGTCTGCCATCGAACAGCCCGTGGATCGGGTTTGTGTTTGCCTGGCCCACACTGCTGACCGCACTCAGCGGCCCGCTGTGGGGCAAGGTGGCCGACCGTTTTGGCAGGCGTTTCTCACTCATTCGTGCGCTGGCCGGCTTGTCCATCGCATTCGTGTGGGTGGGTGTTGCCAGTTCAATACCTGAACTGGTCATGGCACTAACCCTGCAAGGCTTGATGGGTGGCACACTGGCGGCCGCCAATTCCTACCTGGCCACCACCATGCCGCGTGAAACACTGTCCACCACCTTGAACTGGACGCAATTCAGCGCACGCATGGCGCTGGTTACCGCGCCTTTGGTGCTGGCTGTGGGCATTCAGTACTTCAAGCTGCAACACCTGTACATTGTGCTGGCAACCCTGCCCATGCTGGGCGCGCTGTATGCCTGCACACTGCCCAAAGACCCAAGCCCGTCGCATTCAACTGGCACAACCGTCGATGCAACCTCAGGTACAACAGCCAGCAACAAACCTGCCCCAGTGCAATATGCATCGGCCGTTGCAGTGTGTAGCCTGCAAGCTCTGTTCTGCTTTGCCATGGTGGTCACATTCCCCTACTTCCTGCCCTATGCGGCCCCGGGCATTAGCAGCACAACCGCCATTGCCATGCTGTACGTGTTGCCCCACCTTGTTTACCTGCTGCTTCAACCACTGCTGAAAAAGCGTCTGCCTAATTGGGCTTTCAATTGCCACCTCAGCATGCTGGCCCTTGCCATTGCAGCGTGCATGCAGTGGCAATTCAACGGCGGCTTGCCCCTTCTGGTCGCCCGTATTCTGTTCGGCGTGGGCATCTGGCTGGGCTACCACGGCACGCATCAACTGGTGGCAAAGTCTTTTCAGGCAGCGCGCGCCGGCACCTGGTTTGGCTCGCTCGACAGCGTGGGGAAACTGGCTGGCGTGGCCGCTGGCCTGGCCGCCGGTTTTGCCGTCAACCAACTGAACCTTGCTTCGCCTTTTCTGCTTTCTGCCGTGGCCAGCCTTGCAGCCATGCCACTTGTTCACCACATTCAAAAAACAGGATCACGCCCATGCACACCTTTGAACAACGAATTCAACAACACCAAGCCGAACACCACAGCCTGAACCACCTTCTGAACTGTTACCTGCGCGAATTCGCAGTGCCGCAGCAATTGGTGGACTGGCACGCACAAGGCGATTTGCCCAAAGCCCTGCAAAGCGATTTGCTGGCAGGCGAAACCGTGAGAATTCGCACCGCTTACCCCCTGCTGAAAATTGCCTTCAAAGTGCAAGCACGGGGCGCACTGAACCAGATCAAACTGGGCTCTAAACTGTTCGCAAAACCCATGGGCAAACCCTGGCAAGTACTGGGCACCCATGCCGCCATTCAAGCCCTGCTTGAACACATGGCCATGCTGACGCAAACCGAACCAAACATCGAACTGCAGGCCCAAATACACAACAGCCTGCACAACATGCAACGCTTCCTCGCACATGCGCAGGTGCCCCACATCAACGCCTTGCAACACACCGAACAATCGCTTTTGTGGGGGCATCCGTTTCACCCCAGCCCGAAAAGCCGCTCGGGTGTTGATGCCGATCAACTGCTGCAGTGTTCACCAGAGGTGGGAGCGGCCTTCCAGTTGCACTGGTTTGAAATCGACCCCGGTTTACTGAAAGAACTCGGCAGCCCCGTGATCAACAAGGTGTGTAAAGTTCTGACCGGGCGCACGGGCCTGTACCCTTGCCACCCGTGGGAAACAGACCTTGTTCTGAACTCCAGAATTTATCAACAGGCGCACCAGAACAAACTGATTCGCCACCTTGGCCCACAGGGCAAAGTGGTGTGGCCCACCTCGTCGGTGCGCACCCTGTACCACCCTGAACTTGATGTGTTTTTGAAATGCTCCATTCATGTGCGGCTAACAAATTGCATTCGCAAAAATGCATGGTACGAACTTGAAAGTGCAGTGGGCATGACCGAACTGCTTGCCCACACGTTTGAACAAGTTGAACACGCGCACCCCGGCTTCCGAATGTTGCGCGAACCTGCGGCCAGCACACTTGATTTGTCACCGGCTGGCACAACAGCCAGCCAGAACGAAATAGTAAGTCTGCAGGAAAGTTTCGGCATTATTTTCAGGGAACAGCTTCAAATCCAGTACACCGACATTCACATGGCTGGATCGCTTGCCGCGTGGGACACACTGGGCCAAAGCCAACTTGCGCAACTGCTTTGCGAACAAGCTGAACAACACGGTGCAGACAAAGCCGAATTCACCCTGAACTGGTTGCAGAGTTACTTCAAACTTCTGGTACCCGGCACACTGACCCTGCTGTTCAAACACGGTGTGGTGCTTGAGCCGCATTTGCAAAACACCGTGCTGGCCCTGGACAAAGGCTTGCCCGCGCGGGTGTGGATCCGCGACCTGGAAGGCACCAAACTGGTTCCACAACACTGGCCTTCAGATCGCCTGAAAGGCCTCTCGGAACGCGCCATTGCATCCGTGCATTATTCCGAAGACCAAGGCTGGAAAAGGGTCAGCTACTGCCTGTTGGTGAACAACATTGCCGAGATGATTTTTCACGCTTGCCAACACACACCGGGGCTGGAACAACGCGCCTGGCAATGCCTTGCAAAACTGATACAGCACACCAGCCAAGCCTTGGGTACACCACAGGCGCTTTCCGGTTTGTTGCAAGGCCATGCACTGGCATCGAAAAACAACCTGAAAACACGTTTGTTTAAAAAAGCCGACCGCCTTGCCGACTACACATTCCTTTCACACCCATTGATTGCGCACCATGACAAACACACTGAACACGCTGCTTATTGAAAAAGCCAACTCAGGCACACCATCGGACACACAACCCTGGTGTGCCTATGTGTACGACCTGCCTGCACTGGCCGCACATGCACAACACATGAAACAACAGCTGCCCCGCAATTGCCAACTGTATTACGCAGCCAAAGCCAACCCCGATGTGCGCCTGCTGCAAACGCTGGCCCCACACGTGGACGGCTTCGAAGCCGCATCGGCAGGCGAACTGGCCCACTTGAATAAGCAGCAATTCGGCAAACCCCTGATTTTTGGCGGGCCTGGAAAAACCAGCGAAGACTTGCAACAGGCACTACACCAACAGGTGGCCTGCATTCACGTGGAAAGCCTGACTGAACTGAAACGCCTTGCATTGCTTTGTGCCCACACAGGTCGAACCCAGGCCATCATGCTGCGCATGAATATAGCGCTGGACGGGGTAGCAAGCAGCAAACTGCAAATGGGCGGCCAAGCCACCCCATTCGGCCTCGACCCGTCCGACCTTGAGGCGGCGCTGGCACTGCTTCGAGAATCGCCACGGCTAGAATTTGAAGGATTTCATTTTCATTCCATGTCACATCAATTGTCGGTCGAAAATCATTTGAAGTTGATGGCGCGATACTTCGAGATCACCCGGCAATGGGAATCACAATGGCACATTCGCTGCAAGCTGCTGAACGTGGGCGGCGGCATTGGCGTGAACTACGAGTGCGTTGACGAACAGTTCAACTGGTCAGAATTCTGCAACGGGCTTGGGCAATTGATCACGCAACACGACATGCAAACCCGGCAAATCCGGTTTGAGTGTGGCCGCTATGTCAGCGCATTTTGCGGCCACTATGTAATGGAAGTCATTGACCTGAAACAAAGCCACGGGCAGTGGTTTGCCATTGGCAAAGGCGGCACGCACCACTTCCGAACCCCCGCAGCACAAAACCACAACCATCCGGTGTGGGTGCACCGCAACGGGCAAGCAGCTGTTGTTCTTAATTCAACGGTGAATGTGGTGGGGCAACTTTGCACCCCCAAAGACCGACTGCACCAACAGCTGCCAGTTCAGGAATTGGCGTTGGGAGATTTCCTGGTGTTTACGCTGGCGGGTGCCTACGCGTGGAATATTTCACACCAGAATTTTTTGATGCACGCTCCGCCCGAAATGATTTATCTGGATTGAATCAGGCTGTCTGCTGGCTCATTTCACTGACTTGAGCCAGCATGTTGTGGGCATCAATTTCACTTTGGCAGTGCATGCGGCACTGGCCGCAACCTGAACAAGCACCGGTTTTCATGGTGATGTCGTCTACAGACCCGCAACCGCTGCGAACAGCTTCGGAAATTGCACGTTCGCTAACGTTGGCACAAATGCATACGATCACGGCGAGACCTCAAAATGCGTTGAACTTGAAAGTAATAATAATGATTCGCATTACTATAATCAAGCATTTTTTCAACGCATCCCGAAATTCGTCGTTTTAGAACCGTTCTGGCTTACTCGGAAACACCCATCATGGATTGCTCAAAATTCTGCAAACCCACGCGATCGATCAGGCTGATCTGGGTTTCCAGCCAATCAATGTGCTCTTCGGTGTCATCCAGAATTTCCTGAAGCAGGTCGCGCGACACGTAATCCCGCTCCAGTTCAGCTGTCGTAATTCCATCCTTAATGGTAGCCTGCGCACCGGTTTCAAGCTTCAGGTCGCTTTCAAGAATCTCGCGGGTGTTCTCACCAATCATCAACTTGCCCAGGTCTTGCAGGTTTGGCAGGCCATCCAGCATCAGCACGCGCTCAATCAGTTTGTCGGCGTGCTTCATCTCGCCAATGGATTCCTCGTACTCTTTTTTCTTCAGCACATCGAGGCCCCAGTTGCCGAAAATACGTGAATGCAGAAAATACTGGTTAATCGCCGTTAACTCGTTCTTCAACTGTGCATTCAACGCAGTGATTACCTTCTTCGAACCTTTCATTGTTCTTCTCCCTCGCATTCAAAAATCAACTCAATGGAGCAGTGTACAACGCGTGCCAAGTCGGCTGAAACCCTTTTCTGGTGCGACTCTTAAAAAAACACTTGCTAAAACCAAAAATCCAAATAATAATAAAAACAATTCTCGTTTAATCTTTCCGGGTGAGATTACCGTGGGCCTACCGCTCAATCTCCTTCTTCGCAACAGTTGGCATCCTCGTTGGCAGGCCTTCATCACCCGGAAAGACCCTCTTGCACAAACCAGCCAATGCAAGGCGGCCATCATTGACTTGCACGATCAAAAGTTCTGATACACTCCTATTGATATCAATTCTCATTAACAACACCCGCATGGTGCATGAAACTTGCTTCTCTGCCACTATGACCGCAAGCCACAAGCAGCAACCGATTTGATGAACACAATGCCCGCGCCTTTCAACCACAACGCCCAAGCCATCAGCAACACGCTGACTTTAATCGGTGTTGTGCTGTTGCATGTACTGGGCCTGGTCTGGGCGGCACAACAACTCAGCATCACTGAACCGGTCATCACACCGCCCAGCGTAGTCGGTGTGCTGGTTGCCCCTGAACCAGAACCTGCGCCACCGCCGCCACAACCGAAGCCCCAACCGGAGCCGAAACCAACACCGAAGCCCACGCCAAAGCCAGAACCTGCACGTGAAGAAGCTCCAGAGCCTCCTGTAACGCAAACCGCGCCCAGTGTACCCACGCCGCCCGCACCCGCAGTGCAACAGGCCGCGCCTGCGCCCGAGGCACCAGCACCCGTGACGCCGCCGCGCACCGATGCAGCGCACCTGAACAACCCGGCACCGCAGTACCCTGCACTGTCGCGCCGATTGGGCGAACAGGGCCGTGTGATGCTGGATGTGTACATTTTGCCCGACGGCAGTGTGGGTGAAATCAAACTGAACAAATCAAGCGGCTTCCCAAGGCTGGACAACGCAGCCCTGCAAGCCGTAAAAGCCTGGAAGTACGTGCCCGCAAAAAGGGGCAACAAGCCCATTGCATTCTGGTACGTACAACCGGTTTCTTTTGTATTGAATAACTGAGAACATTGAATTTAAGCGAGGTTTACTGAAATGGAACACAATCCTTACGGCTTGGCCGCAATGTGGGCCCAAGGCGACTGGGTCATCAAAGGCGTTGCAGTGTTGTTGTTGATCATGTCGATTGCGTCGTGGTACGTCATCGTTACACGCAGCATTCGCCTGTACCGCCTGCGCAAAAACGTGGGTGCGGTGAACCAGTTCTGGCACACCCACAGCTTTGCCGAAGGTTTGCAGGTGCTTGGCAAAGACACAGGCAACCCCTTTCACCACATGGCAATCGAAGGCCAGGCAGCGGTGAACCACCACGCCACCAACAAAGATGACCTGCACGGGCAAATCAGCCTGGCCGACTGGTTAAGCGAAGCCTTGCGCGGTGCCATGGACGAGGCCGCAGAAAAGCTGCAATCGGGCCTGTCCATTCTGGCATCTGTAGGTTCTACCGCACCGTTTGTGGGTCTGTTCGGTACGGTTTGGGGCATTTACCATGCGTTGGTGGGCATCGGTGTTTCAGGCCAGGCCAGTATCGACAAAGTGGCTGGCCCCGTGGGTGAAGCGCTGATCATGACCGCATTTGGTTTGGCTGTGGCCATTCCCGCAGTGTTGGGCTACAACGCACTGACACGCGCCAACAAGGGTTTGCTGGGCAAGTTGAATCGCTTTGCACGCCAATTGCATGCCTACTTCCTGACTGGTTCACCCATGCAGAAAGATTCCGCTGTGCGTACCATGCCCTTGAAAAAGGAGGCATAAGCCATGTCGTTCAATTCTTACGACGACCAACAGGAAATGAGCGAAATCAACATGACACCGCTGGTGGATGTCATGTTGGTGCTGCTGATTATTTTCATGATCACTGTCCCCGTGATTACGCACTCGGTCAAAGTGGACTTACCGCAAGCCAGCCAGCAACCCACAGAAGTAAAACCCGATGTGATCACACTGACCGTGCAGCGCGACGGCAGCCTGATGTGGAACGACGACGAACTGACATTCGAGAACCTGGAGCTTCGCCTGCAGGCCGTGGCGCAACAGGAAAAACAACCCGAGTTGCGCATTCAGGGCGACAAGGCTGTTGAATATGAAAAGGTGGTGCAAGTGATGGCTGCCGCACAACGCGCGGGCGTTGAAAAACTGGGATTCATGACAGAACCGCAAAGTACACCCTGAGCTAATTTGCAGCAAATGAGCAAAAGCCATCCGTTGAACAACGAGATGGCTTTTTTTATCAGCATCAAGTGACCTGCCCAGTGTCAGCCAATATGGCAGTGGGGCGTTTACAGTACTGGACCAAATAGCAGAAATATTGGGGCGGCATGCACAGGCAAACCACAAGTCATGCGACACTGGCGCAAGTAAAGCACCAGAAAATAAATTACACGCTTCAATTTATTTTTGTAATTATGTTACATTCTATGTACTTTGAACAAAGTCACATATTTTTGACGGCACGCCCATGAACACATCAGCCCTGAACCCAGGCTTTCTATCTCGCAGCGTTGGCCCAATCCACATCAATCTGGACCGGCAGCAATACAACGCCAGCCATGTGTTGAACTTTGAAACAACCGAGGCAAACCAACGCCTGTCGAGCTTCATACACAACATGTTCAGCGGCGAAATAGTCAATGGTACCGAACAACGCCCGGCCGGGCATTGGGTTTTGCGTGCCGCCTGCAATCCACAAGCCTACCCCTCACCGGTTTCGCTGCAGGTCAATGGCCGGGATGAACTGGCACTGACCAAACAGGTGCAGCAGCACATGGAAACCTTCGTGGATCAGGTACGTGCTGGCAGCTACACCACACCCGATGGCGAACGTTACGACAGTGTGTTGCACTTGGGAATCGGTGGTTCCGACCTTGGTCCGCGCCTGCTCAACGACGTATTCAGCAAGCTGGAAACAAGTGATTCACCGGCCTTGAACATTCGCTTCGCCGCCAATGTAGACTTCCATGAAATGAAATCAGCGCTGGCCGCACTGAACCCACGCACCACACTGGTGGTGATCGCCAGCAAATCATTTTCCACACGCGAAACGCTGCACAACGCGCAGCACATTTTCAAATGGCTTGATGCCGCAGGCCCAGCCTATCGAGAAAAAGCCTTGGTGGCCGCCACCTGCAAACCCGCCAAAGCCATGGAAATGGGCATTGCACCCGAGCGTATTTTTGAATTCAGCGAAACCGTGGGTGGACGTTATTCCCTGTGGGGGCCCGTGTCGATCGGCGTACGCATGGTGCATGGCAACCTGGTGTTCAATGAACTGCTTGAAGGCGCTGCATTGATGGACGGCCACGTGTTGCAAAGCAAGGCATCGCAGTGCATTCCCACCCTGCTGGCCATGAGCGACCTGTACAACCTGGAGCAAGGCATTGCTTCACTCATGATGAGCCCCTACGATTCACGTTTGTCCCTGCTGGTGCCCTACCTTCAACAATTGTGGATGGAATCACTGGGCAAGGGCGTGAACAACAACGGCGAATTGCTGTACAAACCAGCGTGCCCTGTGTTGTGGGGCGATGTGGGAACCAATGGCCAACATGCTTTTTTCCAGATGCTGCACCAAAGCAGAATTGCAAGTTCAGTGGAATTGCTGGCAGTGATCCAACCTGATCACAATGAAGCGAAGTCGCATCAGGTTTTGCTGTCGCATGCGCTGGCGCAATCGGAAGCATTTTCTGTGGGCAGGCTTAACTCACCCACCGAACTGACCAACACCGCAACCAATTACAAGGCCTGCCCCGGCCACAGGCCTGTGCAGATGGTGTTCATGGATTCACTCACGCCTTATTCACTGGGCGCCTTGTTGGCCATGTGGGAACACCGAACCGCCGCACTGGCGGCGATGCAAAACATCAACCCCTTTGACCAATGGGGTGTTGAACTGGGCAAAGGCATTGCAGAGCAACTGGAGCAAAGCGTGCCACCGGGCGAGGCGCCTGCTGAAAACCCGGTGACAGCACACCTGATCAACCACTTCCTGAAAAACACAGGCCTGCACTGATGGCACTGTGTTGGCGCGCCCTGCCCCTTCCGGCATGCAGCCTGGCCGAAAGCCCGCGCTATGCGCACGGTGGCTGGATGTGGGTGGACATCAACAGGCGGGTGTTGTATCGCTTGAATCAAAGTGATGTGTTCAATGCTGCGCCTGCCAATTTACACACCCTGAATTTGCCCGATGAAATAGGCTGCATCTTGCCAACTGACCAGGCTGGCACACTGGTGGCGCTTGGCCGCCAAGGCGGCTGGCTGATTGAAAACAACACCTGCACCTTGAAACTTGCAGCACCGTTTGATTCAGGCAAACACCGATTCAACGATGGCCGTGCCGACCCGGCCGGGCGCATCTGGATTTCCACGCTGGTAGACGCCCGCAGCCCCGCCACCGCCGCGCTGTACTGCATTGAATCTGGCCGCGCAACCCTGACCATTCCCGACCTGATTGTGGGCAATGGTTTGGCGTTTTCACCGAAAGGCGATTCTGTTTTTTTAAGCGACACACGGCACAAATGCATTTGGCGATTTGAATACGATGTACACACAGGTGCATTGAGCAATCAACAATTGATCAAGCAATACACCGATGGTTCAGCACGACCAGATGGCGCCTGTTTTTCTGCCGATGGCAGTTACTGGGTGGCCATTCTGGAAGGCTACAGGATTGATCGTTTCAATGAACAGGGCGAATTCATTGAAAGCCTGGATATTCCGCTGGCCAAACCCACAATGCCCTGCTTTGGCGGGGAAAATGGCACTGTGCTTTTGGTGTGTTCAGCCCAGGCCGATGAAAAATTTCCGAACAAACCCGGTTTTGAAAACACCGGCCTGATTGCCTGTGAAACCAGCTTCACGGCGCTGCCGGAAGCATTCGCAAACCCGAACAATCTGAACCAGCCGCCCTACTTCACGTAACGGCTGTCAATCAGGTTTTTCTTCAGGCGTGCCATGTTTTTCTGCACGGAATCACCCAACTGAATGGCCACCTGCGTGGCCAGCACATCCACTATGCACAAGTGCAGCAAACGCGACACCATGGGGCTGTACTGCTCGTAATACTCGCCATGGTCGGCGGGTATGTGCACCTGCACTTCTTCGGCCAATGGCGACCCAGATGCGGTAATGGCAAGGGTGCTGGCACCTGCCTGTTTGGCAATGCGGGTTGCATCCAGCAGGTCTTGGCTTCGCCCGGAATTGGAAATGATCAGCAGGCAATCTGTTTTTTTCAACATGGATGCAGCCATGATCTGCAAGTGACCATCGGAATAAGCGTGCGCGCTGCAACCCATTCTAAAAAACTTGTGCTCGGCATCCAGCGCAACAAAACCCGAATTCCCAACGCCATAGAACACCAGCTGCCCGCCCTTGCCAATGGTTTTGACCATTAAATGCGCAGCCTTGTCCACAAGCTTTGAAGGTGCCGTGTTGCGAAAAGTGGCTAGGGTGTAAATGGCGTTGTCGAGCACTTTTTGGATCAGTGTTTCACCAGTGTCACTGGCTTGAACGGACTGATGAACGAACGGAACGCCCTGGTTCAAACTGGCGGCCAGCTTCAATTTGAAATCGCTTAAGCCCTCATACCCCAGTGACCTGCAAAACCGCACCACCGAAGGGCTGCTAACCCCGGCGCGTTTTGCAAGTTCGGTGACCGGCATTTTTTTGAAACCAGTGGGGTCTTTCAAGACGAGTTGTGCCACGGCCTGTTCTGCACCAGAAAACTGATCCAGTTCCATGCGAATTCGATCAAGAAGATTCATGCCATTCCGAATAAAAGTAATTTAATTACATTCTACACGGAATGGCTGAAACCCATTACCGGAATGAGGCAGCAAACCAACCCTGCTGGGAATTCGCGGGCTTGACTGGCAAAGGTGCCCCACCAATCACTTTGTCGGTGGCGGTGCCATAACGCAACCAGGTTTGCGTGGCCTGCGTGCCCACACCGGGTTGGGTGTAATCGCACACACCCTGCGGGAAAATTTCCTTCACCTGCGCCACAAAAGTGGCCGGGTCTGTGACAGACACTGCACCCGCATAATCTGCAGCATCCACGGGCTTAAGCACGCACTTGTTGGCCAGGGTGCGAATGTCGTCGCCCGCCACGGTGCGTGGCGTGCCGAAACGGGTTTGAACCAGCACATGCTGCAGTTCCGCCACGGGGCCAGTCAGTTGGGCCGACATGCCCGAAGAATCCACTGCAGAGAAATCAAGGCCACACACCTGGTTGCTCAACTGATCGAAAATCTGACCCGCCTCGGGTGGTGGCTTTGGAATGCTGCTGGAGTTTGCCATCGGCAAAATCGGGTCGGGGTAGAACAGGTTGCCACTCATGGGAACAAACGGGCCATCGTCTGCATAGATGCTTTGGGCCGACAAACATTTGTCGCGGGCTGCGCGTGGTTTGTTGCTCACCACTTTTTCGGGCAATGGCTTGTTGCTGCCATCGGCTTCAATCTGGCTTAACCAGCGGTCCATCACCAGCAAGGCTTCCGTGCTGTAAGTGGAATCGCCTGCCAGCACCAACTGGCCGAACCAAATGACATGGTTGTCAAAATGCCCTTGCGTGGCATTCAAACGCGCGCGCATTTGCCAGCTGTGGAAAGCGTCGTGTGCAATGCCGGGGTCTGGGCCTCGAAGGTCAATGATGGGAATATTGCTCAGGTTCTCGGCTGTGTTCACCGCACCTGTTTTGTAGGCATTGGTCAAGGCCAATGGGTCGGCCACCAAGCGCTGCGTTCCGCGTTGAATGTCCACATCAAAACCACCGATGTTGCGGTTCAAATCCAGAAACTGGTCGGCGGTAATGGTGCCCTGCTTCAAAGCCCCCAGGCCATACTGCACACCCACGTTGTCCAGCGGAATGCCACCGAAGCCGCGCCCAATTTTTTTCTCATTGGCACTCCACACATCGGGCGTTCTAAAGCCGAATTGCGTGCTCATGTAATCGATCAAACCACAGCGCAAACCACCGGGGTTGTTCACCGGGTCATAGGGCGTGGCAGCACCATTCAAGCCACGGCAATTCTGTGCGTAGGGGTAGGCTTTGGGAAAGAACGCGTTGTCTGACAACACGGGGTTCAAAGGCAGGTGCCCGTACACCGCACTCCACTGCACATAGGGCAGGAAGTTGCGGTTGAGGTTTGGAAACTGGTTGGCGTTTTCCGCTTCGTTCACACCTTGGTAACGGTTTCCAAAATAGGAATTCAACAGGTTGTAATCGCCAAACTGCGTGGCAGTGGTCCACACGTCGGGGTATGAACACTGCACGATAATGCCTTGGTAAATACCGGGGTAGGCATTCGCAATGTGCTGCTGTGCTATGGCTCCGCCGGAACAGCCTGTTCCCATGGTGTAACGAATTTCGCCATACTGTTCCACAATCCTTTCTTTCACCATCATCAGCGATTCAGCTGCAGTCACCAAATTCACGTTGTGGCCCAAATTGGCCAGCGCCGTGGAAGTGGCGATAAAGCCGCGCCCCAGCGCCACGGTAATGCTGTCGCCCAGCAAGAATTCTGCGCCATCGGGCGCTGTGCCTGAAATGTCGCCATTGGGTGGGTTACCGGGGCCATAGGTTACGCCCACGTTGCCGCCGTGGTGAACCAGTACTTTGCCGTTCCATTGGGGTTGCGGCTTCCAGGGTTGCCAGTCTTCAGCTGGGTTGAACAAGGTTCGAATTTGGTAGCGGTCGCGGTTTTGCACACCACGCTCGGTGCGGATGATGAAGGGCACAGTCACGCCGTTGTCGGTCGTGGTCATGGCAATGTCTTCGGCAGGTGGCGGATTTTCCGGGTCGTAAGGCAGGAAAGTGGGCGCAAATTCCTGTTCCTGAAAATTGGAATTGCTCAGAAAATGCTGCAGCTTGTTGGCTGGCAAATACGAAAAGCTGAATTCGGCTGGCTGGTTGCATTGCGCATCCACCACCGCTTCGTTGGTGCAGGTCCAGGGCTGCACCTGCGGCCCGGAAAACACAGGCCCGCCATTGGGGTGATTGATCACGGTGGCCACAACACGGCCTGTGTTTTTAAGCACGGCCGTGATGCGGTTTTCACCCAAGGCCAAACCTTGCAGGCGACCCATGTAGCGGCCATTTTCACGCAGGGCGAACTGGTCACTTACATCAACGGTGCCCAACATCACCCGAATCACTTGCAGGTTGGCGGGGTCTTCTGCGGTAATTTCCACCAAGGCATTGCCATCGCTGATCAAATCTGCGCGGTTGGACAATATCCGGATGCCATCGCCGGGCTCCAGGTCAACCGGGGGTTCTTCGTTGGGGTTGGTGGTGGTGGGGCTTTCACCGCCCGCGGTCAAGGCAGCTTCATCGCCACCCAGGCAACCGGCGAGCAAGGCCAGCACGCTGATTGCCAGCGCAGTGTGTAGTTTTGTGGTCATGGTCTGTAATTATTTTGAAATGTCTCCAGCACTTGGTACTGGGCACACGACACTTTCAGATTCGTTTACAAACCGCCCCCAGGATTTACCTGCGCGTTTGCGCCAATTCCGGGTGGGGTTTCTTGGGCATGATGTGGATCAAGCCAAGGTCCATTTCCACCACACCGCGGGCACCTGTTTTCAAACCCAAACGTTGTACGCCCGACACCGCCATTTTCAACACCTCGCACGGTGCCACATCCATGGACAAATCAATCAGGCTGAGTTCCCCCAGGTCACGGTGACCCACCACATGCACGGGCAGCAGAATAAAGCCGTCCCTTTGCAAATTATATCCCTCGGGTTTCAGGGCAAGGCCATCGGCATGCACCACCCAATTCACGGGAAAACCGGGTGGAATTTTTCCTTTGTCGCGGGTGCGCAATTGAAGGGAATTTTGTGAGGTGACTTGCTGTGTGTCCAGCGAACGTGTCCATTGCAACACCCCCAGGCCTGGCGTTTCAGAAGGCCCCATCCATGCGCCATAAAAACGGTTTTGAATGCCCACCAAGTCAGCCACCCGGGAATTGCGCGGCCTGCGGTGCACCTCGAATGCCGGGCCTTCCTGCAGCACATCGCCTTGGTCCAACACCACCAGCTTGTCGCACAGCATGCGGGCTTCATTCAGGTCATGGGTTACCAGCACAATCGGAATATTCAAATCAGTGCGCAGTTCCGCAAGCAAGCGGTACAGGCTTTCGCGGTTCATTTGATCTACGGCTGAGAACGGTTCATCCAGCAACAACAACTGTGGTTCGCGCGCCAGTGCGCGGGCCAGTGCAACGCGTTGCTGTTGCCCACCTGACAGCTGAGCGGGCCTGCGCATGGATTCGTCGCTGCTTAAACGCACACGCTTTAGCCACTGCACCGCTTCAATGATTCGTTCGCTTTTGGGCAAGTGCTGCAAAGCCAGCGCCACATTGGCTGCGGCACTTAAATGCGGCATCAGGGCATAATTTTGAAACACCAAACCCACGCGCCGCTGTTGCGGGGTTTGAAAAATGCCTTTGGCGGTATCAAGCCACACCTGCCCACCCACTTCAATGCGGCCGTGCGCAGGCCTCATCAGGCCCGCAAGCAGGCGGAGAATGGACGATTTCCCCGCACCGGAAGGCCCCACAAGGGCCAACAACTGACCGGCTTCACAACTGAACTGCCCTTGCAAGGACATGGGTTTGTGTTGTTGAAACTGAATGTGAAGGGCCATGCCGTTTCCCCTACACGGCCCGCTTCACCGTGCGCATTCGGCGCCCGGAAAGCAGCAGGGAAGTGGCCACTGCGACCAGCGAAAAAATCAGCAATGCGAGTGACATTTGGTGGGCCGCCTGCAGATCAAAACTTTGAACACTGTCGTAAATGGAAATGGCCAACGTGCGTGTTTCGCCAGGAATGCTGCCGCCGATCATCAGCACCACGCCGAATTCGCCCAGCGTGTGCACAAAGGTCAGCACCATGGCCGACACAATGCCGGGCCAGGCCAAGGGCAATTCAACCGTGGTGAAAATGGCCCAACGGCTTAGGCCGCTGACCTGTGCGGCTTCATTCAGGTTGTTTGGAATGGATTCAAATGCGCGCTGTATGGGCTGAAACATGAAAGGAATGTTGAACAACACCGAGGCAAGCAGCAACCCGGAAAAATTGAAAGCAAGCGACACACCCCAGGTATTTTGCAGCCACTGCCCCACAGGCGACCCACCGCCCACTACCACCAGCAGGTAGTACCCCATGACCGTGGGCGGCAACACCAGTGGCAGCAAAATGGCCGCTTCAAGCCATGCCCGGCCCTTGAACTGGGTACGCGCCAGCCAGCGACCCACCAACAAGCCCATGGGCAGCAACACCAGCAAGGTGCCAAAGGCCAGTTGTATTGAAAGGGAAAAAGCAGACCAGTCCATGTGTTTTGTGATGGGATGTTATTGGGCAACCGGTTCATCGTACCCATATTTTTTCAGCACTGCCTGTGCAGGGGCGGTTTTCAGGTAATCGTAAAAAGCCTGGGCCGCGGGGTTGGCGGCCTGAATCAGCACCATGCCCTGACGAAGGGGTTGGTGCCATTGCCTGGGTACCCGCTCAAAACGCGTGTGCGAAACCAACTGCGGCGACACCGCCAGCGACAGGGCTACCAGCCCGGCTTGTGCTGCCCCCGAACTGGCAAACTGTGTGGCTTGCGAAATGTTTTCACCCACCACCAAGCAGGGTTGGATGCTTTCCCACAAACCTGCATGCATCAATGCCTCGCGGGCGCGCATGCCGTAGGGAGCCACACTGGGGTTGGCAATTGCAAGCTTGCTCAGGCGGCCGTCTTTCAGCGCGGCCGCCAAGTCTTGCAAACTGCCATCGGCTTTCAATGGGCTTTTGTTGGGCACCAGCAAAACCAGCCGCCCTTCTGCGTAGGCATGCACAGGTGGCCTGGCCAGTTTTTCAGCCACCAGTTTTTGCGGAAACGCCATGTCGGCCGACAAAAACACATCAAACGGTGCGCCCTGTTTGATCTGGCTGTAAAAATTACCCGAAGAGCCATAGGCCACTTTCACGGTGTGGCCAGTGGATTGCCTGAACTGCGGTGCAATTTCGTCCAGTGCATAGCGCAAGGTGGCAGCCGCCGCAACGGTGGCCGTGCCCGCTTGGGCAAAGCCTGTCCACAGCAACAACAATGTACATCCAATTGCTTTGAACACTGCAGGGGCTCCTGTTTGAAACACTGCGTTAAATGCTGCGCTGGTTCACACGCCTGGACAATTCTTCCGCCGACTCGACGCGCTCGGAATACCGGTCAACCAGGTACTGAGCGTTGCCACGGGTCATCAGTGTGAACTTCATCAACTCTTCCATCACATCGACCAGGCGGTTGTAATACGACGAAGGTTTCATGCGGTTGTTGTCGTCAAATTCCATGAACGCTTTTGCAATCGAGGACTGATTGGGAATGGTGATCATGCGCATCCAACGACCCAGTACGCGCAACTGGTTCACCGCATTAAACGATTGGGAGCCACCACACACCTGCATCACAGCCAGCGTTTTTCCCTGTGTCGGCCGCTTGGCACCACCGCTTAACGGCAACCAGTCGATCTGGGTTTTCATGACACCGGTCATGGCACCATGGCGCTCGGGCGAGCTCCACACCTGCCCTTCGGACCAATCCGCCAGCTCGCGCAATTCTTGCACCTTGGGGTGCTGCTCGTTTGCTTCATCGACAAGGGGCAAACCACTGGGGTCAAAGAATTTCACCTCGGCGCCCATCAGGGTGAGCAGGCGCCCTGCCTCTTCGGCAGCCAAACGGCTGAACGACCGCACCCGCAGTGAACCATACAAAATCAGGATTCGGGGTGGATGATTCAGGCTGTCGCCCAGCAGCACGCGGTCGGGTTGCTTGAAGCAATTAATGTCCAGTTGGGGCAAGTCCGAAGTAGTCATAAAAATTGAAGTCCAGAAAAAAATTAAAACCAGGCCACTGACAATTCAGAAAAATAAATCACAGCCATGTATCGAAAAGTTTTACCGATACCCACCAGCAAAATGAACAGCCACAAATTCACCCGCATGATACCGGCGACCAGCGTCAGCGGGTCGCCGCCAATCGGCATCCAGGCCAGCAACAGGCTCCAAACGCCGTAACGCTGAAACCAGGCCTGCATTTTTTCGATTTGCACGGGTTTGAAATAGAACCATTTTTTGTGCTGAAAACGCAGCAGGTAACGCCCCAAAACCCAGTTCACCACCGACCCCAGTGTGTTGCCAACCGCCGCGACCAACAACAACAGGCCAGCCGGTTCACCGGCACGGATCATGCCAAACAACACCACCTCGGAATAAAAAGGCAGCACGGTAGCCGCCAAAAAAGCCGAGACAAACAAAAAAAGATACGACATAGGGATCAAGCGCCTTGCGCAGTCTGCCTGCATTGTTGCACAAGCCATTTGAAAAGGCGCAGGTGGTGCGTGCGGTAGAACAGATATTCCGGGTGCCACTGTACACCAAGCCAAAGGCCCTGCCCGGCGGGCTCGATGCCTTGCACAAAGCCGTCCAGATCACGGGCAACCACGCGCACATTCTCACCCAAATCGTCAATTGCCTGATGGTGAAGGCTGTTGATGCGCAAGCGGCTGGCTTTCACCACTTGGCCAAGGGCACTTTTTGCGCGAAGTGCTGCTGTTTTGCGCGGCAACACGGTGCCCCGGTTGGATGTCATTTTTCTGCGCCCACGTATGTCGCTGTGCAGACTTCCACCCAGGCTGACATTGATTAATTGCGTGCCCCGGCATATGCCCAGCATGGGCAACTGGTGTTCAAGTGCCCATGCAATGTGCATTTGCTCCAGTGCATCCCGCATTGGGTCGTACTGGGCTTTGGGCATTTCTTCTTCGCCATAAAGGGACGGGTGAATGTCGTCACCCCCGCTGACAATCAGGGCATCAATCTGCCCAATCGGCCATTGGTGTTTCACGCTGATTCGCCTGGCCTTGCCTCCTGCAAGCCACACAGCAAAGCGGATGCAGAACCACGATGGGGAAAACCACCGGGCATTGCCAGTTACACCGACGACAGGTTTTCGTGAATTTGCGCCAGTTCCTGGTGCCAAGGCTCTTCCTTCAGGTTGATCAAGTTGTTGTTATAGGCCACGCATTGTTCACGCATGGATTTCAATGTGACCGGATCGGCCGCCAGGTGTTCCACAACACACCAAATATTCCAGCTGCTGGCCAACTGCCACTGCGGGTCTTCAATTTCGCAATTGGGCAGGCGATAGTGAAATGTGGGGCGGGCGTTGACAAGTTCGTCCTCAACAACAGCCAAGACCCGCGCCGCATCCAGATGCTTGAACAGGGGCAAAAGGTCCATTCCGCGATTTCGCGTGGGGTTGTCTTCAAGGTAATCGTCGATGATTTTCGCCATGGACGTTTGTGGCGTGTAACCCAACACCCGTTGAACATAGCGTTTCGGATAAAGATCGATGTAGGGCATCAATCGACGCACCGGGTCTACGCCGTGGGCCTTGATCAACCAATGCTGGGCCACACAGTAAGCCTGCATGTAGGCCACCAGCGTTTCCGGGTCTAGTGCAGGCAATTCTGCATTGATGTGCACACCAAATGCGTAGATCAGAGAATCTGCGGTGCCAAGCGCACCGGCGTGCTGTAAATTGGACACCACCTTGTTCAGTACATCCAGTTGATTCACCGGCACTGGTGGGCACACCACCTCAATTGGCACGACCTGACGCGCCAGATCGGTCATCAGGCTGATCACGGCCTCCTCACTGGGGCGCTGGCTTTGCAAACTGCGACGCGCCATGTTTTTCGCAAAAAGCCAATCCAGTTCAATTTTGAAATTGCCATACTGCGGATGCTTCACTTTGCACTCGGCTTGTGTGTCGACCAGAATTTCGCCCTGAAAGGCATCGGCAACAGCGTTGGCTGCAGTTTTCAGGTCGAGCCCGGCGAACTCCAGTTCAAAACCAACGCAACGGGTTTCGCCATGCTCGTTCAGCGTCCAAGGGGTTTTAGCGTACTTGCTGTGCATATTCATCTCTGCAAAAAAACAAAAAGCGGCGGGCCTTTTCAAGCCCACCGCTTTCAAACGGCCTGCTGGCTATGATTAATTACACCACAGTCAACTTTACATCCACATTGTTACGTGTTGCGTTGGAATACGGGCAAACCTGATGCGCCTTTTCAACCAATGCCTTGGCATCGGCTTTGTCCATGCCGTCCAGTTTGATCGACATGTCCACGGTAATTGCAAAACCCACACCCTTGGGGTTGGTGCCTGGGCCACCAGCGCCACCCAGTTCTTTGGGGGTACTTAGCTGTACATTCAAGCAGCCGTCTTCGGTGACTGAACGGCCTTCCCTGCCGCCTGTCGAGGTTGCTTTGGGTGAATAAACAACCTCCATGTTCTCTTCTCCTTGGTTTGAAGTCGACGGACAAAGTTATCGCAATAACTTCACGGAAACAAGCGATCAGTTTTTCAACAAACGCTCGCGCAACGCGTCCAACTCGCATTTCAGGCGATGAATTTCCTGCAGGCTCATGCCACATTGATCCACCACGCAGGCGTACACATCCAGTGCTTTGTCGCGAATGCGCTTGCCCTCTTCGGTCAGGTAAATTTGCAACTGGCGTTCGTCGTCCGCACTGCGGTTTCGGGTCAGCAAGCCCTGCTCAGCCATGCGCTTGATAACCGGTGTCAATGCGCCTGGCTGCTGGCCAAGCTGGCGTGCCACACTGATCAAACTGACGCCGTCTTCTTTCCACAAAATCATCATGACAAGGTACTGTGGAAACGTTAAACCCAAAGGCTGCAACAAGGGTTTGTAGACTTGAGTGATCGCTAGGGAGGTGGCGTAAAGTGAAAAACAAAGCTGGTTTTCTAAAGCGAGCGGGTTTTCGGTTTTCATTTTTTAAGTGTTTTAACCAATCGGTTTGGGTGCTTTAAGTGTAATCGCTTGAACGGTTTGAGTCACCCTTGTCTAGGGCAAAAACACTTGGATCACAGCAAATCGATCACCTTGGCAATCGAATGGGCGCGTTCTTGGGGATTTATTACCTTAAGCGCAGTATGCAGATCGGGGCTGTGCTGAAACTTCAGTAATTCTTTGTAAAACCCGTAGTCTTTTTGAATCCCATATGCCGCGCGGCGCATGTCCAGCAAGGCTTCTTCAAATGCGTGCCGATGTTCCGGGAAATGCCGCTCAATATGGGAAAGCGCGAACAAGTCGGCAAACAGTTCTTCTCGGTGGCGACGCTGCACCGAACCAAGGTCGATCTTTTCCTTTTTCTGCACGCAATGGCCCGACTCGTGTGCGAAAAAAGCTTCGTACACCACTTTTTTGGGAAGTTCCTTGAAAAACTTCATGTACTGCCGGAAGTTGTACCAGTTTCTGTCCCGGGTACTAAGCAAAAAGGTGCAATGCTTCTGGTGCGCGTTGTACTGCACCAGCAAGGCTGAATGGTGCAACACTTCCTTGCCGATCAATTTGAAACCAACCTCATAACCATACATTTGCCCGTAATCGCGGGACACACTGCCCGCAATGTGGTCAATCAGTTCCGCGTCTTCGAAGTTTTCAAAACCATTCGCTTGAAGTGGGGTCGACCACAAGGCTGCCAAACACAAGGCCAAGGCACTCACATGCGGCAACGACACGCGCCGTTGCAAAGCCCCCATGCCCTTCATACCCATGCCCCTTACCACCTGCACCGGTTTACTTCATCATGGCCTCAAAATTTTTGCAGGGGTCTTCTCGCGGGAAGGCCGGGATGCGGTGCACCACATCAAATTCACTGCCAATGCCGCCCTGCTGGTCTTCGATGAAACCATGCGCTGTTGTTATTCGCTTCAGCTTAACGGGCAACCATTGAATTACGCCGACATGTTTCTGCACATGCCCATTGCCAGCAATCAGAATGACATCGCTTTGCTCTGCCTGTTGCGCCAGCACCTTGGCCATCCAGACATCGCGAGCAACCTGGGCAGGAATCATTTTCTCGACCACACTGGCAGGCAGCATGTTGCAGTGACCTTCCACGATGTTGGTTCGGTGTTCTGCTTCAAGAAGCTCAGGCAGGGGTTTGTTCAACAGATACTGCGAAATGGTTTCCGGGTCCAACGCGGCCTGGTAGCCACCTTGAACAATCCGGTTTGCATCCCTGCGCGACACATTGACCGCCAGCAGGGTTAGATCATTGTCCAGCGCCAGTTGAATCAGGGGTTCATACAAATCCCATTGCCACTTTTCGACCCAAGGCCGGGATGTAATGCACTGCGCTGCTTTGCATTCGTCTTGTGCGGTGCGCAACAGGCCTTGGTGTTCGCGATCGAATTGCTCCATGGCCAAGGCAGGTCGCCAGCCCGCCTTTACCTTGCTGGCGATCAGTTCATAACGCGCCTTGTGCGCTTGAGGGTTGTCGTGCACCTCGCCCATCAGCCAGATTCGACTTGCCTCAAAATCTTCAGGAGGGGAATTGCTTGCACAAGCGGTTAACACACAGCCAAGCACAAGCATCAGGTTCAATAAAACCTTTTTTGACCACAACATACTACCCACTCCCAACTGCGTCTGTTCAAACCTGCGCAACGGTCCGATATTACATCTAAATCAAGCCGTGGCTCAGTACCAAACCTGACGCATTATCAATCGGGGCAACGCAACATGGTCAAAGGCAAGGCTGGTGCAGCTCGCCACCCCGCTTCGTGGGCAGCGACCAAATCTGGGTGACTTGTCAGGACAATGGATTCATGGTGTTGAAGTTCACGAACAATGCGTATCCCTTGAAATAACAGGTTAGCCGTTCAACCAGCTCACGGTTTTCGCCCAAATGGTATTGGGCGACTCCTTGCCGCTCATGATGCCAATATGACCACCCGGGCCGATGAAGAATTCAGATTTTTCAGAGCCCACCACCTTGGTGATCGGTTTGCAGCAGGCCACGTTGGCCAGGTTGTCTGTTTTGCCGGCAATACCCAGCACCGGGCAGGTGATGTTTTTGAAATTGGCCTGGGCCTTGCCCACTTTGAAATGGCCATGCGCGGTTTCATTTTCCAGCCAAATGCTGGCAAACCAGTCGCGAATGGCACCGCCAGGGTAGGCTTCCAGGCTGTCGATGAAGGCGGCCTGGTTGGCATGCTGAGCCACGAATTCACGGTCGTGCAATTGGGTCACCAGGTTCCAGTAACCTTTCAGGCTGCCCACGGGGTCAAGCAATTTGAAACCGATCACATTGGCCCAACCCGGTGTGTACAGCAATTTTGCGGGGACCTTGCGGAAATTGATTCGGGCCGATTTCAACAGGTGGGCCAGGCGCTTGTACTGCTGACCGATTGGGCCGTTGGCGTGGCCATCAATTGGCGTGCCGAAAGTAACAATCTTATTGATGTTTTCATCGTTGAACAAAGCGGTGTAAGCCAAGGCCATGCCACCGCCCATGCTCCAGCCTTGCAGGTTCAGCTTTTTCGAACCGCTGTGTTCACGCACCGCATTCAAACAAGCGGGCAAAAATTCCTTGATGTAATTTTCAAGCGTTAAACCAGCCTGTTTGCGCGTAGGCTTGCCCCAATCGATCAGGTACACATCAAAACCCTGCGCCAGCAGGTAGCGCACAAAACTGCGCTCGGGCAGCAGGTCGTACACGAACATGTTGACGGCAAGCGGGGCAATCAGCACCAATGGAATTTGGTTGCGCTTTTTCGAAACAGGCAAGGTTTCATCACCCACGGCAATGCTTTCTTCAGTCAACGGCAGGTAGTGGCGAACGCTGTGAATACCGCTTTGGTAAACAATCTCGAACGGCTGCAAACCCGCCCGCACCATGGATTCCGATTTGAACAGGCGATCCCAGCCGTTGCTGGACATGTGGCTGATGCGGCGAAGACTAAGGGCTGATGACATGGCGATGAACCTGATTGTGAAAATTATGTGTGTCAGATTTTAACAGCGGGATGACCAGGTGCATTGATGTTGACATTCTAAAGTTACCAACAAGTCACATATACACTCACTTCCACTTCAACCCCAGCGTAACACCCACCAGAAACTGACGCTCGCTGGCGGGCTCAAAAAACTGCCCTGCCCCTTGGTTCACAATCACCGAGCCCACGTATTGCTTGTCCAACACATTGTCGATGCGCGCATAGGTGCGAACATTCCACCCACCGTCCATTGGCCAATCCTTGCTGGCACGCAAGTTCACAACCGAATAGGATGGTGCAAAGGCATCGTTTGCATCATTGGCAAACAGCTTGTCAACGTAACGCAATTCCGTTGCCGCTTCATACAGGCTGGAAGGCTTGTACACCACTTCGCCAAAGAAGGTTTTTTTCGAAATGCTGGGCAGGCTGTTACCCGCCTGAATGTTATTCACCGATGTGTCGTAAATGGCGCGTATGTAGTTCACCGCCACATTGGCTTGCCATTGTTTGTTGAAAGCATGCTGCAAGCCCAATTCCGCACCTTCGCGGCTTGTGGAGCCCGCATTTTGAAACGATGTGGCACCGCCGTTGGCAGCCAGCACCACAATTTCATTCTCGGTGTCCACGGTGTAAAGCGCAGCATTCACTTTGGTGGCACCAAACCTGGCTTTTACGCCCACTTCCAGCTGCTCGCTTTTTGCGGCTTCAAGTTGGGAATTGAAATTAGGACTGGGTGGTGCAACCGACAAATAAGCGGTTTCCAGCAAGGTTGGGGTCTCGAACCCCTCGCCATAGGAAATGTAGGTGTTGATGTTTGGCTGCAAACGATAAGTAAGGCCGATGTTGCTGGTCAACTCATCGTACTTTTTGCTGCCGCTGCCATTGCCATTGCTCAAGAACTGGTCGCGCGATTCAATCTCGATGGACGAATTGCGCACACCCCCCAGCACACTGAACTTGTCGGTGAAAAAATATTCAGCTTGCATGTACTGGTCGAACTGGCTGGCGGTATTGGCCTCGTCCCGGTTGGGCGTGGTGCTGGCGCCGAAAAAGCCCAAACGTGCCTGCTCCAGTTCACCCACGGTCAAACCCGCATTCAAAAACAGGGGCTTTTCCAACAAGGTGGTTTGGTGCGCAAAACGAAGGTCGGCACCGCTGTACTCATTTTTCAAATCAATCACTGCGCTGCTTGCCAACACCTGACGAATTTTTCGATCGCCGTAATAAGGGCTGAAGGTCACACTGGTGGCAGGCGTGAACCGGTGCTCAAGCACAATACCGGTTTGGCTTTGCTCCACGGTTTTGTTGGTGTTTCTGGCCACGGTGTTGGTGCCGGCCTGCCGGCGGTTGCTGGCCAATTGGGCAGCGGTCAGGCCAGCCGGGTCTTGCGCCAGGGGAATGTCCACGTAATTCACCACCCAGCTAAGCCGCGTATCACCGCTTAAATTCCACACCATTTTGCTGTTGAAGTTGTCACGGCGGGCTTTGCTGTGGTCACGGTAACCATCGGTGCGGAAAGTCGACGCATCAATCACAATGCCCACCTCCTCGTTGCCTTTGTTCAGCTTGATCCCGCTTCTGCGCGTGCTGTTTGTACCGAATATCTGGTTCACTTCCAGTTCGGTACCAGGGCGTGGGTTCTCGGTGGTCAACAAAATAACGCCACCCGATGAATTGCCGTACAGCGAGGAAAACGGCCCGCGCAATACTTCAATCGACTCGGTAGAACTTAAGCTGAAGTGGGAAATTTGACCCGAACCGTCAGGCATGGTGGCGGGAATACCGTCAGAAAACAAACGCACACCGCGCACGCCCGAGGTGGCGCGTGCACCAAAACCACGAATGGAAATTTGCAGGTCTTGCGCAAAGTTGTTGCGGTTGTTGATCACCAAGCCGGGTACGCGGGTCAGCGTTTCCGACAAATTCACTTGAAAACTGGCGGCCTTTTCCAGGGTATTTTGGCCAATTTTGTCGACCGAGGCTGGCACCTCAAACGGATCGCGTGCTTCACGGGTGGCCGACACCACGAAGTCGTCAAGCTTCTCGGTTTGTGCAAAGGCGGCGGGCATCAGCCCCAATGCGGCAAAGGCCGCCAACAAGGGTGAACTGCAGTGCTTCATGAAAGATGTCTCTGAATTGTTGTAATTAAAGTGGGCAAGCTTGCATGAAATGTCTCGTGAAAATTTCCCGATCTTCATGAAAATGGAATATTTCCTCTGCGACAAACGTCCACTGTGTTTGTACAATCTTGGTAACATTTGTAAACCCATTATAAAAAGATCTGGAGACTCCCGCATGTTGCACGCACTCGAAGTGCTGTTCCTTCGCCTCTATATGGCCATATTCAAAGTGGTCACCGCCCTGCTTCCGTTCAAGTGGCCCCGGGTGTTCGAAGGCAGCGGATCTTCTCTGGAACTGGTGCGTCACCTGGCAGCCCAGGGCCACACCAGCGTACTGATTGTGAGCGATGCCGTGCTGGTAAAGCTGGGCGTGCTCGACAAGATGAAAACCGAGCTGGAATTGCTGCAAGTGAAGTATGTCATTTTCGATGGTGTGGAACCCAACCCCACCATTGCCCAGATTGAAGCCGGCTACAAAGTGCTGGCACAACACGATTGCGATGCCATTCTGGCCGTGGGTGGTGGCAGCCCGATTGATGCAGCCAAGCTGATAGGCGCACGCGCCAAAAACCAAAAACCGATCATGAAAATGACCGGCCTGTTTCGCGTGTGGCGCGGTATGTTGCCCCTGTATGCCGTGCCCACAACAGCAGGCACAGGTTCAGAAGTAACCATTGCAGCAGTGGTTAGCGACCCCGCAAACCAGCGCAAGGCTGCCGCCATGGACCTTAAGTTGATGCCCACCGCCGCCGCACTGGACGGCGCTTTGATGACAGGCCTGCCCGCGCACATCACCGCCGCCACCGGAATGGACGCGCTGACCCATGCGGTTGAATCGTTCGTGTCCAGAAACGCCATGAAGAAGACCGACGAGAAAGCCATAGAGGCCACCCAGTTGGTGATGAAATACCTTGAAACCGCCGTCACCGATGGCAGCAACATTGAAGCCCGCCAGAAAATGGCACGTGCTTCACACCTGGCGGGCATGGCATTTACGCAAGCTGGCGTGGGTTACGTGCATGGCATTGCCCACAAGTTCGGTGCGCTTTACCACACACCGCATGGCCTTGCCAATGCGATTGTAATGCCCCATGTTCTGGATTATTCGCTGCCCAATTGTGCCGACCGCCTGGCCATTCTTGCCCGCGCCTGCGGAATTGGCGAGAAAGGTGCAGACGATGTTCATCTGGCCCGCGCCTTTGTTGCACGCATCCGGGAAATGAACGCCAAGTTCGGGATTCCAGCCCAACTGGCGGCACTAAAACCGGCGGACATCCCTGCTGTTGCGCGTTCTGCAATCGCAGAAGCCCGCTTTACCTACGCAGTTCCCCGCTACATGAACCAGCGCGTGGCCGAGGCATTGATCAAAAACCTGCTGATTTCAAACTGAAGATGTTGATATTGTGGAACTGATCACGATCAAGTAGCACTAAGCTCTTTAATCGATGTGGTTTCAGTGGTCATGGTCAATCCGGTTTCAGGAAATAGAGAACGCGCAACAGTTACATTTGCAGCAAACACCACAAGCCAACCCCGCGCCACGGCCAGGGCAATACTCCACATCAATGGCGAGCTGCAAAGGCACTTGAACCGTTACGGCAGAAACCCACACCGAACGTTGCCGCAGCGTGTGCCGACACCTCACGCAAACCCGAGAAACGCCTTTATCGCATTAAACACAATGGTACTGCACCGGCCCGAGGCAGCCATTCCAGTTCTACGGCTTCTATGCCGCGAATTTGCCACAGAACAATACGCATTGGCCCAGCTTCACCATGCCTTGAACACAGGCGACTTCAATCATTTGCCCGAAGCCAGTCAATTGACTGACGATCTGGACAAAGTTTGTGCGGTTGATTCAATGCCCAACAAAGACTTCGTGATCGATGTGATGGATCAACTGATTTCACGTTTCATTCAACCGGCACGGCTAAAAATAGAGGCAGGGGAAAATGTCGCCCCCCAGCAGCTGCGCCAATTGGCGAACTTAAGCGTGGTTTTGCTGAAGTCCCTTGGAAAGCTTTCTGACAACACCGTGACCACGATTGGCAAACTAAACACCACACATCTGGAACGCTTGGGCGCCTTGTACAACATTGCCCTTGAAACTGGGTTACCGGGTCAAGATCACACCGAGATATCCAGCATCAGAAACCTGCTGGAACGAAAAAGAAATGCAATCTTGATGATTGAAGAGTCACCACTGACCCTTGAGAACATGGACGAAGTTTCGCGATCTGATCGGGATGTGGTGATGAACGCAGTTCAACGAATGGGATGGTCACTTTCATTTGCCAGCCAGGCACTGAAAAACGATCGGGAAGTGGCATTAGCTGCTGTAAACCAAAATGGCTGGGCCCTTGGATTTGCAAGTCAAGAAATGCGAAACGATCATTTCGTGGTGATGTCCGCGGTTCAAAATGCAGGCTTGGCGTTTCAATTTGCGAGCCCGGACTTGAGAAAAAATCACGACATCGCAATGGCTGCGGTGCGCCAAAACCCGACAGCACTTATGCAAATGAACCAAGAACTTCAAAGAGACCCTGCAATCAGGGCTTTGGTTTTTAATCGACCCCAGTAATTGCGGTTGCGGCAGGTATCAAAGCCGATCTCGAGCAATTTTAAGATTCAACATGTCAAGCTCGGCTTGAGCAATAAGCGTCTGCAGGTGCAGTTGTTTCGAACACGAACTGGAAGCCATTTCACTTTGGAGACTGGCAATCTTATTCTGAATTTTCTCAAGCTCTGACGAAAAAGCCTCATCCAATTGCGCAGAATAATCGGTTTTTAAAGCCTTGGCGTCATCCAGGATTTTTTCCAGCTTCAACAGTTCAAATCTGATTTGCAGCACATTTTCTTGATCAGACGTTGATGGAGAACCTAGCTGCGCGCGAAGTTTGCCAAGTTGATACTCAGTATCCAGAACAAGTTGCCTAGCGTTCAGCAATTTTAACCTGCACGCATCCAATGAAGAAAACCTGGGTGAGGAAAAAACGCTGTCTGACGCAGAACGTGAAAAAGTTCTCGCAATTGAATTGTTTGCCTGTTCGCGCGCCTGGGCCAACATTTGAGGGCTGGGAGTTTTATTTGATGCCTGCTTTGATGCGACAGCGGGTGGAGCCTTCGCAGGCTCGTTGCTCCCGGAGCCAAACCCCTTAAATGGTTTGGCAAGTCGGGCGACAACCTGCTTTAAACCTTTTGCGGGCCGCCCGGCTTTGTGACTGTCAACCGGCGGATTAGAAGAATTAGAGAGCGGATTGGGCTTGGTCGGCATACTCGGCAGGGGATTGTTACCACAACAATTGTGTATGGAAATCAACTGGAAAGTTCCAAAACCTGCCGACAGAGCGAACTCTCGACGTCGGCCACGAAACTTGTATCCCATACAAAACTGCGTTCTGAATCACCCACATTTTAGATATTAAAAACATGAGTTTTATTTTTTAGCTTAGTTCCTGGGCTAGCCAGCCCGAACTGAACGGCACATTATATTTTCGTGACACTGTAACTTCCTTCCTGCGCCAGCGATCTATTGCGTACCTCCACCCGAATAATCGGGTGGGTTGCGCACTCTGCGAACATCAAAAAGGATGCAGGACGATGAAAACAGCACTTGGTTTGTCAGTTGTGGCCGCACTGGCCGCCCTCGGTACACAATCAGCTTTCGCGCAAAATGCGATCCCCAGCGAACCCGCCAACGCGGTGAACCTGGTGGATGGCCTTGAAGGAGTGTTCGGTACACACGCCGGTTCACGCCGATCGGGGGCCCGCGGTGTTTGCGCAGCGGGCACATTCACCGGCAACAAGGCAGGTGCGGCCGTTTCCAAAGCGTCTGCGTTTTCAGGCAAACCTGTGCCTGTAACCCTTCGTTTCTCGGTGGGTGGTGGCAATCCCAACGCCCCTGAAAGCGGCAAGGGCGTTCGCGGTCTGGCCGCCCAGTTCGATTTGCCCAATGGCGAACAATGGTTGATGGCAAATATTTCAGCCCCCTTCTTCACCGCTGCCACTCCCGATGGCTTCCTCGCTTTTCTGGAGGCACGCAAACCCGACCCGGCCACCAAAAAAATGGACCCGGCCAAAATTGCAGCGGCGGCTGCCAAGTACCCCGACTTCAAACCCCAAATGGAATGGGTGGCCAAAACCGGCGTACCCGCCAGCTACGGCGCTGTGAATTACTGGAGCACCCATGCATTCAAGTTCACCAACGCAGCGGGCAAAACCCAGTTTGCCAAATGGATGTTCGTGCCTGCAGGTGGTCAGGAATTCATTCCCGAAGAAAAACTGGCCAACCATGCCAAAGTATTTCTGGCCGACGAACTGAAAGGCCGCGTGTCACAAATTCCGGTTGAATTCGACATGGTTTTGCAGTTGGGCCAAGCGGGTGACCCCACTGACAACGCCACAGTGGCGTGGCCAGATGATCGCAAAAAAGTGGTTGCAGGGCGTTTAAAAGTAACTTCTGTAACTGACACCGCCTCATGCGATGGCATCAACTTCAACCCGTTGATTTTACCAACCGGCATCGAAGGATCAGACGATCCTTTGCTGGCCGCACGCGCAGGCAGCTACGCAGTGTCACAGGCACGTCGCTTGTCCAAATAAGCGACTTTCCCTTTTTAGCCTGTACACTATTTGCCGGAATCCCCTCCAGGGTTCCGGCTTTTTTTATGCAAAAAAAAACGGAGCAGTATATGGAATTATTTGATGCAATCTATCAACGCCGTGCCATCAAGGCATTCGATCCTGAACACATCATCTCAGCAGACGAGGAAAAGAAACTGTTTGAAGCCGCCATTCAGGCACCCACAAGCTTCAACATTCAACACTGGCGTTTCGTGGTGGTGCGCGACAAGGCTTTGCGTGCGGAAATGCGCAAGCTGGGCAATGACCAGGCTCAGATCACCGACGCATCATTGCTGGTCATCATGACGGCCGACATGAAGGCCTGGGACAAAAACCCCTCCCGTTACTGGACCCTTGCGCCCAAAGAAGTGGCCGACCTGCTGGTTGGCTGGATGGGCCCGTTCCATGACGGGCGCGAGTGGCTGCAACGCGACGAAGCGCAACGTTCGATCGGCATGGCCATGCAAACGCTGATGCTGGCGGCAAAAGGCATTGGTCTGGATTCATGCCCCATGATCGGCTTCGACATTGAAGGTATTGCGAAACTGATCAAGCTGCCTGACGACTATGTGATGGGCCCCATGGTGGCGATTGGCAAAGGCACCAAAGCGCCCTGGCCAAAGCCGGGTCAACTTGCTCTGGATGAAGTGTTGGTGAACAACACCTTCTAAAACACAACAGACAATTTTCCTGTCACTCCACATTCGTGCTGCACTCCGCAGCACTGGGTGTGTGGTGGCAGCGCACTTTCTTCAGAAAACTCATCATGCGTTTGTCGTACACGCCTTCCTGGGTCAATTGAATGCGCGCTTGTTGCATCATCACGTTGTACTTTTCCTGATCCGCAGGTGTTACGTTCATCCAGTATTTGGCAGGCACCTGCTTCTCAATCGTTTTGACAGCTTCCAGAGCCTGGTCGATAAAACCCAAACCAAACTTGCGCATTTTCTTCAAGCGGTCGTCGAGGTCGGGTACTTCTTTTTCAAGGCGGGTACGGTTGATGATTGCCGAGCCCGTTACATTCAATAGCGGCATTTTGTACACGCCACCCTTGGTACCCAAACCGCGATACAACTCAAGCGGGGCAAAAGCCACAGCTGGGGCGGCCACAATGTCGACCACGCCATTGTTGAATTTCTGGGCAAAGTTGGTGATGTCGCTGGGCACCGCCTGTGCGCCCAATTGCTGAATCATTTTGGCCTGGCTTTTGTCCCAATCCATCACAGCCACTTTTTTGCCAGCGGCCTTTTCGATGGAATCTATCGAGCGGTCATTCACCATGACATAAGCTGCACCCAACGGAGCCATTCCCACCACCTGGTATTTGCCTTGAATTGACAGGTCATACAAGGCGTCGTTGCCCATCAACACCTGCAAGGCGGTTTTTACATGCGCGTAAGAAGGCAGCGCACCGACCGCATCAAAGCTGCCCATGAAGGAGTTGAACAGACGTGCGCGCAGGGTGGTAATGCCCACTGCTTCACACTGCCCGGTGCGAAACGATTCCGTTGCCACGGTTTCATTGGTGTGGGCAATCAGCTCGGCAAACACATTCCACTTGCGTGCTTCAAGGGCAATGTCTTGCGCAATGCTGAACACCGGGCCGGCTTTGCCCAAAATATCGAAAATGCAAATCTTGATGTACAGCGGCTTGTCCAGCGGCTTCATTTCTTTCATCAGTTGGCGCGACACATTGCCGATCAAACCCGGTGGTATTTCAGGCCCCTTGACTTGTGCAATAGCGTTGGGCGCGAATAGAAAACCTGACAGGGTCAGCACAAGGTTCAGCAAACGGATGGGGGTCATGGTGTTGTCACAGATGTAACTGAGCGGTTACATCTTGCATCAGGCACAGTGTTCTGGTCAACTTTTCTGCGCAGCTTGTGTTCTGATTGTCAATCCGGATTAAATTTTTCTGGCAACCACAGCGCACAACAAGCTGACACCACCCAGTGTCAGCCAGGACCAGTAATCCCAGGCACCATCGCCCAGCAACGCAGCAACCAAACCCGCACCGGTCACGGTGCCAACCACCATCGGCCAACCCCACAACTTCATGCCCCGGTTCATGCGCTCACCTTTCTGTATTTGACCCACCACAGGTACAGGCCACTGCCCAGCACAATCATTGTGAAAATATTGAGAATCGCCCAAATGATCTGCATGGGCAAACCGCCGTAGTCGCCGAAGTGCAAGGGTTGCGAAACCTGCAAGGCCGTGAGGTACCAGGGCAGGCTTTCACTGGCAGTCACTTCTGCCGTGCTGGCGTCCACCAACACGGGTTTTGAAGTGTGTGCGGTCACAGGCTCGCTGCCACGCAAAAACACGCCATAGTGATGCGGGCTTGAAAAACCGGTGCCCGGAAAGGCAATGAACTGAATGGTGCGTTTCGGTTCAAGCGCCAATGCGCTGTTCACCGCGGCCTGCAAGGAACCCAGTTGCTGCAAAGGTGCTTTGTCTTTGTAAGGTGCCACCATGTCGGCCAGGTGGGTGCGTTGCCAGTTCATGAACAGCAACTCGCCCCACGCGTTGATTACGCCTGTGCCCCCCACCACGAAAAACCACACCAGGGTAACAATGCCAAGGGCGTTGTGCACATCAAGCCACTTGGTCGGTTTTTCTTTGTCGGTGCGCACCTGTGCAAAGCCCAGCTTGCGCATGAACGGTGCGTACAGCACCACACCAGACACCAGGGCAATCAGCAACAGAACGCCCATGAAACCCAGAAAAACCATGCCGGGCAAACCTGCAAACATGTCAACGTGCAAGGATTCAATAAAGTTCATCACCCCGCCTTCCAGCGCAGGCTCAGCCACCACATCACCGGTGCGTGCATCCACCGCCACCTGCTTCAAACCTTCTTCAAGATTGGGCGCTTTGGACAGGGTGACGTACCACACCCGGTCGTCGTCCGGGTCTTGCGACACAAACATACCCACCTTGTCCGGGTACTGTGAAATGGCAATCTCCATCACCCTGTCCAAACTGATCCGGGGGTGATCCGCAGGCAACTCCACCGGTTCCACATCAGCCCCGGTGAAGTGTGCAATTTCATGCTCAAAGATCAGGGGCAAACCAGTCAGCCCCAGCATCAACATGAACACAGTGCACACCAGGCTGCTCCACTTGTGCAACCACACCCAGGTGCGAATAGACTGCTTGGTCATCGATTAAAAATCCAGCGAAGCAGACACGGTCAAGGTGCGCGGGTTGCCAATGGTCAGGTAACCAAATCCGGGGAAACCTCCGGCTGACGCCCAATAGTTGCGGTCGGTCAAATTGTCCAAACGGGCACGCAGGGTCAGTGCCTGATCATTGCCCACAGGCATGACGTAACGCACACCCATGTCCAGCCGCGTCCATGATGGCACTTCCTGTGTGTTGGCTGAATTGGCATACTGGCTGCTGGTGTACAAGGCACGCGTTTCAAACGCAAAACCCGTCAACTGTTCCGGGCTCCATTCAACGCCCACATTGGCCTGCCGTTGCGGTGCGCCAATTGCATCCTTGCCATCCACATCGGTATTCAGGAAACTGATGCCGCCCAACACGGTGACTGTTTTGCTGGCTTTGCCAAACGCCATAATCTCCAGGCCCCTGTTGGTTTGGTCATCAACCTGGCGGTAGGTGTTGTTGCTGTCAACGCCATACACGGGTTTGTCGCTTTGGAACACAGACACTGAACCACCCACGCTGCCGCCGTCGTACTTCAAGCCAATTTCGGTCTGTTCGGTTTTAAAGGGTTTGAATACCTGGCCTGCATTGGTCACGGCTTGACCATTGGCAGAGGCCGGGGCGGTGTCACCCCGGACCAAACCCTCAATGTAGTTGGCGTACACGGAATACTGTGGATTGATTTTGTACACCACGCCAGCCACCGGGGTGGTGGCGCTTTCTGAATAATTGTCGGTTTGCGCACCGCTGTTGAAATCAAAGCTGGTGGATTCAATAGTTTGTCGGCGCGCGCCCACGGTCACCAACAGTTGATCATTCAACAATGCCAGGGTGTCGGCAATTGCAAGGCTTGACGTTTCTGTTTTCCCGGTCACCAGGGGGTTGCCCAAATCACCGCCTAAAAACGCATTGGCCGGCGGCTCATCGACAGGCATGGGGTTGTAAATATTGCCGCCAAACCCTGCAAAGCTGGAGAATGCAAATGCATTTCTTGATTCAAGTTCAAAAACCGAAGCGGAGGTGCTCACGGTGTGCTTCACACCACCGGTGTTGAACTGGAAACGCAAACCAGCTTCTGCGGTTTGCACAGAATCTTCGCGTGTGTTTGTAAAGCGAAGTGAATTGGTATCACCCTGTGCATTCGTTACGGTGGGGTTTGCAAAATTGCCTGCTTCGTTGCTTTCCCGAACACCGCCGGCCAGCCAGCCGGTCACGGTGTTGTTGAAATCATATTCAGTGCGCACCGTGGCGAAGGTGTCTTCTGCGTTGGAATAAGTCCAGGGTTGGGCAATGCTGCGGTCTGCTCGCGGTGCAGCCGGAATGGCAAGGCCAGCTGCAATGGTTACGTTGGGTTGCGAAGCCTGCAGCTTGTGGTCTTGATAACCCAGGTCGGCGGAAATGCGAAGTTTGTCACGGCGGAAATCGGCACCCACGGCAAACAGGGTCAGTTCGCGTGATTCGCCATTCACGCTGGTGTCGCCATCGCGCTTGGCCACTGTTGCCCGCACGCCGGTGGAGCCCTCGTTGAAGCGACGCGCAAAGTCGCCTGCCAAATAGGCCTCGCCCCCATCCTGAATGCCTGCGGTGGCCTGGTTGATGTCATGATTCGGCGCACGCTTGGGCACCACATTAATGGCACCACCCAAACCGCTGCCGCCAGGCGCAGCACCATTCAAAAAGGCACTGGCGCCGCGCAACACTTCCACCCGCTCAATCAGTTCCGAGGCCAGGTATTGACGCGGCAACAAACCATACAAACCGTTGTACGACATGTCGTCCGAGAAAATCGGCAAACCGCGCACCAGGTATACCTGCTGGAAATTGCCAAAACCGCGCGCCACACGCACCGCCGGGTCGTTCAACAACACCTCGCCCACGCTGGCTGCTTGTTGATCCTGAATCAACTTCGACGTGTAACTGGTCAGGTTAAAAGGCGTGTCCATGTTCGACTGCGTGCCCAACAAACCCACACGGCCACCAGTGGCCACTTGCCCCCCCGCGTATTCCGGGGCCAAGCCTTCGGCCGATGCATCGGCACTGGCGTTGACCTGCACAGCGGGCAATTCCGCAGTTTGCGCAAAGGCAGTTGAAGACAATGCAGCGAACACGGCCAGGGCCACAGCGCTCAGTTTTGGGTTATGGGTGATCATGCGAAACTCTGGTAAATGAATAATTCCGCAATTATAATGATAATTATTCTTATTTATATTAACGAATGTTAATTTTCATACCTCATTCACTCGAATCAGTACAAACCCCGATCCACAGGCATTGGGTTATGCTGGGCGTCAAGTATCCGAAAATCGCATCGTTTCGCTCAATTCAACACCATGAACCAAGCACTTCGACCCTGGCTCGATTCTTTTTATCAACGTGAATCCAGGCGCATTCTGGCCACTTTGATTCGCCTGCTCGGCGACTTCGACCTTGCTGAAGAAGCCATGCACGAAGCATTTTCCATTGCCCTTCAACAATGGGAACACGCTGGCGTGCCGGCCAACCCACGCGCGTGGCTGGTGTCCACTGCCCGCTTCAAAGCAATTGACCACATTCGCCGCCGTGCGAAATTCGACACCTCGTTTGAAGACGTGGCCGATCAACTGGCCGAGCAACTGCACCACGAACCCGACTACGCCGATGACTGCATTGAGGACGACCGCCTTCGACTGATTTTCACATGCTGCCACCCCAGCCTGTCGCCTGAAGCACAGTTGGCCCTGACCCTGCGTGAAGTGTGTGGCCTTTCCACCGAAGAGGTGGCCAGTGCATTTTTAAGCAGCACACCCACCATGGCGCAGCGTATTGTTCGCGCCAAGACAAAAATTCGCGATGCCAGAATTCCATATGAAGTTCCGCAAGCAGACCACCTTCAAGAGCGCCTGCATGCCGTGCTTCAAGTGATCTACCTGGTATTCAACGAAGGCTATTCCGCGTCCACAGGCGATGCACTGGTGCGGCAGGAACTTTGCAGCGAAGCCATTCGACTTGCACGCCTATTGGTTGAATTGCTGCCCGAGCCCGAGGCAATCGGCCTGCTGGCTTTGATGTTGCTCAACGATTCCCGCCGCAATACGCGCAGCACTGCCAACGGCGATCTTGTTCTGCTGGCCGAGCAGGACCGCAGCCAATGGGATCAAGCACAAATTCTGGAAGGCTGCCAGTTGGTGCTGCAGGCATTGGCCACCCGGCGTTTTGGGGCATACACCCTGCAGGCCGCCATCAGTGCGGTGCATGCAGAAGCACCAAGCGCCGAACAAACGGATTGGGCGCAAATTGTGGGCCTGTACGATGCATTGCTGGAACACACACAATCGCCCGTGGTGGCACTGAACCGCGCCGTGGCAGTGGCCATGCTCGACGGCCCGGCTGCGGGGCTGGCACTGGTGGATGAATTGCTTGCGCAAGGCCAATTGAATGAATACCACCTGGCCCATGCCACCCGCGCCGACCTTTGCCGGCGACTGGGCAAACTGGATGAAGCGCAGGCAGCTTACAAGGAAGCACTTCGACTGACCCGCCAGGGGCCGGAACAACGCTTTCTTCAAAGCCGCCTCAATGAACTAAAGAAAAACTGAAATAATTTTTAAGGCCATTGTCGATTTGAGAAAATGCCATTCGACTAATCCATGAAGGCGACGCAAACGCGCCACACACTGACCCCATGGACAAGGAGAAAACATGAACGCAATCAAGGCAGTACTGGAGAGCTGGCAGCAAGCCGTTGTTGACGAAAATCTGGACAACATCATGCGCCACTACAGTGACGATGTGGTGTCGTTTGACGCCATCAAGGCACTTCAAATTGTGGGCAAAAACAATTACGCCGAGCACTGGAAATACTGCATGGGGCTGTGTCCCGGCGGAGTCATCATGGAAATTCATGAACTGGCCATTTACGAGGCGGAAAAAGTGGCCTTCTGCCACTACCTGTTGCGCTGTGGCTCGGTGCAAGACTTTGGCAAGGAAAACGCGGGCTGGATGCGGGCCACGGTCTGCCTTCAACTTGAACAGGGGCAATGGAAGATTGTTCATGAACACTTTTCATCGCCTTTTGATCCCGAAACCGGCAAAGCCATTTTCGATGCGCAACCCTGAAAAAAGAGGGATTACATTCAATGAAATACCTGTGCCTTGCCCATGAAGAGGAAGGCCTGTTCAAAGCCATGCCACATGAACAGTGGCTGGCTTTGCGGCAGGAAACTCTCGACTATGTTCAATCGCTCAAGGCCAGCGGACATTTGATTGCAACCCACGCACTTCAAAGTGCCAGGCACGGCGTGCTGGTGCGTGTACGCAACCACGACTTGGTTACATCCGATGGTCCTTTCGCGGAAACCAAAGAACAACTGGGCGGCATTTTCCTGATTGAAGCACACGATTTCAATGAGGCACTGCGAATTGCCTCCCGATGGCCCTCAGCCCGATTGGGAACCATCGAAGTTCGCCCTGTCGAAGAAACTTTGCGGAAAAAAAACCGCTATGGAGATTGACCATGAAATACCTGGCACTGGTGTATTACAGCGAAGAAATCATGAATGCCATGTCGCAGCAGGAATGGGATGCACTGAACAACGAATGCATGGCCTGCGTTGAGAACTTAAGCAGCAAAGGCCACTACATCACCGGCAGCCCATTGTTGCCAGTAAACACCGCCACCACGGTGCGTGTACGCAACGGCAAAACCCACACCACCGATGGCCCGTTTGCAGAAACCAAAGAACAGCTGGCCGGTTTTTACATGCTTGAAGCCAAAGACCTGAACGAGGCGATTGCGCTTGCAGAAAAAATTCCACCAGCGCGTTACGGCTCCATTGAAGTACGCCCGGCGAGGGAATTGGTGGCACAGGGCAATGCGGCTGGGGGAATTAAATCAACCACTTGACCGCCGTTGAAAACGTAACAAAAGCAATTGCCGTTGAGAACAAGACAATCTGCGCGATTCTGCGCGAATCTGCTTCAAACTTTTCTGCAAGCACCGTGATGCTGCTTGCACTTGGCAGTGCTGCCACCAGCACCAGCACCGTAAGTGACTGCGGAGACAAATCAAACCCCATTTGCGTGTACACATAGCCCACGCCCAGTACCAGCAGCGGGTGAACAATCAATTTATACACCACGATCAAGTGGATGTCGCCCAGTGGAAACCGGCCTGCGGGGGCAGAATCTGCCGCCGCTGTGACGGGTGGCCGGGCCAGCATTGCGCCGATGGTGAACAGGGCAATGGGCGAACAGGAATTGGCAAACATCTTGATGACCTGATCCACCGGCTCGTAAAAACGAAAAGCCGTGGCTGAACAAACTGCCCCCAACACCACCGCCCAGGGCAGCGGGTTCAACAGCACGCCTTTCATGGCTTTTTTTGCTGCATCCATTGCACCGCCATCGCCTTGTTGCCCCAAACGTGACAAGGCAATACACAGCGACGAAGTAATGATCATATCGATTGATATGGACACCACAGCAGGCCCAACACCACTGGCACCCACCAACGAAACCAGTATGGGCATGCCCATGAAACCAGAATTGGGAAACGCTGCAACCAGTGCACCGAACGCAGCATTGTTCCAGTTGGTGTTGCCGCGGCGGGTCGTGACAATTGTCAGAAACACCATCAGCAACGCACACAGCATGTAAACAAATATGGTGTGCGGATCAAACAGTTCACCAACATCCATGTTGGCTGCAAACTGAAACAACATGCTGGGCAAGGCGAAATACAGCACGAATGCGTTCAGGCCGGGGATGGCGCCCAAAGGCAACAAACGTCCACGCGTGGCCAGATAACCACAAAGAATCAGGGCAAAAAACGGCAAGGTAACCAGAAAAATTTGTTGCATCACATACACTCACATCGACGAACGGAGTGTATCGGATAGATGGCCCACTGAATTAAAAGTCAGCAGGCTACTTTTCCCTTTGGAAAATAAAAATTCCGTCAAAGATGCGTTGCGAATCACGCGCAAAAACGAATGCCATTTTTCATTCGGCAAATCCAGAACCTCGCACACCAGCGCAGCAATAACACCTGCCGACGTCACAGCAACAATGTGCTGCCCAGAACTGCGGGACCTTTGGGTAATGTGCGCAAACCAGGTGCCAACTTCTCTGCGAAACTCATCGATCGACAAACGCCCTTCAATTTTGAGTTCACCCAAAGACCACGCTCGACAAGTTGAGTCGTAGTCACGCATTAAATCCATCTGGCTTCTCTCGCTTGAACCGCACATCGACCTGCCGAAATAACGCTCTGCCGCTTCGAATATATCCTCGCCTTCAGCGAACTCGTCCAATTCATTGTGTTGCTCAGCATCCACAAATAAACCCGCTTCTTCGAGCAACAGCAAAGCTGATTGGGATTGGCGCTGGCGTGGACCATGAACAATCAGACTTGGCTGAATGTTCTGCGTGTGAATCCAGGCACCTGTCTCGCGCGCCTGTGCTTGCCCCAGCCCGGACAAAACATCGTACCGGGCCGCACCAAACGAGGCCTGGCCATGCCGCATCAATAACAGTGTGCTCATGACTTGCTGGCCTGAAGTACTTTGGGGTTGCTGACATGCAGGCGGTTTTGCCCAACCAAGCGCAAATGCTTGAAAACGGCAACCCGCTCGGCCTGGTCGGTATCAAACAATCCCGACCGTATGTGGTTGGCCAAATCACGATTGGCCTGTGCCACATCAAACACGGGCTCGCCAAGAAGTACAGCCAGGGACTGTTGCTCACTCTCATCGGGCTGCGTACCTAGCTGCAGTTCGCGCTGCACAATCGACATGGCATTCATCACCATCAACACATCACGCTTCGCGTCGCCTTTCAACAGTGGCAGCACATTGTTTTTCAGCGCATCGCGTGCGCATTGCAGCAGCGATTCTCCGGTGGGTTGTTCGCGCATCAGTTGTGCTCCGTCATGTTCAAGATTTCCCATTCAAGCTCTGGAACAATGTGCCCGGTCAAGGCCAGCAGCAGCGAATTTTCCTGACCCGAGCAATGGCGCTCCGCCTGTTCAATGGCAACTATCGCCCAGCGTACATGGGCCATCACTTCCCAATAATGAATTTGATCCCGGTCTATGGTGCGACCCGATTCGGCCTCATAGCCAAGGTAAAAATGCTCGCGCAAACCAATGCCACCGGCTTGCAAATCATCGCGACCAAAACGCCAGCATTTGGCACAAAACCAGCCAATGTCCTCTAGCGGGTCACTCCACCCAGCGAATTCCCAGTCCAGAATACCGGTCAGTCCGTGTTCATCCACCATGTAATTGCCGGTGCGGAAATCACCGTGCGCCAACATAATCAAGCCACGTTCAGGTGCATGGCGTTCAAGCCAGCGCAAACCCCATTCCAACGCGGGGTAAGCCGTGTGATGTTGATCCAGAAAGGCACGGTGGGAGTTGATGCGGTATTGGGCCGGCGAGTCAGTGTAGGTTTGTAAAAAACCCAATTCTTCTACAGGTGGTTTCACTGAATGAATGCGTGCCAATTCACGCCCCAATCGGCTTGCCAGTTCTGTGCGATCAGGTGCGTAGCGCGTGTCTTTCACCAACACATGGCCCGCTGCGGTTCCACCAATTCTGCGCATCACAAAAAACGGGCGGCCAAACACGGCATTGTCAGTGCACAAACACAACGGTTGTGGCACGGTAACGCCTGCATCAAACACCGTTTGCAGCAAGGCAAATTCCTGGGCACGGCCGTGGCTAATGGCCACACCTGCGGTGGGTGAATCGCAACGCAATACTGTGTTCAACAAGCCGCTGTGGGCACCACCCACGACCTGCAATTCCAGCGCCCAGTTTTCTTGAACAGCGCCGCCAGAAAGCAAGGCGGCATTCACAATTTCAACCCTGTTTGCTGCCAACTCTACGGCTAAAAACCGTGCCAGTGATTCTTGTTGATTCTTGTTCATCGCACCGCCTTACAACGCACTGACCAAATGCCCGCGGTCTACTGCCACACAAGCGCCTGTCATGCCCGCACCCGCGTTCGATGCCAACAGCAACAGTGGCCCGGTCAAATCACTGAGTTCACAAAACTGCCGTGTCGGAATTCGTTTGCGCAATTTGTCGCCCAATTCGCCGGCCAAAAATTCACTGTTCATGTCAGTGGCCACATAGCCGGGCAGAATGGCATTCACACGAATGTTGTATCGGGCCAATTCAAGTGCCATGGCTTTGGTGGCCTGCACCAAGCCCGCCTTCGAGATTGCGTAAGGCCCCACCGCGCCGCCCACGCGCTCACCCAGAATGGATGCAATGTTCACAATCGACCCCGGCTTACCCGCAGCAGCCAGGGCACGCGCAAGTTCAGTGGCTACCAACCAGCAACCTTTCAAGTTGGTGTCCAGTATTTGATCCCAATCTTCCTCGGTTTGCTCCAGCATGGGTTTGGCGATTGACTGGCCGGCGTTGTTCACCAGCACATCGGGCACACCATATTGCTGAACAATTTGCGCCATTGCTGCATTCACGGAAGAAGACTTGCTCACATCCATGGCCACAGCAAACGCAGTGCCACCTTCGGCCTGAATTTGGCCGAGCACTTGCTGCAGTTTTTCAACATTGCGTGCGCTCAACAACACCGTGGCACCCGCCTGTGCCAACACCAGCGCAAAGTGTTTGCCCAGCCCGCTGGAAGCACCAGTCACCAAGGCCAGCTTGCCCTGCATGGAAAAAAGATCTCTTGTGTTCATCATGGCAATCAGTCCTTTGCTTTTTTATCAAGTCCGGCAATCAGTTTTTTACCCATGCTGAAACGGTGAACTTCACTGGGGCCGTCGTAAATCCGGAAGGCACGCATGTCTGTGAAAATTCGGCTCACAATGGTTTCGCCGGTCACGCCCTGCCCGCCCAGAATTTGCACGCTGCGATCCACCACCCGCCACTCGGCTTCCGAACAAACCACCTTGGCGCGGCTTGATTCAAAATTGCAGCGCTCACCCTGATCCAGCATCCAGGCTGTGTGCCAAATGTGCAAACGTGCTGTGTGCAAGTCCATTTCATTGTCAGCCAACATGAAGCTAACCCCCTCGTGTGCACCCAATTGCACACCAAAGGCCTGCCGCTTGCGGGCGTAGTCCAGTGCAATGTCGTGGGTGCGGCGTGCTTGCCCCAGCCAGCGCATGCAATGGGTTAAACGGGCTGGTGCCAAACGCACCTGCGCATAACGAAAACCCTTGCCAATTTCACCCAGTACACTGCTTTCATGCACGCGCAAATTGTTGAACTTCAATACGCCGTGGCCGCCAGTAAAGCAGGCATCCATTGCGTCCATGGTGCGCACATATTCAATGCCGGGGGCATTCATGTCGCTTAAAAACATGGTGGCCGTGCCGTCTTCCATTTTCGCCATAATGATTGCAAAGCTTGCACCTTCAGCGCCGGTGATAAACCACTTGTCCCCGTTGATCACATAGTGCTCACCGTCTTTCACAGCGGTGGTTTGCATCATGGAAGGGTCGGCACCTGCACCGGGTGCGGGCTCGGTCATGGCAAAACACGAACGAATTTTTCCCTGCACCATGGGTTTTAGCCAGCGTTCTTTTTGTTCCGGCGTGGCCACCACTTCCAGCAAGTGAATATTGCCCTCGTCGGGAGCATGAATATTCATGGCTGTGGGGCCCAGCGTGGAATAACCCGCCTCTTCAAATGCAATGGCTTTCTCGATGTGGGTCCAGCCCCGTCCGCCCAGTTCTCTGGATGCGTGGGGCGTTAACAAACCTGCCTTGCGCGCCAAGGCCACCAGTTCTTCACGCAAGCTTTCAGAAGGCCCATGTGCGGTTTGGCGTGTGTCTTTTTCCAGGGGAATGATTTGTTCTGCAATGAAAGTCCGCACTTCGTCTTGAAGTGATTTCAATGCAGGGGTCAGGGAAAAATCCATTTGGGCACTCCGTGTCAATCGATTCTTCTACTTTAATCGACTTCAAAGCAGGCACCCAAGCCCGGGCGGTTGGCATGGCTTACGGATAACTTATGGATAACCCTGAAGAGAGTAACCAAAAACCTATTTCCAGGGAATTGCTGGGGCCGTCAGAAATGTGCATCGCCTTGATATTCAAGTGCTCCCACAGTGGTCTCTACACCGTGAAACCAAACTGAACCAAGGCTCTTTCACACGATGTATTTACTGCAAAGCCACACAGACATATTCTTGAAATGCTGAAGGCAAACAATGTCTATTGGCATAGCCTATAGCGTAAATTTATAAAAACAACTTGATCGATAGGATTCTGACCCCTACACTGAATCTAGCAGTTACGAATTAACGGCAACAAGGAGAGAAGCATGTCAAACGAAGCGAAATGCCCATTTACGGGCGATGGTCCCAAAACAGCGATTGCCGGCACACCGACGAATGCAAATTGGTGGCCCAACGCACTGAACCTGAAAATCCTGAACCAGAACTCCCCCCTGACCGATCCGATGGACGACGACTTCGACTACGTGGAAGAAGTCAAAAAACTGGACGTAAACGCCCTGCTGGCCGACCTGAAAGCGTTGTACACAGATTCCCAAGACTGGTGGCCCGCCGACTACGGCCATTACGGTCCATTCTTTGTGCGCATGACATGGCACGCTGCGGGCACTTACCGCATCGCTGATGGCCGTGGTGGCGCGGGTGCTGGCATGCAGCGCTTTGCGCCTCTGAACAGCTGGCCCGACAACGGCAACCTGGACAAAGCCCGCCGCCTTCTGTGGCCCATCAAACAGAAATATGGCAAGCAGTTGTCATGGGCCGACCTGATCACACTGGCCGGTACCTACTGTATGGATACCATGGGCTTCAAAACCTTTGGTTTCGCCTTTGGTCGCAAAGACGTCTACGAGCCAGAAGAAGTGTACTGGGGCCCTGAAACAGAATGGCTTGCCACCAGCGACAAACCCAACAGCCGATATTCCGGCAAACGCGACCTTGAGAACCCGCTAGGCGCAGTGCAGATGGGCTTGATCTACGTAAACCCCGAAGGCCCGGATGGCAACCCCGACCCCAAGCTTTCGGCACACGACATTCGCGAAACATTCGCCCGCATGGCGATGAACGACTACGAAACCGTGGCACTGGTCGCAGGCGGCCATACTTTCGGCAAAGCACACGGCGCAGGCGATCCATCACTGGTAGGCCCTGCACCTGAAGGCGCACCCGTTGAAGAACAGGGTTTGGGCTGGATCAACAAGCACGGCACCGGCAAAGCAGGCGACACCACCACCAGCGGTATTGAAGGTGCCTGGAAACCCAACCCCACCAAGTGGGACATGGGTTACCTGGAAACGCTGTTCAAGTACGACTGGGAATTGACCAAGAGCCCGGCTGGTGCACACCAGTGGAAGCCAAAAGGTGGGGCAGGTGCAGGCACGGTTGTGGATGCACACGACCCCAACAAGAGCCATGCCCCCATGATGACCACCGCCGATTTGGCGTTGCGCATGGATCCGGCTTACGAAAAAATTTCTCGCCACTTCCTGAACAACCCCGATGAGTTTGCCGATGCCTATGCACGCGCATGGTTCAAGCTGACCCACCGCGACATGGGCCCCAAGTCACGCTACATCGGCCCGCTGGTTCCGAAAGAGGACTTGATCTGGCAAGATCCAGTGCCCGCTGTCGACCACAAACTGGCTGATGAAGCCGATGTGGCCGCATTGAAAACCAAGGTGCTGAACTGCGGCTTGAGCATTGCCGAGCTGGTACGCACCGCCTGGGCTTCGGCTTCCACCTACCGCAGAAGCGACAAGCGCGGTGGTGCAAATGGTGCACGTATTCGCTTGGAACCGCACAAAAACTGGGAAGCCAACAACCCTGCTGAATTGAGCAAGGTGCTGGAGCAACTGGAAAATGTGAAGAAGCAGTTCGATGACACCGGCAATGGAAAGAAAATTTCCATGGCTGACCTGATCATACTGGCGGGTGCGGCAGGGGTTGAAGCCGCTGCGAAGAAAGCAGGCCACGACATCACCGTGCCCGTGGCATTGGGCCGCACAGACGCGACTCAGGACCAAACTGATGTGGAGGCTTTTGAAGTGCTGGAGCCCACGGCAGACGGCTTCCGCAACTACTCCCGCAAGGGCTTGGAAAACAAGGCGGCTGAACGCTTGATCGACAAGGCCAACCTGTTGGACTTGACCGCGCCAGAAATGACTGTATTGGTAGGTGGCCTTCGTGCCATGAACGCCAACACAGGCGGCGCAAAGCATGGTGTGTTCACCAAGCGCCCAGAGGCGCTGACCACCGACTTCTTCACCAACCTGCTCGACATGAGCACCAAGTGGACCAAGTCAACCAGTGCAGACGGCGTACTTGAAGGCCGTGACCGCAAAACCGGTGAAGTGAAGTGGACTGGCACACTGGCTGACATGTGCTTCGGTTCCAATTCGCAACTGCGCGCACTGTGCGAAGTGTATGCAGGTGCAGATGCCGAGAAGAAGTTCGTGAACGACTTCGTGGCCGCATGGAACAAGGTAATGAATGCCGATCGTTTTGATTTGCACCATTAATTTGTTCAAGCAGTAAGCAGTACAAAAGGCTCGGTGTGAAAACACCGGGCCTTTTTGTTTGGGTGTTATTTCGGTGTATCGTTTGCAGTCTCGTTTAAAAACAACAAGCGCCCATGTCAGCTCCCGTTACTTTCAGCACGTTCAAAACCGCCAGCGGCCATCTGTTTGGCCATGCAGCACTGAACAACCCCAGCGCTTTGAATGCGCTAACCTTGCCAATGATCGATTTACTCGACCCACAGTTGAAATGCTGGGCCGAAGACACGTCAATTGCTGGTGTGGTGTTAAGTGCCGCAGGCGAGAAATCGTTTTGCGCAGGTGGCGATGTGGTCAGCTTGCACCACGCATCAAAGCGCGTCGGGGCCGGGAATGTACCGCCAGAAGCAGAAATGTTCTTTGAACGCGAGTACCGCTTGGACTACCGCATACACACCTACCCCAAACCAATTTTGTGCTGGGCACACGGCATTGTGATGGGCGGCGGTGTGGGCTTGATGGTGGGTGCATCACACCGGGTAGTCAGCCCGAATGCACGCATTGCCATGCCGGAAATACACATTGGCCTGTACCCCGATGTAGGCGGAACCTGGTTCTTGCAACGCATGCCGGGACGCATGGGTTTGTTCTTGGCGTTAACCGGCGCCATCATCAATGCAGGCGATGCGAAGCTGGGAAACTGGGCTGATGCAGTGATTGCGCACGAACAGTTTTCCAGAGTACTCGCCGCCATCGAAAAAGCCCAATGGCATGGTCAGTTAAAAAACGACAGTGCCGCATTGTCAACCTTGCTCAAGCAATTTGAAACCCAAGCTCCCACCCCCTTGTTGACCACGCATGCCGATGCCATTGATTCAGTTGTAAATCACGCCACACTGGCTGAAGTTGATGTAGCGTTGCGGCAACTTCAACACCACACCAACCCCTGGTTGGCCAAGGCCGCACAAGCTTATGCGCATGGCTCGCCCACTTCTGCTGCGCTTGCCTATGAATTGATGAAGCAAAATAAAAACGCTGAATTGGCCGACGTGTTGAGGCTTGAATACCAGGCGTCAGTGGGCTGCTGTGCACACCCCGATTTTCCGGAAGGTGTGCGTGCACTGTTGGTGGACAAAGACAAATCGCCGAAGTGGAAGCCTGACTGTTTGACTGATGTTTCAGTCGACGCCATCGCAGACATTTTGAAACCCGGATTCAAAGGCGTACATCCATTGCATGACCTGGGAAAGCCCATCAACATGCCGGCACTTCCTGTGTCTACTGATGTGATTAACTGATCTTCGGGAATCGTGGCGGCTCGATTATCTAACGCAGAAAGGCTCTCTCAAAACATCATCAGGGCGGGATCTTCCTGAAGCTCGTCGCTTGCGAAATCAAGCGCGGAAGCATCTTGTTGAACCGCTGCCATCACCACATCACGGTCGCCCCGAAGCCGAGCGCTCGCAACTCGAAGTGCCCAGCTTTCTTTCCGAACTGCTGCCATCACCACCTCCTTGTCATCCCGAAGCTCGGTACTGGCATATTCCAGCGCATAACGCTCATCCCCAAACATTTCTTCAAAACAATTGTCGTTACAAACGGCCGTCATCACCACTTCGCGGTCATTGCGTAGTGCATCGCTTGCAAACTCCAAAGACAAACCATTGTTCTGTACCGCAGCCATCACCACTTCACGGTCATTTATATGTTCCGCGTTGCCGAATTCAAGTGCAAAACCGTTCTGCCTGACTGCGGCAAGCAATACATCACGCTCAGCGCGAAGATCCGTACTTGCAGATTCAAGTGCCAAACCATCTTGCTCAATTGCTGCCAGTACAAGCTCGCGGTCGTTGCGAAGTTCGTTGCTCGCGAATTCGAGTGACAAGCCAAACTGTCGAACCGCACTCAGAACCACCTCACGGTCATTCAGATGCTCATCGCTTGCAAACGCCAACGCAGCGCCATTTTGCTGAACTGCAGCCATTACCACATCACGGTCTTCGCGCAGATGTACATCCATTTGCTCAAACCACCCCGCATCCGAACGCACTGCCTGAATATTGAGAATCTTGCCGTGCAGATGCGTTACAAACTGTTCAACTTCGATTGCTTGCTGACGGTCATTCTGAAAAACACCCGATGCAGCACCGAACACCGTCAATAACTGACAAAGCTGATCAATGCTCAAATCCGTATTGGTGCGCACCGGATCCGGGGGATTTGCCGTGTTCAATACCCTCAGGAAAACCAAACCGGTTTTCACAATTTTTTTCAGAGCCTTTGCCTCAACCACCAGACCGAGAGCGATTTGTCCACTTGCAGGTTGGACCAGACCGGTGATCAACTTGGCCAGTGATTTGCGAGCCACATGTCTTTCAATCTCGGGAACGTTTCCCCCGATCATTCTGAGTGAATTGTGAAGTTTTTCAGGTGTGGGAAGAAGGTCCACCTTGGCGACTCTGGTCGCCAGATTAAACCCCGCAAGCCCGGAATCGTGTCGCAGAACAATATCGCCTGCCGCCAGAACATCTGCTTTTTCATCAACACAATTAAAATTTTGATTAAAAACCATGTTCACGACCTGGCGAAATGTGTCGGGGTGTAACTTGTTGCTCACTGCACTTTTAATCTCGGCGAATGTGTCTTGCCCAGCCCGTGAAAGCCTGTACTCTAGGTCAAAATGCTTTAGCTGTATGTCACCGCTTGTTGGATCAATCCTGAAATTGATGTTGAATGGATCTGTTGCGGCAGGATTCTGGTTCAGGTGTTCTGTCAGCAGCTGGGTCAACCTGGCATGATCAACGACCACCCGCGCTGAACTTTGGGATGCAAGCCTGTTAACCACTGCTTTGAACTGGGCAACCTTGACGTGGACCAACTCAGCCGGGCTGCCTGGTGAGCGGTAATTGACTGGCTTTTCCAAAGCCCAGGATGAATAAGAGTGGCAAGATGGATTCATTGGCGAAATTACTTTTTACTGAAAACAAGGACAACTAAGTAAACAAAACAAGCAACTGGTTCCCCGCAGAGAGACTGCGGCCACGAGGTCCAGAAACTGCACAGGAACTTATCCGAACCAAAGGTTCACTAAAAAGCATATCTTTGTCGCAACAGCAATTCTGACTCGCCATGACTTTGTCCACACCTCCGGCCTCGCCCTCAAGAACAGGCTTTCAAACCCCTCAAAGAACAGCCCCAAGCACGCCCAGCAATTCCCAACTGCATACCCCCGTTAATCAAACAGTCCAAATATTGGGACAAAGTTTAATGGCGTCTCCTGGTGCTGCTGTGGTGGCCCAAACACCTGCCTTAACTGTGGGCACACCCGGCACAATATCAAGCTGTAAGCACCTGGATAACAAGGCAAATACATTTCATATTTTCACAGCAGGGCATGTGGTTTACCGGGGTGACAATTCCTTCAACGCGAACCAAGCAGACAACTACCAGGCGCAGTTTTTTACACCAGCAAAGGAAGTTGCGGAAAGCCAATATGGCAAGCTGGTCCTGAAGTTCACGCTGAAAAAAGAAGTCAAGCTGCTGCGGCTGGATAAAAATGCGGAAGGGTTTCATGATTGGCTGAAAACGACGAAAAATGTCGAAGACAACGACAAAACAATTCTGTACAAAAATTTTGGTTACCCTGAACACAATTCGCCAACGGTAAGCGCCGGTGAGCCGTTGAGGTCACGCTTTTCACAAGGTGCCCAAGACAGAAAAATGCTTGAGATAATTAAACGTTATTCAGATGAAACCGGGCAAAAGATAGATGGTTATTACAACAGCGCCATGTCCAATGGAGCACTGGGAAGCATGAAAACTCAACACGGCGACATGCCTCTTTTTCATGCGGAACTTGCAGTATTCAGCAGCAAGGAGGTGTTCAATCGACCTGAAACTGTAAGTAGCCTCGACCCTGAACAAATTAAAATGTTGAATCAGGAAGCAAGGCTGATTAGTCACACCGCTGAACAAAAGAACAAGCGACGACATACATTTTCAGACTCAAACACCGCCGATCCGACAATTCATCAGTCAAAGCGCCGACGACCTTTTTCGCTGTAAAAAGTAGCTCGGTTGATTTGAAAAGTTTGACCCCAATCGATAGGTAAATTGGGGTGGATTGCTGCGGCTTTTTATTTGCCCGGGGCCAACAACAACCGCACAAGTGTGTGTGGGCCTTGGCGGAGCCTTTCTCAAATAGCCACTTAAATACATCAAGGGCTCGGGCAACAACTGCCAGTGCTCCAGCAAGGCGGCAATCAACAGACGCCCAATTCGGCCATTGCCGGGGCGCGTTACACAAAAGCCTTACGCTGATTGGCAATCCTTCTGGGTCGCGCAGACTGGTCTGGACCAAGCAAAACGCGCGCAGGTAATTGTTCACCTCCTCAACTTCGTCGCTGTTGTTCACAGCGAAACCGGCCTCGTCATCAAACAAATCAATCAAGGTGGCCTGCGTGCCTTCTATTTGAGAGGTCACCAAAGCTTCCTTCCGAATGGCACTGTATGGAAAGACTCGTACTTTCCTGCGACGTGGAACCTACATTTTTACGCAAGGTGGGAACATACAGTTCTGGCTTGATTCGGCCCCAGCCGGACAAGCGAATCGAGCAATTGATTTTTTACAAAACAAGAACCCTTGACCGGGAAAGTGCTACGACCTGTCACTTCACCATTTGATCAACTTGCACCGCAGCAATTGATCTTTTCAACACCATTAAATTTCTTAGAATCATCCCTCTATTTTTTCAGAACCGCATAATTTCAATCACTTAGCACACCTGGCACAACCCTTGCCCCCTATTACAGGGAAATCAAGCAAGAGGGTTCCAAATGATCAAAGAAGTCAAAACATCAACACGCGACACCCCGCCACCGGAGATGAACGGAATTCTGGAGGCATCGATTCCGCGCTATGTGCGGGTCACTGGCACCTTGAACAACCGCTTTGTCGAGTTCGAGTTTTCGATAGGCGACCCGGAACTGTGTGTGGAACTGGTGATGCAATTTGAGCAGTTTCGCGAATTCTGCAAACAACACCGGGCTGTTGAATTAACGGCTGAGCAATGCGCCTGGCTGGATTACGAAAGGCTGAAATGGCAATTCGGCCAAGCTGGCGTTAGCGAATAAAAAAACCAAATAAATCGAGAAAAGGAGAAAACACCATGCAAGTCGACATCAAAACGTCGAACATCAAACAACTGCGCAACACGTTCTCGCACGTGGCCCGAAGGCTGGGCGCAGACAAACCCGCTTCGCGGTATCAGGAAGCGACGCTCGACATGCAGTCGGACACCAACTTTCACTATCGCCCTATTTGGGACCCGCAATACGACCTTTACGACACCGCGCGCACCGCCATCAAAATGGTCGACTGGTATTCATTCAAAGACCCACGCCAGTACTACTACGGCGTGTACACCATGAACCGCGCCAAGCAACAGGATGCAGCAGAAAAGCAATTTGAATTCGCGGAAAAGCGTGGCGTATTTTTCAACCTGTCCGAGAAAGAAAAAGAACACCTTATTTTCGCTGTGCTGCCCCTGCGCCACTATGAATGGGGCGCCAACATGAACAACTGCTTCTGCACCAGCTTTGGCTATGGCGCTGCCATTACGCAAGCCACCATGTACAACACCATGGACCGTTTGGGCCTTGCGCAGTACGTCAGCCGCCTTGGCTTGCTGCTCGATGGCAACACGGGCGATTCACTGGAAGTAGGCAAGCAACACTGGATGCACACACCTGAATGGCAAGAACTGCGCCGCAGCATGGAAAACCTGTTTGTCACCAAAGACTGGTTCGAAGTGTTTTTGGCGCAAAACCTGGTGATGGATGGCCTGGTGTACCCCATGTTCTACAAGCACCTGGAAACCCGCTTGAACCCCATGGCTGGGCAAACCTTCTCCATGTGCACGAACTTCATGCAGGAATGGTTTACCGAAACCCAGCGCTGGGTTGATTCCACCATCAAAACTGCTGTGGATGAAACACCTGAAAACAAGGAAATACTCAGTCGTTGGTTCGACATCTGGATGGTGGAAACCACCCGCGCACTGCAACCCCTGATGACCGCACTGTTTGCGGAAGAAGCCGCCAGTACTTTCACGCAAATCAAGGAAGAACTGTTGGTACGCGCCAAGAAAATTGGTTTGAGAACACCCGGAGCCCCAGCATGAATACCCCCAGCATCAAACCTGTTTTCATCGCATTTGTCACCAACGATGACACCCGCAATATTGTTGCCGCCATTTGCGAAGACAACCCGCAAGCCACAGTCGAGGAATTTCCGGCGATGGTGAAAATTGAATCACCGGGCAGGCTGATTGTGAAACGCCAAAGCGTTTCCGACCTGATGGGGCGTGATTGGGACCTGCAGGAAATTCACCTGAACCTGATTTCCCTGTCGGGCAGCATCAACGAAACCGAAGACGAATTTGAACTGTACTGGGGCAAGGCCGCGTAATCGCAGCCCAGCCGCAGAAAACTTTCAACTTGAAGGAGTAGAGACATGAGCGCAGTACCCAAGAACACAGGCAACAAAAAACTGGGCCTGAAAGAAAAGTACGGCATGATGACCCGCGGCCTTGGATGGGACACCACCTATCAGGCCATGGACGACGTATTCCCTTACGACCAGTTCGAAGGCATCAAGATTCACGACTGGGACAAGTGGGAAGACCCCTTCCGCCTGACCATGGATGCCTACTGGAAATTTCAGGGCGAGAAAGAGAAAAAACTGTACGCCATTATTGATGCGTTTGCGCAAAACAATGGCCAGTTCAATGTGACCGATGCGCGTTACATCAACACACTCAAACTCTTCCTGACTGGTATTTCTCCACTGGAATATGCAGCACACCGCGGCTACGCCCACTTGGGCCGCTCCTTCCGTGGCGCGAGTGCGCGCATCGCCACGCAAATGCAGGCCATTGATGAATTGCGCCACGCGCAAACCCAGGTGCACACCATCAGCCACTACAACAAGTTCTTCAATGGCTTGCACGACTTCCGCCACATGCACGACCGTGTGTGGTACCTCAGCGTGCCCAAAAGCTACTTTGAAGACGCGCAATCTGCAGGCCCGTTCGAGTTCATTACAGCCATCTCGTTTTCTTTCGAGTATGTATTGACCAACCTGCTGTTCATGCCCTTCATGAGCGGCGCAGCCTACAACGGCGACATGGCCACAGTTACCTTTGGTTTCTCGGCGCAATCGGATGAATCGCGCCACATGACGCTGGGCCTTGAAGTGGTCAAGTTCATGCTGGAACAAGACCCTGGCAACAAGGAAATTGTGCAGAAGTGGATCGACAAATGGTTCTGGCGCGGCTACCGCCTGCTGGCCTTGGTTGCGATGATGATGGACTACATGTTGCCCAAGCGGGTGATGAGCTGGCAGGAAGCCTGGGAAACCTACTTCGAGAAAAACGGCGGTGCGCTGTTTGAAGATTTGAGCCGCTACGGCATTCGCATGCCCAAGTACCACGAGGTGGCCAGCAAAGAGAAAAACCGCTTGAGCCATGAAGTGTGGGCCACCTTCTACAACTACAGCCATGCTGCTGCGTTTCACACCTGGGTGCCCGAAGAAAGTGAATTGAAGTGGTTGAGCGAGAAGTACCCCGACACTTTCGACAAGCATTACCGCCCACGCTTTGAACACTGGGATGCCTTGCAGAAAGAAGGCAAGCGCTGGAGCAACCCGGGCCTGCCCATGTTGTGCCAGTTGTGCCAGGTGCCCACTATTTTTACGGAACCCGACGACCCCACCACCACCTGCCTGCGGGAAACAACGTACCACGGCATGAAGTACCACTTCTGCTCGGATGGCTGCAAAGACATCTTCGAGAACGAACCCGAGAAATACGTTCAAAGCTGGCTGCCCGTGCATCAGATTTTCCAGGGCAATTGCGGTGGCGAAGGGTTGGACAACGTCATGAAGTACTACAACATCGTGCCCGGCCAGGACAACGGCGAGTACATGGGCAGTCAGGACCAGATGAACTGGGAGCAATGGACAGGGCGCAATCACAAAGACGCACCCGCAACCTGACAACTACAACTAAAAGGAGAACATCATGCCAATGGTTTCATTGCACCCCGGCTACACCGGCGTGGTACGCGATCTGGAGGAAAACTTTCACGGCAACCGTTTGTTGTTCGTGAACTGGGAACACCACCTTATGTTCTGTGCGCCCATGGCCTTGCCCCTGCCACCCGCCATGCCCTTCGGGGCATTGGTGAACGAGGTGCTGCCCTCGCTGTACGGCAGCCATCCAGACTTTGCAAAAATCGAATGGAGTACCGTGCAGTGGAAACACGGCCAGGAAAACTTCACCCCCGACTTGAGCAAATCACTGGATGAAAACGGCTTGACCCACAAGTCAATGCTGCGCTTCACCACGCCAGGGTTGACCGGTATCGCCGGTTCCAGCACCTGAGCAAACGGAGCCTGCCATGAGCTATCAACTCACCATAGAACCCATTGGGGCCACGGTGGACATTGAAGAAGGCCAAACCGTGCTGGACGCCTGCCTGCGGGCAGGTGTGTGGCTGCCGCACGCGTGTGGCCACGGTCTGTGCGCCACCTGCAAGGTGCAGGTGATGGACGGTGAATTCGAACACGGTGAGGCCTCTCCGTTTGCACTGATGGACTTCGAGCGCGATGAACGAAAAATCCTGGCGTGCTGCGCCACGGTGGAATCGGACATGGTGATTGAAGCCGAAGTGGACGAAGATCCTGATGCACAATTTATCGGCCTTCAAGACTTCACCGGACGTGTGATGAAAGCCGACATGCTCACCCCCACCATTCGTGGCATTTGGCTGGAAGTGGACGAACCGGTTCAGTTTCAGGCAGGCCAGTACATCATGCTGAAAGTACCGGGCGTGCAAGGTGAACGTGCATTTTCAATTGGCAATGCGCCGGGTACAAACCTGGTTGAACTCCATATTCGAAAAGTGCCAGGCGGCGCTGCCACCACTTGGTTGCATGATGAATTGAAAGTGGGCGACACGCTGGAATTTACAGCACCTTTGGGCCGGTTCTTCACACGCAAATCGGCAAACTTGCCGATGATTTTTCTGGCAGGTGGTTCGGGCCTTTCCAGCCCCAAAGCCATGATTGAAGAGCTGTTCAATGAAGGCTGTACGCTGCCCATTACTTTGGTTCAGGGCGCGCGCAACGAAGCCGAGCTTTACTACCACAACTACTTTGTAGAACTGGCGACCAAGCATGCCAACTTCACTTACCTGCCAGCCCTTTCAGATGCAGACATTGGCGAAAACTGGGCCGGTGCAAAAGGCTTCGTGCATGAAGCCCTGAAAGCGCACTTCAACAACAACTTCCGGGGCCACAAGGCCTACATGTGCGGACCACCGCCCATGATCGAGGCGTGTATTTCCACGCTGATGCAAGGCCAATTGTTTGAACGTGACATTTACACAGAGCGGTTTTTAACCTCGGCCGATGCAGAAGGACTGGCCAAGAAAAGCCCGCTGTTCAAACACGTGTAATGGGAGGCCGCACACATGCATCGCGTGGCCATTCAAAACACAAAAGAAGAGTACACCTGCGGACCGGAAGACAACCTGCTGAAAGGTATGGAGCAACTGAACCGCAAAGGCATCCCGGTGGGGTGCCGTGGAGGTGGATGTGGCGTGTGCCGTGTCCGCATTGAATCGGGCGAATACCACACCCTGAAAATGAGTCGACAGCATGTCACTGCTGAAGAACAAGCCCAGGGCGTGGTGCTGGCCTGCCGATGTTTTCCGTTGAGCGACATTGAACTGTCGGCAATTGGAAAAATGGAAAAGTGCATTGCGAAGCATTTTGCCAAGCAACCCATGCACACATAGCTATAAAACCATAGGGATAAGGAGATCAACATGGCAATGACAGGCGTATTAAGGCCAAGCCACGTGGCGCTTCGGGTGCTGGATTTGGAACCAGCCGTGAAGCATTACACCGAAGTGCTGGGCCTGCTTGAAACCGGGCGCGACGAACAAGGTCGCGTGTATTTGAAAGCGTGGGATGAACACGACCACCACAGTGTGGTGCTGCGTGAAGCCGACGCTGCAGGCATGGACTACATGGGCTGGCGCGTGGACAGCGCTGAAACCTTGAAGGACTTGTCCAAAAAAGTTGCGGAAAGTGGCCTGGCCAACGACTGCTGCTGGATACCTGCAGGTGAGCACCTTGAAACCGGCGAACGCTTTCGCTTCACCACCACCACTGGCCACACCATGGAATTGCTGGCCGAGAAAAACAAAGTGGGCAACTGCCTGCCTTTGGTGAACCCCGACCCCTGGCCCGATGGCCTGACGGGCATGGCACCCTCGCGCTTTGACCACTGCCTGTTGTACGGCGATGACCTGGACGGCGTGGTGAAATTGTTCACTGAAGTGTTGGGCTTTGACATTACCGAGCAAGTGGTGGCCGAAGACAACCACGACTTCCGCATCAGCGTGTTTTTGAGTTGCTCAACCAAACCGCACGACGTGGCCTTCATTCGTCAACCCATGAAGGGAGCCTTCCACCATGCGTCCTTCATTCTGGACAACTGGGGCGAAGTGCTGAGGGCCGCAGACATTATTTCGAAAAAGAAAGTGTCGCTCGACCTTGGGCCCACACGCCACGGCATTACACGCGGGGAAACCATTTACTTCTTCGACCCCTCGGGCAATCGCAACGAAGTATTCGCGGGTGGTTACATTCACTACCCCGACAAGCCAGTGATTACCTGGACCAGCGACGACTTGGGGCGCGCCATTTTCTATCACGACAGAAAGTTAAACGAGAACTTCCTGGGCGTATTTACCTAAGCCACACACTGCTTGCGGCAGGCCTGTTACGCGGCCTGCAAAAGCCCAAACGGGGGTAGTCAACCCGCTTGGGCTTTTTTACATTTTTGCATCGAAAACAAGGCATAATCAAACAAAAAGAATGCCAGAGGCACATGGAGACATGAATACTGTGACCGACCTTCAATCCCTGTTGAAATTCAATTACCCGTCGGGCCATATTTGGCTGGACGAACAGCGCATGCTGTTAATGCACGCCCGCGCACTTGGTGCGCTGCGCAAGGAGCTGTTTGAGACGCTGGGCCTGAAACGTGCACGCGGCCTGCTGGTGCGCCTGGGTTTTGCATCGGGCGTTCGAGATGGCCAAATGGCCTTGAAACACCGCCGCCCCGGCGGCTCGGTTGAAGAAGCCTTCATGCTAGGCCCACAATTGCACACCCTTGAAGGCATGGTTCAGGTTGAAAAACTCAGCCTGGAAATCAACCTGCCCACCAAACACTTTTATGGCGAGTTTGTCTGGAAGAATTCGTGGGAAGACGAAGCCCACATTGCCGACTACGGCCAGGGCGATGAGCCCGCTTGCTGGACCATGATTGGTTATGCCTCGGGGTACACCAGCGCCTTCATGGGCAGGCTAACGCTGTTCCGGGAAATGGAATGCATGAGCCAGGGCGATTCCCAGTGCATGATTATTGGCCAAAGCGCAGAAGCGTGGAACGACCCAGAATACGAAGAATATTTCAAGGCACAGGTCTTTGCGGAGGAACTGATCGAATACCACATGGGCGCTGAGAAGCTGGACACAGCGCTTGTTCGCCGCCGCAGCAACGACGACCTGGTGGGAGTGTCGCCTGCCTTCATGAATGCGTTCGAACTGCTGCAACGCGCAGCACAAGGCAACATCACCGTGCTGCTGCTGGGTGAAACGGGCGTGGGCAAGGAAATGTTTGCCCGCTGGTTGCACGACAACAGCCCGCGCGCCAGAGGCCCCTTTCTCGCGGTAAACTGTGCGGCCATTCCGCATGAGTTGATTGAAGCTGAATTGTTTGGTGTAGAAAAAGGCGCTTACACGGGCGCACACACACCGCGTGCAGGCCGCTTCGAGCGGGCCGACCACGGCACCTTGTTTCTGGATGAAGTGGGTGACCTGCCCTTGTCCACGCAGGTGAAGTTGCTGCGTGTGTTACAAACCGGCGAGTTTGAAAGGCTGGGTTCTGAACGTGTACAAAAAGTGAATGTACGCATTGTTGCAGCCACCAATGTAGAGCTTCAACAGGCCATTCGCGACAACAAATTCCGTATCGACCTGTACTACCGGCTCAACACCTTCCCAATCAAGATTCCGCCCCTGCGGGAACGGCAAGCCGACATTTCACCGCTAATCAACCGCTTCATGACCAAGTACTGCGCCAGCTACAACAAAAAGCTGCAGGGCTTGACCGACAAAGCCATGCAAGAAGTAATGAGCTATGAATGGCCTGGCAATATTCGCGAACTGGAAAACCTGATTGAACGCGCTGTGGTGCTGGTACCCGATGGTGGCTATGTCGAGGCCTGCCACCTGTTCGATGACCGCATTGAGCCCTGCAAGGAAAAATCGCAACTCAATGCACAAGGCGAACTGGCCCCAGTTGAAACCCGACCCATCGACGAGTTGTGCCATGAAATTCTGACCAAAAATGTGGGGCTAGATACGCTGGAGCGTCGCCTGATGCAAACCGCATTGAAGCAGGCCAAAGGCAACCTGTCACAGGCAGCGCGGGTGCTGGGCATTACCCGCCCGCAACTGGCTTACCGCTTGAAGAAGGAAGGCATACCGCTGGAGTGAGAAAGCATGCTCACTGAATAACGCTGGCATGTTCGACAATTTCACGTCCGAAATAATTTTACAAATTTCGGACATTCTATTGCACTCTGTCCGAAAAATATATATAAATGTCGGACAGGAGAGGTAATGTCTACACTCAAATCCCACATCTCAGCCCTGATAGAAGCGACCGAAACCGGACGAGTTTGGGTACCAACCGACTTTGCGCAGCTGGGGAGTCGTGATGCCATCGACAAAACCCTGCAACGCATGGTGCAGGCAGGAGAATTACGTCGCATCGACAGGGGCCTCTATGACAGGCCCAAGGTCAATAGCCTGACTAAACGCCCAACCACCCCAGATTACCGCGCTGTGACTGAAGCGATTGCACGCCGTGACAACTTGCGATTACTTGTGGACGGAATGACCGCCGCCAACGACTTGGGGTTAACCGATGCGGTGCCCGCACGCGTCACCATCCACACCGACACCCGTCGCCGCGCAATTCAACTAGACAAACTCACAATTGAATTCAAGCAGACCGCACCGAGCCGTCTTTACTGGGCGGGGCGTCCGGCCATGCGTATCGTACAAGCGCTGTATTGGTTGAAAGACACATTAACTTCAGACCGTTCTCTAATCTTGAACAAACTAGCCAAAATACTAGCCGACCCCACCCATGGCTTTACACTTCGTCAGGATCTGCTGGCTGGTTTCAACGTGTTGCCGGCGTGGATGCAAAGTATGATCCGTGAACTCCTGGCAGGTGACCCGCAAAATACATCAACTACAAAGCCTCAATCAAGCAGCAATGGAAATGCACAGTCGATACGATGTAGCTCTGCAAAAAACAAGGAGGTCCGTTGAATCCCGCATTTGATTCTGTAATCAACGCCAGCGATGCCGAGCGGCGAGACTTGTTTCTTGGCGCCTCAGCTCGACTTGGTACTGCGGTTCAAAACATCGAGAAGGATTTCTGGGTCTGTTGGACACTCGATGCACTGTTCAACGGTCTGGAAACTGGTGGCCCCCGCCTGCTGTTCAAAGGCGGTACCTCACTGTCCAAAGCCTTTGGTCTCATATCACGCTTCTCCGAAGACATAGACATCACCGTGTTCCGTGATGATTTGGGACAGGGTGCCGAGATTGCCGACCTGGCTGCACTAAGTGGCAAGAAGCGCCGAGCACGTCTTGATGCCATCCGCTCCGCGTGTCAGGCCTACATTGCAGGATCATTGACCGAACAGTTCACCCAAATCGCAGCATCTGTCATTCCAGGGAACCGCTTTCGACTGGAACCTGACCCAGACGATCAAGATTGTCAGAGCTTGTTGTTCTGGTATCCCGCGGTAACAGCCACCCCAGGCGATTACATCCGTTCAGCCGTCAAGATAGAGGCGGGTGCAAAGTCTGCACTCGATCCGAATATCGAATCCTCTGTTACACCGTACGTTACACAGGACCTGCCAAACCTGGATTTGACCATAGCGAATGTGGTCACGGTGAAACCTGAGCGCACCTTCTGGGACAAAGTCATGATCTTGCACGGGCTACGCCAGTGGCACGACCGTCGCGGCGAGCTGCGACACGGCGGGCAACGCATCTCACGGCACTACTACGACGTGCATCAACTGATGCAGGCGCCGTCGACAGCCGAATGGCAGGCTGACCACAAGCTGGCGATCGACTGCGCACATCATGCAAGGCTGTTTTTCGGCGGCGCCGATCTTGGGCTCGACAGTGCTACACCCGGCACGTTCACGCTGATACCGAACACCACAATGCGCGACTCACTCAAAAAAGACTACGACGCAATGGCTGGCATGATCTTCGGCGACATTCCTCCATTCGAAGCTGTGATGCACAGCGCAGAACACTTCGAACAGATCGTCAATGGCGTTGCAATGGCCGCAATCGCCACAAAAGGAACGTAGCGACCCTGAGCGACTATTTCAGTGTGAAGCAAAAAAAGGCAAGCTTCTGAAGATCAGAAGTTTGCCTTAAAGCCTCCTGGAGGAGGATCAGTTCCGGTGAGACGTAACCGGAAAAGCGGATGAAACCTTAGTTTCCGCCGCGCATGAACTGCACACGCATCATTTCAGGTGGAGTCAGCTTTGGATCAACCAAACCTTTGAACTGGCCTGTGGTGCAGTGCTGGCTTTGTACATCAACCATGCTGAAGCTGTCGTCAATCGCAACGCCCGTTCCTTTGTTGATGGGGTGGTGAAAATCAGGATGACTTTTACCAATCGTCCAGCTTTTCCACAACTCATTCTTGCGGTCATACACCAAGGTTCGGGACACTGCGAAGGTTTGCGCGTCCACATGCATCACACGTCTACCAATTGGGTGTGACGGGTTCACCGGCTTGGCTTCCAGCACATACACCTTGCGCAACTGCCAGGTAATGTCGGGAAAACATTGGCCTTGCCCTGTGAAATTGATGAACTTGAAACCATCGGATTCCTTGAACTCATCGGTCAACTTCATTTCAGTGTGATTGTAAAAAGGCATCAGAATATTCTTGGTGCCTTTGTAGCTCCAGTTCATGTCTGAAACACGGCCGTTGTATCCCTCGAAGTCCTCAATCATCAGGTCGGAACCCAGGAAGGAATCGGTGGTTTGACCAGTGGCCAGACGGCGCACGCGGCGCTGAAAACCCAGGTACAGGTTGGCCTCGTCCAGCTTCTGGTCGTCGTCGTAACGCTGAATCAACAACTGCGTGTCTTTCAAGTCCTGTGGCTCCAACACCTTCACATAAATGGCACGGAAGAAATCGGATGGATTGGGTGCCACTTCCGGTGTCGGTGTGTGCTGCACCCGATGTTTGAAATTCAGGAAATGGAAGTTGTACTTGATGGTGCGTTCCAGCTGGCCTGTTTGCAAGTTGCGGAATTTCCAGTAGAACGGGTAAATGGCTGCACCATCACCCCAGTTAATACCGTACTTGTAGTTCCACGCCAGCTTCTCGCCCGCACGTGCGTCTTTTGCATCAGGCTCTTCAAGGAAAGGGCGACCACCAGCGAAACCGGTGATATCCCCGTTCTTGGGACCCAACTTGGTTTTACCCAAATTCTTGCGACTTGCGTCCACGTAAAACTTGTCAACATCAAAGCTGGTGGTTTTACCCACCTTGATGTCGTACCAACCATTCTTTATCGTCATGTACATGCCGGGGTCGAGCGCCTCTTTAAACTGCTCCACGTTGGCCTTGTTCACCACTGTACCTGGCTGCAAACCAGCCACCGAAGGAACACCGTTTTTGTACGGGTTGAATGAACTTTGCAAATCAGCTTCAGTGGCGGCGTGGGCTGAGCCCAAGGCGCTGACTGCCGCGATGGATATCGTGAATACTTTCATTTTCATGGTGTGTCTCCTGTCTGATTAGAAGTTGTAACGCATCTGCACAAACAGATCGTCTTCTTTGAATGCCGCGCCAATCGGGCCTGCACGGAATCGGCCAAGTGGTTCAAACCCACCTAAACCTGCTGATCCTGGAGTGGATCCGGGTGGGCCTGTTACGCCTGGGTAAGGGTTGCACGAACGGCAATCATCAAACTGGTATTTGTTGTTCTCGCCCACCTTGAAGTTGGCACCAAATACAATTTTCAGATTGTCGCTGTACAGCCATTCAACCGAAGGTGCAATTGCAGTAGCCTCGGCTTTGAAGTCGTGCGCCATGATCAGCGTTGGACTGACACGGCCGTTCTGCAAAAAACCTTTCACAAGCAATGTGCCGATCGCATTGGTTTCCCAATCAGGCATACCCGCAATGCCTTGCGAGCGCTGTGCAACTTCGTGATCAAAAATATGCTGCACAAACAACTGCCCTGAAATCAAAGTTGCAATGCGGGGGTTGATCCAGTCAATGAAAGTTGGTCGGTCTACACCTACCACTGCACGGAACACGTTGTTTTCGGAATACAACTGCGGTTGCAGCGTATTTGCAAACTCTTCACCTTCAGTCAATGCAGCTTCCACACGCACAGCAGCGGCAGCTTCTTCAATCTGGAAGTCGAGAGATCCACCCACCAAATTCACACGTGGATACACAAAATCAAATGCGATCAGGTGTGTGTTGTCTGGCCCCTGTGGTGCACCTGTGCCCACGTTCACGGCACCACTGGTGATGCCGCGCAGCGATGGCAACTGGGAACGGTAGGTCAAGGCGTTCAAGGAGAAGCCCGTGCCGTTTGCCGTAATGCCTTCATACTTCAAACCCAACTGTGTGTTGTCCAGTTTCCAATCTGGCAAATACACATCACGAATACCAAGCTGACCAGGACCAAAGTTGGCTGCAATGGTTTGCATGCCAGCGCCATCGGGCAAAAAATTGGCCACGGTGCCGCCGTTGTCCCACAGGTTTTTCAAACCACGGAACAAACAACCCGCATCCAGTATCACGTTGGGTTGACCACACTGCCCCAGGTTATTGGGGCGGAATTTGTCGAAGTTCCACACCACTTGCAGGTTGCGATCCTGCATGGTTTCTGAAGGACCCAAGCGCCATTCAGCCTGCGCAATCCACATGGGAATTCGAATGTCTTCAAGTTCGTCATAAATGTTGTTGCGAGAGAAATCAACCGGGTTGATTACATCGAGCACGCGAAACAAATCGGTACGGCCCCACACCACTTGTTGCTTACCAACTTTCAGAAACAAGTCGGTGCCGTCTTTTAATGCAAAGGTATTGGTGGCGTATGCTTCACGAATAAAGTCAAGGCGACTGTTGAACTCTGGGTGGCGAAGTTCGTTGAGCGTCAGTTCACCATAACCACCAAAGTCGACGCAACCCCGTGAATCATAATCACAGGGCCGTACTGGTACGCCAAAGGCCACACCACCATTCTGGCCATGCCAACGGTCACCCAGCACACGGAATCCTTCGTTCGGGCTGTTGGGGTAAGTTGCCCCATTGAACAAGGGAACACCACCGCCATGGGGCACACTACCACCGGGGCCGATCGAACTTTGCAATTGAATGGGGCCGCCTGCGGACTTGCCAAACTGGTCTTTATTCAGATCGTACACACCATCGTAGGTACCCCGAAAAACACCGTTGTAACGCCAGCCATTTTTGCCAGTCTTTTCTCCCTCAGCAATCAAGGTGTTTCTGAACTTGGCCATGCCCACCGACTCACCGGTGTTGTCCTCTCCGCGATAAACCGAGTGGTTCTCATAGAACAAATCCACCTCGTAATCCTCGCCTTCGAACGTTGCTGCATTCGCAATACCCGGCAATGTACCGAGTACGGCTGCTGCGAACAGCGCCGAACGCAGAGCGGGTTTTTGTCTCATTTTTTTCATGTTGCCCCTTCTCCTTTGTTGCTGTTGTACTGCTTGATAATTTTTCAGGCGGCTTTCGCCAGTTTTAAATCAGCGGCTTGTGCTTTGTGGTCCAGCACTTCACCCATCACAAACCTTGGTTTGAACACCACACACCAGGCCGGCACAATCAACATGGCGGCAATGGCATTCACAATCAGCATGAAACTCAGCAGCACGGCTGCATCGGACTGGAATCGGAGGTCGGACATGAAAATCCACAACACCACACCGGCAATCAGCGTGGCGGCTGTGAAGCTGACGGCATAGCCTGTAGAGGCCACAGCGTTGATCACGGCTTGCTTGATATTTTTAACAATGTGCATTTCTTCACGAATGCGGTCCATGAAGTACACGGCGTAGTCAATTCCCACCCCCACACCCACGGCAATTACAGGCACGGTGTTCACACTAATCCCGATACCGAATGCACCCATGTAGGCGTAAGTCATTAGCGTGGCAAACAGCATGGGCATGATCATCAACCAGCCCGCGTGCATCGAGCGGTAATAAATCATCACCAAGGTGAACGCCATGATCATGACGGCAGGAATGATGATCATGTGATCGGTGTGCAAAGCCTGATTGGCCGCAGCAGTCACGCCAATAATGCCGCCACCCAGTTCAATGCTCAGGCCCGGCACTTCGGCCTCCGCAATGCGCTTGCCTTCTTCAGCCAACGCCACAATGCGATTGATGGTGCTGGCCTTGTGGTCTTTGTAATAGAACACCATGTTGGCTTCGTTTTCATCGGGTGTAACGAATTCTTTCAGCGCGCCAGGGATTGGGCTGGACACCTGGTAAGCAAACATCAAGCCGCCCACTTCAGCTTCGTTGTCGGGCAGTTGTGCCCAACGCGGATCATCGTTGTGCAGCAAACGATTCACCACACGCACCACACCAGGAATGGCTTTGGTGCCACCCAGTTCAGGGTCGCTCAACATGTGGGCCTGAAACTTTTCGATCGCAGCCATTACTTCGGGGCTTTTTATTCCACCCTTCTCGACCGTACGCGCCAGCACATGCAGTTCTTCGGAACCGGGGAACAAGTCGTTGATGGCCTTGGTACCCAGGTTGTAGTCGTGGTCGCGATTCAGAATGGGCGAGCCAGGTTCTGATTCGCCCATCTGCACGTCTTTCACGTAATACAAACCAGCCGCCGAGAACGCCACCGTGGCGATCAGCACTGTCAGTGCCCCATTGAAACGCGCCACTGTTTTGCTGGTGATGTTGCCCAGTGCATCACGAATGCCCTGGTTTTCGTTTTTGGTGTTCTTGGGTTGAGGCAGAATGGTCAGCGCCAGCGGCACCATGAAGTGCACCGTGAAAATGACCGAGAAGCCCCAGAAGCCCGCAGCAATACCGAGTTTGTAATTAAATGGTGCAGCACCCAACACCAACACAGCAATGCCCAAGGCATCCACAATAATCGCCAGCGAACCAGGGCGGAACAAAGCCTCCAACGCATTGCGTGCGGCCTTCTTGCCATTCTTCACAATCGCCAGTTCTTCGTAATAGCGCACCACCAATTGCACACCATGCGACGTAGCCCGTGCAGCAATCAGGAATGGAATGGGCAAGGACAAAGGCTCAAGGTTAATGCCCACCATGGCCATAAAACCCAAGCCCCAAATTGACGACAAGGCAATGCCCAGCAGTGGCAATGCAATGCCATAGAAGCGGCGGAAATACACAATCAACAGCAGAGTGAGCAAAGCCAGTGTGTAAGCCAGAATTGCCACAAGTTGCTCAAGGTAGGTGTACACCCAGCCGGTCAGCACCGGGTTGCCGGTTGTGTACAAATTGTGTTTCTCGTCGCCTAACTCGGCGCGCAAATCCATCAATGCACCGAAGGTTTTTTCGTAATCAATATCACCCTCGTTCAGCTGCGCCTTGATCAAGGCCGCCTTCATGTCGGGCGACACCAACAAACCATAAATGGTGGGGTTGGCAGTGACATCTTTCTGTAACTGCTTCAGTTGGGCATTGCTTAATTCACCGTTGTTGCTGTCGTAAAAAGTGTCGGAAAGAAAAGCACCTGTTTCATCCAGATAAATTTTTCTGGATGATCGGTGAGTCAGGCTGCTCACCAGGTTGTGGTTTACGCTCGGCAAGTTGTCCACGCCTTGGGTGGCTTTTTCAATCAACTTCAAAGTGTCGTTGTTGAAAATGGTGCCCTCTTTCACTTCCACGGCCATCACGACCATATTGGCCCCACCGAAGTTTTCCTTCAGCTGGTTGTAGGTTTTGATGTAGGGGTGGTTCTGTGGCAGCAAATCCGAAAAATCGGAATACACCTTCAGCTGCGGAATGGCTGCCGCAAAACCCAAAGTGACCAGCATGATCATGCCCAACACAATTTTCGGGTTGGCAAACAACCATTCTTCTGCGCGAATAATTTGAGCGATCAAACGATCGGCGAATGACTTGATCATGATGGGTCCGCCTGACTGGAATTGAAACTTTGAACTGTGCGCAACAGGCCTCCGGGGCCGCCCACAACAATGGATTGACTACTCGACACAGCAGCGCCGAGAAAAGAGAGCACGGGCTTTTCATAACCCACTGTTACCCACTGCTCGCCATCGAGTCGGGCTACCGTGCCATTGGCACCCACACCATGGGGCACACCGGCGTGCATGAACAGGCGATACAACGGTGCCTCGGTGGTGTTCTCAATACGGGTCCAACTTGTACCGCCATCGGTGGTTTTCAACACCTGCCCGGCCAGGCCGCTTGCGTAGCCCGTGGATGGGTCAGTGAACAAGGTGTCGTAGGTGTAAAAATCGCCAGGAATGGGTTCACCACGCTGCCAGGTAAGGCCGGCATCTTCTGTAAAGGCCAGCATGCCGAACTCGCCAAAGGCAATGCCGTGCGTGTCGCTGGTGAAAGCCAATGCAGTGAATTGTGCATCTTCATCAAAGTTCACCACACGCCAGGTTTTGCCTTGGTCTGTGGAATTGATCAAATGCGAACCTGAACCCACCACCCACCAACCGCTGCTGTGGCACTCAATGGCCACCGGGCTTGAAGGCTTGTCGAATTTTAAAGGCAACCAGTCTTTGAAATCACCAGAGGAAATCCACACGGTGTTGTACATATCGAGCATGGCTGCACTGCCATCGGGGCAAAATGCAGAATCAATGAAGGAAGCGGTGTTCGATACCTGCTTGCGGCTCCAGGTGTTACCACCGTCTGTGGACACAGTCACCACGCCGGTTTGCGTACCACCCACCACCTTGTTCCCATTGGCGCTCAGGGTTTGAACCACCTCGTAGCGCTCTACTGTTTTGCTCTCCTGCGCCACACTGGCTACAGGTTTCTCCGTGCTTTCCGCACAGGAATTCAACAAGGCAGCGCCAGCCACTGCAAGCACTGCCAAACTGATTGTTGATTTTTTTGGGCGCAAGGGCGCCCCTGAATATTGACTATTCACAATGTCTCCTGCCTTCTATGTTTGGCAAATGAAAAGCCGCCTGATTTTTATGTGCGACGTTTCTTTAATCGTTCAGCGTCCACGGTCCTTTGCAGACACACCTGCAATGCCCCAGTTGGTGCTGGGCACTTCAATAATCTGCACACGGACTGATTCAATGGGTGCGCCCACCGCCTCAACCAAGGCTTGGCTTACCTTTTCAATCACCGCACGTTTCTGTTCTTCCGTGCGGCCTTCAATCAAATTGATTTGTGCAAATGGCATGTTTGAACTCCTTACTCAAAACGCAGGCCAACCTGGCCCAAGCCCTGCACATGCAAGGTCACGTTGTCACCTGCTTCCACAGCCACTGCTTCTGTAATACCGCCCGACAATATCAGCGAACCGGCAGGTACAAACTGGTCGCGCTTGGCCAACTCATTGGCCAGCATGGCAATGGCTGCAGCCGGGTGGCCCACCACCGCAGCGCCTGCACCAAAGGCAACAGACACACCGTTTTTCTCCAGCACAATGCCGGTGGTTTTCAGGTCCATGCCATCGACTGGTTTCATGGTGCCGCCCACCACAAAACGTGCGGCAGATGTGTTATCTGCAATCACGCTTTTCAAATCGAACTTGAAATCGCGGTAGCGGGAATCAATCACTTCAATCGCGGGCATTACAAAATCAGTGGCTGCCAGCACCGTGGCAATATTGCAACCGGGGCCGCGCAAATCGGCCTTGGTTACGAATGCAATTTCAGGTTCTACCTTGGGGTGAATTAGCTCGTTCACTTTCACGGCTGACCCTTCAGGCACGCTGAAGTAATCGGCCAGAAAACCAAACACCGGCGTGTCCACACCCATTTGCTTCATCTTGGAGTGCGAGGTTAAACCCGCTTTCAAGCCCACAATGCGCACACCCCGGCGTTCTTTGCGGGCACGAATTTCATCCTGAATGGCGTAGGCATCGTCCCAATCCATGTCGGGGTGGTCATCGGTAATCTTCACCACATCGTGCGCATTCAGCTCTGCGCTCTCCAGGTGCTCCGCAAGTGCGGAAATTGTTTTCGGATCGAGTTTCATGCTGCGCTCCTTGCGCGGGCCATGGTCATGGCCGTGTCTTCAATCATGTCTTCCTGGCCACCCACCATGCCGCGTCGGCCAAGCTCAACAAGAATTTCACGGGCGCTGATGCCGTACTTTTTCTCGGCACGTTTGGCAAACAACAGGAAGCTGGAATAGACACCGGCATAACCCAAGGTCATGGAGTCACGGTCAATGCGAATGGGGTGATCCATGATTGGCACCACCAGGTCTTCGGCCACATCGGAAATCTTGAACACATCCACACCGGTGTTAATGCCCATGCGCTCACACACCGCCACCAACACTTCCATGGGTGTGTTGCCAGCGCCTGCACCCAAACCGGCTGCGGCTGCATCAATGCGGCGTGCGCCCGCGCGAATGGCTTCGATCGAGTTGGAAACACCCATCGAGAGGTTGTGGTGGCCATGAAAACCAATTTCGGTTTCAGGCTTCAAGGCCTGGCGCACTGCGTCGATTTTTTCGTACACATCTTCGGGCAACATGTAGCCCGCAGAATCGGTGACATAAATACAGTTGGCACCGTAGCCTTCCATCAGTTTGGCTTGTTCAACCAACTTGTCGGCGCTGGCCATGTGGGCCATCATCAAGAACCCCACGGTGTCCATGTCCAGCTTGCGCGCATAGGTAATGTGCTGCTCGCTCACATCGGCCTCAGTACAATGCGTGGCAACACGAATGGTGTGTACGCCCAATTCTTTGGCCATTTTCAAATGGTCAACAGTGCCAATGCCGGGTAACAACAAAGCCGACACTTTGGCCTGCTTCATGGCAGGAATCACGGTGCTTAAATACTCTTCGTCGCTGTGCGCCGGAAAGCCATAGTTCACGGATGAACCACCCAAACCATCGCCATGGGTCACTTCAATCAGCGGCACACCTGCTTCATCCAGTCCCTTGGAAATGCTCAGCATTTGTTCCAGGCTCATCAAGTGGCGCTTGGGGTGCATGCCATCGCGAAGCGTCATGTCATGCACTTTGATTTCAATTCCTTTCAAGTTCATGGTGTTTCTCCTTACGCGCTCACGGTGGGTTCAAGGGTCAGCTTGCCGCTCAGAATTTCTTCGGCAAACATTTCAGCAGTGCGGGCCGCGGCGGCGGTCATGATGTCCAGGTTGCCAGCGTATTTGGGCAGGTAATCACCCAGGCCTTCTACCTGCATGAATACCGACACGCGGTTGCCATCAAACACAGGGCCGTTCACCAGCGTGTAACCGGGCACGTACTTCTGCACTTCCTTGATCATGTCGTGAACAGACCTGATGATTGCCTCCTGATCGGGTGTGCCCTCCACCAGGCAGTGAACGGTGTCGCGCATGATCAGGGGCGGCTCAGCCGGGTTGATGATGATGATGGCCTTGCCCTTTTTGGCGCCGCCCACTTTTTCCACGGCACCCGCTGTGGTGCGCGTGAATTCATCAATGTTTTTGCGTGTACCAGGGCCCACGGATTTGGATGAAACCGTGGCCACAATTTCGCCGTAGCTTACCGGCTGCACTCGAGAAATGGCGTACACCATCGGGATGGTCGCCTGCCCACCGCAAGTCACCATGTTCACGTTCATTTCACGCTTGCCCACATGTTCAATCAGGTTGACGGGTGGCACACAGAAAGGCCCAACCGCTGCGGGTGTCAGGTCAATCATCAACACACCCAACTCGTTCAGCTTGCGGCTGTTCTCGGCATGTACATAAGCGCTGGTCGCATCGAATGCAATTTGAACGCCATCGGCCTCAACGTGCGGCAGTAAACCATCCACACCTTCGGCCGTGGTTTTAATGCCCATTTCACGCGCACGCTTCAAGCCATCGGATTCTGGATCGATGCCCACCATCCAAACCGGTTCAAGCACAGTGCTGCGTTTCAGTTTCATCAACAAATCGGTGCCAATGTTGCCGGGGCCGATCAGTGCGCATTTGATTTTTTTCATGATTGAATTCCTTTTGCCTTGTGACTTATGCGAAGCGAACTGAGCAATTGCCAATGCCACCAATGGACATGTGCAGCGAGTCGCCTGCCTTCACGGGAATGAGTGCTGCCAGAGAACCTGACAGAATGATTTCGCCAGCCTTTAAGCCAATGCCCAAACGGCCCAGCGTATTGGTCAACCACACAATGGCATTCACAGGGTGGCCCAGTGCCGCCGCACCTGCACCAGTGCCCACAATGTCGCCGTTCTTTTGCAGCACCATGCCGCAGGTGAACAGGTCTGCTTTGCGGGGATCAACCACGCGGTCACCCAGCACAATTGCGCCGCACGATGCGTTGTCAGCCACGGTGTCCTGAATCTTGATTTTCCAGTCGGCAATGCGTGAATCCACAATCTCGAAACACGCCATCACGCCTTCGGTGGCGGCCAGTACATCAGCAGCAGTGACACCGGGGCCCATCAAATCGCGCTTCATCAAAAAGGCAATTTCGCCTTCCGCACGCGGTTGAATCAGGCTGGCTGCCTCTATGGCTTCGCCTTCGTTGTAAACCATGCCGTTGAGCAGGTAGCCAAAGTCGGGCTGGTGCACATTCAGCATGTTCATCACCGCGGCACTGGTTACACCAATTTTTTTGCCGATCACATGCTCACCCTTGTCCAGCCTGCGGAAAATCATGCGTTGCTGAATGTGGTACGCATCTTCAATCGTGATATCAAAACCACGACTGGTCAGCGGTTCAATGGTGTGGCGTTGGCTCAGTGCGTTGTACAGTTCATCGCCCAAGTCGCGAATTCGAGTTGCGTCCATTTGCTTTAAGCCTCTTGCAGGAAGTCGGTCACCAGGCGCTCAAAGCGCGCGGTGTGTTCAATCTGGGTCCAGTGGCCGCACTTGCCGTACACATGCAATTGCGAGTCCACAATCATTTCGTGCAGGCACAGCGAAGTGCTCAACGGGATCACTTGGTCATCGCGACCATGCACAATCAGCGTGCTTTTGTTCAGTGCGCGAATGTCGCTTTCATGGCTGGCCATGGCGTCTACCCAACGCTGTCGCGGTGCGGGAAACATGGCGGAGAAACTTTCCTGAAAACCGGGGCGAATACTGGCCTGAAACCGCAGTTGCGCCAGTTCGTCATTCACCAAACTGCGGTCGAAGGCGAAGTAATCCATAATGCGGCGCATGTTCTCGAATGAAGGCTGATAGCCCCACACCGCATCCAAGCCTTCGGTGATTGGAAATGGCACACCCACACTGCCCATCAACACCAGTTTGCGAACACGCTCGGGGTGACGAATGGCCAAGGCCAATGCCACAGCACCGCCAAAGGAGTTGCCAATCAAATCGGTTTGTTCAATGTTCAGCGCATCCATCACGCCAATGGCGTGGGCCACCCAGTTGTCCAAATTGTATTGGTAGCCTTGGCGACGCTCAGTGAAACCGAAGCCCACCATGTCTGGGGCCACCACACGGAATTGTTTTGCAAAACCGGGTATCACCAAGCGCCAGTTCGCCCAAGCCGAAACACCGGGGCCTGAACCGTGAATCAACATCAGGTTCTTGCCCTGGCCTTGATCGTGATAATTCGTTTGAAGGCCATTGGCCTGAATGCTCAATCCAATTTCAGGTGAAGCAGGTGCGTTCATCGTGGGCTCCTTACAGCTTCACGCAAATGTTTTTCAGTTCGGTGTAAAACTCCAGCGAGTGCACACCCCCTTCCCGGCCAATGCCCGATTGCTTTGCACCACCAAATGGCGTGCGCAAGTCGCGCAGGAACCAGCTATTCACCCAGGCCAAGCCCACTTCAATCGAGGCAGCGACACGGTGTGCTTTGGCCAGATTCTGTGTCCACACGGCAGTTGAAAGGCCGTACACATTGTTGTTGGCACGTGCCACCACTTCCGCTTCAGAATCGAAGGGAGCAATGTGGCAACAAGGGCCGAAAATTTCTTCTACGCACACGGCGGCATCGTCGTCCAAACCGGTCCAGATGGTGGGCTGCACCCATGCACCGTGGTTCAAATCGCCGGGCATCTCGAACGCGCCGCCACCTGTCACTACGGTTGCACCCTGCTCCACCGCCTTGCGGTAATAGCCCAATACCTTGTCGCGGTGTTCCTGTGAAATCACCGGACCAATGCCAGTGACTTGGTTCTCGGGCAGGCCGGGCTTCAGTCCTTCTGCGCCCTTCTTCATGGCGGCCACAAACTTGTTGAAAATCGGGCGCTCTACATACACACGTTCAGTGCCCAAACACACTTGCCCGCTGTTGGCAAAAACCGAACGCATGGTGCCTTCAATGGCTGCATCGAAATCACAATCGGCAAACACAATGGCGGCATTCTTGCCACCCATTTCCAGACTGACAGGGCGTGCACCGTGTGCCGCAGCCTTCATGATGGCTGCGCCTGTGCGGGTTTCGCCGGTGAAAGTAATTGCATTCACATCGGGGTGGGTTGTGACAAACTCACCTGCGGAATCAGGGCCAAAGCCGTGCACCACGTTGTACACGCCGGGAGGCACGCCCACTTTGTTCATCACCTCGCCCAACAAGGCAGCAGTTTGTGGAGTTTCTTCCGAGGGCTTCACCACCACCGTGTTGCCACAGGCCAGCGCTGGGCCGACTTTCCAGGTCATCAACAACAAAGGAAGATTCCAGGGGCAAATGACGCCCACCACCCCAACAGGCCTGCGCAGTGCGTAGTTGATCGCGCCGCGGCCATCGGGCGTCGCCATTTCGAAACACTCAGTGGCCACATTTTTCACCGTATCGGCAAACACCTTGAAGTTGGCTGCGCCCCGGGGAATGTCAATGTGGCTGGCCAGGCTCACTGGCTTGCCGGTGTCGGCCACCTCGGCCTGCAAAAAATCATCAAAACGGCGGTTAATTTCATCGGCCACCGCGTAAAGCATTTGCGCCCGGTCGGCCACTGTCATCTTGCCCCAAGGTCCGTTCAAAGCAGCCTTGGCAGCAGCCACGGCATCGTTCACCTGTGCGCGGCTGGCTTCATGTACCTGCGCAATTACCGCGTTATTCAAGGGTGAGTGCTTGGGGAATGTTTTTCCCGTTGCGACGAATTCCCCGTTGATGAAGTTCAAGACTTCTTTCATTGCATTTTTCCTTGCCAATCGATTAAATCACCAACAAACGATAAAACTTATTTTTCTCGACGTCAATATATTTTCTCGAGACTTTTATTTTTCTTCGACAATATTGATTAGCGCCGCAACTCGACTACAATGGCGAAACAGAAAGAATTTTTTGGGGTGTGTATGAATGAAGTGGTCTCATTGCCGGGTAGCGTCACCAACGGGGAAAGCCTGACCCTGGCCGAAACGGCCTACCGCAAGCTACGCGTCGACATTATTGAAGGTGTGCACAAACCTGGTACCAAATTGCGCGTTGAACACCTGAAAAACGATTACGAGGTGGGCGCAGGCACCCTGCGCGAGGCCCTGCAACTGTTACTGAATGACGGGCTGGTGGTGGCGCAAGGGCACCGGGGGTTTACCGTGGCCCCCATGTCTGCTGAAGATTTTCAGGACATTACCCGCACCCGCGTGATGATTGAAACTGAAGCATTGCGACAGGCAATCGCGCTGGGCGATGACCAATGGGAAGCGGAAGTGATGGGGGCATTTCACATGCTAAGCCGCGCTGAATCGCGCCTGGGCGAAGAAACAGTTGAAACCCGAAGCGAGTGGGAACGCAAAAACCGCCTGTTTCACGACACGCTCATTTCCGCCTGCCCTTCCCGCTGGCTAAAACAGTTCCAGCATTTGCTGTACATGCAGTCAGAACGCTATCGCAGGCTGATTCTTTCCGAGAAACCCATTCCGCGCGACGTGCATTCTGAACACGAAGAAATTTTGAATGCCACACTGAATAGAAAGCCTGAACTGGCCACGCAGATTTTGGCAGAGCACATCAATCGTTCATTGATTGCAATACAGAAGCTTCCAAAAGACAGGTTTGGGAAGTAGTTGGCTTGCTTGAATAAAAACTGACAATGCCTACCGTGCAGTTATTCATCCAAATTAAATCAACAATCGTTACACTAGTGATTGTCACCCAAAAAGTTGTAATGTGATGTCCGACAAAATACTAATCCTGAATCAGCGGTTTGCCTGCACCACAGGCTTGGCAGTATTTATCGGGGTACCGGGTGCAACCCACGATCACGCCCACTGGACTCACCAAATTGCAATCGACATGGACAGTCACGATGTCGAATGTTTCTGCGAGGGACAGTGGATCAAATCCACCGGAGTATTTGTTCCAGCCGGTCACCCGCATCGCGTGGCCAACAGCCGTCAAATCAATCTGTTTTTTGACACCTCGGTGGACTGGATCGATGAAGTATTTGGCGGAGACCTCGATACCGCCTGCGGACGCGTACTGGATCGGGACACGTTACAAGGCATTCAAAGCTGCTTCTATGAAGGCGTGGACATTGAAACCAGCATGGCCATTTTTGCCAAAGCATTTGAACTAAAAAGTCAAAATCATTCCAATCCGAGAACGGAACATCGCTGGGCAGAGGTGTTAAAAAAAGTAAAAGTGATTCAGCAAGATCAGGGCAACAAGACCGACCCCGAATACAGCAAACTTGGGGCTTTGTTCATGGCCTAAGCTCTACTTCCGTCCCCGTTAAAAATGGGGGCATCACCACACCCTGTTTTACATTTTGCTACGCCGTAATGGGGAGGCCATTCTTTCAGCCGAACGATAGACTTTAAAGTAATCACCTGATCCGCCAGGCAACCTTGCGCAACGGCTTTTGTGAGCGCCCGCGAACTGTTGAACCCGAAGGAAAGCCTGATGTACTCCCCAAACCAAACACGTCCCCGCGCATCCACATGCCTGTTGATTTTGATATCCAGTTTGCTGTGCACCTTGGCCGCCTGCAACAGCGACACCCGTGCACCCAGCGTGTCGTTGAGCACAAGCGGCTCATCGCTGCCACTGAGAGACCCGATTGTTCTGTTGTTCAGCGAATCCATGAACACCGCCAGCCTGGTGCTGGGCGGCACGCTGGCTGGTGAAACCGATGGCGGCGTGTGGTCCACCACCACCTACCCCAACGACACCCTGACCCTGACCCCGGTCAACGGCGACTGGAATGGCGGTGCCAGCCAAACGCTGACTGTAGATGCGCGCGATGTGTCTGGCAACCAGGTGCCCACAATCAATAGAACCTATCAAGCGGCGCCATTGGCATTCGACAACTTCCAGGCCGCTGAGGTGGTGATCGGGCAAACCGATTTCACGGTGACGAATAACAACACCTACAGCAATCCTGACGCAAATACCTTGTCTGTCTCTTATGGAAACCCCGCTGTGGCGCCAGATGGCCGATTGTTCATCGGAGACTTCGTTAACGACCGGGTTCTGGCCTTCGCCCAAGTGCCCACGGTCAGTAACGCGAACGCGAGCTTCGTGCTCGGCCAACCAAACTTCACTACCACCAACCCCGGCGCAGGCCAAGGCGGCCACGACGGACCACAGCAAGTTGTCATAAGCAATGGAAAAATGTTTGTGGTCGATTACCATCAAAGGCGCGTTGTGATTTACAACACAATACCAGCCGATGGCTCGGCCTTGCCCGATGTGGTGGTTGGTCAACCGAATTTCAACTCAATCAGCAGCGGTTGCACTGACAGCTTATTTGAATATCCAGAGACCGTCAGCGTAACCCCCGACGGCAAACTGGTGGTTACCGATGGCGGCAACAGCCGTGTGATGATCTGGAACAGCATTCCGACCACCAACGGGCAGCCTGCGGATTTGGTGCTTGGGCAATCGGACTTCACACATTGCGCAGCCAACGACGACAACCAGGATATGGCTTCAGACACCACTCCCACCGCGCGAACACTGAGATTCCCTGGCGGATCCTGGACAGACGGCACGCGGCTGGCCATCCTCGACGGTGCAAACAACCGTGTGCTGATCTGGAACACTTTCCCGACCAGCAATTTTCAGCCGGCCGACCTGGTGCTGGGGCAAGGCGATTTCACACACGGAACTCTAAACGATGACAATCAAGATGGCACGGCCGATCCCACACCCACCCCCAAAACCTTGAACGGTCCTTACGCCGGTATCGACTCCAACGGCACCCAGCTGGCAGTAACCGATGCTGGCAACAACCGGGTGCTGATCTGGAACACCTTCCCGACCACGAATTTTCAGCCAGCCGATATCGTGCTAGGACAAAGCGACTTCACGCATGGCACCGGTGCCGACGACGACCAAGACAACGTATCGGATCCAAACACATCCGCGCGCGCATTTGACTTCCCCTCCGGTGTGCTGTTCTACCGAGACAGGCTGCTGGTGACAGATGCAAGTAACTTCCGTGTACTGATTTTCCGGTCGAATTGACTGGACCAGAACTGTGTTCAAGGCATCAATCAGCGCGGCATCGCGCCCAACACACTTCGACTGTCCGCCTTGGCGAACAGTCGAAGTGTCTAAAATCAGATCGAGACGGGTTTGCTGGGGGCTTACCCATCCATCAACGTTTTCTCGTTCTTGAAACTCTCCAGGATCACAGTGAGCATCCGGATGGGGTGCGCCATACAACCATAGCCCAACGTAGAACTGGTGCAAATGGTAATTCTTACAGCCCAGATGCGCCAACCTGCTGGTTGGCCGGACTCTTACGCTGGACAGGACGCACGCCTTATCAACAAGTGCTGTAAAAAAAATCGAACACTTAAAATCAATAAGTCATTCTTCATTTCTGCCAATTTGGCGAAAAATAACCCCTTTTTGTCTGTTGCAACTCTTTGCAGAAAATGACCCCCTCCGCATAATGACCCCAATTGGCTTGTTACCATTTTTTTACATTACAACAATTACTTGGAGGCAGACATGTTTGGTTTTCTAAACAAAGGCGCAACTCACGAAGCCCGTATCAACGGCAAATCCATCCATGTTGAAGCAGACGAAACACTACTTCTAGCCGCTTTGCGTCAAAACGTAGAAATACCTAATATTTGCCGGGTTGGGGGGTGTGGTTCCTGCAAATGCAAGCTAAAGGGCGGCAAAGTTCACGAGTTGACAGAGAGTGCATACCTGCTGTCTGAAGAAGAGATTGCTGAAGGCTACATTCTGGCCTGCCAGAGCCGTTTGAAGTCAGACATTGATGTGGAGATGGACGAAAGCGCTGCGATTACCTCTGCGCCAGTAACTGGAGGGATCGTGGGGCGTGAGTTTTTGACTCACGATATCGTGCGGGTTGACGTGCAACTTGATCAACCCATCAATTATAAGGCGGGCCAATTCGCTGAGTTGACACTGGATTCTGCCAAAGACGCACCCCGGAGCTATTCATTTTCAAATGCACCGGACAAACAAGGCCGGGTCAGCTTCACCATTCGCCGAGTGCCCGGTGGCCGGTTTTCAACTTATGTGTTCGATAACTATGTCGAAGGGGAAACATTAACCGTCCGAGGCCCGGGTGGAGACTTCTGGCTACGTGAAGGCAAGGAAAAGGTTGTGTTTATTTCCGGTGGCAGTGGCTTGGCTCCAATGCTAGGAATGCTTGAGGAGATGGAGCGCAAAGGCGATCGACGTCCGGTCACGCTGATGTTCGGTGCACGCACAGAGCAAGATCTATACGAACTAAAACGTCTTGAAGCTTATGCAAACAATTGGCCTGAATTTCGGTTTGTACCCATCCTCAGTGAAGATGATTCCAATCACGACTGGAATGGTTTGCGTGGTTTGGTGACGGATCATATTCGTAGGGAAGCTGCTGGTGCGACACAAGCCTACTTATGCGGCCCACCTCAAATGATTGATGCTGCGATCAAGGAACTAAAAGAGAACAACATTGCCGCGCAAGGTATTCATGCCGATCGCTTTGTTGTTCGAGAAGTTAAGAACACTGGCTTTTATGGGGCGGTTGGTTTGCCCACGGTTGAGAGAACACCGGCGACCATCGGTGATTATCTGAAGTTCATGATGTTTCATTTGATGGGGGTAATCGCAGTATTCGCTTATTTGGCAGGCGGCGCGTGGATCTCTGCAGGTTTTGCAAGCTTTTTGGGCTTCTATGTTTTGGGTGACATGTTGACAGGCGACGACAAAGTGACGCCAGAGTACCGAAAGCCCTGGATTCTGACCGTTCAGTTGTGGTTGGCTTTGCCACTCCTCTTGTTTATCGGTTTCTGCTTTATGTGGACGATGTCGACCGGAGATCCGCTGGGACTGGGTACCTTTGTCATGAATCTGACCGGTTACGATGTCTTTGCGGCGCGAGAAGCTACCTCGTCTGTACACCGCTATTTTTCAGGAATTATTTACTACGGCTATCTGATTGGAATCATGGGAACCGTGGTTGCTCACGAATTGACTCACCGAACCTGGGATCCCATTTCCTTGTGGGTTGGTCGTTGGCTGCTGGCGTTTAGTTATGACGTAGGCTTTGCCATTGAGCATGTGTATGGTCATCACCGTTATGTGTCAACTGAACACGATCCGGCGACAGCACCTCGTGGCCGCAATGTATATCTCCATGTATTGATCTCAACAATCAAGGGAAATATCAGTGCTGCGAAGATTGAAGCAGAGCGCCTGAACAAAAAGGGGCTACCTGTTCTGTCTCATCACAATGCTTACATACGGGGTCTGCTTATGAGTGTGGTGTTGAATGTGGCAGCCTTTTCGGTAGCTGGCTGGACAGGTGCGCTGTGCTTCACCTTGGCGGCTTTGTTCGGTAAATCCTTACTTGAAATAGTAAATTACATGGAACACTACGGCATGGTGCGTTTGCCTGAGCAGCCAGTGCAGCCACGCCACTCCTGGAACACAAACCGTCGCATGACGTCGTGGGGCATGTTCAACCTGAGTCGTCATTCGCACCACCATGCACAAGGCGAAGTGCCCTATCAGAACTTGATGCCACTGCCTGATGCGCCTGTGATGATCGGTGGATACCTGACCACAATTTTCCTGACGCTTTGCCCACCCCTTTGGCACAAGCTCATGACGCCAAAACTGGTTGAGTGGGACCGTCACTTTGCTTCTCCAGAGGAACGAATCCTGGCTCTTCGTGCCAATCAGCGAAGCGGAATTAAAGAGTTGGTCAGCTATGACCCCCGTCAATGGTCTCTGAGTTCGATCAAGTCTTCGACTTGAGAGAACGACAGATTTTTAGCTAGGAGATCATTATGGAATTCGATTTTGTGGTCGTAGGTGGCGGATCCTCTGGAGCTACTTTGGCGGCCCGCTTAAGTGAAGACTCTTCAGTAACAGTCTGCTTGCTTGAGGCCGGTGGTCGTGGAGACAGTCCGTTGATTCGAACACCCGCTGCTATGGTTGCGATGGTTCCCGGTCACGGAAAACTGAACAACTGGGCTTTTAATACGGTGCCTCAGCCAGGTTTAAATGGACGCATTGGTTACCAGCCTCGTGGCAAGGCATTGGGTGGTTCTTCCGCGATTAATGCCATGTTATACGTCCGCGGACAAAGACAAGACTACGATGGTTGGGCAAACCTGGGTTGTGATGGCTGGGACTGGGACAGTGTGTTGCCTTACTTTAAAAAGGCAGAAAACAACGAGCGCGGTGCTGATCCGTTTCACGGAGCGGACGGACCACTTCATGTGTCGAATCAGAACAGCCCACGGCCCGTGACTAAGGCATTTATTGAGGCAGCAAAAGCCTGGGGGCTACCCGAGCGGCAAGACTTTAATACAGGTGACAATGCTGGGGCGGGGCTGTATCAAGTGACCCAGTTTCATGACTCAGACAAGCACGGGGAGCGTTGCTCAACTGCAGCCGCCTACCTGCATCCCATCATGGACAAGCGGTTAAACCTGACTGTGTTTACAAATGTCCGGGCCTCTCGCATTCTTTTTGACAACAAGCGCGCACTGGGTGTGTTTTATCGCAATGGTGACAGGGAAGTTCTGGTTAAAGCCCGTCGCGAGGTAATTGTTTCCGCAGGTGCATTTGGTTCACCCCAACTCTTGCAATTGTCGGGAGTGGGCCGGTCACAAGACATCACGCCTTATGGCATTGGAATGGTGCACGAGTTAGCCGGTGTTGGGCAAAACATGCAAGACCACCTGGACTTCACATTGGCGTACAAGTCACTCGATACTGACAACTTTGGATTAGGTTTTGCGGGAGCAGTGGGCTTACTCAAACATCTGGTTCTGTGGCGCCGCAACGGCACGGGTATGTTGTCTTCACCCTTTGCTGAAGGGGCGGCCTTTCTTAAGTCATCCAGTTCAATTGATCGTGCAGATTTACAATTGCATTTTGTAATTTCTGTGGTTGAAGACCACGCGCGCAAACTGCATTCGGGCTATGGCTTTTCTTGCCATGTGTGTACTCTGCGTCCGTACTCTCGCGGGGAGATTTTCTTGCAATCGGCGGATCCTTTGGATGCACCAGGGATCGATCCAAAGTTCTTGTCGGACCCAAGGGATCTGGAAACTTTAATCAAGGGTGCAAAAATCACCCGTGAAATTTTGATGCAAACACCATTAGAGAAGTATCGGTACAAAGAGCTTTTCGGCGTACATGACGGTATGAGTGATGCGCAATGGGAGGCGAATATTCGCGCCAGAGCGGACACCATCTATCACCCCGTAGGAACTTGTAAAATGGGAACCGACCCGATGGCGGTTGTGGATACAGAACTACGCGTGCATGGACTGCAGGGATTGCGGGTAGTAGACGCGAGCATCATGCCAACACTGGTTTCTGGTAATACCAATGCGCCTTCAATCATGATCGCCGAGAAAGCGGCAGACCTGATTCTTGGTAAAAAACGAACCACCAAAACAGGCACAGGCTTGCAGAAAAGTGAGACAGGAAAGGAGATGAGTCATGTCTGATTCATTGGCAAAATTATCGCCAGAACAGTTAACTGTTCAAAATTTAATACACAGTGGGGAGGCTGTGTCTGAAGAGATCCGACTCTGTGACGAGGCATTGTTGGTTCTTGATGAGGGCAAACACGAGTGGGCTCGTACCAGTTGCGCTGATCGTATCGTCATTCTTCAGCAAATCAAGACTACACTTCTTCAACAATCTGAGGGTTGGGCTGAAATTGCAGCACGTCGCAAGCGTTTACCTGCACAATCTACGCTGACTGGTGAGGAATGGTTTGCGGGCCCCTTGCCTGTAATGGCCACCTGCAATGGCCTTATTGAAACACTCTCCAACATGGAGAACAAGGCGTTTCTGGCGCAGCTGCCCCATCGCCGTGTTGCAAAAGGTCAACTTGCGTTGCAAGTGTTTCCGCACACGCTTTGGGACAGGCTGCTTTTGTCCGGTGTTAAGGCAGAAGTCTGGATGCAGCGCGGCGTAAGTGAAATTTCCATCGAAGCCGCTTCTGCCTATGATCCACCTGCCAGTGAAAGATTTGGCAAATTAGCCCTGGTCCTAGGGGCTGGTAATGTGTCAGCGATTAGTCCATTGGATGCATTCCACAAACTCTTCGTTGAAAACGAAGTGGTGTTGCTTAAACTCAACCCGGTCAATGATTATCTTTTTGATTATTTGAAAGCTGCGCTCAAGCCATTGATTGATCGCAACGCACTTCGAATTGTGCGAGGCGGAGGTCGGGTAGGAGCATATTTGGCAGAACATCCCTTGGTGGAGAGCATTCACATTACTGGAGCAGCGGCCACGCATGACCTGATCGTATGGGGTGTTGGGACTGACACAAACGCACACAAAAAAACCGGCAAACCACGCAATACCCGGCGGATTACCTCCGAGCTAGGTGCGGTTTGCCCGACCATTGTCGTTCCTGGTCCATGGACAAAAGCAGACATTCGCTTTCAGGCTGAGCAGATTGCAACTCAAAAAATGCAAAATTCCGGTTACAACTGCGTGGCCATGCAAACGCTCATACTGCCTGAAGCGTGGGAAGGAACGGAAGCGTTACTTAGAGAGCTAAAGGCTGTCATAGCCTCCCATGGTCAACGGGAGCGATATTATCCGGGCAGTCAGCAGCGTGGCGCTGATTTTCGAGCGCATGGCGGCATTGAAGCTTTTGATCAATCTGGAAATCTTGCCTGTTTGGTGGCGGACTTTGATCAGGACGATTCTGATTGGCTGGCCAACAATGAAGTTTTTGCCCCTGCCTTTACGATCAAATATTTGCCTGAAGAAAATCCAAGAACCTATCTGACATCCGCCATTGATTTCGCCAATGAAAAGTTACACGGTACTTTGGGGGCAAACATCGTGATTCACCCTGTAACCATTAAAAAAATGGGGCATGACAAGTTCGAATCGCTTCTGGGGCAGCTCCGGTACGGCACCATTGCGATTAACACGTGGACCGGATTGGCCTTTCTTCTCAACACCTGTCCTTGGGGTGGTTTTCCCGGAGCCAGCTTGAGAGAACCCGGATCAGGAATTGGTACGGTTCACAACACCTGGATGCTCGAGCGAACCGAAAAAACGGTGGTGCAAGCACCCTGGCGACCTTTTCCGAGAAATTTGTTGTCCTTGAATTTTAGCTTGTTGCCGCGACCCCCTTGGTTTATCACAAACCGAAAACAACACATCCTGGGACGTTTGCTTACCTATTTTCAGTACTATCCTTCAATCAGGAAGCTACCGGGAGTTTTCATCAATGCGCTCAAAGGTTAAAAAACTGCCTACCTCGAATGACTTGGGAAATACCGTAATTCATTACATGCCACAGATCGCCGAGCAACTGAGCATCAAAGGACTGGATGTGGTTGGTTGGCTTGCAGGTGTAGGGCTGGATGAAACCTGTCTGACCAAACCCGGTTATGAAGTGCCCGTTTCAACCTATGGTGCACTGCTGGAGAGAGCCATTGAGTTGACGGGAGACAGTGGGTTTGGTTTGAAATTGGGGTGTGATCTTGCGCCAAGCGCCCATGGTAACGTGGGTTTGGCCGCGTTGGCTGCAAACACGATACAAGACTCGATGCAAATCATTGAAACGTACGTCCCGTTGCGCACGTCATTGCTGTCCATTCGGTCAGAAACAGTCAACGACACATTTCGTGTGGTGTTTGAGCCGATGCCAGGACTCGGAGATGTTGGCAATGTCGTTGCTGAAATTGCATTGGGGACTGTCAAAAATGTGATTGATGCCACAGTGGCGAACGATAGTCCGTGTCAATGTGTTTTATTTTCGATGCCTGAACCTGCACATGCAGCCCTTGCCCGGGAATTGTTAGGTTGCGAAGTGCTTTACGGGCAATCGTGGACAGGCATGTCCTTCAATTATTCGGAGGTACTAAGTCCTTTGAGTCATCGCGATGCGCTCGTCATGTCCGAAGCATTGTCGATTTGTCGGCGCGAGTTGGAACGCCTCGAATCGAGCCATTCAATTGTGGCGCGTCTTGAAAGGTTGTTGCTGGAAAGTAAACAAGGAGGGTTTCCAAATCAAAATGATTGTGCCCAGGTGTTGAATTTGACTCCTCGTACATTTCACCGGAGGCTTCAGGAGAACGGAACCTCGTATCGGGATGTACTGAACAATGTGCGCCGTCGCCTTGCCCACGAGTACCTTAAGATGATGCATTTGGGAGTGAAGGAAACCGCCTACCTATTGGGCTATGGAGACATCGCAAATTTTAGGAGGGCATTCACCCGCTGGTATGGCTTTCCACCATCCAAATTGTAAGAATCCGTTACTCCTAGGACTGACAAGCAACTGCAAATGCGTAAGCCCCGGGTTATACCCCCAGCGGTTTGCCGACCTAATGAGTGGCGTCAATGTTTTTGCGAATGGCCAATGGAGAACGCCCGAAATGTCGTTTGCAAAATCGCACCAAGGTAGCCTGTTCAGCGAACCCCAACATTGAGGCAAGGTGTGCCATCGGAATCTCCGTCTCAGTTAAGTACCGAAGAGCCTCCTGAGAAACAATCTGTATTTTTATTTGTTCAAATGAAGTGCCTTCATCAGACAAATGTCGCTGCAGGGTTCGGGGATGGATGGCCAACAAGCTAGCGACTTCATTTTTGTTGCACACCGTTTTTCCGAGTACCTTCTTGATGACTTGGGCCGTTCGGGTTGAATACGTTCCGCGAAGACTGCGGAAATTCATTTGAATGTGAAGATCAACAATATTGCTGAGCTCTTTATTGGGTTTATCCAATCGAGTGTCAAGTGTCGAATGGCTCAACAGCAACGCTGCTTTGTTGCTCTCAAACTCAACTGGAGAGCCGAAAAATCGGGTGTAAAATTCCTGGCATGTTTTCGCACTGTGGGGCACGGTTGCTTTGATCAACTGGTAATTCTCTCCAGCCAAAATCTTCACAAACCGGTGAAGATTGCCCAAGCAGATGTCCAAAGTCTGTGTGCTGACTGTCGGCTTTCCCAAATCAACTGAAATGCTCACCCAAGTGTTGGGTTGAGACCTTTGAACTGTTGCGCGCTCTGGATAAAGTTCGATGACAATTGCTGGGGACATAACATCAATATGCTCGGCAGCATAGACCACAGCCTCATGCACGGTGGGCAAATTGCTGATGACCAGGGAAAGCGGTCCTAGAATACTGATGTCGTGATAAGGGGACATTCTCAAGCCTAGGCTGGGAATATTCTTCGCTCTTGCGGTGAATTCAAGCATTTTGACAAAGTCATTCATCGCAACGAATTCGTTATCCTGATTTGCCAGCCCTAGGTCTATACCAAATTTGGATGCAATCTCGTTCGCATCGCTCCCGTGACTGTTCAATACTTCAGAAAATCCCAAGAGAGCTGTAGATCTTATTAAATGGTGCATTTGTCTCGATAAGTCAAAAAAAAGTCTCCAATGGTCAAGAGTATATATTTTCACCGATGTGATAATTGTTTCAATTATTAAAACGATAGGGAGACATAAATGAAAAGTACCATCAATAGCCTTTTTGGGGCGAAGCTTTTGAGCATCGTCTTGGCAAGTGCCTTAAGCACATCAGCCCACGCTCAACAGGGAACCCAGAAGTTGTGTGTGTACGATCTTCTAGGTGCGGCTGGTGATATGTTTGCGATGGCCAAGGATTACGTGGTCGCGTCAAAAGCCTGGGGCGCCAACTTTAATTTACATGCCTACACCGATGAGCGGATTGCTTCGCAAGACTTTATCGCGGGTGAATGTGATGCAGTGTTTGCGACAGGCTTTCGTACCCGCCAATTCAACTCCACTACTGCTGCCATTGACTCTCTAGGCGCGTCCTCCATCGTAAAGAACGGCAAAGTGGACATGGACGCCAGCTACGAAGTGGTGCGTCGCGCAGTCCAGGTTTTTTCTTCTCCAAACTCCACAAAAGTTGCTACCAACGGGAAGTATGAAATCGCCGGCATAATCCCCTTCGGCACCGCCTACCCGGTGTTGAATGATCGAAAGATCCAGACCGTTGAAGATCTTGCAGGCAAGAAAATTGCGGCTTTCGATTATGACAAAGCGCAGGCTGTGATGATCCAGAAAATTGGTGCCCAGCCAGTCTCTGCAGACATCACAAATTTTGCCAGCAAATTCAACAATGGCGTGGTCGACATGATCGCCGCACCAGCAGCTGCATACAAACCCCTGGAACTTTATCGCGGCATTGGAAGCAAGGGAGCCATTAACCGCTTTCCGATCGTAATTTTGAGTTATCAGATGGTGATCAATACAGGCAAATTCCCAACTGGGTTTGGACTTGAATCAAGAAAATACTGGAGTGGTCAATTCGATCGTGCATTGAAATTGATCCTCCGGGCGGAAAAAACAATCCCTGAAACAACGTGGAGCGACCTGACCCCTGAAAACATGATCAAGTACACCATCATGCTAAGAGAAAGCAGAGGTTCAATTGTTGAGCAAGGAATCTACGATAAACAGGGACTGAGCATCATGAAAAAAATTCGATGCAGCGTGAACCGTGCTGATTCCGAATGCACGCCTGACAGCAAGTCATTCTGAAATTCAAAACACACATTGTGTGAAGCAAGAGCGTTAAACAAACGTTTCTTGCTCAAGTTTTCCGACACATCAAGCCACGTAAGTTTGTCGCTATAAGCAGACAACGTGACTTGTTGTTTTCGCCAGAATTCGACATCTCACGAGAACAACTCCATTCCTCAGGGGAGACACCTTGAATCAAAGAACGCGGTATTGCGCGACGTTCAAGCCGTTAATTTTTGGCGCGCTAACAGCCATCACAGTTAATACTTTGTTATCGAGCAAGGCCTATGCCGGAGGAACAGCATTTGATGGCACTTCCGTCAGTTCTATGGGAAATGCCAACGCGGGCATGGCTGCGGAAGCGGGTGATGCCTCCATTCTGTTTGCAAACCCTGCGGCACTCACACGACTCAAGCGGGCAGAGGCAACACTCGGTGCCGTATTTGTTGGAATAAACACGTCTTATACCTCGGGGCAAACCCCGGACGGGTCTCCCACCAACAGCGGCAACACAGGTAGCACTGGGCAAGAATTCAATCGAAACAGCGGCTATGATTCAACTGCACTCGCACCAAATCTGTACGTTGCAATCCCGGTCAACAACAAATTGATTGTAGGGTTCGGTGCTGCCGCATCCCATGCTCTGATCCTTCGTTACGATGAAAATTTTCCAGGACGCAATCAAGGCCGAGACATCGACTTCAAGGTTAGCCGGGCAAACCTCGGGTTTGGCTACAAACTCACACCGAGCTTGTCAATTGGGGCAAATGGCTCCTATGAAAGGTATTTTCAGTCACTGAAATTGAAGCTGAACTATCGGGATGCCGTTGACGGGCTGCTGAACAACGGCTCAACCCTGCTTGACGGGCTGAACGCCGCGGGACAGGCTCCACCCATTCCTGAAGAAGCTGATTTAAGCCTGCGTATGTTTGGCTGGGCTTTCAACGCACAAGTCGGCGCGCTTTGGGAACCCACTGACAAAACTCGAGTCGGAATTTCCTATCGCCCGAAAACCCGCTTTACTGGCATGCGTGGCAAGCTGAAAATTCAAGAGACCTCGGAAGGCGTTGCATTCAGAGAGTTCCTGAATGGCGGACTTATAGGATTGGCTGGCCCATTTCTTAATGTAGACGGACCACAAGCTGCCAACGACTTGCTTCCAGAACAAAGAATCAAGCAAGACATCACACTGCCCGACGAGCTTCGCTTGAGTGTCTTTCACCACACCAGCCCCAAGCTCGACCTCATGGCCACTTATACCCGTCAAGACTTTTCAGTGACACAACTGAAATTCTTCCGGGAATCAAACGGGCGTGTTCTGCAAGACATTCAACAAAACTTTGTAGTCGCCAACAGTTACCGCGTGGGCATGAATTACAAAGCATACAAGCGCCTCACCTTAAAAGCCGGCTACGCAGTGGAGAACAGCGTAATCGATGACTCAACACGAATTACGGTGCTGCCTGATTCAGACAGACGCTTCTATAGCTTGGGCGCCCAACTGGAACTGCAACGCGACACCACCGTAAACGTCTCCTACATGAAACTCGACTTGGAACCCGGTGCAACCGGCTCCAACGGCCAAGTCAGTCCTGCCGAAGTGGCAGGTGGAAACTTTCAGGGTACAACCAAACTTGACATTGACTATCTGGGTGTAAGTATCACCGAGCGCTTCTAAAAGGTACGAATCCGCATGATCACCACACAAAAACTGTTGAACAACATCTTGGCTTCTGGAATGGCAGCAATACTGACCGGTTGCGCCAGCGTTCAGGGTGGCATCACAAACTTTGCCATCGGCATCGTCGAGGATCGCATTGTCCCACCGATCCTTGAACTCAACGATGTCGACATGGGGTGCCAATTTGCCACCAGTGGGTTCCCACTAATTTCAAGTGCAACGCGTGCTTTTTATGGTGACCCCGCACTGCTGGAAGCATTGCTGTACACCACATCTGCAGTGTGTTCAGAGAAGCGCTCGGTCGACGAGGAACTTCGGTACCTTAGAGCAACGCGTGCGAGTCAAATCCCGGAAGCACAAGATGCACGAATCGCACAGAAACGTCTTCTAGAGATAACTGCACAAAGGCAATTCTCGGCATTCAAACTGATGCGTAGCCATTTGGAAGCAAAATATGATTTTCAATACGGCGAAACATGCCCAACTTTTGAACGTGATTACGATGAACTCACTTATGTTCTGGGAACAATTGCAGGATTGCAGGCAGTAATTAACGACATTGCATCCCAACAAATGATTGGCGTGCCAACCGACATTGCACCTTTGTCTGAGCGAGCCATGAACTGTGTCTCCAACACGAAGTGGTGGGGGGTACCCTTGGCAGCGAAAGCCGTAGTTTGGAATATCTTGCCCGGTGGATCTGAAGGCAAAAATGTTTGGGGCAGTTTCAATCGATCGATGATTATTGCTGAGCGCAGTGGCGTACGGTTAGCGCATGTCATGTACGCAATATCAGCACAAGCCGCGGGAAATGAAGAGCGTTTCAGGGACGCGACAAAGCGATGGGCAAAGGCAGAAAGCTTCAAGCCAAGCAAGCAGTATCGTTTGATAGAGGACATTTCCACACTTACCATGACGAATCTTTCTGACCGCTACTGGGCTGAGAACGTCGGCACTCGCACACCGATCGCATCAATCGGAAATTACTGGGACGAGTCAAACTCTTCAGCACAAGATCTTGATCTGGGAGACTTGCTTGAGCAATGAAGCACTGGAGTTGGAGTTAACTGCAGTAGTTCCGAACCTTCGCTACCAGATCAAGTAGAAACTACTGCACCTCAGATCTACTTTCCGCGTCCATTGCATCTCCGAGCCACGGTCTAGACAAAGGAAACGTCGGTGTTGGCCAAGCACGTCTGATCTCATCTGGTGTGCGCGAAACTGCCTCAACAAAGTAAGAAAAAAGTAATCCCTCAATCTGATTGAGATGTTTGCCAAGTGTAATTGTCGCCTCGTCTAGTGCCTCTCTATCCAGGGGAATCTGACGTGCACGCGATTGAACTTCTCTTAACGCTGGTCGTGCCTGTGCCAGTGCAGCCGAGAACTCCGTTTTGTTCTCACGCAGTACATCTCGAAAAGCATCTCTTAACTCTGGTGGAAATCTGGAGCCTAAAACTGCAGAGTCATTTCCCAACCAATTTGTTATAACCAAGCCTCCGCTTTGAGCCCATATGAATCCTATCAATAGCGCATTTAATGCGATCGACACTAGCGAAACTGCGTAAAACAGGCGCATCTTCATTTGCCTTATCCCCCATACATGAACCAAACGGTCTTGGCCACTTCAGTAGTGATGGATATTAAAACCTTATCTTCAGGACTCACAACCAAAGTTAAACTCGTACCAAGAAACGCTCCAACACCAGCGGATAAAACTACCGCAGAAAAACTGGCAAAGTAGAAGGTGTGAGACGGCGTAAAGATAGGGAAAGCAGGATGAGGAATTTGACTTGGCAATCTCAACAGCTTCATTTCAAGATGGTTTGGTAATTCGTTATGTGCCAAACTGCGAAAAAGTTCGACTTCCAAATCTTGAGAAACAAGTAACTTTTTCTCACCGCGAAAGTTATCCATCCAAGCTGACCGCTCTTCTGAATTCCAAAATCGAAGCCGCTTTAATATTTGAAATTTCATTGGCTAACTCCACTTTCATAAAGAAGGTCACGTATTCGCTTCTTTGCTCTCATCAACAATGACTCTGTGGCCTTTACTGAAAGATTCAAAATCTCAGATGATTCAATCACACTGATGCCCTGACCGTAAAATAGGGTAACGGCAATTCTCTGATTAACATTCAATGAATTCACTGCTTTTAATAATGAAATCCTTTGTTGCGAATCCATGACCTTGAAGATCGGATCGTCCTCAGACTCGATGACTGTGTGTTCATCAATCGCGACATTCCATTTGGACTTTTCATTTTTTTTGGCGAGATTCAAACAATTGTCACCGCCAATGTAAAAATGACCCACTAGCGCCAACTTAAAATTGACCCACCTGAGTAACAATTGCCGCTTTTTGGCGGCGCATTGAATGTTGACTCAGGAGAACTTAGTGGAAATCCATGTATTGAACGCGCAAGGCCACAGCATCCGCGCAATCGCCGAACAACTGGGCGTGTCCAGAAACACTGTCAGGAAGTATTTGCGTGACCAGGCAGCCGAACCCATTTACCCGCAGCGTGTGCCTCGGCCCACCAAGCTGGACCCATTCAAAGGCTATTTGAATGAGCGGGTCGCTGCAGCCAAGCCGCACTGGATTCCCGCCTCTGTGTTGTTCAGAGAAATTCAAGCCATGGGATATACGGGCGGCGTTAGCCGCCTCAAGGAATATCTCATTCAGTTCAAGCAGCCTGAGCCAGACCCAGTGGTGCGATTTGAAACCGCACCAGGTCAACAACTGCAAGTGGACTTCACCACCATTTACCGATACCGCTCACGCTTAAAAGCCTTTGTGGCTACACTGGGCTACAGCCGTGCCACCTATGTTCGGTTTACTGAACAGGAGCGCCAAGAAGACTGGCTTGCTGGCCTTGAACATGCATTTGCCTTCTTCGGTGGTGTCACACAAGAAGTGCTGTTTGATAACGCCAAGTGCATCATGCTGGAGCGCGATGCGTTTGGCGATGGACAGCATCGCTGGAATCGAAAGATGCTGGACATGTCCAGGGACTACAACTTCAGGCTTCGGGCGTGCCGCCCCTACCGTGCGAAGACCAAGGGCAAGGTGGAACGGTTCAATGGCTATCTCAAGGGCAGCTTCATCACACCATTGGCCACCACCATGCGACAGAACGGTTTGCTGTTGACTGCCGATGTGGCCAATGCCCACATTGGGCCTTGGTTACACAACATCGCCCATCAACGCATTCATGGCACCACAGGACAGAAACCACAAATACTGCTGGATGAAGAACGTCACTCCTTTGGAGCCTTACCTGACATACAGGTGTTGCCACACACTACTCACCGCAGCCTGCACATTGCCAGACCCATGCCGGTGGAAAGCTTGCAACACAGCTTAAGTGTGTATGACCAGTTGCTGCAGGTGGTGCGATGAATTTGCAAACAGAACGTATTGCACGCCAGTGCGAACAACTGAAGCTGGACACCATGAACAACGAGTGGCCTGCAATTGCACAAACCTGTGTTGAACAAGGCCAGTCGGTTGCAGACTTTCTGGAGCAGTCGTTGCAGGTGGAGCTCAATGCCAGGGCCACACGAACGCAAAGCATTCTGCACAAATTCGCAGGCTTGCCCGCGATTAAAACCGTTGAGCAATACGACTTCAAATTCGCAACAGGTGCACCGAAGCGGCAAATCCAGGAGCTAACTTCACTGGCCTTTATTGAACGCAAGGAGAACGTCGTATTGCTCGGGCCAAGCGGTGTGGGTAAAAGCCACTTGGCAGTTAGCCTGGGTTGTATGGCCATACACAAGCTTATGAAGATTCGATTTATTACTGCTGCAGATTTGATGCTTCAACTGTCTACAGCAAAAAATCAGGGACGCCTTGAGCAATACCTGCAACGCAGTGTGTTGGCTCCCCGATTGCTCATCATTGATGAAATCGGATACCTGCCGTTTGGCAGGGAAGAAGCCAACCTGTTCTTCAACGTGATTGCAAAGCGGTATGAAACAGGCAGCATCATTGTGACCAGCAACCTGCCGTTCTCCCAATGGGCCAGTGCATTTGCTGATGACGCAACACTGACCGCAGCACTGCTGGACCGCTTGCTTCACCATTGCCACATCGTACAAATCAACGGCGAAAGTTACAGATTGAAAGGAAAAAAGATGGCTGGCGCCATGCCAAACCCGATGGGTTTGGCAGCAGGAAATCAATGAACGAAATCAGAAAGAATTGCTTGGGTGGGTCAAATTTACTTTGGCGTTGACGAAGCAAAGTGGGTCAAAATTCAACCGGCGTTGACAATTAGAAATATTCTGATTTGCCAAAGTAGCGAGATATTCTTCGATCACCCCTGAGTCAAACATCTTCCCAACCAGGCTGTTCAATTCCTCTAGGTTGTTCAAGCACCGCTGGTAGGAAAGCTTTTCGAGGTGTGTAACAACCATTGAAGCTGTAATGGCAAATGCAGACGCGTAGAATGCGTCTCTTACACCGGAAAGCAACAAACCGACGCTTCGATTGATGGAATCTGGAGTGGTTGCGTCAAAATTGGAAAGACCGAAAAGCAGACCCGCGAATGTTCCGATGATCCCCACCCCAGTTAAGATTCCAGGCAAGTGTTTGAAATATTGAACCTTTAGCGGCTTGTCAATAATTGCTGAGGCAGTAAAAAAGCAGGAAACCGGTACAGTGCTCCTGTGCCTTACCTTGACGGTCCCATCCGTATCAACAAACTTGTGCTCGTGAAGAGTCCGGGAAAACTCTTTCCAGTTTTCCTCTAGAAAAGTGTTTTTAAAAATCTTGTTAAGCCCAGCTTGACGGATATGGGGCTCACTGTTCCGCATCGTGTTTACTGTGTCTCGGATCCACAGAAGGGTGATTGCCAGTTTTTTTGCTGGGCTCATGTACTTGGTAAAGAATGCGTAAAGAGCGTATACCAGCACCGTCACCACAAGCGCGGGGGGAACCAACTGAATCACGTTTGCGAAGCTTGTAGCCATAAGGATCTCGTTTTATAAAGTTTTCTACAGTCATATGTGAGCAACAAAAAGAACAAAGTTCCATTTTCCTAACGTTTTTCAAGGCCAAAAACCAATCTGAAAACCTGCGCAGCCATTTCAAGATGCTGATCCTGAATGTACTCATCCTCTTCACAACTGGAATATATGCCGCGAGCCAACGCCACACTGCGAATGATGGGAACCCCGTGTTTTTCCGCCTCGTTGCGGATCAACTGCGCATAATCACCCTCCCCCATTGCCAATATAAAGGGCACATCATGTCGACCCGGTTCATAATCCAAAGCAACTGCAATATGGGTCGGGTTAACTACCACTGCTTTGGCATCTTGAACCCTGGACAGTGAGGCATTCATCAAGCTACGGTGTATGCTCTTCATCTCCTGCTTTAGCTCAGAATTGCCATAAAGCTGCTTGGCTTCATCTTTTACATCTGATTTACTCATTTTTTGGCGTTTCTTAAAATCAAGATATGTCGCCATCCAGTCAACAAATGAAAAAACAACAAAAACAGATAAAATTAGGAAAACCGTATCAATCAAGGCGTTGCTTATCAATTCGAACGAGAAGTCAAGCCCGCCCCGATAAAGATAAACAATCTCGTCCATTCTGTTTTTCAGAATGAAATAAACAACCAAAAAACAAACCAATACCTTGAAGAAAGAAATAACCAACTGAATAATTGACTTCTTGGAAAACATGTTTTTTATATTTTCAACGAAGTTAAACTTTTTAAAAGATGGTTTTAACGCCTTCGGAGCGTATACAAAACCAACTTGCATCCATGTGGAAATACACGATGCAATTGCACCCGCCAAGACAAAAGGAGCTGCCAGTTTTAAAAGCAAATAAAATGCTTCAGTACCGATTGTATTAATTGAGTGACTTTTATGAGCGAACTCTTCAGCGAATCCACCCGTGACGTGGATGAAAAACTCTCGGAAATGGTCATCGTAATCAGAGACACCCCAAAAAATAACCCCATACACCAGAAAAAGTTTTACCAGTGTTTGCAAATCTTTGCTTACCGGGACCTGCCCCTCTTCTCGTGCATCTTCCAGCTTCTTATCCGTTGCTTCTTCGGTTTTTTCTCCACTCATTTCCAATCTCCAATGTGGCGCGACAACAAACCGAAACTGTTTTCCAATAAAACGAATATCTCTCGCTCTGAAAATTGAAGAAATAACATCAAGGCACCAATACCGAAAATTGAACGAAGACCAAACTGGATGCTGTAAACCTGCATTTGTGGGGTGAAAGCTGCCAAAACCTCCATTGCAACTTCAACCATTAACACCACCATCAAAATCGGAGCGGAGAGCAAAAATGCCAAAATGAAGTAATCCCCAGCCAATCTAATAATTGCAAGCATCCAAGAGGTTAAAGCCATCGTTTCTATCTGCCCTGGCGGCAAAACTGAATAACTGATGATTAGATGTTTGGTGATTGCATGCAGACCCGGACCAGCAAAAACGAGTGCCGCAAACAGCAAACCGAAGAGTTGCTCCAGAGGTAACTCTTCGCCACCATCCCCAGAGCCACTGGCTTGAGCAGCAAATGTGGCTCCTCGATATACATCGATCAGCGCCCCAAAACCTTTAAAAATGACGTACGGAATAACAACAGTCAATCCGAGAAACGTACCCAGTATCAACTCGCTGATTACGGTTATAAGGGTAACTGCCGGCACTTTGTTAGCTTCGTCGATGAAAGGAACAACAGCACTAACAGGAATAAGAATAAGGCTTAATGCAACCGCCGACTTGATTAACCCGGGCGTTGTTCCCTTATAAAACAAGGGAAAAAAGAATATGAAGATCAACGACCTCGGCAAATAAATAGCAAAAACTGAAATGATTTTCGAAAAAGAATCTGTATTTGATGCAAGCTGTTCAAACATTGTTATTTACAACAGCTCAAAAATCATTAATGAATAATTAATCAGACGACCCGATATGTAAGGCCCCAGGAATATCATGATCAAGGTCGAAAAAACCAACTTCAAGGCAAAAGGAAGAGATTGATCCTGCAGTTGTAAAATGGCCTGAATAAACCCGAAAAACAATCCAATGAATGCACAGACCAGAACAATAGGTGCTGACATTACTAGTGCAAGCCAAAGAGCCTGATTAACACTATGAATGATCATAAAACCTCTACAAATAAGATTGCACCAAACTTTGGAAGACTTTCGACCAGCCCTCGATGGCAACAAAAAGAAGTATTTTCGCGGGCACAGTAATCGACATGGGCGAGACCATCATCATCCCCAAGGCCATCAAGGCACTGGATACAGCCAAATCGATAATTACAAAGGGTAAATAAAGCAAAAGACCTATTCGAAAGGCCTCTGCCAGCTCACTCGCAACAAAAGCGGGTAGCAACACGGTTAAGTCGAGCTTATTTACTTCGGATCCCTTGTTTTTCTCTGCAAATTTTTGGGCTGTACTGTGAAAACTATCCAGATAATTCTTGTTCGTATGTTCAAACATGAATTTTTTTAAAGGTGGTAATGCACGCTCCAGGCCCTGCATCATTTCGATGCCAGATTGCGGTGGGTTGTCACCTGGTGCAAAATTCTGGGCCATTTCTTTGAATATTGGCCCCATCACAAGAATAGTCATCACCGTGGCAACCCCATACAACACCATGTTGGATGGCAGTTGTTGCACGCCAATTGCATTGCGCAAAATCAACAAGACCGCTGATATCTTTAAAAATGCTGTTGATGTAACAGCAAAAAGAGGCAGAAGCGACAGTAAAGCAACTGTAACAATCAGCGATACTGGATTAATGGATTCAATCATCGTATTCAACCTTTCTTACGATCTGAAGCATCATCCGATTGCCTAAACGCACCAACTCGGCCTCCATCACGGTTGTTCCATGAACTCTGAGACTTACCATCGGCAGCGTGCTCTTCTCGACCTCAATCAAGCTGCCCTCACCCAAGGCACATAGGTCATCAAAGCTGACTCGCGCGGTACCGGCTAAAATCTCGAGTTCAACCAACTCGTTGTGCTGTTCAATTGGATTGCCTGTCGGCGCAAGATCCAAATCGACCTCACTTTGAAATTCATCTTCCTCACTTTTCCCGCTCTCAAACTCCATTCGTATCCCCTTTTTATCAACTATTAGCGAAACTCGGCAGCGCATGCGCTTGCCATGCAGGTATTGGTATACCGCTGAGGCCTTTAACTTGAAACAATCGTTCTTGTTCTCTTGAAGAAGATCCAGCAAGTCGCCATGCGAAAGACTGTTCAAATCATTCACACTGAAATATTTTTTGGTGAGGTGAAGATAGGCCTTCATCTTGAAAGATACACACGAACCCAACCACATTTTGTTTCTTGCAAACTGTTCACTGAACTGCCGAACTTCAATTTCCAGGTCGGCCAGATACTTGCTGGATGCATACAACGAAATTACATTTTGATTGTGTACATTCACAACAATGTTGTCTTCACTCAGCCGGAGATCACTTAATTTGGCGCTGCTAACCAAGCCTTTCATTGACAGATCGAAGGCCTCCAGAACATCCAATATCGAGTACCTGACGACATCTTCTATTTGCGCATTGTTTTCCATCGACCAGTCCACTTGAGCCTGGTTGATGTGATACATACTCTTGTTCCAGATTAGTTCGGGGGAAATTACAGCGATAACAGACTCACCACCGAAGCTTTCCAGCTCACAATAAATTTTTCCTGCAGCAGGCTCAACGAAGGTATCGCCAAGATTCCGTATAACCAGGCATTGCCCCAATTCGGACAGGATCGTTTTGTAGACACGACGACAATGACCTGAACCGCCAAATATATGAGACTTCTCTTTGGGTATGTCGGTCAATTCCGGCAGGTCTTCAATCACCCAGTTCGTCACGGCTTCTTCGACTATCATTTCTGGTTATGTCCTAAAAATTTTTTCGACCAACTCTTCGATCTTGAGCAATCTTTTCTCAAGTGTGCGACTAACTTCCCTGGCAGTATCAAGCTGCCTCTCGGTCTCAATTGATTCGGACTCAATTTGTTTAGATTGATGGCCAAGCGATTTTTGCCTCCGTCGATAAAGGCTTTCGCGTTTTTGCAAAACCATGAAAGCATCGACTTTGACAACTTTCTCGCTAAAAGACGTGAGGGTTTCATCGCGTTGATTCGAATGCTCTCTTTGTTCAACCTTCATTTGTTCGGATAGCTGTTTTATCTCAGTTTCCTGACCAGAAAGAATTCCTTGAATCTTTGCAACCTGCCGTCGTTGTTTGCTGGCCCGTACTTCTCGAATTCGTCTGAGCTGCTTGAGGTCTTTGTAGGTGGAATCTGTTTGCATCTTGTTTAAATCCTCTCAAGACCCTTGACGATTGTGGCCATGCGTGAGGTTGTCGATGTAAGCTCGGCGAATTCGTCTTTGCCCTGTTTGGCCCAAGTGTCGATTAATGGCTTGATCTTCACTGACTCATCGATCAGTGGATCTGTGCCCGATTCGTATTCGCGGATTCTGAGCAGAAGCTCAATCTCATCGTACGTTGACAAGGCTTTGCGCACAGAACCCGCGTTCTTTAAGTGTTCTGGGGTCACAATGTTGTGCATGACACGGGAAAGACTTTTCAGGGGATCAATAGCAGGAAAATGCGCGCGCTCAACAAGTTTGGTTGACAAGATAATGTGACCATCCAGCAAACTTTTTGCCTCTGATGCCACTGGGTCATCTTCAAGCCTTTCTTTCTCTGTCAACACTGTGTAAATCGCCGTTATGCAGCCTTTGGTGGTACGCCCGGCTCTCTCAATCACTTCCGGTAACAGCGAATAAACAGAGGGGGTAAAGCCACTGGCTGTTACTGGCTCGCCGGCCATTAATCCGAGTTCTCTCTGCGCTCGGGCTAAACGCGTCAACGAATCAACAAGCAACAGAACACTTTTGCCTTGGTCACGTAAATATTCGGCTACGCTGACAGCAGTGAATGCAGCGCGAACCCGCTCAATCGCCGCCTTGTCGGAGGTAGCACAGACAAAAATGCTTTTCGCACGAATATCGGGGGTAATTTCATTCTCCATGAACTCACGAAGCTCGCGCCCCCTTTCACCCACCAGTGCGAAAACGATGGTGTCTACATCAGCACCCCTGGCGATCTGAGCCAGCAAAGTACTTTTCCCGCATCCCGGAGGAGAAAATATCCCCACCCGCTGCCCCTTGCCCAAGGTCATCAACCCGTCAATAACGCGGACACCGGTAATGAGCTTCTCACTCACTGGAGGGCGATGCAGCGCCAGCGGTGCTGATCTAAGCACAGGCGTTGCATCTTCATCGAACGAAAGCGCTCCCTTTAAGGAATCAGAGGGATACTCCATGTTGCGCCCCATGCCATCCATTACTGAAGAGAAGATCTCTTCACGGGCTTTTACACTGTGGGGCTTGCCAAGCTGAGTTACCTTGGCGCCAAGGTGCACACCCTCGACAGATTCAAGGCAAGTCAGTGTTGCCAAGTTTCCGCTAAATGCAATGACCTCGGCAAGAATCGGTTTACCGTAGATTGTCTCGATTTCACAAAGCTCACCCTGCGTCACCTGGGGAAGCACCGCTTTCACTGTAGAGACCACTATCTCCCTGACAAAGCCTATCTTCTTGACAGGCAAGCGCGTGGACAGATTTTCTTTGTACTTTTCGAGAAACTGGCTCATTTCATAATGACCATTAAATTCTAAATTCGAATGACGTATTCACTGTCACCTTGAAGAACAATTTTTTCAGGGCTAATTTCTTTGACTACCAACCCCTGATAAACCGAACCCACGAATAGCTGCTCGTTGTTGCGAAGCTCAAGAACTGCGGTTGAACCAAAAGTAATACTACGGGTGTCAAGACTGTCCACAATTTTCTGTTCTTCTGACAAGGAAAGCTTCGCCTGAATCTGTAATTGCTGCCCATAATGGGACGCGAGATGAGTCAATTGCTTTTCCACTGCTGCAATTTGTTGACGACTCAACTCTCCTTCAACACTCAACCCTTTCTCAGTCGAAACAAATTTAACTTGCTTCAATTGATTGGCTTGAACAAACATCTTCATGTCAGCTTCTATGTTCTCAAGCATTCTCCTAGTCAGAATGTCCTCTGTCGATAGCTCATTGGAGTGAACAGGATCTGCCCCAGACTGACCCGCATGTGAAGTTTGAGCACCCGATGTTCCTAAAAACAGAACACACCCGGTTATCGCGACAACAAAAATGCCAGAAAGCGCGACGAACAACCGAATACCCAAGCCGTGAACAACATCGACAACATCGCTAACCAAGCGCAAAACCCGAGCCATGGCCCAGTTAACAACATTCCGGGAAACAAGATTCGCGGAAATCTCTATCCGTACATCAGCCACTTCCAACACAAGTTTTTGATCGGAGAAAAGACCCTTTCTAACGTACTTTTGAAAATCTTCGGTTTGTTCAATCAACTCGGACGCATCGCTAATCAGCAACTTGTTCTGCGCAAAAGTTAAAGTAAGCAACTTGTCGGGAAGGCCATCATCACAAAGAAAAATTTCACTCGACGAGCTTCCACCGATAGAGATTGAGCCGTCGCTATATTTCCACTTAGCCCCAGTGTGTAGTCCTGACAAAACTTTCACATTTAAACTAATCATCATTTGACCTATTTGGGTTGAGTTTCTGTTTGACGAAATTCATCAAGTTTGATTACACCAAGATGCTCTATTTCCTGACTGGACGAGATTTCTTGATAAGAAAACACTTGGACTGCGCGCAACCTGTCGCAAACCAGGTCGAAGAAATGTGCCCGACAATCGACGGAACAGATGATGGCTGGCAACCTCTCCAAACCTGCATAATTGATGTAATGCGATTGAACAATTTCAATCAGCTTGGCTGAAGTTTCTCCATCAACATCAAGGAATGTCACAGACCCATCACTTCTCACGGATTCGCGGATAAACATTTCTATTTCGGGATCAAGTGACAATACTTTGAGTTTTCCCTGCTCTGCATGTTGAAAACAAATCTGGTCGCTGAGTTCTTTTCTGACTTGTTCGGTGATGATGATGACATCACGCTCACGCTGCCCCCAATCAATCAAGGCGCCAAGGATTGATCGAATATTCCTGAGTGAAACTCGCTCCGTCAAAAGTCGCTGCAGCACCTCTACAACCTTCATGGCTGGCAAGGAGCGTTCAAGTTCTTTCACCTGGTCACCAAACTCCATACTGCTCGCCTTGAAATAGTTGAAACTCTCTTTCATGGAGAACAGCTTTTTAGAGCTGTTGACCAACAGTGCCTCAATCATCTCTGCCCAACGTTTTTCGTAGGTGATGTATTCGATGCCCAACTGGTCAAGACGCACTTTGTTGATTGGATTGCTAAGGTAGGTATATCGCCCCAATGTGTGGTTGAATTGAAGCTCAACAATGTCTTCAACTTTGTCAAAATTTTCTTTCGAACACCAAATCTGGAGATCTTTGTCGCTCATGCTAAGACTTAGCATTGGCACGCCATAAATACGGATCTGGATGTCGCTTACTTTTTGATCTTCGTGAAACTTGAATGTGGGATAAACGAACCCGGTGTCTTCGACCAACTGGTTTCTGGTTAACTTCACAATACTGAACAACAAGTTCAGTTCATTGGGCTCCATACCAGCCGGGTATCTAACCTCCAGCTCGTCAAAAGACGATACTTTTGTAAGGTCTTGAATTGCGGATTTGTTCTTGTCTTTGAGCAGAGCATCAAACTTTTCTTTCTTGTTTTGAGCAACCTTCACCTTCGCTACAGGCTCGGACCTGAACCCAAGATAAAACAGAACCAGACCAGCGACGAGAAATGCCACGGTAGGCATTCCAGGAACCGCACTAAAAATAAAGCAGAAGCAGCTGCTGATTTTGATTGCTTTTTTGTTATTGCCCAAGTCATTAATTACATCTTTCGCGGTGCTGCTGCCGTCGGGATCGCTTTTGGTTACGCGGGTCACAATCAAACCCGCAGCAATTGATGTAAGAAGGGAAGGAATGATACCAACCAAACCGTCGCCTACAGACAAGATGGTGTACGTGGTTCCTGCCATCGAGAAACTCATGCCCAACTGCATCATGCCAACAGCCAAACCACCCAACAAGTTAACCGCTGTGATAACCAACCCGGCGATAGCGTCGTTTTTTACAAACTTGATTGCTCCATCCATCGCGCCGAATAGTTGCGATTCTTTTTGCAACTCCGCCCGCTTGAGCTTGGCCTCATCCTGCGTGATTGAGCCGTTTCGCAAATCGCCATCAATGGACATTTGCTTGCCTGGCATTGCATCCAGAGAGAACCGCGCGGCAACTTCAGCAACTCGCTCAGAACCCTTTGTAACCACAAGAAAATTCACGATCGATATGATCAGAAAAATCACAAGCCCTACTGCAATGTTGCCCCCCACCACAAACTCACCAAATGTAGTGATGATTTCGCCTGCGTCTGCTTCAAGCAGAATTTGTCGAGTAGTGGATATCGTGAGGGATAATCTGAACAGGGTGACCAGCAGAAGCAACGCTGGGAAAGAAGAAAATTTGAGAGGTGTTTCGAGCAAAACTGCACTTAAAACAAGAACTACCGTGACCGTGATGTTCAATGCGATAAGAACATCGAGCATTTGTGGGGGAATCGGAATAACCATCATGACAACCATCAGCAGCACCAGGGATGCGCCAACAATTTCTGATCGATCGGATGCCAATCTCGCGAAAGAATTTATTGCTTTGATCACGCTAGCCCCTGTTCTGTATTGGATGATTACAGTTCTTTAAGTACAGGGGGCCAAGCTAAAGTTCCAATTCTTGAAAAACAAACGAGCCGAGGCCCAATTTACCAGCGGTGCGTCTGTTGTGAAGGCATGAAAAAGGACGGGACGAGGTTGAGGCTGGGCGGAGCAGATTAACTTGCCACGGATTTCTGAGAGTGCGTGTGTTGCGTGCAAAAGCTTAGGCAGGCCGAGGCCGCATCAAGGCCTCCAGATAAGACTCCTGCCATAAGCACGCAAACTTACATATCAAGCACTGGTCCCAGTGCTTTACGAAGCTCTTCCATGTTTCTAAGGGAATATACCCTGAGGCTCTCCAGTTGATCCATGCCAATCTTACCCACATTGAAGTAATCACTTTGAGGGTTAGCGAAGTAGAAGCCGCTGACACTGGCAGCCGGGTTCATGGCCAGGCTTTCTGTCAGGGTCATGCCAATTTCCTCGCAATGCATCACGTCAAACATGTTTCGTTTGATGGTGTGTTCCGGGCAGGCGGGGTAACCCGGTGCGGGGCGAATGCCTTGGTACTTTTCGGCAATCAGCTCTTCGTTGCTCAGGGTTTCATCGGTCACATAGCCCCACAGGTCTTTGCGAACCCGCTGGTGCAGGCATTCGGCAAAGGCTTCGGCCATGCGGTCGGCGATGGCCTTGAACATGATGGAGGAGTAATCGTCGTGCGCGGCCTGGAATTCCTTTTCCTTCTTTTCTACGCCCAAACCAGCCGTTACTGCGAACATGCCGATGTAGTCGTCGCCTTGACCTTTCGGTGCAATGAAGTCGGCCAGTGATTTGTTCGGTATGCCTTCGCGCTTTTCGCCTTGTTGCCGCAAAGGGCTGTAAGTGAACAACACTTGGCTTCGGGTTTCATCGGCATAAACCTCGATGTGATCATCCTGCACCGTGTTGGCGGGGTAAAACGCCACCGCCGCATTGGCTTGCAACCAGCGGCCCTCGATGCATTTTTTCAGCATGGCTTTGCCGTCTTCGAACACTTTGCGGGCGGCTTCGCCCACCAGTTCGTCTTCCAGCACGCGGGGGTAACCACCATGCAGGTCCCAGGTTTGAAAAAACGGTGTCCAGTCGATGTACTGGGCAATGTCGGCCAGGTCGTAGTTCTTGAAGTAGCGCTTGCCAATGAACTTGGGCTTGGGTGGCGTGTAGGCGACCCAGTCGATTGTCTGTTTGTTGGCGCGTGCCGCTTCAATGCTGATCAATGGTTGGGCTTTTTTGTTGGCGTGTTGTACGCGCACGCGCTCGTATTCGGTTTTCAAATCGGCCTTGAAAGTATCGGCCGATTCATCCGACAACAAGTTCGAGGCCACGCCGACGGAACGGCTGGCATCGCTGACGTAAACCGTGGGGCCTTCGTAATGCGGGGCAATTTTTACAGCGGTGTGCACGCGGCTGGTGGTGGCACCGCCAATCAGCAATGGAATGCCGCGGTCGCGGAAGTAGGGGTCGCGTTGCATTTCAGAAGCCACATAGGCCATTTCTTCAAGCGAGGGCGTGATAAGACCAGACAAGCCAATGATGTCCGCGTTAATTTCCTTGGCCTTGGCGAGAATTTGTTCGGCGGGCACCATGACGCCCATGTTTTCAACTTCGAAGTTGTTGCACTGAAGAACAACGGTGACGATGTTTTTGCCAATGTCGTGCACATCGCCTTTCACGGTGGCAATCAAAATTTTGCCTTTGGCTTTGGCGTCGCCACCCGCGGCAACCAGCTGCTTCTTTTCTTCCTCAATGTAAGGAATAAGGTGGGCCACCGCCTGCTTCATGACGCGGGCGCTTTTTACTACCTGCGGCAGGAACATTTTGCCAGCACCGAATAAGTCGCCAACCACATTCATGCCATCCATCAACGGGCCTTCAATCACATTGATTGGGCGACCACCGTTGGCTGCAATTTCAGCGCGGCATTCTTCGGTGTCTTCCACAATGAAGTTGGTGATGCCGTGCACCAGCGCATGGGCCAAACGCTTTTGCACAGGCTGGTTGCGCCACTCCAGGTTTTCTTCGAGCTTCTTGCCGCCGGCTTTCAGGGTGCCGGCAAATTCGATCATTCGCTCGGTGGCGGTTTTTCCGAAATCGGGATCGTTTTCGGCAAGCGTGGGCTGGCGGTTCAGCACAATGTCTTCCACGCGGGCTTTCAGTTCGGGCTCAAGGTCGTCGTAAACACCCATCATGCCGGCGTTCACAATGCCCATGGTCATGCCGTTTTTAATGGCGTGGTACAGGAACACGGTGTGAATGGCTTCACGGGCGGGTTCATTGCCGCGAAAGCTGAATGAGACGTTGGACACACCGCCGGAAATTTTGGCATGCGGCAGGTTTTTCTTGATCCAGCCGGTGGCTTCGATAAAGTCGTTGCCGTAGTTGTCGTGCTCTTCAATACCCGTGGCAATCGCAAAGATGTTCGGGTCGAAAATAATGTCTTCGGCCGGGAAGCCGACTTCATTCACCAGAATGTTGTAAGCACGTTCGCAAATTTCAGTTTTGCGGGCGTAGGTGTCGGCCTGGCCTTTTTCGTCAAAGGCCATGACGATAACGGCTGCGCCATAACGCTTGCACAATTTGGCCTGGCGTTTGAATTCGTCGACGCCTTCTTTCATGGAAATGGAGTTGACCACGGCCTTGCCCTGCACGCACTTCAGGCCTGCTTCGATCACTTCCCATTTCGAGGAGTCGATCATCACGGGCACGCGGGAAATGTCGGGCTCGGAGGCCATCAGGTTCAGGAACTTCACCATGGCGGCTTTGGAGTCGAGCATGGCTTCGTCCATGTTGACGTCCACAATCTGCGCGCCGTTTTCAACTTGCTGACGGGCCACGCTAAGGGCTTCGTCGTATTGCTCGTTCAAAATCATTCGGGCAAAAGCTTTGGAGCCGGTGACGTTGGTTCGCTCGCCCACGTTGATGAACAGGCTGCTGTCGTCGATGTTCAGCGGCTCAAGGCCAGACAAACGGCACTTGGGCTCGATGGTCGGGATAAGGCGCGGCTTTTGGTTTTCCAGTGCCTTGGCAATGGCGGCAATGTGTTCAGGCGTGGTGCCACAGCAACCGCCAGCCACATTCAGGAAACTGGCCTGCGCGAATTCTTTCACCAGGCTGGAGGTGATTTCCGGTGTTTCATCAAAGCCGGTGTCGCTCATCGGGTTGGGCAAACCGGCGTTGGGGTACACGCAGATGGGCACATCGCAAATTTTGGACAGTTCAGCAACATAGGGGCGCATCAGTGAAGCACCCAAGGCGCAGTTCAAACCGATGGTAATCGGCTTGGCGTGGCGCACGGAATTCCAGAAAGCTTCTACGGTTTGGCCAGACAACACGCGGCCCGAGGCGTCGGTCACCGTGCCGGAAATCATGATGGGCAACTTGTTGCCGGAATCTTCGAAATACTGGTCGATCGCGAACAGCGCGGCTTTGGCGTTCAGCGTGTCGAAAATGGTTTCAACAAGCAACAGGTCGACGCCACCCTCTACCAGGCCTTTGGTTTGTTGGTAGTAGGTTGCAACCAGTTGGTCGAATGTGACGTTGCGTGCACCGGGGTCGTTTACATCGGGGGAAATCGACGCAGTTTTGGGCGTGGGGCCCAGGGCACCAGCTGCAAAACGGGGCTTGTCGGGGGTGGAATACTTTACACAGGCGGCCTTGCACAGGCGGGCGGCTTCGCGGTTCATCTCGTCAACGAGATGTTCCATGTCGTAGTCGGCCTGGGCCACGGTGGTGGCCCCGAAGGTGTTGGTTTCCAGAATGTCGGCGCCGGCTGCCAGATATTGTTCATGAATTTCGGTCATGATGGCGGGCTGGGTGAGCACCAACAACTCGTTGTTGCCCTTGATGTCGCGGTGAAAATCAGCGAAACGCTCGCCCCGGTATTGGGCTTCCGTGAGCTTGTACTGCTGGATCATGGTGCCGGTTGCGCCGTCCAGAATCAGGATGCGTTTTTGGAGTAGTTCACGGAGTTGGGCTTCGACTGCAGCGCCGTTGACAACAAGGCTGTTGTGCTCGGCAGGCGAAGAAGCGGGGCGCGTGTTCATCGCGGGGCCTCTATATGATGCAAGGGTTTGAAAACAGGCTGCATTTTAGCAGGGAAAAGCCCTTCGGCAAGCACGCGAAGTTAGTCCCATTGCTATTTCACGGCACTACCGCAACCCCACGCAACCGGTACAAGCCATACACGTTGGCCACGGTAATCACAATCATGGTCAGGCAAAGCTCCCAGGAATTGAACAGGTATCCGTGCACGGCCCAAAGTGCATTGGTGGCCAAGGTTGCTTTGCGCATGCCCACATTGCCCATCATGAACAAGGCCCATGTGCCCAGCAGGGTAGCGGCAAGGGGCAAGGAGCTGGCCAACCAGCCTTGCCAGGTGAACGCTGCAATGGCCACAGCCACACCACCAAAACCCAGCACCAAGGCGATGCGCAGGCGATAGCCCATGACGTTCGAATAGATTGTGACCGCTTGCCGCACACTGGTCAGCAGCATGATCAGAAAACCGGTGTGGACGCCCAGCAAGTAGTACTGCGCACCCCAGGCCAGTGAAGAAAGGGCGAATAAAAGCTTGGTACCACGCTCGGAGATGACACAAAACCCGGCAATGCTCAACCCGAAGGCCATGGCGCCGATCGTGCGAATCAGGATGTCTTCAACGTTCAAGGCTGGTCGATCCGGTGGCGTTGCTGAGGAAGGGGTTATGGATTTCTACGACGATACCTGAAAATTGTGACACCGCAGGCGCCCTAGGCTACAGTAGGCGAACCTGCAATTTTCAACCTGTATTCCTCATGCTTCATTTAAATATTCGGGCCAGCTTTACCAGTCGCCTGATCGTCGGCAGTTTGATTGCGCTGTTTGTACTGTCCATCCCCGTTGCACTGACTGCGCATTCAATCTTGCACAGCAGCACCATCAAACAAGCCGGTGAAAACGCACAAGCACAGGCGGAGCAAATAGCGCAATCGGTGGACCGCCACTTGAAAGCGCACCTGCGTAATTTGGTCTACACCAGCAAAATTGAACAGTCTCTGAACAACTATTCACCTGAGAGACACAGCAACGTGCTGCAAGTGATGCGGGAAAACATGCCGGGGTATTTGTGGATCGGCGTGGCAGATCCCGACGGAACAGTGCTTGCAGCGCTGGATGACCTGCTTGTGGGAAAAAGCGTGGCTGCGCGCCCTTGGTTCAAACAAGGCCTGGTTGAGCCCGCGATCATGGATGTGCATGAAGCCTCATTGCTGGCTGCATTGCTGCCCGCCCGGGCTGAGGAAAAATACCAGTTCATCGATTTTACGACCCCATTGAAAGGGCAAGACAATCAAGTTATCGGTGTAATTGGCATTCATCTGGACTGGAAGTACTTCATCAACGAGATAGAACAAGACGTGTTTAACGCCATCAGCCCATCTACGCCAACCCTGATATTGGCCAAAGACGGCAGTTTGAGAATGGGCAATCGGCCTGATTTGGCAGATATTCTAGACAACAGCGCCTGGAACAAGATGGCAGCGTTTCAGCGAGCCGCGGGAGGCCATAGCAATTGGTCAATCGAAACACTCAACGACGGGAAGGACTACCTGATCGCATTTGCGCCGAACAACAGCCCGGAAACTCAAAATCTAGGCTGGATATCCGCATCAATCATGCCGCTTGACATGGTGGCATCGTCCACATCCACAGCCCTGATCGGTGCCATTCTGGCATTGATTATCGGCACAGCAACCACACTGCTTCTGGTGCTGGGCCTGGGGCGAAGTCTTTCCAACAAGGCGACTGCCTATCTGGAGCAGGTGCGTAAGAACGATCCTGAAGGGCTTGAGTCGTCCATGCAGGACTTGCCCACGGAGTTGCAAGCCATTTCAAAAGACATTCTGGATTTGACACGGGGGTTGTCTGACAAAAGCCGGTCACTTGAAAAAGCATTGAATTCAGCCAAGGAAAGCTACTGGGTGGTTGAAGCACTGATTGTTCAGGCCCCCGCCCCAATTGCCATGTTCGACACTGAAATGAACTATGTTGCTGCGTCATCGCGGTGGGTGAGCACATTCACACATGAAACCGGCAGCCTGGCGGGTAGAAACCATTACGAGGTAGTTCCCAATTTGCCAGAACGTTGGCGCCAGGCACACCGCGCGGGCTTGGCCGGTGAAAGTATTTCCGCAACGTCTGACCCCTGGCTGGCCCCGGAAGGCCACACAGTCTGGCTGGATTGGGCGATTGAGCCTTGGTTGCGCCCGGACGGCAACCGGGGTGGCATCATCATCATGTGCAAAGATGTTTCAAATGAGCGGCAAATGCGCGACAGCCTGGCTGAAAGCGAAGAACGTTTCAAGCTGGCCATGGAGGGATCCCACGAGGGCCTGTGGGACTGGAAACTGGATGACAACAAGGTGTATTACTCGCCGGGCTGGAAACGCTTGCTGGGTTATGAAGACCATGAACTTGAAAACAAGTTTGAAACCTGGGAGCGCCTGACCGCACCGATTGATCGGGAAGTTGCTCAGGTCCGCTTGCAGCAAGCCTTGAACAGCCCTGCTGTGAAATCGTTTGATGCCGAGTTTTCCATGGCCCACAAGAGCGGGCAATGGGTTCAGATTCTGTCCAGGGCCCAGATTATTCGGGACGAAAACGGCAAAGCCGCACGTGTGGTGGGAACGCATGCTGACCGCACCCATCAACTTGAACTGGAAAGCCGACTGCGAGAAGCATCGATTACCGCGAAAGCAGAAAAAGAATCAAACGCGGAAAAAAGCCGGTTTCTTGCCACCATCAGCCACGAGATACGAACACCCCTGAATGGCATTCTTGGTTTTGCGCGCCTGCTGGAAATTGATTTACCCCCAGGCCCACTGAAAGAACAGGCGGGTTATCTGGTTCGATCTTCTGAATCGCTGTCGTCCATACTGAACGACATTCTGGACTTCTCCAAGCTTGAATCAGGCATGGTGAAGCTGGGCAACACACCGTTTCTGATGGAGCAACTTCTCTTGGGCAGCGCCGAATTGCCCCGGCTGACCTGCGAAACAAAGGGTGTTACGTTTGAGTTAACCAATTCCGTGGGTGAAAAGAAAATTTACTCGGGCGACATTGTCCGGCTACGGCAAATACTTCAAAATCTTTTAACCAACGCCATCAAGTTTACATTTAACGGCAAAGTATCCTTAAAAGCGAAATCTGAAGCAAAAGACCAGGATCACGACCTGATCACATTTGAAGTGATTGACACGGGTCTTGGCATCCCCAAGGAAAGACAGGGCCAGTTGTTCAAACCTTTCACGCAAGTGCACACCGACAGGGAAAACCACTTCGGTGGCACTGGGCTGGGCTTGTCGATCGTTAAAAACCTTGTCGATGCAATGGGCGGGGAAATTCACCTGGAATCCGAGCCGGGCAAAGGCACGCGGGTGTCCGTAAGCATTACATTGCGCAGGCAAAGTGCGCTGGGCACCACAAACACTCAAAAATTAACCCCTGCACGGTCACTTCGGGTTTTGGTGGCCGACGACACGCCCCTGAACATCAAGCTGATTCAAACTTTCCTGGGCAAAGACGGACACGCAGTGGTGGTTGCTAAAGATGGACGGGAAGCGCTAAACCACGCCATGTCCGAGCCATTTGACTTCATTTTGCTGGACATTGACATGCCAAAAATGTCCGGGTATGAGGTTGCGGAAAAGATTCGGACCGAGGAAGGTCCCAATCAAGCCTGTGAAATTGCAGCCCTCACCGGTTATGCTTTTGACAGCGATATACAAAAAGCACATTCCGTTGGGATCAACTACCATTTTGCAAAACCAATTCAGTTTGATTTGTTGTTAAATCGCTTGGCAATTAGCAGCAATCCATAGTCAGCGATGCGAAATGCTAACCCACCATGCGAAATTGAGTGCAAAATAGCGGGTTGAAATTTTTTGATTAAAAAAGTGGGGGTTGTATGGAATTACTAATGGATCCAAACGTCTGGGTCGCTTTCGCGATTTTGACCGCTTTGGAAATTGTGCTGGGTATCGACAACATTGTGTTTATTACCGTGTTGGTTTCGAAGTTGCCTGCGGACATTCGTGACCGTGTTCGCCAGTTTGGCCTGATGTTTGCCATGGCAACCCGTGTGGGACTGCTGTTTTCGCTGTCCTGGATCATTGGTTTGACCGAACCGCTGGTTACGGTGATGGAGAAAGCAATCACCGGGCGGGATTTGGTGCTCTTCTTTGGTGGACTGTTCCTGTTGTGGAAAGCATCCAAAGAAATTTACATTGAAGTGGAAGCACCACACCAGGTTGAAGAAGAGTTGGCAATGGGCGCAGCAGCCCAGAAAACCGGTGCGAAGCTGTTTTGGTACTCCATCATCCAGATTGGTATTCTGGACATCGTATTCAGTCTGGATTCCGTCATTACTGCGGTGGGCATGGCCGACCACATCGAGGTCATGATTGCGGCTGTGATGGCGGCGGTTGGCGTGATGATGCTGTTTGCCAAGGCAATCGGTGAATTTGTTGAAGCGCATGCATCTGTTAAGGTGTTGGCTTTGGCTTTCCTGATGATGGTGGGCATGTTGCTGATCGCAGAAAGCTTCGGCCAACACGTACCGAAAGCTTACCTGTACAGCGCCATGGGCTTCTCGCTGCTGGTCGAATTGCTCAACCTTCGCTCCAAAGCCAAGCGCCAGAAACTGGAAGCTGCAGAACAGGCATAAACTTGAACTTTCAAGTGTGTTTAAAGCAAAAAGCCAGTTTTCACTGGCTTTTTGCTTTTACAGAACACACTGGCTATTTAACGGGATCGAGTCACCAGAACAATCCCGACTACCACTGGGGCAATGCCCAGAAAATCGGGCCAATTCAGCGGTTCGTCCAGAAGCCATGCGCCCGCCAACAGGCCCAGTGGCGGGGTGAGAAAAAACCATGCACTGGCTGCACTGGCACTGCCTTGTTCCAGCAGGTTAAACCACAGCTGATAGCCTGTGATTGAAACCACGATCACCAGCCATGCGAGGGCGCCTGCGAACGATGCGCTCAAATTCATGTCCGCGGGGCGTTCAAGCCACAGGGCCACGGGCAGCAGCAACAGGCCGCTTAAAATGATCTGAAAACCCGTGCCGGTCACCACGTCTGTCCGGACAGGCCATTTTTTATAAAGCACGGTGCCAAAAGCCAGGGTCAGCAAGGCAGCGAGTAGCAGCAAAAAACCTTCCAATGTGTCTGTGCCTGAACCAATGCGGTTGCGCACAATGTAAGCCACACCGAGAAACCCCAAGACAAGTCCCGTGACTTTCTGGCGCGTGAGGGGTTCGTGCAATAAAAATACCGACAACACGGCCACAACAATGGGGTTGGCACTGATCAGGATCGTGGACAAACCGGAGGACAAACCACCCATACCCGTCCAGCTCAAGCCCAGATACAAGGCATGATTGAGCAAGCCCAAAGCGCTTAAAACCCCCAGTTCACGCAGGCTTAGCATGCGCAAACTGCCACGCCAATGCGCCCAGGCCAGCATCAGCGCGCCAGCGACCAGAAACCGGATTGACAAAAACAGCAGGGGGGGGCTGTCGAGCAAGCCAATTTTTGCAGCCGGGAATGCGCTGGTCCAGATCAGCACAAAGGGAAACGCCAATGAAGCGTTTCTCAAAAGAGGGGATTGATTCATTCGGGGAAATCCAGTAATGGTGAACCATTGTAATCAACCAACCCCTTGACCGTGGTCGACGACCGGAGTTTTAGATGCACGAGCAATTCCGACTAATTGTCGTGGATGATGAAAAGCCTCAGCTTGAGGCGCTGTGCATATTGCTGGAGGATGCGGGCTTTTTGGTCAATGGTTTTGCCGACCCCGCCGCCGCCCTGAAGCAACTGCACACCATGCCCCATGATGTTTTGCTGACTGATTTGCGCCTGCCGGGCATGGACGGCATTGAACTGATCCAGAAGGCAAGACAAATAGACCCTGACATCAGCGCCGTGTTGATGACGGGGCATGGCAGCATCAAGTCCGCCGTTGATGCAATGAAACTTGGGGTGCTGGATTACATTCTGAAACCATTCAAAGTCAGCGAACTGATGCCCGTGGTGCACCGTGCCATTGAGGTTCGCAAACTGAAACTGCAAAACACGCAATTGATTCGCGACATTTCCAGCAGCAACGCCAAACTGCTTGAAATGAATCATGAACTGGACAACTTTGCAGGGCGTGTTGCGCACGATTTAAATTCGCTTTGCCACATCATTCAGGGCTTTGCTGGCAGCCTGACCCGCCGGGCCAGCAGCAAACTCGACGAGCAGGAACGACGCTACCTTCAACGCATCAATGAGTCCGGCGCCAGGGGCGGGCAATTGGTTTCTGACCTGCTGGCTTTTGCAAGACTGGGTTCGGGGGATTTGCAACACCAGCAGGTTGTACTTAACGAGGTGGTGGAAAAGGCCAGGGCTCAGGTCGAGGCAGCGGAAGGTCTGCGGGAGGTTGACTGGACAATTGCAATACTGCCGGACATTGAGGGGGATGAGTCTTTGCTGGAACAGGTCTTTGTGAACCTGTTTTCCAACGCCATGAAGTTCAGCCAGTTTCGGGAACAGCCTTGTATATCCGTTGATGCCAACATTCAAAGCGATGGCGTTGAAATTCGCGTAATCGACAATGGGGCAGGTTTCGATCCGGACCGTGCCGACGGTCTGTTCAAACCTTTTCACCGCTTGCACAATGCCCATGACTTTGAAGGCCACGGCATGGGGTTGGCCAATGTAAAACGCATCATTGAACGGCATGGCGGGCAGATCAGCGCCCAATCAGCGCCGGACAGCGGCGCTACGTTTACGCTGCTGCTTCCCTTGAGCCAAGGCGGCACGGGAACCAAAAAACAGGAAACTGTAGGGCCTGGCGACAAGGCAAATTACGATTATCGACATGCCGAGGACAAACTGAAACGCAGTGAGGCTTTGCAGCGCATCGGCGGCAGACTGGCCAAACTGGGGGCGTGGGCAATTGAGCTGGGCCCGACACCCAAACTGTATTGGTCTGAAGAAATTTTCAGCATTCTGGACATACCAAAAGGCCAGCTGCCAAACTCGTATGATTCCGCCCTGGCGAATTACCATGGCAAGTGGCGAAAAATTATTCAGGTTGCGCTGGAAAAATGTTCGCAACAAGGTACGCCATTCGAATTGGAACCCGAAATGCGGTCGGACAACGGACGTCGTTTCTGGGCCCGCGTGGTGGGTGAAGCCGTTCGGGATGACAAGGGAAATATTGTTCAGGTACAAGGTGCATTTCAGGACATCACTGAATCAAAAGTAGCCACACTTACCCTGATGCACATGAACCGTTTGCTGGAAGCGCAGCACCGGGTCAACGAAATCACAACCACTTTGGACAAACCCGACCGTCTGCTGCAAGAAGTGTGCAGTGTATTTTGTTCACTGGGCGGTTTGCCCTTGGCCTGGGCGTGCCAGTTCGGCAAAGACCTGAGCGACCTGAAGGTGACTGCCGCCGACGGATCGCAACAAGAATTTGTGTCAAAAATCATGTCCACCACCTCGCTACCGCGCGACGATGAACTGGTTAACCGTTTGCGGGCAGGGAAAATGCACATTTGCCAGAATGTGGCCGAGGAACCCCAGGCCAGAATGTGGCACCAACAGGCCACTGAAGAAGGGCTGGAGTCTTTTGCAATCCTGCCCATTCACGCGCAAGGCAGGCTACGCGCCAGTCTGGTGTTGTTCGGTGCCGGGGTGCACTTCTTTAATAAGGAAGTGCGACAATTGCTGAAAACAGTGGCCAAAAACCTGTCAATGGCCCTTGAAAACCTGATGTTTGCAGAAGAACGTTCGCGCAATTCCGAGCGCTTGAAGCTGCTTGAGACCTGCGTGGAGCGGCTCAACGACATCGTGTTGATCACAGAGGCAGAGCCAATCAGTGGGGACGGCCCGAAAATTTTGTATGTCAACGAGGCCTTCGTTCGGCGAACCGGTTACACCCGGGAGGAAGCGATTGGGCAAACGCCGCGCATCCTGCAAGGTGAACTGACGCAGCGCGATGCGCTGGAGCGGATACGACAGGCCCTGATCGATTGGAAACCTGTGCGGGAAGAATTGATCAATTACACCAAATCTGGCGAAACGCTCTGGCTGGAACTGGACATTGTTCCAGTGGCCGATGAAACGGGTTGGTACACACACTGGGTTGCAATTGAACGTGACATCACCGAGCGCAAACAAGCCGAACAGCGCAGCGACTCCCAGTTTGCGCGCATGAGCCTGCTCAATGAAATTACGCGGGCAATTGGAAACCGGCACGATCTGGACAGCATCTACCAAGTGGTGACCAATACCATCGAAAGAGAATTGCCCGCGGACTTTTGCTTGACTGCGTCGTACTTGGAACAAGAGGGAACCATCACCTTCAGGTCGCTGGGCAAACAGACTGAAAATGCGGCAAACAAGGTGGGGTTTTTCCTGCACGGATCGATTGCCGCACGCGGCGTTCACCTGGATCAGGCTTTGCGGGGCGAATTTGTGTACCAACCGAATTTGGGCGGCAGCATGTGCATGACTGGTGAGGGCATGCATCAATTGGCAGGCCTTGACAGCATGGTGATTGCTCCTTTGATGAATGAGAACAAGGTGCTGGGGATCATCACCACGGCACGCAAGGGCTTGGATTCATTCTCGGCCGATGAACTGGAGTTTCTGCGCCAGCTTGCTGAACATGTGGCGCTTGCTCTGGCACAAACTGAATTGCTCCAAGAACTGCAGGAGGCTTGCCATAACCTTCAACGCACCCAGCAATTGGTGCTGCAACAAGAGCGCTTGCGTGCGCTGGCGGAAATGGCTGGCGGTATTGCGCACGACATCAACAATGCAATTTCGCCCGTGGCGCTGTACACGGATGCGCTGTTGAGTACAGAAAAAGATTTGAGTGACCGCGGCAAGAAACAGTTAAAAACCATTCAGCTTGCAATTGATGATGTGGCCAGAACAGTAGAACGCATGGGGAAGTTTTGTCGTCAGCAAGATGAGGGTTCCGAGTTGACTCGTGTCAACCTGCCACAAATTTGCGAACAATCCATGGACCTGACCAAGGCGCGCTGGCATGACGTGCCACAACGCATTGGTATTTCGATTGAGTTTAAGCTGCAGCACGCAGAGGGGCTGCCAGACATTCATGCCTCGGAATCAGAACTGCGTGAAGCCTTGACCAACCTGATACTGAATGCAGTAGATGCCATGCCCCATGGCGGTGTAATTACCCTGTCCACAAGCGTAGACAAACGCGACGGTGAGGACCAAGTGCGCATCGACCTTAAAGACACGGGCATGGGCATGAATGAAGAAACTCGCAGGCGTTGCCTTGAACCCTTCTACACGACAAAAGGCGAGCGGGGCACCGGCTTGGGCCTGGCCATGGTTTACGGCATTGTGAAACGCATGCATGGCCAGATCGAAATTGACAGCGAAGAACAGAAGGGGTGCACGGTCACGATTTTGTTGCCCATGCAGTGGGGGCAACACAGTTGAATTAAAAGCGCAGCACCAGCAACCCACCGACAATGGTTGATGCCGCCACCAGTCGCATTTTCCAGTGCGCATTTTCCTTGAACAAAAAAATGGAAGCCAGCGTGGCCAGCACGATGCCTGCGTTGGTAAAAGCCACCACCACAGCGGCGGGCATGCTGCGCATGGCGGCAATCACCAACACATAGGCAAGCCCCACACACAGGCCACCCACAGCAATCATCCACACAGGCGGGCGTTCTACCGGCACCCAACGACCGCTGCTGATTTTCATTTCAGCTGTCAACACAAGCCAGGCTGCAAAATAACCAAAAGACACAAAACCGAGCAAACCGGACAGGCTTTCAATGTGCACCGTGGCAGCCTTGTCGCTCAGCGAATACACGCTGGTGCTCAGCATGGCCAGAAAGGCCCAGGGCAATGCCGCCTTGTTGGTGCTGCCCCGCCCGGTGTCGGCCAGCAAGGCAAGCCCCAACACACTAATACCGATGCCCAGCCACGCAGCGAAACTTAAGTGTTGATCAAACAACCACAAACCCCACAGCGCAATCAACAAAGGAGAACTTCGCACCAACGGATACACCAAAGCAACTGGGGCATGGTCGTAGGCTTTTTTTAAACCTAAAAAGTACAGCGCATTGGCCGTGGCAGATGTGGCCGCCAGTGCCATGAATTCAGGTGTAAACAGGGTGTGCTGAAACAGGCTGTAAAGCCCCCAAGGCGCAAGCAACACCAGGTGACCGATCAACACCCACCAAAGCACGTAACGCGCTTTGGGTTGCTGGCGCGCCATGAGGTTCCACACCACATGCATGCACACCGACATTGCGATGAAGGCTGCAGCTTGCGTCATCGCAACTCAATGATGGCGTTGTCACAGGCCACATGTACGCCATCGGGCAATACGGGGTTATTCAACATTTGCCAGGTGTCACTGCGGTGGCCAAGGTGCGTAAGCCATGCACGCGCAGGTTTAATCTGACCAATCAATTCCAGCGCCTGATCCCAATTATTGTGATTGCCCGCTTGGGCGTTTGTGCTGGGCGGGGGATCCGTGGCGTCCAGTGCCAAACCGTGCGGTGCGCGTTGCTGCAGTAGTTCCAGTGTTTTGGGGGGCAGCCCCACGGTGTCGGTCAGGTAGGCAAAGCGCACACCCTGCGAATTTTCAATCAGGTAACCAAAGGTTACTTTGGAATGAATCAGCGGCAACGGCGTAAATTTTAGCGTGCCTATCTGAAAGGGTTCGAACTTTGCCTCCGGTTTGAACTCGAGAATACCCGGGTGTTTGAACAGGTCTGCACAACCCTCGGAATCGGGTGGGCAGTGCACAGGGACAGTACAAGACACCCCCCAACGCAAATGGAACAAACCTTGTACGTGGTCGGGGTGGAAGTGCGTGAGCACAATTGCGGCGTAACTACCCATCGGAAAGCGGTCGTGCAGGTTCATTAGGCCTGCATCCAGTATTACGCGTGTATCGCCGTCTTCGATCAACGCGGAACACGGTCTGCGAACAAACACCGGGTTGGCCTGTGCACGCTCGCAGGCTGGGCACTTGCACCCGTAACGTGGCACGCCACCTGCGGCACCAGTTCCTAAAAAAGTTATTCGCACAATGTCACCTTGTTGTGTTGTTCGATCAAATTCACCAGCACATTGCCCGCTTCCTCAAGTGTGCCGTTGTTGTTCAATCTACTTCCTTCGGGATGACTCAGTTGCATGGTTCGATTGCGGTTTATGCGGGCCTCAATGTCGGCTTCCGTTTCACGCCCCCGGCGCATCAATCGCTGTTTCAGAATATCAGGTGCTACCTCAATGGTCACGGGCAATAGTTCCGGGTACAGCAGCAGGGCCTGTGGCAGGTATTCGCGCGAACCATTCACCACCACGGTGATGCCTTTGCCAAGCCACTGATTAATTTCGGTACCAATGCCGTAACGGTTGCCGTGGCTTTGCCAATGCATGGCGAACAAGCCTGCCTGCACGCGGGCCTGAAATTCTGCAGGGGACAAGGCAATGTGGTTTTCTCCGCCCGCTTGCGCAGGGCGTGTAATGTAGCGGTGTGCAAACTGCACCATGGGCTGACCCGCCAACTGTGCGCGGGCATACGCCATGATGGAGTCTTTACCGCTACCGCTGGGCCCCACCACGTAAAACAGACGCTTAGACAAGCGAGTGCTCCGCTTTCGCTGCCGGGGGTTGGGCTGTGCAGTGCAAATTGGAAAACTGCGCACTGAACACCAGCTTGCCAGCCACCCACACGCGTTCAACCTGGGGCAGGTTGTCGGGGTGGGCCACCGCAATTAAATCGGCACGCTTGCCCACAGCGATTTGCCCACGGTCGTTCAACCCCCCAGCGCGCGCCGGGTTCAAAGTAACCAGTGCCACCGCTTCGCTGATTGAAATGCCTGCCAGTGCGGGCAAAGCCAATGCGGCGGGCAGCAAGGCTGCGGGTGAGTAATCGCCGCAAAGGCAATCGGCCACGCCCTGAATAACCGCATCCAGTGCTCGCATGGAACCCGATTGCGACTTTCCACGCAGAATATTGGGTGCGCCGAACAAGGTGGCCAAACCTTTGGCTTTTGCAGCCTGCGCAGTTTCAAGATTGATTGGAAATTCAGAAATAACAGCACCCAGACTGTGAACAATGTCCACTTTGCCGGGGCTGTCATCGTCGTGGCTGGCAATCGATACGCCATGGGCTTTGGCCACCGCAGCCAGTGCGTCCATGCGGGCAGTGGCACCCTGTGCAGCCTGCATTTTCTGCGCAAGAATAGCATCAAATTCTTCATCGCTTTTCTTGTAGGTTTTACCCAGGTAATTGCGATAAGCTTCGACACTTTTGAACTGGCCTTGGCCCGGTGTGTGGTCCATAAAGGAAATCAAATGCGCATCGCCGTGCACAAGCAAATCGGTGAGCACAGGCACTGCCGTTTCGTCGGTCACTTCATAACGCGCGTGCACGCGGTTGTCCACCAATGCGTACCGTTGCCAGGCGTGCACGGCGCGTGCCAGTTCAGCTGCGAAGGTATTGTTGCGCACACCCAGCTCGTGGTTGGCAAACGAAAGTGAATGGTAAATGGTGGTAACGCCGGCTGCGGCATTGCGTTTGTCGGCTTGCGCACAGGCAAAGTTCACCGGGAAGTGCACGCCGGGGCGTGGCTCCACTTCTTTTTCCAGGGCATCACAATGCAGATCAACCAAGCCGGGCATCAGCATGGCGCCTTTTAAATCAATCACAGTTGCACCGGTGGTTTCATCGGGATCAAGTGAACTGATGATGCCGTTTTCGATCAGCACCGCGATGTTGTTGAACACACCGTGCGGCAGCACCACGCGGGCGTTGGTCAGAAGTTGCTTGTTCATGCGTGTAGCTCCAGTGTGTGCCTGGCCATGGCGAGTTCAACCACCTGGTCGGCCAAACGATCAACCAGTGCCGGGTGGTGAAAAATTGCGAGCATGGCCACGCCTTGTTGTTTGATGCTGTTCAGTAAATCGACCACGCGGTCGGTGGTGTGGGGATCCAGGCTGGCGGTGGGTTCATCCAGCAACAACAAGCGCGGCTTGGCAATCAGCCCCCGCGCCAAATTCACACGCTGCTTTTCCCCGCCAGAAAACGTGGCCGGCGGCACGTTCCAAAGCCTTTCTGGCACATTCAGGGTGTTGAGCAGTTCGCGTGCCTTGTCCCGCGCATTGACGATGCTTTCACCTTGCCGCACCAGCGGTGCCGCCACGATATCCACTGCAGCCTTGCGGGGCAGGCAATGTAAAAACTGGGTGACAAAACCGATGTCGCGTTCGCGAAGGTGCAGCATTTCGCTTTCGCTTGCATTGCTTAAATCGATGGCAGTGCCATCGGCTTGCGTGAAGAGCATGCTGCCACTGCTGGGCAGGTAAGTGCGGTAAACACACTTCAACACCGATGATTTGCCCGCCCCAGTGGGGCCCACCAGTGCGGTAAGTTCGCCGGTGGTGGCTGTCAAATTCACACCACAGCATGAGGGTATTTGCACACCTTGTTCATGCAGGGTGAAGTGCTTGTTGAGGTTTTCTATTTGAAGAATGGGGTTCATGATTCGTTTCACAAGGCTGAGGCCACCAGGCGCTGCGTGTAGGCATGCTGGGGGTCTTCGAGAATTTGATCGGTCAGCCCGGTTTCAATCACCCGGCCGTACTTCATGACCATGGCCCGACTGGTCAGCAGGCGAATTACACCCAGATCGTGGGTAACCACCACCATGGCAGTTTTCAATTCCTGTTGAATTTCAAGAATCAGATCCAGAATACGGGCTTGAACAGAAAGATCCAGGCCGGTGGTAACTTCATCGAGAAACAACAAAGGGGGCTGTGTGGCCAAGGCCTTGGCAATTTGCACGCGCTGTTGCATGCCACCGGAAAATTTCTTGGGTGAATCATCAATTCGGTCTGCCAACACTTCGGTGCGGGCCAGCAAGTCGAGTGCGCGTTCGCGAATGGCCTTGTAGTTCACCAGGTCGCTCATCAACAGGCGCTCGGCAATATTGCCACCGGCAGACACATTGAAATTCAGGCCCAGGTGCGGGTTTTGATACACCATGCCAAAGCGGTGGTTGCGAAGCCAGCGGCGCTGTGCGGCGTTCAGTTCAAACAGATTCCAAACGTGGTCGTACTCAACAAACTGCGCCGACCCACTGGTGGGTTCTTCATCAAAAAACAGGGTTTTCACCACAGTGGATTTTCCACTGCCCGATTCACCCATGATGCCGAGAATTTCACCGGGGTGAAGTTCGAAGCTGACGTTGTGCGCAGCCACCACGGCACCACACCAGCTGCAAATATTGGTTTCCTGTTCAGGGCCGGTGGTCTCGATGCATTTGGAGCAACCGCGGCCGTGAATTTTGCTCAAACCTTGTACGCTGAGAATGGGCTTCATGCGCTGGCTCCTTCGGTGTGCTGCTCTTTCAAGGCCAGTTGGTCGTTGCAGTAATCGCTGTCCGAACACTGAAACTGCCGCTCGCCCTGTTCGCCAATTACCTCGTCAAGAAAACTGTTTGTGCAAGCACAACGCATGCACGCATGGCGCTTGCCGTTGGCATCTACAAAGCTTTCCGTGCGGAATGGCACGTCTTCAAAAGCCAGCGGTACTGCACTGGTGTACGGCGGTACAGCATAAATTTTTTTCTCGCGGCCTGCGCCCAGCAATACAAGGTTGGGGGACTGGTGCAAACGCGGTACGTCGTAACGCGGAATGGGGCTGGGGTCGATCACGTAGTGCCCGTTGATTTTGGTGGGGTAACGGTGCGAAATCGTGATCTCGCTAAACTGCACAATGTCTTCGTACAGCTTGGTCAGCAAGCGCGAATAGTCGCCCTCACCATGCATGGTTTTGCGTTTCTCTTCCGAGGGCTCAACCACTACAAGTGGATCAGGGTAGGGTACTTGCAGCACCAGCACCTGGTCTTGGCGCAGCATCACTTCCGGTATGCGGTGGCGCGATTGAATAATGGTGGCCGCCACTGTGCGCTCTGTGGTTGAAACACCGGGGCAGGTCAGTTCCACAAAGTGGCGCAGGTTCACGGCATTCACAGAATCGTCTGCACCCTGGTCAATCACTTTCAGGTTGTCGGTTTGACCAATCAGTGAAAGCGTAAGCTGCAAGCCACCTGTGCCAAAGCCACGCCCCATGGGCATTTCACGGCTGGCATACGGGGTTTGGTAGCCGGGAATTGCAATGGCTTTCAAAATGGTACGGCGTACTTCGCGCTTGGCGTATTCATCCAGAAAACCAAAGTTGTAGGCAGCACCGTCGATCATGTCGCTGTCCGCCTCTTTTTCATCAATTGCGGGCAGTTCATAGTGGCGCATGGTGCAGGTCTCCTTTTGTTTTCATCTGGGTGGCGCGCAAGCGGTCCATGTCGCTTTGGAATGTGACGTAATGCGGCATTTTGTAGTGGTTGGCAAAGCCCATGGAATCCACACCGTCGATGTGTAGCAACACGAACTCTGGGTCTTCGGATGGGTTTGATGGCCCATCGCGCATGCCTTTTTGCAAGGCGCGGTCCAGAATGGCCATCGAAATGGCCTTGGTTTCGTTGTGGCCCAAACAGGCGCCGTAGCCCAGCGTGAACGTGGGCAACTCACCCGGTTCGGCCCCTTCATACATGGCCACCACTTCGCATTCGGTAATCAATACTTCACCGGCTTCTGTAGGCTCGCCAGTCACTGGGTGGGGCAGTAGCACTGGCAAGTAGCCCACGCGTAGTTCGGCAATGGTTGGGTGAATGTCGCCATAACCCCGCATGTTTGAATAAGCCATGGCCAGCAGTGAACCCGTTTCAGCGCGTGCCATGGTGGCCAGTGCAGCGGAACGGCTGACTGGAAACACCAAGGGTTCACGCGTGATATCGAAGGCTTGCTCGGGCTTGTTTTTCATGCTGGCACTCAATGCGGGAATTAGTCCCTCAGCGCGCAGGGAATCGAGCACCTTCGGAAAGGTATCAGGCAGGCTGTCGCCCGCAGCATGCTCTTTCAAAAAACGGCGCGCCATGTTTTGAAACACCTCGGGGGTTTCGTCCACCAGTTCAAGGCGCATCAGGCGCAAAGCGTAATCGGTGGTGGGGCCCAGCATTTGGCCGCCGGGAATGTCTTTGAATGCGCTGGAAATTCTGCGAATCAAACGCATGTTGCCCGTGCTTTGCACTGGGGTTTCCAGCAATCGTGGCTTGGTCGACCTGTAAGCACGCAAAGCAAAACCCGCTTCAAGCGTGTCGCCCTGCATTTGCTTGATCGCCAAGGCTGCAAGGCGCGGGTGGTACAACCCCCCTTCGGACACAATGCGGCTGGTCAACAAGCGCAACTGGTTTTCAATCGCATTCAGGCTAATCGACGTGCCTTGTTCGCCCTCTGCAGTGCGCAGTGCTTCAAACGCCATTTCCGCGCCTTCGATGGCTTTTGCGCCCCCTTTAATGGCCACATAACCCATTAGAAATCTCCCTGAATTTGAGTGGTGCGGGGCCAAGCCACCAGATGGTTTTCACTGACCAGAATGAAATCCACACCCGTGGGAAATGCAGCATTCCAAAAAGCCCTGCTTTGTAGCCACGCCTCATTCAAGGCAGCAACATTCAACGTATTTTCTTTCTGAATGCCGGGGCCGGTTAATGTCAGCTTCAGGGCTGCGGCAGTCGCATCAAAACCCTGCACCTGAACAACCAAAGTGGCGCCCTTTTCTGGTTCTTCGAGGGTGCCCAGCAAGGGCTGAAAAGCGGGTTGCCTGTTGCCTTGGCAAACAATGAAATTCGCGCTTTCAGGTGTGGCCATGCGTGCTTCAAGCCGCATTCGCACATCGGCATTCAGCATGTCGTCGGGGTCGGCCAAAGTCACTTCACCATCAATCAAGGTCGCCAGCACCTGTTCAAGTGCGGGACTTTGACCATGCAGGTTTTGAATGCTGCCAGGGTAAGCAAATGCATTCATCAAGGCCTTGAAATTAAGCTGCTGCACCTGCGGGGTGTAGGTGCTTGGGTAATTGGCTTGATCAGGCATCGTCATCCTCGTCCAAGGTGCTCAACAATGAAAAATCCACCTTGGTGGCACTTAAATTCGCACGCCGAAGCGCGGCATCGGCTTGCACGTGAACGGCCCCGGCTTGCAGACTGCGTTCAACCAGCTCCCAACCGGGCAGCTTTGCAGCCAACACGCCATCGAGAATGGCCATGGCGCGGGTCAACCCTGCCCGGTCGTCCATGCAAATGGCTGCGCCTTCGGCCACGTGCCCATTGGGGCTGTGAATGCGCACATGCGCTTTGGTCACCGGAATTTCACCGAGAAAATACGCATCGCCCATGGCGCTGTCGCACAACTGAAGCAAACCCAAACCAGCTTTGGGAATGTGAAGGTCGGTGACGCTGCAAGTCGCACTGACCTGCTTTGCCAAATCCTTGATGTGTGACGGCTCGCTGGCCTGCCACATACGCAGCCACTGGCTGCGGGGAATGTTGTTCATGTTCACCTCATACCCTTTAAATCAGCTTGGCGCGAATGCGTGCCGACAGTTGATCGAGCACAAACACGAAGATGAAAATCGCAATCAGAATGGTCATCACGTGGCCGTATTGAAACAAATCAAAGCGACCTTTCAGTTCTTGGCCAATACCGCCGGCACCCACCAAACCAATCACGGTGGCCATGCGCAAATTGCGATCCAGAATGTAGGCGGTGTAGGCGATGTACTGTGGAAACACCTGGGGAATTACGCCATACCACAAGGTTTTCAACTTGCCCGAACCAATGGCTTCCAGCGCTTCTTGCGGCTTTCGGTCGGCATTTTCAATGTCTTCGGCGTAAAACTTGCCCAGAAAGCCCGCGGCATGAAAGCCCAGCGCCAAGACACCGGCAATGGGGCCAAAGCCATAGGCCAACACCAAAAACAGGGCCACAATCAGTTCAGGCATGGAACGCAACAAGCTGATCAGGCCGCGCGCTGCGGTGTAAGTGAATTTGTTGGGGCTGTAGTTCACCGCGGCAAAGTACGCCAAGGGGATGGACAACACCACGGAAATCAACGTGCCCCAAAACGCAATCTCCAGTGTTTGGATCATTTTCACAAACACGTCCCACACATAGCCCAGCGGGCGCACAAGCACCTCGCGGGTGTCCGTCACGCTTTCCATTTCAAGCGTGTCAGTGTTCATGCGTTGCGTGGTGATTTCCAGCGTTTCAATGTAGGCGAATCCCGGAAGATTGTCTCGATCCAGGTCGGGCAGACGATTCGTTTCCTCGCGTGTGGCAGCCACGGGCGGCCACATCACTTCACCAACACGGGAAAAACCACGCACCACCTGGGAATCGTCGTTGAAACCCATCAAGTTGCCAAAAGCCTGGGTGGTCATGTTGACCATTTTGTCCATTTCAGTGCGGTGGCCAGTCACCAACAACAAGGCGAACACACAAATCAAAATCAGCAGGTGTTTCGAACTGTAGGGGGCTTCCAGCCGCCAGCGCAATTCAGTGCCTAGCGGTGGCATGGGAATGGGTTTGCTACTCATTGTGATCGTCCTGTTCAAGCGGTGGCCAGGCGCAGGCCAGGCACTTGCAGTTCGTATTCTTCATCCCCGGCAGGCGTGTCTTCCCAACGCGCACCGTGGTACAAGTCGTTCACCTTGGCATCGGTGAATTCAGCGGATGTGCCATCAAACACCACCATGCCGTTGCGCATGCCCACAATTCGATCACCAAATTCACGGGCCAAATCCACCTGATGCAAACTGCACAACACGGTGGCACCACGCTCGCGCGCAGCGTCACGAATCAAGGTCAAAATGTCGGCTGAAATTTTTGGATCGAGGCTTGCAACAGGTTCATCGGCCAGCACCACTTCGGGGTCGAGCATGAACGCACGGGCAATGCCCACGCGCTGCTGTTGACCGCCCGACAAATCACCGGCACGGCGGTTCAAATGTTCTGGCTTCAGGCCCACTTGTTCAACCAAAGCACATGCTTTCTCGCGCTGCTCGGGTTCGAACCAGCCCGACAATGCGCGGGCCATGTTTACTTTTGGCAGCATGCCCGCCAACACATTGGAGGCCACGCTTAAGCGCGGCGACAAATTGAAGTGCTGGTGGATCATGGCTACGCGCTGTCGCAGCATTTTCTCTGTGCTTGAGTTCAACACCTGACCATCAATTTTCACAAAGCCTTGCGTGGGCTTCACCAAGCCATTGACGGCGCGCAGCAAGGTTGATTTGCCTGCACCGGAAGGCCCCAGGATGACGCAGAACTGCCCTTTTGGAACTTTCAGGGAAACGTTGCTAAGGGCGTGTGTGCCATCGAGCCACTGCTTGGAAATGGTGTTGAACTCAATCATGGTGTTACTCCTTTATCGCTTGCTGGCTTTGGCCATCAGGTCTTGCTTCACATTGTCGGTAACCAGATCGAACAACTTGCCCGCGTTGGCCATGTCTTCTTCGCTCACCTTGGATGTGTAGGCGTCTACCCTGGAGCCGCCATAGCCCCGAATTTGATCCTTCGTAATGCCGGGCATGGTGTGCACTGTGTCAAAGGCTTTGCGCAACTTGGACTTGATGTCTGCGCCCACCTTGGGATGAATGGCCAGTGGTGGGTAAGGAATGGGGGTGCTTTTGGCGATCACCTTGAATTTGTTGGGGTCAATCGCCTTGGCATTCACTGCTTTCTCGAATGAATCGAATGAGGCACCGCCCACATCGGCCAAGCCTTCATTCAAGGCATTCAACACGTTGGCGTGACTGCCTGCCATGTTCACGGTTTTTGCATCGGTCCAAGGCTTGACACCACCTTCCATCATCATGGCCACAGGTACGTTGAAGCTCGATGTGCTATTCACATCGCCCAGCGCAATGCGCTTGCCCTTAATGTCGGCAATGCTGTTCACGTTCGCATCTTTCCTGGCAAAAATGCCGCTGTAGTACACCGAGCCACCGCCGCGCACAGCGAGCGCCAGTAATTCTGCGCAATTGCGTGCCTTGGCCTGCAAGTAAGTGGCTGGGCCATAAAAAGCAATGTCGGCTGCGCCACTGCACATGGCTTCTACTGCAGCCGAATAACTTTGCCCCACCTTGATGTCGAAGTTAATGCCGGTGGCTTTTGTAATGGCGCTGAATACGGGCTGAAAGTCTTTCTTCGTGCCATCCTCAGTGCCGCCATCGGCCGGCACCAACACCACGCGCAGCGGCTTGTTGGCGCTACCGTCATTTTGCGCTTGGGCCATTGCAAGGCTGGGTACGAATGCGGCAGCAACTGCCAGTGCAGTGAGTGTTTTCAGGGTGTTGCGTTTGGAAATCATGAAATTACTCCAGTGTGGTTAAGGGTTGATGCGCAATTGAATTCGGTCGGCGCGAAAACGCGTGATGGCGTACTCCACCGGTTCGCCGGTTTTGCTACACAGGTTCAGGCTTTTCACGCGCAGTACGGGGCGGTTCTGCGGCATGCTCAACAACCGTGCGTCGTCGCCTTGTGGCAATACGGAAGTGACCAGACTTTCCGTGCGGCGCGGTATGCAGCCATATTCTTTTTTCAGCAGGGCGTGCAGCGAGCCGCCTTCGTACAGGTTTTCAAGATTGGGAAACTTTGCAGCGGGTAAAAAGTGGGAAATGACGCACAGGGGGCGACCTTCGCCGGTGCGGACCGATTCGATCCACACCACGGGGTCGGCCACAGCAATGTTCAAGCGTTCAGCCACGCGGTGAATGGCCGGAATAATTTGTCGCCGGTGAACCATGTCTTCAGCCTGCAAACCATGCGCAGCCAGATTTTCCGTGAAGCGGGTACCTTGACCAATTTGATAATCCAGATACGTGTCAAGGACAAACACGCCTTTGCCATGGCGGCGTTCCAGCAGGCCAGAATCGACCAATTCATCAATTGCACGGCGCAAGGTGTGGCGGTTCACGCCATAGTTTTTCGCAAGCTCACCCTCGGCGGGCAAACCATCGCCAGGTTGGTAGTTGCGCAGCACTTCCTGCTCCAGCTGACGAGCAATCTGGTAGTAAAGGGCTTCACCGGTGTCTCGGGCAAGGGCGTACAGGGTCATGGCAGTGATCTAGACATGTAGACAATGCGCAAAGTGTACGAATGGGCTGTGAAAGTTTTGTGAAGGCGAATGTCACAAAGCGGTTTCTGGACGTGTGTCATCACCCGGAAAGCCGTTTTCACGCGGCTTTCGGGACATTGTGAATTAAATTTGAATTAAATGTGAATCAGGATTTGTTGGGGATGCTGCTGGATTCAACAAGGCGGGGCTGTTCGTCGCGGGGCCATTCAAAACTGTAAAAACCTTCCTTGCCGTTGATGGTGTAATCGAACTGCCCACTGAATGAGCGCGAGTTCATTTCAAGATTGAATTGGCATTGATTGGGCGCTTCACATCCATGTTTTTGAACAAGTTCGCTGACTTCCGGATCGATTAAAGGTGCCGTTTGAAGGCCCTGTGGCGTCATGAAATACATGCCTGCATCTTTTCCGCAGTGATTTTCGATCAGGGTAAAACCAACACCTTCAAAGCGAAACTCGCATGCATTTTTCGACGTGTATGCCAACACCTGTTGAGAAGCTGCTTTTTCCTGACAGGACGACACACCAAACAAGGTCAGTGCGGTGGCAACCATCAATCCAAAAACAACGAACAGAAATTTGCCCGCCTTGCCCAAAAAAGAGCCCTTGCTTCGATGCGAGTCAAACGACAGGGATCGCGACCTGCTGCGCTGGTTGAACATGGTGGGTACCTTTTGAAGTAAGGTTGGAATAATGGCGCTTGGGTTACACCTTGTTCAACGTCAAAGTTCGGTCTGCGTTTACACATGAACAAATCTAAAGATGAATTTCTCAAAGATCATGGATTGGCGGGCATCTCAGAGGTGGTCACAGTGACACGGGAAGGGGGCACTGGCTTGGGTGACCACCGCCCCCCCTTCGAGGCAAAAGCCCTGATCCATGCACGTTATGGCCTGGTTTGGCTTCGCCGAATCAACAAAAACACGGCCGGAATAACGAACATGGACAACAAGGGTGCACTGATCATGCCGCCCACCATGGGCGCTGCAATGCGCTGCATCACCTCGCTGCCCGTGCCCGTACCCCACATAATCGGTATAAGGCCAGCAAGAATGGTCAGCACGGTCATGGCTTTGGGCCGCACGCGCAACACGGCACCTTCGCGAATTGCATCCAGCAAATCATCCTCCTGAACCGTTCCCTTGTTCACACGGCTTGCCCAGCTTTGGTTCAGGTACAACAGCATGATGACGCCAAATTCAGCGGCCACGCCTGCCAGTGCAATAAAACCCACGGCCCCGGCCACTGACAGGTTAAAGTCTAAAAACCACAACAACCACGCACCACCGATCAAGGCAAAGGGCAAGGTCGCCATGATGAGCACAGCCTCGTCAATCTGCTTGAAGGTCATGTAAAGCAATACGAAAATAATCAGCAGCGTGAAAGGCACCACCAGCTTCAGCTTCGCTGTGGCACGTTCCAGAAACTCAAACTGGCCCGACCATGAAATGGAATACCCAGGGGGCAAGTTCACCTGCTGCGCCACAGCCTGCTGCATGTCCAACACCGCCGACTGAAGATCGCGCCCACGAATGTCGATGTACACATAGCCGGCCAAACGGGAATTCTCGCTGCGCAACATGGGTGGGCCGTCGGTGATGTTGATGCGGGCCACATCATCCAGCACAATCCGCTGTCCGGAACTGGTGTATATCGGCAAGGCCCGCAAACGGGTCAGGGAATCGCGCACCTCGCGGGGATAGCGCACATTGATGGGAAAACGCTGCAAGCCTTCCACAGTTTCACCAATGTTCATGCCACCCACCGCACTGGAAATGACCGACTGAATGTCGGACACATTCATGCCGTATCGCGCGGCTTTGTTGCGGTCAATGTCCACATCGATGTAACGCCCGCCTGTCAGGCGTTCAGCAAAGGCGCTGCTAACACCTTCAAGATTTTTCACGGCTTTCTCGATATTCACAGCCACTTCATTGATGGTGTTCAAATCAGGCCCGGTTACTTTCACGCCCACGGGGCTTTTAATACCAGTGGCCAACATGTCGATCCGGTTGCGGATGGGCGGTACCCAAATATTGGTCAAGCCGGGCACACGCACAATTTTGTCAAGTTCATCGACCAGCATGTCGGCGGTCATGCCTTCGCGCCATTCGTCTTTGGGTTTGAACTGGATAGTGGTTTCAAACATTTCCATGGGTGCCGGGTCTGTTGCAGATTCAGCACGACCCGCTTTGCCATACACCGACTCCACTTCTGGCAGCGTGGCAATCAAACGGTCGGTTTGTTGCAACAACTCAGCAGCCTTGCCCGCCGACAAACCTGGCAGGGCCGTGGGCATGTACAGCAGATCGCCTTCGTCCAATGGCGGCATGAATTCACTGCCCAGCTGGCTAAGCGGGTAAAGGCTGATGCCCAGCAACACCAAGGCCACTGCTACGGTGGTTTTTGGAAACCTCAACACAGCATCCAGCGCAGGACGATAAGCCGCAATCAAACCCCGGTTGATGGGGTTGGCCGTTTCATTTGGAATTTTGCCGCGAATCAAATACCCCATCAACACCGGGATCAGGGTAATGGCAAGGCCAGCCGAGGCCGCCATGGCGTAAGTTTTTGTAAAAGCCAGGGGCGAGAACAAACGCCCTTCCTGCGCTTCAAGCGTAAACACGGGAATGAAGCTGAGCGTGATCACCAGCAGGCTTGAGAAAAGCGCAGGCCCCACTTCCACTGCAGCATCGCCGATTACGCGCCAACGTTCGGTGCCCGCAAGTTCTTGATCGGGATTGTCATGTGCCCATTGCTCAAGGTGCTTGTGCGCGTTTTCGATCATCACCAGTGCAGCGTCGACCATGGCACCCACGGCAATTGCAATGCCCCCCAGCGACATTACGTTGGCATTCACCCCTTGCTGTTCCATCACGATGAACGACACCAACACGCCCAAGGGCAGGGAAACAATGGCCACGAAAGCTGACCTGAAGTGCAGCAAAAACACAAAACACACCAGCGCCACCACGATGAATTCTTCAAGCAATTTGAAGCTAAGGTTATCAATCGCGTTTTTGATCAGGGTGGACCTGTCATACACCGGCACAATTTCAACACCCTTGGGCAAACCGGCTTTCAGGCTTTCCAGCTTGGCCTTCACCGCTTCGATTGTTTGCAGGGCGTTTTTACCAGACCGCATTACAATGACACCGCCCACCGATTCACCATTGCCATTCAGTTCGCCAATGCCTCGGCGCATTTCCGGCCCGATCTGTATGCGTGCAACGTCGCCCAGCTGCACGGGAATGCCGGATGCACTGTTTTTCAAAGGCACTGAGCGGAAGTCGTCAAGATTTTCCAGATAGCCCGTGGCGCGCACCATGTACTCCGCCTCGCCCAGTTCAATGACCGAACCACCCGCTTCCTGATTGGCGTTGTTGATGGCCGTGGTCACTTCATCGAGCGTAATGCCATAGCCCGCCAGTTTTTGCGGATCCAGCACCACCTGGTACTGCTTCACGAAACCGCCCACGGAGGCAACCTCGGCCACATCCTCCACGGTTTTCAGTTCATAGCGCAAAAACCAGTCTTGCAAAGCCCGCAGCTGCGACACATCCAGATTGCCTGTTGTATCCCGAAGGGCATACTGGTAGATCCAGCCCACGCCAGTGGCATCAGGCCCCAAGGCACTTTTTGCACCAGCGGGCAGGCTGCTTTGGGCCTGGTTCAAATATTCAAGAACCCGGGAACGTGCCCAGTACAGGTCTACGCCGTCTTCAAAAATAATGTAGACAAAACTGTCGCCGAAAAACGAGAAGCCGCGTACATCTTTCGCACCCGGTACGGAAAGCATGGTGGTGGTGAGCGGGTAGGTGACCTGGTTCTCGACAATTTGCGGTGCTTGCCCCGGGTAACTGGTGCGCACAATCACTTGCACATCGGACAAATCGGGCAGGGCGTCCAGCGGCGTTTTGTACAGCGACACCACGCCCCACCCACTGATCAACACCGTGGCGATCAACACCAGCAAACGGTTGGCAATCGACCAGCGAATAATGTAGCCAATCATTGTTCACCCCCACCTTTTTTTGCATCGGAATTGATCGGCTGAATGTTGACGATCTGTGGAATGTCCCCTTCCTGCATCCGGAATTCCATGTTGACCTGATCCCCAACACGCACGTTTTCGCGCGGCATTTTCGAGGGTTCAGGCAACCTGAATTCCATGGTCATTTCAGGCCAGCCCAGGCTGGGCACTGGCGGGTGTGTCACGGTGACTGCGTTCTCGCTCACTGACTCCACCACACCCGGTGTGCTGTGGGTGGCTGATTCACTGCCAGACCCACTGCCAGGCTCCGGCTGGTTCAAGCGGGTTTCAAGACCGCGCAAACTGGCCTCGGAATCAATCAGGAATTGCCCGGACAACACCACCTTCTGCCCTTCCTCAAGCCCCTCGAGCACTTCGGTTTGTCCACCAAATTCAATGCCAGTCTTGATTTCCACTGGCATGAAACGCCCTTCATCCCTGCTCAGCATGACCACGGCACGCCGACCGGTTTGTATTACTGCTTCAGAGGGAATGATCAGGGTGGGCTTGCGATTCGTGTCAAAAAACCGTGTTTGTACAAACATGCCGGGCAACAGTTGCTGCTCCGGGTTCTTCAACACAATTCGTGCCAAAACCGTGCGTGTATTGCTGTTGAGCTGCGGCAATACGGCTTGCACCGTACCCTCAAAAGTTCGACCCGGCACGGCCTGGGCATTGGCCACCACATTGGCTCCGGGCCGCACATAAACGGCCTGCACCTCCGGCACTTCGGCCTGCACCCACACGGTGGACAGCCCATTGATTTCCACCAGGGTCATGCCGGGTTGCACGGTCATGCCTTCGCGCACGGTCAGTTCCGTAACCACACCACTGCGGGGGGCAGAAATAGCCAGGCGAGCCTGCACGGTGCCGCTGCGCTCCACGGCTTGAATCTGCGCAGAATTCATGCCCACCTGCAACATGCGTTGCCGTGCGGCATCAATCAAAGGCTGCAAGTTCTCACCTTTCATTCTGCGCAACGAAAGAAATTCTTCCTGCGCGGCAATCCAGTCGGGCACATACACGGTCAGCAAGGTTTGCCCCTGCTTCACGGCGTCCAGGGTGGCTGTCACATTCAAGCGCTCTACGTAACCCATCGCCCGGGATTGAATCACCACCCGCTCGCGTTCATTCCATTGCACAGAACCGCTGGCACTGATCTCGGGGGCCAGCATGCCTTTGCTTACCGCTGCGGTGCGGATGCCCAGGTTTTGCTGGATTCGCGGGCTGACTTTCACGCTGCTGCTGTCAGCGGAATCCGCGCCCGAATAGGCTGGCACCAGCATCATGTCCATGAAGGGGCTTTTTCCGGGTGAATCGAATTTTCGACCCGGCACCATGGGATCGTGGTAGTACTGCACGGCCAAGCCGGTTTCAGGGTCAATATCTCCGGCCTTGATGCCACTTTCCATGTGCCTGCGGGTGGCGGCTTCGCCTTGCGGAATGTTCCATGTGGATGGGTCTTCTTGCCCACCACCGTTTGACGCTGCAGAACCAGCTTCGTCATCGGCACCACCAATGGGAGCCGACATCATTTCCATGCCCTGGTTCATGCCCAGTGCCCACAGGCCATAGCCCCCGCCCGCGACAGCCGCAAGTGCAACAACAGCGATTGCAATGTGTGTTTTTTTCATGGTTGTACCTCAGAAGGAATCAGGTATTCCAGTTGCGCCCAAAGCCGGGCAGTGTCCATTTGAATGCGCAGTTTTTCCAGGCGCATGTCAATTTCCATTCGGCGTGCGGCCAGCACATCGGCCAGGGTTCCTGTGGCGCCCTGGTAAGCGGCCAATGCGGCCTGTGTTCGCTGTTGTGTTAACGGGATCAGGCTGCGGTCAAAATCATTGATGCGCTTCAAGTTGCTTTGCCAGGTTTGTTGCCAGCGCCGGGTTTGTGCCAGGTGTTCGCGGTGTAGCTCGATACGCTCGGCCCGGGCTTTGGCCGCCATGGCATTGGCAGCTGCCAGCGCCTGATCCTGTCGATCGTCTTCATCAACAAACAGGGGGCGTGAGGCACCAAACGACAGCATTTCTGAAAACTGCGGCCCCCGTCCCGAATACATCACCGACAAGGTCCAGTCTGCCGACTTTTCCTGCTGCTTCACTTCGACTTCTGCCAGCGCCACGGATTCCGCCTTGTCCAAAGCAAGCACTTCCGGGTGCTGGTGAAGCTGTTCAAACAGGTTCGCTGTGTTCAGGCGGGATTGCGTCAAGTCAACGGCACCGGCCAAGGGTGCATCGGCTTGTTCGCCCACCCAACGCTGCAATTCCGCCTGCGCATTGTCCAGCAAGGCCTGGGTGTCCTGAATTCGCAAATCCATCAAACCCAGTTCGGTGCGTGCCGCAAATACATCGGTTTGCGGTGCCTTGCCCGAACGGTACAGGGCATCGGCCGCCTCAATTTGCAATTCCAGTTCCGTGCGCTGCGACTGCAGCACAGCCAGAATTTCCTGCGAATAAAAGCGATCCAGGTAAGCTTGCGCGGTGGCGGTGCGAAGTTTGCTCAAGGCCTGAAACTTCCCGGCTTGAGCAATTTCGGCATTCTTGTTGAACACATTGGCCTGGGCTTCGCGCTTGTCCTTGCGGGCAAAAGTTTGCGAAATACCCACTCCGCGCATGGTCATGAAATCAGCCGCCAGGCTGAACTGGTCAGGGCCATTGGCAGGGATATTGATGACTTCCAGGTTCAACATGGGGTCGGGCAACTCGCCCGCGGCGGTGGCCTGGTTTTGCGCAGCCTGCCTGGCAGCGTCTTGCGCGCGCAGTGCCTCAGACCGCTTTTCAGCCAAGGCAAGGGCTTGCGAAAGACTTAATGCGCCATGTTGCTCCTGCTGCAGCGCCTGCTCCAGCGTGTATTCAGTGGCCACTGCGTTGCCCGGCCCGAAGAAAACCATTGCGGCAGGCACGCTCAGGGCCAGCTTAAAGAAAGTAGTTTTGCCCAACATAGGGGTCTCCTGCATGGTGATCAAACCACGAGAAACAAATCACACAAACTGCGCCAGCAATGGCTGCAGCCAAGACATGAAAAAGTGTGGATTAGACCCTGGGCGGTCGTTCAGGCGAGGATTGCTGGAAGGAGATTTGGAGTGCATGCACCGTGGGTGCAAACACAGGGGAAGGCATTTGAGCCGCTGCCACCGCCGCGGTATAAGGCAATGAAGGCACGGCGCAGCACAGGGGTGAACCCGCAAAGCAACCTTCTTCGGCATGCTGGGCGAAATCGTGTGTTAATTCAGCCTGCGCCTGCATTTGCATACTGTCAGTAACCGCGCAACACGGCACCGCGTACGCCATGCCTTGAAACAGCAGCGCACACACCAACAACACATGAACGGAAATACGACGAAGCATGGCAAGTCGATTAACAAGCAACCGTGAAATTGTAGCACAGTCCATTTTTGTCATGGCGACGCGCATTTACAAGGCACCCCGCACACTGAAACCAATCCGAACCCATTGCCCTTCACACGTCGCAAAGGGCTCGCCCCCATGCAACCTTGCAATAGCCGCCACAATGGCCAGGCCCAAACCGTGGTTGTGGCCGCTTTCGTTGCGGGATTGATCCACCCGGTAAAACGGCTCGAACAAACGCGGCACACTGTTTTCAGGAATACACACGCCCCTGTTGCTGACAATCAGCCGCACAGAGCCTGACGCTGAGTTTTGTTCTATTCGGATTTGAATGGTGCTGCCCTTTTCGGCATAGCGAATGGCGTTGGACACCAGGTTGGACAAGGCCCGTTTGATCAGTTCTGAATCCACCCGGGCGCTGGCTTCGCCTTGCAACTCGAACTTCAGGTTTCTCTCGTCCAGCATGGCCTCCATGTATTCCATCACCGTCATGGCAGGTTCACTGAGTTTGTTGAGCAGACGAAAATCCTTGTACTGCCCCTGGCTGGCATGCGACAAAAACAGCATGCTTTGAATAATCCTGTTCATGCGCTGCAGTTCTTCAAGGTGGCTATGCAAGGCCTCCCTCAAATGTTCGGGATCCGGGTTCTTTTCCCGCAACAGCAATTCATGGCTGACCGTAAGGCTCGACAAGGGCGTGTTCAATTCATGCGCCACGTTGGAATTGAATGAACGCAACTGCTCGTGATACTGACCCACCTTACCCATCAGTTTGTTGAATTGCTCGATGACCGGGTATAACTCTTCCGGCTCGTCCTCGCTTTTGATGCGCGCACTTAGATCGGACGGATTGAAGTCTGCAATTTTGCGGCCAAACTTGTTCAGTGGTTTCAGTTCAAACCGCGCCAGCGAGCCGCTGAGCAACATCACCAAAACACCCCACACTACGGCAGCCACTGCGAACATCAAACCAATGAAATTCAGGAATTTTTTGTCTTCAGACACATCGATTGCCAGCTCCAGGTCTCGCATCGGCATGGTGCCGCCCAAACCATTCAAGGGGTACATGTAGGTGTCCTTGTGTTTCACCTGGCTTAGCAACTCCTGCGGGCCATACAACACCTGTCCGTTTTCGCCGTGCACTTTGGCACGCACATTGCCCAGGCTCACCAGCAGTTCATCCACGCGCCCCCACATCTCGGTGGGCTGCAGTTCAGCATTGCGGGCCAGCACCTGTTCTATGGCAGTTGCAGCGCGCCCAAGAGTTTCCTGATGGCGAATGTCCTGCCACATCCACACACAGTGGTAACCAAACACTGCAATCAACGCAACCCCCAGAATACTGAGCACCGACATTTGCAACGACGAGCGCGTGGCAATGGAACGCCTCACGATGGTTGCTCCACCGCACGGTGTTCAAGCACATAGCCCATGCCGCGAACCGTGTGCAGCAAGGGGTGATCAAATGGTTCATCAATCTTGCTGCGAAGGCGGCGCACCGCCACATCCACCACATTGGTTTCGCTGTCAAAGTGCATGTCCCATACCAGCTCAGCCAGTTCAGTGCGGGAAAGCACTTCACCCTTTCTGCGCAGCAACAACCACAGCAAACTGAATTCCTTGGCGGTCAAACGCAAATCAAGCCCTGCCCGCCGTGCCTGCCGCTTCACGGCATCCAGTTCAAGATCAGCCAAACTCAAGTGGCTGCTGTCTGTGGTCGCGGCAGGTTTGCCTTGGGCGCGCCTTGCCAATGCATGCACACGGGCCACCAATTCAGAAAATGCGAAAGGCTTGGTAAGGTAATCATCAGCCCCAGCCTGCAAACCCCTCACGCGGTCCTCGACCATGGAACGTGCAGTCAGCATCAGCACGGGAATACTCATGGTTTGGCGCAGGGCGGCAAGCACACCCAGCCCATCAAGGTCGGGCAACATGCCGTCAAGAATGATCAGTTCGTAGTGCCCTTCTGTGGCCAGGTGCAGGCCATCAATGCCGTTGTGCGCTACATCCACCACAAAACCTTCCGAGTTCAAACCCTTTTGCAGGTAACTGGCCAACTTCTTCTCGTCCTCAATCACCAGAATTTTCATGGGAATAACTTCACTTTGCGCAGGTAAACACACTCACAAGTATAGAAGGGCGAAGCACTTTTTAAAATTACAAATTTGTAATGTGCCGGTGGGGGCCTGGTAATTCGACCCTGCGTAAAGTACGACTTATGCCAACGCAACAACGCAGTGGCAAAAAATTTTTGTAGTACTTAAAGGAGATTTATCATGAATGCACGTCAATTGATCGCTACCTCCGTATTGACCATTTCCGCCGCAGTACCTGCCTTGGCTTTGGCAGACAATCCGACCTCGCACGGCGACGGCACCGACCACGTTGCACAGCAATCCGAGCGTGTGCAGCTTTCCCGCCAAGATGTATTGAGCATGGTCAACAGCCCAAAATTGACCGAGAGTGATGCCAGTTAATGGTTAATTGAACTGAATAGCCAGCGCGCAACCGCTGGCTATTCAACGGGCGCCTGTGTTTCCCCGCACAGGCGCTTTTTTGTTTTAACATGGGGCTCGATCCCGCTTCAAGCAGTGCCCATGTCGTCCAGCAAAAATCCTCCAAAAGGCAATAACAACCACGAATCGGCAGTGCCCGCAGGGCGGTTTGCCCGTTTAAGCCGCTTTGGTGCCTTGGCCACCGCAGTAGCTGGCTCGGTGGTTAAAAACGGCACCAAGCAACTGGCCCAGGGCAAGCGCCCCTCGCTTAGTAAACTGTTGCTGACTCCAAAGAATGCAATGCGTGTGGCCGATCAACTGGCTCAACTTCGCGGTGCTGCCATGAAACTGGGGCAGCTTGTGTCGATGGACGCTGGCGACATGCTGCCACCCCAACTGGCGGAAATTATGGCCAGGCTGCGGCAAGACGCCAAGCACATGCCGCGCAAACAATTGCTGGCGGTGCTTGAAAAAGAATGGGGTGGAAACTGGCATGACCAGGTTCGTGAATTCAACTTGACACCCATTGCCGCCGCATCGATTGGCCAGGTGCACGAGGCCATTTCGCTTGAAGGCGAGAAGCTGGCCATCAAAATTCAATATCCCGGTGTGCGCGACAGCATTGACAGCGACATCGACAACGTGGCCACCATTCTTCGATTCACAGGGTTGGTGCCCAAAACATTTGACCTTGCAGCACTGTTGACCGAGGCAAAAAAACAATTGCACGAAGAAGCTGATTACCTGCGGGAAGCAGCCTGCATTGTCAAATACGCCAAGGCTTTGGGCAACGATGAGCTGTTTGAAATTCCAACAGTGAATGAGGGCTTAACCACGCGCAGCATTCTCGCCATGCGCTATGTGGAGGGTGTTCCAATTGAGCAAATGGCACACGCCACACAACCGGTTCGTGACAAAATTGCCACCGCCCTGTTCGAGTTGTTGTTCAAGGAACTGCTGGGCATGCGCCTGATGCAGACCGACCCCAATTTTGCAAACTACCGCTACAACCCGAAAACCGGCAAAGTGATACTGCTTGATTTTGGTGCCACACGCGGTTTCGACAAAGAACTGGTGGCGGGTTATGTGGATGTGATGCAAGCTGCGCAAGCCAATAGCCGAACCCTGATGGAAAAGGCGGCAACCCGCATTGGCTATTTTGATTCCAGTACACAGCCCCACCACCGGGAATTGGTGCTTGATTTAATGGACCTGGCCTGCGAGCCTTTGTGCACAGAAGGCAGTTTCGACTTTGGCAACAGCGACCTGGCCGCACGCATTCGCGACAAAGGGTTCGAGCTGGGTGAAGACCGAAAATTCTGGCACGCCCCACCCATTGATTGCCTGTTCATTCACCGCAAACTGGGTGGCCTGTTTTTGCTTCTCACCCGGCTAAAAGCGCGGGTGAATGTGGGTGCTTGCGGGTTTATTTTGATTGAAAACGCACGGTGATGTTTTTCCCGCTGGGCATTTTGACAAAAGCCAAAGCCACATACTCCTTTTCAACAGGTGCAGGCAGTTTCCCGATCAGTGACTCTGCCTGACCTGTTAATTCAACATCCAGTTTGTCTTTGTTGTTCAACAGCATCGTCAGCTTGCCTGTGGCCTTGCTCATGTCGACCGGTTTGCCATGGTCACGGGCAAACAATTGAACGCCGTCGGGCCCGCTGACCAATTCAAATTGCACATGGCTGGCCTCGACCACAACGCCACCATGTTGAGGGTTCATGCTGTGATCATCTTTTTGTGCCCACACAGAATTTGAAGCAAAGGCCGCTGCCAGCGCAACGGCTGCCAGGAAGGATGTCAGTTTTTTCATGCGTATTCTCCTTTGTGAATTTACAACGCTTGCGCGTTTGAATCGTCAAGTAACTTCTCGGCATCTTTCCGGCCAAAAAGCCAAAACAATGCAGGCGTTAAAAAAGTATCCAGCAATGTTGAGCTGATCAAGCCACCAAAAATAACCACTGCCACCGGGTGCAAAATCTCGGTGCCTGGCCGCTCTGCCTCGAACAGCAAAGGCGCCAGTGCAAAGGCTGTAACAAGAGCGGTCATCAACACCGGGCTTAGGCGTTCCATCGACCCCCGCACAATCATGGCGCGATCAAAGTTTTCACCTTCGAACCGCATCAGGTTAATGTAATGGCTGATTTTCAGAATACCGTTGCGAACTGAAATCCCCGCCAGGGTAATAAAGCCAATCAAGGCAGCCACCGACAAAGGCTGACCCGACAACCACAGCCCCAACACTGCACCCACCAAAGCCAGTGGAATATTGCCCATGATGATTAGCGAAAGCCGCATGGACTGGTAACGGCTGTACAGCACCGCAAACATCAAGGTGAGTGAAATAATCGACAAGAAGCCCACCAGGCGCGATGCTTCTTCTTGCGCCTCGAACTGCCCACCCAAGGTGATGAAGTAGCCTTCAGGCAAATTAAAGCTGGCTGTGGTGGTGCGAATGTCTTCAACCACCTGCGACAAAGCCCGACCTTGTGCATTGGCAGAAATCACGATGCGGCGTTTTCCATCGTCACGGCTGATCTGGTTGGGGCCATCGCTGTCCTCAACCTGCGCCAACACCGACAAAGGCACTGCACCGTTGGGCGTTTGAATCAGAAGTTGCTTCAGTTCATCCAGGCCCCGGTCTTTCTCGGCCAACTTCAACACCAACGCGAAACGGCGGTTGCCTTCCACCACCTGCGTGATCTTTTCGCCTTCTACCAAGGCCTGCAAGGTGTGCAAAATTTCGGAAGCTGACACCCCGTATTGGGAAGCGGCATCATAATTCACACGCACCTTGATTTCCGGTGCCAACACCTGCTTTTCCACTTCAAGGTCGACCAACCCGTCAATCCGGGAAAGCTGTGCACGCAATTGCTCGGCTGTGCCACGAAGTGTGTCCAAATCTTCACCAAACACCTTGATGGCAATTTGCGAACGCACGCCAGAAAGCATGTGATCCAGGCGGTGCGAAATGGGTTGCCCCACCGCGATGGCAGCAGGCAGGTTTTTCAGGCGGGCTCGAATGTCGGCATTGACCTCGTCCATCGAGCGTGTCATTTCCGATGCCGGCAGCAAACCAATGTCAAGTTCAGACACATGCACACCCTCTGCATGTTCATCCAGCTCGGCACGGCCGCTTCGCCGGCCAATGTGCGTAATTTCCGGCACCTCGCTCAACAGTCGTTCGGCTTGCGTGGCCAGCGCAGCCGACTCTTCAAGCGTTACGCCAGGGTTCAGACGAATGCCCATCACCAGGCTGCCTTCATTGAAAGGCGGCAGAAAGGTTTTTGGAAAAAACGGCACTGAAACACCAGCCACCAGCACGGCAAGAAGGGCCGCAATCATGGCCGCTTTCGGCCGATTCAACACACCTTGCAAACTGCTGCTGTACCGAGCTTTCAACCAGGCCAGCACCTTGGTGTCGCCGTGGTCCAGATTCTTGATTCGGGGCAACAGGTAATACGACAGCACCGGCGTTACCGTGACCGACACAACAAGCGATGCCAGCGTGGACACAATAAATGCAATGCCAAGGGGTATGAACAATTTGCCCTCAATACCGGGCAAGGCAAACAATGGTATGAACACCAGCACAATAATGGCTGTTGCATACACAATGCCGGTTCGCACCTCCAGGCTGGCTTTGCGTACCAGCGCCACCAAGTCAAACGCAGCACCAGGGTGTTTGGCACGTTGCTCTTTCAGGCGGCGAAGAATGTTTTCTACGTCCACCACAGCATCATCAACCAAACCACCAATGGCAATGGCCAGGCCACCCAGGGTCATGGTGTTGATCGACAAACCAAAGTAGTTGAACACCAAAGCGGTGATGAAAATTGAAACCGGAATGGCAGTCAGTGCAATCACTGTGGGGCGAAGGGTGCCCAAAAAGAAAAACAGCACCGCCGCCACAAACACCGAAGCACCAATCAACTTGCCCTGGAGTGTGGTGATGGACGCTTCAATAAAGCTGGCTTGGCGAAAGGTAACGCGCGGGTCTTCCATGCCATCGGGCAGGCTGCCTTTCATCGCTGCCAAGGCTTCCTCGATATTCTTTGTCAGCTGGATGGTGTCTGAATCGGGTTGCTTTTGAATGCCCAGAATAACGGCTGGCCGGCCTTCATAGCCTGCATCACCACGCTTTACGGCTGCAGCAAATTCAACCGTTGCCACTTGCTTGAGCAACACGGATTGGCCATTGCGAGACCCCACTGCCACATTGCGCAAATCGTCCAGCGAAGAAGTTCGGCCCAGGTTTCGAATCAGGTATTCACGACCGTTCAATGCCAAAAATCCGCCCGAGGTGTTGGACGCAAAACCGCTCAAGGCACTTTGCAGGCTTTCGATGGTAATGCCCAGTTCGACCATTCGCTGCAAATTGGGCTGAACCTGAAACTGGCGCACCTCACCACCAATTGGAATCACCTGCGCCACACCCTGGATAGACAACAAACGCGGCCGCAATACCCAATCGGCATACTCCCTGACTTCCATGGGCGAGAGCTTGTTGACATCAATCGGAATGGCGATCTGCATGATTTCGCCCATGATGGAACTGACCGGCCCCATGGTGGGGGTGAGCCCCGCGGGTATCGATTCTTCCATCGCACCCAAACGTTCCGACACCATTTGGCGGGCACGATAAATTTCGACATCCCAGCCAAAAGTGACATAGATGAAGGAAAGCCCCGCGCTTGACACAGAACGAACCACCTCCACCCCAGGCAAACCGTTCAGCGTGGTTTCCAGTGGAAAGGTGATCAATTGTTCGACTTCTTCCGAAGCCATGCCACCCGCCTCGGTGATCACGGTGACTGTGGGTTTGTTCAAATCGGGAAACACATCGACCGGCGTTTGGGTCAGCGTGAACGCGCCGTAGAAGGTGAGAATAAGTGCACCCAGCAACACCAGCAGTCGGTTCTTCAGGCTGCTGTCAAGTAAGAATTGAAACATCTTATGCGCCTTTCTTAGCGAACTTGCTCATCGAATCTGGTTAATCAAGGTTGCGCCCTGAGTCACCACACGGTCGTAGGCCTTCAAACCACTCTTGACCAGCACACGCTGGCCGTCCAGCGACTCGGTCGTCACCACGCGCGGCTCGAATGTTTCCGGTTCCACTTTGACCCAGACAATGGTCTGATTGGCGGCGTTTTTCACCAAGGCAGCACTGGCAACCGCAATGCCTTCGGTTTTTTCGGTTTGTTCTGCAAACACCTTCAGCAGTTGCCCTGTGGAGAACCGGGCATTCTTCAACGCACGGTTTTCAAAGGCAAGGGTCAATGACTGATCACGTACGGCACCGGCGGCACCCAGGTAATTCAGTTCAATGGATTGTTCGCCGTGGTTTTGATCCGCCAGAAACACCTTGGCACCACTGAATGCTGGCGGCGTACCGCCCCCAAACCAGGCTGCATCAATGCGAACCACGCTGGGGTTGACCACTTCAAACACCAGGGCACCGGCATCAAATACCTTGCCAGAAACTGCGGCGCTGCTTGCCAGCACGCCTTGAGTAGGTGCGCGCAGGGTTTCCCTCGCGCCAATGCCACCGGCCAGCGCTGCCACTTGCCCTTTCAGGCTTTGTACTTCACTTGCAGCGGCGTCCACTTCTTTTTTGGGAATGGTGTCTTGCAATTGTTGAACCCGTTGCAGGCGGCTTTCTGCCAACACCAGTTGTGCTTTCAATTGCGCAAGCTGGGCCTGTTGGCCAGACCTTTCAAGCGGGGCCTGGCTGGCGACAATAAAGCCCAGCACCTCGCCCTTCTTCACGGCTTGTCCAAGTTGGGGCACACCTTGTGAAGTCGGTTCAAAACGGCCGCCCGTGCTTGTTTGAACCACGCCACCACTTTGCGGATCAAGTACCACCTTGCCATTCAATTCAATCACTTGGGCATGTTGTTCAAGCAGTGTGGGGGTGGTGCGCACGCTCAGTTGGCGTTGCGCGGGTTTGGGCAAGAAAACTTCGCCAGTGGACATGCGGCGTGGCCCATCGCCAGCCACAGCGGCAGGCGCTTCATCGCCATGGTCGTGGCCGGGGCCAGCCCAACTTGTGAAAGGAAGCAGCAAAACAGTTGCCACCACAGAAAAAGCAAATGCGCGTTTAACAGTGTGTGCCATGCTCAGTTTACTCCTTTGCTGCTGCGGCGTTTCATGAACACCGTGACCAAACCCAAAGCCAGCAACGCGAGTGCACCCAAGGCAAGGTATTCAAACAGGTGCCCGTGCTCATCGGTGGCATGGTCATCGTCCCCATGGGCTTCACCCAGCACCAATTCACCGGCCAGAATGTCTATGCTGTCACCTGTAGCAATGGTCAGCGCCACCGCCACGGTTGTATTGGCCATGGCATCGGGCAACACGGCATCAAACTCGCCTTCCGCATGCAATTCCAAGGGTACTTTTTCGCCGTTCAATTCAAGTTCCAGGGTGGCGTCTTTCACTGGTGCATTGGTGGCGGCGTGGTCGACAAAAATTTCAAGTGTGCTGCCTTTCAAAATGCCGACAGCTTCAAACAAATCGGATTCCATCAACACACGAGGCGATGCCTCACCTGCAACCGCAGGTGCCTCTTCGCCGTGGTCATGGCCGGGGCCGGCCAGTGCAAACATGCTGCTGGCCAACAAAGACAAAAAAAGAATCGTTTTTTTCATGGTGCTTGCTCGGGTAACAAACCAAGTGCCTGCCGAAGGGCAGACACTTTGGTCGAATATTCAACGGTTGATTTTTTGGCCAGTCGTTCGGCCTCGAAGGCTTGTTGCTCAAAACGCAACAGCGTGGGCAAATCGGTTTCACCCAGGCTAAATGATTGCTGGTACAGGCTGTAAACCTGTCGCGCCAGTTCCGCTTGCGTTTGTGCATTGGCTTGCAGTTTCTCAAACCACTCGACATTGGTGCGCGCAGCACTGGCTTGTGCTTTCAAGGTTGTGTCCAGGCGCTTCAACCGAACCTGCGCTTCGGTTTCATCTGCGCGGGCCGCCAGCAAACGGCTGTCATATTCCGCACTTGAACCCAGCGGAATACGGGTGGACAACACCAGCGACTTTTCATTGGGCGCGGCAAAAGCTGCGCGGTCATTCACCAGCGCCAAACCCAATTCCGGATTGTCTCGTTTTTGAATGGCAACCAGGTCGGCCCGGCTTTGCTGAACAGCAACGTCGCCTTGCAAGGCTTGATAGGCAGGGTGATCCTGAACATCATTCTCGGCGCTGACTGGCAAGGGTTCACGGTCCTCGCTGCCCAGTGCACCAACAGGCAAGCCCGTTACCTCGGTGAATTCAGCCCCCACAGCAGACAGGGCCGACAAGGCCCGGGCAAACTCAGCTTGGGCTTGCGCATGCAAAGCGGTGGCTTGCAGCAAATCGGCCTTGGCCAAATCGCCCGCATCCACGCGTTTTTGTACATCGTCCATCAGCTTTTCTGAACCTGCCAAACGCGCTTGGGCAATTTCCACATCCAGGTGCGCTGCCAGCGTGTTCCAGTACACCAGCCGAACCTGCCCAGCCAACTCCAGTTTCAGTGCGTCAAAGCGCAACTGACCAGTTTGCAGTTCGGCCTGGCGAACATTCTGGTTCTGGCTGCGCTCATTCCACAACCACAGCGGTGCGCTAATGCCCAACTCGGTTTCCCGCAAGCCCTGGTTGTCGAAATTGCGGTCACTTCGGTACGATCCCTCCAGCGACAATGGCCCTGCGCTTAAGCGATTGGCATGGCGTCGCCCTGCTTTCAGGGCCTCAATGCGCTGCCCCTGCACACGCAAAGAAGGATCATTTTCAAGTGCCGATTGATAAATTTGGGCAATCGACACACTGGTTTCTTGGGCTTGTGCCCAAGGCGCTGCAACAATTGAAATGCAGGCCCAAAGCACCACGCGCAGTGGTGAATTCATGGTTAAAACTCCGTGAACAAGTGAAATTCCCCCACACATGGGGGACACAGGTCAAAACGGAATCAACACCAATTCGGGCGTTCTATGCGGGAATAGTAGCTGGACGTGGAAAGTGCGGGAACAGACGACAATTCGTCGTATTGAAGGTCGGGCTGTAAATCACCCAACACACCGGGCAACACCACGGCGAAGTGGCCAGTGCAGTGGTGGTGGTGATCCGATTCAGTGGAATCGGCGGTGGTGTTATTGTGCTTGAATGGATGCTCGTGATCATGATCATGCTCATGAACCATATCCGACAGGCTTGGCAAGTGGCCTTTTTCAAGACCGTTTGATTCTGCCGCAGACACGTGAACGTGATAAAGCTCCACTGCAGCCCACAAGGACTGTAGCGGCAGCAGCAGCATGAGCACGCAAAAGCAGATTTTTTTCATCCCGCTAAGACTACCACAATTTCGTTTTGTTCAACTTCATGCCAATTTACCCAGCATCCTACTCAAACCCGCAGGCGCGAAACATCCGCGATTGACAGCAATGCAAACTGGGTGGTTTAATCCAGTAATGATCCGCTCGTTGACCTTCTTTCTTCTCATGGTTTTCATTCCGCTTCAAGCCTCCTGGGCTGTGGCGGCAAATTACCTTGGGCACGACGAACAGGGGCAGCAAACTGCACACTTTGGCCACCATCAAGATGAGCACAACGACGACGAACGGCAGTTGCCACAGCAGCACCACGATCATTCTCACTCCGCTGGCTTCGTTGGGTGTTTCGCGGGTACGGTGCAAGGTGCTGTGATCGACTTCACGTCGCCCCGCCCCAGAGCAAATCTTTCGAAGTACTCTTTCTTCTGTCAAACCCGCCCCGAACGGCCCAAGTGGCCTGTGTCTGCCTGATTCCGGCGACACGATACCTGTCTTTACACTTCATTAAACGACCGCGTTAATTCGTCTCGCCGATTCTTTCCTTTGTACACCGGAGAAATCGATGCGAAAAATATTGCTAACGCTTGCTGCGTCCGCGTTGCTGCCCAGTGCCACCATGGCCGAAGGCAACACAACCCAGTACACCAATAGTGGTGTTACATCCCAATCCGGGCAAGCCAGCTTGCCGCGGATGACAAACATCAAGCTGAGCAACGCGCTTGAAAAAGCCTATGCGGCCAACCCCGAGCTGGCAACAGCCCGAAATGCGCTTCTGGCGCAGGATGGCACCGTGCTTCAAGCCGAAACCCGCCCCAACCCTGAACTGCAAGCTTTGCTTGAGGACACGCGAAGCGCGACCAGAACCAGCACCTTGCAACTGAACCAGCGCATTGAACTGGGTGGAAAGCGTTCCGCCCGAATGGATGCAGCAGAGCACGGCAAAGCCCTTGCTCAAGCGGAACTTGAAATTGTACGGGCTGGCGTACAAACCGAAGTCACTTCTGCTTTTTACGACACCCTGGTTGCACAGGAACGTGTTCGGCTCGCCCAATCTTCCATCGATCTGGCTCAAAGTGCCCTGCGTGCTGCGCAAAAAAGAGTAGAGGCGGGCAAAGTATCGCCTGTTGAGGCCACCAAAGCGGGCATTGCGCTGGCTGGGGCTCGCGTGGACCATGCACGCGCTGAAAGCGCCCTCAAATCATCCCGAAAACGCTTGGCCACCGCCATGGGCGAACCGCAGGTTAATTTTGAAACCGTGGACGGAAATCTTGAAACCCTGCCTGATCTGCCTGAGATCGAAACGCTCGAAAGCCGGCTGATGCAATCCCCTGCCTACAAAAAGGCCCAAATTGAAGTAGACCGCCGCCAGGCCATCAGCGAAGTGGAACGCAGCAAAGGGGTGCCCGATGTAACGGTGAGCCTTGGAGGGCGAAAAAACGAGGAACTTGGCTTGAACCAGGCCATTTTGGGGGTGTCCATTCCCATTCCTGTTTTTGACCGCAACCAGGGCAATTTGCTTGAATCACTGCGACGCGCCGACCAGGCCAAAGACGAACTGACCGCAACGCAACTCCGATTGTCGCGAGACCTTGCCGCGGCCTATGAAAACCTGAATGCGTCCCGACAGGAATTTCTTTCATGGCGTGACAACATTTTACCCAGCGCACAAAGCGCTTACGACGCTGCAAGCAAAGGTTTTGAAATGGGCAAATTCAGTTTTCTGGAGGTGTTGGACGCACAACGCACTTTGTTTGACGCCTTGGCGCAAAGCCAGCAATCGCTCGCCCTGTCCCACCGGTATGCCGCCGAACTGCAAGGGATTCTTGGGCAAACACCAGCCAATATTCAGTAGGACCAAACAATCATGAATCGCAATTTCAGCAAAAAACAGATTATTACCATCGCCCTGCTTGTCGCTGTGGCTGCAGTGTTGTCAGTACTCATTCTGACCACGAGCAACTCTCAGCCCGGTCAACAAGGTGAATCTCTGGAACAAGCCAACGCCAAGGAACCTGTTAAAGGCCCCAAGGGTGGCAAGTACTTTGCGCAAGACGGCTACGGGGTCGAAGTGACCATTTTTGAAGACGGCGTAGACCCAGAGTTCCGAATTTACACCTACAAAGATGACACCTTGTTGCCCCCCGAGGCCACAAAGGCCAGCATTGCGCTTGAACGTCTGGGCCGCAAGCCCCAGACCATCAACTTTGCTCCTGCAAACGATTTCCTGCGGGGCGATGCCGTTGTGTTTGAACCCCATTCCTTCAGCGTTACCGTGAATGCGCAACACGATGGCAAGCAATACAGTTTTGCTTATGAGCAGATTGAATACCGCATTGACATGAGCGATGAGCAAATGAAACAAAGTGGCATTGAACTGGCCACTGCCGGGCCCGCCCGGATCAAAAGCAGCATTGAACTGATCGGCGAAATTCAGCTCAACCGCGACAACACAGTGAGGGTAGTGCCACGCTTGAGCGGCATTGTGGAATCTGCACCCGTGAATGCGGGGGATCAGGTTAAAAAAGGGCAAGTACTGGCCGTGATTTCCAGCCAGATGCTGGCCGACCAGCGCACTGAATTGCTGGCCGCCCAAAAACGGTTGGCCCTGGCCAACACCACATTCGAGCGAGAAAAGAAGCTGTGGGAAGACAAAATTTCAGCCGAGCAAGATTACCTTCAAGCACGCAATACCAAGCAGGAGGCAGAAATTGCAGTGCTCAATGCCCGGCAAAAACTGGCCTCGATTGACGGCGGTACCGCCATTGGAAGCCAGTTAACCCGCTATGAAATCCGGGCACCAATTTCTGGCACCGTGGTTGAGAAAAACATTGCGTTGGGGCAGGCGCTAAAAGAGGACGCCAATATTTTTACTGTGGCCGATTTGTCCACTGTGTGGGCGGAAATGACCATTTACCCCAAAGACCTGAACACAGTGAAAGTGGGCCAGCAAGCCACCGTGAAGGCTACCGCATTTGAATCCGAAAGCGTGGGCAAAGTGGCGTATGTGAGTTCGTTGGTGGGTGAACAAACCCGCACGGCCACAGCGCGCATTGTGTTGCCAAACCCCGATTCCGTGTGGCGCCCTGGCTTGCCAGTCAAAATTGAATTGGTCGCACAGGAAAATGAAGTGCCGGTGGCCATTTCAACTGAAGCCATTCAAACCATTCTGGACGCACCCGCGGTGTTTGGCAGGTACGGTCAGCAATTTGAAGCGCGCCCGGTTGAACTGGGTCGCAGCGATGGCAAATACGTCGAAGTATTGGGTGGGCTTGACGCCGGTGAGCAATACGCCGCCACCAACAGCTTCCTGATCAAGGCTGACATTGGTAAATCAGGGGCTAGCCATGACCATTGATTCAACGCTTGCCGTTACCTGCCACACCATTTGCCACTGCATGCAAACAGAGGAAATACCGAATCATGTTTGAAAAAATAATCCGTTTTGCCATAGACCAGCGCTGGTTTGTGATGCTTGGAACCGTGGGCTTGATTGCCCTGGGTATTTTCAGCTATCAAAAATTACCGATTGATGCAGTACCCGACATCACCAACGTTCAAGTTCAAATCAACACCTCGGCCCCGGGCTATTCACCGCTGGAGTCTGAACAGCGAATTACCTTCCCGATTGAAACCGTGATGGCGGGTTTGCCAGGCTTGCAGGAAACACGTTCCATTTCACGCTATGGCCTGTCGCAAGTCACCGTGATTTTCAAGGAAGGCACCAACATTTATTTCGCGCGCCAATTGGTCAATGAACGCATTCAGCAAACCAAGGGGCAGTTGCCCGCAGGGATCGACCCTGCCATGGGACCAATTTCCACGGGCTTGGGCGAAATTTTCATGTGGACCGTTGAAACCAAAGAGGGAGCAGTAAAAGAGGACGGCACACCCTACACCCCCACCGATCTTCGGGAAATTCAAGACTGGATCATCAAGCCCCAACTGCGAAATGTACCTGGCGTGACCGAGATCAATACTGTAGGTGGCTATGCCAAGGAATTTCAGATTGCGCCCTCGCCTGACAAACTGGTTGCCCAAGGAATTTCCCTTGAAGACCTGCTACAAGCTGTTGAACAAAACAACAACGTGGGTGCAGGTTATATCGAGAAACGGGGTGAGCAGTATTTGATCCGCGCACCGGGGCAACTTACCAGCATTGCTGACATTGAAAACGTGATTGTGTCGAACCAGGCTGGCGTGCCGATTCGCATTAAAGATGTAGCGCAAGTTTACATAGGCAAAGAACTGCGAACTGGTGCCGCCACAGAGAACGGCAAGGAAGTGGTGTTGGGCACAGTATTCATGCTGATTGGGGAGAACAGCCGAATCGTGGCCCAGGCGGTATCAAAGAAGCTGGTGGAGATCAATCGCAATTTGCCTGAGGGCGTGGTTGCGCAAACTGTTTATGACCGCACCGTGCTGGTGGACAAAGCCATCAACACGGTGAAAACAAACCTGATCGAAGGTGCTGTTCTGGTCATTGCAATTTTGTTTCTTTTTCTGGGCAATATTCGCGCAGCCATCATCACGGCCATGGTTATTCCGCTGTCCATGTTGTTCACGTTTTTCGGCATGGTCAACAACGGGGTCAGTGCAAACCTGATGAGTCTGGGTGCACTGGATTTCGGCATTATCATTGATGGTGCCGTGGTGATTGTTGAAAACTGTGTGCGCCGCTTGGCCCATGCACAAACCAAGACAGGCCGAACACTAACGCGCAAAGAACGCTTTCACGAGGTGTTCCTGGCGTCCAAAGAAGCGCGACGATCGCTGCTGTTCGGGCAGCTCATCATCATGGTGGTTTATCTTCCCATTTTCGCACTCACCGGTGTGGAAGGAAAAATGTTCCACCCCATGGCCTTCACTGTGGTGGCGGCTTTGCTGGGAGCAATGATTCTATCCATTACCTTCATTCCTGCTGCAGTTGCGCTTTTTATCACCAACAAAGTCAGTGAAAAAGAAAACCGCCTCATGGTGTGGGCAAAGCGCGGATACGAACCCGCGCTGCTCAAATCAATGGCCCACAAACCTGTTGTGCTTTCCATTGCAGTGGTGTTGGTTGTTTTGTCGGGTTTGCTTGCAAGCCGCATGGGCAGCGAATTCGTGCCCAGCTTGAATGAGGGCGACATTGCTTTGCATGCCCTGCGCATTCCTGGCACCAGTTTAAGCCAGGCCATCAGCATGCAAACGGAACTTGAAAAAACCATCAAGCAGTTTCCCGAGGTAGACCGTGTGTTTGCAAAAATCGGTACGGCTGAAATTGCAACGGACCCGATGCCACCGAATGTGGCGGACAATTTCGTGATGCTCAAACCCTCGTCTGAATGGCCAGACCCAAGCCGTAGCAAAACCGACTTGGTTGAGGCCATGCAAACAGCTGTCATGAAAATACCTGGCAACAACTACGAATTCACCCAACCCATTCAAATGCGGTTCAATGAATTGTTGTCGGGTGTGCGAAGCGATGTCGCAGTCAAGGTATTCGGTGATGATCTGGACACGCTGAACACCGTTGGGGGAGAAATTTCCGAAGTGCTGGAAAAAGTTGAGGGTGCCGCAGACGTAAAATTAGAGCAAACCACTGGCCTGCCCATGCTGACTGTTCAAATTGATCGTGAAAAAACTGCCCGGTTTGGCATCAACGTCGCAGACGTTCAAAACACCATTTCCATGGCTGTGGGCGGGCAGGATGCGGGCGTGCTGTTTGAAGGTGATCGTCGGTTTAACATCACCGTGCGCTTGCCTGAAGAGTTGCGAAACGATTTGCAAGCCATTGCCCGGCTACCCATTCAGGTGCCAAACAATACTGCTGCCGAAGGCGACATGCCGATTTTTGTTCAACTGGGTGATGTCGCGAAACTTGACATTGCGCCCGGGCCCAACCAGATTAGCCGAGAGAACGGAAAGCGCCGCGTGGTAGTTACTGCCAACGTGCGTGGCCGCGACATTGGTTCATTTGTGGCCGACGCACAAAGCCAGATCCAGCAAAAAGTGAAAGTACCCGCTGGGTATTGGGTGACATGGGGTGGCACGTTTGAGCAATTGCAGTCTGCGTCCAAACGACTGCAAATTGTGGTCCCTCTGTCGCTGTTTTTAGTGTTCTTGTTGTTGTTCATCATGTTCAACAACATTCGGGATGGTTTGATTGTGTTCACGGGTGTACCGTTTGCCTTGACTGGCGGTATTCTGGCCTTGTGGTTGCGCGACATTCCGCTGTCAATCTCAGCTGGGGTGGGCTTCATTGCATTGTCCGGTGTTGCGGTGTTGAACGGGTTGGTGATGATTTCATTCATCCGGAGCCTGCGCGAAGAAGGCATGCCCCTGGACACCGCCATTCATGAAGGCGCAATGACACGTCTGCGCCCGGTGCTGATGACCGCCCTGGTGGCCTCACTTGGTTTTATTCCAATGGCGATTGCAACCGGAACCGGTGCTGAAGTTCAACGGCCCCTGGCCACGGTGGTGATTGGGGGAATCTTGTCATCAACCGCCCTTACCTTGCTGGTGCTTCCAATTCTTTATCGGTTGACCCATCGCAAAGAAGAAGAAATGGACATTGCCGATCAACAAGCAAAACCTGCTTACACAACATAGGTTGCCAACATGGGCTGGATTATCTTCAAATACCTTACCACCGCAGGCCTTGTGGTTCTTATTTCCGAGGTGGCCAAGCGCAGCGACAAACTGGGCGCGTTGATCGCAGCGCTACCCATGGTCACTGTGCTAACACTGATTTGGCTTGTCATTGAAAAGGCCCCGGAGGAAAAAATTGCGAACCACGCCTATTTTACGTTCTGGTATGTGTTGCCCACCCTGCCCATGTTTTTGGCATTCCCTTGGCTGTTGCCCCGAACGGGATTTGTTTTGGCCCTGGCAAGCAGTGCCTTACTGACGGCTGCCTGCTTCTTGCTGGTGGTAAAAGTGGCTGCGGGTTTTGGTGTTCAGCTTTGGTTTAAATAGCGAGTAAATGCCATGGATGCAGGACATTGAACAACAGCCGGGCTTTGATTTTTGATTCAGGTGGAGACAAGGCCTGAACGGCACTAATTTTCCCCTAAGTGTCACTGCATACCATTAATGCACCGTGACACACAAAAGGGGAACAAGATGAACAACGGCACACAACCCGGCACCGGGCAACTGATACTGAACAAGGTGCCTGAAGTCACCTTGATGTTTTGGCTCGTCAAAATGATGTCTACCACTGTGGGTGAAACTGCGGCGGATTTTCTGAATTTCAACCTGAACTTTGGGCTGACCGCTACTTCGGTGGTGGTGGCAGTTCTCACTGCCCTTGCTTTGGCTTTCCAGCTTCGTACCGAACGGTATACCCCCTCGGTTTACTGGCTAAGCATTGTGCTGATCAGCGTACTGGGCACTTTGATCACCGATCACCTCACCGACAACCTGGGTGTGCCATTGATGGCATCAACCGCAGCCTTCTCGCTGGCGCTTGCCTGCGTGTTTGCCCTGTGGCATCGCCGCGAAGGCACACTGTCCATTCACCACATTGACACTCGGGCCAGGGAGTGGTTTTACTGGCTGGCCATTCTGGTCACCTTTGCCTTGGGCACCGCCTCGGGCGACTGGTTCGCTGAAGGCTTGAATTTGGGCTATGCCAATTCCACCATGGTTTTTGGTGCCCTGATTGCGATGATTGCGATTGCCCGTTTTCGCTTCAACATGAATGCGGTTTGGGCCTTCTGGCTTGGCTACATTCTTACGCGTCCATTGGGCGCTTCCTTGGGAGATTTATTGTCGCAACCTGCCGTCAATGGTGGTTTGGGCCTGGGTACCACACAAACGAGCCTCGTGTTTTTAGCCCTGATTGTGGGCAGTGTGGGCTGTTTCGCATACCAAAACAAAAAACTCAGCCATTCAAAGTAAGTTGCACGGCATGAATCAAAAACTTTCTTTTCTAATTCAGGGCTAAGTTTTACTGCTCATGATGAATTCATTCCGGTTGGGACTCAACCGGTTAATTGTTGCTACTCATGAAAGGAACTAGACAATGACTTCTTCACATTCAAACATGAAACGCCCTTCACGCCTGGTGTTGGCCTTGATTGCAGCAGGCATGCTGGGTGGCGCAGGCGCCACCTACTTCAATGGCACCCCGGCCACAGCAGCTTCGCCTTTGGCCAGCCAGGAACAACCGCTCGTTCAAAGCGCAACGTTGCCCGACTTTGCTCAGATCGCGCAGCGTTACGGTGACACGGTGGTCAACATCAGTGTAAGGGGGCTTAAACAAAATGCGGTGCAACCAGGTATTTCGCCGGACGACCCCTTATTTGATTTCTTCAAGCGGTTCCCTAACCCCAACGGCCCGGAAAGCAGCCAACAGCAAGGCCCCTTGCCAATATTTGGACAGGGCTCGGGCTTCATTGTATCGCCCGATGGTCTGATACTGACCAACGCGCACGTGGTTCGAGAAGCATCGGAAGTGGTGGTCAAGCTGAACAACCGCAAGGAATACCAGGCCACAGTACTGGGCAGTGATCCAAAAACAGACATTGCCGTGCTGAAAATCGATGCCAAAAATCTTCCAAGTGCGCCGCTGGGCAACCCGAATGAACTGCAGGTCGGAGAGTGGGTTCTGGCCATTGGTTCACCCTTTGGCTTTGAAAACAGCGTGACTGCTGGGGTTGTCAGCGCCAAACACAGATCGCTGCCTGACGACAGTTTCGTACCTTTTATTCAAACCGATGTGGTCGTAAACCCGGGCAATTCGGGCGGCCCCCTGTTTAACTCAAAAGGTGAAGTGGTCGGCATCAACGCGCAAATCTTCAGCCAGACCGGCGGCTATCAGGGTTTGTCTTTTGCCATACCGATCGACCTCGCGAACAAGATAAAAACCGAGATTGTCGCCACAGGACAGGCCAGTCATGCCCGCTTGGGGGTTGCAGTTCAGGAGGTGAATCAAACACTGGCTGATTCGTTCAAACTGGACAAACCCGAGGGTGCACTGGTATCCAGTGTAGACACGGCAAGCCCGGCAGAAAAAGCTGGTTTGCAAGCTGGCGACATTATTTTGCGTGCAGATGGCAAACCCATTGTGGCTTCCGGCGACTTGCCAGCGCTCATCGGCACTGCAAAACCTGGGCAAGACATGACACTTGAGATCTGGAGACAGGGTGAGGTACTGAAAAGAACCGCCAGACTGGGCAATATTGACAAAGACATCGTGACCAACGCCCAGAAAACAAATGCTGTGGGCGAAGGTCGGCTGGGTTTGGCCTTGCGGCCACTTCAACCCGAAGAACAACGGGAAGCCCAGGTTCAAAACGGCATGTTGGTGGAACAGGTTCGCGGTTCTGCTGCGCTGGCTGGCGTGCAGCCGGGCGATGTACTGATCGGCATCAACGGTGTTCGGGTCAACAACATTGAACAGATTCAAGACACTGTAAAACTGGCAAAAAAATCAGTGGCCCTGCTGGTTCAGCGCAATGGCAGGAAAATTTTCCTGCCAGTGAGAATTGTTGGTTGATTAAAACAGAATCAGGGCTTGGGGTGCTTATTGAAAAATACCTTCACCACAAGTCCTGAGGCAAATCTTGCGGAATCATGCAATTCAATTTTTCCATCAAAACGATCCACCAGCCCTTTGACAATCGCAAGCCCCAAGCCTGAACCTGTTTGTTCAAGCCCGGATACACGAAAGAAAGGATCAAACACCCGCTGGCGATCCGCTTGCGCGATACCGGGCCCGTTGTCTTCCACGGTGAACACCACCCAGCCCATCTCGTGATGAATGCCAAGGTCAACCACGCCGCCAGCATTGTTGTACCGAATGGCGTTATCTACCAGGTTTCGAACAATCAGCAACACTTCGGTTTCTTCGGCGTGAACCACTGCATCTTGTGTTGTCTCGCCCATGCCCAAATCAATACCCTTTGCCTGAGCCATAGGCAGAGCGTCCTCCAGCACGTGGGTACACACCCCAAGCAAAGAAATAGGACCACGCTCAACAACCGGATTGCTTTGCGCCCGGGCCATGCTGAGCAATTGACCCAACAAGCGCCGGCTTCTGTCAATGCCTTTTTGCAAACGGATAATTCGCTCGCGCGCCTCGGGATTTAACTCACAGGCTTCCAAACGCTCAGCTTGCAAAGACAATGCCGCGATTGGGGAACGCAGTTCATGCGCCGCATCGGCGAGAAATCGCTGCTGTGCCTGAACCGACTGGGCCACCCGCTCAAACAGTCGGTTGATGGCATGAACAAAAGGTTGAATTTCCTGGGGCAGACCTTTTTCTGGAACTGCATGCAACTCCAAATCCCCACGGGAATCGATTTCCCTGGCCAACACACCGATAGGACGGAATATTTTTTGAACCAACCAGGTCACCAACAAAATGAGAATGGGCACCAGAACCAGCAATGGCAAAAGTGTACGAATGGCGCTGTCATTGGCAATTTCGTCACGCAACTCTGTTTTCTGCAGAAGGGCTATTCGAGACAGGTCAGGCAAAGTTCGAATGAAAGCCCTATACTTCGCGCCCGTTTGGTCAAGTGTATGCAATCCATCTGGCAGGCCGAACAAAACCGGGTCTGCAACTGGATTCAAATTCAAAATCAGCAAATCGGAATCCGCATCACTGCCGCGGTTGCCATTCACAAGAATAATTTCGTCTGCGGAAGGAACGTGATCAATCAGTGACGCGGTCTGCCTCAGGCTTTCGTCTTGCAGCTCATGGGCTTCATCGAAAGCAAACACGAACGACAGCGCCCCGGTAACCACGGCCACCAGCAGTATGGCCGCTGAAAGGTACACCGACAGCCAAAACTGGATCGACTTGTTTAACTGCTTTTTTGAACCATCCAACCCACACCCCTCACATTCTTGATTGAATCAGCACCCAGTTTTTTGCGCAAGGCATGGATCAAAAACTCGATTGCGTTGCTTTCCACTTCCTCACCCCAGCCATACACCCTGTCCTCAAGATCGGCACGAGACAGTATGGCACCAGGGCGAATCAAAAGTGCATGTAGCAAGGCATGCTCGCGATTGCTAAGTTGTACTGCTTCGCAAGCTGTTCGCCAAGCCTGCCGGGTTGCCGGATCCAGGCTCAACACTCCGTTTCCCATCACTGGCGCGGCGGCGCCTGATTTGCGGCGCACCACGGCGCGAATGCGGGCAAACAGTTCCGCCATTTCAAAAGGCTTTAACAGATAGTCGTCTGCACCGTGGTCCAGCCCCTGGATGCGGTCAGACAACTGGTCGCGGGCCGAGACTATCAAGGCAGGCACCTCATTGTTGCCACTGCGAATGGTTTTAAGCACTTCAATACCGTCTTTCTGCGGCAAGCCCAGATCAAGTAACACCAAATCGTAGTGCTGCGTTTTCAAGGCACTGAGCGCCGTTTCGCCTGTCTTGACCCAATCCACAGCATAAGACGCATCTTTCAATGCATCCTGCACCTCTTCCCCAATCATGGGATCGTCTTCAACCAACAGCACGCGCATTGGAATTTTCCTTTTTAATTACCATCAACACCATAGCAACCGCAGCAAAAATGGCACCTGTATCAAGATTGAGATTTCAAAGAATTGGCAAGGCTTTTATCAGATAAAACAGGAACCATTGCATCTTGTACCCAAACACTTGGGCATGGCTCCTTGTCCATGCCCTGGTTCACGCAGATTAGTCGTCATCTTCCTCGCCATCTGCTTGATCAAGCTTTGATGACAACACCTTGGCACTGGCTGCATCGACTTTGACGTCATACACCTTGAGGTCTGCGGTGACTACCTCAACGTCATAAACCGGGTTCCCGGTTGCCTGTTTCTCAAGCTCAACCTGAACAGCTTTACCACCCGCGTGTTTTTCAGCGGCCTCGATTGCATGGATCAAGGTGACCTTGGCCTTTGAAAACAACGCCACAGCATCGTTGGGTGGTGGCTCCTTGTTCGCAAAAGCAAGGTTTCCTCCGGCAATCGCACTTGCTGTGACAAGCAACGCGGCAAACAAGTTTCTCTGTTTCATGATTTCACTCCGTGGTTTAATGCCGATGAAGCGGAATTGCTTTCGACGGTTCCACTTTGCCCATCCAAACTTAGCGCAACATTAGTTTAATCACTCAAGCCATGACATCCACAAACTTTCCACCCGCTGCTCCTGAGTTTTCAACAACTCGCGCAATCGTTGTTGTTTTGTGGGTTTGTGCGTTCTGGTTCTCGGTCCTTGCGCTGCACCTTACCCCTGCTGTTTTTGCAATCCTGATTACTTATGGTTCCACAAGCCGTTTGGCCCGCCACCTGAAAACCTGGCGACCAAGTCTTCGCCACACGGAGGGAATTGCGCTACTGTTTGTGTTGTCTGTACTGGGATTGGGATTTGGTACGGCTTTGGAATACGTGGTGGAGTCGAGTAAGTCCACAGCAGGCTTGCCTGCGCTGCTTGAACGCTTGTCACAGGTACTGGATCAATTGCGCCTTGCTTTGCCTGCAGCCTTGTCGGCTCATTTGCCGGCATCGATCGATGCAGTTCGTGCCACAGCGACAACATGGCTTCAAAACCATGCCGGTCAGCTTCAAACTTGGGGAGGACATACCATTCGCGGGGTGGGTTATGTTCTTGCCGGGGCAGTTGTAGGTGGCCTGCTTAGCATTCAACTGCCTGCAACAAAAAGTGAACATACAGATAAACCATTGCCAAGGTTGATTCGGCAACGATTTGATGAGTTGATCGAAAGCTTTACTCACATTGTGTTCGCACAATTCAAAATATCAACTGTCAACACATTGGCCACCGCCATTCTTTTGCTCGGGGTATTGCCCGCATTGGGTACACCTATTCCTTTGGCAGGCACACTCGTTGGTATTACTTTCGTTGCGGGTTTGATACCGATCGTGGGCAATCTTGTGTCCAATTCCATCATTGTTGCAATCGCCATAAGCCAATCGCTGACCATGGCAACTTTGGCACTAGTGTGGCTGGTACTAATTCATAAGGTTGAATATTTTCTGAATGCCCATATTATTGGCTCCCGCATTCGCTCAAAAGCCTGGGAGCTGTTACTCATCATGCTGGTGATGGAAGCACTTTTCGGTTTGGCAGGTTTGGTTACAGCGCCAGTTCTGTACGCGCAAATCAAGAACACCCTGTACGCGCAGGGCTGGCTTGACTAAAACACCAGCACCCACCTACCCACCAAGACAAAGTGTTTCAATGCGATTTTGAACTGGCCTTTTGTTTGAATGCCAACAGGCAGACCACAATAAAACCCAACAATACTGCTGATGCAGTGTAGCGACTTAGCGCGAGACCACCCATGTCAACGGGCTTGTCCAGATAATCACCCACCACAGCCCCAAGGGGTCGGGTCAATACAAATGCAAGCCAAAACAGGATCGTTCTTGACACGCTGGTGAAGAAGTAAAGGCCAACCACGATCGCCAAGAGACCACTGAACACCATTGCTCCACCTGTGTAGCCCAAACCAGCGGTGTCGGCGGTCCAATCGCCTAGCGCCGTGCCAAGCGTTTGAGAAAACATGATGGTGACCCAGTAAAACATTTCGGCTTTGGGCGTGTTCACCGAACTGACAGACACAGTGCCCATTGTGCGGTACCAGGCAAACAGGGACACAATCAACAAGGTGGACAAAATTGCAGTTCCGCCCGCATAACCCACACCCAGCGACCTGTCTGCAAAATCTGCAAGCGTGGTTCCCACCGTGGTGGTGGCGATGATGGTGGTCCAATACAGAAATGGGTGGAATCGATCAGCCTTGATTTGTGCCGCCACTGCGACGATGAAAATAATCGCAAAAATTACCGTCCCCATCAGGTAGCCCAGATTCATAGACATAGACACGGCATCACCCCCTGTTTCACCCAGGGTCGTGGCCGCAATCTTGATGATCCAGAATAACAGCGTTACTTCGGGCACTTTGCTCAAGGCCTCTTTGGCTGTCTTGTTCAAGTCGTTTTCATGCATACCCGTATTCTCCCCTTCACGTTCATCAATGTCTGAAACACTTCGGTAAATTTTGAAATCCTGACAATTCCGGTTAACATAACAACACTCATTGGGGAGTAGCCTCCTTTTCTTCTTAGAGAAGGGCTTGTATCAACATACTTGGCCATCAGGCCATGGTGCAAGCGGTTTCCATACTTGGCAAGACCTTTGACTGCATCGCCACCGCTTCGGCCTAGGTGGCATGTAGTCATTGGTTTCTCAGGCCGTGGAATTTTTAAATGGAAGCTTTTCTCGTATCCACCGGCGTTGTGGCGCTGGCTGAAGTCGGTGATAAAACCCAACTGCTCGCCTTATTGCTCGCCGCACGTTTCAAAAAACCCGTTCCCATCATTTTCGGAATCCTTTTTGCTACTTTGCTGAACCACGGTTTGGCTGGTGCAGTGGGCGGATGGGTAACTGCGAATGTTGAGGCAGGTACCTTGAAATGGATTTTGGGCATGTCCTTTTTGGCGATGGCCGTGTGGGTGTTGATCCCCGACAAACTGGAAGAATCCGAGGTGTCTTTCGCCAGCAAGCTGGGGATTTTCGGCACCACCTTTGTTGCCTTCTTTCTGGCGGAGATGGGTGACAAAACCCAAATCGCCACGGTGGCCATGGCCGCACACTATTCCAGTGTTCTCTGGGTGGTGCTTGGCACCACACTGGGCATGTTGATCGCCAATATTCCAGCCGTGTTGCTGGGCGACAAGCTGACACGGAAAATTCCAATTCGCTGGGTGCACGTGGGTGCAGCCATTTTGTTTGCCTTGCTGGGTGTCATCACGCTCACCGGGCTGGGAGACAAACTTGTTTTCTGAAAACCGCGTTCGCACCCAACACTGGGCAGCCTGGGCGCTGCTGGGCTTTCTGGTTGTGCTGCTCAATCGCTACACGGAATGGGACCAGGCAATTTCCAGCATGTTCTTTGACCGCGCAACCAATGTGTTTCCGCTTAAACAAAACCATTTATTAAACCTGTTGTTTCATGAGGGCCTGCGCTGGCTGGCTGCAACAATGTGGCTGGGTTTTCTGCTGGGGCCGTGGCTACTCAAGAAAGAACAGCGTTGCTGGGGGGAAGTTTTTTTCATCCTGCTGGTCAGCCTCTTGGCAGCGCTGGTGGTGAGCGTCCTGAAATCCATGTCAGCGCATAGTTGCCCTTGGGATCTTGCGCTGTACGGTGGAACAGCCGACCATTTTCGGCTGTTTCAAGACACCCGTGCCCTTGCAATACCTGGCCCCGGGAAGTGTTTCCCCAGTGGACATGCTTGCACTGCATTCATGTGGATTGTGCTGCTTTACAGCCCCATGCCGTGGCTAAAACGGCACCGCGCCACTGTGGCCATTGCCTTGCTGCTGCTGGCTGGGTTGGCCGGCGGTGTGCAAATTGCCAAGGGAGCCCACTTCCCCAGCCATGTACTTGCCACCGCCTGGCTGTGCTGGGGCGTTACTTTGCTTGCTGTTGCCGTTCGAAATACCCTTTCACGGCACTGGTTCGTTGGGTACACACCGAACTTTCCACCTCAAAGGTCAACATCAGGGAACAAAATAGATCGTCGTGGGTGAAGGGGTAATCCTTGACCAGCTTCAAATCGTCGGGGTGATAGTCAAAGTTTTTACCGAGCCACAACAGCGATGCAACATGGGTTTGTTCCTTGGGTGAAAACAGATAAGGCGCACCGTGCAGGTACATGCCTTTTTCGCCCAGCGATTCACCGTGATCACTCACATACAACATGGCTGTTTCATGGCTTGAATCAAATTTTTTCAGCAGTGCAATGGTTTGTGCCAGAAAATAATCGGTGTACAGAATTGCATTGTCGTAGGCGTTGTTGATTTCCTCATCCGTGCATTTCGACAGCTCATTGGTTTTGCACACTGGCGTGAAGCGCTCGAACTCCGGTGGATATCGTTTGTAATAAGCAGGGCCATGATTGCCCATTTGATGCAGCACGATCAGCAGGTCTTTGCCGGGGTGCTTGCGTATATGGTCTTCGAGCCCCACCAGCATGCCGGTGTCCCGACATTCAGAATCGCACACCGGGTTAATGGCAGGGTCGCGAAAATTCTCATAAGGCAAGCGCACGGCCACACCTTTTGAATCTGAATTGTTGTCGCGCCACAAAATTTCAACGCCTTCGCGCCTTAGAACATCGAGCACATTTTCGAATTCATGAACAGTTTCGCCATCAAACCCCTCACGCCCGGACAAAGAAAACATGCAGGGCACCGACACTGCTGTCGATGTACCGCAGGATGTGACATTGGTCAGCGACACCACATCTTCTTTGGCAAGTTCCGGGTTGGTGATTTTTCCGTATCCGTTGAGCGAGAAACGATCAGCCCGGGCGGTTTCGCCCACCACCAGAATAATCAGTTCCTTGGGGTCTTGCGCAGGCCCGTCATTCAGAAGGGCGTCTTGCGCCACAGCTTGAACAACAGTGGGTGCCACGCTGCCTTTCAGTTTGCTGCTGGCCAGGCGAATGGCAGAGTAGGTGAAATAGGTGGGGTTTGCGTAAAAGCGCAGGCTTTTGTGCTCACGGAAAAATGAGGCGTACTGAGATGTAAAAGGCACGATGAGCAACACCATGGCAAGTAGCAAACACAAACTGAACAAGGTTTTGGAACGCATTTCAGTGAGCAAGCCTTCTGCCTTGGGCATGCGACGCAATACCCACCATGCCGGCAACAGCCCAAGCCCCAGCAAGTACAACAGCATGGACACTGAAAACAGGTCGCCTGCTTCGGCCGCGTTGGTTTGCAAGGTGTTTTCCAGCATGGTTTGATCAATCACCGTGCCGTAGGCCGACATGAAATACGCCGCCAAGCTGGAAAACACCAGGTACGAAGCCAACACCCACCTGGCCGCGCGCCCATAACAAAGCCAAAGCAGCATCAGGGTGGTGGCCATGGCAAACAGCATGCACACCGACCCAAGAAAAAGCACATTGCCCTCGCTTGGCGGATAAACCTGCACAAGCCGGGTGACAAAACTACCATTGGCAAAAGCCATGATGAAAATCGACACGCCTGTGACCCAGCAATTCAGGGGACTTAGAATTTTGCGCAACATTGTGTTGATCCTGATCGATTCCATTTAGAAAATGCCACCATGCTTTTCTTGTGGGCAAATTGTACCTTTGCAAACCATGGCTGGCTTTTCACCACACCTTACATGGACGAACTTTGCTTTTTTATATATGATTTGCTAATCATATATTGAGAAAAAGATGTCAGAATTTCTCGTTCGATTGATTTCATTTGCGTCCATCTTTGTGTTGGTCGGTTTTCTGGAATGGAAGTATCCATTTCGACAACTGGCTTGCCGCAAGGGGTTCCGCTGGCTCAACAACATGGGGCTGGTGGTGGTTGATTCACTGGCACTGCGCATTGTGCTGCCAGTGCTGGCCGTGAGCGTGGCTGAACATGTCTATTCCCAGCAAGGTGGTTTGCTTGGCTGGCTGAACATGCCCTTGTGGCTGGCCGCCCCCCTTGGTTTCCTTCTGCTGGATTTGGCAATTTATGCGCAGCACTGGGCGTCGCACAATGTACCGCTGCTGTGGCGGCTTCACCGCATGCACCACGCTGACCTGGACTTCGATGTGTCCACGGCACTGCGCTTTCATCCCATCGAGATTGTTGGCTCCATGGTCTACAAAATTGCGCTGGTGTGGGCCTTGGGCATACACCCGGTCGTGGTTCTGGTGTTTGAAATAGTGCTCAATGGCACCGCCTTGTTCAACCATGCGAATTTTTCAATCCCGGCCAGGCTTGAACGGGTGATGCGCTGGTTCGTGGTGACACCCGACATGCACCGGGTTCACCACTCCATTCGCCCGGAGGAAACAAATTCCAATTACGGCTTTAACTTTCCCTGGTGGGATCGCCTGTTCGGCACTTACGTGGCACAACCCAAAGCCAACCCGCAAACCATGCCGATTGGCATTGAACTGTTTCGCAACGAATCCGATTCTGCTTTGCACAGGCTGCTAATTCAGCCATTCAAGTAAGCTCCGAACGCGCCTGCCTGATCACGCTGACCGAAGATGACAAACCCAGTGAAGCCATCAGGGCCGCAACAAGAAGGTCGGGCCACGCGGCCTGAGTGAGGCCCACCAGCACGGCTGCACACAACACCGCAATGTTGCCAATTGCGTCGTTTCGGCTACACAGCCACACCGACCGCATATTGGAATCGCCGTTGCGGTAACGGTACTGCAAGGCAGCCACCCCCACGTTCACGACCAGCGCCAGCACCGCGACCACACCCATGGTGGCATACGCCGGCAAATTACCCTGAAACGCCACATACAACGCAAAACCCAGCACACCCACGCCGTACAAGCCCATGCACACGCCCTTGAGAAGGGCGGCTTTGGCACGGGTTTGAATGGCCATGCCCAACACAAAAAGCGACAAGGCATAATTGGCTGCATCGCCGCCGAAATCGAGTGAGTCTGCCAACAGTGAAACCGACCCTGCTTGCCAACTGGCACCCACTTCAACAAAGAACATGACCGCATTCGAAATCAACGCGATCCACAACACTTTGCGAAAACCAGCATCAACTGCGGTGGATTTGGCAGCCTCGTCAGCGGGGCAATGGTTACAACCGGGCATGGAACTTCCTTGCTTAAAGCATCAAAATTAGTGCGTAAATGTTGGTGGGGTGCAACCACTGTATTAGAAACCCTGACAGTGTGGCAAGGTCAAGCTATTCATCACCCACCAGTGCATCAATAATAGGGCAACTGGTCGATTGGTCTGTTGCATTGCACCGCGCCACAAGCTGCAACAAAGTATTCTGCATTTTTACCAGGTCGTTGATCCGCGCATGGATGGATTCCAGCTTGATTTCGGCCAGAACCTGCGTTTCACGGCAGGAACTTGCGCTGCCAAGCGCCAGCAGTTCTGCCACCTCGGACAAGGTAAAACCCAAGGCCTGTGCGCGTTTGATGAAGCGAATCTGCTTGATGTCCCCGGCCCCGTACCTGCGGGCACCCTGCAGGGGTTTGGGAGGTTGTGCCAACATGCCCACGCGTTGGTAGTAGCGAATTGTTTCAACGTTTACGCCTGCTGCCTGGGCCAGCCCGCCAATGGTCAATATGTGTTTCTGGATCATGCCTGTTGACTCCGTACTTGGGTACGGCTTTCACAATACCATTTTCACACTGCATTCAGAGAACTCATCATGAAACCACTTCAAAATACCGGCACCCTGATCGCAAGTGCGCTGGCGGCATTCGGGGCTTCCATTTGTTGCCTTGGCCCGCTTTTGCTGCTTGCGGTGGGCGTAGGGGGCAGTTCTTCGCTGGGCATGTTCACTGCCCTGGAACCCTATCGGCCCGTTTTTATCGCCATCACGCTCGGCTTGCTGGCACTGGCTTATTACAAAATGTTCTGGCGCAAAGCGGACTGTGAAAGCTGCAGCCGTGGCCAGAAACTGGTTTTCTGGGTCATCGCCGTGCTTTCAATTCTCATGCTGGCTGTGCCATGGTTCATGTAAAAACAAGGGGAAAAGTGTCATGACTGACGTTGTACTTGAATCGATTTTGACCTGCCCAAGCTGCGGGACAAGCACGCCGTGCATCATGCCCACAGACGCATGCCAGTTTTTTTTCCAGTGTGCGCACTGCAGTGCATTGCTAAAACCCAAGCCGGGCGACTGCTGTGTTTTTTGCTCGTATGGGTCGGTGAAATGCCCCCCCATTCAACAAAACAAATCATGTTGTTAGGGCCATAAGCCCTGCACAAGCCACGCATCAAAACCCGGGCCCGCAAGGGCCCGAAGCTTTTACCGCTTTATGCGCAAAGCGGGCATGCAGCCAAAGCCACACTTACAAGCCCAAACACGCCAACGGCAGCAGCGAACAATTTAACTTTCATAGAAAATCTCCTTAAAAAGCATGTGGGAACATTCCCGAATTTCATGGTGAATGTTCCAGTAACTGGAAGGTCAAGCCCTATTTTTCGGATTTGTTGCTTGCGGGCAAAATGTAGTCTGCAATCAAAAACTCGCCTTCCGGTTCATTGGGGTTTTTTGCCATCCTGGAAGCAATCGCGGCATTGTTCGCCCGAATGTCGATCAACTTCTTTTCCAGCCCCTGCAGGCTTTGCTTCAGTTGCCGAACCTCAACAAGTTTGCGTTCAAGCAACTCATCCACTTTGTTTCTGGAACCACAGCCACAGGCTGGGCCCTGGTCATAGAAATCAAGCACAGACTGTATTTCCTTGATCGAGAAATCCAGTTCGCGGGCCTTCTTGACGAAATCAAGCCTGGACAGGTCTTCCTGCCGAAACACGCGGTTTTTACCTGCGGAAAACCACGATTCCGAATCGGCCCGCTTCGGCGCAATCAAGCCCTGATCTTCATAGAATCGAATGGTCTTGGGGTTCAAGCCAAGTCGCTTGGCAACATCACTGATTTTCATGGCATTCAAGCTTGGGGCGATTAAAGGTTATTGATACCCCAAAAACGCATATTGGGCAAATCAGGCCGATTGCGCGCACAAGGCATTGTGTACTGCCCATAGCCGGTCTTGCCCCCACAGCACGGTATTGCCTACCTTGAACGAAGGCACGCCCCACAACCCATGTACAAACAATTCTTCGCGATTGGTTTGTGCTGTGTCCCACCATATGTCGTCCTGCAGTGCGGCTTGCGCGCCATTCCAGGGCAAGCCAGCCCGTTCCACAATTGTTCTCAGGCCTTTGTCGCTGCCCGCATCAATTCCCTCGGCCCACACGCCCTGCATGAAAGCCAGTACAAATTCTTGTCCCTTTCCGTGCTGTTCGGCAAACGGAACCAGGGCCAGGCCGCGCTCGGTGGGCTTGCCCACGGGGTCGTTCAAACGCCCGAACGGAACGCCCCGCACATGGGCTTCACGGGCGGAGTCATGAACAATATATTCACGTTTTACCTTGGGAACAGGCAAGCCCCGCATCACCATGGGCAGTACGAAACGCAGGTTTATTGTTGCGCCCGTCAGACGGCCCAGCTCGAAAATGCGCGGGGCCACAATGGCGGAATAGGGGCTTCGAAACGAAAAGAAAAAATCGATGGGAGGCGGGTTTTCAAGCGGCCTTGCATGGGTTAAACCGTCATCGGCCGGAAACAACAAGCCAAACACGCCGCTGCGTTGCGCACCCACTTCCTGCAAGCGTTGCTCCAAGTGGTACAGGCGATCAATGCCCCAATACCACTCGCCTTCGTAATACAACATGCCGCCCAGGTAGTGACCCAGTTTTTCACGCAGGGCGTCGGCTTGGGCAATGTGCGCCTGTACCACTTCATTGGAAACTGCGTTCAATGAATTGAGTTGCTCGGGCGGTGTTTGTGTTTCATCAGCAGCCCACAACCACTGGCCAACAGCAGCAGCATGTTCGACAAATTGCCCAGCCTCAAGCGCGGCTACCAACGTGTGGTTGGCTTGAAGTGTTCGCTCCTCTGCGGGTTGTTTGCGGTGATCCGTGAAATTCAAGCCATGGCGCTGCGCAAGCAAGGCTGCATCCATCCGGCTGAAGGCCACCAGCTTGTCCCGTTCAGGTGCTGCTGAACTGGGGGGCGGGCTGACCACATGCGGCGTCAGTTCAATGTTGTATCGAGACAGCAAACGCGGCAGCACTTGGGCCACCAAATGGCTGTAGGGGTCGTCGATTTGGTGAAAGTAGTAAACCCGGTGCGGGCGGCCAGACGCCAGCCTGTTTCGTTCCGCTTCTGCCCGCTTGGCCAGCAAGGTGCTGCGCGCAAAGCGGCGCTGGGTGATCATGGGCATCAGCAGGGTTTTCAAACTCATGGTGCCGCCTTTGAAATTTACATGCTGTCAATATTAATCTGTTTTGACTTGTTTTCCACACAAGGCTTGTTCAATAAAGTTTTTTTGCACCGTGGGGCGGGGTACTTTTTGATCAAACCAGCTGCGCACGTTTTGCTCCAGCCCAATGCCGTGCATGTAGTTGTACAGTGCGCGGTTCAGGCCCTCGCCCAATGCGGCGTGGTCCACGCCCGTGGGGTCAACAAAACCAATGTCGTTTTTCGCAAACGTGCCCTGGGGCAGGGGCGTTAACTGAATGCCATATTCTTCCGGATTCTTGCCGACGGGCGAATGCACGGTGCAGGCGAAGCGGTGAAAGTAGCCCGATTGAATACAACCTTCTGCAAACAACTGGCGCACGTATTCCAGTGCGTCCACCGTGTCTTGCACAGTTTGGGTGGGGAAACCGTACATCAAATACGCATGCACCAGCACGCCAGCATCGGTAAAGCCCTTGGTAACACGCGCAACTTGTTCTACTGAAACACCTTTCTTCATCAAGGTCAGAAGGCGATCAGAGGCCACTTCCAGCCCACCGCTAATGGCAATACATCCACTGTCGGCCAGCAATTGGCACAACTCAGGCGTGAAGGATTTTTCGAACCGTATATTGCCCCACCATGAAATGGACACTTGCCGTTCAATCAACTCCAGCGCCAAGGCCTTCAGCGCCTTGGGTGGCGCAGCCTCATCTACAAAATGAAACCCGGTTTGGCCGGTCTCATTCACAATGGTTTCAATGCGGTTCACCAGTTCGGTGGCCGTGGCATTTTCATAGCGGGAAATGTAGTCGAGCGACACATCGCAAAAGCTGCATTTTTTCCAGTAACAACCGTGTGCCACCGTCAGCTTGTTCCAGCGCCCGTCGCTCCACAGCCGGTGCATGGGGTTGAGCATGTCGAGCAGGCTTAGGTAGCTGTTCAGGGGCAGGCCGTCCCAAGTGGGGGTGCCCACATCGCCAAACGGCACATCGGGTTCTGCCCAGTTGGTGTATTGAACCTTGCCTTCCGCATTGCGGGTGAAGGTGCGCACCAAACGCTGCGGGCCGCGCTTGCCTTGCAAGTGTTCAATCAGGCAAAGCAGGGGGCGTTCGCCGGAATCAAGGGTTACAAAGTCCACGAAATCAAACAAACGTGGCTCGGCCAATTCGCGCAGTTCGGTGTTTACATAACCGCCGCCCAATGCAATTTTTACGTCCGGGTTCTCGGCCTTGATGGCCTGCGCCATGCGCAAAGCGGCGTACACCGCGCCGGGAAAGGGCACGGAAAGTAACACCAGTTGGGGTTGCTGGCGTTTGAATTCTTCCAGCGTCAGTTCCACCAGAATTTCATCGATCAAGGTAAAAGGCTGTTGCAAGGCATGGGCCAGCGGATCAAAACTGGGCTGGCTGCCCGCCAGCGATTCAGCGTAGCGTACAAACTCAAAGCGCTCGTCAATTGCATCGGCAATGACATCGGCCAAATCATTCAGGTACAAAGTAGCCAGGTGGCGGGCTTTGTCTTGTGCGCCCAGCGCCCCAAATGCCCAAGCCAGCGGGTCGCCGCCCTCGTCGTCTACATACACATTGAGCGATTCAAACCGTGGGCCTTCGGGCAAAAAACCACGGCCATTGATGCGGTGGGCCAGGGTGGAATCGCCGCCCTGCAAAAAACGAATGGTGGGGGCAATGGTGGCGCGGTAACGGCTGAACTGGTCCATGAACAAGGCCACGCGCTCGGTGACTTCCTCGTACTGCTCAATTTCCGCTGCAATTCTATCCAGGCCCTCGGGCGAGAACAGCTTGAGCACCAAGCCCAGCGCAATGTCGGCCTGTACAGCATCCATGCCCTGCTTGCGCAGAAAGCCGGTGATGTAGGCAGTGGACGGATAAGGCGTGTTGAGCTGCGTCATCGGCGGGATGAAGGACAACACACGGAAAACAGTGGACACAATGAAACCTCTAGCGGAACGTGGCTAGATTCTACACCGGGTGGAAAATATGGGCTTGCATAAGCCGCTGGTAATACAATGGGGCGCATCCACATTGAGCCAAAACAACCCACGACAGATGGAGCTGACATGCCAAACCTGAACCCCGGCGAATTCAGCCAGAACATTCAATTGGGCATTGAAGTGGTGGCCACACTGGCCTTCGCGCTCAGTGGTATTTTGGCGGGTGCGCGCAAGCGGCTCGATGCTGTGGGCGTGTGCGTGGTGGCATTTCTGGCCGCGTTTGGCGGCGGCACGCTGCGTGATTTGCTGCTCGATGTGCGGCCCTTCTTCTGGGTGAAGTACATTGAATTGCTGTGGGCGGTGTTTGTGTTGTGCATCATCGCCATGCTGTTTATGCGGCAGCGGCACTTCAAGTTCACGGAAAAAGCCATTCTGTGGCCCGACACCTTGGGGCTGGGCCTGTTTACCGCAGCAGGTGTTTTCGCAGCCATTCAGGCAGGCATGCCCAGCTTGGTGGCGGTGTTCATGGGCGTAATTACTGGCGTGTTTGGTGGTGTGCTGCGCGACATTGTGTGCAATGAAATTCCGCAAGCCTTTACCGACCACCGCCCCTATGCCATTTGCGCCTTTTTCGGTGGCTGGGCCTACATTGGCCTGCGTGAACTGGACAACCCCGCCTATGTGAACATGCTGGGTTGTGTGGTGATCACAGTGGGCTTGCGCGCATTTGCGGTGTGGAAGGACGTGCGAATTCCGGCGTGGAGAAACTGAGCGGAGAAATCAGGCTTTAGAAAAGCCCCATGACCAAGCCACTTGCAAAGGCCGCGCCCAAATCGCGGCAGCGTTGTAAATCTTCAGGGTTGATGGTTTTGGGGGCAAGAATTTCATCTTTCGTTTGCGCATGCGTACACACAATTTCCGGTGCTGCCATTTCACTCAAACGCCACCCGGTGGCAATGCGCTGTATTTGCTTCAGCGCACCGTGGCCATCGCTGCCTGCGCAAACCAGGGCGGTGTAGGGTCGACCATTGATTTGGTCCAGCACCGCGTAATAAGTGCGGTCAAAAAAGTCTTTCATCAAGCCTGCCATGCTGCCCAAAGTTTCGGGGGTAACAAACACATAGCCATCGGCGTGTAAAACATGTTCGGCATTCGCTTCACAAGCGTGAAGCAGCAGGGTGCTTATTTCTGCTTCAGTTGCAGCACCTTCAGCCACAGCATGGGCCATGGCTTTGCTGCCGCCTGTTGTGGAGTGGTAGATGATGAGCAGGGTTTTCATAAGCTGGATTTGCCGCTTAGTTTGTTGGCTGCTTTCTCTAATCCGCCCAATACAGTTTCAGCGACATGGCTGGAAAAGCCATCGGGCAGCTGCCGTTTAACCCGCTCTATCACAGAGGGTGTGCGTGCCAGCAAATCTTCAATCAAAGGCTCCATGTTTTCCTCATAGCCCAATTGTTGCGCTGTGCTATTGAAATGTCGCCGGGCAATTGAATGCATGGTGTAATGCCGGTTTTTTCCAAGCAATGCCATGGACAACTTGACCTGCTGCGGCGACCACTGATTTGGGCCTTTGCCCAACACGGGGTACGCAGACATGACATCGTAAAGCGGGGCCAAGCGGAATCGCCCACCTGGCAACAATTGAATACTGAAATTCTTTGCATGTCCATCGGGTGCACAGAGCATCCAGAACAACACCTGGCTGGCCATCAAGGTGCGAAGATCGGCAGCCGAGTTCTCGGATCGCCGAAGTGTGTCGAACAATACTTTTAATCCAGGGCCGCCATCGCTTTCGTATTTAAGCATTGGAGGAACACTGGTCACCTGACAAAAGTCCTCCTGAGGCAGGCGCATAATCCATTCACCATTCGGTGCAACTTTTCGATCAAACCGCTCAACCACCAGTACCCGCTGTGTGCCAAACGTTTCAATACCGACATTTGCCACAGGCAAACCATAGGCCTTCAACAAGGTCATGCAAAGCCATTCATTGTCTACCGAGGTGGTGAAATCAGCCCGCCGCCCCCCCATTAGGCCCAATGGCAATTTAAGTATGTGCGTGGTGGGGGTTGATCCCTGCGGCACGCACCACTTGCCCTTCCAACGCAACAAGGCTGTTTTCTCTTGGGCACCCGCAATCGAAATACGCAAGTCTGCATGCGCATTGATGTTCTTGCCAAAGCCGCCAGGCGACACCGTGTCAATCAAAAGACATTCAATGTCTTTTTTCATCACCGGCTTGCCCTGCACAGTCTCAATGTTCTCGGGCTCCTCATGCTCGCCCAGCAGTTGAACAGCCCCCACACAATCGCGACCAATCGCCTTCAACAAATCGAAAGTATCCGTTGATCCGGTTTTGAATCGTTCAGCAACCCGTTTTCGAATTGCTTCGCTGTCGGGCAATAAATTATCAAAGTAATTTAAAACCTTGTCGCCTTTGATTGGCTGGTTCTGGAGGTTGAACGGCAAGGACAAAGACAAGGGTCTTCCAAGTTCAGAGACCTGCCAAGCAGGGTCATACTGAAGCTGCATGTCGCCGCGTGCAGGTATGGCCCAAAGGCCCACACGCTGGCCGTTGGACCAAATGGATAAACTTTGACTGTGCGATTTGCGGCCCATGTTACCAATCCGTTTTTGATGATTGACTTGGCCGAACTTCACGCATTCCAATTGACAACTCAAGCCCCAGTACAGCGCACCAACTCATCAACTGGGCAAAGCTAAGCTCCTCAGGGTGCAATTCAAGATGAGACACGCGAGATTGGCTAAGACCCAGCTTTTTTGCCAGCTCGGCTTGCGACCATTTGTTTGCTTTGCGGGAGGCCTGCAAAATTTGCCCAAGCTGGCCACTGGTGTTGAGAATATGCTTTTGATTTTGCATCGCGAAATACCTGAATTACGAGTAAATTTAATTTATCTGATTTTCAGTTAAATTGCAATTACCTGTTATGCAAATAATTAGTTGGTGGGCTTTTTCGAACAGTGCGGTAGTTACCCTGAACAGGGTACAAGTTTGATGGACGTGAGAACAGCCCCTAGACTCGTGAGATTGAAAAACTCTTTCCCTGAGGCAATTTTATGTCCAACGTAGCCCTACAAAAACCACTGAACTCAACAATGGTCATTTCCAAGTCAGGGATTGAACATATTTCAAAGGACGAAGGCTTCTCCGCGATTCTCTACAACGACATCACCGTGGGGAGCTAGAAATGCGAAAGATGTGCTGGCATTTGCCAACAAAGGCGAGTACCAAAAAGTTGAAAACGAAATGAACCGGTTTGTTTACATCACAGAAAAAGGCAAAGACGGAAAACCCAGTAAAAAGAAATTCTCGAACGGACTTGCGAATCGCCGCAAGCGAGAAGTCGTTCCTTTTCAAATTAAACCTTGAACCACCAAATCTGTGAGAACAACAACATGCGTAAATTTACTTGCATACTTTTTATAGCACTTGCTGCTTGCTCGAATAATTCAGAACTCCAAGCCATACAAGGTGAATGGGCTATCCATAAAGAACTAGCAGCCGCACCCATTGTTGGGATCAGCGATGAGGAAACTGCTGGACTAATTGGCGACAAACTATCCATAAGCGCTAAAACAATTCAGTTTCAGAACCAAACTTGTGATTACAGCCTAGTAGAGTCAAATAAACAAAGTCTTTCAGAGTTTCTTCAGTTTTATTCGCTGGATACGAATGCCAAGCTGCCAGAGAACACGAGTGTTTTGAGTATGGATTGTGAAGGGGAAATGACGGTTAGGCACCTTCTGACCACGGAAAATAGGCTGTGGTTAGTTTGGTATGGAGTGCTATTGGAGGCGAATCGGATTTAGATTGTTGACCGCTTTTCGGCCGAAGCGGACGTTGGGGCTGACATGGTTAAACGACTGGGTTATCGGCGAAAGTAGACTACGACACTTTGGTTGTAACAAATGATGGCCCTGCCCCGCGGAATCGAGTTCCTAGCTCACCATTTAGTGGCGAATAGCCAGAGCTTATTGCTGATCCACTTCATAAGGTCCTTTGCAACCGATTGAAATAGTTTAGTTAAAAAAATAACTCGCCATGTTAGGATAAAGCGAGATGCGCCGTAATTATTCGATAAATCAAGTTATCCCTTTCTATCACCACAAAGAGAAATCATGGATCCATTACTTGCTTTGCTCGGACAGCTTGGGCTTGGTCTCGCGACCAACGCTGTGTACGACCTATTAAAGAGCCTAGCAGGAAAGTCTGCCAACAGGCAGCAAATCGCTCAAGAAATTCAGGATCGCATAAACATGCATGGCGTTTCTATGCATGCCGAAACTGTTATCAGCGCACTGGCCCAAAATGGGTTCCTCGTGATCCAGCAATCACACTTGCATGGAAATCAGGGGCTTACCTTTGGGAGTGTGCAGGGTAGTGCAGTTGTTGGAAACAATAGCGCTTTAACGACGAACAATACGGCTATCACAGCTGGCTCTGGCGCATTCCTGGAAACCCAAGGGAATGCACAGGTTCGCCAAAATGCGGATGGCAGCATTTCATTCCACGTGGGTGAGAATGGAAACGTCAATTTTAAGATTGCTAAGTGAAAGAGCTAACCCGGCAGGCTACACGGACGCTGCGCGATAAAGCTACGCAGCACCGGTAACTTAGACGTTATGCCTTAGGAAATAGTTGTGGCTAATCCAGTTAAAGAATTTCATCAGTATTTGACTAATGCAACCAACTCGCATGTCAGTCATGCGGAATATTTAGTTTCGCCAGCCGTTGCTTTTTTGAAATATACGGTTGAAGCTAAAAGCTCAATTGACCTTTGTGCTAGATATTTCCCAAAAAAAGTAAATGGACAATTCACCAAGGACAGCCTGGATAGTCTTCAGCACCTGATATCAGCTTCGCTTCCAACAATAATGGGTCACTTTGAGACATATCAAAGGTATTTGTTTGCAGGAATCTTTGATTTATCTGTTTACTTAGCAAACTTTGATACAAACAAATTTTTTGAGAATTTGTCAAAGGAAACAAATATCAATATTGATTGGCCAAGGTTGGCTGCGCACCGAGGCATCGGTGCACATTCAATAGGTACCTTGCTATCCGACTCCATGTCTGGCTGGCATGACCCAGAAAGGGTCAATAGATATTTTGGAGCATACAAGCTGCCTTTCACTCCATATGGACTTGATGCCATAGAAAAATTAAAAACATTATGGCAATTACGCCACTCAATTGCTCATACCGGCGGCACTTTATCGCTTGCTGATGCGCAAAAGGTTAAATCTTTAAACAACTACGGTGGAAAGCAAATTGCATTTGAAAAGCAATTTACGTTTGAAGTTGCTCGAAAACTTCACCCAATAGTGAAGTCGGCGACAGTGGGGTTAGGAACTGCTTTTACTACTAAGGTTATTCCAGGCTTGGGAACTCACGAAACAGCGAGGATCAATAAATTCTTCGAGGTTAAATCCAGTATCCCATCATGGTTAAAATAGACGCTACGCGGCGCTCAGAAAAGGACGCCAATTTTGCTACGCTCCATCGGCGCCTTTTAGCTCGGCGTCATCCAAAGTCCGTATAAGCGCTCATTTAAGACGTTCTTGGTCTATAGTCAAAAGTCCGCTCCGGCCGAAATACCGCCCTTAACTCTACCTATGGATTGCCAATAACCCAGAAGCTGGTGACGTAACTCGGAAAGCGGTGACGGTTGGAAAGTTCGATAAACCTCCAACCGCCTTTTTAGGCGAATTGAACAAGGAAGATGAAGATAGACCCTGAAATGAAAAAATTTCAAGATGATTTACTTGAGTCGGCGAAACAAATGCGTCAGGGCAATGCAGCAAAAAACGCAACTATCCACCCACCTGTACATTCTTCTGGCATTCGAAGCAGTACACCTGCCCCCCAAAACGCGGCTTGTTGAACCAACAAAACTTTGCAACATTGTAAGCCACTGCGGTTCCACAGGTATTGCAAGCCAATTTTGATTTCTTCAGCTCAGGTTCAGCCTTCTCAACGGCCTCAACTGCAGCCTCTTCATCAAGGCGCACAGGCAAGCCAAACTTTCCGGGCCAGTTAAATTGATGTGGTTTGTGCAGCGCTACCAACCTTTCAGCAAACGCTTTTAATGTTTCGCTGCTGACCAGCTTTGCAAGGCTCAGTGGGTTATTGTCATTGTCCATTGCCTTATCAAGTATCGCCTTGATTTGGTCAACTTTGACAATCTCATCAAGCCCGGGAAATGATAACGATGGGCGGGTAATTCGCACTTTACTGGATACCAGTACCAGGCTTTTGATCACGGGCTTGATCGCAAAGCCCAAACGCCTCTCCAACTCCACAGCGCCGTCATCAAATGCTTCTTGAAGCAGCAAACAATGCCTGGGGTATCCCAAAGGCCTTGGCGCCAAAAAACGAAACAAATTCGCCTTGCTCGTTAATTGAAACTCCTTGATTAAAGTGTTTGCTTTCGCATACCCAAATTTCCATCAGCCGATTAATCAGCAAGTGGTCAATTTGCGCAACCCGGCCCTTGTGTTCAATTCGCAAGTCGTGAATGACTGCCCAGTTTTTTCCATTGCCGTAGTAGTACTCAATTTGATAGGCAGCATCCTTCTCACCCTTTACACCCGACCTGATCGCTTTGATCTCTTTTTCAATATTGCGTTTCGTCGACGCAGATGCGGAAGGATGGTTCAACAGGCTTTCAAGAATCTTGATGTCGCTTTCTCGATCATCAGCGCTTTTGATCAACATGGATTTAACTGAATAAAGTGGTGGGTTCAACAATATTCTGCACGAATACTTTTCTTGAGGACCAGCACCGCAATTCAACGTCACCAGTTTTTATACATTGCGGCGCGACCCACGCAGAATTAAAAACTAACCAGATTTCAAAATCCCCATTTCCTTCAAAATGCGGTTGGCGTTGTCGTCGCAATCCATGTCTTCTGGCTTGCATTCGATTAGCTTGATCATGTTTTGCAACTGCGACTTGCCTTGGGCCAACTTCAGTTCCATGGCTTCGATATCGGCCACTTTTTTCTTCAACATGCCCACCAGCTCCTCATGCTTCCAGTTGCTCAAATTACCGGGCATCACCTGTCGAATTTCATCCAGCGTAAAACCGGTTTGCTGTGCGTTCGCGATAATGTTCAACACCGCAACAGCCTCCAGCGGATATTCGCGGTAACCATTTGCTTTGCGGCTAACTGCGGTAATCAAACCCTTGGATTCGTAAAACCGAATGGTGGCCGCCGACAAACCGCTGCGCTTGGCCAACTCGCCAATTTTCATAATGATGTATTCCTCTATTGACCTTCAAGTTAACTTTAGCCTTATTGTTTCATCCATTGCAACCATGGAAAACTACATGAGCCTCTTCAACACCTTCACGCTGCCCAACGGCAGCCAGCTTCCCAACCGCCTGGCCAAAGCCGCCATGGAAGAAAACCTGGCCAATGCCGACCAGGCACCTTCTGAGCAACTAATTCGCCTTTACGGCGCCTGGGCAGCAGGCGGTGTGGGTTTAATAATTACCGGCAACGTGATGATTGACCGCCGCGCCATGACAGGCCCCGGCGGCGTGGTGCTAGAGACCGACTCACAAGCTGCGCAGTTTAAACGCTGGGCCAAAGCTGCCAAATCGGGTGGTGCGCAGGTGTGGATGCAGATCAACCACCCCGGCCGCCAAATGCCTGCCAACTTGGGGCAGCCCACCGTGGCACCTTCCGAGGTGGCCATGGACCTGGGCAATTTTTCCAAACAGTTCACCCTCCCGCGTGAACTGACTGCCGCTGAAATTGGCGACATCAAAAACCGCTTTATCAACGCCGCAGTGCTGGCAGAAAAGTTTGGCTTCAACGGCGTGCAAATTCATGCCGCCCATGGTTACCTGCTCAGCCAGTTTTTATCGCCAATTTCCAACAAACGAAAAGACGAATGGGGCGGCTCCGTTGAAAACCGCGCACGCCTGTTGATAGAAGTAGTGAAGGGCATTCGCGAAGCCGTGGGGCGACCATTCGCCGTGGCTGTGAAAATAAACTCTGCCGACTTTCAGCGCGGCGGTTTCAGTGAAGACGATGCCAAAGCCGTGGTGCAAATGCTCAACCCCTTGGGGCTGGACTTGATCGAGCTTTCAGGCGGCAGCTACGAAGCACCTGCCATGCAAGGCAACGCACGTGACGGGCGTACCCTGGCGCGCGAAGCGTATTTTCTCGAATTTGCCAAAGACATTGCCACTGTGGCCACCGTGCCCATCATGGTGACTGGCGGCATTCGCAGAAAAGCCGTGGCCGAACAAGTGGTGACCACCGCGGGCATTGGTTTGGTGGGCATTGCCACCGCACTGGCACTGAACCCCAACTTGCCCGACGAATGGAAACAAGGCCAACCCAGCGTGCCCGAGTTGCGACCCATTGCCTGGAACAACAAAGTACTGGCCTCGCTGGCTTACATGGCCATGGTGAAACACCAGTTGAACAGGGTAAGCAAAGGGCGCAACCCCAATGCGAAAGTAAGCCCAGCATTTGCATTGGCTAACCAGCAGGTAGCCGCGTTTTTCAGGACGAGGCAGTACAAGAAGTGGGTGATACAGCAGTAAGAGGGGCGCCACTCACCATGCTCATCATGCGGTGCGCCACCTCGGCACCGTCGTTTTGATTCTGACCGGTGACAAACTGATCGTCTTGCACCACCTTGCTGGCAAAAATATCTCGCAAGCGTGTCATCGATTCATACAGCACGCCACGCTTGCGCAATTCGGTTTCCGGGTGCAGGGGGGTCAAAGTCACCTTCAACTCCTGGAGTTGCTTGTTGGTGACCGCGGTCAGGCGTTTGCCCGCAATGGCCAACTCACCTTGCGTGTTTTTCACCTGAATCAAACCCAAAGGCCCGTGGCATACACCACCCAGCACCTTACCCGCCTGGTAAGCCGCCGACAACTTTTCGCCCAACACGGCAGATTGCCCCAAGTCATAGGCTGCGCCCCAACCGCCAGCCAGAAAAAACAGGTCGTAGTGTTGCGGGTTGATGTCGCGCACCGGCACGCTGTGGTGCAACTTGGCCTGAAAGTCGGCGTCTTTCAAAAAGCGCTGGTCCTCGGGTGTGGCCAAGGGCCATTTCACGGAAATGGGCTCAATGGGCACCACGCCGCCCTGAATGCTGGCCACATCTACCTGCATGCCTGAATCCAGAAACGCGTAATACGGCACCGTCATTTCCGAGGCGAACACCCCTGTTTTCTTACCCGTGTCGCCCAACACTCCGTGGCTGGTCGTGATCACCAATGCTCGATGCCCCGCCATGGCCTTGGGCAGAAAATGGCGTTGGGGGTGCAAGCCCAACACGCCCAACAATTGCGGCAAAAAACGGTACACCAGCGCCGCGAGCAAAAAAACCAATACCAGCGAAACAATCAGTTTGAGCAACATGGGAACCTCAATTCAAGGGGATGCAAGAGCACGATCAGAGGAACTTTAATCAAAAGTTTACACTATGTCAATTTTATGATTATCATGCTGAAAAACCGCCGCGTGAGGGGACACTGTTTGATGTGCCACCGTAAGCTTCCGTGTCTGATCGTGCACTCTTCAGCTGTGTACAGAAGTCCCCATCAAAGGCAAAAATGAGGTCCAGCCTGAGAATTCACTGGGCTAGCCCACGCACCCCAACAAGCGTAGACTGACCCAGGACAAACAAAACCACACTGTCGTCGCACCTCAGGGAGTAGAGCACATGGAAGCAATGCCTCGAGAACCCATCCCCAAAGACTTTTCAGACCATTTCGCAAAATCGCTCACCATGTTTTTTCGCTGGTTCGCCGATACATTCTTTGCCAAACGCTACGGGCACAGGGCTGTCATTCTTGAAACGGTGGCCGGCGTACCCGGCATGGTCGCTGGCATGTGGATTCACTTGAAAAGCCTGCGGAAGATGAAAACGGGCTACGGTCCCACCATTCGCACCCTGCTTGAAGAAGCAGAAAACGAGCGCATGCATTTGATGATTTTCATCGAGATTGCAAAACCCAGTGTGGGTGAGCGCTTGTTGGTGTTGTTTGCCCAGCTGGTGTTTTGGCACTTCTATTTCATCTTGTACGTGTTCTTTCCGAAAACAGCGCACCGCATGGTGGGGTATTTCGAAAACCAGGCAGTGGTCAGCTACACCGACTACCTGGCGGAAATTGATGCAGGCCGAATTGAAAACATTGCCGCACCGAAAATCGCGATCGACTATTACAAATTAGCACCCGACGCGAAGTTGCGCGATGTAGTCATTGCCGTGAGAAATGACGAACAAGGCCATGCCGACGTGAATCATGACATGGCCGATCACCCGCTGCTGGTATAGCCTCAAGCGCCTGCTTTTTCCTGATTCAATCGAATCAGCAGGTACACCGCGAACCCGGTGGCGACACCGTTCTCAGGTGCGTGACCTTCAGTTTTAAATGGCTTGTGCCACCCAAAACGCGCCAATGATTGTTTTCACATCCGTCACTTCCCCAGCCTTGATCTGCCGCATCAACTCGACAGGCTCCACCAGCACCACGTCCAAAAATTCGTTGTGATCCAGCTTGCGCTCTTGCAACTTCAAACCACGCGCAACGTACAGCACAATTTTCTCAGTGGAATACGAAATAACCGGGTGAATGGTGGTGAGGTACTCCAGCGACTGCGCAACATAACCGGTTTCTTCCAACAGTTCGCGGTGGGCTGTGGCCACAGGGTCTTCGCCGGGGTCAATTTTGCCGGCTGGAAATTCCAGAAACACCCGGTGCAGCGGGTAGCGAAACTGCCGCTCCATCACAAACCGGCCATCGTCCAGTATGGGAACAACGGCCACAGCCCCGGGGTGCACGGTGTATTCGCGCACCGATTCCTCGCCATTGGGCAGGCGCACCGTGTCCTGGTTCACTTTCATCAAATGGCCATCAAACACGCGAGTGCTGGTGATGCAGGTTTCTTCTAGGTGCTTTTCAGAATTGAACATAAATGCGACATAAAATGAATTAACCCACACATTTGAACACATTGGATTAAGCCCGTTAACCTTTGCCTTGCCAGTGGTAAACTCAATCGCCATTTCTCTGTGAATTTCCTCATGTCGCTGCTGTCCAGCCTGCTTTTACTCATTGTGGTGGCCCGCCTGTTCGGGCGCCTGTTTGCGCGCTACAACCAACCAGAAATGATCGGTGAAATTATGGCGGGCGTGCTGCTTGGGCCTGCCATTCTGGGTTTGATCGCGCCGAACGACGGCTTGGCCGGTGTCACTGAACTGGCCGTGTTCCTGATCATTCTGAATGCGGGCCTGGAAATGCGGTTCTCCGATATTTTCGGGGCCATGAAGGGCCGTGGCCTGATTCTCGCCGTGCTCAGCTTTTTCATCCCCTTCCTTGGCGGCTTGATGATCGCTGCGGCTTTTGGCCAAGACCTTATGCGAATGATTTTCCTGGGCTTGTGCATCTCGATCACCGCGCTGCCCGTGGCCGTTAAACTGATGGAAAACCTGGGTATCTTGCATACCCCGATTGCGAAGTTTTCCCTGGCCACCGCTGTGGTAAACGATGTGGTGGCCCTGTTCATTCTGGGCATTGTGTTGAACCTGCCCAAAAGCATGACACTGGCCGATACAGGCAGTGCTGTGGGCATTGCCACCCTCAAACTACTGGTGCTTGGTTTGGTGGTGGTGGGCTTGAACCACCTGTTGAACTGGCTGGAAAAACGCAATGTGAATGTGCAGGCTTTTCCCGAAACCATGATCCGCGTGTTCGGCCCGGAAGCCCTGTTTGGCATCGTAATTGTGTTTGTGCTGGTGTTTGGCACCATCAGTGAAGCCCTGGGTTTTCACTTTGTCATTGGCGCGTTTTTTGGCGCACTGTTTCTGGACAAAAAACACTTCATCGCATCGCGCTACAAAGACCTGCAAGGCACACTGGGTTCGATCACCAACGGGTTTCTGGCACCCATTTTCTTTGCTTACCTGGGGCTGGAACTGCAACTGATCAGCCTGAGCAACTGGGACTTTCCGCTGATCGTGATTTTGGTTTCCGTTGTCACAAAGTTGTTTGCCGGTTGGCTGGGCGGCCGAATTATCGGGATGCAGCACCGCGAGGCATTGGGCCTGGGCGCGGTATTGAACGGTCGGGGCGTGATGGAACTGGTGGTGGCGGGCATTGCCTACCAGAATGGTTTCATCGGCCCCACCATGTTCTCAACGTTGGTGTTGATGGGCATTGTGACCACCTTTCTCACGCCACTTTTCTTCAAGCAGGTGTACCGGGGCAACAAGCTTGAAGAATACCGACAGCAGAATCGCACTGAGGATCAATAACCTTTGGATGCAGCCGTGGCATGGCCCGGCCAGGTAATCTCAAGCTCGTAGGAAATTGAACGGGACAAGCCATCCAAATCTGGAAACAGTGTGGCATTGGTAATGTTCATGCGGTACAAAGCCAACATGGCTTCCTTGCGAATGCTGGCTGGCAAAATAAACTTGCGGATCATGGCCGGGCCGGTTTCGTAGTGCTGGATAATTTCATCAATCGGTTTGTCCAGCACGCCCGGCACCACAAAAGTACCCGACTGCGCCACCAGCCGCCCGTCCATTCGGTCGGGTTCACCCACCCACATGATGTCGTTGGCATTCGATGCAAAATAGCGCTCAAAATTGCCCTCTATGCGCGGATCAATCATGTCGCGGTGAAGGGTTGCGTTGTTGATTGGCGTGGCCATCCACAAGCGCGGCGTGTCCAGCGCAAAAACCGCTGAATTTTTAACTGCCCGTTCAAGTGCAAAAAACGCCGCCACAAAAGGCGACTTCGTGAAGTCGAGCATGCGCGTGGGCGCGCCGTGGTGTTGCATTAATGCAAGGCAGCGAATGTCGTCGTCCAGCACGCTGGCATCGGGCAAATAGTTGTGTGCTTTGCGTCGGAAAATTCGAAAGGCACGTTCTTCACGCAACCGCCAAGATGTTTTGTCGGGCACATAGTTTTGCAGGTACCGCGACAGCGAACTCAGCAAGGGCCAGTCTGCATCCTGCAAACCACGGAAAGCCCAACCATCGCATTCGGTGGTTAAGGCCACAAACTCGTTCCAGTCGGCAATGTGTATGGTTTCCAGAATTGACCCCCTTGAATTTAGTCGCCGTGTTTACCCACTATTCCTTAACCCCGTGGCAATGCCATTGATCGACAAGTGCACACCACGCGCCACCCGCTCATCCCGCTCGCCTTGGCGGTGCCTGCGCAACAGCTCCACCTGCACGTGGTTCAAGGGGTCTACATACGGAAAACGTGCCTCGATGGAACGTTTCAGCAAGGGGTTGTCGGCCAGCAGTTCACTTTGCCCGGTCAACCACAACAAGCCTTCCACCGCACGCGCATGCTCAGCTGCAATACGGCCAAATACTTTGCCGCGCAGCGCTGCATTTTCCACCATGGCGGCATAGCGCGAGGCAATGGCCATGTCGGCCTTTGCCAGCACCATGTTCAACGTAGACAACATGGTGTTGAAAAACGGCCACTGCTTTGCCATGGCTTGAAGATCAAGCAACTCGGCTTCATTCAAACTGTCACGCAGTGTGGCCACTGCAGTACCAAAACCATACCAGCCCGGCAACATCACCCGGCTTTGCGCCCAACTGAACACCCACGGAATGGCACGCAAATCTTCAATGGTCCAGTTCGCTTTGCGCGAAGCAGGGCGGCTGCCAATGTTCAAACTCGCAATTTCGGAAATGACTGTGGACTGTTTGAAATATTCCAGAAAACCGTCGGTGTTGTAGACCAAATCCCGGTAAGCATTGAAGGCGTGGTTCGACAACTTCGCCATCAATTCCAGAAACCTGGCAGGCACTTCACGGGTTAGTTCCGTGTGCTCGGAAACCATCAGGTTTGCAGAAACCAACACTTCCAGGTTACGCCTGCCCAGCGATTCAATGCCGTATTTGGCCGCAATTACTTCGCCCTGTTCGGTCAGGCGAATGCGACCATCTACAGCACCGGGGGGTTGGCCCAAAATGGCATGGTAACTGGAACCACCGCCACGACCCACCGACCCACCACGGCCATGGAACAGGCGAATCTTTACCCCATGTTGGGCAAACACATCCACCAGTCCAATTTCAGCTTGGTACAGGCTCCAGCCTGATGTAACAAACCCGCCGTCTTTGTTGCTGTCGGAATAACCCAGCATCACTTCCTGCACATGCCCGCGTGAAGCCACCAGCACACGGTATTCAGCAATACCAAACAAGGTGTTCATGATCGCGGGCGCGGCCTGCAAATCTTCAATGGTTTCAAACAGCGGCACAATATTCACCGCCAATTCGCCCGTGGCCACGTTCAGCAAATGCGCTTCTTTCAACAGTACCGCCAGTTCAAGCAAATCGCTGACCGATGCGGTTTTGGAAATAATGCAGTTTTGAATGGCAGAAGCACCCAGCACCTGGTGCGCCAGTTTGGCCTTGCGAAAAATCGCCATTTCCGAATGGGTGCGTTCGCTGTATTGCAAGGAATCACTGAACAGCAAACGTGGCGTGCGCAATTCAGCGCACAGCAACTCAACTCTTTCTACTTCGCTGCATGCCAGGTAGTCGGTTAGCCCCAAGGTCGATTGCTTGAGCAAGTCAGCAATCACTTCTTCAAACACATCACTGTTCTGGCGCAAGTCCAGGGCCATCAGCGAAAAACCAAACACTTTCACTTTGCGGGCCAACAGGGCCAATCGCCCTTCGGCAATGCGCCGCATGCCGTTGTCGTTCAATGCAGAAAACATCACATTCAAATCGGCGAGCAACTCCGCAGGTTCTGCGTAAGCCAGTGCAGCACATTCACCATTCGCAGCCTGTTGCAAAGTGGCTTGCACGCGCTTGTGAATAGCCACACAAGCCCGGCGCAGTGTTTCATCCAGGCGATGGGCAGAATCCTCGCCCGAGGTATTGGCCAGCGCGGTCAAGGGCGGGTTGGGTTTCAGGAAATAATCGGTCACGCTGAATTCGCGAATCAGGCAACTCACCTCGGCAAGGTAATGCTCCAGCACTTTGCGGCTTTGAATCTTCAGGGTGGTGTCCAGCACCTGTGCCGTCACAAAGGGGTTGCCATCGCGGTCGCCGCCAATCCACGAACCCACTGTGAGCACCTTGCCCAGCGGGTCTTCATCCACAGGCAAAAAATTATCGGTACTGGGCAGGTTCAACAAGCTTTGCAGCTTGCGGTACACCTGCGGCACCTGGGCAAAAAACGTGGCATCAAAATACGCCAGTGCGTTGTTCACTTCATCGATTACGCTCAACTTGTTTCGGCGCAGCAAGCGGGTTTGAAACAGGCGCTGCACGGCTGCTTTCAGTTCATCGCGCCACGCATTGGTTTCTTCTAGCGTTAACTGAATTTCATCGCGCTGGCGTATCAGCGCAATAATGCTTTGCTGCGCATCCAGCACGCTTTTGCGTTGCACCTCGGTGGGGTGCGCTGTCAACACCGGCACCGATTCAGTTTGCTTCAAGCGGGCAAGCAGCACATCGCGGTTTACACCCACGCGCTGTAATTCGTCAATGGTGTAATCCAGGCTTGCTTCGCGCGGCGGCATGCCCGCCAGTTCATGCTGGCGATTGCGGCGAATCAAATGGCAGTCTTCTGCGATGTTGCTCAACATCGAGAAAATCGAGAACGAGCGTATCAGTGAAATGGTTTCATCTTGCGTCAGTGCCTCAAGCCGCGCTTCCAGTTCAGCGCGTGCTGCATTGTCGTCAAACCGGCGGTACTGCACCGACAATTGGCGCACTTCCTCAATGGCGGTGAACACAGGCAAGCCTTGTTGCTCGGCGATGATTTCGCCCAGCAAGGCACCCAGCAGGCGAATGTCTTCGCGCAACCGGGAATCTTTGTCATCGATCACAAGCCGTCCTCCGACCACAATGCACCAGCCCGCATAGCCATGGCTGTGGCCGACGAGGGGCCATAAGTACCGCTGGTGTAAGGCACTGGTTCCATGCCGTGGCTTTTCAAGTCATTCAGTATACGGTCTATAAATTGCCACTGGGTTTGTACCTCGTCGCGGCGCAAAAACAAACCAAGGCGGCCACGCAAAATGTCGGTAATCAAACGCTCGTAAGCATCGCGCACCGGAATGCGCCAGGTGTTGAAAAAATCCAGATCAAGCGAAACAGGTTTTAACCGCTCACGCTCACCCGGTGTTTTGGCCAGCAACTTCAATTCAAGTTTGTCTTCAGGCTGCAGGTGAATTACCAACTGGTTGCCCACCCATTGCCCGCCCACAGGTTCAAACAAGGGCTTGGGTACATCACGAAACTGAATCACGATTTCCGCAAAGCGGCGGGGCATGCGCTTGCCGGTGCGCACCAAAAATGGCACGCCTGCCCAACGCCAGGTTTGCACTTCGGTACGGAAAGACACATAAGTTTCTGTGGTGGAATTGGCGGCAACACCCTTTTCGTTGCGGTACTTTTGAACAGGCTGACCTTTCACATACCCTTCGCCATACTGGCCCACCACAATTTCGGGAATGCCGGTAACCTGCGGCACTTTCAGTGAACGCAATACTTTCAGTTTTTCGTCGCGCAATGAATTGGCTTCAAGGCTTACCGGCGGCTCCATCGCCACTGTTGCCAGCAATTGCAACATGTGGCTTTGCACCATGTCGCGCAGTGCACCGGCATGCTCGTAAAAACCGGCACGGTCTTCCACACCCAAATCTTCAGCCACGGTAATTTGTACATAGGCCACGTGTTCACGCGTTAATAACGGTTCAAATATTCGGTTGCCCAAGCGCAAGGCCAGCAAATTTTGCACAGCCTGTTTGCCCAAATAATGATCGATTCGATAAACCTGCGATTCATCCAGCTTGGAGGCCACCGCTTCTTCAATCAAGGCCGATTCTTTGGCGTTAAAGCCCAATGGCTTTTCCAGCACAAGGCGCAGTTTCTCGGGGTCGCGTACCGTGGGTATGCAATTGATTAAATCGATAAATCGTGAAGAAGGCAGGGCTGCATAATGCACCACCGGTTCCGGGCTTCCTTCCACGGCAATTGCCATGGCCTTGCAGGCATCTGCGGTGCCCAGCACAACCTGCAAAGTGTGCAGGTAAGGCAGCAAAGCGGGAATGGATTCACGGGCCGCCTCATCGCCCGCGACCTGTAAAAAGGAATCCACTTGCGCCAAAGCCTGCGCGGGGCTTAAGGCTTCACGTTGTGCAAAAATGATTCTTGATTCAGCCGCAAAATAGCCCGATTTGGCCAAGTGCGCCAGCGCCGGAATAATTTTGCGCTTGGCCAAATCGCCACCCGCGCCGTGCAACACAAAGGTGAACGTGCCAACAGGCAGGGGGGAATTGTCGGTCATTTTGGGTTCCAGCTTGATTGATCGAATTAGTTACATTAATTGCTAGTTTTTTGTAATTATGTTACAAACAATGCATATCCACAAGTAATCTTATCGAGATTCGTGCAATGGCAACCACACTACACCCCACCCTGCAGGCGCTTCGCGAACAAATTGAACAACGTTCCAAAGCCACGCGCGCAGCCTATTTGAACAGCTTGCCACAAGGCCCGCAAAACCGCACGGCCGTGGGCTGTGCCAACCTGGCCCACACCACAGCAATTTACCCCAGCAGCACCAAACGCGTTATTTCACTGCACAAATCGCCACACCTGGGCATTGTGACCGCTTACAACGACATGTTGTCCGCACACCAACCGTTTGTGGCATATCCGGAATTGATTGCCCGACACGCCCGGGCACTGGGTGCCACCACACAAGTTGCAGGCGGCACTCCCGCCATGTGCGACGGCATAACGCAAGGCCGAGAGGGCATGGAATTGTCGCTGTTCTCGCGCGACGTCATCGCCTTGTCGGCTTGCGTGGGCCTTTCACACGATGTATTCGACGGTGCCATATTGCTGGGCGTGTGCGACAAAATTGCCCCCGGCCTGTTGATCGGCGCTTTAGGCTTTGGCCACCTGCCCTTTGTGTTCATTCCCGCCGGCCCCATGGAAACGGGTTTGTCCAATTCCGAAAAAGCCAAAACCCGCCAGTTGGCCGCGCAAGGCAAAGCCACCCGCGAAGACCTGTTGCAATCTGAAGAAAAAGCCTACCACAGCCCCGGCACCTGTACTTTTTACGGCACGGCAAATTCCAACCAGTTGATGCTCGATTTCATGGGCCTGCAGTTTCCCGGCGGTGCGTTTGAATTGCCCAGCAGCCCACAACGCAAAGCCTTGATCGGCGAAAGCGTACGCGCCCTTGAAAGCGCCACACGCAACCCGGCGCTGAAGCTGGGCACACTGGTCGATTCCCGCTGCCTGATGAATGCACTGGTGGGCTTGATGGCTTCCGGTGGATCCACCAACCACACCATTCACTGGGTCAGCGTGGCACGCGCCGCTGGCTATTTGATCGACTGGACCGACCTTGAAATCATTTCCAGCGTCACCCCACTGCTAACCCGCGTGTACCCCAACGGCACCGAAGACGTGAATGCATTTCAAGCGGCAGGCGGCACCGCCGGCTTGCTGGCCACATTGATAGACGGCGGCTTTGTCGATGGCGAAGCACCCACCGTGTGGGGCACCACCATGGCCAACACCGTGGGTGAAGTGCTGCCCACTGCACAAGCATTTTCAACACGCAAACCGGGTGCATCGCGCAACCTGGAAGTACTGCGCCCACACACCGACCCCTTCCAGCCCGACGGCGGTATTCGCCTGATGAAAGGCAACCTGGGCCGGGGCGTGTGCAAGGTATCGGCCGTGAAACAAGAACACCGGTTTGTGGAAGCGCCTTGCCGCGTGTTTACAGACCAACTGCAAGTGATCGACGCTTTCAACAATGGTGAATTCACCGAAGCTGTGGTGGTGGTGCTGGCACACCAGGGCCCGCGCGCCAACGGCATGCCTGAACTGCACAAACTCACACCCATTCTTGGCATTCTGCAAGACCAGGGTTTGCCTGTTGCGCTTGTCACCGATGGCCGCATGAGCGGTGCTTCTGGCAAAGTATTGTCCGCCATTCATGTGTGCCCCGAAGCCAAGGCCGATGGCCCCATTGCACGGCTTCGCGATGGCGACGTGGTGCAGGTAGATGCCAATGAAGGGGTGCTGCACACCACCGCCGACCTAAGCACCCGCGAACCGATGCCCACACCCGCGCAGGCCGTAAGCCATGGGCGCGGCTACTTTCAGGTGTGGCGCAACACAGTAAGCAGCGCCGAAGAAGGCGCAAGCAACCTGTTTCCGCAATGAACAAAGGAATTTCCATGAGCACGCAACACACCCCAGACACCCGCACTGAACGCACTCGAAGCTGGCTGCAACAGGGCGTGTTACCCGTGGTGGTAATCAACACGCCAAAGCAGGGTTTGGAAATTGCCGAAGGCCTTTGCGCAGGCGGCATTACGCAAATTGAAATTACCTTGCGCACCCCAGAAGCACTGCAAGCCATGGGCGAAATCGCCAGGCGCTTTCCCGACATGCGATTGTCTGCCGGAACGGTATTAACGCCCACCCAATTTGACCAAACCGCTGACCTTGGTGCCACCCTGTTCATTTCACCTGGCCTTACTGAAACACTTGCCGAACACGCCTTAAAGAAAGGCTATGCATGGGTGCCCGGTGCAGCCACTGCATCGGAGATGATGCGCGGCCTTGAACTGGGGTTCGAGTTGTTGAAGTTTTTCCCGGCCATGGCAGCAGGCGGCCCGAAAGCACTCGCTGGCATTACAGCGCCCTTGGCCGCAGCACGCATTGTGCCCACGGGCGGCGTAACACTGGAAAACATGCCGCAATGGCGTGAAATCAAGGCAGTACAGGCTGTGGGCGGCACATGGCTAACAGCGGGGCTTGATCAAGTGGCTGATGTGGCGAAGGTGGTTGAGCAGCGCGCAGCGCAGGCCTTGGCAGCTTGGAACGGAACTGTGCTGGTTTAAATTAAAGTGGATGGTTAACAACCCAATCAGCTTGGGCTTCACATCCAGCAGTGCAATGCGCAGTAGCGAAGATTCACGGGGGCTAGTTGAGGCCAACTCGGCAGTGGATTTGTCTGTTCCGCACGTTAAAGAAAAGCGCCCCGCGTGAATTGATTCGTTGCGTTCGGCTGCAAGCCGACAACAAATTCGGCCATCTGTCTTGCCGAATTTGGTGAGCAAGAATCAACTCAACAAGGGAGATAGCGGTTTTCTGTGCGGAATCGGACAATCCCGACGAGTTGGTCGTGCTTCGCCAATCGCACGATGTAGCTATTCTTCTGAATCCAAGCCGAGTGCAAACGACTCGGACATGGATTTTCTAAGCTGGCATTTAATGCAACGTCACAGGATGTTGCATCCAGGGTTTGTAGCTTTCAATAAAAGCTTCAATGTCATCGATATCAGGTTCTTGGGCGGCAAGGTATTTCACCTCTTTGCGGAATTTTTCAGCCGCATCGCCCTGCAAAAACAGTTCGCGCTGGTTGTTCTTGTCCACGATTTCAATGCCAAGGCTGGGTTGCCCCTCGCTCATGACCAAATCCACCACGCAGTAAAAGGGGCTATCAATCATCATTAACATCGCAAACCTCCAAATAATACTTTCAGGTTGAATATGGTGATCTATCTAGCAATATCAAGGCCACGCACGTGGCGTCAAACCCCTTACGAAATTTCCTCCACAAGAGTTATATCGGCAAACCAGTCAGTCCATTGAGGCTCTTTTAATAACTGTAACACTTGTTCCGGGTGACTTTGACTTTCCAGTTCGACCAACAGTACATTCGGTTGGTTCAATCTTAAGGTGCGGGCCAGGTGCGTGGACAGCACCAATTTGGAGGAGCAGCACAAACAACCTGGGCTAAGCCGAAGAACGTGAATGCCACGGGCCTTGCGTTCAGCATCCAGCCGAAACAAGTCTGCCTGTGCCTCAACTGCAGCAAACGAGAAAATTTCCGTGCTGGCCATCAAGGTAATTTTTCCTGCACTCGCCTGCTCGCACAACAAGCGCTCAATGCGCTGTGCACGCAGTTCCGGATTGCGGCCCGAAACAAGAAACACCTGCGTTTTCATTTGCGCCAGAACGCCGGGGTGAACAGCACAAGAATGGTGAACATTTCCAGACGACCCAACAGCATGGCAAAGGAATAAACCCAAGTCTGGAAATCACCAAGGCTGGCATAGTTGGAAGATGGCCCCAACTCTCCCAGGGCCGGCCCCAAACAATTGATCATGGCAATGGTGCCAGTCAGCGCAGCGATCGGTTCAAGACCCGTGAACATTTGAATCATGGTGATGGAAATGATGCTCATGCCATACATCAACATGAAAGCCAAGACACCAAAAATAACCTGGGCACTGACTGCCGCCCCCCTGATTCTCACCGGATTAACAGCTCGGGGATGCAAGACACGGGACAATTCACCTACCGCATGCTGAAACAGAATGACAGCGCGCAACATTTTGATGCCACCGCCAGTGGAGCCCGCTGCAGTGGCAAAAATACTGAGAAAAATCATCGTCAGTGGTGCAAACATGGGCCACTGCGCGTAGTCGGTATTCGCAAAACCAGTCGTGGTCGCCACCGACACCACATTGAACAAACTGAAGCGGAAAGCCTCACTGAAAGTTGTGTACTGCTGGTGTGCCAACAAAAACACCGTGACAAAAAACACCGATACAAACATCAAGATCAAAAACCATTTGGTTTCCGGACACATCGAGTAAGGGCGAAACGATTTGCCGCGCCACGCCATGAAGTGAATGGCAAAATTGATCCCGGAGATCAGCATAAACACCACGGCCACCATCTCGATTGCAGCAGAATCGAAGTACGCGTAACTGGCGTCGTGGGATGAGAAGCCAGACAACGACATGGTGGTGCCTGCGTGCATGAAAGCATCCAGCCAGGTCATGCCCGCCAGCTTGTAACTGATGGCGCAACCCACTGACAAGGCGAAGTACACCAGGTACAGTGACTTGGCGGTCTCTGTAATGCGCGGGGTCAACTTGCTGTCTTTCATCGGCCCCGGTGTTTCGGCTTTGAATACCTGCGAACCACCCACGCCCAACAATGGCAAAATGGCCACGGCCAATACCAAAATACCCATGCCACCAATCCAGGACAAAAGATGTCGCCAAATATTGATGCTGGCCGGCATTGTATCCAAACCCGTCAGCACGGTGGCACCCGTGGTGGTCAGCCCCGAGACCATCTCGAAATACGCATCCGTAAAACTGAGGTTGTCAAAATAGAGCACCAGCGGAATGGCACAGAATGCCGGAATCAGGGACCACACCGCCGACACCAGCAGAAAACCATCGCGAGGTTGCAATTCGCGCTTGAAACGGCGGGTCAGCAAATGCGCCGCCAGACCGACCAGAAATGTGGTCAAAAATCCGGTGCTGAACGCCTCAACGGTTGGTTCGCCCGTGATAAAAGCATAGACAAGCGGCACCAGAAAGGACACTGAAAAAAGCGCCAGGGCGAAACCCAATACGGTGACAACCGGAAAAATTGAATTTCTCATGCAGCGTGCGCCACTTTAGATAAACCCCACACCAACTTGGAACAATTTCTCAACCTGCGGCACCAGTTTGCGGTTTTCAACGAAAGTAATAATGTGGTCTTCCGCCTCGATCACGGTGTCGTGGTGCGCCATGATCACTTGATCACCACGCACAATCGCACCAATCACCGCGCCCTTTGGCATGTCAATTTTTTCAATGGCACGGCCCACCACTTTCGACGACTTTGAATCGCCATGCGCAATGGTTTCAATCGCCTCTGCCACGCCACGGCGCAAGCGGTGAACCGCCACCACGTCACCACGCCGAATGTGCTTGAGCAATTCGCTAAGCGTGGCATTCGACGGCGCAAGTGCAATGTCAATTTGCCCACCCTGCACCAGCTCGGCGTAAACCTTGCGCTGAATCAGCGCGATGACCCGGCGTGCGCCCATGCGCTTGGCCAACAAGGAAGACATGATGTTGTTTTCATCGTCGTTGGTCAGCGCAATGAAGGTGTCGACATCTTGCACATTCTCTTCCGCCAGCAAATCTTCATCCGTGGCATCGCCGTACAACACCAAGGTGCGCGAACCCAACTGGCTGGCCAAATCTTCGCAACGCTTTCGATCCGCATCAATCACTTTCACCTGGTAGTTTTCTTCCAGGCTGCGTGCAAGGCGCAAACCAATGTTGCCGCCGCCTGCAATCATGACCTTGGCGACCGGTTTTGAAACCCTGCGCAGTTCCGCCATCACGGTGCGCACGTGTTCAGTGGCCGACAAGCAAAACACCTCGTCGCCCGGCTGAATCATGGTGTAACCCTCGACGGCCACGGGCTGGTTTTCGCGGAACAGCGCCACAATGCGCACATCGACTTTGGGCAGGTGTTTGCGCAGGTCTTCGATGGGATGAGAAACCAAGGGTCCGCCTGCGTAAGCGCGCACAGAAACCAGCGTGACTTTGCCATCGGCAAAGTCAAGCACCTGCAAGGCATCGGGAAATTCGATCAGGCGTTCTATGTGCTCCGTCACGCTTTGCTCTGGGCAAATGACATGGTCCACATTAAAACCCTCGTCGCCATGCAGGTTGGCCTGCTCCATCATTTCCGGCGAACGCACCCGCGCAATGCGGCGTGGCACATTGAACATCAATGCCGCCATGCGGCAGGCCACCAGGTTGGTTTCATCGCTGCGGGTTACCGCCACCAGCATGTCGGCGTCTTCGGCACCAGCCTGCCTCAACACGCGCGGCAAGGCACCGTTGCCGGCAATGGTGCGCAGGTCGTAACGGTCTTGAAGGTCTGCCAACACCGCGGGGTCTGGATCGATCAAGGTGATGTCGTTGTGCTCGGACACCAGGCTTTCCGCGAGGCTGGCCCCCACACGCCCGGCACCGACAATGATGATTTTCATGCGATATTTTTACGCGCAGTGCGGCCCACTTCAACACCCAGCTGTTTGAGTTTTCGGTACAAGTGTGTGCGCTCAATACCGGTTCGTTCAGCAAGGCGGGTCATACTGCCATTTTCAAGGCGCAAGTGGTATTCGAAATAAATCCGCTCGAAGGAATCGCGCGCATCGCGCAACTGCGCGTCCAGATCAAGCGTGGACAATTCTGCCAGGGCTTGACCCAAAGGGCTGGTGTCAGGCGTGGACAAGGAATTGCCCGACACAGACATGGCACCGCCCGCAACACTACCGGGCGCACCAGGAACTCCATTGGCTTTGGGCTGCGATTGCATCAAGGCGCGGGCAGACTGCACCATTTTTCCGCGAGCCAAACCTTTTTCAACGGCACCCAGCAGCTTTTGCAGTGAAATGGGCTTTTCCAGAAAATCAAGCGCGCCAATGCGCGTGGCCTCCACAGCCGTGTCGATGGTGGCGTGCCCGCTCATCATGATCACAGGCATGGTCAGCAGGCCTTTGACCGACCATTCTTTCAGCAGGGTGACACCATCGGTGTCAGGCATCCAGATATCCAGCAACACCAGGTCGGGTTGCTCTTGCTCTCGAATAGTACGCGCCTGGCCTGCGTTTTCTGCAAGCAGCACGGCATGCCCTTCATCCCCAAGGATTTCGGACAAAAGTTCTCGAATTCCAATTTCGTCATCAACAACGAGAATGGTCGCCATGGTTTGAGAGTTCCTTCTTTATGCGGCCCGACTATGTTCGGCATTGTTCAAGGTGTCTTGCAACACGGGAAAAGTTAATTCCACCGCTGCACCAACAACCCGCCCTTGTGCATTTACCCTGTTTCGAATGGCAATTCGCGCTTTGTGTTCGTCTGCGATTTTCCGCACAATGGCCAATCCCAAGCCTGTGCCTTTTGTTTTGGTCGTGATGTAAGGCTCGAAGGCTTTGGCCAACAAATCCGGATTAAAACCCGGCCCGTTGTCAGCCACCACCAACTTCACCCCCACCAGCAGTTCTTGCTCGCCTTCCGGCGCTTTCAAACCTTCGGTTCGAACCTCAACCTGGGGATTTTCGCAATCTACACACGCGTCTAACGCATTTTGCAACAAATTATGAATCACTTGGCGCAACTGCGACGAATCTCCAGCCACCAGTGGCAAATTTTCAGTCAATTTTGGAATGAAGCGCAGTTCGGTCTGCTCTTCAATGCCCACATGCACATCGTACAGCGCCAACACATCGACCACCAAGTCATTCAAATCCAGTGGTTTTAAATCAGCCGGGGGCAAACGTGCATAGTCCCGGAAATCGTTGACCAGTCGTTTCAGTGATTCGACCTGGTTCACAATGGTGCGCGTGGCCCGCTGTAAAATACCGGATTCCGGTTCTTGCAGTTTGTCCGCCAGCTTCATTTGCAAACGCTCGGCAGAAAGCTGAATTGGCGTGAGCGGGTTTTTGATTTCATGGGCAAGGCGACGCGCCACCTCACCCCAAGCGGCTGTGCGCTGGGCGGAAATCAGTGCGGTGATGTCGTCGCACACCAGCACGTAACCCGCCTTCTCACCAGGCAGGCGCGAACCACGAACCAGAATGGATTTCGAACTTTGCGAATCAAAGGCACGGGGGATTTCAAGCTGCTTTTGCCAAATGCCGCTTTCTTCGCTGTCATTGCCCTGGTTGTCGGCCACGCTGGCACGCACTGCCATGGCAAAGCCCTCAAGACCGGGCATGTCGTCGAGCGGGTGCCCTTGGTTCTCGGCCAGTGAACGATCAAAAATTCGCAGGGCACCATCGTTGTACATTTTCAAACGCAACTTGTGGTCAAGCACCAGTACACCGGCGGACAAACTGGTCAGCAGGCTTTGCAGAAAGTCATTGTTGGCAGCCAACTGGTTTTGGTTGGCTTGCAGGCGGCGCTGCGCTTCCGACAACTGCCGCGTCATGGTGTTGAACGAATCAACCAGCTCGCGCAGTTCATCGTCTGCATTCACAGGCTGCATGGCTTTGAAATTGCCGCTGGCCAGCGCCTTGGTACCTTCAGCCAGCCACAACAGTGGCGACGACAACCTTGATGACAACCAGAATGCGGCCGCTACAGAAACAAACACTGTGAGCAACAACGCCAGTGTCAGCGTAATGCCGTAAATTTTCCGAAGGCCAGAACGCGACAGCTGCAATTCCTGATAGTCGCGGTACACGCTTTGCACAGCATTGGCCCGCTGTGAAAGTGTGGTGGGCACAGGGTGCATAATTTGAACGTAACGCTGGCCCAAATCAAAACTGGTCAATGGGGGTGCAATGGGCACCACCACACGCATGTAAAGCCGTTCTTCGGGATCGTCGGGGTCGGGTTCAATTTGCTGAAACGGGCGGGTCATGAGCGCTTGGCGCAACATGACTTGCGTGGGCAGACTGGGCAACAGGCTGTCAAGCTGACCGCCGGAACTGCCGAGGATCTGACCGGTTTCGGTCAGCAGGGTAAGCTCTTGCACATTGGCAGCATCCCGCAGGCGCGGCAGTTCGAGCAACTGTTCGCTCGGTGTGGCACGCGACAGTTCAATCGAGATGGACTGCCCTTTTAACGCCAGTTCATTGATCAAACTGTCGAGCGCGGTCTGCCCCAAATTCAAACCCGATTCCAGTGCACCGTCCACCCGCACATCAAACCAGCTGTCGATACTTTTTGCCAGAAACTGCACCGACACCAGGTACAACACGAATCCGGGAATCAAACCCATGAGCGCGAATGACAGTGACATGCGCAGCATCAGCCGCGAGCCAAACACACCTGCGCGGTAACGGCGCACCATGCGCACAATCAGCAGCAGCAAAATGGCAAAAAGTCCGGCCGCAATGATACCGTTCAGCGTGATCAACAGCGGGTAATTGCTTTCAAAAAAATCGGTGTTCGATGAGGCCGAGGCCAGCAAAAACAGAAACACACCACCCAGGCCACCCATGATCAACAAGGTGTAGCGCAACCAACGGGTGTTCTCCAGCCAGGGGTTCATTTCAACGCCTCGCGCTTGGGCGTGAAATCAAAGGTCAGCCATTCCGAAGACAAGTCCCATTCGCTGTTCACCAGCGCACTGATCTGGAATGGCTTGGGCAATTCTGTCAACAGCAGGCGAAATCGTACCTGGGCTTGATACGGTTGACCAATGTTGATGCGATCACGCGAAATAACCCCCCAGTCCCTGACCTTGGTCATGTACTGCATCGCATCTTCCAGGGTGGGCGCGTTGTAGGTGTTTGCGGGGGTGACCACGCGGTAGGTTCGGGTCAGCGCAATGTAGGACAAACTCAATGGGTAAGTGGTGCTGACCACCTCTTCATCAACCCAATACCAACGCGAACGCATCAGCTTGAAATCGACCGCAAACTGCAGGGGCAAGCCCCGGTCCACCGCCTCGCGCAGTTTATGACCCAATTCAATATCGAATTCAGCAGCAAGATTCCAACCCGCAGCGGCGGGTGGCTTGCTGGGTTCCAGCTTGACGGCAGTAACCCTTGTGATCGAATCTTGCTGCGCAAAGCCCACCGCGAGAACACTCAGTAGCAGCAGGCCGAACAGGCCATGCGCAATGCGCATCCATGACAAGGGGTGGGCCTGGCTAAATTTCAAGGCACACCCTCAAGTGGTTAGAGATTTTTCAAACTTGGCGTAAAAGAACCCGTCAGGAGATGCTTCATAACCCTCGCCGCTGCTTTCCGCGTGGGTTGGCAGCATGAAGCCTGGGGCTGTTTGCGCCACGGCATCGGGGTGATTGTCTTGAAAAGCTTTTGCCAACAGGGGCCCCTCTTCTGGAAAGATGGAACAGGTCACCAGCAAAAGTGTACCGCCCGGCTTTAGGGTAGACCACAAAGCGTTCAGTATTTTGTGTTGTATCTGCGACAACTTGGCAATATCGTCGGGTCTGCGCAACCACGGGATGTCCGGGTGGCGGCGAACCACGCCCGAACCCGTGCAAGGCACATCGGCCAGAATGCCATCAAACGGCACGCCATCCCACCAGGTGTCGAGCAATTCTGCTTGAGCCACTTTCAGGCGCAAATCCCACTTGCCATTCAAGGTGGGGGCAATGCGGCGAATGTTGTCTTCCACGCGGCCCAACCGTTGCGGGCTTGAGTCGAGTGCAACCAGTTCAATGTCGGCCAGTTCCAGCAGGTGGCCGGTTTTTCCGCCCGGGGCGGCACAGGCGTCCAGAATGCGCTGGCCACTCTGGGGGTTCAACAATTGTGCTGCCAACTGGGCTGCGCTGTCTTGCACCGACACCTGACCCAATTCAAAGCCGGGCAATGCCGACACGGGAACGGGCTTGGCCAGCAACACCGCCTGCTCGCCAACTACACTGGCCTGCATGCCCGCTGCATTCAATTGCTCGGCGTAAGCCTGTGCAGAACTGGTTCGGCTGTTGACCCGCAACACCAGTGGCGGGTGGCTTTGCGCCTGGCCTAGCAAGGCTTGCCAATGTTCAGGGTGGCTGGCTTTCATTTTTCCAACCCACCAAACGGGCAGGTTGTATTGGGCCAGCGGGTCTTCGAGCGCCTTGGTGCGCCAAGTGTTTGAATCGCGCAGAAAATTGCGCAAGCAAGCGTTGGCCAAACCCTTGGCCCGCGCAAATTCTTCGCTGCCGGTGCAGGCATACACCATTTGGTCCACCACCGTGTGCGCCGGGTACTTGGGATTTTTGGCGTCCCACAGCAAACCAAAACCCAGGGCCATCAATTCATTCAGTGGCTCGGGGCTCAGGCTGGGTTTGCCGCTGATCAGCCGCGTAAGCACCTGGCCTTTGCCCATGTTCCGCATGCCAAAGTAGGCAAGGTCTTGAATGGCACCCAAAGCCTGCGGTGTTTTCACCCCGTGGGTTTCGGACGCAAGCGCCTGATCAAGCGAACGCCCTTCGCGCAATACGCGGGTCAGTACAGCACCCGCCTTTAACAGTGCAAAGGCAAGGCTGGCTTCGGTCAGCTTGGGTGGTTTGGTGTTGACCGGCTTCAAAGTGGGCCGCCAGTGCTGCGGGCCAAATCCATCAAACGGCGAATACGTTCTTCAGTGGGCGGGTGGGTTGAAAACAGGCCGGCAATGCCTTGGCCTGAAAGCGGGTTCATGATCATCATTTGAGCAGTTTCCGGGTGCGCTTCAGTGGTACGAAACGGAATGCCTTTGGCATAACGTTGAATTTTATCCAGGGCGCTGGCCAAAGCTGCCGGGTCGCCACAAATTTCAGCGCCGCCACGGTCAGCCTCGTATTCACGGGCGCGGGAAATTGACATTTGGATCAGCGAAGCCGCCAGGGGTGCCAAAATTGCCAAGGCAATACTGGCCACCGGGTTCATGGGCTGGCCGTTTTCATTCCGTCCGCCAAAGAACAGGGCGAAGTTGGCCAAGGCAGAAATGGCACCGGCCATGGTGGCTGAGATGGTGGAAATTAAAATGTCACGATGCTTCACATGGGCCAGTTCATGGGCCATTACGCCACGCAATTCACGCGCGGAAAGCACCTGCAAAATACCTGTGGTTGCGGCCACCGCCGCGTTTTCCGGGTTGCGCCCGGTCGCAAAAGCATTGGGTGCATTGTCGTTGATCAGGTACACACGCGGCATGGGCAGCTCGGCGCGTTGCGCAAGCTCGGCCACCATGTTGTAGAAATCAGGCGCGCTGTTGGCGTCCACCTGTTTTGCGTTGTACATGCGCAAAACCATTTTGTCGGAAAACCAATAGGCCCCAAAGTTCATTACCAATGCGAAGCCCAGCGCCAGCAGCATGCCGCCACGGCCACCCATCATGCCGCCCAGCACCACGAACAACGCGGTGATTGCAGCCATCAGCATGAATGTTTTCATCCAGTTGAACATGATTTTTCATCCTGGCCGCTTGTGCGGCCTTGTTGATTCGACCATTTAAAAATAAAGCTTTTTCGCGAAATTTCAAGGTCAATGCAATCAGTTGGAGGGCTCAAACCCCAACTGGGTTCCCGCCACCAAGCCCAAAGCCTGCGCCACTTGCTGCGCAGGCAGCCGCTTGCCACCAGCCTTTTGCAGGGTTCGAATGCGCAGCACACCCTGCCCGCACTGCACTTCGATGCCCGTGGCGTCAACGGACAATACCTCGCCGGGTTTACCCATCAGGCCAGCAACAGCCACAGTTTCGGCGTCGAAACATTTCACGGGCTCGGCATTGAACAGGGTGTTGGCCCCGGGAAAGGGGTCGAAGGCACGCAGTGTACGCTGAAGTTCTACGGCGCTGCGGCCCCAGTTGATCACGCCTTCTGCTTTGGTGATTTTTTCTGCGTAAGTAACGCCAACTGCGGGTTGGGGAACGAGGGGCAAGATTCCAGACTGCAAAGCATCCAGTGCCTCGACCAGCAGGTCACCGCCCAGCAAAGCCAGTTTGTCGTGCAGTCTGCTTGCAGTGTCGCTGTGTTCTATGGGCAGCGTGCGCCACAAGCGAACCGGGCCTGTGTCCAGCCCGGCTTCCATTTGCATGATGCACACGCCGGTTTCGTTGTCGCCTGCTTCAATACAACGCTGGATCGGTGCCGCACCGCGCCAGCGCGGCAACAGGCTGCCATGAATGTTCAGGCAACCCAGGCGGGGTGCATCCAGCACAGCCTGCGGCAAAATCAGGCCGTAGGCGGCCACAATCAGCACATCCAAAGGCTGACCGTGCACGGCGGTTTTCAATGCGGCCAACGCCTGCTCCGCTTCCTCGCCTTTTTTCAGGCTGAGTGGTTGCAACACGGGCAACCCATGCGCCACCGCCAACTGCTTCACGGGCGAGGCCTGCAGCTTCATGCCCCTGCCTGCAGGGCGGTCGGGTTGGGTCAGCACCAGGTGCACGGGGTAGCCAGCGGCCATGAGCTTTTCCAGCGCCACCCGGGCAAATTCGGGTGTGCCGGCAAAACCCACATTCAGGGTTCGGTTCATAGGGGGTGCAGCAATCAAGCGGTTTGAAGCTTGTCTTGCTTCTTTATTTTGCTTTTGATGCGGGTCTGCTTCAGTTGCGAGAGGTATTCCACGAACACCTTGCCGTTCAGGTGGTCAATTTCATGCTGAATACACACGGCCAGCAGTTCATCGCAATCGATTTCGAACCACTCGCCCTTCACATTCTGGGCACGTACTTTCACGGTGTCGGGGCGCTCAACTTTTTCGTAAATCCCGGGCACGGACAAACAACCTTCTTCGTACACCTTGCTTTCTTTGCTGGCGTCGATGATTTCCGGATTGATGAACACCGTCAGGCCAGAATTGTCCTCGGTCACATCAATCACGATCACCCGTTTGTGTACGTTCACTTGCGTGGCCGCCAGGCCAACACCGGGCGCATCGTACATGGTCTCTGCCATGTCTTGGGTCAGTTTGACAAGCGCGTCATCAAACTGGGTGACAGGGGTGGCAACCGTTTTCAAGCGCGGATCCGGATAACGCAAAATTGGGAGCAAAGCCATCTTTCCAAAAACCTTCACTGTTGATACTTAAAAGGATATACCTTCTGTGGCAAAAATAGTTCGAAAATTCCATGGCTTATTGCATGAATGATTTGCTCGCGGCCATGAACCTGGCCTACAACACCACCCTGAAGGCCCGCGCAAGGTATGAATTGGCTCAAAAAGGCCAAGGCGGCATTTTACCCGCACCCTGCGAGGCTGTTCGGCTGTGGCATGCCATTGGTGCGGCTTGGTTGTTGCAAAGCAACAACCGGTTCTGGGTCGGTATTCACTGCGCGGATTATCCCAGGGGCCTCCTTGAACTGAAAGACCCGCCGCTTATTCTGTTTGGCGAGGGACAAAGGGAATTGCTGCGTGCCCGTGGCGTGGCCATGGTGGGCAGTAGAAACGCCACACGCACAGGCTTGGGCACGGCACAAGGCTTTGCACAAGCTTTTGCACAAGCGGGTTGGGGGGTGGTCAGCGGCCTGGCAGAGGGCATTGACGGCGCAGCCCACGCGGGCGCACTCCAGGCAAAGGGGGCAACTATTGCGGTATTGGGTTGCGGGCCCGACGAGGTGTATCCCAAACACCATGCGGGCTTGAAAAACCAGATCATCCAACAAGGCGGGCTGGTGTTGTCGGAGTACCCACCGGGCACAGCACCACAGCCTGCCTTCTTTCCCAGGCGAAACCGCATTATTGCTGCACTGGCAGATGCCCTGCTGGTGGTGGAGGCCGCTTTACGGTCTGGCTCCCTGATCACGGCACGGGTGGCCAGCGAACTGGGCAGGCCCGTGGCCGCCATTCCCGGCTCCATTCATAGCAGCCAAAGCAAAGGCTGCCACGCCATGATCAAAAAAGGCGCGCTTTTGGTGGAAACCGCGCAAGAATTGCTGGATGAAGCATTGGCCAGCCTGCCGGAATACAAAATTTCCTGCATGTTGCAAGAAGATGACATCCCCTGCAACGAAGATTTGAACTGCCATGATGACACTGACACTGAAATGGATGAGAGCCTGGCCCGGGTGTTGTCCAGCCTTGGGCATGATCCGCTTCACGTCGACACGCTGGCGGATCAATTGGGTTTGAACACAGAAGACACCCTTGCCGCCCTCACCGAACTGGAGTTACTGGGGCAGGTTCTGAGTGAAAGCGGTGGCCGCTGGGTGCGTGCAAATGGTGTATTTTAAAAAAGGCTTGCAAATACATTGAATTCAAGATTCTCCAGAAAGCCTTGATTTGTTGGATGACTGACACTTACACTTCGGCGCACAAGGCCTTGAAATTACACACACTGACGAGTTGGACTAATTGAGTAGCGAAAACCCCAAAAAACTGATCATCGCGGAAAAACCCTCGGTAGCAGCCGACATTGCGCGCTCCCTGGGTGGCTTCACCAAACACGACGATTACTTTGAAAGCGACGAGTACGTGCTGTCCTCGGCGGTTGGCCATTTGGTGGAAATCAAGGCCCCGGACGAATTCGAGGTAAAGCGCGGCAAATGGAGCTTTGCCAACCTGCCCGTGCTGCCCACGCATTTCGACCTGAACCCGATTGCGAAAACCGAGTCGCGCCTGAAGGTGCTGAACAAATTGATCAAGCGCAAAGACGTGGTCGGCCTGATCAATGCCTGTGACGCGGGGCGCGAGGGTGAGCTGATTTTCCGCCTGATTGCGCAATATGCCAAATCAAGCAAACCCGTGGAACGTCTGTGGCTGCAGTCCATGACACCTGCTGCCATTCGGCAGGCATTTGCCAGCCTGCGAAGCGATGCTGAAATGATGCCGCTGGCCGATGCTGCGCGTTGCCGCTCGGAGGCCGACTGGCTGGTGGGTATCAATGGCACGCGTGCCATGACCGCATTCAACAGCAAGGAAGGTGGCTTTTACCTGACGACCGTGGGCCGGGTGCAAACACCAACGCTGACCATTGTGGTGGAGCGAGAGGAAAAAATTCGCAAGTTTGTTTCGCGTACCTATTTTGAAGTACGTGCCAGCTTTGGTGCGCAGGCCGGTGCCTACGAAGGCAAGTGGTTTGACCGTGGATTCAAGAAGGCTGAAGACCCTGAACAGCGCGCAGACCGACTGTGGGACGAAGCAAAGGCCAAAGCCATTGTGGCGGCCTGCGACGGCAAGCCTGGCACAGTGGAAGAAGAAAGCAAACCCACCACGCAAATTGCACCACAGCTGTTTGATTTGACCAGCTTGCAACGCGAGGCCAACAGCCGCTTCGGCTTTTCAGCAAAAAACACACTGGGCCTTGCCCAGGCGCTGTATGAAAAGCACAAGGTACTAACTTATCCGCGTACTGATTCTAAGGCGCTGCCTGAAGACTACATGCCCACGGTGAACCAGACCCTGAAAAGCTTTGTGGGCCTGGACACCGGGCACATTGCGGGCGCGTATGGCCCGTTCTGTGAACAGATTTTGAAGAACAATTGGGTAAAGCCCAACAAGCGGGTGTTCGACAACAGCAAAATTTCAGACCACTTTGCGATTATTCCAACGCTGCAGGTGCCCAAAAACCTGAGCGAACCTGAAGCCAAGTTGTACGACCTGGTGGTGAAGCGATTCCTTGCTGTGTTTTTTCCGCCCGCAGAATTCAACGTGACCACCCGCATTACCACGGTAGAAAACCACCCCTTCAAAACCGAAGGCAAGGTGCTGGTAAAGCCGGGCTGGCTTGCCATTTATGGCCGTGCCGCTGCCGCTGCAGGCGATGACAGCCTTGTGGCCGTGGACGCAGGCGAAAAGGTAAGCACCGATGAAATTGATGTGCACACCTTGCACACCAAGCCACCCGCACGCTACAGCGAAGCCACGCTGCTTTCCGCAATGGAAGGCGCGGGCAAGCTGGTGGAAGAAGAAGAATTGCGCGATGCCATGGGCACCAAGGGCTTGGGTACACCGGCCACGCGTGCGGCCACCATTGAAGGCTTGATCAACGAGAAGTACCTGGTGCGTGAAGAACGCGCACTGGTGCCCACCGCCAAGGCTTTCCAGTTGCTCACGCTGCTGCGCGGGCTGGACGTGGAAGAACTGACCATGCCGGAGTTGACCGGCGAGTGGGAATACAAGCTTTCCCTGATGGAAAAGGGCGAGTTGTCGCGCGAACAGTTCATGCAGGAAATCGCGAAGATCACGCAGAACATCGTGGACCGCGCGAAAAACTACACCGAAGAAACCATTCCTGGCGATTACGCCACGCTGGTTACGCCATGCCCGAATTGCGGCAGCGTGGTGAAAGAAAATTACCGCCGCTTTGCCTGCACAAAATGCGAATTCTCAATTTCCAAAGTACCGGGTGGTCGCCAGTTTGAAGTAGAAGAAGTTGAAAAGTTGTTGCAAGACAGAGAGCTGCCAATGCTCGATGGCTTTCGCAGCAAAATGGGCCGGCCGTTCGCAGCGGTGTTGAAGCTGAACGGTGAGCACAAACTGGAATTTGATTTTGGCCAGGCCAAAGATGATGACAACGGCGAGCCGGTCGACTTCTCCGGCGAAACGCGTTTGGGCCCTTGCCCCAAGTGCGCATCGAATGTGTACGAACAGCCCACGAGCTATGTGTGCGAAAAATCCGTGGGGCCAAACAAAAGCTGCGACTTCCGTTCAGGCAAAGTGATTTTGCAGCAACCCATTGACCGCGAGCAAATGGAAAAGCTGCTGCTGGATGGAAAAACTGATTTGTTGACCCGCTTTGTGTCGTCGAAAACACGCCGGGCGTTCAAGGCGTTTTTGGTGAAAAAACCTGACGGTGCGATTGGTTTTGAATTCGAGGCAAAAGCAGAGAAAAAACCGGGTGCGACCAAGGGCAAAACAGCCGCAAAACCTGCCACCAAAGCCACGGCAAAACCCAAGGCAGCCAAAGAAACATCTTGAATTCAATCAAGCCCTGACACCTCGGGGCTTGATTTTTTCAAGCAAGCGAATTGAAAGCAGTTGCCCCATGCAGTGGTTGGCCACCATCCACCCGCCCAAGGTCGCCCACAACAAGCCGCGCGAGGCAAAGCCGGTGCTCATGTATACCCCGGGCATGCCGGGCACTGGGCCAATGGCTGGCAAGCGGTCGTGCCAAACCGAACGCACTGCGCAACGGTGATCAAGTAGTTCACCCACAGACCAATCCGGAAATGCCGCTTTAAAACGGGCAATGTTGTCGTTGTCCGCTTGCGGGGTTGGGGTTAAATCCAACACAGGCCGCTCGTAAGTGGCACCCAGCACCATCCAGTTTTCATCGGGCGGAGCAATTGCATAGCTTTCACCTGACAACACCACCTTTGGCACAGCCACTGCCCGCAGCTTGCTGATTTGCCCCTTCACTGAACCCACGCGAGCACCTTCGATGGGGGCAAGAACAATGGATTGTTCTGCACAACACACCACCACTGCATCATGCTGCTGCCGAAGCATCTCCAGATCGCTCACGGGGCTGTTGTAGTGTGTGTTCAGCAAACTGCCGCAGGCTTGCAAATTGGCCTGAACCCAACGGGCCGGTTTCACCCAGCCGCCTTGGGGAAAAAACAAACCACCCAAGGTGCTGGGCAACAACTCATTCGGTGCAACCCAACGAACCAATTCCTCGGGGAAGTTCAGTTGCAACAGCGTTTCACGCATGCGCGCCGCTTCATCAAGCGGCACGGTTTGCAGGTGGCCGGGGGTGTCCCAATCCTTGCCTTTTTCAAGCAAGCCCTGCCCGGTCAATTCACCAAGTGCTTGCACAGTGTGATCAAAACCCAGGCGGCTTAACCTGGACAAAGGCGAGTCACCACGCGTGATGTGCGGGTGAAACGCCCCAACCCAGTTGCCAGATGCACCCGTGGCAGGTTCACTGGCCGAATCAAACAGGTGTACCTGAACCCCTTGTTTGCACAGCGCCAGCGCCACGCTGCTGCCCGCAATGCCAGCACCAATTACCGCAGCACTGCGAATGGGGTTGGTGGGGGTCTGCGGCAGGTTTAATCGCCGTGCAGGGGGTCGTTCGGCGTCAGCGTGCACAAACGCATTCACCGGCCCTTGAAATTCCTGCAAACCTGCTTTGGCAGGCCCAACCCACAGGTGCAGTTCAGCATTGAATTGCGGCAAATCAAAATAATGAAGCCCGGGGGCAAGCCACTGGTTTGGCAACGCGGGCAACGCAAGTTTCGGGTGGTCCGTCACCGACAGGTAACGCAAACGCCCCTTGGGTTTTGTATTCAGAAATGCACAGAAAACAGCACCGTCTGCAAAATTCGGATCCAGCACTGTGAATACGCCATCGCTTGCCAGCCAGGACGCGCACGCAGTGTGAAAAGATTCAGGAAGGTGCATGGATACACAAAGCAGGTGATGCGGAACGGCATTGTAACCCACACTTTGCGTGGCAGTTTCAAGGCTTCAATGCTAATATGAGCGCTCATTCATATGTAAGCAGGTGCCACATGGTTTCCATCAACTGGGACGCCTTTACCCCCTATCCAGCCTTGCTGGGTGGCCTTTTGATCGGCCTTTCTGCCGTGATATTGATCGCAGCAACCGGCCGGGTGGCTGGCATCAGCGGTATTCTTGGCGGCTTGTTGAAACCACAGGCCAATGAAACCCTGTGGCGTGCCACGTTTGTGCTGGGCCTGATGGCTGCGCCCTGGCTGTACACGGCAACCGTCGGGTCTTTTGAATTTGAAAGCCCCCGTGGCACGGCCGCACTGATTGTTGCCGGCCTTCTGGTGGGTTACGGAACCCGGTTGGGTTCGGGCTGCACCAGTGGCCACGGCGTGTGCGGGCTTTCGCGCCTGTCGCCCCGTTCTTTGGTCGCCACGGGGGTGTTCATGGGTGTGGGGTTTGTGTTTGCATCCCTTGTGATGCACGCAGTTTGATCTGGAGCTTGACATGAAACACAACAACATCGGGTTTGCGCTGGTCAGTGGTTTGGCTGGTTTGATTTTTGGTGTGGGGCTGGTCGTGTCCGGCATGGCCAACCCGGCCAAAGTAATCGGCTTTCTGGATATTTCAGTGCCTTGGGATCCCACGCTTGCGTTCGTGATGGGTGGTGCAATCGCCGTGGCTTTGCCCGGGTTTTACTGGGCAAAACGCCTGAACAAAAGTTTGCTGGGCATGCCAATGAACTTGCCTGCATCCACGCAAATAGACAGAAAGCTGCTGATGGGCGCAGCGCTGTTTGGTGCAGGCTGGGGCATTGGCGGTTTTTGTCCAGGCCCCGCCGTGGTGGCTGCTGCCAGTTTGTTGCCTGACGGTTTAATATTTATCGCGGCCATGCTGGTGGGCATGTTCGCTTTTTCAGTGCGTACCCGATAAAAAACGAACCAGCACTTGCTGCAACAAAGGCACATTAACAGGCTTGGTCAGAAATTCATTCATGCCCGCCGCACGACAAGCCAACTCATCTTCATGCAGGGCGCAAGCAGTCAAAGCCACAATGGGCACATTGCCTGCGGGGCCGGGCAGTTTGCGTATTGCGCTGGTGGCATCAATGCCGTTCATGACAGGCATGTGAACATCCATCAACACCAGATCAATGTCGGGGTTTTGCTGCACGGCATCGACAGCCAGTTCACCATTTTCAGCCACTTGAACAGTCACATTCAAGCGTGACAACAGCGCCTTGATGACTTGCTGGTTGAGGTGGTTGTCCTCCACGACAAGAATCTTTTTTCCTTTCAGCGAAACCGTATTGCTTACTTGAGGCGACTGGTTCACATGTTCCGGTTCGGCATCCATACGCAAACACTTGGCTGTGAAACCAAAAATACTGCCTTGACCCATTTCTGAGGAAACGTACAACGAACCACCCATCAGTTCTGCCAGACTTTTCGAGATGGCAAGACCCAAACCCGTTCCGCCAAAACGGCGCGTGGTGGTGTTGTCCGCCTGCTCAAAAGGTGTAACCAGTCGCTCCAATTCACGTACATCAAAACCTGCGCCCTGATCGTGAACTTCGGTGCGGATAACTACCTGACTGGCATTGAATTCCTCCGTTTTCACCTTGATCAACACACGGCCTTCCTGCGAGAACTTGATGGCGTTGCTCAACAAATTACCAAGCACCTGCGCATACCGTGTGGGGTCGCCTTTTATCCAGACCGCGGTCGATGCATCAAACTCGATCTCAAGCTTTAAACCTTTTCCCTCGGCTCTCAGCTTGAACCGGTCAACTGTTTTGTCAATCTGGTCGCGTAAGTTGAAATCGATCAATTCTGTTTTGGCGCGCCCCGATTCAATTTGCGAAAAACTGAGTACATCGTTGAGCAAGGCCAGCAAGTGTTCCGACGCATCTTGTGCCTGTTGGGCATACCGGGCGGTTTGTGGATCCTTGACCTGCTCTTTGATCAAATTATTCAAACCAATAATTGCATTTAACGGCGTGCGGATTTCATGACTCATATTGGCCAGAAACAGGCTTTTGGCCCTACTGGCACTTAGTTTTTTGCGTTGCTGCACCAGGGAAAAAATTGTGAGGAACAACAACAAATTAATAATGCCACCCGCAAACAGTATCAACTTGGGTGTGGCATTGTGTACCTCTTCGTCAAAATCCGGGGTACTTTGAAACTGAACCATCCAGGTTCGACCCGGCAGTTCAATGGGCACTATGGCCGTGTGCCGGTGATCGGCAACCGAGGATCGGGCATTGACTTTTTCGTCGTCGGAACCAGAGCTGTAGATCAGGGATTGCTGGGTCAGGTTTGTGGAATCATGCAACTTGAAACTCAAGGGTGTTTTGCCCTGGCCCAATACATTGCCCATCAGGTCGATACTGCGAAACGGACTGTAAACAAATCCACGAATGGCTTGCCTGCGATCCTGCACAGACCTCAATTCCACACCCGGCTTGTACACGGGCAGGTACATCAGGAAACCGGGCGTTGCATTTTCGGCTTTGTCCTGTTTAAGCTGCACGATCCCAGACAGGGTGGCGCGCCCCGTGTCCATGGCACGGGTCATGGCCTCTCGCCGTACCGGTTCGGAAAACATGTCAAAACCAAACGCGCGCTGATTTTGAACATCAAAGGGTTCAATCAGGGTTATGGGGAAATACAGGTCTCGCTGACCGGCCGGCGCAACGGTGTATTGCCCAAACCCTTCGGCCCGAATCCGCGCAATATGTTCAGGCAAATCGGCTGGGTTGACCCGCTCGGCGAAAGCAAAGCCCTGAAGCCCGGGCAAGTTGATCTGCAAATTCAGGGAAGATACATACTTGTTCCATTGTTCGCGGTTTACATGTGAATGCGCATCGAAAAATGCAACGCCACCGCGCAAAATTTGCTCGTACTGGTTAAATCGGGTTTGAATGCGTTGCTGAGCGTCTTGAACTTCAAAAGCGAAACGGTCATTTGCGCGTTTTTCGATGGCTTGGCTGGACAGCACCCAACCCAGCATGGTGATGACCACCGTCAACACCAAAACCGCCCATGCAACAGCTTCGTGGTGGAGGAAATCCACGACATTTTTTCGAGGTACACGAAGTTGCAAATGGCCTGGATTGATCATGGTCAACAAAGGTTGGGCGATATACGCTGTGAGCCAGTATGCACTTATTCACGCGAAGGTGGTCTTAAAAATAAATCATTTCCCAGGCATTCAACACTTGTAAATCCACTTCATCCCGTTTGGAAAACATCTTTAACAATTCAAGCGATCGCGGAAAGTCATCAAGCAACCTGGGCATCGGTTTCAAAGCCACGGGCTTTCCTTGTGCAAGCAATGGTTGCGTAAAGTCGTCCCAGTGAATCAGATAAACTTTTTTGGCCTTGGTGCTCACCACCATTTCCTGCCAGTAGTCTGCCATGTATTGTTCGTCCAGCTTGCCCAAACCACCTGTGCCAAGAAAAACGGTATTCACTGTCAACCCTTTGTTCTGCCCGGGCAAAAAACCTGCACTGGGCTGAATCAACGCAAACGGTGCCGGCCCCAGTGCAGGGTGCGACACCACGAAGCTGTAACTCAACCCTTCCTTAAACGACAAGGCACGAGCGGGCAAACGCAAGGGCTGCGTGTTGAAACCGCCCGTGAAGCCGGTTGGCGCGTGCGCTGACAACACCAGCTTGACCTCAAACTGGCCCAGGCTGGCCAGGCCACCCTTTTGCATCACTTCCATTTGCATGGCGGGCAAATTTTGGCCTTGGGCAATTTGCCAGGTGGATTGAGAACCATACAGCCGGGCACCAAACTGCATGGCCAGAAACGGTGCATCCAATGCATGATCGTAGTGTGAATGTGCCACCACAATTCCGCTTAACGCAGCGGGTATTTCCAGCCTGCGAAATACTTCATCGAGCACTTCCAGCACTCGACCTTCTTCCACGTTCAAACGCGACAACAGCACTTCACTAACCGGTTGACGCGAGAAAAAACCATCGACCAACCATGTGCTTTGCCCATCCGTCCAAGCCATGGACGATGTGCCCAAAAACAGCATTCGAACAGCTTTGTCTGTGGGCTGAGCAGGGCGTTCAGTAATAGAAAAATCCGGATGCGTTTGTAACAGAAACACCAACGCCCCCACCGCAATCAATACCGTACAGGTCAACACGGTCAATGAAATTCGCAACAAACGCATCCGGGTTCCTTGATTCAGTTGTAGGACACCATGAAAAAAGCCACCCTGGTTCGAGTGGCTTTTCTTGTGCTCTGGTGAAAAATTATTTGCTTACCAAGGCAGCCAAATGTACTTCTTCAACCGACATTGCAATTTTGCCTGCATGACCGTCCAAAAGCTGGGCGCTCTTGCGAGTGTCGAAATATTTGTCGTAGTGGAAAATGAAGTCTTTGTCGGCCAGCGGTACGTGGCAACCACGGCAGGTGGCGTAGTCCACTTTGGCTGGCTGGCCATTGGCCTCAAATGCAGCGTACACCCAGTCACCCGTCTTCAAACCTTCTGGTGCTGTGCTGCCCCAGTTGTTGCCCTTGTACATCACAAATACTTTTTCCAGGCCAGCCTTGGTCATTTTGTCGCCGGTTTTGTTCGCCTTGTAAATTTCCATCACACTCACTGTACCGTTGGCAAAAGCATCGCCCTTCTTGGCTGCTGCGCCTGTCGGGTTGATGTAAATGTCACGGATGTGGCCAGTGGGCTTTTCAATTCCAGCCAGGAATACGGGCCATGATTTGTAATCGGTGGGCTGAGCCAATTCACCATCTTTAGGGGCTGGACCAAACGCACCACCAGCGGCGCAACCCGCCAAAATTACAGCTGCAGAAGCAGCAAGCATCAATTTCTTCATTATTTCCCCTTTTTTGTTTGCGCAACAGTTGTTGCCCATTGAAACATAGCGCTGTAGCCCATTCTTCGCAACTGTTGGATCAAGGCAGCATTGGATGCAAGGGTTTACCCTAATTCACGCCGACCAGTGTGACAAAGCAATGACCAGTCACACTGAGAGCACCCTCCAACCAAAACTGCATTCCACGGGTATTACAGGCTGATGTTGTTCAATCTGGATGTCCACCATGTCATTTTCACCCGCTATCGCGCAACTGCCCAGCGTTAACCGACGCAATCTGATTAAAACGTTTTTGTACGGTGCCAGCGCCAGCACGCTGCCGTGGCTGGCAGGTTGCGGGGGGTCAGACAACCCTTCCGGCAGCACCACAGGGCGCGTCGGCGCATCTGAAACAAACCGTTTTGGCGGCACAGCGACAAGCAACAACCAGTTTCGCTTTCGCAACATCGGCCCACTGGGCGAACCCGATGCCAACGGCGTGCGCACCGCTGCCGGGTTTTCCACACGCGTGGTAGCCATCAGCAACATGCCGCCGGCATCCGGCGCAACACCCTGGCATATTTTCAACGACGGTGGCGGTGTGGTTCCCCGTGAAGAGGGTGGCTGGATATATTGCTCAAACAGCGAAATTCCGGGCTTTGGCAGCCTGGGCTTCGCAGTACCTGAACTGGCCCCAGTTGGCAATACGCTGGAAACATTCAGCCCTGGCCTGGGCGGTGCCAGCGCACTGGTGTTCGGTCCAGACGGCACCATTGAAGACAGCTACCGGATTTTGGGTGGCACCACATTCAATTGCGCGGGCGTGGTTACCCCCTGGAAAACCTGGCTAAGCTGCGAGGAAGTTCCAACCGGACTTGTGTGGGAATGCGATCCCCTTGGCATACAAGCTGCGCGCTCCTTGCCCGCCTTGGGCATGTTTAGTCATGAAGCCGTTGCCATCGACAGCGAACGCCGTGTGCTGTACATGACCGAAGACATGCCCGATGGGCGCTTCTACCGCTGGGTACCCACCGCAGGGGACTGGCCAGAAGGCGCCGAACGCGCCAACCTGAATCAAGGTGTATTACAGGTTTTAAAAGTGGATGGCCCTGTGGGCAACGCACTAAATGGCCCCATTCGATACAGCTGGGTGAACGCCGCCAACCCCAATGCACCACAAACCGAGAACCGTCTGCCCGACACTGCCGTGTTCGATGGTGGAGAAGGCGTGTGGTACCAGAATGACCGCGTGTTTTTCGCCACCAAGGGCGACGATCGCCTGTGGATGCTGAACACGACCAACCAAACCATTGAAGTGGTCTACGACATGGCCACGGCCATGGCCCCCAACAACATTCTTTCCGGTGTAGACAACATCACCATGACCCCATTTGGTGAAGTGCTGGTGGCCGAAGACGGCGGCAGCATGCAGGTGGTGGTGGTCTACCCTGATGGCAAGCTGGTGCCCTTGCTTGAAATTGTGGGGCAAGACCAATCTGAAATTGCGGGCATTGCGTTCAGCCCCGATGGAAAACGCATGTACTTCACCAGCGACCGCGGCGGCCCCGACGGGCAAGGCGGCTACGGGCTTGGTTTGGGCATGCTTTATGAACTGATGATCCCGGACTTCCTGCCAAACGCAGTACCCAACAACTAATTCAAGGACTTTCACCATGTCAGGACCACGTCGAAAACGAAGTCGCATTCAAAAACGCGCCGGTATTACACGCCGCTCATTCCTGAAAGGGTTGGGTTTTGGCACGGCCGGCGTCACCGGTTTGGGTCTGTTGCATGGCTGCGGCAGCGACAACAATTCACCCACATCGACCGACAGCCGCACCACACCCAGTGACAACAGGCCCATGCAGAATGTGCAGTTTCTGCACAGCATAGCCAGCGGCGACCCTGCCTTTGACAGCGTGGTGCTGTGGACCCGCGTTACACCTGAAAACACGAACCGCACCGTGGCTGGCCGCGTGGATGTGTTCAAGGATGAAGCGCTGACCATGTTTGTGAAGTCGATGGATTTCCAAACCACTGCCGAGCAAGACTTCACCGTGAAACTGATTTGCGACGGGCTGGAACAAGACAGCATCTATTTCTACCAATTCCGCAGCAGCGGTGCCACAAGCCCTGTGGGGCGCACCCGCACTGCCCCTGCCGCCGGCAACAAACGCCCCTTGAACTTCGGTGTGGTCAGTTGCTCAAGCCTGGCGCACGGATTTTTCAATGCTTACAACAAGCTGGCTGATCGCGACGACATCGACGCCATTATTCACCTGGGCGATTACATTTACGAATATGGCACCGGTCAATACGGCACGGTGCGCGAATACGAACCCGCCACTGAAATTATTTCACTGAGTGACTACCGCACCCGCCACGCCCAATACAAACGCGATCAAGATCTGCAAAAACTTCACGCGCGTTTTCCTTTCATCACCATTTGGGACGACCACGAATCCACCAACAACTCCTACCGCGACGGCGCAGAAAACCACACCGAAGGCACTGAAGGCGTGTGGGAAGAACGCAAGGGCTTTGCCCAGCGCGCCTACGATGAATGGATGCCCATTCGCCTGCCCGAACCGGGCAACCGCGCCAAAATTTTCCGCCGTGTGCAGTTTGGCGACATGGTGGACCTGTTCATGCTCGACACCCGCCTGTTCGACCGCGACATTGAAGCCGCAACGCCCGTGAACCCGACCGATGGTGTTGCAAGCGAACCAGACCGCACCATGATTGGCGAAGAACAGTACAACTTCCTGATCAACGGCATGCGTGAATCGCAAGCCCAATGGAAATTGGTGGGCAACCAGGTGGTGTTTCACCAGTGGATCATCAAACCCGGTGTCAACAACCCGGCGCCCGCACCAGTAGGCGACTTGCTTGCCCCTTCCGGCCTGAACGGCGACGCCTGGGACGGCTACAGCGCCGAACGACAACGCATCATCAACGCCCTGCGTGGCGATGACGGTGGCCAAGCCATTGACAACGTGGTCATTCTGACAGGCGATGTTCACAGTGCCTGGGTGGCCGATATCACCGACAACCCCAACCAGCCCGTGGATGCTGCAGGTGGCTACAACCCGGTCACGGGCGACGGCAGCGTAGCCACCGAGTTTGTGGTGAGCTCGGTCACCTCGCCAGGACTGGATGTACCCAACCAGGTCATTGAAGCCATTCGCCTGAGCAGCCCACACATCAAACACGTGAACGTGACAGAGCGCGGTTACAGCGTGCTTCGGGTGGCTGAAGACAGAACGACCTGCGAATACTGGGCGGTCAGCACGATTCTTGAGCGGGGCGGTTCAGAACAGTTGTCGGCGACGTTCGACGTTGCTGCGGGTGCAAACCGCATTACCCAGCAGGGTGTGTTCCCTGTGGACGAGGTCACAGGCCTGTTGGGTGTTTGAACGTTTCTAAGGTAAGATCCGGGCTGTTTGATTCACCTGCTTTCAGCTCCGGATCCCCAAGTGTCTCTGTCCAAAATTCTTCCCGCCCCGGTTGTCGGTGTTATCACCGTCACCCTGATGATCCTGTGCATCACATTCTGGTTCATCATTATGTTCCCGTTCATCCTGCTGCGACTGGTGCCTGTGTACAAGGTGCAGCGTATCGCCTCAAATTGCTGCGTGCAAATTGCCACCTTGTGGGTCGGCTCCAACAAGCGCCTCTACAAAATATTGCATGGCCAACAAGGGCAGGTTGAAATTCACGGACAATTCAAACCACACAGCAGTTATTTGGTGATCAGCAACCACGCGGCATGGGCCGACATTGTGGTGTTGTTTGATGTGCTGCACGGGCACAGCCCGTTTGGCCGATTCTTTTTGAAGAAAGAATTGATCTGGGTGCCCATCGTGGGTGTGGTGTGCTGGGCCATGGACTTTCCCTTCATGAAGCGCCACAGCCGCGCCGCCATTGCGCGCAACCCGGTACTGGCCAGCCAGGACCTGGAAACCACCCGCAAAACCTGCGCCGTTTACAAAGAAAGCCCCGTCACCGTGATCAACTTTCTGGAAGGCACACGCTTTACGCCCGCCAAAAAAGCCAAAACAAAATCGCCCTACACCCACTTGCTTGGCCCGAAGTACGGCGGTTTGTCCGCCTCGCTGAACGCCATGGGCGAACAGTTTGAAGGCATGGTGAACGTGACCATTGCCTACGGCCCAAGCCGTGGCAACACCACCTGGTCATGGTTGTGCGGCCAGCAACCCAATATGCAGGTACATGTTGAAATTCTGCCCATTCCCACCGACATGATTGCAGGCGATTTCCGGGGGGACCTCGAATTTAAAAACCGTTTCAAAAGCTGGATTGGCGGCATTTGGACAGCGAAAGACCAACGCCTCACACAAATGAAACAAAAAGCAAACCGCTGCAAACACGAATAACACACTGATGCGTTCCCGCTGCCTCCATCACTTACTCATCGCGCTGGCCATACTGGCCGCCCAATGGGCAGGGCTTGCCCACAGCATTGAGCACCGTCAGCATTTGCATCCGGCACAGCAGGGCTCGGAACACGCCGTTGAACACAGCGGGTCTTCAGCAGATTTACTTCACTCCTGTTTGCTGTTCGATGGGCTGACCACCGCACACGCGGCGGTGTCCACCCCACCTGCCAATTTGGCTGTGCCCCTGCTGGCACAGCTGGGTACCCAAACCACGGCCATTGCAGCTCCCCGCAACACCTTGTTTGCGCAACGCGTGCGCGTGCGCGACCCACCCCGTTTTTCCTGAACCTTTACGACGCACATTGAACAATTTACCGCCATTGCCCAAGCCACCAAGCCGGGCTTTTGCGGTTTGCCGTATTTCAGGAAATAAACATGAACAAATTTCAATTTGAGCGCCGCGCTGTGGCGCTGGCAAGCCTGCTGTTTATCGCACAAACACAGGCATTGGCCCAAGAGCCCGTGCTTGAATCCGTGGTGGTCACCGGCACAGCCGACAATCCCGACTCAATCACCAAACCTTTTTCAGTAATAAAAGCCGATAAACTGAACGCCAATGGTGCCAGCACCGTGGGTGAAGCCCTTCGCTATCAACCGGGCGTGTCGGCCACCGGTTTCGGCCCCAACTCAAGTCGCCCGATTGTTCGGGGGCAAGACTCAGATCGAATCAAAATCCTGCGCAACTCCGCCGCCACGGTGGATGTGTCTGCACTCAGCTTTGACCACGCCTTGCCCGTCGATCCCTTTGCCCTGCATCAGGTCGAAATTCTTCGTGGGCCCGCCGCGCTGGCGTATGGTGGCAATGCCGTGGGCGGTGTAGTCAATCTGGTGGACCAGCGCATCGCCCGCAAAGCAGTTGAAGGCTTTCAAGGCGAAGTGAACCTGCTCGGCGGCGGCGCTGCCGAGCAAACTGCGGGCGGTTTTAAACTGGACGCGGGGTTGGGGCAGGGCGTCAGCCTGCACCTCGACGGCTTCAAGCGCACCACCCGCGACCTTGAAACACCGTCCTTCACCGACCCCGAAGGCGTAACAGGCAACCGCGTACAAAACTCGTCGTCGAAATCCGATGGTGCAGCCATCGGTGCCTCGTTTCAAACCGGCAACGGCTACATTGGCGTGTCTGCCGAGCGGTACAACAACGAGTACGGCGTGCCCAAGTCGCTGGACGTACGCATCGGTATGGAAAGCGAACGCTATGCACTGGAAGGCGAGCAGAACTTCAATGGCGCTGCCTTCAGCAAAGTGAAGTATCGGTTGGCCAAAACCGATTATCAGCATCAGGAATTTGAAGACGGCGAACCTGCCACCCTGTTTGTGAATGATGGCGTTGACGGTCGTTTGGAAGTGGCCCTACGACCGTTTGGGCTGGGCGGATTGAACATCAACACCGACGCCGGCATTCAGTTCGAACGCACAGACTTTTCCGCCACGGGCGATGAAGCATTCGTACCCAGCACCAGCACCGATCAAACCGGTGTCTTCACCATCTTCCGGGCCGGCCGCGGGCAGGAAAACAGCGGTGTGTTTGAATTTGGTTTGCGTGCCGATCAAGTGGATGTGAACGCAGCCAGCAGCGGTTTGTCTCCGCAAAACGGCCCCGTCGCAGGGGCAGGTGTCAACGCCGGGCCGGCAATCAGCCGCGCCTTCAGCCCGAACTCCGTGTCACTGGGTTACACAGCGCCCATCGGCAACGGCTGGTCACTGGGGGGTTCCCTGTCGCGCGTTGAACGCGCACCCTCCAGTTTCGAGCTGTATGCCGACGGCGTGCACGTGGCCACTGACGCCTATGAAAAAGGCAATCCGGACTTGAAAGAAGAACGTGGCCGCCACCTTGAACTGACCAGTACTTGGGCACAGGGAGAATCTAAATTCAACGCCACCGCATTTGCCAGCCGTTACAGCAACTACATCGCCTTGATCGCCCGCTCCGGGGCTGACGCACAATTCAACGATGGCGGCGAACAGATTGATGTGTTTGACTTCACCGCCGTGCCTGCGGAATTTCAGGGCGTGGAGCTGGGCTATCAAACGGCCTACACCATGGGTGCAGGCAAACTACAGCCGGCCATTCAATACGATTTGATTCGTGGCAAACGCACAGATGGGGGAGGCAAGCTGCCACGCATCAGCCCGCAACGCGTGGTAGCCAGCGCAGCCTACTCCCAGCAAGGCTGGACTGTGACCCCGGAAATTGTTTGGGTGAGCGACAGCAAAGCTGGCGCAGGCGATGTGCAGGTGCAAGGGTATGAACTGGTGAACTTGCGCGTGGCCAAATCGTTCACCTGGGGCAATTCAGGCGGCGAGGTATTTGCCAACCTGCAAAACCTGACCGATGAGCTGGCATTTTCCGCCACCACCTTGAACACGGTTCGCGGATACACCCCTCTTGCAGGTCGCTCCGCGCTGGTGGGGGTGAAGTTGGCGTTCTAAGCGCTGCTTTGCCTTTTTAGTGTTTGTGGTCACCGCCGTCATCGTGACTGTGGTGACCACCCGCCGCATTTTGTCCTGCCACTGCTTTCACAGGTATTTCAATTTTGCTGCCATCGGATTTTTCAAACTGAAGGCTCAACTCAATTTCCTGCCCCGCTTCGATGGGCGCCGTCAGCGCCATCAGCATCACATGATAACCACCGGGCTTTAATTCCAATGCTTCACCTGCTTTAATGTTGATGCGTTCCGCCATGCGCATGCGCATGATCTCGCCATCCATTTTCATTTCATGCACTTCGGCAATTTCGGCCGCAGGTGTAGCCACACCCACCAAGGCAACTGCTTCCTGGCTGGTGATGGTTAAATAGGCACCTGTCGAATCTTGCTCGCCCACAGTGGGGCGAACCCAGGCAGTTTGAACAGAAATGCCATCCTGAACTTGTGACGGGGCTACCGGCTGCTCCACCCCAGCAAGCGTGTCATGCGCATGCCCGGCCGCGTCACCATGATCATGGTGCTCGGAACAAGCTGCAAGCAGCACCACGGTCGACACCATGGCCAAACGAATCAATGGTTTCACTTGATACTCCCGAAAACTTTTTTAAGCACTGCACTGCCGGCAGCAACCGGGTTGGCTCGAATCGCCTTTTCTTCCTCGGCCACCATCAGGAATAACGCATCGAGTGCCTTGTTGGTGACATAGCCTTCCAAGTTCGCATCTTCGGATTTCACCAACCCAAAGCGGCTTCCTTTGTCAGCCAATGCATTGTATTGCTGAGCAAGACCCACCTGTGCGGTTTTGCTTTTCACGATGGGCAACAATTGTGTGTACAGATCCGCCTGTGATTTACTGCGGAAAAAATCGGTCACAGCCGTGTCGCCACCACCAAGCACCTGTTTGGCGTCTTCAACCGTCATGTTCTGGATTGTTTTTTTCAGCACAGCTTTTGCCTGTGGCACCGCAGCTTCTGCGGCTCGGTTCATGGACACTTCCATTTGATCCAGCTGCGAACCCATGCCCACCATTTTCAGCATGCCTTTGCTGTTTTCCAGAAAATCAGGCAGCTTGATTCGCACCGCCGGGTTGCCCAAAAAACCATCGGCCTTGCCCAAATTGCTCACTGCCGCGTCTGCTCCCTTGGTCAGGGTGGTGCGCAAAGCAGTCACAGCTTCCTTGCTGGTAATGCCAGACAAATCGGCGGACTGTGCAAACCCGACAAACAGCATGGCACACAGCACCAACAAAGAACGAACGGAATTGATCATATTGCGGCCTCCAAGCCAGATCGATTTTCAGGAATCAAGCAAACGCGCCTTGCGTTCTACCCGAATGAAAATTTCAACGGCCTGGCCCTTATTCTTGGCACCCAAACGCAGAAAAATTTCCTTGATATGACCACGAACGGTGTCAGGGCTGATGTCCATTTCACGCGCCACTTCCTTGGCCGACAAACCCTCGGCGGTTTTGCGCATAATTTCAACCTGCTTCCAGGTCAAAGGTTTGTCGGAACCCGGCGCATAAATATTGGAATGGTATTCGTTGGTGGTCTTCTCGGGCAGACGGGGGGCGTCGTTGAGCACGCGGGCCTCAACCAGCAGCAAGTGCAGGGTACGCAGAAGCTCAGGGTACGTAGACGCTTTGTTGACGTAAAAATAACCTGCACGTTCGGCTTCACGCGCCAAGTGTTTATCAAGCACGCCAGAACAAATCAGCTTGGGGCAATCCGGAAACAACACCGCAAAGGTATTGATGGTGTTCACGCCCTTGGAATCGGGAAGATCGAGATCGGCAATGAGCACTTTGGGCTTGGCGTTGGCAGCCCTTGCTTTTTCCACGCAGTCCACCACAACAATCTCGCTGTTGACAAGAAGCTGTTCAATCATGTCAGCCAGCATGATTGAAATCATGGGGTGGTCTTCAACAATCAGAATGGTGGGTTTGTCCGTCTGCGTCATCAGGACATTGTACTGCGAAAACCTAGAGTCGTGCCGGTGGACTTGCCTGTGCCATCAGCCGTTCCCGACTGCCGTGAATGGCCGCCTGAATGTTTGGTACAAGCCGCTGGGCCACTTTCTCGCCCTCCAGCAAAAATTCGTGGCGCTGATCCAGATTCAGGGCATCTGCATGTTGCACACTGGGTTGAATCACCACATCGGCGCGCGCCAGTTCTGCGCGAATGGCCTGCTGGCTCAAAATATTGATGCTTTGGTCCAGCAAACCCCACCAACCCAAAGCCGCAGCACCCGTGCGTGGCTTCGCAGAGATATCCACCGCAATCACCACATCGGCCCCCATCTCACGGGCGGTAAGTACCGGTACCGGGCTGACCAAACCGCCGTCTACAAACTGGCGTTTGCCAATGCGGGTGGGCAAAAACACATTGGGAATACTGCACGATGCACGCACCGCCTGCCCGGCATTGCCGTAATTGAATGCTACTTTCTCCCCACTTTCCAAATCGGTGGCCACGGCTGCGAAGCGAATCGGGAATTGTTGAATGGCTTTGTTCTTGACCTGGGTATTGACGTACTGCTGCAGCTTTTCACCCACCAAAAAGCCCTGGCTGCTCAGGGTCAAATCGCGAATGTCTGCCTCTTGCATGCCCAAAGCCACGCGTTGAAGCGCATAGGCATTCATGCCGCTGGCATACAAAGCACCCACAAAACTGCCCGCACTGGTACCCACCACAATGCTGGGCTTGATACCGTGGTTTTCCAACACCTTGATCACGCCCACATGGGCAAAACCTTTCACGCCACCACCGCCCAACACCAGTGCAACAACGGGTTCCCGGGTTTTGGGCAACACAGGTTCCTGAGCTTGCGCTTCAGGCAAAGGAACGGGCTCGGGTGTAGGGGAAGGTGCAACCGTGGCGCAGGCCGACAAAACCCACACCAGCAACACAGGCCATAACGCGCCAAACCAATTGTTTTTCATACTTATTTTCAAAATTTAACTCAAGATCAAGATGCTACCGCAGTGCAGCAAACTTGGGTTGACTAAATACACTAACGGCAAACACACCCATGCGTTTACCGGGAACTCGAATCTAACCACCATGCCTAGAAAGGGTTATGTAAGTTCAATGTAAGGACAACATTGCCGTGCACCCAAAGGTCGGCAAGCTGACCGATGCCTCACTCGACCCCGATGGCAAAATTCCCGGATTCAAATATTGCTCTATTGCGGTGCACAAAAACTAGGGAAAACCCGAGTTTTGTCAAACTTTATTGTTTCCAGTGACACATAGAGAGTGATACGCGTTTGCCCAGTTTTGGACAATTTCAAGGTTTGTGACATCTTTAGTGTCAATCAATGCATTCGACGCACCTCAAAAGTGCGTGCTGGAGAACTCCTGGTGACTTTGCAGATTACCGCATCACATGATTTAATCACCCCCACGCTTGATCGCAAGATGAAGAACAACATCGCGCGCAAGTCGGGGCTTAAACAAGTCGCAGGCGACGTTTACAAGCGGCGCAGCAACTGGCAAAAAGCATGTGATTTCATCCAGGCTTCGCGTGCTGTTTCCGTGGTGGGTAAAGCGCATTTTGAATCCAAACAATACGCTCAGGCAGCTATTTTAAGGAAAAACCATCAGGCTGAGCAGCGGACGCAACTTCTTGATCGGGACCTCACAGATGAAGAATACGATGCTCAAGTGTGGAATTCCAATGGTGTCCAGAACCGGCTAACACGAGAGGACTTCGTTCGCTATAGCCAAAATCATTACACCGCCAAGGCCGGTGCTACACCACGCAACGTTCGGGCTGGAAAAATTTCCCATGTTGGGCATGCCCTTCACGGCATTTGTGAAATGAACGCCGCGCCCACCGGTATGACTTACAACATCCTGCGCAATACCACTCTGGGTTCAGTGGATGAAAAAAGCACAAAAAACAAAGCGTTGATGTTCGGATTGCTGGGATTTATTGGTGTTGGAACCACCGAACTGTTGGGCGCACGCATTCGTAAGGCTGCCGACAGCGCCACATTCATGGGGCAGGGTCTGTCCAGTGTGTTGATCGCATTCCCGATCTTTTCTTCCTTCATGGGGCTTATAGGTACGCTTACGGGTGTCGCCAGCCAGATGGTGGTTGAAAAACAGGCTGTCAGCCCAGAACAACAATCGGGGTTATCGAGCGACCTTAGCAAAAATCTTCAAAAGCTGTTGTCGCAACTCAAGTCCATCAAAGACAAACCGGAATTGATCCAAGTCATGGGAAAAGCCATGCAGGGTCGAAACCACATCGTCAATAAAATCAAGTCTGACAGCTGCGATGCGCAAGGCGTGCCCGATATATTAAATGATGTGCTTGCAGTGGTTGATCCCACCAAAAGCGATATAGAAAACATGCGGGCCATGAAACAAGCCTTGGGATCTTACTTGCAAGTTGAAAAGCCCGAGGGCAGACAAGCAACCATGTGGGCGCGTTATCAGTATGCCAAAGCCGTGACCACAAAAGAAAGCCATTATGTTGCCCTGGTTAGTACCGTGGACCACATGGAAGTGGCCTATCCTCATGCGGCGGCGCTCAAGGATGCTCGGCGTTGGACTGAGGAAAAAGGCGCTCCCCGGGTACACGATGCCCTGCTCAATAACCTGGCAAAGCCCGCTGCATTGATCGATCGCGTGGCCAACACGAATATTTCAACCACACTCAAAAAATGGGCAACCCAGAAATACCGGGACGAGCAAGCGGCAAAATTAACTGATCCCCGCAGGGCATCAAAAAACCGTTTCAAAGGCGAGTACATGGCCAAGAACAGCCATCAGTACAGACCACTTACCCGATCACTCATCAGGGTGGCAGAGGGCATGCGCCTTTTCAACATGAACGTGGTACTGGCTTCGAATGCCAATTTGTCCAGAATATTCAACAATGCAGCCCTTCAAACACAAGGCACCCTGGGAACAGGCCCGTCTTCCCGCGTGATGGGCAACAGCGTCGGGCGGTTTTTTGGCGGCGCCTTGCTGGCCATCATCTTCGGCACGGTGATTCCAATTGCCGCAGACGCCACAGGCCACCCATCCACAGTCAGCACCAATGGAAAATTACCTGTTGATTTCTCAATGACCAACATAGGCATTCTGATGTTCCTGCTGTCCACACCCACCCTGGCTGTCCAAGGGCTTGCGCAATTGGCCGCCAGAATCGAAGGCTGGGAGGGCAACATAAACAAAACCGTTAAAAAAGGTACGCCCACCATCAAGTTTTAGAGCCAACGCAATGGTTGGCAAGTCTGGTTCAACTCTGCAATAATCAAGCCTTGGCGTCATAGAACTTCACATACCCTATGAAATCAAATGCTTGCAAATTGGTGGATACTCAACGGACACCCAAACCGATTGCGGAGTTATTGCACAAAGTCGGTGTGAACATCAATGGCCCTGAACCACACGACATTCAAGTTAGTGACGAACGCGTGTTCGGAGCAGTCTTAAGCCACGGCTCACTGGGTTTGGGTGAGGCCTATATGAACGGCTGGTGGACGGTAGAAAAACTGGATGAAATGATGTTTCGCTTGATGCGAAGCGACGCCGACGAACTGGTTAAAGCATGGACCAAAGTTCAATGGGTATTGCGGGCCTTGCGTGAGAAAGTAATCAATTTACAAGCGCCAGCGCGTGCATTCAAAGTGGGCGAGCATCACTACGACACCGGCAATGACTTGTTCGAAGCCATGCTGGATCCCCTCATGATTTATTCCTGCGGTTATTGGGAACAAGCACAAAGCCTGGAGGATGCACAGCTTCACAAACTCGACATGATTTGTAAAAAGCTTCAGTTAAAACCTGGTGAAAAACTGCTAGACATTGGTTGCGGTTGGGGCGGCTTGGCGTGGTATGCCGCAACACACTTTGGTGTTCAAGTGTTGGGTATTACGGTGTCTGCGCAACAGCAAGCGTATGCGCGTGCCCGTTGCAAAGGTTTGCCTGTGGCCATTGAGCTGATTGATTACCGCGATTTGACAGGTCAATTCGACAAAGTGGTTTCGGTGGGCATGTTTGAACACGTGGGCTTGAAAAACTACAGCGACTATTTTGATGCCGTACGCTGCCTGATGAAAACCAAAGGGCTGTTTTTGCTACACACAATTGGCGGATTTGAAAAAACCGAAGCCACGGACCCCTGGATCGACAAGTATATTTTTCCAAACGGAAAAATTCCATCGCCTGACGAAATCACCGAACATGTTGAAGGAAAACTGGTGCTGGAAGATTGGCATAATTTCGGCATCGATTACGACAAAACCCTGATGGCCTGGCATGCCAATTTTGAAAAGGCCTGGCCACAGCTTGAACAACACTACGGCGAACGTTTTAAACGCATGTGGACTTATTACCTGATGACCTGTGCTGCGTACTTCCGTGCCAGAAAGGGTATGTTGTGGCAGTTGGTGCTTAGTCACAGACAACGGCCTGAAACTTATCGAAGTATCAGGCTGCTCAATTCCGCTTAAACGTCAATATTCCCTGCTTTCAAAGCATTGCTTTCAATGAATGCCCTGCGGGGTTCCACTTCATCGCCCATCAAGGTCGTGAAAATTTGATCCGCTGCAATAGCGTCTTCAATCTGTACCCGCAGCAAGCGGCGCACAGTGGGATCCATGGTGGTTTCCCACAGCTGTTGTGGGTTCATTTCACCCAAGCCTTTGTAGCGTTGTTTCGACACCGCTTTTTCAGCCTGTTCACGCAGCCAGTGTATTGCTTCAAGGAAACTTTGCACGGCTTGCACTTTTTGCTTTTCGCCCTCGCCACGCTGAATTTCAGCCCCTTCCAAAATCAGACCTTTGAAGGTTTTGGCAGCATGGGCCAACAGTGGGTAGTCTGCGCCGTGTACAAAATCAGGATCTATTGTTGTTACACGTACATTGCCGTGGTGGCGGCGGTGAATCAACACACGGTGCTTGTCAGTTTGCTCGTCAAACTTGGAAAACACCGTCATCACGGTTGGGTCAAGTACGGCCTGTAAACGGGCTGCACTGGCTTTCGAAGCTTCTTCCGTGTCAAGGTCCAGTTCCACACCTTCCACAATGGCGTTCAACACATCGGGATCGATCATTCGGCTTAGTCGGCGAACCACTGCTTCCACCGTTACAAACTGGCGCGCCAGTTCCTCAAGTGCATCACTTCGGATTGGTTCCAGGCCTTCACCGGGAATCAGCGCTGCTTTTTCCAGGGCAATGCCCAGCATGTACTGTGCTTCTTCCTGGTCATCTTTCAGGTAGCGTTCGTCTTTGCCGTGTTTCACCTTGTACAGCGGTGGCTGTGCAATGTAAATGTGACCATGCTCAACCAGCTCTGGCATTTGGCGGTACAGCAATGTCAGCAACAATGTACGAATGTGCGCACCGTCCACGTCCGCGTCGGTCATGATGATGATACGGTGATAACGCAGCTTCGCCAGGTTGAAATCGTCTTTGCCAATACTGGTGCCCAGGGCGGTAATCAGCGTCGTGATCTGTTCTGAAGTCAGCAGCTTGTCGAAACGTGCTTTTTCCACGTTCAGCACTTTACCGCGCAAAGGCAAAATGGCCTGGAATTTTCGATCACGGCCCTGCTTGGCCGAACCACCCGCAGAATCACCCTCGACGATGTAAATTTCACATTTTGCAGGGTCACGTTCCTGACAATCGGCCAGTTTGCCTGGCAGGCCAACACCATCCAGAACACCTTTTCGGCGAGTCATGTCACGGGCTTTGCGTGCAGCTTCGCGGGCACGCGCAGCTTCAACAATTTTCAGGCAAATCAGTTTCGCATCGTTGGGGCGTTCTTCAAGGAATTCACTGAGCACCTTGGCCACAATGTCTTCAACAGGCGCACGCACTTCGCTTGACACCAGTTTGTCTTTGGTCTGGCTTGAAAACTTGGGCTCGGGTACTTTCACTGACAACACACAGCACAAACCTTCGCGCATGTCGTCACCAGTCACTTCCACTTTCTGCTTCTTGGCAATTTCATTGACTTCAATGTATTTGCCAATTACGCGAGTCATTGCGGCCCGCAAACCAGTTAGGTGGGTACCACCATCGCGTTGCGGAATGTTGTTGGTAAAACACAGCACCGATTCGTTAAAGCCATCATTCCACTGCATGGACACTTCCACACCAATGCTGGTGCCGGGAATGCCGCCATACGTTTCTGCCGGGCGTTCGCCTGCGGCATAAAACGTATTGGGGTGCAGAATTTTTTTGTTGGCATTGATGAACTCAACAAAACCCATTACACCGCCACTGCCAGCGAAATCATCTTCTTTGCCAGTGCGCTCGTCTTTCAAGCGAATGCGTACACCGTTGTTCAGAAAACTCAGTTCGCGCAAACGCTTGGCCAAAATTTCATAGTGGAAATCATTGTTCTGCTGAAAAATTTCCGTGTCGGGCAAAAAGTGAACTTCCGTACCGCGTTTGTCAGTGGTGCCCACCACTTTCATGGGCGACACATCCACACCATTTACTTGTTCAATGATGCGGTTCTGCACAAAACCACGTGAAAATTCAAGTTGGTGGACTTTGCCTTCCCGACGAACAATCAAGCGCAACCAGCTTGAAAGTGCATTCACACAACTAACACCCACACCGTGCAAGCCACCGGAAACTTTGTAGCTGTTCTGGTTAAACTTGCCACCTGCGTGCAATTCAGTCAAAGCGATTTCTGATGCAGAGCGCTTGGGCTCGTGCTTGTCGTCCATCTTTACACCGGTCGGAATACCCCGGCCGTTGTCGGTCACACTGATGGAATTGTCCGCGTGAATGGTCACTACGATGTCATCGCAGTAGCCAGCCAGTGCTTCATCAATGGAGTTGTCGACCACTTCAAACACCAGGTGGTGCAGGCCCGTGCCATCGGATGTATCACCGATGTACATGCCAGGCCTTTTGCGCACTGCTTCCAGGCCTTCAAGAATTTGAATGGCACCTTCGCCGTAATCGGCGCCAGTGGTTTGCTCGGGCAAGATACCGCCGTTCTGTGTTTCTGAAGTCATAGGGTGTTGTTGTGTTTTCTTTCTTAAATACGCATGGGCATGACGACGTACTTGAAATCGTCTTTGCCTGGGGTGGTCACCAATGCACTGCTGTTTCCGTCTTGCAACGTGAACTGCACGGTTTCCGACTTGAGGTTGTTCAACACATCCAACAGGTAGTTTACGTTAAAACCCACATCAATCTCGGGTCCTTGGTATTCCACTTCCATTTCATCCCGGGCTTCTTCCTGATCCGAGTTGTTGGCCACAATGGTCAAGCCATTGGCACCCAGCACCCAGCGAATGCCGCGAAACTTGTCGCTGGTCAGGATAGATGCGCGTTGCAACGAGTGCAACAATGCGTCGCGAGATATCACCACATGGTGTTGATGGGTTTTTGGAATAACCCGCTGATAATCAGGAAACTTGCCCTCAACCAGCTTGGTAATCAAAGTGATGTCGGAAAAAGTGAATTTTGCCTGATTGCTGGCCAAATCGATGGTCACAGTGTCGTCAGTGTCGTTTAACAAACGTGACAATTCCAGCACAGTTTTGCGCGGAACAATCACTTCATGCTTGGCCGTACCACCATGACCAGGCGCATCAGCATACGCCAGCCGGTGTCCATCCGTGGCCACAGCACGCACGCAGGCGCTTTCAATGACCAACAAAACACCGTTCAGGTAGTAACGCAAATCTTGTTGGGCCATTGAAAAGTGCACCATGCCCAACAAATTTTTCAACATTTTTTGGGGCAAACTGATTTGCGTAACCCATTCCTTGGGTTCCTGCACCAGCGGAAAGTCTTCAGCAGGCAGGGTTTGCAATGCAAAACGGCTTTTCTTGGCCTGCACCGACATTTTTTTGCCGTCCAGTTTCACCATCACATCCGAGTCTTCGGGCAGCGATCTCAAAATATCCAGGAATTTTCTCGCAGCCACGGTGGTGGCGGTGTCTTCACCACCTGTACCCACTTCAGCACTGGTTTGAATCTGCATCTCAATGTCAGAAGACAGCAGTGTCAGCAGGCCGCCTTGTTTCTTCAACAAAATGTTGGCCAACACCGGCAAGGTGTTTCGACGTTCGACGATGTTGCTGACGATTTGCAGTTTTCGAACCAATGCATCGCGTGAGCTATGAATTAATTCCATTTAATATTTCCTTATAGGATTAGTTAATAGAGTTGATTCATTTCTGTGGACAACTCCATTTTTCCCTTTGAATTGAGCTTCTTGGGTTCTTTCAAAATTGGTGTAGAACTACCGGGACTCGATCTGCATACTGTGGATAACTTTTCCGGGATTTCCAGGGTTCTTTTTTTTCTGTGGATAACTCGTCTCTTTGTGCACTGTTGTTACATACTTTTCCACAATTCTAAATCAACCCTTCAAGGTTTGGTCCAGCACGTGCAGTGCATGGTTCAACTCTGAAGACTTATTACGCAATTCCGATATTTTGTTTACTGCATGCAGTACGGTAGTGTGGTCACGGCCACCAAACAATTCACCAATTTCCACGTAACTTTTCTCGGTCAGTTCTTTGGCCAAATACATGGCCACCTGGCGTGGCAGCACAATTTGCGCCTGCCTGCGCTTGGAAAACATGTCCGCCACCTTGATTTTGTAGTAATCGGCCACTGTTTTCTGGATGGATTCTACGGATACTTGCCCGTGGTGTACGGAAATCATGTCGCGCAAGGCTTCGCGCACCAGGTCCATGGTCACTGGTTTGTTGTGAAACGATGCAAACGCCATAATGCGGCGCAAAGCGCCTTCCAGTTCGCGAATGTTGCTTCGCATGTGTTTGGCTACGAAAAAGGCCACGTCCTCTGAAAACACGATTTTTTGCTGTTCTGCCTTTTTCAGCAGAATGGCAACCCGCATTTCAAGCTCGGGTGGTTCAATGGCCACAGTCAAACCGCTGTTGAAACGCGAAATCAACCGGTCGTCCATACCCTGGATGTCTTTCGGATAAGTGTCGCTGGTGATGATGATTTGCTTCTTGGCTGCAATCAGTTGCTCAAAGGCATAGAAAAACTCTTCCTGGGTGCGGCTTTTGCCGCCAAAAAACTGAATATCATCGATCAGTAGCAGGTCGAGCGAGTAATAAGACCGTTTGAATTCTTCAAAAGCCTTTTTTTGGTAGGCTTTCACCACATCGCTGACGTACTGTTCAGCGTGAATGTATCGAATCTGGGTATTCGGATTTTGTTCCAGCAGGCGGTTGCCTATCGAATGGATCAGGTGGGTTTTACCCAAGCCCACACCACCGTACAAAAACAGCGGGTTATAACTCACGCCTGGGTTGGATGCCACTTGCTCCGCAGCAGCCCGGGCCAGCTGGTTTGCCCGGCCCGACACGAAGTTGGAAAAACAGAGGTCGCGGTTCAAGCGGCTGCGCTCATATACTGTTGCGGCTATTTCATCGCGCTTGACGGCTGCTACTTTTGTCCCGCCTTGGGTGGTGTTTTCGTTGTTCGATTTCGCTGCAGGGGCGGTTTGAGGCATCATCGGGCTGGCCTGTTTGGCCGCAACCTGCCACTGAATGGCCATGTCACAGCCAAAAAACTCGGTGGCCAGTTCATTGAACCTGCCACCGTAGTTGTTTAAAACCCAATCCAGTTTAAAGCGGTTAGGTGCTGCCATGCTAAGGCTGGCTGTGTCTTCATCAAATTCAACCACGGTCAATGGTTCGATCCACAGTTTGATCTGTTGGGCCGGAATTTCCTTCCGAAGCGCTTCAACACAGTGGTTCCAAAATTGATCAATCACGTTATGAACAGCCTTATTATTCGGATGAACTGCTTTGCAGGAATTAACACTTAGCGCTACATTGTATCCAAACCCCCACGGATTGAGTGAGTCTTTCCTGGTCTTCAGGCGAACTTGCAGATTTTTCTAGGTTTTCTTCTCGTTTGCCGCTATAATTTTGGGTTCCCTTGGTGTGCGCTTTGAAGTAATTCAGCAGCACCCTGGGTTATAACTGAGTTACCACCTATTTTTCCGCCAAATTTTAAGCCCATGTGGGCCAGAGGCTTGCCATGAAACGCACTTATCAACCTTCTAAAGTTCGCCGTCAAAGAACACACGGCTTTTTGGTTCGTTCACGTACCCGTGGTGGTCGTGCCGTGCTGCGCGCGCGCCGCTCCAAGGGCCGTGCACGTTTGTCCGTTTAAGCTTTAGTGCATTGAAAATTCTGAATTGCGCGGGGTGGATTCCGGGTCGCATGCGACAAAAATCACTCGATCTGAATCATTTGGTGGTCTGTTAAAAACAAGGCCAGTGGCCAAAACAGATCGGCTGATGCTTCACGCATTGTTTCAAGACACCCCCCCGCAGTTCGGAATCCTGATTCCCAAGCGCCTGGCCAAAAGGGCAGTGGATCGAAACGCATTAAAACGTTTGATTCGAAATGCCTGTCACGATACGCTGGGTAACTACCAAGGCAAATTCCTGGTTCGCTTGAGTAAGCCAGTGAAAGCAGTAGGTCATTCAGATCGAGCGGCATGGTGGACAGAACTTCAACAACTTTTCAGCGATCTTGCACGGCGCGCGCCATCACAGCGATAATCCGTGGTTACCAGCTTGCTGTCAGTCCGCTTTTCCCTCCATCCTGCCGTTTTTACCCAAGTTGTTCGGAATATGCCCTTGAAGCAGTTAAAATTCATGGCGCATGGAAAGGCGCGGCCATGTCATTGGGCCGTATTTGCCGATGCAACCCCTGGAATGCAGGTGGGCTGGATTTGGTTCCAAAGCCCCGCGGCACCAGTCACGATTCAAAGTAATTAAGGATTTCAATGGAAACGCGCAGGCTAGTCCTCTTGATGATTTTCAGTTTGTCCCTCGTCATGTTGTGGGACAACTACCAGGCTTCGATCGGCAAGCCCACCCTGTTTGGTTTAAATACCAGTGTACAAACCGCTGACAAAAACAAAATCAGTCAGAAAGGTGCCAATGGCCAAGCCAATGGCCAAGCCAATGACCTGCCTCAAGCGCCTGCAGCTTCGTCAAAAGATTTGCCCGCTGACCCCAGCGCCATTGCTGCAACCGTAGCGGAACCCGCAGAAACTGCGAGAACCATTGTTGTAAAAACAGATGTTCTTGAATTGCAGTTTTCCACCCAAGGCGCGCAGTTGATCGGTTCCAAACTGTTGAATCATCCCTCGGCTGAAAACCCGGAAGAACCTGTTCAATTATTTGAGCAATCCCCCAAGCGCACTTACCTTGGCCAAGCCGGGCTGGTGGGCGTTCAAGATGCTCCCAATCACCGTACTTTGTTTGAACTGGTGCCAGGCCCCACAGATTTCGAAGCAGGCAAAGACAGCCTGAAGCTGGTTTTCAAAGCCACCAGTGGTGGCATCGAAAGCCAGTACACCTACACCATTTACAAGAACCGGTATGATCTGGATCTCGTGATGCTGGCGCGCAACACAAGTACAGAGCCGGTAACACCCAGTGCGTATGTTCAAATTACACGCGATGGAAATTCGCTTGAAAGCGATTCCTCCCTCTATGCAACGTTCACCGGTCCGGCAGTTTATACGCCCGAAAAAAAGTACCAGAAAATCAAGTTTGACGACATTGCAGACCGCAGTGCCGAGTATGTAAAAACAGCGGACTCCGGTTGGCTGGCAATGATTCAACACTACTTTGTGTCGGCAATCATTGGTCAAGATGGTCCGCGCGAAAACTACACCCGTCAGGTTGAAGCCAATCTGTATTCAGTCGGTTTGGTCAGTAGTTTGGGCGTTGTTACACCGGAACAGACTGCCACCTATTCCGCCAAGCTGTACACAGGCCCACAAGACCAGCGAGTGCTCGAAGAACTATCACCTGGCCTTGACCTGGTGGTCGACTACGGTTGGTTGACCGTGATTGCCCAACCCATTTACTGGTTACTTGAAAAAATCCATGGCTACATAGGTAATTGGGGCTGGGCAATTGTTGTGCTGACCATTTTGATCAAGCTGGCGTTTTTTCCCTTGTCTGCCGCAAGCTACAAGTCGATGGCGAAAATGCGCAAGGTTGGCCCGCGCATGCAAAAGCTGAAAGAACAGTATGGCGAGGACAAAATGGGCTTTCAGCGCGCCATGATGGAAATGTACAAACGAGAGAAAATCAACCCCTTGGGCGGTTGCATGCCCATTGTGGTTCAGATCCCCGTGTTCATTGCCTTGTACTGGGTGTTGCTGGCCAGTGTGGAAATGCGCAATGCGCCGTGGCTGGGTTGGGTAACCGATTTGGCTGCACCAGATCCTTTCTACATCCTGCCCGTGGTGATGGCGGTGACCATGTTCATTCAAACCAGGTTGAACCCCACACCACCCGATCCTGTTCAGGCCAAGATCATGATGATCATGCCTTTGGTGTTTTCGGTCATGTTCATTTTCTTCCCGGCAGGCTTGGTGCTGTATTGGGTGGTTAACAATATTTTGTCAATTGCCCAGCAGTGGGTAATTACGCGTCAAATTGAGTCTGCACCAACCACAGCACGGTGACCCTATCGTGGCCATCGCCACCGCGCCCGGTAAGGGCGGGGTGGGGGTGGTGCGATTTTCTTTTCCTTCCCCAAAGCAATTTGAATCATTTTGCCTGGTGTTTTGCGGCAAGTTGCCCAAACCGCGCCATGCAACGCTTCTGACCCTCCGTGATTCCGATCAACACGCCATCGACGAAGGCATTGTGTTGCTGTTCAATGCACCGGCCTCGTTCACGGGTGAATATGTTTTGGAATTTCAAGGTCACGGTGGGCAGGCCGTGTTACAGGCTGTATTGGGCCAGGCGTTGACCGTGGGGCGGCAATTGAATATTCCATTGCGTCACGCAATGCCGGGCGAGTTCACACAACGTGCGTTTTTGAACGACAAGCTTGATTTGGCGCAAGCCGAAGCGGTGGCCGATCTAATTGATGCGGGTTCAGTGTCCACAGCCAAAGCGGCCGCCGCATCGCTTAGTGGCGTATTTTCGAAGCAGGTCAATGCGCTTGCAGATCGAATAGTGCACTTGCGCTTGTTGCTGGAAGCGACGCTGGATTTCCCCGAAGAGGAAATCGAGTTTCTCGAGAAGGCCGATGCAAAGGGTCAGCTTCGCAATATTTTGCAGATGCATCAGGATTTGTTGCTTGCTGCGCAAGAGGGTGTGAAGTTTCGTGATGGTTTGCAAATTGTGCTGGTGGGCGAACCCAATGTGGGTAAATCAAGTTTGCTCAATGCGCTTGCAGGGGAAGACGTGGCCATTGTGTCCGCCATTGCAGGCACCACGCGCGACCGTATCAAGCAGGAATTAAATATTCGGGGCATTCCCCTGGTGTTGGTGGATACCGCGGGCTTGCGTCACACCGCCGATGAGGTAGAAATGATCGGAATTGAACGCACCCGCAAATCGGTTGAAGAAGCGGATTTGTTGTTGGTGCTGAAAGATGCAACATGCCCAGAAGCGGACACTTTCGATACGCACCTTGCATTGCCTGAGAAGCTGCCCAGCCTGGTGGTATACAACAAAGTGGATCTGCTGGCTGATCGTTCATTGCACCAATGCCATGCGGGCAACACAATTCATGTGTCTGCAAAAACCGGTGATGGCCTTGAACAGTTGAAAGATTCGATTTTGGCCAAAGTGGGAATTGCCCACACGCCTGACCATGGTTTCATGGCACGTCAACGCCATGTGGATGCGCTGATGGTGTGCGGCCAACACTTGACCATTGCGCATGAGTTTGCGCAGCAAGATGATCGTATTCTGGATTTGTTTGCCGAAGAGCTACGCCTGGCACACGACGCATTGGGCGAAATAACCGGCCGCATGTTGCCCGATGATTTGCTGGGCTTGATTTTCAGCCGTTTCTGTATCGGAAAGTAAACCGGTCCAAGCCGTGTTAATCGCACAACACCAGTGAAGGTTCCGCAAACACCATTTGCTCAAGCAACCCGGATTCCTGTTCAAACACGGCACTGAGAAACATCAATTGCTCGCACAGTGACTGAATTGATTCATCGTGACTTTGTGGGTCGATGTGAACAATCTTCTGTGTGTTTTCCACTTCCAGCAGGTATTGTTCCATCAGGGTTTGTAACGTCGGCTTGTTCAAGGCCCAGGTTTTCAATTGCACAACCAAGGCAAATCGAGCTTGTGCCGAACGGGTTTTCCTCAGTTGCTCACCGAAATATTTCAGGCCGTGCGCAGCATTGTCCAGTTCCATTGTCACGCGTGATTCCGCTTGACGGAAGTAAAGCGGTTCGTGCGTGTCTGTGCTGTGTTCTTGAACCAGTGCAATGTTCATGGTGCCGTGCTCCACAAGGGATTCATCATGGTTTCATCTTACGGGTTTCAGTTTCTTTGCCCATTCCGTGAATTGAGGATGCTTGTTTGTGATGCCCCCCCAAATTGCGGAACCCTTTGCATGAAAGGACAAACTGCAGTCTTAATTGTTCGGGCAAATTCATGTACTCTTTGCGGTGAAGAACAGACTGAATGGTCCGATGGCTTGAATTGACCTGCTAACAATGAAAAATCAAAAAATACTGGTGCTGGAAGACCACCCTCTAATTTCCATGGTGATTGAGGATGTTTGCAAAGACATGGTGCCCCATGCGCAACTGACTGTTGTAACCAGCCTTTTGCAAGCGCGTGAACATGTGTTCGAGCGCCCGGACCTGATCATTTTCGATTTGACCCTGACCGATTCTCGAGGCAAAGAAACCATTGATTGGCTCGATTCCATGTTCCCGAATGTGTGCGGCTTGATTTATACCGGTTTTGTGAATGAGGATATTCAGGCCAGGGCAGTGCAGTCCGGCTACACGATCATAGACAAGGCCTGTAGCCAGTCGGTGTTGGCCAAAGAAATAGAAGCGGCGTTGTTCCGTTCAGGTATCTTGAGTCGATCAACTTCAGAGCCTGCGCCCGCCAATGAGCATCAATCCAATATCGTGGCCTATCCGGGTGCCAAACCACTGACCTGGCGGCAAGTTGAAATTATGCGCATGACAGCCGAAGGTTTGTCGGCGAAAATGGTGGCTCAGAGAATCGGGCTAAGTCCCGAAACCGTTCGGGGACATATCCGGGAAATTTTCAAGCGCCTTGAGGTGTCCAACAAGGCGCAAGCGGTCAATGTGTTTTTGAAAGCCGAGCGAAGTGTAAAAATGAAACTCAATGATTAGGGTGAGGCACCCGTTTCAAATCAACACCCACAGTGAGGGTGCCAATCATGGACTCTCCATCGTAGACAGGCACGCTGACTTGCGCAATCATGGCTTTGGTGCTGTCATCCCACCGTGCACGTGAGATAAAAGAATCGGGTTTTCTAGAGGGCACATTGCTGTCAAATATTTCCAGGAATTTTTCTTCATCCCCTTGCCAAAAATCAGTAGTGACTTTGTTCATGGCCAGGGTTTCACCCTGATTGCCAGTCAAAATTACTTCCTTGAAGTAGACTTTCCTGTTCATTTCTACAGCCAATAGCGCTGATATTCTTGATCCCAGAATTTCTTGTGCCTCTGGCAGTTTGCCTTGCATTTTGATCCAGCGGGTGTCCAGATCCAGAATGGCAGCGTTGCTCATTTGCTTTGCATTGCCGGCCTTGACGGCGTCTACTACTTCTTTCCGTGCAGCAATGGCCTGGATTTCCCTGACCATGGTACCTACACAGAACGCATGCGCTTGACCACCCGCACCCACGAGCAAGACGAGCAGTAGCCATGATGGCCAAGCACTAAACCGGACAAGCCAATTTGAGGGTTTTCCTTGTTTCATGTGTGTGGCTTACTCTGCCAGTACCTTGATCAATCTCAGTTTCGACTTTGCGCCATTCTCTTGCAATTCGCTTTGTGTCACATAGCCAAGAGCATTCGGATTGGTCAGCAGCATCTGGATCATGTGTTTGCTGTCGCGTGCCACGGTGGGAGCCTTGCTGACACCAATGCATTCGAGCAAGCGTTGAACCGTTTTGAATTCTTCATTGGTAAAGCCAAGTGTGCTTAAAATGAAGTGGCTTCGTTCTCGAAATGCCTCGTCACGGTCAATGACCAGCACGTTGGTACTGCCGACCATCTGGCTTTGGCCTGTGTACAGGTCGCGTAGTTTGGTTTTTGATATTTCACTGAAATGCAGTTTACTTGAACCAACCAGCACCACCTCCGCATGCGCAATGCGTGGCGCTGCCACCACTGCAAGCATGGCAAGGCCGAGCATGATTGCTTGAATGAAATATTTCACATCAAACCCTTGAAAATACTTTTACTACTTTGGGCAAGTTCTTGATACTAAAAATACTTAGAACTTTTTATTTTTGTGTGTTACTGCCAAGTCAGTGTAAAACAAGCCTCAATTGAAAACAAACAGTTCGGTATTTGAGGTCAATTTTTCCCAAACCGGTTGATCAGTACCAGTATTTTTTCCGCTTCATCGACAATCTTGGGCCACACTTCTTTCATTTCTTTTATTACAGCAGGACCCGCAGATGCATTTTCCAGTGATTTGTCCATGCGTGAAAATTGCTGCTGTACGCTTTCAGTACCCAACATACCCAGCACCCCGGCCAGCGAATGTATTTCCCGTTTCAGGGTCTGGATGTCATTCTGGTTCACACAGTCTTCCAGGCGTTCAATCAAGTTTTCACTGGTTTGCAAAAATTTGCCCAGATATTTGGCCATGCGTTCAGGCTCAAAGCTGTCTACCTTGAAAATCGACGCGTGTTTGGGTGCAATTACCTCGGGACCTATTGGGTCCTGAAGCTCCAGCGGCCCGGTTCTCATTTCAAAACCGGTTAGCACGCCTTCGTTGTTGCGCAGGCAACGTTTTATTGCATCGAACAGGTTTTGTTCATGAAACGGTTTGGTCAATACATCGTTAATTCCGTGTTCTTCACATCGCACACGCGTTTGTTCGAAGGCGTGTGCGGTCAGTGCCATGATGGGGGTGACACAATGCACAGCATTTTCTCGCACCCACGTTGCCAACTGGTAGCCGTCCACAAAGGGCATTTCCAGATCCGAGATTATCAGGTCGAAGGGTTCGGGTGTGTTCTTGAGAATCTGGATGGCTTCTCGCCCGTCTTTGGCACAGCGGATCTGGTAATTTTTCGGGCTCAGGAAGTCCAGCAACAACTCCATGTTCAATGGGTGATCTTCTACAATCAAAATATTGGCGGTGCGCGCAACGGAGTTACCTGTCATCTGCCCAGTCTTGGGATTCTTTTTCTTGTCGGTCTTGTGGTTGAGCAACACGTCGTGGTTGCTAATTTTCCGTTCTGCAAGTTTCATCAAGTGAACGGGCAGGATAGGGGTAGTCAGCACCTTGTTGTTGGCATCTGCGCCATGTACGCGTTTCAGTTCGCTGGCGTTGCGGTTTGACAGCCAAATCAGGTTTTCACGCTGCTCAAGCAGGTTGGTTTGCAACAATGACAACAGTTCAGGCGATGTGGTGGCAATGTCACTGTCAATGAACACAATGTCTTGCGGTTCGAAAGGCCGATGCTCCATGACCAGTTCTTCCGGCGAAAGCGCGGCCAAAGGCACATAGAACTGATCCAGAATGCTGGAGATAGAACGGTGCAGTTTCTGGTCAAGTGAGCATATGAATGCGCGTTTGATGTCTGGGCTGTGGAGCAAACTGGGGTTGCGGGCTGGTGCCTCGGCTTCCTGGATTTTCAGGTTCAATGTGAAGTAGAACACCGAGCCACGTCCGGGGGTGGAGTGGGCGTGAATGTCTCCCTCCATCAAGTGCACCAGTTCTTTGGCAATGCTCAAGCCCAGCCCACTGCCGCCGAACATGCGTGTGGTGCTTGAATCGGCTTGCGTAAATTTGTCGAACACGCGTTGAAGCTGGTCTTTGCTCATGCCAATGCCCGTGTCACTGACGCTGAATTGTAGCGTTACCTGATCATCGAGCTGCTTGAGTACTTTGACGGTCAGGTTGACATGACCTTCCGAGGTAAATTTGATGGCATTGCCGATCAGGTTTTTCAGGATTTGCCCAACTCGAAGCGAGTCGCCCACAAGGCGGTTCAGGGTCGATTGCAAGCCTTTGCCTTGCAGGGTGTAAAGCAGGCGGATATTTTTGTCCAGTGCGGAATTGCCCAAAGTTCCAAACACCTCTTCCAGCACATCGTCCAGCCTGAAAGGACGTTGTTCCAGTTTGAACATGTCCGATTCGATTTTGGACAAATCCAGAATGCTGTTGAGCAAATGCAGCAGGTTGTCCCCTGACAATTGAATTTTGCTCAAGTAGTCTTTCTGTTTTTCGTTGAGTTCGGTTTTCAGTGTCAGCGCGGTCATGCCCAATATTGCATTCATGGGCGTGCGAATTTCGTGGCTCATGTTGGCAAGGAATGAGCTTTTGATTCGCGACTCATTTTTGGCCCTTTCTTTCTCCACATTGGCCAGGCTTACTTCTTCCAAGGCCTGTTTCACCCGTTCGCTTTTTTCCAGGTCGCGTTGAAAGGAGCGAATCATCCTGTTGAAAGCACGAATGAGCAAGTTGATTTCATGCGAGCCCGTGCGGTTGTTCACGCGCACTGTGTAGTCGCCCTTCATGATTTCTTCGCTGGCGTTGTACAGCGAGTTGATGGGATCAATCACCTTCTTTTTGATTGACACCAAGCCCACGAACAAACCAAGCAGGAACAGCAGGGTGAACACCACATCCAGATAAACGCTGTAAGTCAGTTCTTTGCGTGATGCATCAATCAAGCCCAGGTAGCGGGTTTTCTCGCGTGCAATAAAGCTGGACAGCTCGAAAGACAGTGCGTTGGTCAGTTCAATGTGTTCACGGTCAAACAGCATGCCGAATGTGTCACGCACTTCCGGTGGAGAAAGGAATTTGTCGTCGGGTTTGTCGACAAAGCGCGTGATGCCGCTGGCAAATGCATTCAGTTCATTGCGTTCCAGCCGGTGCCGCAGGTCGAGAATGCGTTCAATGGCCGGCTCGTTTTCGGAAATGAACCGAAGGGAATAAAGTCGTTCGCTAAGATTCTGACCAATACCCCAGGACACAGCGGAATCTTTTGTCTGGCCTGTGATCACATCGACCCAATAATCCACCTCAACCTCGGAGGTGTAAATCCGACTTCCATTGTGCAAGCCGACAATGTCGAGATAGTGGTTGATGTATTCCGGATTGCGACTGGCTGCGTACAGCAGAACCAGCTTGCGCATGGCTTCGAACTCAGCCAGGGTTCTTGTCAGGATTGCCTCATCCGAGGCCCAGGCGCGGTAGTAGTCCTCTTGTACGGTCTGCTGATGAATCGATATGCTTTTCACCCCGATGCCGAATATGGAAAAAACCACGATCAGCAGGGCGAAAATTCGAATAAGCAGAGAAAGTTTCATGGCCTAGCCTTGTTCTTGGTGTTATCCGGCCAGAACTCAGTTGCTTTGTGCTTCTTCAAGCAATCGTGATTGTCTTTCTGCCTTGGTGAAGATCGACACCGCATGGGCTCGGTTTTGGGCGCCCAGTCTGACAAGGACTTCACGCATGTGGGCGCGTACGGTCTCAGGGCTGAGGTTCATGTCACGGGCCGCCTCTTTGGCGGTCATGCCGACAGCAATGCGGCGCATGATTTCAACCTGTCTCCAGGTCAGGGGTTTTTTCGATCCAGGTGCAATGATGTTGGACTGAAATTCGTTTTTTGATTTCATTTTGTCCGCGTTCATGCCTTCCGGACAGTTTACACCCACGGCCATCAATCCTTTCATGACGGCGTTCAGCAATTCATGGTAGTCGGCAGACTTTCGGACACAGGGGATTCCCATGTCTTTCAGCTCTTGCAAGATGCCATCGTGCGTGGTTCCGGTAAAGGCCAGCAATTGGGAAAAGGGATAAAGGCTGCGCACCCGTTTGGCAGAGTCAATGCCTTCGCAATCTGGCAGGTTCAGGTCGAATATCACCAAGCGAGGGTTTTCTTGCACATGTTGTTCACTGGCTTGAATGCTGGGAACTTTTCGAACGTTCAGGTCTGGTGCGTGCTCGGTTAGCATGTCCGCAAGCATCATTGACACCAGAGGGTGATCTTCGACCAGAAGTACAGCGTTGGGGCTCATGAGGCAACCCTCCAAATTTTATTTTGCCTGAAAAAAAGCGGAATCGGTGTTATCGATTTCTTGAATTTATGTTACGTGCTTACCCTCTTGATGGTGACCCTTCATTTGGAGGATGGCTTCATTTGAAGCGTGTGAGGCTTCAAACTGATTCGTCCCCCAAATAGGGGGGGATCACTTTGTGTCTACAGTATGCCACGGGTCATCCACTAACCTAACATCATTGGGTATTAATGCCGACTGACTAGGTGATTGTTGTGAGCGAATCCGGATCAAAACTTTTGGAAGTGTGGGTTGCTGAGGATTCTCCTTTTTATCGCCTGGTGGTTGAAGAGGCGATTGAGGAGATAGCCAAAGTCACCTATTTCGCTATTTCACTGACCGTGTTTGAACGGTTCGGTGACATTCGCCAAGCCTTTGACGAAGCCGAGCAAGGCCTTCGCGCCTTGCCTGCGGCGGTGTTGTCTGATCTTCATTTCCCAGACAATGCATACGATGACTTGCATGACATCCTGGCTTTCTATAGCCGTTACGTGCATGTGGTGCCTGTGTCTTATATGTCGTGCAATCTGGAAAGTCTGGAGTTGGCCGAGAGCCTGACCGAGCATCGTTCAGATGCATTGCAAAAAGCCAGGTTTTTGCGCAAAGACACTTCCTCAACCATGAGCAATCTGGTCAAGACCATTCACTGCATGGTGTTTGCACCACGCACCCAGAACCTTAGTTTGGGCGCCACACTGGTTTAAATCTTCCTAGTTGTCAAATACCCTGAATACGATAAGGAAGCACGGCGCGTTGCGTGCTGTGTCCAGAAACGGGGAGATCAGAATGTCACAGTTTACTTTTTGTTCTGGGTTAACTTCGTACTCGGTCTTCACCAAAACCTTTTGTCGGCTCAGAAATGCAACCAGCAGTTGCCGATAGTGGCGTGTGGGAATGCGCCCATGAATCAGATGGTATGGGTTGCGCCCCAGCCATTTGTCTCTGCTTTGCCCCACGAATGTCTCGAAGGCGGAATTTACATAGAGCAAGCCGAATGGTTCTTTGGTTTTCCGGATGTCGTTGGTCACAATGATGATTTCACGGATCTGTTCGATCGCGGAATTCAGCATGTACAAATCGCTGCTCTGGTTTTTTCGTTTGGTTACGTCTTTGATCAGGATGGTGTAACCGGAGCCGGATTTAAAAACGCGAAGCGAAATCCAGCGTTTGATGAACCCCACGAATTGTTCAACCGATTTTGAAACCCCGACTTTATTGACAGATTCAAGCAATGCAGCAAACTGTATTTTGTCCAGGTCTGGAATCAACTCTTCCAGCGGCAAGGCATGCACAAACAACTCGCGGTCTTTCTGCAGCAACGTCTTGGCGTTGCGGTTGACGAAACTGACATTCAGGCTAGCGTCTATTTCAATCAGTCCGTCTGTCAGATTGTCTACGATCAGGTTGTAGGTCAGCAGATTTTTTTCCAGCGCCTGTTCAACCCGCTTGGTCTCCGAGATGTCGGCGATGGATCCATACAAACCCATGGGCACGCCATCTTCACCAACGGATGGGCGAATCATGATGCGGAACCATTTCTTTTTGTCCTCAGTTTGTGAGGCTTCAAATTCAAGACTTGCAGGTTTCCTGTTGTTGATGCATTCGATGAACAGCACGGCGATATTTCGACCCGAGAGTCTCGACAAAATTGAACTGAGGTGGAAGACCGAATGAAGGGAATCCTTGTTGACCCCCAGCACCTCGCGCAACATGTCCGTGGTTTTCAGTGAGCCACTTTCCAGATGGTAATACCAGCCCCCCACCTTGCCCAGTGTGCCTGTCAGGTTCAGCAGGCTTTCATCAAAAATGGATTTTTGCGCCGACGAAGACTTGTTGATCAATGCGGTGAATACGGCATCCACAGTGGGTTTGTTAAATGCTGTAAATCGTTTTTTCGGGTTCAACTCCATTCGCAACCAAGTGCGGTCGTCATGAATGTTCAGGCGAACCCATGCTTCGCTGGGTGAATTGTTTTTCAAACATAGCGCCAGCGTTTTCCGGAATGTTTCCTGGTCTTCTTTGTAAAGCAAATCAACAAAACTTTCTTTTTGCCTGATTTTGGTAATTTCCTGTTCACTGGCACTTGCCAGCCCGGTGATGAAGCCTTGATGATCCAGCGACAATTTTCCTTTGACTGTTTCACGTAGAAATGACTTTGGAAAGCGCTTCAAATCCACCTGAATTTCCATGCGAGGCGTGTTGGTCTCGTTGGCAGAGGGACTTATTTCAATGGGTGTTGCGGTTACGTTGTGGATTTTTTTGACCAACCCAAACAAGCGTTGATCATTCGGGTTACCGTTGTCGTACACCTGTTCTTCAAAACGGACGATGTCCCCGCTGGGCAAGCGGACACGGTAAACGAATGGATTGCCTGTTCTTTCAAGCCGAGCCGTGCTTACCATGTCCCTGTCTTCTGCCAGGGGCAAGTCGAAGAACCACTTTGCCTGAACAAGCCGGGTTTGCGACAGGCACAACCATTTTTCCATGGATGGAGACAGTTCAATCTGTCCATTCTGGCTGGCACTTTTCCAGCTGCCCAGTCCCTGCTGGTTGCTGTGTAATTGGGAGGGTATGGAATTTACTTCTGCTGATTCTTTGACTTTTACCGCGCGCTCAACAAGATTGTGTTCAACCAGTTTGCCCAATGCCGAGGCAATCGAAATTTCTGCCTTGCTCCAAGATCTGGGTGCATTGTCCAGCACGCAAAAAGTACCGATGTTGTTGCCCTTAAGGGATTGAATTGGCACGCCCAAATATGCCCGCACATGTGGGGCGCCTGCTACCAGTGAATTGGTTTTCAATTCAGGGTGCTCAAGGCAGTTGTTGATTACGTTGGGTGTGTTTTGCTTGATCGTTTGAGCGCAGATTGAAAGGTCCCTGGGTATTTCTTTAATGTCGAATCCGCGTTTGGCTTTGAACCACTGCCTTGTAGAATCAACAAACGCAATGAAGCAAAAAGCGCTGTTGAATGCGGAAATACCCAGATCCACCAAGGCTTCAAAATATTCTTCATTGTTTGTGTCCAGAATATCGAGTTGGTACAGCTCTGTCAGCCGTACCGCCTCGTTAATTTCATTTGGACTGCTCATCTTGGAAGTGTCTCCGTCCAGCTTTTCCTGTCTGTGCTCACTTTACACTTTGTCACCCGTATGAGGGACTACACGTTTGAACTACCCACAAAAAATAGAGGAGTTTGGTGGGAATTTGCCTTAATTTGTACTTAGAAGCTGGCGTATTTGTTCCACGCGTTTGCGATTTGCATCCAGATCGCTGTAACCCACCCGCGATGCGGACCGCACATGCAGCAGACCGCTGCCTTGGTCAACACGGAATTCAACGTCGTCGACGAAGCCAAACAATTCGCTGGTGAAGGTGCTTGCCATGTAATTGTCGTCGGCATAATTTACGTCGCCGCCCAACAGCTCCACCACCTCCTTGACCTTCAGCAACGGTTCCTCACCCATGGCAGGTGTGATGGTCATCGCGGCGATCGAGTGTTTGTCGGATGGAGAACTTTCACTGCTTACGCAGTTGGGCTTGCTGGGGCAACTTTCAAGTTGCCCGTTGGCAAGTCCGGGTGCGGAACCGGTTTCTGAATAAAGACCCATGGCGAAGAATGCAACGATCACAACTGTGATCAGGATAATCAAACCGAGCAATGCTCTTTTCACGGAAAAGTCCCCTTCTGTCATATACTGATTATTGAATTTTCATCAGTGTAGCGGTCAGCGAGATCCGATGTCCAAGCCTTTGCAAATTAAGTTGTCCCATGAGGAGATTTCCCGCATCGTTGAGATGGCGTGGGAAGACAGAACGCCTTTTGAGGCAATCAAGCTCCAGTTTGGTTTGAATGAATCCCAAACAATTGAACTGATGCGAGCCAATATGAAAGCCAGCAGCTTTCGGATGTGGCGCGAGCGCGTAACCGGCCGAAAAACCAAGCACCTCAAGCTGCGAGGTTTCGTGCAATCCAGAGCGTATGCACCCGCACACTACAAAGTACGGCGCAGCTAGGCCGTTGAATTTGAGGGTTCTCCAATGACCAAAACGCTTCACACATCGGCATTGGCTTTTCGGGCTGGCCATGAATGGATGTTGTGGTTGGGTCGCGCAGCACAACACATGCCCGACCTGCATCGGGCCTTGCAGTTTCTGGAATCCAGTTGCGAGCTGATGGATGCCAGCGATGGGGCTGATGTGAAAACGCGCACTCGTCAGCTCAAGCAATTGATCAATCGTTTTGTCGGTCAGGCCCGGTGTCCATCTGCGCAATCATGCGAAAAAATTGCCATTCGAACGCAAGTTCTGGATGGCTGGTTACAATCCGAGTTGCAACGCACACCCGACCCGAACTTGCTGGTTGAGCTGGGCGCACATGGCTTGCAAAAACTTCTCACGATTTGCGAGGGTGCAGACGACAAACATGGGCTGTTGCTAAAAGCTGTAAGGGAGCTCACACGTGACTGGCTGAATATTGTGTCAAGTCAGGTTGAAAGCCCGATCGAGCGCGCCCATTTGGTTTATCCCGTGGCCATGCTGGACCAGGCCGGCTTGGTAGATCCATCCTGGTGGTGGAAGCAGATTGCATTGTGCGACAGGCACACTGTGCTGGGCTTGGTAGAACTTGAAATCAACGACATGAATGAGATGCAGCCCACCAGCAATGTGAGCTGGCGATCGTTTGACAAAAGATGGCGCAGGCTTCGGCTGCGTGCGCTGCTTGAGTACATCGGAGAGAAGCGTTTGCTGGCCGAGTTATTGAGAAAATCGGCAGTGGACGATTTTGAAGCCGTAGTGGCGGTTCGAATGTTGCGTGATGCCGGGCGATCGCGCGATGCAATTGTGCAGGCCGAACAATGGATGCGGGCTTTGCCGCGTAGCCCGGTTTTGGCCGATGTGCTGTTTGATTTGTATACTGAAGACGGCTGGGATGAAGAAGCCCTTGCCTTGGCGGTGGTTCACCATGGTTATGATCCCAACCCGGTGTGGATCGAAAAGTTGGAGAGGCTGGGCACCCCGGCGGCGAAAGCGAAAATCAAGGCATGGAAAAAACAGCACGCTGCTTAGTGGTTGCGGGCTGCTACAACAGATCCATTTGCCCTTTTTGGGTTTTCAGTCTGAATGAATCCATCACGGTTTTGCCATGAGGGTTTTCAAAGTGTTTTAGCGCAACGCCAGCCTGAATTTTGCCGGTTTGAACCACACGCAGGTACCAGCCGCAGTTGCCCTGTTGGATCATCTGTTTTGGGGCTGCACCGAAACCCATGCGGATGGCAAATTTGTGGCAGGGCTCGCGCGGATCCGTCACCCGCAATCGAACCTCACCCAATTCGAACTCATCGCCAATTCGAACGCTGTTTTCGTTCAATCCTTCCACCACCAGGTTTTCGCCGAGGAACCCCCAAGGCAGGTCGGTGTCCAGATTTTTCTCCGCACGGCGTTCTTTCCAGAATTCATAATGCTCAGCGGGCATCATGTACACGGCCTTGTCCAAGCCACCATGCACAGACAAATTGCATTGTTCGTCGCCTTCAAGGCCAAGTTTTTTAAGTTCAATGATGGATGGGTTTTCTTCGGTGCTGACCGCCTTTTTTTTGATGCCGCTGGCCTCTGTTTTGATGGCACCAGATGCCGTTCGGTACACCAGTGGGGCAACCAGGCCTGTGCAAACTGCAATCAACTTCATGTGGATTCCGTGACAATGCAATTTTGTCACTTTACATGGCCTGTGCCGGAAAGCAAACACCGTATGCGATTAGGTGATTGAACCTATAGGAAAAACTTATTTCTGTTTGCTTACAACATGTTAAACTCGAGGGCTAAGTTTGCGGATAAGCGACACATCGATCGCCCGTGCGCTTGGTGTCATGTTCCGGTCACACTGTAGAGCAACGCCAAAGCCCCCGCACAAAAGAATTACATTTGTCTATCTGGAGGTTTTAGCATGAGTGCAGTGCTGTCTATGGTCAGCCAGACCGTGCCGTCGTATGTCAAGCACGAGAAGCTTGTGGCTTGGGTGCAAGAAATTGCAGCCCTTACCGAGCCCAAGAACATTGTGTGGTGCGATGGTTCACAAGAAGAGTACAAACGCCTTTGCGCGGAAATGGTTGAAGCAGGTACGCTTCGCAAGCTCAACCCTGAAAAGCGCCCCGATTCCTACCTGGCCTGGTCTGATCCTTCAGACGTGGCCCGTGTGGAAGACCGCACCTACATCTGTTCTGAAAAGAAAGAAGATGCCGGCCCCACCAACAACTGGGAAGATCCCGCGAAAATGCGCGCCACTTTGAACGGTTTGTTCAAAGGCGCCATGCGCGGCCGCACGCTGTATGTGATTCCGTTCTCCATGGGCCCACTGGGCAGCCCCATCGCCCACATCGGCGTGGAGTTGTCCGATTCTGCCTATGTGGTTACCAACATGCGCATGATGACGCGCATGGGCAAAGCTGTGTACGACGTGCTGGGCGAAAATGGCGAGTTCGTGCCTTGTGTACACACTGTGGGTGCTCCGCTGGAAGCTGGCCAGAACGATGTTTCATGGCCCTGCAACCCCACCACCAAGTACATTGTTCACTACCCCGAAACACGCGAAATCTGGTCATATGGTTCCGGTTATGGTGGCAACGCCTTGCTGGGCAAGAAGTGCCTGGCCTTGCGCATTGCTTCCACCATGGGCCGTGACCAAGGCTGGTTGGCTGAGCACATGCTGATTCTGGGTGTAACCAATCCCGAGGGCAAGAAATACCACGTGGCTGCAGCATTTCCCTCCGCCTGTGGCAAAACGAATTTTGCAATGTTGATTCCACCTGCATCCATGAAAGGCTGGACAGTCACCACCATTGGTGACGACATCGCCTGGATCAAACCCGATGCCAATGGCAAGTTGCGCGCAATTAATCCGGAAGCGGGTTATTTCGGCGTGGCCCCCGGCACCAACACCAAAACCAACTCCAACTGCATGGCTTCTTTGAACGCCAATGTAATTTTCACCAACGTGGCCCTGACAGATGACGGCGATGTTTGGTGGGAAGGCTTGACCAAAGAGGCGCCTGCGCACTTGGTTGACTGGACTGGCCAAGACTGGACCCCCGATTGTGGTCGCAAGGCTTCACACCCGAATGCCCGTTTCACCGTGGCGGCCGAACAAAACCCCGTGATCGACAACAACTGGGACAACCCGGCTGGCGTTGAGATCGACGCCTTCATTTTCGGTGGCCGTCGCTCAACCACCGTGCCTTTGGTAACCGAGGCCCGTAACTGGGTGGAAGGTGTGTACATGGCAGCAACCATGGGTTCGGAAACCACCGCTGCGGCATTTGGCCAGCAAGGCGTGGTTCGCCGTGATCCGTTCGCCATGTTGCCATTCTGTGGCTACAACATGTCGGATTACTTCCAGCACTGGCTCGATCTGGGCAAGAAACTGGAATCGTCTGGCGCCAAGTTGCCCAACATTTTCTGCGTGAACTGGTTCCGCACAGATGCGGAAGGCAAGTTTATCTGGCCCGGTTTTGGTGAAAACATGCGCGTGCTGAAATGGGCGCTGGAGCGTGTTGAAGGCAAGGGCAACGGTGTTGAGCATGTATTTGGCACATCACCAAGCTACGAAGATATTTCCTGGGATGGTCTGGAATTCAGCAAGGCTGAATTTGAATCCATTACCGCGATTGACAAGGCAGCGTGGTTGGAAGAGCTGGATTTGCATGCCGAGTTGTTCGAGAAGCTGAAGCACAACCTGCCAGCACAGCTGGAAGAAACCAAAGCACAAATTGCAAACCGCCTGGCGGCCTGATTTGGCTTGAACGTTTTGACTTTTTTCTGATACTCCGGAATAAGTCCTATGGCGGGCGCCCACAAGGCGCCCGTTTTCTTTTCTGCGGAAACTTTTCATGTTCGAGAGCATCGAGTTGTGGGTTTTGGTTTTGTTGTGTGCGGCCGCTTTTTCCGCGGGCTTGATTGATGCCATGGTGGGTGGGGGCGGTTTGATTCAAATTCCCGCTTTGTTTGGTTTGCTACCAAGCCAGGGGCATGCCACGCTGTTGGGCACCAACAAAATCTCCAGTGTGGTCGGTACAACTTTTGCGGCGTACAAGTATGCCAAAGCCATTCAGGTGCCGTGGAACGCAGTGTTGCCAGCCACTGCAATGGCGCTGATTGGCGCTTACTGCGGCGCCTACATCGTGACGCAAATTTCGACCGAGGTGTTGCGATTGATGTTGCCTTTGTTGTTGCTTGCGGTGGCTATTTACACTTTTTTGCGCAAAGACCTGGGCAGTGTGCATGCGCCCAAGCTGGACAGGAATCGGGAGCGCTTTTTCGGTGCTTGCGTTGGTTTGACCATTGGTTTTTATGACGGTTTTTTTGGGCCGGGCACGGGTTCTTTCTTGATGGTCGCCTTTGTGGTGTTTTTTGGTTTCGACTTTCTGGCAGCCACTGCAGGTGCAAAGATGGTGAACATTGCCTGCAACCTGGCATCGTTGGCCTGGTTTGCACCGGCAGGTCATGTCATTGTTGCTTTGGGTGTGTTGATGGCCGTATTCAACCTGGCGGGTGCCCGGGTTGGGGCAAGCTTGGCCATCCGCAAGGGTGCGGGTTTTGTTCGCAAGGTGTTGTTGACGGTGGTTTTCTTGTTGATATTACGCACGAGTTACGACAGCTATTGGCCGTATGTGAAAGCCTGGGTAGCGTGATGTTTCACGTGGAACATGATTGCTTTGATGCGGCTGTGGCCGGATTTTCGCGGTCGCCCCACGCTTCGAATCAAGACAGGCGACTTGATCCAGAATCGGCAGAACGATGTGGCGCATCGGTAAACCTGGGGCATTCTCACCGGCTGGAAGTGGCATGCGATTTCGCGAGCACCACTTAGTAAACGTGGGTTGCGATTTCCTGTGCGCAAGATAGAGAAGGGGTGTGTGGTTTTCCGCCAGTGTCAGAAACGTAAACGCCAGCAACCAGACCGCCGTGGCGTGTTTGATCTGTCTGTTTTCTGTTCCACGTGAAACATGTTCACTTGGGCAAAACACTGCTGCGGCATATAATTGCGCCATTGTCGCTGAATCGATTGAATCCGATTTTGGCATTTAAATTTTGAATCTCGCGTTGGATTCCGGCATCAAGTGCCAGGAGTGAAGAATGTTTTATCCCGAAGAATTTGATGTCATTGTAATAGGTGGCGGGCATGCCGGTACCGAGGCCGCGCTTGCTGCTGCCCGTGCCGGAAGCAAAACACTGCTTCTTACGCACAACATTGAAACGCTTGGGCAAATGTCATGCAACCCTTCAATTGGCGGTATTGGCAAAGGTCACTTGGTTAAAGAAGTGGATGCCCTGGGCGGTGCCATGGCCATTGCCACGGATGAAGCAGGTATTCAATTCAGAATCCTCAATGGCTCAAAAGGCCCTGCTGTGCGCGCAACCCGCGCCCAAGCCGATCGAGTGTTATACCGGCAGGCCATTCGCACACGCTTGGAAAATCAACCCAATCTCAGCTTGTTTCAGCAGTCTGTTGAAGACCTGTTGCTTGACGGTGATCGGGTGTGCGGAGCTGTTACGCAAGTAGGTTTGAAGTTCAGGGCCAAAGCAGTGGTGCTTACAGCGGGTACATTCCTGAATGGCAAAATTCATGTGGGTTTGCAAAATTATTCGGCGGGCCGGGCAGGGGATCCTCCTTCGATTGGTTTGGGCATGCGCCTGCAAGAAATGAAATTGCCGCAAGGGCGCTTGAAAACAGGTACGCCCCCCCGCATTGATGGCCGCAGCATTGATTTCTCAGTGATGCAAGAGCAGCCTGGCGATCTGGATCCCGTGCCTGTATTCTCCTATTTGGGTAACAAGGCCATGCACCCAAGGCAGTTGCCTTGCTGGATCACACACACCAATCAGAAAACTCACGATATTATTCGCGGTGGTTTGGACAGAAGCCCCATGTACACTGGCGTGATCGAGGGCATCGGCCCACGCTATTGCCCGTCGATTGAGGACAAGATTCATCGTTTCGCCGACAAAGAATCGCATCAGATTTTTCTTGAGCCAGAAGGCTTGAGTACCAACGAATATTATCCAAACGGCGTGTCAACATCTTTGCCGTTTGATGTGCAATTGAACTTGCTGCACTCCATCAAGGGTTTGGAAAATGCATACATCATGCGCCCGGGCTATGCGATTGAGTACGATTACTTTGATCCGCGCGCACTGAAAACGACGCTGGAAACGAAGGCTATTGAGGGCTTGTTCTTTGCTGGTCAAATCAATGGCACCACAGGTTACGAAGAGGCGGCTGCCCAGGGTTTGCTGGCCGGTGTGAATGCAGCACTGATGGTGCAAGGCAAAGACCAATGGACGCCACGCCGCGACGAGGCCTATCTGGGTGTGCTTGTGGATGATTTGACCAGCAAGGGTGTGGCGGAGCCTTACCGCATGTTTACCAGCCGTGCTGAGTACCGCTTAAGCCTGCGAGAAGACAATGCAGACCAGCGCCTTACCCCGATAGGGCGAAAATTGGGTTTGGTCGATGATATTCGTTGGCAAGCTTTCTCTGAAAAGCGAGAGGCCGTGGAGCTGGAAAAGCAGCGGCTACGTTCCACGTGGATCAATCCGAAAATTGTGGCGCAGGCTGAAGCCGAGCGAGTGTTGCACAAAGGCATTGACCGTGAATACAACCTGTACGATCTTCTGAAGCGCCCGGATGTGAGTTATCAAGACTTGAGTACCTTGAGCAAAGAAAGCGGCGAGCTGGCTCTGCTCGAGCCCTTGCAGCAAAGCGATCTGATTTCCCAGCTTGAAATTGAAGTCAAGTACGCGGGCTATGTGCTCCGCCAACAGGCCGAAGTAGAGCGTGGCGCAGGCAATGAATCCACCCGCCTGCCCGCCGATTTCGATTACAGCGGGGTAAACGGGCTAAGCAAGGAAGTGCAACAAAAGCTGAATATGCACAAGCCAGAAACCATTGGGCAGGCTGGGCGCATTCAGGGCGTTACACCTGCGGCCATTTCCCTATTGTTGGTGCACCTGAAAAAGCGTGACTTGCTGAATCGAAGCGCTGGCGCGGCGACAAAATCCGCTGACGGAACATCGGAGCAGGTTGCTTGAATTCAGCGCACCGAAAACCACGGTCTGAAACCTTGGGGTCTTCAGACCAAACCCTGCTGAATGAAGGCATTGCACAATTGCGTTTGGGCCTGAGCAACGAGCAGCATGATCAGCTATTCAAATACGGGCAGCTTATCCAGAAATGGAACCGGGTGTACAACCTGACCGCCATTCGCAATAACCGCGAATTGGTCACGCATCATTTGCTCGATTCTTTGGCAGTATTGCCGGAAATTTCATTTGCGCTTCAATCCATGGCGGGCCCTAAAATTTTGGATGTCGGCGCGGGTGCGGGTCTGCCTGGCCTGGTGTTGGCAATTGCCCAGCCCAACTGGCAGGTCACGCTGATCGACACCGTTCAAAAAAAGGCGGCCTTCATGCAGCAGGCCATTGCAAGCCTGGGTCTGAAGAATGCGCAGGCGGTCCATGGCCGGGTAGAGGGATATCAGCCCAATACTCTGTTCGACCTGATTTGCTCTCGCGCTTTTTCAAGCATCGACAATTTCATCGCGCTTGGCCAACACCTGCTGTCCGAAAACGGCCAGTTTGCGGCCTTGAAGGGCAGGGTAGAGGTTGACAATGAAGTGCCGGCAGGTTGGCGAATTGAGGCCTTGCACCCAATTCAAGTGCCATTCCTGGACGAGGCAAGGCACTTGTTCCTGATTAAACGCTAGAATCGAAACATTCATTCACAGGACAAGAAGATGGCGAAAGTGTTCTGCATTGCCAACCAGAAAGGTGGCGTGGGAAAAACCACCACTGCGGTGAATCTGGCTGCTGGTTTGGCAATGGCCAAGCAACGCGTGTTGTTGGTTGATCTGGATCCCCAAGGCAATGCCACCATGGGTTGCGGCATTGACAAGCGCAGCGTCAAGCACACGGTGTACCAGGTGTTGGTTGGCATGGTGGGTGTGGCAGAAGCCACCGTGCGCGCTGAAGGCGATTTCGACGTGTTGGCGGCCAACCGTGAACTGGCCGGTGCCGAAGTGGAAATGGTTGAATTCGAAGACCGCGAGATCAAGCTGCGAGAGGCTATTTCCGAGGTGGACAGCCAGTACGACTTCATTCTTATTGATTGTCCGCCAGCGCTTTCCCTGCTCACCCTGAATGCCCTGTGCTGTGCCAATGGCGTGGTTATTCCCATGCAATGCGAATACTATGCCCTGGAAGGTTTGAGCGATCTCGTGAACACCATCAAGCAGGTGTGCAAGAACTTGAACCCGAACTTGACCATCATTGGCTTGTTGCGGGTGATGTACGACCCGCGCATGACCCTGGCGCAGCAGGTGTCGGCCCAGCTTGAGAAGCATTTCGGCAACAAAGTGTTTAAAACAATCATTCCACGCAATGTCCGCTTGGCCGAAGCACCCAGTTATGGTGTGCCGGGCGTGCTGTTCGACAAGTCCAGCAAGGGTGCAAAGGCCTATCTCGATTTCGCCAATGAAATGGTCGAACGTTTGGGCTTGCCGATTGCGGCATAAACAATAGCAGCCTAACCAAATTCAGCAGAAGAAAATATGAACGCGATTAAACGTACAAAAGGCCTGGGAAGGGGCTTGGAAGCACTATTGGGGCCTTCTGGCGACGACGTCAACAAAGACATGGGCGAGCAGGTCATGACCCTGCCGCTGGGCAAGCTGCAGGCCGGTAAATACCAGCCACGTTCCCGCATGGACGAAAGCTCACTGATGGAACTGGCGGAGTCGATTAAAAGCCAGGGCATCATGCAGCCCATTCTGGTTCGCCCCATCGGCTCAGGAAAGTACGAAATTATTGCGGGTGAGCGTCGTTTCCGCGCATCAAAAATAGCAGGTCTGGAAGAAGTCCCTGTGTTGGTGCGTGCGGTTCCCGATGAGTCCGCCCTGGCCATGGCGCTGATCGAAAACATTCAGCGTGAAGACCTGAACCCCCTGGAAGAAGCGCTGGGCGTACAACGTTTGATTCGTGAATTCAATTTGACCCACGAAGATGCCGCACGCGCCATTGGTCGATCCCGCAGTGCAACAAGCAATATGCTGCGCCTGTTGAACCTGGCCGAGCCGGTGCAAACCATGCTGTTGGCTGGGGATGTAGAAATGGGCCATGCCCGTGCCTTGCTGGCTTTGACTGCGGCTGAGCAAATTGCGTGCGCCAATGAAGTGGTGAACAAACGTTTGTCCGTGCGTGAAACCGAGAAACTGGTGAATGACTGGGCCAGCAACAATGATCGGGTGGCCACCAAACCCAGGCAAACTGCCGATGTGCGCCGTCTCGAAGAAGGCTTGGCAGACTGGTTGGCCAGCGCGGTTCAATTAAAAGCCAATCCAAATGGCAAAGGCAGTGTTACTATTAAATTTAACAGTTTGGACGAATTGGACGGTGTGCTGGCGCGCATCGGCTTTCCCAAAGAAGAGCTTTAGCCTTTGCACCAAATCGGTGTGAAAAATAAGCCGTTTTCGTTTGACGAAGGGCCTTGCAAACCCCTATAATCTGCCGGTTTGTCAAAAACACGTGCGCCTTACGGGAAAATACGTACCCGACAATGGTGAAATGTGGCGGTGCAGCAAAAATGTGGAAAATTGTCGGACTCCAATGGGTCGTCGGGGTGGCTACGTGCCTCCTCATGTGGTTGGTGTCCCCTGTCCACGCGCAGTCTGCTGCATGGGGTTTCGTAGCCGTTGCGTTGCCGAGCACATTGTTCGCCGCACGGTTGGCCTTGGGAAGTAAAACTCCCATGGGCGGAACTTTTGTGTTTTTGGCCGGAGAATTCCTGAAGGTTGGCGCAACAATCGCAATCATGTTTGTAGCGAGTCAAGTTGACCCGAACATTGTTTGGTGGTCCTTGATCCTCACAGCGATCGTCACCCTCAAAAGCTATTTTTTGGCATTTTTCTTGAGATAAGTATGGCATCTTCACCGAATGGGCAAACGCCCTCAGAGTACATCGTCCATCACTTGCAGCATTTCGCAACCGATAAACAAAAATTTATCGTCGATTTCTCAGTGATCAACCTTGACACGATGTTTTTTTCCATCCTGTCAGGCCTTCTCGTTATTTTATTTCTGCGCAAAGCAGCGTCCAAAGCCACTTCTGGCGTACCCAACCGTTTTCAGGGTTTCGTCGAAATGTTGGTTGAGATGGTTGAAAACCAGTCAAAATCCATCGTGCACGGCGACCGCAGCTTCATTGCTCCACTGGCATTGACGGTGTTTCTGTGGATCATCGTCATGAATACCTTTGACTTGATCCCCGTGGACCTGATTCCCATGGCTTGGGGCCATTTGATGTATAACCTTGGCTTTGCAGCCAGCCCCGGCGACCCCTATATGCGCGTGGTGGCCACGGCTGACCTGAATGGCGCTTTGGGTATGTCATTGGGTGTGTTGTGCCTGATGCTTTATTACTCAGTGAAAATCAAAGGTGCCGGCGGCTTTGTGCACGAATTGTTCTGCGCACCTTTTGGTGCCAATCCACTGCTGTGGATCCCGAACTTTGTATTGAACCTGATTGAGTTTGCTGCGAAAACCGTGTCCTTGGGCATGCGACTGTTCGGCAACATGTATGCAGGCGAATTGGTGTTCATGCTGATTGCTTTGCTGGGTGGCGCTGCTGCGTTGTCCATGGGTGGTGCGTTTGCCTTCTTGGGCCATGTGTTGGCCGGAACAATCTGGGCAATTTTCCACATTCTGATTGTGTTGCTTCAAGGCTTTATTTTCATGATGTTGACCTTGATCTACATTGGCCAGGCACATCAGAGCCACTGATCGATTTTAGTTTTTTTGGTTTTTTTAATTTTTCATTTTTTTCAATTTAAGGAGTTGTCATGACTAACGTTGCTTTCGTAGCTCTTGCTTGCGGCATTATCATCGGTTTGGGCGCGATCGGTGCCTGTATCGGTATTGCGATCATGGGTGGTAAGTACCTGGAAGCTTCTGCTCGCCAGCCAGAACTGATGAACGAACTGCAAACAAAAATGTTCGTTTTGGCCGGTCTGATCGACGCTGCGTTCCTGATCGGTGTTGGTATCGCGATGATGTTCGCGTTTGCTAACCCATTTGTTGGTTAATTTACAGCCACTTCCTTCGAACAACACCGCACGAATGTTTTAAGTCCAATTCGTGCGTTTTAGAGGAAACATGCCGTGAACTTAAACGCAACGCTGTTTGCTCAGCTCGTCGTTTTCTTCATCTTGGCGGTCTTTACGATGAAATTCGTATGGCCCCCGTTGATCAAGAGCATCGATGAGCGTGCAAAGAAAATCGCAGACGGCCTGGCCGCTGCAGAACGTGGTAAGCAGGCTTTGGCAGAAGCCGGTCGTAAAGCTGAACAGGAGCTGGCTGTTAGCCGTTCTGAAAATCAGCAACGTCTGGCCGAAGCAGAAAAGCGTGCCCAGCAGATTATTGAAGAGGCAAAACAACAAGCCGAAGTTGAGCGCAAGCGAATTCTTGCGCAGGCTGAAGCGGAAGCTGCAAACGAAGCACAACGTGCCCGTGACCAGTTGCGCGATCAGTTGGCAACACTCGTGGTGAAAGGCGCAGAACAAATCCTGAAGAAGGAAGTGAACGCCCAGGCCCACGCAGATTTGCTGAATCAACTGAAAGCGGAACTGTAAGCCTAAAGCTTAAGGAAACACAACATGGTCGAACTATCCACCATCGCCCGTCCTTACGCTGAAGCAGCGTTTGATGTTGCCAAAACATCAAACCTGAATCAGTGGAGTGATTGGCTACAGTCGTGGTCGGCAGTCGCAAGCAACGAAGACATCAAATTGCTGGTCAGCAACCCTAAGTTGACTGACGAGCAGGTGTTGAAAGTGTTTGTTGAACTGACCAAGACACCGGCGGAAGCGCAAGCAACGAATTTCTTGAGTGCGCTTGTGGAAAATGGCCGTTTGCTGGCCTTGCCAGAAATCGCTCGACAGTTCGAAGAATTGAAGAACAGCCATGAAGGTTCTGCTGACGCGATTATCGCTTCTGCGTTCCCCATGACTGACGCTGAAGTTCAAAACGTACGTGGCGCATTGGAAAAGAAGTTTGGTTCCAGGCTGAAGGTAACAGTTCAGGTGGATGAATCGCTGATTGGTGGCGTTTGCGTCACCGTGGGCGACCAGATTTTGGATAGTTCGGTGCGCGGCAAACTCAACGCGATGAAGGCGGCTTTAACAGCCTAACTTGGCCCTCAAACGTAATTGGAGCAATCAATATGCAGATTAATCCCTCTGAGATCAGTGAACTGATCAAGAGCCGGATCGAAGGCCTCGGATCATCGGCCGACATCCGGACACAAGGTACTGTAGTGTCCGTGAGCGACGGTATTTGCCGCGTTCATGGTTTGTCAGATGTTATGCAAGGTGAAATGCTGGAATTCCCAGGCAACACCTTTGGTTTGGCGCTCAACCTGGAACGTGATTCCGTGGGTGTTGTTATTTTGGGTTCATACGAGCACATTTCTGAAGGCGACATGGTCAAGTGTACCGGCCGCATTCTGGAAGTGCCTGTTGGTCCGGAACTGCGTGGTCGCGTGGTGAACGCATTGGGTGTGCCTATCGATGGCAAGGGCCCAGTGAACGCCAAGATGACTGACGTGATTGAAAAAGTGGCGCCTGGTGTTATTGAACGCAAGTCAGTAGACCAGCCACTGCAAACCGGCGTGAAAGCGATTGATGCCATGGTTCCCGTTGGCCGTGGCCAGCGTGAATTGATTATTGGCGACCGCCAGACTGGTAAAACAGCAGTAGCGATCGACGCGATCATCAACCAGAAAGGCACCGGCGTAACCTGCGTGTACGTGGCAGTGGGTCAAAAAGCCTCCTCCATCGTGAACGTGGTTCGCAAGCTTGAAGAGTTCGGCGCGCTGGAATACACCATTGTTGTGGTGGCTTCTGCCTCTGAGTCAGCCGCCATGCAATACCTGGCGCCTTACTCAGGTTGCACCATGGGCGAATATTTCCGCGATCGCGGTGAAGACGCCCTGATCGTGTATGACGACCTGTCCAAGCAAGCTGTGGCCTACCGTCAAATTTCCCTGTTGCTGCGTCGCCCACCCGGCCGCGAAGCTTACCCAGGTGACGTGTTCTATCTACACAGCCGTTTGCTCGAGCGCGCATCACGCGTGAACGCCGATTACGTTGAAAAATTCACCAAAGGTGAAGTGAAAGGCAAAACCGGTTCATTGACCGCACTGCCAATCATTGAAACCCAGGCGGGTGACGTAACCGCGTTCGTTCCAACCAACGTAATTTCGATTACTGACGGTCAAATCTTCCTGGAAACCGACTTGTTCAACGCCGGTATTCGTCCAGCGATCAACGCGGGTATCTCCGTGTCTCGCGTGGGTGGTGCAGCGCAAACCAAGGTGGTCAAGAAGCTGTCAGGTGGTATCCGTACCGACTTGGCCCAGTACCGTGAATTGGCTGCGTTTGCGCAGTTTGCTTCTGATTTGGACGAAGCAACTCGCCGCCAGCTGGAACGTGGTCGCCGTGTGGTTGAATTGTTGAAGCAGCCCCAGTACGCCCCGTTGAAAACATGGGAAATGGCACTGGCCCTGTTCGCAATCAACAATGGTTATCTGGATGATGTTGACGTCGCGAACGTTCTTCCTTTTGAGGTTTCTCTGCGTCAATTCATGCAGACAAGTCACAAGGACCTGATCGATCGCATCGAGCAGACTTACGAGTTGTCGAAAGACGACGAGCCAAAGCTGCACGAGGCCGTGAAGTCATTCAAGAAAACTGGCGCGTATTAATCAGAGCGATCTGATTGTACCCACCGCATAACCCGGAAGGTCTTGCACCTTCCCGGTCATTGGAGGAAATACGATGTCAGGAATGAAGGAAATCAGGACCAAGATCAAGAGCGTGCAAAACACGCGAAAGATCACGAAGGCGATGGAAATGGTGGCTGCGTCCAAAATGCGCAAAGCCCAGGACCGTATGCGTTCGGCTCGTCCCTATGCGGACAAAGTTCGGAATATTTGCGCCAACTTGGCCAAAGCTAATCCTGAATACCGCCATGAATACATGGTGGCGCGCGACGAAATCAAAAACGTGGCTGCGATTGTTGTAACAACAGACAAAGGCTTGTGTGGTGGCTTGAACACCAACATTCTGCGTTTGGTGACCAGCAAGTTTCAGGAGTTTGGTGCCAAGGGCGCGAAAGTTCGGGCAACCGCAATCGGTACAAAGGGCGCTGGCTTTTTTAGCCGGATTGGTGTTGATGTCACTTCCAAGGTAACGGGTCTTGGCGACAAGCCCCACCTGGAAGCGCTGATCGGCGCGATCAAGGTACAACTTGATGCGTACGTTGCAGGCGAAGTGGATGCTGTTTATTTGGCGTACACCAAGTTTGTAAACACCATGAAGCAAGAGGCCGTGTTTGAGCAACTGCTGCCCTTGGGTGGCGAAAGGCTGCAAGCCGATGAAGGATCCACGTCGTGGGACTACATCTATGAGCCGGATGCGAAGGCCGTAATTGACGATTTGCTGCTGCGTTACATCGAAGCATTGGTGTACCAGGCTGTGGCAGAGAACATGGCTTCAGAACAATCAGCACGCATGGTTGCGATGAAGGCAGCGTCAGACAACGCCAAGAATGTGATCAGTGAACTGCAACTTACCTACAACAAAGCCCGTCAGGCTGCCATTACGAAAGAATTGGCAGAGATCGTCGGCGGCGCAGCGGCTGTGTAAGCGGAAGTTCGGAACGATTTTGAATTAAGGAAATAACGATGAGTACTGCGACAAACGAAGGAAAAATCGTACAGTGTATCGGCGCGGTGATTGACGTTGAGTTTTCACGCAACAACATGCCGAAAGTGTACGACGCGCTAACCATGGAAGGTTCCGAACTGACACTGGAAGTTCAGCAGCAGCTGGGTGACGGTGTGGTTCGTACCATCTGTTTGGGTGCATCAGACGGCCTGCGCCGTGGCATGGCTGTGACCAACACAGGCAAGCCGATTTCTGTACCCGTGGGCCAAGGCACACTGGGCCGCATCATGGACGTACTGGGTCGCCCAATCGATGAGGCGGGTCCAGTGACCACTGACGCCACACGCGCCATTCACCAGGATGCGCCAGCTTTCGACGAACTGTCACCTTCGACAGAATTGTTGGAAACCGGTATCAAGGTGATCGACTTGATCTGCCCGTTCGCCAAAGGCGGCAAGGTAGGCTTGTTCGGTGGTGCGGGTGTGGGCAAGACCGTGAACATGATGGAATTGATCAACAACATCGCCAAGCAGCACGGTGGTTACTCCGTGTTCGCCGGTGTGGGTGAGCGTACTCGCGAGGGTAACGACTTCTACCACGAGATGAAAGATTCCAACGTGCTGGACAAAGTGGCACTGGTTTATGGCCAGATGAACGAGCCTCCCGGCAACCGTCTGCGCGTTGCGTTGACTGGCTTGACCATGGCTGAGTACTTCCGTGACGAAGGCCGTGACGTTCTGCTATTTGTGGACAACATTTACCGCTTTACACTGGCCGGTACTGAAGTGTCTGCGCTGCTGGGTCGTATGCCTTCAGCGGTGGGTTACCAGCCAACACTGGCCGAAGAAATGGGTCGCTTGCAAGAGCGTATTACTTCGACCAAGAAGGGCTCCATTACTTCCGTGCAAGCTGTTTATGTGCCTGCGGATGACTTGACTGACCCGTCACCTGCAACAACGTTTGCTCACCTGGATGCCACTGTTGTGTTGTCTCGTGACATCGCATCGTTGGGTATTTACCCTGCGGTGGATCCTCTGGATTCCACATCACGTCAGGTTGATCCCAACATTATTGGTGAAGAGCATTACAACGTGGCCCGTGGCGTGCAGCAAACACTGCAGCGCTACAAGGAACTGCGCGACATTATCGCGATTTTGGGTATGGACGAATTGTCTCCAGAAGACAAGTTGGCCGTGGCCCGTGCGCGTAAAATTCAGCGTTTCCTGTCACAGCCTTTCACAGTGGCTGAAGTGTTTACCGGTTCACCCGGCAAGTACGTGTCCCTGAAGGAAACCATTCGTGGCTTCAAGATGATTGTGAACGGTGAGTGTGATCACTTGCCCGAGCAGGCTTTCTACATGGTAGGTACCATCGACGAAGCTTTCGAAAAAGCCAAGAAGATTCAGTAATCCGATTGCTGTGTCGTGTGCCGGTTCAGGTGAAAGCCCAAGCCGGCACCCATCACAAAGGAAATGAGTATGTCGACAATCCGCGTGGACGTGGTGAGTGCAGAAGAATCAATCTTCGAAGGTGAAGCAGAGTTTGTTGCTTTGCCCGGAGAGCAGGGTGAGTTGGGTATTTACCCACGCCACACCCCGCTGATTACGCGCATCAAGCCCGGTACAGTTCGCATCAAGATTGCAGGTCAGGCTGAAGAAGAAGTGGTGTTTGTGAATGGTGGCGTGTTGGAAGTACAACCCAACTCCGTTACTGTTCTCGCAGACACGGCCCTTCGCGGCAGTGACCTGGATGAAGCCAAAGCAACCGAGGCCAAGCGTTTGGCTGAAGAAGCATTGGCCAATCGCAGTGCGGACATTGACTATGCTCAAGCACAGGCTGAATTGGCTTCCGCAATTGCGCAGCTGCAGGCTATCAAGCGCTTGAGAAAAGTACGCTAAAAGCAATACAAGGCCGAAACCCCGACAGGTTGAGGCAGGTTGAAAAACCAATGAAAAGCCACGGTGAATGCCGTGGCTTTTTTCTTGACCGGAGACAAATCAGCAGAAAGTGGAACTCCACCGGAGGAATAACAACATAAAAGGCTTCTTAGGAGCTATTTTATGTACAGTAAATTCGATGACCTTCTCAACGATCTAAGTCGTTCACGCCCAACGGAACGAGGCCCAAATGGGCGCGTGTTTTTCTTTAGTGATCAACCTGTTGAATTGTTTGCTGGTGAAATGGAAGGTGTACATTGGGTGGACATCCATATCGAGTTGAAAAACTTTCATGTGAACAACCTTTCTGCTGCCAAGAAAGTGCTGCAGGCTAACCGGGAAATGGGGTCTTCAACCCCCATTCCAACCTGGTTTGCCATCAATGAAAAAAATGACAAACTTGTGTTTATCAATCGTTTAGATTGGCGACACATCAGTTGCAAAATTCTGGAAGACCACATTCTGCGTTGCATTGAACAAATGGGTGATGCTTTGCGCACCGAAGGCGTCTAAGCAACTTCGGTAATTTGAACGGGTTAGAATAAAGGCATGAAAATAGCCTTGTATTCTGACCTGCATCTTGAAACGATGCGCCATTTCCCCGCCTTGGCGGCTGTTCCACAGCCCGCCAGTGATGTGGATTTGATGATACTTGCCGGCGACATTCACCAAGGCATCAAAGGCTTGCAAGCTTTGGCTGGCATGGGCGAAAAAAATCATATTTATGTTGCTGGCAATCATGAGTACTACCACCATGACATCGAAATTCTTGATGATCAGCTGTTTGAACTTGCCGCCCGACATGGCCTGAATTACCTTCAGCGAACCTGCGCGGTGATTCATGGAGTCAGGTTTCTGGGTTGTACCTTGTGGACTGACTTCAACATTCAACCAGGTTGGCGTTTTGGCGCAGAATTGGTTGCCAAGGCTTTCTTGCCGGATTACAAATTGATCCGCATGCGGGGCAAGCAGTTTTCACCCACCATGGGCATCGATTTGCACGGTCAGAATATTGATTGGCTGCAAGCCGAGTTGGCAAAACCCTTCGGGGGCAAAACCGTGGTGGTAACCCACCATGCCCCCCACCCGCAAAGCATTCACCCACGGTTTTATTTAAGCCCGATCAATGCCGCTTTTGTGTCGGATCTTGGCCGTTTAATGGGCAAGGCCGATGTGTGGGTGCACGGTCACATGCACGATTCCTTTGACTACACCGTTCACCAGAACGGCGGTCAAACCCGTGTGTTGGTGAACCCGCGCGGTTATGTGCGCAAGAAGGGGAAAGCCAGAAAAATGGAACGTGGGCAAGTGCAGGTGACGCCGCAGGCGTTCGAGAATCCATTCTTCAACCCGAACCTGGTGTTTGAGGTATGAGGCTGGCCGCCAACCTGAGCTGGCTGTACACCGAGTTCGAGTTCCTTGACCGATTGCAAGCGTGCGCCGAAGACGGTTTTCGACATGCTGAATGCATGTTTCCCTATGAATATTCCGTTAGCCTGCTACGTGAAAAGGCAAACAGTGTGGGCGTGCAGTGGGTGTTGATTAACGCGCCGGCGGGCAACTGGGCGCAAGGCGACCGGGGGTTGGCTGTTGACCTGGCACGGCGCGATGAGTTCCGGAGGTCAGTTGAACGGGCCATCGACTATGCCAACACCCTTGGTGTACGCAAAGTGCATGTGTTGGCTGGTGTGGTGAATTTGGCTGAACCGGCTTCAGTGGCGCGCGCTTGGGCTTGTTATGAAGAAAACCTGGCTTGGTTGGCTGATGCAACAGTTGGCGGGTCAATTGACTGGCTGATCGAACCAATTAATCGACAAGATGTACCCGGTTACCTGTTAACCGAGCAAGCCGCCGCACACGCGTTGATACAACGTTTGGACCGCACCAACCTGGGCGTGCAAATGGACCTTTACCATTGCCAGCGTGTGGAAGGTGATGCGCTGGATGCACTGGCCCGATACTTGCCCACCGGGCGGGTGAAGCACCTGCAAATTGCGGGGGTGCCCGATCGGGATGAGCCCGCTTGTGCAGGGCTGGATTATTCGCAGGTGTGCCGACAGTTGAAGGCGCTGGCTTACACTGGGCACATCGGTTGTGAATACCGGCCAAAAGGGGCCACCCGGGATGGACTTGGGTGGATCCGGCAGACGGGTTTTTCAGGCACAATGGAGTCCTTCGAATCTTGAGCTTAAGCGGGCATCCGCCGGAAGGATTGTGCATGCAAGACCCTGAACTGAAGCAATTGCTGGAAACAGCAAAAACCATCGCCGTGGTGGGGTTTTCGTCGCAGGCACACAAGCCCAGCTTTTTTGTCGCCAAATATTTGCAGTCACAGGGCTATCGGATTTTGCCCATCAACCCTGGTTTGATAGGGCGCCCCAGCGGCCTGTTGGGTGAAACCTGCTACCCCGATTTGAAGACGGCAATTGAAGAAACTGGCCTCAAGGTCGATTTGGTGGACGTGTTTCGCCGCGCGGAATACACACCGGATGTGCTGGCACAGGCCATGAATATCGGCGCTGGCGCGGTGTGGTTGCAGCAGGGTATTCGCAATGACTTGGTGCAAGCCAAAGCGAAGGCAGCAGGACTGCCTTTTGTGATGGATCGCTGTTTGAAAACTGAGCACCAGCGCCTGTTTCACATTTGAATTATTTTATTAAGTACCAAAGACCATGAGCAGTTTTCAACCCGTCAAGAACGATACTTTCCTGCGTGCCTTGCGCCGCGAGCCTACTGAATACACGCCTGTGTGGCTGATGCGCCAAGCTGGGCGTTATTTGCCAGAATACCGGGCAACCCGGGCCAAGGCTGGCAATTTCATGGGTTTGTGCACGAACCCTGAAGCCGCCTGTGAAGTTACTTTGCAGCCGCTTGAGCGCTACAAGCTGGATGCGGCCATTTTGTTTTCCGACATTCTGACTGTGCCCGATGCCATGGGCTTGGGCTTGTACTTCTCCGAAGGTGAGGGCCCAAAGTTTGAGAGACCCTTGGTGACGGAAGAAGATGTGGCCAAGCTGGCGGTGCCTGACATTGGCACCAGCCTGAGGTATGTCACCGATGCGGTCAGCACCATCCGTGGTGCTTTGGGTGGGCGTGTGCCTTTGATCGGTTTTTCTGGCAGCCCTTGGACTTTGGCCTGTTACATGGTTGAAGGCGGTGGCAGCAGCGACTTCCGAAAGGTGAAAACCATGTTGTACAAGCGCCCTGACCTGATGCATCGCATTCTTGAAGTGACCACTGAGGCGGTTAGCCAGTACCTGCGCGCACAAATTGATGCGGGAGCCCAGGCCGTGATGATTTTCGACAGCTGGGGTGGTGCGCTTGCCGATGGCGCATTCCACAAGTTCAGCTTGAACTACATCAAGAAAATTGTGGCCGGTTTGCCTTTGCAGGCCGACCGTGGCAGTTTCATGGAAAGCATCCCCTCCATTGTTTTCACAAAGGGCGGCGGTTTGTGGCTGGAAGATATTGCTTCCACTGGCGCAAGCGCAGTGGGGGTGGACTGGACTGTCAACCTGGGTCAGGCCCGTGCCCGCATTGGTGACCGTTGTGCCATTCAGGGCAACCTGGACCCCAATGTGCTGTTCGCTGAACCTGCGCAAATTGAGGCTGAAGTGGCCAAGACGCTGGAAAGTTTTGGTGTGCCACAAGCGGGTGCCGGGCATGTGTTTAACCTTGGGCATGGTATTTCCCAGTTCACCAACCCCGACAGCGTTGAGGTAATGGTGAATGCTGTTCATGCATACAGCCGCAAACAAAGGCAGTGAAAACTTGGACTTATGCACATTTTTGGCGCAAGCAGAAGGAAACCTTTTTTTGCATTGCACGATGATCGGATAGGTAAGGTTGTTATTTAAGCTGTTGATTTTATATAACAAATTGACATTTGACAAAATTTGCACTTTACATGAACACCGGCATCATGTAGCGCCTTCAAGGAAACAATCCACGGATGTCCACAAAGTTATCCACAATGTGGTTTGGGGTTTTGTAATCCGTTTAATTCAAGTCAGCTATTCCATGAACTTAAAGTAAGCTGTGAAGACAATCCATAACCCAAACCCTTCATCTAACCCGATCAAGCGATGTTCAAAGTTGGTGAATGTGTTGGTTGCTGCACCGCTTCCCAAAGCATTCACCTACCAATGGCACAGTGACGCCTCGCCCGAATTCGGGGTGCGGGTGATTGTACCTTGGGGGCGTCAGCATCGAATTGGGCTGATCCAGGGTGTGGCCCCTGACCAGCCAATGGCCGAGAACATCAAGCCTGTGCACACAGTGCTGGACCAGGGCGAGTGCATGGGCGGCGACTGGCGTGCCCTGATTGAATTCGCTGCCAGGTACTATCACCACCCACTGGGCATGATTGCCCTGGAGGCTTTGCCCAAAGCCCTGCGCGTTTTGAATGCACGTGGTGAAGAACCTGTGATGGTGGGCAAATCCCGAGAGCACGCTTTGAAGTTGCTGGCCGAACGCAATGACCCGGTTGCTGTGGCAAAAGCCAACAAAGTGAAAATCGACAAGCTTGAAAAGCCGGTGTTGAACACCGAGCAAGTGGAGGCTGTGGCGCAGTTGTCGGCGGCAGCCGGCTTTCAGCCTTTTTTGTTATATGGTGTAACGGGTAGCGGCAAAACCGAGGTGTACTTGCACACGGTGGAAGAACGCTTGAATAAAGGTGAGCAGGTGTTGGTGTTGCTGCCTGAAATTAACCTGACCCCGGCCGCGCAGGCTTTGTACAAAGAACGCCTTGCCCCGCACCGCGTGGTGGTGATGCACAGCAACCTGGCTGAACTGACCCGCACCAAAGCCTGGTTTGAAGCGGCCACTGGTGCAGCCGACGTAATTATTGCCACGCGCCTTGGCGTACTAACCCCATTGCCAAGGCTTGGCATGATTGTTGTGGACGAAGAACACGACCCTTCGTACAAGCAGCAGGACGGCATGCGCTACCATGCCCGCGACTTGGCGCTGATGCTGGCCAAACAGCGTGCGGTGCCGATTGTGTTGGGTTCGGCCACCCCTGCATTGGAAAGCTGGTTGAAGGCTGACACAGGCTTGTACAAGCGCCTTGCTTTGAAGAATAGGGCGGTGTTGGGCGCAAGCCTGCCGAAAGTAGAATTGATCAATACCGCCAACTTTCCGGCCAGGGAAGGTTTGAGCGAACCCGCCATGCAAGCCTTGGTCCAAAACTTTGAGGCGGGCAAGCAAAGCATTGTGTTTTTGAACCGCCGTGGCTACGCGCCGCAAATGGTGTGCAATGCCTGTGGCTGGGTGGCCAACTGCGACCATTGCACGGCGCACATGGTGTGGCACAAGAACGAGCGCATGCTGCGGTGCCACCACTGTGGTGCAGGCCAGCGCGTGCCCACGCATTGCCCCACCTGCGGCAATCAGGACCTGACCGGTTTTGGACGTGGTACCCAGCGCATTGAAGAAACACTGGCGGGCCTGTTGCCCACGGCCAATATTCTGCGAATTGATGCCGACAGCACCCGCAACAAGGGGCAGATGGAAGCCCTGCTGCAGCAGGCGCACAGCGGGGAAGCCGATGTGCTGGTGGGTACGCAAATGATTGCCAAGGGGCACGACTTTGCCAACGTAACCCTGGTGTTGGCCCTGAATGTGGATGCATCGCTGTATTCGCACGCCTACCGCGCGCCCGAACGTTTGTTTGCGCAGCTGATGCAGGTCGCGGGCCGGGCAGGCCGCAGGGCAGGCGACGCCCGAATGGTGGTGCAAACCCGATACCCGCAACACCCCCTGTTTGATGCCTTGAAAGCGCATGATTACGAAAGTTTTGCCAGCCACGAAATGCAGGCCCGAAAAGACGCGCGCATGCCGCCCTTTTCACACCAGGCCACCATTCGGGCTGACCACAAAAAGCTGGCGAATTGCCTGCAATTTTTAAGCACGGCACGTGAGTTGGGCGAACCTTTGGTGGATTCGGGCAACCCTGTGTTTATGTGTGACCCGGTGCCGTTGACGGTTGTGCGGGTGGGCGGTATTGAACGCGCGCAAATGCTGATTGAAAGTGAATCGAGGCCTGCGCTGCACCGTTTTTTAACCCAATGGTTGGCGCAATTGCACGAGCTACCCGGCAGCGTTCGCTGGTTTTTGGAAGTGGATCCGGTTGATCTGTAAGTGCCTCTGGTACAGTAATGCCTTCCCCTGGAGTTTCCCCCCCTGTATGTCTGTTGGCCTGAACAAAGCCCAAAGCGAAGCGGTAGTTTATGTGGATGGCCCCTGCCTTGTACTGGCAGGCGCGGGGTCGGGCAAAACACGTGTAATTACCCAAAAAATTGCGCACTTGATTCAAAACAAGGGCGTGAGCGCCAAGAACATTGCAGCGGTTACTTTCACCAACAAAGCCGCGAAAGAGATGGAAGAACGCGCGGCCAAACTGTTGCATGGCAATGAAGGCAAGGGTCTGTTGGTGTGCACGTTTCACAGCCTGGGCATTCGGATTTTGCGCGAAGAACACAAGCACGCGGGGTTGAAAGCGCGGTTTTCGATTCTGGACGCCACCGACACCTACGGCCTGGTGCAACAGCTGTATGGCACCACCGACAAGCAATTGATTCGCAAGGCGCAAAGCGTGATTTCCTTGTGGAAAAACGGCCTTGTCGACCCCGACGCTGCACTGGCGCAAGCGACTTCTGAAGATGAGGGCCAAATTGCCCGCCTGTACAAAAGCTATGAAGCCACACTGGCTGCTTACCAGGCGGTGGATTTTGATGACCTGATATTGAAGCCCACACGCCTGTTGGCCAGCAACGATGAGGTGCGTAGCCGCTGGCAAAACCGCCTGCGCTATTTGCTGGTGGACGAGGTGCAAGACACCAACGCTTGCCAGTACGATTTGCTGCGTTTGATTGCCGGGCCACGCGCCATGTTTACGGCTGTGGGCGACGATGACCAGGCCATTTACGCCTGGCGTGGCGCCACCATTGAAAACCTGCGGCAATTGACTGAAGACTATCCACAGTTGAAAGTGATCAAGCTGGAGCAAAATTACCGTTCAACCTTGCGTATTTTGCAAGCGGCCAACCGGCTAATCGAGAACAACCCCAAGCTGTTTCCGAAAACCCTGTGGAGCGACCACGGTCCTGGTGAGCCGATTGTAATCAGCCCCATGGCCGACGATGAACACGAGGCCGAACAGGTGGCCATGATGCTGAGTGGCCACCGCTTTGAGCGCCGCGCCAAGTATGGCGACTACGCAGTGTTATACCGCAGCAACTTTCAGGCGCGCATTCTGGAGCAGGCTTTGCGCCGCCAGAAAATTCCGTACATTTTGAGCGGTGGGCAAAGTTTTTTTGAGCGCGCGGAAATCAAGGATGTAATTGCCTACCTGCGCCTGTTGGTGAATTCCGACGACGACCCCGCATTCATTCGCGCCGTGACCACGCCCAAGCGTGGCATTGGGCAAAAAACACTGGAAGCCTTGGGCACCTATGCAGGCACGCGTGGGGTGTCGCTGTTTGAAGCAATTTTCGAGACGGGTGCTGAAAGCCATTTGAACGCGGGCATGGTGGACGCATTGCGCACCTTTGGCACTTTCATCAACAAGCTGGAATACCGCGCACAGCGCGAGTCTGCGCGTGATTTGCTCAATGAACTGTTAAGCACCATCAAGTACGAAGAGTGGCTTTACGAGCAGCAAGATGAACGTGGCGCGCAAGGCAAGTGGCAGAACGTGCTCGACTTCGTGAAGTGGATGGGCGACAAGGGCGAGGAAGAGGGTTCAACCCTGTTGGACCTGACGCAAAAGGTGGCCTTGATGACCATGCTGGACCGGCAAGACGATGGCACCCGACCCGATGCGGTGCAGCTAAGCACCCTGCATGCGGCCAAGGGGCTGGAATTTCCGCATGTGTTTTTGATTGGTTGCGAAGAAAGCATTTTGCCCAGTTTTGGCGATGGCGAGGGGCGTGAACTGACCGACGACAGGCTGGAAGAAGAACGCCGCCTGATGTACGTGGGGGTAACGCGCGCGCAGCGTAGCCTGAATATTACCTGGTGCAGAAAGCGCAAGAAGGCGCGTGAATTGATCAGTTGTTTTCCTTCGAGGTTTATCAAGGAACTGCAGCTGGAAACCGACAAAGACCTGCCCGACGACACGCCGAAAATGAGCCCGAAAGACAGGTTGAGTGCTTTGAAAGGACTGCTGACGAAGGTGGGTACTTAGGTGGATACTTAGGTGGATGCCTAAGCCGCACCCAGCGCTGAATTTACTTTTTGGATGAGTGCTTCAGGCGTGACAGGCTTAAGCAGCCACCCCGCAAGGCCTAGGGTTTTGGCTTGTTGAATCATTTCTTTGTCTGAATACGAGGTGATCACCACGATGGGCACAGTGGCACCGGTTTTTCGAATTCGATTGCACAGTTCCAGCCCGTCCATGCCGGGCATGTCGATGTCGGTGATGATCAATTCGGGTGCGCCGTTTTCTACGATGTCACGGATACCTTCTTGAGCCGATGCTGCCGTACGGACCACATGACCGGATTGGGTCAATATGTGCGCACACACTTTGCGTATGGTGTTCGCATCGTCAATGAGAAGAATGATGGCCATGCTGCGACTGTAAAATTATTTGCCCAATCATACCGTGTGAAACTGGTTTTTCGACTATTCACTGAAAACTTTCTGATTCCAGCACCTTGACGCCTTGCTCTGCTTTCAAGGCTTCTTCCAGCATGACACGTGCCAGTTTTTCAACTTTTACGCTTCGCAATCGCTTGGGCAATAACGGGCTAAGCAGGCGGCTTGCCATCAATCCAATTTCTTCGCCGAAACGAAATTCTTCGCGGTCCCCATCCAGCAAGCCCGGGCGAGCAATCACCACGCTGGGAATGCCTGCATTTCTTACAGCCTGTTCAGCTTCGCCCTTGGTACGAAGGTACAAGCCTTTGGCTTTGGTGCTGGCCATCATGGCGGAATTCAGCACGAAGCAGGGCACGGCATGTTGTGCGGCCAGCGCTGCAAACTGCGCCACCAGGGTGAAATCAACGAAGCGGAATTGCTCGCTTGTTCCTGCCACTTTGATGGTGGTGCCGAGCGTGCAGATGAGCGCGTCGGTTTGCCACCAGGGTGCCTCTTCGGGTATGGCGTTGAAGTCGATGAGCTGATTGAGCAATTTGGGGTGGGGGGTGATGGGCTTGCGTGTCAATGCAACAACTTTGCCCACTTGTGGGTTGGCAAGTGCCTGTGCCAATACGCTTTGACCCACCAGGCCTGTGGCGCCCACCAGCAGAATGGTTTTTTGTGTTGCTGGTTTTTCCAACATGCCTCCCCTTCAATAAAAAAACGCGGCAGCCTTAAGACTAACCGCGTTTTACACACCAAGTCCAAACAGTCGCCTGTTTGATGCCTGTCAGTGCTTAGGCACTTTGGGTTTGTTTTTCGTTGGCGTTGCGTTTTTTGCGGGCAATTTGTTTGCTGCGCATTTTTTTCATTTGACCAACAATGATGGATTGATAAAGCTCGGGCAAGGTGCGCACCATGGTGTCAATAGCTACCGCATCGGGGCCGACCAACACGCGTCGCTTGTCTTTCTTCACGGCTTTCAAAATAATGTCGGCTGCTTTCCCGGCAGTGGTGATGAACATTTTTTCGAACAGGTCTTTGCCGCTTTCCGGGTCTGTGCCTGTGAATTCTTCAGTTTCAGGCGTGGTCACGCTTTTGCGCGCAATCGCGGTTTTGATGCCGCCGGGGTGAACGCTGGTGGCCGACACGCCACAGTTCATCATGTCCAGTTCCTGGCGAAGGCTTTCAGTAAAGCCGCGCACCGCAAATTTGGTGGCGTTGTAAGTGGATTGTGTGGGCTGTGCGCACAGGCCAAACACGCTGGAGGTGTTGATGATGTGGCCTTCGCCGCTCGCTTTCAAATGGGGCAGGAATGCTTTGGTGCCATACACGACACCCCAGAAGTTGATGCCCATGATCCATTCGAACTTGTCGTAGTCAATGTGCTCAATCGGGGTTGCGTAGGCCACGCCTGCGTTGTTGAATATCAGGTTCACTTTGCCGTGGTCTTTCGCGGTTTGATCGGCCCAGGCGTACATGGCGTCGCGGTTGGACACGTCCAGTTGCTGGCTTGTTACCTTGACATTGGGGGCAGCGGCCTTTACCAGTTTCACGGTCTCGGCCAGACCTTTGGTGTCCACGTCAGAAATGGACACGTTGCAGCCTTCTTTGGCCAGTTGAAGGGCCAGTGTGCGGCCCATGCCAGATGCGGCACCGGTGATTGCAGCCACTTTGCCGTTGAATGATTTCATGTGTTTGTCTCCGTAGTTCGATGGTTTTGGCGTCACAATCTGGTTTGTGATCTTGCCTGTAATTTGACAATCCTGATTGTCAATTTAATGTTGGCCCTTCATACTGTCAATGCCTATTATTCGAGTATCTCTTCCAATATGAATGTGAAAGCACCAGAACAAATTGCCAAGAACGCAGGGCGGCGATACCGCGGTGTGTCCAATGAAGCTCGCAAGGCCGAGCGTCGGTTAAAGCTGATTGATGCGGGCATCAAGGTGTTCGGCTCCACGGGCTATCATGCGGCCACTGTGAAGGGTTTGTGCCAGGAAGCGGGTTTGACCGAGCGGTATTTTTACGAAAGCTTCAGCAATGCCGAGGCGCTGTTCACGGCCTGTTACCTGCACATCACTGACACGTTGCGCGAGAAATTGCAGCATGTGCTGCTTGGCATGGAAGAGGACAATCTGGAGCAGGCAACCCGCGCCGGTTTGACGGTGTTTTTCACGCAGTTCAAGGAAAGCCCACAGGCCGCGCGCATTTTGCTGGTAGAGGTGTTGACCGTGAACCGCCACCTGGAAGAGTTGAGTTTGAAAACCTTGTACAGTTTTGTGGAAATGCTGGAAACCCTGGCCAAGCCCTTGATTGAACAACGCAAGGGTGGCGTGGTGACCGGGCTGGATTCAACCTTGCTGGCGTCTGGTTTGGTGGGGGCAGTGCTTTACATGGCCGCCCGCTGGAGCCTTGATGGTTGCAAGAAGCATGTTGAGGATGTGGTGGAAAATGCCATGCTGATATTCAAGGGCGTGGGCATGATGCTGGGCAGGTAGCGGACATAAAAAAACCCGCTGTTCAAAGCGGGTTTTTATTTGCCAACGGGCGCTACAGTGCTATGGATTATTTCGCAGTTTCCGCTGCGGGTTGTTCCGCGGCTGGTGCATCGGCTGGGGCAGTGGGTTCAGGCGCTTTGAAATCGGCACCCGCTTCTTTGCCCATGTAGGCTACAGCACGGGCCACTTCAATGTCGTCCAGGTCGGCGTTGCCACCTTTGGCTGGCATGGCACCAATGCCGTTGACAGCGTTTTTCCAGAGGGTGTCAAAACCTTTGCCCAGGCGATCGCCCCACTGGCCTTTGTCGCCAAACTTTGGCGCACCTGCTGCACCTGTGGTGTGGCAGGCTGCACAGGCGGCGGCATACACTTGTTCGCCTGTTTTCAGAACCTTGGGGGCGTTTGCGTCGACGAAGTCAATCGTTCCAACGGGGGCCAGGCGTTCTGCGATGGCTTCTTTGGAGAATGCATCGCTGCCAGCGGCGGGCTTTTCGCTGCTGCTGACGTAGTTGGCCAACAAAATAATGATGAAAATCGGGATAACGAAAGAGGCAACAATCGCAATGATGAGCTGCTTCGGTGTTTTGATTAGAAGTTCGTGTTCGTTTGAATCGCTCATACGACGTCCTGATTGATAGCGCTGGGTTGAAACGTGATTATAACGGGATGCAAAAGCATGCTATGGCATGTACGCAGCATCAAAACAACTGTAAATTGTATCTTGAAAAACACTTTGAACCCAACTATTTATTGCTGAAAATGCAAGCAGGCGCAGCAGAGGGATGAGATTTTGAAGAGTGCATTGAGCGAGAATCATCGCTATGGTTTGCCCATGATGGTGGTTCACTGGTTGATGGCGGTGGGCATTTTGACGGCATTTGGTGTGGGTTTGTACATGGTCGACATCCCCGGCATTACCCCTTTCAAGCTGAAGCTGTTTAACTGGCACAAGTGGTTGGGTGTTACTTTGTTTGCGCTGGTGTTGCTTCGCATTGTGGTGCGCTTGATGTCGAAAACACCCAAGTACCCTGCGCATTGGGGGCACAACACCGTGTTGTTTGCAAAACTGGGGCACATGGCTTTGTATGTGTTTATGTTGGGGGTGCCCACGTTTGGCTACCTGTATAGCCTGGCCTCCGGTTACCCGGTGGTGTGGTTCGGTGTGATCGAGTTGCCGGTGTTGATCGACAAAGACCCGGCGTTGAAAGAGCTGTTCAAAACCCTGCATGAACTTTCGGGCAAAGGCTTGGTCTTTCTGGTGGCGGGCCATGTGTTGATGGCCCTGAAACACCACGTTCTGGACAAAGACGGCATTTTGGGTCGAATGATCCCCGGAATGCGGGCCGATTAATTCACAAGCAGGCAGAAAAATGATTTATCGATTGGCCTTCACGGTGGCCAGCATGGCCGCAGGTCTGGCATTTGTAGGGTTTGCCGTCCCGGCCCTGGCGGCCCCGCTGGACGTGGCGCAAAGCGAAGTGACGGCAACTTTCAAGCAGTTCAATGTGCCGGTAAGCGGTAACTTCAGGAAGTTTTCCGGCGATGTGCAATACAACCCGGCCACGCCTTCTGACACGAAAGCCACTTTGAGTGTTGAAACGGCCAGTTATGATTTGGGCGACCCTGAGTACAACAAGGAAGTGGCGGGCAAGGACTGGTTTGATTCAAAAAACCATCCCAAGGCAACTTTTTTGATCACTGGCGTAACGGGGGCTGGCAACAATCTTCAGGCCACGGGCGATTTGACCGTTCGTGGTATTAAAAAGCCACTCAAGTTTCCGGTGAAAATTCAAACCGCAGGCGGCAAGCACACCTTCACGGGCAAAACGCAGATCAAACGCCTTGATTTCAAGGTGGGTGCTGACGGGGAGTGGGGCGACACCAGCCTGGTGGCTGACGAGGTGGTCATTGATTTCAAACTGGTGATGCCCGCCAAATAGGGTGGCGTTACCGTGGGCGTACGGCAACAAACAAGGAGCAAAGGATGTTCAAGCAGTTATCAATAACGGCAGTGGGTGGCGCACTGGCGCTGGGCATGTTGGGTGCAGCGCATGCGGCGGTTGATACCTACATGGTAGACCCAAGCCACACTTACCCTTCTTTTGAAGCCGACCACCTTGGCGGTTTGTCCCTGTGGCGTGGCAAATTTGAAAAAACCAAGGGCACCTTGACCCTGGACCGTGTCAACAAAACCGGGACGGTTGACATTGAAATTGATGCCAACAGTCTGGACTTCGGCCATGGAAAAATGAATGAAGAGGCCAAAGGTGTGAACATGTTTGATGTGGAGGCGCACCCCACCATTGCCTACAAGGCGAACAAAATTCGTTTTGAGGGTGACAAGCCTGTGGAGGTGTTGGGTGATTTGACCCTGAAGGGTATTACCAAGCCCGTGCCGTTGAAAATAAATACTTTCAAGTGCATGATGCACCCCATGAAAAAAGCCGAGGTGTGTGGCGCCGATGCAGTGGCTGAATTCAAGCGCACGGATTTTGACTTGGGTTATGCCGTGGACCGTGGTTTTTTTCCGGAAGTGAAAGTTCTGATTACCATTGAAGCGGTGAAGCAGCCGAAGCAATGAGATCATTTAACACCCTCTCGAATATTGCACCAAGACTGATTCGAGCTGATGGCGCACATGTGCTACGGCAAGCTGTAAAGGGTCTTGGCAGTCAGCCCCAGGCGGAAAACCAGTTTGCCAGATCCGCAAGCCAGTTGATGATCCCACTCTTGAGATCTAACCCCTTGGTGCGAGCAGACTTACCCGCCAAACTCACAGGACAGATCTGCCAGATGAGTTTGCGCAATCTCGGAAGGCTGGGGGGTATCAGAACTTATTCCGACAAGCTGCCCCCCACCAGTTTGATTGCTCGATACAAACCGGTTTTGGAAGAAGCGGTTGCCAATCACGAGGAATTGGTTGAGCTGGTTGAGCATGACAATTTTTGTGTCGCCTCGTTTGTGATGACGGCATTGAACATGATTCCCGGGGTGTCATCCATTCAATTGGACAACGGCTACTTGATCACCGGGATCAGAGAGACGAGGCGTGTAGAAAATACCACCGCACGAATGTATGACCTTCGGGTCCAACCACCCGATAATCTGGGCAGAGCGCGAAAACCATTCGTGTTGTCGATTACAGTTTACAAAGCCGACATGTTCAATGATGCAAGGCCAGGCAATCTGAAAGTTTTGCTCGGCCTTTGTTCAACTGCAGTCAATATTCACAGAAGCAAATTACCCAGAAAACTGTACGATTCGATCAAGGTGTTTAGCCCTGCTTTTCAAGATCTGGGCAAATTGTATTCGTGTATGGGCGTTGTGAAAGAATTGATTTCGTACGGTTATGTGTCAACCCCGGCAGGATTGTTTGAGGCGATTGGCAATCGACTGAAAGCCGATGAGATTGACCCGGAAGATCATTTTGTACCACCATTGAAGTCTATTTTAATCGAGGCCTTCAAGGATAGATATCCAGGACATGATCAGGAAATCCAGCGCCTGTTGGGAAATGAAAAACCTCCTCAACAAGCTTTGTTCAGGCATGCAATTGATCACAAAGGTGGGGCTTACCGTGCCGCCATGAAACTGAATGGTTTTGCAAAGGCCAATCCGAAAGCGGGAATTTCGGCGGTATGCGTAACCCATGCTGACGAACCTGGAGAGCAGAGATTCTCCATTTTTTATCACCCAAGCCACGTTTGGATTGAACAGAGAAACAATCTGCAAACGGGGGAACTTGAAAGCCGCATTTTTGCAAAACCCGGGCAGTTGTCTGAGGCATTGAAACAAAGGGGCGTGAAATCAATCATTTCACAGTCGCTTGGAATGCTTTAAAAATTTGTACCGAAACCAGGCCCAAGAAACAGACCAACCAGAATTCATGCACCGTACGGATTTGAAACCCGCCGGTGCATGGCTTTTATTAGCGTTGTACGGTGCTGTGTTCCGGTTTGCCTTGCGTGGTTTCTCCGCGTGTTTTCCAAAGCGAGAACACCACACCACCGGCAATCAGGCCCAAGGTGATGCTCAGTGACAGGGCGGGCGGAAATTTGCCGATGAAGTTCACCAGGAAAATTTTGCTGCCAATAAACACCAGCACCAAGGCCAGGGCGTACTTCAGGTACTTGAAGCGGTGAATCATCGCGGCCAGGGCAAAGTACAGTGCACGCAAACCCAGGATCGCGAAAATATTGCTGGTATACACGATGAACGGGTCGGTGGTGATCGCGAAAATCGCGGGCACGGAATCGACTGCGAAGATCAAATCCACAAACTCAATCAACACCAGTGCCAGCAACAGTGGGGTGGCAAAACGTGCCACCTTGCCGGTTTTGGGATCGGCTTCATTGACCACAAAGGCGTTGCCGCGCAGGCCTTCGGTAACACGCATGCGCTTGCGCAGGAACTTCAGAATGGGATTGCTTTCAATGTCGGGTTCGTGGTCCACCATGAACCACATCTTGATGCCTGTGACCACAAGAAAAGCACCGAACAGGTACAACACCCAACTGAATTCTTTCACCAATGCAGCACCCAGGCCAATCATGACGGCACGCAGCACGATGACACCCAGGATGCCCCAGAACAACACGCGGTGCTGGTATTGGCGGGGTATGGCGAAGAAGGAGAAGATCATCGCGATGACAAACACATTGTCCATCGACAGTGATTTTTCAATCGCAAAGCCAGTGAAGTAGTTCATGCCGCTTTCTGCGCCAAGGTACCACCACACCCATGAACCGAACAGCACTGCGGCGGTGATGTAGCCGCCGGAAAGCAGCAGGCTTTCTTTCACACCAATTTCCCGATCGTCTTTGTGAAGTACGCCAAGGTCGAAGGTGAGTAGTGCGATCACAATGCCGACAAACAACACCCAGATCCATGCGGCGGTGCCCAGAAAGTCGGCATGCATGAATTCCATAAAAACGTCCACTTTGTTACCCCATGAAGATTGAATTGAACACGGCGCAATGGTGTATTAGTTGTGACTTCGGAAAAATCAGTATTTAATGAAGTGTTACTGCGGTTTTCACGAAGTTAAAATTTGAGGCGTACCCATGACACTGAACTATCGCCATTTGCATTACTTCTGGATGGTGGCCAAAGAGGGTGGTTTTGCCCGCGCGGCCGAGCGCATGGACATGGCCATTCAAACCATCAGCGCGCAAGTGCGCGAACTTGAAAAAGACCTGGGCCACCAGCTGTTGAAGCCGGCAGGGCGCGGCGTGGCACTGACCGAGGCCGGGCAAGTGGCCTTTGCCAAGGCCGAGGAAATTTTCCAGATTGGCCAAAGCCTGCCTGAATTGGTGCGGGCGGTGGCTGGCAAGCCGGTGCTGCATTTCAGGATTGGCCTGTGCGATGGCATATCAAAGCTGGCTGTGCATGCCCTGTTAAAGCCGGTGCTTGATACGGAAAATTTGCACCTGACCTGCCATGAAGGCGAGCCCGAGCAGTTGCTGGCCGAACTGGCCTTGCATCATCTGGATTTTGTGTTTGCCGGGCAACCGCCGCCAGCGAACCCGAATTTGCGGGTGCAAAGCCGCATGCTGATCAGTTCGGAAGTGGATTGGTATGGCGCGTCGAAATGGGTGAAAAAAAGCCACGTCAATCACTTTCCGCAATGCCTGGCCGAATTGCCGGTGCTGTTGCCCACTGGGCATTCAAGGCTGCGGGTGGATTTGAATTACTGGTTCGAGCAGTTGGGCATTGTGCCCCACGTGGTGGGGGAGTTCGAGGACAGTGCTTTGATGTCGGTTTTTGCCGCGCGCGGTTCAGGCGTGTTTCCGGTCAGCCGTCTGGGTGTATATGACACGGGCACGCTGAGTGGACTTCGCTTGTTGGGGCGGTGCGATGCGGTGCACGAGGCAATTCACGGTGTGTGGAATGTAAGGGGCATCGACCACCCGTTGGTGGTCGATCTGCTGGAAAGGCTTGCCGTTTAAACGATCAAGCCGCAGCCACCGCCGCTTCAATTTCCGCAAAAGTGCTGGCTTTCACGGGGTCAATCACGGGGATGCCCATTTGTCGCGCAATTTGTGTTGAGGAAAACAGGCCCACGACCCGCATGCTGCCAGTGCGGTTGTCCACCACCAGTGCATGTTGCCGGTTGTGCGCGCGCAGTGTGGCAATAATGTGGCCCACTTCGGCACGCGATACGGCGCCAAATTCCAGAAACTCCAGGTCGGGAAGGCGCACCATCACATCATGGACGGTCAGTTCTGGCACGGTGCGGTTGCTGGACGATGCTTCCTTGATGGCGCGTTCACCAGCCAGGTCGTTTGCGGTCAGCAGGCCTTGCAGGTGGCCTTGTTCATTGCGCACAAACAGCAGTTTCACGCCACACACAATCATGGTGGTGCGGGCTTGTTCCAGTGTTTCGGAGCCTGAAATGCTGACTGGGTGTACACGCCGAAGGTCGGTCATGGCGTCGAAAGCTGGCGAATCGGCGGTCAGCTTCAAAGGGCGACTGGGATCGCTGACCGTGATGGTGTCAGTGGCCGCTGCGCTGATGTGTTCGAGTGCTTGATAGTGTTGTCTGATCATGTTGAACCCCTGTAGGACACAAAATCAGTCTACGCTGCTCGCGAAAAGTTTCAAGTCAGTGAAAGCCCGGAGGAAACAATTGAACACCCGCCTGTTCTGGCGATTGAAGTGCTCAAGGTTATTTGAGCGGGGTGCCCAGCGCATAGGGCAGCAGGTTCATTACTTCCTTGCTGACGCCCATGGCCAAATGGGGGGTGTCAATTTCAAGGTGTTCTACGTTGGGGCTGAAGCGGTCAATGCAGGCCTGCCAGCTAACAATCGAATCTTTCTTGCAGTACAGCGCCACGATTGGGCACACAATCGGGTGTTCGAACCGTTTCAGGGTGCTGTTTTCAATCGATTCCACGTCCAGCCCGCGAATGTCGTAGAAGGCTTTGACTGCGGTGTACTTCGGCCCGCCAATTACGGGGCTGCCAATGGTTACGATGCGGCTTACATTTTGTTGCACTTCACGTGCGGCCTCGCGGGCCAGGTAGCCGCCCAAACTCCAGCCCAGCAATTTGATGGGGGCTTGCGCGGTGTCGGAATGTTCTTTGATGTCGGCAATGACTTGTGGCAACAGTTTGCCTATTTCACCATGGTTGAAACCCGCAGACCAGTGAACGGCTTTGTAGCCCAGTGAATCGAGATAGCGTTTGATGAATGTCATGCTGCTTGAGCTTGCGCCAAAGCCCGGCAACAGCAACACGGTTTGGCCTTGCCCCACGTTTTTGCGGGCCAGAAAGCGCCAGCCCACGGCCAGTTTGGCGGCTTCAAATGGGGTTTTTACTTCGCCAAACAACAGGCTCAGTTTGGGTTTGCCGATGGCGTTGCCGTATCGTTTCTGGAATTCTGCTTTGTTCATGGGGTGTTACAAGGTTGTGTACACCCGAGAAAATACGGCAAGGCGCGGCTGCACACAAAGAGGAATTCCTCTAGTGTGGTCGCTTGGTTATTGGATCAGTGCAAGGCTTTGATTGGCCAGGCGAACGCGCAGGGCCAGTTCGCGGGCCAGGTTGTTGTGCAAAATGTGGCCCAGTTCGCTGTCGTGCCGAAGCAGCTGATCGAATTGTGCCGTGGGCATGAACAGCAGGCGGCAAGGTGTGTCGGCCCGCACGGTGGCCGAACGGGGTTTGCGGTCGATCAGTGCCATTTCACCAACCATGCTGCCGGGGCAAAAGCGCATCAGCCTTTCGTTGCTGTGGCCTGTGTGGTGCCAGGCGCTAAGCTGTCCCTGTTGCAACACATACAAGCCGCAGGGTGCTGCGCCCTCATCGAACAGAGCTTGGCCGGCGGGCAGTTCGGCGCTTTGCCAGTAGCTGGCAAAGGTGTGGGTTTGCGCTGTGGCCATGTGGTCGCACAGGTGGCTGTCGATCAGGGTTTCCAATGCTTCGGTGGGGGTTGCTGTGCTGTTGTGTTCAAGAAGCAGGTTTTCAAGGTGCCAGAAGGCATCGTCCACATGGCTGTGAATGGCAATTCCCCGCGCTTTTAAAGTGCGGTGCAAGAGGTTTTCACCGCCCATGGGTGGCTGGGAAATGACGGGCAAAACTGCCACCGTGTGGGTGCAATGCAGGCTTTGTTTTATCAGGCGTTCAATGCAGTCGCAGGCGGTGTCGTCGATGTAGCGCAGGTGGGTGAAATCAAGCACTGTGGTTTGTGCGTTTTCAAGTTCGTCTTGCAGGCGAATGGCAATGGCGGGGGCATTGCCGAAAAACAGATTGCCATCAAAGTGCACCCAGGCCAGGTGTTCAAAGGCGGTATCCAGTTGCTGGCGGTGTGCACGTGGGCGCATGCTGCGCGACCGCGCGGCGGGGTTGAATTCAATGTTGCGCAAGCCGCTGCTGGACTGCTGTTGCAAAAAGTAGGCAGCCACGAACAACACCCCCACCAAGGTGCCGATCAGCAGGTTGCTAAGGCCGGTTACCAAAATCATGGTGAACACCACCCACACTGTAAAACGTTCGGTGGGTGCCATGCGTTTGCGTTGGGCGGGGCGTGCAAACTGTGCAATCAATCGCAGGGTGTTACCTTGAATCAGAAACAGGGAGCTGATGGCCACTGCGGTGGCCAGAATGTGTAAAGGCAGTTGAGCCAGAATGGGCCAGGTCAGCAACACGAGTGCGGCCAAAAGCACCATGTACCAGCCTTCGCTTTGACGGCTTTTTGCACCCACACCCAAGCCCGCGTTGCTTCTGGAAAAGTAGTTGGAACTGGGTAGCGCAAGGGCCAAACCGCACAATACGTTCACCACAGCCAGTGTGTTCAGTTCCCGGCGTGTGTTGTGCCGGGTGCCCAGGGCTTGGTCCACCTGCAACATGGATTGCATGCTTTCCAGCACCACCAGCAAAGCCAGCACGGCGGCACCCACCAGCACTTGAAGCAGCAGGCCGGGTGTACCCAGCAATAGCGCCGGAAGCTGTTGAATGCTGCTGTAAAGGCTGGATGCTTGTGCTGCCCACAGGGGGTGTTGGGGCAGCGCAGCCACGGTTTGCACCGGCAGGGTGCCGGGCCAGGCCCATAAAAACAGGGAATGCACGGCAAAGCCGCAAGCCAGCCCGTACACCAGGCCAAGCGGGTTGGGCCGTATGGCACGGAAATACAGCAACACCGCAGTGGTAATGGCCGACACACCCAGTGCCACCGGTGAAAACAGGGTGGGTGAATTTGCGGCCTGCAACACGGTGGTGTACACCGCAAAACCCACCATGGCGGGCATCAGCTTCCAGGCTGAAAAAACACCCAGGGTGGTGTTCATGCCGATTAACACCGGGGCGGGAAGAAACTGCATCAATTTGCCCACGCCCTGTTGCTGGGCCAACGCAATGAACGCACCTGCCAGCGAAATTTCCAGTGCCAGCAGCAACATGAGTTCATTGTGATTGTTGGTGCTTTGCAAAAAGCCCAGTAGCGAACCGGCAACAATCAGCGCGGTTGAAGAACGCGGCCCGCCAAACTGCACGGGTGCTTTTCCAAATAAGGCACCCAGCAAACCACCCAGCAGCGCACTGGCCAAACCGGCGTAAATACCATAGGTCAAGCCGGCCTGCCCCAGGGGGGCGAAGGCCAGCATGCCGTAAACAATTGATTGTGCGTAACCACCGAATGCGACCAGTGCGCCCGCTTTAAATTCGGTGTTCAATGGGTGTTATTTCGAGGTCGGCATCACGAATTCGGCACCTTTCTCAATGCTGTCGGGCCAGCGCTGCATGATGGATTTCTGGCGGGTGTAAAAGCGTACACCTTCTTCGCCGTAGGCGTGCATGTCGCCAAACAGGCTGGCCTTCCAGCCGCCAAATCCATGCCAGGCCATGGGCACGGGAATGGGCACGTTGATGCCCACCATGCCCACCTGCACCTGGCGGCCGAATTCGCGGGCTACGTTGCCATCGCGGGTGTAGCAGCTAACGCCGTTGCCGTACTGGTGGCTGTTGATCAAATCAAGACCCTCGGCAAAGTTGGCCACGCGCACGCAACCCAGCACCGGGCCGAAAATTTCTTCCAGGTAAATGCGCATGTTGGGCTTTACGTTGTCGAACAAAGTGCCGCCGGTGTAAAAGCCATTTTCGAATCCGGCAGGTTTCTGGCCGCGACCATCCACTACCAGTGTGGCACCTTCGTCCACGCCAATTTGCACGTAGTCTTCAATGCGCTTGAGGGCTTCGGCGGTAACGATTGGGCCCATTTCGGCGGACAAATCCATGCCGTCGGTTACCTTCAGTGTTTTCAGGCGTGCGGCCAGTTTGGGAATCAGCTTGTCGCCCACGTCGCCCACCATCACGGCCACGGAAATGGCCATGCAGCGTTCACCCGCACTGCCGTAAGCGGCTCCAATCAAGGCGTCGGTTACCTGATCCAGATCGGCGTCGGGCATCACCAGCAAGTGGTTTTTCGCGCCGCCCAAGGCTTGTACGCGCTTGCCGTTGCGGGCGCCGGTTTCATAGATGAATTTCGCAATGGGGGTGGAACCCACAAAGCTGAGTGCGGCCACATCGGGGTGGTTCAGCAAGGTTTCCACGGCCAGTTTGTCGCCGTGCACCACGTTGAAAACGCCGTCGGGCAGGCCTGCTTCTTTCATCAGCCGGGCCATCAGGTTTGCAGCGCTGGGGTCGCGTTCGCTGGGCTTGAGAATAAAGGTGTTGCCGCAGGCAATGGCCACGGGGAACATCCAGCAAGGCACCATGCAGGGAAAGTTGAACGGCGTAATGCCGGCCACCACGCCAACGGGTTGGCGCAGGGTCCAGTTGTCGATGTTGGTGGAAACCTGCTCGGTGTAGTCGCCTTTCAACAACTGCGGAATGCCGCAAGCGAATTCAATGATGTCGATACCGCGGCTGACCTCGCCTTGTGCGTCGGTGAACACTTTGCCGTGTTCAGCCGTGATGATGGCGGCCAGTTCGTCGCGGTGCTGGTTCATCAGCGCCAAGAATTTGTTCATGATGCGCGCGCGCTGCAAAGGCGGCTTGTTGGCCCATGCCGGCAGGGCGGCTTTGGCAGCTTCCACGGCCTTGTTGACCGTGGCCACATCGGCCAGTTCAACCTGGCGGGCAATTTTGCCCAGCGACGGGTTGAACACATTGGCTGTGCGTGCACCGGGTGTGCTGAGGGTGTTTCCGCCAATGAAGTGGGCGACAGTTTGATCGTTTGTGTACGGTTGCATGGTTTAAAAGCCTGTTCGGTTTTTTATCTGAAGCTGATTATTGTCGCGCAATCCAGGGGGGTGTTGAATCGGTGCTTACACCAAGCTTCCGGATTTTTTTCGCATGGCAATTTACCGGGGTGTGTCGGTAAATCACTGATTTGCAATCCAATTGCATCCTTCGGCGGTACCAATTACACAAGGCGCGCCCCGATGCGGGCCAAGAATTAGAACCAAGGAGACAGCAGTGAACACAGTCTTGAAGAACAAGGCCGCGTTGCGGCGTGGGCGTTTGGGCTTGGCTGGCGGGGTAGCGGCCCTGCTGCTGGCGGGCTGCCTGAGCAACGGCGATGATGCCACGCAAAGCGGCGCTGACAGCCGAACCAACCCAAGCGAGAATGCCGGCCTGAAATACGATGTCAGCATTACCCGCACCACCTTTGGTGTGCCCCACATTCGCGCGAAAGATTACGGCAGTTTGGGTTACGGGCAAGGATATGCTTTTGCGCAAGACAACCTGTGTGTGTTTCTCGAGGACTTGTTGACCATTCGTGGCGAACGTTCGCGCTTCTTTGGCCCCGATGGAACCTACACGATCGAGCCCAATGGTTCAACGGCCAACAACGTGGCCAGCGACTTTTTCTGGAAAAGCATTTTTGCGCATGAAGAAGCGGGCGCAGACGGCGTGGTGCGCAATGCCTGGCAGCGTACCCGCGACAAAACCATTCCCGATTTCCAGAACGTGGTGGCGGGCTACGCCGATGGCGTGAACCGCTACATAGCGGAACTGAAAGCGGGCGAGCATGAATATGCGCAGGCCGATGGAAGTACAAAACCCGCACACGCAGCCTGCGCCAACGCGCAATGGCTTGCGCCGATCAGCACAGAAGACATGTATCGCCGTTTCGTGCGCCTGTCGATATTGGCCAGCAGCTCCGTGTTTGTCACTGAGATTGGCAATGCGCAGCCCCCCGGTGGTTTGCCTTCACCCACTGCGCAAGCAACTGATTCATTGGGCGGTTTGAGCACTGCCCAGCAAGTGGCCTTGCTCAAGGGCGCACCCAACCCCCTGACTGCGATGCAGAACAAAGACCACTTTGGCAGCAACATGTACGCGTTTGGCAAAGACGCCACAGCGAACGGCGAATCGCTTGTGTACGGCAACCCGCACTTTCCCTGGCGCGGCACCGAACGCCTTTATTTGAGCCACAACATTCTGGAAATGAATGGCGAAAAAACCATGGACATCATGGGTGTTGGCTTGTACGGCGTGCCAGCCGTGCTGATTGGTTTTAACGAACACGTGGCCTGGAGCCACACTGTGTCCACGGCCTACCGGTTCACTTTCTACCAGTTGCAGATCAACCCCAGCAACCCCACGCAGTACATGTACGACGGTGAAATGGTCGACATGATCCAGTTGCCCATCGAGATTGAGGTGAAACAGGCCGATGGCAGCATCACCAAACAGCAGCGCACCATGTACCGGTCCAAATTCGGCCCCATGCTGGTGCTGGAAGCCAGCGGTGTTCCCGTGCTGGGCTGGAACCAGTTGATGGCCTTCACGCTGCGCGATGCGAACCTGGAAAACGACCGCCTGATCAACCAGTTTGCCAAGTGGAACATGGCCAAGTCCCTGGAGGAATTTGTGGGCCTGCACGGCAGTGAACTGGGCGTGCCCTGGGTGAACACGGTGGCCAGTGGCCCGGGCAAACCCGCTTACTACGGCGATGTAACCGTGGTGCCGCATGTTACCGATGAAAAGGTGGCCGATTGCGCGGCCGAGCCTTTTAACAGCGTGGTGGGCCAGTTGTCTGCTGGTTTGCCTGTGCTGGACGGTTCCCGTGCCGAGTGTGAATGGGGCAGCGACCCCGATGCACCCGCACCCGGTATTTTCGGCCCGGGCAACCTGCCCACCCTGCAGCGAAATGACTACGTGACCAACTGTAACGACAGTTACTGGTTAAGCAACCCCAAGCAACCCCTGACCGGTTTTGATCGCATTATTGGCGATGAAAATGCAGAACGCACCTTGCGCACGCGCCTGTGCACCTTGCAGGCTGAACGCAGGTTGGCGGGGACTGATGGCCGCGCGGGCGATAAGTTCACGCAGGAAAACCTGAAAGAAATTGCGTTAAGCAGTGAAGTTTATTCCGCCACACTGGCCCGGCAGGCTGTGGTGGACAACATTTGTCAGTCGCCGGTGTTGCTCAGCACTGGTTTGATGCCGGTTCAAACAGCCGGTGCCTGTGCCGCACTTGCAGCTTGGGATGGAAAAGCCAACCTGGACAGCAAGGGTGCCCACCTGTGGCGTGAATTCTGGAGCCGCGCAATTGCCAACCCGGGTGGTTTGCCTGTGGGCGCACCGCAATTGCATTTGCCGCTTGACAACCCAACGCCTGTTTCACTGCCTACCAATTTCTGGACCAACGGGTTTAGTGCCACCAACCCGGTGAACACGCCCAACAGCCTGAATGTGGCCAACCCGTTCACCCAGGCTGCTTTGGCCGATGCAATTCTCGCCGTGCAGGCGGCAGGCTTTGCATTTGACAAGCCTTTGGGTGAAATTCAGCGGTCGGGCGTACACACCAGCAATATTCCCGTGTTTGGTGGTACCAGCCCGGAAGGTGCCTTCACGATTGTGAGCACCCAGCCAAGCCGTTTGAATGCAGAAGGCTACAAGGTAACTTACGGCAACAGCTACATTCAGGCGGTGACGTGGGATGACAGTGGCATGCCGCAGGCCGATGCCATGTTGACCTACTCCATGTCGACCGACCCGGCCAACCCGAATTTCGAGGATTACACCAAGGCGTATTCACAGAAAAACTGGCAACGTTTGCCATTCACCAGAAGCCAGATTGAAGCAGCTAAAATTGGGCCAGCCTTGAATTTGAGGCTTCCAAGGGCAGCAAACTCAGCGCCCTGAATTGTTTAAATTGTATGAAAAATTCAAAGTAACAAACTAAGGGGGCGAAAGCCCCCTTTTTCTTGGATTGAACGGGTGCAAAGGGCGCATCGTGATGGCGTCGGCATCCTATTCTATATTCCATGTGCATTCGCTCTTTCCTTGTTCGAGTTTTGGCCATTGTGCTTTGCACCGGGGCGGGTTTTGGCTCAATCGCGGCTGCTGCCGAGCCCCGCATTGCGGTGTTCAGGTCGCCTTTGTCGCTGCCATTTTTTGTGGCCAAAGAAAAGAATTTGTTTGCAAAGTACAGAGTTGAGCCCATATTGATCGAATGTGTGGGGGGCAATCGTTGCATGAAAGAACTTGTAGAGGGGCGGGTCGACATGGCCACGTCATCTGAATTGCCTTTCATGTTTGCGGTGTTTGAAGCTGCTCCTGTTTCCCTGATCACCACGTTTGTGACCAACAAAGACGACATGCGTTTTGTGGTCCGAAAAAGTGTGTTGCAAGGTGGCGTCAAGGCGCTGGCCGGAAAACGCGTGGGCTATGTTGAAAAAGCATCGTCGCATTACTACCGGGATTTGTTCCTGCTGTATCACGGTGTTGATCCTCAATCGATTGTTCCTGTGCCCATGGGCGGCGAGGCATTGGCCGCAGCGTTGGCCAAAGGCGAAGTAGATGCAATTTCCGTGTGGGAACCCTGGGGGAATGTGGCGCTTCAACTGGGTGGTGCAGATGTTGCATTGGTGGATACCCCTCGTTTGTACAGCCAGTCATTCAACCTGATGGCGCGCAATGACTATCGCGTACCGCAAGCCCGCCGGATCAGTGCCGTGCTGGGTGCCTTGCGCGAGGCGATTCAATTCATCAAAAAGAACCCCGAGGAAGCCAAACGCATACTTGCCCGTGATGCCGGGGTTGATTCCGCCATCGTCGAGGCCATGTGGTCAACCTATCGGTTCGAGCTGTCTTTGCATCAATCCCTGTTGACCACGCTGCAGGGGCAGGCGCGATGGGCAAGGCGGGAGGGGCATGTGAACAAAGCGCTTGGTGAACCGGAATTTCTAAACTATATCGATGCAAGTCTGTTGAGGAAGTTGTCAGCCAAGGCGGTTGACTATGTATACCCATGAAACCATTGCTACGACTTAAACATGGCGTTTCTATCGCCTTGATCTTTCTGTTTGGCCTGACGATACTGGCCACTGCGGTGGTGTACACCATCAACGAGCAGTGGCAGGTGCTACAGGAGCAAACTGTGGCGGCGCGAAATATTTCCCGCCTGTCCACGCGCATTTTGGTTTTGACGCACAACGTGTCCAGCAACATGAACGAAACCAACCTTCGGCAATGGTGGCTGGTTCACAATTCCATTGTGGATGAAATGGGGCGCCTGCAACTTTCTGATGACAACAGCGATTTAATCGTAAGGCTGGACGAGCGGCTTGGCGAGATTGCCGAACTATTCAGTGGATTTGGACTGATGGTGGCAGAAGATGAGTCGTCACTGGACAAGCGCCGAAGCGCAGTGCTGGTTGACCGCCTGATATCGGAGGCAGAGCAACTGGCCGAAATCAGTTACAAATTGGCGGATGTGGCCATTGAGCATCAGGAAGAGCTTCTCGAGAGGCGCAGAAGCATTGTTGCCACGTTTGCCGCGTTGTTCGCAATCAACTCGTTCTTGTTGTTGATCCTGATCCGCTTCCGGGTGGTTGGGCCTTTAGAGAAAATTGAAGGTGTTGCGAAAGAAATGCGACGCGGGAACCTGGCGGCGCGCTGTGACGTGCCCGAAGGCGATGAGATAGGCGACGTGGCGGCTGCGCTGGACAAGCTGGCTATTGAGTTGAACAAAAGACTTGCCGAACTGACCTCGACTACCCACTTGCTTGAGGTGGCGGGTCACATGTGTGGTGTGGGAGCCTGGACCCTGAACCTGGACACCAACGAGCTGACCTGGTCGAAGCAGATTTACAACATTGTCGAGGCCGATTTTACGCATCAACCCACGCTGGAAGAGGCCATGAGCCTTTACCCGGGGGACTCTGCCGCACAGTTGTCGAAAGCGATGGACGATGCCATACAGACTGGCGATAACCTCAACATCGAGTTGCCGTTCCTCACCTACAAAGGCAATTTGATTTGGGTGCATGTGTTTGGCGAGGTGGCTTATGAAGGAACAGGTGTCAACCGAAAGCCGATGACGATGCGAGGTGCGTTCCAGAACATCACCGAACGACGGCAGGTGGAGGAAGAATTCCGGCAGGCGAAAGAGCTTGCTGAATCGTCCAGCAAAGCCAAAGGTGATTTCCTCTCCAACATGAGCCACGAAATTCGCACCCCCTTGAACGCGGTGGTCGGCCTGACTTACATTTTGAGGCAAACCCGGCTGGACAATACCCAGCGGGAGTTTGTAGAGAAACTTGAAAACGCCGGGCGTGGTCTGATCGATCTTGTCAGTAGCGTGCTGGACGTTTCGAAAATCGAGGCGGGTGCCATGGAGTTGGAAAAGCGGCCCTTTTCTGCCCGTCAGTTGGTTGATTCCCTGGTCGATCTGATGACCGGTGCGGTGTCAAACAAAGCAATTGAATTCGTGGTCTCGGTGGCGCCCAATGTTCCAGATCGTCTGATTGGCGATGAAACCAAATTGCGCCAGGTGTTGGTCAACCTTGCGGGCAATGCCATCAAGTTCACCAAGCGCGGCCATGTCAAAGTGGGTTTGACGTTGGATCAGCTTGACCCCACCAGTTGCGTGCTTCGCTTTGTTGTGCAGGACACCGGTCTGGGCATGGATCCAGCCGCCATGAAACGACTGTTTCAATTGTTCTCTCAAGCTGACTCCTCCATTTCCCGGCGGTTTGGCGGCACAGGGATTGGTTTGGCCCTGAGCCAAAAGCTGGTCGAGCTGATGGGCGGCACCATTTCGGCGGTTAGTGCGCCTGGCCAGGGCAGTTTGTTTGCTTTTTCCCTGCTGCTGGGCCTGGATGAAAAAGTTGGTCAAACGCAAGGCACCTGCGAGCTTGGTGATTATGATGTGGTGGTGGTTGATGATTTCAAGCCGCAACTGGACAGCGTGATTCAAATGCTGCAATGGTACGGTGTTGCGGCCCAAGGCTATGCCAGCGGCAGTGAAGCATTAAGCGTGGCCCGTGGCCAGCGGCCCCGGTTGTACATTGCCAGCCACAGCTTGCCAGACATGAGCGGGCAGGATTTCGCGCGCGAAGTGAAAGCGCAACTGGGCTTGCAGGCGTCGAAACTTGTCATCATGGTCAAGCCCCATGATCTGGAGCGTGTTCAGGCCTTTGTGGGCAGCGACAGGATCGATGCCATGTTGGTGAAGCCCGTGTCTTTTTCTGCATTAAGAGGCACCCTCAAAGACCTGGGCACGGGCCGGCGACAACACAAGCCCGAGCCAGTCCATTTGGGCGGCTTGAACGTGCTGGCCGTGGACGATCACAAGCTGAATCTGACGATTTTGCAAAAAATTCTCGAAAGCCACGGTGCGAAAGTGCTTCTTGCGGATTCCGGGAAGCAGGCCATTGACCTGTTGTCGCAATCAGGCAGATCCGGTGTGGATGTCTGCCTGATGGACATTCAAATGCCCGACATGGATGGGCTGGAAACCTGCGAATTCATTCGAACCCAGATGGGAATCCAGAACCTGCCGATACTGGCCTTGACGGCAGGGGTGATGGGGGCAGACCACCAGCTTGCGCTGGATGCCGGCATGAACGAAGTGCTGACCAAGCCGTTGCAAGTTGACAAGGTGCTGGATGCCGTGAAACGGTGGGGTTATCATATGGACACCGCCCTTCCCCCAGGCTGAACGCTACAGTGCGTTCAGCCGTTCTTCGTATTCCTTGCGAAATGTTTTTCGCAACTGGGCATTGGCTGCGCGTTTTATTTCCTCGGCCGAGCTTGGTATCAGGGGCGGTACCTTCGCAGGCGTGCCATCTGCATTCATGGCCACCATTGTGAAAAAACAGCTATTGGTGTGGCTGGCAATGCCCTTGTGAATGTCTTCTGACACCACCTTGATGCCCACCTCCATCGACGTGTTCCCGGTGTAATTCACGCTGGCCAGAAAGGTAACCAATTCGCCCACGCGAATGGGCTGGCGAAACAGCACCCTGTCGACCGACAACGTAACCACATACATGCCCGCATACCGGCTTGCGCAGGCATAGGCCACCTGATCAAGCAATTTCAGAATATGACCACCATGCACGTTGCCGCTGAAGTTGGCCATGTCGGGGGTCATCAATACGGTCATGCTGAGTTGGTGGTTTGGAAATGGCATGGTTTCAGTTCAAGAGTGGGCAATCAACGCAGTGTAACGCGCCTGTGCAGCGGGTGACACGTCTACAATGTTCCGAAGAAATCAAATGTGGAGAACATTGTGGCTGCAGAGCTGACCAAGTACGCCATCTGGCTGTTAAGCCCGTTGGGAATATGGATCGCCTTGACTGCGTTGGCTGGCTTGGGCCTGTTTGGCCGCAAACAATGGCGCGTCCGTGCCCTGGTGTTCGCGCAGCTTCAACTGCTCGCATTCAGTTTGCCTTGGGTGGGCGACGCATTGTTGGGCATGCTGGAAAAGGACGCCCTTGTGCTGCAAACCAGCAGGCCGTTGCCCCCACGGGTGGATGCAATTGTGGTGCTGGGCGGTGGCATGGAAGGGCGTTATGACGGGATTCGACATGTTCCCGACTTGAACGACTCTGGCGACCGCGTTTGGCAAGGCGCACGTTTGTACAAACAAGGCGTAGCCGAGCGCGTGGTGCTTAGCGCAGGCCAGTTTGAAGCCGATCCTCGTCGTGAAGCCGAAGCCCACGGCATGAAAGTGTTCATGACCGACATGGGCGTACCCGATCAAGCCTTGTTGATTGAAGGTGCCTCGCGCACTACCTTTGAAAATGCATTGCGAACACGCGACTTGCTGGGCATTGATGCAAAACACATTGCCTTGGTCACGTCGGCCTTTCACATGGGGCGCTCGGTGTTGTGGTTCGAAAAAGCCGGGTTCACCGTGTACCCGGTGCGGGCCGACATCCGCGTGCTGCATGAAAAACGTCCTTTCTGGGAATGGCTGCCCAAACCACAGGCGCTGGATGAAAGCACCATTGCCATCAAGGAATATCTGGGCCGCTGGCAACTGAAGGCAAGTGGTGTTTATGAAACAGGTGGCACAACATGAGTTTGCGAATGGCCCTTGCCGTGCTTGCATGCGGCCTTGCCTTCACCGGCGTGGCGCAGGCCGGCCCAGTGCTGGATGCCGTTAAAAAACGCGACGCAGTGCGGTGCGGCGTCAGCAGTGGCGTGGCAGGTTTTTCGGCCTTGGGCAGTGACGGCCAGTGGCGTGGGCTGGACGTGGCCGTGTGCCGCGCCGTGGCCGCCGCCGTGTTGGGCGATGCGCAAAAAGTTGAATTCACGCCACTTAGTTCGCAGCAACGTTTTGCCGCTTTGCAAGCCGGGCAAATCGACATTCTTTCCCGCAACACCACCTGGACGTTAAGCCGCGATGCAGGTTTGAATGTGCATTTTGCTGCCATCACATACTACGATGGGCAAGGCATTCTGATGCACAAACGCTTTGGCGTAAAAAGTGCGAAAGAACTGAAAGGCGCTGAAATTTGTGTGCAGTCGGGCACCACCAATGAAAAGAATTTGACCACCTATTTGGGCACGCAAGGCATCAAGGCGAAAGCCATTGTGTACGACAACTTCGAGGCGGCCTACAAAGCTTTTTTCAGTGGCCGCTGCCAGGCATTTTCCACCGACGTGTCCGCACTGATTGGTTTGAAAAGCAGCCAAAGCGGCAAGCCAGATGACTACGTGGTGCTGCCTGAAATTTTTTCAAAAGAACCCCTTGGTCCTGCCGTGCTGCGCGGTGACGATGAGTTTTTCGCCGTCGTGAAATGGGTGGTGTTCGCCATGATTGAAGCTGAAGAACTGGGCGTAGGGCAAGGCAATATCAACAAGGCCTTGCAAAGCAACAACCCGGCAGTACAACGCTTGCTGGGCGGCGCCGAAAACCTTGGCAAACCGCTGGGTTTGCCGCGCAACTGGGTTGAAAACGTGTTGAAGCAAGTGGGCAATTACGGCGAAGTGTTCGAGGCCAATCTGGGCAAGCAATCACCCCTGAAACTGGAGCGTGGCCTGAACGCACTGTGGACCGAAGGTGGGTTGATGTACGCCCCGCCATTGCGTTAGGGCCGGCACAGTGAACTTTGAATTTATCACCGACCCGGCAGGCTTTGGCTTAAGCGAAGGCTGGCTGCACGTCGCCTTTGATTCACCTTACTGGCAAATCCTGTTGGCCGGTTTGCTGAACACCTTGAAGGTGGCCCTGCCCGCCCTGCTGTTGGCCACACTGTTGGGTTTGTTCATCGGGCTTGGGCAACTGGCGACACACCCGCTGCTGAAAGCCCTGTGCAGGGGTTACGTCAACCTGTTTCGCAATGTGCCCCTGCTGTTGCAGTTGCTTGCCATTTACTTTGCAATCACCCAGTTTTTGCCCATCGCCAGCCAAGCATTGTCATTTGGCGACACAGTGTTTTTAAGCAAAAGCGGTTTGGCAGTGCCCTCGTTTTCAGAAATACCCACGCGGGGCCGTTTTGCCATTGAAGGAGGCTGGGTGCTTAGCCCCGAATACCTGGCCGTGCTGCTTGCGCTGGTGGTGTACACCGCAGCATTTGTTGCCGAAGTGGTGCGCGCGGGCATACAGGCTGTGAAACCCGGCATGCGGCAAGGCGCACTGGCCTTGGGTTTGAACAACAGGCAGCTTAACCGGCATGTGGTGTTACCTTTGGCCTTGCGCGTCATGGTGCCCTCCCTTTCAAACCAGTATTTGAACTTGCTGAAAAATGCATCGCTGGGTGTGGCGGTGGGTTATCCGGAACTGGTGTCGGTCGCCAACACAGCCATCAACCAAAGCGGCAAGGCGGTGGAATGCGTGCTCATCATTCTGTTCACCTACGCGCTGTTAAGCGCCGTGGCGGCAGGCTTGATGAACATGCTCAACACGCGTGTGAACCGGGGGGCACTGTGAGGCTTTTCCTGTGGGTTGCACTTCCCCTGCTACTGGCCCCAGCTTTGTGGGCGGTGGCCGATTGGGCGCTGTTCAGTGCCGTGTTTCAGCCCGACTTGCAAGCCTGCCAACAGGCTGCGGGGCAAGGTGCGTGCTGGGGTGTGGTGGCTGAAAAGTGGCCGATCATTCTGTTTGGCCGTTACCCGCTTGACGAACAATGGCGCGCAGGTGTGGTGTTGGTGGTGTGGTCGGCCTTGATGTTTGCCACCGCTGCGCGGTTGTTCAAACCCAGGGTGGTGTTTGCCGCTTGGGCATTTGCCTTGCCCATCAGTGCCGTGCTGTTGGCAGGTGGTGCGCCCACCACCTTGTGGGGTGGCCTGCCGCTTACGCTCATTTTAAGCACCGTGGGCTTTGCCCTGGCCTTTCCACTGGCCGTGTTGCTGGCATTGGGGCGGCAATCTACCTTTGCACCACTGCGCTGCTTTTGCCTTGCTTACATTGAATTGATGCGTGCCTTGCCGCTGGTCACCGTGTTGTTTATGGCCGCCTTTGTGTTGCCTCTCTGGTTGCCGGGCGACGGGCTGGATTTGTTCACACGCGTGTTGCTGACCATTGCCCTGTTCAGCGCTGCCTACTTGGCCGAAGTGCTGCGGGGTGGCTTGCAGGCCGTGCCACAGGGGCAAAACATGGCCGCCAGGGCGCTGGGCTTGAATGCAGTTCAACGCAACCTGCTGGTCGTGTTGCCGCAAGCCATCAAGGCGTGCCTGCCCAGCCTGACCAACAGTTTCGTGACGCTGTTCAAGGAATGCTCACTGGTCACCATTGTTGCCTTGTTTGAACTCACGGGTTCCCTGAGCCTGGCCTTGGCGGGCGATGTGCAGTGGCGCAGTTTCTACCTCGAAGGGTATTTGTTCATCGGCCTTGTGTATTGGGCCTATTGCTTTGGTTTGTCGCGATTAGAAAGCAAGTTCTAGCGCAAGAAAATTATTCAGTGTACATTTGTACACAAACAAGCCATGCCCTTTGCGGAGACGTTTCATGACCAGGAAAAGTGAGCCCACCACCGGCGAGAAACTGGAAGGCACCTTAATGCTGGTGGGCGACACCATTGCCCACACCGCAACGCGTGTGCATGAATTCCACCGCGCCATCAGCGACATGCCTTTCAAGGCCGTGGGCACAGCCACCTTGAATGCCAGCAAGCCTGTTGAAGAAGTTCACAACGAAATCACTGACCTGGTGTACAGCGCCGTACGCGAAGCCGGCAAAGGCGTGTTTTCCGGCGCGGCCTGGGTGGTGCGCCAAGCCAACCAAAGCCTGGCCTCGCCGCAAATAATCGACCAAGCCATGGACGACAAACGTGTGTCCGCAATTTCCAGCGCCATCAACGGTGTGTTTGGCGACCACCTTGCCGCCACACGCAACCCCATGCAAGTGCGCATGAACCTGTATGCCAACGGGCAAGCACTGGCGGCTGATCAAGCCGCCATCATGGCGCAATTGCCAAATGCCCAAAACCACTTGGTGATATTTCTGCATGGCCTGTGCTGCAATGAAAATAGCTGGCAGATGTACTACAACCCCAGTGAGCCTGCCACCCGCCCCTATGGCGACAAGCTGGAAGAAGCCTTTCCGGTGACAGCGCTTTATTTGCGTTACAACACGGGCCGCAACATTGACGCCAATTCACGTCAGTTCAAACGCATATTGAACCGGCTGGTGCGCAACTGGCCCGTGGCCGTGGAAAGCATTACCCTGGTGGGCCACAGCATGGGCGGTTTGATCAGTCGCACCGTGGTTGAAACCCTGACCGACGAGGACATTATTCTGCAACGCGCGATCCGCGATGTGGTGTGTCTGGGTTCACCCCATGCGGGCGCACCGTTGGCACGTTTGGCCGCTGCTGGCGAACAGTTGTTTGACCGCTTTGAATTGTCCCGGCCAATTGGCCGTGTGCTGGGTGTGCGTTCGCGCGGCATTCGCGATCTGGACTACGGCCTGGGGGCATTGCAAACCCGCGATGGTCATGAAGTGATGTTCCACCTCGTCGGGTCAACCATTGCTGATCACGGTTCATCGTGGTTGAACACCACGGTGGGCGATGGTTTGGTTACACCCGATTCAGCCCTGGCTGACGACACCGGCAAAGCGCAACGCGTCATGTTCGCGCAAAAGCATCACATGACCTTGCTCAACGATCCAGATGTGTATCTGGAATTGGAAATGGTGCTGCGCCAGAGCCTGGTTCAGAAATTGTAAGTGGAGGTTTTGCTTTCCTGCAAAAACACACGTTGTGTGGTCAGCAAGTAGTTCACCAACAAGTCAGCGTAAGTGCGCTTGAATTTTGATTCCCGCATGCCGCTTTCCACCAGGTTCAGGCCGTAGTATTTCAAGGCCAGGTGGGCCTGCTGGCATTCTTTGCTCCAGCAATCCAGCGGTTCAAGAATCTGGTTCACGGCGTCTTGAAAGCCCGTTGTGAAATTCAGAAAATCGGCCTCGTTCATCTCCTCAACCAATTCAAGCGCGTTGTGTTCCACATGCATGTGCTGTGAATGCAAACCCATGCGCGGGCGCGATTGAAAAACATTCAGAAACTGGAACAACAAGGTTTCGGGCAAATGTGAACTGGGCACCCCGTACAGCAACTGCACACGGCTAAGGTCGATTTGCAGTTGCATGGCAAAAATGCCTGACACATTGCGTGAACTCAAGGCCCAACACGCACCCAGTGTTTCGAAAAACACTTCGCGTTCGAAAGAGAATTTCTTGTAGGGGCTGCTGTGCAGCACCTGGTAGGGAGCTCGAATGGTCATGCTGAATCCAGTGCGTTGCCGTTCATTGTTTAAGTATTGTCGTCGGGCTTGGGCACATTTGGCATCGCATAGGTGAGGGTTCACCGTTTGCGGGGAGGTTCACCTTTTCGGGGGGTAGGTTTCCCCTAGGAGGGGGTGGTGGCGTCCGCTTGCTGCGTGTACCGCAACACCAGTGCAGGCCAGGCAGCGTGAATTTGATTCAGTGCGTCATCCGGCTTCAGGGAGCCATCGCCAAGCCCCTGTTCAAAAGACCGAAACAGCACATGAAGTTCCTGTTCATCCAGCAAAGCCAACAAGCTGACCAATGAATGGATTTCGCGCGCGAAGGCCTCGGGGTTGTTTTGCGTCAAGTGCGCATGCAATTTGGCAGGCAAGTCTGCGCAATGGGTCATGAACAAATTGGGCAATTGCGCAAGGAGGTTGTTTTCCTTGCGCACGGGTACTTCCTTCATGTGCAGTGCGTCCATCAAGGCGCTGTAAAGCACATCGGCTTCCACGGGTTTGGTGATGAAGTCGTCCATCCCCAGTTCAAGGCAGCGGGTTCGCGTTTCTGCAAATGCATGGCCTGTCAGCCCAATCACCGGGGTGTCCAACCAGCGGGTTTGGTCGCGCAGCCAGCTTACAAATTCGTAGCCATCCATCATCGGCATCTCCAGGTCAGTGATAATCACATCGACATGGGCCGCCTCATCCAGATCCAGCAGGTCAACGGCCTCCTGGCCGTGCCCGCACAGCGTTACCTTCAAGCCCACGGCTTCCAGCAGGGAGCGGATCAGCACCTGGTTCACCGGGTGGTCTTCAAGCACCAGCACGTGCTTGCCCTGCAGCTTTTCGCTGGCTTCCCTCTCGTTGCATGGCAAGGGGTTTGGCGATAGCTCCGCACGGGGTGCCGCGCAAATGTCTTGCGCCAACACAGGGTGCGCCACGTGGATCAGCTGTTTGCACAAACCGGGTGGCAACACCTGCAACAACGCACTGTCTGCGGAAAACAGGTCGCGGTCAATTGCCACCATGTGCAGCTTGGGTTTGAGCAATCCATCCAGCAGTTCTTGTGGCAGCGCGGCGTGGTGGTCGATCAAATCGGATTGAAGCATGGCCCAGTCGAAGCAGCCGTTATGCAGTACCTCTACAAAAGCGCCGATGGTGCTGACCTGTGTTGTATTCAGCCCGACCGAACGGAGTATAGACAACACACTGTTGGCCGCTGTGCCGTGCTGGTGAAGCAGAACCGCGTTTTGGCCCGCCAACGGCAGCGCTTCCGCCAGAATGTCGCTGTTGTATGCCACAGGCACAGAAAACCGGAAGCAACTGCCCTTGCCCTGCGTGCTTTCAACGGAAACGGCACCGCCCATCCGCGTCACCAGCTCGCGTGCAATGCTCAAACCCAAACCTGTGCCGCCATACACACGGCTTACGCTTGAATCGCCTTGAGCGAATTTCTCAAAAATCCGGTCCACCTGCGACTTGCTCAAACCCGAGCCGGTGTCGTGCACCTCAATGTGTAAATCCAGCTCGGTGTCCGATCGGGTTTGCAGCCTGGAATACACGCGAATGGATCCCGATTCCGTGAACTTGACCGCATTGCTCAACAAATTGCTAAGCACCTGGCGCAAACGCGATGGGTCGCCCACCAGCCGTTGCCCCAGCTGGCTGGAATAGCCGGGCGCCACCTCATTGAGCAGAATCAGCTTTCGGCTTGCCGCCTGGCTTTGCACGGCCAGAAACGAATTGGCCAGCACTTCATCCAGCGTAAAAGGAATTTGCTCGAATTCCACCATCCCGGCTTCAGCCTTGGAATAGTCCAGCACATCGTTGAGCAGGCCCAGCAAGGATTTCGCAGCATCCTGAACCTTCATCAGGTAACTGCGTTCCCGTTCCGGCAAGGGCGATTTCAGGGTCAATGCCGTCATGCCCAGAATGGCATTCATGGGGGTTCTGATTTCATGGCTCATATTGGCCAGCAACATGCCACGGGCTTCCACCTGGGCCTCTGCACGTTCTCGCCCCATCTTTGCTTCCAGTGCCGCCAGTTCTGCAGCGCGTGTAGCATCCGCTTGTTCAAGTTCACGGCGAAATGAACCAATCATCAGCGCGTAACCTTTCAGCAGGTTCACCATTTCCGTCACGAATTTTGGCTTGGGCAGCGTCACGCTGTAATTGCCCCGGGCAATGTGCTGGCTGACCGTGTTCAGTTCATGCAGCGGGGCCACCACATACCGCTGCAACACTGCAAGGCCGATCAGCGCCATCAGGGTCACCAGCAGGCCCAGGTAGAAGTCGAACCGCGCGGTCAAATTGATGTTGTCAGCCTGCTGGGCAATTACCGTTTGAAAGCCCAGTTCAACAGCCCGGATCCGCCCCTGAATTTCAGCGCGAACAGCATTGGTCATGCCCAGGTATTCTTCGGAAAACAGCATTTGAATCGCCAGGTCTTCTCGCACATCTGCTTCGGAAACATATTTTTGCAGAACCGGGTCGTACAGCCCCTGGGTCAGTGCAAACACAATTTGCTCGCGTTCGCGCAAGCGCCTGCTCAAGGCCAGAATACTGTCCACCGATATTTTCAGGCTGTTGGTCAGTTGGGGGGCCAGGCGTTCCGGGGCCATCAAGCGGTCTTCCAGTGTGGGCCCTTGCCCAAGTACCAGTGGAACAGGCTCGGTGTTGCCGGCAATCAGTTTGCTCCAGTACACATTGTCAACGGCTTGCTCGTAATGGCGCGCACCCGCGTGCGCATCTAGTAGTTCGTAATAATGCACCAGGTGTTGGCTGTTTTGGCTGACCACGTAAGCCGCCACCAAGGTTTGCAGTGCATCGAATTCCGATTGAAGCAAACGCAGTTCATTGATGGCGTTCAGGCGTGTGCTTAGCAAGGCGGTCTGCGACGTTTGCAGTTGTTCTGCCCGCTCGCCCATCCACACATTGGAGGCAAGGCCCAGAAGGGTGGCAAACAACACAAATCTAAACAGGGCTGCCAGCTTCATCAGGCGGGAAAGGCTAGTTGCGGGAAGCTCCTATTCTTACCGGAAAAACCTAGTGTGTGTGCAGTGATTGCAAAATCAGCCAAATTGCCGCAATGATCATGACCACCGCAAAGCTGCGGCGCAGCGCTTTTTCAGGCAGGTAATGCGCAACGGCCACCCCGGCAGACACCGTGAACAAACCACCAAATGCAAGTGGCAAGCCCAATTCCCAGTTCACGCGGTGGGCGTTGGCATAGGTGGTCAGCGCCATGACTGAACTGGGTGTAACCAGTGCCAGCGACAAGGCCTGCGCCGTGGTTTGTGTGTGCTTGAACACCGTGGTCAACATGGGCGTGGCCACCAAGCCGCCCCCCATGCCCAGCAAGCCCATGCTGGTGCCACCCAGCACGCCCACTATTGGCATGGCTGCGGTGTTGGGTGCATCGGCTTGCGCGTGCCCGGCACTTGGGTTGTTGCGCAGCAACAGCATGCGAAAACCCACAACCAGAACGAACAGGTTGAATATCCAGTGAAGCACCTCTTGATCCAGCCGCACGGCCAGCTTGGCGGTAAGCCAGGTTGTGAAGGTGGCTGAAACGCCAATGGCTGCAATGGCCAGCCAAGGCAGCTTGTTGTGCTGGTTGTAGCGCCACCAGCCGATCAGCAGGTTGGGCACCATCAACACCAGCGCGGTGCCCTGGGCCAGGGCCTGGTCCATGCCAAACCCGATAATAAAAAGCGGGACAGCAATAATGCCACCCCCAATACCAAACAGCCCACCGAAGAAACCCAAGGCCGCGCCCAACGACAAAACAAGGAGTAAATCTGGAAGGGCGTGCCAAGGCATGGGTTGGTGTGCTGCGTGATGTGGAAGGCCCAGTCTATTGATTCTAAAAATAACTACAATGGTGCAATATTTAAAATATTATTAACAAATACGCACGAATTGAAATTGGGGTGATTTTGTGAAACAACTGTCCGACCTGGCGTTTTTCAACGAACTGGTGCGCCATGACAGTTTGGCCAGTGCTGCCATGGCTTTTGATGTAACCCCGCCCGCAGTTAGTCGCCGCCTTGCAGCACTTGAAAAACGCTTGGGTGTGCGCCTGCTTCACCGCAGCACCCGCCGCATAGGCCTAAGCGCCGAGGGCGAACGTTACCTGGAAGAGGGCGCACAAATTCTTCGCCAGCTTGATGCGCTGGAAGCCACCTTGCGTGCCGGGCAAGACACCCCGCGTGGCCTGTTGCGCGTAAATGCCAGCCTGGGTTTCGGGCGCAAGCACATGGCCCACGTGGTGTCGGCTTACCACGCGGAATTTCCCGCGGTGGAAGTGATTCTTGAATTGACCGATCACCCCATTGAATTGATTGAGGGCGGTTTTGATGTGTCCGTGCGTTTTGGTGAACCACCCGACCAACGGCTGATTGCCCAAAAGTTGGCCAGCAACCGGCGCATACTGTGTGCCGCACCTTCGTATTTGGCGCGGGCAGGGGCGTTGGGTACACCGGCCGATTTAACCCGCCAAGATTGCCTGGTGATTCGGCAAGAGAACCACACCTTCAACAATTGGCAACTGCGCAATGGCAAGCAGGAAACCACGGTCAAAGTGCGCGGGCCTGTCAGTTCAAACGATGGCGATGTTTCCGTGCTGTGGGCCTTGCAAGGCAAGGGCGTGTTATTGCGCTCGGAATGGGACATTCAACAAGAACTTAAAAACGGCGCACTGGTGCGCGTGCTGACCGATTGGGCAGGCGCACCGGCCGACATTTTTGCCGTGTGCCCCTACGCCAACCCCATGCCCGCCAAAACCCGCGAATTTATTCGCGTAACGCGCGAGGTGCTGGCCAGCAAGGCGGGGTTTATTGTTTAGTTATTTGTTCACGGCCACACCCAATTCCATCGGCACGGTTTTGTCGTCGCTCGCTTTGGTTTCCTTGGGTGCATCGGTTTTCACGCGCTCGGCCGGTACACCCGCAGCCGTTAATCCGGTGCTTACAAGCTGTTGCCGTTGCGTGGCCAATGCCTGCAATTGCGCGGTGCTTACTTCTTCTGAATCCTGCAGCTTTTGCGCCAACACCGCATAAAAGTTTTTGCCCTTCAGTGCGCTTACTTCGGTTTCGCTTAACTCGCGGTTGTCTTTGAACAGGTTGGTAATTTGCCCCAAGGCTTTGCCCGCCACACCTTGCTCAAGCTGGCCGGGGTTGGCTTTTCTGAAGCCTGTTTTCAGCGACGCCAGTTCACCCCCGCTGACGCGTTTTTCAAACAACGCTTCCAGTGATTTTTGTGTGGCCTCGTTGTTCAAAGCCAGGGGGCCGGGGTCTTCATTGGGCTGCAATTTTTCACCAGCTTGCGTGGCCACCGCGCGGCGCATTTGCAAGTTCTGAATGGCAGTTTTATCAGCCGCAGCCCAAGTGCCTTGCACGGTCAGCGCCAGGTTGGGGCGGGTGGTTAGCGCCTCCCCAAGTTTTTTCAAGCCTTCGCGTTGTGAAGGGCTTAGTGTGTTCGCCCCGGCGGCGAAGGCAACCTTGCCCAGTTCTTCACCAGCGCCGCCACCAAACAAGGCACCCAGCGCGCGGAAGGGGGCGGTCACGATTTTGGTCAGCACATTGCCAATGGCTTTCCACACAATGGCCCCGTAGCTGAATTGCGGGTCGTTCAAATTGCCGGTAATGGGCAGGCCCAAATCGATGCGGCCATTGCTGTCTTCAAGAATGGCAATGGCCAGTTCCAAAGGCAGGTCGCGGCCTTGCGGGCTTTGCACCCGTTCGCCCAGTTTCAGCTTGTCGACGATCACCTGGTTGCTGCTGTTCAATTGCTGGTTTTCAATGTTGTACACAAGGTTCATCGACAACTTGCCCGACTCTATTTTGCGGTTCGCAAACGTGCCGGAATAGGCGGTCAGGTTGCTCATCTCCACGTTGCTGAATTTCACCACAATGTCCATATAAGCAGTGGGGTCCAGCAGGTTCACGGTGCCCTGTGCATCGGCCTCGCCGTATTCGTCCACAGCGCCTTTCAGCGCCAGTTCACCACGCGTACCCGGCTTGTTCGACAAACCATTCACCACACCTTCCAGGCTGTGAATGCGCGTGCCGAATGGAATGAACAGCGATTCATCAGCAAAGTCCAATTCGCTGTTGGCAATGTTGAAGCGATCAATGTTCACCGCGAAAGCCGGGGTTGTATTGGTGGCTGGTTTTTCAGAAGGTGTTGTGGTGTTTTTGGGTTCTTCCTTGTTCACCAGAATACGGCTGATGTTGGTTGATTTGTCTTTCGCTATCAGCAGCGCAGTGTCCAGCCCCTCAAGCGTTAAGCGTTGAATGTTCAAGCCCTTGGCGTTGGCGCTAAGGCTGGGGGTGAACAGTTTTTTGAATTCCAGAAACGAATTTCTGGTGCCTGTTTCATTCAGGCGCAAACCCGCCACCGTAAGGCTACCCACATAGCCTTGCTGCTGCGCGTTGTAAGTGGCCTTGCCTTTGGTGTAAATAGCGCCACCTGCCAGGTCCAGCTTGACGAATTGTTTCAAGAAAGGCTGTGCCGGTTGCAGGGCCAGCGCATTGATTTCCACGTTCAATTGCGTGGCCGCTGTACTGGGGTTGATGTTGCCATTCACCGCAATGTTGCCGCCACTGGCCACATTCAGGCTTGCTTTCAGGGGCAGGGTTTTGGAAAGGTTTTGCGTTACACCACTGGTGGAAACTGCAATGTTGTTCAGGCCAATGTTCAGCGCGGGCTTTGTGGTTTGGTCTTCAATGGCGGCGTTGATGCCCGAAACGGCAAAGGTGTCCACGGCATAGGTCCAGGGCTTGGCGGGTTTTTCGTTTTCATTTACGGTTGGCTTTTTTGTAGGGATCCAGTCGTTAATCGCCGCCATTAAATCAAGCTCGCCCTTGGCGTTGCGTTTTACATTCACCTGCCCGCCTTGAATGGTTGCGCTGCTTACCTGCGCATGCTGTTCATCCAGGTCCACTGCAATGGGGCCCACTTCAATGGTGTTCAAGCCAATCGCCTTGGCCTTGTTGCTGTGGTTCAGTTGCAGGCCAGCCAGCACAACGCCCGCCAGCTCGGCTTTGTTGGCTTGCAAATCAAAGCTGCCCTTGTTGATGTTCAGTTTCGAAAATTGCGCAGCAGCACTGGCACCTTGCGGCTTGGCTGCAATATTGAATTCACGCACTTCCGCGTTGATGTTGTTGATCAACACCTTGGGCGGTACTTCTTCGCTGGCGTCTTTCAGGTTCACATCAAAATTCAAGGCCAGGTCGGCACTGCCAGCGGGTGGTGCGGTGGGTAGCAGGGGTTTTAACAGTGGTTCCAGCTTGGCAATATTCAGGCCCGTGATCGACATGTCACCCACCATCGAAGGGTCGGCCAACTGAACTTGAGCGCGCAAGTTCAGTTCACCGCCCAGCCCGGTGATCGCGTTCAATACAAAGTTGCCATCGGTTTCAGAACGGGTGGCCAGGTCGCGCAATTCCAGGTTCAGCGGCGTGAAGGTGGTTTTAAGGCCATCGGGCTTGCGGCGGTCTTCAAAATTTACAGCGGCATCGGTAATCAGCAGGTGGCTGAGTAAAAACGCCGGCGGCTCGGTGTTTTCTTCTTCCTTGGGCTCGTCGGTTTTAAAGGCATCCAGCAGGGCGGTAAAATTGTTTTTACCCTCTGGCAGCAGCGCCATATTCAGGTTCAGGTTCTTCAGGTCAATTTGATCAAGCGCAACAAGCCCGGTAAACAGGTCGGTACCGGAAACATCGACAAACAAATGCTCGAACGACACCAGTTGCTCGCCTTCCGGCGTGGCCAGGTTCAGTTTGGGTATGCGCAGTGTCAGCTTGAAGGGGTTGAGTTCAGGCAGGTCCATTTTCAGCACATGGCCGGAACGCTCAAGCACCTGCTTCTCGGCTTGCCAGTGCACCAGGCGCGGCAGGCCTGCCCAGGCGAATACATAGAAAAGCACAATCATGACAAGCGGAATCAGCACCGCTTTGGACCGAATAATTTGGGTAATTTTCATTTTTATAGGCAATACGGTGGATAGTTGTCGTCAGTATCCTAGATCCCAGCGCTGGTGTACACTAACGCCTTCGCGTGCGGCTGTAGCTCAGTGGATAGAGTATTGGCCTCCGAAGCCAAGGGTCGTGGGTTCGATCCCCGCCAGCCGCGCCATTGAATTTTCTCTCGAGAGGCCCGTCATTTGGGCGTTTCCGTCGGAAACCAGTTTTCTCTATCCAAAAATTTCTTGTTTCGCGCAGCATGTTTGTGCCCATCTTGTGCCCCAAAATTTTGGGCACGATGGGCACAAGAGTATCGGTTTGAATATGGGCACAAGTGTGCCCATAATATTCGCTGGTTTTGATTGAGTAACCGCAATTCGGCCAAAACGGGCACTCACTGATCTACTCGTGTGAGGCCGCTTTTGGGTTGTGGCAGTCCTTCATGACGGAGGGCAGATGGTCTGTTGATTATTGATTACATCTTTGTCGACCAAATTCAAAGTATTATTCTCTATCGTCTTCCAGCTATTAGCTGGAACGCCGAATTAGCCGATTCAATCGATATTTCTAACCGGGTGATATATTGCTGGATTCTCACCATCTCTCATGGTTGTGTTCGGACAAATCAAGATGAGGGACAATATGGCTTAGGAGGTGTGCGGTAGTGGAAGGATTCACCAATAGCGAGGAGCACATCAGTCGGGAGGCTGGTGACAAGACGAAGGGATTTCGTTTTCAAAAGCTACGTGCCGCAATTCGTTTTCTCCAACGAGTACAGGAGAACAGCGATGGGCAGGTCCTTTGCGCCATGGAGCTTTTGGAGGATTCTGTACTGTACGACGGGAATAGCGAACAACTCATCAGCGGCGAAGAGAACAAGTACTACAGTTCACGCATCAGCTTTAATTCTGCGGCGCTGAAAAACACGTTAGTAGCCTTTCTAGACCTGTACTTCGCATTCATGCGCTCAGGGGCACTAAAGCTTGGAATCTATGCCTCGGCAGAAATCGCCCAGGAGCGCATATCCGCCGAGTTTCGTCAAGGCCTAGGTTTAGAACCAACGCAAAAACATTACGACATCCTCAAACTACTAACTCTGGGTGAAACCCTAGACGATGAGGAACAGTTGGTCGCCTTCGCGATAGTTAAGGCTGAATATTCCGCACAGTATCCAGACACTTCAAAAGGCTATCGAAATTTACTCGATCAAATGACATTGGAGGAGTTTTCTTCTTTTATTAGCGCGATTGACTGGACGCTGACAAATGAATCTAATGAAACCCTCGAGGCGACAGCGCTTCAACAAGTTAGAACCTGTAAGTTTTTCAGCCATCGCCACGTTGGACTGGAGCAGTTCATATTATCCGCATTGCTTGACGAGCTTGAAAAGAGATCAGGGGCAGGTGGCGTCACAGACCGGCTATTAAGTACAGATTCCCTCAAAAACATTTTTAATGAGATTCTTTTAGGCCCCACTGAACAGGAGCGCACTGATGACCCCGCTTCTGACAATTGGTCTGAAGTTGACAACGAGGACTTTAGAAATCTCTCTGAAAAAATCAAAGCTGTTTGTCCTAGTTTCAATACTAAGCTACTCAGTGCTCTCGCCCGAAGTTGCAGTTTAGCGAGAAGCGTAGAGGCTGAAGGACAAAGGGAAATGAAAGCCCTTCTTCGCAGAATCCTTGATGCATGTGAGGTATATCTTCTCACTAACTATCCACCCTCATCGGCACTTACCGAGAAGCAGATATTAGATCTGATTGATGAGTTGGTGAAGGTCGCAGAGAAGCATGTTGCAAGCTTGAGAAGCCGTTATAAGTATGCGTTACGTGACGATCATTCTATTAAGGGTGCAGTGCTTACACTTTTTGATGACTGCTATTTAGCATTTGATGAGGTCAATCTTGGAGAATAGCCATGAACAATTCGGGGCCGGCGAGCCAAAGAGACCGCACAAGAGTAAGCGTCCCTTGTTCTTCATCTCTGGTGAAGACTTGTACTTTGTCGCCTACTCAATCCTCTTAGTTCTTGAACACCTCGGAGGTAGTGCAAAGCGCGTGAAAGACCATAGAAAGATTGCTTACTTGATTCAGTTTCTTGGTGACTCTCGGCTTATAGATTTATTGGAACGGACCCAGGGAATCGGTGTTGCGAATGCCACTGATCGAGAACTTCTTTTTACGAGCTATACCAACGCGGAACTCCATAAGCGTGAGGTATACAAGATAATATTTTCCATGGAACGACGCGGATTTCTGCATATGCAGCGTACTGACAGACCCGAGATTATCGACATTTCCCTCATCAGTGACCGTGTCCCACAAGGCTTCTTTGCAAGCGACGCGTATGCCGATGAGAGGGCCAACGCCGAAAGTTTGAAGAAGCTTTTTCCACGGTTATCTGCCTTGACGTTCGATAGTTTATTAGAGCGACTATACAAAGATAGAGGTGTTCGTGTATGGGCTTCCTGAGTATTAAGAAAGTCGAATACATCGGCGATAAGTATTATTTCGAGTCTCCGACGTTCGATGACGGGGTGTCTATCATCGAAGGACCAAATGGGACGGGGAAGTCTACCTTTTTCAACCTAATTTATTACGGGCTTGGAGGTAGAGTCGAGGAGTTCGACCCCACTTCTACAGAGGTGCATGTCGAAATAGTGAATGACTCAAACAACTTTGTTCGTCTCGTAATTGGGATAGATAATGAGCTGTTTACCATCAGTCGGCGTCTGCGTGACAACAACATCTCCGTAATCAGGGCTATGACGGAGGCTGACGGAGTACCCGCAGAACTGCAGGCTAACACCTATCCAATAGTTCGACGCGAAGATGCAAAGACTTTCTCTGATTGGTTACTTGAGAAATTGCACATTCCTGTAGTTGACATCTTCCAAGGCGGGAAGCAATTTAAGCTCAACTTTACTGACCTTGCTCGGCTGATTTATCACAATCAGAGCCCAGACCCTAACGGTATTTATAAGCCAGCAGACGCTACCAACTTTGTTTCTGATTCGTTAGAGATTCGTCGTGCCATCTTCCAGATTCTGATCGGAAAAACCCTGATGGAGCTCTATGCGGCAATCGGCTCGCAGAAGAACGCGGAGCGAGATTTCATGGCAGCAAAGTCCGTGCGTCAGGAATATGAAGATATCGTTAACCATTTGCTTCGTGCCAGCGGAATAAATGAAATATCTAATATCAAAGCTTTGAATGAACGAATCGAGGATCTTGAAGCTCAGATTGAATCACTGTTAGCCTCGCGAAAGGCATTTTCGCGTGGTCAGCTTGGAAGTGCACAAGCACAACGAACTCTTGATGCAGAACTACGGCAGGTCCATGAGCTGATGATTCAACAGCGAACAATTGACGAAAATCGAGAGCAGTTAATTGATGAAGCGGGTCGCCTTGTCGATGTTGAGCGGGCGCTAGGGGCTGATATTCAAAGAATTAATAAGGTCATATATGCACATGGCCAGCTCAACCTATTCTCACGCGACACTTGCCCCTATTGTTTGAACGATGTCTTACGCACTCCCGGTCATTGCGTTTGCGGGCATGCCGTGGAAGAGCAGGATTACCAGCGATTCTTCTATAGTCCAGCCGAGTATTTGGAGATTCTAAAAGGAAAGACCAAAGCACTCGAAACCTTGAAGCTAGCGATACGTGGTATCCGAGAGGAGCATACATATTGGAACGAGGCCCGAGAGAGGGTTTTGCACGATATTTCCACAAAGCGGGCGCGAATAGAGAAAGCCGGCGCCAGCCCATATCAAGTGGAGAAGGCGATGGAGGAACTCGACGATAAACTTCTGGAGTTGCGTGAAAAACTCGCAAAGTGCCAGGAGGCATTTAGGCTAGAGAGTAAGCTTGGCGATCTTTTGAAGCGGCAAAATGACAAAAAAGCTCTGTTTGAAAGGTTAAAACTTGAAGTCCAGCGACTCGATAGCGAATCAAAGGTCGAATTGCAGAAGCAGATCAATGCTTTTGACCGGACGTATCATGAATTCATGACCACCGTGGTCGTTGATTGCAGAAGTGCGGCCATCGACCGCCAAACTTATTTACCGATCATTAACAACGGCCAGTATCGAGAGCATAGCGCCAAGGTTCCAAAGCGTTTCCTCTATTACTTAGATTTGCTACAGTTGGCGCTACTTTCAGATATTCCCTTCCCACGCCTCCTCTTGGTCGACACTCCTGAGACAGCCGGTATTGACCTTGATGGGCTTGTAAAGATGCTGCGGCAGATTGATGCGCTTGAGAATCCAAAGAGCAAGGCATTTCAAATTTTGTTCTCGACAGGAAATGGAAAATACCCGCCAGAGTTTGCATCGAAAGTTGTTCTGAGGTTATCGAAGGAGCAACGCCTACTGGTTCGTCGAGATTTGTAGGGGGGACTGACATGGAATCAATCTTTGTCGAGTAGAGTCAGGTTAACGACGATTCACAAAAGAACTTTAACGTATGCAAGTTGGTGATCGTTGCTAACATTCAAGCTGACATCAACGGCAGGTAACTGCTTCATTGCCGTCTCGTCTAGGCACTATAGTAAATGACCGCTCCGGCCGACAAGCGGAAGTAGTAATCAATGCATTAAGCTCATTTACTACTTTAAAGGTCGTTCTTTCGCGGGTAAGCCCCCAGCCATCCCGTCTTGAAATGCCAGTGTGTGAACAACGATCATAGTGTCCACTTCATTTCTTGGTGGACACCATGAGTGCACTTCAAACTATCTCGAAACGCCCTGTGCG
>JAHIXK010000011.1 GCA_018815245.1 Gammaproteobacteria bacterium
CAGCCCCGTGAGTGGTTGGACAAAGTGGAGTATTTCAACCAGAAATGGTGGAGCCTTTGCCCTGGAATGGTTGGAGCCTTTGGGCTGGAATCAGTGGAGTATTTGGCCAGAATACGCACACTGGCATGCTTCTCAAGATATCCAGGAACTGGTTTACGCCGAATCGCGATGACAAAGCCATGGGTAGTCAGCTGCGTGTACTTGCCGCACTGCCAGTTGTTGCTGGAGCGGTGGCATTTGTTTCGCTAGGCCTGTTCAAAAAGCTTATGGGCGAGCGGGCATTTAAATCGGTTGCTGAATCGATGAAAACAGAACTGACTGCGGTGGTCGCAAGTTTCAGTGCCGTGTCTGCAGTCTCGTCCCTGGTGTCTCTCGCTTTGGGTGCCAGCAGCAGTATTGTTGCATCCAGGTCGCGATTAAGCCCGGCAATCATGAAACTGATTCAGTTCAAGAAAGACAAGCACATTCATCGTTTGTATGCGCTTTTGGATGACGCAAAGAACAAGCCAGGCGCTGTAACACTGATTGCAAAAGCGCTTGAGGGAAAAATTGTCGCGAATTATCGCGGGGCCGATGCTACACCCCACTTGCTGAGTCGCCTGCTGCAGGATGTTCGCCAAAACCGGGGCGAGAATGCTGCCAAGGTGGCGATGCAGAAAACAATTGGTTCCTATCTCACTGAGCGCGATAGCCTGGGTTTATCCCCCGGGAGTTTTCTCGATTCGAAAGCAGACAAAAGCGAGTTGTTGGCTCGCGAGAATCACTTCGTGGCCTTGACCAATTTGATTGAACACACCGCCATTCACGCTGATCCTCACGATAACTACAAGGATGTTCGACATTGTATTGAGGGCTTTACTGCTCTAGCTCGAGAATTTGCATTGAATCATTCTGGCAATGTTCTCAATGTTTTGGGTTTTCCAAAAAGCGCTGACAGGGCCAAATACCTTGCTTCAGAGGAGTTTCTGGATCAGAGGAACAAAGACAAACAGAACCCCGCTCTTTCGTCCAAAATGCGATTTTGTGCAGACAATATTTTGAATAATCCGCACCAGTATGGCCCAGTGACGCGCAGCTTGGCGGGCATGTCAGAAGGCTTGCGAATATTTAACCACTCTGTATTGCTTTCCCTGAATTATCAGCTGACCCGGCCAATTGCGTGGCTTGCAGGTCGAATTACAGAGAGGGCTCTCGCTATTCCCAATTCCCGCGTGACAAGTTTCAGTATCGGGCGGTTTTTCTCAAGCGCGATATGGGCTTTGGGCGATGCGTATATTCTTCTTAGTTTGGCTGGCGGCTCCGGCATTGCTTATCAAGGAACGGCGAATCCCCCCGACATCACGTTCCCTCTCAAGGTTCCGCTTAGTGCTGTCAAATTGCCTATTTCGATTATCAGCACAGCCACTCAAATGCTGTTGGTCGCTATTCCTGCGGCATTGTTGATGGGGGCAGCTCAGGCTGCATGTAGGCTAGAGGGGTGGGACGGAAATATTGCCCGACGGCTAGAGCCTGCGGATAGCCCACGCAATCCATTGCCCTGGGGATGAAAGTGCGTTGACATAAAAAAAGCCGCCCGAGGGCGGCTTTTTCACAGACGCTAAAATTACAGCGCTGTTACGTTTTCAGCTTGTGGGCCTTTCTGACCTTGAGTCACAGTGAAAGACACTTTCTGGCCTTCAGCCAAGGTTTTGAAGCCGTTGCCCTGAATGGCGCTGAAGTGAACAAACACGTCAGGACCGTTTTCACGGGAAATGAAGCCAAAGCCTTTGGATTCGTTGAAAAATTTAACTTGACCGGTTACGGTATCAGACATAGCAATATCCTGGATTTCTGAATTGAACAAAATAGCTAAAAAACTGGGTGAAATTCGAGAAACAGAACTATTGCTTAAGCGGTTTGCCTGAATTGAACTGACCTGAAGTAGCGCCAAATTTTTTTTGCTGAAGTCAGTTTAGGCTTTTCCTGAGGCTTGTCAAGTAACTTTTTCAGTTTGGTCACCTTTTCTTCACATTTCTTTTATTGAACTGTCATATCGGATCCGTACATTTCGTGTCATTGAAATGAAAAATGGACGCATGGATGGAAGCGATCAAGCAGGATGTAACCAAGCAGGATGCTTTGCGCAAAGCCCTTTACCTCAGTAGCCCGGCCCGTGCACAGGCGCCATCGCTGGAGGTGTGCCTGGCGAAAACAACCGCTGAAGTACTGGAAGCTCAAAAGCTACGATTCAACATTTTTTCTGAAGAATATGGTGCAGATCTGGGTAGTAACGGGATTGATCATGATGTGTTTGATGCCTACTGTGATCACCTTCTTGTAAGAAACAGCCAAACCGGTGAAGTGGTCGGCACTTACCGTATTCTTGCGCCGGAAAACGCTGCGCGCCTGAAGTGTTGGTACTCGGAAACCGAGTTTTTCATGAATCGCATTGAACGTTTGCGGAAAACCACGGTTGAAGTGGGAAGATCCTGCGTGCACCCGGATTACCGCAGCGGTGCTGCAATTATGTTGCTGTGGAGTGGTATTGCGCAGTACATGAAGCTGGGTGGCTACAAGCATTTGATTGGTTGTGCCAGTGTCAGCTTGCGCGATGGGGGCCACCAGGCCGCCAGCTTGTACAAACAACTGGAACCACACATGGCTGAAGCAAGTTGCCAGGTGTTTCCCAAAAACCGCTTGCCCGTTGAGCGCCTGCGCTGTGATGTGGAAATTGAACCACCTCCCTTGGTGAAGGGCTATTTGCGCCTAGGGGCTGTGGTGTGTGGTGAGCCCGCCTGGGACCCCGATTTCAACACCGCTGACTTCATGATGCTGTTGTCGATTGACCGCATGAGCCCACGGTACGCGAGGCATTTTGGGTTTGTCTAAGCTGGGGTTGTTGGTTTATTTCGCCAACTCGTCGGGGTTGCCCGATTCCGCACATTCAAGAAAACCGCCATGCGATCAGCTTGCAAACCGCTACCGCCGGGTCATCAGTTCAAGTTGCAAGCCGATACGCAACCACTGCTCCACCTCGGTTTCAAGACTGTACTGGGTCAGTGGATGTGCAAGCAACCAGTTCTTGGGCACGCTGATCTGGATGCCTTCGCTTAGTAGTTTGACCTTCAGTTCGGGCAGGGCCTCCACCTCGCGACGGCGCAGGAACAGGGCCGCCAAGCGAAGGCACATGGGTGCCGCCCATTGAATGGCGGTGTTGGCAATTTCACTGACCTTGCCTAGTTTTCCGTTGTGGGCTAAAACCCAGGTGGACAGCATCATTTGTTCGCGCTTCGAAAACCCCGGCATGTCCGCATTGCCTAAAATGTAGGCAGCATGTTTGTGATGGCTGTTGTGGCCGATTGACAAGCCAATTTCATGCAACATGGCGGCCCATCGCAACATCGGCAGTTGTTCTTTCAGTTCCGGTAGTTGCCGGATCAGTTGTTTGAACAGCAATTCAGCCAGTTCCCTGACTTTGCCCGCATGCTTTCCGTCGATTTTGTAACGGTGAATGAACTGCGCCACGGTAATTTCACGCATGTCATCGTTGTGTTGGCGACCCAGCATGTCATAGAGCAAACCTTGGCGCAGCGCGCCATCGGTCACATCCATGTGCTCGATTTCCAGTTCTTCGAAAACGGCGCTCATCACAGCCAGCCCTCCGGGCATCATGGGCAGGCGATCCACTTTCAAGCCTTCCAGGGTGACGTTGTCCAGGTGGCCTGCCGCAGTGACATGCTCCCGAATCAGTTGCAGCCCCTCGGCAGAAATACCGTGCTGGGTAAAACCGTTGGACACGCAGATTTCTGCCAACGCGCGTGCTGTGCCGGAAGAACCGATGGCATGGGTCCAGCCTACGTCAAGAATTTGCCTGCGCAACACGGCGACCTCCTTTCGGGCCGCCATGATGGCGTTTTTCATCGCTTTGGGGCTGATGCTGCCATCGTCAAAGTATTGCTGGGCGGTGCTTACACAGCCGATGTACAGGCTTTCCATGACCGCGGGTTCGTAGTCTTCACCGATGATGAATTCGGTGGATCCTCCACCAATGTCGACAACCAGCCGCCGGCCTTGGCCAATTGGCAGTTGATGCGCCACGCCGCAGTACACCAGGCGGGCTTCTTCCACACCGGAAATGACATCGATGGGAAAGCCCAAGGCGGTTTCCGCTTTGGCTATAAACTCGCTGGCATTGCGGGCCACACGCACAGCATTTGTGGCAACGGCCCGCACTTCACCGGGCTTGAACGAACGCAGGCGTTCTCCAAACCTGCGCAGGGCACCCAGGGCGCGTTCTTGAGATTCATCGTCCAGACACTTCTGGGTAGTTAAGCCGGCACCCAAACGGACGTGTTCCCGCAGGGTGTCAATAATGTAGATTTGTGATTGACCGTTGAGTTCTTCAACTCGGGCAACAATCATGCGAAAGCTGCTCGAGCCCATGTCAACGGCGGCAATCAACTGGCGAGGCTTGGACATTGCTTGGTCTATGGTTCAGGTCAGGCGCTAGAATGCCACAAATGCGGCACACTGGCTTTGTGTGTCGGCAATTGACGACTTTCAAATGATTGTCATATTTTTGAAATACCATGACGGATAATTGCATCATTTTTTGGAGTTTTGTTTGAAAGTTGCTGCTGTTTCTGATGTAACCCCCAACAAAGACCTGTACCTGAACCGTGAACTGGGGGTTTTGGCTTTCAATCGCAGGGTGTTGGCCATGGCAGAAGATGAGCGGGTACCCTTGTTGGAACGGTTGAAATACCTTTGCATCGTTTCCAGCAATATGGATGAGTTTTTTGAAATCCGGGTGTCAGGATTACAGGAGCAAATTCGCCAGAACCCGGAATTCAAAGACGATGATGGCTTGAGTGCGTTTGAAACCTTGCATCGGGTTTCGGCGCTTTCTCAGGAAATTGTGGCTCAACAATACCGCCTTTTGAATGATTCGGTGTTGCCTGCCCTGCGCAATGAGGGCATCGCCTTGATGACCCTTGCTACTTGGGACGAAGAACAGGCGCATTGGGCTCGCCAGTATTTCAGGCACGAGGTGTTGCCGGTGCTCACGCCGATTGGCCTGGACCCGGCGCACCCGTTTCCCAGGGTGCTGAACAAGTCATTGAATTTCGCTGTCGAGTTGACCGGGCACGATGCATTCGGGCGTGCGTCGAATGTGGCAATTGTGCAGGCTCCTCGAGCCTTGCCGCGATTGATCCGCATGCCGTCGAACCTGTCGGGTTATGAGCACGGTTTCGTGATGTTGACCTCGATTCTGCAGGCTTTCATTCCGGAATTGTTTCCGGGTATGGAAGTGCATGGGGTGTACCAGTTCCGCGTAACGCGCAACAGCGACCTTTACGTGGACGAAGAAGAAATTACCAACCTGCGCGTGGCGTTGCAGGGGGAGTTGTCGCAGCGTCACTTTGGTGATGCCGTTCGCCTGGAGGTGTCGGATCAAACCACGCCAGACATGACCGCCCGTTTGCTCAAGGAATTCGGCCTGCCTGAACAGGCACTTTACCGCGTGAATGGGCCGGTGAATTTGGTGCGGCTGATGCAGCTGCCCGACTGGGTGGACCGCCCCGATTTGAAATTCGCGCCGTTTACGCCCGGTCGTCCTGAAGCGTTGATCAAGCAGCCTGATATTTTTAAAGCCATTCAAAAGGGTGACGTCTTGCTGCATCATCCTTATCAAAGCTTCAGCCCTGTGCTTGAGTTTATTAAAAAGGCTGCAACCGATCCCGATGTGGTGGCCATCAAACAGACCATTTATCGCACTGGTACTGAATCGGTGTTGATGGAAAGCTTGATGGCTGCAGCGCGCAGCGGTAAGGAAGTTACCGTGGTGCTGGAGTTAATGGCGCGTTTTGACGAAGAAGCCAACATCAATTGGGCATCAAAACTTGAGCGCGTGGGTGCCCATGTGGTGTATGGGGTAGTTGGGCAGAAAACCCACGCCAAAATGTTGATGGTGGTGCGCCGCGAAAAAACGGAAACCGGCAAGGTGTTGCTGCGCCGTTATGTGCACTTGGGCACGGGCAATTACCACCCCAAAACAGCACGGCTTTACACCGACTTCGGTTTGTTTTCATGCGATGAGTCACTGGGGCATGATGTACACGAGGTGTTCAATCATCTCACCGGTTTGGGCCGTGCACGCAAGTTAAATAAAATCTGGAATTCCCCCTTCAATCTGCACAGCAATGTGGTGATTGCTGTGCGCAAGGAAGCGGAGCTGGCCAAGGCTGGCAAGAAGTGCCGCATCATGGCTCGTATGAATGCTTTGCTGGAGCCACATTTGATCAATGAGCTTTATGCGGCTTCGCAGGCGGGTGTGAAAATAGATTTGATTGTGCGGGGCGTGTGTGCCTTGCGCCCCGGTGTGCCGGGTTTGAGCGAGAACATCACGGTGAGGTCAGTTGTTGGGCGTTTGCTGGAGCACAGCCGTGTGTTCTATTTCAGTAATGACGGGGATGAAGAGGTTTACATTTCCAGCGCGGACTGGATGGACCGAAACTTTTTCCGCCGCGTGGAATTGGCCGTGCCGATTACTGACAGGAAGTTGAAGAAACGGGTGATCGACGAGGGTTTGAAAATGTTGCTGGCCGACAATATTCTGGCCTGGACCATGGACGCGCAGGGCAACTACACGCGCAGGAAACCCTCGGGTGCCCGGCAGATGAATTCGCAGAATCATCTTTTGCGAACACTGGCTGCTTCGTTTGTAGAGCAGCAGAACGGGCTTGATCCAAAGGACGCTTCCGGAATTACAAAAGCAGTTGCAACTTAGCGGCGCCGTACTTCAAACACACCGTTGATTTCCAGCAGGTGGCTAAGCGCCCCTCGCAGTTGTTCACCGCTGCCAACCTCGGCGGTGAACTGCATTTTGGCGACGCCGCGCTGTGTTTCCGTTTGCACGCCAATGACGTTGATTTTGTCTTTCGAAAATACTTCGGTGATGTCTCGCAGCAGGCCCTGGCGGTCGTTGGCTGTCACTGCGATGTCTACCGGGTAATGCAGGCCTGAAGATTCACCCCAGGTTGTTTCAATCAGCCGTTCCGGTTGACGGCGCATTACTTCAGCCAAATTGGAGCAACCCAGCCGGTGAATGGACACACCTTTGCCACGGGTTACGAAGCCGATGATGGGGTCGGGCGGGGCAGGGCGACAACAGCGCGCCAAGTTTGTCATCAATGTGCTGACACCTACCACCAGTACGCCCGATTCCTTGGTGGTGCTGCCCGGTTTTCTTTTGTTCAGGACTTCAAGTTGTTCTTCTTCTGACAGGGGGCCGCCGGGTGCCTGTTCACTGCGAAGCGAGTTTTCAATGGCACGCGGGCGAATTTCTTCGCGGGCCAGTGCCACGTACAGGTCGTCGGGTTTGTCAAAACCCAGCTTGTGCGCCAGTGTGTCCAGGTTTTGGGTTGTTTGCCCGATGCGTTGCAGTTCCCGTTCTACAATTGCGCGGCCGCGTTCCAGTGTTTCTTTGCGCTCTTGTTGTGCAAACCACTGCTTTACCTTTTGGCGAGCCCTGTGGCTGGCTAAATATTTTTGTGTCGGGTTCAGCCAGTCACGCGATGGCCCCGTGGCCGCATCGCCACGTGCGCTGACAATTTCAACAGTTTGCCCATTGTCCAGCGGTGTATTCAATTGCACCATCTGCCCGTTCACTTTTGCACCACGGCAGCGGTGGCCCAGTTCGGTGTGCACGTGGTAGGCGAAATCAAGCGGTGTGCTGCCTGTGGGCAGTTCAACCACTTTGGCGTGGGGCGTGAAGACATAGACCCTGTCGTTCAGGGCGCTTATTTTCATTTCCTGCGCCCAGTCGCTGGCTTCACCCATGGTGTCTGTCACGTCTTTTTGCCAGGCCAGCAGTTGCCGCAGCAGGGCAATGCGCTCTTCAAACTGGCCTTCAGCGCGGCTTTCACCTGTGTACCCGTCTTTGCCTGATTCCTTGTAGCGCCAATGCGCGGCTACGCCGTATTCCGCGAACTGGTGCATGGATTCTGTGCGAATTTGCACCTCGAGTGTTTTGCCAGTTTCGTCCTGAACCACGGTGTGCAGGCTTTGGTAGCCGTTGGGTTTGGGCTTGCTGATGTAGTCGTCGAATTCTTCGGGAATGGGAGTCCACAAATTGTGAACAATGCCCAATGTCGTGTAGCAGTCGTCGACTGTGTCTACGATCACGCGGCAGGCGCGTACATCGTACAATTTGTCGAAACTAAGGCCCTTTCCACGCATTTTGTTCCAGATGCTGTAAATGTGTTTGGGCCGTCCCGTGATTTCACAGTGAATGCCTGCGAGCAACAGGTTTTCCTTGATGCTGGCCATGGCCGACTCAATGAACGCCTCACGTTCAGTGCGTTTTTCATCCAGCATTTTCGCCACGTTTTTGTAGGTGTTGGGCTGAAGAATGCGGAAAGACAAATCCTCAAGTTCCCACTTCAGCTGCCACAAGCCCAGCCTGTTGGCCAACGGCGCGTACAGGTCCAGTGTTTCTTGCGCATGCGATATGGCATAGGGCCACAGCGAGCCCTTTTCGTTCTTGATGTCCTCGTGGCTTGTGAAATGCCGCAATGTTTGCAGGCGTGAACACAGTCTAATCATGATGACGCGAATGTCGGTGGACATGGCCAACAGCATTTTGCGCAGCGTTTCAATTTGATCGGCCCAGCGCAGTGTTTCAATGGTGTTGCGGGTGGCGCTTGGCCCCACCATGGAGCGCATTTTGAACAGCTTGCGCAGGCTGGCCAGCATGCGGCCTACCTCGTCGCCAAACTTTTTCTCCATGTGGCTTTCAAGGTGTTTGTCGAAAAACACCAAGGGGCCCAAAGCACCGGCAATCCGTGTGTTGGCGTCTGCCCTTAATTCAGCCAGCAGGTCGGCCACGGCCAGCATGTGGACAATGGCGGATTCCTGCGTGTCCAGAATGTGGTCTGCCGCGTGAATACGCGCATAGTTCAGTGCTTCCTCAACGCGGGCGGCGTCGAATTTGTTCAGCAACACCAAGGCAGGCGCTGAGGCTGTGCCTTTTTTTTCTGAACCCAATGTTGAAGAAACTGAAACCATAGGTGCTTGGGGAAGATCAATAGAAGCAGTTTAAAACAAAAAATCACGAACAATGTGAATTTGATCTTTCTGCATGAAAGTAGGGGCGTGGCCCACGCCAGCAATCTCGATAACGTGCGGTTTTGGGCCACGTTGACGCATTTCTTCTACGGTTTTGTGGTTCAGCAAATCTGAATGTTCTCCGCGCACTATCAAGGTTTCAGCCTTGATGGCGTCGTAGGCTGCCCACAGCGCAGTTTCATTCAAGCGGGTGGCAGATTCTGACAGATTCTGGAAAGACTGCCCAATGGCGGGGTCGTAGTGGGTTGTCCAATGGGTGCCTTTTTTTACCAGCACGGAGTCGGTCAATGCATTCCATTGTGCTTCGCTGTGTGGGCCAAATGGCTGGGAAATGGTTCGTATGTAAGTTCTTGCTTCTTCAAGTGTATGAAAATTAATGGGTTTTCCAACATATTCGCCAATACGTTGCAGCGCAGAGAAGTTCAGGCTGGGGCCGACATCATTCATGATCAGCTTGCGGATGGGGTTGTTGGGCAGGCTGGCGTACCCCATGCCGATCAAGCCCCCCATCGATGTACCCAACCAGTCCAGTGTTCCGGGGTTCAAGCGGGCCACCAAGGCCACGCAGGCGTTCACGTAGGTGGGCACGGCGTACTGGGTGGGATCGGGTAACCAGTCGGAGGCACCGCGCCCAGGCATGTCTGCCGCCACCACGCGCAAGTCCTGACCCAGGTTTTGTGCCAGGTCTTCAAAATCTGCGCTGCTGCGTGTCAGGCCGTGCACGCACAGCAGTACATGTGGGTTGTCGGCATTGCCCCATTCGCGGTAGGCTAGTTTGTGAAGGCCAGTCGGGCTAAGCCATTGCACGGTGTGAAAGCGCGCTGTCAGCATTGTTCAATACCCTCCGTGTAATTGTTTTAGTCAGTATTTCAGAGTTTTATTATTGAAAGAGGTTCCGCTGTGGATTTTAAGAACATGAATGCATTGGTCACAGGTTCGACCAGTGGAATTGGTCTGGGCATTGCCCAGCGTTTGGCGGCCAAGGGCGTGAATGTGATGCTCAATGGTTTTGGCACGCCGGAACAAATTGAGGCTGCCAGACAAAGTATTTCTGCGCATGGTGTGAAGGTGGGTTATCACGGTGCAGACTTGAGCAAGCCTTCCGAGGTTGAAGATTTGGTGGCAAGCACGCAAGCCCTGTTGGGTAGCGTGGATGTGCTGGTGAACAACGCGGGCATTCAGCATGTTGCGCCTGTTGAAAGTTTTGACCCTGCGAAGTGGGATGCTGTGATTGCGATAAATCTTAGCGCGGCATTTCACACAACCCGCCTGGTGTTGCCGGGTATGCAGGCGCGCAACTGGGGGCGAATTGTGAACATCGCTTCGGCGCACGGTTTGGTGGCCTCTGCCAACAAGTCGGCGTATGTGGCGGCCAAGCATGGCATTGTGGGGTTGACCAAGGTGGTGGCTTTGGAAAACGCAAAAACGGGTATTACCTGCAATGCGGTGTGCCCTGGCTGGGTGCTTACGCCGCTTGTGCAGGCGCAGGTGGATGCACGCGCAAAAAATGAAGGCACCACAGTTGAAGAAGCCAAGGTGAATTTGCTGAGCGAGAAGCAGCCTTCACAGGAGTTTGTAACGCCTGAGCAGCTTGGCGGGCTGGTGGTGTTTCTGTGTTCAGACGATGCGCAGGAAGTTCGTGGCGCTGCGTGGAACATGGATGGCGGATGGGTGGCGCAGTAGGGTGCAAGGTTCAAGCCAATTCGGCGTGGGTTATTTGTGTCGCACCTGAACGGTGACCTCCGATCTGAACTTGAAGGGTCACCGCTGCCCGAAAACTTGGCATATCGTCTTTTCAGCTTGAGCCTGCACTAAGCCAAGCCCTCCAAAAGTAACGGTCGGGTCTTGGCTTTCGCGCAAGGGCGCGATCGTTTGTCTCGGCCCGCCTTTTTGCCGAGCGAGGTGAGTCAGGGTGAATATCAAAAAGGGATTAAGCGGTTTTCAGTGCGGCAGCAAGTGACTCACGACGAGTGCGCTGTTAACCGGCGATTGAGTAATTGAAACCCAAGCCGATTGGACCACTCGAACTACCAGGCGAGCTAGTCAACCCGCTCAATGGTCACCTGCACGTCGAGGCTTTCCTGCCCGCCCCCCGTGCGTATGCCACGCACTGGCGATGCGCCAATGAAATCTTTCGCCACGGCCAGGCGGCAGTGGTTTGCGTGCACCAGTGCTTTGTGTGTAGCGTCCACGCCCAGCCACTGTTGTCGGCTTTCGTCAAACACCTCCACCCATGCATGGCTGTCGTGCTGTTCTACATTGGGATTGAAAAAATAACCGCTCACATAGCGCGCTGGAATGCCGTGTGCGCGCAGGCAGGCCAGCATTACATGTGAATGGTCCTGGCAAACACCTTGCCCGCTTTCAAATGCTTGCATGGCTGAATCGGCTACTGTTGTACTGCCTTTGGTGTACGCCACCCGGTCTGCCACGGCATGGGCCAGCGTCAGCATTCGGTGAGCAAAGGGAATGTGGGTGTCGGTCACGAAGCTTGCGAATTCTTCCATTTCCGGATTGAACTGCGTCAGCGGTGTGGCGGGGGTGTAGACCAATGGGTTGAGTGCCTTCAATTCTGTTGGCAGATAACCATCGCGAAGTGCTTCCAGTTCAACGTGCCCGTTCGATTGCACGGTTAATTCACGGTGCTGCTGGTTCACCGAAAAAGTAAGCACCGTGTTGCCGTGGTGATCGCGCGCGCTGTGCTGCTTTGCAGGGGTTTTTACTTTCCAGTCGACAATGCGCTGGTTGCCCAGTTGCGGGGTAAGGCGCACGTGCTGGATGCTGTACAGCACGGGCCAGGTGTAGCGGTAGGTGGTGTGGTGTTGAATGCGTAGCTTCATGCCTCAAGCGGCACCAGGAAGTCTTTGCTGATGCGGTTGCCCAAATCGTTTACACGTTCCAGAAAGTTGGTCAGGTAAGCGTGCAAACCCATTTGCAAAATGTCGTCGATCTGGCTGTACAAAAGCTCTGCACGCAGCTTGCCCGCGCGGCGTTCCGTGTTGGCAGAATAGTCGTTTCGTATCATCTCCAGGTTTGAGCACACCTCGTTCAATGACGCCAGCAGTGAACGTGGCATGTCGTCGCGCAGAATCAACAATTCGGCCACGCGGTCTGGCGTGATGACATCGCGGTACACCTTGCGGTAAGTTTCGAATGCAGACACGGAGCGCAAAATGGCGGCCCAGTGGTAGTAGTCGGCATGTGGATCGGCTGTGTTCAAATTGGCCAATGGGCTAAAGGGCATGCTGTGGAATTTCACATCCAGCAGGCGGGCGGTGTTGTCAGCACGTTCCAGAAAAGTACCAAGGCGAATGAAGCGGAAGGCATCGTCTTTCAACATGGTGCCGATGGTCACGCCGCGCGACAAATGGCTGCGAAATTTCACCCATTCAAAAAACTCGGAAGGATCGCGTTCAACCATGCCTTCTGACAATACTTTTTTCAATTCCAGCCAGGTGGTGTTATTGGTTTCCCAAACTTCGGTGGTCAATGCGCCGCGCACTGCACGCGCGTTTTCGCGGGCACCTTGCAGGCAACAATAAATACTCGATGGGTTGTTGGGGTCTTTCACCATGAAGTCGATCACCGATTCTGCGCTTACCTCGGTGTGGCGTTCTGAGAATGCTTCCGTCAACTCGCAGATCGACAGCATGGCCCGCCAGCCTTGCTCTGCATTTTCCGGGTCTTGGGGCAGCAGGGCTGTTTGTACGTTCACGTCCAGCATGCGTGCGGTGTTCTCTGCACGTTCAATGTAACGAGCCATCCAGAACAAGTGGTCAGCGGTTCTACTCAGCATTTTGTTTGCTCCTCATCGTTCCAGTACCCAAGTGTCTTTGGTGCCGCCGCCCTGGCTGCTGTTCACCACAAGCGATCCTTCACGCAATGCAACGCGGCTTAGCCCCCCGGGGATCAGGCTGACCTTGCTGCCCGACAGGACAAAGGGGCGCAAATCAATGTGACGCGGTGCCAAACCTGATTCCACAAAAGTGGGGCAAGTGGACAAGGCCAAGGTGGGTTGGGCAATGAACTTTGCTGGATCTGAAACAAGTTTCTTGCGGAAATTCTCGATCTGTTCTTTGGTGGAAGCCGGGCCCACCAACATGCCGTAACCACCTGCACCGTGTACTTCTTTCACCACCAGTTCAGGCAGCTTGGCCAGTACTTCCTTCAAGTGGTCGGGTTTGCGGCATTGCCAGGTGGGCACGTTTTGAATAATTGGTTCCTCGCTCAAGTAGAAGCGAATCAAATCAGGTACGTAGGGATAAATCGATTTGTCGTCGGCCACCCCGGTGCCAATTGCGTTGGCCAATGTGACATTGCCTGCACGGTACACCGACAGCAAGCCGGGTACACCCAGTTGTGAATCTTCGCGGAATGCAAGCGGGTCGAGAAAGTCGTCATCCAGCCGGCGATAAATAACATCCACGCGCTTGGGGCCTTGCGTGGTGCGCATGTAAAGCATTTCCTCGTCTACAAACATGTCTTTGCCTTCTACCAGCTCAATGCCCATTTGCTGGGCAAGGAATGCATGCTCGAAGTAAGCCGAGTTGTACATGCCGGGCGTAAGCAACACCACGGTGGGGTCTGTGCTGTTTTGCGGTGAAACCGAACGCAGGTTTTCCAGCAGGTTGTCGGGGTAATGTTCAACCGGGGCAACACGGTTGCGGGCAAAAAGTTCCGGGAAAAGGCGCATCATCATTTTGCGGTTTTCCAGCATGTAGCTAACGCCGGAGGGCACGCGCAAGTTGTCTTCCAGCACATAAAATTCACCTTCACCGGCACGCACCACATCCACCCCGGCAATGTGGGCGTATATGTCGCCTGCCACTTTCACGCCCTGCATTTCAGGGCGATACTGTTCATTGTTGAAAATCTGCTCGGGTGGAATCAGGCCCGTTGCAAGAATTTTTTGCTCGTTGTAGATGTCTTTCAAAAACATGTTCAAGGCCTGAACACGCTGGCAAAGGCCCGCCTCCAGAATTTTCCATTCAGAGGCCTTGATGACGCGCGGCACGATGTCGAAGGGGATCAGCCGTTCTGTGCCTGATTCTTCGCCATACACGGCAAATGTAATTCCCACCCTCCTGAAAATAAGGTCAGCTTCGGCGCGTTTGTTTTGCAGTTTTTCAGGGGCTTGCATTTCAAGCCAGCGGGAAAAGTCCTGATAATGCGGGCGAATTTCACCATCTGAACCGAACATTTCATCGAAAGGTGTTGCTGACATAAGTTGTTTTTTCCTGTTCTGTATGCAGTTGAAGTAACAAGAAGCATGCCAAGTACATGCAGGATGAATGTGTCGCGCCCAGCCCCAAAGTTATCAGTCTTGGTGGGCTTTTGCACTGCTTTCGTGCATGTGCCAATAGCGCCGCCGTGCTTCATTGGCATGGATTGGTTGCGGGTTTGGGTTGTTGTGCGCAAATACCCATTTCATTGCACCATTTTGGGCTGTGTTGAAGACTTGGATGTTTCTCGATTCATATCGTTCGGTCACCTGCCTGTGTGGGTGGCCAAACTGGTTTTCCCAGCCTGCCTGAATCAAGGCGATTTCAGGTCGAACAGCTTGAAGAAAGGGCAGGGTCGATGATGTTTTGGAACCATGGTGTGGCACCAGCAGTACTTTGGTGTGAAGTTTTTCTGCACCGTGTTGACTTAGCAAGTGCATTTCCGAAATGGCTTCGATGTCTCCGGTCAGCAGCACACTGTGCCGGGAATTGCTTATTTTCAGAACACAGCTTTGGTTGTTTTTGGCCCGCAGTTTGTGCGGTGCATCGGCGGGGGTGTCAAGGCCGATGGGCTCAAACAGCACGCCGTCCCATGTCCAGCTGCTCATGTGGTGGCAGTGTTCTACCGTGCTGTGTTGTTGCCTGGCCAGCTGATACAGGGGGTGGTTGCCTGAAATTGATGATGCAAATTTCAAAGGTGGTGCCTTGGTGATGAAAAGCGGTGCGCCGCCTGAATGATCCGCATCGTCGTGCGAGAGCACAAACAGATCAGCTTGCCGGTAGCTGTGCGCTGCCAGCCAGGGCAGTAGAACACGCCGGGCTGAGTTTGATCGTTCATTGAAGGCTGGCCCGGCGTCGTAAATCAGCAAATGTTGGCGGGTTTGAACGGCAATGGCAGTGCCTTGCCCTACATCCGTCACCGTCATCCAGAAGTCGTTTTCAGCAGGGCGCTGTGCGGGCCAAGCCAGTAAAGCCACCAGTGCAAGCCCTATCCATCGGCTGACAATGCCCGGCGGTAGCAGCAAAATAAGGCAACCCAGCGCCACCAGGCAATTGACCCACCAAGGTTGATTGTGAATGGGCAAGGTGGCCCAACGCAGTTCATTGAATGCGTTTAACCAGTCACGTTGCAGGGCAAGGCTGTCTGCCGCCAACAGCACCGCCCATGTTTGTTGCAGTAAGCCACCGAGCAAGGCCAGTGGTGTGCTGACAAAACTCATCCACGGAATGGACAAGGCGTTTGCCACAGGGCTGATGATCGATTGCTGGTTAAACAGAACTGCGCAAGGCAACAACAATGCAATGGTGACGCTGTACTGTGCCTTGATTGCATTGGCGATGAATTCATGTTGTGGTTTGACGATGTGGATGTGCCCTTGGGTCACAAATACAAGCGCAGCCACTGCGCCGAAGGACAGTGCAAAGCCGGCGTCCAGCACTGCCCAGTTGTCGAAGACTATAGTCAGGAACAGCGCCAAAAAGAACGTGTCCCAACTGCTTTGCATGCCGCTGCGCAATTGCCCCACAAACAGTGCAAACAACATGAAAACAGTGCGTTGCGCAGGCACGCCCCAACCAGCAACCAGCCCATAAAGCACAGCAAACACCAAACCAAACGCGCTGCCTGCCAACGGCGCTGGAATGCGCAGGCACAACCACGCTGAGCGGCGCCAAACAAGCCCCATGCCCTTGCCGGCCAGCATGGCAAACAGGGTAATGTGCAAGCCGGAAATCGCCACCAGGTGGGCAATTCCGGTGTTGTTGAACATCTCTCGGTCTTCTACACTGATCAAGCCTTGATCGCCCACCACCATGGCCAGCACCAGCCCCTGTTCTGGATGATACTGCAAGGTTTGCACAATCCAGTTTGCGATGTGCAGCCGCAAGCGTTCCATCCACACCAAGGGGTTTGTTGGTGTAGGGGTGTGCAGTATTTGAATGCCACTTTTTAGTTGGGCTGTGCCTGCAATCTGATTGGCGAACCAGTGCCGGTGCACATCAAAACCCTCCAGTTGCAAGGGTGCTTTTGGTGGTTTGATACGAATGCGAGCCTTGAAGCGTTGGCCTGGCAGTAGGTCGATATGGGTATCCGCTTTTTCAATGAATGTTTGCAACCTCGCTCCCGGTTTTACGCAGGCGCTGTGTGTTTGCCAATTGTGCGGGGTGTGCTGAATCAGCCAGGTTTGGGAGCCCTTGTCGCGAAAGGCTTTTTCAATCAGCTTGAATTCCGATTCAATAATTTGTTTGTTGCAACTCAAGGGAATTTGCGCATGCTGATGTGCGGCAGCCTGAACCCCTGCACACAGTTGTGCGGCCAGAAGCCCAAGAAAAATCCAGGTAACCGTTTCTGTTTTCGACTTGCACACGCCCCCTTGCTGGCCCAGCAGAAAGCACAACCCAGCCCACGCAAGCAGAACCGTGCTTGTGCTGCCAAGCTGTTGGTTGATGCTGTGCCACACCCACGGCAATTCGACCTGGCTGTGAAACAGCAGCAGGCTGAGCAGGTACGCCAGCGTGAACAGCGACAAGGTGGGCACAGGTTGAAGGCCATGGCATGAATCGAAGCCGGAGAGCCTGCACCATGGTCCGCAATTTCGCCAATGGTGACCGAATTTGGGTGATGGGTTTGATTAGCTTTGCAGGGCGAGTGCGGGCAGTGCCCGTTCTGCATTGTTTTGGCTTCGGCGGGAAAGTTCTTGCAGTGAAATGCCACGCAACTCTGCAAGCGTTTGTGCAATTCGGGGCAAGTGTTCCGGGGCGTTGCGTTGTTTGTTGATCCACGCGGGTGGAATATCCGGCCCATCGGTTTCCAGCACCATGGCATGTTCTGGCAATTCTGTGGCCAATCGACGAAGCTGCAGGGCGCGTGTGAACGTGCATGCGCCACCAAATCCAAGACACATGTTCAGGTTCAGAAAATGTTCAGCTTGTTGAAAGCTGCCATTGAATGCATGGGCGATACCGCTGCGTGGTTTGTAGATTCGAAGGCCTTTCAATACCGGGTCTTGCGCTTTGCGAATGTGCATCACCACGGGTAAATCAAAATCACGGGCCAGTTTCAGTTGCGCATGGAAAAAGTGCACTTGTTTGTCCCAGTTCAAGCCCGGCACAAAACCGTCCAGCCCAATTTCGCCAAGGCCAGCAAATTTTGGATCGCTGATTGATTCCTTGATTTTGTTCTGCAGGGCGAGCAAATCTTCGTCGCGTGCCCGGTCCACAAACATGGGGTGGATGCCCAGGCAGTAAACCGCACCCGGGGTGTTGTAGGCCAGTTTTTTTACCGTGTCAAAATTGAACGCACCCACGGCGGGCAGCACAAAGCGGTTAACATGCAGTTCACGCGCACGCTGAACCACCGCAGGGCGGTCGCTGTCGTATTCAGAAGCATCAAGGTGAAGGTGCGTGTCGGTCCACATATTATAAAGTTTGCCATGTTTCGTCGGAAAATTCGCAAGTACCTGCCCACGACCGATCATTTCGACCGCTTGGCTTGGGCACGGCCATTCAAACGTTTCTTTGGGCACCCGAATATTTGGGCATTGAACCGGAAAAGTATTGCTGGAGGCGTTGCTGCGGGCCTTTTTTGCGGCTTGATCCCGGGGCCTTTTCAGATTTTTGGCTCTCTCATCTGGGTGCTGGTGGCCAAGGTGAACATGCCTGTGGCCTTCGCGGTGACGCTATACACCAACCCGATCACCATTGTGCCGTTGTATCTGATCGCGGTGGCTTACGGTGACCTTCTTCTTGGCGGGATGGGCCAGGCCAATATTCAGCCTGCGCCCGACTGGAACTGGTCTGCCTGGGGAGAATCCACCAACGCCATGCTGGACTGGATCTGGACCATGGGCCCTTCACTGGCTGTGGGCTTGCCTGCGCTGATGGTGACTTTGTCGATACTGGGCTACTTCAGCGTGCGGCTTGCCTGGAATGTTGGCGTTCGAATTGCGGTGGTGCGCAGGCGCAAGCGACGTTGAGTAATTTTGACGAGTACTTGAACAGAGTACTGTTTGTGTGTTAACCATAGTTTACATTTTGGGGTTTGTAAACTGTAATTCACAAATGATCGAAGTTCGCCAGACGGCGATTTCTTAAAGTGGTTCCAGTCCCTTAAAGATCGAAAAGCCAAAGCCTGAATACAGGCCAGAATTGACAGGCTTGAAACAGGTCATTTTGGGGATGTTGAGGCTGTGGGTGAGGACGTGTGTGAACTGCGAATTTTCTACGGCCCTGGTTATCGGGTTTATTTCACGAAGAAGAATGGTGTCGTAGTGATACTGCTGTCTGGTGGAGATAAATCGACGCAAAAAGCTGATATTTCAAATGCCAAAGAAATTGCCAGGCAATTGGAGGTTTAACTGATGAATATTAAAACCACTCGTTGGGATTCTGCAGAGCATTTAAAAACAGATGAAGACATTCAGCTGTATCTTGAAGCTTGTATGGAAGAAGCGGGCGATGATCCATCGTTCATCGTTCATGCCTTGGGAGTGATTGCGCGAGCACGAAACATGAGCCAATTGGCCAGAGATACAGGGTTGACAAGAGAAGGACTGTATAAGGCACTTTCACCCGATGGAAATCCGACATTCTCGACCGTGGCTAAGGTTGCAAAGGCACTGGGTTTGCAAATAACTGTGCAGACCGTGGCACATTAACTCTCGTATTTAATTCGAAATTTTTAATTCACCTTTCTCAAGCCTTAACACCTTGCTGCACTTGCGCGCCAGTTCCATGGAATGCGTCACGATAATCAAGGCCGACTTGTTGGCCGCCTTGCTGTGAATCAGGCTTTCAAACACTTGGTCCGCGGTTTCCTGATCCAGGTTGCCTGTGGGTTCGTCGGCCAAAATGGCTTTCGGGTTGGTCACCATGGCGCGCGCAATCGCCACGCGCTGGCGTTCGCCGCCTGACAATTCAGCAGGGCGGTGGTTCAAACGGTGTTCAAGCCCGAATTGTTTTAACAGCACTGCGCTTTTTTCACGCGCTATCTGCTTGTTTTCGCCGCCAATGCGCAAAGCCATGGCCACGTTGTCCAGCGCATGGAATTCGGGCAACAAATGGTGAAACTGGTAAATAAATCCCAGCGTTTTGTTGCGTTCCATGCCCAGTTTGCGCACGGACCAAGGCTCAATCGCCTGGCCTGCCCACAACACTGAACCGCTGTCGGCTTTTTCAAGCCCGCCCAGCACGTGCAGCAGAGTGCTTTTACCCGCACCGGAAGCACCCACAATGGCCACGGTTTCGCCTGCCTGCACTTGAAAGGTCAGGTTTTTGATGACCTGCGTGGCTTTGTCGTTGGCAGTGATGCCCTTGAACGCCTTGCTCAGGTTATTGGTTTCCAGAACAACATTACTCATAGCGCAGGGCCTCCGCAGGTTCGGCGCGCGATGCACGCCAGCTTGGGTAAATGGTGCTGAGCACGCTAAGCACCAGGGCCACGGTGACGATGGTGACCACATCGCTTGCGCGTGGGTCGGAAGGCAACTGGCTGATGAAATAAATCGATTTCGGCAAGAATTCAACGCTGAGTACGCGCTCAATGGCTGGCACAATCGTGCCCAAATTAATCGCCAACAGCCAACCTGCTGTTACACCCAGGAAGGTGCCGATCCACCCCACCAGTGCACCTTGCAGCATGAAAATTCGCTGAATGGCAAAGGGGCTGGCACCCAGGGTGCGCAAAATAGCGATTTCGCCGCGTTTGTCTTTCACGGTCATCACCAGCATGGAAACAAGGTTGAATGCGGCCACCGCAATAATCAGGGTCAGGATAATAAACATCATGCGTTTTTCGGTTTGTACCGCCGCAAACCAGGTGCGGTTTTGCACAGACCAGTCGCGAACCCACACGCTGGGTGGCAATTGGCGTTCAATGTCGCGGGCCACAAAGGGCGCTGCGTCCATGTCGTTCAGCTTCACGCGAATACCGGTGGGGCCAAGGCTGCGATAAAAACGCGCCGCGTCGTCAATGTTCATCAGCACCAGGCCACTGTCGTATTCATAGTGGCCAGTGCTCACCAGCGCGGTAATCTCGAAAGCTTTCAGGCGGGGGATCATGCCGGCTGGGGTCATTTGGCCTGAAGGTGCAATCAGCGTAATGCGGTCGCCCACGCTAACCCCAATTTGCTTGGCCAGCTCAATGCCCAGCACCACGCGAAATTCGCCTGCCTGCAGGTTGCTCAAACTGCCGGAAATTACTTCCTTGAAATCGGATACTTCCTGCTCCAAGGCGGGGTCGATGCCGCGAACAATGGCGGGGCGCAGCAAGTCACCATGCGCCAGCATGCTTTCACCGGCCACATAAGGTGCCGCACCAATTACTTTGGGGTTGGCACTTTTGATGGCACCCACCAGCGCTTCGGGATTCTCGAAGCCTTCTTGCGGGGCCAATACCTCGATGTGTGCAATCACCGACAACATGCGGTCACGCACTTCTTTCTGAAAACCGTTCATCACCGACAGCACCACGATCAGCGCCGCAACGCCAAGCCCAATGCCAGCCATGGACAATCCGGAGATAAAGGAAATGAATTTGTCGCGGCTTCTGTGGCCGCCACCGCGCACATAGCGCAGTGCAATTTCAACATCAAAGGGTAAACTAATCACAAATTGTCCCAAATTGTTCAAATGCGCTGTGAAGTTTCAAAGCGCTCTCATTGTAGTGTGAATAAAACCGTGTCCAAACCTAGCAATGCGCCTTTGTGGGTGTTCATACCCAACATTCTTGTGCCTGAGATGGCACTTGAACGCCTGCCTGCCAATGCGCAGGCCCAGTCTTTTGCGGGCTTGCCAGCCGGTTTGCTTCAAACCATGGCCAGAAACGCTGCCCCTGAATACCACACGGCAGATGGGCTGGACCGCATCGAAGCCTGGCTGTTGCGCTACTTGGATTCACAAGCCCAGGCAAAGTTCGATCAGTACCCGGCATGGGCGATGATGCAAAGTGCTGAGTCTGAGAATGAGGTAACGCCGTTCACCAAGTTCTGGGGCACAGTGGGGTGTCTGGAGGTTGAACGCGATGGCGTGCGATTCACGCCGCCTGAGGTATTGCAGGTGGGGGTAGCCGACCTGGATGCTTTTTGGGCGGTGGTTCAGCCCCTGTTGCAACAACACGGCTGGGCTTTGAACACTTCGGCTGGATTTCACAGCCTGTTAAGCAACCCGGTGCCTGTGCCCATGGAACAGGCATCCCCGTGGTCGGTTCAGGGAATTCGCTTAACCGATTACCTGCCCATGACCCGTGAATGTAGCGACTGGCGGCGCATGTGGCTAAACATGCAAGTAGAACTGCACAACGCCGAATTCAACAAAGCCCGCCAGACCAAAGGCTTGAAACCCCTGAATGCGCTTTGGTTTTGGGGCGGCGGCGAGACTTGGCAAACCGATGTGCCGCTGCCGCGCGTGAAATCGGTTTCAGAAGATGGCGTGTTTGATGCCGTGAAAATGACCGATGGCGCGGACGAGGCCGTGAACCGTTTTGTGTTCTGGGCCCAATTACTTGCACCGTTACAAACAAACACCGCTGAGTCAGGCCCCAAGTCTGACCATGTGTATTGCGTGAATTTTCAGGGCTGGGGGGGCAATATTGCCGTGTTTAAGCTGCTCGAAAGCGAGGTTCTGCAACCCATGCGCCTGGCTGGGCTGGCTTTTAACTGGGTGTTGTTGGGCAACAATGGCTGGAAAACTTTAAAAAGCAACTGGATGAACCGATTCAAATTCTGGCAGAACAAACCCAACTGGGCCGTGTTGGGTGAACCTGAAATGCAAGAAGGGCCTTCAGAAGAAGAGCTACAGGCGGCATGGCAACAAGGCCAGCGCGATCAGGACAACATTCAGGCTGAATGGGAGGGGCGTTAATGACTACCAATACCGTTCAGCACCGGGTTCGAACGCCACGCCCACAAATTGAGGCAATCCTGCGAAGCCAAGGCATGCACCCCTTGATGGCACGCCTGATGGCCGCACGCGGCGTGGATTCTCAAGCGGAAGCTGAAACCAGGCTGGCCGATTTAATTCCACCCAGTGAATTGAAAGGCATTGAGCAAGCCGCAGAAATTCTGGCCGATGCGCTGGAAGCGGGCGCGCGAATTGTGGTGGTGGGCGATTACGATTGCGACGGAGCCACGGCCACCGCCGTGGGCGTGCGCGGCCTGCGCATGCTGTTGCAAAGCCTTGGGGCCGATGAGGAGGCTGCGAAATACCACATTGATTTTCTGGTGCCCAACCGGTTTGAGTACGGTTATGGCCTAAGCCCCGAGATCGTTCAGTTGGCCGCGCAACAGTTTGAGCCTGATTTGCTGGTCACGGTCGACAACGGCATTGCCAGTGTAGAAGGCGTAAATGAGGCCAATGAACTGGGCATCGGCGTGATTGTGACCGACCACCATTTGCCCGGCGAACAATTGCCGCAAGCCCTTGCCATTGTGAATCCCAATCAGCCCGGTTGTAACTTCCCCAGCAAATCCATTGCCGGGGTGGGCGTGATGTTTTATGTGCTGTTGGCCATCCGCGCTGTGTTGCGTGAACGTGGCGTGTTCGATGCCGCCAGCCAACCCCGCATTGACGCGCTGCTCGACCTTGTGGCGCTTGGAACCGTGGCGGACGTGGTGAAGCTGGATGCGAACAACCGCCGCCTGGTGGCGCATGGCTTGCAGCGCATACGCGCAGGCCGTGCCCAGCCGGGCATGTTGGCCCTGTTTCATGAAGCCAGCCGCGACCCGCGCAAAGCCACTGCCGCCGACATGGGTTTCGCGCTGGGCCCACGCCTGAATGCGGCTGGCCGTTTGGCTGACATGGCCATTGGCATTCGCACCCTGTTGGCCGATGACGCCGGCGAAGCCAGTGCCTTGGCCGCCCAGCTTGGCAAAATGAACGAAGAGCGCAAGCGCATTGAAGCCGATATGAAACGCGATGCGCTGGAAGACATTGAAAAATTCATCAGCCAGGACGAGCCTGCCGCAGGCATCGTGGTGGCGCACAGCACCTGGCACCAAGGGGTGATTGGTATTTTGGCATCCCGCATCAAAGAACGCCTGTACCGCCCAACCATTGCGCTCGCGCCGGGCGACGATGGCTTCTGGAAAGGCAGTGGCCGTTCCGTGCAGGGCGTGCATTTGCGAGACGTACTCGATTTGGTGTGCAAGCGCCTGCCTGAAGGCAGCATGCCCAAGTTCGGCGGGCACGCCATGGCGGCTGGCTTAACCATTGCTGAAAGTGCCATTGAGCAATTCAAAATTGAATTTGCCAAGGCCATTCTTGATTTAAGCGACCCCAGTGCGCTTACCCAAGTGGTTGAAACCGATGGCTCAATCCCGGCCGACTACATTGCAGCAAGTTCGGCTGACCTGCTGGAAACGCAGGTGTGGGGGCAGGGCTTCCCAGCCCCCTTGTTTTGTGATGAATTCGAAGTGATTGAGCACCGTTTGTTGAAAAATGCGCACAGCAAGTTCACTTTGCGCCGCGATGGCAAAACCTTTGTGGCCCTGCGCTGGCGTGCAGTGGAGGCCTTGCCAGCCAAAGTGAAACTGGCTTACCGCTTCGAGAGGGACACGTTTACAGGTGGTGATGCGGTGCAAATCATTGTGGAGCATGTGTTGTAGGGCGGCTTGCGCTACAATATCAGGTTACGCACATTGAATTCATTAGAGAAACATGGAAGCCGAACGCCTGAATGCCATCATCAACGCCCTGACTGACCTTGCCGACCGCGCAGGCCAGTTGCGGAGGTATCTTTGACGTCGACCGCAAGGCCGAACGACTCACGGTAGTTGACGCCGAACTGGAAGACCCCAACGTTTGGAACGATCCCAAACACGCGCAAGAACTGGGCAAAGAAAAAAAGATGCTCGACGGTGTGGTAGTCACCATGAACACCGTGCAGTCCAACATTAGCGACGCGCAAGAACTGGTTGAAATGGCCCAGGGCGAAGGCGACTTCGACACACTGGAAGCCATTGAAAGTGAAGTGGCTGAATATGAAAAGGTAATTGCGGATCTGGAATTCCGCCGCATGTTCAGCAACCCGGCCGACCCATCCAACTGTTTTATTGACATTACTGCGGGTGCGGGTGGCACCGAGGCGCAAGACTGGGCCAGCATTCTGTTGCGCCAATACTTGCGCTACTGCGAACGCAAAGGCTTCAAAGTTGAAGTGATGGAACAATCGGATGGTGAAGTCGCTGGCGTTAAATCAGCCACCATCAAGGTGGAAGGCGAATACGCTTTCGGTTACCTGCGCACTGAAACCGGTGTGCACCGTTTGGTTCGGAAATCACCTTTCGACTCCTCAGGTGGACGCCACACATCTTTCGCTTCCTTGTTCGTGTACCCGGAAGTCGACGATTCTTTCGAAATCGACATCAACCCAGCCGATGTTCGTACCGACACTTACCGTGCCAGTGGTGCGGGTGGTCAGCACATCAACAAAACCGATTCTGCGGTTCGGCTAACCCACATTCCCACCGGCATTGTGGTGCAGTGTCAAAATGACCGTTCCCAGCACCGCAACCGCGATGAAGCCTGGGGCATGTTGAAAGCCAAACTGTATGAGTTCGAAATGCGCAAACGCATGGTCGAGCAACAGGCTTTGGAAGACACCAAAACCGATGTGGGCTGGGGTCACCAAATTCGCAGCTATGTGCTGGACAACAGCCGCATCAAAGACCTGCGCACCGGCGTTGAAATTTCCAACACCCAGCGTGTGCTCGACGGCGACCTAGACCCATTTATTCAAGCCAGCTTGAAGCAAGGTATTTAATCCATGAACGACAAAACACAAGCCACTGGCGATGAACTGCCCATCAACGAATTACCGATTGACGAGAACCAGATCATTGCCGAGCGCCGTGGCAAGCTGGCCAAATTGCGTGAGAAGGGCCAGCCTTTTCCCAACAATTTCAAACCAGAACACCGCGCCGCCGATTTGCACGCCCACTACGGCCTGCTGGACAAGGAAACTCTGGACCCACAAGGCATTGAGGTGTCGGTTTCTGGCCGCATGATGCTAAAGCGCGTAATGGGCAAGGCCAGTTTTGCCACCGTGCAAGACGGCACGGGCCGCATTCAGTTTTACATCAACAACGAAGGTGTGGGCGAGGGCGTTCACGGCGAATTCAAGCATTGGGATTTGGGCGACATCATCGCCGCCAAAGGCAAGCTGTTCAAAACCAACAAAGGCGAGCTTAGCGTTCACTGCACGGAAATTCATTTGCTGGCAAAAAGCCTGCGTCCGCTGCCCGACAAATTTCACGGTCTGGCCGATCAGGAAATCAAATACCGCCAGCGTTATGTGGATTTGATTGTTTCCGAGCAAACCCGCGACACCTTTGTTGCGCGTTCCAAGGGCGTGTCGTCGATCCGGAATTTCATGAGCGACCATGGTTTTCTGGAGGTGGAAACACCCATGCTGCACGCCATTCCAGGCGGCGCCTCGGCCAAGCCATTCATTACGCACCACAATGCGCTGGACATGGAAATGTACCTGCGCATTGCGCCAGAATTGTATTTGAAGCGCCTGATTGTGGGTGGCTTCGAGCGTGTGTTCGAGATCAACCGCAACTTCCGCAACGAAGGTGTAAGCCCGCGCCACAACCCTGAATTCACGATGATGGAATTCTATGCGGCGTACTGGAATTACCGCGATTTGATGGACTTCACCGAGCAGGTGATTCAGCACGCCGCCACCACTGCAACGGGCAGCGCCAAGCTGACTTACCAGGGCCGTGAACTGGATTTGTCCAAGCCATTTGCGCGCCTGACCATTGTTGAAGCGATTCAGAAATATTTCCCTGAATACGCCACCGACGATTTGCAAAACATGGATTACCTGAAAAAGGCCTTGGCCAAGAAAGGTGTGCATGTTGACAAAGAACCCGCGCTGAAAAACGCGGGCATTGGTGCGTTGCAATTGGCCTTGTTTGAAGAAACTTCCGAAAGCCTGCTGTGGGAGCCCACCTTCATTGTCGATTACCCGGTTGAAGTGTCGCCCTTGGCGCGTGCATCTGATGCGAACTCACAAATTACCGAGCGCTTCGAGTTGTTCATCACAGGCCGCGAAATTGCCAATGGTTTCTCGGAATTGAACGACCCGGAAGACCAGGCCGATCGATTCAAGAAGCAAGTTGAAGCCAAAGAAGCCGGCGATGATGAAGCCATGTTTTTTGATGCAGACTTTATTCGTGCACTGGAATATGGCATGCCACCCACGGGAGGTTGCGGCATTGGTATTGACCGTTTGATGATGCTGATTACAGACAGCCCGAACATTCGGGATGTGATTCTGTTTCCGCATTTGAGGCGCGAGGACTGAATCAGCAGGAAAAATTCAACAAAAAAGCTCAGAGAGATTTTTGGACTCTGAAAGTTCGGAGTTCATGAATTGTTCTGTGTGTCCTTGGTTCAACTGTTCAGTTTTGCCGGGTCACTTTTTAAACCAGAACTTTTACCGACTCTTCGCGCTTTTTTGATCATCGGCTAAAAACAATTGCTTTTCAATTTGAATTTTCAATGCCGTCAGGTTTTCTGGAGTCCGCTTGTTGATATAACGGTCAAGCAGAGTCGCGTCGTATCGGTGAACTTTGAAAATACCCTTGATAATATTCAGAGAATCATTGCTTCCTACATGCAGGTGCGTCAGCAAATTGTTGATTAGTATTTTCTCAGTGGCTGATTTTTTCTCTGACTGACGTATTTCCGTGATTAACAAATCTTTTCCACTTGTGAGTGAAATTGATCGACTTTTATTCATGTGAATAAATTTCTCTTTAGCAGGCATGCTGGGAACCGGATTCCGTGTTGTCTCGTCAGTATGAATCAAGCCAGTGGAATTGATCCTTGTAGTATTAATAGGATTGGTTGGTGGCGATGAAGAGTCCAGCGTTTCCTGATGCACACGTTGCGCTACTTTATTAATCATAAGTAAATTCCTTGAAATGCTCGGTGTTTAAAAGGGCGTAAATCGAGGTGATGTATTTTTTAATGTCATTGTGATTTTCTAGAATATTTATTACTTGTTCTTTTTTTTCTATCAGATCGTTCATCGCACTCTCTATACCTTTCCATAAATCGAGAATAATCTCGCGTTTCATTTCGTTGTTAATCGAATGATTGAACTCGGAAATTAGATCTTGAGTACTTGATTGTTCATTGTTTTGGCTAGGGTTTTCAGTATATTTTTTAAGCGATTTTTCTACTAGAGGAAAAATGTATTTGTTGTATATGCATGTTTTATCGTCGATAGTGGCGTTCTTTGATTTTAAAAGAGCTGAATAGAAGTGTTTCCATCGGCTAGAATCTTTTGCGTTGAAAACCTGGTCAATAAAAAATGCTTGATTGTCTTTTACGATAATATTATCTGGATTAACAACTGGCGCTGAAAAGTAAAAAATACGATCTGCATTTCCGATCAACAAATCGAACGCCATACTGCGACCCAGGAAGTGCAAATTGTTTTTATTGGTTAAAAATTGTTTTATGGCAGGGGGGGCACATTCAGATAAGGTGCGCCCCATCACCGCTTGCATTGCCATTGTCTTTTCGTGTTTTGCGGAAATAAGTTGTTTGTCTGAACTGTTTTCGATATAGCCTCGAACCGAAGCACAAATCTGGTCTGTATCCCAAACATCAAATAGTGGTATTGGCATTCCAAGTACTTCAAACAATTGGTTTGCCAGTATCTCTTTGTCGGTCACCGGTTTCAGAGCAGCCTTAACGATGCCGACGGTAGGGTCTGTCAACAGAAAAACTCCAGTGGTTTTACCTGCACTAGATCTTGTAATTGTGTTTTTTTCATCATTGATCTCACTCAGTTCCAATACTCGAGTTTTCACCTCTTCCACAGACACCGTCTGCGCCAAGCTCAAAGCTTGCGAGCTCGCATGGGGACTGTGCAGCCTTGTGAAGGCCGATGATTGAGACGATCGCGGTGGCCAGCCTACCGGGCTCATTGATCCTGAATTGTTCCGCCCACGATACGACTGCATTCCGTCCATGCTTCGAGTTTTACGCAAACTTGTTGATTCATCCGACTGTTGTGTGCTGTTATTCCTGAACTGCTGATCGCCTATTTGACGTGGTTGCAGGGATCGGACCATTTGATTCGCAGTTTGGGCTTGAGACCTTGCCAAATGACTGTCGGGGGTTGGAGGCGAGCCTCTCGATTCACCTGAATTATTTGTCTCATTCCCGGGCGTCGCCATTCGGGAGTCGGGACCTCCTTGAATGTAATTTTTTGGAAACAGGCGCATGAATTTTTCTCGAATTACGTCGTGGTGCATTCATTGTTAACTCACCACCAAGACAGGTTTGACCGGCTTAAGCATTTTTAGGTGGGAGATAATTTTGAATGGTTCCACATTTGACTATTCTGGTTCTGACCCTGCGACTTAGAAAACTGTCACCGCCACATTCAAAGTATGCTCCCCACCCCCATGCACAACCCCGCGCATCGGCGGCACATCCGCATAGTCACGCCCAATAGCCACAGTCACATACCGTGTATCCGGTAATTGGTTGTTGGTTGGGTCGAAATCCACCCAACCCACTTCAGGCCCGCACCACAACGAAACCCACGCATGGCTTGCATCGGCCCCCAATAGTTTGGTTTGTCCCGGCAGTGGTTCGGTCAGCATGTAACCGCTGACATAGCGGGCAGACAAACCAAGTGAACGAAGCACGCCCAGCATCAGGTGTGCAAAGTCTTGGCAAACACCTTCACGGGTTTGCATCACTTCTTCTACGGTGGTGTGAATGGTGGTCGAGCCGCTTTGGTAGTTGAATTCACGGAAAATACGCTGCATCAGGGCCTGCCCGGCGTGCACCACCTGCCTGCCTGGCCAGAAATCCAGGCTGCCGTAATCGCGTAGCGAATCGAGCAGGGGCACATGCTTGGATTCAAACCGGAATTGGTAATCTTCGCAAATCGGCTGCCCGGCCTGGTAACGCAATTGGTTGACCAAATCGTTCCAGCTGGGGCTGACCAAATCGTCGATTGGCCCAGTGTGCAGAAAATTGCTTACTTCCACTTCGCTTTCACTGACCACTTTCAGGTTGTCGTGCGGGTAGTTCATCTCGAAGTGGTGAACCACATTGCCAAACGCATCGTTGTTGCTTTGCACGGTCGACGGGTTGGGTCGAATTTTCAGCGAGTGTGAAATCAGCTTTTGCCCTTTGCGCAAAGGGCCAGCCTGCATGCTGATGCCTTCCTGCGGTTGCAGAATACAAATTTGTTGCGCGCACTCGGCGGGCTGTTGGTAATCGTAATCAGTGACATGTGTCACTGTTCTTTTTTCTGAGAAGCGCATTGATTTATCTTCCCTGAATGACTTGATCGGGCAACTCTGCCAGTCTGAAATATTGGGCACCCACCAGGTCTGAAACCTTGTAGGCGGTGTCGAGCAACCCTTGTAGCCATACTCGCAGCTTGCGGCCAGTTTCCGCCGGGAAGGGCGGTTGCAAACCTTCCAGGCTTAAGCCTTCTGGCATCTCTCCGTTGCAATAAACACCATTAAATAGTTGCCTAAGCTGGCTTGTGTCTCCGGGTAAACGGTCGATCACAATGTCCAGCTTATACAGAATTCGGCGAATGGCATAGGGTGCGTCTTCGTCAAAGATCAACAAATCGAGCGTGGGCAACCATTCGAACCGGTGCTGGTACCGCGAACGGTAAGTAATGGTGCTGTCTGCCAGTGCAATGGCCAATCCCAAGCCATGTTCGCCCGCACGTCCCGGCATACTGGTCATTGATAGTAGACACTCGCATGCGCCGCACAAACGTTCAAGCTGTCGGCCCAGTTGCAGAAAACGCCAACCGTTGTCGCGGGTCATGTGGTCACTTTGTTCGCCGTGCATGGCCAGCAGGTACAGCTGAACCTGTTCCAGCGAGGCGGTGGGCAAGGTGCGCTGAAAGCGAACCCATTCCGGTTCAACCAATACCTTGGCGCAATCATTCAACAAGCGCCAATGGTCGCTGCTCAGGCGTTCTCTCAGTTGGCCTGCAACATTGGCCAGGCCATTGAGCTGCCCCGCCAATCCAACAGCAGGTGGGGCATCAATTCCGTTTTTGTACCACAGGCGGTCCAGAATATTGTCTTCAAGTTCATCCTGGGTTTTGGGGTCTGCCGGGTCAAATTCATCGCTCAAGCCCTGTTTGCCACATAGTTCGTGCAACAGGCCAAGCATGGTGGGGTCGAGGTATTCCTCTTCATTGAGCAACAATTGCGTGCGCATCAACAAACGCAAAGAAAAGCTGGCACGTTCGGTGTAACGGCCCAGCCAAAAAAGGTGTTCTGCAGCCCGGCTGGAAACAGGCCGGCGAAGGGCTTGCAGGTCTTTGGTTTGCAGCTTTTCTTTCAGGTTGGTGGTGCGTTCCACCGGTTCGCCGCTGCGAACCCAGGTGTCCAGGCTTGTGCCGCCTTTTTGCATGCTCACGATGCCGTTCTGGTCACCTGCAACGCGTGTCAGGCCACCGGGCATTACCGTGTAGTTGCCCAGGCCATCTGTGACCGCAAACAAGCGCAACATCATGGCGCGTTCTTCAATGCCGCCAGCGCCACTCCAAATGGGCACACGCGACAACGGAATCAGTTCCTGCAAGGTGTACTGCGAAGGGCGCTGGCTGATTTTCGACAACCAAATGCGTTTTTCGATATCGTCCAACTCCGAGCCCATGATGGATTCCATCGTTCGCCCGCGGCGGTTGGGGCCAGTGGACTTGATCACCAGGTTGTTCAATCGCTCGCTGGCCTGTGCCCACGCGGGTGATTCACCGCACCACCAGCTGGGCACGCTGGGCAGCAGCAATTCTTCTTGAAGGTAGTGTTGGCCAAGCCCGGGCATGAAGCCATGAATGGCGGGGCTTTCAAGCCAGCCCGAGCCGGGCATGTTGGCCATGACCACGCCGCCGCATCGAATGGCCTGCAGCAAACCGGGCACACCCAAATGCGAATCTTCGCGCAGTTCCAGCGGATCCAGCCACTGGTCGTCTGTTCTGCGGATCAGGCCGTCAATGGGTTCCAGCCCGTTGACTGTTTTCAGGAACACCTTGTTGTTACGAACGGTCAGGTCGTTGCCTTCCACCAGCGAAATACCCAGATAACGCGCAAGGTAGGTGTGTTCAAAATAGGTTTCGTTAAAGGGGCCGGGTGTTAGCAAAGCAATGCGCGCATTCTCGCCTTTGGGCGAAAGTTTGCGAATGCCATCGATGTAGTCACGGTAAAAGCCAGCCAAATGTTGAATGTGCATTTCCCGAAAGCCGCGGGTGAAGCTGCGCGAAATGCTCAATCGGTTTTCAAGTGCATACCCCAAACCCGAAGGCGCTTGAATGCGGTGGGTGATCACCCACCATTTTCCGTCGGGGCTTCGACCCAAGTCGAAGGCCACCATGTGCAGCCACACTTTGTTCGGTGGTTCCATGCCCTGCATTTGCGGCAGGTAACCCGAGTGGCCATAGACCAAATCAGCGGGCAGCAAACCCTTTGCAAATAGCTCGCGTGGGCCATACACATCAGCCATCATCGCATTCAGCAGGCGTGCACGCTGGGCAACCCCAGCTTGCAATACCGCCCAATCGGCTTGATCGATAATAAACGGCAATAAATCGAGCGACCAGGGGCGTGAGGCCCCCTGTGCATGGTCAGCGTATACATTGTAAGTAATGCCGTTGTCACGAATTTGTTTGGCCAAGGCGCTGCGCTTGTTGTCCAGGTGCTCGCTTAAACCTGTGGTGGGCAGGCGGTTTACGAATTCAGCCCAAGCGGGTCGAAGCACACCTTCGCCGGCCAGTTCGCTGTAGTAGACGCTGGTGCCTTGAAGGATGCTCTGTTGCCAGGGCACCTCCATGTTCGCAAGGGTGGTGTTCGGGTTCGCGCTCAATGCGGTCACTGATTAAAGTTTGGTGCCTTATTGTAAATGCCTAACACCACCTTAGGTCGAGTGTAATCGGGAACTCGGGTCTTCCCGAGGGGCTTTTGGGCTGAACCTTGCCCTGTGTGTGGCCCATGCGGAAGAAGCGCGTCAAACGGCGGCTTTCTGCTTCAAAAGCATTCACGGGGAAAATGTCATAATTGCGCCCGCCCGGGTGTGCCACATGGTATTGGCAACCCCCAAGGCTTCGTCCGTTCCAGGTATCAATCAAATCAAACACCAGCGGGGTGTGCACGCCAATGGTGGGGTGCAGGGCGTTGGGTGGCTGCCAGGCGCGGTAACGCACGCCAGCCACGTATTCACCTTCGGTGCCTGTGCCGTGCAGGGGCACTTTCACGCCGTTGCAGGTCAGGGTGTAGCGTTCGTCCACAAAGTTTTTCACTTTTACTTCCACGCGTTCCAGCGAGGAATCCACATAACGCACTGTGCCGCCGGGTGCCCCTTCTTCACCCAGCACATGCCAGGGCTCCAGCGCGCTGAAAATTTCAATCTCGATGCCGCCGCTTGAAAAATCCCCCATTTTCGGGAAGCGAAATGCGAAGTGTGGTGCAAACCAGTCAAGCTGGAACGGAAAGCCTGCGGCTTGCAAGTCGGCCACCACGTCTGCAATGTCGTTTTTCACAAAGGTGGACAACATAAACTGGTCGTGAAGGCGCGTGCCCCATTTCACCAAGCGGGCGGTGTAGGGCGTTTTCCAGAATTTTGCAATCAGCGCGCGCAGCAGCAGTTGTTGCGCCAAACTCATTTGCGCGTTGGGTGGCATTTCAAACGCGCGCAGCTCAAGCAGACCCAATCGGCCGGTTGCTGTGTCGGGGCTATACAACTTGTCGATGCAAAATTCGCTGCGGTGGGTGTTACCGGTGGAGTCAATCAAAATATTGCGCAGCAAGCGGTCGATAATCCACGGTGGCGGGCTGCCCGCGTGTTTGTGCATTTGTCGGTTCAGCTCGGAAAGTGCCAGTTCCAGTTCGTGAACCTGATCGCTGCGGGCTTCATCCACGCGCGGTGCCTGGCTGGTGGGGCCAATGAAAAGCCCGGAGAATAAATACGACAAGCCGGGGTGGTTGTGCCAGTAACGAAGCAGGCTGCCCAGCAAATCGGGGCGACGAAGGAAAGGGCTGTTCTCCGGGGTTTCTCCACCCATCACGAAGTGGTTGCCGCCGCCTGTGCCGCTGTGTCGCCCATCCAGCATAAACTTTTCTGTTGAAAGACCAATTAGCCGCGCCTCCTCATACAGGTTTGTGGTCAGGTGCAACAATTCGCCCCAGTTTTTGCTGGGTTGAATGTTCACTTCCAGCACGCCGGGGTCGGGGGTTACCTGCAGCATGGTCATGCGTGGGTCGCGTGGGGGCGGGTAACCCTCCATTGTCACCGGTTGGTTTAAAGCCTCTGCGGTGTCTTCGATTCTGCTTACCAGTTCCAGATATTCATCGAGTTCTTCCAGTGGTGGCATGAACACATACAGATGCCCATTGCGCACCTGTACGCACATGGCGGTGCGCACAATGTGCGTGGCGGATTCTTTCATCACAGGTGCCGCGTCATTGGCCGCACTGGCTTTCACATCCGGCTTTTGAAGTGCCACGCGCGCGGGGGTGGGCGGCGCAAACGGATCCGAAGGGATGGTAAATGGAAAGTCTTTCTTGGCAACCCAAGGCTGTGAATCTAGCGGCAGGCGGTAGCCCATGGGCGAATCGCCGGGTGTCAGGTACAGGCGTTCGTCGCGCAGAAACCAGCGCCCGGTACGCCACTGACCATTCTTGGCTTGTATGGGCAGGCAGTAGCCCACTTCCTCTGTCAGCCCTTGTGTGAACACCTTACTCAGGCGTTTGCGTTCCAGTGGGTCGTCCAGCCTTGAATCAAAGGGGTCTACGTTTACTGGCAGTTTGCGTTCTCGCCACATGTAATACCAGGCATCCTCGAACGCTGGCATTGCGTAGCGTGGGTGCAAGCCTAGTCGGCCACAAAGCCCCTCCATGAATTGCCTGGCTGTGGCCTGGGTGGCTTTGCCTTCCCCTTGTTCATGGCTTAGCAGCGCCGGGTTTCGCCAAACGGGCTCACCGTCTTTTAGCCAATACATGGACAAGGCCCAACGAGGCAGTTGTTCGCCTGGATACCACTTGCCTTGCCCAAAATGATAAAACCCACCCTTGCCGTAATACTTGGCCAGTTTGTTCAGCATCTTGATGCCGTAGTCGCGTTTGGTGGGGCCAAGTGCGTCCACATTCCACTCGGCAGCACCGCGGTCGGTGTTGGCCACAAAGGTGGGTTCTCCGCCCATGGTCAGGCGTACATCGAGTGCATCCAGTGCCTTGTCCACTTCAAAGCCCAGTGCTTCAATGCCTGTCCATTGCTCTTCGGTGTAGGGTTTGCTGGTGCGGGGCGATTCATACACCCGCTGCACGCTCATTTCATGTTCGAACTCAACTTCACATTCGTCTAGTGTGCCAGTGATGGGTGCGGCACTGCCGGGTTCAGGCGAACAGGCCAAAGGAATGTGGCCTTCACCAGCCAGCAGGCCCGAAGTGGGGTCCAGGCCTATCCAGCCAGCGCCGGGCAAATACACCTCACACCATGCGTGCAGATCGGTGAAATCTTCTTCGGGGCCATCGGGCCCGTCAATGGCCTTCACATCGCTGGTCAGTTGAATGAGATAGCCTGATGCAAAACGGGCGGCAAGGCCCAAACGGCGCAAAACCTGCACCATCAACCAAGCCGTGTCGCGACACGATCCTGATCGATTGTTCAGCGTTTCATCGGGCGTTTGTACACCAGGTTCCATGCGAATCAAATATTGGATCCGGTTCGCCAAATCCTGATTCAAAGCCACCAAAAAATCGATGGTTTTAACACGGCTTAAATTCAAATCGGCCATGTAAGCGTTGAACGCTTTGCCAGTGTGGCAAGGCACCAAGTAAGGTGCCAGTTCCTGATCCAGTGATTCATCGTATTTGAAGGGAAAGAACTCCGCGGCTTCTTCCAGAAAAAAATCGAATGGATTGAGCACCGACATTTCCGCCACAAGGTCCACTGCAATTTCCAGCATTCCGGTGCGTTCCGGAAATATCACTCGACCCAAATAATTGCTTTGTGGGTCTTGCTGCCAGTTGATGAAATGCGTTTGTGGCAGCACCTTCATGCTGTATGAGAGGATCCGCGTGCGGCAGTGTGGGGCCGGGCGCAGGCGCACCACTTGGGGGCCCAAATTGATCAGGCGGTCGTAGCGGTAGCGTGTAATATGGCGCAGAGCAACGTGAATAGACACTTTGTATTCCCAAAAATGAAGCCGAACCGAAAAACCCATTACATGGCACGGAAAGAAGCATGAACCATGCCGAAGAAATCTGGAAAACTTTGGTGCGCGCCACCGAGGACAAAAAGCACCCTTGGCGCGTGGCGGCTTTCAGTACCGCAGGTGCCAATGGCCCGCAGGCGCGGTCGGTTATTTTGCGGGCTGTGAACGCCATTGAGCATCAACTGGTTTTTTTCACCGATGCACGCAGCCAAAAAATGACCGACATTGCGCATGACCCACGCGTTGCCCTTTTGTTCTGGAACGCCAGAAACAACACCCAACTTCGAGTATGTGGCAAGGCGAGCCCGGAATCCAGTGAATTGATTGTGAATGATCTCTGGAATCAAATTCCTGATTATGCGAGAAAAGACTACGCCACCCTCAGTGCCCCTGGGCAATTGATTGGTAGCAGTGGTTTGATTCACGATTTGGAAACAGCTCGCCGAAACTTCGTGGTGTTGAACGTGAAAGTTCACAGCATGGAATCGTTGGTGTTAAAGCGCGAGGGTCATGTGCGGATGGGGTTTGAAAAAATTGAAGAAGTGAATTGGCAGGAAAAAGTTCTGGTGCCTTGACTCCCCTTCAACGCATCATTTCCCTGCATTAAGCAACCGCAGACGGTTGGACTGCGATCGATTTGTTATTCTGATGCCTTCACCTTTTGCGAATTTCAAGCAGCAACCAAAGCGAGGGCACAGCAATGAGCGACACGGAGTACACGCCACCCCAAGTCTGGGTGTGGGATAAGGAAAATGGCGGCAAATTCGCCAATATAAACCGCCCCATCGCCGGCGCTACGCACGAGAAAGAGCTGCCTGTCGGCAAGCATCCGCTTCAGTTGTATTCAATGGCCACACCCAATGGCGTGAAAGTGACTGTCTTGCTGGAAGAACTGCTGGAATTGGGCCACACGGGTGCCGAATACGATGCCTGGCTGATCAACATTGGCAGTGGCGACCAATTCAGCAGCGGGTTCATTGAGGTGAATCCCAACAGCAAAATCCCAGCCTTGCTGGATCGAAGTACCAACCCGCACACGCGCGTGTTTGAGTCGGGTTCCATCCTGTTGTACCTGGCTGAAAAGTTCAAGGCCTTCTTGCCAAGTGACCCGGCCAAGCGCACAGAGGCGTTGTCCTGGCTGTTCTGGCAAATGGGCAGTGCGCCCATGCTGGGTGGCGGCTTTGGCCACTTTTACGCGTACGCGCCTGAAAAGTACGAATACCCCATTAACCGCTATGCAATGGAAGTCAAACGCCAACTTGATGTGCTTGATCGCCAGTTGGCAAAAAACCAGTTCATTTCAGGCGATGAATACACCATTGCTGACATGGCCATTTGGCCTTGGTATGGCGGTGTGGTCACCAACAAGGTGTACAACGCTGCCGAATTTCTTGAGGCGCACACGTATACCAACGTATTGCGATGGGCGCATGAAATTGGTGAACGACCGGCGGTGGTTCGAGGCCGAATGGTCAATCGCAGTTGGGGTGAGGAAAATGAACAAGTGCCTGAAAGGCACAGCGCCAGCGATTTCGACGGCAAGGCAATTTGACCCACACACGGAGCTTTATACATTGCACAAGGTTCTTTATTACACACTTTTGATCGCCGGCGTGGCTGGCTGTGCCTCAACCCATGACTTAACCAAAGGCAACAATGTGTTGGGCGGTGGTTACAAACAGGAAGAAAAGGGGCCCGGCTTGTTCTATATTTACGCTCGCTCCAACCATGCCCCCTGGCCCACGCTTGAGGCCGCCAGAACCACCTGGCGCACGGGGGCAGAGCGCGCCTGTGCTTCGGCCGATTACGACGAGTTGGCCATCGAAGAAAACGAGAAAGACACAGGCCTGCAAACCAGCTCCGGCGTGCGTTATTTGGTGGCAGAACGCACTGGCTACGCGAAATGCGACTCATCCACCTTGAGCAGTGGCGAAGTTGGAAAAATCATCGGGAAAGATTCAGCCATTCGGTAAATTGAGGGGCAGGCTTAGTCCTGCTCTTCAATCCAGGTCATCTGAATGGCTTCGAGAATTTTCTCGCTTGATTTTTCAGGGTCGTCTTCAAAGCCGGGCAGGGCGCACACCCACTTGTGTAAATCGGTGAAACGGATGTACTGCGGGTCCACATCGGGGTGGGCATCAATCAACTCCAGTGCAATGTCCAGCGTGTCGGTCCATTTCATGGTTTGGCCTCCTGGGTCAGTGGTTTTCGCGGGCGTGGTTGATGGTGTATTTGGGCAATTCCACCACCAGGTCTTTGTCGGCCAATTTGACCTGGCACGACAACCTGCTTTGCGGTGTCAGCCCCCAGGCCATGTCCAGCAAATCATCTTCATCGTCGCTGCTTTCGTTCAAGCTATTGAAACCTTCCTTGATGATGACATGGCAAGTGGTACAGGCACAGCTCATTTCGCACGCGTGCTCCAGGGCAATGCCATTGGCCAGAATGGTTTCACACAGTTGCGAGCCTGCAGGTGCTTCGAAGGACTTGCCTTCGGGACACAGGCTTTCGTGGGGCAGAATTTTAATGATGGGCATTTGTAAATCTCTCGTGTTCGATTGGTTGTCATCTATTCGAAGAAGCGCCGCCGAGCGTTGTGCTCACGGTGTCGAGGGTTTTGCCGGTCAGGGCTTTGCGAATGCCTGCATCCATGCGGCGCGCTGCAAAGTCTTCGGTCAACTGGCTCAATTCTTCAATGCCTTTCTCAATGGCACGAAGATCTTCGCTTTGGGCAAGCTCTCGCAGTGTCTTGAGGGCGGCATTGATTGCTTTCTGTTCATCGGCTTGCAGTAGGTCGGCGTCTTTGGCAATGGCCGCTTCAACCGATTCCACCAGGCGCATGGCCTCCACTTGCTGCTCGCGCAACTGCCTTGCATTCATGTCTGCCTCGGCAAACTCGAAGCTGTTTTTCAACATGCCTGTAATTTGGTCGTCGCTTAAACCGTAGGATGGTTTCACGGTGATGTTGGCTGAAACGCCTGAACCTGTTTCCATTGCATTCACTTCCAGCAGACCATCGGCATCTACTTGAAAGGTAACGCGAATGCGGGCAGCACCAGCGACCATGGGTGGAATGCCACGCAACTCGAAGCGGGCCAGCGAACGGTTTTCTGACACCAGTTCACGCTCGCCTTGCACCACATGAATGGCCATGGCGGTTTGCCCGTCTTTGAAGGTGGTGAATTCCTGCGCGCGCGCCACTGGAATGGTGCTGTTGCGGTTGATCACCCGTTCGGTCAGGCCACCCATGGTTTCAAGGCCAAGGCTGAGCGGAATGACGTCAAGAAGCAGCAAGTCGTCCTCACTGCGGTTGCCCGCCAGCGTGTCGGCTTGAATGGCTGCACCAATGGCCACCACTTCATCCGGGTTTAAATTCACCAGGGGGTCTTTGCCAAAAAACGCCTTCACTGCATTGCGCACCACGGGCATGCGGGTTGAGCCGCCCACCAGCACTACACCATCAATGTCATCAATCGTCAGGCCTGCATCGCGCAATGTTTTGCGGGCGGCTTGAATGGTGCGTTTTACCAAAGGTGCCACGATTTCCGCGAATTGATCCGCAGTGACTGTTTCGGCAATTGTTTCGCCGCTTTTGAATTCAACGCTGAGGAATGCAGTGTGCTCGTGTGAAATCTGTTCTTTCACGCGGCGACACGCCATCACCAAACGCGAGCGTTGTTGTGGGTTCAATTCTTTGAAGCCGTGTGTGGCAATAAAGTGGTCGGCCATTGCACGGTCGAAATCATCTCCACCCAGGGCGGAATCACCGCCCGTGGCCAATACTTCAAACACGCCAGCCTGCAAGCGCAGAATGGACACATCGAATGTGCCGCCACCCAAATCAAACACAACAAACTGCCCCTGTACTTTTTGATCAAGGCCATAGGCTACAGCCGCGGCAGTGGGTTCGTTGATCAATCGCAGAACGTTCAGGCCAGCCAGTTGTGCGGCGTCTTTGGTGGCCTGTCTCTGTGCTTCGTCGAAGTAAGCCGGCACAGTGATGACAGCACCCACCAGGTCGCCGCCCAGTGTGGCTTCAGCGCGCTTGCGCAAGGTGCGCAGAATATCGGCTGATACTTCAACCGGGCTTTTGGTGCCGTGGTCGGTTTCAATTTCAACCATGCCGCCTGAATCTTTCACGCGGTAGGGCAGGTTTAAACCTTGCACATCTTTGTAACCCCGACCCATCAAGCGTTTGACTGAAAACACGGTGTTGAAGGGGTCAGTGTCGGCACAAGCCAGTGCGTCTTCCCCCATGTTTTTTACACCGGTTTCGCAGTAGCGAACCACGCTGGGCAAAATCACGCGGCCGGAAGAATCGGGCAAACATTCGGCACTGCCACTGCGCACGCTGGCCACCAGCGAATGCGTGGTGCCCAGGTCAATGCCCACCGCGAGCCTGTGCTCATGCGGTGCTGTGGACATGCCGGGTTCGGCAATTTGTAACAAGGCCATTAGCTGGCGTCCTCCAGTTGCTCCAGTTTTCTGGTCAACTCAATCATGAATTTGTCGATAAACAGCAAGGCTTGCGCGGTGCCATTGGCCGCCTGCGCATTGTTCTCGCTGTCAATTTGCCGTGCAATCAAGTCCAGGCAGCGTTTTTTCTCGGTAGCCACTTCGTCGAGCAGATTTTCAAGGTCGCCTACACCGTCAATCTCTTCCAGTGCTTCACGCCACTCCATTTGCTGCATCAGCAGTGAAGGGGGCAATTTGCTTTGTTGCCCGCGCGGGTTTTCTCCGTTCAGTTCACACCAGTAAATGGCGCGTTCCATCGGGTTTTGCAAGCGCTTGTAGGCTTCGTTAATCCGCGTGGCCCATTGCACGGCGAGCCGCTTTTCCTGTGAACCCGAGTTTGCAAAACGATCCGGGTGGGTCTGGCTTTGAAGGCGTAGATATGAAGCAGAAAGGGCTGCACTGTCCAGTTCAAACTGGCAGGGCAACCCAAAAATATTAAAGTCGCTGTCGCTTAGTGTGATAGCTGGATTGGACATTACACAGTGAAGCTTTCACCGCAGCCGCAGCGCGCCTTTTCATTGGGGTTGTTGAACTTGAACCCCTCGTTCAGGCCTTCGCGTGCGAAGTCCAGTTCGATGCCTTCAAGGTAAGGCATGCTTTTGGGGTCAACGAACAGCTTCACACCATGGGCCTCGAACACACTGTCTTCGTTGGCCACTGCATCCACAAATTCAAGCTTGTAAGCCATGCCGGAACATCCGGTAGTGCGCACACCAATGCGCAAGCCAATTCCCTTCCCGCGTTTGGTCAGGAACTTGCTAATGTGGTCGGCGGCGCGTTCGGTTAATGTAATCGCCATGGTGTTTACTTCCTTCAATTATTAAGCGTGCTTCTTTTTGTAATCTTCCACTGCAGCCTTGATGGCGTCTTCGGCCAAAATGGAGCAGTGAATTTTTACAGGCGGCAGTGCCAATTCTTCAGCAATGGCGGTGTTCTTGATTTCCAGCGCCTGGTCCAGGGTTTTGCCCTTGACCCACTCTGTTACCAAAGAAGACGATGCAATGGCTGAACCGCAGCCGTAGGTTTTAAACTTCGCGTCGGTGATCAAGCCGTCTGCGCCCACCTTGATTTGCAGCTTCATTACGTCGCCGCAAGCCGGTGCACCCACCATGCCTGTGCCCACTTCATCGTCGCCCTTTTCGAACGAACCCACGTTGCGGGGGTTTTCATAATGGTCTAGAACTTTTTCGCTGTATGCCATGGTACTTCTCCTCAATCTTTAAATATTTCAGTGCTCTGCCCATTGAACGGTGCTTAGGTCAACGCCGTCCAGGTGCATTTCCCAAAGGGGCGACAATTCGCGCAACTTCGCCACTTTGGCTTTCATCAATTCGATGGTGAAATCAACATCAGCTTCGGTTGTGAAACGGCCAATCGAGAAACGAATCGAGCTGTGTGCCAGTTCGTCACTGCGACCCAGTGCGCGCAACACATACGAAGGTTCAAGAGAGGCTGACGTACAGGCTGAACCTGAAGACACCGCAATTTCCTTCACAGCCATGATCAGCGATTCGCCTTCCACGAAGTTGAAGCTGACGTTCAGGTTGTGCGCCACACGCTGTTCAAGGTTTCCGTTGACGTAAATTTCGTCAATTGCTTTCAAACCGTTGAGCAAACGGTCACGCAATGCTTTCATGCGTGGCAATTCGCTGGCCATTTCTTCTTTGGCAATGCGAAACGACTCACCCATGCCCACAATTTGATGTGTGGCAAGGGTACCCGAACGCATGCCACGTTCGTGACCGCCACCATGCATTTGTGCATCGATGCGAATGCGTGGTTTGCGGCGAACGTACAGTGCGCCAATGCCTTTGGGGCCGTATGTTTTGTGGGCTGAAAAGCTCATCAAGTCGACTTTTAGCTTTTGCAGGTCAATTTCAACTTTACCGGTGGCCTGGGCCGCATCGACGTGGAAGATGATTCCTTTTTCGCGGCACAGTTCGCCAATGGCAGGAATGTCTTGGATTACGCCAATTTCGTTGTTCACGAACATGATCGAAATCAACACGGTGTCTGGGCGAATGGCCGCTTTCAAAGCCTCCTGGCTGATCAATCCGTCTTCTTGAACGTCCAGGTAAGTTGCTTCAAAGCCATGGCGTTCAAGGTCGCGGAATGTGTCCAGCACGGCCTTGTGTTCGGTTTTCAGGGTAATGATGTGCTTGCCTTTGGTTTCACCATAGAACAGTGCTGCACCCTTGATGGCCAGGTTGTTCGATTCAGTCGCACCAGAGGTCCACACAATTTCACGCGGGTCGGCGTTAACCAGGGAAGCAACTTGTTCGCGCGCATTTTCTACCGCCTCTTCAGCGGTCCAGCCGTAGGCGTGGCTGCGCGATGCCGGGTTGCCAAAACTTTCGCGCAGGAAAGGAATCATGGCGTCGGCTACACGCGGGTCCACTGGGGTGGTGGCGCTGTAATCGAGGTAAATCGGCATCTTCATAATGTGTTTGCTCCAATCAACTGCTGTTTAATGTGTGTGCTGTATGTGTGTGGCCGCTGCGGAATTAGAGGCTGCTGGCCTTTCACGAAACTGAATGGTTCGTTCAGCGTCTTTTTGCCGGTGTTTTTCAACCAGGCATTGAAGGCTGACCGAGCCAAGGTATTCCAACATTTTGGTATTCAGGCTGCTCCACAGGTCGTGCGTCATGCACTGGCCTTCGTCGGTGCAGTTTTCCTTGCCGCCGCACTGGGTGGCGTCCAAAGGTTCGTCGACAGCCAAAATGACGTCGGCCACGCTCACTTCCTTCAGGGCGCGAGCAATATGATAACCGCCGCCGGGACCGCGAACACTTTCAACCAGTTCATGGCGACGCAGTTTGGAGAACAGTTGCTCCAGATACGACAATGAAATGTTTTGGCGCTGGCTGATTCCGGAAAGCGACACCGGCCCTGTGTCTTGCTGCAAGGCCAGATCAATCATGGCTGTGACGGCAAATCTGCCTTTCGTGGTCAATCGCATGGCGTCCCTTTAAAAGCCTTTTGGCTAATTCCTACTATTTTGGTCAAGTATAGCAAAGTTGACTGTTTTACTCAAGTATTCAAACTGATCAGGGTGATAGTGAAAACCTTGGTTTGACAAACAAAAACCGCCAGCCTAAGCCAGCGGTTTTTGTTTGTCACGCCCGCCAAAGGCGGGCACCGTCAATTTATGCAGCGGCGAACTGAAACACACGCTTGCGCAACACTTCCAACAAGCCCGTGCAGCTGTCTTCGATGTAGTTCAATACGGTGTCGAAACCATCGGGGCCGCCATAGTAGGGGTCGGGCACAGTGGCTTCGTCATGTTCTGTGGCGTAGCGCATCATCAACTGGATTTTGTGCGCGTACTGGCGGGGGCACTGCTGTTGAAGCAGGCTCATGTTGTCCCAGTCCATGGCCAGAATCATGTCGCTGTCGCGGAAGTCGTCTGCCGTTACCTGGCGTGAAATCAGCGCAGAAATGTCGTAGCCACGCTTGGCTGCAGCAGCCACGGCACGGGGGTCGGGTGTTTTGTCCAGGTGGTAGGCGTGCGTACCGGCCGATTCCACGGAAATTTCGTGATCAAGACCAGCTTCGTTTACCATCTGCCTGAAAACGCCTTCCGCTGTTGGTGAGCGGCAGATGTTTCCCATGCACACAAACAAGACTTTGCTTTTCATATTGGCTTCCTATTGTCCTGAACCCATTAAAATAAAACTCTAAAACCTTTTGCAATGCGCCTAGGCGCTGCGTTTGGCATCCAGCGATGTCACGTTTGAATCGCCCTTGCTGCCAAACAACTGTTCTTTCAACAAACCCAACTGGTCGCGGGCCTGGGCAGCTTTTTCAAACTCCAGGTTCTTCGCGTGCTCCAGCATAAGTTTCTCGAGCCTTTTAATTTCTTTTGCCAACTGCTTTTCGCCCAGCGGTGCAGCTTCCATGGCCTTGTCCGCTTTGCGTTGCCTTGAAGCATTTGGATCGAACACGCCATCAATTAGTTCCTTGATTTGCTTGTTCACGCCCCGTGGGGTAATGCCGTTTGCAGTGTTGAATTCAATTTGCTTGTTTCGGCGCCTTTCGGTTTCGCCCATCGCCAAGGTCATTGAGTTCGTAATTCGGTCTGCGTATAAAATGGCTTTGCCGTTCAAGTTGCGGGCTGCCCGGCCAATGGTTTGAATCAAGCTGCGTTCACTGCGCAGGAAGCCTTCCTTGTCGGCATCCAATATCGCAACCAGGGACACTTCTGGAATATCCAAGCCCTCGCGCAACAAATTAATTCCAACCAGTACATCAAATTCGCCCAAACGCAGGTCGCGGATAATCTCTACGCGCTCCACCGTTTCAATGTCGGAATGCAAATACCGCACGCGCACGCCGTTGTCGCTGAGGTAGTCAGTGAGGTCTTCGGCCATGCGCTTGGTCAACGTTGTGACCAATACTCGATCGCCAGCGCGAGTTCGTTCGTGAATCTCGCTGAGCAGGTCATCGACCTGTGTGGTGGCAGGGCGCACCTCAATCACAGGGTCAATAAGGCCTGTGGGGCGCACCACTTGTTCAACCACTTGGCCAGAATGCTCTTTCTCATAGTTCGAGGGCGTGGCTGAAACAAACACTGTTTGCCGCATTTTGGACTCGAATTCCTCGAAACGCAAGGGGCGATTGTCCATGGCAGATGGCAGACGAAAGCCGAAGTTAACCAGCGTTTCCTTGCGGGACCTGTCTCCGCGGTACATTCCGCCCAGTTGGCCTATGGTTACGTGGCTTTCATCAATAATCATCAAGCCGTCTTTGGGCAGGTAATCGATCAGCGTGGGGGGCGGCTCACCCGGCGCTGCGCCGGACATGTGGCGGCTGTAGTTCTCGATTCCCTTGCAAAAACCGAGTTCGGCCAACATTTCCAGATCGAAGCGGGTGCGTTGCTCCAGCCGTTGGGCTTCGACCAGTTTGCCGGTTTTTACAAAGAAATCAAGCTGCTGTCGCAATTCCTCTTTAATGGTTTCAATGGCGCGCAGCACGGTGGCACGGGGCGTTACATAGTGGCTGCTGGGGTAAATCGTGAAACGGGGCAGCTTTTGGCGAATTTTGCCCGTAAGCGGGTCAAACAGCTGAATGCCATCAATTTCATCGTCGAACAGGTCAATTCGAACCGCCAGTTCCGAATGTTCGGCGGGGTACACGTCGATCGTGTCGCCCCGAACGCGGAATGTGCCACGGGTGAAGTCCAGGTCATTGCGCTTGTATTGCATGGCAATCAGGCGCTTCAGAATATCGCGCTGGCTAAGTTTGTCGCCATGGCGAATGCTCAAAATCATGGCATGGTAATCGGACGGGTCGCCAATGCCGTAGATGCAGCTGACGGTGCCTACAATAATGGTGTCGCGCCGCTCCAGCAGGCTTTTCGTGGCTGAAAGCCGCATTTGCTCGATGTGTTCGTTGATCGAGCTGTCTTTTTCAATAAACAGGTCGCGGCTGGGCACGTAGGCCTCGGGCTGGTAGTAGTCGTAATAGCTGACGAAATATTCCACTGCATTTTTGGGGAAAAATTCGCGCATTTCAGCATACAGCTGGGCAGCCAGGGTTTTGTTCGGCGCAAGAACCAGGGCAGGGCGACCGGTTTGGGCAATTACATTGGCGATGGTGAAGGTTTTGCCTGAACCTGTTACGCCAAGCAGGGTTTGAAAAACTTCACCGTCGTTCACGCCCTCGATCAGCTTTTCGATCGCGGTCGGTTGGTCGCCGGCCGGGGCATAGGGCTGGTATAACTCGAACGGACTGTCGGGGTAACTGATAAATCCAGGGGTCATGTTAAACTGCAGGTCTTGATGCGAGGCAACCACAAAGCACAGCGGTTTTGGCCAATGATCACCCGAACGGGTTGAACCTTCTGGCCAATCCCGTAGAATTGTGGGGTTGCATCATTGGGCTGGTTGTTGCAGAAAGTTTGCAGCATTTTGTGTTAAGCCAATCCTGCATTATCGTTGGAAATTAGTTTTTTTTCCAGACTTGACTTTTTCTTTTTTCACTCCCAGACAACGGAATCATGCTTTCAAATCGCGCACTTACGATCAAACCTTCCCCTACACTTGCCGTGACAGCCAAGGCGGCCCAACTGAAAGCCGAGGGTAAAGACATTATCGGCTTGGGCGCTGGTGAACCCGACTTCGACACCCCCGACCACATCAAGGAAGCTGCCAAGAAAGCGATTGATGCCGGTTTTACCAAGTACACCAACGTGGGCGGCACGCCCGGTTTGAAAAACGCCGTGATCGCCAAGCTAAAGCGCGACAACGGTTTGGAGTACAAGGCCAATGAAGTGGTGGTTGGCGTTGGCGGCAAGCAATGTATTTTCAATATGGTGCTGGCCACCATCAACGATGGTGATGAGGTTGTAATTCCTGCGCCTTACTGGGTCAGCTATGCCGACATCGTTGAAATTGCCGGTGGCGTGCCCAAGCTGGTGTTTGCCGGCATTGAGCAGGGCTTCAAAATTACGCCTGCCCAGCTGGAAGCGGCCATTACCCCAAAAACCAAAATGTTCATGATCAACAGCCCCAGCAACCCCACGGGCGCTGTGTACACCAAGGCTGAACTGGCTGCATTGGGCGAAGTGCTGTTGAAGCACCCCAATATCATCGTGGCCACGGATGACATGTACGAACACATTAACCTGGCCGGTGTGCCGTTTGTAAACATTCTGAATGCCTGCCCAACCCTGAAAGACCGCACCGTGGTGTTGAACGGTGTTTCCAAGGCGTACAGCATGACTGGCTGGCGCATTGGTTTTGCTGCAGGCCCGGCCAAGCTGATCGACGTAATGACCAACCTGCAAAGCCAGTCCACTTCCAACCCCACGTCTATTTCACAAGTGGCTGCGGAAACCGCCTTGAATGGTGATCAGGATTGCTTGAAGCCCATGGTGGCCGCATTCCGCGAGCGCAATGAGTTCGTAACCAAAGCCTTGAATGCTGTGCCCACTATTCAGTGCTTGAAAGCCGAAGGTGCTTTCTATGCATTTGTGGATGCACGCAAGGCAATTCAGAAGCTGGCTGCCGAGGGCAAAATCAAGGCTGCAAACGATTTGGAGCTGACTGCATACCTGCTTGAAGCTGGTGTGGCCGTGGTTCCAGGTTCTGCATTTGGTGCTGAGGGTTACTTCCGTATTTCATTTGCAACCAGCATGAGCAACCTTGAAAAGGCTTGCGATCGCATTGCGAAAGCGTTGGGTTGATTAAGGATTAAGCAGACTGAAGGTGTTTTGTAATTCATTTGAGCAATTTGGGCATTTAGGGTTGCGCAAAAAAATTTCGCTGCTATAATCTCGGCTCTTTCCCCGATAGCTCAGTCGGTAGAGCGACGGACTGTTAATCCGCAGGTCCCTGGTTCGAGTCCAGGTCGGGGAGCCAGAATACAAAAGGGTTTAGCGCGAGCTAAGCCCTTTTTTGTTTCTCGGACTGTGCCGTAGTTGTGCCGCAAATTAGGTTTTGAACCACGTTGGCATGCTTCGCAAATTGAGCCGGAGCTAAATGTGCATAGCGCCTAACCATCTCTTGCGACTTCCAACCACCCATTTCCTGCAAATCGTACATGGGCGTGCCGTTTTGGATTAACCAACTGGCCCACGTATGCCGCAAATCGTGCCAGCGAAAGTTTTCGATTCCGGCCCTTATCAGAGCGTTCCTCCACGACCTAGTATTTATCTGACCGATTGGCTTTCCGGCGTAGGTAAATACTTTTTTCTCGTGTTTTCCAACTTGCGCTCGCAGTATTTCAACTGCTAAATCACTGAGTGAGATGTGAATATCTTCTTTGCTTTTAGCCAGTTCTCCGGGAATCCAGGCGGTTTTGCGATCTAGGTTTACTTGATCCCAGCCCAGTCCAATTACGTTGGCCTGCCTCAGGCCAGTGCAGAGAGCGAAAAGTGTCACATCCCTTTGGTGTTGAGGCAGCTCAGCAAGCAATTTTGTCGCTTGTTCTGGCGTGATCCAACGTACTCGTCTTTTTGTTTCCCGATAGAGCCTAACTTTTGGTGCTTTAGCTATCCATTCCCACTCAAATTCAGCTTTACGCAATATGGATCGAATAAGAGCGAGATAACGATTTGCTGTCGCCCCGCTTGATTCTTTCCTTTTGCACTCGGCAATTTCCCAAATTAAATCCCGGGAAATATCTGTAAGTACTTTCCCACGAAGGAATTGTTGAAGCCATAAAAGTTTTCGAGCATCTTCTTGGTGTGTTCTTTTGTGGGTTGTCTCAACAAGCCACTTGTGGCCTGCGTCGTCCCATGTGTATTTCGGTTTTTCACCAAGCTTCTGTATTCGCCAACTTTCTGCCTTCAGTCGGTCGTGGTATTCCTGCGCTTCGCTTTTACTACTTGTTCCAGCAGTGCGTCTAACACGCTCGCCTTGGGGCGTGGTGAAGTCAATCCACCACGTATTTCCGCGTTTGAAAAGTGACATTTTTCGGTCTCCTGTGTTGATGTCACTTGCAACGCTTGCCGCTTTTGAGGATATAGCGATCGCAAATGCTCGGCAAGATCATCCTCAAGAAAAACCCAGGATTTTCCGGGCTTCGCACCTGGTAGCTGCCCCAGCTTGGCTCGTCGGCGCACTTCCTCTGGATGCATCCGTAGGAAAGCAGCAGCTTGAATTAGGTCAAGAGTACGCATGTTGCAAAAGGTGTTACGTAATCAAAATTGGCGTTAGGGGCTGTAATGGCTACCAAGGCGAATCAACTTCTAGCGACATATTTGATTGCAAAGCACGATTCCGATTTTGAATTAATTGCTCAGCAACGCCATTATGAAAATCTGCAACATCTAGGGTGGATTGTTTGGGTATTGAGCGCGATAACGTCGCAGCCAAAAAAAGATGACGCTCTGAGGACGTAATGGAGTCTGAGCTATATGCGGTTGGCGTGTCAGGTTGCTGCATCAAGCGAATCTCGCGGTCAATGCTGCATTTATCCGTAATTAATTTAGTCGTACATCTTGCGCGACTCGCTGCCACATAAATATCGTGACGGTCGAACAAATTGTTGAGGAGTACAGTTGCATGGTCAACCGTGAGCCCTTGCGCTCCGTATATCGTCGAAGCATAGGCCCATCCGAGTCTTGCCCGTCCTTTTTCATCATTGAACTCATCGGGACTAAAAACAATTCGTCGTTCACCAATGTCAGCGATTATGCGTTGGTATTTACTTGTGCCCGTTTGGGTTTCTGACACTTTAACGACTCTGCCAATTGAGCCATTAATTACACCAGCCGAATCATTTTTAACCAGGAAACGAATCTGATCTCCAGCGGCCAGAGTGATTTCGGTGGGATGACCCGAAGATGTAGTTGCCTGGAAGCTGATGCTTGGGCCTGTCACAATCCCCGTGTTTTGCAAGCGTGACCTAACCTCCTGACTTATTGAATGCACTTCGGCGTTGGTTTTGGCAATGATGATCTGTGATGCGGTGGGATTTTCCTTGCGAATTTCTTCCCATTGGTCCACCACGGTAACTATGGAGGCGCGAGGCCCTTCCGATTCGATCAATAGGCCATGTTCATGGAAAGCTGTTAGGGCCTCCTTAGCTTTTCCTTCACCCAACGAGGTGATGGCCACACGCAACCATTGCTCGTTTTGTCGTACGATTTTTGACACTTTTGCTTGTTCAACTGATCGGGTGACAAGCGATAGGCCAGGTCCAGCGCCAATAGCCTGAAGTTGATCAGGGTCTCCAACCAGCAGTAGTTTTGCACCTGATTCTCGAACAGTATTTAATATTGAGTGCATTTCTCTTGATGAAAGCAGACCTGCCTCATCAACGATAAAGAGTGTGGAGGAATCTAAAGGAAGCTGTCCTTTTTGGGATTGCTCTATCCATGATGCGATCGCACGTGATTCAATTTGCAGATCGTCTCGTAGCATATTCGCTATCTTCCATGCAGATGCACCCCCAATCACTCGGCAACCCTCTTTGCGATAGACGTCCACGATCGGCGATAGCGTCGTGGTCTTTCCTGAACCAGGTGCGCCTTCAATGACAGCGATGCGGCTGGTGGAAGTTGCTTTTAGGGCAGCCTTGATTTGTTGATCATTAAGGTTACGCTGTTGGCATTGACGCTTAATCGAATCTTCGCCGACCGACAGCCAGGGGCTCTGTACGAGTTCAGATGCCATTGATACGATTTCTTGCTCAATTCGGATCATCTCCGGCGTTGAGTAAACAGATTGGCCCAACGCGTCAGTGCTTAGTTCTTTGACACTGCCGAAGGCAATTAATTGATCTAGAGCCTCTGATAATTTTTCTGGTGAAAGTTCAGTTCCAACAAGCGACGCCGCACCCGCCCTTAGTAGTTCACGGCGGTCAATGATGCTTTTGATTTCAGTTAATTGGCGGGGTAGGGCAGAAAGCTGAGTATTAGCCAGTAGATCCTGAGATTTAGTCTTAGTCAAAGCAGAAGCCTGTCGGGCATTTTGCTCTAATTGATCAATATTCAAGTGATTGTCGTGGGCTACTTCTCTCCAAATCGTGGTCAGCTCTACCTCATTAGTGTCAATCTTTGCTCCCCGAGTAGATTTTGCCAGCGAGGCGGCTAAAGCAACCGATTCTCCGCTTGTAGTCCCAGCCTCCTGGAGCTCATTTTCAATTTCTTGGCGGCGCGCACTGAAGTAACGAATTGCCTTTTCATCGATACCAGCGATTTCAAAGATGCCATTTTTACCTACACGGTCTATCGCGAAACCCATAGATTGAAGTTCATATGCCAAGGCCTGATGGTAGGTTGCGCCAGCAGCCATTTTCCAGTTTCGTAATATGACGGAATGGATAGCTCCGTTGCTCTTGTCCGCTCTGGTGGCTAAATTCAAAATTACACAGTGGGTATGCAAATTAGGATCTTCAAACACGCGACCATCGGCATGCTGTGCGGGTCGACTTTCTGTGTGAACGAAACATGCCGCAGAAAGTGCGACTTTTTCTAGATGCATACCACCACGCCCCCTGCGAGCAAATGCAGCTTCTTTTTCCAATAGTTGCAGTGTCGCCCTTGCTGCACGTTCTTGAGCCTTTTCAATAGCGTTGCGTGTTTCAGTTCGTCCAAATGCCCACAACAATGAAACTGAGCGTGGTGCTGATAATGTGACATCGAACGCAGGTGTGCGATCAGTACGCGAATTTGACAAATACGGTTCGCCGGTTTCGTCGAGACCTTGAAACAGTTGCTCAAAATTACTTTTGATTACAGCTGAGTGATCTGTGATTCCAAGTTGCCCGCTTGGACAAAACCACCGGCCATTTGATGCGCCATCCTCAATGTAATATTCTGTTTGATTAGTGTAGTAACTGCTGTTTGCAGCAGGAGACCAAGTAGCGACCATGTGAAATCCCTCACGTTAAATAAGGGATTTTTTCTCACGATCAAGTGTCTTTTCTTTGGATTTTGAGTCCTAAATCAACTAATGCCGTCGCACTTGATCTGAAAGTTGGTGTGTACAGTATTGTCAGTGGCAACCGGCTCCGTCTTTTTTGATCTTTACCGGTACGTGTGCTTGTCGGATTTGTGGCCAGGCGGTGAAAGGAATATTTACAACAGCAACTGCACCTAGGCCGAAAATTGCGACGCGTACCGCCAGAGAGGAGCCATTTTTGTAAACCCCTAAATCATCAGAAATCTGACTTGGTTGAATCACAGGAATTTGTGACTCGCGGCGAACCTTTGGTTTACCGTCGCCAACATAGTCCCATTCAACGATTGTGCGGTTACCACCAAAACGCTCGACCACGCGATCCCGGGTCTCGCTGATGCCAAGCGCACATACCACTTTGATTTTGAATCGGGCCTCCAGAGTTGCCGCATCTTCAGGGCCATAGAGTTTTATGATTTGTTCCCAATCCTGCACCGCCCCTATGCAGCGAACTCCTTTCTCTCGGCCAACGTTCAATAGTGTTGGTAGTTTCTCCAAGCGCTTTAGCACGGGTAGCTCATCCAGAATCAAATAAAGCCAGGGTTCTGAACGACTCGGCATAGATGGCGCAAGAATTTTACTTGCTACAATTTCAACCAATAATCCGCTTATTGCTGACGACAGAATTGGGTAATCGGCGGCATGCTGAAGAATGATGGTCTTCGGTAGTTTGGATTGCGTGGACAACCATGCTTTGATGCTGAATCGCCTCTCCTTCGGAATAGCTTTGGCAAGATCAACCAATGGTTTGATGGTTACCAGCGCGGTTATCCAAAGTGTTAGCAGTATCGACTGGCTTGTGCGACTCAGTACCCCGTTTTCATCAATGTCAATAATCAAAGAAGCTGGTGAAGATATTTCATCTATCAAAGCACGTAACTTTAAAGGCGGTTGAAATATAGCGTCGTAAAGATCCTCCCAGCCCCACATTGTGCCTTTTCTTTTCTGTAGTGTCTCGATCAGTGCAGTTAAGACGCTACGCGCAGAGTCTGTCCAAATCGATTCTCCAGTGCTGGCGGTAGGGATGAATTTTACAGCAACCTCTGCAGCATCTTGGGAATTCACAATATCTTCGCCAATAGCCCATGTGGATGCCCGTTGATCATGGGCAGCAATTAGCAAAAATCGATCTACAGGCAGGCCCGCAGTGATGTCGCCCTTGGCATCGTGAATTAACACGCGTTGGTTGCGGTTGATGATCTGATCAGTCCATCCCCGCAATACACCGCTCTTACCAGAACCATGATCACCAAGTACGCCGATGTTGAAAGCTTCGGCATTGTCTGTCAGTTGCACATGTGGCATAAGCCACAAAGAATCTTTACTACTTTGACCGGTACGTTTCAATTTTGTGCGCAGTGACTGTCGTGCGTCAAGATCGTAAAGAATTTTGTTTCCGTGAATTGTTTGAGCATTCTCCCTCAAGGCAGACTTCTTAAATGCAGCAGCAAATGCAACGATTCCCCCCACAAAGGCTGCGAACATAAGCAGAATAACGCGATGACGAAATGGGTCGAACTGAATGATTTCCTTGAAATTTGATAGACGACATTTGATGCTCAATTGGCAGACATTACTCGGGTCGGCAATTCCTATGCTCCAGACATAGCGCCAAATCACACCTGGCGTCAGGGGTATGTTGGCGATCGCTGGGTACAACTTAAAAAAGACAACGAAGCCTGTGGTCAAAATCACGATGCTCGCAATAATGCCTGCGCAGACCGGTAGCAGTAACGGTTTTTCTAGATACATTTCGTTTTGCTCCCCTAGGGTTTTAGGATGGTGAAGTGAATCAACGCGACGAAAATCGGGAATAGCCCTGTGGTGATTCCCCAAGCTAGGGCGTGTAATAGTAATGAGGGCTCTGAACGCCGCTGATTACGCCATCCTGGAGAAATTGCATCAGACGGTTTGTTCTGTTGCTGCTCGGGCGCTGAATCGGATCGGGATGGGTTGTTAAATCTCACCCCATTTGAACCGACAGTTTCAAGAAATTGGGCTAGTCCAACTGTGCCCAGCTTCTCCAAATCAGTCGGTGTGAATTGAGGGTTTCCACTGATGAAACTAGACGCATATTTTTGAGCTAGGTTAATCTTCTCGAATTGCCCATCGTTTATGGCGGATTGGGTGGCGTAATTGAAAGTAGTTCTGTCCATGATCAGCCTTTCACAACACCGAAAGTGCGATCAAATTCATCAAATATGTTCACAAGCCATTGACTGACATCACCGCGCACAATTTTGGCATCTGCCCGCGATAATCCTGTTCGGTTTATGGTGTCGGCTGTTGTCATGTCAACAACGTTGAGGAATCGACAGTTGGTGGTTTCGAACCAACGCCAAGAATTTCCTGGGATTGCGGGCAACGTCAGTTGTATGCTCTGGCTCCGCCAGGCGGCTAGAAACTCCTCGGAAGCCTGAGCAGCGGACGAGTTCGGATGTAGCGTTGAGATTTTCCCATCGCGCTGATTTTCAACCAGGCATATCATTGATTGAGGCAGCGCAGAACGCAATCGTTTGACGGACCAAGCAGCTTGCCGAATAGCCTCGGATTCGGCCAGAAAAGGCACAATTAGGTGGCAGCTTAATTGCCACTCCATAAACTCCTCTTCTAGATCGACGAGTGCTGCCCATGTTGTAAATCTCTCGACTTCTCCAGCTCCTATATCGATGATTACAGGCGCTCGTCCGGCTGAGACTTCGATTTTTTCCAGCATAGGGCTGAATCGACGTGTCTCTAGCTCTGGAGCTAGGCGCGCTGCTTTAGGGTCGGAGTCGATGGTCAGAACATCTTTACCAATAGAATTTTCAAGTCGTTTTTGTCGGTCAACTTGAATGATCGTTGGTGGTTGGCTGTTTAAGGTCAGCCAGTCAATCAAAGCCAGTGCAGTTGTAGATTTACCCACACCACCTTTTTCGTTTGCGATGATAAAAATTTGAGAAGAAAATGAAATAGACATGTTGTGCTCCTGTGATTAGCCAGACCTGGCTGAAGCAATTTATGTCTGCGAGCATCAAAATATTTGGATTTTGAGTGTCTAAAGTGAATGATGCATGTTCGGTATGTGGATGTTAGGCCTCTTGCCTACGAAGTAGATCGAGTAGTTTTAAGTAACGGTTATCCAAGGCGAGATTTGGCGAGGTCTGCCCAATCTGTTCCAAGCATTGCTTTAACTCACTGGGCATCCACCGTTGGTCGCTAATCACTGTATTTAATAGTGAAAGCGTATCGACTGGGTATTTGGTGCACAAATTAGATTTATAGAGCAAATGCACCACATAGTGGGCGTTTTCTATTGGTTGCAGCCAATCCTGCACTGCAGCTAATGCATTTGGGAATTCATTTCCGGCAGCAATAACTAGTCTTGCCAACGAGACTGCAATTCGCTGCGTAGCCAAATCGCGGGACTTTGGCCAGATATTCTGCCAGAACGGTTTGGCCCGATTTGTCCAATAGTCCTCTCGCTGATCGGCTGCGCCTTCAACCGCTTGGGAGAGCGCCTGTGCTGATTCTTCGAGGCCTTCTTGTGGAAGCGAAATAATTGCAGATCGGAACTCCTCCATGGTGTATCCCTCGATCGGGCCTAAAGCTGCGTAGGTCAGAAATGTCGCATATTGCTGGCGGTGCTCGCCTAGATCAGCATAGTGATTAGCACTATCCAAGAACTGTGTCTTGAGCGCTATTAAAAGCGGCTGGTAAATTCGAGGAGACCAGAGGAAACCTTCCCACACCGCTTTTGCTTCAATTAGGTTGTCCCAATCAAATAACGGTAAAAGGTGCTGTTCGGTCCAAGGTCGATCAACACGGAAAAATGCGATCAACCGTGAACCCAGTAGCACCCGGCCGTGACGGAATCTATCTATCTGCGCGCCGCACAGTGTGGTGAAAATGGGCTTCAGGTTAGCAGGAAGCAGATCGTTGTCATTCGGGTTCTGCTTGAACCACAGGTTGATCAGTACCTGCGTGGCCAGTCCGATGGGATGATTGATTGCTGAGCCGACAGGGTCATAGGTCTCGACACCGTTTCGAATAATGCGAGAACCTGAGCCTGCTTCTAGCGGTAATGCCAGAACACGGCGGCACAGGTTCAGCAGGATGTCCCCATGGCAGTTGGTCGACTTGGATGCAGTTTTCATCCACCACGTAACGCCGTGAGCAATCTCGTTAAGTAAGGCATCAGGCATAGTCTGTACCAGAGGCGCAGCATATCGCCATGAGCGCAATACCATGCCCTCTTCAGCCCAAGCCTGCAGAGCTTCACGCCATCGGCCAGCGGGCCACACGTCATCCTTTGACAGATCGCGCAGCGCGGACCAACTGTGAAAGAAGCGCGTTCGGCAAACCTCTCGCCAAGTGTCCTCATAGAACGGTCGCCGCTCTGGCATCGGCTTTGTGAGCCATTGCACCAGTTCCTGCCGCTTGCGGGGGGCAATGTCGACATCCCGACTGTCCTCGTAGTCCGGGTCACCGGTGCCACTCATCCAGTGCGAGAACTCGTCACGCTCGTTCGTCGCCAGTTGCCATTGTGGGTAGGTATTGGAAATTGCAGCCAATCGTACCGCTGCAGGCTCTCCCAGTGCGAGGCCCGATGTGTTCAGTTTCGACAAGTGCAACCAGACGGAGCGAGCCACCAAGTCTTGCCACCGATCTTCCTCCAGATCGTCTCTATATATCTCGCGCGGCGGACCTGCCAAAATGGCTGCTTCCAGGCTTTGCTGTGCAACTCCTTCCAAATGGCGCCCTTGCAGGACAAACAGCCTAAACACCTCCCGCCCTGTATCTGTAGACCACAACCACCACGCGTCATCGGTCAACAACCAATTCACCCACTGCTCAGGTGTGAGGCAATCATCCTGACTAGCAGCAAAAAGGGCCAGACGTTTGAAAGTGGGATAAGGCAACTCGAACCAGTTCTGCGCGATGCGTTTTGCGCGCACCTTGTCGTTTGCAAGAGTCACCAACCATGCATCACGCAGCAATTCGATCAAACTAACCCAGTCGCGGAAACTCCGGTTCTGCCAATGGGGCGTGATGGATGGCAGATCCCAATGCGATCGGTCGCTACGGTCGTCGGCCTCGCCCAACTCACGCAGCAGGTCCAATGCATCACGCAATAATTGTTGGAAATCATCCAGCAGAAGTGGTAGAGCCAACGTCCAATGCTCGTCAGCTAAATCGCGCAGGGCGGAATGCACGTGATCAGCGGTCAGTGCGAGCTCCCAATCCACCAATTGCCTGATCCGCGTGGGCTCGTCAGCGCTGCTCGGGTCGTCGTCACCCCAGCGAAAAGGCTTCTTCAAGACAATCTTGGGCGCGAATAACTCACGCAATTCCAAACGTAATGTAGCGGTTAGTGCATCCCGCTTAAGTCGTCCTTTCCACCGATACAAATCGGTATCGTGCCACGACGATTTCACCCGGCCACTAAGCAGAAGGCGCCATACGGTCCGCATCATTGAGCTAGGAATGGCCTTGGGTGCGTGCAAGCGGATTTCATCAAGCTCGGAGGTTTTTCCTTCACGCTCCAGCGAAGAAACGCGATCCAGCTCGTGTTCAATCAGCCACTGCCAACGGTCATGCAACTGCCCGCCGTGCTCTGCAATCCAGGTTACAAGCCTGGGGTCATCTAGGTGGCGCACCAGCCATCGAGCCAGATGGAACATCACGTCATCCCACTGGCTGGCAGTGATGCCACTGGAGGCGAGCAGCATCGGCGGTGCACGGTCATATGGCGCAGGCCGTCGAATCAGGCTAAAGCGCAGCTTGGTGTCCACTGCGTCATCGGGCCGCACGCCAAAGCGGGTCAGATGACCGTACCCGAAGCGCTCGTGCGCGAAGGTCTCCAGCAGCCAGTCCAGTGAAGGGGCGGGATTGAAGTTGGCGAAGCGTTTTGCAGGTAAACCTGATTTGTCCGACAATGCCCATAGCATCCGGCCGATGAAATCGTCCTGCTGCGTACTCTCTTGCGGGCGCGTCATGGCGTGTTTCACGACGATGGCCTCTTTGCCCTGCACTCCGTCGCGGTAGGTTTCTGACCACGCGTGCAGCGTCTCGTGCAACACTGAGTGGTCGTAGCTGCTAGCCGGTACATTGTAAAGGATTGGCGTGACGCCCTTGGCTTCCCACTCGATGGTTTTCCGGTGCTCTTGCCCAGGTTCGCAATCACCCAGTGCCCATGCCTGAGGTGTGACTTCGCCTAGCATCCGATCAGCCGCCAGCGCATCCATCATGTAGCGCAGCACAGGGTCGTTAATGCTGTAGCCCACAAAGCAGACTACATAGTTACGAAATAGCTCGCTCACAAAGCGGGCCGCCCAACGTTCGGTCAGATACGCCAAACCAAAATCACCGCTGGTGACCACGAGACGATTCAGGGCTGTGTCGTCGACCCTTTCGGGTAGAAGGCCGTGCAGATAAACCAACCCGTTCCAGCGACTGTTCTTCGGAATCGGTAACATCGGGGCGGCGTAAGCCTGAAAAGGTTGGCCAGTGCGTTTGGCTGCCATGTGAAAGATGCGGTCGAAGTTGGTGGTGACCAACCTTAGAGTGCCTTCGCGGGTACGAGCGAGACGCAACAGTGCCGCCTGCGTATCAGTGGCGCCCTTGCGGCGAAACTTCGGCCTCAGGGCCTGTGCCAGTGCGCGACGGACGGCCAGACGCTGGCCCGGTAGACGTCGCTCCAGCAAGTCGAGCGTGGCATCGAATTGCCCTCGATCGAACGCCTCACGTTCAATCTCAGTAAGTGAAGTGCCATTTAGCCCGTAAATTTGCTCCACCAGCCCCTTAAAACCAGGTAAGCCTGCTGGATAAGAAATTCCTGCGCCGCAGAAAAATATCACGCGTCCATCTTCGTGCGCTTGCAGAAGAGCATCGGGGATATCAGGTCCATTTGTGATGAATTGCATTTGCAACATTTCCTATTAGAAATTCGTTCTCGGCAATGCCAGGCGAGCGTTTCTTGTCAGTTTTCAGGTTGAGCAAATACAAACTTAACGAAGCTTTCAACGAGTCATTAAAATTTTTTTGGGCTCAGGCGTCCATGAGAATGTTTGTTATCAATTCAGGTCCATCGTCTGGTTCATAAAGTAGAAGTTTTTTTGGTTAGATCGAGGCTCGGTACCGACCGAGGCATGTCGATAGATTACTGGGCTCTTCTCGAATTCGATAGTTGGCGTTTATGAGGGGTTTTTCTAATATCTGAAGAGGCTGCAGCAAGCAATTCTTGCCGCAACCTAGCTAAAAGAACCAGCCAATGTGATTTAAAGGCCTCTGCTTGTTAACTTCTGACTACAGTAAACACTGCTTCCTCCACACCATTTTTTTCCATATCGTGAGCTTGTTGACAGAAGGTCTTCCACTTTTCAAGTGGCATCACCGAGAGCATTGCTTTAGCCCAAAATGCTGTTTCTCGCGCGGCCGGGATATCTTCTGGCCATTGGGCATAAAGCCACTTTTCCAGGTTCTTGATGGCGAACTTGATAATTGGAAAATGCTCAGTTTCAAAAACTGGCTGGCATCCGCGATTCGCACGGCCGATGAGACGCATCGTATCGAAAAATTCACGATAACTCTCTAGATTTTGAAATAGATTGGAAGGGTTTATATCTCCAGCAAAGGCAGCCGGTAGCACATCAGCGTGTAAGCAGTGATGTTCTGGGTGCACTCCAGCGAGGATGGCTCTGTCCCCCTTTGATTCCTCGCTCGATTTAGAAACCTTGTCGCTAATCTTACTTATTGTTTTGCGAAACACCTCTGCTCGGATTTCACAATGTAAAAGACCAAGAACCAAACGCTGTTGGAATGCTATTTCTTGAATTAACCGTTCTTTTGAGACGTTTTCAAACGAGGTAGCCCACGATTCGATTTTTTTATTTATATTTTTCACTGGGTAAAGCTGACTCCATACTTGGGGTCTACGGCCCTTGTTCCATAGCGTTTCCAAATGATTTATGCGCTTTTCTCTAGTAAGTCTAAGATTGTCTGCCCTTGGCCACATCTCCGCCAACAAGCCGAAAGCTACATCGCGATGGTCATTAACTGACGTAAATTTTCGTTGATCTCGGAAATACATCAGGTAGCGTAATCGCTCGACCACGATATAAACTGTCGTCGCAAGACCAACATTAATTTGTTTTTCGCCGAGATCTTTTACTTGCCCTCCTGACGAACGTTTTTCCCGGTGAGGCTCTATCCCAAATCGAATGAGCACTGGTTGGCCGTTTTTAAATTGTCTTTCTTGCTCATAAGATAGCGAGACAAAAGGTAACTCCTCCAAGTCAACCAACAACCGTTGGATAGTCTCAGCGGGCTCTCCTGCTGTGTTTAGCAACTCTTGAGGTAAATCGGGAAAGGGGCCTTGCAAAGTGCTTAAATTAAAAAGCGCTACAGGACGTCCGATATCCACAAAACCTTGATTAAAGAAACTATCTCTCAGTGACAAAGCTCTCTGAATTTCGACTTCAGACCATCCCCGATTGAGTAGTCTTTTTTCTAGTTCATCCGACGAAATAGTGCTTTGTAATGCAATTCGATCGTTTGGGATCGCAGTGGAGGAAACCTTAGGCCATGAAACTAAGGTGAGAAAAATTCTCATTACCCGTGTAATAAAGTTCTCAACAGGGTGCATTGGATTTGGATCTTTTGTATGTTTGCCGAAACGCATGAGCGTCCTCCATTTGTAAGGATGTTATAAAAAAGCGGCTATCGACCGCGTAGGCAAACAGTACGAAATTACCTCTGGATGATTTGGATTTTGAGTCAGCCTATTAAATTAACTATATAGAACAGACAGTTATAAATTACGAAATTTACGAATTCGATCCAGTTTTTTTTGAATGGAAGCGGTATCGTCGTTCTTGGAGCCAGTTGACTCACCTTCAGCCTGCCCGTTTTTTGTATTTGCCTGGGGCGAACTTTGAGATGGTTGCCTCGACTTTGAGACAGAAGTAGGGGGAGTGAGCTCCACTCGGTTTTGATTTGACGAGCTGTCTTCATTGTTACTTGTCAGCTCCAAGCCTTGTCTTAATTGCCGCGATACTGCACTTCGCAGATGGTCAGCAGAAATGAACCGACCGTCGGACCGACGAGCCCCTGCAGAAGTTAAACCGTTGGCGATTTGTGCCCAGGTAGCACCACTCTCTCGCATAGTCAGAAAAAGTTCCAAATTTGCTTTGATCACTCTATCCAGAGGAATTCTGCCCAAGGGCCCCTCTTGCATTTGAGTAACGAAAGTAACAAGACGTTTGTGGATTTTCGAATCCATGGTGATCCTTGTGTCGAGGCAAAACGAGGCAAAATGAAACAATATTGTGCCTCGTTTTGCCTCGAAATGATACTTTCACACCTGTGCACCTCTGGCTGGAAATAAATTCGTTGAGATGTTGGCAGCGGAGCCTTTCGACTTCACCAGTATGTTCGATAAAAATCTTCGGCCGCGAAGTCGATGCTATGAGCAAGTTCGGATACCTCGGCTTACGTAGTGTGATTGCAAAACAAATTTGTCAACTTAGTCAAATCAGTGTCACGCACTAAGTTTAGATATGGTTATCATTAAGCGATATGTTTGCGATTGATAATGATACGGAGTGTATTGCGCGGTATGTTAGGTTTTTTTATTACTTTGCCTTAAAGCTGAGTACGTTTTGAAGAAAACGATACGTCCGATATGCCAAGCGAATTTCTGGAAAATCTAACTCAGCCACAACGCGATCGGCTCGCCTTCTTGGAGTTGCGCGTGCGCTTCCTTGGGGAGATACGTCGCCAAGACTTGGTCACTCGGTTTGGCATCCAGTCCGCGGCGGCATCCCGGGATCTGGCTCTTTACAAAGATTTAGCTCCCGGTAACATCGACTATGACCTAAAAGGCAAGTCTTATGTTTTGGGATTGAACTTCCAGCCCGTCTTCGATTCTCCACCTGAGCGGGTTTTGTCCTGGCTAACCCAAGGCTTCGGCGACGGTGAGCCAAGGCGACTCAAGGCATTGGTGGTCAGCGAGAGCCCCTCACGGCTCACGCATCCGGATTTGGATGTGCTGGCGAGTGTAACGAGGGCAATCCATCAGGAATGCCCGCTGGGCATCGAGTATTACTCCATTTCCAGTGGCAGCACAGAGCGCGAGATAGTGCCTTTTGCCTTGATTGACAACGGACTGCGCTGGCACGTCCGCGCCTTCGACCGAAAGTCCCAGGAGTTCCGAGATTTCGTTATCACCCGGATCAACCGTCCCATGGTGCTAAAGGGGCAGCCAGTGGCGTCTCACGAAACGAGCGATCAAGACATTCAGTGGACCCGGATAGTGGAACTTGAGTTGGTGCCACACCCGGACCAGCCCCGACCAGAAATCACCGAAATGGACTACAGCATGCATAGTGGCGTGCTGCGGATGAAGCTGCGTGCCGCCACCGCCGGCTATATCCTTCGTCAATGGAGTGTAGATTGCACGCCCGACCACAGCCTGCGAGGGCACGAATACCGCCTGTGGTTGAAGGATCACTTGGCCATCTACGGCGTGAGCAATGCCGTGCTGGCGCCAGGCTACCGCTTACCAGATCAACAACAGCTTGAAGTCGAGTCGGACTGAGGGATGAGCATGCTGGCAAAACTCGAACAACTCATTGGCGAAATTGGCGACATCAACAGCAAGTTGATCCTGCTGGTGGGGCAGAGCCGCTGCGGCAAAACCCAATTGCTCCGACAGCTTGGTACGAAGCTCTGCATTGAGCCGCTCAATGTCGGCCTGGAGCTTGGGCGCTGTTTGGCAGCCACGCCGCACAACAAGCGCAGTTTCTCGGCAGGAGAACTGCTGCGGGAAATCGCGTTACATGAACAATTCGGGGAACGAACTGAAGCCCCGCTACTGCTGGACAACCTCGAGTTATTATTCGAGCCTGGATTGCAGACCAACCCGCTTGAACTTGTCAAACGCGTGGCTCATTCCAAGCGCGTCGTGGCAGTCTGGCCTGGTGAGCTGCGCGGTGATCGCCTTGTGTACGCGGAGATGAGTCATCCTGAACATCGTGATTACAGTCGTGATGGTGTGGTCGTACTCGAAATTTGATTGAATTAAAAATAAGAATACAAGGAAGAGGGAAGCACATGCCGAATAACATGAAATATGGCGATTTGATTCAGTTCGAGCAGATAGAGTCAGTCATTCAACTGCTCGATGCAGGGCGCCCAGAAGAGGCAAAGAAGCTCGTCGCGACCTACGTTATCTCTGACGACATGGCAGAGCGAATCTCCAAACTCATGGTTCCCCAGCTCAGTTTTGACGACTCTGTCGATCACAAGGGTGTGCTGATCGTTGGTAACTACGGCACCGGTAAATCGCATCTAATGTCAGTGCTTTCGCTGGTGGCCGAAGATGCAGGTTACGCGCCGATGATCCGTCACCCAAAGGTGGCCGAGGCGGTTACCCCCATCGCCGGTCGATTCAAGGTGCTGCGGATCGAGGTAGGTGGCTTGCAAATGCCGCTGCGCCAAATTATTACACTGCAGCTTGAGCGTTTTCTTGAAAAGCTCGGTGTCGACTACACCTTCCCGACTGCCGACAAAGAGCTTAATAACAAGGAATCGTTCGAGGAAATGATGGCTGCGTTCGGCGAGAAATTCCCGGACCAGGGTGTGTTACTTGTAGTCGATGAATTCCTCGAATTTTTGCAATCCCGTAAAGACCATGAACTGGTGCAGGATCTCGCCATCCTGCGTCAAATCGGCGAAGTCACCAAGCACCTTAAGTTCCGCTTTGTGGCCGGTGTGCAGGAAGCTATTTTCGACAGCGTGCGGTTTCAGCATGTTGCGGACAGCATGCGGCGGGTCAACGAGCGCTTCACCCAGATCCTGATCGACCGTCAAGACGTCAGCTTCGTCGTGTCCGCGCGCCTACTCAAGAAGACTGTTGACCAGCAGAACAAGATCCGTGAATACCTCACGCCGTTCGCCAAGTTCTATGGCTCGATGAACGAGCGCATGGACGAGTACGTAAAGCTGTTCCCGGTTCACCCCGACTACCTGAAAACCTTCGAGCAGATCCACTTCACCGAAAAGCGCGGCGCACTGAAGACTATTGAGTCTGCCATGCTGGCCATCCTCGACCAGGATGTGCCCGCTGATCGGCCGCTGTTCATAAGTTATGAGAGCTTCTGGAACACCATCAAGGCCAACTCAGTGTTACGCGCTGACCCGAACATCAAAGAAGTGATGCGCGTGTCTGAGGTGCTGGAATCGCGGGTCCAGCAAGCATTCACGCGTCCGACTTACAAGCCGATGGCTCTGCGCGTCATCAACGCACTGGCCGTGCACCGCCTGACCACAGGCGGCGACATCCATATTCCTATCGGGCCCACCGCTGCTGAGCTGCGCGATACTTTGTGCCTGTTTCAGCCCGGGGTAGAGGAAATGCCCGGCGAGCCTGCAGAGAACTTGTTGTCTATGGTACAAACCGTCATGCGGGAAGTGTTGAAGACGGTCAACGGCCAGTTCATCTCCAAGGCGCCGGACACCGAGCAGTTCTACCTCGATCTCAAGAAGGACATCGACTACGACGCGCAGATCGAGAAGCGTGGCGAAGCCCTATCCGACGACGCGCTCGATCGTGCCTACTACAGCGCCGTCAAAATGCTTATGGAATGCAGCGATGACCTGCGCTACCCCGGCTTTCAGATCTGGCAATACCAGCTTGAGTGGCAGGAACGCCGTGTTGAACGCATGGGTTATCTGTTCTTCGGTGCTCCGAACGATCGCCCCACGGCACAGCCGGAACGCGACTTCTACGTTTATTTCATTCAACCATTCGATAAGCCGAAGTTCACCGACAACAGCCTTTCAGACGAAGTTTTCTTTCGTCTCACGGGTCTGGATGATAATTTCAAACGCCAGTTGTCGTCCTATGCGGCAGCGCTGGATCTTGCTTCCACCGCGAGTGGCGGCGCGAAGGCCATCTATCTTTCCAAGGCGCAAGACTTCCTGCGCGCCATGAGCAAGTGGCTGCAGGAAAAGCAGATGACCGCCTTCGATGTCACCTACCAGGGCAAGAAAAAGAACCTACAGGATTGGGCAAAAGGCGTGTCGCTGCGTGACCGTGCAAGGCTTGGCGCCGACGAGCGCATCAACTTCCGCGACGTGGTGAACGTCATTTCTGGCCTTGTACTCGGCCAGCGCTTCGTCGATCTTTCGCCGGAATACCCGACATTCTCGGTGCTGTTGACTGAGGCCAACCGCAAACAATTAATTGGCAACGCGCTTCGTGCCTTGGCTGGCGGCACCCGCACCAAGGATGCAGCAGCCATCCTTGATGCCCTAGAGCTGCTCGATGGCGACCGCGTCGACCCAGCCAACTCCCGCTATGCGCAGGAGATTCTGAACCGCCTCAAAGCCAAAGGCCACGGCCAGGTGCTCAATCGCAGCGAACTGCTCTCTGGGACGTCAGACGTCGAGTATTTTGCGCCCATCAAATACCGGCTGGAGCCGGATCTGCTGGTCACCGTGCTGGGTAGTTTGATCTATTCTGGTGACATTGTGTTGTCGATCACAGGCGACAAGATCGATTCTGGCAAGCTGGGGCAATTGGCTGAGCGATCTATTGAAGAGTTCAAGCAGTTCAAGCACGTCGAGGCACCCAAGGAGATCAACCTCGCGGTGCTGCGTGCCCTTTTCGAGTTGTTTGACCTGCCATCCGGCCTGGCACAGAAGGCCAACCAGGGCGACACCGAGCCGGTCATCAAACTGCAGGAGAAAGTCAGCGGTCTGGTGCCGCGCGTGCTTAAGGCCGGTTCCGACCTACAGCAGGGCAAACTCACATTTTGGGGGCAGAGCTTTCTTGTTGAAAAGGAAGCAAGAGAATTGCACACATCGCTCGACTCGCTGAAAAAATTCACCGAGTCGCTGGCGCCTTACAACACCGTCGGCAAGCTCAAGAACCTGCGCGTCACGCAGGAAGACTTGGACGGCCAGAAGAAGAATCTGGAGATACTGGCCGCCGTCGAGCGTCTGCTGGTACTTGTGGTTGAGCTGGGCAGTACCGCGTCCTATTTATCTCAAGCGGAGATGGTGCTACCTGCCGAACATCCATGGGTGAAACAGGCTGATACCGTACGCAAGGCCACCTTCGAAAAAATCAGCATGGACCGCACGGCCGAGCACGCAGCCCAAATTTTGGCTAATGGCAGGCAGACGCTGGACCAGCTCAAGAAGGACTACATCACGGCCTATATCGCCAGCCACACCAAGGCGCGGCTTGGTGTAACCGAGGACAAAACCCGCAATGCCCTGCGCAAAGACGACCGCCTACTGGCGCTACGCGTGTTGGCCGGAGTGTCGCTTATGCCCACCAGCCAGCTTACCGCCTTCGAGGAGTCGCTCAACGGCCTGAAGAGTTGTTCATCGCTGGACGAGCCCACACTGGTCACAGCAGCCGTCTGCCCGCATTGCCAGTTCCGCCCGTCTGCAGAGCAGTTGGAGCTGATGCCGGCTGCCAACCGCCTACACAAGTTGGACGAGAATCTGGACACACTGGTGACCAATTGGCAGCAGACTTTGCTGGAGAACCTGGAGGACCCGTTCACTCAGGACAGCTTGGGCCTGTTGTCGCCTGCCTCCAAAAAACTGATTGACGCCTTCCTGACCTCGCGCAAGTTGCTGGACCCGATGACCGCCGAGTTTGCCAATGCCGTGCAAGAGGCGCTCTCGGGGCTGGAGAAGATCTCTGTCAAGGGCGACGAGATCAAGCAGGCGCTGTTACAAGGCGGCTCACCAGCTACCCCAGACGACCTGCGCAAGCGCTTCGACACATTTATGAACGAGCGCTGTAAGGGCAAAGATGCCACAAAGCTGCGCTTTGTGATCGAATGATACGCAGTGATCAGCCAGCCATTACAAAAAGAATTTGAGGAACGACTGATGAATGATCTTTTCCACAACGAAGAGGCGAAGTCTGGCCCCGTCGAATGCCTCGGGCAAAAGTTCCTGAATGATGACGCTCGCCGCGAGCACTACCTGAAGTTGCTTGCCGAGAAGCTCAAAGATCCCGCGTTCCGGAAGATCGAAGGTTTTCCTATCGGGTCGGACGAGAACATTCTTGAGCTATCTGATCCACCGTACTACACGGCTTGCCCCAATCCTTTCATCGAGGATTTCGTCAAAAGTAATGGGAGGCCATACCAATCTACTGAAAAGTACAGCAAGGAGCCATTTACATCTGATGTAAGTGAAGGGAAAAACGACCCCATTTATACGGCACACAGTTACCACACAAAAGTGCCACACAAGGCCATCATGCGCTACATCCTGCATTACACAATGCCGGGTGATTTTGTGCTGGACGGATTTGCCGGCACTGGAATGACTGGTGTCGCTGCAAGGCTTTGCGGGGATAAAGCAGTTGTTGAATCCCTCGGATACAAGGTTGATCAGAACAAAAACATTCTCGCGCCAGTCGGTGATAATAAGGGTGCACCGTGGGTCGTATTTTCAAAGTTGGGTGAGCGTCATGCAATCTTGAATGATCTGTCGACCGCTGCAACCTATATATCCCACAACTACAACTCGCCAATCGACGTTGATGTGCAAGATGCGCAGGCTCGAGATGTTATTCGGCGGATAGAAACCGAGTTCGGCTGGATGTTTCAAACGTTGCACCACCCCTCTGACGATCAAATAAATTCCGCTTTAAGTGAAATAGATTTATCCGGCCACCCTAAGCTGAATGGCCGTATAGGTCGTATCAATTACACGGTATGGTCGGATACATTCTCTTGCCCTGAGTGCGCATCTGAGATCATTTATTGGGATACGGCCGTAGACAAGAGTGACTACCAAGTTAAAGAAGAATTTGATTGCCCTTCCTGTGGGAAGCATCTCGGCAAGAAGTCTCTAGATCGGCTTTTCATAACCCAGTTAGATCCGGTGACTGGAGAGGAACGACGTTCTGTTAAACGTCGACCTGCATTGATCCATTACTCGGTCGGAAAATCATATTTCACAAAACGTCTAGACGCAGCCGATCTTGCATTGATCGAGAAGATCGAAGCGCTGCCTATCACTCGTTATGTCCCTAGCGAAAGCATCCCAAAGGGCGATAAGACAAGCGACCCGTTAAGCGTTGGAATCACCAAACAGCATCATTTTTATACCAGGCGAAATCTTGAGGTTTTGGCAGCTTATAGGGATTTAATACGCCCATTGAGTTATGCGTTCAACCTAACATCTACAGCGCAAGTAGCGTCTTTAATGTATCGGTTCCGTTCACAGAACGGGAGCCTTGGTGCAGGCGGCGGCCCCATGAATGGAACACTGTATGTACCGTCGCTCATCAAGGAAATCCCGGCGATAAAGCTATTGAAAGAGCACATCGAAAAGACGTTTCGAATGAAGCGACTTATTTCGTCTCGCGGCGGGAACGTTGTATCTACTGGATCAATGGGTAAGCTCTACAGTGTCAAAGACGCCTCGCTTGACTACATTTTTGTTGACCCTCCCTTTGGAGGGAACTTGATGTATTCAGAATTGAATTTTCTTACGGAAGGATGGCTTGGCGTAAGAACAAACTCACAACCTGAGGCGATCGAAAACAAAAGCCAAACTAAGACCTTGGATGCATATCGTAGGTTGATGACGGGTTGCTTTGAAGAAGCCTTCCGAGTTCTTAAGCCAGGACGCTGGATGACCGTGGAATTCTCGAATAGTCAGGCGGCGGTATGGAATGCCATTCAAACTGCACTTCAAGAGGCTGGGTTTGTTGTTGCAAACGTCTCAGCGCTGGATAAAAAACAAGGTAGCTTCAACGCTGTAAACAACAAAACCTCAGTGAAGCAAGACCTTGTTATCTCGGCATATAAGCCAAACGGCGGGTTGGAAGATAGGTTTGCAAAAACCGGGGGCAGTGAAGACTCTGTTTGGGATTTTGTGCGAACACATCTGCAGTACCTGCCTACAGTAAAGACAAAGAACGGCGAGCTGGAATTCATCTCCGAGCGCGATCCACGCATTATTTTCGATCGCATGGTGGCGTGGTTTTTCCGGCACAACGTTCAGGTCCCAATGTCCACTCATGAGTTTCAATCCGGTCTTATCCAACGCTTCGTTGAGCGTGATGGAATGGTCTTTTTGCCGGATCAGGTCACCGAGTACGACAAGAAGCGTATGCAGGTTGCCATTGCTCCACAGATGGAGATGTTCGTTTCCGATGAGCGCAGCGCGATTGATTGGTTGACCGATTTCTTGAAGCGTCGGCCGTCTACCTATCAAGAAGTCCACACCGATTTTATCAGCCAGCTCGGGGCTGGCTGGAAGAAGCACGAGTCGAAGCCAGAACTTGCTGCGTTGCTTGAAGACAACTTCATTCAATACGACGGTACGGGCGAGGTGCCGAGCCAAATCCACAGTTATCTGTCGACAAACCACAAGGATCTGCGCGGTTTGGAGAAAAACAGCGCAGCCCTTGTTGCGAAGGCCAAGGACCGCTGGTACGTTCCCGACCCGAACAAAGCGCAGGATTTGGAAAAGAAACGTGAGAAGGCGCTGCTAAAGGAGTTCGACCACTATCGAGCATTCACTGGTCGCCGTCTGAAGGAGTTCCGCCTGGAAGCGTTACGCGCTGGTTTCAGAGCCGCATGGGGCAATAAGGATTACCAGACCATCGTCGACATCGCGAAGAAGGTACCCGACCAGGCATTGCAAGAGGATGAGAAGTTGCTAACCCTCTATGACCTCGCCTTGACCCGTACCGAGGCTGATGCCTGATGCCTGATGCACCGAACGGGAGCGAAAGCATGAACCAAGACGAATTGCTGGCAAGGCTGAATGGCATCGAATGGAATGACTTTGAGTGCAAGCGGGCACAGCGTGGCGTCCCGGAGGATGCCTACAAAACTGTATCCGCCTTTGCAAACACGGCGGGCGGCTGGCTGGTGTTTGGCGTCAGCGAGGTGAATGGCCAGCTGGAAGTGACCGGCGTTGAGGAGCCAGACAAGGTTCAGAATGATTTTCTGGCGGTGCTGCGTGGCGGGCAAAAGCTCAACCGGGTAATCGCAGTAGCGGCGCATCGTTTCGAGATTGATGGCAAACATGTGTTTGCTTTTCACGTGCCAGAGTCGTCTCGCTCTGAGAAGCCCGTCTACCTCAAAGGTGACCCTCGGCAGAGTTACCTTCGACGTGGCGCAGGCGACGAACAGTTTACCCAAAGTGAGCTGGAACGTTTTCTGCGCGATGCTGCTCAGGATCGGTATGACGGTATTGCCTTGGCGGACATTCCAGTTGAACAGTGCTTCGATGAGGCAACGATCAAGTGGTACCAGGCGCAGTTTGCACGGCGCAACCCTGAGCATGTCGAGATCACCGATTCGATCTCGTTTTTGCTGAACTGGAATTTTGTTGTCGAGCTGTATGGCAAGATGTTGCCTACCCGCGCCGGAGTGCTGCTGTTTGGTACGGGCCGTTATGTGCGCCAGATCTTGCCGCGGCCAGTGCTGGACTATCAACGTATCGATACCGCTTTTGACCAGTGGTCGGCCGAGCAGCGCTGGCACGACCGCTACGTGTTTGAAGAAAATATTTTCCAGACCTGGCAGGGGCTGGTGTCGCGCTATATGCGCGTTGCCGAGCACCCGTTTTCGCTCGACCCGGCCACCCTGCGCCGCAATGATGATCCGCCGGACTACGTGGCTTTTCGTGAAGCGGCCATCAACCTGCTGATCCATCAGGATTATGGCGATCATGGGCGTAAGGCATCGATCAAGCTGTTCACTGATCGCACGGTGTTCTGGAATCCGGGTGATGCCTTCGCCACCGAAGCCGAACTGCTGGACCCCACCGAAAAGGAAGTGCGCAACCCTGCTATCGTAAAGGCGTTTCGCCGTATTGGCCTGTCTGACCAAGCCGGTACAGGCATTCGCGCCATTTTCCGCAACTGGCATGATTTGGGACGCACTCCGCCGCTATTGAATAATGACAAGGCGCGCAAGGAATTTGAACTAGTACTGATCAACAAGCCGTTGGTGACCGATGCAATGCGCCGATTCCGCCAGACCTTGGGTACTCATCTAACACCCGAACAGGCCGATGCGCTGGCCTTGGCGCTTTCGCTGCCGGAGGGAGAACCCTTGAGCCTGACCGCGATCCGCTGCCTTGGCATCAGCACCACCCAGCAAGCCAGCGCTGTGGCTGACCATCTGGTGCGCCAGCAATTGCTTGATCAGCTGAGCGCGACCCAGTTTCAGCCTAGGGATGCGATTCGACAGCGCTTTGCACAGCAGGCGGAAGTCCTGCCTAAGGACCAGGTCGGGACCAAGCTGGGCCTAAGTGGGGACCAAGTCAGGACCAAGCTGGGGCTCAGTGCTGAGCAAAGCATAGTGCTGGCGCAGATGGCCGATGAGCACGACATTGCCACGTTGATGCAGTGGGTTGGTCGTAGCAACCGCAGCAAGTTTCGCGAGGCAGTATTGGCACCATTGCTGGCATTGGAGCTTGTTGCAATGACCATCCCGGATAAGCCCAACAGCAGCAAACAGCGCTATAGGTTGACTGAACAAGGCAAAGCGCTGCGAGATGAGGTGTGTGAATGACCCAACCGGTGCGTCACTTTACCGTAGGCGACTGGTGCTGGTTCACACGGCAGGCATCGCCTTGCCAGGTAGTGGATCGCCAAGACGTGTGGGGCGAGGTGGCTTACCGCGTTTGGCTGCCGGCCAAGAACGCTGTGGTGCGTGCGCGGGCAAAGGATTTGAACTCGTTGGAAAGCGTGCGCCCAAGCGTAGAACAGATTCTGCACACCACGGCGGCGGCTAAGTTGCTCGATGCGCTGGAGGACAACCTGCTGCTGGCGCCGATTCAGTCTAGCGTGGTGCCTTTGCCGCACCAGATCTACGCGCTGAACCGTGCGGTGAGCCGTGACCGCATTCGCTACCTGCTGGCCGATGAGGTGGGCCTCGGTAAGACGATCGAGGCGGGTTTGGTGCTTCGCGAGTTGGAATTGCGTGGCCGGGTGAAGCGAATTCTGGTGGTGGCGCCCAAGGGACTGGTGCGCCAGTGGCAGGCTGAGATGCGCCTGCACTTCGGCGAGAAGTTCCAGTTCATCGAGCCGTCCGAGCTGGCAGCCTTTCGCCAGTGGCGCAGCGGCAGCGCCGGCGAGGAAGAAAACCTGTGGCGAATGCACGACCAGGTGATTTGCTCTCTGGACTCGGTGAAGCCGATGGAGAGTAGGCGAGGCTGGAGCCTGGAGCAACTGAACACCTACAACCGCGAGCGCTTCGAGGACCTGATTTCTGCGTCGTGGGATTTGGTCATCATCGACGAGGCCCACCGCATGGGTGGCAGCACCGAGCAGGTGGCCCGCTACAAGCTGGGCGCAGCGCTGGCGGAGGCATCCCCCTATCTCTTGCTGTTGTCGGCCACGCCGCACCAGGGCAAGACCGACCAGTTCATGAGGCTGATGCAGTTGCTCGACCGGGAAGCGTTTCCGGACGAAGGCAGTGTCAGCCGCGACCGGGTGCGCCCGTTCGTGATTCGCACCGAGAAGCGGCTGTCGATCAATGCCGAGGGGCAACCGCTGTTCAAGCCGCGTGTCACACGGTTACAGGCAGTGGCCTGGCAGGCAAGGCACGGCTTGCAGCAGCGCTTGTACGAGGCAGTAACCGACTATGTGCGCCACGGCTACAACCAGGCCGTGGTGGCCAAGCAGCGCCACATCGGCTTTTTGATGATTCTGATGCAGCGGCTCGTGACCTCGAGTACAGCCGCTATCCGCACAACACTGGAGAAGCGCCATGCCTTGCTTGAGGCGCCACAACCGCAGGCGAATCTGTTTGAGAACCTCAGTCAGGATGAATGGGCAGACCTTGATGGCCAGTCGCAAGTGGACCTAGCCATGCAGTCCAGCCTCAGTTTAAATGGACTGGAGCTTGAGAAATCCGAAGTCGCGATGCTGTTGGAGATGGCGCGTGAAACCGAATCTGCCGGCACAGACGCCAAGGCCGAGGCGCTGTTGGAGCTAATCTACAAGCTGCAGCAGGAGGAAGGTGACCCGGCGCTGAAGGTGCTGATCTTCACCGAGTTTGTGCCCACCCAGGCAATGCTGGCTAACTACCTTGAGAGCCGGGGCTTCTCGGTGGCAACGCTCAACGGCAGTATGGATCTGGAAGCTCGCGCTCGTGCCCAAAAGGTGTTTTCCAAAGATGTACGCGTGCTGATTTCGACGGACGCAGGTGGGGAGGGTCTGAATTTGCAGTTTTGCCACGTCATCGTCAACTTCGACATGCCGTGGAACCCGATGCGGATCGAACAGAGAATCGGCCGGGTGGACCGTATCGGGCAGAAGCACGTGGTGCGTGCCATCAACTTCGTGCTCGAAGACACAGTGGAGCATCGGGTGCGTCAGGTGCTGGAGGCAAAGCTCGAGATCATCGCTCAGGAGTTTGGTGTCGACAAGGTTGCCGACGTGATGGACTCGGTCGAGGCTGATCCGATCTTCGACGAGTTGTTCGTGCATGGCCTGCAAAACCCGGATGCGATCGAGCAGGAATGCGACGCGGTGGTGTCGCAACTGCGATCCACGCTGGCGGAGTCGAAGCAGAACAGTGATTTGCTAACAACGGAGCACGATCTGGACGCTGATGACGCCCGCAAATGGCGTGATCACCCTGCGCAGTTCTGGCTGGAACGCGCCATCACCAATGGGTTGTCGGCACGCGGTGCTCAGTTGGGTACAAGCGCCATCAAAGCGGGTATTGCATGGCAAGTGAAGTGGGCGGACGGCAGCGAGTCAGCACAAGCCTGTTTTGACGCCCGCACTGCGGACGAGAATCCGGAGTTGGAATGGGTCACGATGGAAGACCCGCGCGCCCGCGCCATCATCAGCGAACTGCCGCGCTTTGTTTCTGGCCAGCCGCTGCCAGTGATCAGGGTGACCGGTTTGCCCGATTCGGTGCGTGGTATCTGGTCGCTTTGGGAGATCAGCCTGGCGGCAGAAGGCTTGAGCCGGAAGCGCTTCCTGCCGGTGTTCATCAATGAGGAATGCCGCCCCTTTGTACCCACTGCCAAGCGCGTGTGGGACCTGCTGCTGACCGAGACTGTGGATGTTCATGCCGTGACTAGCGCTGAGGAGTCGGTAAAATGGTTCGAGGCATCTCATGGGGCAGCAAACAGCCAAGGCGAACGGGTATTCACTGAGTTGCTGAGCGAGCACCGTACCCGATTGAAGGAAGGGCGCGAGCGTGCGGTGTATGCCTTCGAAGCCCGAGGACAGGCGATTGGGCGAATCGGCCTACCCGCCGTGCGCGAGCATCGGCGCAAGCGACTGCAACAAGAACACGATGCACGGTTGGCAGCCATTGATGACATGGAGGCCAGCGTGCCGGATTTGAATGCCGTGATGATGGTGCGCGTCTCCGGCGATGTGATGCCCGGAGCGCATATGACTAACGAGAGTGTGGCATGAGCCAGTGGTCAGAACGCATTCTCAGCCACTTCACGGCTGACCTCACCCGGCTGTGGGTGGCATGCGACCCCGACGATGTGTTGCTTGACGAAAAGCTGTTGTCCGAGCTGCGCAGCCGGGGTTTCGAGGTAATGTTATACGAAGACCCGTTTGCTTTTCGTGCTGAATATGAGGAACGCTATCGTGCAGCATGGGACCGCGGTGAGCCAGGGCCAGCCCCTTCATTGATTCTGCATCTACGCAGTGCAGACGCGAATACATTACCGTGGGACATAGTGCACCACGGACGAGTGGTCCGGCTCAGTCTTGCAGAACTTTTTCCAAGGCTAGCTTACAGCGCGGTGCAACAGGTCGAGCCAGAACATTTTGCCAGGCTGTTTCATGCCCACCAGACTGAGTTGCAGACAGCGCGTGGCGAGCACGAGTCCAAGGACTTCATTCTCGAACACGTCTTCCAACTGTCACCTAGATCTATTCGCAACCCGGTCGACTTCTGGCGCGAACTGCTGCGAATTCACTTCGCCAACCGATCGCTGCCGCCCCTGTTCGTCGAGCATGCAGCGCGCATCATTCAAGGCAAGGGACTGTTCCCTGATCTTCCTGTCGCCACATGGCTGGCATCCAAACGCGCACTGCTGCAAGTAGTTCAGGACGCGTGGCGCCGCTACCTATCGGAATTGGGGTTGAACGGCTCATTTGCTGATGAACTCTTTTTACCGTATCACATCGCCAAGCTGGAGATTCCGTTCGACCACTCTGATTTGCAGATACTTGTCGATTCCATGTTTCTCGATGGCAGCTTGCATCCGCTTGCAGTAGCCAGTGTTCCGGCAAAAATGCCGAGTTGGATCAAGGCTGGTATTGTTCAGGACCCCGCAGCATTGCAAGCCTTGATACTTAAAGGCCTCGATGGCCTGATCGAGTCGACCCCCACGGTATCTTCGTCGCACAAGGAATGGAGCGAGTTCGCTAAGCGCTACGGTGAGATCCTCGCTCGTATTCATGGACTGCGAGGAACGGGTGACAGCGAACATCTCTCCAACATTACAGAGCGGATTAAAGCCTTGCAGGTGCAATCAGACGAGAGTCTTCGAGCTTGGGTCGCAGCCAAGCATTACGCTGACCTTATCCTGCAGCCGGTGACTAAAGGCCCGGTGATGCTTCACCACGTACCGCGGTTTCTGCGCCATCGACGGTCCGCAGGAGAAACCAAAGTGGCATTGCTGGTATTCGACGGCCTGGCCATCGACCAGTGGGTGCAAATCCGCGAGCACTTGACCGCGGCATCTAAAGGCTTGACGTTTGAAGAAGGAACCGCGTTTGCGTGGCTGCCGACCGTGACATCGGTGTCGCGCCAAGCGCTGTTCTCCGGCCTGAAACCGCGAGAGTTTGAGGACTCCATCGACAGGACGGATAAGGAGGAATCCTTGTGGAAAATGTTCTGGCAGAACGAAGGCGTCAGCTCGAATGAGGTGATGTATCGGCGCGCGCTACGCCAGACCAATCAGCTCGACGCACTGGAAGCGGATCTGATCGACCGGCGGCCCAAGGTGGTCGGTTTGGTAATCGATGAGGTGGACGATCGGCTACACAAAGAGCGGTTCAAGAAGGACGTGGCGATGTGGATCGGGAACTGGTTGAAGACTGGTTTCGTCGACCGGCTGTTTTCTCTGCTGCTTGACAAGGGATACCACATTTATCTCACTGCGGATCACGGCAACGTTGAGTCCACTGGCGTCGGCAGGCCTAGCCAGGGCATGATTGCAGAAATGCGCGGGGAGCGAGTCCGTGTTTATCGAAGTGAGCCATTGCTCGCCGATTCCGCAACTGCTTATCCCAACACAGTCAGGTTGGACATCGCTGGACTACCCGCGAATTTCATGCCCCTATTCGCAGGCGGACGAACAGCCTTTGTGCCGGAGGGCGAGGAGGTGGTGGTCCACGGCGGGGTATCTATCGAAGAGTTGATCGTGCCCTTTGTAAAAATTAGTTATTCAGGAGATGTGGCATGAGCACAAAGGTGCCACTAATAGGCTTTGATCGCTTTGTAGACTTCGCGTGGTGCCGAGCTGCTCTTGATGCTGCGGTCACACAAAGTTCAATTGAAGTTGTCAGGGATCAGGTTGGCTTGATGCTACCCGGCATCGAGTCTCAGAGAAAGACGTTGGATGTTCTCAAACGTTTGAGCACTAAGCCATTTGAACACTTGGATGATTTCATCGACAGAGGTATCGCCATCTACAAAAGGCTGGGACAAGACGCAGTGCTACCTTTGGTCTGGGGAGCTTCTATTGCCAGTTATCCATTCTTTGGAAAGACTTGTGAAACGGTCGGCCGACTACTTGCACTTCAAGGCGATTGTTCGATTAAAGAGCTTCAACGCAGGATTGCAGAGCAGTACGGCGATCGCAGTGGGGTTGAGAGGGCTGTAGCTAGAGTACTTCAATCACAGGAAAGCTGGCACGCATTAACTAGAGATGAAACGGCTAAACGCGTTTTCAAACTTGAAGCAGTAGTAATTCATGATGATGAACTGACTGCATGGGCGATCGAGGCTGCTGTGCGCTACACCGGCAAGCCTGTGTCAGTTCCTGGTCTGCAGTCGCTGCCCGTATTGTTCCCGTTCAACTTTACGCGACCCCTAGCCTACGTGGTGTCGAATAGCCCAAACCTGATCCTTCGATCGGAAGGACCGAGTAACCAGTTCGTCGCTTTGCGCGGCTCTATTTGAAAACAGAACTTTTTCAATGACAGAATCGAAGCAACCGAATGGCCAGGAGCCAAAGAAAAAGTCGCTCAATCTGCTGCTTAGGTCGAAGCGTGCTGCGGTGGTTGAGACTTCGATTGGAGTAGTTTAACTTTACCCGCTGCGTGTACGAGATATGACTGAATTCGAAAAGCTGAAGCCTGTGAAGGCAATCAATCAGGTAAAAAAACTCTTCATCAGCATTGGCAGCCTAACGTTGGAATCTGATGAGACACTGACTCGTATTCTTCTCGATCCTGAGATAGTGAGGACACTTTTGGACAGTGAAGTAGGAATTCATTCAAGCTAAGTCCGCTTATCGACACTACTTAATTTATTCGGTACGCTCAATAGGAAATTTCGATGAAAATCAGTGAAAAATTTGGGATTACGGCGACTCAATTCGAATTAGATTTTGTTGATATCGACACTGATCGAGACACCCCCTTGTTTGTTGATCCTTTTTTTATGGGAACAAGAACTGATACTTTCAGTATTTCGGCTTCAAGAACCTTAAGGAACTTCTTCCAGACGTTAATCCATAATATTAGAACTGGCCAAATAGATGTAGCAAGGAGAATGTTTAATTTTCTCCATGAGCCGAATGAAACCTGCCTAGGCCTCTCGAGCGGGGCCCCACGAGGAAATGCAATCGGGGATGTCGATGGACAGAAGTTGTTTGACAGCATTGTCGGCAGTAGGGCTGTAGAAACGGGCCTGGTTGAAGATATTGAGGATTTCAAGCTATTCATCGACGGCATTGACAAAGATAAAATCTCTGATTTAACCACAAACGTCATTAGGGTCCATTTGGTCAGGTATACCCAAAATCAGTGTTTGCTTTGGGGAATGCCATTGCAGATGAACGTACAAACCGGATTCTATTGGGACAGTTCAGTACGTCAGTGGCAGAACAGTTTTGAGCGTATGCTTGTGGTGGATGGTAGAAAGATCCTACTTACACCAAAGTCGATAGTTTCATACTCCAAGAAATATACGCCACAGAAGTACTACAAAAAGTTCGTTCTCGAATATCTTCAGCACGAGCACATAATGACGAACTCATTTCTTGTCCAGCATAGGAGAGATGGTGCCCCATTTGTTACCAAGAAATCGCTTGAAGAGTCCGTTGCCCCGTATTCAAAAGAATATCTTGTCGGGTTTACCGAGAGTCACCCCGAAGTGTTTAGGGATTTTAAGGGTTGGGTCAGAGAAACATCACGCCCGTTACACAATGAAGAACTCTCAGAGGAAAATGCGCCATCAGTAGCGCAATTTCTGATTGATCGCCTAGCTGGCATACCGTCAGGCGGCGAGGCAGCGACAATATATCATCGGACCGTGGTCGGAATTCTAGAGCTTCTTTTTTACCCCAACTTGGTTTCTCCAGTAATTGAGCAAGAAATACATAATGGCAGAAAGAGGATTGATATTACTTTTGATAATTCAGCGAGAGAGGGGTTCTTCTTCAATCTTCACAATGTGCATCAAACGCCTTGCCAATACATTTTTGTAGAATGCAAAAACTACAGTCGAGATGTAGCGAACCCCGAAATTGATCAGCTCTCAGGTCGATTCTCGATAAACCGCGGAAAGTTTGGATTCCTATTGTTTAGGCAAGCAGAGAATATGGATGCGCTCGTTGCGAGGTGCAGAGATACCTATGTTGACCATCGCGGGACTATGATCCCTCTGTGCGACGTAGATTTAATTGATGTTTTGTCGTCAATTGCGGGCGGCGAAGAAAATACGATTGAGCAACTCCTTTCCAACAAGCTAAGGCAAATAGTTCTAGGCGTTTGAGCCAAACAAGTAGTCTCAATGTCGACGCTCCTAAGTTCAAATGTTATCAAAGTCTGCTCAGCCTGCTTGAGTGGGCTTTCTGGATGAATGTCGATATGTCTGCTCCGGCCGAGAAGCTCCCATTCGTCTGGTTACATTATGCAGGATCGGTGGATTCGATTAGGTATTAAACATCCACATTGTGACGATGTGTCGATATTGTGTCTTGATGTCATTTATTTGGCCCAGGTGTGCCTTGGTTAGACTGGGGTTTGGTATGTGGCAAGCATCCAAGTGACTGAATTTAAAAAATAAAAAGTTTATCTGGCAAGACTGTTAATCCGCAGGTCCCTGGTTCGAGTCCAGGTCGGGGAGCCAAATAAAAAAAGGGCTTAGCATTTGCTAAGCCCTTTTTCTTTACTGTTTGCCGGGCCTGAACGGCGGTGCTTTGGGAAACTGGAATACGCCTGAAGGAATTTCCACTTCGGGCGCTTTCTCACTGGTCCACACATGGGCCATGGGTTTGAATTCGTAAGGCGGCCCCAGCTTGTCTGCAGCAACGCCCAACAGGCCAGTCAACACATCCACTGTGGCATAAACAAAATCGTTGCACTTGCTGCATCGGCGGTATTGCTTGGGTTTGCCAGAGCCACCCTTCATGTCAATCGCCTTGAATTGGCCTTGAGCACATCGTTCTTCGGTTTTAAAAAAAGCGACATTTGCATAGGGCAAGCCGCTGATGGTTTGGCAATCCCGGCAATGGCAAACCAGCTGTGCGACAGGCGCGTGGGCGAAGCTGACTGCCAATTGACCACATTGACACTGTGCGCGGAAGGTATTGTTCATCAAATCAGGGGGCCTTGCGTTTCTAATGTACCAAAGTGAACATTTTCAATTCAATCGTCGACGTTTGAGTGCGCCACACTCACCTCGGTCGTTTCTGTTTTATCCATTCCGCGGTTTTATTCATAGGTAAGCGAAAACGCGCACAGTTGTACGGCTGTAGCGTGTCTAATTCTTCTTGAAGCATATCGACAAACACTGCGTGGTCAGCTTTGGAAATGCTGACTTCAGCCACTGCCTGGTTCAGCTTCAAACCATAAAATACGATGTGTCGAATGGCTTCGCCCAGTTGGTTCCGGTACTTCACTCGCAGTGGGTTGGGGTCACCCATGGATTCAACCACAACTTGGTATCGGTCAATCGAGCGTCGGTAGGTCCATTCAAACAGCTCAGCAGCCAGGCTTACGTCCAGTTTCTCGTACACGGCCAGCATGGCCAGTGCATATTCTTGTTGCCCAACATCCAGGAATGACAGGGGCGCACAATTGCTCAGTAAAAACGGCATGTTGGCCGCCAAGCGGCTGGCGCGTTTGTTGCCGTCTACAAAGGGTTGAAGGTACGCAATATTCACCCACAGAAAAAACGCTGCTTCTACGGGGTTACGCACTTCGCAGGCTTTGCTTACGACCAGCGTCAGCATTTCTTCCAGCAGGTGCGGTGCCTGGCTGGGCAAATACACTGTGTCTTGTATGTTCACAATTTTTTTGCGTATGGCCCCAAGGTCGCTTGGGTCGTCCAGCAAATCGCGCATCAGGATACTTTGAAGGTTGCGCACTACAGGTACGGTGATGCCTTCAGTGGGCACAGCGTCCACCAAAAATTCGATTGCCTCTTTGTGGTTCAGAAGCATGACTGAATCCCGATCGCCAAATTCTGCACGGCCTTTCTCAAAAAGTGCTCGGGTATCCAGAAGGCTTTTTCTGTTGCCTTCCAAACGCGAGGATGACCACGACAGATCAATCAGCAATTGCTCGAGTACCTTGCGCGCGTAAGTGCCCGCTGGTAGTTGGTCTTTGGCTCTTCCTGCGTTGAACAGGTTTGTGGCCAGTGCCCGGGGTAGCAGGGTGGATTGGTTGGGTTCGTAGTCCTCGACAAAAGAGCGCTGGTAGGTAATGGGCTTTCTCGTGCCCAGGGGAGCAGCCAACGCCGCTACCACCTTGTGAGCTTTGTTGCTCCATTGAAAGCCTGGTGACGATCTGGATGTGTTGAAGTAGCTTGCCTGTGGTTGTTCCACTTGGCTGGCTGAGGGCGCTTTTGCGGTGTTTTGATAAGAAAATGAGTAGGTAATTGAGTAGGTTATTGAACGACCGGCGCCCAATCTTATCAATTCGCCGCTTTCCACCAGCCTGGCCAGAGCCCGATTGACTGTGGGACGCGGGCGGCCTATTTGTTGCTGTATAAGGCTGGCAGCGACTCCTTCATTACCAGATTGTTGATGCTGTCCGATGCAATCCAGAATGGCTTTGTCAAGGTTGGTGGTGCTCATACGGAGTTTCTTGATTCGAATTTGATAGATTATCAAATAATTGATAAATTATCAATTTGATAAGATTCTCTCGTTTATCTTTCAAAATCCAGCACCGCTGTAGTGGCGCTGCTGTTCTCAGTTCTTCTCAATAAAAACATGCGCATCAGCCCATAGTTTTTGGCTGTTTCAGTTTGCCCCATATAGTCGCAGGCAAATTCATTGTTGCTGCCAATGGCCAACACCGCTGCAAAGGTTTCGGTGGCATACACGCAGCCTCCGGCGTAACAGGTTCAATTCGCGCAGCGCGGCCACGTGGTTGAATACCGCAAATATACCGTCGCCCCAGGTGTTGATGCTGTGTAGTTGCTTGTTGTGCAGTGCAGTGCTGTGTTGTGGGGGTATTACCGGTCTCAGAGAACTGAAAAAGTGGAAAATATTGGACGCTGATTGGTGGAAAGTATTGGATGCTGATTGACAGGCTGAGACCATTAACGGTTTGTACAAGGCTGAAGTGATTCACCGCAGAAGTGCCTGGAAAACAATTGAATCAGTGGAATTGGCCACGCTGGAATGGGTGGCTTGGTTTAACCACCACCGACTGATGGAGCCCTTGGGTTACATTCCACCCGCCGAAGCAGAGATGAATTATTATGAACAAATCGGTCAGCAGGCCGAACAAACCTGCACTTAAGCAAATTGGCCTCTACGAAAACCGGGGCGGTTCAATAGCGGGTCACGCACTGTCCCAAGGGTGCATCTTGGTGACAAACAACATGGGTGAGTTTGCACGAGTAGCTGGGCTGAAGGTTGAGGATTGGGTTTAGTTAAGCCAATTTAATAAATCAAGAGGTGGTGAGCACACCAAAAACAAACCCCCGCCAAGTATTCACCGGCAGGGGTCAGAAACCGAAACTAGGAAGCAACGGTTTGAGGCTTTAATCACGTGCCTTTATTTATTTCTTTTTCTTTGCGGGCTTTGTGTTTACCTTGGTCTTAAGGCTTTGGCCTGGCGTGAATTTTGGTACTACGGCTGCTGCAATCTTGATGGTTTCGCCTGTACGTGGGTTACGGCCCTCGCGGGCTGCGCGTGTGCCGGTTTGAAATGTACCGAATCCAACCAAAACAACTTTGTCGCCATCGGCCATTTGCTGGCTTACTGTGTCGATAAAGGCGTCGAGCATTTTACCTGCTGCAGCTTTCGTGCATTCGCTTTTTGTGGCGATGGCGTCAATCAATTCGGTTTTGTTCATTGTTTGTAGTTCCAAAGAGTTAATGAGCGTGAATAAAATGCCACGGAAAACCGCATGTATCAAGAAGTTCAGATTGTTTTGAACCGAATTATTTGAAGGTCGGCATCATAAATTCGGGAAAATCAGATGTTTAGGAGGTGTTTTTAAGTCGTACCTGTTTTCACTGCTAACGCTTGATCTCAAGCAACTCTACCTTGAACCTCAAGACTGAATTGGGGGGAATAACGCCAGGTACGCCCCTTGCGCCATAGGCTGTGTCAGCCGGGCAGATTAACGTTGCTTTGTCGCCCACAGACATCGTGCTGACGCCTTGTGTCCAGCATGGGATAACACCACTCAAAGGGAAGGTGGCTGGAGCGCCCCGCTTGTAAGAGCTGTCAAACACGGTGCCATTAGTCAAAGAGCCTTCATAGTGAACACTCACGGTCGAGGTGCTTTTCGGTTTTTGTGCGCCCGTGGATTTGCCTTCAATGGCCACGACAACCCCCGAGGGAAGTTTGATTTCCTCAGCAAGAACAGCGCCCGGGAAAAACCACAATGAAGAAAGAACAGAAACCACAGACCCAATCATTGAATTTTTCATGTTGAACAAACCACTTCTAGAGGATGAGTAAGTAAGCTTAACGCGGAATGTTGTGTGAATGGATGACATCACTGGCCTTTATTGAATGCAAGGAGAACGTCGTATCGCTAGGGCCCAGTGAAGGAACCACCCGCCGTAGTTTGTTACCTAGGCGGATCAGTCGGTTTACGTTCCTCATTCGTGTGTAAAGGCGCCAATGTACAAATTTTTTTCTAGATTTACCCCGACGTGTATCCCTAACAGGTTTCGCAACAACACTGGTGCAATCGCCCCCCACACGCAGTCCTTTCCGGTCGCGCAAGCTGATCTTGAGTTACTCAGAGAACAGGTCCACTCACTGGTCGAGCAAAGGCTGGATCGTTCAACGTTGTTAGCCCTTGCGAAATCAACAGCGTTCGACATGCGAAAAAATGTAATTCGCCTGAATTCCATCGCTGACATAGACGCAATTCTTGATGAAACTGACGCGATTGCGAACCTGGTATTCACTGAAATTGGTCAGCACCCCCCCCGCTTCAGGCATGCTTTGCGGCAAGAATACTTTCAGCAGCTTGTTGGCAGCGGAAGCAATTTCAAGCTGAATCAATTCAAGCTTTTACAAAACCACACGGGCTTTCCTGGGCGAAATCAAATTCAACATGAAATAATTCGCCGTCAAATTGAAAGCCACATTCAGGCTGAGTACAACCTGGCCCCGTGCCGAAGTACTCAACGCATTTCACGACAAACCATTTCAAGCGTTGGCAAAGGTGAGTATGCGCAGCACTGCCTGAACCTTTACAACCTGAACATGCCGATTGACCTGAAAACCACCGAACGAATGATCACGCTGCGCCGGGAAATTAAAATGCCGCGCGAATGGGATCAGTATTTCCGGCAAGCGCATGCCAACAGCACGCCTACCCATGTGGTCATTGAACACCTGCTTCGCGCAAACCTGGGTTCGCTGGGTAACCACAACACTCACCCAGCCTCGCGGCTGTTGGAATTCAGTACTGGGTTTGTTTTTCATCCAAACTCTGCAGCAAACATGCAGCAACTTTTAAATAAGCATTCTCCCGCGGCATTTCAAAACATAAGCAAACTGCTGAGCGATAAATTCCTGGCTGCATATGCCCGAAACAACACACAGCACTTTATAGAGTCGGCCTTTGTTCAACAAAACCCGTGCTTTGAAGCCACCATTGAAAATTTGATTGAACTCAAACCCGACCAACAACCCAACACACTGACCGTGCCCAATGCACCCAAGTGGACCCCGTTGGCAACCACTGAAGAGAATATTGAAGCCCTGCTTGACTGGCAAGAACTTGCGATATTGAAAGTCTATGTTGATTCAAACAACATTGTGGTTAAAGCAAACGACCATCAAAAAATTGAACAGATACTGGCGGCAACAGAATTTCATACCTTCATTCGTGCAAGAAAAACACAAATTGGCAATCTGCTTGACTCGATCATTCCAAGTGGTACACCCCACAACCTGCCGGCTCAGTTTGATGCTCGGTGGTCCTGAGCAAGCCTGCGTTATCAAAAGCAGAACGGAGTGCATGCGCAGTGTAAGCGAACTTAAGCAAGTGAATAATCCACCCACATTTTTAGCTTATGACTGCCAGCAATGACAATACAACCCCAAGGATTACTGCAAACGAACAGAGGGATTTCCCTGGTCGAGCCAATTGGCCAGAACAAAAAGAAGCCGATTGATGCGGGTGTGGACAGCCATAAGATTGAGTTTCATTCGGGATCAACCCGCACTAAAAATGTGGAAACGGTAGTGGGTGCCTTATTTGATCCGCCGATCAACAATGACTTTTTAACGGGCATTGCACCACGCCTGAAGGAACTTGCGACCAGCGGTGCGACTTTGGTTGGTTTTGCGAGCACCAGCAGCTTCGAGCGTCTTGCCCAAGAAGGCAAGCCAAAGCCCCTGCGTCTAAATTCAACAAGCCTGATTGAAAGAGTTCAGGCATCCCTGACGTCTAAGAATGGAAATGGTTTGAAATTGTCGGACGAAATCACGGTGATGAGGGTGACAATAACGCCGTGCGGTGCGGACAAATCTGGAATTCCTTACTTGGAAGGTGAAATCGAAGTCAAGTCTTCACATCCGACAATCAAACATAAAACAATCAAGTTTATTGAGTTCAGCCCAAAATACGACGGACGTAGCCTGGATGAAAATACCTTGTTGAATGCGTTGCAGCATGTGCCAAATAAAAATGCCGCCAATGGATCTGTTGTACACCCCCATTTTTACAGCATGAACGGGATTGGACGAAGTGCCAGTTTGGCTGTGTTGTATTCATTCAAAAAAATGTGCGAGGAAAAGAATGGGTTCCTCGCTGGTGAGGTTGAGGATCACTTAAATAGATTGATCGAACAGGGGCGCGATCAGCGAGATACGCATTTCGTAAATACGGCTGCGCAAAAAACGGGATTATTGAATGCCTGCGTTTCGCTTAACCAAACAATAGTAGATGAGCGAAAGCCAACCATGGGGGTGCGACCCAAGCAAGATCTTCAGCGGCCGCCTATTGTGCGCAAAAGGCCTACACCTGCCGTCGCGACCACTTTAACTACCGCACCACCAAAAATGCGAGTGATTAGCAAAGCAATTGAAAAATTGGCCACTGACATACCCACATCCATTTCTAACCCCCCTAATTTGCCCTATATGCCCATCAAACTAGAAGGCATTACCGAAATAGCCGGTGACGCCAGGAAATTTCCATTTCCGCAAGTGAGCACCAAGCAGGCAAAGGTTATTGCTGCTGACATTATTCGGGCGGGATTTTACGGAGATGCGCTGGGTGCCGATCTTGAAACAAGGATTTACCCAGATAAAAAAAATATTCTTCTTCGTAACATCAGTAATGAGAATAAAAAGACTTTCAGAGGTGCATCTTCAGATGTACAGCGTGACGAGCTACTGATCAAACAATTGAAGCAGAATCACGGACTCGAGCGGAAAATACGACATCAAGCCACCGACGACACCCAGCAGGGGGTGCTTAGTGCCATGGCCAAAATGGAATGGATATCAAAAGGCGCTGAAGATCAAAATAAACTTGCAGAGGGAATACTGGAATCTTTTCGAACACCCACCTTTCCCGTCCAGAATGTTACAGGTGTAAGCGAATCGACCAGATTTGATATCCGCGGTGGCGCTAAAACTATCCGCATGTGCCAATCCGATGAAAGGAAGGGTAGGAAATGGCATGAAGTAGCCATCGAAGATCTTGATACAAGGGCCCGAGCTGACGGTGCAGGCAACGGCGGGCTGATGCGAATAGGCTATGACCTTCTGCCCTTGCTGGTTTCGGGCGCCAGTATGCAAGATTTAGTCGAACAAGCTTTAATCAGCAACCAGGTTACCCACCCCAGCTCGTTTTCAGCGGTGGCCAGTGTGGGGCAGGTGGTGTTGATGGCCAAATGCATTGACTTGCGAATCAAAGCAGAGAAAAGGGGCGAGCCCCTCATTGTTCCTCCCAACTTTTTCATAGACACTTTTCATGAAGTCGCAGAGGCGTTGGAACATCCTGCTCAAAAGTTTGGCTTGCTTCCAGATTATTCACTCATACCCGAAAAGTACAGAAAATTCACGCCAAACCAATGGCGCAGCGAAAGACTTCCGAGCGAGTTTCTGAAAGGTTCCGACGCAAGCACTGAGGCGGTTAAAGCAAGTTCTGTTGAGCAGGCGCTTAAAGAAAGCCCGAAGACGAAAAAGTCGAGCGAACACATCGATTCGGTTTTAAAACGATGGTCTAGCAACTCGTACTTAGGCGCAACTTTCCCGAGCATTGTTTTTTTACTTGAAAAGTTCGGTCGTGAGGACCCTGCCCATGCAGTCAACATGGCGGCCTTGGTGACGAAAGACAGTGACACCTGCGCCACTATTATTGCGCAGGTGATGGGTGCCTTGCATGGGTCAGAATGGGTTGATAAAGAGCTTGAAGGTTGCAAAAACTCGCAAGGCCAATCAACTTTCAGCGAAAACCTGGGAGGTGGTTTTGAAGTGACCAATTTCCTTAGCCACATCAACAATTTCTACGATCAACGAGCCAATCTCCGCACCCGTTAAACGATGCACATTCAAGATCAATATGGGCCGGTCACGAGTGGGGTACTCGATTTGGCGCTACCCGGTTTGAGCTCGCCTTCAGACGCATGGACACAAGGTACCAGGCAAAAAGAACTGAATGAACGCGGAGCCTACATTCACCGCTTTAGTGATCAAAATTCATCAAGTTCAATGATTGCGGCGGTGAAAAAAATTTCTGAAGACAACCTGTGCACACCTTGCACGCTTGTTGGCCCTTCGCTGTGCAGAACTTACAACCACCATGTGTGGGAGGGTTGCGCTGCGCTGTTGTTCTCGCCGGGTATGCCGGCCGTGTTGGCCTACAAAGGGGATATTTATTCGAACCGGCTTAGCAATGCCCCCCACCTGAACCACAATAAGTTTAAAAGCGCACTGCGTTCCAGAAATACATCGCTTAAAAACTTCTCTGACGCGGTTCGAACAACTTTCAATGGATACGGACCAACAGGATCTGCATTCAAGGGTCGGCGAACCAAACAATTGAACTTGGTGATGAGCGCAAGCCATCATGCTGCAAAAACACGGGAAATGGAAAAAAGGGCAAACGTGTATTTCACGCCAGAAAACAATCGCTTGAATTACAATGTCGATGTTCCTTCGAAAGACCTGATACTGGAATTAAGCGATCGGTATCAAGACTTCAACTTGAGAAGCAAACCAGTATTGCAAACCAAAGCGCAAGTGTTGTCTTTTATTGACGCAGTTACCCTGGCCAAGCCGGTTTTGCTGCCATTTTTGCAGGCCGCAAAAATCAAGATTTCAAACTTCAAGGATGATTCTGTAATTCCTGTTTATTTCAATAACGCAGGAACGGCTGTTAAGAAACAACCCCACGAGCGCAGTTATTCCGAATTTCTGAAATGGCAATTTGACAACAGCCAAGGGGGAGTGAACCTGCATCACTTTTCGGACAAAAGTACGACACTGACACCGAATGAAGTATTGGGCATGCCCAGTAGTGAAGACTTGGTTGGCTTGGTGATTGACCCCAGCACGAGCAGATCGTTTGACCAAGCATTGGACACACTTGAACATTTGAAAACAGCCGCAAAATCCCATTGGCACTCAGTTGCGGGAAATGTGCCGCCGTTTACCCATCTGATCAGCCACATGGATGAAGGTACAATTCTTCAACTGGGTTGGTCAAAAATGATCATTCCCTACAGTACGAAAGGACTGCGGGAATATTGCGCTACGGGGACCATCACTGGAATTGACAAGTATCAATTTGTACCAGACTACTTTTTGTTGCTTCACTGGATTGCGTCAAACTCTGTTCTTGTTTTTGCGAAAAAGCACTGTGTGGTCGATATTCTCTGTATCAAACCCAATGTGATTGGCAATTTCGCGGATATTTTATGCGACAACGGCGACAAACTTATTTATAAAGCGATTGAACAGGCATCCATTCACACGGCAACGGTGCAGTTATTTGCTCATTTGGACCGGCTTGGTGCGGGTAATTTCCGCAACACCGAAATTGCTTTGCTCAACCCGGCGCGAACCTACACAAATTCCACTGTGCTAACCCCGCTGCTTGCCATGAATGCCCAGCAAATTGCTGATGATCTAGATCAGCTTCTCTCGGCACAAATAAACCGGATTGAACGATCGGTTTTCAACACACCCAATACCCACAGAACGATCAAGTACCGGGGTGGGTTTAACGACAAAGGCGCCTTTGCGTTCAACCCCAAACTGGGTTCAATCACGCTTGTTGAAGGCGTGAGGGAATATGACAATGGAGTGCGCATGGTGGGTTTGTTTAAACAAAGCGGCAGTATGAAACACGGTGGTTCTGAATTGGAGTATGGGATCAGTTTCGAAAATGAACGTGTAAGGTTTGGCAACTTCGAGGAAACAGCCTTCCCGTTTTCGTTGTCCCAAAAAACAAGTACTCAGCGCAATCAACAATACTTCCAGTTGTGCTTAGGTGAGCAACCGCAGGCGTTCAATATCAATTTTTCCAAATCGGACTTTGTTCGTTTTTACTTTGAACTAAAGGCGGTACCTGGCCAAGAAGCGGTCAAGGTGCAATTAAGAAACTACGACTGGCCAAGTGACTTGGATCAAGTCAACAAACAACCTTCAAGAGTATTGGCCATGCTTGGCCACACGTTGCAACATGTCAAACACATTCCTGCTGACCAACTACCATCGGCTATTGTGTGCGTGGCTGCCTTGCGCTGCGCCGCTTTCAAGCAGCAAATCAGTGCTTCGGGCATGGATGCCCTCCACTCGGTGCGATATCCGTTACATGAAGATGCGACTCGTGAACTTGAGCTGCAATTTGAACAGTTGCGTGAAGAAGCTGAGGTCATTCTGCGCAACTTGGTAAACAAGTACCAATATACAGACCCAAGGGGCCATGAATTGTGTGCATGCCTGGACAGGCTGCCAAACGGGGTGGGCATCGAGATACGACTCTATTTGGTGGTTGTTGAGGGCGTCACCGTCCAAAGGTTGGCTACACCGTTGGCTGTTGCGCCGTCAGTAATTCCTTTTGTACCCACGCCAACACCTACCGTGCACCCAACATCCATAGCGGGTAAAAAAAAGGGGCTTGCACGGCTGTTACACCGCATAAAAATAGCGCTTAAAATGAAGTAGAAGTGGCTGATAAGTAAATTCAACTCGATACTACAGCTCGTTGTGCTCATCGATTGAAGGGATGCTTGGGCGCTTTTTTGTCGAGTCGTATTTGTTTTCAGCTTCCGCAGTGGATTTTTTCAATTTGTTGAAAATAACTTTCCATTCGGGTTTTGAAGTAAGCCTGGGTGTCCCCTGCCACGTGTTTATCCATCAGGCTTTGTAGTTTTTCGTCCCGCGACTGTTTTCTGATCGAGGGATCAAAGACCTGCCCATGGGAAGTATCCCAAAGGTCAGTCATTGCATGTTGATAGGAGTTGGTGAAATTGTTTTTGGACCCTGTGTTGACGCGATCAACATATAAATTGGGCGCCATTTTAAGTGCCTGGCTTTCAGAAGCCAGTTTCTTCTTCCAACTGGCCAGTGCCTTGTTTATCTCTGCTGTAGCGTTTTTGGAAAAATTCTCATCTTTCAGTTCCACCACTGTTTTATTGTGGTGTTGTGCAAAAGCTTTTGTTGTGGAATACGCGACGCTATTACCAGACGCAATCCCAGCCAGCTCATCCAGAGCCTGGACGCAAAATTGGTCAACCAAATGTTTGCCGTTCAAAAGCGGCTTTACGTTGTTGTAACGTTGCTCGAGTTCTTTGAATCTCAAATCGACCATCGACAAGAACGATTGAACTGGATCGTTTTTCAACAGCACAATTGCATTTTCGCTGGCTTTGATCGCCTGCTCGATTTTTTTCCGGTGAACAGCAGTTTTGTGCGTGTGAAACAGCATGTCTTTGCAAAATGTTGTTTCTTTGGAGTGGTATGGAACAATCTTACTTTCGTACCCGAGCAGGTTCATTTCGTGCCTCACCCGTATTGGTTCATGGATACAACTGGTATTACCCTCTTTTTGCAGCGCGTGGCAAAGGGCACGGGCCACTGAGGTTGTTCTTGATTTGGGACTGCCTAGCATCCAATGAGTGCAGTTGAATTCATCAGAGTGTTCTTTCGTCTTCTGGGCGCAAGCAGTGGATGCCAGTAGAAGGCCGGTCAGGTGTTGAGTTTTCATGGTAGGTTTTTATTGAAAAATTGCTAGCGAATTTCTCGTATGTGATTGTCTTCGCGAGTCATTATTATCAAAAATTAAAAACCTAAGTGTTTGTTTTAAAACTAAAGTTCAATTGCGCTTCAAGTTGTTTGCGTTCTGTTTTTAAATCTCGCGATTGCATACTGACCTGCAGGCGAAAGTGACCGAGCCTTCAAGTTTACGATCCCGATGTTACTAAACAGCGTTGGAAAGTCGACGATATTCAACTTGACTAGGGTGCCGTTCTCCAGCAAGGGTTTGGCCGCCAGTTCGGTGGAGGCCACCACGGTGTCAGTCTTTAACGCAAGTTGATGCAACAGGTTCACGTCGTCACATTCCAGTGCAAGCTGCGGCAGGTTTCGGCTGTTTTGCCCCAGCAGTTGGCCCAAGCCTGCCTTGAGCATGTCGGGCAATTTCACAGACGCAATACCGTAATCCCAGGCTGCTGCGAAACGATGGGGTTGACCGGCGAGGGGGTGCTTGCAACGTGCATACAAATTCCCGTACTGCCGCATCAAAGGTTGAATGTTCAAGTAGGGTGCGGTATTGACTTCGCCGGTGTCGGCCACGAAGAAATCGATTTCCTCTTTCAACAACAAGGCCAGCAGGTTTGCAGGGTTGTCGATTTCAACGCGGACAGAAACCTTGGGAAACTCAAGGCGAATTTTTTCAATGGCAAGGCCTGCCAAAGTTGCTGCTGGAAATGGCCCCACACCAAATACAAGTTCACCCACTTCGCCTTGTTGGTACAGACCAATGTCGCGTTTCAGTGATTTGGCTTCAAGTACAAGAATTCGCGCACGTTGAATCAGAAACTGGCCGGCGGGCGTGGGTCGTATTTCGCCACTTTTGCGCTCGAACAGTAGCAAGCCGGTTTGCTTCTCGAGCGCTTGAATGCTGCGGCTGAATGCGGGTTGGCTAAGGTGAACTTTTTGTGCGGCTTTGGCGAAGTGGCGTGCTTCGTCGAGCGCCAAGAGATGTTCAAGCTGATGAATGTTTGTCATTATAATGCAGTGTTTGCATTGAGAACGCAGTTATTATGCATTGGACGAATTGACTGGGCAAGCTTACAGTCAACCCATCGATTAACTGGTAGGGCTGAACATGCAAGTCTCGGGATTTCAGAATGTGCTTATTTTGATCGCCATCACAGGTTTTGCATTGATGGAATTTGCAAGCCGCCGCTACCAAGCCACTGTGCACGCCACAGCGAACGACACCAAGCTTGATTTGTTGGTGTTTATCAGCGTTGTTGCCGTTTCCCAGCCTTTGGCTATTCTTGTTACCCAAGGCATGGGCCAAGCCTGGTTCGCCCAGTGGCAAGGCGCGATGGCAGATTGGCCTTGGTGGGCCATGTTCGGCGTGTTGGTGCTGGGTGATGATTTAACCCAGTATTTGTGGCACCGGGCTTCCCATTCGCCCCTGTTGTGGCCATTGCACCGTGCCCACCACTCTGCCCAATACATGAGTGTGCGCATGACTTTCCGCAACAACTTTTTTTACTACCTGATGATGCCCGGCCTGTGGATTGCGGGTGTGTTGCTGTTTTTGGGCATTGGTGGGTGGGTTTATGTGCTGTACCTGAGCACCAAGATGACGATTATTCTGGGTGCCCATTGTGCCTGGCGTTGGGATGAGCCCCTGTACAAAATTCGTGCACTAAGCCCTTTGATGTGGATTGTTGAACGCACCATTTCTACCCCTGCCACGCATTGGGCTCACCATGCGCTGACCAACAAAGACGGCATTGGCAATTACACGGGCAATTTTGGCAATATGCTGTTTTTGTGGGACGTTGTTTTTGGCACCGCACACATTACCCGCAAATACCCTGAGTACATTGGTTTGATGGACGATCGCATTCACGGGCAGGAACACTGGGCGCACCAAATGTTTTATCCACTTGCGCATTCCAAACGGGAAGACTCCGCTTTGCGGTTTGGCGGCACCATCTATGACGAAAACAAGCCGATATAAAAGTCGCGTTGAATGTCTGCAGCCCGTTCAGGGTTGTTGGCGTAATGCGCAAAATCAGTCACCCCGGTTTCGCGAAGCACCTCTTCATCCAGCCATGACACTTTGGATGCAAAACGAGTTGGGTTGTTGACCAGCTCAAATGCAGCATCGGCCATGATGGCGGGTTTTCTGGACACATTCAAACCTTCCTCGCCACTGAACATGCCCACGGCAGCCGTGGCAATCAATGTGGCGGGCCACAGGGTTTTAACCACAATCCCCCTGTTCTTAACTTCCTGTTGAAAGCCCATGCTGAGCAGGGTCATGGCGTATTTGGTAGTTGTGTAGGGAATGAATGCACCCAGCCAGCCTTCGTCCATATTCAGCGGCGGGCACAGGTTCAACACGCTGCCTTTGCTGGCTTGCAGGTGGGGCAGACATTCGCGCATGGTGATCAGCGGTGCGCGCGTGTTCAGGGCATGCATCAGGTCAAATTTTTTGGTGTCGGTTGCGGCCAGTGGGGTAACGCCGAGAAACCCGGCGTTGTTGATCAGCAAGTCAATGCCGCCAAATTTTTCAACGGTGGCCTCGATCGCTTTCTTGAGTTGGGCTTCGTCGCGCGCATCTGTTGCTATGGGCAGGGCGTGGCCGCCTGCCTGAACAATTTCTTGAGCAACAGAATGGATGGTGCCCGGCAGTTTGGGGTTTGGAATATCAGACTTTGCAGCAATGGTGATGTTGGCGCCTTCATGGGCCAACTTCAGTATGATTTCACGTCCAATGCCGCGGCTGCCGCCTGTGATGAATACAGTTTTATTTGCCCAGCCTGTCATGTTGTTCCTGCCCCAATAAATAAATCAAACGTTCGATTGGACGTTTATTTTATTCCTGTTCGGGGCGTGAGTCGACTGATTGTCTGTACCTGTTCAGAAGTTCGAGCTTGTAATCAGCGTAAGGGCCAGGTGCGTTTTTTTGATTCGTGACTACCCAGGTCAGGGCATTCTCGCCGTGGTTCACATCCATCAGCAGGTCGGGGGTGGTGCTGGCAAACCGCACGTTCCACTGGTGTTTGACCGCTTCCTGGTGGCAGGCAGACAAGGCAATCTGATCCAGAAACCAGAGTGACTTCCCTTTGTTCAAGTTGTCATCAATAAACGCGACCACTTGCGCAATGTATCGCCGGGCGGCCGGTGTGTTGTTCAAGTACACCAGCCCGGCGGCAACGTGTTCCCAAAATGGTGCTGCCTTTGGCTGGCAAACAATGACGTCGTGGTTTTGGGCCAGTTCACCCAGCGTTGCCTGCCAGGGTTTGCGCCACAGGGCGTCGGCATCCAGCAAGATGATTGGCGAATCAAGGTGCCTTAGCAAAGCCTGGCTTGCGGCAAAGCGCCGGGTGGCAAATTCCACCACTTTGGTGGGCGATTCAAGATTGATGTTTTCGCGGGTGGCGCTGATTTCCATGGCAGGGTATTGCGCCGCCAATGCTTTCACGTGTTCGATTACGTTGTCGGCGGGGGTGTACAGGTGAAAATGAATCAGCAGGTCGGCATCGTTGTGCTCAACCACTGAGTACAAAAGCGTTAGTGCGTGTTCGTGAAAATATTTGTCGTCGCAGGCTATCACGAGGGTTGGTTTTCTGCGGCATGTGGCGCCTGGTTCGATAATCCATTCATAAGGAAATTCATCCGCGGATTCAGCGGGTTTGTGTGCCAGCGTGGCGAAATCCGCGGGTTCGTCTGGCAGTGCGCCCAATTTGTACATGCAGGTCATGCTCATCAGCTTGATCAGCGAATTGCTTTGGTGGGCACCCGAATCGACCAGTTTCAACAGGTAGGGCAGGGCCTCTTCATAGCGTTCTTCCATGGTGTAGACCATGGCCACAATTTGTTGAAGGTTGGGTGAGCTGTCGACCACTTTTTCATTTTTGCGAACCAGCGCCATGGCTTCGTCAATTTCGCCAATGCGGTACAAAATTTGAATGGCATTGATCAGGTATTTCACGCTGGGTACTTTTTGAAGCACGCGCATCAAACCGTCACGAATACTTTTTTTGTAGGCTGCGGGCAAGGGGGTTTGCAGGCCGTTTCTGTGTTTGTCCATGGACAGGTGCGATTGTGCAATCAGTAACACCATTTGCTTGAGGGCAAGGTCACGAGTAGCAGGAAGGCCGGATTGAAGCGGAATAAGGGTTTCGGCGCACTGAATGGGATCACACGAATTGGAATCGATCAGCGCTGTGAGTGTTTCTTTGGGTATTTTTCCGATTTCTTCAAAGAAGTAGGTTTTGATCAAACTGTCTCTGTAGTACTGGTGCATTTCCTGAGTGCGTTTGAATTCGGTCACTGATCAGGCTCCTTGGGCGTGGCATTTTATCCAGTCGCTAGTCTAGCCTAGCCCAGCACGCGTGCGGTGATTTGCCGCGCGATAGGTGCCAGCAGGTAAATGGCAGGCACGGCCGCCAGATAGCCAATAAGGTATGTTTTTCCCCAAGTGGCCAGGAAGTTTGCACTGAAGCCGAAATTGCTGGCGGTGGTGACAAAAGTGACAATGCCCACCATGAGGAAACCCATGATCAGGGCGAACACCAGCTGGAATAGTTTGCCGGGTAGTGATGGGGTTGCTGCGCTCATGGTGTGTTTTGTTGATTTTTGGATTTGGAAATTTTAGCGGCAATTGAAGCGGGGCGCCTTCAGGGTAAATACCCTTTCGTGGGCAAATTTTCAACGTTGCGAATTACAGACGCATCTTTTGAATTTTCTTCCATTCTCAATGGCTTGTTTTTATGCTTGGCCTTCCTTTTTTAGTATTGCGCCCATGCCTTTTCGTGTTGCTTTGGAAAATCGAAATGTTGCCGTGTTTAATACCGGCAGGCATGTGCTGGTCGACGCATCTGGCGCAGGGCAGGGCCGTTATTGCATGGCAGCTGTGTGTATGGAAGATGGTGTGGTTGTGCAATTGCACAGCAAGCCTTGCGAGGCCTTTAGCTCGGTGCTGGCCGAGCAGGAAAGCATTGAATGGGGTTGTGAAATTTGGCCTGATGCCTGGGTGTGGAATGATTGCATTCCGGCCATTGAAGCAGTGCTGCTGGAAACCCCCGCTTTGCTGGGCAAGTTGTATTGGCCTACGCCCCGAATGCGCAAACCCTTTCACGACATGGTGCACGCGCTGTCAGTGAAAGCGCGTGGAGTGTCTGTGCCCGAGCAATGGGATTACGCTTTCACAACGGCCGGGTCGGCTCGCTCAATAATCGCTTTCACGTTCATGCCTTTGGGCAAAGCACCATAGTTGTGGTGGCCCCGCGCAGCCAGTCGGCTTGCGCAAAAGGCTTCACTGACAGCTGCAGGTGCATGGCGCACCAGAAGCGATGCTTCAAATGCCAAAGCCATTTGGTCGACCATGGTGCGGGCGCTGTATTGCAGACCGTGCATGTCGGCGGGGTTCAGTTGCATGAACTGTTGATTCAACCCATCCAGGTACGCATCCAGAATGGAGTTGCCACCGCGCGCCTTGTTCAGCTCGGCGTTGAAAGCCATCAGCACACTGGGTGTTTTGCCGATTGCGCGAAGCACATCCAGACACTGCACGTTCCCACTGCCTTCCCAAATCGGGTTGATCACGCTTTCGCGGAACAGGCGGGGGTAGATCGAGTTTTCCATCACGCCGCTGCCGCCGATGCATTCCATGATTTCATAGCTGTGTTGCGGGGCGCGTTTGCAAATCCAGTACTTGCCCACGGCGGTGGCCAGTCGGGCCAGTTGGGCTTCGTGTTCGTCGTTGTCTTTTAAATCGAGCGCGCGCGCCATGCGCATGGAAAAAGCCATGGCACCTTCGTATTCCAGTTGCAAATCGGCCAGCACGTTTTGCATCAATGGCTGGTCAATTAATTTCGCACCAAATGCGGCACGCTGTTTGCAGTGGTGTATGGCGTTGGCCAGCCCCGCACGCATCAGGCCAGCCGATGCGCCCATGCAGTCAAAACGGGTCAGGCTGACCATTTCAATGATGGTGGGCACGCCCCGGCCTTCGTCGCCAATTAACCAACCTTGCGCGCCGCGAAACTCGACCTCGCTGGATGCGTTTGATTTGTTGCCCATTTTGTCTTTCAGGCGAATCACGTTCAATGCATTCTTGGTGCCATCGGGCAGCCAGCGGGGCACCGCAAAGCACGACACACCCGCTGTGGTTTGCGCCAGAATCAAAAACAGGTCGCACATGGGGGCCGACAAAAACCACTTGTGCCCCACCAGTGAATACATTTGCCCGGCGCCGGGCTGGTTCACCGGTGTGGCCATGGTGCTGTTGGCGCGTACGTCGGATCCACCCTGTTTTTCAGTCATGCCCATGCCCACGGTGATGGACTGTTTTTCATCGATGGGTACATTGCGGGGGTCGTAGCCACGGTGCAGTATTTTCGCTTCGAACATGGTGGCTACTTCCGGTTGGACACGGAAGCTGGGAATGGATGCAAAGGTCATGGTGACCGGGCAGCCGTGGCCTGCTTCAACCTGGCTTTGCATGAATGCCTTGGCACCGCGCACCACGTGCGCGCCTTCGCGCGGGTCAGTCCAGGGCTGGCTGTGCAAGCCTTCCTCCAGGGCTGATTTCATCAATTCATGGTATGCGCCGTGGTAACGCACGGCGTCGATCCTGTTGCCAAACCGATCGTGTGTGTCCAGTTCAGGCGTGTACTTGTTGGCCAGAAAACCCAGTTCAAGGTACTCCGGTTTGCCGCACTTTTCGCCAAAGGCGGCCAGTTCGGCCAGCCCCCATTGGCCACCTTCACGCCTTACACCGTCAGCCAATGCCGCGTCGCTGGTGAACAGGTTGTAGCTGTGCAAATCGCGGGCCACGTTGTGCACCTGGTGTGTTTCACCAATGCTTGGGGCGTTGCGCAGTTCTTTGGCGGTTTTCATGGATTGGCTCCGGTAATTTCATGATTTGCATTCCCTATAATTACGCATTTATAGCAGATTTGCAAATATATGTAATTAATAGTGGGCGGCAACCCATTCAGTGCTGGTTTTCTGTACAGCCCTATGGTAGAACGGAAGTGTGCAACCCACGGAGAAACACCATGGCAACTACGCATCAAATTGAAATTGATTTGAACACACTGGTGATGTTGGTCAATGAAGTTGCGAAAGAGGATCCGCTTGATTACGGCGACCTTGCCGTGGATGAAATGGCACTGCGGCACTCCTGCTGCCTTGGTGCGTTGAATATTCTGCAAAATGCCGCCATGTTCAAGGCCGAAGACCTGATCTACGTACTGCTCAGTTCAATGGCCAAGTTGATCGAAGAAAACGTGTTGCTTCATGCCCAGAATGTAGAGCGCGGCGAACAAATACGCAGTGAGTTGGTGGTGCAAATTCTTGAGCGTGCGAAGAAGGGGCGCTGAACGGAACCTGACAGCAGGAAACTTCGCGAAATCATGATTGCGATACGATGTATTTGCGCGGGTAGGTAACCTTTTTATAAAAACTCCGAATATATTGCTAGTTGGCTGGCCTTTTGGCGGCATGTGCAATTTCTGGAGACCCAATATGTACGATGTAGTCAAAGACTACTATGGCAAACAGCTTCAAAGCAGCAGCGATTTAAAAACCACAGCTTGCTGCGATTTCTCTGCGATTCCCTCCTGGTTAAAGCCTTTGCTTTCCAATATTCACGATGAAGTGCTTAGCCGGTATTACGGTTGTGGCCTGGTGTGCCCGACCGATTTAAAGGGCAAGCGCATTCTGGATCTGGGTTCTGGTTCCGGGCGCGATGTGTATGCCTTGGCGCAGTTAGTCGGTGAAACCGGGCATGTGGTTGGCGTTGACATGACCGAAGAGCAACTCGATGTGGCCAACCGCCACCTTGAGTACCACCGCGAGAAGTTTGGCCATGCAAAAAGCAATGTGACTTTTTTGCAGGGCTACATTGAGCGCCTTGATGAGCTTGGTCTTGAAGACAACAGCTTTGACGTGATCGTGTCCAATTGCGTGGTCAATTTGTCGCCCGACAAAGATTCTGTCATTCGCGAGGTGTATCGCCTGTTGAAGCCGGGCGGCGAATTTTATTTCTCTGATGTTTATTCGGATCGACGCATTCCTTCGAATGTGGCCAATGACCCGGTGTTGTACGGCGAGTGTTTGGGCGGTGCCATGTACTGGTACGACTTTTTGCGCTTGAGTACGGGCAACGGTTTTACAGACCCGCGATTGGTGGAAGACCGCCCCCTTGAAATTACGGATGAACGCTTGAGCAAGCTTGTGGGGCAGACACGTTTTTATTCAGCCACCTACCGCCTGTTCAAACTGGATGGCCTTGAAACAGCCTGCGAAGACTACGGCCAGGCTGTGGTTTACAAAGGAAGCAGCGAAAACCAGCCGCATGCGTTTTTGCTGGACAAACACCATTTGATTGAAACCGGCAAGGTATTCCCGGTGTGCGGCAACACCTACAAAATGTTGCACGACACGCGTTTCAAGGAACACTTCGAGTTCATTGGCGACTTTTCCCGGCATTACGGTGTGTTCGAGGGTTGTGGCAGTGTGATGCCTTTTGACCAGAATGGCAGTGACGGCCTGGGTGCGGGGGCCTGCTGCTGATGCGTTTTTTGCGTGGTACGAATGCAGCGGCGCTGGCACTGGTGTTTGGGCTGCTTCAGCCCTTGGGTGTTTTTGCAGCAGATAAAAAATTGTCCCTGACGGGATCAAGCACTGTGGCCCCTTTGGCGCTGGAAATTGCCAAGCGTTTTGAGCAGAACAACGCCGGGGTTCGTATTGATGTGCAAACCGGTGGTTCAGGCCGTGGTTTGGCCGATGCCCGCAGCGGTGTGGCCGACTTGGGTTTGGTCTCGCGTGCCTTGAAGGCTGAGGAAAGCGATTTGCAAAGCTTCACCATCGCACTGGACGGCATTGCCATTATTTTGCACGAAACAAACCCTGTGCGTGTGTTGAGCAAAGAACAGATAATCGCGATTTACACGGGGCAAATCCAAAACTGGAAGGCAGTGGGTGGCAAAGACCAGCCAATTACCGTGGTCAACAAGGCCGAGGGCAGGTCTACGCTGGAATTGTTTGCGCAATTCTTTGGTTTGAAAAACAGCCAGATCAAGGCGCAGGTTGTGATTGGCGATAACCAGCAGGGCATTAAAACCGTGGCGGGTAATCCGGGTTCCATTGGTTATGTGTCCATTGGCGCAGCAGAATTTGAAATTGACAATGGCGTGCCCATTCAAATGCTGCCCATGAATGGGGTCAAGCCCAGTACCGCATCCGTTCGTGATGGCAGTTTTCCATTGTCGCGCCCTTTGAACCTGGTCAGGAAAGGGCCGCTCACCGGTTTGGCCAGGCAGTTTGTGGATTACGCACAAAATCCGTTGGTGCACGACTTGGTGAAAGAGCAATATTTTGTTCCGGTTCAACGCTGACCAAGTCCTGCAGTTTGTCAGCCTGGCATTGACCTTGGTCACGGCCAGCCTGATTGGCCTGGTGGTGGCGTTTGTGTTTGTTGAATCACTGCCAGTCATCAATGCAGATGTGGCCGGTTTCTTCGACACTTCAAAAGCCTGGTTTCCACTGGAGGGGCAGCGCGGCTTGATGCCCATGGTGGCGGGCAGCCTCTTGTGTACTTTGGGTGCAATTGCGTTGGCCTTGCCCTTGGGCATGGCATCGGCCCTGTTTTCACAGTACTACGGGCACCGCGGCCTGGTGCGGCCATACCGTTGGCTGTTGGGCTTGCTCGCGGGTATTCCTTCCGTTGTGTATGGCTTTTGGGGGCTAACCGTGCTGGTGCCTTTGATTGGTCGTTATCAGCCACCCGGTGCAAGTTTGCTTGCGGGTATTCTCATTTTGACCCTGATGATTTTACCCACCGTGGCCTTGACAGCCGAAGCCGCTTTCAAAGCGGTGCCTGCAAGTTACTTGCAGGGTGCACACGCACTGGGTATGAGAAAAGCGGCAATTGCTTTCAAGGTGCTGTTTCCAGCAGCCCGACAAGGTTTGATCGCCGGTACGGTGCTTGCAATTACCCGTGCCCTGGGCGAAACAATGGCCGTGTTGATGGTGACCGGCAATGTGGTTGAAATGCCAGGCAGTGTGTTCGACCCCGTGCGTACCTTGACCGCAAACATTGCACTTGAAATGGCGTATGCAACTGGCGAACACCGGGCATCCCTGTTCTTCTCGGGCTTGGTGTTGACGTTGCTGATCGTGTTCATGGTCAGTTATGTGCACCGCAGGGAGTACGCCAAACAATGAACAATCAACTTCAGCAACAGAGGCTTGTTCGCGCAGCGCGAATTCATTCAGATCACTTTTTCGCAGTTGCGGTGTATGTCGCTGCGGTGGTGGTGGCCAGTGCTTTCGCATGGATTGTGCTGGATTTGCTGCTCAACGGTGTTGCAAAACTGTCATGGGAATTCATGAGCGAGTTGCCTCGAAGTTCTGGCCGCAAGGGGGGTATTTCCAGCATACTGGTCTCTACCGGTTTGATACTGCTGGTTACCTTGGTGGTGGCAGTGCCGCTGGCTTTTGCGGCGGCCATCTGGCTTGCGGAATTTACACGCAAGGGCGGCAAACTGGCGGTGTATGTGCGCCTGTCGCTGGACGTGTTGGCGGGTGTGCCGTCAATCGTGTTTGGTTTGTTTGGCAGCGCATTTTTTTGCGTGTTTCTGGGCTTGGGTTATTCAATTGCAGCGGGCGGTTTAACCTTGGCATGCATGGTGTTGCCCATCCTGATTCGAACCACCGAAGCTGGGCTTTCCGCTGTGCCGGAAGGCTGGCGGCAAGGTGCTGCTGCACTGGGTTTAAGCAAGTTTGCAACCCTGTGGCAAATTTTGTTGCCTGCGGCTGCCCCTTCCATTGCGGCGGGTTTGATGTTGGGAATTGGCCGGGCCATGGCGGAAACCGCTGCCTTGATTTTCACGAGTGGGTACGTGGATCGAATGCCGGAAAGCATTTTTGATTCCGGCCGTGCCCTGGCTGTTCACATTTTTGATTTGTCGATGAACATTCCCGGTGGCGACCAAGCCGCATATGGCAGCGCGCTGGCGCTGATTCTTGCCATCGGATTGATCAATGCCATGGCATTGAAGTTGTCGGACACATTGCTGGCCAAAAGGATTGTTGCATGAATGAATCTCTCGAAACAACAGGCACACTTGCCCCCGGCGCCACTTACACCCTGGGCGATTTGCAACAGGGTGCTGCCTGTTGTGTGCCAACCCCTATTATTGACGTGCAGGGTTTGCGGGTCAGCTACAACGGCATTACCGCGCTGGACGATTTAAGTTTGCAGATTCACCAGGGCTGCATTACCGCGCTGATCGGCCCGTCTGGCTGCGGAAAAACCAGTTTTCTGTCCAGCTTGAACCGGTTGACCGATCTGATCCCCCATGCCCGCGTAGAAGGGCGGATCGAGTTTGACGGTTTGAACATTCATGACCCCAATGTGGATGTGCGTGCCTTGAGAACCCATGTGGGCATGATTTTTCAGCGGCCCAACCCGTTTCCCCTGAGCGTTCGGAAGAACATTGAAATGCCATTGAGGGAACATGGCATTGCAGGCAAGCATGTTTTGCATGAACGCCTTGAGCGTGCATTGACCGATGTGGGTTTGTGGGATGAAGTGAAAGACCGGCTGGACCAGTCTGCACTGGGCTTGTCGGGTGGGCAGCAGCAGCGGCTGTGCATTGCCCGGGCATTGGCGCTGGAACCGAAGGTGCTTTTGATGGACGAGCCCTGCAGTGCGCTTGACCCCATCTCTTCCGGCGTGGTGGAAGACCTTGTGTTGCGTTTGAAGGGCCGATACACGGTGGTGATCGTGACCCACAACCTGGCGCAGGCCAAGCGCATTGCAAATTACGCCGCATTTTTCTGGATGAAGGAAAAGGTGGGAAAACTGATTGAATACGGTCAAAGCCGCCAAATCTTCGAGGAACCCGGCCATGAGTTGACTGCGGCTTACATCTCCGGTGTGCGGGGTTAACCGGCTTCAGAATGCTCAAGTTTGTGGAATTTCTGCCGTTATCGGTTGTAGATACGGAGGATGATATGGACGTTTCCCCAGCCGCCATGGCAAATGCCACGGCACAAATGAAGCAGGCGCAAACCATTCAACAGGGTCAAATTGCGGTGTTCAAGAAAACCATGGACATTGCAGAAACATCGATTGCACAGCTTATCCAGTCTGTTCCCCAACCCCCGTCCCTGGCTACCAGCGGCAATTTGGGCACAAAACTGAACGTTTACGCCTGATTGGCTTGGCGGTTCTTTCAGGGTCTTGTTGCCAACATCAAGAAGCTTTGCCGCGCGGCCTGCTCCAGTTGCTTACGGCTTAAGCTGGGGTCGTTGTCCTGTGCCAACTGCGACACCAGACCGTGAATTTGAACCACGATCATTGCAGCACGCAATTTGCATTCTGCCTTGCTGATCCTGGGTTCCAGTCCGTAAATCAACTTGAAAATTTCCTTCCGTTCCCGGGCGTAAACCGCCTCTACCAAACGGGCTGCAAATGGCAGGCGGTTTGACAAGGCGTAAATTTCCGCAAGCACCCCGAAAGTTTCCGGTCGCCGAATTTCAATCAAAATCAATTCCACAATGGTGGTGAAGCGCTCCAGCTGGCTTTTGTCGCTCATCGCATTCATGACCTGCGCCACCGCGGTTTGGTAGTTGTCCAACACGTAAGTCAGCAAGGCTTCGACCAGTGCTTCCTTGCTGGTGTAATAGTGCTGCACTGTGCTTAGCGATATGCCCAGCTGGTTGGCCACCCCGCGCATGCTTAAACCCGCATAACCCTCGCTGGCCAAAATGAACTGGGCCGTTTTCAGGATTTCCTGCGTGCGTATTTGACCTTTGTCGGTGGTGGTGTGTGCGCTCATGCCCGTACTTTAACCCAAATATTGACAAACAGGTCACGTGACCTATAATCGATTCACTGCATTCGGTCAGTTGACCTATAACTTTAAAAGCGTGAAGAGACTATGAGATACCCCAAGCCCAGCTGGATGAATTCCGACCTTGAACTGTACCGTTCCAATCTTCGCCGTTTCGTTGAAACCGAGATAAAGCCCAACCAGCATAGATGGGCCAAGCAGCAGCACGTAGACCGCGAGCTTTGGCTGAAAGCGGGTGAAATGGGTTTGTTGTCTGCGGACATCCCGGAGGAGTATGGCGGCGCTGGCGGCGACTTCACGCACATGGCTGTGCTGTTTGAAGAACTGGCCTACAGTGGCGACCGTTCGTTTGGTGTGCATGTGCACGCCATTGCTGCACAGTACATTTTGAACCATGGCACGGAAGAGCAGAAACAGTATTTTCTTCCCAAAATGGCCAGTGGAGAGATGATTGGTGCCATTGCGATGAGCGAACCGGGCGCGGGTTCCGATTTGCAGGGCATTCGCACCAGTGCCGTGAAAGATGGCAGCCACTATGTGGTGAATGGGTCAAAGATTTTTATCTCTAACGGCTACCTTGCAGATGTCATTATTTTGGTCACCAAAACCGATCCAGGCGCAGGTGCCAAAGGTGTTACGTTGATGCTGCTTGAAACCAAAAATGCTGAAGGATTCAAGGTTGGGCGAATTCTCGAGAAGCTGGGGCAGAAGGGGCAAGACACCTGCGAACTGTTTTTTGACAATGTGCGTATTCCAGCCCAAAACGTATTGGGAGGGGAAGGCACGGGCTTCATGCAATTGATGGTTGAATTGCCCTACGAGCGTTTGATGTTGGGTGTGGGCGCCATGGCTGCCATTGAAATGGCGATTGAAATTACCCTGGAATACACCAAGGAACGCAAGGCATTCGGCAAAACAATTTTTGAGTTCCAGAACACGCGTTTCAAGTTGGCAGAACTAAAAGCGCAGGCAGTGGTGGCGCGTGCATTCATTGACAATTCAATTGAAAAACTGGTGGCCGGGAAGCTGGATGCGGCCACTGCGTCGATTGCAAAACTGCACCTCAGTGAACTTGAATGCAAGGTGATTGACGAGTGCCTGCAATTCTTTGGTGGCTATGGCTACATGATGGAATACCCGATTGCACAAATGTACGCCGATGCCCGCGTGCAGCGCATTTACGGTGGTTCCAGTGAAATCATGAAGGAAATTATTGCCCGGTCGCTGTGATCAATGCCCGGAATGGATCAATGGATTTGTTCCGGGTGTCATATGTTTTTGAACACCATCAAGGCAGACACCACCAGGCACATCACGCCAAATGCTTTTTTAAGATGTGCGCTGGGCATTTTGTTTGAAATCAAACGCCCGCCCAGCATGCCGGCAAGCGCCGAAGCAGAAAAAGTAATTCCAATTTCATAGTTGAACGCACCTGCGCTGACGCTGTTCAATACGCCGAATGTTGAGACAATGGCGATCACTGCCAATGAAGTGACCGTGATCGATTGCACGGTCAAATCGGTAAAGCGCTGTAGTGCAGGAACCAAAATAAACCCGCCACCTACACCCAGCAACCCTGACAAAAAGCCGGCCACCGCACCGGAGAAAATCAATGCACGGGCACATGGAATGGTCCATATAAAGCGGCCTGTTGCCGGATTTCGAATGCAGGGGCAATCGCTTTTTTTATTGCTGGGCGGCGCATCAATTACATTCATGTCGGTGTTCGCGCTGCCCCGGAATGCGTTGTAGGCGACCCACAACAAAACCACCGAAAAAGCCAGACCCAGTATTCGGGTGTCTACCTGCTGCGCCACCCAAAACCCCAAGGGTGACAACAGAAGCCCGACAAAGCCCATCAGCATGGCGGCTTTGTACCGCACTTCACCTGCACGCAAGCCCAATGCCGCACCCAATGTTGCAGCAAGGCCAACTGCCAGCAGCCCAATGGGTGAAACCTGTTGTACCGTCAGGCCCGTGGTGAACACCAGCAAGGGAACCGCCAGCACGCCGCCACCGGCGCCGGTCAAGGCCATCACCAAACCGACTAGAAGGCCGAGTGCCGCAGTTCCCATCATGATGGTTGTACTGTGTTTTGCAGTGCTGCGGGTGAACAAAAATGCTCATACAGTACCTCCATCACAGCCAGGGCAACTTCGCTTTGAATTCGGTAGTAAACGTGCTTGCCGTCTTTTCTGGTTGTTACCAGTTCCTCTTCCCTTAGCACGCCCAATTGTTGCGACAAGGTGGGTTGCCTGATTCCGGTTAGCGTTTCAAGTTCATGAACATTTCTTTCGCCTTGCGCAAGTTGGCAAAGCAGCAACAGACGTGCCGGGTTTCCCAGTGCACGCAGGAAGCGGGTGGCTTTCGCCGAGGCCAACTGAAGGCGAAGTAGCTCATTGGTGGTGTTCATGGATATGCTCAATCAAATGCTTTACAAGTAATATATAAAAACATAAACTATTTTTCAATATTTTAATGTGAATGAACGCTTCAAGTGTGGGTGCGCAATGATTTTCAAACAACTTTTTGAACCGGTGTCCAGTACCTACACTTATTTGCTGGGTTGTGAAGAAACGGGCCAGGCCGTGCTGATTGACCCTGTGGTGTCTGCAATGGATCGTGATTTGACCTTGTTGAATGATCTGGGTTTGACGCTGGCTTACACGGTGGATACCCACATCCATGCAGATCACATTACCGCTGCGCTTGAACTGAAGCGCAAGGCTGGAAGCCGCATTGCAGCGCCTGCCTTTGATCATTTGCCTTGCACGGACCATGCAATTGAAGAGGGCGTGCCTTTGGTGGTGGGCAGTATTTCGGTGGATCCCTTGCACACGCCAGGGCACACCGACGGCCATTTTTCCTATCGGTTCAACAATTGCGTGTTCACCGGAGATGCGTTGTTGATTGACGGTTGCGGACGAACCGATTTTCAGAATGGTGATGCACGTGCGCTTTATCACAGCGTGCACAAGAAACTGTTTACCCTGCCGGAGGACACGCTTGTTTATCCCGGTCACGATTACCACCAACGCAGGGTGTCCTCGATTGGGCAGGAAATGAAACGCAATCCACGTTTGGGCCTTGATAAATCAATGGATGAGTTTCTCGATATTATGCGTAACCTGAATTTGCCTTATCCAAGGTTTATTGATTATGCGGTACCTGGCAACAAGCTGTGTGGAGTGTGCCCAAGCCATTTGCCAGAAGACCTTGAAAAATATTGTCAACAAATCACCGAAAGTACCCAAGGGTAAATGATGTTCACAGCTATTGTCGGGTGAACTGTGTTGCAGTCTTGAATTACCTTGTATGCTCTCACTTTGAACTACAATTCTCCAAATCGAATGTTATTGAATCACGAATCCAGTCAACTCGTATTAATCGATTATCAGGAAAATCTGATGCCCGCCATTCATGAGGCGGATCAGGTATTTCGCAATGCCATGGTTCTGGCCACATTGGCCAGGAAAATGCGTGTGCCTGTGTATGGAACCGAACATGTGCCAGAAAAAATAGGCTGTTTTATTCCTGAACTGGCGGCCATGTGCAAGGCGACCATGCGAAAAACCCAGTTCAGCGCCTGCCCTGAAGGATTGACTGATCTTTTATTGCCCAAGCCCAATGCAGGAAATGCACGCAGCTTGCCCAAGCATTTGCAAAAACCCTCCACCACCGACAGTGATCGCCCCAGCATTGTGATTGCGGGCGTTGAGGCGCATGTGTGCTTGTTGCAAACCGCGCTCGATTTGCTGAATGATGAAATGGAAGTGTGGGTGGTAACAGACGCTTGTGGGTCCAGAACAGAAAGAAACCGGGATGCCGCATTTGATCGGCTTGCCGGCAATGGCGCTGAATTGGTGACTACTGAAATGGTGGTATTTGAATGGTTGGAAAGTGCTGAAAATGAACATTTCAAATTTGCACTTGACCTTATTAAGTAAGCAATTTGCTTTTTAATTTGTGATTGATTTTAAAATTAATTACAATCGGGCTTGTTAATAAACTTTACTGAAAAGATAAAATGAAAAAATTAAATTTGTCAGCTTTAAGTGCTTCTGAATTACAACAGTTAAAATCTGATATTGAAAAAGAGCTGAATGAACGCAGCTCCAAATTGCAGGCCATTGAAGAAGTCAAGAAACTGGCTGCATCCAAAGGCTTGAAACTGGAAGAGCTGTTTGCCGAATTGGGCGGCGGCAAGGCCAAAGGCAAACGTGAATTGGGCCCGGCTCCAGTTCGCTTCCGCCATCCTCAAGATTCGTCTTTGACCTGGTCGGGTCGCGGCAAACGCCCGAACTGGATGAAAGACGCAATGGCCAAGGGCATGACAGAAGACCAAATGCGCGTTTGAAACATGTTTGCGCTGTGAGAAGGCCGCTGGTTTCGATCAGCGGCTTTTTTGTTGGGGAGCAGACTTTCAGAGAAAGCGAGAAACGTTACTCGCCAAACCCGCGTGCCAAGTCTGTCTTCAAATCCATCACGTCTTCCAGGCCAATCGCCAAGCGAATCAAGCCCTGCTTGATGCCCGCAGCCTCACGCGCCTCAGGGCTTAAACGTCCATGCGTTGTGGTGCCCGGGTGGGTGATGGTGGTGCGTGTGTCGCCCAGGTTGGCGGTAATGGACATCAGCTGGCTGCTGTCAATCACATGCCAGGCCTTGGTACGCGCTTCATCTTCATTCGCAGCTTTCACTTCGAAAGAAACAATCGCCCCGCCGGTTTTTTGCTGCTTCATCGCCAGTTCATGCTGCGGGTGGCTTTTCAGGCCGGGGTAATACACTTTGCTCACCGCAGGTTGGGCTTCCAGCCAACTGGCAATTTCAAGTGCTGCGGCAGACTGTGCCAACATGCGAATATTCAGTGTTTCCAGGCCCTTGAACAGCACCCAGGCGTTGAACGCAGAAAGTGTGGGGCCTGCAGTGCGCAACACTGGCAAAATTTTGTCTTTCAGCAAATCTTTCGGGCCGCAAATGGCACCGCCCAACACGCGGCCTTGGCCATCCAGGTATTTGGTGGCGGAATGAATAATGATTTCTGTGCCAAAGTCCACTGGCTTTTGCAAAGCCGGGGTGCAGAAGCAGTTGTCCACCACGTTGTAAATACCGTGTTTTTTGGCCAGGTCGCTCAATGCCCTCATGTCCAGAATTTCCGTCAATGGGTTCGACGGTGTTTCGCTGTAGAACAGTTTGGTGTTGGGCTTGATGGCCTTTTCCCAAGCGTCCATGCTGGTGCCATCTACAAACGTGGTTTCAATGCCGAAGCGGGCCAGAATATTCACGAACAACTGCACTGTTGCACCAAACAAAGCCTTGGACGCAACAATGTGGTCGCCCGCATTCAGCAAGCCCATGCAGGTGGTTGTAATGGCCGCCATGCCGCTGGATGTGGCCAGGCAGTATTCCATGTCTTCCAGCACAGCCAGGCGTTGTTCAAACATTTGCACGCTGGGGTTGGTAAAGCGTGCGTACACGTTGCCTTCTTCTGTGCCGGCAAAACGGGCGGCGGCCTGGGCCGCGTTGTCGAACACGAAGCTCGATGTCAAAAACATCGCTTCGGAATGTTCACCAAATTCAGTGCGGTGGCTGCCCGCGCGAATGGCCTGTGTGGCTGTGGCCCAGTCGGCAGGGTTGGCCTTGGGTTTGTTGTTGCTCATGATTGCAGTCCTTGCGCAATTCGACTTTGTACAGTGTGTTTGCCCAGCAGGTTCATTACCTTGTCAATTGAAGGTGTTTGCGTAATGCCAGTCAACATCAAACGCAGCGGCATGGCCAGTTTTGGCATTTTCAGGCCGTGGTTTTTAATGGTGGCTTTTACCAAACCATTCAAGGCTTCCACATTCCATTCCACGCTGTTCAGGCCTTCATTGAATTCAGCCAGGGCAGCACGCACGCCAGCTTCTTCCAGCATGGGTGCAATTTCTTCGGCATTCACGTGTGGCACACGGTAAAACAGCGCTGCTTCATCACGCAACTGCACCAGGGTTGAAGCGCGTTCCAGCACCACATCCAGTACATCGTTTAACTTGGGCCCTTCAAATGCATTCACACCGTCTTTTTCCAAACGGGTTTGCAGGTCGGAAAGCAACAATTCTTTGGGTGCTTGCTTCATGTAATGGGCATTCACCCATTTCAGCTTTTCCGGGTCGAATTGCGCGGCCGATTTCGACAGGTTGGTAGAATCGAACCACTCCACCAATTGTTCACGGCTGAACAGTTCATCATCGCCGTGGCTCCAGCCCAGGCGGGCAAGGTAGTTGATCATGGCGTCGGGCAAAAAGCCCTCTTCGTGGTACTGCACCACGCTGACTGCGCCATGGCGTTTGGACAACTTTTCGCCATCTGGACCCAGAATCATGGGAATGTGGCCGTAAACGGGTTGCTCACCACCCAGCGCCTTCAAAATATTAATTTGACGGGGCGTGTTGTTGATGTGGTCATCGCCACGAATCACGTGGGTAATTTTCATTTCCCAGTCGTCGACCACCACGCAGAAGTTGTAGGTGGGTGTGCCATCCTGGCGGGCGATAATCAAATCGTCCATTTCTTCGTTGTTGATTGAAATGGGGCCCTTCACCAAATCGTCCCAGGTCACGGCGCCGGTTAACGGGTTTTTAAAGCGAACAGCTGGCTTTACATCCGTAGGGGGCGAGGGCAGGACTTTGCCCGCTTCGGGCCGCCAAGTGCCGTCATAACGAATGCGCTGGCCATTTTCCCGTTGCTTTTCACGCATTTGATTCAATTCTTCTTGCGTACAGTAGCAAAGGTAGGCAGCGCCTTTTTCCAGCAGTTTGTCGATCATGGCGCGGTAGCGGTCCATGCGTTGCATTTGGAAAAAGGGGCCTTCGTCGTAATCCAGGTTCAGCCAGGCCATGCCGTCCATGATGGCTTGCACGGCCTCCGGGGTTGACCGTTCAACATCGGTGTCTTCCACGCGAAGAATGAACTGCCCCTTGTGGTGGCGGGCAAATGCCCAGCTGTACAAGGCTGTTCTGGCACCACCCAAATGCAAATAGCCTGTGGGGCTGGGTGCAAAACGGGTACGAATGGTTTGATTTTGGTGGTCTGTAGACATGGATTAGTGACTTTTTTTCAAAGAACTCATATTATAAGTTCAAGTAAATTCTTAGGTTACGGCTATCAGTTATGGCAATGCACAATTTCGACCGGCGATCATTCATCAAAGCAGTAAGTACTTTGGCCATTATTGGCTCGGTTGAAACCTTTTTGAACCGGGGTGTTTTGGCCGCTGGTTCCGATCTGCTTCCACCGCCTGATCTGTTCGATCCGGGTCTGGTTGATCTTACATTTTGGCTTCAACCACGCACACTTGAAATGGTACGCCCACAATCGGGCGAGCGCTTGAACATTACCTACTGGAAAGACGGACATCTTAACCCAATCGCCTACGAGCAGATTTGTGGTTTGCTTCGGGACGTGCAAGCAAATCAAGTTTTCCGCATGGATACACAAATAATCGACACGCTGTGGGCTGCACAGGCTTTTGTGCGCCGCTATGGCTTTTCGGCCCCGGTTGAAATTACCTCGGGTTACCGCAGCCCCAAAACCAATGCCCGTTTGATTGAAGCAGGCTTGCCCGCTGCGCGCAATTCACTGCATTTGAAAGGACAAGCAGTTGATTTTCGCCTGCCCGGCCTGCACCCCAAGGTGTTGGGCGAACTGGTCGAGGGTTTCCGTGCAGGAGGTGTCGGTTTCTACTTCCGTGTGGGCGCAAAAGGTGGCTGGATTCACGCTGACACTGGTCCCGAACGCAAATGGCGTGGTTAAATAGGCCATCTAAAAAAACAACAGTGCGAGGGTGGTTTTTTGGCAGTTTTCGGTGGCAAAGCAGGCGGTTTCGCAGTGGCAGCGGTTTTGTGCCTGTCGCTGGTCGCATGTGGCAAGGCGCCCAACAACCCCTACGTTGAAACGGCAGAAGACAAAAAACTCAACACCCATTACACCGCCTTCACTGCACGCCCAAAGCACCTGGATCCGGCGCAATCCTACACTTCTGACGAAGCAGAATTCACCTACCAAATTTACGAACCGCTGTTTCAGTACCATTACCTGAAACGCCCCTATCAGCTGGAGCCTTTGGCCGCCGCTGAAATGCCAACACCCGTGTACTTGGACGTTGCAGGCGATGTGTTGCCCGAGGATGCGCCGCTGGATACAGTCAAAACCAGTGTGTACACCATCAAGTTAAAGCCCGGCATTATGTACCAGCCGCACCCTGCCTTTGCGAAAGACACCCAAGGCAAGTTGCTGTACCACCAGCTGGGTGATGAAGCCCGCAAGTACAGCACCCCTTTGCAGTTCGAGAAACAGGGCACGCGTGAACTGACTGCCCACGATTACGTGTATGAAATCAAGCGTTTGGCCAGTTCGCGGATTGTGTCGCCCATTCTTGGCCACATGGGTGCGTATGTGGTCGGTTTGGGAGAGCTTGCAAAAACTTTGCAAGAACACGACAAAGCGTTGAAAGCGCAAATCCAGAAAGAAACGGGCAACACATTTCCACCAGCCACTGCCGATTTGCCCTGGCTTGATTTGCGCAAATTCGATTTGCCCGGTGCCAGGGCGATTGACAACCACACCCTGGAAATTCGCGTGAATGGCAAATACCCGCAGTTTATTTACTGGCTGGCCATGCCGTTTTTCGCACCCATACCTTGGGAAGCAGATGCCTTTTACAGCCAGAAAGGGTTTGTAGAAAACAACCTGGTGCTGGACTGGTGGCCCGTGGGCACAGCGGCTTACATGCTGACCGAGAATGACCCGAATTCCCGCATGGTGTTGTCGCGCAACCCCAATCACCGGGGCGAGTTGTATCCAGGTGAAGGTGAACCTGAAGATGAAGTCAAAGGTTTGCTGGCTGACGCGGGTAAAACAATGCCCTTCATTGATCGGGTTGTGTTTACGCGCGAGAAAGAGGGCATCCCGTACTGGAACAAATTTCTGCAGGGATATTACGATACATCCGGGGTTAGTGCAGATACCTTTGATCAGGCCATTCGGGCCAGTTCTGATGGTGATGCAGCCCTGACTGCAGACATGGAAGAAAAGGGCATTCGCCTGGAAACCTCGCTTTCGACCAGCATGTTTTATCTGGGATTCAATTGGCTTGACCCTGTGGTTGGCCCTGGCAATTCACCTGAAGACGCTCGCCGCGCCAAATTGTTGAGGCAGGCCATTGCAATTGCGGTGGACTGGGAAGAGTTCTCGCAGATTTTCACAAATGGTCGAGCCGTGCCTGCACATGGCCCAGTTCCGCCGGGCCTGTTTGGGTTCGAGGAAGGCGAGGCAGGTTATAACTCACAGGTTTACAACATCGTGGCGGGCAAACCGGTTCGCAAGCCGATTGAAGAAGCCTTGGCCTTGCTGAAGCAGGCCGGTTACGAAAACGGCATGGACTCGAAAACAGGGCAACCCTTAACCTTGGCACTGGACACCACGGGCGGTGGCCCCGGCGACAAAGCACGCTTTGACTGGTACCGCAAACAGTTTGCCAAGTTGAACATGCAGCTGGACATTCGCGCCACAGACTGGAACCGTTTTCAGGAAAAAATCCGCAAGGGCAATGCGCAATTGTTTTTTCTGGGCTGGAATGCAGATTACCCCGATCCAGAGAATTTTTTGTTCCTGCTGTATGGCCCCAACAGCCGCGCAAAAACTGCCGGTGAAAACGCATCCAACTATTCAAACACCCAATACGACACCATGTTCGAACGCATGAAAACCATGCCGAACAATGAGGAACGCGCGCAAATTATTTCGCAGATGACAGACCTTGTGCAAGACGATGTGCCTTGGCTGTTTGCCTTTGTTCCACAGCAGTTCGGTTTGATTCATGAGTGGGTGGGCAATGTAAAGCCCAACGATTTGGCCCGCAACAGCATCAAATACAAAACCATTGATACGGCAAGGCGCGATATTGCACGCAAAGTGTGGAACAAGCCTGACTGGTGGCCCATTCCTGTGTTGTTGATTGCACTGGCACTGTTTATTTGGCCCGCCTGGGCCGCGTGGAAGCGCCGCGAGCAAGCCATGGGTATTCGTGAAGACTTGGCTGATATTGCTGGGGGGCACCGCTGATGGGCAATTATTTGTTGCGCCGTGTGCTGTATGGTTTTCTGGTGCTGCTCGGTGTGAACCTGATTACCTTTGTGCTGTTTTTTCAGGTGAATAGCCCCGATGACATGGCGCGCATGGCGCTGGGTGGCAAGCGGGTTGCGCAAGAATCGGTTGAGCAATGGAAACGCGAACGCGGTTACGATTTGCCACTTCTGTTTAACAGCGAAGCCGCAGGCTTGGGCAAGGTGGGCGAAACCATTTTCTTTCAAAAATCCGTGCCCATGTTTGTGGGTGAATTCGGCAGTTCCGATGACGGCCGCAACATTGCCAGTGAAATTGCAAAGCGGGCGGGGCCCAGCTTGGCCTTGGCTGTTCCCGTGTTTGTTCTCGGTTTGTTTTTAAACATTGTGCTGTCCCTGTTGCTGACATTTTTCAGGGGCACCTACCTGGATTTAACCGGTGTGGTGCTGTGCGTGTTGGCCATGTCCATTTCCGGTTTGTTTTACATTATCGGTGGGCAATATCTGTTCTCCAAAACCCTGGCGCTGGTGCCCATTTCCGGGTACGACTCTGGCGTTGAAGCATGGCGTTTCCTGATTCTGCCCGTCATCATCGGCGTGGTCAGTGGCCTGGGGGGCGGCACACGCTGGTACCGCACCATTTTCCTTGAAGAAATCAACAAGGATTACGTGCGCACTGCACGTGCCAAGGGCCTCTCCGAGGTACAAGTGTTGGGGCGGCATGTGCTGCGCAATGGCCTCATTCCGATTCTCACTGGCTCGGTCACAGTCATCCCTTTGCTGTTCATGGGTTCGCTAATTTCCGAATCATTTTTTGGCATTCCCGGTTTGGGCAGTTACACCATCGAGGCCATTCAGTCGCAAGACTTTGCAATTGTGCGCGCCATGGTATTTATCGGTTCTGTGCTTTACCTCGTGGGTTTGATTTTGACTGACATTGCCTACACCATTGCGGACCCTCGGGTCCGGTTGGCTTAAGGAGCACAGGCCAATGATGCCCACCTTTTTGCTGACCGATGTTTTAATTTGGTTGCTCGTCTTTGGCGTGTTGGCGTATGCAAGGTCGGTGATCAAAAACCCGCTTGCGCGCGCCTCGTGGGGCCTGGTGTTCCAATCGAAAATTGCCAGCGCCAGTTTGGTGATCCTGTTACTGGCGGTCATTATCACCTTGCTGGACAGCGTGCACCTGCGTTTGAATTCTGCGCAGCAAAGCCGATACGCCAGCCCCATCATTTCCGTGCTTGATGTGGCGCTTGGCCCTTTGGCCTACGAGCGTGAAAAATCCTATTCAGCCCCCCTGGCCACACGTGCCTTAAGCAAGGAAACCATGGAAGTGAACGGCAAACCGGTGCGCGATTACCCGCGCCTGCAGTTTGGCGGCGCGCATCTGGCTTCTGAAAACGACAAAGCCCAGAACTTGAGCAAGCGTGCTTATCAGGGTGCCTTGGGTGGCGCAGTGTTGTGGGCATTTTTCCTGACAGCCTTGTGGGTTATTCGTAGGGCCATGGCACATGAAGAACAGCAAAACGGCATTGGCGTATTCAAAGGCAGCGGGGCTTATCACGCAGTGGTGTGGACCCTGTTCGCGCTGTGTGTCATCGGCGGTGTGGTGTGGAAATGGGCCGAGGCTTACCACGTTCTGGGCACCGACAAAGTGGGTGTGGACGTGCTGTACATCGCATTGAAAGGCTTGCGCACGGCCATGCTGATTGGTTTGCTGACCACCTTGTTAACCCTGCCTGTGGGCATTGCGATGGGCTTGGCTGCTGGTTATTTCAGGGGTTGGGTTGATGACGTGATTCAATACATTTACACCACATTGAATTCCATCCCTTCGGTGTTGCTGATTGCCGCCACTGTGTTGATGTTGCAGGTGGCCCTGGAGGCGAATCCGGAAGCCTTTGCATCCTCGATTGAGAAAGCAGACCTGCGGCTTTTCTTTTTGTGTGCAATTTTGGGTTTGACCAGCTGGACAGGCCTGGCTCGCCTGATGCGTGGCGAAGTGCTGAAAATGCGCGAACAGGATTACATTCTGGCCGCACGCGCCAGTGGGGTGTCCAGCGCAAAAATTTTGTTTTCGCATTTGCTGCCGAACTTGATGCACCTTGTTTTGATCGCCATGGTTATGGATTTTTCCGGCCTGGTGCTGGCTGAAGCGGTGCTTAGTTATGTGGGTGTGGGTGTCGACCCCAGCACCTTCAGTTACGGCACCATGATCAATGCGGCCCGCCTTGAATTAAGCCGTGAACCGGTTGTGTGGTGGAGCCTTGCCGCTGCCTTTGTGTTCATGCTGTTGCTGGTGTTGTCGGCCAATCTGTTTGCCGATGCAGTGCGTGATGCGTTTGATCCCCGCGCACGTCAGTTGAAACAATCTTTGGTAAGGGTGTAGGCATATGGGTTTGCTCGACATCCACGGACTAAGCACGCGATTGGCCAGTGAAGCAGGCTGGGTTCATGCGCTGGATGATTTGTCCTTGGCAATTGAAAAAGGTCAAACCTTTGCGCTGGTGGGCGAGTCTGGTTGTGGCAAGTCCATGACAGCGCTCAGCATTGCACGCCTGTTGCCAGACAGCGGGGCAATTGTGGCTGGGCAGGTGCGCTTAAGTGATGGCAGCGCAAACACGGACATGTTGCGCATCAGCGAAACCGCCATGCGTTCCTTGCGCGGCAAACGCATTTCCATGATTTTTCAGGAACCGGGCACCAGCCTGAACCCGGTGATGACAGTGGGCGACCAGCTTACAGAAATGATTTGCCTGCACACCGGTGCCAGCAAGGCACAGGCGCTGCAAGAGGCCGAGGATTGGCTGGCCCATGTGGGCATTCCCGAGCCCAAAAAGCGTTTGCAGCAGTTTCCGTTTGAAATGTCGGGTGGGCAAAAGCAGCGCGTGATGATCGCGATGGCGCTGTGTGTGAAACCAGACTTGCTGATTGCCGATGAACCCACCACGGCGCTGGACGTGTCCATTCAGGCGCAAGTTCTTGAACTGTTGAAAACCTTGCAGCGAGAACAAGGCATGGCCATGCTGTTGATTACGCATGACCTTGCAATCGTGAAGCAAATGGCCGACACCGTGGGCTTGATGTACGCGGGCCAACTGGTTGAAAAAGCCAGCACAGCCGAATTTTTTGCAAACCCGCGTCATCCCTATGCACACGCCTTGGTGAAATCGCTGCCCAGTCAGGCGCAGCGTGGTCAGGCTTTGTACGCCCTGGAGGGCAGGGTGCCTTCGCTGGTCAACCCACAACCTGGTTGCAGGTTCGCAGCCCGTTGCATGCACGTACAGGAAAACTGTACGCAAAGTACACCTGGGTTGTTCATGGCCACTGCAAGCCATGAAGTGCGTTGCTTCTACCACGCCGATTTGTCGTTTCAAAAACCAGCTTCGGTCAACGCGAATGTCCGCGATGCAAGCACATTTGGCAGCCTATCCAAAGTGGTGCTTCAAACCGTGTCGCTTTCCGTGGCTTACCCGGAAAAAGGCGGTTTGTTGCGCAAACATTTCAAGCCCGTGTTGAACAAGCTTGATGTCACCCTGTTGCAAGGCCGCACCGTGGCGTTGGTGGGCGAATCGGGGTCAGGAAAAACCACGGCGGCACGTGCCTTGTTGGGGCTACTGGGCAGCAATGCCAAGGTGCAGGGCGATGTGCTGATGGAAGGGCGTCCGCTTCGCCAATGGCCCGAGCGTGGGCCACAAGGCTGGCGTTCGAAAATCCAGTTTGTGTTTCAAGACCCCTTTGCGTCGCTGAACCCGCGCCACCGCATCGCCGAAATTCTGGAAGAGCCACTGTTAAGCCTGCGACCTGATCTGGATGCTGCGGCCCGCAAGGCCCGTGTTTTGAGGGTGATCGAACAGGTCAGCATGCTTGACGAGGTGTTGACGCGTTTTCCGCACGAGTTCTCGGGTGGGCAGCGCCAACGCATCGCGATTGCGCGTGCTTTGGTTTCGGAACCGAAAATTTTGATATGCGATGAACCCACATCGGCTTTGGATGTGTCGGTTCAGGCCCAAATCCTGAACCTGTTGAAACGCCTGCAAAATGAAACTGGCGTGGCCATGCTGTTCATTACCCACAACCTGGCAGTGGTGCAATATTTGGCCGACGAGGTGGTGGTTTTAAGGCATGGTGATGTGGTTGAACGCGGCTCGGCGGAACTGCTTTTTGCCAACCCACAACATGCTTACACACGCCAGTTGATCAACGCTGCGCCCGTTCTGTAAATTTGCTAGGACTCCCAGCTTTCCGGTTTTGGCGTGTCGGGAATGGTCAGCTTCATGCCCGGTTTGATGAGCTTTTTCTTGCCAAGGCCGTTCATGCGTTGCAGATCCTTTATACGCACCGCAAACTGCTGGGCAATTTCACTCAAAGTGTCGCCTTTCCTCACCACGTAACTGCGGTAATTTTTCGCAGGCTTGTAGGCTTTCAGGCTGGCTTGAATTTTGGCAGAGTGTTCGACGGGTATCAGCAAGGTGTTGCTGTGGGCTGCGTACAAAACCGGCTGGTTCAATGCCGGGTTCAGTTTGCGGATCATCTCCAGTTCAACCCCGGCAAGGCGCGCAATTTCCCGAAGGTCTACATCTGAAGTTCGCTTGATTTCAGCGAAATAGGGTTTGTTCGGAAATTTGGGAAGGGCAATGCCGAAACGTTCAGGGCTTTGAATCAGGTTTTTCAATGCCTGCAGTTTGGGAATGTAATGGCGCGTTTCCAGCGGCAGGTCCAGGTTGTCGATCAGTGGTTCCAGCCCCGCCTCCTGTGCCTTTTTAACGGCTTTCAATACAGAGCCTTCCCCCCAGTTGTAGGAAAGCAGGGCCAGGTGCCAGTCCCCGTGCATGTCATAAAGGTAGGTCAGGTAATCCAGCGCGGCCCGGGTGGAGGCCACCAGGTCCCGCCTTTCATCCACCCACTTGTTTTGTTTCAAGTCGAACTGCCGCCCTGTGCTGGGCACAAACTGCCACAGGCCTTCGGCCGCTGAAGGCGAACGTGCAAGCGGGTTGAACTGGCTTTCGATAAACGGCAACAGCGCCAGCTCGGAAGGCATACCGCGCTTCTCGCATTCTTGTGCAATGAAGTAAATATAGGGCTCGGACCGCTTCAGCATGGCGGTCACCATTCGCTTGTTTTTCAGCAGGGCGCGTTCGCGTACTACCACTGCTTGGTTGTCGAGGTCTGGAATCGAGAGATTTTTTCGAATTTCTGACCACACATCGGTGGGTTCTGCGCTGAAGTCGAGCGTGATCAGTTCTGGCGGGCCAGACATTTTAAGTTCGAGGGGTGAGTTCGGCGAAATCAAGCCAAACAGTTGAGCTTCCCCGGATTCAACATTCTCTGCACTCAAGGCCACTTCGTTGTTGGCGTGGCTGACATTGACAGTGAATGCCAGCAACACGCTTGCCACAAACCCTTGAAAGCCCAGGGTGCCGACAAACCTGCCTGGCTTTGGGCTGTAAATTATTCCGTGGGCGAACGAACTGTTTTTCAAATGGATCGCTGCCCGGTCGGGCATCATGAACAAGGAACGTGCATGCTATGTCGAACTTTCTCTGTGGTCAATCGAGAGTTAGCCCAAGGTAAGGATCGGGTGATACCCCTTGAATTAATTCAAACAAGTTTCTTTGTTAAATAGTGTGAAATATTGTGCGGGTTCAGAAGCTGTCTTTTGCTACGCGTATCTCTTTGAATTCAATGGGGTTTTTCGCATTAATAAACAAATTGCTGCGTCGTTCGATTTCAAGTGTTGTCGGAATTGTGCTTAAGCCTTTCTCCCGAATTTTGCGTACTTCAATTTCACGTTCTTCAATAGACCTGGAGCCCGGTGCGAAGGCCCGTGCAAAGCGCATGTTTGACTCGGTGTACTCGTGGGCGCAGTAAATGCGGGTGTTTGCCGGAAATTGGTTGAGTTTTTGAAGGGATTCATGCATTTGCCGGGGCGTGCCCTCAAAAAGCCGACCGCACCCACCCGAGAACAGGGTGTCGCCGCAAAACATCCACACATCGTTGCTGTTCAGGGTGTCTTTCAGCTCAATGACATAGGCAATGTGATCCACTGTGTGGCCCGGCACTTCCAGCACCTTGGCCATCAGGCAGTGAATATCCAGCACGTCACCTTCTTTAACGGGGTGGTTCACCTGTGCCACACGCCCGGAGGCGGGGCCGTACACGGGAATGTCATTTTCGTTCTGTTTCAACAGTTGATCAATTCCGCCCACATGGTCCAAATGGTGATGGGTCACCAAAATACCGCTAAGATGGTAGCTGTGGGAATCAAGAAAACCTTGAACCGAACGGGCACAACCGGGGTCTACCACCACGCAGGCCTTGCTTGGTTCATGCACGATTGCCCACAGGTAGTTGTCTTGAAAGGCCGGAATGCCGTAGACCGACCAATTAGAAACTTGAGAAGACTTGAATGATTCCATCTGAACCCCTGAACGAATTGACTAAATCACAAGCCCAAATGGTAGCACTCGATGCCTGGTTGAATACAGCGGCTGGCAGGTACTTCACAGCACGTGAGCAACACTGGATTGACTCCTTGGTGGCGGATATTTTCGGGTTCAGGGCAGTGCAGTTGGGCACGCGGCTGGTAGATGGTTTGAAGGAAAACCGCATTCCGCACAAGGCTTACGTGCAGCAAGGTCTGGTGGCCAGCACGCAAAACGGCATGGCTGTGTACCAGCCTGACTGTTTCGCCGAGTTTGAAGAATTGCCGTTCGAGAGCCAGTCCCTTGACATGCTGGTGTTGCCGCATGTGTTGGAGTTTTCCGAAGACCCACATCAGTTGTTGCGTGAAGTTGAGCGCGTGTTGATGCCGGAGGGCCGTGTTGTCATCACCGGTTTTAACCCCATGTCCCTGTGGGGGCTGCGCCATGCAGCATTGAAGCGCTGGGCGCCCGTGTGGCCACAAGGTTGCGAACCCATTCACTTGATTCGCTTGAAAGACTGGTTGAAATTGCTGTCATTCGAGCCAGAATTTGGCCGCTTTGCCTGCTACCGCTTTCCGGCTTTCACCGAAAGGGGGCTAAGCCGAATGGGTTTTATGGAACATGCGGGCGACCGCTGGTGGCCGGTGTGCGGCGCGGTGTATTTCGTGTGTGCCGTGAAACGTGTGCATGGCATGCGCCTGATCGGCCCAGCCTTCAAAGACAAAAAAGTATCCGCACGCCAACTGAAACCCTTGGCCAATAAGGCCCTGCATAAAACACCTACAATAGGCGACCGTGGATAACGCCAACAGGATCGAATTTTGACAGAACAGAGAATAGCCACCGTTGTGATGTACGCGGACGGTGCGTGCAAGGGTAACCCTGGCCCCGGTGGCTGGGGCGTGTTCCTGCAGTCGGGTGATCATGCCAAGGAATTATGTGGCGGTGAACTGAACACCACCAACAATCGCATGGAATTGACTGCGGTCATCGAAGGTTTGAATGCCCTGAAGAAACGTTGCAGCATCGACGTGTACACCGATTCCCAGTACGTGCGTAAAGGAGTGCTGGAGTGGATGCCCAAGTGGAAAATGAATGGCTGGAAAACCTCGGACAAAAAGCCGGTGAAAAATGCTGATTTGTGGCAAACCCTGGATGAAGCCAGCGTGCGCCACCTGGTGCGCTGGCACTGGGTAAAAGGCCATTCCGGGAATCCTGGCAATGAAAAGGCCGATGCGTTGGCCAATCAAGGTGTAGAAAAGGTGATGAAACAATGAGATACGTGGTACTTGACACCGAAACAACAGGCCTGGAAGTTCGACAGGGTCACCGGATTATTGAAATTGGCTGTATCGAAGTGAATGGGCGGCAAGTGACTGACCACCATTTTCACCAATACATCAACCCCGAGCGCGCAGTCGATGAAGGTGCGTTTCAGGTGCACGGTATTTCCGATGACATGCTGGCCGACAAGCCCAAATTCAAACAAATCGCCAAGGATTTTCTCGATTTCGTGCAGGGCACGACCCTGATCATTCACAACGCATCATTCGACATCGGGTTTCTGGATGGTGAACTGGATCGTGTGGGTCTTGGCAAGATGGCCGATTATGTCGAAGGTGTAATCGATTCGCTGGGCATGGCCCGCGAAATGTTTCCGGGCAAACGCAACAACCTGGATTCCCTGTGCGATCGCCTTGGCGTAAACAATGCCCACCGTCAGTTGCACGGCGCTTTGCTGGATTCGCAAATTCTGGCGGAAGTTTACCTGGCCATGACACGCGGCCAGGATAGCCTGGTGATTGATTTGAATGCCCACCATGACGACGATGGCGTAGAGCGCATCAAGTTAAGCGCATTGAATTTGCCTGAGCCCGAACCTTCCGAAGAGGAATTGGCTTTGCACCAGGCTTACCTGGCCGACATTGAACAAGCGGCCAAGGGGCCAAGTGTGTGGAGCAAGATCAGCCAGACGACCGAAGAACAGGCAGTTTAGGGAGGTTTGCCATGAAGAAGGCAGTTGCATGGGGTGTGGGTATTGTTGTGGGTGTGCCGCTTGTTTTGGCAGCCACTGCAGCAATTTTGGTCAATACCATTGACCAACAGGCTTTGCTGAACAAAGCCAGTGCGGTGGTCAAGGAAAAGCAGCAACGTGACCTTGCGTTTACCGGCCCTGTGCAATTGAAGTGGTTTCCCTCCATTGGTGCTGATTTGAACGGCGTCACCTTGTCTGAATTCCAAAGTACCGATCAATTTCTGAAAGCCGACAAGGTCAGTATTTCATTGGCTCTGCTGCCTTTGTTGCGTTCCGACATTGTGGTGGATGCTGTACAGGCCACCGGTGTCACCGTGAATGTTGTCAAGAATGCGAATGGCAAGTTTAATTTTGATGACCTCAGCAATCCCGAGAAAAACGACGGAGTGAAAGAGGAACTGGAGGGTACGCCTGCCGGGGGCGAACAAGCCTTGAATTTCTCGGTCGATTCGATTGCGCTTGAAAACCTGAATGTGAATTATGTGGACAAGCAGGGTGGGCTGGAAGCGTCATTGAACAACTTCGCTTTGCAAAGCGGGCGGATTGAACCCGGCGTGCCCACCGACATTGCCTTGAAAGGCAATTTGAAAGCCAACAAACCACAGGCTGATTTGAACATTGACCTGAACACGCGGCTTGAATTCGGTTTGGGCGAAAACCTTTACGCCAATTTTGAGAACTTGAAGCTGGCCGTGTTGGGGCAATTGGACAAACAGCAAGCCGATGTGAATGTGCAGGCCAGCACCCTGAACGTGAACCCCAACACGCTGGAAGTGAAAGCCCAGTCGCTGGATGCCAAAGCCAAAGGACAGTTGCCCGATGTGGGGGCATTTGATGTCAGCTTGAATTCACCCTCGCTGGAATTGAGCGAAACGGTTGCGCGTGGCGAAGCCTTCAATTTCAAGGCCAATTTAAAACAGGCCACACGCACCATCAATGCCACCGTGGCTTTGGCAAAGCTGGAAGGCAACCTGAAGCAGTCTGTTGCCGCTGCCCTGGACACCACGGTGAAACTGGTGGAGGGCGAGCGCACCGTGAATTTGAAGCTGGCCAGCCCCTTGAGTGTGAACATGAAAAGCCAACTGATTGAATTGAGAAACATTAGCGGGCAACTGGATGTGCAAGACCCTGCATTGCCCAAAAAATCAGCCAGCATGCCCTTGGCTGGGCGCCTCGAAGTGAACAACACCGAGAAAACGGCCGAGCTGAATTTGAATTCAAAGTTCGAGGCTACTTCATTTGATTTGAAGGCAGCGGTCAAGAATTTTGCAAAGCCAGCCATCACAGCGGTGTTGAATGCGGACAAACTGGACATTGATGCGCTGTTGCCACCGAAGAAAACGCCCGCTGAAACTGCTTCAAAAACCGGAGGTGCTGAACCCAAAGACAGCCCTGTGGATTTGAGCCCCCTGCGCAATTTGAACCTGGACGTGACTGCCAGCATTGGTGAATTGAAAGTATCCAACATTCAGGCCAGTCGATTGAAAACCAAGGCAGTGGCGCGCGGTGGAAAATTGACCATTTCACCACTCGACGCCAGGCTGTACGGCGGCTCCACCAGCGGCGTGATCACCGCCGATGCCAATACACAAACCGTGACTGTCAACCAGAACATGAGCGGGGTTCAAATTCAACCGCTTATCAAGGCGCTGCTCGACAAAGACATGGCCGAAGGCAAGGGCAATGTGGGCATCAACATCCGCACCACTGGCAACACTGTCAATCAAATGAAAGCCGCACTGGATGGCAAGGTTTCTGTCAGCTTGCAAGATGGCGCAATCAAGGGCATTAATCTGGCCGAAAAATTCCGCAATGCCAAATCGCTTTTGAGCAGCGGAAGCAATGCAACCCAGACAGCCGACAGCACACAAAAAACGGATTTCAGTTCACTGGCGGTCAGCTTTGACATCAATGATGGCGTGGCCACCTCGAACGACTTGAATGTAATGGCCCCATTGTTCCGGATTGGTGGCGCTGGTCAGGTGAATTTGGTGAAAAACACCCTGGATTACCTTGCACGCGCCACGGTGGTGGCCACAAGCACCGGGCAAGGGGGCAAAACGCTTGATTCGGGTTTGAACGGCGTCACGGTGCCCGTGCGTTTGTTTGGTCCTTTCACCGGCGTGCAATGGGAATTGCAGTTCAAAGACCTGGCCAAAGATGCAGCAAAGGCCAAATTACAACCCAAAATTGACGAGAAGAAAGAAGAGCTGAAAAGCAAGGCTGAGGAGAAAGTGAAAGACGCCTTGAAGGGATTCTTGAACCGTTGACTGATTGCGCAGGGGGGGGGGCCTCACGGTGGGCGTGCCTTGTTCGTGAATAGTTTGCTACCATCATGACAAACCATTTACGCCACGGTGCACCTTTGTCCAACCCTGCTGGATTGCCAGTTGTAGAACTAAGCCACGCCATCGAGCTTTTGTCGAAGAAGCTCGACATTCGGCTTGATGAAGCCGAGCAACTGATAAGTTTGGCCAATTTGATCCGCCTGCCCCGCGGTGAAACACTGTTTTGTCAAGGTGAGGCCAGCCATCATTTTTATTTGCTGTTGCAAGGCCAGTTGAAAGGCCAGCGAATTCGCCCTGATGGGCACATTGACCTGACCCTGGCTTTCTATCCCGGTGAAATGATTGGCGAGCTTGGTTTTTTTGATCTGGCCCCCAGAACCTTGAGCATTTCAGCCCGGCGAGACAGCGTATTGCTTGAAATTGATCAGGCTGCGCTGGAGAAATTCGGCGAATTCAGTCGTTCTGTCTATCACCACCTGATCCGCCTTCTTGTGTCGCGTTTCAAGCGTGAGCTGGGCTACAGCGGCCCTTCTAAACAACACCAGTTCATTTTGTTTCAATCTTTTGTCAGGCCTGATGGTTTCAGCGCACAGGCGGTAGAAGGTTTTCAGTCTGCCATGGCCCGGCATTGCGAGTTGCGGCTAAGAAAAAATCTTCAGGAAATACCCGGTGGCAACTCGGCCAGCCCGGCAAGCTGGGTCGTCGAGATGATTCAAGGCGAGCCGCTGGCATGCTTGAATGACCAATTGATTGAAGAACTGGATTGCATGGTGCTCATGATTTGCGCCAGCACCTTGAATGACGCACGAAGTTGCGAAATTGTGAAGGCACAACTGCAATTGGCCGATACGGATTTGCCAGTGTGGATGGTGTTGGTGCATGAAGCATCCTGGGTGGAGCAGTCTGTTGCGCAACGCATTCGCGAAACGTTTGGCACCGGGTTCAAGTTGCTCCACATCCGGCGGGGGCACCATGCAGACAATGCGCGGGTGGCTCGTCATATCCTGGGCTTGACATTGGGTTTGGTGTTGGGTGGGGGTGGTGCGCGTGGCTTTGCCCATGCGGGCTTTTATCAAGCCCTTGAGGAGGCGGGCGTGGTGATCGATTCCGTGGGGGGTACCTCCATGGGCGCCTTGGTTGGGGCGTTGATCGCTTCGGGCCGCACTGCAGCCGAGGTCGGTAAGGCTTTGGCCGCCAGTTTCAAGAAAGGCCTGCCATTCAAACTAAGCGATTACTGGATTCCAAAACATGGTTTTGTCAAAAGCAAAGCTGTGGATGAACTGTATCGCAATGCCTTTGGCGACATGTTGATCGAAGATCAACCCATTCCGTTTTTCGCAATCAGTTGCAACCTGACCACAGGCAACCAGTTCCTTTTCGAACAAGGCCCATTGTGGAAAGCCGTACGCGCCAGCACATCAATTCCGGTGTTCTTTGAGCCTTTCATGGCGGGTCGGCATGTGATGGTGGACGGTGCTTTGGTGAACAACGTGCCCGTGGACTGCATGCGCGCCCGGGGTGCACAGAAGGTTTTAACAGTCGATGTGGGGCTGGAGGAAGACATTACCGCCCACATGGTTGATGAGAGCAACGTACAAATGCCCAGTATGATGAAGTCACTGATGCGGGTCATTGAACTGGGTGGTATTGAAAAGTCCAGGCAAGCACGGGTAATCAGTGACTTGTATGTACAACCACCCATTGAAAACATTGGTTTGATGGAATTTGAGCGCCGCGAAGAGATTGTGACTTTGGGCTATGAGGCTGGGCGAAAGGCAATTCCGGATATACTTGGCTTGCTCCATAAAACTACATAATAACGCAGTCGTCATTCTTACGAGGCTTTGATGCAAAAACACTCTACGGTAGAGGTGTTGGGTTGCAGCGGCAGTATCGGTATTCCCCGACAAGGAACCACCAGTTTCCTGATTGACAACGACATCCTGATCGACGCCGGAACAGGTCTGTGCGAACTGGATTTCGCGCGCCTCGAGCAAATTGATCATGTCTTGATCACCCATTCCCACCTTGACCACATCTGCGGCTTGCCCTTTTTAATAGACACCGTGGGCGTTGGCCGAACCAAGCCTTTGCAGGTTTATGCGACCCTCCCCACAATTAGGGCCTTGCAGCAACATATTTTCAATGAGGAAATATGGCCTGACTTCTCAAAAATTCCTTCAGCAGAAAACCCCATGATGGAGTATGTTGAGATAAAGCCTGAGGAGGTGTTGACTTTCGGTGAGCGACGTATTCAGACGGTTGAAGTGGATCACACCGTGCCGGCAGTGGGCGTGTTTTTGTTTACTCCCTCTGGTGGGTGGTGTTTCTCGGGTGATACCCATCGAACAGACCGACTGTTTTCTCTTATCAACCAGTCAAAAAAGGTAGATTATTTTTTTATCGAAGCTGCATTTCCTGACAAGGAAAAGTGGCTTGCAGACTTGGCCAAGCATTTGTGTCCAAGTTTACTGTTTGGCGAGCTTCAAAAACTAAATGTGGCATGTGAAGTCTGGATCAGTCATTTGAAACCCAGGGAACATGACCAGATTAAAAAAGAGTTACAGCAGTATCCGGGAAGCCAGCCGCTCCGCATTCTATCGGCCGGGATGATTTTCAACATTTAACGGTTGCTTTACATTTCTATGAAATTCAAATTATCCGCAGTCGCCTGTGCCGTGGTGCTGTTGGTTTTCGCGCGCCCCCAGTTGGTGCACGCGCAAAGTGCTTCTGATGTTACAGAACCAGGCAGTCGCCCGTTCTCAGACCCTTACAAGGAACCCAGTTTTAGCGTGTCGGGCTTTGAAATTGCCGGCCCGGAGCTGGTTCCCCGCGACCAGGTCATGTCGATACTCAACGGTTTTTCAGGTCGGGAAATCACGTTTTCTGATTTGCGGGCTGCTACTTCCGCCGTTGAGCAACTGCATGCCGAAGCGGGTTTCGAAGTGGTTCGGGTATTGATCCCGGAACAGGAAATTCAACCCGGCGAGAAGCTGAAACTGCAAATTGTTGATGCCCGTCTGGACGTGGTCACCATTGCAGGCAATGATTACTTCACTGCGGAATCCATTCAGGAAAGCCTGGTGGTGTTGCAGCCCGGTGCCTTGATCAACACCGTGGAGATGGACAAAAACCTGCGTTTGATCAATGACAATCCCGCGAAAATTGTCCGTGTGCGGCTGGAACCCAGCAACAAACCCGGCTTGGTCGATGCCAAGGTGCAGGTGTCTGATCAACCTCCGCTTGCCGCGTATCTTACACTTGATAACTCGGGTACCAATGCCACGGGCGATTTCCGCATGGGCTTGGCCCTGCAACACAACAATGCCTTCAACCAAGGTCACATGGCCTCGTTTCAGTACGTCACATCGCCCGGTCGCTGGTCTGATGTGGAAGTATTCGGCCTGAATTACAAGGTACCGTTTTACGCGCTCGATTCCATGCTCGAGTTGGCCTACAGCGATTCCAACGTGGATGCCGGCAATTTAAGTGTGGGTTCCAGTTCGGTGTCGGTTGCCGGTGCTGGTACCACTGCTGCCATTCGCTGGGTGAAGCTGCTGGACCGTTTGGCGGGGTTCGACGCGCGGCTTACTTTTTCACATGAAGTAAAACAGTTTGTCAGCCAGGTTCAGTTGAACGGGGCGGGTCCCAGTTTGGTGCCCGAGCTGGAAAGCAGACCTGTGGGTATTTCATACGCCTTGACCGAAACCCAGGATGCCCGCCAACGGGCTTTTCAAATTGGCTATTTCAAGAACTACGTCACTGGCGGCAACAATTCAACCGCGCAATACAGCATGACGAATCCGGAAGCTGAAGCGAACTTCGACGTGATCCGTGCCAATGCAAGCTGGTCTGAACCTGTGGGTGGGGGCTGGCGTTTGACCGCACAGCTTGATGTTCAACACACCGATTATTCCCTGATCCCGGGTGAGCAGTTTGGTGCCGGTGGCGTTTACTCCGTGCGCGGATTTGAAGAGCGGGTGCTGTCGGCAGACAAAGGCATGCGTCAATCACTTGAGCTGTTGGGGCCAAATATTGCGAATTTGTTCGGAAAGATATTTGAGCGTTTGCAATACGTTGCCTTTGTTGAGGCCGCACAGTTGAAATTCAACAACCCAGTGTTTGGTTCACCGGTCGAGCCCCACTTGATGTCGTATGGCATAGGTGCCCGATTTGCATTCTCGCCCAAGCACCAGTTCCGTGTCGATCTGGCCACTGTGGTGTCAGGCGTACCCATTCAACCGCATGGTGATGTGATGTTGCATTTCACCTTTCTCACCTCCCTGTAAGGAAAGACACCATGAAATCCAATCGTCTTTCAAACGCAGCATCTGGCACCCAATTCCGACGCAAGGCAGTGGCGTTTGGTGTGGCCATGGCAATTGCCAGCCCAAGCTATGCCAACCCCACGGGCATGTCGGTGGTGGCCGGGCAAGCCACCGCGCAAACCATTGGCAACCTGATGCAGATCACGAACACGCCGGGTGCCATTTTGAATTGGCAACAGTTCAATATTGACGCAGGGCAAACCACCCAGTTCATTCAGCAAAACGCTGCAAGCCAGGTGTTCAACCGTGTTACTGGCGGGGAAGTGTCGCAAATTCTTGGCAACCTGCAAAGCAACGGGAAAGTGTTTTTGATCAACCCGGCCGGCGTGTTCTTCGGTCAGGGTGCTGTGATTGACACAGCCGGTTTTCTGGCCAGTACCCTGGCTGCTTCTGACATCGATTTGTTGAATGGTCACTTGCGTTTCAACGATGCGAATGGCACAGCGGGCGGCATCGTGAATCAAGGGACATTGACCACGCATTCTGGTGGCTCCATCGTATTGCTGGCCCCCAGTATCGAGAACAGCGGCATTATTCATGCCGATGGTGAAGTGCTGCTGGCGGCTGGCCACAGCGTCACCATTGTTGACCTGAAGCACCCCACGATAGGTTTGTCTGTGACCGTGAAAGACGGCGACAAAGCAGTGAACCTGGGCCAGATCATCAGCAAAAATGCCTCCCTGTTTTCGCATTTGGTGAAAAACAGCGGTGTGGTTGAGGCCACAGGCGCGCAAGTGGACCAGGGCGGCGTAATCCGCTTCATTGCACAGGGCGATGCGCTGGTGGGTGGCCAGGTACTGGCCGAAAGCGAAAGCGGTACAGGTGGCGAAATTGACATCACAGGTCGACGTGTTGCTGTGTTGGACGGCGCACGCGTGTCCGCAGATGGCGCGGCTGGCGGTGGTACTGTTCACATCGGTGGCGGCTGGCAGGGGCAGGACGAAACACTGGCCAACGCGCAGCAAACAGTGGTGCAGGCGAACACGCATATTTCTGCCAATGCCACAGCCAATGGTGACGGTGGCGAAGTGGTGGTGTGGGCCGATGGGCACACGGTTGTTGATTCTGAAGTGCAAGCCAAGGGTGGTACGCTGGGCGGCAATGGCGGTCGGATTGAAACGTCTGGCAAAGAAAGCCTGGCAGTGAATGTGGCGGCGAACACCTCTGCACCCAACGGTGAAGCCGGGCAGTGGTTGATCGACCCTGCAAATTTGACGATTGTGGATCAAATTCCAGAAGGTGGTTTCAACCTGGAAAACAGTTCACAAAGCCCGTTTTTTTCCACAGATGACATTTCGTCGACGTTCTCCCCCACAGAATCGTATTTGCTTGCAAGCACAGTTGTTTCAGGCTTGGAAAGCAATGGATTTGTGCAAATTTACACAACTGGTATTCAGCCGGGTGATGGTAATTTGACCTTCTCAGCACCGGTGTTGATTGATCAGAATCTGTCGTCCATTGCTGGTGTTACGCCAGAACTTTTTCTACAAGCCAAAGGCGAGATCAATATTGACGCTGCCATAGGCCTTCAACCGGGCCAAACTGCGTTCGATGGTTTCAATTTGTTTGTCAGCTACGACATTGCAAAACCTGTTTATGTGGATGCACCCTTGTATTTGGGTAATTCGGGCAGTTTGATCCTGGCCCCGTATGAAGTTATTGGTGGCAGTGTGTTGCCAACCAACACCGTGGGGCAATTGCCGCTTGACGGAGTCAATTTGCTTTCAGGCATGAACGGCACTGGAACAAGCGGACCCTTGGTGTTGAATCGAATTGTCGTCAGCAGCGCGGTTGCACTGGATCCTTCTACCGAGGCCACTCTGTTCGTTGGGCCAGACAAACCAGTGAAGTTGAATGTACTGGGTGCCAGCCTGGCAATCAATGAAATCAACGCCTTTGGCGGTACATCCATTCCGGAAACCGACATTCGGGTGGGTCTTGATGACTTTGATTTGCTGACGCCCGTCCAGGGAAACTTGTCGTATAACTCCTTGACTGCGCGTTCCTTGACCGTGGATGCGGGCAGTGCCGTATCTTCTTACTCAAGAATTTTTCCGGGTCAAACTTTTGAGTCAACGCCCTACCTCAGTGTGAATCGGCTTGTTTCCAGTGGAACCATCAACTTCAATGCCGGGTTTGCGGATATTTTCGAACTGAACGCCAATGCTGGCACCATCAATTTTGGTGAAAGCACTGGTTCATCCTCTTCCGGGTTTTTTCTGGTTCAGAACCTGGCAGCCACGTCGGCAAGCACCCTGAATCTTATTGGTGCGGGCATGCAGTATGGACAGGGCACGCTGAATGGCACGTTCAACGTGGTGACCAATGCATTCGGTGGCAGCGCGTTTCTTGATGGCGTTGACACCAACCTGAATGGCAGCTTGAACATTGGATCTGGTTTCAACAATGTGAATTTGCAATCCTTGGGCATGGGTTCAACTTCACAAATCCGGATTGGCTCTTCTGCTTATCTTGGTTTGGGTCGTGCATTTGCTTCTTCTGTGGGTATTGTCCCGATCGAGCCGAAGCAAACTGGCGCCTACATTTCCAGTACCAATGGGCAGTTCGTCGCGCAGCAGGGCGCGCGCATCATCATGGATGGCTCAGCATCATCCGAAGAAGTGTTTTTGCAGCCCGCCCAGTTTCTTGAAGTTGCGCCAAGTTCCGCAAGCAGTGGCGGCGCGACACTGGATATTACCGGGCTTGATGGCAGGCTTGATGCACCTGTCATTGTTGAGTCCAATGGTTACTTCAACTTGATTGGGACCAATTCATCAAACTTCAACTTTGCCTCGGAGGTGTCGATCGCCACGCCCATCAGTACCATGGTGGTCGAGGCAGCCGACATTCGTGTGAATGCGGGCGGTGATGGAAAAGCCTTGCGAATTGGCGGATTTCAGTCCTCCGAATCCCCGAGTTCTGATTTCGGGTCTTTGGTTGACCTTGATTTCAATGGCACCCTGACGGTAAACAGCGGGCGCGTTCGGCTTGCTGGCGCCAATTTGTCAACCACTGGCGGCGCCTTGAGTGTGAACGGTGCTGATTCCCTGATTGTACTCACAGGCAAGTTTACATCCGCCGATTTGTATGGCGTGAACCGCAGCAACGGCGGCCGCCTTGCGGCAGAAGGTTTCTGGGACAACACTGCAGTCAACGCAACCAACGTGGCCAGTACCTCACCCTTGGCCAAGGGCAATATTCTGATTGGCGATGATTTGGTGATTTCAGGCGGCCTGTTGTCCAGCGCGGGCACCACCAATTCCTTGAATATCGTGCCAGATGGATTTCTGGAGTTGCGAAACACGGAGGTCACAACAACCATCAATATGTCGCCAACCAGCGTTTTGTTGCTGGGTACACAAGATGAAACCGGTGTGGCCACCGCCCCTGTGGTGTTGAACAACGCCAATATCAACATGGGCGGTGACTCATTCCTGTTGGTGGAGTCTGATCCGTCAGGCGTGGCCAATCTGGATGGCACGGCCACCATCAGTTCCGGGCATCAGGGCAATTTGATCCTTGCGGCGCGGCGCGTGTTTGATCCGCTGAGTGTATCGATTGTTCCCGATGTGATGGCCCTGAATGTGGGCAGTGGCATCCGTCTGAACGTTACCGGAAACCAGTCCAGCCTGCCTGCGGGCCTGGCGTTTTATTATTCGCAACTTGGCATTACCGCGCCGCCGGATCGCCCCGTTTTTTCGGTGGGCCAGTTAACACCCGAGGCAGTTGGCATTGCTGAATACGAAGATTACGATGGATTTTCAACGCCAATCACCACCGTGTTGACTGGCTTTGCAGATCCTTCTTTTGTGATTGATGGCACACCCGATCCACTTACCCAGGGCAGTCTGATCTGTTCAGTGAATGATATTTGCGTGAAGTTTGATGTCGCTCAAAACCTGAACTATTCAGGCATGGTGATGAGCACGCTGGGCGCACCCGAACCCACACTCGCGAACAGCGGCGTGGCGTTTGTGACCGGTGCAGATTTAAGTGGTGTGCAATTTGCGGTTCAAACACCGACCTCGATCAAATACATGTCGGGTGTGAACATTGTGAAATTCGCAGACCTGGTCAGTGGCAAGTCGCTTGTGAATGGGCCAACCTCCACGGTTCGCTTCGGAAGTAACCTGGGCAACGAAAATATTTCCAACAATGTGGAAAACAATGGCCTGTTTGAATTGCAGGGCAATTACACATTGAGCGGTTTGCTGACAGGCACAGGCACGTTGAGCAACAGTGGTAACCTGGTTCTGGGCAATGGCTCCGGCAGCTTGATTTCCAATTCAATCGTGAACAGCGGCACGATCACCAATGCGGGTTCATATACCTTGGCCAGTGTCATTTCCGGTGTGGGTGCCTTTGCCAACAATGGCATGTTGAACCTTACGGGTTCCGGGCTGTTTGGTAACTCAATTCTGAACAGCGGCACGGGTGTGCTGAATTTCGCAGGTGGCCCAGGACAGAGCATTCAGTTTGGTTCCGGTTTCAGCAACGCATCGAATGTGTTCTTCAATGGCGGTTTGTTTGGATTCAGCAATGGATACAGCCAGGCCGCAGGCAATTTAACCGTTCAGCCGGGAACTACCTTGACTGGAAATGTGAACATCAATGGCGGTGCCCTGCGCGGTTTTGCAACGGTCAATGGCAATGTGAACGCACAGAGCGGTCGAATTATTCCGGGCGCATCGCCTGGCTTGATGACCGTCAATGGTGATTTGAACCTGGATGCAAACAGTGTTATTGACATTGAGATTCAAAGCAATGGTGGTGTGAAGGGCGTTGATTTTGATTGCATCGTTGTCAATGGCATCGCCAACCTGGCAGGGCAATTAAATTTGATTGATATTTCCGGCGGCAATCTGGGTGCCGGCAATCAATATGCGTTCCTGGAGGCCAATTCCATCAACGGTGTTTTTGGCAGTGTGTCCAAACTGAACACGGGTTTGGGTTACTCCTTCTCGGATCCCTTGGTCGGTACGTTGAGCTCGATTCAGCAGTTAAGCACCAGCACCATTGCGCAGGCCAGTTCCGGCACCATCGCAACGGGCAGCACTGGGACCACCAGCACCTCAACGATTAACCAGAACCTGGACCAGGCATTCACCCCGCCACCCAGCACAACTACCACGCAGTCGTCCAGTACCAGCAGTTCAAGCACCACAACATCCACCCAGGAAGAGGAGGCAGTTGAAGTGGCCAATCAAAGTACAGCAGGCACCACTGTTTCCCAGCAGTCCAATGACATTGAACTTCAAAGCACGCAAAGTGATCCTCAACGTGCTTCGGCGGTGTGCAAATGAGGGCCGCCAACATGTACAACTCAATCCTCAATATTCGTTCATTGTTCGGTGCGTCGTTGATGGCACTTTCGCTCGGCTTGTGCAGCCCGGTTTTGGCGCAGAATGTCCAGGCCAAAGACCTGGTGCCTGGCGTTGGCCAGTCAGCGGGCCAGTCCGGCAAACCATCGGTGGGAATGATCAAGGTGGTCACCGGTTTGGTGAACCTGCAAACCGCCGATGGCAAAAACAAATTCGCCGGGGTCGGCACCAAGTTGAATGTTGGTGACATTATCAACACGCAGGCGAAAAGTACCACGGTGCTGGAATTTGTTGACACCACGCAAGTGGCCTTGCGCCCGAATACGCGCTTCGTGGTTGAAAATTACGAGTATCAACCTGAGCAACCCATTGCAGACAAAGCCGAGTTCAAGCTGGTTAAGGGCGGTTTGCGCACCTTGACAGGATTGATCGGCAAGCGGGGCAGCGCTGATGCGTTTGCACTGAAAAGTGAAACAGCCACCATTGGTATTCGCGGTACCGACTTTACGGCGCGTTTGTGCAAAGGCGATGAATGCGTTCGCTTGGCCAAAGGCGAGTCTGACAAGGCGACAGTAACAAATACCTCCAATGCGGATGTTGCCGGGCGTGTTTCCCAAATGACCGGTGAAACCTCCGCCGTGTCACCGGAAGGAAAACGCCGAGCTTTGCAAAAGGGTGCAGCTGTGTTTGCAGGTGACACCGTTGATGTATCCGAAGGGGGATTTGCTGTACTTAGCATGGCTGATTCCACCCGCTTAACCTTGCCGGGCGGCAGCAGCATGCAATTGGCCGCTTATCGCTATGCCCCAGCTTCGCCACAAACGTCAGTGGCTTCGTTCAAGTTGCTGAAAGGCGCTGTGCGGGCAGTCACTGGCACAATTGCAAAGGCCGAGCCCAACAACGTGAAGTTTTTCACTGAAACCGCCACAGTGGGCATTCGGGGCACGGCACTGGATGTGTCGTGTACATCCGCCTCCGGTGGTTTGGTGGTGTGTTCCGGTGCTTCGAATTTGACAGTCGAGCTACGCAATGGGCAGATCATTGTTACCTCTGGCGGCGTGAATTCCATCATCAATGCGGGGCAGTCTGCGATTATTCCAGCGGGCAATGTGAACATTCAGGTACTAAACGCACTGCCGAATGTTCTGGGAAATGTACCGAATTCAGGGCCTTTGCCTGAAAACACGCCCGCCAACTTTGAGTCGTTGTCGTCAACGCCAGTGCAATCGCTTCAACAAGGCAGTGGCTCTGATGAAAATTCGCAGCTTTTTGTGGCTGTGAATGACGGTGTCATTGTGATCTCCAACTCCAATCAAGATCCGCTTGAGGTGAATCGGGGTGAAGGTGCTTTTGTGCAAACGCTGAGTAATTTGCCGCCCCAATTGCTGACAGCACCGCCCGATGTGATTGTTGAAGACAACACCCTTGCATCGCCACCGTTTACAGCGCCGCAATGTGCACCATGATGAGAATTGATCAGGCATGAAGATACTGTTCAAGTCGTGGCGACGTGTGGCAGGCAAGGCATTCCGGATTGGTGTGGGGTTCACATTCACCGCGATTGCCTTGCTGCACGTGTTGGGTTTTGCCCCCTCGGACGTGGTCAAGCGCCTGGACTATCTGGTGTACGACGTCCGCTTGCGCGCCGAGGCACAGGAGCCAGAAATGGATCCCAGAATTGTCATTGTCGACATTGATGAAAAAAGCCTTGCCGAGGTGGGACGCTGGCCTTGGTCCCGCGACGTGGTTGCCCGGCTGGTGGTCGAATTGACCGACAAGCTGGGTGCCGCAGCGGTGGGTTTCGACATTGTGTTTGCCGAACCCCAGCAAAGTGATGCCTTGCAGGCGTTTGATTCGATTGTTCAAAGCAAGCCTGGGCTGCAGGGTGAACTGCAAGGCCTGAAAGCCGAAATTGCCCGGCAATTTGACCGTGATGCCCAATTGGCCAAGGTACTGGCGGAACGCCCTGTGGTGTTGGGTTATTACCTGAATCAGGATTCAACTGCCTTGTCAGGGGCGTTGCCACCTGCCATGTTCAAGAAAAGCCAACTTGGCACACTGGAACTGGATAGCACCAGTTGGCAAGGCTATGGCGGCAACATACCTGTATTGCAACGCAATGCAGATGGCGGATATTTCAATCCGATGGTTGATGAAGACGGCACAGTGCGTTCTATTCCTTTGCTGGCCCAATTCAACGATGCCTACTACCAAAGCTTCGCGCTGGGCACCCTTCGACGTGCTTTGGGAAATCCGCAGGTTATTCCGGTGTTTCCGGAAGGTGTAGACGACGACTACGGCGCAGTGGAGTTGATTGCTTTGCGTTCTCCCGATGTAGAGCTGGACATCCCGGTTGAACGTGGTTTGCTGACTCGGGTGCATTTCAGGGCCAAGGGTGGCCCCAACGGCGGTGGGTACCGGTATGTTTCTGCATCAGACGTGCTGGCCGGTGTGTTGAAACCCGAAGAGATTGAAGGCCGTATTGTATTGATCGGTACCACAGCCCCTGGTTTGCTGGATTTGCGAAGCACACCCGTGAACCCAGCCTACCCGGGTGTTGAAGTGCATGCCAATGTGATCAGCGGCATGCTGGACAGCGTATTCAAGTTGCGTCCGGAGTATTCACAGGGGCTTTTGTTTATTACAGTGCTGGTTGTGGGTGTGGCGCTCAGCGTGATGATGCCTATTCTCAGCGCAATTTGGTCGTTGCTGGTGGCACTGGGTATTTTGGTGGCGAGTGTCGCCATCAATTCGTTGCTGTATTTTCAGGCCGGGGTGGTGCTGCCTGTGGCGGTGGTGTTGTTGCTGGTGTTGGCCATTTTTGTGTTCGATGTGGCCTATGGTTACCTTGCAGAATCGCGAAGCAAAAAGCAGATGGTGAACCTGTTTGGCGAGTACGTGGCACCGGAACTGGTGACGGAGATGGCCCTTGATCCAAAGCGTTATTCCATGGAAGGGGACAGCAGGGAACTCACCGTGCTGTTCTCGGATGTGCGTGGGTTCACCACCATTTCCGAATCGTTACAGCCCAATGAGCTGCGTGAATACATCAATGAATACCTCACAGTGATGTCTGAAATCATTCGGGCACACCGCGGCACTTTGGACAAATACATTGGTGATGCCATCATGGCGTTTTGGGGTGCCCCGATTGCCGATGCGGAACATGCCGAACTGGCCACCAAGGCGGCCATTGCCATGCAGGAAGAGGCCGTGCGCTTGAATGCGAAGTTTCTGGCCCGCAATTGGCCCAAACTGGCGATTGGTGTGGGTGTGAACACCGGCCAAATGCGCGTGGGCGACATGGGTTCGAAAATTCGCCGTGCATACACGGTGATGGGCGATGCAGTGAACCTGGGTTCAAGGCTTGAAGGCATTACAAAAACCTACGGGGTCGGCGTGATTGTGGGGCCTCATACCAAAATGGCAGTGTCGGGCATGTTGTTTCAAGAACTGGACGCGGTGAAGGTGAAAGGAAAGAACGAACCCGTGTCGATTTATGCACCTTTGGGAGAGCGCGACAAGCTGAGTGAAATCACTTTTGAATGCGTGGAAAAATGGCATGGCATGTTGAATGCGTTTCGTGCGCAACGCTGGGCTGAAGCCAAAGCCGCGTTGTGCAGTCTGGAGATTAACGAGGTTCTGAACCCGACTTTGCGTGCACTGTATGAAAGCAGGATCGACTATTTTCAGGCCAATCCACCACCCGAAAATTGGGATGGCGTGACGCAGTTCGACACGAAGTAATCAACTCAATTCGCTTTGCCTGACCAGGTATTTCTCAGGTGAAATCCGAATGGCAGCACCGGTGGGGCAGGCACGCACGCAGGCTGGCCCGCCGGTGCTGCCGGCACACATGTCGCATTTCACTGCTTTTTTGATCGCGTTCGGGTCGTAAGCCGCTTCGCGCTCGCCGGGTTTGTCGCCCAAGCCAAACAGCAGCCAGGTGAGCAAATTCCCTTTTTTTGGTGGTGCCTTCACAGCCATTTGAATAACGCCGTAAGGGCAGTTGCGCTGGCAGTTACCGCAGCCAATGCAGGAGTCTGCAATCATCACTTCACCGTTTTCATTGCGTCGAATGGCATCCGGTGGGCAGTCTTTCATGCAATGTGGGTGTTCGCAATGGCGGCACGACGTGGGGATGTGAATGTTCTGGAAGGTGGGGCCGGCGCTGCGGTCCAGCCGTGATGTGCCGCCATGGGTGTCGGCACACGCAGTTTCGCAGTTGTCACATTGCACGCACAGGCTTTCATCGATGATCAGCGCATCGGTTGCTTCGCCCAAGCCTTCGTTCATCAGAAAGCGGATCAGGTCGCTGTCACGGAAGGCTTCGTCTTCACGGAACACGTTGCTTTTCACCCGTTTGCTTGCCTGCGTCTGTAACACGGCTTTCCAGTCGGGGTTGGCCGCCAGTACGCGCTGCACGGGCGCAACAGGCAGCACAAGGGCCTCTGTGAACACCGAGGCGGTTACTGTGGCTGAACGCGGATTGTTGTTCAGCAAAGCCATTTCACCCACGTAGTTGCCTGCTGACACATACGAGAGCACCACGTCTTTGTCTTTGATCACTTTCGAGATGGCCACAGACCCACGTCGAATCAAATACAAACCATCGGCGGCATCGCCGTCTTTGAACAGGGCTTCGCCCCTGGCATAGCGGCGCACATCAATGCCATCGCTTAGAAGTTCATCAATGGCGGCATTGTCCAAAGGTGGCGCCAGGTAGGTTGAAATGGCGCGGCGTACGAAAGTTTCATCAATGGTTTTGCGCACGCTTTCAACCGAGGCAATCAGCTTCAGCATGGCCTTGCGGGGGGTTTCAACCAGCACGCAATTTTCGCCTGCGCGAATGGTGGCGGTTCGGCGCCGGCCGCTGATCAAACCCATTTCACCAAAGTAATTGCCTTTGGTCAGGTTGATCACCATGGGCTTGCCGTCTTTGCCCACCAGGTCAATGTCAACCGAGCCTTCAACAATCGAGAAGAATGTGCTGGTGTAATCATTTTTTCTGAAAATGATTTGCCCTTTCGAAGGCTTCAGCAAATCGGATTCGAGCATGAATTCGCGCAACTGCAACTTGGTAATGCCCGCGAAAATCGGCACATTGTTCAAGATCAAATCGAGCACTTCCGACACACTGCGGTCGCCCAAGGGTTTGAACTTGGCCGCCAGCAAAGGTTCGTCGGCAGGCACCACGGGCAAGCCCATGATGGTGTCGACTACTTCATAGCCCTGGTTCATGGCCTGTTTAATCAGCGGGTAGCCACCCAAAGCGCCCACGATAAACAAGCCCGGCACATTGGATTCATAACTTTCAGACAAAGCGGGCACCGCGCTGGGGTCGTTGTTGGGAAACTGCACCCCAAAACTTTCCACCAGCGTGCGGGGTGGTGTGGCGCCCAAGCGCGCAATAATGCGGTGCACAGGTATTGTTTGTTCACCCTCGGGGCCCTTGAACACATAGTTCATGCAAGGTTCACCGTCTTTTGCGTCTGCAATTTCTTCGATGCGAATGGTGCTGGTGTTGTACAAAATTTTCAGGTCTTCATTGGTGTCAGCAGCCAGAATCTGGCTGAGGTTACCCTCTTTGCATCGGGCGAATTCCTCTTTCCGGTTAACCAGAAACACCTTGTTTTTGCGCATCAAACCCAATGCGTTTTCAATGGCGGCATCGCCCGCGCCAATCACGATGATGGTTTCGTTTTGAAACTCGTCGGGGTCACTTAACGTGTATTGCACATTGGGCAAGTCGTCGCCGTTGGTGCCAATTTTGCGAATATTGCCTTGCAGGCCAATGCCCAAAATGACCGTGCGTGCAGTGGTCTTGCTGCCGTCCTCGCATTCCAGCTCGAAAGGCCCAGCCCCATCGTTCAATTTCTTGATGGTGGCTACTTTCTTTTTGTATTGAATGTTGACGCGCTGATCGGCCAGCTGTTTATCCCAGGTGCCCAGAATGTGCTCGCGTTTGCCTGCTTCAAATTGCATGCCGCTGCGCAAGGGCAAGAAGCCGGGTTCGGCCATGACATGCTTGCCTTTTTGGTACTTGTAAATGGTGTCAGAGGCATGGTTTTCACCCTCGAACAACACATAGTTGCATGCAAGTTTTTGCGCGCGTGATGCTGCAGACAAGCCTGCCGGTCCTGAGCCTACAATGGCGATGTCAAGTTCAGCCCGCACATCGGCGAACATGGGTTTCAGGTTTTTGTGTTCGGTGGTCATCGACTGATTGTTCATTGTTTAACCCCCCACCGCAGCTTTTAAGGCCAGCAGTTCGGATTGGAACGCTTCGCGGTCATAAGCTTCATCGCTGCTGAGCAATTTCAACAAACGATCCATTTTTACATTCACGGTTTGCGCAATGCGTGAATTTCCCTTGCGGGCCAAGCCGTTGGCCACACTGCTGATCGACATGTAGGCTTGTTCAGCGCCCGAAAAATCGGCGTACTGGTTGCTGGCCGCCATGTTCACCAGTTCCTTGAGCAACTTCTCAAGAACTGCTTCATTGAATGGCACGGTGGCCACTACTTTGCGAACCGTGTTCAGTTGCGCATGCAGTACATTCGCTGCGCGTTCCACCTCCATCATATTGGCAGTTGGCGAGGTGCTGGCAATGTGCAACTGGTTCACCAGTTTGGCAGTGTCGCTGCTGTGTTGCGGTGCCGCTGCGCGAACAATGGCCTGAACCATGATGAGGCTGGAGTTGTTGATGCGGGCCTGCCCGGGGCTGCGGGCCAGGTCTTTGGACCAGTCTTTCTTGCTCATGGGTGAATGGCAGGCGTGGCAGTCGAACATCATGAGTTCGGGCATGATGCCTTGGCGATTTCGGTTTGGGTTGGCAATTAATTCCAGTAAGTTGGCACTGCTGGCAAATTGCCCCATGGCCCAGATTTTTCCGGCATCGTAAGCGCCTTTGCGTTGCACCCAATCCTCGTCAATTTTGTAATGGGGGGGTTCAAGCGCCATGAAGGTTTCCACTTCAATGGAAATGCGGGGGTGGCCCGCCCCCATGATTTGATGGGTAATGGGGCGGCTTGAATCACCCACATGGCAGCTGGTGCACAGCTTGGCTGCGGCGTAGGGGTCGCTGGTGGGGTACAGGCCATTTTCAATATTCTTCGCGTGGCTGGCTTTGGGTTCTACGTGGGTTTTTATCCATTTTTCCGCTGGGCCGTGGCAGGCTTCGCAATTGATGCCATCGCTTTTGTCAAAGCGTGTGCCTTGCCTGTTGGCAGGCACATTGTGGCTGTGGCAATCCAGGCACACCTTGGCTTCGTGGGCGGGTTGCGCAAGCCCCAGGTTTTTTGCAATACGCTGGGATTGCGCGTTTTTCAACACGGCATAGGCTTGCGTGTGGGGGTCTTCACGCAGCCAGGTGGTGTATTCATTTTGTAAAACTGGCGTGGCAGTGCGCTCGGCAATGCTGCCGTGGCAGGTGCTGCTGGCGCAGTTCACCGTGCCGACCGATTGATGGGGGGACTGGTGTGGCATGGTTTGCGCCAGGCTGGTCGCGGGCACAGCCAGTAACAAGGTTGTGCACAGCTTAAGCAACAGGCAATTACAGATTCGGTTCAAGGCATTTGCTTTCATGGCTTAATCCTTTCTGAAAGCCACTGAGTTCACTTTGGGCTTGGGCAAGTAATTTTCCTTTTCAACCTTGTCGGTCACTGTCCACAAACGGCCATCCGGGCGCAGGTAAAACGCCTCCATTTCCTTGCGGGTGAATGGGCGTGAACCAATTCGGCCGAATACGGCAATTTGCCCGCCTGTTTCGTCCACCGCGCGGTCGCGGTCCAAACCTTTGGACACGGACAAAGCCGGGCTTGGCGTTTTGCGCCATGCAATCAATTCAGGCATGGGCGCAGGCGAGAAGCCGTAAAACCTGGGCTGAGTGTCGGGCGAAGTCAGTTGCAATACTTTCAAACCATTCACACCATCGGCCACATAGGCAAACAGCGATGCGTTGGTGGAACCCACCACCACATCATGCGCGTCATTCAGTTGGCCGTCAGCAGTAAATTGTTGGTACACCACGGGCTTGCGCGGACGTTCAATATCAACAATCACCAAGCCTTCTTGTTTTGCGGCCACATAGGCGTAGGTTCGTGCCAGGTATACGCGCTGTGCATCAGCCATTGGCACTACAGCACCCGTGTGTTCAGGCTTCTCTGGGTGGGTAATGTCGATCACTTCCATCCCTTTGGCTGTGGTGGCAAACAGGTAGCGGAATTGCACCGCGGTGGCACGCGCATCTTGTAGGGGCAGGGTGGTGATGTGGCGTGGCTTCAAGGGGTTGTTGATGTCGACAAACACCAAACCTTTGGGTGTGGTGATGTAGGCGTAGTGCCCGCCCAATGTAATGTGGCTTGCGCCATTCAACACGCCATTTTCATTCCATGTCACGGCACGTTCAAAGAAGTTGTTTCGGGGTTCACCATCGGCCAGTGTGTTCACATTCACTGCAATCAGGCCTTCTTCGCTGTCGGTGATGAAAGCGTAGTTGTAAATGGGGTGGAAGGGCTGTTCCATGTTGGTAATGCGCATCAAGTCGCCCTGGTTGCGGTCGGGGTTGATGTTCTGGTTGGTGGGCAGTGCCATGCAGGTGGCGTTTTTGCTGGTCACATGGGTGTCGTGGCCCAGTGGGCTGAATGGTGCAGTAATGACCCGCTGGCCAAAGCCCTTGTTCGCCACACTGGCTGAATCGTAAGCGCGGAAGCCGCCTTTGCCCTCGGCCACAAACACATATTCACCACGCAGTTGAATGCAGCTGGCCACGCCTTTGGTGGTGTGGTCCATTAGGGCTGGCACCACGGTGTCGGCCAGTTCACGTTTGCGGTTTAAGTGGTTCTGGTAATAATCGGGGTAAGCGTATTTGTGCAGGTAGCTGCCAATTACCGCCTGTGGTTCGTCCCATTCAGTCACGGTAATGGCCGCGATGTGTTCCGTGCCACCCAGCCATGCATTGAAGCCGATGAAGTTCACGAAGTTGCTGCCTTGCAGCAGAAGCTGCGCCATGATGGCGTTGTTGTCATCTTCGCGCGACAAGTGGCAATCGCTGCAGGTTTTGGTTTCTTCCTTGCGCTCAGTGTGCGGGTAGTGCGGTGCAAAGGCTTGTGACGAAAAACCGCTGGCGGCAATCGGCGGCTGTTGAATGTAAATGCGCTCGCGGTTGGCATTCATCGACGAAAGAATCAAAGCCGAGCTTGAACGAATAGGCGCAATGCGGTTGCCTTTCACTGGGCCGTGCACACCAAGCTGGAACATGTCGTCGCGTGCCACCTGCGGGTTGTAGGTGGCGTAGTTTCTGGTTTCGCCGCCTTCATAGTGCAGGCGTTCGGTTTTCCAGTTGGCTTGAATGGGCAAGTGGCAACCTGCGCAACTGGTGGTCCAGCTAAGGTGGCAGGTAAAGCAGGTCATTTTGTCGTTGTCGTGCGCCAGTTCCTTCACGCCCGGGCCCCATTTTCCGTCTTGCCCTTCAGCGCCCGCGCCCATCAATTTGGCACGCGCCGCCTTGGCGTTGTACTGTGGGTGGGCCGGGTTCATGTTGTCTTTGACCAGGCTCATTTCCCATTCTTTGTTGGGGTCGAGCGCAGCGCGCTGGTACAGTTTTCCATCTCGCCACTCAAAACGCTTGCGGCCATCTTGTGTGCGCAGTTGGGTAAGGTCGGTACCGCCGGGGGGCGATGCGGGGCCACTGGTGCGTAGCGTGGGGTACTTGGTGGCTGTGCCGTGGCAATCGGCACAATCCACTTCAACGGCTGCGGCCACTTCACCGTAAATGTGGCCATTGCCATGCATGTCTTGCGCGAAGTGGCAGTCTACGCAGTGCATGCCAACGTCCAGGTGAATGGAACTGAGGTGCACAGCCTTGTCGAATTTCTTGGGGTCGTCGTCAGAAACAGTGTTGCCTTCCGCATCCAGCAATGCACCCTTGCGGTTGCGCTTGAACACGGCGCGGAAGTTCCAGCCATGGCCGTGGTAATCGGCAAACTGGGTGTCTTTCAGCTTGCTGTTCAGGCTGGATACATTTTTCAAAAACTCCGGGTCGCTCCACTTGCCACGCACCGCGGCCTCTTCGGGGTTGCGGTCCAGAATTTCTCGCATCTCCGAATCGGTGGGGTAACGTTGCTTTTCCGGCCACATGTGTGGTGCATCGCTTTCGTAGTCCCACATGATGTAGCCGTAATAGCTGTTCACGAACACGTTGGGCTGGTGCATGTGGCACACCATGCACTGCGAACTGGGAATGGCACGCGTGAATTCATGCTTCACCGGGTGGCCACTTTCATTTTTTGCAATCGTGGGGTCGATGGTTTGTGTGGTGCCATCGTGACCAAACCTGGCATAGGGGCCAGCGTGTTTGGGATCGCGGTCGTTGGTGTAAACGGTGTGGCAACCGGTACAGCCCGATGAACGGTAATCGCCGGGCTGTTCGCTGGTGCCCAAAAACCAAAGGTGTGGGTCGTTCAGGCGGGTTTTGGTCACGTTAATCAACGGCACTGCAATGCGCTGACCAGTGCCGGGGCCACGGTTGGATTGTTTGATGTCGGGGCGGCCCGGTTCATCCAGGCGCTGAATTTGACCCAGCACGTTGGGCAGGCCCACTTCCGGGAAAATGCTGTTGATCACTTTCCCGCCACGCTCAAACACCCGGAATATGTCTCCGGGGGGCGTGGTTTCCCAAGCTGGCAATGGTGCCAGTTCATTCAATATGCCTTTGTGCACAAACAGTTCATTGTTCGCTTCCACCGGGTTTTTCAGCAAGCCGGGTTTGCCATCCTGGGTGTAGGCCTCGCCAAGAATGTAGCGTTTGTAGGGAAGAATGCCGTTGTTGTAGGATGCGCCGCCCCACAGCATGGCCGAGGTGCTCATCAGGCTGCGTTCTTGCGCTTGAATAATTGGCAAATGGCAGGCACCGCAGGCTTCGCGTGCCACGCGAAGGTCGCCGGGGTTGATGAAGCGAATGTAAGCGGGGTGTTCCTTGTTCAACTTGGCATACGAACGTTTTGGGTTGGCCGAGGAAGGGTAGTTCCAGAATTTCTCGTTGCGCGGCGCAATGTGCGCTTTGTCCAGCGCAGTGCGGTATTCCGGTGCGAAACCTTTTTCACGCGCGGCACGGGTGTGGTCGTAAGCCAGTGTGCCCTGTTTTTGCTCGGTGCCGTTCCATTTCACGGTGGCATCACCGCCGTGGCAATCGGTACAACCCAGAACCACGCCGGGGTTGGCGTGCATGGTGTGCTGGTCGGTTTGCGTGTGGCAGCTCATGCAGCCTTCGGTTTTTGCAAAGGCCTGTTGCGCGGTTTGGCGTTCAGGCGCATTGGGTGCCATGGTGTAACTTTTTTCGGACAGTTTTTCACTGGCGGCCTGTGCAGCAACGCCTGTGCCCAATACACAAAAGGCCACCCCTGTGAAACCCAACGCAAACAGCCAGCCCTGCCAGCGATTCTTGCTGGCGAACTTTGTTTGATCGGCAATTGCGTTATTCAAATTCATCAACAAACAACCTGCTTTAAAAACTCAAAATCACGTTGAACAAAAAGGAATACGGGTCTTTGTCGTCGGGAAACAATTCTTTGTAACCCTTGCCCGGCAATAGTTTGGCGAACGACCCGTTTACCACAATGTTTTGCGAGAAGAAGGGCCGGTACTGAAAACCTACCGACGCATCAATGCCTAAATCAGTCGAAGGCGGGCGCTGTTGCCGCAGCGTACCCAACACATTGGTGTTGTCGAATTCCAGCTTGTTCAGGTTGGCCACCAAACGCAATTCGGGCAATACATCAATATCTGCCCCCACACCGACCAACAACAGGCCGGGGTTGATGAAGTTGGATTGCCCCTGTTCTTTGCTTGAACGCAAAGATGGCAACACGCCGTTTCGACCCGACAAGGCCACACCACCGCCGCCAATCAAGGGAATATTCTGACGGATGAAAAAGCTGGTGTCGGCCCCTGCAAATTGGGGGTTCTCGAAAATGGCATCAAAGCCTTCTGCTTTGCCGTCGAAGGGGTCTTCATCACCCGATGCATACAGGAAGCTGCCGCGCAGGCGGAACCAGTCGAAATCGCGCGACAGTTCCGTGGCGTGGAAGAATGCGTTGATGTCTTGTTCACGTTGTGCCAGTGGGTGGCGGTCTGTTTTGCCCGTGGCGTAGTAAGTAGAGGTGGTAATGTTCATTCGGCCGTAGTGGCCGTCACCGCTAAAACCAAAATAGTCCACGTTGTAGCCAAACGGTTTTTGATCGCCCAGCGAGGATGGCCTTGCCAGAAAACCGTTTGCATCAAAATACCGTTCACTGTCTTCATCATTGCGGTTGTGAATGTAGGAGACCTGGCTGGTGAAGCCCAAAAACGGGAAGTCTTGCCGGTACAGATTGGCCACAAAAAAATCATCGTCGCGCAGGTCTTGGCGAATGTCGTTCAAGCCACTGTTGGTGTCTTTCTCAACACGCTTGAAATAGCCAATGTTGTATTGGTAAATGTTGTTGTTTCGGTTGCCAAACAGGCGAATTCCCATGGGCAGGTCTTGAAACAGGAAGCCCCGGAAGTCGCTGATGAATGGTTGAATGCCCACGCGCAAGCTGTCGAAATCGTATCGGTCGGACACGTTGCGCAGGTGCACATCCACAAACGCTTCCTGAATGCCCACAAAACCTTCTCGGCGGGTTTCGCCGGAAGAAGATGCAATTTTCAGCAAGCGGTCTTCATTGACCCGCACGTCGGTGTAGTTGAACACTGGCGTGAAACGGAATTCGTAATCGGGTGGTTTGAAGGTGGTGTTGCCTTTGGTCAGGGACAAGCTCACGATCAGGTTGTGCGCAAAAATGGATTGTTCGCCATTGCCAAAAATATTGGCCTGCCCTGGGGTGGTGGATGTGGCAGGGGGCACAGGCACCGGAAAGTTGCGTTGCTCGTACAGCGTGTCGGCAATAATGCCCAGGTTAAAAAACCAGTCAGGCCCCAGTGTGTTTTGCAACACGGGAAGGTCGCCTTTGATCACGTTCTGGTTGTATGGATCGAACAGCGGAAACTTGAAGCCCAGTGATTGCATGATCCGCCAGCGATCAGGCACGGCAACAGATTCACGGGGCAGGTTGGGCAAGGGCGGTGGCACCTGGCTGGGGTCGATCACCGGAATGGCCACATCGCGCGGGGCAATAATGGTGTCGCGGCCAGGAATGGCGCGCTGCACCTGCGGCGTTTGTGGCTGGGCTTTGGGCACCAGGCCCGGCGTTGCGTTTTGTGATGGGCGAATGCCCGTGCCGGATTGATCCACCAGCACATCGGCAGAAAATGCGCGCGGTGCGAACACGCCCAGCGCTTGTTCGCCGTATTGGCCGCTGCCTTGCTGTACCCAGCCGTCGGTTTTGCCCAGCAGGCTGTCTTGAATTCGAACGCGGTACCAGCCGTTTTTTTCTTCAAACGCATCAACCAACTGGCCTTTGAAAAATTCGCCAATTGCTTTTGAATTGCTGTCTGGCTTCGCGTACACAACGCGTCGATTTTCAAACACCTGAAGCAGCACCAGTGGGCGCTCGGCATTTTCCAGTTCGATTGTTTCCGGAAGCCCCACCACCTTGCGGCCTACTTTTTCAACTGTTTCGGTCACCTGGGCTACGATGCTTGGGCGTGTTTCAGTGCGGAAGTCAGTCCGTATCTGTGCAAGCGCAGGCAGGGGGAGAAAGCCCGCCAGCATTAGTCCAACAGCCAGTGGTTTCAAACGCATCGGGGTGTTTTTCTTGTTCATGGCGTTGGGCACACGTTCTGTTCACTGCTGTCATTGAATGGAGTTTGCGGGCACTGTACGTACTTTAAAAACTCGCCTGAATTGGACAGTTCATTGGCGGTGATCAAGCTTGCGGGGAAGGGGCGCATGGCGCTTCCCACGGCGGCGGCGCCATTGATTACACCCAGGTAGCCCACCATGTCGTCTTGGTCCACGCCATCACCGGACACACCGACTGCACCCACCAGTGTGTCGCCCTTGTATATTGGGAAACCACCGGGGAAAATCTGGATGCCGTTGGCAAAACGGTTTTGGCGGGCGGGTGCTATGTTGGCGTTGTCCACGCAGGTTTGACTTGCGTCGGGGGCAAACGGATTGCCACCCACCACAGTGCGCACGGGCGAACCCAGGGTGCCCAACACCTTGTTGGCAACAATGTTGAGCTGAAAGCCCACATTGAACGGGCTCCAGCTGGTCAACGGGGACGACAGTGGCCCTTCGGGTCGCCCTTCTTCACCATCCGGAAAATAGGGGCGATGTACGTTGCCAATTGCACGCGCTGAAAACGCTGCAGTGCCGTTCAACACATTTGGGCTTTGTGCGAAAAAAGTGTCCATTGCATTGGCAAATGCGCTGTGCGCGCCCCCGTCAATTGCATTGAAATCGGTCAAGGCCTCTGCTGAACTGAAAGACAGGGCCGAACGCGCTTTTTGCACTGACACATCCGTGCCGAAAATCGGCGCGTCGGAGGAACGGATCAAACCCAGCACATCGCCATCCAGATCAACCACGCTGACGGTGACCTGTGCGGCTGCACCCAGCGGAATGCGAATTTGCGCGCGGGCCCTGTTGGCGATTTTCATGCCCTCGGCCAGTATGTTTTGCACCTCGGCCTGGTTCAGGTTGGTGCCCGCGGTAGGTGGAAACCGAACCGATGTGTTGTCGGCCGGGTTGGTGACCAAAGTAAAAGTATTCAGCCCGTTGAAGGCCGGGTTGGTGGTGGCCACGTAGCCCGATTGGGACGTGCCATAAGACGTGCCCGCAACTGATGTGGCTGCTGCGTTGTAACCTGAAACCAGCACAAAGTTGCCGTTGCCTGCAAGGGGCGCTACACCCGCAACAGCGGGAGTGGTGTTTGAAAACTGAAACGTTTGGCCGTTCGCCGTAATTCGGTTTGCGCGAATTTGTTCGGGTGCGCGGAATGTGTCGCTGAGTGCGGCAAAAGCAATTTCCTCATCCAGGTCTGTTTCATTGGTCAGGATGTCGCGGTCCAGGCTGTAAATGCCGTTGGTGCCCGCGTCGGTTGAGGAAATAATGCCGATTCCGCCAATCACACGGCCTTCCTGGTAAATCGGAAATCCACCGGGGTCTGCAGACAAGCCAAGCGGTGAACGCTTGGGGCCAATGCTTGCATTTTGCGACAGCCACACATTCAAATCAGAACAGGGCAACTGGCTGAACTGCACGCCATACAGGGGGCCACTGGGTTGGCCACGCTCGCCGGGCTGAAAGAATTCTTGAACGATCTGGCTGGCAGTGCGCGTGCTGAAGGCATTGCCGGTGGAAGACAAGTAGGCTCCCGTAATCGCTTTGGCAATTGCGGCCAGGGTGCTGGGCACGGTTGCACCATCAAGGCCGTTGCCATTTGCACCGGCCAGGCCACTGGTGATGGTGCTGTTGGCTGCAGCGTTGTTCATCTGGTAGACCGCAAGCACGTTGCCAACCCGGTCAGTTACAGCGATGGTTGATTGAACTCCGCGTGAAATGGACGCTTGCACCGCACGGGCTACGATGTCGTTGACCTCAGGGGCTGACAAACTTTGCGTTCCAAGGGGTTCAACATTGAAGTCGGGTGTCGTGGAGCTTGCGCTCCCACTGCCGCCGCCCCCACAAGCCACCAGCATCAGCGGCGCAGCCATGCACAAAGCAAGCTGCTTGATTTTCATTTTTTCAATTACTGCACGTGTGCGTGTACGCATCGACTTCTGACTCGCTCATCTTTGTTGTTCAATGGGTCAGCAACATGCTCACCCCCAGTTCACTGCTGGTTTGTCTTCTCAAGCCTGTATGTCGATTGGCGTTTTATTTTTTTGCCAATTCTTTGTCATGTATATGGTATTCGTGGCAAACGCCACAATCTGATTGCACTTTGTTCAAGGCGGGTTTGCTGCCCGCATGGCAAGCCTGGCAACTGTCTATTGCAGGCATCAGTACATCGCTCGCTTTTTCAGATTCTTTTGCTTTGTGGCAACTTTCACAGGCCTCGAATTCATGGGGCTTGTGATCAAATTTCGCCATTGGCATCCACGGGTGGGTCGGGTTGATGTCGGCAATGGCGTACTGCGGCAGGCGTGAACCCGATGTTTTCGTGTTGCCCAAACCTTTCACTGCTTTCACTTCGTGACAGACCGCGCACGCCGTGTTCTCAAACAGTTCTACCGTTGCAAAGGCGGCCTGCGCACGCGGGTTTCCGCTCAGGTTGCGCAGGTTCGATCGTTTTGGGTCCTTCTCGCCGGGGCGTGCGCGCAATACGGCGCGCTGCGCATTCACCTTGTTGCGTTCCTCGGGGTGCAGGGCCAAATAGCTGTAAAACTCTTCGACGGTGCTTAGCACCGCATCCACTGGGCCGTGCGGCACCTGTCGATCGGGCAGGGCGGGCTCGAACCCCAGTTTGTGACATTCCTGGCAATGGTTTTCCATGCTCAGGGTTTTAAAGCCTGTTGCCGTGTCTGCGGGTTCATGGCAATTCGCGCATTCCATCACCACCTTTTTCGTGGGTGTGTCGATGCCTTTGGGATCCAGGTGGACATCGTGAGGAAACTTCAAGTTCGTTTTCTCAACAATGGGTGTGTTCGCTGTCATTCGAACGCGCCGCAAATCGCTGGGTTCAGGACCGGTTGCTACGGTTATCCGGAAGGCGGGGTGTTGGTCGCCTGTAAAGTCGCGCACGGCAAGTGTTTCAGTTTTCGGTGCAACGGTTTTAATGTCTGTGTGGCAGGCAGCGCAATCGGCACCCACAAAGTGTTTGTTTTGTTCGGCCAGGCTTTCTCGGCCTTTGTGGTCGCGGTGGCAGCTTGCGCAACGGCCTTCTTCAAACGAGGTTTCAGGTGCCGCTTTTTCTGCCACATGCAAACCCATGTTGCTGTGGCACACTGCGCAGCTTTCGTCTTTCACGCGGGAAAAGTCACCAGCGTGGCAAGCCTGACAATCGCCTTCCAGATTGGAGTGCGCAGATGCCAACTGCCCCGGATTCCAGACAGAATCAAGTGCAAATGCAGTGGTGTTTCTTGTGTCATGCACAACATTGCTTTGAAGGCTGGGGTGGGCGTTTGGGGGCAGCTTTGCCGCATCCACTTGTTGGGGTTTTGAATTGGCAGGCTGTTCAAGCTCACCAAACAGGTGCGGTGCATACATGGCTGCAAGTGGCAACGCCAAAAATGCAAACAGAATGGGCAGGAACAAGAACCATGACAAGGGGCGTTTCAAGCCCAGCGGTTTTTGCAGGGCTTGTTGCTCGATTTGAAGCGGGCTTTGTTGTTGTTCGGCCATGTGCGCTTACCAGTAAATGAACACGGACAACACATGTGCAATCAGTGCTGCAAGCAGCCCGAAAGACAAGGGCACATGCACGGCCAGCCACAGTTCAAGCCAGTAACGCATGTAGTAGTAACGGCGCAATTGTTTCAGGGCGCGCAGGCGCTGCACCTGGTTTTTGTAAATGTCAGCCAGGCTGTCGGACCGGGTGATTTCCCGCTGCAGTGTATTGACGGCTTTCTCAGTGGCGCAATTTTTTATTTTGCCCGTGCATTGGTTGCCACGCGTGTTGAATACGCCTTGCTTTAGTGAGCTGGCCACTGCTCGCGCAATCAGATCACCTGAATTTTTAATCAGCTTGGTGGCTTCGCGATCCAGGTTTTCTATTTGTGCAACAATTTGTTCAGGGCTTTGGCGGTTCAACACCTGCGACATTTCCAGAGGAAACCGAAGGTAGAAGGTCAGTCCCCACACGCCCGTGCCAATGGTGGCTATGGTCAGTACATAGGCCAATGAATGGATGTTCCAGCCAATTTGAAAACCACTGTGAAGCGTGGCCACAACCGACAAGGCCAAACCCAGATAAATGTGTGCAGAAACCCAACCCCGCAAGTTGCCCGATTCATTGGCGTATTGGCGTTTGCGCACGCCAAACCACATCAGCCAAAGTATAAGCAGTGCGCCAATGGTGCCCAAGGTGTAACCCAGCCAGGTACCGCCGTTGGCATTGATGCGTGGTTGATCAAACAGGTATGCAAATGAAGAAACGAGGGTGAGGAGCAGTGCCCACTTCAGAAAAACGAATTTTTTATAGTTGAACAGGTTGTCCTGAATCATTGGTTCAGCGCCTTGGCGATTTTCAGAAGTAATGCTGCTCAGGGTTTACGCTAACATCGGTACAGCTCACAATGTTACGTCATCATTCGTAATGTTAGTATCCCTACTTCGCGTCTGGGAGTGTCCAATTGAGTCTTGATGTCGCTTTTGTCGGCTTTATCTTCCTGTTTTTTCTAGTATTTTGTATGTATTTCGCATGGTACGGTTTTTTTTCTTCCCGTTGGAATAAAACCCAACCGGGAGCAGAGGCACTGGAAAAAAGCCCGGAATGGCATGCATTGCTGGATCGTCGCAGGGAAATTGAGAACGACCCCATGCTGGACGAGGGCAGCAAGCAGATTTTGATTGAAAACTGGCAAACCATGGCGCAGGAAAGCAAGCCGCACATGGGTGCGCGCGAATCCCTTCCAGTGTCGCATTCAGCGTGGGTCAACCCTGCCGCATTGCCCGTGTTGATCGTGGGCACTTTGGTGCTGGCCATTGCATTCACTTACTTCATTGGTGCGATGAATGCGGGTTCCCTTCAGTGGCCGGGGCGAGATGCAGGCGGGATGAAATCTCCCTCGGCGGATCAAGCCGTCTCCGCATCGTCGGGGCACCCCGGGGATGGCGCAAGCCTTGAAGATCGTTTGGCCGGTTTGAAAACCCGCCTTGCCCAGCAGCCTGACGACCTGCGTGGTTGGGTGTTGTTGGCACGCACCCACGCGTCCATGTCCAATTATCCGGACAGTGCAGCCGCGTTGAAAAAGGCATTGGAATTATCCCCCGGCCATCCCGATATTCTTGCCGATTTGGCCGACATGACAGCCATGGTCCAAGGCCGCACGCTGGCGGGTGAACCGGAAACTTATATTGCGGCGGCGCTGCAAAGCGAACCCCGGCACGAAAAAGCCCTTGCGTTGGCCGCCAGTGCGGCGGAACAGGCAGGTGACCAGAACAAGGCACAGGTGTATTGGCAGCGGTTAAGCCAGGTCCAACAAGCCAGTTTGAAAACAGCTGCTCCTGAAGCTGCCATTGGCGATGTGCTAACCACTGTCAGCCTGGTTTTGCCGCAGCAAATGCCGGGCGGTGTGAATGACAATTCCGCCCTGTTCGTGTTCATGAAATCGCAGGCCGGGGTCGGCATGCCCTTGGCCGTGGTGCGTGTACCCGCTGCGCAATTGGAGGTGGGGCAAGTTGTGCGTTTTGGCCCAAATGACTTTATTCAAGAAGGTGCAATGAACAACTTGCCAGAAACTTTGTATTTTCAGGCGCGCCTCTCGATTCAGGGCTTGGCGCAGCCCGGTGTTGGCGATGTGGAGTCCGGTTGGGTTTCCGTGCCACGCAGCGAATTGAGCCGCGGGCTTTCCCTGGACATGAGCAAGGGCAGTGCCCGATAAATGATCGACGCCACGCTTTCAACGCAACACCTTCATGTGCATTGCAACAGCCTGCAAGCTGCTGGTGTGGTGTTGTCGGGTGAAATTCAATGTGTCTTGAATGCGGGCGAAGTGCATGTGTTGCGTGGTGCCAATGGTGTTGGCAAGTCCACCTTGCTGCGTGCGCTGGCCAACGCCTTGCCGGGGCAAGCCATGTTGTTCAAGGCGGAATATGGTTTGCGCGATGAACTGCTGGTGCAAGACCATGTGCAAAACCTGTTGGCGCACTTGAGCCGGGCGCACACTGACATGGAATACATTCTCGCGCAGGTCAGCCTGACCGATTGGCAATATGAACGAATCGGTACGCTGTCATCCGGGCAAAAGGCGCGCTTGGGTTTGTGTACCTTGCTGGCTTCGCCTTTCTTGGTGTGGCTGTTGGATGAACCTTTGAACGCGCTGGACACGGAAGGCCAGCAGGTGTTGGCCAAGGCCCTTGAAAAGCATTTGCAAGCGGGCGGTTTCGTGTTCATGGCCACACATGTTGACCCGGCTGGTTTGTTGCAACAATTGCCCGGTGTGGCCATGAATGTGGACGTGCTGGCGCAAGGGGAGTTGCATGGCGATGCGGCCAGTCGAATGCCTGTGCCCCCAGTCGAACCTTGTTTGTCGTCAGCACCCACTTCGAATGTGCCCATGGGTGCATTGATCAAGCGCGACTGGGCCGTGCTGTGGGGCAACCCCCAGGCGGTGCTGTGGGGGGCATTGTTTCACTGGATGGTGTTGAGTTTTTTCGGAATTGGATTGGGCAAGACCAGCGTGGAGTTTGCGCAAGTGGCCACCTGGGTCAGTTTGCTGCTTGCCGTGTTGCTGGGTGCAAAGGACTGGTTTGCTGAAGATCAGCGCGTGGGCTGGATTCGTTTTCTGACCCAGATAAACCCGGGCAGTACTGGCACCTACTGGCTGGTTCGCGTGTTGTACACGGCATGTTCACAAATGCTGGTGTTGGTGCCCGTCACGGGTTTGGCTGCTTTGCAGTTTGGCTTGAATGGTGCGCAGTCGCTGCAGTTGATTCTTGCCATGGTGGCGGGTGTGTGGGCCATTGCACCGTTGCTGGGTGTGATCGGCTTGCTGGTGATGCTGACCCGGGGGGGCGCGGTGCTGGTGTATCTGTTTGCATTGCCCCTGTTGGTGCCTGTGCTGATATTCGGTCTTGAAGCCAGCCAGGCCACAGACCTGGGTCGCAGCGCACTGGCTCCCCTGGCAGTGTTGTTCAGTTTGGGATTATTGGCTTGTTTGCTTGGCCCCGTTGTGGCCAGGCGTCTTATTCAATTGATACAGGAATAACCATGCTCGGGCAGTTGGCTTCTCCGCCGAAATTTCACGCTGTGGCCAGTTGGCTGTGGGTCTGGCTGCTGCTTGCAGGCGTTCTGCTGCTGGGTTTCGGTTTGTACACGGGCTTGTTTTTGGCCCCTGTGGATGGGCAACAAGGCGAGGTGTATCGCGCAATTTATGTGCATGTGCCTGCAGCCTGGATGTCGATGTTTTTGTACCTTGTGGCCTGTGGTTATGCCATGCTGAACTGGGTGTACCGAAGCGATGTGTCTGCAGTCATGATGCGGGCTTTGTTGCCCACAGGCGCGTGGATGACTGCACTGGCGCTGATCACCGGGGCCTTGTGGGGAAAGCCCACTTGGGGCGCCTATTGGGTGTGGGACGCACGAATGACATCGGAATTGCTGCTGTTGTTCATTTATCTGGGCTTGATCGCCCTGGGCCAATTGGCCACCGACCCAGCCAAGGCTGATCGTGTGCTGGCGGTTGGTTTGTTGATTGGCGCTGTGAATATTCCCTTGATTTACCTGTCCGTGGTTTTTTGGAACACGCTTCACCAGGGGTACAGCGTTTCCCTGGGTGGCAGCCGGATTCACCCGGACATTGCCATGGGGATGTGGCTAAGCGTGTTGGGTTTCTGGTTGATTTGCGCCAGCACGGTATTGAACCGGGCAAGGCGTTTGTTGGTGCAGCGCCGGTGGCAGTAGTGTCCATAAAATTTCAAACAAGGTGTGAACAATGAATTTTGATGCATGGCAAACCGTCTGGATTTGTGTGGCTTTAAGTGTGTCGGTGTTGGTTCTGGATGGTGTTTTTGCCTTTCGCGCTGGCCCTGACAAAACCGAGTTGGCACGCAAAAGCCAGCGCAGCAGCCGCATGGCCCGCATGGGAAAAAAAGGGAGCACCCAATGAGCAATCCGCGTGCGTACCGTGCAGCCTGGCTGGCTGCCATTGTGGTGGTGGCGCTGGGTTTTGGAATCGCACTGGTCAAGGTGTTCAATGACAACCTGGTTTTTTTCTACACACCCACACAAATACTGAGTGGTGAAGTACCCAAGGGTGAGAAAACCTATCGCTTGGGTGGCATGGTGGAAGTGGGCAGCGTTCAACGCGAAGCCGATTCATTGAAGGTGCGCTTTGTGGTCAGCGACATGAATAGAAAAGTACCGGTTGAGTTCAACGGCATTGTTCCTGATTTATTCAAAGAAGGCACTGGCGTGGTGGCCGATGGACAGTGGGACGGAAGCACCTTCGTGGCTTCTGAAGTGTTGGCCAAACATGATGAAGATTACATGCCACCCGGAGTCGACAAGTGATTTCATTTATTTCGCAGTTCAGCCTGGCATTGGCCACTGTGCTGGCTTTGTTCGGTGCGGTGGCTGGCTTTGTGGCTGTGCGCGGTGTGTATGTGCATGAACCCGCAGTGCCTTTGCTGGTGTCGTTGCAGCGCAATGTATTGCTGGTTACCAGCTTGGTCAGCGTTGCTTTTCTGGGGCTGATTTGTTCATTCGTACTCAGCGATTTTTCTGTTCGCAATGTGGCTGAAAACTCCAATCTCGCTTTGCCTGTTTTTTACAAAGTGGCGGCCAGCTGGGGCTCGCATGAAGGTTCTTTCCTGTTGTGGGTGCTGATGTTTGCGGGGTGGACGCAGGCAGTGGCATGGTCAGGTTTTGAGGTGTCGGCATGCTTCAAGGTGCGCGTGCTTGCCACCTTGCAGTTGGTGTTGGTGGGCTTTCTGTTGTACTTGCTGACAGCCAGCAACCCCTTTGAATACCTGAACCCCACGCCAGTGGACGGCCGGGATTTAAATCCCTTGTTGCAAGACATCATCATGATTATTCATCCCCCCATGCTTTACATGGGTTACGTGGGTTTTGCCGTTACCTTTGCTTTTGCCGTGGCTGGCCTGCTGGAAGGACGTTTCGACATGACCTGGGCACGTTGGAGCCGCCCCTGGACCAATGTGGCGTGGGCGTTTCTCACCGTGGGGATTGCCTTGGGAAGCTGGTGGGCTTACCGCGAGTTGGGTTGGGGAGGCTGGTGGTTTTGGGACCCGGTTGAAAATGCATCCTTGATGCCCTGGCTGGCAGGCACCGCGCTTATTCATTCGCTGGCTGTTTCCGAGAAACGTGGCGCACTGCGCAGCTGGACTTTGCTGCTGGCACTTACCACCTTTGCCTTGTCCTTGTTGGGCACATTCCTTGTTCGTTCGGGCGTGCTTACCTCTGTACATGCCTTTGCCACCGACCCCGAGCGCGGTGTGTTCATTCTCGTCTTGCTGTTCATCGTGGTGGGTGCTTCCTACATTCTGTATGCGCTTAAAACGGGCGAGGTGGGGCAGGGTGGCAGTTTCAAAGCCACTGGTCGCGAATCGCTGTTGTTGTCCAACAATGTGTTGATGAGTGCAGCCTTGGTGGCCGTGATGCTGGGCACACTTTACCCTTTGGTGGTTGAAGTGATAGGCGGGCGAAAAATGTCGGTGGGGCAGCCTTATTTCGAAGCCATGTTCGCGCCCATTTTGCTGCCCGCCGTGTTGTTGATGGCACTGGGCCCCGATTCGCGCTGGCGCGAAACGCGGCTTGCGCAGTACATCAAACCGGGTGCCGTGGCTTTGGGTGTTGCTGTGTTGGTGTTGTTGGGTGCGGCATTGTTCAATGGGCACTTTAGCCTGCTGTGGGCTGTTGGCGTGGTGTGTGCCGTGTTCATGGCTGTGGCCACGCTGGCCCACGCTGCGGTGGTCACACGCAAGGCCGGTTCTGCTGCGCCCGAAAGCGGGCTGTTGTACCGCATTCGCCGTTTGTCCCTTTCCTATTGGGGCATGGTGCTTGCGCATTTGGGTGTGGCCGTGTTTGTGGTGGGGGTTAGCTGGGTAAAAACCTTCGAGACTGAAACCGATGCCGTGTTGAAACCTGGCGAAACCACCGAGATTGGCCCGTGGCGGGTCACTTTCATTGGTGTTGATTCCGTGCAGCGACAAAACCATGTGGCGGCACTTGGTGTGTTTGAGCTGACGCGTGGTGATGGCACCTTGATTCACTTGCTTGAACCCGAGAAGCGGCGCTACCAAAGTTCGGAACAGATCATGACTGAATCGGCCATTCACAGTGACTGGTTTTCTGATGTGTATGTCAGCCTTGGCGATGCCGTGCAAAGCAGCACCAGTAGCGGTGCCTGGGGTGTAAGGCTGTACTACAAACCATTGATCAACCTGATTTGGTGGGGGTGCGCATTGATGGCGTTGGGTGGTTTGGTCACCGTGTTTGATCGCCGCTACCGCCCCAGAAAAAACGGGGCAATGGCATGATTAAAAAGCGCCTTCGGCTTTACCTGCCAATTTTGGTGTTGCTGTTTCTGGGGGTGTTTTTGCTGCGTGGTTTGTGGCTTGATCCCAAGAAACTGCCCTCGGCCCTGATTGGCAAACCTGCACCTGCGGTGGTGTTGCCCGTGCTCAGCTTCACCGGTTCTGAAGTTGCCGCAGTGCAGCTTGCCGATATCCAGACTTTGCAGAATATTGATGCATTGAAAGGCCAGCCCTGGGTGTTGAATGTGTTTGCTTCATGGTGCCAGGCCTGCCTTGTGGAGCACCCACATTTCATTGCGCTGGCCAAGCAAAGAAAAATTAAACTGGTGGGCCTGGCGTACAAAGACGACTTGGCCAATACCCGCCGCTGGCTGGCTCAATACGGCAACCCCTATGATTTGATTTTGATTGACCAGCAAGGCCAGTACGGCATTGAATTGGGTGTGTATGGCGTGCCGGAAACATTCCTGATGAGTGCCAACAACACCATCATTCACAAGCAGGTGGGTCCAATTCCTGCCGATTATTTTGACAGCATGGCACTGCCAGCCATCGAGGCTTCCCGATGAATGTGAACGACCTGAATCAAACCGAGAAAGAGCAGTACAAAGAAGTGGCCAGCGAGTTGCGCTGCCTGGTGTGCCAAAACCAGTCACTGGCCGATTCGCATGCATCGCTGGCGGTCGATTTGAAAGAAAAAATCGCCGAACAAATTCGCGCTGGAAAAACCAGTGAGGAAATCAAAAGCTACATGCAAGACCGCTATGGCGAGTTTGTCATCTACAAACCTGCCTTCAGCATGGAAAATGCGGTGTTGTGGTTGGGGCCTTTTGTGGTGTTGATCATTGCCGTGGTGTTGGCACGTCGCTTGATCAAGTCTGGCCAGAATCAATCAGAGACCAGAAAATCGTCAGCCGACACACAGCCTGACCTTGATTGGCCAGAGCGTCTGTATGCCAAAGAAAAGAAAAAACGACAGTAAAGCCGTAAATTTTTACTGTCGTGAATCAGCATTTTTCCAGCAAATCCCGAATTTTTTCGAACTCTGCTTCCAGCAGGTCTTTGCCGGTGTGAACAATGCTGTTGTCGGTTTCCTGCGCAGCGGTTTCTATCAAACAGCAGGTGTCGGCCAGGGTTTTTGCACAAAGTCCAAGTGCGGTGCCCTTGATTTTGTGGGTCACTTTTAGCACGCCCTGCATGTCTGAATTCCTGATCATCTTGTCCAGCTTTTCCAGTTGCTTGCCTTTGTCCGCCACGAACGCCAATAGCAGGTCTTTGGCAAAGTCCCTGTCGTTCCCGGTGATTTCATCCAATGCAGCCCAATCGATGGGCGATGTCATGGCGGTCACTACAGGTAATTTTTTTCGGCCGGGTTCAAGCCATTCAATCAATACTGATTTAAGCGTGTCCATGCGCACAGGTTTGACAAGTACATCGTCCATGCCTGCGGCTAAGCAGTGTTCGCGAGTTTCACTTAACGCATCGGCGGTGTAGCCAATTAGCGGCTGTACCCGGCGAGCAGGGCGAAGGGCTGTGATTTCCCTGATGTGTTGGGCCACATCAAAGCCACTCATTTTGGGCATCTGACAGTCACAGATGAACAGGTCATAATCCTTTTCTATCCACTTCGACAAAGCCTCCAGGCCGTCACCGGCAACGTCAACACTGCAACCCATGAGAGCAAGCTGGTTCTTGAGCAATGCCCGGTTGATTTCATTGTCGTCGGCGATCAGGATACTTGCGTTCTTGACGTACTGGGGTACTTCAACGCTTTTCAAGTTCCTGCGGCGTTCGTCTTGTGTGGATTTTCTTGGCTCGGTTTTCCTCAAAGGCAGGGTAACAGTCATGCATGAACCTTCGTTAACTGCACTTTGCAAGGTTAGCTTGCCCCCGAGAAGCCTGGAGAGACGTTGGGAAATGGAAAGTCCAAGACCCGTGCCACCAAATTTCTTGGTGGTGTCGTGCGCAGCCTGAACAAACGGATCAAAAATTTGATTCTGAGCTTCAGGGCTGATACCAATCCCTGTATCAATCACTTGAATCACGATTTGTTCGCTGCCGCGCTTGCCGGGCTTCATTTTTGCATGGAACTCGATTCCGCCTTTGTGGGTGAATTTCACGGCGTTGCTCAGCAGGTTGAATAAAATTTGTCGCAAACGCAATGGATCACATTCCATGGAATGTGGAATGTTTTCATCAAACTTCGCGTTTAAATAAAGTCCTTTTGCGTGGGCGGATTGGGAGAACAGATCTGCCGCGAATTCAAACGCACTTTTCAGTGACATCGGTTCAAAATTCACCTCCAGTTGTCCCGCTTCAATTTTTGACAGATCCAAAATGTCATTGATAATGTCGAGCAACGAATGGGCCGACTGCCGTGTCAACTTGAGCAAGTGGGCACGTTCTTTTTCTGTTCCGGTTTGCTCCAGCAATTCAGACATGCCGACGATGGCATTCAGTGGTGTGCGAATTTCATGCGACATGTTGGCAAGAAAACTGCTTTTGGCCTGATTGGCTGTTTCTGACGCTTCGCGCGCCTGCGCCAATTCAGAAGTTCGTGCCTCTATTCGCTGTTCAAGGTCGGCATTCCAGCCCCGCAGTTTTTCTTCGAGCTGTTTTTGATGGGTGATGTCTCGGGACACTGACAACAACCTGCCCGGTTTTCCCTGATTGTTGGCGATGGGGCTGATGATAACGTCCCACCATTTTTCGGTGCCTTTCATGGTGGGCGTCATTGCTTGAAAACGACCCAACTGGCCAGCCTTCGCGCAATCCAGTGCTTCCTGTACTTTGGGCTGATCTTTCTCGTTCCAGAATGCAAGCCAGTTTGCACCTTCAATGGCGCAAAAGTTGTCCACTTCCATGATTTTGCAACCACGTGCGGTCATGTAGAGCAGCTTGGCATCCAGGTTCAGAACTTTGAGGCAGTCCGGGCTGCTTTCGATCATGCTGTTGACGAAAGCCATGTTTGCCGCCAGGTCGGTGGTCCGTTTTTTGACCAGCTTTTCCAGTTCATTTTTTCGGTTGTTCAGTGCATGTTCGGCGGTTTTTTTTTCGGAAATATCAATGTGAATGCCATACATCATCAATGGCGAGCCGTCTTTGGCGCGGCTCACTACGCGGCCATGTGATTGAACCCAAACCCAGTGCCCATCTTTGTGTTTAAGACGAAAGGCGTGTTCGAACACATCAATTAATCCCTGAAAATGCTGGTTCAGCATTCGTTCAGATCCAACCAGGTCGTCCGGGTGTACGCGTGATCGCCACACCTCAAGATTCAGTGGTTGAAGTTCTTCAAGGGTGAAGCCCATGATTTGAGCCCATCGATCATTCACAATTACCTTGTTTTCAGGAATATTCCATTCCCAGGTTCCGGCGCTGGTGCCCTCGATGACACCGTGTAGCCTTTTTTTTTCGAGGTAAAGTTCTTCCTGTGTTCTGTTGAAGTTGGTCAGGTTTTGCGCAATGTGCAAATAGCCGCTGAACTCCCCGTCGTTGGCGTGGAGTGGGCTGACCGTCAATTCAACATCGATGTGTTTGCCCGTTTTTGATACCAGGGTCCAATAGCGGCGTTCCACTTGGCCATCGCGTGCTTTACCGATCAGGGTGTAGTGGTCATTGATCAGGGTTTTTTCGGATTCCTGAAGCAGCTGGCTTTTGCGGATCAGTATTTCGTTGGGTTCATGGAAATCCAGGGACTTGAGTTTGTTGACTGCTTCCTCTGCCGTGTACTCCAGCATTAATTCTGCGGCTTTGTTGAAATGCGTGATCAAGCCGTCAGGATCCGTCGCAATAACTGTGGCATCTGTGGAGTTCAAAATCGATTCCTGGAATGCGTTCTCTGACTTCAATAATCGTGCAGTACGCTTCAACTCCATTTGCGACACAACTTGCCTGGCCAGTTGCAACAGGGCTTTTTTTTGCGAATCCTTAAGCTTTCCTGGTTTCAGGTCGATCACGCACAAAGTGCCCAGTGCGTAACCGCGTGGTGACACAATCGGCGCGCCCGCATAGAAGCGGATGTGTGGTGCACCGGTCACCAGGGGGTTGTCGCGAAAGCGTTCATCCTGCAAAGTGTCTTGAATTTCCATCAATCCGGTTTGGGCAATTGCATGACCACAAAAGGAGATGTCCCTGGCTGTTTCCGTTTCGTCGAATCCGATCGTACTTTTGAACCATTGGCGTTGTTCGTCAATCAATGAAATCAACGCAGTTGGCGTGCCGCAGATTTGAGCTGCCAATTCAGCAATGTCGTCAAATTCGCTTTCGGCAGGCGTGCCCAGTAATTTGTAACTGCACAAGTCCTTAAGCCGGGCAATTTCATTCAGGGGGGTTGGCGCTGGCATCATGGCGGATCTCCTTGGTCAGTTCGAGCGTGAAGCCTGTGTGCAGGTAGGTGCCAAACTTGCTTGAATCAGCATGACCAATCATACCACAATTGGTAATATCGGTATAATTGGTAATTACGTTTGCTTGAAATGCAACACCAAACAATGGTCAAGACAATGAATGACGTTACAGAGTACTGCTCAATTAAAGAGGCCTCCCAGATGCTGGGGGTCTCACCGAAAACAGTTCAATTGTGGGTTGAGAAAGGCAGCCTGCGTGCCTGGAAAACTGCGGGTGGCCATCGGCGTGTCATTCGTGAATCAGTCAACGCTTTGATCAAGGCACGAAACCAGCGAGCCGATTCGAATGGTGTTTCCGGGTCGGCCCGCCGGGAGCCTGGCATGCATGTGTTGATCGTAGAAGACGAGGAGGCACTTCGCCGACTCTACGAGTTCAATGTCAGGCAATGGGCCAGTGCCATTCAGGTTGACTCGGCCAAAGACGGTTTTGAGGCGTTGTTGCGCATTGGAAAGACCAAGCCCGATGTGATGATCACTGATTTAAGCATGCCAGGTATGGACGGTTTCAAGATGTTGCGCCGCCTGAGCGAACTTGGTGAATTGGGTTCTATGTTGGTCATCGTGGTGACTTCCTACGATTCGGAGGCAATACAAAATCTGGGGCGCTTGCCAGACGGTGTTCATGTTTTTGAAAAACCCGCGCCCTTCAAGTCGATCAGGCAGCTTGTCATGGATGCCATGTCAGAAAATCGGCCGCTTTCCAGATAATCAATGGTCTTTTTCATTCTTTTAAATTGGTAGTTGATTACCAATTTAAATCTTTTTTACTTGACCAAATCGGTAATATCGGTAATTATTCCCTCAAGTGTTGATTAGACACCTGCTCGTCCTCTGTCATTTCAGGGGTGTTTGCAAACATTGAAGGAAGAATGCGATGAGACCCATCACCACAGCAAGTTTGTTCGCGCTGTTGGCCGTTTTCAGCAGCGTGGTCCACAGTACAGAAGACGTCAAAATTGATCTCCAGGTTCATTTGGTTCAAATGGACACCAACGGTCAGGAAGTTTTCAAACCAGCCCGGCAAGCCAATCCCGGCGATATTCTTCAGTACAAAGTGATTTGCCGAAATCAAGGCGACACCTTGGCTCGCGATGTCATGGCGACCCTGCCTGTTCCAGCAAAGGAACTTGTGTTCGTGAAAGACAAAAGCGATTTGCAGAATCTTCAAGCCAGCATGGATGGCAGCGTATTCGGTGATTTGCCACTGAAGAAAATTTCAAAAACTCCGGATGGCCGAATTCTGACTGTCGATGCTGACCCCGCAGATTACCGTTTTCTGCGATGGAGCGTGGGTGACATTCCCGCAAAGAAAAGCGCAACGATGTATGCACGCATGCGTGTTGCACCTGGCAATAATTTGATTGCAGGAGGGCAACAATGAGCAACAACAATTTCCCCCAATCCATGCAGAAATTCAAGGTCGCCGTCACCTGGAGTTTGTTGACCACCGTCTTCATTGCATTCATGGTTTTGTGGTTGAAAGATGCGCATGCCGCCCCTTTGGCCGGAACGTCGATTGGTAACCAGGCGTCTGCCACCTACACCGATGGATCGCAAACCGAGCGTACCGTGACCAGTAACACCGTGGTCACGATTGTGCAGCATGTGGCCAGCTTGACCTTGACTGCCGATGGCAACAAGAATGTGACCGCTGGTGGGCAGGTGAGCTTCCCGCATACCTTGACCAACACGGGTAACGGGGTTGACCAATTCAGTTTGACAACGGTCAACTCGGGTGCTTTCACGTTTGATCAAGTGAAGATTTATGCAGACCTGGATGGCAATGGTGTGCCGGACAATTCATCCGAGATTTCGAGTACGGGCGATCTTTCACCGGGTCAGGCCTACAACTTCGTCATCGTGGGGCAGGTACCCACCACGGCCAGTTCAGGTTCAGCCAATGACATCACGGTCACAGCTGGCAGTGATTTTGATTCCTCAGCGTCGGCCTCAAACACCGACACCACAACCGTCTCCAGCAATGCTGTGGTGAATGTGACCAAGTCAATTGACGTGGCCAGTGGTTCTGCTGGCAGCGGTCCGTACACTTACACATTGACGTACAACAACACAGGAAATAGTGCAGCAAGCAATTTGGTTATCACGGATGACATTCCGGATGGCATGACCTATGTGCCGGGCAGCGGGCGCTGGACCAGTTCAGGGCCAACCGTGCTGACCGATCTGGATGCGACGGATGACCAGGGCGGTATTGTTTATGATTTCAATGTAAGCACCACAGACACTGTGCGGGCCGTAGTTGCCGTGGTGCCCGCTGGTTCTTCTGCCTCGATTTCCTTTGATGTGAATGTGGATGCCGGCCTAGGCGCTGGCTCAAACCCAGCCACCTTGAATACGGCTTATTACAGCTACAACGATGGCAGTGCGGACATTGCGCAGAACTTCACGAACTCGGTGCAGTTCCGTGTCGATCAGGCAGTAGCGGTCAGCTTGACTGGTGACACCGTGGAGGCTGCCGCCCAGGGAAGTACAGTGACTTTCACCAATGTTGTCAGCAACGACGGCAACGGTGAGGACACTTTTGATTTGACCATGGGTAATTCATCGTTCCCTGCGGGCACTGCGTTTTTGCTGTATCAGGCTGACGGCGTTTCGCCTTTGCTGGACAGCGATGGTGACGGTGTGCCTGATACCGGGCCCTTGGGTCAAAATGAAAGTGTGTCGTATGTGGTCAAGGCTATTTTGCCAAGTGATGCATCTGCTGGTGGTCCCTACACGGTTGAGGCAAATGCGACCTCGAGTGTGGATGACACCGTGTTTGCAGTGGCCATTGACACCCTGAGTACCATTACCAGGAACAGTGTTGATTTAAGCAACGATGTGTCTGGTGCAGGTGCGCCAGGTTTCGGGCCAGGTGCGGAGGCTGTGTCCGTTGACACCAATGCCGTCAACCCCGGAAGTACCACCACATTCACCCTGGCAGTGGCCAATTCAAGCAGTGTTGCAGATAACTTTAACCTGCGTGCCAGTACCGACTCCACGTTCTCGACAATTGCCTTGCCGGAAGGATGGCGTGTCGTGTTTCGTGACGCCAATGGTGCGGTGATCACGAACACGGGTGTTATCAATGGCGGGGCCACCACCACGGTTACCGCTGAAGTGACGGTGCCAGCCGATTACGTTCCAGGCACCGAGGAAATCTACTTCCGTGCGGTTTCTCCCAACTCCGGTGCGGGCGACATTGTGCACAATGCGGTGACCGTGAATACGGTTCGCAACGTGGTGTTGAAAAGCAATAACTCCGGGCAGGTTTCACCGGGCGGAACGGTGACCTACACGCACACATTGTCCAACATGGGCAATGTAACGGAAGGCAACGGCACGACCAGCAACATTGATTTTGCTTTGCTCGACGACACAGATGGTTTTTCTTCGATTGTTCATTGGGACATCAATAACAACGGTGTTTTGGATCCAGCCGACCCAGTGGTCACCGATGCCTCTCAGTTGACAGGGGGAAGCAATGGTTCAAGCGCAGATCCAGGTCTTGATCCGGGTGAAAGTGCGACCCTGTTCGTGAAGGTGCAGGCGGGTGGCAATGCCACAGCCGGCGCGATGAATATCAGCAATCTAAGTGCAACAACCAGCGGCACCATCGATGCTCAGGCTGCACCCGCAGCAGTCAGCGTGGACGACGCAACAACCGTGATCGCCGGAAGCGTGAAGTTGGTCAAGAAGCAGGCGCTGGATGCAGATTGCAATGGTTTGGCCGATACCGCGTTCACCACAGCTGACCTGACCAATGGCGCGGTGCCCGATGCCTGTATTCGCTACGAGATTACCGCCAGGAATGTCGGTGTGTCTGAAGTGCTTGATCTGGTGGTCAGCGACGCGACACCGGTGCACACCAGTTACCACGCGGTGTCTCCGGCTGCTGCAACTGCCGGCACGGTGACGGCACCCGCCACCGATGACTCCGGGACCATTCAGGTCACCGCCGACAGTTTGGCTCCCGACCAAACCCTTGTGCTGACTTTCGGCGTGAAGATCCTGCCTTAAGTCCCCGTTTCCGGCCCCGCCCGGGAGGGTTGTGGGTCGGGCTTTTTCTTCAAACCGCTAGAACGAGGGGATACGATATGAATCGGTATCTGATGATCCTGCTCGCTTGGTTTTCAATGTTTTCCGCTGCCTCTGCAGTGTTTGCAGCATCCACCGTCAGCCCTTTGCCGGCTGGTGGCACCGTGCTGAACCAGGCCAGTTTGTATTACATCGACAACGCAACGGGTTTGCCGTCAAATCTGGCATCCAACCCAGTGCGGGCTCTGATGCAGCAATATGAAGCGGGCCTTCTGCTTGTGGATCAACGGCAGCGCCGAGCTGCGGGAAATTTGGTCACGCTGAAGCATCGCCTCGTCAATACCGGCAATGCAATGACTGAGTACAGCTTGCGTTTGGAGAAGCATGCAAACGATCAATTTGATATTGATTCGTTGTGGCTGGTTCACGATCTCAACGGAAACGGGGAAATGGATTCTGGTGAACCTGCCGTAACTTCCATTGAGTTGTTTCCGGGGCAGTCTGCTGGGCTGGTGATATCGGGCAAGGTGCCCATTGATGCCAGCGGAATATCAAAAATTGATGTGGTGGCTTATCGGGCCGAAGTCGAATTTGCCCGCAACACGGACACTGTTGAAGTGACTGCAGGTGCGGTGCTGGCTTTGAGCCTTGAAGCGTCCACCTTGACACCAGAGCGAGGTGAGCTCGTCGAATTGGTATTGAATGCACAGAATGTTGGCAACGCCGTTGCCGGCGGCATTGCTTATGAAGTGGATGGCCGCGTTGAATCGGGTCTTTTGATTGTTCAGGAAATTGCACCGAACACGCTGTTTCTCGGTGCCAGTGCCAAGGTTGGTCGGGTGTTGTACAAAACAGGAAACGACTACGGCTTTTCAGCAACGGCACCCTCCGATTTAAGCAGCGTAAGTGCGGTTGCGTATGTGCTTGAGAAGCTGGTGACCACAGCCGATGCCGAGTTCAAGCTGACCGTTCAAGCCAATCACAATTCATCGGGTGAAATGCCTTACAGGTCCGAAGCCCACTACAACAATGCCGTGGTTGCGGACAATTCAAGGTCGTCCTCCAATCAGGTGGTTCTGCTTCTTGAGCCTAGTCCACCCGAGGTCACTTATTATTCAGACCCATCGTTTTCCGTGCCTGCCGCAGCGACCCGCTTGGGCGCTCCGTTGTATTTGCAGGCCGATGCAAGCGCATGCAATTCAAACACCTCACTTGCCGACGAGGTGGTGATCACCATTCGTTCAGAATTGTCTGGCGATGAAGAGCGGTTTCTGGGTGTAGAGCAGGGTATCAACACTGGCATTTTCCGGATTCCACAAGCCATTGAAACCACCAGCATGCTGAGCAGCAACATGGTACCCGGCAACGGTGTGGTGGAAACGGGAAAAAATGATCGCCTGATCGCTACCATTGGTGATTGCGGTGTGGGCGAAGCGTTCACAAGTGTATTGATTGATCCGGAAGGCGTTGTATTTGACAGCCGCAACAATTTGCCGGTCGCCAACGTGCGGGTCGAGTTGATTGATGTTGATGGCCGTGGCAATGGCGGTAACCCCGGTGGGCCCGCTGTGGTGTTTCAGGACGACGGCACCACGCCAGCACCGAATCGCGTGATCACCGGTGCCGACGGCAGCTACCGGTTTCCCCTGGTTCCAGCCAGCACTTATCGCTTGCTGGTTACACCACCCACAGGTTATGAATTTTCATCGAGTTTGGCACCAGGTGTTTTGCCTGCGGGGCGAAGCATCGACCTGTCAGGTTCCTATGGTGGAAATTTTGCGGTGAATACGTTCACAGGGGCTGTCAAGATTGATGTGCCGCTCGACAATGTGAACGCAACAGGTATTCAAATCAAGAAGACAGTTGCCCGAAAGATCGTCGAAATTGGCGACATCGTTTCTTATGCAGTGGAAGTACGCAACATCAGTGGTGAAAAATTATTTGGTGTGGTGTTGCGGGATCAATTGCCCCCGGGTTTTCAATATCGCGCGGGCTCCGCAGTGCGAGAGGGTCAAAAAATAAACGACCCCGAGGGCTCAACAACGTCTGTTCTGGCGTTCCCTTTGGGCACATTGGAAAACGATGAGTCTGCCACCATTGCTTATGTTACAGCCGTCGGAATCGGGGCTCGAATTGGCACCAACGCGATAAACCGTGCGCAGGCTCAAAGCGCTTCGCCGTTGGCACATACCAGCAATGTAGCAACGGCTTCGGTGCGGGTTGAAGGGGGGGTGTTTGATACCCACGGTTTTGTGCTTGGAAAGGTTTACGCAGACTGCAATGAAGATGGCCTGCAGCAGGAAGGCGAGAAGGGCGTGCCCGGCGTGCGTGTTTGGCTTGAAAACGGCAACTGGGCGACAAGCGATCACCATGGGCTTTTCAGCTTCCATGGTGTAACGCCTCAAACACATGTTGCAAAAGTGGATGCCACTACTTTGCCCGCCAACACCCGGACACTGGCAATTTCAAACCGGCATGCTGGCGATGGCAACAGTCGTTTTATTGACATGAAGAACGGTGAACTGCATCGCGCGGATTTTGCGTTGCAAGGCTGCCCGAATCACCTTGATCAGGAAATCGACAGACGGGTTCAAAAGATCAAGATTCAGACAAGGCCCGCCAGCCTTGAGCCGGCTCACAAGCAAATTGAGAAAACGCCCGCGCGCACCGTGAAATCGCTGGCGGAATCTGTAGACACCTTGAACAACAGTCTCGATTTCATTGACATGGAAAAAACCCTGACTGTGGCCACGACCCAAACCGGAATTCGCATCAAAGGCCCCATTGGCGCAAACCTTGTGTTGAAGGTCAATGGGGTTGATGTGCCTTACAGGAAAATGGGCACAAGGGTGGAAGTTGCCGGGCAAAAAATGGAAGCACGAGAGTACATTGGGCTTGAGTTAAAGCCAGGTGAAAACCGGGTCGAGCTGCTGGATGTTGATGCCAATGGCCGGGTCAAGGCCAGAAAATCCATTCAATTGATGGCACCCGGTGCCTTGTTTGCCATACACATTGATGCCGGTCAGCCCGCCATTGCAGGGCAAGGGCAAACGGCGCAGGTCGAGGTGTCGCTTTTTGATGCTGCGGGTATTCCGGTTGTGGCCCGCACTGCCTTGAATTTGTTCAGCGATTCAGGTAGCTGGCTGCATCCCGATCTGGATCCGGTGGCAACCGGGCATCAGGTTTTTGTTGAAGGTGGCCATGCAGTTTTCAGGCTTCAAAGTCCTGAGCAAACAGGGCGGGCCACCGTTCAAATCACCTCGGGTATGGTCAAGGCCGAGTCAGAAGTAACCTTTCTTGCGCAGTTGCGTGAAATGATTGCGGTGGGGCTGCTTGAGGGGGTGATCAATCTGCGTGAGTTGCGCAAAGGCATTCTGAGCACGGGCAACGGCAACGATGGTTTTGAGCAGGAAATTCAGCACTTCTCGACACAAGGCAATGGCGTGGATGCGGGTGCACGCGCTGCACTTTTCCTGAAAGGGAAGATTCGGGGCAATTACCTGCTGACCATGGCTTACGACTCAGACAAACCCACTCAGGACAAGCTTTTCCGGGACATTGATCCTGATCAGTACTACCCGGTGTATGGCGATGATTCCGTGAAAGGTTCCGATGCCCAGTCCAACGGTCGCCTGTACTTGCGTTTGGACAAAAACAAATCCTGGTTTCTGTTGGGCGACTTCAATACCCAAAGCGCGGATCGTCAGGTGGTCAGAAAGTTGTCTGCCTACAACCGGAGTTTAAACGGTGTTCGTCATCATTATGATGCGGACAATATTCAAATCGATTCATTCGCAAGTCGTGAAACCACCCGTCAGGTGGTGGAAGAAATTCCAGCCAATGGCACCTCGGGTCCTTATGCGCTGAAGTTCGACAATCTCGTGGCCAACAGCGAAAAAATCGAGATCGTGACTCGCGACAGCGATCAGCCTGCCGTGGTCATAGGCAGTGTAGCCATGCAACGTTTTGTGGATTACACCCTGGAGCCTTTCAGTGGTCGAATCCTGTTCCGCGCGCCAGTGGCCAGCCTTGACGAAAACCTGAATGAGCAGTTTGTTCGTGTCACATACGAAGTTCAGCAAGATGGTGAAGAGTTCTGGGTTGCGGGCGCTGAGGTGCGTGTCGATGTGCTTGAGGATGTGCAAGTTGGGGCGGCCATTGTTGATGACCAGAATCCTCAAGACCCCAGCCAGCTGCGCGGTGTTTTTGCCCGATATGAGAGCGGCAACACCAGCATCGTGGGTGAACTGGCCAGCAGCAACCGACTCAGTGTGGGTTCTGGCAATGCGGCGCGTGTCGAGGGGAAAATCAGGGAAGGGCGTTTGCAGGGGCGTTTCCAGGTCTCGCGTTCAGATCCTGCCTTTTCAAATGCCTCATCCACTTTAAGCCGTGGAAGAACTGAAGCGCGTGGCAAATTCAATTACTCACTTGACGATAAAAATCGCTTGATTGTTGATTTGCTGTCCTCAAAGGATGCGCTCACGGGGCGAACCAAACGCGGCTTGTTTTTGGCGGCAGAGCGAAATTTTGCTAACAACGTGAAAGTTCAGCTTGGCGTGCGAAGCGAGTCTTTTGATTCGCCCGCACAGGGCGCTTCATTGCGCACAGGCAGCCACGAAAATACGAACAGTGTTACCGCACGCATCGATGGGCCAGCGCCCATTTTCCCCAAGGTGTCCTTGTACGGCGAAGTAGAGCAAGCCGTTGGGAACAGCAAAAACAGACTTGTGGCAGTGGGCGGCGAATATCGTTTGGCCGGCAAGGGTCGAGTGTATGGGCGGCACGAGCTTTCTTCGTCACTTGGCGGGTCCTTTCAGCCAGACAACGAGGACCGCCGCAACACCTCCGTATTGGGCGTTGATTCCGAATACATGAAAAATGGTCGTGCGTTCTCAGAATACAGGGCTCGCCAGGTGTTTTCAGAACGGGAAGTGGAGGCCGCAATTGGCCTTCGCAACAGAATTCCCGTGTCGGAAACCTTGAGCTTCAACACCAGTTTTGAGCGGGTCAAAGCCATTACTTGTAAAACCTGTATTGAATCGATTGCCACCACGGGGGCCGTGTCATATAGCCCGAACATCAACACCAAAGCGACTGGTCGTCTTGAATTGAGAAAAGCGACGAATGGCCGTTCGGTGCTGAGCAGTCAGGGTTTGGCACACCGGATTTCCGAGCAATGGACGATTCTGACACGGAACATTTTTCTCCTGAATCATTCAGGCAGGCAGCGCCGCTTGCAGGACCGCTTCCAGATTGGTGTGGCTTTTCGAAACATCAAAACAAACCTCTGGAATGCGCTGGGCCGCTACGAGTTCAAAACTGACAAAACCCTGACCGCAGGGGCTGTCACGCAGCCCGGTGATTATCGCCGTCAGGTGCATGTATTTTCAACACATGCCAATGTGAAAGTGTCCCGCCCGCTTGTTGCCACACTGCGTTATGCCGGCAAGTTTGGAAAAGAACGTTACTCGGGCATTGGGCACCGCACCCGTGGGCAACTTGTGTCGGGTCGCATGACCTACGACCTCACTCCGCGTTGGGATCTCGGTTTGCAGGGAAGTGTTTTGCTTTCCAACGATGCATCGGGGCGCCGCACAGCATGTGGTGCTGAAGTGGGTTATCTGTTGCAGGAAAACCAATGGGTGTCCGCAGGCTATAACGCGTTCGGTTTTAAAGACCGGGATTTAAGCGGCCAGGATACTTTCTCCAAAGGTTTTTACCTGCGTCTGCGGGTGAAATTTGACGAACAGTTGTTCGCCCGGTTTTAAGGTGGGAATCAATATGCGCTACACAATTATTTGCTGTCTGTTTGTTCTGATGATTACTGCGCCTGCCCGGGTGCAGGCGGAATGTAGGGGTGATGCCTGTGTCAGCATGGGAAGCAATCTGGCTTCGGTAGACAGCAGTCAAAGTGCGCTGTTGGGTGGCGTGTTGAGCAACCTGACAGGCAGCGATATCAGTTTCAGCAGCAATGAATCGAGTTCGCTTGCACAGGGCGACGTAGACCTGGAAACACTGTTGCAAAACATTGAAAACCTAAGCGGTGCTGACAGCACAGCCGCCGCTTTGGGTTCGGAAATTACCCTGTCACAGTTCTACGCCGCAGCCGCCGATGCTGCCAATGCAGCGGGCGACAGCGATGCGGCTGTCGCGCTGAGTAACTTGAGTTCAGAAGTGGCCGGTGTGCCCGGCACTTTTCAGTTGGGTGAGCTGATTGCGCTGCAAGAGTCCGAAGGCGGCTACGACGGCGTCAACCTGAACGCGCTTGAATTGGTGTCCGGAAGTGCCGAGGTGTTTAGTGGAAACAATCCCGTCGCCACGTCGGAACCCGTGACTATTTCAGGTTCGGAACTGGGTATGGCCGGTGTGGTGAATTCGGTAACAATTGCCTCGCAGGTAGTTGAACCAGCCCGAATAGTTTGTGGGCCCGAGGGAAGTACCTTTCACAGTGCCTCAATGCGATATTCCCTGTCGCTTGATTTGGTGGACACCAGCCTTGACATGTCATCGTTGCTGGCACTGCCCGGAATCGCGGATGTTGAGGCAAGCATCGGGCAGCTCAATCTGTATGTTGAAGTTTCCCGCGCTGAAGGCGTCATTCAAAGCATTGACGCGCTCAACCAGGCTATCACCATCAACGCCACCCCCGGGGTGACCGACATGTATCTGGGACAGTTTCCGGAAGGTGATTTTTTCAACACCAGCGTGTCGCTTGACCCTGCCTTGCTTGATTTCTCAACAATCGGCAGTGTAACGGTGAGCGAGCTTTCGGGCACCTCCACCACAGTTTCAATTCAGGCCAAGAGCAGCGCACAGGGTGAACAGTCCTTCGTGAACACGCTGCTCTTTAACGGGCCCTATCCTGAAACACAGCGTTCAAGCACCTCTGCCGACGCAGGGTCGCAGCTGCTTGATTCCTTGATGTCCAACCTTGTTTTGCAACTGTCGCCCGAAGACCTGGGTTTGATCAATGACCAGGTTTTGGCGGCAGTTCAAGATTCAAGCAGCGACACCTTGCCCCCCCTGCTGTCATCAGCACTGACCGGCGTTGTTGATCCCATGATGGAAAGCATGGGAACGTCTATCGGTGAGGTGGACACCACAGTGCATGCAGTCAGGCAGGTTTGCGATTTCAGTGGTCTGGTTTATCACGACCTGAATCACGACTACATCAACAACACAGGCGATGGCCTGTGTAATGAAGCCCTGTATGTAAAATTGGTGTCGAGCGACACACCCACTGGCCCTGCCTTGGCAGTTGCTACAGTGGAGCCCTCCACTGGCCAATACACCTTCACCACTGCGTCTGCTGGAAACTACAGTCTTGTGCTGGATACAAACAATGATCTCAATGATGTTGTATCGACCGCGCCAACGGGCTGGTTGCACATGGAGTCTGAGGATGGCGTTCAGCCTTTGCTGGTGGAGCCCAACGGTGCAACAGGCTCGAATTTTGGTGTGTACCACGGCAGCACGCTCAGTGGCTTCGTTTTTGAAGACAACGGCGCAGGTGTTGCCAGCGCGCATGACGGTGTGTTTCTGAACGACGAGGCCGGACTTGATGGCATTGTCGTGAAGCTCACCGATGGCGCTACAACAGCGCTTCTGGGCGAAGTGATTACCCAGGGCGGGGGTGCCTACAGGTTCTGGATTTCAGCCGGTGTGGGCGGTTCCGTGTTGACTGTTGTTCAAACCAACCGCGAAAACTATCGCTCCATTAGTGCCAGTGTCGGCAATACGGGTGGCACATATGACCAGGCACAAGACCGCATTTCATTTGCGCGTGAAAGTGGCAAGCGGTATGAAAGCCTTGATTTTGGTGACGTAAAAACCAGCGCCATGTATTCAGATAATCAACGCAGCAGCGTGGCTGGTTCCCCTGTTTTTTATCCGCATGTGTTCGTCGCTGGCAGTGAAGGTGAAATTGCTTTTGAAGTTCGCAGCGACAGTGTGTCTCAAGAGAGTTGGCAATCTGTGCTTTACCGCGACAGCAACTGCGATGGCCAGCTGGATACTTCTGAAGAAATAATTGCTGCACCCGTCAATGTGCAGGCGGATGAAAAATTGTGCCTGCTTATGAAAATGTTTGTGCCTTTGGCTGCGCCAGCCGATGCAAGGCATGTGGACACATTGCTGGCCACATTTACCTATTCAAACACCACCGTTGATACAGCCTATGCGGTAAACAATGTCACCACTGTGGGTTCTTCAGATTCTCCGGGTTTGACCCTGCTGAAACAAGTTGAACAGCCCACAGCTTTGCCTGGAGAAACGCTGGTTTACACCGTTCGTTATGAGAACCAAGGGGCCGGGGATCTCAATGCCCTTGAAATTCATGACAGCACCCCGGCTTACACTGTATTTTCAAGTGCGCAATGTGTAGACACCCCGGCAGATTTAAGGTGTGAGGTGTCCGAACAACCCGACGTGGGTGATTCTGGTGGAATTACCTGGAAAGTGATCGGATTGGTTCCGCCCGGAACTAGCGGTGTGGTTCGTTTCAGTGTCGTGGTTCAGTGAGCAACTACCTTACTTCAATGGCTTGTAACGCACACGCTTTGGCCGTGCACCTTCCTCACCCAGCCGCTTGATTTTGTCAGCTTCATATTCCTGGAAATTGCCATCAAAGAATACCCATTGCGAATCGCCTTCACAGGAAAGAATGTGCGTGGCAATGCGGTCAAGAAACCAGCGGTCGTGTGAAGTAACCATCACCGTGCCTGCGAATTCCAGCAAAGCATCTTCAAGCGAACGCAGTGTTTCCACATCCAGGTCGTTCGAGGGTTCGTCCAGCAGCAACACGTTGCCACCAGAAATCAATGTTTTGGCCAAATGCAGGCGGCCACGTTCACCACCCGACAAATTGCCAATCAACTTCTGCTGGTCACCGCCCTTGAAGTTAAAGCGTCCCAGGTAAGCGCGTGAAGGCATTTCAAACTTGCCCACAGTCAGCACGTCGGAACCTTCAGCCACACCGTCGAACACGGTTTTGTCGTTGGGCAATGAATCGCGAGTTTGGTCAACAACTGCCATGCGCACGGTTGAACCAATCTTGATGTTGCCGCTGGTCGGTTGCTCAGTGCCTGCCAGCATTTTGAACAGGGTTGATTTACCAGCGCCGTTGGGGCCAATCACGCCGACAATCGCGCCGGGTGGCACTTTAAAACTCAGGTTGTCTATCAACAAGCGATCGCCGAATGCTTTGCTCACGTTTTCAAATTCGAACACTTCGTTGCCCAAACGCTCAGCCACGGGAATGAAAATTTCCTGCGTTTCATTGCGTTTCTGGTATTCGTGGCTAGACAATTCCTCAAAGCGCGCAATACGCGCTTTGGACTTGGCCTGTCGGCCTTTGGGGTTTTGGCGAACCCATTCCAGTTCTTTCTTCAAGGCTTTCTGGCGCGCGCTTTCGCTGCTTTCTTCCTGCTTCAGGCGATCCTGTTTCTGGTCCAGCCAGGAACTGTAATTGCCTTTCCATGGAATGCCAGACCCACGGTCCAGTTCCAGAATCCATTCGGCCGCGTTGTCCAAAAAGTAGCGGTCATGGGTTACGGCCACTACCGTGCCTGGAAATTTGTGCAGAAACTGTTCCAGCCAGTGCACTGATTCCGCGTCCAGGTGGTTGGTGGGTTCGTCCAGCAGCAACATGTCGGGCTTGCTCATCAGCAGGCGGCACAAGGCCACGCGGCGTTTTTCACCGCCCGACAAATTGGCCACATTGGCTTCCCAAGGGGGTAGGCGAAGTGAGTCCGCTGCAATTTCCATCAAGTGTTCTGCGTCATTGCCCGCGGCGGAAATGACAGCTTCCCACTTGGCCTGTTCTTCGGCCAGCTTGTCGAAGTCGGCTTCAGGGTCGGCATACGCCGCATAAATTTCTTCCAGCTTTTGCTGGGCCATGCCCAGTTCACCCAAGCCTTCTTCAACAGCCTGGCGCACAGTGTGCTCGGGGTTCAATTCAGGTTCCTGGCTCAAATACCCAATGTTCAAGTTGGGCATGGGCACTGCTTCGCCTTCAATGTCTTTGTCCACACCGGCCATGATTTTCAGCAAGGTGGATTTGCCTGAGCCATTCAAGCCCAGCACCCCAATTTTTGCGCCGGGGAAAAAGCTCAGCGAAATGTTTTTCAAAATCTGGCGCTTTGGGGGAACAATTTTCCCCACGCGGTTCATGCTGTAGACGTACTGGGCCATTCGGTTTCCAATTCAATAGTTTTAACGTTGCGGTAATTTTAAATCATCGCAGGCAGTAGGGGGGTTAAAGCTTGGCGTTCTTTGCTGGCATCACCCAGCAAGGCCATGCCCAGCAGTGCGCCATCCTTGCCTTTGAACAAGGCTTTCACGCCGTTTTCATCTGCAGTAATTTCCCACTGGCCTTCGTGTTCAGGCAAGGGTGGGTTAACAACGGCAGGGCAGTCGGGTGTTTTAATGCTGACTGGCATGGCCGGGAATTTGATCTCGGTGGGCTTGCCAGCCAATGTTTGCGCCATCGCGCGTGCGGCTTGCATCACTGGCATGATGTACGGCAACACAAACTTGCCCAAGTATTCAGCACAATCACCCAAGGCGTAAATACTTTCATTGCTGGTTTGCCCAAGTGCATTCACCACCACACCACGGGCCACGGTCAAGCCCGTGTTTTTCGCCAGTTCCGTTCTGGGGCGCAAGCCCACGGCAGACAACACCAAATCGGCTTCTGTAATTTCGCCGATGGAATCGGTCAGCGTGTAGCCAGCGCCTGTTTTTGTAATGCTGCTTACTGTGCGACCCAGTTTCCAGCCAACGCCTTTTTCAGCCAGCTTGTTTTGCATGAATAGGCTGGCCTGTTCTGGCAGCAACCGCGCCAAGGGGCGATCAGCCAGATCAAACACTGTGGTGTGTATGTCGGCCTTCAACAAATCGTTGGCAAATTCGCAACCAATCAGGCCTGCACCCAGAACGGCCACTTCTTTTTTGCCGTCCAGCAGTTTTCTGAATGTGGCGTAATCATTCAAATCGTTTACGCTGACCACGTCGGCCGCACCATTGCCATCAACCGGCAATTTAATGGTGTCAGCGCCCAGGGCCAACACCAATTGGTCATAGCTGAAAACACCGTTGCTGCTGTTTATGCTGCGTGCAGATGCATCCACCAGGTTCACCGTGGTGTTGGCGATCAGTTCAACTTTTTGTTGTTCGGCAAACTTGGCCGCAGGTGTCATCACCAGGGTTTCAGCAGTTTTTCCACTGGCCAACGCATTGCTCAACATCGGTTTGGAATAGAAGTCGCCGCTGTCCGCAGTAATCAGGCGAATTTCTGCCTCAGGGTCTGCTTTGCGAAGTTCTCGAACCAAAGTCCAGGCAGCCACGCCGCTACCAATGATGGTGGTATTCATAGTTTTAATCCTGTGTGCTGCAAATGAATTGTAATAGTCTGTTTCTATAGTGCTTGCTTGTTCATGATAAGTGGCTATCATCAACGTTGTGTACAGGCATTGTATGCGGAAACTAAACGTATACGGGTGTTTACCAAACAGAGTGGCATTGGTTAAGATGCGCCTAGACATTCAGCTTTAATTACCCAACGACTTCAACTGACAGCAAATCAAAGGGAGACAACTTTGAGTACACATGATCGCACAGGCACTTTCCATTTTTTTAGAACCGCAGCCCTGGCTCTGTCGGTCATTGTTCTGGCTGCATGCGGATCAATCACCGGTATCAAAGATGTTCCAGAGTATCTCGATTCCGATTTCGAGCACGTCGGCCCGCGTGAATTCATCACCAACATTGACCTGGCCCGCATCAAGCTGGGTATGTCGCCATTGCAGGTGAAAAATCGCCTGGGTGCGCCAATGCTCAGCGCTAAAGATCAAGACGACCGCTGGGATTATGTGCTGAAGAAGGGGCAGGGCGCTGCCGAAGAGTTTGTGCCCTACGCCGTGTACTTTAAAGATCAAAAGGTGGTTCGCCTTGCGCCGTTGACCCCACCACCCACACCCTTGGCAGATCAGGCAACGCCAGCATCTGTTGCAGACACGGCTATTGTTGACGCACCTTCAGTTGCCGCCCCCGAGGCCGTTGCTGGGGAAGAAGTGATGGCACCGGAACCCAGCCTGGCTGTGGGTGCCGATGTGGGCGATGCTGCAGCCATCAATGACCTGTTGAACGCATGGGCTGCCGCTTGGGCCGCAAAAGACGTGGAGGCTTATCTGGGCTTTTACGCATCCACTTTTGAACATGGAAAAAAATCAAGGGAATCGTGGGAGAAGCAGCGCCGTGCGCGTTTGTCACAGCCAGCGACCATTGCGGTGAATTTGTCTGATGTACAGATCGACCTGCAATCCGAGGCGTTGGCCACGGTGAAGTTCAAACAGGATTATTCTTCAAACCGTTACAAAGACTCTGGCATGAAAATCTTGACCCTGTCGAAAGCTGGCGGTACCTGGAAAATCCAAAGCGAAGAATTCCAGAAATAATTCAGCGTTTTTACCCCCCCAACCCCTGCAGGCAACATCGCCTTCAGGGGTTTTTTTATTGGGGGATGTGATTGCACCGGTTGGTGTCACCCCGAACAGGCGAATTTGGTAATTCGTGCGCTTTCTCGTAGTGTTTGTGGCTTTCCAACCGTTGCAAAAACCCTCGAGAGATTTCAATGAAAAAACGTGATTTTTTAAAGCTGGCGGCCATTGCCAGCGGCATGTCTTCTGTTGCGCCTACCGCCATGGCGCTTGATTTCGGAAAAATGCTGGGTGCGGGCGCTGATCTGGCGAAATCAGCCAATATTTCTGATGAAGAGCTGAGTGCATATTTTGATCAAATGACCGTACAGTACGACAAACAACACAAAATTGCCGATGAAAAAACACCCTACGGAAAACGTTTGCAAACCCTGGTGAAAGGGCTGGAAACCGAAGATGGTTTGAAGCTGAATTTCAAGGTGTATGAAACACCCGAGGTGAATGCATTTGCCATGGCCAACGGCACCATCCGTGTGTACAGCGGTTTGATGGACATGATGAGTGATGAAGAAATTCGCTACGTCATTGGCCATGAAGTTGGCCATGTCAAAGCAGGGCATACCAAGGCGCGCATTCAAACTGCCATGCGAACCAGTGCCTTGCGTCAGGCAGCATCTGCGACGGGTGGCAATGCCGGTTTGCTGGCCGAATCCCAATTGGGCGATCTGTTTGAAAAAGTGATCAGCGCCCAACATTCGCAGGGCAACGAAAATGAGGCCGACGACTATGCCATGGCCTTCATGAAGCGGCGCAATTACGATGCAAAAGCAGCGGTGTCCGCATTGGAAAAGCTGGCAAAGTTGTCTGAGGGCTCCAGCGCCAGCTGGTTGTCAACCCACCCGGCCCCTTCAGCGCGTGCGCAGCGCATGAAAAGCCAGTTGGGCTGATTCATTCAAACCAAGTGAACTTTCAGGTTTTTATTCTTCGAAAACCTGAATTTTTCCACAACCATCCAGACGTTCTACCAAGTCACTGCCCATCAGCCTGGATGGAGTGTACGCGCCACCGGCAATGTTCTTTTCCATCAGGATAAAACTGGCCACAGCCAATGAGCCCATCACAGTTAGTGAATAACCGTTGGCTGTTTTTACGCGCACCACCACTTTCTTGCCTTCTGCATTGCTGGTTTCACCCCACACATAAGCAGGCATTTTGGCGCGCTGTTCCTCATTCGGGCCTTCCACTTTGGCAGCCTGTTTTTTCAGTATGCCTTGCACCAGCGACATGCCCAGAATTGGGCGGACCAGGTTGGCTGCACGCATCATCCTTACAGATTTCGGTGAAGATGGAATGTACACCTCAATGTTGCGAATCCCAGTGCTGTGAAATGCAGTGGACACATCGCCCCAAGGAATGGTGACTGCAAACTTGGTGCCATTGCCAAAGTTGATTTCTCGTGTGTTGTAACCCAGCCCCACAGCCTTGATCTCGCCATCCTCGCGAACGCGTCCCCCCAGCTTCATGGCTTCAACCGTGGTTTTTGCTGTGCCAGCAGACAAGCCACTGCGGGAATCAAATCCAAGGGCCAAGTGGGTTGCATCGGGCAACAGTTCATGCAGTCGCGCGGCAACGCAATCGGTAGGAATGACATCGAATCCCACGCCAGGGCACAGTACCACTTTCTGTTTTTTGGCCTTGCCGCCAAGCGATTGCGCCAACTCGAACACGGAAATTTCGCCGGTGATGTCCAGGTAATGGGTTTTCGTTTGCAGGCAAGCCATCATCATGGGCTCGGCTGTTTCAGAAAACGGTCCCGCGCAATGCAAAACCAAATCAACCTCGTTCAAACCTTGCAGAATTTCCGCCTCGTTACTCAAGGAAAAGACCCGGCTGGGAAGACTTAGTTTGTTGGCCAGTTCGGCAATGGCCGCTTCATTGCGGCCAGCCAGAATAGGGCGCATGCCGCGTTTGGCGGCCTCGCGGGCAATCATTTCTCCGGTGTAACCGTTGGCACCGTAAATCATCCAGGGCATTGCGTCTCCTAAAGCGCATCGGGGTGCCGCCTGCGTGGGGGCACCCCTTGTTGTTTTGTTTTAAATCAAGATTCCAGTTTGGCTTTCACGCGATCCAGAAAGGTTCCCACCTGCGCGTCGAATTCAGATTTTACGATGCCCTCAGCAATGCCCTTCATAAGGCGTGGCACAGGCATTTCAAATTCGCCGGTCGAGCGAAACGCGATGGTGCAGGCTTTCGGGCTGTCCTCTTTGATCACCCAACCACCGGAAACCGTGGCATTGCCATCGCCGGGGACCGGGTTCCAGTCTATTTTACTTTTGCCATCGTTGTTGTATTTGACGGTGTACTTCACTTGATGGGAAATGCCGGCTGCGCCAATTTTGGCCATTTCCCATCGCCATACTTCATCGCCCAAATCCACAATTTTGTCGAGCTTTGGGAACAATGCCACGGTGTCTGCGACATCAGAAAGTTGATCAAATGCATTTTTAGCACTGCAAGCTACTTTAAAAGACTTTTCAATTTTCACGTTTACATTAACCGGCATGTTCCCCTCGCTTTTTTTGATGAATGTAATACTGCACGAAGTGAAGTGTATCGGTTAATTGGCGCGCTTGTTAGCCCGATTGAACATCTGCAGTGCGCCTGAATGCTGGCTTGTCAAATCTTGTAACTTCCTGCATGTCGTAATCAGTTGATGTGTTGCACTGCGAGGCAGTGGCATGTTTACGTGTGCTATTGCTTGCAAGAACGTTGGCTGATTTTCTCTCGGCCTATATGTTGCATTGCAATGTGGCCAAAGCCTTCCTTTTCGAATTGAGGCTCTAGAAAAGTCGGTGTTTTTTTGGTGCAATGAGGTTGACAGTTGTTCACTGAAAGCGCATGTTACGCCTTAGTAACTTTGAAGTAACTTTGGTGACATTCAAGAGGTTAATCCATATGTCAAATTCATTTTTCGCCGTTTTCTCAGCAGTTGTGCTGATCGGCCTCATCTACAGCGGCGCAAACCTGCTGACCTTCACCGCTGCCATTGGTGCCACCGCTTTGGGCTTTTACGCCCTGGGTGGTTTGGGTGAACTCGGCCTGGTCGTATTTGCAGCCATCTACCTGCCCATCGCCTTGGTATTGAACGTGTCCAGCCTGCGCCGCGGCGTGCTAACTGCACCCATCTTCAAGGCATTCAGCAAAGCCTTGCCAGCCATGAGCCCCACTGAAAAAGATGCGCTGGAAGCAGGCGACACCTGGTGGGAAGCCGACCTGTTTGGCGGCAAGCCAGACTGGTCCAAACTGATGAACGTGAAGTACACCGAGCTGACCGCTGAAGAGAAAGCTTATCTCGAGAACGAGACTGAAGATTTGTGCAAAATGCTCGACGACTGGAAAATCACGTTCGAGTTGAAAGACCTGCCACAGGAAGTGTGGAGCTTCATGGGCAAGAACAAATTCTTCGCCATGTTGATTGCCAAAGAACATGGTGGCTTGGGTTTTTCACCCTACGCACAAAGCTGTGTGGTGGCAAAAATTGCAACTCGCTCACTCACGGCATCCGTCACCGTCATGGTTCCAAATTCCTTGGGCCCAGGCGAGTTGATCATGCACTACGGCACGCAAGAACAGAAAGACTACTGGTTGCCACGTTTGGTGGACGGCCGTGAAATTCCCTGTTTCGGATTGACCGGTCCTGAAGTGGGTTCCGATGCCTCTGCAATTCCTGACACCGGCGTGGTTGTAAAGCGTGTGGTGAATGGCAAAGAAGAGCTGGGCATTGTGCTGAATTTCAGCAAGCGCTATATCACTTTGGCGCCCGTTGCCACCGTGGTTGGCTTGGCATTCAAACTGAAAGACCCACAAGGCTTGTTGGGCGACAAAAGCAAGGTGGATTACGGCATTACCTGTGCCTTGCTGCCAGCCAATACGCCGAATGTACAAATTGGTCGCCGTCACTTCCCCGGCGCTGTGTTCATGAACGGCCCCATCATTGGCAACGATGTTTACGTTCCACTGTCGTCGATCATTGGTGGCCGCGAAATGGCCGGCAAGGGCTGGAGAATGCTGGTTGAATGTTTGTCCGCAGGCCGTGGCATTTCACTGCCCGCTTTGTCGGCAGCTTCCGGTTGGGGCATGTACCTGGCCACCGGCGCGTATGCCCGCATTCGCCGCCAGTTCAAAATGCCAATTGGTCGTTTTGAAGGTGTTCAGGAAGCAACCGGCAAAATTGGTGGCCTCACCTACAAACTGGAAGCATCACGTGTGTTGACAGCAACTGCCTGTGCAGAATGCGCACCGTCAGTTGTCACCGCCATGATGAAGTACCACATGACAGAAATGATGCGCGAAATCATTCTTCGTTCCATGGACGTTCATGGTGGCCGCACTGTAATTCTTGGCCCACGCAACTACCTGGGTCAGGCATACCAGGCCATGCCTGTTGCCATTACGGTTGAAGGCGCAAACATCATGACGCGCAACCTGATTGTGTTTGGTCAGGGTGCCATTCGTTGCCATCCCTGGGTGCTGAAAGAAATGCAGGCAGCCCAAAACCCCAACAAAGAAGAGGGCTTGCGCGATTTCGACAAAGCATTCTTCGGTCACCTTGGCCACATTTTCAACCGCGCTATGCGTGCCCTGTTGTTGGGCCTGACTGGCAACCGCTTGGCGAAAAGCCCTGTGAGTGGCCCCATGGCCTTGTATGCAAAAGCCATTGAGCGTCGTTCTGCAGCGTTGGCATTCACAGCCGACGTGGCCATGGGCGTACTGGGCGGTGAACTGAAGCGCCGCGAACGTTTGTCTGCCCGCTTGGGTGACGTCTTAAGCCACCTGTACATGGCCACAGCCGTGTTGAAGTACTTCGAAACCAACGGTCGTTTGGCCGATGAACTGCCACACGCACAGTGGGCGATTGAAGATTCATTGTTCGAAATCGACAAGGCATTCACAGAATTCAACCGCAACTTCCCCAACAAAGCTGTTGGTGTCTTGTTGAATTTCGTGGCCTATCCCTTGGGCATGGGCAAAACCAAAGGCCCAAGCGACAAGACGAACGCAGAGGTTGCAGAATTGCTGATGACCCGCAACGCGTTTGCAGAACGTTTGCTGGACAAAGTGTTTGTAGGTGAAGGCCTGTCCGACCCAACCGGTCGAATTCTGGAGGCTGCCGACAAACTGTTGTCGATCGAGCCTGGTTACAGCAACTTCCTGAAAGCAGTTTCCTCGGGCAAGGTAGCGGGGGAAGGCCTTGAGGAGCAGTTGAAAGACGCGGTTGCAAAGAGCCTGATCAGCCCTGACCTGGCTCAGGGTATTCGGGAATTCGAGCCGATTCGTTTCGACGCAATTTTGACCGACGACTTCAGCAAGGATTACCTGCGCACCAACGGTCAAATTCCTGATGAAATCATTGAAGCCAAGCCGGTAACCGAGTACAAGGCAGCTGCTTGATTTTAAAAAGGAAGTTTTACACTGCTGTTCAGTTGTCGTTAAAACACAAAAGGGCCTTGCTCAAGCAAGGCCTTTTTTGTTACTCGCAACGAATATTTTGCGCTATGCTCAATGCATGGCAATTCAATTGATTCGTGACAATCGTTTTGGCGCATTTTTCTGGACGCAGTTTCTGGGCGCGTTCAACGACAATCTTTTGAAGTTCGCCGTTACCCTTGCAGTGACATACAACGACGCACTTCGTGGCAGTTTTTCCCCCGGTTTGTTGATCAATCTGATCGCTGCACTGTTTATTCTCCCGTTCGTACTTTTCTCAGCAACCAGCGGTCAGCTTGCCGACAAATACGACAAAACCAAAGTGATGCGTCTGGCCAAGTGGCTTGAGCCGCCCATCGTGCTGATCACCGCAGTGGGTTTTCTGTTCAATTCCGTTGAGCTTCTGATACTCGGCGTTTTTCTACTTGGCACGCAATCTGCGTTTTTTGGCCCAGCCAAGTACGCCTACTTGCCTGAACACATGAAATCCAGTGAGCTGGTGATGGCCAACGCACTGGTTGAATCAGCCACATTCGTGGCCATTTTGCTGGGCACCATTGCTGCGGGTAGCTTGATGAGTCAAGGCGCCGGCAACGCCGTTGTGTACATCGTCTGCAGTTTTGGTTTCCTTGTTGCCTTGCTGGGGGTATATCAAGCGCAACGCATGCCCTTAACACCTTCACATTGTGCTGATTTGCGGGTGAACTGGAACCTGTTCACCGAGACCTGGCGCAATGTACGCTTTGCCACCCAATTGCCAACTGTTTGGCCTGCCTTGTTGGGAATTTCATGGTTGTGGTTTGTGGGCGCAACCTACCTTACGCAGTTTCCGCTGTTGTCCAAAACCCTTTTGAATGCCAGCTCCGGTGTGGCCACCGTGTTGTTATTCGCGTTCACAGTCGGTTTGGGTATTGGGGCCTTCCTGTGCGAAAGGTGGTCCCGCAAGCGCATTGAAATGGGTCTGGTGGTGTGTGGTTTGATGGTCATGATACTGGCTGGCATGCTGTTGCATGTTGTACTTGTAGCCTACCAAACCAGTGCAGATCAGCAAACCGTGTTTGTTTTCTTCAGCCAGTTAAACAACCTGGCCGTGTTGGGTTTGTTTGTGCTCATCAGCGTAGGGGTAGGTTTGTACAGCGTGCCCCTGTACGCCACCATGCAGGCGTTTGCCCCCAAGGAAAGCCGCTCACGGGTGGTCTCGGCCAACAACATCATCAATTCTTTTTTCATGGTGGTTTCCGCTGGGTTTGCCATCGCCATTCTGCTGGCCATGAAAGGTCAGGTGCTGTGGGTTTTTGCTGCGGTCACCATCATCAATGTGGTGGTGTTGGGCCTGTGGGTTGTCAAGCAACCTTATGTGGTGCTGCGCGCGCAGTTGTTGTTCAAAGTGCCAGGCAAATATGTGCCGCACATCGAGAACCTGGACCACTTGGGCGAGAAAGGCGGCAACCTGATTGTATTTCCCACATTGCTGCATGAAAATTATTTGCTTCGCATGGCCGCGCTGCCGTTTGAAATGACGGTGGTGCTCTCGGGCCGGCTCAAGCCTTCCCGTTTCGTCAATCGCCTTCGTAAACATGGTTTTGTTCTGGAATTCAATAAATTGTCTGAAATTGATACCCAAAAGGAATTAATCAAGGCGATTGCGTCACATATTCAACAGGGTAGGTCCATCGCCATCGACAAGCCGATGTTTGAGTTGTTGCGCAAACAGTACCGGCTAGACGACATGCCCGGCGTGTTGGCGAAAAAAGGTGTTGTCATGAACGTACTGGAGTTTTCAGAAGATGCGGACAAAGAAAATTTCACAAGGCGTGAAATTTCTCAAACCGTATGGCGTCTAACAAAACGAGAGGCTCTAACTATTTCAGGGGTATAAAAGCCCCATTCTTAGGGAGATAGTGGTAGCAGGGGAGTTGACTGAAAAGTGTTGCAAGCACCAAAACAGCACAATAATGTAAACAAACAAGCTGGCCTGTTTTTTGCAACTTTTTCGACAGATGAAATTGATTGCTTTGGGCGCGAAATAGATTCACGGCCGAAGTCAAAAGGCGAAAGCAAAAGCGCGTTGTGCAGGAGGACATCATGAACACAGAGCTTGAGAAATGTGATTCGAATTCCGGTAATTCTGACATTTTTGGTCAGTTTCAATCCCGGTTTGCAGCTTTGCAGCAAACCGAGATGAGCCTTGAAGAATATCTCGAACTGTGTAAAACCGATCCGCTTACCTATGCCAGCGCCGCCGAGCGCATGCTACATGCCATTGGTGAACCCGAGGTCATCAACACCCGGCATGACCCACGGCTTTCACGAATTTTCGCCAACCGCGTGGTACGCCGCTACCCCTCGTTCAAAGAGTTTTACGGCATGGAAGAGGTGATCGAGAACATCGTTGCCTACTTCCGTCATGCCGCCCAAGGCCTTGAGGAACGCAAACAAGTGCTTTATCTGCTTGGGCCCGTGGGCAGTGCCAAGTCTTCTTTGGCAGAGCGCCTGAAAGCCCTGATGGAACAACAGCCCATCTATGCACTCAAAGGCTCGCCCGTGAATGAATCACCCCTGGGTTTGTTTGATCCAGTTCAGTTCAGTGCTTCACTGGAAGACAAATACGGCATTCCACGCCGCTACCTGACCGGTATTGCCAGCCCTTGGGCCACCAAACGCCTGGATGAATTCGGTGGCGACTTGCGCAAATTCCGCGTGGTTCGCTTGATGCCGTCAACCTTGAACCAGATTGCCATTACCAAAACGGAACCTGGCGACGAAAACAACCAGGACATTTCCGCCTTGGTGGGCAAGGTCGACATTCGCATGTTGAACCAGTTTAGCCAGGATGACCCCGATGCCTACAGCTTCAGTGGCGGCTTGTGTCTGGCCAACCAAGGCTTGCTGGAATTTGTGGAAATGTTCAAAGCCCCCATCAAAATGCTCCACCCCTTGCTGACCGCCACCCAGGAGCGCAACTTCAAGGGCACGGAAGGATTCGGCTCGATCCCCTTTGATGGCATTATTCTGGCGCACAGCAACGAATCAGAATGGCAGCAATTCCGAAACAACAAAACCAACGAGGCGTTTCTCGACCGGGTTTACATCGTGAAAGTGCCGTACTGCCTGCGCGTGTCTGAAGAGGTCAAGATTTACGAAAAACTGCTGGAAAATTCTTCCTTGAACAAGGCGTCTTGTGCGCCCGGCACCCTGAACATGATGGCGCAGTTCAGCGTGCTGACCCGCTTGAAGGAACCCGCCAACAGCAACCTGTTCAGCAAAATGCGTGTTTACGACGGTGAAAACCTGAAAGATGTCGATCCGCATGCCAAGCCCATCCAGGAATACCGCGACCAATCCGGCCCGGATGAAGGCATGAATGGTTCGTCCACCCGTTGGGCGTACAAGGTGTTGTCCAAGGTGTTCAACTTTGACCACCAGGAAGTGGCAGCCAACCCTGTGCACTTGCTTTATGTACTTGAACAGCAGGTCATCAAGGACAACCTGCCCGAAGAACAAACCCGAAAATACCTGGATTTCATCAAAAGCTACCTGACACCCAAATACGCAGAATTTGTGGCCAAGGAAATTCAAACGGCTTACCTGGAAAGTTACAGCGAGTATGGCCAGAACCTGTTCGAACGGTACATCCAGTTTGCCGACAAATGGATTCAGAATGAAGAATTCCGAGACCCGGCCACTGGCCAGATTTTCGATCGTGATTCCTTGAACGATGAACTGAACCGCATCGAGAAGCCTGCCGGCATTGCCAATCCCAAAGACTTCCGAAACGAAGTGGTCAACTTTGTGCTGCGTGCGCAAGCCAGCAATTCCGGCACCATGCCCGCATGGACCAGCTACGAAAAGCTGCGCGAGGTGATCGAGCGAAGCATGTTCTCCAAAACCGAGGACCTGCTGCCGGTTATTTCTTTCGATCACAAAGGTTCGAAAGAAAGCCAGGAAAAGCACGAGAACTTTGTAGACCGCATGGTGGCCAAGGGGTACACCGAGAAGCAGGTTCGCCTGTTGGTGGAATGGCATTTGCGCGTGAAAAAGGCGTCTTGATCACGCAAAACGCATAAGGAGTTTGCCATGGGCGATTCAACCATTATTGATCGCAGGCTCAACGGCAAAAACAGAAGCTTGCCCAACCGCGAGCGCTTTATTCGGCGTTACAAAACGCAATTGAAAAAAGCGGTCTCGGATGTGGCTGGCGAATCCTCCATTTCCGATGTCAGCGGCGATGGCAAAGTCAAAGTGCGCATTCCCACCCGAGAGGTTTCCGAGCCCACCTTCATTTTTGGTCAGGGTGGCAGCACCGAACATGTGGTTCCTGGCAACCGCGACTTTGTGCCCGGCGACCGCATTCCTCGGCCCAGTGGCGGTGGTGGGGGGCAGGGTGGAGGCAAACCTGGCAAAGGCGAGGGCGAAGACACCTTTACCTTTGTGTTGTCTCGCGAAGAGTTTCTGAATCTTTACTTCGATGATCTTGAGTTGCCCGAGCTGTTGAAGCGCGAAATATCATCGGTCAAGCGCATGAAAAGCCGCAATGCAGGATACTCACGCTCGGGCGCACCCACTTCCCTGTCCGTGTTGCGCACCATGAAAGCATCGCTGATGCGCCGTGTCGCTCTTGAACCCAAAGACGACGAAGATGAAAATGAAGAGGATGAGGACGAGGAAAAGGGTCAGCTTGAACTGCTTGAGGATGCAAAGAAAAAGCCCTATGTTCCATTTCTGGACGAAGTGGATTTGCGTTACCGCAACCGAGTAACCTACCCGGAACCTTCTACAAACGCAGTCATTTTCTGCCTGATGGACGTGTCTGCCTCCATGGATGAGGCCAAGAAAGACTTGGCCAAACGCTTTTACACCTTGTTGTACCTGTTCCTCACCCGGAAATACGAAGAGGTAAAGTTGGTTTTCATTCGTCACACCGACGAAGCCGAGGAAGTGAGCGAAGAGGATTTCTTTTATGGCAAGAAAAGCGGAGGCACAGAAATCATGCCCGCCATGGAACTGATGCACCAGATCATCGAAACCCGTTATCCGGGCAGTGCGTGGAACGTCTACGTGGCGCAGGCCTCTGATGGCGATGCCACATCCCGCGACGCGCGGGCCAGCGCGGAGTACCTCTCTTCCAAAATCATGCCGCATGTGCGTTACTACGCCTATGTAGAGACCATGCCCACACCAATGTTTGGCATGGCGCGTGCATCTGACCTGTGGGAAAGTTTCGAGCCGCTCGAAGAACGATGCGATGGGCATTTTGCGATGCGAAAGCTGTTCAATCGGCGAGACATTTATCCGGTATTTCGTGGATTGTTTGAGAAAAAAGAAGTCGCCTTTGGGCGCTAGGAGTGGCACGCATGGGCAAACAACTCGATGTTGCAGGCAATGAATGGACCTTCGATTTGCTTCGGGAAATTGACGAGCAGGTTCACGACATTGCCGCCAATAAATTCAAGCTGGACACCTTCCCGAATCAGATCGAGGTGATCACAGCCGAGCAAATGCTCGACGCCTACTCAAGCGGAGCCATGCCCGTCATGTACCCGCACTGGAGCTATGGCAAGTCATTCTCCGTGAATGAACACCTGTACGAAACCGGCCAGCAGAACCTGGCTTACGAGGTGGTGATCAATTCCAACCCCTGCATTTCCTACCTCATGGAAGAAAACACCATGACCATGCAGACCTTGGTGATTGCCCACGCCTGTTATGGTCACAACTCTTTTTTCAAGGGCAATTACCTGTTTCGCCAGTGGACGCACGCCGACGCCATTATCGATTACCTCGTGTTTGCCAAGAAGTACGTCATGGAATGTGAGGAAAAGTATGGTTTTGATGCAGTCGAAGAAGTTTTGGATGCCGCACACGCCCTTCAATATTTCGGCGTAGACCGTTACAAACGCCGCTATGAATCAGAAGCCTCGCTGAAGGTAAAGCGCGATGATCTGGCTGAAGAAAAGCGCCGCCAGTACGATGAAATAATGGCCAAGGTGTCGCCAGTCGAGGCAGCGCAAATTGAGCGCAGGCAAGACAACTACCCACATGAACCGGTTGAAAACATCCTGTACTTCATTGAAAAAGAGGCACCCAAGCTGCGCGACTGGGAACGCGAGCTTGTGCGAATCGTGCGTAAAATGTCTCAGTATTTTTACCCGCAAGGGCAAACCAAGGTCATGAATGAAGGGTGGGCCAGTTTTTGGCACTACACCCTGCTGAACGCACTGTATGACGAAAAGCGGGTGTCCGATGGTTTCATGCTTGAATTCCTGACCTCTCACACCAACGTGGTGTTTCAACCCGATTCCCGGGACGGCCGGTTCCGCGCCTTGAACCCATACGCACTGGGTTTTGCCATTTTTAGTGACATACGCCGCATGTGTGAAAAGCCCACCGAGGAAGACAAGCGCTGGTTTCCTGAACTGGCGGGCAGTGGCAGCTGGTTAAAAGCCGTGGACTTTGCCATGCGCAATTTCAAGGATGAATCTTTTATTCGCCAATTCCTGTCTCCCAAAGTCATTCGCGATTTCCGCCTTTTTGCCATCGCCGACCACAAGAACGAATCAGACTTGTTCATTGATTGCATACACAACGACGAGGGCTACAGGCGCATACGAACCTTGCTGGCCAATCAGTATTCCCGCGAGACCATGGTGCCGGACATCCAGGTGACATCGTATGCAAGAATGACCGACCGTTCACTTACGCTGACCCACATGAGCCGCCGTGGGCGCCCGCTGAACGACGAAGAGGCAGAAAAAACCCTTGCGCAGGTTGAGCGGCTTTGGGGTTTCCCCGTTTACCTGGAAACGTCGGATGTTCATTGAAACCCGGATTCAGCAACAAGCCAAGCTTGATTTGTCGGGTTCAGTGGCACCGTTCGAGTTGCCACTTGCCGACATGCCTGCCCATGTCTGGGCAAGCCCTGACGCGCTTCGTTCGCGTTTTCATCTGGAAGCCGCACGTTATTTCGAATGTGAATCCGTATTGGCTGTAACCGGCATTGAAAGCGGAATTTCGGCTTTGGCGCGCCTGTTCCAAACCTGGTACGGGGCCATGCGGGTGGTGTTGGCCGAGCCCAGTTTTGATCAATGGGACAAGCGTTTTCGCCGAGCCAACCACGTCGTGCTGGATTGGCCTGTTGATCTGATCCTCGAAGGCGATATTCCCGAATGTGATGTGGTGGTGCTTGGGCGCCCGGTCAACCCCACTTGCCAAATGATCAGCATCAAACAGATCAAGCCCCTTGCCCGAAGGCTGCGGGAGCAGGGTGGGTGGCTTATTCTTGATGAAGCTTATCTGGACTGGACGGGTGAAGAATCCTACGCATCGTTCATTGAAGCTGAACCCGCCATCGTGTTGCGGTCTGTCGCGCCGTTTTCAGGTTTGGCCGGAGCCAACCTGGCGTTTGTGTGTGGCCCCAAGGCTGTGTGTACCGCGTTGTTGAACGAAGTGGGCACGCAAGCCGTGTCATCGCCGCAGTGGTGGCTGGCGTTGCAGTACTTCGAGGCAGAACGATGGCGTGAAGACCAGTTGCAACGGCTTGCCGACGTGTGTGTTCGGCTTGAGGCATTGTGGCGTGAAAGGCTTGGTGCCACTGTCGAGATTTACAAAGGCGGATACTTCATCAGTTTTGAGCACCCCAACAACGACCGGTGGGCAGCCCGGCTGGAAGCGCTTGGTGTGCTTGTTCGCACTTATTCCAGTGAGGCCTGCATACTGCGTTGTGGTGTGCCCAAAAACGAAGCGGACTGGCTGCGTTTGGGCAAGGCAATCAACGCCTTGGACGCCTAGCTGTGTCGCATCACTTCTTCAACACCCCGTTCCCGGGGTTTTGAAGACACCAACAGGGTTTTGGCCAATCGATCTTGGGGAAACTGCCCGTTTCGGTCAAAAAACGAATAAATGAAACCAATGCCTGTGAGGGTAAAAAACCAGCAAAGAATGTAGCGAAGCGCAGCTTGCAACCAGCTGACCCGATCACCGTTTTCATTGACCAATCGAAGGTGCCAGGTTTTCATGGCCAGCGTTTGCCCGCCATGGCGCCAAAACCACACGAAATACAGCCCCAGCACAGCGAAAAACCACCATTGACGGGCATCCCGCAGGTAAAGGGCATGCCGACTCTGGGTCAGTGTGTCGAAAAAGTAGCCTGCAATAAAAAGCACGCCGAACAACAGCATGCTTTCATACAGCATGCTTGCCAGTCGGCGTTTTCTGCTTGGGCTGATCAAGCCATTGTTGAGTAGTCGTTCCATTCCGGTATTTTATCGCCGCACGGGCAGCCGAAATGGTAAGCCAGTTTAATTCAGGGGTGGTTTGTTGTTTCTAACCTTGAATTCGTCCCGCTTTTTCTGATCCAGGCTTTGGTAACTGTTCCAGGTAGAGTTTCGTTCACCTTGGCGTTTTTCCTTCAGTGCCTTGTAGTTCTGGCGGGCTGCGGCTTTGTCTCTTGGGCTTAATTCGCTCCAGGTGCTGACACGTTCACGCATGATCTCCTGCCGCTCCTGGGGTTCGTTTTCGTATTTCCTGCCCACTTTCAACCAGCGTTCCCGTTGGGCGTTGGTCATTGCGCCCCACTCGCTTTCCAAAGGGGCCAGCAGTTCCTGCTGTTTGTCGGACAGTTCAGACCAGGAAGTGGAAGCCAAAGCATCTGCGCTCTGGATGCCCAGTACTAAAACCAGACCCAGCGTTACCAATCCGGAATAAAGTTTAGTGGCAACCATGTCCTTCACCCTTCAAAGCACTAGATTGATGTCGTAAAGTCGGCAGGCAAGGAATTCATCCATTGCTCAAGACCGTCTTCTGCTGGAATCGCATTGTTTTTCTGCAGTTCGGTGGCGTAATTGATGAAACCATTGTCCAGATAGGCATCTGGGGGTAGGTCATCTGACAAAATTGCTGCGTCCAGATCTGCTGTCTCAGAAATTCGTGCGTCGTAATTTTCCAGGCCAAATTGTGCAACACCCAATGCCGCGCCCGCAATAAACAATGCGCTGACCGCAATGGAAAGGGCTGGGCGATTAAACCATTCGGAAATGTGCTGGAGGAAATCGTTTATTGGTCCGGTAATCGGCGTTTTGGACTTGCCGCGTGCACCATGTTTTTCAGCGTGCACTTGCACTGACTTGGCGATGGCCAGGTTCAAACGTGCTTGAATGTCAGGCGAAACCCGTCCCGCTGACTCGTTAAGTAGCTTTTTAACTACATTTGCGGTTAGCCGATCTTCGTTCATTCCCGAAACCCCTGTTGCCTTAATACCAGTGCCAATGCTTTTGTTGCCCTTGAGCAATGCGTTTTTACACTGCCCTCCGAGCACCCCATGATCTCTGCCGTTTCCGCCAAGTCCATCTCCTCCCAATAACGCAAAAGGAATGCCTGGCGTTGACGCTCAGGCAAATTTGCGATCGCGTCTTCAATTGCGGCCATGTTCTGGGATTGTTCTATTTCGTCTTGGGCGCTCGAATTCTGTGATCCATCGTGTGCGAGAAGGTTCTCAAGCACGTCATACTCTTCTTCATCTTTCTTCTGGAAGCTGGAAAACAGGGTTGTCCAGGTGTTCCGAACCTTCTGGCGACGATGAAAGTCCAGAATGGTGTTCTGCAAAATTCGGGTAAACAGCATGGGCAGCTCTTCTTTGGGCTTGTCACCATACTTGTCGGAAAGCTTCATCATGCTTTCCTGTACCAGGTCCATCGCACTTTCTTCATTCTTAACGGCAAAAAATGCCTGTCGATAAGCCCTGTGCGACACCTCTTTCAAAAACTCCTCTAATTCTCTCGTGCTGGCCATATTTGTGTTCGTCGAGGTGTAGTTAGAGGGTTTCCAATCGGTTTTACGCGGGGTGTCGGGCCGTTCAGGCCAAGGCGAGAATGATTCGCAGTTTTTAACAATACGGCATCATATCAAAGCCGGGGCCTTTTTTCTTGACCCGCGGCGGGCTTCGCACTAAGATCTCGTTCTACCCTGAAATTGTCTCTAGTTAATCAACATACCCTTGTTGTTTTGGCGAAAGACGCGCTAGGGCGCTGAACTTGTGGTTCAGAAGCCCATGGCCAACCTGCCCGACATAATCGGGTTGTGATCGCCAGCGCTTTGCGACATGTCCACACCCACAAGGTTGTTCATCTTCAAAAAGCCTGTGCCCCACGGCAATGCGATCCAGGACGGCATCCGACCAATGTCCCGTGGATTTTGTCAGGATTTTTTTAAAATGGAATATACCGGCGCGGAAATCGTTGTCAAATGTCTGGAAGAAGAGGGCGTCAAGCACGTCTTTGGTTACCCAGGCGGAGCAGTACTCTATATCTACGATGCTATCTTCAAGCAAGACGGCTTCGAACACATTCTGGTACGCCACGAACAAGCTGCGGTTCATGCAGCCGATGCCTACTCGCGTTCAAGCGACAAGGTGGGCGTTTGTCTGGTTACCTCAGGCCCTGGCCTGACCAATGCTGTTACCGGCATTGCCACAGCCTATATGGATTCAATTCCCATGGTGATTCTGTCTGGTCAGGTGCCCACGCACGCGATTGGCCAGGATGCATTCCAGGAATGCGACACCGTAGGCATTACACGCCCCTGCGTCAAACACAACTTCCTTGTGAAAGATGTGAAGGACCTTGCGCGTGTCATGAAAGAAGCGTTTTACATCGCCCGCTCTGGCCGCCCTGGCCCTGTGTTGGTCGACATTCCCAAAGACATCACAACCCACAAAACCACGTTTGATTATTCCGAGCCAGTGAAAATGCGCTCTTACAACCCCGTGGTCAAAGGTCACCAGGGTCAAATCAAAAAAGCCGTGCAAATGATTCTGGAAGCCGAACGCCCCATGATCTATTCCGGCGGTGGTGTTATTTTGGGCAATGCCTCTGCTGAACTTACACGTTTGGTTGAGTGGGTCGGCGCGCCTTGCACCAACACCTTGATGGGCTTGGGCGCGTTTAAGGCCAGCGACAAGAAGTTCATGGGCATGCCCGGCATGCACGGCACCTATGAAGCCAACCTGGCCATGCAAAACTGCGACGTGCTGATCGCCGTGGGCGCTCGTTTCGACGACCGCGTAATCGGCAACCCCAAAGATTTCTCGTCCATTCCGCGCAAAATCATTCACATCGACATCGACCCGTCTTCCATTTCCAAGCGTGTGAAGGTGGATGTGCCAATTGTTGGCAACATCAAAGACGTGCTTGTCGACCTCATTCAGTTGCTGGAAGAAAGCGGCAAGCGCGTTGACCAAGGCAAGTTGCAGGGCTGGTGGGAACAAGTTGAGAAGTGGCGTGGCCGCAAGTGCCTCGATTACGCCAAATCAGATGAACTGATCAAACCGCAATTCGTGGTTGAAAAGCTGTGGGAAGTCACCAACGGTGACGCGTTCGTTACATCCGACGTAGGCCAGCACCAAATGTGGGCTGCCCAATACTACCGATTCGACAAACCTCGCCGCTGGATCAACTCCGGTGGTTTGGGCACCATGGGCGTGGGCTTGCCTTATGCCATGGGCGTTCAAATGGCCAACCCTGATGCGCAAGTGGCTTGTATTACCGGCGAAGCGTCCATCCAGATGAACATTCAGGAATTGTCCACCTGCTTCCAGTACCATTTCACGCCGAAAATCGTGAACTTGAACAACCGCTATCTGGGCATGGTTCGTCAGTGGCAGCAGCTGGATTACGGCTCACGCTATTCCGAAAGCTACATGGATGCGCTGCCCGATTTCGTGAAACTGGTGGAAGCCTATGGTCACATTGGCATGCAAATCACCAAGCCCTCTGATGTAGAGCCCGCACTGCGAGAAGCCTTCGGTAAGTACAAAGACCGTTTGGTGTTCATGGACTTCATCACTGACCGCACTGAAAACGTGTGGCCCATGGTAAAGGCTGGCAAGGGATTGTCTGAAATGCTGTTGGGTTCGGAAGAGCTCTAAAGGAGATGGCAAATATGAGACACATTATTTCCGTTCTCCTCGAGAACGAACCAGGTGCGTTGTCCCGCGTGGTGGGGCTGTTTTCTGCCCGTGGATACAACATTGAAACGCTGACCGTGGCCCCCACGGAAGACGAAACCCTGTCACGCATGACCATCGTCACCGTGGGTTCCGATGACATCATCGAGCAGATCACCAAACACCTCAATCGCTTGATTGAAGTGGTGAAAGTGGTGGATCTAAGTGATGGTGCGCATATTGAACGCGAGCTGATGCTGGTAAAATTGCGTGCAGTGGGAAAAGAGCGTGAGGAATTGAAGCGCACTGCGGATATTTTCCGGGGTCGCATCATTGATGTCACCGAGAAAAGCTACACCATCGAGCTGACTGGCAACAAATCCAAGCTGGACGCATTCTTGGACTCGATTGACCGCACCGCCATTCTGGAAACTGTCCGCACGGGCAGTTCTGGCATTGGTCGCGGCGAGCGAATTCTACGAGTCTGAACCGCGATCCAAATCCGGTAAATGAGTCCGGAAGATGAATTTAAATACCTTCAAAAGGAAAATGACATGAAAGTTTATTACGACAAAGACGCGGATCTGTCCCTGATCCAGAAGAAGAAAGTATCCATCATTGGTTACGGTTCACAAGGCCACGCCCACGCGCAAAACCTGCGCGATTCTGGCGTTGAAGTGGTTGTTGGGCTGCGCAAGGGCGGTGCCTCTTGGTCCAAAGCTGAAGGCGCTGGCCTGAAAGTGAAAGAAGTGGCTGATGCAGTGAAAGAAGCCGACGTGGTCATGATTTTGTTGCCTGATGAAAACATTCCTGATGTGTACAACAAGGAAGTGGCCCCCAATATCAAGCCGGGTGCTGCCCTGGCGTTCGCCCACGGCTTTAACGTGCACTACAACCAGGTTGTGCCACGCGCCGACATCGATGTAATCATGATTGCCCCCAAAGGACCAGGCCACACCGTGCGCTCTGAATACCTGAAAGGCGGCGGCGTACCCTCACTGATCGCGATTTACCAAGACACCACTGGCAATGCACACGACATCTCTTTGGCCTACGCTGCAGCAAACGGCGGCACAAAAGGTGGCGTGATTGAAACCAATTTCCGCGAAGAAACTGAAACAGACTTGTTCGGTGAGCAAGCTGTATTGTGTGGCGGCGCAGTTGAATTGGTGAAAGCCGGTTTCGAAACTCTGGTTGAAGCGGGCTACGCGCCTGAAATGGCCTACTTCGAATGCCTGCACGAACTGAAGTTGATTGTTGACCTGATGTACGAAGGCGGCATTGCCAACATGAACTACTCCATTTCCAACAACGCGGAATATGGTGAGTACGTAACCGGTAACCGCGTCATCGCAGACCAGGCCCGTGCAGCCATGAAGGAATGCCTGGCCAACATCCAGAACGGCGAATACGCCAAGCGTTTCATTCTGGAAGGCAAAACCAACTACCCGGAAATGACAGCACGTCGCCGCTTGAATGCACAGCACCCCATTGAAATCGTGGGTGCCCAGCTGCGTGGCATGATGCCCTGGATCAGCAAAAACAAGTTGGTTGATCAGTCCAAGAACTAAACCGGAAAACTTTTAACAGGTTTTTCAGGCTTGGCAAAACCCCACCGCGCGAAAGTGCAGTGGGGTTTTTTCATTGGGGGAATATTCTTGATGGTATGGGCGGGTGTATTTATCGCTTGAGAGTACCAAGTATAGGGAGTACTATTTTTTCAGCAAAGCAAGTTCAGCCTTAAAGCGTAGTGCGCAGGATCGTCGTCGTGGTGTGTTGAAATCAACCAGGAGAGTTCCATGAATAATAGACTTGTTGCTTTGTGCGTTTCGGCTGGTTTTCTTTGTGCGGGTGCATCCAACGCTTGGGCTGATGCAGGTGCCCACACAATGGTCACCCCGGCAGACCTTAGTTGGGGAGATGTTCCGTCGCTTCCCGCTGGTGCTAAAGTTGCCGTGATTGAAGGCCCTCTGAATGAGGCCAAGCCTTTCACTTTTCGCCTGAAGTTTCCGGCAAACTACAAAATCCCTTCCCATTCTCACCCCGCAATTGAACACGTCACGGTGATTTCCGGGACTTTCCACATGGGTGTTGGGGACAAAATGGACACCTCGAAAACCACAGCGCTTGGCGCGGGAAGTGCTGCCATCATGCAGCCACAGACCACCCATTTTGCCTGGACGGGTAGTGAAACCATTATTCAGGTTCATGGCGTGGGGCCTTGGGCAATCAACTACGTCAATCCTGCGGATGATCCAAGAAAAAAATGACCGTGTTGTGGGTTGGACTTCAAGCGCCAACCCACTTGGACAGCCCCTTGATTTGATCAATGTTCTTGGGTGGTACATCCATTAACCGGTGGTAGTACCGGAGTTGTGTCTTGCTCCCGGTCACACCCGTATTAAGGGCCTGGATGTCCCTGTCCCCGCCATTCATAAACAGTATTTTGTAGTTTTCTTTTGCCAAGCCTTCCCGTTTGGCATCTACAGCGCGGGGGGTGCCGCCATTGGCAATAAGCTGTGCGTACAGTTCCCTGATTTCAACATTGAGCTGGCCTGTACGGTCTTTGCCGCTTTTGCAGTTGAATGCAGGTGTCGCGCCAATTTCATTGGCCAAAGCCAATAGCCGTGTCGGTAATTTATAGGGTTCGTTTCCAACGCGATGGTGAAGCTTTGAAATGTAAATGTCCCGAATTTGCTCCGTTAAGTGTTCAATCAAGGTGATTTTTTCGCAGATTGTTCTTCGTTTGCTCAGGTCTGTCGTGTTGTTTCCGGTAATTGTTGCCAATTCTGCATTTAATGTTTGTATTCTGACGCCAGTCGCGCCACCAATTGTTTTGTTTTTTTCGACCGATCCAATCAAAAGCTTGATTGCATCGTTGTTGATCAAGTCCGCATGTCGCCAAATGCCCATCACGTTTCCAGTTGCAGCCAGGGAAAGGTGGTCAACTGGTACATTGAACATGATGATTCTTGGCTTCACGTGGACGGTGTGCGAATTGCCTTCGTCACTAACCTGAACCTGAATTTCCCGACCGCTGGCTCTTGATAAAGCTTGCTGTTGCTGTTTTATCATCTCCTTTTCTTTGCCGATCGGGGTTAGCAGGTTCACTGAAACGATGTCAATGCTCAAGGGCCTGCCAGCTTCAGTATCATCCAGGGTAATCTTGTTTCGCTTTAAATGATCAATTAAGCTGGCATGGATGAACTCCTTGACACGGGCATCGTTTGCAGTGGCCCGTTGGCGGGGGTCTTCAATGCCGTAAGCATCGTGCACGCCGTGTCTGATTGCGGAAAAGCCGTGTTTCGTTTGCGTGCCGGCAGGTTGTTCAGCCCGAAATTCAGTTCTCCACAGGTTGACGGCATGGCGTTTTTCCTGAGTGGCATAACTGCAGATCCCGTTGATTCCGTCTTCTTGATACTTTCGCCTCAAAACACTGTCCAGCCCACTGGCTGGTGTCATTGTTGTAATGAAATTGACGGTTCGGGCCGTTTCCCCCGGTTCTGGAAACTGCATCGGGTGGCGCAATGAAATTGTGTTCCACTGCCTGGATTGAAGTGTGTCCACATAACGATCAAAAATCTGTTTGTCCAATGCCTCCACACTGACATCTTTCGTTCTAACACCCAAACTGTGGCATTTGCCGTGAATAATTGAAGCCAGTGCAGTTCGAACGTGCACATGACGAGTTTGTTCGGGAATATTTCCCCCTTGGCTGCCCAAACGTATCAATGTTGCCTGTTCTCGTTTGAACTCCTGAAAAATATCGAACAACCTGCTGCGTTTGTATTTACCGCCACCATCCTGTTGGATGCAAGCGTTGTCATGGCTTACGTTTTCCCACTGTTTTTCTCGAAGTGAACTGGTCGCCTTGCCTATTCGGGTTGTAAGTTCTTCGAGAGACAAATTCGTGTTACTCAGCCTGGCCTTGTTCATCAAGTCATTCACAACCTGCTGTGCTGCTTGATAGTGAAGAAGTTTGAAGCCAATTGCATCTGCTGTTGATGCGGATCTCGTGGACGATGCACATTCTCGAGAATTGCCTGGAGTTGACTCATGTCGCACTGATACGTGGGGTTTTGTCAGTTTAGGTATGGTCATTGAACAATTTGTTTCAGGACGATTGCCTGGGTGCCGACGTTTTTTTGCAAGTAAGGCTGTCTAAGTATGTGTCGAGCCGTTTGCTTAAGTTCACTTAAAATTTGCCTCAATGAAGGCATCAGCCAAGATTCTTATTGCCAATTCGCACAGAACTCACCGCGCTCGGCCTTTTTGGCTTATAAAATCGGATTCATAACCATTCACAACAAAGAGCCATGAACTATCCACATCCCATTATTGCCCGAGAGGGTTGGCCATTCCTTGCAATCGTTGCCTTGCTGGCACTTGCGCTTCAGTCGTTTGGTCTCACATTCCTGTCTGTAGTGGCTTGGATTTTATTCGTGTTCGTGTTGCAATTTTTCCGTGATCCACCCCGTTACATCCCGGCACAGAAAAATGCAGTGGTGTCGCCAGCAGACGGTCGTATTGTTGCCGTTGAGCGTGTAGAAGACCCCTATGCGCAACGTGAAGCCCTGAAAATTTCCGTATTCATGAATGTGTTCAACGTGCATTCCAACCGCATTCCGATCGGTGGTGAAATCAAGTCGGTGGATTACTTCCCTGGTTTGTTTGTCAATGCCGATCTGGACAAGGCAAGTACCCAGAATGAGCGCAACGCCATCGTGATTCACACTGACAGTGGCGCAACGGTTACTGCGGTTCAGGTTGCAGGCTTGATTGCACGCCGTATTCTTTGCTACGTGAAGCCCGCTGAGTCTGTGGAGAAGGGGCAGCGTTATGGCTTTATCCGCTTCGGTTCGCGCGTGGACGTCTACCTGCCCACCGATTCGGTGCCGAAGGTGGCCATTGGCGACAAAGTATCGGCCTCATCGACCGTACTGGCCGAACTGGTGTCCTGATTATGCGCTTCAAGCGGAATAAAAACCGGTTTGGTGCGCCACGCGCTTTCATGGGTGCAGTAGCAAGGCCTGCCGGCAAGCCGCACAAAGGTGTGTACCTGCTGCCGAACATGTTTACCACCGCAGCCTTGTTTAGTGGCTTTTACGGCATCGTGATGGCCATGGGTCAGCAGTTCACCGCCGCCGCAGTAGCAATCTTCGCCGCGTTGGTGCTAGACAGCCTCGATGGCCGCGTGGCCCGAATGACCAACACTCAAAGCGCCTTTGGTGCTGAATACGACAGCCTGGCGGACATGGTGTCTTTTGGTGCTGCGCCAGCCTTGATCATTTACGAATGGTCACTCAGTGGCATGGGCAAATTGGGCTGGGTTGCAGCATTTGTTTATTTGGCAGGTGCCGCGCTGCGCTTGGCGCGATTTAATACCAATGCAGCAGTGGTTGACAAAGCCTGGTTCCAGGGGCTTCCAAGCCCCGCGGCAGCAGCTTTGGTCACGGGTTTTGTGTGGGTGATGGACGACGCCAAAATGGCAGGTGCCGAACTTGACTGGTTGGCTTGGGGCATCACCTTCTATGCAGGTGTCACCATGGTGTCGAATGTGCCGTTTTTCAGCGGCAAAGACTTCCATTTCCGCCGCAGTGTCCCTTTCCTGGTCCTGGCCCTGATTCCGCTGGTGTTCGCGCTGGTTTCCCAAGACCCGCCCAAGGTGTTGTTTGGCGTGTTCGTGCTTTACGGGCTTTCTGGTTATGTGGTGTACGTGGTGCGTAAGGTCAAAGGGCAGGGGTTGAAAGGATTGGACATTGAGCGTGATGAGCATTTTTGAAGAGAAGTTATTGTAAGTAGGCGTAATCTTCGGAACTTCATGTTGTTTTTGTTTACCAAATCAACATGGAGGCAATATGTCTAATTTCGCTAGGCACTCCAGAAAAATTCATTTTCATTGATAAATGTGGTTTTGGAGGTGTTTGTCATGGCTGTTTCTGGTTCGTCTTCGGCATCATATTCTGCTGAGCTTTACCGTGATTTGCGCAATCTAAGTCAGCAAAGCCAGCTGGGTGTATCCCAGTCTGAGTCGGACTTCAGCAAACTGGAGGACTCGGGGCAGCTGGATGCTCTTAAAGAGAAGTACGGAGATTTTTCTTTCAATCATTTGAACATCAATGGTGACAACACGATTGATGAGAATGATTTAAGCAGTTCCAGTGACAGAAGGTTCGTAATCAGTGGTGTCAGGTCTTCAGATCGGCAATCCAGTGGTACAACGGAATCCGATGTTTCGAAGCCACCGAAGCCATCGGAACCATCTGAATCCTCTACATCCGGGCAATCCGGAGCCGATGTTCCACGCGGTGGAAAATCGCTGACCGTGGATGGAAAAAACATGGGCTTTACCCAAATCACCAATTTCCAGAAAAGGCATGATGGAATGCAAGACATTCGTTTTCCGTCAGGTACCGATTACTTGGTGGTTACTGTCAGCCATGGCAATGGTTCAGAGAATTCCCTTCAGTCAAGGTTTCAATTGGAGACCGATAAAAACTTAAGTGTTGTTGGTCACACGGGTGGTGACGACAAAGTGATTTTTCTTGTCAAAGTCAATGGCTCCAATTTGAGCGGAGCCAAGCTGAATTACCAAGGCGGGTCTGCGCAGATAACCGCTGTTGAGACTGGCGGGCGTTCCCTCTCGATAGCAGGCGGTTCTGGGGGCACCAATAACTTTGGCGTTCCAGGCGGTTCCTATTTTGGGATTGGGGCTAGTGATGCCGGTAAAACCTATGGTGGCGTCGCATTTGGTGCGGGCACAGACGATCCGGTAAATTTTTTCACTTCAGGAACGCACAACGACCGGGGCGCTTACATGCATGTGAAGGTTTCATAGCCGTTTTCTGACTGTTAACGGAGTCCCGTTTTGGTCTGGCATTGTTGTATCCTTGGAATATACTCAGGAGAACACAATGCCAGACCGCCTCATCATATTCGACACCACCCTGCGCGACGGTGAACAAAGCCCCGGCGCGTCGATGACCCGTGAAGAAAAAATACGCATAGCCAAGCAGCTCGAGAAGCTGAAAGTCGACGTGATCGAGGCTGGTTTTGCCGCCTCCAGCAACGGCGATTTCGAGGCAATCAAGTCCATAGCCTTGGTCATCAAAGAATCCACGGTCTGTTCACTGGCCCGTGCGAATGACAAAGACATCATGCGTGCAGGCGACGCGTTGGCACCGGCCGAGCGCCGTCGCATTCACACCTTCATTGCCACTTCACCCTTGCACATGGAAGTGAAGTTGCGCATGACCCCAGATCAAGTGCTTGAGCAAGCCGTGAAGGCCGTTAAACTCGCCTTGCAGTACACCGATGATGTTGAGTTCTCGGCCGAAGATGGTTATCGCTCCGAGTTACCGTTCCTGGCCAAAGTGTGCGAAGCCGTCATCAAGGCTGGCGCCAAAACCATCAACATTCCTGACACCGTGGGTTACGCCGTGCCCTCGCTGTATGGCGAGTTCATGCGCGACTTGCGCTCCATGACGCCCAACAGCGACAAAGCGGTGTGGTCTGTCCATTGCCACAACGACCTGGGTATGGCTGTTGCCAACTCACTGGCAGGCGTTGCCATTGGGGGTGCGCGGCAGGTGGAGTGCACAATCAATGGTTTGGGAGAGCGTGCCGGCAACTGTTCTTTGGAAGAAATTGTGATGGCCGTGAAAACCCGTCGCGATTTCTTTGATCTGGATGTGGGCATTGACACCAGGCAAATAGTGGCGGCCAGCCGCTTGGTCAGCAATATTACCGGTTTTGTGGTGCAGCCCAACAAAGCGATCGTGGGTGCAAATGCGTTTGCGCATGCGTCCGGCATTCACCAGGATGGTGTGCTGAAAGCCCGCCAAACCTATGAAATCATGACCGCTGAGGATGTAGGCTGGTCAGCCAACAAAATTGTGTTGGGCAAGCTGTCTGGTCGAAATGCCTTCAAGCAGCGTCTGGAAGCCTTGGGTATTGCGATGGACAGTGAGCAGGCTTTGAATGACACATTTCAGCGATTCAAAGATTTGGCAGATCGAAAAGCCGAAATTTTTGATGAAGACATTCATGCGCTGGTTTCTGGTGATGGCGCAGGCGGCGAATCCGAGTTCTACCGCTATGTGTCGCTGATTCAGCATTCCGAAACTGGTGAGCGCCCCAAGGCGCGCGTGGTGTTCTCCATGGATGGTCGCGAAGTGGTGTCTGAAAGCCAGGGCAACGGCCCGGTGGATGCCACGGTGAAGGCCATTGAGGCCGAGGTGCAAAGTGGCGCAGAGTTGCTGCTGTTCTCGGTCAACGGCATTACTTCGGGCACCACCGAATCGCAAGGCGAAGTCACCATGCGCCTGCAAAAAGGGGGGCGGATTGTCAATGGCGTGGGTGCTGACCCCGATATTGTCGTGGCCTCGGCCAAGGCGTATCTGTCCGCTTTGAATAAATTGCAGTCAAAACATGAAAAATTGAACCCGCAGGTTTGATTTTTACCGGATTTCCCCTACAATAGCGGGTTCAGGCGACCACCTTTGCAACAAGGTGGTCTTTTTACACGGAACTGCGGTCACAATTTCTTTCAAGTTCGGCTGCAAGTTCGCGCAAGTGGAGTTTTAATATGTCAGAAATCAATAAAGCGGCAATTCTTGCCGAATATCAACGCGCCAAGGGCGACACAGGTTCTCCCGAGGTTCAAGTGGCATTGTTGACAGCCCGAATCAACTCGTTGACCGATCACTTCAAGGCCAACGCCAAAGACCATCACTCACGCCGCGGTTTGCTGCGCATGGTGTCTCGTCGTCGTAAGCTGCTTGATTACCTCAAGCGCAAAAACGCAGATGCCTACCGCAACCTGATCAGCAGCTTGGGTCTACGCAAGTAATTGGTCGCTGCTACAAGCCGTTGATTTGACTCAAATGCCTGCAACCCCGGTTGTGGGCATTTGTGTTTTAAAACTGACGGGCTCTCGCATCCGGGTATTGTCCCGGCGAGATTACTAAAAGGAAAAGACAAAGTGTTTGAAATTCATAAAGAAACATTCCAGTACGGTCAACACACCGTGACCCTGGAAACAGGTGAAGTAGCCCGTCAAGCAGGTGGAGCCGTGATCGTAACGGTGGATGACACCGTTGTTCTGGCCACCGTGGTGGCTGCCAAGTCGGCCAAGCCAGGTCAAGACTTCTTTCCGTTGACTGTTGATTACGTTGAAAAATTCTATGCCGCTGGCCGTATTCCCGGCGGTTTCTTCAAGCGTGAAGGCAAGGGCACTGAACAAGAAACCCTGAATGCACGCCTGATCGATCGCCCATTGCGCCCCATGTTCCCGGAAGGCTTCTTCAATGAAGTGCAGGTTGTGCTGACAGTGATGTCGATCAACCCCGAAGTGAATCCGGACATCCCTGCGATGCTGGGCGCGTCTGCCGCGCTGGCCATTGCCGGCATCCCGTTCAACGGCCCCATTGGTGGTGCCCGCGTGGGTTACATCAACGACCAATATGTGCTGAACCCAACTGCAACCCAGTTGAACGACAGCAAGATGGACCTGATCGTTGCAGGTACTGAAGCCGCCGTGTTGATGGTTGAATCGGAAGCGAACGAATTGTCTGAAGAAATCATGCTGGGTGGCATCATGTTCGGTCACGAGCAAATGCAAGCTGCCATCAATGCCATTCACGCGCTTACAGCCAAAGCTGGCAAGCCCGAATGGGACTGGAAAGCTGCGCCTGCCAACGAGCCTTTGGTGGCAGCTGTCACAGAATTGGCTGGCGAAAAGCTGGCCGCTGCATACAAAATGACTGAAAAGCAGGCTCGTAGCCAGCGTTTGAAAGAAATTTCAGCGGAAGTGGCTGCTGAATTGCCCTCCAAGCTGACTGAAGAGCAACGCGCTGGTATTACCAACGCCGACGTTAGCGACATCATGTTTGGCCTGGAAGCGAAAATTGTTCGTGGTCAAATCCTGAATGGCGAGCCACGTATCGATGGCCGCGACACCCGCACTGTACGCCCAATCACCGTTCGCACTGGCGTGTTGCCACGCGCGCACGGTTCGGCGCTGTTCACCCGCGGTGAAACACAGGCTTTGGTGGTTACAACCCTGGGTACTGGCCGCGACGAGCAAATGATCGACGCAGTGGCTGGTGAATACCGCGACCGCTTCATGTTCCACTACAACATGCCCCCGTACGCCACTGGCGAATGTGGCCGCATGGGCGCACCAAAGCGTCGTGAAATTGGTCACGGTCGTTTGGCCCGCCGCGCAGTGGAAATGATGCTGCCTGCTCCTGAAGACTTCCAGTACACGATGCGTGTGGTTTCTGAAATCACTGAATCGAATGGTTCAAGCTCGATGGCTTCTGTTTGCGGTGGCGCATTGTCGCTGATGGACGCGGGTGTTCCGTTGAAGCAGCTGGTGGCTGGTATTGCCATGGGCTTGATCAAGGAAGACAATAAGTTTGCCGTGTTGACCGACATTTTGGGTGACGAAGACCACCTGGGCGACATGGATTTCAAGGTGGCCGGTACTGAAAACGGTGTTACTGCACTGCAGATGGACATCAAGATTCAGGGCATCACCAAGGAAATCATGCAGGTTGCATTGGCACAGGCCCGCGAAGGCCGCATGCACATTCTGGGTATCATGAAGCAGGCAACTGGTGGAAGCGTGGGCGAATTGTCTGCATACGCCCCCCGCATGATCACCATGAAGATCAATCCTGAAAAGATTCGTGACGTGATTGGCAAGGGTGGTGCAACCATCCGCGGCATCACCGAGCAAACCGGCGCAAGCATTGACATCAAGGAAGATGGCTCTATCACCATCGCTTCTGTAGACGGTGACGCAGGTGAGCGTGCCAAGAAGTTGATCGAAGGCATCACGGCCGAAGTGGAAGTGGGCGCGGTGTACGAAGGCACAGTGTTGAAGTTGCTCGATTTCGGCGCAATTGTCAGCGTACTGCCCGGCAAAGATGGTCTGTTGCACATTTCCCAGATTGCCAACGAGCGCGTTAACACCGTGGGCGATTTCCTGAAAGAAGGCCAGGTCGTGAAGGTCAAAGTGTTGGAGGCTGATGAAAAAGGCCGCCTGCGCTTGTCCATGAAAGCCTTGTTGGCTTCAGAAGTTGCCGAAGCGCCTGCCGAGCAGGCTGGTGAAGGCTCCAGCGAAGGCTGATGGGTACAGCAATGGTCATGCAGCCGCCTGTCAGCATGAGGGCGGTGCGTGTGAAGGCACCGGGTGGGGTAGATCAGCTTGAGTTGATTGAACTGCCTGTGCCTTCTCCCAAGTCTGGCGAGGTGCTTATACAGGTCAAGGCCGCCGGGGTGAATCGCCCCGACGTTCTTCAACGCCTGGGTTTGTACCCGCCACCCCCCGACGCCAGTCCCAATTTGGGTTTGGAAGTATCGGGCGTGGTTGTGGCTGTGGGGCAGGGTATTCCTGAAAGTATTCTGAACAAACCCGTCATGGCCTTGTGCAATGGCGGGGGTTACGCGGAATACGTGTGCGCGCCCGCGAGGCAGTGCATGCAAATTCCTGAAAATTTAAGTTTCACCGAGGCGGCAAGCCTGCCCGAGGTGTACATGACCGTGTGGCAAAACCTTTTCATGAAGGGGGATGCCAAAGCAGGTCAAACAGTATTGATCCATGGGGGCAGCAGTGGCATTGGCACTGCCGCCATCCAGTTGTGCAAAAAACATGGATTGCGCACCTTCGTTACGGTGGGTAGTCAGGAGAAGGCAGACTTTTGTACTGGTTTGGGCGCTGAAAAAGCTTACTTGTACAAATCTCAGGACTGGGAACATCTCGTGTTGCAAGACACGCAGCAACAGGGTGTTGATTTGATCCTCGACATGGTGGCTGGCGATTACCTGAACAAGGATTTAAGTTGCGTCAAGCCACAAGGTATGGTGATTGTTATCGCCTTGTTGGGCGGTCGTTTTGCCAATATTGATGCAGCAAAACTGATGGCCAAACAGGTGGTGCTGACGGGCACCACATTGCGGCCGCGTTCGCTGGAATTCAAGGCGGAATTGGCGCGGCAGGTCGAGCAGCAATTGGAAGAAGGATTTTCTACGGGTGCGTTGAAATCGCTGGTGCAAGCCACTTTCACGCTGGATGAAGTTGCCAGGGCGCACGCGCTGATGGAATCGGGCGACTCACTGGGGAAAATTGTGTTGAGAGTCAAGGATTAAGGAAAAGCATGAGCGAGACAGCAGAACAAAAGCCAAGAAAGAAATTGGTGGCAGGCAACTGGAAAATGAATGGCAGCTTTGATTCCAACGAAGCGCTGATTCTTGGATTCCTGGCCGAAGTGGATGATCAGGTCGATGTGTCTGTATTTTGTCCATTTCCTTATCTGGCTCAAGTGGCCAAGCTATTGGAAGATCAAAGCGTTGCCTATGGTGCGCAAGATGTATCCTCTAGGGCCAGCGGAGCCTACACGGGTGAGGTGTCAGTCAGCATGCTCAACGAATTTGGTGTGAAGCAAGTGCTGGTGGGGCATTCCGAGCGTCGCCAGTACCATGCAGAAACCAGCGTGACTGTGGCCGAGAAGGCTGTGGCCGCCGTTTCCGGTGGAATTACGCCCATCGTGTGTGTGGGTGAAACTCTGGCAGAGCGTGAGGCCGGGCTGGTTGAATCCGTCATTGCTTCCCAGCTTGACCCTGTTATCGAGCGTTGCTCGAAATTTGTTGAAAATGGTGCATGGAACCTGGTGATCGCCTATGAACCTGTGTGGGCGATTGGTACAGGCGTTACTGCCAGCCCCGAACAGGCGCAGGAAGTGCATGCCATGATTCGGGCGCGATTGAACGCAATGTTGGGCAGTGAAGTTGCCCAAAGCACCCAAATTTTGTACGGTGGAAGTGTGAAGCCGGGCAACGCAAGTGAAATTTTTGCAAAAGTTGACATCGATGGCGGCCTAATTGGGGGTGCCGCTTTGTCTTCCGATGAATTCTCTGGAATAATACGCGCCGCGAGAGGTTAAATAATTTATGAGCATTTTCAATACATTTTTGGTTGTCATGCAGATCATCTCTGCAATTGCCGTCATCGTTCTGGTTTTGTTGCAGCACGGCAAAGGTGCAGACATGGGCGCAGCCTTTGGCAGCGGCTCGTCTGGTAGCCTGTTTGGCGCCACAGGATCGGCGAATTTCTTGAGCCGAGCCACTGGCTTTTGTGCTACAATTTTCCTGCTTTGCACACTGGGTTTGGCCTTTTATTCAAGGGCAGGCGTTGAAGCGGAATCTGGCGGTGTGATGGAGTCGATTGAGGCTTCTCCAGTAGAGGGAACGGCAACCCCTGCTGAGAACAAGCCGGCTGAACCAAAAACACCGGTGCAGGATATTCCAAAGTAATTTATTGCACAGCAGTAATATGCCGACGTGGTGGAATTGGTAGACACGCTATCTTGAGGGGGTAGTGGCCACAGGCTGTACGAGTTCGAGTCTCGTCGTCGGCACCAAGATTTAAATCAAAGCCGGTCCAGTACGCAACGACCGGCTTTTTTTCGGGCTTATCGAAGGCCATTAGGGTTTACACGGGAGTCACAGTGAATTTAGAGTCTTATTTTCCAGTGTTGATGTTTATCCTTGTGGGGATCAGTGTTGGCGGTGGCGCCATGTTGGTTGGTCGCATCCTCGCCCCTCATCGTCCGGACGGGCAAAAACTTTCCCCCTACGAGTGTGGTTTTGAGGCGTTCGAAGACGCCCGCATGCAATTTGACGTGCGCTACTACCTCGTTGCCATCCTGTTTATTTTGTTCGATCTGGAAATCGCGTTCCTGTTCCCCTGGGCTGTGGCCTACCGGGAAATTGGTCCTGTCGGTTTCTGGGCCATGATGATTTTCCTGGGTGTTCTGGTGGTGGGTTTCATTTACGAATGGACTCGCGGTGCACTGGATTGGGAATAAGCGGGCTAATCACTGCTCCACTTTCGTGAAGGTTGTAAGCAATGGGTATTGACGGCGTTTTAAACGAAGGTTTTATCACCACCACGGCTGATAAATTGATTAACTGGGGTCGCACTGGCTCGCTATGGCCGATGACCTTCGGCTTGGCATGCTGCGCGGTTGAAATGATGCATGCGGGTGCAAGTCGCTACGACCTGGACCGCTTTGGCATTATTTTTCGCCCAAGCCCGCGCCAATCCGACCTTATGATTGTGGCCGGAACACTTTGCAACAAAATGGCACCTGCCTTGCGCAAGGTTTACGACCAAATGGCAGAGCCTCGCTGGGTGCTGTCCATGGGTTCGTGCGCCAACGGCGGTGGTTATTACCACTACTCTTATTCAGTGGTTCGTGGTTGCGATCGAATTGTTCCAGTGGATATCTACGTGCCTGGCTGCCCACCCACCGCGGAAGCGCTTATGTATGGTCTTCTGCAGTTGCAGAACAAGATCAAAACCACTTCCACCATTGCTCGTTAAGGGGTTCTTTCAATGTCTCAGAACCTCTCTCAGAATCATGAGCAACTTGGCGCAGCATTGGCAGCCGCTTTGGGTGATCGCATTGTTGAATGCAAAGTCGCCTTCAATGAAGTCAATCTGACTGTGAAAGCCGATTCATATTTTGAATCGTGCACCATTCTTCGCGACAATGAAAACCTGCATTTCGAGCAACTGATCGACCTGTGTGGTTTGGATCGAAGCGAATACGGCAACGAATTGAATGAATCCCAGCGTTTCTGGGTAGTTTGTCATCTGTTGTCTATCTCCAAAAATCAGCGTGTGCGCCTGAAGGTGTGCTGCCCTGATGACGATTTGCCCACAGTTTCATCCATCATTGATGTGTGGTCTTCCGCAAACTGGTATGAACGCGAAGCCTTCGATTTGTACGGCATCGTGTTTGAGGGGCACCCCGATTTGCGCCGTATTTTGACAGACTACGGTTTCGTGGGGCACCCGTTCCGCAAAGATTTTCCCTTGTCTGGCCACGTTGAAATGCGCTATGACCCTGAACTGGGCCGTGTGGTGTACCAGCCGGTCACCATCGAACCGCGTGAAATTACACCCCGCATCATTCGTGAACCTCAATACGGTGGAGCGAAATAATCATGGCTGAAATTAAAAACTACACCCTGAACTTTGGCCCACAGCACCCTGCGGCGCACGGTGTGTTGCGCCTTGTGCTTGAACTGGATGGTGAAGTGGTTCAGCGCGCAGACCCGCACATTGGCCTGTTGCACCGCGGCACCGAAAAACTGGCGGAGCACAAAACGTTTATTCAATCGTTGCCGTACATGGATCGCCTCGATTACGTGTCCATGATGTGCAATGAACATGCTTACTGCATGGCCATTGAAAAATTGCTGAACATTGAAGTGCCAATTCGTGCGCAGTACATTCGCGTGATGTTCGACGAAATTACCCGCATTTTGAACCACCTGCTGTGGTTGGGTGCGCACGGCCTTGACGTAGGCGCAATGGCGGTGTTTTTGTATGCATTTCGCGAGCGTGAAGACCTGATGGATTGCTACGAAGCAGTTTCAGGTGCTCGCTTGCATGCGGCTTACTATCGCCCAGGTGGCGTGTATCGGGACCTGCCAGACCGCATGCCGCAGTACAAACCTTCCAAGGTGCGTTCTGCCAAGAAAGTGGACCAGTTGAACAAGAACCGCCAAGGTTCCGTACTTGATTTCATTGACGATTTCACCAAGCGTTTCCCCAACTACGTGGACGAGTACGAAACCTTGCTGACCGACAACCGAATCTGGAAGCAGCGTTTGGTCGGTGTGGGTGTGGTTACGCCTGAACGTGCCTTGTCCATGGGCTTCACCGGCCCCATGTTGCGTGGCTCTGGAATTGCCTGGGACCTGCGCAAGAAGCAGCCTTACGAGGTATACGATCGTCTGGATTTTGACATTCCGGTGGGCAAAAACGGTGATTGCTACGACCGTTATTTGGTGCGCGTGGAAGAAATGCGCCAGTCGAACAAAATTATCAAGCAGTGCGTGGAATGGTTGCGTGTCAATCCTGGCCCTGTGATCAGCGACAATCACAAAGTATCGCCGCCCAATCGCGTTGATATGAAAACCAATATGGAAGAGCTGATTCACCACTTCAAGCTGTTCACGGAAGGCATGCACGTGCCAGAAGGTGAATCGTATGCGGCGGTAGAACACCCCAAGGGCGAGTTTGGTATTTACCTGGTTGCAGACGGTGCCAACAAGCCGTACCGCTTGAAAATTCGTGCGCCCGGTTTCGCGCACCTGCAAGGATTGGACGAAATGTCTCGTGGCCACATGCTGGCCGACGTGGTGACCATCATTGGTACCCAAGACATTGTGTTCGGTGAAATTGATCGCTAAGGATTGAATTGAATCATGAAGTTGAGCGAAAACGCCTGTCGCCTGATCGACAAAGAACTGACCAAATACCCGACTGACCAGAAAATTTCTGCAGTCATGGCGGGCTTGCGCATTGTGCAGGTTGAGTTGGGCTGGTTGCCCACCGATGCGATCGAGGCAGTTGCTGAATACCTGGAAATTCCGCCAATCGCTGCCTATGAGGTGGCCACGTTCTACAACATGTACGACACCAAGAAAGTTGGCAAGTCGAAAATTGTGGTTTGCACCAACCTGCCTTGTGCTTTGTCCGGTGGTACAGACGCTGCCGAATACCTGAAAAAGAAACTGGGTATTGATTACAACGAAACCACCAAAGACGGCTTGTTCACCCTCAAAGAAGGTGAGTGCATGGGTGCTTGTGGTGATTCCCCAGTGATGTTGGTGAACAACCACCGCATGTGCAGTTTCATGAGCAACGAGAAAATCGATGCACTGGTAGAGGAGTTGAAGTCATGACTTGTTTGCACGGACGACACATTAACCCGGTGATTCTGGCTGGTCTCGATGGCAGCAACTGGGACTTGAAAGGCTATGAAGCGCGCGGCGGTTACAAGGCCTTGCGCAAAATCCTGACTGAGGGCATTTCCCAGGAAGACGTCATTGCCGAGGTGAAAAAATCGGCTTTGCGCGGTCGTGGGGGTGCAGGCTTTCCAACCGGCCTGAAGTGGAGCTTCATGCCTCGCCAGTTTCCGGGTCAAAAATACTTGGCCTGTAATTCCGATGAAGGCGAGCCCGGCACATTCAAAGACCGTGACATTCTGCGTTATAACCCGCATTCCGTGATCGAAGGCATGGCCATTGCCGCCTATGCCATGGGAATCAGCGTTGGTTACAACTACATTCATGGTGAAATTTGGGAAACCTACGAACGCTTTGAAGAAGCACTGGAACAAGCCCGTGCAGCCGGTTACCTGGGCGACAAGATCATGGGTTCGAATTTCAGTTTCCAGTTGCATGCACACCAGGGTTACGGTGCGTACATCTGCGGTGAAGAAACAGCCCTGATTGAATCGATTGAAGGCAAAAAAGGCCAGCCGCGTTTCAAGCCACCGTTCCCGGCTTCTTACGGCATTTACGGTAAGCCCACTACCATCAACAACACTGAAACATTCGCAGCTGTGCCGTTTATCATTCAAAACGGTGGCGACTGGTTCCTGGAATTGGGCAAGCCCAACAACGGCGGTACCAAAATTTTCTCGATTTCCGGCGATGTTGAAAAACCCGGCAACTATGAAATTCCTTTGGGTACGCCGTTTGCGACGTTGCTTGAAATGGCAGGTGGCATGAAAGGTGGTCGCAAAATCAAGGCCGTGATTCCCGGTGGTTCGTCCATGCCGGTATTGCCTGGCGATGTGATGATGGCCACAGACATGGATTATGACTCTATTGCAAAAGCTGGCTCCATGCTGGGTTCGGGTGCGGTCATCGTGATGGACGAAACACGTTGCATGGTGAAAAGCCTGTTGCGCTTGTCGTACTTCTATTACGAAGAAAGCTGTGGTCAATGTACACCGTGCCGTGAAGGCACTGGCTGGTTGTACCGGATCATCAACCGCATTGAACACGGGGAAGGGCGTCCCGAAGACCTGGACATGCTGAACTCGATTGCCGACAACATTCAAGGCCGCACCATTTGCGCGCTGGGTGATGCGGCAGCCATGCCGGTTCGCGCTTTCCTGAAACATTTCCATGAAGAATTTGAGCATCACATCACACACAAGTCGTGCATTGTGCCGGCTTACGTTTGATTCCCTGCGGGTAGATACAAATGGTTGAATTAGAGATTGATGGTGTAAAAGTTGAAGTGACCGAGGGCAGCATGCTCATGGACGCTGCAGAAAAAGCGGGCAGCTATGTGCCTCACTTTTGCTATCACAAGAAGTTGTCGATTGCGGCGAACTGCCGCATGTGCCTGGTGGATGTAGAAAAGGCTCCGAAGCCTTTGCCCGCTTGCGCCACGCCTGTGTCGCCCGGCATGATTGTACGCACCAAGAGCGAAAAAGCCGTGAACGCACAAAAAAGCGTGATGGAGTTTTTGCTGATCAATCACCCGCTGGATTGCCCGATTTGTGACCAGGGTGGTGAATGCCAGTTACAAGACATCGCTGTGGGTTACGGTGGCGTGTCATCGCGCTACCAGGAAGAAAAGCGGGTGGTGTTTTTCAAAGACATCGGCCCACTGGTTTCTGCGCAGGAAATGACACGTTGTATTCACTGCACACGTTGCGTGCGTTTTGGTCAGGAAGTGGCCGGCGTGATGGAACTGGGCATGGCCAACCGTGGCGAGCATTCAGAAATTCTGAGCTTCGTGGGCAGTTCCGTGGATTCCGAATTGTCGGGCAACATGATCGACCTGTGCCCCGTGGGCGCACTTACATCCAAACCTTTCCGTTACAACGCCCGTACTTGGGAAATGGCACGCCGCAAATCGATTGCCGCGCACGACAGCCTGGGTTCCAACGTGGTGGTGCAGGTGAAAGCCGACAAGGTGATGCGCATTGTTCCCCAAGACAATGAAAGCGTGAACGAGTGCTGGATTTCAGACCGTGATCGTTTCAGCTATGAAGGTTTGCAGGCCGCTGATCGTTTGACCGAGCCCATGATCAAGAAGAACGGTCAGTGGGTAACAACTGACTGGCAAACCGCCCTGAACGTGGCGTTTGAAGGTTTGAAAAAAGCCCGGCGTGAATCGACTGACTTGAACAGCATTGCCATGCTGGTTTCACCGAACAGCACCTTTGAGGAAATGGCCTTGGCCAAAGCCTTGATGGCTGGTGTCGGTTCAACAAGTATTGATGCAGGCTTGCGCCACAGTGCGAACTTGAATTTGACAGGTGCCTCGCCTTGGCTGGGAGCTTCAATTGCCCAGTTGGCTGATGCAGAATCAATCGTTGTGGTGGGCACCGACCTACGCAACGACCAACCCTTGTTGACACAGCGTATTCGTCAGGCTGCAAAGCAGGGCGCCCGTGTGGTGCTGGTGAATGCAGGTGGACTGGATCCCCTAATGCCGAAAGCCGTGTGGTTGAAAGCTGCACCGTCGAAGTGGGCCGATACCTTGGGCCATGATTCAGTTGCCAACGCGCTAAGCGCACCCGAAGGTGGCAAGTTTGTGCTGCTTGGTCAGCAGACCTTGATGAGCCCGTTTGCCGGACAGGTTTTGGCCAAGGCGAATGAGTTGGCCAAGTCAACAGGTGCCACATTGGGCTTCTTGGGTGATGGTGCCAACTGGGTTGGTTCATTCGTAGCCGGTGTTCAAGCCAGCGCCAATGGCGGCAAAAATGCGCAAGCCATGCTGAAAGGCAAGGCCAAGGCAGCGATTGTGTTTGGTGCAGAACCTGATCTTGATTCCGTCGAAGGTCAGAAAGTGGTTCGTGGCTTGATCGACGCAGAATTTGTGGTGCAAGCCAGTGCCTTTGTGGGCAGCGCCAAACAGTACGCCGATGTGCTGTTGCCGATTGCTCCCAGCACCGAAACGTCTGGTACCTTCATCAATATTGCCGGAATGGTGCAAACGTTCAAGGCGGCAGTACGCCCCTTGGGTGAAACACGCCCGGGCTGGAAAGTGCTGCGTGTACTGGGCAACTTGTTGGGTCTCGATGGTTTTGAGTTCAACAGTTCCGAAGACGTGTTGAAGGCTTTTATGCCTGCTGATTTGGCATCTGCCTTGAACAATACTGTGCCGGAACAAACCGTTGCAGGCGTGGCCTTGAATGGCAAGCTGGAACTGGCTGCTTTTGCACCCATTTACGACGCGGATTCACTGGTTCGCCGTGCTGATTCACTGCGTAAAACCAAGGCCGCCAAGCCTGCCTTGGCACAAATCGGTGTGCAAACGGCCGAAGCGCTGGGGCTGAAATCAGGCGACAAAATTCAATTGACAGACTCCGAGGGCGGCACATTGCAAGCCGCACTGCTTGTGAACAAAACCATTGCTGAAAACGTAGTGTTGGTTCCCATGGGCCGCACTGAAACCCAAAGCCTGCGCACCGTGTTTGGTGGTGCCACTGTTGAGGCAGTTGTTGCCAGCGAGGTGCAGGCATGAGTTCACCGGTTGAAATGATCACCACCTTTGGTGCTGACCTGCTGGGGCCTGCCTGGGTACCCGTGTGGACTTTGGTCAAGATTTTGTGCATTACCTTGCCGCTGTTGGGTTTGGTTGCATACCTTACCTATTGGGAACGCAAAATGATTGGGCGCATGCACATTCGCATGGGACCAAGTTATGTTGGCCCCATGGGTTTGCTTCAGCCAATCGCTGATGCGGTCAAGATGATGTTCAAGGAAATCATCGTGCCGATGAACGCCAACAAAGGGCTGTTCATCATTGCGCCGATCATGACCATCATGCCGGCCCTGGCTGCGTGGGCTGTTATTCCCTTTGGCCCGGAAACCGTGCTGGCCGATGTGAATGCGGGTTTGTTGTACCTGATGGCAATTACGTCGCTTGAAGTGTACGGTGTGATTATTGCCGGCTGGGCATCGAACTCCAAATATGCTTTCTTGGCCGCCATGCGTGCGTCGGCTCAAATGGTGTCCTATGAACTGGCCATTGGTTTCGTGCTGGTCACCGTGTTGTTGGTGGCGGGTAGCCTGAACATGACCGACATTGTGATGACGCAAACCACCGGTCAGTTTGCTGACATGGGTTTGAATTTCCTGTCCTGGAACTGGTTGCCGTTGTTGCCTTTGCTGGTGATCTACATGATTTCCGCTGTGGCTGAAACCAACCGCCATCCATTCGATGTGGTGGAAGGTGAGTCTGAAATTGTGGCTGGCCACATGGTTGAATATTCCGGCATGACCTTTGCCGTGTTCTTCCTTGCGGAATACGCCAACATGATCTTGCTGTCTTGTCTGGCTGCAATCATGTTCTTTGGTGGCTGGGATGCACCCGTTGCCTTCCTCAGCTTCATTCCGGGCTGGATCTGGCTGGGTTTGAAAACCTTCCTGCTGGTGTCCATGTTCATCTGGTTCCGTGCATCATTTCCGCGTTATCGCTATGACCAAATCATGCGTCTGGGCTGGAAGGTATTCATTCCGCTGACTTTGGTGTGGCTGGTGGTGGTTGCTGCCTGGATGCAGACTCCCTGGAACATCTGGAATTAATTGAGAGCGATCACCATGTTTCAAGTTGTTAAAGAGTTTTTGAACAGTTTGTTGTTGCGCGAAATGCTCAAGGGCATGGCGTTGACCATGGGCTATATGTTCACACAGCCTATTACTGTGTTGTACCCCATGGAAAAAACGCCGATGTCGCCACGTTTTCGTGGCCTTCACGCACTGCGTCGCTATGAAAACGGCGAGGAACGCTGCATTGCCTGCAAGCTGTGTGAAGCTGTGTGCCCGGCCTTGGCCATTACCATCGAGTCCGAGCAGCGCGAGGACGGCACACGCCGTACCACCCGCTACGACATTGATTTGACCAAGTGTATTTTCTGCGGCTTCTGTGAAGAATCGTGCCCTGTTGATTCAATTGTTGAAACCCACATTCACGAGTACCACGGCGAGAAGCGCGGTGATTTGTACTTCACCAAGGAAATGCTGCTGGCTGTGGGTGACCGTTACGAGGCTGAAATTGCAGCCAGCCGCGAAGCCGATGCGGCCTACCGTTAAACCGATATAAAACTTAGAAGACTTGATGCAATGGATGCAATAACCGGTTTCTTTTATGTGTTCGCCGCCGTATTGGTGTTTGCAGCGCTGCGCGTGATCACCGCCAGCAATGCTGTGCATGCGGCTTTGTACCTGGTGCTTTCTTTCTTTTCAGCCGCTGCCTTGTGGATGCTGCTGGAAGCAGAGTTTCTCGCCATTTCACTGGTGCTGGTTTACGTGGGGGCGGTGATGGTTTTGTTCCTCTTCGTCGTAATGATGGTGGATGTGAACATGGACAAGGTGCGTGCGGGCTTCTGGAAAAACCTGCCAGTGGCCGCTATTGTCGGTTCGCTGATTGCCTTCCAAATGTCGGTGGTGCTGCTGCGCGGTTTTTGGGATCCAAATCTGGAGACGCCTGAGCAGGCTGTCAACAACACACAGGCATTGGGCAAGTTGCTGTACACAGAGTATTTGTATCCGTTCGAAGTGGCGGCCTTGATTTTGCTGGTCGCGATGGTTGCGGCAATTGCACTGACCCTGCGCAAGCGCAAGGACACGAAAGGGCAGGTGCCTTCAGACCAGGTCCGCGTAAAGTCAACTGACCGGGTGAAACTGGTCAGCATGCCTGCAGAGCTTGACCGCAAACAAACCAAGAGCGACACCAATAGCGGTCGCCAGGCCTAACCGGGAATAGACAACAATGATTTCACTATCTCATTACCTTGTGCTGGGCGCGATTTTGTTCTCAATCAGCGTGATAGGCATTTTTTTGAACCGCAAGAACTTGATTGTGATCCTGATGGCTATTGAATTGATGCTGCTGGCCGTGAACATGAACTTCGTCGCGTTTTCCCACTTCCTGGGTGATTTGTCCGGGCAGTTGTTCGTTTTCTTCATTCTCACAGTGGCTGCTGCCGAGTCTGCAATTGGTTTGGCAATTTTGGTGGTCCTTTTCCGTAACATGAATTCAATCAACGTCGAAGACCTCGACCAGCTGAAGGGGTAAGCGCGAATGAATCCCTTGTATTTGATCGTTCCGTTCGCTCCGCTGGTTGGCTCCATTCTTGCCGGTTTTTTTGGCAAGCAGATTGGCCGAACCGGTGCACACACAGTCACAATCGCTGGTGTTGCCATTTCCTTGATTGCATCTATTCTGGTGTTCATGGAAGTGATGGAAGGTAACACCTTCAATGGCACCCTGTATGAATGGGCTGTTGTGGGCACTTTGGTGTTCGAGGTTGGTTTCCTTGTGGACACGCTGACCGCAACCATGATGTTGGTGGTCACCAGTGTTTCACTGATGGTGCACATTTACACCATTGGCTACATGGAAGAAGACGACGGCTATCAACGCTTCTTTTCGTATATCTCGCTGTTTACGTTCTCGATGTTGATGCTCGTGATGAGCAACAACTTCCTGCAACTGTTCTTCGGTTGGGAAGCGGTGGGTTTGGTTTCGTACTTGCTGATTGGTTTTTGGTACACCAAGCCAACCGCCATTTATGCCAACCTGAAAGCGTTTCTTGTAAACCGCGTGGGTGACTTTGGCTTTATTCTGGGTATTGGCCTGATCATGGCGTCGGCTGGCTCCATGAACTACGCTGAGGTGTTTGCGCAAGCCGACAGCCTGGCTGGACAAACCATGCCTGGCACCGATTGGCCTTTGCTGGCTGTAGCGTGTATCTGCCTGTTCATCGGTGCAATGGGCAAATCGGCCCAGTTCCCCTTGCACGTGTGGCTGCCCGATTCCATGGAAGGCCCAACACCGATCTCTGCCCTGATTCACGCCGCCACCATGGTAACCGCGGGTATTTTCATGGTCAGCCGCATGTCGCCGTTGTTTGAACTCAGCGACATTGCCTTGAACTTCGTGCTGGTGATTGGTTCAATCACGGCCCTGTTCATGGGTTTTTTGGGCATCATTCAAAACGACATCAAGCGCGTGGTTGCTTACTCCACCCTGTCGCAGTTGGGTTACATGACCGTGGCTTTGGGGGTGTCGGCTTACCCGGTTGCGATTTTCCACCTGATGACCCACGCCTTCTTCAAAGCACTGCTGTTCCTTGGCGCAGGTTCCGTCATTATTGGCATGCACCACGACCAAGACATTCGCCACATGGGCGGCCTGTGGAAGTACATGCCAATCACCTGGCTAACTTCCTTGCTGGGTTCACTGGCCTTGATTGGCACACCGTTTTTCTCGGGTTTCTATTCGAAAGACAGCATCATTGAGGCAGTGCACTTCAGCAACTTGCCTGCGGCCGATTTTGCATATTTCGCCGTGGTTACCGGTGTGTTTATCACCGCCTTCTACAGTTTCCGCATGTACTTCCTGGTGTTTCATGGCAAAGAGCGTTTCCATGACATTCAGCACCACGATGACCATGGTCATGATGATCATCACGACAGTCATGCCCACCATGGCCCCGTTCAGCCGCACGAATCACGCTGGGTAGTTACATTGCCTTTGATTTTGCTGGCAATTCCCTCGGTCATCATCGGTTATATCGCAGTGGAGCCCATGTTGCATGGCACTTTCTTCGAAGGTGTGATCACCATCAAGCCAGAACATGGCGCAATGGCAGGCCTTAGCAGCATTTTCCACGGTGCAGCCGCCATGGGGGTACATTCCCTGCAAACAGCGCCATTCTGGCTTGCTTTGGCTGGTGTAGTTGCTGCCGCGGTGTGTTACCTGTGGGTGCCCGCCATTCCAGCGGCCTTCATGAAAGTTTTGAAACCAGTGCACACCTTGCTGGACAACAAGTACTACATGGACAAATTCAACGAAGTGGTTTTCGCGGGCGGCGCACGCGGCCTGGGTGAAGCACTGTGGAAGTTCGGTGACCGCATGTTGATTGACGGATTGTTGGTCAACGGCAGCGCCAAACTGGTTGGTTTGATCTCGGGTGTGGTTCGATTCGCGCAAAGTGGCTTCATTTATCACTATGCGTTCGCGATGATTCTTGGCGTGTTGGCCATGATCATCACTTTCATCACACTCAAATAACGAAGGCGGAACTTCGGTTCTTACGATTGGAAAATCTCAATGTCTAACAATATTCCTTTTCTAAGTTTGGCGATTTGGCTGCCAATCGCCTTTGGTGTCCTGATCATGGCCTTGGGCAATGACAAGAATGCCGGCATGGTTCGTGGTGCCGCGCTGTTGGCTGCATTGATCAGCTTTGTGGTCACCTTGCCCTTGTACTTTGGTTTTGACACCAGCACTGCGCAACTGCAGTTTGTTGAGAACCTGCCCTGGATCGAGGCGTTCGGTGCCTCTTACGGTTTGGGGGTAGATGGTTTGTCGGTTTGGTTTGTCATCCTGACTGCACTGATCACCATTTTCGTGGTGGTTGCAGCCTGGGAAGTGATTACCGAAAAAGTGGCGCAATACATGGCTGCATTCCTGATCCTTTCGGGTTTGATGGTCGGTGTGTTTTCAGCCACTGACGGTTTGTTGTTCTACGTGTTCTTCGAAGCCACCTTGATTCCGATGTACATCATCGTGGGCGTGTGGGGTGGACCGAACCGCATCTACGCAGCATTCAAGTTTTTTCTGTATACGTTGCTGGGTTCGTTGCTTACACTGGTCGCGCTCATTTACCTGCAGTCCCAGTCGGGCACTTTCGAAATTGCAGCATGGCACAAACTGCCCTTGGGCATGACCGAGCAAATACTGATCTTCCTGGCCTTTCTCATGGCCTTTGCCGTGAAGGTTCCCATGTGGCCGGTGCACACCTGGTTGCCCGATGCGCACGTTGAAGCCCCTACAGGTGGTTCGGTGGTGCTGGCGGCTATCATGTTGAAGCTGGGTGCCTATGGCTTTCTGCGATTCAGCATGCCGATTGCGCCTGATGCAAGCCATGAGCTGGCGGGCTTCATGATTACCTTGTCGCTGATCGCTGTTATTTACATCGGCGTGGTTGCTCTTGTTCAGAAAGACATGAAAAAGCTGGTGGCGTATTCGTCGATTGCGCACATGGGTTTTGTTACCCTTGGTTTCTTCATGTTTCAAGACCTTGCAGTGCAGGGTGCCATCATCCAGATGATTTCTCACGGTTTTGTGTCGGGTGCGATGTTCCTGTGTATTGGTGTACTTTATGACCGGGTTCACAGCCGTGAAATTTCTGCTTACGGTGGCGTTGTAAATACCATGCCCAAGTTTGCAGCGTTCTTTTTGCTATTCGCCATGGCCAACGCGGGTTTGCCTGCAACCAGCGGTTTTGTGGGTGAATTCATGGTGATTCTGGGCGCAGTGAAGTACAACTTCTGGATCGGTTTGCTGGCGGCAACTACCCTGATTTTCGGTGCAGCCTATTCGCTGTGGATGTACAAGCGCGTGGTGTTTGGTGAAGTGGCCAATGACAACGTGAAAGAACTGACCGATGTGAACACCCGTGAGTTCCTGATGTTGGGTGCACTGGCAGTTCTGGTTATGGCCATGGGCCTTTACCCCAAACCCTTTACTGATGTGTTGCAGGTGTCTGTGGATGCCTTGTTGCAACATGTGGCTCAGTCCAAGCTTTAATTGAGGAATGTTCGTGGATCAGATGAATCTCTCACTCGCTATTCCTGAAATTGCCCTGGCGCTTTTCGCCTGTGCTTTTCTGATTGCCGACAGCGTGACCAAGGGTCGCATTTTGCCGATTCTGCACAACATCGTGGTGTTGTTCTGTATCGGCCTTGGCGTGTATTGTTTGGCGCAGGTACCCACCACGGGCACTGAACTGGCTTTCACCAACATGTACATCGCCGACAGCATGGCATTGGCCTTGAAAGGCTTTTCAGCCTTGGCTATAGCTTTCACCTTGATTGTGGGTGCGAACTACGCGAAAGACCGCGACATGTTCAAAGGCGAGTTGCACGCATTGGTGCTGTTCACTTTGTTGGGCCAGATGGTCATGATTTCTGCCAACAACCTGCTGTTGGTGTACTTGGGTGTCGAGCTGTTGTCACTCAGTCTGTATGCGGCTGTCGCCATGCAGCGCGACAATGTGCGTGCCACTGAAGCTTCGATGAAGTACTTTGTGCTGGGTGCTTTGGCATCGGGCTTCTTGCTGTATGGCATGTCGATGATTTACGGTGCAACAGGCTCGTTGAATCATTCCGACATCGCATTTGCTGCCACGGCGGCGGTGTCTGGTGAGAAGTCGATCATCTTCATCTTCGGTATCGTGTTTCTGGTGGCAGGCCTTGCGTTCAAACTGGGTGTAGTGCCCTTCCACATGTGGGTGCCTGATGTGTATGAAGGTTCGCCTTCTATTGCTACCTTGTTGATCAGTGGTGCGCCAAAATTGGCGGCCTTTGCAATGCTGATGCGTTTGCTGGTAGATGGCCTGTTTGTCATGGCGTTCGATTGGCAAAACATGCTGATGGTGTTGGCCATTGCTTCCCTTGCCATTGGTAACCTGACAGCGATTGCACAAACCAGTTTGAAGCGCATGCTGGCCTATTCAACCATTGCGCAAATGGGTTTCATGTTGCTGGGTTTCCTCTCCGGCGTGACCGGGCAAGACACAGGCAATGCCGCGCAAGCGTATTCATCGGCCATGTTTTACAGCATCACTTACGTGTTGACCACGTTGGGTACTTTCGGTGTGATCATGGTGATGTCCCGCAAGGGTTTTGAGGTTGAAAAAATCAGCGACCTCAAGGGCTTGAACAAGCGTGCGCCTTGGTTGGCATTGATCATGTTGTTGTTGATGTTCTCCCTGGCGGGTATTCCACCCATGGTGGGGTTTGCTGCCAAATTGCTGGTTCTCAAAGCCTTGTTGGCCACGGGTCAAGTGTGGTTGGCTGTGTATGCCGTCATGTTCAGCCTGGTGGGTGCGTTTTATTACATTCGGATTGTGAAAACAATGTATTTCGAAGCACCTTCGGATGAAACTGAAATCGTGATGGGCAATGACGCACGTGCAGTGCTTGGTGTAAATGGTTTGGCTGTGATCGTGCTGGGCTTGTTGCCAGCGCCTTTGATGGCATACTGCATGACTGCCATCCAGCAAACGCTGGCTGGTTAACAATATTCACGAATTCGCAAGGGGCAGGTTTTGACGCAGACGATTGGGCATTGGTTGTTGTTTGGCTTGGCCTTGCTGTTTGCAAACCTGCCTTTTGTGAGCAATCGCATTATGGGTGTTTTGCCTGTCGTCAAAAAGGGCGGTTGGACCCGTGTGCTTGAAGTAATTGCAGGTTACTTCATTGTAGGTTTGATCGGTTTTGCCATTGAGGGCAGCTTAAGCCAGGTTACCCCACAGCGCTGGGAGTTTTATGCGCTCACGGCCTGCCTGTTTCTGGTGCTCGCATTTCCCGGTTTTGTTTACCGCTTCTTGTGGCGCTCGCCCAAAGGCTGAAAGCTTCCCCCCACCTTGTCCTCCCGCTGTTGCAGTGTTGCGTTCAAAGTAAATGTCATTTCAAGGAATCCATGTCATGAAACGTTTGCTTATTGGATTCATCGGCTTGTCCGTATTGATTCTTGCGGCCTGCACGAATTCTCCTGAGGCAAGTACGCGCAAATTGCAGTTTCTTGCCAAGACCGATTGTGAGTTGGTCTACAAAGCGCGTGGTGCGCAAGTGATCGAGAATTTTTGTGAAACCGAGTGGAAGCCGGTTAAAGTTTTCATTGATGATCAAACGTATTCGGTGAGCTGGATTAATGAAAAAACCAGCCGCTACCTGTTTGAAAAAGGTTGTGGACAAACTGCAGGGTGCTATTACGAGCTGTCCCTCGATGGGGTTACGGTGAATGGCCGTTTCGCGTACATCACCAATATCGTGAAAGGTGAATACACCTTTGAGATCGATGCGAATGAAAATTCCAAACTGCTGAACGAAACTTCGACCGATCTGCCGTCGTGATTGTTGCTTGAGCGTGCGCTGCAGGCGTTAATTACTTGGTGGGCGCTAAACAAAAACGCCGGTTAAAAAACCGGCGCTATAACTTCACTTACATATTCGGGTAATTCGGCCCGCCACCACCTTCCGGCGTCACCCACACAATGTTCTGTGTTGGATCTTTGATGTCACAGGTTTTGCAGTGCACGCAGTTTTGTGCGTTGATCTGTAACTGGTCTTTGCCATCCTCTTTCTTCACATACTCATACACGCCGGCCGGGCAGTAGCGCTGCTCGGGGCCTGCATAAGTGGCCAGGTTGGTGGCCACTGGTACATCTGCATTTTTCAATGTCAGGTGTGCAGGCTGGTTTTCTTCGTGGTTCGTGTTCGAGATGAACACGGAACTCAGTCGGTCAAATGTGATTTTGCCATCGGGCTTTGGGTAGTTGATCGGTTGAAATTCGGAAGCAGGGCGAAGGCATTCATGGTCTGCGTGTTTGTGGTGCAAGGTCCATGGCACTTTACCCTTGAATAGTTTTTGCTCAATGCCCACCATCATGGTGCCGGTGTACAGGCCTTTGCTCATCCATTGTTTGAAATTGCGGGCACGGTACAGTTCGTCGAACAGCCAGGAGTCGTGAAATGCTTTTGGATAGGCCTCCAGTTCGTCGCCAGCGCGGTCTTGAGTCAGGGCATCCGCAATGGCGTCGGCACACAGCATGCCGCTCTTGATCGCTGCATGCGAACCTTTGATTCGCGACACATTCAGGAAGCCTGCGTCGCAGCCCACCAGTGCGCCACCTGGGAACACAAGCTTGGGCAGGCTCATCAAGCCACCAGCTGCGATGGCACGTGCGCCGTAGGAAATGCGCTTTCCACCTTCGAAATACTTGCGAATTTCCGGGTGTGTTTTGTAACGCTGGAATTCTTCGAAGGGTGACAGGTAGGGGTTGTCGTAAGCCAGGCCAACCACAAAACCCACCGCAACCTGATTGTTTTCCAGGTGATACAGGAATGAACCACCGTAGGTGCTCGAATTGAGAGGCCAGCCACCCGAGTGAATCACCAAGCCAGGTTTGTGTTTGGCGGGGTCAATTTCCCAGAGTTCTTTCAAACCAATACCATAAACCTGGGGGTCACGGCCTTCGTTGAGGTTGAATTTTTCAATGACTCGCTTGCCCAAATGGCCGCGCACGCCCTCTGCAAACACGGTGTACTTGGCGTGTAGTTCCATGCCGGGCTGGTAGGCGTGGGTGTGCTCCCCGTCTTTGCCAATGCCCATGTCGCCGGTTTGAACGCCTTTCACTGCGCCGTTCTCGTGGTAAAGCACTTCGGCACCGGCAAAGCCCGGGAATACTTCAACACCCAGTGCTTCGGCTTGCTCACCCAGCCAGCGAACCACATTTGCCAAGCTGATGACATAGTTGCCATGGTTTTGAAAACATTCGGGCAACAGGGCGTTGGGCACTTTTTTGGCCGAAGTTTCCGTGAGGAACAAAAACTGGTCTTCGGTTACTTCGGTGTTCAGGGGCGCGCCGCGCTCTTTCCAGTCGGGAAACAATTCAGTGATTGCACGGGGGTCCATCACGGCACCGGAAAGAATGTGTGCGCCCACTTCAGAGCCTTTTTCAAGCACGCACACATTGATTTCCTGGCCCTTTTCAGCGGCCACTTGTTTCAGGCGGATGGCTGTTGACAGGCCTGCGGGGCCTCCACCAACTACCAATACGTCGTATTCCATCATGTCTCTTTCGACAGCCGACATTGGGTGCGTCTCCTTAAAGTTTGTCGCAAGTGCTACAGCGAGGTGCAGCTTTGATTTTAAGCCGAAAGCTTATTGCATATCGGGAAAAAATAGTTGACTTTGATCTCTAGTCTGAGAAACTTGCTTTTGTGCGTTGCAGCAAGAAGATTGTAGGCTCTAAAACGTTAAACTGTTTGCACAAATTCAAAGCATAAGGAATCAGGATATGGGGATGAACAAAGTGTCGGCCAGTGCCACAGAAGCCTTGGCCAATAAAATCAAGGATGGAATGACCTTGGCGGTGGGGGGTTTTGGTCTGTGTGGCATTCCGGAGGCGCTGATCGAGGCGGTGCGTGCGTCGGGTGCGAAAGACCTTACAGTGATTTCAAACAATGCTGGCGTGGATGGCTTTGGCCTTGGCCGCCTGCTGGAAACCCGTCAGGTTCGCAAAATGATTTCTTCGTATGTGGGCGAGAACAAAGAGTTCGAGCGTCAATACCTCAGCGGTGAACTCGAACTGGAATTCACACCACAAGGCACTTTGGCTGAAAAGCTTCGTGCGGGCGGAGCGGGCATTCCTGCGTTCTTCACCAAAACCGGTTTTGGCACGGTGATTGCCGATGGCAAGGAAACACGCGCGATCGACGGCGAGAATTATGTGCTGGAGCATAGCCTGAAAGCGGACATTTCGCTGGTGAAAGCATGGAAGGCCGACACTTCCGGCAACTTGATTTACCGTTTGACTGCACGCAATTTCAATCCGGAATGCGCAGCAGCATCGAAGTTTACGATTGCGGAGGTGGAAGAAATTGTGGAAGTGGGCGCACTTGACCCCAACTTCATTCACACCCCCGGTATTTACGTGCAGCGTTTGGTGTTGAACGCCAATCCCGAGAAGCGGATTGAGAAGCGAACCCTGTCCACCACTGCACAATAAGGAGAACTAAAAATGGCGTGGAATCACGATGAAATGGCAGCGCGTGCTGCCCGCGAATTGCAAGATGGTTTTTATGTGAACCTTGGCATTGGTTTGCCGACCTTGGTGAGCAACCACATTCCTGCGGGCATGGATGTGATGTTACAAAGTGAAAATGGTTTGTTGGGTATTGGACCATTTCCCACGGAAGAACAGGTAGATGCCGATTTGATCAACGCGGGCAAGCAAACCGTAACAACTCTGGCCGGTTCGGCTTTCTTCTCCAGTGCGGAATCCTTTGCGATGATTCGTGGCGGACATATCAATTTGGCCATTCTGGGTGCCATGCAGGTTAGCCAGAAAGGTGATTTGGCCAACTGGATGATCCCCGGCAAATTGGTTAAGGGCATGGGCGGTGCGATGGATTTGGTGGCGGGTGTTTCGCGGGTGGTGGTGCTGATGGAGCACGTGGCCCGCAAGAAAGACGGCACAACCGATCTGAAAATTCTGCCCGAATGCACCTTGCCTTTGACTGGCAAGGCCGTGGTAAACCGCATTATCACTGATCTGGCGGTGATGGATGTTACCCCGGATGGCCTTAAAGTGCTGGAAATTGCGCCAGGAGTATCCAGAGAAGAACTCCAAGAAAAAACAGCTTGCGAGCTGAAGTTTGGGTAAGTTCACTGTCATGAACCAAGCGCGCTCGGGTTATAATTCTGCTTTCAAACAGCGCGCAATTCGTTCAATTGCGCGCCCAACTGAGCGCCCAACTGAGCGCCGCCTGGCACCATGACCAAATATGTATTCGTTACCGGCGGGGTTGTCTCGTCCCTTGGCAAAGGTATTGCTGCAGCTTCTTTGGCCGCGATTCTCGAAAGTCGTGGCCTGAAAGTCACCATGCTCAAACTGGACCCGTACATCAATGTGGACCCAGGCACCATGAGTCCATTCCAGCACGGCGAGGTTTTTGTGACCGAAGACGGCGCGGAAACGGACCTGGATTTGGGCCACTACGAGCGATTCATCTCCACCAAGATGAAAAAGTCCAACAATTTCACCACCGGCCAGATCTACGAATCCGTGTTGCGCAAAGAGCGTCGTGGTGAATACCTGGGTAAAACCGTGCAGGTGATTCCGCACATCACCAATGAAATTCAGGCCTTTATCGAGAAGGGTGCCCGTGCAGCGTGGGGTGGTGAAACCGACGTGGCCATCGTTGAAATTGGTGGCACGGTGGGTGACATTGAATCACTGCCATTCCTCGAGGCTGTTCGCCAGATGAGCCTGCGTTTGGGCCGCAACAGCGCCTGCTTCGTGCATCTTACTTTGGTGCCATTCATTGCGTCAGCCGGTGAACTGAAAACCAAGCCAACCCAGCACAGCGTGCAGAAGCTGCGCGAGATCGGTATTTATCCAGATGCCCTGCTGTGCCGGGCAGACCGCCGAATTCCTGACGACGAGCGCGCGAAAATTTCCATGTTCTCGAATGTGCAGCTAGAAGCTGTTATTTCGGTTTGGGATGCAGACACCATTTACAAGATCCCAGCCATGCTGGAAGCTCAAAAGCTTGATGACATTGTGCTGGAAAAGCTGAACATTGACGCACCCCGTGCTGATTTGTCCAAATGGGCCGACATTGTGCATGCCCAAGAGAACCCGGAGCAAACAATCACCATTGGTATGGTGGGCAAGTATGTGGATTTGACCGAATCGTACAAGTCTTTGATTGAAGCCCTGAACCATGCGGGTTTGCACACCCGCACCAAGGTGAACATTAACTACATCGATTCTGAAGAAATTGAAGCCCACGGCACCGAGCCCCTGAAGAAGTTGGATGCTATTTTGGTGCCCGGTGGTTTTGGCAAACGTGGAACGGAAGGAAAGATCAAGGCCATTCAGTTTGCCCGCGAGAACAAAGTGCCTTATTTGGGCATTTGCCTTGGCATGCAGCTGGCCGTGATTGAATTTGCCCGTCATTGCGCCAACTTGCCCAAAGCCAATTCAACCGAATTCGACAGTTTGGCTGAAACCCCCGTGGTGGCGTTGATCACTGAATGGAAAGACAGCACCGGCCGGGTGGAAGTGCGCACAGACCAAAGTGATTTGGGCGGCACCATGCGCTTGGGTTCACAGCGTTGCCCAATCAAGCCCGGTACGTTGGCAGAGTCGATTTACGGCACTGAAGTGAATGAGCGCCATCGCCATCGCTATGAAGTGAACAACAATTTCGTGCCGCAGCTTGAAGCTGCAGGCTTGCGCATTTCAGCCCGTACACCCACTGAAGACCTGCCGGAGATCATGGAATTGCCAGATCATCCATGGTTCTTTGGTGTGCAGTTTCACCCCGAGTTCACCAGCACCCCGCGTGACAGCCACCCCTTGTTTCTGGCCTACGTGAAGGCCGCTTTGGCCCACAAATTGGGTAAAGCGTTATAAGCTGGAACCAATAGGAGAATCGCTATGAAACTTTGTAACTTTGAAGTGGGTTTGGACCAACCGTTTTTTTTGATCGCGGGCCCCTGCGTCATTGAAAGCGAACAGATGGCCATGGACACGGCCGGGCAACTCAAGGAAATCTGCGAGTCGCTTGGGGTGCCATTTATCTACAAAAGCTCGTACGACAAAGCCAATCGCAGTTCAGGAAAAAGTTTCCGCGGTTTGGGCATGGAAAAGGGCTTGGACATTCTGGCCAATGTGAAGAAAACCCTCAATGTGAACGTGTTGACCGATGTTCACGCGATTGAAGAAATTAGCGCAGTGGCCAGTGTGGTCGATGTGCTGCAAACCCCCGCATTTTTGTGCCGCCAAACCGATTTCATTGAAGCAGTTGCTACCTGTGGCAAGCCAGTGAACATCAAGAAAGGGCAGTTTCTGGCCCCCGGCGACATGGTGAATGTGGTGGACAAAGCCCGTGCTGCTGCCGTTGGGGCAGGTGGTGACGGCAAAAACATTATGGTGTGCGAGCGTGGCGTCAGCTTCGGTTACAACAACCTGGTTTCCGACATGCGTAGCCTTGCCATCATGCGCAACACAGGCTGCCCAGTGGTGTTTGATGCCACACACAGCGTGCAGTTGCCAGGTGGGCAGGGTACAGCCAGCGGCGGTCAACGCGAGTTTGTACCCGTGTTGGCGCGCGCAGCTGTGGCCGTGGGTGTGGCGGGCCTGTTCATGGAAAGCCATCCTGACCCGGCCAAGGCCATGTCAGATGGCCCCAATGCCTGGCCCTTGCCCCGCATGAAGGCATTGCTGGCCACGTTGCAGGAACTGGACCGCTTGGTAAAGTCCGGTCCGTTGGCTGAAACAGACCTGATGCAGTAATCCAATAAAAATTTAATCCATCCTAGAGGAAACTATGAGCGCAATTGTTGACGTGATTGGCCGTGAGGTGATTGATTCCCGTGGCAATCCCACTGTGGAATGTGATGTGTTGCTGGAAAGCGGCGCAATGGGCCGTGCGGCCGTACCATCTGGTGCGTCCACAGGTACCCGTGAAGCTGTTGAGCTGCGTGATGGCGACAAATCCCGTTACCTGGGCAAAGGCGTGTTGCGCGCGGTTGAACACATCAACACTGAAATTTCCGAAGCGATTCTGGGTCTGGATGCTCAGGAACAAGTGTTTCTGGACCAGAACCTGATCGACCTGGATGGCACAGAAAACAAATCACGCTTGGGTGCCAACGCCACATTGGCGGTTTCGATGGCAGTGGCCCGTGCTGCTGCCGAGGAAACTGGCTTGCCTTTGTACCGCTATTTCGGTGGCATGGGTGGCATGAGCCTGCCAGTGCCCATGATGAACGTGATCAACGGTGGTGCGCACGCCAACAACAATCTGGACTTGCAAGAGTTCATGATTTTGCCGGTGGGTGCCCCTTCTTTCCGTGAAGCCATTCGCTACGGCGCGGAAGTGTTTCACGCACTGAAGAAAATCATTCACGACAAGGGCATGTCCACTGCTGTGGGTGACGAAGGTGGTTTTGCACCATCGGTTGCCAACCACGAAGCTGCCATTCAAATGATTATTCAGGCGATTGAAACAGCTGGCTTTGAGCCTGGCACGCAAGTGGCTTTGGGCCTGGATTGCGCGGCTTCAGAATTCTACAAGGGTGGCAAGTACAAGCTGGCAGGCGAAGGCATGGAACTGAGCTCGCAAGAATTCGCACACCTGCTGGAAAGCTGGTGCAACAAATACCCCATCATTTCCATTGAAGACGGCATGGCCGAAGACGACTGGGATGGGTGGGCGTACTTGTCCAAAACACTGGGCCGCAAGGTGCAATTGGTGGGCGATGACTTGTTCGTGACCAACACCAAAATTCTGGCCGAAGGCATTCAGAAGAACATTGCCAACTCCATTCTGATCAAGATTAACCAGATTGGTACTTTGACAGAAACTTTCGCTGCCATTGAAATGGCCAAACGTGCGCGTTACACCGCGGTGATTTCTCACCGTTCCGGTGAAACTGAAGACAGCACAATTGCCGACATTGCCGTGGGCACCAATGCGATGCAGATCAAGACCGGTTCCATGAGCCGCTCCGACCGCGTTGCCAAGTACAACCAGTTGTTGCGCATTGAAGAAGACTTGGGCGATATCGCCTACTATCCGGGCCGTTCAGCCTTCTACAATCTGGATTAATCGATAACAATCGAAGGTGGCCCCGCAGTGCGGGGCCTTCTTGTATATGAACCCCAGGCTGATCTCACTTGTTCTTTTTGCCCTGCTGATTTTGCTTCAATACCCCTTGTGGTTTGGCAAAGGCGGATTGCTGCGCGTGAGCGATCTTGAAGGCCAGCTTGAACAACAAAAGCAGGTCAATGAGTCTTTGCGATTGCGCAATCAGCAGCTTGAAGGCGATGTGCGCAGTTTGTCCGAGGGGGTTGAGGCGATTGAAGAACGTGCCAGAAATGACTTCGGCATGATCAAAAAAGGCGAAGTGTTTATCCAGCTCATCGAGCCTAGAAGTGAACCAAGAATCGAGCCGCAGGCTGAATCCAGCCCGGCCCCAGCCCAATAGGCTCGGGGGACAAAACAATCAATGCAAGGTTGGCGGTGGTGTTTCAGGTGAATCTGGGCCGCTTGTAAACAAGGCATTGCATTCATCACGCGTGAACGAGTAGTTGGCATTGCAAAAATCACATTGAATTTCAACCGTGGGCGCCTCAGACAAGGCATCGTCCAGTTCAGCTTGTCCCAATGACACCAGCATGCGTTCCACTTTATCCCGCGAGCATGTGCATTCAAAATGCGCCTGGCGTTGCGCCAGTCCATCGGGGTCTTCTTCCCAGAAAAGCCGTTTGGCCAATTCATCGGTGTCGGTGTTCAAATGTTCGGGTGTTTGCAGTGTGTTGACCAAGGCTTTTAGCCGGTCCCAGCCGTCGGCATCAAATTCCTTGGTGGACACAATCCCGCCATGCTGCGGCATTTGTTGCAGCATGACGCCTGCAGCAGCGTTTTCGTCTGCATTCAGGATCAGTCGGGTTTCAAGTTGTTCGCTGCTGTGCATGTAGGCCTCCAGCGAGTCGGCCACGGTGCTGCCCGCCAACGGCACGATGCCTTGGTAGGGTTCCTGACCCGGAAGGCGATTGCGCGGATCCAGAATAATTGCGCAAATGCCTTTGCCTGTGGCGTTCACCAATTCCTTGAATGTAGCGTTTTCGGCAATTTGGGTGTCATCAGCCAGTTTCACTGTGGCGCGCAGCCCCAGGCGGCTGTTGCATTCGGCCACCAGCAGACGGATGGGCCCGTCGCCCTGTATTTGAATGATCAGCGAACCCTCGAACTTAAGGGAGGCCGACAACATGGTGCTGGCTGCCACCAGTTCACCCAACACTTTTTGAACTGGTGCGGGGTGGGTGTTTTGGCTGACCACTTGTTTCCAGGCGTCGGTCAGGTGCACAAGGTGTGCGCGGCAACTGGATTGATCAAATATCAGGGTGCGTAGTGTGTCTGTCATGGGTGGGCGAATAGGTACTGAAGTTAATCGTCAATTTTTTCAAGTGTGTCTTTGAACAGCCTGGCTTTTTGAACATAGAATGCAGCGCCGATCAGGCCGGCCACTTCATCATCGCTCAGGGTGCGGATCACTTTGCCGGGCGAGCCGATCACCAGTGAGCGGTCGGGGATTTCCTTGCCTTCGGTGATCAATGCGCCGGCGCCGATGATACAGTTTTTTCCGATCTTTGCACCGTTCAACACCACGGAACGGATACCAATCAAACTGCCTTCGCCCACGGTGCAACCATGCAGGCAAGCCTGGTGGCCCACGGTGACATTTTTGGCAATCACCATCGGATAGCCAATGTCGGTGTGTAGCACTGCGCCTTCCTGGACATTGCTGCCTTCCATGATGTGAATCAGTTCATTGTCGCCGCGAATGGCGGCGAAATCCCATACCGAGGTGTTTTCATCGAGCTGCACCTGACCAATGACACTGGCCATTTCAGCGACATAAGCACTGGGGTGGATTTGGGGTGCTTGCCCATTGATTTTGTATTTGGCCACATTCGTCTCCTGTTTCGGGGTGATGCCTTTGCCTGTTTGACTTAAAATAACATGCATCGAACTCAAATGCAGTGTGCTTACATGGGCTGTGAACAGGAAGTAATGGAAGTCACCTTAAGGCGCGCAGCCTTGCAGGCCCTGGAATGCAAAAATTCTGTGGAAAAGGTGCGCCTGGTGCACGCTATTCAAGGTGAGTTGCCGATTGGCGAACGCGATGTTCTGCAATCCATGGTGGGGCGCCCCGACCTGCCCGAACTGGTGCACCCGGCCCGTGTTCCCACTCGAAAGGTAAGTCAGCCTGAAGGACGTGGCATGTTGCTGCATTCTCTTGCCCACATTGAGTTTAATGCGATTAATCTGGCGCTTGATTTGCTGGTGCGTTTCCCAGAAATGCCAGCGCAGTTTTACGCAGACTGGTTAAAGGTTGCCAAAGAAGAGGCCTACCACCACACCTTGTTGTGTGATCGCCTTGCTGCGCACAGCTTGAGTTATGGCGACTACCTTGCCCACGACGGGCTTTGGCAAATGGCCGAGAAAACCAAGGGCAGTTTGCTGGCGCGGCTGGCCTTGGTGCCCAGGCTTTTGGAGGCACGGGGGCTTGATGTATCGCCCGCCATTCGCGAAAAACTGGCCGCTGCGGGCGACATTGAAAGTGCCGAAGTACTGGACATTATTTTGCGCGATGAAATAGGTCACGTTGCCATAGGCAACCGCTGGTTCAACGAAGTGTGCAACAATGAACTGCGCGATCCGATTGAAGCGTTCGAACATTGCCTGCGCGAATACACTGCACCGCATCCACGCTCGCCATTCAATTTCAAGGCCCGCGCGCAAGCTGGTTTTTCGAAAGAAGAGCTGGCTTGGTTAATGCAAGTTGAATTGGAGCAGTCTGCCCAATAAGCCGATTGCAAAAGGATGAGTACAGCAGCACAAATCAATTGGGACGATCCGCATTTGATCAATGCGGATTTACATTGCCACTCCACGGTGTCAGATGGCACTTTGACCCCCGAGGAACTGGCGGCACGCGCCGCTGCCAATGGTGTTCAAATGTGGTCATTGACCGACCACGATGAAGTGGGTGGATTGGCCCGGGCTGCGAAAGCTGCGGCCGAGCATGGATTGATCTTTGTACCTGGTGTTGAAATCTCCGTGACCTGGTCTGCAGTAACCTTGCACATTGTGGGTTTGAATGTGTCCTACATTGATTCACCCTTGGAAAAGGGTTTGGCCAGCGTGCGAAACGGACGCACCGAACGTGCTCTGGAAATGTCGCGCCAACTGGAAAAAGCGGGCATTGAAAACGTGTATGAAGGTGCCCTGAAATACGTGGGCAACCCGAACTTGATCAGCCGCACGCACTTTGCACGTTGCCTGGTTGAACGGAAAGTGTGCACTGACATCCGCGAAGTGTTCGAGCGCTTTTTGACCCCAGGCAAGCCCGGCTACGTGCCGCACGAGTGGGCCAGCCTGAAGCACGCGGTGCAGTGGATTCTTGATTCAAATGGCCAGGCCGTGATTGCGCATCCCGGTCGCTACGATTTGAACCCTATGCAGATGGACGAGCTGGTCGACCAGTTTGTGAAACTGGGCGGAGAGGGCATTGAGGTGGTAACAGGCAGCCACACCACGGACCAGTACGCCACCTATGCGCGCAAGTCGGTGCGGTCGGGCTTGAAGGCATCGCGTGGGTCCGACTTTCATGGCCCCACCGAATCACGGGTTAATTTGGGTGAATTGCCCCGCTTGCCCGATGGCTGCGTGCCAATCTGGGATAATTGGGGCAAGTTGTTCAGCTAACAGGATCCCCATTGGCGCAGTTATTCAACGTTCACCCCCAAAACCCGCAATCGCGTTTGTGCAAGCAGGCTGCCGAACTTATCAACGCCGGTGGCATTGCAGCCATTCCCACTGACAGTTGCTATGCATTGGTGTGCCACCTCGACGATAAAAATGCCGTGGAGCGTTTGCGTCGGCTGAAGGGTATTTCCGAGAAGCAGCACTTGGCGCTTTTGTGCAAGGATTTAAGCGAACTGGGCAGCTACGCCAAAGTGAACAATGTTCAATACCGCCTGTTGAAATCGGTGTTTCCCGGGCCGTACACCTTCATTCTTGAAGCCACGAAAGAAGTACCAAAGCGTGTTTCACACCCCTCTAAAAAATCGATTGGCCTGCGTGTGCCCGCGCACGCAGTTGTGCAGGGCTTGCTTGAACACATTGAAGGCGCGTTGATTGCCACCACTTTGCAGTTGCCGGGCATGGAAGAGCCCGCGCGCAGCGGTTGGGAAGCCCAAGAGGCAGTGGGCAACGATGTGGATCTGATTGTGGACGATGGCGAATACTGTGGTGCATTTCCCACCACGGTGATTGACTGGACCGGTGAAGAACCCTTGGTGGTGCGCGTGGGTGCAGGCCCGCTGACCGGGCCGCTGGAGCCCGTTAACATTGAAGAACAGGAAGAACTGTGATGGACGCAAGTATTATTCAAACCATTGCGGTGTATGCCTTGCCCGTGTTGTTTGCCATTACCCTTCACGAGGCTGCGCACGGATATGTGGCCCGCATGTACGGCGACAACACAGCCTTGTACGCCGGGCGCATTACCTTGAATCCGTTGAAACACATTGACCCGGTGGGAACCATCGTGGTGCCGATCCTGATTTTGGTGTCATCGAGCCTTATGGGTGTTGGCGCCTTTCTGTTTGGCTGGGCCAAGCCGGTGCCAGTGAATTTTGGCAATTTGAGGAACCCGAAAAAAGACATTCGTTACGTGGCCTTTGCCGGGCCGGGTGCGAATTTTTTCATGGCCTTGATGTGGGCGCTCAGCCTGAAGCTGCAACTCATGACAGGCCTGAACGAGCCGTTTTTTGCTGAAATGGCCAAGGCTGGAATTGTGGTGAACCTGGTGCTGGCCGCTTTGAACCTGCTGCCTATTTTGCCACTGGATGGGGGGCGAATTCTGTTCAGCTTCCTGCCCAGTTCTGCAGCGTACAGTTTCAGCAGAACCGAGCCCTATGGCATGATCGTGCTCATTGCACTTCTGATGCTGGGTATTTTGCCCATGTTCATCCAGCCCATTGTCAGCGTCGGGCTGGGCGCGTTAACTTTTTTGTTTAACTTTTAAGTCACCATGTTTCCTCAACGCGTATTGTCGGGCATGCGCCCAACCGGTTTGTTGCACCTTGGCCATTACCACGGTGTGTTGAAAAACTGGGTGAAACTTCAAAACGAGTTTCCCTGCCTGTTCTTCGTGGCCGATTGGCATGCGTTGACCACGCATTATGAAACGCCGGAAGTGATCAAGGAAAACGTCTGGGACATGGTCATTGACTGGCTGGCCGCAGGTGTTGACCCGGAAAAGGCCACGCTGTTCATTCAGTCGAAGGTGCCCGAGCATGCTGAACTTCACCTGCTTCTGTCGATGAATACGCCTTTGAGCTGGCTTGAGCGCGTACCCACCTACAAAGACCAGCAGGAAAAGCTGAGTGACAAAGATTTGGGTACCTATGGCTTTTTGGGCTACCCGCTGTTGCAGTCGGCTGACATTCTGATTTACCGCGCAACGCAGGTGCCTGTGGGTGAAGACCAGGTGCCGCACATTGAGTTGACACGCGAAATTGCACGGCGCTTTAACCACTTTTACAGCAAGGAAAAACTGCTGGATGCCAAAGGGGCTGAAATTGGTCGCAAGCCAATTTTGCTGGAACCCAAAGCCTTGCTGACCGAGGCCAGCAAAATGCCCGGCCTGGACGGCATGAAAATGTCCAAGAGTTACCAGAACACGCTGGCCTTGCGCGAAACGCCGGAAAATATTTCCCGGAAAATTCGCAAAATGCCCACTGACCCAGCACGTGTGCGCCGCACCGACCCTGGTGACCCCGCCAAATGCCCCGTGTGGCCGCTGCATCAGGTGTATTCCGATGACAGCACCAAGCAGTGGGTGCAGGAAGGTTGCAAATCGGCTGGCATTGGTTGTATTCAGTGCAAGGAGCCGATTATTCAAGCCGTGACCGATGAATTGGCCCCCATGCGTGAACGTGCCGCCACATACACCGAAAACCCTGCATTGGTGCGAAAAATCATCGATGAGGGTTGCGAGCGGGCACGTGCCATGGCCAACGACACCATGAAAGACGTGCGCAAGCACATGGGCCTGGATTACTCCTGACATGCTTGATCCCCACGCCAACCCAGCCATGACACCTTCGCCATGGGTGCGCCTTTGCATTGAAAGCCTTTGTACGGCAGGTGGTGCTGTGAAGCCGGGCTTGCGGGCGCTTGACCTTGCTTGCGGTGGTGGTCGCCATGCCTTGTACCTGGCCAGCCTGGGTTACAACGTGCATGCTGTTGACAAAAACACGCCGGAAACGGTGTGGCCTGCGAATGTGCAGTTTGAAGCCCTGGACCTGGAGCAGGAGCACTGGCCGCTGGCAGGTCAGCAATATGATTTAATTGTGGTGGCCAACTACCTGCATCGGCCACATTTTGCGAACCTTTTGCAAAACCTGAAGTCTGAAAACGCAGTGTTGGTGTACGAAACTTTCATGGACGGCAATGCGCAATTCGGCTCGCCACGAAGCCCTGAATTCCTGCTTCAGCCGGGCGAGTTGCTGGCGCGTATGTCTTCATTGCACATTCTGCGTTTTGAACAGGGGCGGCGGGGCGTTCCAAGCCCTGCAATGATTCAACGGGCCATGGGCATTACAGGTGCATGGTCTGGGATACAATCTGAAACAATAACACTCACTCAAAGGGACTAAATGATCACTGGCAGCATTGTCGCGATTGTTTCGCCGATGTTTGAAGACGGTTCGCTGGACTATGACAGCTACCGTCAGCTCATTGATTGGCATATAGAACAAGGCACCGATTCCATCGTGGCCGTAGGCACCACCGGCGAATCGCCGACAGTGGACGTGGAAGAGCACGGCGAATTGATTCGCGTGGCCGTGGAACAGGCTGCTGGGCGCATACCCATTGTTGCCGGTACAGGTGGCAATTCAACCACCGAGGCAATCGAGTTGACCGAATACGCCCGCAAAGTGGGTGCTGCGGCCAGCCTGCAGGTTGTACCGTACTACAACAAACCCACGCAGGAAGGCATTTACCTGCACATGCGCAAGGTTGCCGAGGCCGTTGATTTGCCGGTTGTTTTGTACAACGTACCCGGCCGTACCGTTGCCGACATGGCACATTCAACCGTGGTGCGTTTAAGCCAGGTGGATGGCATTGTGGGTATCAAGGAAGCCACGGGCAACCTTGAACGTGGCGCCTGGTTAATTCGTGATACGTCACCTGATTTCGCTGTGTACAGCGGGGATGATCCCACTGCAGTGCACCTGATGTTGATGGGTGGCAAGGGCAATATTTCCGTGACCGCCAACGTGGCCCCCAAGCTGATGCATGAATTGTGCGCAGCCGCCATTGCAGGCGATGCGAAAACAGCGCACGCCTTGAACCTGAGCCTGCTGGATTTGCACCAGGCCATGTTCGTGCAGGCCAACCCCATTCCCGTGAAGTACGCATTGAGCAAGATGGGCAGAATGGCACCCGGCGTGCGCCTGCCCTTGACCCGACTGGAATCGAATTTTCACCAGACCGTAGACGTTGCCTTGCGCGCGCATCGGTTGATTGACTAAAGATCACTTAAGGCTGTTAAAGACATGGAATTGAACAAGACAACCCCTTACAAGCTGTTGCTGATCGCAGTGGCCGTTTCCGCCGCTGCAGGCTGCGCTTCCTACAAAGAGGCCGTAGAGGGTCAGAAAACGGCTTATCGCACCGCCGAGAAACGTGAGCAGGGGCTTGAAGTGCCGCCGGATTTGACTGCACAGTCTGCCGATGAACAGTTTTTGATTCCCGGTGAGTCTGGTTCGGGCGCCGTGTCCGCAACCGAGTTTTACAGTGGTGGTGCTCGTCGTGCCACTGGTGCGCGTCAACAGGCACAGGCTGAGCCGGTGTTGGTCGCCTCCGATGATGTGAAAATAAAGCGCGTGGGTAACTTGCGTTCTCTGGAGGTAAAAATGCCTCCTGAACAACTGTGGCCCAAGTTGCGCGAATTCTGGAAAGAAACCGGGTTCGAGTTGTCTGTAGACGATCCCAAGATTGGCTTGATGGAAACCAATTGGGCTGAGAACCGTGCGAATATTCCGATGGATGGCATTCGCAAGGTGATTGGTACGGTGTTTGATGGCATTTATTCCAGCAACACCCGCGACCGTTACCGCACCCGTGTTGAGCCCATTGAGGGTGGTGTGGAAATTTTCGTGACCCACCGCGGCATGGAAGAAAACTACACAGATCAAGCTCAATCCAATCTGATCTGGATGAATCGCCCCTCTGACCCCGAACTTGAAGCCGAAATGCTGAATCGTTTGATGGCCAAGCTGACGGGTGATGAGAAGGCAGCTGCGGCCTCCGGCCGCCCTGTAGGTCAAGAGCTTATTTCGGTTCAGAAAAAGTCTGAAGGCACGTCGATTGTTCTTGCAGAAGACTTCCCCCTGGCATGGCGCCGTGTGGGCTTTGGTCTTGACCGGGCCGGTTTCATTGTTGAAGACCGTGACCGTTCAAATGGCGTGTATTACGTGAAGTACATTCCTGATTCGGCTGCCAAAGAAGGTGAAAAGAAAGGTTTCTTCGGGAAAATATTTGGTGGTTCATCCGATGACAAAAGCTTGAAAGCGGATCAACGCTTCCAGGTGGTTGTGGCACCCGAGGGTGACAAGTCCACTTCAGTGAAATTTACTTCTGAACGTGGTGCGGCAGTGGATGCCGCCATTTCAGAAGAAGCGGCGACGAAGCTTGCGGGCAAACTGCGGTAATTAAAGTGCGTTTTGCAAGCTTAGGCAGTGGCAGTGAGGGCAACAGTTGGCTATTTGAATGCAAGCTGGGCAATGCCCCCACCCGCCTGATGGTTGACTGTGGTTTTGCCGTGAAGGAAACCGTAAGTCGGCTTGAAAGGGTGGGTGTGCCCCCGGCGCAAGTGGACGCAATTGTGGTTACCCACGAGCACGGCGACCACATCAGCGGTGTATTCAAGTTCAGCCGCAAGTTTGGAACGCCGGTTTACCTCACGCATGGCACCTGGCGGGCTGCCTTGCGATCCAAACTGACCGACATCGAATATCTTCATTCGGGGCGGGTGGTTTTAATAGAAAGTCATTCGCCCTTTCAGATCAAGCACCTTAAGCTTCACCCTTTTCCAGTGCCGCATGATGCGGCAGAGCCCGTTCAATTGTTGATTGAATCCCTGTCCGGGTTCATTGCGGGCATTCTGACCGATTGTGGCAGTGCTACGCCGCATTTGGTGGGCATGTTGAACCGTGCGCATGCCTTGATCCTGGAATCCAACCACTGCCCGGAAATGCTGTCCAATTCGCCTTACCCGCCTAGCCTGAAGAAAAGGGTAGGGGGTGATTATGGGCATTTAAGCAATCAAGTGGCGTGTGAAATTCTTCGCAGCCTGAATTCTGGTAACTTGAAATTTGTGGTGGCTGCGCATTTGAGCAAAACAACCAATTGCCCGGACGTTGTGCAAAGCATGTGGAACGCCGTGCTGCAACCGCGGGGTATTCCTTTCGAGATTGCCTGCCAGGCCGAAGGTGTGGACTGGGTAACTCTGGATCCCGCCCAGTTGGCGGCTTGATATACGTTCAGACACAAAAAAACCCCACAGCTTGCGCGTGGGGTTTTTTGTTTCAAACACTTTTACAAGTGTATTGAAATTACTTCTTTTCTTCTTCAGCAGGAGTTGCAGCTGGCTCAGTAGGAGCTGGCTCAGTTGCTGCTGGTTCTGCTGGTGTTGGCTCTGCAGGAGCTGGTTCAGTTGCTGCAGGAGCTGGTTCTGTCACTGCAGGTGCTGCTGGTTCAACAGGAGCTTCTTCTTTTTTGCCACAAGCGGCCAAAGCAATAGCAAACAAAGATGCGATCAAAATTGAGTTTTTCATGTTTATTCCTTTTGGGGTCACGAACTAGACGCCGATTCAAGCGTCTTTTTTAGAGCAAATAGGCTCACAAGAGAACCCAGAATCACCCATTTTCCTGCCGGGTGTTCTAGCACTCAAGCGGAAAACTCTGCAAATTCTATCGAATAGCCTGTCAAATTCAAGTCATTGTTCCGACCTTATTTTGGAAGCAAAATTCTATTGACTTTGCAGAGTAGTTCCAAATTCTAAATGAAATTACTCACCTTAGGGTTTCTACCCAACCGGCTTTTGCAAAACCAATCAAAAAATACTGGAATTCAGGATTTTTTAAAGCTTCTGCAGAGTCGAATGGCTCCATTTCGCGCTGGTTTGCGAGCATTTGCAGCTGTTTAACGGTAAGGGCGGCTGTGGGGTTGACAGTGTCGCCATTTATGAAGAAAGAGGAGTGTTTGAACAGCATTTTAGTTTTCATGCACAAAGCAATGCCGCGTTCGCATAAAACACTGATAATTTCAGGTATTTTCTGATCTTCCGTGTTGTTTGAAAAATACACATGTGGCTTGGGTTCGGTCAGCATACACGCAATGCTGCCCTGAATTTGCAGCTTATCCGCAGTGAAATTCGACATTAATTCCACGCCGAAATTAAGCATGTCGTCAGGAATTTCTGCAGGGTTTGTTTGCACAACACCACGTCCCGGATCTGAAAACAGTGAATTTGCCATCACAGGGTCTTTCTCAAGCTGATCGGCGAGATCGCGCAAAATACTGGCAAGTACTTCGGCTTTGCTTGGTGCTCGAAAGCCGATGCTCAGGGTTGAGCAGGGGCCCTCCGCCACACCGTCATGTCCGTAGTTGGGGGGCAGGTAAAGCATGTCACCTGGCTCCAAAAGAAATTCTTCGGTGGGTTGAAAGTTTTTCAGGATTTTCAGCGGAACATTTTCTTCAAGTTCACTGTCTTGTAGCGGACCAATTTTCCAGCGGCGCTTGCCGTGCATTTGCAGCAGGAATACGTCGTAGGAATCGTAATGGGGGCCAACGCCACCGCCATCGCTGGCCAGGCTCAACATGACGTCATCCAGGCGTGCATCGGGGATGAATCGAAACTGTTGTAGCAAGTCATACGCTTCGGGCAAATGGTGGTCAATGCCTTGAACCAGCACGGTCCAGGCTTTTTGCGTCATGGGCGGCAATTCTTCAAAGGGGCCATGCTCAAGTGTCCATCCAGCTTTGCTGTGTTGAATCAGGCGGCTTTCGATATCTTCGTCCGATGCCATTTCGGCAATTGTGTCGACATCGCACAGCGGTTCGAATTGCGGGAATGCCTGTTTGAAAAGACGTGGCTTGATGTGCCAGTCTTCTTTCATGAATTGTTCAACGGGCACGCTGGCAATGTGGGTCAAGGGTTTAATCATGTTCAGATACTTCGGGTTGGGTGATTTGTCGATTACGGGTATCATAGGCCACCTTAAAAGACTGCCCGCGGTTTGGGCGCTGATTTCTGGAGTTATGTACGATGATTGTTGAGCACGGCACAGTGGTGACCCTTGATTTTGAGCTGCGCGATGCGCAGGGTGAATTGATTCAGGAACATGGTGGCGAGCCGATCATTTACCTGCATGGCAGTGAAAATGAGGTGTTCCCCAAGTTGCAACAGGCAGTGGAAGGCAAGGCAGTGGGTGATGAGGTTTTTGCCCAGCTGGAGCCAGAAGACGCATTCGGTGATTTTGATCCGGAACTGATGCGTGTCGAGGATGCGGACAGTTTTGCGGAAGACCTCGAAATTGGCATGCAGCTTGAAGAAGTGCCCGTAGACGACGAAAATGAGCCCGATGAACAGGCCACCGAGGAAAACACTGGCTTTGGCCGCGTGTGGACGGTGACCGACATTGCCGAGGGCAAAGTGGTGCTGGATGGCAACCACCCCTTCGCTGGCATGGCTTTGCGCTACCATTTGAAGGTGCTGGACATTCGTGCAGCAAATGAAGAAGAAAAGGCGCAGGGTGCCGCTGCACAATCGCTTTTCAGTGTTGCTCCCAACCCCGGTGCTGACAAGTTGAACTGAGGGGCGCGCCGTGCTTGACTGCTTGCGCCCAGACTAATTGTCAGGCTTGGCAGTCTCTGCAATGCTTTTTACGTCGAATGGCGAGGTGGAGCCCGGTGTTACCGTCACCTTCACCCACGCATTGACAAACGGATGCCCCCAGCCTTCTGCCCTGTAAAACAGGGCGTTTGTGCTGGCTGAACTCCCAAATTGTTTCAGCTGCGGTTTGTCCCATTTAAACCGATGTGTGTCGCCGTGTATCAGCAACACTGGGCGCCCGGTGTTGTCGATGTACTTCACCAGTCTTTTCATGAAATCTTCGTAGCCATTGTTGCTCGGGCTGCCAGAACCATCAATTGGGTTGCCTTGAATGGCAATGACGGTTTCCGTGGGTGCCGTGTTGATATTTGCAAACAGCTTTTCTGCGTCGGTTAGCCACGCGTTGATGGCGTTCTTCCGTTTTTTAAACAGACGTTGAATTTCCGTGTTTTTGGTTTTTCTGGATTTCGGGTTTTCAAGGTCGTTGTTGCTGCCCGGCACGTTCAAGCTGATAAAAAGTGTGCCCCCGTGCTGCCACATCAGGTGCTCCGGGTAAGGGTGTGATGTTTGCTGGCGAACCGGGAAAGCGATTTTTCCCAAAGTTTCTGGCTGTTCAAAAGCCTGCTTGCGCACAAACTCCAAACGTTCCTGGGAATTAAAATTGCCGTTGGATTCACGGTGGCAATCAGTCCATTCGTTGTCCCCCGGTACGTACACCAAAGGCTTTTCGCTTCGCCGCAGTTGTTCAATGCGCCGGGTCAGCAATTCATCGGTGCAGGGTTCTGCGCCACCCTTGATGTCGCCGACGTGCAGTATCCACTGCACATCAGGGTCGCGGTTCATGGTCTTGATCAGGCTGTCAGTGGCTGGTTCCAGCAGGTCGGTGTAAGGTTGGTCGCCCATCAAGGCAAAGCTGAACGAGGAGGCTTGCGCTGTGCCAGCCTGGCCAAGTAGCAGGGCTACCGCACCCAACAGGGCCGCACTGGTTTTGGATGCGGTGCGGTGCGTGCTCAACTTTGCAAACCCTTGAGCTGAAAAATAAGCTGCAATGCCTCGCGTGGGCTTAGTTCATCGGGATCGATTTCATTGAGCTTTTCGAGAATCAGGTTCACATGTTGTGCATTGGCTGGCTGTTCGGTTTCCATTACGGTTGGCATGTCGAACAAATCCACTTGTGCAGTCATGGCGCGTTTTTCCGCCTCAAGTTGGTTCAGTCGTTTTTGCGCATTTTTCACAACCAAGGCTGGCAAGCCCGCCAGCTTGGCCACCTGCAAACCGTAACTTTGGCTGGCGGGGCCGGCTTCAATGCGGTGCAAAAACACCAGCTTGCCCTGGTGTTCGGTGGCTGACAAATGCACATTGAAAACGCTGTCCAGTTCATTGCCCAGCGCGGTAATTTCAAAGTAGTGGGTGGCAAACAGCGTTAAACATTTGTTGGTGTTGGCCAGGCGTTTGGCAATTTCCCAAGCCAGCGACAAACCATCGAATGTGGAGGTTCCGCGCCCAATTTCGTCCATGATGACCAGGCTGTGTGGGCTGGCCTGGCGAACAATAGTGGCGGCTTCAGTCATTTCCACCATGAAGGTGGAGCGGCCACCGGCCAGGTCATCGGATGCGCCAATCCGGGTAAAAATTCGATCAAGCACGCCGATTTGCGCACTTGCTGCCGGCACAAAACTGCCCATGTGGGCCAGCAGCGCGATCAGCGCGGTTTGCCGCATGTAGGTGCTTTTGCCGCCCATGTTGGGGCCGGTGATCAGCGCCATGTGTTTGCCCGGGTGCAAGGCGCAGTCGTTCGGTGTAAATTGTTCTACCTGCTCCTCCAGCACCGGGTGGCGGCCTTGCTGAATATTCAGCAGTGCATGGGGTACCATGTGCGGGCGCACCCAATTTGCTTCGAAGGCCACAATCGCCAAAGCGGCAAGGGCATCCAGTTCAGACAATTCCCGCGCACAGCGTTGCAAGAACGGGGTGAACTGGTCCAGCCACACCATCAGGTTTTCATAAATTACTTTTTCCAGGTTCAGGGCTTTGTCTTTTGCGGACAGCGCTTTTTCCTCAAAAGCTTTCAGTTCTTCGGTAATGTAGCGCTCGGCATTTTTCATGGTTTGCCGTCGAATGTAGTGCGCGGGCACTTTGTCGGCCTGCGCGCTGCTCACTTCGATGTAAAAACCATGCACCCGGTTGAACTCGACTTTCAGGTTGGCAATGCCAGTGGCTTCACGTTCCTGCTTTTCCAGTTCAATCAAAAACTGCCCGCTGCCGGTTTGAATGTTTCGCAATTCATCAAGCCCGGCATGGTAGCCATCGGCAATCACGCCTCCATCGCGAATAAGCACTGGCGGGTTATCGGCCAGGGCCTGCGTCAATTCAGCCAGCAACCCGGGTGGTGTCTGCAAGGCTTGCAATGCGGCATGGAATTCACTGTCGTCAAAGTTTGCAATCAGCTCTGCGACCTGTGGCAGGGCTTGCAGGCTTTCACGCAGCGCCAGTAAGTCGCGAGGCTTGGCGGTTTGCATGGCCACACGGCTGCTGATGCGCTCAATGTCGGCCATGGCACGCAGTGTTTTTACCAGTTCGAAACACGCCGGTTCAGGTGCCTGGCCCAAGGTGCCAAGCAGGTGCTGAATTTTGTTTTGCCGTGCTTCAATGGTGGCCATGTTGCGCAGCGGTTCTAACAGCCATTGGCGCAAACGCCGCGCACCCATGCCGCTGCCGGTGCGGTTGATGCGGGAAAACAGGGTGGGGGCAGCATCGCCCCTCAAGGTTTCTGTCAATTCAAGGTTGCGGCGTGCAGCCTCATCGAGCACCAGAAAGTCTTGCTCATGTTCAACCTGAATGTCGGAAAGATGCTTGAAGGTTTCAATGCTAAGGTGCGTTTCCTTGGCATATTGCAAGGCTGCACCCATGGCAGGCACGGCCAGTTTGGCGTTGTGCAGTTCAAGACTTTCAAGGTTGGCGGCTTGCAACACCGCCTGCAAATGGGTTTGGGCAAAACCGGCATCGAAGTGCCAGGCTGGGCGCTCAATGCAGCCCGGTATTTGGCTTTGCTGCGCCCACGTGCGGTTATTCACCAACACCTCGGCTGCATTAAAGCGGCTTAAATGCGCAGCCAGTGAGCCTGAATCACATTCAAGTAAGCGGATGGAACCCGCAGAAAGTGCTAAACAAGCCACGCCCCAATATTTTCCGTCTTCGGAATACAGGCTGAGCAGTGTTTTGTTTTCCTGGTCGGGAAGCAGCGTTGATTCAGTGAGTGTGCCTGGTGTAACCACCCGCGCTACCTTGCGCTCCATGGGGCCTTTGGTTAGGCCCGGTGTGCCCACTTGTTCGCAAATGGCCACTGAATGCCCCAGCGCCACGAGCTTGGCGAGGTATTGATCGGCGGCGTGAAAAGGCACGCCCGCCATGGGAATGGGTTGGCCGGCTGATTGGCCACGGTGGGTCAGGGTAATTCTTAACAGCTGTGCAGCCAGTTGGGCGTCGCCGAAAAACAGCTCGTAAAAATCGCCCATGCGATAGAACAGAAGCTTGTCGGGGTATTCGGCTTTCAGCGTGAGGTACTGCTGCATCATTGGCGTGTGGCTTTCAAACGCCTGTGATGCGGCCTGGTTGTGTGTACTCGCTTGTTTGCTCAACTGGGTCCCTGTTTGTTTTATTTGAAGCTCAGCAGGTACTGAAGGGCTTTCGGGTTTCCGGCAATTGCGTCGCCGCTTTCCATGAATGTGGCATTGCCTTCTGGGTCTGTGATCAAACCACCTGCCTCAGAAACCAGCAATACGCCTGTGGCCAGGTCCCAGGGCTTCAGGCCAAAACACATGTAGCCGTCCAGGCGCCCGCAAGCAACGTAAGCCAGGTCAAGCACTGCAGAACCCGACTTGCGAATGCCAGCGGTGCTTTCTGTCAGGGCCAGCATTTTGCGCTTTACACCCTGTGAGCCTTCATTGTGGCCGCTGGGGAAGGCAAAGCCGACCAGAAATTCATTGGGCTTGCTGCGCTTGGAAACACGAATGCGGCGGTTGTTCAAAAACGCGCCTTCGCCTTTGGACGCTGTAAACAGGTCGTTGGTGGCCGGGTTGTACACCACAGCTTGTTGTACGTTGCCGTTCACGCGCAAGGCAATCGAAATGGCATAGTGCGGGTAGCCGTGGATGAAGTTGGCCGTGCCGTCGATTGGATCAATGACCCACTCGTAATCAGATTTGCCGGAAGCGCCGCTTTCCTCGGCTAGAATGGCGTGATCGGGAAAGGCTTGCTTGAGCACTTCGATGATTACGCTTTCAGCGGCTTGGTCTGTTTCGGTGACAAAATCGTTGGGGCCTTTGACCCCGATTTTTACCTGATCGAGGTCAAGCTCTGCTCGGTTGATGATTTTTCCAGCAGCGCGAGCGGCTTTCACCGCCACGTTCAACATCGGATGCATGGCCTTTCCTTTCAATTTGAATACGTTTAACCCGACATTATAGATGACAGCAGCCGTTTCCCTTGAATCCATTTCGATAGTTCTTGTAAAAACAAGTCATCCCGGCAATGTGGGGTCGGTGGCGCGTGCCATGAAAACCATGGGTTTGAGCGATTTGCGCCTGGTGGAACCCAAAACCGCTGACATTTGTTGTGCGGAAGAAGCCATTTCGCTGGCCAGTGGCGCAGCGGATGTGCTTGAAAGTGCCCGCATTTACCACACGCTGCCCGATGCCTTGGCCGATCGAAGTGTTGCTTTTGCCCTGTCGGCCAGGTTGCGTGATTTGGGGCCGAGCCTTCAAAGCCCGCAACAGGCCGCCCGTGAGGCCCTGCATCTAACCCAAACCGGCGTGGGTGCGGCTTTTGTATTTGGTGCGGAACGTACGGGTTTAAGCAACGATGAATTGCTGGTTTGCAACCGGCAGGTCACGATTGCGGCCAACCCGGTATACAGCTCATTGAACTTGTCGCAAGCTGTGCAAATTGTGGCCTATGCTTTGCGCACCGAGTGGGCCAGCGGCTTGCCCGATGCAGTGGAGAATTCATTGTCAGCCAATTTGGTCAAGGGCGAAAAACTGGCCAGCGTGAAGGCGGTTGCTGATTTGCAAATCCACTGGCTGCAGGCCATGGAGGCCGTGGATTTTATCAATCCGGACAAGCCTAAAAAGGTGGTGCAACGGCTGGCCCGGATGTTGGCGAAAACCCCCTTGGAGCAAGAAGAGGTGGACATGCTGCGCGGCTTTTTTTCGGATGTGATTCGCGTGGTTGATAACCGCTTGTATCCGCATGAATTCGAGCGCAAGAAGCCGTGATTCAGCCGTGATACACTTCGGCGACCGGCCTTTGGCGCGTGTGCGCGGGCATTTATAACATCAGGGTTTCCTCGCATGTGGATTCGACTACAAGAAGACATTGATACCGTTTTGAAAAAAGACCCTGCGGCCAAAAACCGTGTGGAGGTGTTTCTGTGCTATCCCGGTTTGCATGCCTTGATCTGGCACCGTTTGGCCAACCGGTCCTGGCGGGCTGGCTTGACCACGCTTGCGCGTTTCTTGTCGCACCTGGGGCGCTTTTTCACCGGCATTGAAATTCATCCCGGTGCGTCGGTTGGTCGACGTGTTTTCATTGATCACGGCATGGGTGTTGTCATCGGTGAAACTGCAGAAATTCACGATGACGTGACCATTTACCAAGGCGTTACGCTAGGCGGTACTTCACTTGAAAAGGGCAAGCGCCACCCCACCCTGGAGAAGGGTGTTGTGGTGGGTGCCGGGGCCAAAGTGTTGGGACCTTTCGTGGTAGGTGAAGGCGCAAAAATTGGATCGAATTCGGTGGTGACCAAACCTGTGCCTGCGGGTGCAACAGCTGTGGGCAACCCGGCACGCACAATTTTGAAAGAAGACAGTGCTGCGCGCGAGGCACCATTGACTGGTGCCGCCAAAACAAAAGAAGAGTTTTCTGCCTATGGTGTTTCCAAGAACGGCGATGATCCCCTGATCAAGGCCATGCACGGTTTGATCGACCAGGCCATTGCGCAACAGCAGCGCATTGAGCAACTGGAAAAATTGCTTAACAAGGGAAAGTCTGCGGCGGATCAAGGCGATTCCACTGACTGCGAAGAACTGAAAGCCTTGAACAAATTGGTGGACAATTAACCGGTTGAACAGGAATCAGTTGAACAGGTTGAGGGTGTAATCACCATTGGGTTCAAGTTTCAAAAAACCGCCCTTGGGGCGGTTTTTTTCTGGGTGGTCGAAATCCCAGTCGGGAAGCACAATTCGAACGCCGTTTCCCAGTGTGCCTTGTGCGCTCTCCGGAATTTTTGGTGCGGGTGTATCCAGTTGGTCATGGATGGCACAGCGGTGGGTATGTCCGTGCAGAATTACATCGCTTCTGCCCACGTAATACCCGTCGGGCCAATTGCCTTTGAAGGTTTCCGCCACGGCTTGAAGGTTTGCATCCATGATATTCAAGGGGCTGTTGGCTTTGTGCATTTTGCTTTCGCTGCGAATGGCCTTGGCCATTTCAATTCGCTTGTCCAACGGCAATGCCAGCAGGTTGCTCTGCCACTTTTCGTTTCGGCTTTGCTGGCGAAATTTTTGGTAGGCCTTGTCATCTGTGCACAGTTGATCCCCGTGCGTAATCAGCACCACTTTGTGGTGAACCAATAGAAATTCGGGGTCTGGAAGAATTTCGAATTCTGCTGTTTCAGCAAAGGTTTCACCGAGCAGAAAGTCGCGGTTGCCGTGCATGAAGTACACTTTGGCCCCGGTTGCATGTGCGCTTTGTATGGCGTGCGCCACGCGCTCTGTGGTTGGGTCGCTGTAGTCGTCGCCGTACCACACCTCGAACACATCGCCCAGCAGAAATATCAGCGTGTCGGCCTGTGCAACACTGGCAAGCCAGATTTCGAAGGCTTCCAGTGTTTTTGGCGTTTCTTCCGACAGATGCAGGTCTGATGCAAAAAACGCAGCACCTTGCTTGGGAATTTCGATCAACTTCGCACCTGAGGGTTTTTAACTATTACAGTACTTCGACGCCTTGGATAATCACGTCTTCGACAGGCACGTCTTGATGAAAACCTTTGGAGCCGGTTTTCACGCCAACAATTTTGTCAACGATGTCCTTGCCTTCGGTGACTTGACCGAAAACGCAGTAGCCCCAGCCCTGTGGTGTCGGGCTTTTGAAGTTCAGGAATTCATTGTTTTCAACGTTGATGAAAAACTGGGCAGTGGCCGAATGAGGGTCGTTGGTGCGGGCCATGGCAACGGTGTATTTCTCGTTTTTCAAGCCGTTGTCTGCTTCGTTTTTGACGGGGTCCTTGGTAGGCTTTTGTTTCATGCCGGGTTCGAAGCCGCCGCCTTGAACCATGAAGCCGCTGATGACACGGTGAAAAATGGTGTTGGTGTAATAACCGCTTTTCGCGTACTCAAGAAAGTTCGCGACTGTGGCGGGGGCCTTTTCGGCGTCCAGGGCGATGGTGATCTCGCCAAAATTCGTTTTAAGTTTAACCATGGTTCGTTTTTTCGTTTTTGCAAACGCAGTGGAGATTGAGGAATTACCGATGCTAACAGCAATCGCAGAGAACATCGACCATTTGAGGAAAACACGTTTACTTTGAGTCACGGACAAATCCCTTACAATTTACGAGTGTCTTCTTGAACAATTTGCCAGCGCGTTCCAACCTTCATCCAATACTGCTGTTTGAGGATTTCGCCTGACAATTTGTCTTCCTGTTTGAAGGAAACCAGCATCATGTCTTTGTCACTGGGATAGCGCATCACAGTGAGATCGTCGATGGTGATTTTGCCGAATGATTTGCTGGCAATCTGGTTTTTTTGTTGCCACTCGACCAGACCCTGTCCATCGATTATTACGTCGCTGGCGTAGTGGTAAATGCCTTTCGAAAAACCCTTTTCAAGGTCTTTTTTCCAGGTGTCGACCATGCGCAGGGCAGCCTTGCGGTGGCTTTGCCACACGTCCACAGGCACGAAATCAAGCCGCTCGCTGATCACCACCTGGGTATTGCCAATGTCGACAAACTTTTTAAGGGCTAGCAAATCCTGATTGGCCAGCACAACGCAGCCATCGCTGGCCTTGGGTGGGCGGCTTACATAGGTTTTCGGCATGCCGTGCAGCCAGATGCCATAGCCGGTTTTGCCCAAACGTTTGTCCCAAGAATTGGGGTAGTTGATTGGCAGGGCCATGGGGCCATAGAAATCAGTCAGTTTTTCTTTGGGCAGCAATTCAGTGATGGTGTACACGCCAATCGGTGTGCGCTTGTCACCCTCGCGAACTTTCACGGCTCCCATTTTGCCTTGGGACACATAAAAATCGGTGACCAGGCGGGGTTGTGGAAAAGCGTTCTCGTAGAGGAACAGCCGCGACCGAGTGGTGTCGACCAAAATGACATAACGCTGGCCGTTGTTCAGTTGCACCAGCTCGGCGGGTAGCAAGTCGCGTTGTGGGCGATCTTTGACTGCCTTGAAACGGGCAACGGCTTCCTCGCGAAGTTCGGCAAGTTCTTCTGTCTTCGCAGCCGGGACATTGGGCATGTCGCCGATGTCTTTCAAAGGCCGACCAGCTTTCAGCGACAAAATATCGCCCTTGAGCATGTGCCCCAGGAAGAAGTTCGGAAACTCCGCAAGCAAACGGTTGGTCAGGTCAAGCGCCTTGTTCAACTCGTGATTGCTCAAGGCGATGTAGATATCTTCCACGGCCTTGTCGATCACGGGTTCATAACTGGCTTGGTCAAACAGCTTGCTGGCCAACGAATTCGAGCCGCTTTGAGGGCTGCTGTATGCGGCCAGGTCAAATGATTCCTGTTGTCCGGAGTTCACGAAAGATGGTGCCGCCGTGAATGTCCAGAACACCAAGGGTGCCGCAACGCGCAGTACCCTCAGTGCAACATGGAGCCAGTTTCTTGACAACATTTAACCGCCCACCCTCTCGTTTGTGATTTTCCAGGTGCCGCCTTCCTGCTTCATGGTCAACGTTTTGGAGGACACATTGTTGAGGCGGTTGGAGAAATAACTTTGCTTGAATTTGACAACAGCTTCGTTGCCGGAAATAGTGATCAATGGATTTTCGACCACAACGCGAATGGTCTCTTTGCCCACAATGCGTTGCTCGCGCATTTTTTCCCAGTTGGCCCGGTTCATTTTGCCCGGTGTTTCAAATTCTTTGCTGTAAGCACCCAGATAACCGACCATGTCTTGATCAGTCCAGGCTTTGGCCCAAGCTTCAACTGCGTTCAACACCGCGCTGTCCATGCCAATGGAGTTGGGCTTCGGGTCTGCGGGTTTGCTCGCTGAAATGGCGGGTGCTGCAGGTGCAACAACGGGTGCAGGGGGGGCAACCGCCACTGGTGGTGGGCTTTCAACAACAGGTGGTGCAGCCTTGGGTTCTTCTTTGACCACGGGTGGTTTGGGTTCGGCGGGTGCTGGCTTTTTGACCGGTGCAGCGGCTGGTACAGCGGCGGGTGCGGCTGCCGCGACAGTAACCGTGCTGGGTTTGCCGGCAATCAGGTTGCGAACCAGCGACAACTTGGTTTGCGCAGTTGAGTTGCGACCGTCCAGTTGCAAGGCTTTGTCATAGGACTGACTGGCCAGCTTGGCATACACATCGCCCAGGTTTTCGTGGGCAGTGGCGTAGCTGGGGTGGGTGCGAATGGCCATTTCCAGTGATTCACGGGCTTTTTCATACTCGCCTCGACCGGCATACAGCACGGCCAGGTTGTTGTATGGTTCTGGCAATTCCGGGAAGTCTTCTGTCAGTTTGGTGAAAACAGTGATGGCCTCTGCTGTTTTATTGCGCTCGGTCAGGATCAGGCCTTTCAAGAACCGCATTTGTGCGTCATTGGGGCGGTTGGCCAGGAAGGCGTCTGCCCGTGCCTGAGCCTGCTCAAACTGACTGTTTTGAATCAGTTTGGATACTTCGTCCGCTTCATCGGCGTGGCTTGGCGCACCTGCAAATGCAAGCCCGATAAGCGCACAGAGCAATGCATATTTGCTTTTGGTGAACTTGCCACTGCCAAACGACGTGATTGTTTCTTTTGCCTGCATTCGATTGCGCCTTTGCGGGGTTACCCGTTTCATCTGATTGTTTGGGAAAAACTCGATCATGCGTAATGTTATACTCGAGCGCTATTGTAACAAGCCCCAGAGCGGGTTGGCTTCTGAATCAGGGTTCCTGACCATTCCTGTATCAGATTCTACCGTTTTGACTGGCTGAATCCGCTTTTTTTCTGAGCCCAATGAAATCGTCTCTCCAAATTTACAATTCAATTCTAAGGAAAAAGCAGGCTTTTCTGCCCCTTGATCCACGGAACGTACGAATGTACGTGTGCGGCATGACGGTCTACGACTACTGCCATCTTGGTCACGCCCGCGTCATGGTGGTGTTCGATTTGCTCAAGCGCTGGCTGCGTGCATCGGGTTATCCTGTTACCTATGTGCGCAACATCACGGACATCGATGACAAAATCATTCGCCGTGCAGTTGAGAACGGTGAAAGCATTCGTTCGTTGACCGACCGCTTCATTGCGGCCATGCATGAAGACGCTGATGCCTTGGGCATTGAGCGGCCCGACCACGAGCCACGCGCCACAGACTATGTGGCAGAAATGCAGGAAATGATCCAAACGCTGATGAACAAGCGGCTTGCCTACCGTGATAATTCTGGCGACGTGAACTTCGCCGTCCGTTCGTTTCCCGAGTATGGCCGCCTGTCAGGCAAAAGCCTGGATGAATTGCGTGCAGGCGAGCGTGTAGGGGTTTCCGATAATAAAAATGATCCCCTGGATTTTGTGCTTTGGAAAAGTGCCAAGTCCGAAGAACCCGAAGACGCCAAATGGGACTCTGATTTCGGTGTGGGCCGGCCAGGCTGGCACATTGAATGTTCTGCCATGAGCTGCAAGCTGTTGGGCAACACCTTTGACATTCACGGTGGTGGTGCCGACCTTCAATTCCCCCACCATGAGAACGAAATTGCGCAAAGCGTGGGCGCCACGGGTGAAAGTTTTGCCCAGTACTGGATGCACAACGGTTTTGTGCGGGTTGAAACCAACAATGGTCAGTCTGAAAAAATGTCGAAGTCGCTGAACAATTTCTTCACGATTCGGGACATTTTGAAAGTTTACGATGCTGAGGTGGTGCGGTTTTTCATTTTGCGCGCCCAGTACCGCAGCCAGTTGACCTATTCAGAAGCCCATGTGCAAGACGCAAAGTCGGCTCTGGATCGACTTTACACCGCTGTTGGCGAGGTGCAGGCCGACGAAAAACTGGATTGGAACCACGATTTTGAGGCCCGCTTTGCCGAGGCAATGAACGACGACATGAACACGCCCATTGCCGTGTCGGTGCTGTTTGAAATGGCCAACGAGGTGAACCGCACGGGTGATTCAGGCTTGGCTGCCCGACTGAAAGCCTTGGCACAGGTGTTGGGTTTGCTGGGCCGCACCGCGCAGGCCTTTCACCATGCCGGAGTGGGTGAACAGGTCGGGGGGATTGATGAAGCGGCCATTCAGACCCTGATCGACGCACGTACCCAAGCGAAGACAGACCGTGATTTTGCCAAGGCAGATGCCATTCGACAGCAGTTGCTGGACCTTGGTGTGGTGCTGGAGGACAAGCGGGGCGGTGCCACCGAATGGCGGCGGGCTTGATTCAGGGCCTTAACCTGGACCCCGAGGCACCTGCCTATTGGCAGGAAGCTTGTGAGGCGCTTGCCTTGCACAGCCCCGTGTGGGTTAATTTGATTCAGCGGCATTCAGACCGTGCGCTTCGATCGCGTGGCGCACCTTACGAAACCATGTTGCGTTCACTGGTCGGGCAGCAAATTTCAGTAAAAGCGGCCGATGCAGTGTGGACCCGGGTGCTGGATGCCCTGAATAACTTAATTACCAGCGATTCCTTGTTAGCCCTAAGTGATGACACCTTGAAAGCAACCGGCCTTTCCCGTCAGAAAATTGCTTACGCACGTGCCTTGAGCGAATTCGAGCAAAATGGCCTGTTGACCCTGGAGTTGCTGGACGGCATGGACGACGAAGCCTGCACGCGCCATTTGTGCGAGATCAAGGGCGTGGGCCGCTGGACAGCTCAAATGTTTCTGATGTTTTGTTTGCGCAGGCCCAACGTGTGGCCGGTGGATGACATTGGTGTGCAACGCGGTATCTCGCGCCAATTTTTCGAAGGTGAACCCATCGGACCGAAAGAAGCACTACAATTCGGGGAAAAATTAAAACCTTGGCGGACTGTGGCAGCGTGGTATTTGTGGCGCAGCCTTGACCCAGCCGTGGTGGACTATTAAGAGAACCTCATGAAGCAAACATTTCTGGATTTTGAAGCGCCAATTGCCGAGTTAAAAGGCAAGATTGAAGAATTGCGCTTGGTGCAAGACGGCTCGGCCGTTGATTTGTCAGAGGAAATTCGCCGGCTGGAAGGCAAAAGCGACACCCTGACCAAAGAACTGTACGGCAAGCTGACGCCTTGGCAGGTTTCGCAAGTGGCACGCCACCCGCAGCGCCCCTACACGTTGGACTACATCGCCCACGCATTCACTGATTTTCATGAGCTGCATGGCGATCGCCATTTTGCTGACGATCCGTCGATTGTGGGGGGGTTGGCCCGCCTGGAGGGTGAAAGCGTGATGGTGATTGGTCACCAAAAAGGCCGCGATGTGAAAGAGCGCACTTTGCGCAATTTTGGCATGCCGCGCCCTGAAGGCTATCGAAAGGCACTGCGCCTGATGAAAACTGCCGAGAAATTCGGTATTCCCATCGTGACCCTGGTTGACACGCCCGGGGCATACCCAGGCATTGATGCCGAAGAACGTGGCCAATCTGAAGCCATTGGTCGCAATTTGATTGAAATGGCCCAGATTCAAGTGCCCATTGTCAGCGCCATTATTGGTGAAGGTGGTTCAGGTGGTGCCTTGGCACTGGCTGTGGCCGACCACGTGATCATGATGGAATACGCCACTTATTCGGTTATTTCTCCCGAAGGTTGTGCATCCATTTTGTGGCGCAGTGCGGAAAGGGCATCGGACGCGGCCGAGGCCTTGGGCATCACAGCCAAGCGCCTGCGCGACTTGGGCCTGATTCAGGAAATCGTGAAAGAAAGCTTTGGTGGCGCGCACCGCGACCATGCCCAAACAGCAAACAATTTGAAAACATCCATCAAAGCCGCTTTGAACTTGTTGGTGTCCTACAAGCCGAAGACCTTGCTTGATGCCCGCCACGACAGGCTGATGAGTTACGGTCACTTCAAGGTGAGCAAGTAAGTGAAGTCGTCGCTTGAAGCCTTTCTAAGCGACTTCAAGCGCCAAGCCCCGCTGCCAGCCTGCTTTGTAGTGGCTTATTCCGGCGGGGTCGATTCCACCGTGTTGCTTCATGCCCTGCATGCCATGGGTGTGCCTGTGCATGCCGTTCATGTGAACCACCAAATTCAAGCCCAAGCCCATGATTGGGAACTGCATTGCCAAACCCGGTGTGCACGATGGGGTGTGCCATTCACCGCCTTGCGGGTGAATGTAGAGCCCGGCGACCTGGGCTTGGAAGGCCAGGCCCGTGTGGTGCGTTACCGTGCCATTTTCAACTGGATGAAAACCCAAGGCCAGTCAGTGCTGCTGTGCGCGCACCACCGGGATGATCAATTGGAAACGGTGTTGCTTCAGTTGTTGCGCGGTTCAGGGTTGCGCGGCGTGGGGGGCATGCGGCCGATTGGCCCTGTGGGCGTAGACCGCCACTTGCACACGGAATTGTTGTTGGGCCGCCCTTTGTTGAACTGCAGCAAATCCAGCTTGCTGGATTATGCGCAGCAGCATCAGCTAAGCTGCATTGAAGACCCCAGCAACAACGACACCACCCTTCGCCGCAACTGGGTGCGTCATGAATTGTTGCCAAACCTTGAGGAACACTTTCCGCAAAGTCCCAAGGCTTTGTTGCAACTGGCCGAATTTTTTCAGGCACACTATTCAGAAGAAGATTCAAATACTGAGGCCACCGCACCGCAGGTGGTTTCCGCCGCAGGTGCCCTGCAGTTGATCCAGTGGCGAGAACTGGCCGAAACAGCCCAGTTGAATACCCTTCGACACTGGTTGCTGGGGCAGGGCGTGCGTTGTGGCAAACTGAAATTAATCGAGTTGGCCCGCCAACTGCGTATTAACAAAGGTGGTATTCGCGAGGTGAAAAAAGGCTGGCAGCTGAAAGTAAGCCGACAACAGGCCCACCTGCAACACACCACCCAACCAAAGGACACACGTTTTGAACAGTGACGAATTGAACAGCAGCATTGGCAACATTGACCCGGAAACTGTTGCTCAGTGGCTTGAACAAAGTGGTAACTACAAGGTGTTGCGCCGCATTCAAATGCGTGGAAGTTTTGGCGGGCAAATCAACAGCCCTGTCAAAGTGCTGGTGGTTGACACTGAAACCACGGGGCTTGATTTTTCTACCTGTGAAGTAATTGAAGTAGGTGCACTGTTGATTGAGGTGGACCAGGACACCGGAGAAATAGGTGCAGTACTGGGCAGTTATGGTGGCCTTGAAGAACCCAAGGTGGCCATTAGCGTCGAGAATTCTGCGATTCACGGCATTACCAACGACATGGTGAAAGGCCAGCAGTTTGACGAAGCGGCGCTGAAAGCCCTGTGCAGCGAAGCCGCCCTGTTTGTGGCCCACAATGCCGCTTTCGACAAACCCTTCATGTTGCGTCGTTTCCCCTGGCTTGAAAAATCGATCTGGGCCTGCACGTTTCGGGAGTTGCCCTGGACGCAGGAAAATTATTCGGGCCGCAAGCTGGAGTATTTGTTGTCCGATTGCGGCTACTTTCACGGTGCGCACCGCGCGGTTGAAGACTGCAATGCCTTGGTCCATGTGTTGGCGCAGCCCTTGAAAACATCCCAGCGCATGCCGTTTCAGGTGCTGTTCGACAGTGCCAATGAATCGATCTATCAAATTGCGGCGCTGAAAGCACCTTTCGAGAAAAAAGATTTTCTAAAGGCCAAGGGCTTTCGCTGGAATGCCGACGACCGGGTGTGGGAATTTGAGGCCGTTGGTTTTTCCGAGGGCAAGGAAGTGATCGAATGGCTGCGCGAACAGGTGTACTGCACCACCGGCAAAATCATGCTGGGTTTTCGCATCCAGGCTGGTGTGGACCGTTATTCGGGCACCGAACTGAAACAACAATTCAAAGAGGTGTAAGGCGTGTCAGCCACGGTTTATCCATCAGATACCAGTGAGCTGGCGCTGGATGGTGCACAGGCCCGCGAGCGGGATGTGTTGTTGCAATTGCAGGCGCAGTTGCCCGACAACTACACCATCTACCACGGCATACATTGGTCGCGCATTGAACACGGGCTCACAGTGACAGGGCGCATCCAGTTTCTGGTGTTGGGCCCCAGTGGCATTGTGTACTGCATCTTGATGAAAACCGGTTTGATGAAAGTGGACCAGGGCAGGGTCGTCAAGCAACTGGGCGAACAACGCCAGGACGTGTTCAATGCCTTGGCGGAGCAGGGTGCTTTGCTGGTTCAAAAGTTCAAAAAGCAGCACCAGGGTACATTGCGGATTGAACCTGTTTTCTATTGTCCCGATTTCACCGTGCCCGACGCCACTGGCCTGACCGTGAACGCAGAAAGGGTGGTGGATGCTCGTCACAAAGACGAGTTGGCCGCGTTGATACAAACCATCGACATCACGGCAGACCTGTTTAGCAGCCACTCCAATCCCAAAGCAATTCACTCATTTTTGTGCAACGAACTTAACCTGGTTCCCGAAGTTGGGGCTTTGTCCCAAGTGGCTGAAACCTTGGTAACCCGTTTGTCGCAGGGGCTGGAGCAGTGGGTTTCAAGGCTAGATTTTGAGCCGTTTCGCCTGCGTGTTGCGGGCACGGCAGGCAGTGGCAAGTCGCAACTGGCCTTCAGTGAATTGCAGCGCAATCATGGCTTGAAGGCTCGCACGCTTTACGTGTGTTATAACAGGCCGCTTTCGTCGCACATGGCGCAGCAGGTTCGCCAAGCAGGTTTGATGGGCGCGGTGGTTTTCAATTTTCATGCGCTGTGCGATCGCATGTTGCGCGATGCTGGTCAGGACGTTGATTATTCCTCACCCGGTATATTTGGCCGTTTGGCAGAACAGGTGCTGGCCACACTGGTGGACAAGCGTTGGGTGTTCGATTCAATTGTGGTGGATGAAGGTCAGGATTTCGACCAAAGCTGGCTGGCCGTGCTTCAGCGTTGCGCGCATTCTGGCACGCGCTGGTTGTGGCTGGAGGACCCCATTCAAAACCTGTATGGAAAACCCCCGGTCAGCCTGCCCGGTTGGGTAAGCCTGAATACACCCATGAATTACAGAAACCCCAAGCGTGTGGTGCAGGCCTTGCAGTTGGTGCAACAGGAATTCAGGTTTGAGTCGCCCTTGCCACTGGACATTGAAGCGGCCTGTCCGCTGGAAGGTTTGCCGCTTGAGTTTTTCGAGTATGAAGACAACGATGGTTTGTTGAACCAAACAGCCAAAGCGATTACAGCGTGTTTGCGGCATGGTTTTACACGCGACAAAATTGCGGTACTTAGCATGCGCGGGCACGAAAAATCGAAAGTGTTGGCCCAAGCCAGCTTGGGGCCGCACAGCTTGCGGCATTTCACCGGACGGTACGATGAACACGGTGGCCAGGTTTTCACCGAGGGCAATGTACATGCAGAATCGGTTTACCGTTTTAAGGGACAATCCGCCCAAGCGGTGGTGGTGACCGAACTGGCCTTCGAGGAATTCAATGAAACCGATTTCAGAAAGTTGTTTGTGGCGATGACACGCGCAAAGTTACTTCTGGTGTTGGTGGGGCATGCCAATACACTGGGCAGGTTGCGAAACGCAATTCACTGTTGAACGCGCCACAAGCCTTTGCTGGGCGAACATACTTCACCACGAAACTTCGTTTTTTCGCCATTCACAATGGTGACGCCCAGGTAGGTTCGGCAGGTGTCTGACTTCGCGCCTGGCGACAAATACACGCCGATTCCATTGGCTGGGTTTATCCAGCGAACGGCTTGGCCGGAAGGTACCAATTCCATGGTGTGGCCAAAACAGTGTGAATCAACGGCGAAGGCGTCAACCAGTGCAGTTTCAGGGAAAATGGATTTAAACGCTTCTCCAGATTCTACATAGGCCATTTGTTCGGTCAAACTGCCCCTTAGTGATTCGGCTTGAACCTGTTTTGCGTCGCACTGGCCACGCAACACACCGAAGTCATTGTTCCAGCCTTTGCCGGTGTAGCCGATGAAATTCTTCGCATTTGCTGAAGACCCAAAGAAAGCAGCTGCAATTGCAAGCAGGCAAAACACGGCTTTAAAGCGTACTTGGGCTATGGGCATGGAGGGGTACTTATTAACTGGGCAGCCTGATGACATTGATAAAAACGGTGGGTACGCAAGTTTCGTTGACCCAATGAGTGTATCTTTTTCTGTATGAAAAAACACGGTACAGCCTCTGGAGACCGCACAAAATGACAGTTCAAGGCAAAACTGTATCGGCAATTGATATTGCAAAAGGAGCTTTGGGCTTTTTGCCAGACATGCCCAGAATTTTGCCGTCGTTGTTCAACCTGGCATTTCTTCGACCCCTTTCACGGCGTTCACTGGGTTTGCTGTTTCAGGAAACTGCTGCAAAGCATGCGCGGCAGCCCTTTCTGAAAAGCGGCAGTGAAACATGGACATATGACAAAGCCAATGCCACTTGTAACCAGATGGCGCGTGGCTTGCATGCCCTGGGTGTGCAGGCTGGCGACACGGTAGGTCTGTTGTCTGCCAACCGCGCTGAAACCCTGTTGGCTGTAGTTGCCTGCGCAAAACTGGGTGCGGTGGCGGCCTTGCTGAACATTAATCAGCACGGGGCAGTGCAGGCCCACAGCCTTGGGCTGGTGAAGCCGCGTTTGGTGCTTGCCTGTGATAAGGGCTTGCAAATATTGAAAGCCTTGGAGAAAGAGCAACCGGGCTTTTTGAAGTCAATTGAGGTGTTGTCACTTCAGGAACCCAGCAGCGACCTGCTGGTCACTGACTTTCGCAGCGCGTGGTGCACCCAGCCAGCACACAACCTGGCGTACACGGCGCAAATCATTGCCAGTTCACCTTGCTTTTACATTTTCACGTCGGGTACCACGGGCTTACCCAAAGCCTCTGTGATGAGCCATTACCGCTGGTTACAGGCCGCCTTGGGCATGAATACCGCCGTTCGTCTGAATTCTGATGATGTGTTTTACTGTTGTTTACCGCTTTACCACAACAATGCCTTGACGGTTTCCCTGGGCGTGGTGGTGGCTGCGGGGGCCTGTTTCGCACTGGATGAAAAATTCAGCGCCAGCAAATTTTGGCAGCGGATTGCGCATTACCAGGTCACCGCGTTTTGTTACATCGGTGAACTGCTGCGTTATTTGTTGAATCAGCCCGAGCGCATGGATGACCAAAACCACGAGGTGCGGCTGATTTTGGGCAATGGTTTGCGTCCGGAGATCTGGAGTGACTTTGAAAATCGTTTCGGCATTCACCAGATTTTTGAGTTTTATGGCGCCAGCGAATCCAATCTCGGGTTCATGAATGCCTTTGGCCTGAAAGAGACCGTGGGTTTTTGCCCAATGCCTTATGAAGTGGTGGCCTGTAATGCAGACACCGAGCAGGTGCAGCGCAATACCCATGGTTTTTGCGTGCCGGTGGCTCGGGGCGAGGTTGGTCTATTGATCAGCGAGATCACCGGTTTGCGTCCCTTTGATGGTTACACCGACCCGGCAGCCAATGAGGGCAAATTGTTGCGCAACGTGTTCAGGAAAGGCGATTGCTGGTTCAATTCAGGCGACCTGGTGCGAAGGCAAGGTTGGCAGCATATTCAGTTTGTTGACCGCTTGGGCGACACTTTCAGGTGGAAGGGTGAGAACGTGGCCACCTCCGAGGTAGAAGGCGTGTTGGCCAAACTCCCCTTTCTGGAACATGCGGTGGTCTACGGCGTGAAGTTGAAAGGCGTTGACGGCAAGGCGGGAATGGCGGCGGTGGCGGTGAAGCGGGGTTACCGGCTTGATTTGAAAGCAATGGCCAACCACCTGGTTTCAAATTTGCCAGCCTATGCCGTGCCGCAATATGTACGCGTTTTGAAGCTGGTTGAAACCACGGGAACGTTCAAGTACCAAAAAGTGCGATTGAAAAAAGAAGGTCTTGATCAAAACCAGTTTCAGGATTCGTTGTACTGGTTTGATGCCAACACACAACGCTATGAATCCGTGAAATGAAAACTGACCTTTGCCCCATTGGTTTCGGTCTCATATTCAGTCCCGGCAGGGCAACAATGCAGCTGGCCAGCAGTTGTTACAGCGCTTCATCATGGGCATCTTCCTGAATCTGTCCCCTCTTCACGCGACGGGGGTAATCGTTTAAGGTGGCCCCCATTGCGGGAAAGACAGGGCACGCAATCTGGTTTTTAATTAGGCCATCGACACACGTATTTGTATTGAGCACCGGGAGTTGGGCCATGGATGATTTTGCAAACAACAACAGTTTGGGTGTTCATTCGCTAAGCGAAGTGGAATCCAGGCGTGAATGGTTTGTAGGGGTTTTGGGAGGAGGCATTTGCTACGGTTTGATTTTGTGGTTGTGCTGAACAATGCCTGAGCAAATAAAAAAAACCCTCGAATTTTCGAGGGTTTTTTTATTTAGACAAAGCTCAACTCAAGCTGGGCCATGTCTTTTCAGACAGATGCCTTGGGCGTAGCGGCAGCACGCTTGGCACGTGGCGCAGCAGCCTTTTTGGCGGCAGGCTTCTTGGCAGCTTTCTTCGCGCCAGCTTCACCTTTAACACCAATTTTCTCGAACAACTGGGCTGCAATTTGCTCAGCTTGCTCAATGGCAGGCTTCAGTGTTTCGTTTTTCTTGGCTTGTTCCAAGGCGCTTACACCCATGGTGATGGCGTTTTCTGTCAATGATTCAGCTTGTGACAGGGCCAGTGCAGCGTAAGAGAAACCCTTGTCGATCACAACAGGCAACTGTTGTTCAAACAGTTCAACGCCTTTCTGGGTGTAGACCTGACTTACGCCAACCACTTTCTCCAGGCCATGCTTGATCTCGGTGCGTGCGTTCACAACAACTGGTTTGTTAGCCAATGGCAGCTTCTCAGCGGCGGTGAAGGCATTGCCCAAACCCTGTGACAGCAGGCCGAATTGAGTTTGTACCAGGCTATTCAAAGCCTTGGCTGCAGCCTGGTGTTGGCTTTTCAGTTCAGTGTTGGTTTTGGTCAGCAATTCTGCTGTTTTTTCGAAAGCGTACATCGTGAGATCTCCTTGGGTGGCGAGTAGTCAAGTTTCGTGACATTTCGCACTATAGGGAAATCGATTACGCAATGAAAGGGTTTGAACCTGAGGCTCTACACTAAAAATCTGTGCGAAAGCCTCAGGCAATGCAGGTTTTTAATCCATGCCCCGGGTAGAAACGATGGGTTCCGGTGCAGGTTTTCCTTTAAAGAATTTATTAAGAGCGATGGCCACAACTGCCAACACAGCACCAGCGATGTCGGTGTATCCGCCGCCCTCGATCATGCAAAGCGCTGCAATCAACAGCACCCCACGCACTACCCAGTTGGAATGCGAGCCCCAGAACCAGCCTTGAATCGCGGCGGCCAGGAAGAACACACCAATGCAGGCGGTTGTGAACGCGCGCAGGATAACGAACCATTCACCTTCCATCAATAGCGCTGCGTTGTAGAAGAACATGAACGGCACAATAAACGCGGTCAATCCTATCTTGAACGATGTGAAAGACGTTGCCATGGGGTTGGCCCCCGAAATGCCCGCTGCGGCATAGGACGCGAGTGCCACTGGCGGTGTGATCGCTGAAATGACTGCGAAGTAGAATACGAAGAAATGCGCCACCAGCGGTTGAATGCCAAGTTCGATCAGGCCAGGGGCCACCACAGAAGCTGCCACAGCATAGGCCGCGGTGGTTGGCATGCCCATGCCCAGCAAAATGGCAATACACATGGCAAAGAACAGAGCGATCAGTTGGGAATTCTCGGCGATGTTCAGCAAAATGGACGAGAAACGAGCGCCCACCCCGGTGAGGGCGATCACCCCAACGATAATACCCGCGCAGGCACAGACCGCGATGATCTGGATAGACATCACGCCTGCCAGGTCAAAGGCTTTGAAAATGCTTTTCGGGCCCATTTTGAATGGCGTGAGCCAACTAACCACTGCCGCCGCCGCTGTGGCCAATGTGCCTGCACGAATAACGGAATAGCCCATGAACAAGGCAACGATCAGAATGATGATCGGGATGAACAGGTACACCTGCTTCACCATTTTCGAGAATTGGGGCAGTTCGTCGGACCGCATGCCGCGCATGCCCAGTTTGGCAGCCTCGAAGTCGACCATCAGGTAGGTTGACAGGAAGTAAAGCACGGCTGGAATGACTGCAGCAATTGCAATGTCGGAATAGGGTATGCCGGTGATCTCCGCCATGATGAACGCACCCGCGCCCATGATGGGCGGCATGATTTGCCCGCCTGTGGATGCAGCTGCCTCAATGGCGCCCGCTGTTTTGCTGTTGTAGCCTACTTTTTTCATCAGTGGAATGGTCAGCGAGCCAGTGGCCACCACATTGCCGGCACTTGTGCCGTTGATCATGCCCATCAAGCCAGAGGCAAACACTGCCACCTTGGCCGGGCCACCACGCGCACGCCCTGCCGCAGCGAAGGCAAAATTGACGAAATAATCGCCAACTTTGGAGGCTTGCAGAAACGCCGCAAACACAATGAACAAAATGATGTAGGTGGACGACACCGCTGTGGTTGCGCCCAGAACGCCTGCATCGGTGTAGATGTAGGAGAAAAAGCGGCTGAAATCAAAACCGTCATGCGTCAGGAAGCCTGGCAAATAGGGGCCAACGAATGAATACACGACGAAAATGACCGAGATGACAACCAAGGCGCTGCCTGCCACGCGGCGTGTCAGTTCAAGGATGAGCGCCAAACCAACCATGGCTGCCCAAGCGTTGCCGGGCGATGCGAAAGGGGTGCCCGCGCGCATGCGCAAGGCGGTGCCATCCAAGTGCAGCATCAGGTAAGCGGTGCTGGCGATTACTGCCAGTACCAAGGTGGCATCGAGCCAGTTGAACCTGTTGCCTTCGGGTCGTAGAAACCAACTGGCAACAATTGCGCCAAGTGCAGCCACGGCCAGTGGAATTCCAAAATGATTTGTTTCCATTTCAGGTGTGATCATCTCGCCGCTGGCGATGATCTGGCTCATCTCGAAAACAACGTACAGCGAATACAAAACTGGCAAAGCCAATAGCACCGCAAGACCTTTGATAATTTTCTGGTTGCCACGCTGTGGTTGATCCACATTGGCCGATGAATAGGCGACAAAGCCAATCATCAGTGCGCCGGCAACGTGCAAAATCCGGAAAGCCCATGTTTCGACGGGTGACACATTCAATGTGAACACATGCCAAAAGGCATAGGCCGCTGAAACAATGGAAACAAACAATGCAGCGGTTTGGGTAAATTGACGCTGGTTGTTCGCTGGCAGTTCCTCGTCAACGCCGTGGGCGATGAGGCGGTCTTCTTCGGCGGGATTTGTTGCGCTGGATGGTGTGGTCATGATGAAACCATTTTTTTAGAATATTGAATATGCCTGGCTGACCACGTCGAGCCGGTAACGCTGGCCCGACGTGGTTCAGATCAATCGTAGTGAAGGTCTGTTTACTTCATTTTCAAATTCGCTGGAATTTTGAAACCCTTTTCCTCGTAGTACTTCACCGCCCCGGGGTGAAAAGGAATGAAGGTGTTTTTGTCCCAGTTCTCTGCCAATGTGGTGCGTGCGCCTTTGTGGATGGTCAACATTTTCGGGTTGTTGTCCAACACGGCCTTGGTGGCTTCATACACAAAGCTTTCAGGCAAGTCGCAGTTGGCGATCGTGTAATTCCACATGGACACGGCACGTGCGTCTTTGGTCAAGGTTTTGTAGGTATCGGCCTTGATCGGGAAAGCAGAAACAGGGTAGGTGTCAATGATCTTCTTCTGTTCCGCTTCCGTGAATTCCAGAATATTGATCTTGGTCTGCACTTCCAATTGGGTTACCGCAGGAATGGGAACACCCGCTGCGAAGGCCACCACGTCAATCAAGCCGTCTTGCAATTGGCCGCCCAGGTCGGACCAGCCGCCATTGCGACGCTCAAATTTCACACCCAGGGTTTCGAGCATTTTCGGAAAATAGGTATCAGAGGTTGAACCCGCTGGACCGAAGCCGATTTTAGAACCCGCTGGGATGTCCTTGATCGACTTGATGCCGCTTGATGACAACACGGTGACTGAGAAAGGGGTTTGATACATCGGGAACATGGCGCAAACCTTGTTCATTTTCAAACCAGGTGCCAATGGGCTTTTGCCGTCCAATGCATCGCGGGCCGGGCCCATGGTGGTCATGCCGAAGGCAAGTTTGCCTGTATGAACCAATGCAAGGTTCTGGGTTGGGCCACCAGTTACTTCCGCGCCGCCAGTAATGCCAACACTTTCTGCAACCAGATTGGCCCAGCCAGCGCCATATGCGTAGTAAGTGCCACCTTGTGAGGCAGTGCCAACGGTAAAGCTTTTGGGCCACTTGGATTTGTCTGCATGCGCTGCACCCATGGCCAGTGCGGCCAGGCTGATTGCAATGGCGGATTTTGCCAGAATTGCTTTCATTGATATCCCCTATGTTGTGATGAAACTTTGCCCATTGGGTGTTGGGCTTTGTTATTTTTATCATTCGTTAAATGAATGACATGCTTGTGTGAAAACACCACGCTACTGTCGTATCTATTGGAAAAATGGGCAATAAGGGATGTCCGCATCAGGGTTTGTCACAAATTAATAGTTAATAAATTAATATGAAAATGAAACAGGATGAATTAATGTCTCCGGCCGTGTAAAATCATCGCTTTTGTGCCAGAAGGCCTGCTGTGTCTATTGAATCCGAAGTCAAGCGTCGCAGAACGTTTGCCATCATTTCCCACCCGGATGCCGGTAAAACCACACTGACTGAAAAGTTGTTGCTGTTTGCAGGTGCCATCCAGATCGCCGGTAGCGTGAAGGCCCGCAAGGCCAGCCGCCATGCCACGTCCGACTGGATGGAAATCGAGAAACAACGTGGTATTTCTGTAGCCAGTTCGGTGATGCAGATGGAATATCGCGACCAAGTGATCAATCTGCTGGACACGCCCGGTCACCAGGACTTTTCCGAAGACACCTACCGGGTGTTGACCGCAGTGGATGCCGCCTTGATGGTGATTGATGCTGCCAACGGTGTAGAGCCCCAAACCCTGCGTTTGATCGAGGTTTGCCGCGCACGCAATACGCCCATTATTACTTTCGTCAACAAGATGGACCGCGAGGTGCGCGACCCGCTTGAATTGATGGACGAGATTGAAACCACATTGGGTATTCCTTGCGTGCCGTTTGCCTGGCCTGTGGGGCAGGGTAAGTTGTTTCACGGTATTTTTGACATTCGAAAAAACCACATGCGGGTGTTTACACCGGGTGCTGACCGTCGCCGAGACGAAGACGATGTTGTGAATGGTGACAATCGGGAATTGTTGAGAAGCCGTTTTGGTGCCGAGTTTCAACAGGCCGAACAGGAAATTGAATTGGTCACAGGTGCAGCGCCCAGCTTCGATGCGGCAGAATTTCTCGCAGGCAAGCAAACCCCCATGTTTTTTGGTTCTGCCGTGAACAATTTCGGTGTTCAGGAAGTGTTGGACGCACTGGTTGATGTGGCACCACACCCGGGCCCGCGCAAAGCCATAGAGCGCGAAGTGGCGCCCACTGAAAGCAAATTCAGTGGTGTCGTGTTTAAAATTCAGGCAAACATGGATCCCTCTCACCGCGATCGGATTGCGTTTGTTCGCGTGCTGTCCGGGCGTTTCGAGCATGGCATGAAGTTCAAGGTGTTGCGCACCGGAAAGGATTTCCGACCCACCAGTGTGGTGACGTTTCTTTCACAGCGCCGTGACCGGGTTGATGAAGCCTATGCTGGCGACATCATTGGCTTGACCACCCATGGTGGTTTGCAGTTGGGCGATTCGCTCAGTGAAGGCGAAGGTTTGCAGTTCACAGGCCTGCCATTTTTTGCACCGGAACTGTTTGCTTCCGTTGAACTGAAAGACCCGATGCGAAGCAAGCAGTTACAAAAAGGCTTGATGGAGTTGGGGCAAGAGGGTGCAATTCAAGTATTTAAACCCATTTTGGGTTCTGAAATGCTGTTGGGTGCCATTGGCCAACTGCAGTTTGAAGTGGTGCAGGCCCGCCTGAAAGGTGAGTACGGTGTGGAAGTTCGCTTGGCCTCAAGCCGCTACAGCTGCGCACGTTGGGTGACTAGCAAGAACGCCAATGATTTGCGCCGTTTTATGGACGCGAACGTGGGCCGCATGGTAACCGACGCAGCAAATACCCATGCATTTTTGGCCACGTCCAGATTTGACCTTGATGTGATGCAAAAGCGTTGGGAAACCATTGAGTTTCATCCCATGCGTGAACATGCAGGGCTGTTGCTGGCCAACCATTGACACATTCACCCGCTTGAAAACGGGGTTACAATCAAGACAACATAAAAAACAATCGGTCATGCTATGAGTGAACTGGATTCCCTGCTGGAACAAGTGTCTGGGTACTTTGCAGTGTTGTCAGAGCCCACCCGCCTGAAAATCATCCACGCCCTGTGCAATGGTGAGAAGTCGGTGAATGACATTGTGGACGAGGTCAATTCCACCCAATCCAATATTTCACGACATTTGAATTTGATGTACCGGGCAGGGGTTTTGCAGCGGCGCAAAGAGGGCACTTTGGTGCTGTATCAGGTCAAGGAGCCCACGGTGGTGGAGTTGTGTCGTACCGTTTGTGTGCACGTGGCGGCCAAGCTTGATGCGGTGCCCACCGATTCGAAAAAGCTACCTGATTTTTTTCGTTAGGAATAAAAAAACCGGTCTGTTGAAGACCGGTTTTTTTACTCGAACCCAAATTATTTCAATGATTCAATCAAGTCGATGTAGTTTTGCATCGCCTGCTCATTGCTGGTGCCTTCAAGGCCTTTCCACGCATCATATTTTGCACGGCCCACAATGTCGGTGAAGCCGGGGCGTTTGCCGGTGTTGTCACCTTCAGTTGATTGTTTGAACAATGCATAAATTTTCAGCAGGGTTTGATTGTCGGGGCGGGCTGGCAGTGATTTCGATTCCGCCACTGCTTTTTCAAATCGGTCTTTCAGGTCGCTCATAAGTTCTCCTAAGTCTTGTTATGTGTTTTCTTCAGTAATAAAAGATTGGGCCAGGCTTTCAAACAATTCCTTGGCATTGCCTTGCAAATACGGGGCGAGCAGGCACATGACCTGGTACACGCCGTTGGCCAAGGCAGCGCTCATCGTGGCTTCATCATTGAAGTGGCGTGGGTCGCGAACATATTCGAATGATAGCCAGTAGGTAGCTACAACCACCATGTTGGTTGCCAGCGCGTTAATTTGCGCCTGCGAGGCCCTCATGTCACCCGACTCCACCAAACCTTGACATAGGCGGCGTGCCACATCCACCTTGTGTTTCAGGATGCGTTTGAAGTGAATTTCAAGGGTGCGGTTGCGCGACAGCAAATCGTTTAAATCGCGGTACAAAAAACGGTAGCGCCAAATCAACTCGAAGGACACTTGAAGGTACAACCATGCGTCTTCAATATTGGCTTGGCGGTTACCCGGCACATCGAGCAGGCCATCAATCTCTTTTTCGAAACTCGCAAAAATGCTGTTGACGATGTCGTCTTTGTTGCGGAAGTGATAATACAAATTACCGGGGCTGATGTTCATTTCATCAGCAATCACCGTGGTTGTAATATTCGGCTCCCCGAACTCGTTGAAAAGTCGCAAGGACAAATCAAGAATCCGTTCTCTTGTTCTTCTTGGAGGCTTGCGTTCCATGTTCTGGTCGTCTCCTGTCTGGCCAAAGTCCTGTTTGAACTTAAGACTTCATGCAGCAAGTCTGTTCTTGGTTTTTTGAATGTTATCAGTCTACGTTGTTTTATTGCGCATTTGGGACCTTGATACTGCCGTTACCAAGCAGTAATGGGTTTCATCATGCTGCATTTCTTGTTTTTGCAATTCGAATGTAACGGTCCAGCTCATTCAGTGAATCTTCAAGTTGGTCGAATTTCGACACCATTGAGCCTGTGCGCGCAGGCTTTTTGCTTGTTTTGTTGGCCAGCTGCATGGTTGGGTCTTTAAGCACTTCAAGGTTAAGTTCCAGGCCATGCCTTGAAAATTTCTCGGCCAAATCGTAACGCCGTGCCCACAACTCTTCGCGTGTGCGCTGGTAAGCGTGTTCGCACAACCGGCGCCTGCTTGCGTAACTGAACGGGTTGGTGAAAAAGAATTCGCCATCGCCATGCTGTGGTTCGAATAGAACAATGTCTGCGTTCGGATACAGGTGGCCATAGCGCTCCATGCCAATGTCCATGCGCGAATGAATGATGGACCTGAAGGTTTGAGAAAGCACCACTGGCAACCCACCCTCGTAAAGGCGTGAGCCGGGCTGAAACGCTTTGCCCTTGGCGCGGCGGCGGTGGTTGTTCGGGTTCAGGCGATCGTCGTAAGGCACCAGCGGGTTGAGGCAAATCAGCAGCTCAACACCTTCTTTCAGGGCGGTGGATGCATGCAGGGTTTTTTTCAGCGCGCCATCCACGTAGTGCCTGTTGGCAATGCGGGTGGGTGGGAACAGGCCAGGCAGGGATGCCGAGGCTTGTACGGCTTTGGAAATAGGAACGTCATCATGGCCGGGCATGCCGAAGGGAATGGACTCACCGGAATCCAGGTCTGTCGCCACAAGAATAAGGCGTTTGTGCAGGCTGCGAAAATCATTTGTTCCGCCACCTTTGGCAATCAGGTCTGCCATCCATTCATGAAGTTGGTCGCCATTGAACAGGCCGGTTGGAATTGCCGCGCCCAGTCGTTCGATGCAGCTGACCCAGGTCGCGTCGTCACGCAGGAAGTAATCCGATATGGCCGTACCCAACAGGCCGGGCACCTTGCGTAACCGGGTCCAGTATTCTTTCCAGGCAGGGTGTAGCAACACCGAGGGGTCGAACGCGAATTCTTCGGGTTCGCCCTCGATAAACAATTTGTAAATTTGAAGCGGGGTTAGGTCGTGGGCCAAACCCGTGGCAACAATGCCACCGGCAGACACGCCCACATAAACCTTCATGTTGTTCAGGTCCAGGCCGTCTATGGCTTCAGACAGCGCAACCAAGGCACCAATTTCGTAGATGGCACCCAAGGGGCCACCACCAGCCAGGGCCAGCCCTATTTTTTGGCCAGAATTATTATTGTTCATGCAGGTTGTGAGCTCCGGGCCTTGCCTTCGATGAATTACTTACTCGGCAGGCATGCTTTGCAGTTTCACTCCGCAGATTTTTTCGCGCGTGTGGTCCGTCTGACCGGGGCTGTCTTTGCGTCGGCTTTCTTGCCCGTCAATTCTGCAATGGCCGCGGACAGTTGTTCAATACGTTCAGCCAATTGCTGCACGTCCTTGTTGGTCGGAACACCCAAGCGGCCCAGTGCGCGTGCAACGCGCTCTTCAAATACCTGTTCCAGTTTGTCCCAGTGCTGAGTCGCTTTGCTTGACACAGAACCTGCCAACTTGGTGACCTTGCCTGTGACCTCCCCCACTTTCTGATCTGCAAATTTCACGGTTCGCTCCTGAATTTCATGACCTTCCTTGACCAGACTTTCCAAAACACGGTTGCTCTCTTCTTGTGCTTTGGTAATGGCACCCACGCCAGCTGTCCACAACTGCTGTGCACTGTCGACTGCGCCTTTGATGGGTTTTTTCTTTCCGGCCATGTTTGTCTCTCCTTGGTGATGGCAAAGGGGCCCGGTCGGGCAACTGCCTTTTTTCATTATTCTAATAGTTTATCCAGCCCGCACTAGAGAAGGCACACTAAACCCCCCTTCGTGTTTTCACGTAAGCAGGGTGCTGACAGAACACTTGTAGAGGTGTGTTCCAGTTTGCGAAACGCGGGTGGACAGTTATAGTAGGCCTTCCTGAGCCTTATCTTCCAAATAAAAAACCCCGCGCGGAGAAGACATACGATGAATTATTTTGTAACAGGAGCCACTGGCTTCATTGGCAAGCGATTGGTGAAACGCCTGGTCGACCAAAAACGCAAAGGCACCATTTACTTTTTGATTCGTGAATCCAGCCTGGACAAAGTGGCTGAATTGCAAAAATACTGGGGTGCCAAAAAAGGGCAGTGCGTGCCTGTGGTTGGCGATTTGACCAAGCCCAAACTTGGCTTGAAGGCCACTGAAATCAAGGAGCTGAACAAAAACATTGCGCACTTTTTCCACTTGGCAGCCATTTACGATTTGGCGGCTGATGCCGAAAGCCAGCAAGAAACCAATATCAAGGGCACTGAAAATGCAGTGGACCTGGCCAATGCAATTGGCGCGGGATGCTTTCAATTAACGTCCTCGATTGCCGCGGCAGGCCTGTACGAAGGCGTATTCCGCGAAGACATGTTTGAAGAAGCGGAAAATCTGGACCATCCGTATTTCCGTACCAAACACGATTCAGAAGAAATTGTACGCAAGAAAGTAAAAGGCGCATGGCGCGTGTACCGTCCCGGCTTTGTGGTGGGCGATTCGAAAACCGGCGAGATGGACAAGATTGACGGGCCTTATTACCTGTTCAAGTTGATCCAGAAAATGCGCAAACTGTTGCCTTCCTGGGTGCCCACAATTGGTATCGAAGGCGGTCGGATCAACATAGTGCCGGTGGATTTTGTGGTCAATGCGATGGACCACATTGCGCACCAGCCTGATCTGGATGGCAAGGCTTTTCACTTGGTCGACCCCACCCCCAATCGCATTGGCGATGTGCTGAATATTTTTGCACGCGCAGCCCATGCACCCAAAATGGAAATGCGCATCAATGCAGCCATGTTTGGTTTTGTGCCCAGTGCCGTGAAAAAAGGCTTGATGAGCCTGACCCCTGTGCGCCGAATTCGCAACGCCTTGCTGAAAGACCTGGCCTTGCCCGAAGAGGTGTTTGGTTATATCAACTGGCCCACACGTTACGACTGCCGCCAAACTTTGGCGGCGCTGGATGGCAGTGGCATTGAATGCCCACGCCTTGAAGATTACGCATGGGCCATTTGGGATTACTGGGAGCGTCACCTGGACCCCGATTTGTTCATTGACCGCAGCCTCAATGGACAGGTCAAAGACAAGGTGGTGCTGATCACCGGTGGTTCTTCCGGCATTGGTTTGGCTGCGGCCCAGAAGTTTGCCGCGGCCGGTGCCATCACTGTTATTTGTGGTCGCGACGAAGAAAAGCTGGCTGAGGCCAAAGCCTTGGTGAAATCCGAAGGAAACACCCTGCACACGTATTCCGTAGACATTGCCGACATGCAGGATTGCGATCGGTTCGTTGCGCAATTGCTGGCTGATTTCGGCCATGTGGATGTGTTGATCAACAACGCGGGCCGTTCAATTCGCCGTGGTATTGAAAACAGCTTTGATCGTTTCCACGACCTGGAACGCACCATGCAGTTGAACTACTTCGGTGCCTTGCGTGTGACCTACGGCTTGTTGCCAAAAATGATGGAACGCCGCAAAGGCCATGTGGTGAATATTTCTTCCATTGGTGTGTTGACCAACGCACCGCGTTTTTCAGCCTACGTTGCATCCAAGGGTGCGTTGGATTCGTGGACCCGTTGTGCTGCGTCTGAGTTCGCTGACTTGAATATCACCTTCACGACCATCAACATGCCGCTGGTGCGCACACCCATGATTGCACCGACCAAGCTGTACAACAACGTACCCACGTTAAGCCCGGAACAGGCGGCAGACTTGATCGCGCAAGCGGTTATTCACAAGCCGGTTCGCATCGCAACGCGTTTGGGTATTTTGGGGCAGGTAATGCATGCACTGGTGCCAAAGCCTGCGCAAATTTTGATGAATACTTCTTTCCGCATGTTCCCCGATTCGGAATCGGCGGCCAAAGGAAAGAAGGGTGGTGGTCCGTCTGCAGAACAGGTTGCATTCTCAACCCTGATGCAAGGTATACACTTCTAAGCGCGGTTTTCTGCCAACGGGTAGGCCTGGGCATCTTCTGCAAGCCAGTTGAGGATCAGGTCTTCCGTGGTGGAATCATTAAGCAAAGCCACGTGCCCACAACCCGGCACGGCGATGTTTTTTCCAAATTCCAGTTTGCACGAGACAGGCGGGCACACAATGTTGTCTTGCGGGCTCCACAGTGACCAGATCTTTTCCTGAAACTCGCGGTCTGTGGGGTGCTCTCTCAAGGTTTTCAGAAAATAACTTCCCCAAGCCATCTGCTTCACATTTTTGCCAAGCCCCAATGTAGACAAAGCAGTGCCGTAGTGCGGGCTGCCAATCGTGATCATGCCCGCAATACGGTGGTGTCCATATTCGGTGGCGTGGTAGCGCACCGCCACACCGCCCATGCTGTGGGCAATAATTTTCACCTGTGGTGCACCGGTGGCCACCAGCAATTCATCAATGGCTTCGTGAATGGCATCGGAATAGCTGCGGATGGATCCAATTGCAGGTTCCAGCGTAATGGCATGGGTGCTTACGTCAGCGCGTTCAAGCAATGCACGGGTGCCAGCCCATATGGCTGAATTGCACAGGTAGCCGTGCACCAGCAACACGGGCAGTGGCTTTTTTTTACGCCAGGGTTTGCCCGCCAGTTCAATGCCATCGGGGTTGGGTGCCCAGGGCTGAAGCAAGGTGATCAGTTTCATCGATGCAATGCTTTCAACCAACGCTGCCTTGACCCAGCGCGCAATACTTAAGCGATGAAAGCCCTCGCCTTCAGTGCTGTGAAAATGCAGGCCCTTGTCGCGCACTTGCGGAATTTGCCGAACGCTGAACGACAGCGCGAACCCGAAAGCATGGAAACCAACATGGACCGCGAACAACAAGCCCACCACTGAAACAACTGCTGTTACTGCTGCATTGTCTGCCCGAAAGCCAAGCCATTGATGCAGCAGCCAGTACAGCCCGATCATCACTGAAATGTATCCAATCCAGTAAAGCCTGTTGAGCTGACGGATCATGTTGCTTAAGCGAGCGCAGTGGCTGCCTGGCCAGTCAGTTCAGCCACCAGTTGCTGGCTTAACTTGTTGCTTAAGCCATAAATGGACAGTTGGGGATTTGCACCAATGCTGGTCGGGAACAGTGAGCCATCGTGAATGGACAGGTTTTCGATCTGCCAGTGGCGACCATCTGGGCGGGTCACGCCCAGTTTTTCTTCACCCGCCATGGCACAGCCACCCATTACGTGGGCAGACACCACTTTCATTGCCAAGGCTTTCATTTCCAGGGAATTGATCTGCCTCAGTGCATCGTCAATATTGTTCGCTGGTGCGGCGTGTTCATGCACAGGCAAAGTTGATTGCGCTCCAGCAGCGTGTTGCAATTCAGCCATGGCCACCAAGGCCCGGCGGGCAGCCTCCCAAATCGCTGGGGTTAGTTTGTAATCCAGAACCGGGCTGCCATCGCTGTTCAAGCGTACCTGGCCACCCACACTGCCAGAATTGAAGCCATCGCGAAGCAAGGCCAGTTGCATGTGCGTTTTGGAAAAATTGCGCATGATGTCGGCGTGCTTTTTCGCAAAGCCGGGCAGGGTGGATGCAAAGATCACCGGGTGCAGGGGCGGTGCTTCCAGTTTGAAACCCATCGGCCCATCAATGGGGTCGGTGTGCAGGTAATGGTCGCTGTAAATGGTTTGTGGTGCACCTGCGTCGGCGCGTACTTCCTGTTCCATCATCGCGGCGGAAATTATCACCGGGTGAAGGAAGGTGCGTTCGCCCAAGTGGTCGTGGGGGTCGCTTGCATTTGAGCGCAACAACACAGCTGGACTGTTGATTGCGCCGCCCGCCAGCACGAAGTGTTTTGCGATTACTTCCACCTCCTTGCCGGAAGGCAGCACGCCGTCCGGGTTCATCACCTGGCAGCGCAGTGTGCGAATACGGCCCTGTGAAATCTTGAATGAGTGCGCACGAAGCGAAGCGATCAGCTCGGCGCCGTGTTCAAGTGCGGTGGGTATTGTAGAAACCAACATGGATTGTTTTGCGTTGGTGGGGCAGCCCATGCCGCAGTAACCCAGGTTCCAGCAGTCTTTCACATTGCGGCGAATGGCCCCCCATGAAATGCCTTTCGCTTCTGCGCCACGGCGCAGAATGTCGTTGTTCTCGTTCGGGGGTACTGGCCAATCTGCAATGTTCAAGCGTCGCTCGGCTTGCTCAAACCAGGGTGCCATGGCCTCCACGGTCATGTCTTTCAGGCCAAACTGGCTTTGCCAGAATGCAAGCGTGTCGGCGGGGGTCCGGAAGCTGGAAGTCCAATTCACCGTGGTGGATCCACCCACCGCGCGGCCCTGCAAAATGTTGATGGCTTTGTCGGCTGTTTTTCGGCCGGCGCTTTCCTGATACAGCGTTGGATACGCTTCAGACTCCACCATTTTGAAGTCTTTGGATGTTTTCAGCGGCCCCTCTTCAATCAGCAACACCTTCAGGCCGGCCCTGGCACAAATTTCGGCCGTAATGCCGCCACCCGCACCGGTGCCAACAATCACTACGTCAGCTGCAATTTGTTTGGGCAATTCACGGCTGTGTGCCTCGTAGGCTTTCCAGCCATTGGCAATGCCAGTCGCAAACGGGTCGGGTACCAACAAGTTGTTCGCCAAGGCGCCTGCGGGTTTGATGGTTTGTTCGGTCATGTCAGGAAACGCGGAAAGGTGGGCCAGGGTAGCCCATGCCCGCCCATTGCGCTGGCAGGCCATACCAGCCGGCCATCATCAGGTCGTGCAAGGCATGGTAGCCGGGCTGCAGTGCAGGAATGGGGTGGTCTCGAAAAGAAATCAGAAAGGATTGCACCTGTTCGGTGTCGGCCTCTTCCCAAGTGTTGCCCAGGTTGGCAATCAATCGGCGGCCCACCGGGTTTTCGAGAATGTTCAACAACTGGCCAAGTTCGGATTGTGCGCTGGCCGACAGCGTTTTGGTGGCAGTCACAAATGCATTCACTGCCGTTTCAATGGCCTCTGTTTGCTTGGCTGCGGGCAGCGCATTGTCGAGAAAACCTCTTGCCAATGCACGCAGCATGGGCAAGTGTTGGGGTTGAACCACCGATTGCCCGGCGATTACATCGACCTTTGCAAAGTGTTTTCCAAGCCAGCCCAGGCCGCCCGCCACAAACAGGCCGGCAGCACCAAATTTAATGAATTGTCTTCTGTTCATGGATGCAGAGCTTACACCTTGCGGGTTAACAGTTTTGTCATGAACGCGAATATTTTGTTGTCATAAGGGGGCGACAACATTTCCATGACATGGAAACGGCTTTGTTTGAAAATGGGTTTCAATTTGGTCATGGTATCGAAACCAAACTTGCCATGGTAGTGGCCCATGCCTGAATCGCCCACACCACCAAAGGGCAGGTTTTCTTGCGCAATGTGGAACAACGTGTCGTTCAGGCACACACCACCTGCAATGGTTTGCTTCATCACCATGTCCTGGGTTTTCGATTCATCATCGAACAGGTACAGGGACAAGGGGCGGGGGCGGTCATTGATGTAGTCAAGTGCGTCGTCCAGTCGTTTGTAGGTGACCACGGGCAGTATCGGGCCAAAAATCTCTTCCTGCATCAGCATGGAATCGGGTTTTGCATTGAACACCAAAGTCATGGGTACCTTGCGCCCCGCGCTGTCTGCAGTTTTCATGAGTGTCACCACGCGTGCGCCTTGTTCCGTGGCCTCGTCGACCAAGCGTTGAAGGCGGGTGGCGTGGCGGTCAGAAATAATGCCCGTGAAGTCTTTGGACAACAAGCCATCTGGAAAGCGTTTGTCGATGATTGCCTTCGCGTGGGAAATCAATGCCTCTTCACAACCTTCTGGCACCAACAGGTAATCGGGGGCGATGCAGGTTTGGCCTGCGTTGATGGATTTACCCGACAATGTGCGGGCAATCGCGTTCTGGAACCGGCCAGGGTTTGCCGCAGTTGGGGCGGTAATAATTACCGGGCTTTTTCCACCCAGTTCCAGGGTAACGGGCACCAGGTTTTCGCTGGCAGCCTTCATCACCATTTTGCCCACAGGTGTGGAGCCGGTGAACAGCAGGTGGTCAAAGGGCAGGCGGGAAAATTCCGCCGCCACTTCCGGGCCACCGTTGATCACTTGGACAACATCCCGCCCCAGGGCTTTGGTCAGCAGTTCGTCAAGCAGGGCGCTAAAGCGCGGTGTGTATTCGCTCATTTTGATGAATACACGGTTTCCTGCGGCCAAGGCGGCAATCATGGGGCCGATGGATAAAAACAGGGGGTAATTCCAGGGAACAATCACGCCCACCACGCCCAAGGGTTGGGGCAGCAGGCAAGTGCTTGCGGGTTTGAACCAAATGCTTGCGCCTTCCTTTCTGGGTTTCATCCAGCCCTTGCCGTGCTTGATCGCGTGGCGAATGCCTTCCAGCGAAGGAAACACTTCGGCCAGCAGGGTGTCATTTTGCGAGCGATAGCCAAAATCTTCTGAAATGGCCTGTGCAATGCGTAGCTTGTTGTCATGGATTGTGTCGCTTAGCGCCATCAACCAGGCTTTGCGCTGGTTCCATTCCGGAAACGGGTTGATGCGGTAAGCTTGCTTCAAGGAATCCAAAGTTGCTTTTAGTTCTGCTGCTGACAATTCTTGTCCGTGGGCTTTGGAAGGGGCATTCATTGTTGTCTCACTCTCCGGTTTAACATTAACGGATGTAAACATAAATTTTGACTATTTTCCATGTCTGATTTGTGCTGCTTTGCAACAAACAAAGTGGCCCGCATTCACACCACCCTGATCCAGATGCCATGCCAGACGTTCACAGTTCACCCTTGGAATTACAGAAAGCCATCACCAACTTGCGGCAAGGGCAAGGTCGGCCTGCGGAATTTTTATCTTTAAAAAAAGAAATAAAATTATTTCAAAACAAAAGGTTGGAAAATACTTATCAGGATCTACTTGATAAAAAGAGCATGCACTTGGCCTGCCGTTTCTTTCTTGACCAGTTGTACTGCACCCACGATGTCAGCACGCGCGATCACCAGGTGGAGCGGGTGCTGCCCAAGTTTGAAAAACTGTTGCCCGGTGGCGCAGTCGATGTGGTCAGGAAAGTGATATACATGGACTATCTTGCCGAGAAAATGGATGATGAAATAAGTTTATTAATCAATGAAAAGGAATGGTATTCTGACAAATCACTTCAAGAAAAAACCTACATTAATGCATTTCGTCAGCATGGGCAGTTTGCCATGCGTGAGGAGCAAATTTGTTTGGTTCGAGAGGTGGGCGAATCCTTGCGCAAGCTGATGCGCCTGCCATTTTTGCGACCATTGCTGAAGATAACCCGTGGTGCAGCGCAAAAGGCAGATTTAGAGGATTTCCACGACTTTTTGAGCCAAGGGCTTGATGCTTTTGCAGCGCTGGATCGGCCCACCCTATTCTTTCAACTGATTCAGGAGCGTGAATTCTCCATTCTTGAGGGCATTCGACGCGGCACACTCACGAAATTTCCGTAAATGCCGGTCTATTGCGTTTACACACTGTAATCGTAGTGCTTTAGAATCCATGTTCTTTGATATTCCGGTATTGTTTTTCATCAATACACAACAGTTGCGAAGCACAGCAGTGCCCACAGAAGGAGACATTTGTGACCGACAAAGCCTGGATCCAGAGCTACCCGCCCGGCGTGCCCACAGCGGTTGATCTGGATCAATACCCCTCGATTCGAGACATTTTCGAGGAAGCAAGCCGAAAGTTTGCGGACAAAACGGCCTTTAGCAACATGGGCACCGCCATGACCTATCAACGCCTGGATGCGTTGACCCGCGATTTTGGTGCCTATCTGCAAAGCCTTCCCGGCATGAAGAAGGGTGACCGGGTGGCGTTTATGATGCCAAACCTGTTGCAATATCCTGTGGCCATGTTGGGCGCTATTCGGGCGGGTTTTGTGGCGGTGAATGTGAACCCGCTTTATACCCCCACTGAACTTGAGCACCAGTTGCGCGATTCGGGCGCCAAAGTCATCGTGATTTTTGAAAATGTGGCCCACACGCTGGAAAAGGTGATCAAGAACACGCCGGTCGAGCACATTGTGCTGGCGTCCATGGGTGAAATGCATGGTTTCTTCAAGCGCTTGTTGCTGAATTTTGTGGTGCGTTACGTGAAGAAGCTGGTGCCTGCTTTCAACATAGCGGGCGCAATTGCCTTCAAAAAGGCTCTGGCGCAGGGGCGCAACAACGAACTGCGCAAGGTCAACATTACGCACGACGACCTTGCCTTCCTGCAATACACGGGTGGCACCACAGGCGTGGCCAAAGGCGCCATGCTAACCCATGGCAATATTGTGGCCAACCTGCAGCAGGCTTCAAGCTGGCTGAATCAGGACATCGAAGAGGGCAAGGAAATTGCCATCACGGCTTTGCCGATGTACCACATCTTTTGCCTTACCGCGAACATTCTGGTGTTTATCAAGGTGGGTGGGCACTGCCTGTTAATTACCGACCCGCGCAATATGCAAACCTTCGTGAAAACCCTGTCCGCTGTGCCTTTCACGGCGCTCACTGGCGTGAATACCTTGTTCAATGGCTTGTTGAATACCCCCGGGTTTGAGCAGGTGGATTTTTCCCACGTCAAGTTGGTGCTGGGAGGCGGCGCTGCCATTGAGCCAGCGGTGGCCGAAAGCTGGAAAAAGGTGACTGGCACGCGCCTGTCGGAGGCGTATGGCTTGACCGAAGCCTCGCCAGCCGTGTGCATCAACCCCCTGCACGAGGAGTACAACGGTTCCATCGGCTTGCCAGTGCCATCGACTGAGGTGAGCATTCGCGACGACGATTTCAATGAATTACCCGTTGGGCAAGAAGGCGAACTGTGCGTGAAAGGCCCGCAGGTGATGCGTGGGTACTGGAACAAGCCACGGGAAACCGCCGAAGTGTTGACGCAAGACGGTTGGTTGAAAACCGGCGACATCGCCTACATGGACGAAAAAGGCTACTTCTACATCACCGACCGCAAAAAAGACATGATTCTGGTGTCGGGTTTTAACGTGTACCCCAAGGAAATTGAAGCCGTGGCCACGCTGCTGAGCGGTGTTTTCGAGGCCGCCGCCGTGGGTGTGCCTGACAGCAAGACAGGCGAGGCCGTGAAGCTTTTTGTGGTGAAAAAAGATGCTGATTTGACCGCCGAAGCGGTGATTGAGCATTGCCGCAAGCACATGACCGCCTACAAAATTCCCCGCCATGTGGAATTCATGAAGGAATTGCCCAAGAGCCCGGTTGGCAAAGTGCTGCGCCGCGAGCTTCGTGACATGGAAAAGAAACGTTTGCAAGATCAAGCGGCTTGATTTTGTTGGTTATTTAACGCGCAATGGCCTTGGCCGTTGCCTGTTTTCTGAAAACCCACTATAATTTCGGGTTACCTGCTGCCTCACCACGGGGGTGTGGCGGCTTTTCCAATTGTGGAAAATCCATAGGAGTTATCAATGCGTCACTATGAAATTGCTTTCATCGTGCATCCCGACCAGAGCGAGCAAGTGCCTGCCATGGTTGAGAAGTATCGTGGAACCATCGAAGCCAACGGCGGCAAAGTTCACCGCCATGAAGATTGGGGTCGTCGCCAATTGGCCTACCCAATTCAGAAACTGGCCAAAGCACATTATGTGTTGTTGAACATCGAATGCAGCCAGGAAGTTCTTGATGAACTGGAAACTGCGTTCAAATTCAACGACGCCGTACTGCGTCACTTGACCGTGAAGATGAAAAAAGCTGAAACCGCACCTTCGCCAATGATGAAGGAAGTTCAGCGTGAGCAGGAGCGCAAAGCTGCAACTGCCACCGCGTCTTCAAGCGATGACAGTTCTGATTCAGACGAGGGTGACGACGAGTAATTTCGTCTTTGCACATTACTGAATCAATGAATCAGGAGGAAGCAGCGGAAAATTCAAACAAGCTTGGGGAAGAAGGAAAAGCTGGCACTAACCAGTTCACCTTGACCGCCACATTGGTTGCGAAATCAATATTGCGATACACCCCGGCAGGTTTACCCATTTGCGAATTTGAGCTTGAACACGAAAGTGAGCAGCTTGAAGCCAGCAAGCCAAGAATGGTGAAGTGCACCGTCTCAGCGTTAGCGCTGGGTGTTGCGGCAAACCAAGTCAACGGCCTGGAAGTGGGAAGCCTGAAAAACTGGTCTGGATTTATTGCGCTTCGTTCGCACAAATCAAAAAGTCTTCGATTCCATGTTTGCGCAGTGCGCGAATGTTGAAGACTTGAAATAGTTGGAGAATATTATGGCTTTTGGTCGTAAAAATGATCGCAAGGGACGTCGTCCACAACAGAATCCTTTGTTCAAGCGCAAGAAGTTTTGCCGCTTTACAGTGGGCAAGGTAGAGCAAATCGATTACAAAGACATCGACACGCTCAAGGATTTCATCAGCGAAAACGGCAAGATCATGCCCGCTCGCATCACTGGTACCAAGGCGAACTATCAGCGCCAGTTGGACACAGCGATCAAGCGCGCACGTTTCCTGGCTTTGCTGCCTTACACCGACAACCACTAAGCAGTACGGGAGAACACCATGCAAGTAATTCTTCTTGAGAAAATGCCCAATCTGGGTCAATTGGGTGACGTGGTTCGCGTAAAAGACGGCTACGCACGCAACTTCCTGATTCCTTACGGCAAAGCCAAGCGCGCCACCGAAGCAGCAATTGCTGAATTCCAGGCACGCCGTGCCGAACTGGAAAAAGCTGCCGCCGACAAGCTGGTTGCTGCACAAGCCTTGGGTGCAAAATTGACTGCAACAACAGTTCAATTGAGCGAAAAGGCCGCTGTGGATGGTCGTTTGTTTGGTTCAGTAACCAACAACGACATCGCTGCTGCATTGAACGCTTCAGGCTTGAAAGTTGAGAAAGCACAAGTACGCATGCCCAACGGCGCGCTGAAAATTGCTGGCGAGCACACAGTGACTGTAGCCCTGCACCCCGACGTGGTTGTAGACGTGAAAGTTGTTGTTGCTGGTGAAGCTGCTTAACTAAAGCAGCCTAATACGGGCCGCTTTCCAGGCAACACTAGCCAAACCGGTTCACCGGGTATTTAGGCCAAAGGCATAAGCGACATTCGGTTATACTTTTGGTCTGCCTGAACCAACAAAAAGGTCACCTCAGGGTGGCCTTTTTCTATTGCGAACTTATGTCCAACAATCAATTTTCAGAACAAGAGATGACAGGCCTTCGGGTGCCCCCGCATTCACTCGAATCCGAGCAATCTGTGGTGGGCGGTTTGCTGCTCGACAACCAGGCCTGGGACAAAATTGGTGATGTGATTCGCGCCGACGACTTCTACCGTTACGATCACCGGGTTATTTTCGAGCACATCGCCAAGTTGATTGACGGCTCCAAGCCTGCCGACGTCATCACCGTGTATGAATCGCTGCAGTCTTCCGGCAAAGCTGAAGACGTGGGCGGTTTGGCCTACCTGAACACCCTGGCCACCAATACGCCTTCTGCGGCCAACATTCGCCGCTACGCAGAAATTGTGCGCGACCGCGCAGTGTTGCGCAGGTTGATCACGATTAGCGACGACATAGCCACCACGGCCTTGAACCCCCAAGGCAAAGACACCAAAACAATTCTGGATGAGGCCGAAAGCAAGATTTTCAAAATTGCCGAAGATGGTGCGCGCGGCGCAGGTGGGTTTCAAGACCTGCAACCCGTGCTAAGCAAGGTGGTGGAGCGAATTGACGAGCTTTACCACCGCGACAGCACCAGCGACATCACCGGTATTTCTACTGGCTTTGTTGATCTGGATGGTAAAACCTCGGGCTTGCAGCCCGGTGACTTGATTATTGTGGCCGGTCGGCCCTCAATGGGTAAAGCACAGCCTTTGGATGCACTTGTTAAAACCCCTGTTGGCTGGACCACCATGGGCGATTTGCGTGTGGGCGATGCATTGGCGTCTATGGATGGGGAATCATCTGTAGTCACTGGCGTATTCCCCCAAGGCGAAAAACAGATTTACAAGATTGTTTTTTCAGATGGTCGCAGCGCCGAGTGTTGTGATGAACATTTGTGGCGCGTCATGTACCGCGATTGGGCCGAACCCCGCGTAGTCAACACCAAGCGCCTGATCGAAATGCTGGGCTGTGTGCGCTACAAAAATCGCCTTTGGATTGATACTGTAACAGGTGATTTTGGACATGATGAAGTTTTGCCGGTTGACCCTTGGGTGTTGGGTGCCATGTTGGGCGACGGCACCTTGGCGCTAAGCCACAACAGCGTCATGTTTTCCACCAAGTCTGATGAGTTGGTGTGCAGAATGAATGCACTGCTTGGCCATGACATGGAGTTGGTGCACGCCCAAGCTTATGATTACCGTGTGGTGTGGAAAGGCCGAATACTTGCCAATGGTGCGCCTACCAGCCAACCCAACTATTTCCGCCAAGCGCTGAATGATTTGGGTGTGCTGGGCGACGTTACCTTAGCCGTTAGCCACAACAAATTTATCCCTGAGCATTATTTGAAAGCGAACAAAGCAGCGCGATTGGCCCTGCTGCAGGGTTTGATGGACACAGATGGCTGGATAGAGTCATGGGGTTCAATCCGGTTTTGCACCGCCAGCGAGCAATTGGCCAATGATGTTGCTTACCTTGCGCGCTCATTGGGTGGATTTTGTTCAATTGTCACCAAGAATACCCATTACACCAGCAAGGGCGAACGCAAAGAAGGGCGTTTGGCCTTTGTGTTGAACATGAGTTTTGCCGATGATCAGCAAGTGTTCACGCTCGAAGAAAAGAAGGCACGACTGCGCAACGACTGGAAGCGTACGCGCCGTGTAACTTTCCAAAACATTGAGCCGGTACGCATGGCGCAAGCGCAATGCATTTCTGTAAGCCACCCCACACGAACTTATATCACCAACGATTTTGTGGTGACGCACAACACAGCTTTTAGTTTGAACATTGGCGAGCACGTGGCTGTGGAAGAGGGCCACGCAGTGGCCGTGTTCTCCATGGAAATGGGCGCCACCCAACTGGCCATGCGTTTGCTGGGTTCTGTGGGGCGTTTGGATCAACACCGTTTAAGAACAGGGCGATTGACTGATGAAGACTGGCCGCGGCTTACTTACGCGGTTGAGAAAATGCAGAATGCGCAGCTGTTCATTGATGAAACGCCCGCCTTGTCTTCCATGGAAGTGCGTGCCCGTTGCCGCCGTTTGGCGCGCCAATGTGGCCAGCTTGGCTTGGTGATTATCGATTACATTCAGTTGATGGGGGCTTCTTCGCCTGGTGAAAACCGGGCCACTGAAATTTCTGAAATTTCGCGGTCGCTGAAAGGCTTGGCCAAAGAATTGAATTGCCCGGTGATTGCACTGTCGCAGTTGAACCGCTCGCTGGAACAGCGGCCGAACAAACGCCCGGTGATGAGTGATCTTCGTGAATCAGGTGCGATTGAGCAGGATGCGGACGTGATTCTGTTCATTTACCGTGATGAGGTTTACAACCCCGATTCACCGGACAAAGGTACCGCTGAAATTATTATCGGCAAGCAGCGTAACGGCCCGATTGGTACGATACGGGTGACGTTCCTTGGCATGTACACCAAGTTCGAGAACTATGCGGGGATGCAGCCGGAAGGCGATTAAGCGGCTTTGTTGGTGTGATGCATGGGCTTTGCTGCGGCATGGGTGTACCGTGGCTGCAAACGGCATTGCTCGTGCTGCCTTGATCAAGTCAAATTCCCCTGTTTGACACTGGCTCAGGGCATGCGAAACGCGAGCGCGTCTTCGCATCGATCCTCCAGATCGCCCTTCGCTGCGTATCAAACCGGGCGACTTGATCTGAATCGGCACATTGAGCAACGCCTGTTTGCATCCACTGCTGTTCGCTCAAATTGACATATAAAATTCCTTACTATAAAGTAAGGAATGCTGAGATTGGGGGGAAATTATGGCGACAGCTTCAGTAACATCCAAAGGACAAATTACGATTCCGGTGGCAGTACGGGTTGCACTCGGTCTTGAAGCAGGTAGTCGGGTTGAATTTGTTCAGACAGAAGCAGGGAAGTTTGCAATCGTGGCTGCTACAAATTCAGTGAATGCCCTTAAAGGAATGCTGCGCAAACCTTCTTCACCCGTAAGCATTGACGACATGAATGCAGCAATTGCAAGCCACGGTGCAAAAGCCCGATGATCGGCCTTGATACAAATGTACTGGTCCGTTATATCGCTCAAGATGACCCCAGGCAGTCAGCCAAAGCCACTAAACTGATTTCATCACTTACGGCAGAAAGTCCCGGATTTATTTCTCAGGTATCGCTGATTGAAATGGTGTGGGTTATGCAAAGCTGCTACAAAGCAAGTAAACCGGAAGTTGTGGCAATTCTTGAGACCTTATTCAGCACTCGGGAATTGGTGGTTGAGAATACTGAAACTGCGATTAAAGCGCTTAAAATTTTCGAAGCATCAAAAGCGGACTTTTCTGATTGTTTGATAGAACGTTCAGCAAACAACGCGGGCTGCTTGTACTCGGTCAGCTTTGATGCTCATGCCATCAAGACGGCCGGGTTCAAGCCTGTTTAGTCATGGCGACGTTGCTCAAGTGCAGACAGGAAAGTTGTGAAATCGCTGGGTGTTGAGAAGCACCGGGAGTCCAATACCAGGTCGTTGACCGACGATGAGACCACGACCGTTTGGTGCTTTTGTATGTCGTTCACTTGAATGGTTCTGATGGACTGGTAAGGAATTGTGACCTGCGACATCGACATCGACGGTGACTTGATTTGAACCAAAGCGCTTTTGGTGCCAAGTTCAATGTAGTTCACGGAGTTTGAGTGCTTCACGATAGCAAACAATAAATAAATTGTTGCGATGATGAAAAATGCGGCGAATCCCCAATAAATTGTTGGCATGGCGCTTGGTGGAATTGTTCCTGCCAAGGTTCCGGTTAAGTGGGGTTCAACGGGGGTTTGCGCGAAATGGACCATCATGGCGGCGAAAGCAATAGCGAAAGCCATCGCCACAACAAGGCCACGCACAGATACTTTGTACTTAAAACGTAGCGGGCTTTCGTTGTTCATTTTCAATTGCAAAGGCGGTTGTAGAAGAACATTTTAAGCATGAAAGGATGTGGGGTTTCTACCCCACAATCGGTGGAGATTGATCGCCAGGAATTTATGCACTTGAGTTCGTGCTGCTGGAGCCTTCGTTCAATGCCATGGCGAAGCTCGCATTGCCGTCATTCCGCCTTCAAGAAAGCCTGCCCGTTTGAAGTTCATACGCCGCGTTCGGCTGCAAGCCGACACCGAGATTCGGCCATCTTTTTTGCCGAATTCGGTGAGCCAGTGTGAATTTCAAAAAGGGGGTATTCAGGCTTTCAGGCGGAAGAGGGCATGCGACTTCGCGAATGCCCTGTAACGCACCGGGCATGCAACTTCTCACATGCCCATCAACGCATCAAAGGTTATCCGACGCGAAATCAGCCAGCCTTGAACGCTCGCCACGCTGCAGTGTAATATGCCCCGCATGCGGCCAACCCTTGAAACGATCCACCACATACGTCAGGCCCGAAGAACCTTCTGTCAGGTAAGGCGTGTCGATCTGCGCCAGGTTGCCCAAACAGATCACCTTGGTGCCTGGGCCCGCCCGGGTAATCAGGGTTTTCATTTGCTTGGGCGACAGGTTTTGCGCTTCATCAATGATCAAAAACTTGTTGATGAAGGTGCGACCGCGCATGAAGTTCATTGACTTGATTCGAATTTTCGTGCGAATCAAATCAGTGGTGGCGGACCGGCCCCAATCGCCACTGCCTGGGTCGGGCTTGTTCAACACTTCCAGGTTGTCTTCGAAAGCGCCCATCCATGGGGCCATTTTTTCTTCTTCGGTGCCGGGCAAAAAGCCAATGTCTTCACCCACTGGTACCGTGGCACGGGTCACGATGATTTCCGAATATTGCTTGCTTTCCAAAACCTGCGACAAACCTGCGGCCAAGGCCAGCAAGGTTTTACCAGTACCGGCCTGACCCAGCAACGTGACAAAATCGCATTCAGGGTTCATCAGCAAGTTCAGCGCAAAGTTCTGTTCCCGGTTGCGTGCAGTAATGCCCCACACGCTGTTTTTGTTGTGGCTGAAATCCCGTAGGGTTTTCAACACAGCGGTACGGCCGCTTACTTCCAGTACCTGTGCAATCAAGGGGATACCAGTTTCGCAATACACAAACTGGTTGACCATCATGTCTTTTACCGAAGGTCCGCTGATGCGGTAGAAGGTGCTGCCACCTTGCTGCCAGCTTTCAATGCCTTTGCTGTTCTTTTCCCAGAAATCGGCTTGCAATTCCATGATGCCTGAATACAGCAAATCACGGTCTTCCAGCACTTGATCGTTGAAGTAGTCTTCTGCCAGCAAACCCAAGGCACGGGCTTTGATGCGCATGTTGATGTCTTTCGACACCAGTGCTACTTCCCTGTCAGGGTGCAGCTTGCTTAGCGCAAATACCACGCCGAGAATCTGGTTGTCGGCTTTGCCCACAGGCAGTGTTTTTGGCAGTTCTGCTGTCAGTTCAGTGGTTTGCACCAACAGGCGGCCTAAGGCGTCCACGTTGCCCAAGCGGTTCAGTGCCACGCCTTTTTCAATGTCATCAATGTTTTCCATCAATGCATCGAGCGCGCGGCTTACCTGGCGGGCGTGGCGTGCCACTTCCGACATGCCCTTTTTGTGGTTGTCCAGCTCCTCAAGGGTTACAAGCGGCAAGAACACATCGTGTTCTTCAAAGCGGAACAAGGATGTGGGGTCGTGCATCAACACATTGGTGTCGAGGACGAAGATTTTTTTTCCGGAATGCGTAACTTGGCGTTTCGCTTTGGCGATTGGCATGCCTGCCGGCTTGCCAGCTTTGCCGTTGCTTGCGCCTGAAATCGACTTGTTTCGGTTTGCGTCAGGGGACTTGGCTATCACCGTGTTGTCGGTGGCCAAGGTCAGGGCTGCTTTTCCACTGGTGGGCAAGCTGTCAATTCCTTCGGTTTTCTTGATCGGCTTTTTCGGTTTGGGCGCCGCAATTGGAGGAATTTCGTTCAGTGTGGTTGCTGGTTTGCTGGGTTCTTTTGGAAGAGGCATTGTCAACGATCTGAAGTAGGAAGCTCATAAATCGCGCAGGGTCGTCAATCCTGCGCCCGTGGGGATATTAGTCCCCGATTGTGCGTACAAAGTCAAGCACCGCCTGTGCGTGACCCGGCACCTTCAAGCCGCGCCACTCCTGCACAAGAAGGCCTTTCTTGTTGATTACAAAGGTACTTCTTTCCACGCCACGCACCTGTTTGCCGTACATGTTTTTCATCTTCATGACGTCAAAAAGCAAACAAACTTTTTCATCCGGGTCGGAAATCAGTTCAAATGGCATGTCCAGCTTGGCTTTGAAGTTTTCATGCGATTTCAGGGAATCCCGTGAAACACCAAAAATAACACAATCCGCCTTCGCAAATTCGGCGTGCAAATCGCGAAAGTTTTCACCTTCGGTGGTGCAGCCCGGCGTGCTGTCTTTGGGATAGAAATAAATAACGAGATTTTTGCCTGCGTGGGCGGACAGTGTAAAGTTATCCCCGCCTGTGCAAGCTGCTGAAAAATCAGGCACTTTGCTGTTGATTTCAAGCGACACGGTACTGCTCCCTGACATCTATGATTTGAATTTTCAGGTTCAGTATAACCACAGCTTTCGACGGCAAAATGGATCAGCTGTCAGGAACGCGCCAAAAGCGCCACGCCTATTACGATCACCCCAATGGCCACCCAGCGTTGCAGGCTGACGGGTTCATTCAGGAAGTATTGCGCGGCAAAGGCGTTGATTACATAGCCAATCGCCAGCATGGGGTAGGCCAGTGTTACATCCACCCGCGACAGTGCCATGAGCCAAATGAGTAGTGAAAATCCGTAGCAAAACAGCCCCAGAATCATTGGCCACTGCAAAAACAAAGCCGACATGGCGCCCAGGCTAAGTGCACTTGATGCTTCAATGACCCCCACCTTGTTGGTGGCCATTTTCAGGAGAAACTGGGCCAGCGCATTCAGCACCACGCCGGAAAGTACAAGCATTGCAGCGTAAGTGGTCATAGCAAAATCGCGGCAATCACATGCCGGCCTTCCCCGATCAAAATATTGTAGGTGCGGCAGGCCGCCTGGCTGTCCATGTATTCTACCGGGCAGCGTTTGTTGGCAAAAAACTTGCGGATGTCCAGGCCGGGAAACACCTGTTTTGCGCCGGTGCCAATCAGCAACACTTCCATGCTTTCGGGGCACTGGCTGTAAAGCCACTCGCAATGCGTCAGCGTCAAGGGACCAGAACCCGCTTTTTCCCAAATTCTGGGGGTGAAATCGGTGCCAAACACCACACTTTCCGTTTGAAGCCTGCCGCTGATCACGACACCTTCTTCGTCATACCGCTGAACGACGAATTGATTGTCGAGCGATTCAGGTTGAAATTTCATTCGAAAGATGCTCCAGGATGGGGCCAAAGCCTAGCAGGCACTGGCCTAAACGGTTAAATTATAAGACTTTGCGCAAGCAAAAGAATAAACACCTTAGATATCACCTCAACAATCCACACACAGGTCGACATGAAACCCATTCTGAAATCTGCCAAGCTGGCCAATGTTTGCTATGACATCCGCGGGCCCGTGATGCAGCGAGCGCGGCAGCTGGAAGAGGAGGGGCATCGAATCCTGAAGCTGAACATCGGCAATTTGGCGCCATTCGGGTTTGAAGCGCCCGATGAGGTTCGGCAAGACGTGATCATGAATCTGGGCGACGCTTCGGGCTACAGCGACAGCAAGGGTTTGTTTGCTGCGCGCAAGTCCATCATGCACTACACCCAGCAAAAGAAAATCAAGGGTGTCACACTCGACGACATCATTGTAGGCAATGGTGTATCTGAGTTGATCGTGATGAGCATGCAAGGCCTGTTGAACAATGGCGACGAAGTGCTGGTGCCAGCACCCGATTACCCTTTGTGGACGGCCGCTGTTAGCATTTCCGGCGGTACGCCGCGCCATTATTTGTGCGACGAGCAAAGCGACTGGTACCCCGATACCAAGCACCTGCGCAGCCTGATCAACGAGAAAACCAAGGCCTTGGTGATCATCAACCCCAACAACCCGACGGGTGCCTTGTACCCCGAAGAAGTGTTGCTGGAGTTGGTGCAAATTGCCCGTGAACACCACCTGATCATTTTTGCGGACGAAATTTACGACAAGATGCTGTACGACGGTGCAGAACACACATCGATCGCATCGCTTGCCGACGACGTGTTGTTCATCACCATGAACGGCTTGTCGAAAAACTACCGCGCCTGTGGTTACAGGGCTGGGTGGATGGTTATTTCTGGCGACAAGCGCCACGCAACCGATTACATCGACGGTTTGGGCATCATGGCCTCCATGCGCCTGTGCGCCAATGTGCCCGGCCAGTACGCCATTCAAACCTCGCTGGGTGGTTATCAAAGCATCAACGATTTGGTTGGCCCCGGCGGGCGGCTTACGCGCCAGCGCGACCTGGCCTACGATTTGATGACGTCCATTCCCGGTGTTACCTGTGTCAAGCCCAAAGCGGCTTTGTATTTGTTTCCCCGTCTGGACCCCAAGGTGTATCCAATCAAGAACGACCAGCGTTTTGTGTTGGAGTTGCTTGAGGCCGAAAAAGTGTTGGTGGTGCAGGGAACCGGCTTTAATTGGATCAATCCAGATCATTTCCGGGTGGTTTTCCTACCCAACACCGACGATTTGACGGACGCAGTTGGTAGAATTGCACGCTTCCTGGAAAGTTATCGAAAACAACACCTTGGCTGATTTAAAAATGAACAAACCTCTACGAGTGGCCCTGCTGGGTTTGGGTACCGTCGGTTCTGGCACCTTCAATGTGCTGAAAGACAACGGAAATGAAATTGAGCGCCGTGTGGGTTTCCCCATTCAGATCAAAGTCATCGCCGACCTGAACACCGACAAAGCCCGTGAACTGGCTGGCCCCGGCGTTGAGGTGTTGGGCGATGCATTCGAGGCCGTGAAGCGAGACGACATTGATGTAGTGGTTGAACTGATCGGTGGTTACACCATTGCCAAGCAATTGGTGATGGCCGCAATCAACGCAGGCAAGCATGTGGTAACCGCCAACAAGGCGCTTTTGGCCGTGCATGGCGATGAAATTTTTGCGGCTGCCGAGGCCAACAATGTAATGGTGGCCTTCGAGGCTGCCGTGGCTGGTGGCATCCCTGTGATCAAGGCCATCAAGGAAGGTTTGGCAGCCAATAAAATTGAATACGTGGCTGGCATTATCAATGGCACGTGCAACTTCATTTTGTCGGAAATGCGTGACAAGGGCTTGCCCTTTGCGGACGTGTTGGCCCAGGCCCAAGCCTTTGGCTACGCCGAGGCGGATCCCACTTTCGACATTGAGGGCGTAGACGCAGCCCACAAAATAAGCCTGCTAAGTTCAATCGCTTTTGGTGTGCCGGTTCAGTTTGAAAAGGCCTACATCGAAGGCATCACCAAACTGACGAAAGAAGACATTCAGTTTGCCGAACAGCTGGGTTACCGCGTGAAGTTGCTGGGCATTGCCAAGCGCACAGACCACGGCGTGGAGCTGCGCGTACACCCCACCTTGATTCCGGGCAAACGCTTGATTGCCAATGTGGAAGGGGTGATGAATGCGGTGCTGGTAAAAGCCAACGCCGTTGGCCCCACGTTGTATTATGGTGCTGGTGCTGGCAGCCTGCCTACTGCGTCTGCAGTGGTTGCTGATCTTATTGAAATTGCGCGAGCAAGCCAGGCCCCTTTGGCCAGTCGCGTGCCGGTTCTGGCATTCCAGAAGGAAGGCATTCAGAATCTGGATGTGTTGCCCATGGACAAAGTGGTCACTGCGTTTTATCTGCGTTTGGCAGTGGACGATCGCCCTGGTGTGCTGGCTGAAGTTACCCGCCTGCTTGCGGACAACCAGATTTCAATTGAAGCCATGATTCAACGGCAGGCCACCAGCGAAAAAGAAACCGCTGAAATTGTTCTGTTGACGCACCGTTGTGTAGAAGGCAACGTCAACAAAGCGATCGCCAGCATTGAAGCGCTGGATAGTGTGCACGGTCACTTGACCCGCATTCGTGTAGAGGACTTGAGCTGAAATGAAATACTTCAGCAGCCGTGGGGGAATGGACCCTCAAAACTTTTCCGAGATCCTGCTGGAAGGCCTGGCACCTGATGGTGGTCTAGCCGTGCCCGAGTTTTATCCCCAAGTGGCCCTGCATGTGCTGGAAAGCTGGAAAAACCTGAGTTACGGCGAATTGGCATTTGAGGTGCTGCGCCCTTATGCCACCGACATTCCTGAAGCGGACCTGAAAGCGCTGACCACGAAAACCTACACCAAGGCCGTGTACGGAACAGAAGAAATAACCCCGGTGCGCGAGTTGTTCGACGGCATCAAGGTGCTGGAACTTTCCAACGGCCCCACCCTGGCCTTTAAAGACATGGCCATGCAATTGCTGGGCAATTTGTTTGAATACCAGCTTGCACGCACCAACCGGGAACTGAATATTTTGGGCGCAACCAGTGGCGATACGGGTTCAGCAGCCGAATACGCCATGCGTGGCAAAAAAGGTGTGCGTGTGTTCATGTTGAGCCCCTTGGGCAAAATGAGCGCATTCCAGCGTGCGCAAATGTACAGCTTGCAAGACCCGAATATTTTCAACATTGCAGTTGAAGGTTTGTTTGACGATTGCCAAGACATCGTGAAAGCCGTCAGTGAAGACTTGCCGTTTAAAAACTGTCAGAAAATCGGCACGGTCAATTCCATCAACTGGGGTCGCATTTCTGCACAGGTGGTGTATTACTTCAATGCCTACTTGCGCACGGCCGAGAAGATCGGCGACCCGGTCAGCTTTGCGGTGCCTTCAGGTAACTTTGGAAACGTGTTGGCTGGGCATATTGCGCGCCAAATGGGTTTGCCAATCCGCAAGCTGATTGTTGCAACCAATGAAAACAATGTGCTGGATGAGTTTTTCAAAACGGGTGTGTACCGCCCCCGTACTTCAACGGAAACATACATCACCTCCAGCCCGTCGATGGACATTTCCAAAGCATCAAATTTCGAGCGTTTTGTCTACGACCTGCTGGGCCGCGACCCCAAGGCACTGAAGGCTTTGTGGCAAGATCTGGCCAAAAACGGTCATTTTGATTTGTCCCATGATTCGCGTTTCAAGCACATTGAAGCAGACTTCGGCTTTCAATCGGGTTCATCAAACCACCAGAATCGCCTGCACACCATCAGGGAAGTCTATGCCCGCACTGGCACATTGATTGATACCCACACCGCAGATGCGGTGAAAGTGGCCCGTGAACTTGTTGAGCCTGGTGTGCCCATGGTGGTGCTGGAAACCGCACTGGCCGTGAAGTTTGCGGAAACCATTGAAGAGGCCACAGGGCAAACACCGCCCGTTCCCAAGGCTTTTGAAGGCATTGAAAAACTGCCGCAACGCGTGGTTGAAATGCCGGTTTCTGTTGGTCAGGTGAAGGCCTTCATCGCAGAACATACCGGCTTGTAGCCTGTTCTCAAACAATCGTTTGCCTGCAAGTAATAGGGTTTACCTAACTTGCAGGTCCAAACGGAATCATGAACAATAGCAAGGTTGAAGAACACCGCTTGAAGCCATCGTTTTGACCTCGCCACCTGACACTGTTGATTCTCCCGAAGTAGCTCCCGGCCAAGGCATTGATGCCCAGCCCAGAAAGGGCTTGTCCGCACTGGCCGTGGATGACGAACCCGGCATGCGCCATTTTCTTGAGAAAGCGCTGGAAACCCGTTTTGCGCGGGTTGATACAGCAGGATCCGTTGAAATGGCACAAGCCCTGTTTGAGAACCACGACTACAGCACCATCGTGCTGGACGTGAGTTTGCCCGGTAAAAGCGGCCTTGCCTGGCTTAATGAGTTGCGCCAAGGCAGTTACGAAGGCGATGTGATCCTGATCACCGGTTATGCCGACATGGACACTGCAATTGGTGCACTGCGTGCCGGGGCACAAGACTTCCTGCAAAAACCCTTTCGAATTGACCAGCTTTGGTATGCACTAGACCGTGCTGCCGACCAAAACCGTTTGAAGCGCGAAAACTTTGTGTTGAAGCGGGCAGTGTCCAACCTTCAGCAAAATGAGCAAGTGATGGTGGGCGAAAGCCCCATTGTTCGCCAATTGCGCAGGCTGGTGGCCAAGGTCGCGCCCACCGATTCAACGGTGTTGCTCACCGGCGAATCCGGTTCCGGCAAGGAGGTGTTGGCCCGCACCCTGCACGGCATGAGTCTTCGAAGCGAAAGGCCCTTTGTGCCAATCAACTGCGGTGCCATTTCGCCTGAGCTGATTGAAAGTGAATTGTTTGGGCACGCCAAAGGCGCGTTCACGGGCGCCACTGAATCGCATCAAGGCCTGTTTTATTACGCGCAGGGTGGCACGCTGTTTCTCGACGAAATTGGTGAATTGCCGCTGAGCATGCAAACCAAATTGCTGCGGGTTCTTGAAGACCGCCGCATCCGGCCTGTGGGCAGCACCAAAGAAGTGGACGTGGACGTGCGCATTGTTGCGGCCACCAACGTAAACCTTGAAGTGGAAGTGAAACGCGGGCGCTTTCGCCAGGACCTGTATTACCGTTTGCAGGTCATGCCGATTGAAATGCCTCCGCTGCGTTCACGCCCCGACGATATCGATTTGCTGGCCAATTATTTCATCAAGGTGTTTGCCAAAAAGCTGCGCATTGACCCCCTGAAAATAAGCCCGGAAATGCAGGCTCGTTTGCAGGCCTATGAATGGCCAGGCAATGTGCGTGAATTGCGAAATTTCATTGAACGGTCCTTGATTCTGGGTTATTTCCCCAAGGAGGATTTGCCTTTGAATCTTGATCTGGACGAGCGCACTGCCGTTGAAGAAGACCTGCAGAATGAATCGCTGGAACAGGTGGAAAAAGCCCACATCCTTCGCGTGCTGAATGCATGCAGTGGCAACAAATCCGAGGCGGCACGCCGTTTGGGCGTATCCCGAAAAACACTTGAAAGAAAGTGCATGGCGTGGAGCCAAGAATAGGTCAGCGGCCGTTCCCGCCACGCGGGCATTTTTGGCCCAGCCACTGGACCGTTAAAACCAAGCTGGTGGTGACGGCTTGCATTCCCTTGCTGGTGCTTATTCCTGTCGTGGCCTTGCTGGTGTGGTCCGCTGGTCAGGCGGCGTACACAAAAATTTTGATCTCCAAGGTGCGAAGCGACCTGGTGCTTGCCCAGCAGGAATTCACCGATGTACAGGAAAACAAATATGACGCGCTCAAGGCCTGGTCTGAAAGCGCGCATCTTCGAAACCTGTTGCAGCGCCAAGGGGGCAAGTTGAACAACAAAGACCTTCGGGTGCAGGCAGAGAAATTGGGGTTTGCCTACCTTCGCTTGATCAGCCCAACCGGAATGGTTGTGAATTCTTACCCAGCGCGTTTGCCGTATATGTTGGGTGCCCAAATTCAGAAATCAGTCAAATTTCGGGAATCGGGTAGCTACACCGTGTTGCTCTCGAACGCCGAGTTGAATGACATATCACCGGAACTGGCCTCACGTGCTGTGCAGGCCATTTTGCCGACATGGAATGCAAGCCCTTCATCGAAAAGTGCCGAGGACCGCGGTCTGGTGGTGCAGGTGCTTCACCCCTTGTTCAGCGACGGCAACATGCTGGGTTATCTCGAAGGTGGCTTGCTGCTGAACGGGAACCTTGAGCTGGTGGATAAAATCAATGATCTTATTTACTCGCCCAACACCTTGCTTGAAGGATCGATCGGCACCACCACCATTTTTCTGGAAGATGTACGTGTGGCCACCACGGTTCGAAGGGACGGAGAGTCCCGTGCCTTGGGCACCCGGGTTTCCGATGTGGTTCGTCAAAGTGTATTGGGCCGGGGCGAGGTGTGGCTGGAACGGGCCTTTGTGGTAAATGACTGGTACGTGGCGGCCTATGCCCCCCTGTTAAGCCCGGAGGGTGCGCGAATTGGCATGTTCTACGTGGGGTTTCTGGAGGCGCCTTATGCCAACATCAAGACCCAGTTGCTGATTTTGTTTTTACTGGCCGTGGGTGCTGCCATGGTGCTTGGCGCAATGATGGTGGTGCGTTTAACGTCGGGTATTTTTTATCCATTGCGGCGCATGAACTACATCATGAGTTTGCAGGAAAAGGGTGATGCCGCGGCCCGTGTGGGTGACCTTCGGCGTGAGGATGAGTTTGCAGACTTGGCCAATCACTTCGATGTGCTGCTGGATCAACTGGACGCGCGTCGCAGTGAACTGCTGGGGCTGAATGAAGAGTTGGACGAACGTGTGCGCCAGCGCACCGCCGATCTTCAGGCCGTTAACCAGAAGCTGCATCAGGCAGTGGAACAATTGCTGGCCTCGGAAAAACTGGCAGCGATGGGACAACTGACAGCTGGTATTGCGCATGAGTTCAACAACCCGCTGGCCATCATGATGGGGCATCTGGATTTGATTCGCATGACCCTTAACGATCCCGAAAGCATGAAAACCCTTCGGCTGCTTGATGAGCAGGTGCACCGCATGCGCAACATTGTTCAAAAGTTGCTGCAGTTTTGTAGGCCCGATGAATATGCCTCTTACACCGAAGAGGTGAATGTGAACGAGGTGATTCAGGACAGCATTCTTTTTGTGCGCAGTGAAATTGAAACGGCGCGTGCACAGCTTAAACTGGAATTCAACGCACGTGAAACCGTGCAAATCAGCAAAACCGAATTGCAGCAGGTTATGGTGAATTTGTTGATCAACGCCACGCATGCGCTTGAGGGATCATTTCATGAACAGTCTGCAGTGCTGGACGAACCGCCACTGATATCTGTTGAAACACGCGACATGGCATTGGCAGATGGCCAAAAAGCAGTCAGTATTCGGGTGCAAAATAACGGTGAGCCGATTGCCTCCGAACGCCTGCAGCTGATTTTTAAAATGTTCTACACCACCAAGCACGCAGGCAAAGGCACTGGCCTTGGTTTGCCTGTTTCGCGCATGCTGGTTCAGCGGTATGGTGGCGATTTGCAGGTCAAAAGCCCGGTGGTGCCAGAAAACGCGCCACAATTCGGTGCATGTTTCGAGATTGTTTTGCGCTGCAAGGCCCGCCCGTCGGCCGATATTTTGAAAGAAACTGGTCAACAGATTTTGTTGATCGAGAAGCAACTGTCAGAAGGAAGTTGAAGTGCCCAAGGTTTTTGGATTTGCCGGTTTCTCCGGCGTGGGTAAAACCACATTGATTGAACAACTGTTGCCCATCCTGATCGGGGAGGGGGTTCGTGTGTCAGTCATCAAGCATGCCCATCACGACTTCGACATTGACCGCCCCGGTAAGGATTCTTATCGGCATCGCGAAGCGGGTGCCTATGAGGTACTGATTACCGCCAACAAGCGCTGGGTGCTGATGCATGAATTGCGCGACGAAGCCGAGCCCACGCTAGAAGACCAGTTGAGCAAGTTGTCGCCCTGCGACCTGGTGATTGTTGAAGGCTTCAAGCGGGCAGACATTCCTAAAATTGAAATTTGGCGTGAAGCCAATGGCAAGCCCATGTTGCATCCCCAAGACCCCAACATTGTGGCGGTGGCCTGCGATACGCCAATTGAATGCCGTGGTTTGCCCACCTTGCCCTTGAACGACCCTGCATCAATTGCGCAGTTTATTTTGAAACGGTTTGTGAATGGTTGAACTCGATGACCTGCTGGCGCAGGTGTGGCCTTTGGCTGCAAGCAACACGCCGGGAACAGACACAGTAAACCTGAATGCGGCCTTGGGGCGCGTGGTGGTCGGTGACGTTTTTTCTCAACTGAATGTGCCGCAGCACGACAACAGCGGCATGGATGGTTATGCCGTTCGCTGTGCAGACCTTGCCAAAGGCGTGCAATTTGCTGTTTCGCAACGCGTGCCGGCAGGTGCATCACCATTGCCTTTGCAGGCAGGCACGGTGGCCAGAATATTTACAGGCGCACCCATTCCACCCGGTGCAGATGCCGTGGTGATGCAGGAAGATGCCAGTGTGCTGGCCAATGGCCTTGTCACCTTCAACGCAGTGCCCACGCCCAATCAATGGATACGCCGTGCCGGTGAAGACATTGCATGCGGGCAGGTGGTTGTGCCCAAAGGCACGGTGCTGGATGCCATACATGTTGGGTTGCTGGCATCTATTGGTGTGGATCGCGTGGATGTGGTCAAACGCCTGAAAGTGGGCGTAATGGTGACCGGTAGCGAATTGCAAAATCCGGGCAAGGCCCTTGAGCCGGGACAAATTTACAATTCCAATGAGTTTGTTTGGAGTGGCTTTTTGAAGGCCATGAACATTGATGTAGAGTCGGTGGGCATTGTGCCCGACAACCTTGATGCCACCTGCAGCGCACTTGAAAGGTTGGCCGAATGTGATGCGGTTGTCAGTTCCGGCGGTGTCTCTGTGGGTGAAGAAGACCACGTGAAACCCGCCATCGAAAGAATGGGGGAATTGCGTGCCTGGAAAGTGGCCATGAAGCCGGGCAAGCCCATTGCCTTTGGTCACATCAACCGGAGCGATGGCGGGCAAAGCTGGTTTTTTGGTTTGCCTGGCAACCCGGTGTCCAGCGCCTTGGCCTTCCAGTTGATCGTCAAGCCTTTTCTTGGGCTGCTGCAGGGGCAAAGCATGGGGCAAGTGGACTGGCGTCTGCGCATGCACCCGGTAAAAGCCGATTTTGCATGGACCAAGCCCGATATGTGCCGTGAAGAGTTTTTGCGGGTGGATGTACAATCTGGGTGTGCAGGCCTGTTTCCCAACCAAAGTTCAGGCGTGTTGACATCGCTAGCGCAGTCCAGCGGTTTGGTGCGTTTGGCCAAAGGCCAGGTGGTTGCCCCGGGGGATGTGCTGAATTATGTGTCATATCAGGACTTGATGAAATGAATGTGAAGGTGCGGTTTTTTGCCAGTCTGAAAGAACAGTTCGGGCGCGACAGCGTGGTGGTGAATACCCCTTTTGCACCCGCCACCGTGGCGGGCTTGCGCCAACACCTTTGCGAGCAGCACCCCGGTTTTGCCAAAGCGATTGCCGAGGTAGGGCGCTTGCGTGCGGCGGTGAACCAGGACATGGCAGAAGACGACACCCCCGTGGGTGAACAGGCAGAAGTGGCGTTTTTTCCACCGGTGACAGGGGGTTGAATGTTGCGTTCCAAAGTCATGGTGCAGGAAGCCGATTTTGATGTGTCCAGCGAAATTCGCTGGCTTCGGCAGGGTTTGCCCGAGATTGGTGCGGTCGCCACTTTCATTGGCACTGTTCGGGACATCAACGAAAACAGCACCGTGCGGGCAATGACCCTGGAGCACTATCCGGGCATGACCGAAAAAGCCCTGGAGAATATTTTGAAAGTGGCCGATGAGCGGTTTGAAATTACCTCTGCCATGATCATCCACCGCGTGGGGCCTTTGTACCCCGAGGATCAAATTGTGTTTGCAGCGGCCACCAGTGAGCACCGTCAACAGGCTTTTCTGGCCTGTGAATTCATCATGGATTATTTGAAAACCGAGGCACCTTTCTGGAAGAAGGAAGACACCCCGGAAGGTGCGCGCTGGGTGTCGGCCCGCGACAGCGACGACTCTGCCAAAGAACGCTGGGAGAAGGCCGATTGAATGCCCTTAATGCATTGGCGGTTTTTGTGGGCGCCGGCCTGGGGGGCGTTGGCCGCTATGGTTTGGGGGTGGTGCTGGCACAGCCCGCCTGGTTGCCGTTTCACATCGGTACCTTGGGTGCCAACCTGATAGGCGGTTTTTTGGCGGGTGCCTTGTTCGCAACGCTTGGCCCGGTTTGGTTAAAAACCAGCCCTGTCGGTTTGTTTCTGATGACAGGCGTGTTGGGTGGCCTGACCACCTTTTCAGCCTTCACCGCCGAAGGTGCCAACTTGCTGCTGGACAAACCTGTGCTGGCGCTGGGGCACGCCGCCATGCATGTGGTGGGTTGTCTGCTTGCCTTTATTGTTGCTGGCAAACTGTTTGGCTTGTTCGGGCAGTAAGCCCGGCTGCACTGCTTGGTCCTGCTTAATGTTGCTCCCAAGGTAGACCGCGAAAGCGCCAGCCATTGATGCTTGAGCGCTGGTGGTTCTCGTTTTTATCACCTTCAAACCCCTCCAGCACATTGATTGCAAATTCGAAACCATGCTTTGCCGCCAGGGTGGCCGCATGGTGTGAACGCGCACCACTTCGGCAAATGAAAAGCACGGGCTGATGGGGCTCCACCCGGGCAGCAATTTGCGCCAGAAAATCGGGGTTGCGCGTGCCATCGGGGTAGTTGTTCCATTCAACATGAAAAGACCGGTCTTCCGAAAAACTGACTTGCCCCACCCAATCCAGCTCCGCATCGGTGCGCACATCGACAAGCACCGCATTTTCATCCGCATTCAGCAAATTCCAGGCTTCGTCGGGGGTCAAGGCCCCAAGGTAATTCAATCCTTTTTCCCGGGCGCGTTGTTTGGCAGTTTCGATCAGTTGTGGTGCGATGGGTGCTGGGGCCATGTGCCTGTTCCCTGACATTTATAATTAAGATGAGTGTATTGTAATACAAGCATTAAAAGGTTTAGTTAAAACACCCGTTTTGCCCCATTGTTGTGCGTAATGCACCGGTGTGGTGCGTAAATTTGTTCACCCGAATGGACGATGGTCTGCAAACCTTGATTCTTCGTGTGTGCCGTCTTGGTATGGTCTTTGCTTTAGCCCTCCAGGCCGATGAGTGAATTCGCGTTAAGCGTCATATATAGCAACATCGAACGTGCTATTGTTTCGCTAATTCCAAAGAGTTCCACTCAGAATTTATTTAGATCACTATCCACCTCTCACGTACCAGGAGATTTTCAATGGCGACCGCCCAAGATGTAATGAAGATGGTTGCGGAAAACGAAGTGAAGTTCATTGACTTCCGCTTCACCGACACCAAAGGCAAAGAGCAACACGTTTCCGTGCCGGTAAAAATGTTTGACGACGACAAATTTGAGTCTGGACACGCATTTGACGGGTCTTCTGTCGCGGGTTGGAAAGGCATTGAAGCGTCTGACATGTTGCTCATGCCTGATCCTGATTCAGCTCGCATGGACCCATTCCGTGAAGAGCCCACACTGATTTTGACTTGTGACGTGATCGAGCCAACCGACGGCAAGGGTTACGACCGTGATCCACGCTCCATTGCCCGCCGTGCAGAAGCGTATCTGAAGTCCTCTGGCCTGGGCGACACGGCCTATTTCGGTCCAGAACCCGAATTCTTTATCTTCGACAGCATTACATGGTCTGACGAAATGTCTGGCTGCCACTTCAAGATCAAGTCCGAAGAAGCCTCCTGGTCCACCGGCATTGATTACGAGCACGGCAACCTGGGCCACCGCCCCACGGTAAAAGGCGGCTACTTCCCAGTGTCCCCAACCGATTCATTCCAGGACATCCGTTCTGAAATGTGCCTGTTGCTGGAACAGCAAGGCGTGCCCGTTGAAGTGCACCACCACGAAGTGGCTGGCGCTGGCCAAAACGAAATTGGTACCATGTTCTCCACATTGACCAAGCGTGCTGACTGGACTCAAATCCTGAAGTACACCGTGTGGAACGTGGCTGCCAGCTATGGCAAAACTGCCACCTTCATGCCCAAGCCAATGTGGGGCGACAACGGTTCAGGCATGCACGTTCACCAGTCTGTATGGAAAGACGGCGTGAACCTGTTTGCCGGCAACGGCTATGCAGGTTTGTCTGAATTTGCCCTGTACTACATCGGCGGTATCATCAAGCACGCACGTGCCCTGAATGCGATCACCAACCCGTCCACCAACTCCTACAAGCGTTTGGTGCCCGGTTACGAAGCACCGGTAAAGCTGGCTTACTCTGCCAAGAACCGTTCTGCGTCAATTCGTATTCCACACGTGGCCAACCCCAAGGGTCGCCGCATTGAGGCCCGTTTCCCGGATCCCATGGCCAACCCTTACCTGGCATTCGCTGCCATGTTGATGGCTGGTCTGGACGGTGTTCAGAACAAGATTCACCCAGGTGAAGCTGCTGACAAGAATCTGTACGACTTGCCTCCTGAAGAAGATGCAAAGATCCCAACCGTTTGCCACTCACTGGAAATGGCGTTGGAATACCTGGACAAGGACCGTGAGTTCCTGACCCGTGGTGGTGTATTCAGCAATGAAATGCTGGATGCATACATTGCATTGAAGATGGAAGAAGTGCAGCGTTTCCGCATGACACCACACCCCATCGAATACGACATGTACTACGGCCTGTAAAAAGCCCGATTGCATTGAATCGATGTGAAAATGGCCCTGTAACAAGGGCCATTTTTATTTTTGTGGTTTTGTAAAGTAGCTCCCCCATCTGGTATCAGCACTCGCCTTCAATGGGGAGGGTTGTCTACAGGTGATCGGTTATCATGGTGTCGTCTGTCAATTTTCTGAGAAGTAATCATGCTGAAGCAATCGACTGTCCTACGTTCGCTGCTGACATTGGGTGTGGGCTGGTTCCTTTTTACAGGTGCGCAGGCCAAGGGATCGGAGATGTTTGTTTGTACAAACAGCGAAGGTGTCCGGACGTACCAGAATTCAGACGGTGGTAATGGTTGTGTGCCCTTGAATTTGAATCCCATTACTGTGGTTCCGGTACCCAAGTCCAGCCCCCCCCTCACTGCAGGATCTGGCAGGTCTGCTGCGGCCTATGACAATCGTTCTTCCAGTGACTTCAATGCCAAAGACGATCGAATGAAAATACTGCAGGAAGAACTGCGAATTGAAGAAAGTAAATTAAAGTCTTTGAAAGATGAATACAAAAGCGGCCAACCAGACCGCCTGGGCAGCGAGCGCAATTACCAGAAATACCTGGATCGCGTGGGTCGCCTTGAGCAGGAAATCATGGTGACCAATGACAACATCGAAATACTGAAAACAGAGCTGATCCGTCTGGCAGAATAATGCGTCTTACGCAAGCTGCGGGTCAGTACGAGGGACGAATTGAAAAAAGAACAATTTCAAGGTCTTGAATTGTTGGCCACTGCGGTGGTGGTAAGTGACCCCGAGGGCGTGGTGTTGTACGCCAACCTGTCGGCAGAAACATTGCTGGAGGTGTCCAGGCGAAGTTTTGATGGGCAGGCATTGGCTGCCTTGTTTGTAGAGGCCAATGCTTTTCGGGAATTTCTTCGGAAGTCGCAGGCAGACCCGTTCGGTGTCAAGCGCCAGGTGTTCGAACTGATACGCCCGAACGGTACATCAGAACATGTGCATGTCACGCTTTCATGCCCCGATGGTGCCAACGGTATTACCATCATTGAACTGCGCGAAATAGAACAACAGCTTAAGGTGGATCGCGAAGCACGCATGATGGACCAATCCTTGGCCAACAAGGAATTGATCCGCAATTTGGCACATGAAATCAAAAACCCCCTGGGGGGAATTCGTGGTGCTGCCCAGTTACTGGAGGTGGAGCTGCCATCCCCGGAATTGAAGGAATACACGCAAGTGGTGATCAAGGAATCGGATCGCCTTCAAACACTGGTAGACCGCTTGCTGGCCCCACACAGAAAACCGCACATTGTCTCGATGATGAACATTCACGAGGTGTGTGAACGCGTGCGTTCCGTTATTTTGGCCGAGCATCCCAAAGGCTTGAAATTTGTACGCGATTACGACACATCCATTCCAGAATTTCTGGGTGATCTTGAACAATTGATTCAGGCAATCCTGAATATAGTGCGCAATGCTGCACAAGCTTTGACACCTCAAATTGCCGAAGGCACCGCGCAAATAATTCTATGCACCAGGGTGGTGCGTAGAGTAACCTTAAACCGCAAACAACACAGGCTGGCATTAGACTTGCAAGTGATCGACAACGGACCTGGCATACCTGCGGAAATCATGGAAAGAATTTTCTTTCCACTGGTTTCGGGGCGTGAGGGCGGCAGTGGTTTAGGCCTTACGTTGGCCCAAACATTCGTGCAACAACACGAAGGCATTATTGAATGCAGCTCCACACCGGGAAGAACACTTTTTAAAGTCACATTGCCGCTTCAGTTTGATCACGCTACCAGCTGAGCGGTTTTAAGGAACCACAACTAATGCGTCCAATTTGGGTTGTTGATGATGACCACTCCATTCGCTGGGTCTTGCAGAAAGCAATTTCCCGCGAAGGAATTCCTTGCGAAATTTTTTCCTCAGCCGCCGAAGTACTGGAACGACTGGAAACGGATGTGCCCCAAGTGCTGGTTTCGGACATTCGAATGCCGGGTCAAAGCGGGTTGGATCTATTGTCCAAGGTTCGAGAACTGCAGCCTGATTTGCCCGTCATCATCATGACTGCGTATTCTGATCTTGACAGTGCCGTGTCGGCATTCCAGGGCGGTGCGTTTGAATACCTGCCGAAACCGTTTGACATTGAAAAAGCGGTCGAGCTGATTTTGCGGGCGGTTCGGGAATCTCAGGCGGAAGAATTCGTTGAAGAAGCCGATGCAGGTGCGCCTGAAATTCTTGGGCAGGCACCTGCCATGCAGGAAGTGTTTCGCGCCATCGGGCGTTTGTCTCAATCCAATGTCACGGTACTGATCACCGGTGAAAGCGGTGCGGGCAAGGAATTGGTTGCGCGTGCATTGCACCGCCACAGCCCGCGTGCCACGAACCCTTTCATTGCATTGAACACGGCCGCCATTCCGAAAGACTTGCTGGAATCTGAATTGTTTGGTCATGAACGAGGATCGTTCACAGGTGCACAGGCACAACGCCGTGGCCGTTTCGAGCAAGCCGAGGGCGGCACGTTGTTTCTCGATGAAATTGGCGACATGCCAGCTGAATTGCAAACCCGTTTGTTGCGGGTGTTGTCAGACGGGCATTTTTACCGCGTGGGCGGACAGCAGCCCATCAAGGCCAATGTGCGGGTGATTGCGGCCACCCATCAGGATCTTGATGAGCGGGTTAAACAGGGGCTGTTTCGTGAAGACCTTTACCACCGCTTGAATGTGATACGCCTGCGTTTGCCGCCATTGCGCGAGCGGCAGGAAGACATCCCTATTTTGGCCAAACATTTCCTTGGCGTTTCTGCCCGTGAATTGGGCACGGAAACCAAACGTTTGTCCGATGCAGCGGTGCGTGTCATCTGTGAATTTCCCTTCCCGGGCAATGTTCGCCAACTGGAAAACGTGTGCCGCTGGATCACAGTCATGGCGCCCGCCCAGTTGGTGGAAGCGCGTGATTTGCCTCCTGAATTGAAGGCATTTCAGACAGGGGTTTTGCCTGTTGCAGAACAGGCGCCTGCCACGCCAGCCGCTTCCAATTTGTGGCTGGCGGAAACCGGCCCGACCATGCCGGCTGGCGTGCCATATGTGGGTGGTTCGGGCATGTCTGCAGGCAAATATCCGTTTGAAAGCAGCGCACCAGAAACCGTGACAAATGCTCAGGTTCCACTGGGCAGTGCCAGCTGGCTTGAACTGTTGTTTCTGGAAGCAGAAAAAGCCCTGGAAAGTGGGAAGCCTGATGTGATGGACGCACTAACCGCCCAATTCGAAACCACCATGATCCAGGCGGCCTTGAAAGCCACCCATGGCAAACGAATTGAAGCAGCCCAGCGTTTGGGGATAGGGCGTAACACCATTACCCGAAAAATTCAGGACTTGAATATTGATGTGAAAGACATTGATTGAAGTGCTTACATGTTTTTAACCTGAAACTTCTTCAGGATGTTGGACAAATCGGTGGCAACACCTTTCAAGCCAGAAACTGCATTTGAAGCACGGCGTGCCATGTCCAGATTGCCCTCAGACAGCTGGGCAACCACTTCAACCTGGTGGCCAATGCTTTCAGAAGCCTGGTTTTGTTCAAGCAGCGCTGCGTGAATGTTTTCCACGGAATGGGCCACAGCTGAGGAATCGGCTGTGATCTGGTTCATTGCCTGACCTGCGCGGTCCACCAGTTCAACGCCTTTTCTCACGCTTTCTACGGCCATGTCCATGTTGTTCACTGCCACGCCAGAACTGTTCTGAATGGCTTCGATCATGCCGTGAATGTCGTCGGTCGATTTGCGTGTGCGCTCTGCAAGCTTGCGCACCTCATCGGCCACAACAGAGAAACCGCGGCCCTGTTCACCGGCACGTGCTGCTTCAATGGCTGCGTTCAATGCAAGCAGGTTGGTTTGTTCGGCAATGCCTTTGATGATCAATGCAATTTCAGAAATTTCGCGAGACTGTTCACCCAACTGCTGAATGACATCGGCAGTGCCCTGAACGTTTTGGGAAATCTTGTGCATTTGCTGGGTGGCTGAATTGATGGCACCCAGACCATCGTCGGCCAATTGGCGGGCCTTGTTGCTAACGTCTTTGGCTTCAGTGGCTGAATCGCCCACGCTGGAAATGGAGGATGACATTTCTTCCACGGCAGCCGCCATGCCCGAAGCGGCATCGCTTCCAGATGCAGCACCTTTGCTCAATTCTTCGCTGGTGTGTACAAGGTCTTCCGACGCTTGCTGCACCTGGTCTGTGCTGCGTTTTACCGCACCCAGTGCCTGTTCCATGCTTTCCGCCATCCGGTTCATGCTGCGGGCCAGCAGGCTGATTTCGTTTCTCGTATTCACACTGCCATTGGTTACTTCACTTTCGGCGCGCGCTGTCATGTCGCCATTGCCCAGTTTCAGGGCCAGTGCGGTCAGGCCTTTGGTTGATCTGGTCAGGCGGCTGGTTACCCAAAACAGGGCCAGTGCAATCACTGCTGTGGCAATCAAACCCATCACAATCATCAATACACTCATTGAATAGATGGTGCTGAACATTTCACTGGTCAGGGCAGGGGTTATTACGGTTGCGCCACCCCATTGCGGAACCTTGGCAAACGCAACAAATTCATCGCGCTGGATGCCGTTCTTGGGGTCGGTCCAACTGATTTGTGTGACACCGGAATCTTCTTTGCCAATTTTGTCGAGCAGCATTTGCAGTTCGGGTTGCGTGGTGGCCATTTCCTTGAATTCATCGCCCTTGAATTGGGAATGAATCATGATCTTGCCCGCATTTGCCCCTGCGGTGTACAACACATAAGGAATGCCGGTTTCACCAATGCGCGTGCTTAGCACGGCGTTTTGAACGTCGGCAAACAGGCTGGTCATGTCAAAACCGATGTAAAGAATCAGGTCATGCTGACCATCGGTGCTTTTGATGGGCAAGTATTTCGACATGTAGCGTTTGCCAAACAGCAAGGCCTCGCCCACATAGGTTTCACCCTTGATTACTTTGGCATAGCTTGGGTGGCTGCGGTCCAGTTTGGTGCCTACAGCGCGGTCGCCGTTTTCTTTTTTCAGACTGGTGGAAATGCGCAGGTAGTCGTCGCCCGTGCGAACAAACACTGTGGCCACGCCACCGGTCATTTGCGTGAAATTGTCGACCACGCCAAAGTTGCCAGTGATGAAGGCGGAATCCAGCGTCACCATGGGGCCTTCAATCTCGGGGGTGATGGAGATCATCTGCTCTTGATCAACCAGCAGTTCGCCTTTGAACTGGCCCTCAAACAGATCGGCCAGTTGGGTCACTGAACTTTCAGAAAGCCGGTAGGCAATTTCCATGGTCTGTCGCAGGCCTTCGGCCTGTGTGGACACTGTGCGCTCCGTGCGTTCTATTGCCGCATTGAAGGTAAACATGGCGGTGATGCCCACCAGGCTTAAAACAATCAATGCAACCAGCGCGGCACTTGTCAAGCTGATTTGTTTGGAAAGGGGAAGGGTTTTTAAGTTCATGGTGCGTAACGATTGGGAAGGTGATGAACAATTTTCATCATCGCATCGCATCCCTACAACTAATTGCCTAATTAGAGGGGTAATTCACCTGTAATAAGTACCCAAGATGGGTGATGTGTCCAAAGTCTTCCCCCTTTTTGAGAGGGGGTGAAATCAGAAGGAGAGGGTAGCCATGGCCGGGGCGTGGTCAGAGGGTTTTTCCCATTTGCGGGGTGCACGGTCAATTACACTGGCTGTACATTGTTCAGCCAATGGCTTGGACAGCAAAACATGGTCAATCCGCAAGCCTTTGTTTTTCTGAAAACCCAGCATGCGGTAATCCCACCACGAGAAGGTTTTCTCGGGTTGGTCGAACAGGCGAAAGCTGTCCACAAGGCCCATGCCCAGCAGGGTGTTGAACCGGCTGCGTTCATCTTCCGAACAAAGTACTTGCCCCGCCCAGGCTTTGGGGTCGTGTACATCCCGATCGTCCGGGGCAATGTTGTAGTCGCCGACCAAGGCCAGTTTTGGGTATTGAGTCAACCAACCTTGGCAGTCCTTCAACAAAGCATCGAGCCATGCTTTTTTGTACTCGAACTTGTCAGAACCCACTTCAGAGCCGTTCACTACATAGGCGCTAATGAAGCGCATATCGCCAAAAGTGGCCGCAATTACACGCTTTTGCTCGTCTGGGAAACTCGGTAAGTTCACCTGCACATCTACCGGTTCAGGCATGGTGGCCTTCTTGTATAAAATGGCCACGCCGTTGTAGGTTTTTTGCCCGGCAAACACCGCACCATAACCAGCGGCCTCGAGTTCGGTCACCGGAAAGTTCTCGTCGGTCAATTTCAGTTCCTGAAGGCCCAGCAAGTCAACCGGGTTGCTTTCAAGCCATTGCAGCAGGTGCGGCAGGCGCACCTTGAGAGAATTCACGTTCCAGGTGGCCAGTTGAACGCCTGCCATGTTGTCCACCATCACGCAGCCTGCCTGTTGTCCACCATGCCTGTGTGGCGAAGCAGGGCGTCAATGCGCGGTTCGCGGCCACGGAAGGCTTTGAATGATTCTGCTGCCGGGCGGCTACCACCCACCGACAAAATTTCTTCCAGAAATTTTTTGCCGGTTTCAGGGCTAAGCACACCGTTTTCCTCGAACATGGCGAATGCGTCAGCCGACAACACTTCTGCCCATTTGTAGCTGTAGTAACCTGCGGCGTAGCCGCCTGCAAAAATATGGCTGAATGAATTCGGGAAGCGGTTGTAAGCGGGTGGTACCAGCACGGCCACTTCCTGGCGTACTTGTGCCAGCAGGTCGAGAATGTTGGCTTCGCTGTGCGGGTCGAATTCGGTGTGCACCAGCATGTCGAACAGCGAAAATTCAATTTGGCGCAGAGTTTGCAAACCGCTCTGGAAATTCTTGGCGGCCACCATTTTGTCGAATAGCGCCTTGGGCATTGGTTCACCCGTGGTTTCGTGTGTGGTGAGTGATTCAACCACGCTCCATTCCCAGGCAAAGTTTTCCATGAATTGCGAGGGCAGTTCCACAGCATCCCATTCCACGCCATTAATACCAGCCACATCCAGTTCGTCCACCCGGGTCAGCATGTGGTGAATGCCGTGGCCGAATTCGTGAAACAGGGTTTGTACATCGTCGTGCGAAAGCTGTGCCGCTTTGCCAGCTGCCGGTTTGGTGTAGTTGCAGGTAAGGTAAGCCACTGGTGTTTGTACGCCTTGCTCGGTGCGCTTGCGGCCCCGGGCGTCGTCCATCCATGCGCCTGAACGCTTGCTGGCCCGTGCATAGGGGTCAAGGTAGAAATGCGCAATGGCTTTGCCTTCCTTCTGCACTTCAAAGAAGCGCACATCGGGGTGCCATGTATCAGCTTGCGCTTTCGCAATGTTCACGCTGAACAGTTTTTCGGTCAGCTTGAACAGACCATCGAGCACACGGTCTTCCTGAAAGTATTGGCGCACTTCCAGGTCGCTGAAGGCGTATTTCTTTTCTTTCAGTTTTTCCGAGGCATAGCTCATGTCCCAACTTTGCATTTCATCCATGCACAGTTCGGCTTTTGCAAAAGCCTTGATTTCCTCAAGGTCGCGCAGCGCAAATGGTTTGGCTTTCACCGCCAGTTCACGCAGGAAGTTCACCACTTCATCGGGCGTGTTGGCCATCTTGGGTACCAGGCTTAGCTCCCCAAAATTTTTGTAGCCCAACATTTGGGCTTCTTCAAGGCGCAGTTGCAGCAATTCGCGAATCAGTGCTGTGTTGTCCAGTTCAGCGGGGCCAAACTCAGAAGCACGCTTGGCATAAGCTTCGTACAGGGTTTCGCGCAATTCACGTTTTTCGGCGTATTGCAGCACCGGAAAATAAGATGGAAATTGCAGGGTAAATTTGTAACCTTCCTTGCCTTCTGATTTTGCAAGTTCTTCGGCAGCACTCACGGCATATTCCGGAATACCAGCCAGGTCGGCTTTGTCGGTCACCATCAATTCAAAGGCATTGGTGGCGTCCAGCACGTTTTCAGAAAACTTGGCCGTAATGGCGGCCTGGCGATCCTGAATTTCTGCGTAGCGGGGCTTTTTGTCAGCAGGCAGCTCGGCGCCTCCCAATTTGAAGCCACGAATCGAATTGGCCAGCACTTTCAGGCGCGCAGGCGTGAATTGTTTGGCAGCGTCGCTTTGTTCAATGGATTTGTAAATGGCGTAGAGGCGTTCGTCTTGCCCAACCATGGTCCAGAACTCGGTGGTTTTGGGCAGGCAGGCATTGTAGGCTGCGCGAAGTTCTTCGGTGTCGGCCACCGAGTGCAAGTGCCCAACCACGCCCCAGGCACGGCTTAGCTGTTCACAGGCCATATCGAGCGGCAGCAAGGTTTCTTCCCATGTGGCTTGTTCTGGCGCAGTGCTGGCCGTAATTTCCAGTTGTTCTTTGGCTGCTGCCAGCAGCGTGTCAATGGCGGGCTCCACGTGCTCGGTTTTAATGTCCGAAAAACGGGGCAGTCCGGAAAAGTCGAGTAGTGGGTTGCTCATGTTCAAGCTCATGGTTTTGGGGTCCTGCTAAAGGTTTCTTTAAATGCTACGTTCAACGGCTTCAATCGTGTTTTGCAACAGCATGGTGATGGTCATGGGGCCAACACCGCCGGGCACGGGGGTAATCCACCCAGCCACTTCTTTGGCTGAATCAAAATCAACATCACCACACAGCTTGCCATCGGGCAGGCGGTTAATGCCCACGTCGATCACCACTGCGCCGGGCTTGATCATGTCGCCAGTAATCATATTGGGGCGACCCACCGCAACTACAAGTACATCGGCACGCTGGCAATGCGATTTCAGGTCTTTGGTTTTGCTGTTGCAAAGCGTAACCGTGGCACCTTGTTGCAGCAGCAACATGGCCTGCGGTTTGCCCACAATGTTGCTGGCACCGATCACTACCGCTTCTGCGCCGCGCAGCTCGATCCCTGTCAATTCAAGCATTTTCATCACGCCGTAGGGTGTGCAGGGGCGAAACAGGGGTTTGCCTGTCATCAGCAAACCGGCATTGCTGATGTGAAAACCATCCACGTCTTTCTCGGCGCTGATCGATTCAATCACCAAGTGTGAATCAAGGTGCTTGGGCAAGGGCAATTGCACCAAAATACCGTGAATGGTGGGGTCAGCATTCAGCTGCTCAACCAGGCCAAGCAATGCATCCTGGCTTGTGTTCTCAGGCATGCGGTGCATGACTGATTTAAAACCCGCTTTTTCACAAGCCGACACTTTGTTGCGCACATACACTTGCGAAGCCGGGTCTTCGCCCACCAGCACCACGGCCAAGCCAGGCTGGTGGCCCAGCGCGGTCAGCTCTGCAGCGCGTTTTGCAATGGTTTCACGGAGGGATGCAGCCAGTTCAGTACCGCTGATGATTTGTGCAGACATGGTGAAGTGAGTTCTTAAATTTGAAATGGTTCAATTGAACAAGACCCATGCCTCGGTTATTGGGCGGGCCTTGTTGTGTGGTGTTCAGGGCTGTGCCAGTTCCGGTGATTTGCGCAGGGCAATTTTCAGCAAATCCGCCACGGTGGTTACTTGCAGCTTGTCCATGATGTTGGCACGGTGGGCTTCCACCGTTTTAATGCTGATGTTCAGGTCATCGGCAATCTGCTTGTTCAAGCGGCCCGACACAATACGTTCCAGCACCTGCAGTTCACGGGTGGTCAGTTTGGAGTACAACTTGTTGATCTGTTCATCCAGTTTGGCGTTTTGCGCCAAATCGTGGGCCAAACGCATGTGCTGGTGAATCAATTCTTTAATCTTGGCTTCGTCAAAGGGCTTTTCCAGAAAATCAACCGCACCATTTTTCATGGTTTCAACAGCCAGGGTTACGTCGCCGTGGCCAGTGATAAACACGATTGGAATGGGGATGCCGCGTTCGTTCAGTGTTTTCTGAACTTCAAGGCCTGAAAGCTTCGGCATGCGAATGTCCAGCAGCAACACGCAGGGCTGTGGCCACTGCAGTTGTTCAAGAAACAACTCAGGGTCTTCAAAGGTGCGGACTTGGTACCCTTCTGTCTCGATCAGCCATTGAAGGGAATCGCGCACCGCTTCATCGTCGTCCACAATGAACACGGTCTCTTGAACTTCTGTGGGTCGTGGTTGTGTGTGAAGCATTGGCTTTATTCCATAACAGGTGGGTTCATGTGCGCAAGCACAGCGTCTTCGGCCACGGGCAGTGTGAACTTGAACACACTGCCTTGGCCTTGCGCGGGTTCTACCCACAATTGGCCTTGATGATACTCAATAATAGTACGACAGATGTTCAGCCCCATACCCATTCCGTCGGATTTGGTGGTGAAAAACGACTCGAACAGCCTTTGACGAATATCTTCGGGTACACCGACCCCATGGTCCCGAACCTCAATCAGTGCAAACTGGGCCGATTGCCCCACCTGAATTTCAATGCGTTTTTGCTCGGGCGGCAAATGCCCCATGGCCTCCAGCCCGTTCTTGATCAGGTTCATCAACACCTGCTCAATCAGCACCGGGTCGGCCACAACCGACATCAGCGCATTGGGCAGGTTCATCTCGATCCGTGCTGACTGGTGTTTGGCCTCCAGCCGGGAAAAGCTGATTGCATCCTCAACAATTTTACCGATTGGGCAGGGTGCACGTTTGGGTTCCTGTTGTTTTACGAATTCCCGAATGCGGCGAATAACGGCACCTGCCCGTTGGGCCTGCACATTCACCTTCTCCAGCACAGGCAACAGTTCTTCGGGGCTAACTTTGCCTGCTTTAAGCCGGGTGACGCTGCCCATGTTGTAATTGGAAATGGCGGCCAGTGGCTGGTTGATTTCATGGGCCAGGGATGAAGCCAGCTCTCCCAGGGTAATGAGGCGCGATGTAAATTGCAGCTTTTCCTGTTGCTGGCGTGACATGTCTTCCGCTTCTTTGCGGGAAGAAATGTCGGTGGCAACCTGCATCACCACAGTGGCCCCGTCCACCCATGAAATGGATCGACGGCGCACTTCATACCAGCGCTGCGAATTTGGGTTGAACCATTCAAACGGCTCGAACAGATTGGCCCTGTTGCGTCGGCTTTTCGACATGCGTGGCGGTGTGGCATTGGCAAACCACTCACGGTGCAGGCGGTTCACGAAAATATATTCATCGCCCCCGGCATCAGGGCCTTGCACGCACACGGCAGCGTCCAGTTCCTCGAGAATGCGCACGAAGCGGCGGTGGGCTGCGGCCAATTCATCCCGAACCCGGCGTGGCTCGGTGATGTCGGTCATGGAGGTCATCCAGCCGCTTTGCTGGCCGTCGCTGTCCACCAAAGGCGAAACGTACATGCGCGCATCAAACTGGCTGCCGTCGCGGCGGCGAACTTGCACCTCAATGCCTTTTTGCGGGGCATTGCCCGAGAGAATAAGGTCGAGATTTGTTTGCTGCTCTTCATAAGAACGGTCGGGCCAGTAGGGGAAAGGCGGCGCCATGCCCACCAGTTCCGATTCCTTGTAGCCTGTCATTTTACAAAATGCCGGGTTCACGTAAGTGATGCGCCCTTGCATGTCGATGGCTCGCATCCCGGTAATCACCGAGTCTTCCATTGCCCTGCGAAACTTGGTTTCAGCCAGCAATCGTTTTTCGGCCTGGTTGCGCAATTTTGCGTGGCGAAACAGCAAGATGAAGCTCCACACAATGACCAGGGAAAGTCCGAATACCGCCCAGGCAAGCATGTTGGAAAACAGTTCCGTGTTGGTTTTGTACAGCACAGCACGCAGTTTCAGGCCGTGACCTGGCGGGTCGAGCGGGACCTCGTGGCTTAGCTTCGCGTTGTCGATTGAGCGGCTTACATTGGATGCCACCGGGTTGCCGCCACCATCGACAATGCTGACCAGATAAAGCTGAACGAATGAATCGGGCACCGCATCGTTAAGTAGCGATGCCAGCGGTATCGTGGCGGCCACTGAACCCTGAAATTCCCCTTTGCTGATGATCGGGCTTTGTACTTCGATGAACACCTTGCCTGAAGCGCCAAGAAATGGTCGGGAAAAAACGGGCAGTCGGGTTTCCCGGGCCATGTTGAAGGCCCAGTAACTTTCGGCGTCCTCAATGGTTTGGTAAAGCGGGTGCAGCACCTCGGATGATCGCAGGTTCGGCATTGCCAAATTGGTTACGCGCCGTTCGTTGTCAATAACCAGCACGTTGCTGACTTCCTGAAACTCATTCATCAGGGCTTGCGCGGAAAACCGGAACCCGTCGATGTCGGTGCTGTTTTGTTCAAATGCCCGCGCAATCTGGTTCAAGCGTTCCTGCGACGCCAGCAAACGGGTTCGTATGGTTTGGCGGGCCAATTCCACATCCCGGATCACGCGCAGTTGGGTCTGGTTTTGGTCTTCCGAATGCAGGGTGTAGAAAAACGCACCCATGGCCAACAAAAACAGGATGATGCCCACCAAAGGGGTGGCCCACACCAAGGGGCTTGTACGGGGTTGATCACGAAAGCGCACGGTCGAAATGTTCTCGAAAACCAGAAGATGCATGAAGTGTACAAAACAAGGGACAGGCTGGGGTAAATGGATTGGAATGGATTCGGGAAAATCCTGATAAATTCCACAATGTGAAAATGTAAATCATAATTTGAAACTTTCGTAATTAGGCGTGATACTCTAATATCAACAGGAAATACAGCCAAAAGCTCGTGTTTCCGAAAAAGAACCCAGAGACCCCAAGGAGGAAGCAATGTCAGCGCAACTCGATTTCCCCGGATCGGACGATCCCGATTTCCAAGAAACCCAAGAATGGCTAGATGCCCTGGAGGCCGTGCTTGAACGCGAAGGCCCCGAGCGCGCGCATTACTTGCTAGAACAACTGATTGCCAAAGCCCGTTTAAGCGGTGCCTTTATCCCGTTTTCGGCCAACACTGAATACGTCAACACCATTCCCGTTCACCTTGAAACCCGCTGCCCCGGCAACATGGAATACGAGGAACGCCTGCGCTCGTGGATGCGCTGGAATGCCATGGCCATGGTGGTACGCGCCAACAAGAAAAGCCCGCCAGATGGCGGTGACCTGGGTGGTCACATTGCCTCGTTTGCCTCGCTAGCCACCATGCTGGGCGTGGGTTTTAACCACTTCTGGCACGCCGAAGACGAAAACCACGGCGGCGACCTGTTGTACCTTCAGGGCCACGTGTCCCCCGGTATTTATGCCCGTGCTTTTCTTGAGGGTCGCTTGACCGAAGAACAGCTGGATAATTTCCGTCAGGAAGTGGACGGCAAGGGTCTTTCCAGTTACCCGCACCCCAAGTTAATGCCAGAATTCTGGCAGTTTCCCACCGTGTCCATGGGTCTTGGCCCTTTGATGGGTATTTACCAGGCGCGCTTTTTGAAGTACCTGCACGCCCGCGGTATTTGCGACACGTCCAAGCGCAAAGTTTGGGTGTTCTGTGGCGACGGTGAAATGGACGAACCCGAATCACTGGGCGCAATCGGCATGGCTGCGCGCGAAAAGCTCGACAACCTGGTGTTCGTGGTGAACTGCAACCTGCAGCGCCTGGACGGCCCAGTGCGTGGTAACGGCAAAATTATTCAGGAACTGGAAGGTGAATTCCGCGGTTCTGGCTGGAACGTTCTCAAAGTAATTTGGGGCGGTTACTGGGATGAATTGCTGGCCCGCGACAAAGACGGCTTGATGCGCAAAGTCATGCTGGAAATGGTCGATGGCGAATACCAGAACTGCAAGGCCAACGATGGCGCGTACGTGCGCAAAAACTTCTTTGGCAAGCACCCCAAGCTGCTGGAAATGGTTGCCCGCATGACGGATGAAGACATCTGGCGCTTGAACCGTGGTGGCCACGACCCCCACAAAGTACATGCTGCCTACGACGCAGCCATGAAACATGAAGGTCAACCCACGGTAATTCTTGCGAAGACCGTGAAAGGCTTTGGCATGGGCAAAGTGGGTCAGGGCAAGAACACCACCCACCAGCAAAAGAAACTGGACATTCAGTCGATCAAGGAATTCCGCGATCGCTTCAATATTCCTGTTGCCGACGACATCATTGACGATGTGCCTTTCTTCAAGCCTTCTGATGATGCACCGGAAATCAAATACCTGCATGAACGCCGGCAGGCCTTGGGTGGTTACCTGCCCAAGCGTCGCCGCGAAGCCGATGAAAAGTTGAAAGTGCCCGGCCTGGATGCATTCGAATCGGTTCTGGAGCCGACCAAGGAAGGTCGAGAAATTTCCACCACGCAAGCCTTCGTGCGCGTGCTGACAGCACTGGTGCGTGACAAAGAACTGGGTCAGCGCATTGTGCCGATTGTGCCCGATGAAGCCCGCACCTTTGGTATGGAAGGCATGTTCCGCCAGTTGGGTATTTACTCTTCACAAGGCCAGTTGTACGAGCCAGTGGACCGCGACCAGGTGATGTACTACCGCGAAGACAAGGCTGGTCAAATTCTTGAGGAAGGCATTAACGAGGCGGGCGCGTTCAGTTCCTGGATCGCGGCGGCCACGTCATATTCCACGAACAACCGCGTGATGATTCCTTTCTATATTTACTACTCAATGTTCGGTTTCCAGCGCGTGGGCGATTTGGCCTGGGCCGCGGGCGACATGCAGGCGCGTGGTTTCCTGCTGGGTGGCACTGCGGGCCGCACCACATTGAACGGCGAAGGTTTGCAGCACGAAGATGGCCACAGCCATATTTTGTCTTCGACCATTCCGAACTGTGTCAGCTACGACCCCACCTTTGCCCACGAACTTGCAGTGATCATTCAGCACGGCTTGAAGCGCATGGTTGAAGACCAGGAAAACGTGTTCTATTACCTCACCGTGATGAACGAGAACTACGCGCAACCCGGTTTGAAGAAAGGCACCGAAGAAGGCATCCTCAAAGGCATGTATGTATGCCGCGAGACCACCATGAAGAAGGCGGGCAAAAAGCGCGTTCAGTTGCTGGGTTCAGGCACCATTCTGCGTGAATCGCTGGAAGCGGCCGAACTGCTTGAGAAAGACTGGGGCGTTGCAGCCGATGTGTGGTCAGTGACCAGTTTCACTGAACTGCGTCGCGAAGGGTTGGATGTAGAACGTGAAAACATGTTGCATCCCGAGAAGAAGTCCAAGCCAAGCTATGTTGAAAAAATGCTGACGAAAACCGAAGGCCCGATTGTGGCTTCAACTGACTACATGAAGTTGTTTGCCGACCAGATTCGCCCATTTATGCCCAAGGGCCGTGAATACAAAGTATTGGGCACCGATGGTTTTGGTCGTTCCGATTTCCGTTCCAAGTTGCGTGAGCATTTTGAGGTGAACCGTCATTTCGTAGTTGTTGCAGCACTGAAGGCCTTGGCCGATCAGGGCGACATTCCACTGAGCACCGTGGGTGAGGCAATCAAGAAATACGGCATCAACCCCAACAAGCCAAACCCGGCCTACGCATAAAAAGGACGAGCGACATGACAATCGAAATCAAAGTACCCGACATTGGCGATTTTGACGGGGTGGAAATTATTGAAGTGCTGGTCAAGGCAGGCGACACAGTGGTGGCGGACCAATCCATCATCACGGTTGAATCTGACAAAGCCAGCATGGAAATTCCCTGCCCACAAGCTGGTGTAGTGAAAGAAATGAAAGTGAAAATTGGCGACAAAGTGGCGCAAGGCACTTTGATGCTGATTCTGGAACCCGCCGAGGGCGGTGCAGCCGCGCCAGCACCTGCTGCCAAGGCTGAAGAAAAAGCGGAAGCACCCAAAGTGGAGGCACCGAAAGCCGAAGCTGCGCCCAAGGCGGCGCCTACTGCTGTCCCCGCGCCTGTTGCCAGTTCTGCGCCGGTACCTGCCGAGCAGCACAACCCAACAGCGGCATCGGTGAATGCACCACATGCAAGCCCGTCTGTGCGCAAGTTTGCGCGTGAACTGGGCGTGAATTTGGTCACTGTACAAGGCACTGGCCCGAAAGGCCGAATTACGCCTGACGACGTGCGCAACTTCGTGAAAGCAGCAGTGGCAGGCGTGGGTTCTTCTACTGCCGGTGTGGCCAAAGGCGGTAGTGGTGTTGGCCTGGATCTGTTGCCATGGCCGAAAGTCGATTTCACCAAGTTTGGGGAAATTGAAGAACAGGAACTTTCACGCATCAAGAAGTTGTCGGGCCCGAATTTGCACCGCAACTGGGTCATGATTCCGCACGTTACGCAGTTCGACGAAGCCGATATTACGGATCTGGAACAATTCCGCAAAGACACCAACGCTGCGCTGGCCAAGCAGGGCGTGAAGCTGACCATGCTGGCTTTCGTGATGAAGGCTTGTGTGGCTGTGCTTAAAAAATACCCGGCTTTCAATGCCTCGCTCAGCGAAGCAGGCGACAAGCTGATTGTGAAGAAGTACTGGAACATCGGTTTTGCCGCCGACACACCCAATGGCCTGATGGTGCCTGTCATCAAAGGTGTTGACCAAAAAGGTTTCTCGCAAATTGCCAATGAACTTGGCGAATTGTCTGCCCAGGCTCGCGACGGAAAGTTAAAAGGTGCCGACATGCAAGGCGCTACATTCACGGTGTCTTCGTTGGGAGGCGTGGGTGGAACCTATTTCACGCCAATCATCAATGCACCGGAAGTGGCGATTCTGGGCTTGTCCAAATCAGCCATGAAGCCCGTGTGGAACGGCAAGGAATTCGAACCTCGCCTGATGTTGCCGCTAAGCTTGAGCTATGACCACCGGGTCATCGATGGTGCCATGGCAGCCCGATTCACCACTGAGCTTGCCGGCGTGTTGGCCGACATGCGCAAAGTGCTGCTGTAAGGGGATGAACACATGAAACTGATCGTTCCTGATATTGGTGATTTTGACACCGTAGAAATTATTGAAGTGTTGGTGAAAGAGGGCGACAAAGTGAGCAAAGAGCAATCTTTGATCACCGTGGAATCTGACAAAGCCAGCATGGAAATTCCTGCCTCCGATGATGGCGTGGTCACCAAGCTGCTTGTGAAAGTGGGCGACAAGGTGTCCAAGGGCAGCGAGATTTGTGAAATCAGCGGTGCATCTGCAGCCGCACCAGCGGCAGCGCCTGCAGCAGACTCCAAGCCTGCTGCCCCGGCACCCGTGGTCAGCGCGCCTGCTGCATCTTCCGGCCCTGCAAGCAACTACAGCGGCCAGGTGGACCACACTTGCGACGTGCTGGTGTTGGGCGCAGGCCCCGGCGGTTATTCAGCGGCCTTCCGAAGTGCCGACCTGGGCATGAATACCATTCTGGTTGAGCGTTACAGCACCTTGGGTGGTGTGTGTTTGAACGTGGGTTGCATTCCCTCCAAGGCCCTGCTGCACACCGCACAGGTTCTGGAAGAAGCGCAGCACATGGGCGAACACGGCATCGCCTTTGCCAAACCCAAAATTGATTTGGACAAATTGCGCGCGCACAAAGCGGGCGTGGTAGGCAAGCTGACAGGTGGTTTGGCTGGCATGGCCAAGGGCCGCAAGGTAAAAACCGTGCACGGTGTGGGCAGCTTTGTAAGTGCCAATCACCTGGAAGTGGTTGCGGCCGATGGCAGCAAGCAAGTGGTTCAGTTCAGCAAAGCCATTATTGCTGCGGGTTCGCAGCCTGTTCATTTGCCTTTCATTCCCAAAGACCCTCGCATTGTCGATTCCACAGGCGCGCTGGAATTGCCATTCATTCCAAAACGCATGTTGATCATTGGCGGCGGCATTATTGGCCTTGAAATGGCCACGGTGTATTCCGCACTGGGCGCACGCCTTGATGTGGTCGAAATGCTCGATGGTTTAATGCAGGGCGCTGACCGCGACCTGGTGAAAGTTTGGCAAAAGCGCAATACACCGCGTTTTGACAACATCATGATGAAAACCAAAACCGTGGGTGTGGAAGCCACCAAGAAAGGTATTTTGGTGACATTCGAGGGTGAGCAAGCCCCGAAAGAGCCCCAACTGTATGACATGGTGCTGGTTTCAGTGGGCCGCACGCCCAACGGCAAGAAAATCGGTGCCGAGAAAGCGGGCGTTGCAGTCACCGACCGCGGCTTCATTCCCGTGGACAAGCAAATGCGCACGAACGTGCCCAACATTTTCGCCATTGGCGATGTGGTGGGGCAGCCCATGCTGGCCCACAAAGCTGTGCATGAAGCACACGTTGCCGCAGAGGCGGCTGCCGATGAAAAGGCCTATTTCGATGCACGTGTTATTCCAAGCGTGGCCTACACCCACCCCGAGGTGGCCTGGGTTGGCCTGACAGAAGACCAAGCCAAAGACCAGGGCATTAAAGTGGGCAAAGCAGTGTTCCCTTGGGCCGCTTCAGGCCGTGCCATTGCCAACAACGCCGATGATGGTTTCACAAAATTGTTGTTTGATGAAGAAACCAAGCGTGTTGTGGGCGGCGGCATTGTGGGCATGAATGCAGGTGATTTGATCGGTGAGGTGTGCCTTGCTGTTGAAATGGGCGCAGACGCTGTTGACATTGGCAAAACCATTCACCCACACCCCACCTTGTGTGAAAGTGTGGGCATGGCTGCTGAAGTATACAAAGGTGTGTGCACTGATTTGCCTGCACAGAAAAAGAAGTAAGTACGGCAAATATTGTTGTGCTGTTCAGAAAAACCAACTGTTCGCGGTTGGTTTTTTCTTTTTCAACGGGCATTACTACACAAATGACCCAATCAGAAACCAAAAACAGGGCTCTCCATGAAACAGCGCCAGCGCTCCGCATAGCAGACGTTCGTCTTATCCTACTTGAGTAAAACATCAAGTTATATCAAAGTAGGACTTGTTGTTTTAGGAGATTGATATGCTTCAAACACTACGAAAAGCCGGGGGTTCCCTAGTGATGACTATTCCCAAGGCATTTATCGACCAGAATGGCCTGGGCGAAGGCTCTCAGGTGGAACTTCACCTTCAGGGCAAGAAAATGACCGTTGAAGCACCGACTCGCCCACGTTACAAGTTGGCTGATTTAATGGCTGAAATGCCAGAAGGGTTGCCCAGAGTCGAGGGCTGGGATGAAATGCCCTCTGTTGGATTGGAGAACAACTGATGGCGTATATAACCAGCAGGGTCTTGCGATGATTTGCCCAATTTCGCAAGGAGTCGCTGCCGCTGCGCGTACCTACGGGACTGTAGTGACATTGATGGGTTCTGGCACCGACACTCAAGGCGCAGTGCACTGCCACCAATTGAAATCACTGGACTGGCGAGCGAGGAATGTACGTCTCAAAGAAGCTGTACCGAAGTACATCGTCGATGAAGCACTGGCCAGAATCGAGGCCATTTTGTTCGAATGACACCAAGGCCCAGAGGGTACTGCATTACGATGCGTACACCCTAAAAATTTGAGCTTTGGGTCATTTGCGTAATAATGCCCTTTTCAACCTCACTTGTGCCTTTAAAATACGGCTTGCTCGCCGGCTCACTCTATATCGCTCACTATCACTCAGGAATGTTGATACCTTCATGGATGCTCTCGCTTTAAAGAAAATGGTGGCCAAGGCCGCGCTTGAATATGTTCAGCCCGGTACGGTTCTTGGCGTAGGTACCGGCTCCACGGTGGACTGCTTCATTGATGCATTGGCCGAGTCGGGTATTCAACTCAGGGGGGCTGTGTCTTCCTCTGTGCGTTCCGAGAAAAAATTGCGTGAAATTGGCGTTCCCATTGTCGACATGAATGATGTTGAAAGCCTGTCTATTTATGTGGATGGTGCCGATGAAGTGGACCCGGCGAACTGCCTGATCAAGGGCGGTGGTGGTGCCAACACCCGCGAGAAAATTGTTGCGGATATTTCCGAAAAGTTTGTGTGCATTGCCGACCAATCCAAGCTGGTCCAGGTGCTTGGTGCCTTTGCCTTGCCAGTGGAAGTGTTGCCCATGGCTCGCAATGCAATTGCCCGCAAGCTGACTGCGCTGGGTGGGCAAGTGAAGTTGCGGGAAGGTTTTACAACCGACAACGGAAACATCATTCTGGACGTGGCTGGTTTGCAAATTACAGATCCCGTTGCCATGGAAAAAGAGATCAACCATTGGCCGGGAGTTGTTACCAATGGCCTTTTTGCCATTCGCAGGGCTGATGTGGTGTTAATCGCAACAGCTGAAGGCATAAAAACACTGTAATCGCCAATGCAGACGGGACGAAGACCTGAATAATTGTTCAGAACGTGGCAGAATAAACCGAAAGGTTCGGCAATTTTGACAAATTCCTGTCATCTGTCTGTGCCAAATTGATACGTTGCAACAATTATCCGGGTAAGGAAGACAAATGACTGAACACACCTCCAAACAATACGACGCAGAACTGGAGTCGTTGCGTACCCGCGTGCTCCAGATGGGCGGCTTGGTGGAGAATCAGATCGTGTCTGCCATTGAAGGCTTGGGTGCCGCAGACACGAGTATTTTCAAGGAAGTGATTCGCCGCGAGAAGGAAGTGAACGACATCGAACTCGAAATCGATGAATTGAGTAACCACATTCTGGCTCGCCGCCAACCTGCTGCCGTTGATCTGCGTTCGGTCATTGTTGCCATCAAGATGATTCGCGACCTTGAACGAATTGGCGATGAGGCCGAGAAAGTGGCACGCATGGGCATGATGATCGCCGATGCGGGCAAACATTTTGTGCCGAAGGTGGACTTGCACCGGATTGCAAGCAATGCGATTGCCATGCTTCGGAAAGTATTGGATGCCTATGCACGGGTGAATGCTGTTTCCGCCGCTGAAGTGGTGAAGGCTGATATTGAGGTTGATGACGAGTTCAAGGCAATTTTGCGTCAGCTGATCACCTTCATGATGGAAGATCCGCGCACCATTTCGCGTTCCATTGAAATTCTGTTCATCGCCAAGGCGATTGAGCGAATCGGTGATCACTCCAAGAACATGTCTGAACACGTGGTGTACATGGTCAAGGGGCGTGATGTTCGTCACCAGGGCCCCGAGGCCGTGGCGCAGGAAGCTTCCGGCAACTGATCACAAATTGCGCTGTGGGTTTTGTTGTCCCAGAAATATCCAGGCCACGGTAATTTTCGCAATGGTGCAGGCGCACAGTGCGGCGACGGTGTAAAAAAATACGCAGGCCAGCGTGTTGAGTTGTTCAAGCATGATGCCGAAGAAATACATCAGCAGCGTCAGTGTGATCCAGCGCCGAAGGTAGGTGATCAGGTGGTGTCGGTTGGCTTTGTTGTGGGCAATAGCTGCCGATCGTTGATACAACTCTTTCACACTGGCATCGCGAAACAGCCAATGAAAGAAAAAGTAACGAAACAGTACAGTGTTTTGGAAGCCGGTCATGCTGAAAACTCTGGTTGATGTTTTCAGTATGCAATGGCCGCCCCAATAAGAAAAGCCCCTGGGTTTCCAGAGGCTTTTTCTTTATCGGTTAATCGTTTCTCGCGCTTTGATCATTCGCTGGGTGGTACATAACCTGCGGCTTGTTCAGCACCATCACCAAAAAAGTGCTTTTCCATCTGTTCCATCAGGTATTTGCGTGCGCGTGCATCGGCCAGGCTCAAGCGGTTTTCGTTCACCAGCATGGTTTGGTGTTTCAGCCAGTCCTGCCAGGCTTGCTTGGACACGTTTTCAAAAATTTTCTTGCCCAATTCACCCGGGGCAGGTGGAAAGTCCAGGCCCTCGGCTTCCTTGCCCAGTTTGATGCAGTTTACTGTACGTGCCATTTTCTACTCCTTTTGGCCCACAACTTGGGACCTAATTCTTCGCTGAATAATTGACTACCCGGGCGTATTTTACAAAATCAAAGCCCCATGCGCGTTCGCTGGTGGCGGGATTGGTGATTCGATCAGTTTCGGCAAATCGATTGCGTTCCCATTGCGGAAAATTTGCATCGCCTGTGAAATCCTGCTGAATCTCGGTCAGTATCAATTCGTCTACCAAGTCCTGATCCAGTGCCTGTTGGTACAAGTTGCTGCCACCAATCAAAAACACCTGCGTAAATCCTGACAGCCAATTTAAAGTATCCGGCAAGTTGGTGGCAGTGGCAATTTGCGTGGTGCCGCCGCTGGGCAATTCGCCCGGGTATGAAATGACGCTGCGAGGCGTGCCGTCTTTGGCGGGCGCAGGTTGCCAACCGGCATTGCTGGTCAGCACCACGTTCAAGCGCCCGGGCAGGGGGCGGTTGATGGATTCATAAGTTTTGCGGCCCATCAACACCGGGCAGCCCAGCGTGGTTTGCTTGAAAAAAGCAAGGTCTTCTGGCAGGTGCCAAGGCAGTCGGTTTTCAATGCCGATGATGCCGTTTCTGGCCACGGCAGCCACAATCGATACTTTCATGATTTATACAGCCACTGGTGCCTTGATGTGTGGGTGGCAAGTGTAGTTCAGAATTTCAAAATCGTCGAACTTGTAATCGAAAATACTGGCGGGTTTGCGTTTGATATTCAGCGTTGGCAAAGGAAAAGGTTTCCGGCTGAGCTGCTCGGCCACCTGTTCCATGTGGTTGCTGTACAGGTGGCAGTCGCCGCCGGTCCACACGAAGTCACCTACATCAAGTTCGCATTGCTGGGCTACCATGTGAGTCAGCAGCGCATAACTTGCAATGTTGAAAGGCACACCCAGAAAAATATCGGCACTGCGCTGGTAAAGCTGGCAGCTTAATTTGCCATCAGCCACATAGAATTGAAAAAGGGCGTGGCACGGTGGCAACTTCATGTTGTTGATTTCTGCCACATTCCAGGCACTTACAATGTGGCGACGGGAATCGGGGTTGTTTTTAATTTGCTGCATCAACTGGGCGATCTGGTCAATATGGCGGCCATCCGCGGTGGGCCAGCTGCGCCATTGAACGCCGTACACAGGGCCCAGATTGCCGTTTTCATCTGCCCATTCGTCCCAGATGCTTACGCCATTTTCTTTCAAGTAGCGAATATTGCTGTCGCCCATCAGGAACCACAGCAGTTCATGAATGATCGAGCGGGTGTGCAGCTTCTTGGTGGTCACCATGGGAAAGCCATCTTGCAGGTTAAAGCGCATTTGGTAACCGAAAACCGAGCGCGTGCCGGTGCCGGTGCGGTCCATTTTGTTGGTGCCGTGGTTCAGCACGTGCTGCATCAAGTCAAGGTACTGTTGCATGGTGGTTTCGCTGCAAATTCGAATTGTCTTTTGACCAACAAGTTTACCTTGTTGTGATGCCCAATCGTCGCGTATCCCAATCATTCGCCAGAAAACCTGTGTGTCCCTTTTTGAACTTCACACTGGCTCACCAAGCTTGGCAAAACAGACGGCCAAGCCTTGGTGTCGGCTTGAAAGCCGAACGCGGCGTGTGAATTCAACCGGGGCGGTTTTCAGTGCGGAATCGGGCAACCCAGTCGAGTTGACTTTACGAAATGGGCAACCATCCCGAGTTGGTGAAATAAACCAGCGGTCTCCAAACTCACGCCATCCGCTTCTGCGCATTTTCATCAATGAACTGCAAGGAAGCCAGCCTGGCATACAAACCCTGCCGCGCCATCAGGTCTTTGTGGGTGCCCATCTCGACAATTTTGCCTTCGTTCATCACCACAATTCGGTCTGCCGCCATCACGGTGGCCAAGCGGTGGGCAATAATCAGTGTTGTTCTGCCGTGGCGGCTTTTTTCAATGGCCTGCTGTACAAGTTGCTCGCTTTCCGCGTCCAGGCTGGCAGTGGCTTCATCCAGAAGCAGCAAGCCCGCATCACGCAATACAGCGCGGGCAATCGATACCCTTTGGCGCTCCCCACCGCTTAGGCGTACGCCTTTTTCGCCCACGGATGTGTTCAGCCCTTGGGGCATTTTGCGCACGAAGTTGCTTGCCGCCGCGTCGGCCAAAGCCTTGTCAATTTCCTCAGGCGTGGCGTTGGGTTTGCTGTAACGGACATTGTCCTGAAGGGTGCCGGAAAAGATGACTGCTTCTTGGGCCACATAGGCACAATTGGCGCGCCATTGTTCCAGGTGCAGGCTTTCCAGCGCTTTGCCTTCAATCAGTATTTGTCCCTGGTTTACGTCGTACCAACGAAGCAATAGGCTGAACAGTGTTGATTTGCCCGCACCCGATGGGCCAACCACGGCCAGTGTTTCGCCGCGCTGAATGCTCAAACTGAAGTCTTCAAGAATGAATTTTTCAGGGGCAGAAGGGTAGGCAAAATCGACATGACTGAATTCAATCAGGAAACCGCCTTGCTTGGGTGGGGGTTTCAGGCCATGTTTGTGAATCGTGGTGTCCAGGTTCAGCAATTCAACCAGCCGTTCTGCGGCACCTGCAGCGCGCTGAAATTCACCCAGCACTTCTGACAAAGCAGCAAAACCGGCACCCACAAATGCGGCATACATCACAAACTGGGCCAGTTCGCCTGCGCTCATCTCGCCGCTGGCCACTGCTTGTGCGCCCATCCACAGCACCACCACCAAGCCTGAAAACGCAAGGCCAATCGCCACGAACAACAGGGCTGACCGGTTTACGGTTCGTCTGCGCGCGGTTTGGTAAGTTTGCTCGCTGGATGTGGTGAATTTCGCAGCTTCAGCGTGTTCCTGATTAAAGGCTTGCACGGTTGTGATCTGGTTCAACACTTCTTGCGCAATCGCGCTGCTGTCGGCCAGCTTGTCCTGGCTGGCCCGCGACAATTTGCGAACCCGGCGCGCCAGAATAACCACTGGCACCATCACCACCACGACCAGCAACAACACTGCGCCGGAAAGCAGGGGGCTGGTTAGCAGCAACATCACCAGACCGCCCAGCGTGGTCAGGCTGTTGCGCAAGAAAAAGGAAAGGCTGCTGCCCACCAGGGTTTGAATCAGCGTGGTGTCGGCAGTCATGCGCGAAAGAACCTCCCCCACCTTCAATGTTTCAAAAAATTCCGGGCGTTGCACCAGCAAATGGCTGTACACCCGGTTGCGCAGGTCGGCAGAAATTCGCTCGCCCAACGTGGTCACCAGATAAAACCGCACAGCACTGGCCATGGCCAGTACAAACACCAGCACAAGCAGGTAGCCAAATGCAGTATTCAAGCCCTCCGGGTTTTCACCGGCAAGAAAACCGCTGTCGATTAACCAGCGGAACATGACCGGCATGGTCAGCGACATGGCCGAGCCCAGCAGCAATGCGCCCAATGCTGCGAAGGCCCAGGCTTTGTGGGGGCTGACCAGGGAACCCAAAGTGGAGCCAAGGGTTTGAAATTTGTTGGTGTTGCTCATGAATGCTCAAAGTTGCATGGGGCGATCATACCCTGTCATTTCAAGATAGCCTTGTCCCCAAGGTGAAGCGCCTGCGCTTTTTACGCGCACAGCACCTTCCCAATACAGGGTGCCCGTGCTGGCGCGCGCGTCCAGTTCCTGATCATCAAACAAGGGCTCAAGATCGAAAGTTTGTTCATCAAGCACCAAGCGCTGTGCAACCGGGTATTCAACGCCGGTGCGGGTTGATTTCCACTTGCGCAGCACTGCGAATTCAAGCTGTTTGAAAGTTTGCACAGTGCCGTTGGCTTGCCTTAGTGCTGCATGGGTCCATACCGCGGGTTTGCTTGCGTCCTGGTCGCGAATCTGAAAAGCCATCAACGCTTCACCATTGTTGCCATGCAAGCCCACCCAGTCCCAACCTTGAGCATTGGGTGCCAGCACGGTGCTGGACCACTCATGGTCCATCCAGAAGTTGCCGGTGACCGCCAGGGTTTTGCCATTGACCTGAATGGTGCCACTGCTTTTCATGTGGGGCAGGGTGATGTAGTAACTTGATTGTTCAGGTTTTGGGCCTTTCTGTGAATAACCGCCCCGGCCTTGCATCCACGGGGTTTGTGTTTGTTCCATGCGCAGGTTCATGGCCAGTTGCGGTGTTTGAATGGCGCATTGCCATTCATTGCCCTGCGCAGTTTGTAGTTGCCAACCCGGCATTTCAATATTCAAAATCTGTTCGCGGTTTGATTTGAATTGCGCACCCCCACTTCCTGCGCGGCGAATAATTTGTTCGTGTTTCAATTTGCCTGTGGCAGGCAGAGCCACGGCAGCGTGCGCAAACAACAATTGCTTGGGCGCAAAGGCGCTGGGGTTTTGTACGTCCACATTTGGGGCTGATCTGAAAAACGTGATTTGCACACCAAAGGGTTGTTCCAGTTCGGGGCTTTCAAACCAGCCTGTGAAATACCACCATTCGGTTCGAAAGGCCGGGTGTGTGCCGTGGTCACGGGGCAGGGCGGGAAGTGTTTCCGGGTTGGGTTGTGCATACACGCGTTCCAGGCCATGTTCGGCATAAGGCACATGCGGCCAGTTCAGCATCGGCAGGGCCAGGCCAGCTTTTAAAAGATCCCGCCGTTTCATGCCCAGTCCTCTTTCAGTTGCTCAACCAGTTGCGTGTTCAGCTTGCTGCGCAGGGCAAGCGTTACGGTGGCGCTGCTCATGGCCACCAGTACCACCACCATGATGAACAAATCGCGCCAGGGCGTGAACCATTCCATGGTCCAGTGAAATGACTGGGGATTCACCACAAATATCAGAATGGCAGCGAATGCCAGCCCAATGATCAAACCCACCAGCGCCGCCACGGTGGATGCAATAAAAGCTTCGCGCGCAATCAGCCTGAGCATCCAGCCCGGGCTTGCCCCCATGGCACCCAGCAATGCAAATTCACGCTTGCGCTGCAATGCCATGGCAGAAAAAGTGGTGCCGACACCGAACAGGCCGATGACCACCGCCGCAATTTCAAGCAGATAAGTGACCGCAAAACTGCGATCGAAAATATCCAGGCTCAGCTGCCGGATTTCACCCGGTTCGGCGAAGTCTATTTTGTCTGCCAAGGCAGCGGTAGCCGCACCTTGTTCAATGCGTTGAACCATGTCTTTCAGTGCCACATTTTCTTGTGGCCACATGGCGCCTTGCGTGTCTTTGAATTGCACCTTGAACTGCTGCAGCAATTCAACTTTGGGTAAAACTATTGCCCCGTGCTGGCGTGTGTAATCGCGCCACACGCCCATCACGGTGACGGGTACGCGTGTGCCTTGGTCCAGTTGTAATTCCAGTTGGCTGCCAGCCTTTAATCCATAAAGGTCGGTCATTGGTTCGCTGACCCACGCCGGCAATGTCCCCGCCTGCGGGGCATCAATGGTAGGGCCTGTCATGGGCAGGCGTTGTCGAGCGGCTTCAATGGAAATTGGCCGTGCAATCAATTCCACCGCGGGGCGTTTGGGGTCGAGCACGATCGATTGTTGTCCCCAGAATTCGACCAGATCCACGCCGGGCAGGGCCGCAATTTTGTCCTGGAATTCGTCGGGAAATTCTGGAATGGTAGCGCTGTTTAATTTCACATACAGCGGCGCAGGTAGTACCTGGGTCAGCCAGTTGTCCAGTGAAAAGCGAAAGCTGTAAATCATCACATGCATGGCCACCACCAGCGCAAAACTGGCCACCACACCTGACAAACCCACAGCCAGCAAGTTCGGCGTACTTGCCAGGCGCGACCTGGCAAGATCGGCCATTTTCGTCAATTGCGCGGGTTGGCGAATCAAGGCGCGCACCACCAAGCCTATCATTGCAATACCACCAAACAGGCCAAAAGCCACAGCCAAATAGCCACCCACCGGAATGTTGCCGTAAGGCGGTATCCACAAACAGGCCACTGCCACAAGGCCAAGCAGCAAGCCCACCCAATGTGCCTTGTTGGCGAACTGCAGGCCGGCCTCTTCGGTGCCTGCACGCAGGCGCTGGTGCAGTGCCATTTGCCCGGTTTGAAGTGCTGGCGACAAACCGCCCAGCAAGGTGGCCACCACACCAAATCCGCCAAATAACAGCGCGTCGATGGGTGCCAGCGGCACGCTGCCTTGCACACTTTCGAAATAACCGGCACCCAGGTCTACGCCCAAATAACGCACCACTGCTGTTGCCAGGCCCCAGCCCACGGCAACCCCCAGCATGCCGCCCACCACGCCGCAGCACATCGATTCAAACAACACCTGTACGCGCAGGGAACCAGCCCGTGCACCCAGGGCAGCCAGCAAGGCCCATTGGCGCGATCGCTGCGCTACGGCCAACATTTGTGTAGAGAACGTTAGAAAACCACCAGTGAGCAAAGCCACCATGGCCAAAATTGACAGGTTGGCGCGGTAGGCCTGCGACACACTGGCCCCGCGGGTACCTTGTTCGTTCGGTGTTTCAAGGCGGCCCAGTTCTGCAAACTTTGCGCCATGTCGGGCCTGGAATGTGGTCGGGCTTACGCCTTCCCGCAGTTTTAAATCCACTCTCGATATTTGCCCAAGGGTGCCCAGTTTCCATTGCACGGCAGCAATGTCTGCCACCGCGATCAATTGTCCTGCACCTGCTGCAGGAACACTGCCTGCCAAGTGCCAGTGCAGGGTTTTGTTTCCCGCCAGTGTGGTCAAGGTGTTTTGCCCTGCGGGCAATTGTTCCTTCAGGGCAGGGCTTACAAATACATTGCTGTTGTTTAACAGCGGGATGTCACCCTGTTGGGCTTCGTAGCCCGGTTTGGTTTCACTTTGACCGATGAAGTTGGGTGTCACCGCTGCAGCGGTGAACACGTCCAGCCCAAGCCAGCGAAGGGGTTTTTCAAGGCCCTGAACGGCCACTGTCATGTCGATGACCGGCGAAGCCACAGCCACTTCTGGCAGGGCGCTCAAGGTGTCTAATACACTTTCCGGCAGCAGGGTGCTGTGTGGCAGTAGTTGTAAATCGGCCTGCCCGGAAAACTGGCGCACGCCGTTGTTGAATTGTTCAAGTGCCTGCTTGTGAATTAAATGTACGGCCAAGCCCAAGCCCACGCCCACTGAGATAGACAGGGTTGCGATCAACCATTTCACGGGTTGGTCGCGCAGCGCGCCAGCAAACAATTGCAGCTTCAGGGTAAGTGTGGGCGGCAAGCGCATGGCTTAAGGCCCTGCGACCGGGTTGGATTGTGTTTGGGTTCGTTCAGTTAAATGATGGTCTGCCAGGTTCAGCTTGTGGTTCAAGTGACTGGCTGCCTTGACCGAGTGGGTTACCATCACCAAGGCACTGTCTTGTGCCGAACAGGCGGCAAGCAATACTTGCAAAACCCTTTCGGCATTGTCTTCATCCAGATTGCCCGTGGGTTCGTCGGCCAGTATCAATGGCGGATTCAGTGCTAAGGCGCGCGCAATCGCCACGCGTTGCTGTTCCCCACCCGACATCTCCCGTGGGAAACTGCCTGTTTTATGTGCCATACCCACTTGTTCAAGCAATTGCAGGCAGCGGGCGGTATTGGGCTTTTCCCCAGCCAGCAAAAAGGGCAGTTCTACATTTTGTTGCGCAGTCAAATGCGGCATCAGGTAGTAAGCCTGAAACACAAGGCCCACGTGGCGCAGGCGTTTTGCAGCAATTTGATTGTTGTTCAGGGTGTGAATTGCGGTGCCCGCCCAGAACACCTCGCCAGTGTCGGCCCGATCAAGCCCGGCCATGAGGTGAAGCAGGGTGGACTTGCCTGAACCCGATTCCCCGATCACCGCCAGCGATTGTCCGCTTTGCAATTGCAGGTTCACCTCGGTGAACAGCTTGACGCCACCAAGGGTTTTTGAAACCCCCGCCAAAGCGAGGGTTGCTGGAGTTGCGCCACCAAGGGTCATTGGTGTGTTATTCAGCCATGCCGCCGACCACAGTGCTGTAGCCCGCGTCCACGTATGTAATTTCAGCGGTAATGCCCCGCGCCAAATCAGACAACATGAACGCAGCGGTGTTGCCCACATCGTCAATGGTCACATTGCGGCGCAGCGGTGCAGCTTCTTCTACGGCGTGCAAAATTTTGCTGAAGCCTTTGATGCCCGCAGCCGCCAGGGTTTTGATGGGGCCTGCAGAAATTCCATTCACGCGAATGCCCTTGGGGCCAAGGGATTCCGCCAAATAGCGCACTGATGCCTCAAGCGATGCCTTGGCCAGGCCCATGGTGTTGTAGTTGGGCACCATGCGCACAGAACCCAGATAGCTCAGTGTCAGCAACGCGCCTTCGCGGCCTTGCATCATCGGGTAGGCTGCCTTGGCCAGTGCCGGGAAACTGTAGGCCGAAATGTCGTGCGCAATGCGAAATGCTTCGCGGGAAATGCCTTCCAGAAAGTCGCCAGCAATCGCTTCGCGTGGAGCAAAACCAATGGCGTGTACCAGGCCATCCAGGCCATCCCATTGTTTGGCCAGTTCAGTGAACAGGTTTTCGATTTGTGTGTCTTCAGCCACATCCAGCGGAAACACCAGCTTGGAATCAAACTCAGCGGCCATGTCGGTAACACGGTCAATAAAACGCTCGGTTTGATAAGTAAAGGCCAGTTCAGCGCCCTGTGCGTGGCAGGCTTTTGCAATGCCGTAGGCGATTGAACGATTAGACAGCAGGCCTGTGATGAGAATTTTTTTACCGGCTAGAAATCCCAATTTGAATTGCTCCTGAGAATGTATATAGGTTTGGATTTTGCACCTATTATAGGCAATTCAAGCGGGGTGCGCCCGAACGTGCCGGGTTCAGGGTCTGTTTGAGATTGGCTTGTGCGTGGCCTGCACTTGTTTGGGCACACTGGCGGCAATTCCAATCGGTGCCAGGTAGCCCTGGAATTGCTCGGCACAATTTTTCCACGTGAAGCTTCGCGCGTGTTCAAGCGGCACCTGGCGGTCAATTTTCAGGGCAGCCATTGCGGCTGTTTTCAGGTTCCAGTCCAGCACGCCCGCACCGGAATAGCCCACCACATCAAGCGGCCCATTGACTGGAAATGCCGCTACCGGGCAACCGCTGGCCATGGCTTCCAGCAAGACCAAGCCGAAGGTGTCGGTCATGCTTGGAAATACAAACACATCGGCTTTTTTGTAAAGCTCGGCCAGAGCAACATGATTCAGCATGCCGAACCACCGGGCTTCGGGGTATTGTTTTTCCAGCGACTTGCGTGCGGGGCCGTCGCCAGCTATCCATTTTTCGCCCGGCAATTCCAGCCTTAAAAATGCATCAAGGTTTTTTTCAACAGCGACTCTGCCCACATACAGAAACACCGGTTTTTCGATGCTGCAAGCGTTCAGGCGGCGCAGCAGTTCGACCTGTTGGGCGTCATCCAGCGGCAAGTCCCTGGGGCTGTAGCTTAGGTGTTTGCTGGCGGCAGACTGTTGCGGGTTAAAACGGTTCAAATCAACCCCGCGCTGCCACAGCACACAATTGGATAAGCCGCGGCTTTTTAAAGTGTTGATTACCGACTGGGTGGGTACCATCACAGCCCTTGAAGGCCGGTGAAACCAACGCAACAGTGCAGCTGTGAAGCGAATCGGTATGCCGGACCGTGCTTTCACATATTCCGGAAACTGGGTGTGATAAGCAGTGGTGAATGGCAATTTACGCCCGTGGGCCAACAGGCGCATTGCCAACCCGATTGGTCCTTCCGTCACAACATGCACAGCCTGCGGTTTGAAGCGATCCAGTTCATTGCGCAAGCGCGTGAATGGCCACAGTGCCAGGCGAATTTCAGGGTAAGTGGGGCAGGGTATGGTGTTAAACAGACCGGGGTGAATCACCCTTACTTCATGCCCTTGTCCGGTCAGTTGTGCAACCACCTGGCTGACAGTTTGAACAACGCCGTTCACTTGGGGAATCCATGCGTCGGTTGCGATCAGTATGCGCATGGCGTGTTACTCCACAGTGGCGGTTTCAAGCGCCTTTTGCTTGCGAGCGGGCAGTTCGCGGTGCGGCCAGTGAACAATGTCCAGCTTGCCGCATGGGTGCTCAACCAGTGCGGTCAGGCTTTCAACCCAGTCGCCATCGTTGCAGTACAGCAGGCCGTCTACTTCCTTGATTTCCGCTTTGTGAATGTGACCGCACACCACACCGTCATAACCACGATGTTTGGCTTCGTGTATCAGCGCATGCTCGAATTCAAGAATAAAGTTCACCGCGTTTTTGACCTGCTGTTTCAGGAATTGCGACAATGACCAATACGGATAACCTAACTTGATTCGAATGTTGTTCAACATCCGGTTCAGGGTCAATGCGAAGGTGTACAGCGTGTCGCCCAGGTAAGCCAGCCACTTGGCATAGCGCACCACCTGGTCAAATTCATCGCCGTGCACCACCCACAGGCGTTTGCCGTCGGCGGTCACATGCACCGCATTTTCCATGATCGGAATATCACCAAACGTCATGCCTGCAAACTGGCGCGCGGCTTCATCGTGGTTGCCGGGAATGAACACAACCTGCGTGCCCTTGCGCGCCTTGCGCAATACCTTTTGAATGACATCGTTGTGGCTTTGCGGCCAAAACCAGCTTTTGCGCAGCTGCCACCCATCGATGATGTCGCCCACCAGGTACAGCGTGTCGCTTTCATTGTGTTTCAGGAAGTGGAGCAGGGCGTCGGCCTGGCAGCCAGGTGTGCCCAAATGGATGTCGGAGATCCAGATCGTCCGGTATTTGTTGGACCCCTGTTCGTCTGCGGTAGTGTCTGTTTCCGCCGGAAGCAGGCTTTTCGCAGGCTCAGGGTGTTGCTCCGTTGGCGCTTTGTCAAACAGTTGTTCAGCAATTTGTCGATTGAAGTTCAACTGGTTCGAGCGCATATTTAAAGTCCATGTTCTTGTCATGGAACTTATTAGACGCGCCCGATTTGACTACCTTGTGACATTTGTGTGACTCTTTTTTGACAAAAAAGCCGATGCTTCAACTGTTTTTATCTGGCTTCCAGGCTTTTTGGCAACCACCAGGTGAAACCATACAGCAGGGTTTTGGAAATCACTTCCATGGTTGGCAGGTTCTTGCCACGCAGTCGCAAGAAGGCAATTGGCAATTCCAGCGTATGTGCCACCAGCAACAAAGCAGCCAGCGCCAACAGAAAAGGCATCACCAGGCTAATCAGCAAATAGGCGGGCACAACAATCCAGAAGCCGTTCATAACCTTGCGCATGGATTCAAACGATTGAGGGCTGATTCTAATAGCCATGGTTTTTCCTTGAGTGGTGTGAATGGGGCTGGCAAAAATTGAATATGACAATAAGTGTTGTCAGAAGCCTTGTCAAGCATGTTTGGGCTTGCCCCCGCGGCTGCGCTGGTGTATATTTCGCACTCTTCTTTAGGACCGTAGCTCAGCTGGTTAGAGCGCTGCCTTGACATGGCAGAGGTCGCTGGTTCGATTCCAGTCGGTCCTACCACTTTCCCCCAATATTTATTCCCGCTCTGTGTTCGTCAGCGCACCGACTGCACGTTGCCGTTTGCCTATGGTGATGGATTAAACCGTCAAAAGGCAAAGCGCAATGAAAATTGCTATCACAACTCTACTTCTGTCTACCGGCATTCTTGCCGCCTGCGCCACTGCGCCAACACCACACAGCAGGTCTTATGTAGCGGGACAGGTTGCTGTTGCCAATGCCGAAAAAATGCCAGTCAGCACCTACGGTAATCAGGAATTGACCGTGGCCCGCCAACGACTCGAAGCCTCGAGAATTGCATCTCACAATGGGAAGGCGGACCTGGCTGAAATGCTGGCCATTGAATCCATCGTGAGTTCTGATTTGGCCGTGGCCAAAACAAACGCAGGTGTTACTGCAGCAACGAATCAACAATTACAAACCCAAAGCAACGCCATGCAACAGGAAATGTTGCGCAACAAGAAGGTGTCACCATGAATAACTTACCCCGATACACCGTACTAAGCGTATTGATGCTAGGTTTGCTTTCAGCTTGCGCATCGACCATGGTTACTTCAGACCGTCAGGTTGAATTGCGCAACAAACTCACCACCCTTCAAACAGACCCTGTGCTAAGCCGTTATGCGCCAGAAGCGCGCGCAGAAGCCGAGGCTGCAGTGAACAAAGTAGAGCAACCTCAGGTCAGCACACAAGTCACCATGCACAATGATTTTGTAGCCCACCGCAAAATTGAAATTGCAGAAGCGAAGGCGCGCGAAGCTTACCTGCTGGAACAGCAAAAAGCCATCAGCGGAAATACGGCGGATGCTCGTTTGGCTTCCCGAACCGCCGAAGCAGATGCGGCCAATCGCCGTGCAGCACAGTTGTCAGCTGAATTGGCTGCGCTGAATGCCAAACCCTCACCGCGCGGAATGGTCATTACCATGAGCGATGTTTTGTTTGCCAATGGCCAATCCAATTTGAGTCCGGGCGCCGACACCAACTTGAACAAGTTATTCAAGTTCATGAGCAACAATCCAGATCGAAAACTGTTGATCGAAGGGCACACTGACAGCGTAGGGTCAACCGAAAGCAATCAGCAATTATCGCAAAACCGTGCGCAATCGGTGTTCAGTTATCTGATTAACCGTGGCGTTCCTGCAAGTCGGCTAAGCATGCAGGGCATGGGTGAAAGTTCACCCGTGGCCACCAATTCTTCTGCATCTGGTCGGCAGCAAAACCGTCGGGTTGAGATCACCGTTCTGAATTAATAGGCAATAAAAAACCCGCCACAGATTTTACGGTCTGTGGCGGGTTTTTTATTGCCTTTTTATTTTAAGCGCATGTCGTTTTTGACCGATTGAACACCAGTCACACCGCGAGTTACTTCAACAGCCTTGTTCATGTCTGCACCTGAATTCACAAAGCCGCTCAATTGAACAACAGCCTTGAATGTTTCCACATTGATTTCAGCGGATTTTAAAGTAGGCTCATTGAAGATAGCCGCTTTGACTTTGGTGGTGATCACTGAGTCTTCGACATATTCACCGGCCTGGGTTTGTTGCTGGGGTGTTACACAGGCAGCCAGGAAAACGATTGATAGAAGGCCGAAACTTTTTGCAATTCGTTGTTTTGAAAACATGGTGTTGACTCCAGTTAAAGTGTTGTTTGTGTATTTAATGGATAAAAAATACCTACCTTTTCAAAGTAGTCTTTTTCGGTGTTGCTGACGGTGCGGTGGCGCACACACGCACAAACGAAGGTCTTAAGTGAACTCGCGCACAGACATTGCGTGGTGTGGGTGATATTCCTTTGCATTCAAAAAGGAAATAAGGGTCTTGTCGATGTCTGTGAACGAGTTTGAGCACACCCTGGATTCGAATCAATTGCTCAAGGCTTTGCCTCGGGATGTTCTGCGTCGAATGTCGTCGGGTCTGGAACTTGTGGATTTAAAAATGGGACAAGTGCTCTATGAAGCCTCGCAGCCCATAAGCTCGGTTTATTTTCCTACCACGGCAGTTGTTTCCATACTTTGTGTTCTTGAAAACAAAGATTCCGCCGAGATTGCGATTGTGGGTAACGAAGGTATGTTGGGAGTCTTTCTTTTCATGAGCCAACACGCTTCGCCAAGTTTCTCGGTGGTACAGGCCACCGGGCAGGCCTATCGGCTGGACGCAGACCGCTTCAACTCAGAGTTCTATCGCGCAGGCCCTTTGTTCAAACTGTTGCTGCGTTACATTCAGGCCTTAATCACGCAAATGACGCAAAATGCAGTCTGCAACCGGCACCACACCCTTGATCAACAGTTGTGTCGTTGGCTGTTGTTGAGCCTTGATCGAGTGCAAGGCAATCAATTGGTGATGACCCACGAACATATTTCCGAGATGTTGGGTGTTCGACGGGTGGGTGTGACCGTTGCGGCAGGAAAACTACAGGCTGCCGGTTTGATTCAATACCACCGGGGCAAAATTCTTGTGCTTAGCCGGGCGGGCCTGGAAGCACTGGTTTGTGAATGCTACCCACTGGTTCAATATGAATTTGAATGTTTGTTGGGCAGTCAATCCGGTTAATGAGTGCGTTCATTGCAAAAGGGCAACAGGCGTTCGAACTCGGTTTTTACCACTTGATAGCATTCGCAAACGTTTTGCTCAAGGCGATGCCGGTCAAGTACCTCGATGTGTCCCCGGCTGTACTGAATTAGACCTTCCCGCTGCAGTTTTCCTGCTGCCTCGGTCACGCCTTCCCTGCGAACACCCAGCATGCTTGCAATCAAGTCCTGCGTCATGTCCAGTGAGTTGCCAGGTAAGCGATCCAGGCTCAACAACAGCCAGCGGCAAAGTTGCTGTTCCACCGAGTGGTGGCGATTGCACACGCCGGTTTGAGTCATTTGGGTAATCAGGGCTTGCGTGTAGCGCAACAGCAGGTTTTGGGTTTGCCCGCCGAGTTGAAATTCCGTCAACAAGTTATCGGCCTTCAGTCGATAGGCAAAGCCCTTGCAGCGAACAATGGCCCGGCTGGGGGTCGTGTGTCCGCCCATGAAAAGAGCAATGCCCAACATGCCCTCGTTGCCTACCACGGCAATTTCCACGCTTGAGCCATCCTCCAGAATGTAGAGAAGGGAAATAATGGCAGTTGTAGGAAAATAGGCGTGGCGCATCTGGTCGCCTGATTCATAAAGTACATCGCCCATGTTCAGGGCGACAGACTCAAGCTTGGGTTTGATTCTCTCGTAATCAGACAGGGGCAGTGCGTTGAGAAGGTGATTGAGCGGGAGGGATGTCATTTTACCTTGGGTGTAGAAGAGAGTCTGCTTCTCGATATTGACTAGTAGTGGTAGTGGGCACACCACGTGTACAGTGTAGTCCTGTCAGCGCAAATATGTGTGCGTTGACGAACATACCTTCTGCCTGAACTCGAGGATTATTGGGTTGCGGGCAGCCAATTGTATTGATTTGCCAAATATCGGAGAGAAGTCATGAGTCATGAACAGAAAAGCAACAAAATGGACAAAAAGAAAGCCTTGAGCACACCCAAAGAGAAAAAAGCCGCCAAGAAAGTGAAGAAAGACATCAAAGAAGGCATTCACAAACCCAAAATCGTTTGATTGAATAAGCTTTTGAGCGCAATCAACAACTTTCGAATGAACAGGCATCATTCGAAAGGCTAAAATAGAAGGTTGCGAAAAAGTTTATCCAAGCTCAATTAATCGTAAGGGAAGTACATATGCCAGTAATCCGCCTGCCTGACGGATCCGAACGCGCTTTTGATCACCCCGTGACCGTGGCCCAAGTTGCCGCAAGCATCGGCCCCGGCTTGGCCAAAGCCGCATTGGCTGGCTCGGTAAATGGCACACTGGTTGATACCTCTTACACCATTGATGCTGATTCCTCCCTTGCAATCGTCACTGAAAAAGACGATGCCGGGCTGGACATGATTCGCCATTCCACCGCCCACCTCTTGGCGTATGCCGTGAAGGAGTTGTTTCCCACGGCACAGGTCACCATTGGCCCGGTGATTGAAGACGGTTTTTATTACGACTTTTCCTACGAACGCCCCTTCACGCCTGAAGACCTGGAAGCAATCGAAAAGAAAATGGCTGAACTGGCCAAGCTTGACGAAGTAGTTACCCGTGAAGAATGGGTGCGCGACGACGCCGTTCAGTTTTTCAAAGACCAAGGCGAGCACTACAAAGCCGAAATCATTGCCAGCATTCCCAGCAATGAAAATATTTCGTTGTACCGCGAAGGCAAATTCATCGACCTGTGCCGTGGCCCCCACGTGCCCAACACCGGCAAGCTGAAGCACTTCAAACTGATGAAGGTGGCTGGCGCTTACTGGCGTGGCAATTCAAACAATGAAATGTTGCAGCGTATTTACGGCACCGCCTGGACCAAGAAAGAAGACCTGGCCGCTTACCTGCATCGCCTTGAAGAAGCTGAAAAGCGCGACCACCGCAAACTGGGCAAGCAGCTTGATTTGTTCCACATGCAGGACGAAGCTCCTGGCCTGGTGTTTTGGCACCCCAAGGGCTGGGCATTGTGGCAACAGGTTGAGCAGTACATGCGCAAAGTGTACCTGGATGGCGATTACCAGGAAATTCGTTGTCCCCAAATTCTGGACCGCAAGCTGTGGGAAAAGTCTGGCCACTGGGACAACTACAAAGAACACATGTTCACGACCGAATCGGAAAAGCGCGACTACGCCTTAAAGCCGATGAACTGCCCTGGTCACATTGAAGTATTCAAATCAGATTTGCGTTCATACCGCGACTTGCCGATGCGCTATGGTGAATTCGGTGCCTGCCACCGCAATGAAACCTCGGGCGCCTTGCACGGCATCATGCGTGTGCGCGGTTTTACCCAAGACGATGGCCATATTTTCTGTACCGAAGACCAGGTTCGCGAGGAAGTGACCAAGTTCAACCAGGTCGCCATGCAGGTGTACGGTGATTTCGGTTTCAAGGAAATCAAGGTGAAACTGGCCTTGCGCCCCGAAGCCCGCTTGGGCACCGACGATACCTGGGACAAAGCCGAAGATTCCCTGCGCCAAGCCTTGAAGGCCTGTGGTGTAGAATGGACCGAACTGCCGGGCGAGGGTGCTTTTTACGGACCCAAAATTGAATACCACATGAAAGACTCAATTGGCCGTTCCTGGCAATGCGGTACCATTCAGGTGGACTTCCAGCTGCCTGGGCGCCTGGGTGCTGAATATGTGGCCGAAGACAACAGCCGCCGCGTGCCTGTGATGCTTCACCGCGCTATTGTGGGTTCCATGGAACGCTTTATTGGTATCCTGATCGAAAACCATGCTGGTGCCATGCCCCTGTGGCTGTCACCTGTGCAAGTAGTGGTGGCTACCATCACTGAAGCTCACAATGACTGCGCCCACAATGTGGTGCAAATGTTGAAAAAACAAGGCATTAGGGTTGAGTCGGATTTGCGTAATGAAAAGATCAATCGTAAAATCCGTGAGCACACCATGCAGAAAACCCCGTATATCGCCGTGATCGGTGATGCGGAACGTGATGCAAACCAAGTTGCTGTGCGCTTGCGCGGCAACGAAAACCTGGGCTCACTGCCTGTTGAAAGCTTCATTCAGCGCCTGCTGGGTGAAATCAGCAGCAGAGCCTGATTTTTTTAACTTGAAAAAAGAGGCTAGACATCGTAGCAGAAAAGAAAAATCGCACGAACGAGGAAATTCGAATCCCTGAAGTGCGCCTCATCGGAATTGAGGGTGAGCAGTTAGGCATCGTTAAAACGTCAGACGCGCTGCGGATGGCTGAAGAAGGCGGTGTGGATTTGGTGGAAATTGCACCGCAGGCTGTGCCCCCGGTGGCCAAGCTGATGGATTACGGCAAGTTCCGTTACCAAGAGCAGAAAAAAGCTGCGGAAGCCAAGTCCAAGCAAAAACAAGTTCAAATCAAGGAAATCAAGTTCCGCCCCGGAACAGATGACGGCGATTACAACGTCAAGCTGAAAAACCTGACCCGTTTCCTGGAAGATGGCGACAAGTGCAAAGTCACATTGCGCTTCCGCGGACGTGAAATGGCTCACCAAGACATTGGCGCCCGCCTTTTGGAGCGTGTTCGTACCGACCTGGATGAAATTGGTGTGGTTGAACAAATGCCCAAGATGGAAGGCCGCCAGATGGTCATGATGATTGCGCCTCGCAAGAAAGCGTAATTTTCCGAAAGTATATTGCCCGGAACAGCAAACTCGCGCTATAATCGCGGGCTTGCTGCATTGTGCGTAAAACCACAAAGCAACAATTGCCCACCAGGTCAGAAAAGTGTTTCGTCGAAGCCACCTGCAAGCAGTAATAGGAGCACCAAGATGCCCAAGATGAAGACCAAAAAGAGCGCTGCAAAGCGATTCTTGGTCCGTTCAAGCGGATCGATCAAGCGTGGCCACGCCTTTAAGCGCCACATCCTCACCAAGAAAACGACCAAAAGCAAGCGTCAATTGCGCGGCATGGAAACGATTCATAAATCAGACATCGGTCGCGTGCGCGACATGATGCCTTACGCATAAGGGGAGGGTGAAAAATGCCTAGAGTAAAACGTGGTGTAACGGCTCGCGCCCGTCACAAAAAAGTAATCGCCCAAGCCAAAGGCTTCCGCGGTCGTCGTAATAATGTATTCCGCGTTGCCAAGCAAGCGGTAATGCGTGCTGGTCAGTACGCATACCGTGACCGTCGCAACAAGAAGCGCGTATTCCGCGCACTGTGGATCACCCGTATCAACGCAGCAGTGCGTGAACACGGCATGACCTACAGCGTGTTCATCAATGGCCTGAAAAAAGCAGCCATTGGCCTGGACCGCAAGGTGTTGGCTGATCTGGCAGTGACCGACAAAGCAGCCTTTGCTGCCATCGTGGGTCAAGTGCGCGCAGCGCAGGCTTAATTCACCAGCCAAGTCAAATTTTTGTCACAAGTGTTGCCACTGAGGTATTTCACTTAAGTTGGCGAAAAGACTAAACAAAACGGAGCTCTCGGGCTCCGTTTTTGTTTTCAGGCGGTACAATTCAGGGCTCTACCCAAAGCCGTTCCAATCTCAAAAAGAATCGACCCAATACCCATGGATGCTTCGCTTTTAGCCATTCTTACCGAGGCCGAACAGGCCATGTCATCGGCAACCGACCCAGCCAGTCTTGAAAACATCAAGGCCCAGTTTTTGGGCAAGCAAGGCAAAGTCACCGAGTTGCTTAAAGGCATGGCAGCGCTGTCGCCCGAAGAAAAGAAAACCCGTGGCGCTGAAATCAACCAGCTCAAGCAACAGGTTGAAGCCGTGTTGAATGCCAAGCGCCAGGCCCTGGCCGATGCCGCCATGCAAGCCAAGTTGCAGGCGCAGGCAATCGACGTCACCAAGCCCGGCCGCACGCGTGGTACCGGCGGTTTGCACCCGGCCATGCGCACGCTTGAGCGCATTGAAGAAATTTTTACCACCATCGGTTTTGATTTGGCCGATGGTCCTGAAATTGAAACTGACTTTCACAACTTCACTGCATTGAACACGCCGGAAAACCACCCCGCGCGTTCCATGCACGACACCTTCTATGTAGAAGGCACTGGTGGCAACCTGCTGCGCACGCACACCTCGCCCATGCAGGTGCGCTACATGCAAACCAACACGCCGCCCATTCGCATCATTGCGCCGGGCCGTGTGTACCGCGTGGACAGCGATGCAACCCATTCGCCCATGTTTCACCAGGTTGAAGGTTTGTGGATTGATGAAGGCGTCAGCTTTGCTGATTTGAAAGCGGTATTCATGGACTTCCTGAAAACCTTTTTCGAAACCGACGACATCACCATTCGTTTCCGCCCCTCATTTTTCCCGTTCACTGAACCGTCTGCGGAAATTGACATGGCATTTACCAGCGGCCCCAACAAGGGTAAATGGCTGGAAATTGCCGGTTGCGGCCAGGTGCACCCCAATGTGTTGCGCCATGTGGGCATCGACCCTGAAACCTACACCGGTTTTGCTTTTGGCGTGGGCCCCGATCGTTTAACCATGCTGCGGTATGGCATCAACGACCTGCGCCTGTTCTATGAAAACGACATTCGTTTTCTGCAGCAATTCAACTAAGTTTAATTAAGTTTAACCAAGCCAGTTTTGGATATTAAAAGATGCAATTCACAGAATCCTGGTTGAAGTCACTCGTCAACACCCCCTTGAACACGCAAGAACTGGGCGACAAGCTCACCATGGCGGGTCTTGAGGTTGAAGAACTTGAACCCCTTGCCCCGGAATTTTCTGGCGTGGTGGTGGGTTTGGTTGTAAAAAAAGACAAGCACCCCGATGCCGACCGCCTAAGCGTGTGCCAAGTGCAAGTGGCCGAAGGCGATGTGCGCCAAATTGTATGCGGCGCACCCAATGTGGCTGAAGGCCTGAAGGTGCCTTGCGCCTTGCCCGGTGCTGAACTGCCCGGCGGCTTTAAAATTAAGCCCACCAAAATGCGCGGCGTTGAAAGCGGTGGCATGCTGTGTTCTGGCAAAGAACTGGGCGTGCCCAGCGTTGTCGATGGCCTTCACATTCTGAGCAACGAGTTCCCTGTGGGCGGCAATGTGCGTGAACTTCTCGGCTTAAACGAGATGAAGTTCACCCTGAAAATGACGCCCAACCGTGCCGACTGTTTAAGCGTGTGGGGCGTGGCCCGTGAAGTAGCCGCACTGACAGGCGCCACGCTAAACGCACCTTCGTTTGCACCCGTGGCGGCCACCATTGGCGACACCCTGAATGTAAAAGTTGAAAACACCGACCTGTGCGGCCGTTTTGCCGGGCGCGTTATTCGCGGCGTGAACAACAACGTAAAAACCCCGCAGTGGATGGTCGACCGCCTTGAAGGCGCAGGCCAGCGCAGCTTGAACGCACTGGTTGATATTTCCAACTACGTAATGCTTGAACTGGGCCGCCCCAGCCATGTGTTCGACCTGGACAAAGTGCAGGGCGACCTTACCGTGCGTTGGGCGCGCGAAGGCGAAAAGCTGAAGTTGCTCAATGAAATGGAAGTAAGCCTGAAGCCACACATCGGCGTAATTTGCGATGCCAATGGCCCGGAAGCGCTGGCCGGCATTATGGGTGGCGATCACACCGCCGTGAATGAAAGCACCACCCATATTTTTGTGGAAGCGGCATTTTGGCACCCCGACGCTATTGTGGGCCGCGCGCGTGAATTCAATTTCTCATCCGATGCATCGCATCGTTTCGAGCGTGGTGTTGACTTCCAAACCATTCCGGAACACATCGAGCGCATTACCGCGCTGATTCTTGAAATTTGCGGTGGCCAGGCCGGCCCTGTGGTGGATCAGGTGTTGAATCTGCCCGCACGCAAGCCAGTTACCTTGCGCCATGCGCGTGCGGAAATGGTGATCGGCATGCCATTCACAGTAGATCAAGTGAAGGGTGTTTTCACCAAGCTGGGTTTCCAGTTCAGCGCTGAAGGGCAGGGCACTGATGGGCAAACTTCAAGCACCCGCTACGTGGTCACCCCGCCCAGCTACCGCTTCGATATTCAAATTGAAGAAGACCTGATTGAAGAAGTGATTCGCGTGGTGGGCTACGACAGCCTGCCGCTGCGCGCGCCCATGGGCAAGCTTAAAATGTTGCCCGCCGCTGAAGGAAAAATTGGTCGCCATGCCATTCGCCACCAAGTGGCTGCGCTGGGTTACCAGGAAGTGGTCAGCTACAGCTTCACGCCTGAACAGTGGGAAGCCGACTTCAACAACAACACCAACCCTGTGCGTTTGTTGAACCCCATTGCCAGTCACCTAAGCGTAATGCGCTCTACCTTGATTGGCAGCCTGACCGGTGTGTTGAAACACAACCTGGGCCACCGTGTAGACCGCCTGCGCGTGTTTGAAGTGGCACGTGTGTTTGAGCGTAACGAGAAAGTACAAGACGGCGCACAAACCGTTGCTGGCTTTCAGCAAACCTGGAAAGTGGGTGGTTTGGCCTATGGTTTGGCCGACCAACTGCAATGGGCCGCTGGCAACAACCGTGCGCTTGATTTTTTTGATGTAAAGGGCGACGTAGAACAATTGCTGCATGGCCGCAAAGTGGATTTCGAAGTGTTTGAGCCTTCAAGCCCACACCCAGCCTTGCACCCAGGTCGCAGTGCCCGCGTACTGGTGAACCGGCAGCCAATCGGGTTTATTGGCGAGCTACACCCCAAGCTGGCGCAAGAATACGATTTGCCTCAGGCACCCATTGTGTTTGAATTGCTGCTGGACGGGTTAAATACCCGCAAATTACCGGCGTTCAAGGAGGTGTCCAAACAGCCGCTGGTTGTTCGGGACCTGGCATTTGTTGTAGACCAGAATATTGCTGCTGCGCAACTTAAAAAAGCGCTTGTGGAAGTGAAAGATGACAACCTTGCCTGGCTGAAATCGGTTATCCTTTTCGATGAATTTGTACCGAAAGAAGAAGGTAAAGGCCTGAATCTAAATGAGAAAAGTTTGGCATTCAGATTAACCCTCCAGGCAAGCGACCGCAGCTTGACTGATGTAGACATCGAGCCATTGTTGAAGAAAATGATTGAGCAGGCAGGCCAGCGTTGTGCGGCTCGCTTGCGATAAATATTGATAAATAGGTAGAACTCACTGTGGATCAATTTGTGTTGAACGACGACCGAACCAATGAAATGACAGCCCGCTCGGACCGGATGGACCTGATTGAAGACGGTCTGGCCTCGGGCTCCCTGACCAAGGCTGAATTGGCTGAAATGCTGTTTGACAGCCTGGGCCTGAACAAGCGTGAAGCGAAAGACTTCGTAGACGCTTTTTTCGATGAAATTCGCACCACGCTGGAAGGCGGCGATTCCGTAAAATTGTCAGGTTTTGGCAATTTTCAGCTTCGCGACAAGCCTCAACGACCAGGCAGAAACCCAAAAACCGGCGAAGAGATTCCCATTGCAGCACGTAGAGTGGTAACCTTTCATCCCAGCCAGAAACTTAAAGCTTTGGTTGAATAGTTTTCACTAAATTATTTAAGTAAAAGCCAATTACTCAATGCAAAAAACCGTAAATACAGACGGAACGCCGCCCACAGCCAGCTTGCCACCCATTCCGGCCAAGCGATATTTCACCATTGGTGAAGTGTCCGAACTGTGTGGCGTTAAAACTCACGTGCTTCGCTACTGGGAGCAAGAGTTCACGCAATTGAAGTCGATTACCCGCCGTGGCAATCGCCGTTACTACCAGCACCATGAAGTTCTGTTCATCCGCAGAATTCGTGAATTGCTGTATGAACATGGCTTCACCATCAATGGTGCGCGCAATCGTCTGGATCAGGAAAAGAATGGCCCGGCTGGCGACACACCGCTGCCAATTTTGATTGATCGCGAAGTTTTGAAAGAACAATTGCTAAATCTGCGTGAGGCCCTGAAAGCTTAAGCGTTTCATGTATAATCCGCTTTCTCGGAATGTGGCGCAGCCTGGTAGCGCACTTGCATGGGGTGCAAGGGGTCGGAGGTTCGAATCCTCTCATTCCGACCAAAAATTGAAAAAGGCCTGGGTATAACAACCCGGGCCTTTTTTATTTTTAATCCCTGGCGAAGTGGCTCGACCCATCTATTATCACCCGACAACAATAGTTGCTAGCCTGAAGCACTGCCGCACTCCTGCAGATCAAGCACTGCGTACCATCTTGAAATACCTCAGCCGGGCAAATCATGATCAAAAAAGCCGTAGTTTATGTTTGCCTGCTGTGCGCTAACAGTTTATTTGGTGGGCCTGATGACGACGTTGCCAGTGTTCGAGTTTTATGGGGGTTGGTTGTGAAATGGGTTGTCGGACTGAACGGATGTTGGGTTTGTTCGCCTGGTTGTGTTGTTCGGATAAGCAGAGTTTATTTTTCATTCGATTGACGGTAAGCTCATTCAATATTCTGAATTTACTGGTATTTCATCGTATTTCCAGATTGTGCGAATAACTGGATATCGCCGTTTTTGTTCGATAAAACTAGTTAAACCGATGCCTAAAATTATCGTAGCCCTATTCCTCGCGAGCGTGCTGGTGATCTCCGGCCTCCTCGTAGCTGATGCCTCTATTGCACAGTACCTCGCTGTTTTGATTTCCCTGTTAGCGCTTGTAGTGTCGATTGTTTCAGCCTTTAAAGAAGACATCTTCCCGTTCCAGCCAGTAGTGCTTTTGGATGAAATAATCCTAGCTCCGACAAGTGGTCCTTCACACGACAGTCTTGCTCTCGTGTTGCCGATTACTTTCATGAACAAAGGTAATGGTGCCGGAGTAGTTCACATGCTTGCACTTCGCGTGGAATGCGATGGAGTAGTCAAGATGTATACGCCGTTGGCACAGGTGGATTTTCAGAAATATTTGTCAGGCATGCGTAAACTCCACGGCGAAAATATTGTTGGTTCGTTCAATGCCTTTTCCTTAGATGCAAAAGAAACCCAAAAGAAGCACCTCCTATTCTCTCAAGAGGAAAAGGCGGAGAAGTATCCTTTCTCGACATGGAAAGAGGGGAATTACACATTCCGGCTATTTTTAAACCAATCAAACGGTGGCCGTGCCACTGAGGTAGCAACACTAGGCCCGATGCAAATCACGGGAGAGATGCTCTTAAACTATGCGAACGGTACCGGATTGTCGCTGTGTCCAAGTCGTGCAATATCGGTCTAACAAGGTGTTGCAGTGGGACGTTTGACCCGTCGGCCATTTTGCTGCCCCAAACTGTCCGAAACCTCAAACGCCCCTGAACACCGGCGTTAGACCCCAGTGAGATAATGTGCGAAGACTACTCTCGAACTTTCCTTTAGTAATTGGCTTTGCAGTGGCGTTTATGCTTGTATCTGCGGTTTTCAGTTTCGCCACAGGGAAGTGGCACTGGTTCGGGCGGTCGGGAGCTGTGGGGACCATCGCAGGTGCAATTCTCACCGTGCGACCGCTCGTCCGAATGGGATTGGAAGAATGGGTGAGAGACTTGTCCACAATTGATGGAGGGCACATTATTCCCACGCCAGAAGAAGTTGAGGCTAATCGCCAAGCAAAGACCGATGCTAGAGCTGTGAGTTGCGGTGCCATACTGGCAGTTTTCGGTACGTTGGTTTGGGCATACGGCGACCTGATCGGTGCCGCGCCGTGAGGTCTAACAAGTTGTTCGACACGGGCGCACAAATGCGTCCGCGCGGCATGCCGCGCTCCTATTTCCGGTGCGCCGCTCAACTCAAACGTTATGTGCCAGAGTCCGCCGTTCTACGGAGTAAATGGAGTGAGTATGCGATTTTTATACGTAATGGATCCTATGTGTGCTTGGTGTTATGGGTTTCAGCCGGAGTTAGATCGATTTCTAGAACAGTATCCTTCAGCGGAAGTTGACTGGATAATGGGAGGGTTAGCTCCTGATACAAAAGAACCCATGAACGAAAGCCTAAAAGAAGCGATCTCTTCTTATTGGCATAAAATCGAAAAAGTTTCTCAAGTGACGTTTAATCACAGTTATTGGGATCGAAATACACCTTATCGTTCAACATACCAAGCTTGTAGAGCAGTGATATCAGCTGAAAAGTTAGCCGTAAAGAACTCTCAAAATATGGTAAAAGCTATTCAATCTGCTTATTACCGTGAAGCTAGGAACCCTTCCTTAGATAAAACACTGATTGATTGTGCTGGGGCAATAGGTTTATCCGAGGAGCAGTTTTTAGGTGTCCTTCACTCCGAGGAAACTGAACTTCAGTTTCAGGAACATTTAGCAATTACGCGTCGTTTTCAAGTTAGTGGGTTTCCCGCCTTCTTTTATATTAATAAAGAAAAACAGGTTTATCCTCTAACTCACGGTTTTTGCAAAGCTGAAGAGCTTTTTGAACGTTTCGGTCAAATTATAGAAGAGTAAGCACATAACAAAGCGTTTAATAGCGACTTCCGTAATGTGTGCTAGTTTCGCTTCGCTCAAGTTTGGCACACATTACTCCGTGCCTTAACGCGGCGTTATGGCTCAAAGTTCAGCCGCTCCAACACGGCCCAAGCTGATTTTAAATATGCTCAACTTGGCAAAAATACATATCTATTTTCATTGACAATATACATGACCATTAATATCAAAAATGAATCCAAAGTCGCGGTCAGCTGTTCAAATTGCCGGGCTTCTTGCTGCCGCTTAGAGGTCATGATTCTTAGTGACACAGGTGTTCCAGAGGTCCATATTTCACGCGACAAATGGGGCGCAGAAACAATGTTGCGTTTAGATGATGGTTGGTGCTCTGCTATAGATCGCGAAACCTTCATGTGTTCGATTTATGAAAACCGGCCTTTGATTTGTCGTGAATTTGAATTGGGGTCATTTGAATGCATTAATGAAAGGGCTGTACAGGTGGTGGCTTCGTGCTGATTTTATTAGGCAATGCAGGTTGTTTTTTTATCAGATTTTAGCCATTACAAAGTGCTCCAGCGGACATTTTTTCCGTCGCTTGGTTTTGTGGTTGTTGCCACAAAAAAGCGCCTCCAAAAATGCCGCTGAGCACGGCGTTGTGCGTTACAGAAATTCCCTGATGTGAAAGGAGCTTAAACCATGGCAGATACGAAAACGGTCGTCCTTGTGCACGGGGCGTGGTGCGGAGACTGGATTTTTTGGAAGCTAAAGTCCTGCCTGGAGAAGCGCGGTATTCGCTGCGTTGGCACGAACCTGCCAACGGGTGGCGCGAATGACACCTCCGTCAGCGCGCACGATGATGCTGCATACCTTCGAGACCTGATTGACAAGATCGACGGCCCGGTGGTCCTGGCCGGCAAGTCTTACGGCGGCGCGGTCATCAGCGGTGCCGGCGTTGATCGATCGAGCATCGCGCACCTTGTATATATCGCGGCCGTCATGCCGCAGGCCGGTGAGCCGTTTCAGCGGACCATGCGGGCGTCCCTTACCCTCGAGTTCGCGCAAGGGATCAAACTGCTCCCGGATGGACGCTTTGCCATGGACGTCGAGGTCGGTGCGCGCTGTGCGTTCTCACAGGCGCCCGAGAATGACCGCGATGTCTGGCGCCGGGAGGCAAGACCGATGTCGATGGGTCGCGATCCATCGATCGCCTTCGATCGCGTCGCGTGGGGCGCCGTGCCGTCGACTTACATTGTCTGCGCTGAGGACAAGGCCATTAATCCGACCGCTCAAAGGGCCTGGGCTGCCCGAGCCACTCACATGATCGAAGCGCCGTTCGACCACTCGCCGGGCGTGTCGCATCCGGACGCCGTTGCCGACATACTGAGCCGCATCGCGCGGGCACCCAACGGGTAGCGCGCCATGTGGGACTGGCGACCACCGATCTGCGGCGGCGTTATGCATCTAATGAACATCGACTCTAAGGACCTACCTCAAGCATGAATGTTGAGCAATCTAATAACCCCTTGCATGGAGTTACTCTTGAGACTGTTGTCGTGAAGCTTGTTGAACACTACGGCTGGAATGAGCTCGCCAATAAAATTAGTATCAATTGTTTCAAGAATGATCCGTCTGTGAAATCCAGCCTGAAATTTCTTCGAAAAACGCCTTGGGCCAGAGAGCAAGTGGAGCATTTGTATCTCTCTACACTTGCATCACCAAGCGATCCGAAAAGTACATAACATATTGCTGCACACTGTCACCTGCGGCGCAGGTGGGCTTAGATGCTAGGGGCTCACTTACGCCGCATCAACATTCGGCATCGTTTGGCCTATCAGGTTTTGGAGCCACTACGAATAGTAAACAACCAGCCGCTATTTGTTCTTTACACAACCCGCACAATCATCCACACCAAAAAAGCCAAAACCCCCACACTCATCAAGCCAGTCACAATGCCCGCGATGATCGCAAAGCCGTCTCGCGCGATTAAGCCAAGCCCAATTAAAATGAGGGCAACGGCGGGGGTGCTGTTTCCACCGGGTATTGGCAGAAAAATCATGAAACCCATCAGCGCAATGAATGGCACCAGCCAGCCGCTGTGCGTGGGGCTGCTTAATGATTCAAGCCGTGGAGTGCAAATTCGGTCGGCCTTGGTGTAAACCCAGCCCAGAATTTTAATCATCCGGGTGGCGGATGCTTTGGATAGCTGAACACGGCACACCGACTCTGGAAGACCGTGCCCGCTGTTGTTGGTCCACATTCTGTGTGCAACTGACCAAATACCCAGCGAGAACAGCAGCCCGGAAAAGGGGACGGGCAACAGGGTAAGCACCGCCAAAAAAAGCAGCATTGCGCCATGGGCGGATTCACCGTGCATGTCCGCAAGAAAACGGACAGACACACGGTCGTCGTGGGGGTGCTCAACGGCGGTTTTCAGGCGGCCCAGCAAATCATTCATTGCCAAGTCTCATGGGTATGATCAGCGGGCAGTATAACCTTCTTGCGGGTTTGGCTTGCTTCGCCCAACCAGGTAGACCCCTGCCAACACAAACCCGGCACCTATCAACTGAAACACGGAGATGGGTTCAGCCAGCAATGCCCATGCAAACACAATGCTAAGTACCGGGCCCAGTGTGCCGATCAAGGCGGTACGGGCCGAACCAATGATGCGAATGGCGGCTGTTTGCCACACCACTGGCAACACGGTGGAAAACACACCCATGGCTGCGCAATACACATACACGGGGACAGGCTGCACCAGGCTGCTGATGGGCTGTGTGGCAATGAAGTGCAATTGGGTGGCACCTGTGGATACCAGCGTGGCCAGCACGGCAAAGCGCAGTGAGCCAATTTTGCGCACCATGCCTTCTGTGCCTGCGCTGTAAAGTGCGTAGGATAAAGCCGAGCCAAACACCAAGGCTGCACCCAATAGCAAGGCTGATGTGTTTTCTGTGAACGACAAGTCGTGCCAGAACGCGATGCCAATTCCAATATAAGACAACACCACCGCTGCCACTTGCGATTTTCTCAGCACATGGCCCATGAATAACACGCCTATCATCAGGGTGAGGGTGGGGTAGGTAAAAAGGATCAAGCGCTCCAGGCCCGCAGAAATATATTGCAGGCCCATGAAGTCGAGAATGCTGGCGCCGTAGTAGCCCAGTAGCCCGAGTAACATCAGCATGCCCCAGTCTGAACGGCTTAAAGGCGGGCCGCTTTTCAACACCTTGCGGCCGATCCACAAAAACAGCGGCAAGGCAAACAGCATGCGCAGTGAAAGTGCGGTGATCGGGTCGATGGTCGACACACTGTAGGCCAGCTTCACGAAGATGGCTTTCATGGAGAAGCCGGTTGCTGCCAGCACGGCCAGCAACACGCCCATTCGTTCAAGGGGCATTCGGTTGAAGTACAGGGTGGCCGCGGCAATCATGATGAACTCAAGAATTCTTGTATATCGAATGATGAACCCGCTAGAATCCAATGAAAAGTGATATTTCAGCAACTAAGCGTTCGAAAATGACGAATCCTTCTCGCTATGACCTTGATGATCTGCGTGTGTTCCTCGCCATTGCCGAGGCACAGAACCTGACCCATGGGGCGCAGCAGGTGAATTTGGCACCTTCGTCTGCCAGCCACCGCTTGCGTGGGCTGGAAGAGGCCATGGGCACGCCCCTGTTCACGCGTCAGGCGCGTGGTGTTACCTTGACCGCAGCCGGTGAAACGCTGATGCGCCACGCACGCCGCGTGTTTGCCCAGCTGGAGCAAATGCATGCAGACCTGTCGCCTTTGGCACGGGGTGTGCGCGGGCATGTTCGCTTGTGGGCCAACACCCATGCCACACACACGTATTTGCCAGCCGATTTGTCCGCATTCCTGAAAGACTTTCCGCAGGTCAGCATGTCGCTGGAAGAACACCCCAGCCTGGATATTGTGATGGCGGTTGTTCGGGGCGAGATTGACATGGGCGTGGTCGCCGACGAGGTTGAAGGGGCAGACGTTGAGCTGATTCCATACCGGTTTGATCACCTTGTGTTGATTGCGCCGCTGAACCACCCGCGCGCCCGTCGCAAACGGATCAAGTTCAATGAGGTGTTGAACGACCCGTTTGTGATGTTGCATGCAGGTTCTTCCATTCATACTTTCACGGTGAACACTGCGGCCGCATTGGGCAAGCACCTGGATGTTCGAATTCAGGTGCGAAGTTTTGAGGCGGTGTGCAGAATGGTGTCAGCGGGTGTGGGCGTTGGTTTGGTACCGCGAAGTGCCTTGATTGATCAGCAGGGCAAGTTGCGTGCTGATTTGTCGGTGATTGAACTGGATGAGCCATGGGCACAACGCGATTTGAAGGTGTGTGTTCGCAATACCGATGCGTTGAATTCATTCGCAAAACATTTGCTGAAGCACTTGACTGCGAATTGCGGTGAGACAAAAAAATGAAACTGAATATGTTGTCTGCCAGTGTGTTGGGTGTGACCATGTGGGCTGCATTGATGCTGCTTCTGAAGTACCCGCACGACTGGATTACCCTGGCCAATGCACCGGTACTGCTTATTCTGGTGTCGTCGATTTATTCCCTGTTGTTGCCTTTGGCTTTGTCGCTGGCGCTCAGTGCCTTGGCTGTGCTGATGTTCAATTATCAGATGGTGCCGCCTGTTCACACCTTCCATGTGGATTTGCATGAACACGGCATTCTTCTGATCACGATGATGGGCGTTTCGTGGTTGGTCACCTACCTGTTGCGCCGCCAGAAGCAGATTGCCGCACGTGAACATGAACAGGCGCAACGCACCTTGCAATTGATGCAGTGGAGTGAGCAGCTTCGTGAGGTGGAAGATCCGCAAACCTTGTTGCCACAGCTTGTGCAGTTGGTGTGCGCACTGACCGAGAACTGCCGCAGTGTTGTGCTGGGTTTTCAGGAGCCGGAATTGCCAGCCGGCACCACGCTGAACAAGCTACATTTTGAAGGTTTTCAGGCTTGCCTGAAAGAGAACAAGGCCTTGGGCAAAAGCACCGGGCGTTATGAAAACCTGGATGACCTCTATCTGCCAATGCGCGGAAAATCAAAGGCCCATGGTGTGTGCCTGTGTTTGGGTGACAGTGCTGAATTTGATGGCCAACCGTGGGTTAGGGATGTACAGGCCTTGCTGGATCAAATGGGTTTGGCCTGCGAGCGGCGTGAGAATTTGCTGCGTGCACAAAATGCCCGTGAATTGGCACAAAACCAGAAAACACGTAGCTTGTTTTTAACGTCGATTGCGCATGACCAGCGCACACCGTTGGCCAGTATCATGACTTCGGCTTCTGCCATTCTTGAGCAAGCTGACCAGCTGTCAAAGGAAGAAATTCGACGTTACGCCGAGTTGATTCACGATGAGTCGGAGCAAGTGGCACGCCTTACCGACAACACGTTGACTCTGGCACGTTTAAGTGGCGACCAAGTGCAAGTGCCCAAGCAACTGGAATCGGTCGAAGACATGGTGGCAGCCGTGTTTCAACGGCTAAGGCAACGCAGGCAACCCCATTTGCCCACTGTGAAAGTTCAGGCGGGGCTGCCACTTTTGAATTGCAATATGGTGTTGGTGGAACAGGTGCTGGACAATCTGATTGACAATGCCATCAAACACTCGGGTGCGCCGCACACGGTCGAATTGAATGTGACTCGGCGTGAAGGCGAGGTGTTGTTTGAGGTGACCGATCGTGGCAAGGGCATGGATGCTGCACAAATTGCGCTGGGTGATCGGTCACGGGGTTTGGGGATTGGTTTGCAGCTTTGCCTGGCTGTGGCGCAAATTCATGCTGGGCAGCTTGTTTTTTCCTCGCAGGCAGGCTCGGGTTTATTGGCCAGTTTTGCCTTGCCTGTTCCAGTTGATCAGGAGTAAGCCGAGTCATGGCCATTCGAATTTTGTTGATTGAAGACGACCGTGAACTGGGCAAGGCGCTTCGCAATACCTTGATCACCGAAGGACATTCGGTATCAACTGCTGCCAGTTTGTCCGAGGCACAAGCCCTGTTGGCCAATCAATTGGCAGGGCAGGTTTTTGATTTGTTTTTGCTCGATCTGGGTCTGCCCGATGGTGACGGAAGGGCGTTTCTCGACCTTGCGCGCAGGGCGAGCCAGGCACCGGTGATCGTGATCTCCGCTCGCCCGCAGGAGGAAAGCAAAATTGAGCTGCTGGATGCAGGGGCAGATGATTATCTGGTCAAGCCATTCAGCGTGGGTGAATTGTTGGCGCGCATTCGCGTTGCACTTCGCCACCGCGGCAATCTGGCCCAGCCCGCCACGCTGCTTTACCAACGCGATGGCTTGCACATTGATTTGGTGAAGCGGGAAATTAGTCTGCATGGTCACGATGTGAAGTTAACGCCAACCGAGTACGAATTACTCGCCCGCCTGGTTCGCAGTTCCGGGCAGGCAGTTACGCACCGCCAGTTGTTAACCGATGTGTGGGGCCCAGACTACCTGGAGCACACGCATTACACACGTTTGTATGTGGGCCAGCTGCGCGCAAAAATTGAAAAAAATCCTGCCGATCCGCATTTCATTTTGACTGAAACGGGTGTGGGGTATCGCATGTTGTCTGGCGATTAAGCACGTTCAAATATCCTTATAACTTCCTTATATGTTGCGGCGCATCATCCGGTCTGTGCTCTATCTGCAGGCGTGCTACAACAATGAACAAACCCGATGTGAAAGACAACACCACCAAGGCTGGCCTTGCCGCATTGACCTTGGGTGCCATCGGCGTGGTGTACGGTGACATTGGTACCAGCCCCCTTTACACGGTGAAAGAAGTGTTTGGGGAAAACTCGGGTGTGCCATTGAATCCCGAGAACCTGACTGGTGCCATTTCAGTCATTTTTTGGGCCTTGATGCTGGTGGTCACCTTGAAGTACGTGATCCTGATATTGAAGGCCGACAATCATGGTGAGGGCGGCGGTTTGGCGCTGACTGCCTTGGCATCTGAAGCGGTTCGCAAAAACCCGAAACTGAGAACCGTGTTGTTGTTGATTGGTGTGTTTGGTGCCACGCTGTTTTACGGCGACAGTGTAATTACGCCAGCCATTTCAGTGCTGGGTGCCATGGAAGGGCTTACGCTGATTACACCCACCTTGACCCCTTACATTATTCCGCTAAGTGCATTGATTTTGGTCGGTTTGTTTGCCGTGCAACGCTATGGCACTTCAGTGGTGGGCAGGTTTTTCGGGCCCATTATTGTGTTGTGGTTTGTTACGCTTGGTTTGGTGGGTGTGGTCAATATTGTGGATGCACCGCAAATTCTGCACGCGCTAAACCCGGTACACGGCATTGAATTTATTCTGGATCGCGGCTGGGGTTTGTTCGCGGCGTTTGGTGCAATTGTGTTGGCTTTAACCGGCGCAGAAGCACTGTATGCCGATATGGGGCACTTTGGTAAAAAGCCGATTCGCCTTGCCTGGACTTTTCTGGTGTTTCCGTGTTTGGCCTTGAATTATTTGGGGCAGGGGGCCTTGCTGATTGCCGACCCTGGTGCCATTGAAAATCCGTTTTATCGGTCTTTTCCGGATGCATGGGTTATCCCCGTACTTTGTCTGGCCACCATGGCGGCCATTATTGCTTCGCAGGCGGTTATTTCCGGTGCTTATTCCATGAGCAAGCAGGCTATTCAGCTTGGCTTTTTGCCGCGCATGAGAATTCACTACACCTCGGCCAAAGAGTCTGGGCAAATTTACATGCCTGGCGTGAACTGGTTGCTGCTGGCTGGCGTGTTGCTGGCGGTGTTGATGTTTAAAACATCGTCAAACCTGGCCGGTGCTTACGGCATTGCGGTTACCTTGACCATGTTGATCACCACCACACTGACGTACTTTGTGATTCGCCACAGCTGGGGTTTGCCAGCCTGGTTGTCCATCGGTGCCACCCTATTTTTTATTTTGATTGATGTGTTGCTGGTGGTGAGCTGTGCCCTCAAATTGATGGACGGTGGCTGGTTCCCAATTCTGCTGGGTCTGGCTTTGTTTGTGGTCATGTCCACCTGGTGGCGTGGCCGCAAGTTGTTGATGAAAAGCATCCAGAAAGACGGCATTGATTTGAACGAATTTCTGCCCACGCTCAATGTTGACCAAATAAACCGTGCCTACCGCACAGCCGTATACCCGGTCGCCGATCCCGACAAAGTGCCCATGGCCTTGCTGCACAACTTGAAGCACAACCAGGTGTTGCATGCATCGAATGTGATCTTGACGGTAGTGTTTGAAAGCGTGCCCTGGGTTGGCAACTTGAATCGTGTTGAAGTGAAGTCGCTTAGCCGGGGTTTTTGGCAAGTGACGGTGCGCTATGGTTTCATGAACACGCCCGATATTCCCAAGGCGCTTGAGTTGACCGATGAAATTGGTTTGAAAATTTCACTCTTTGAAACCACTTACTTTTTGAGCCGTGAAACAGTGGTGCCCACTGCAGGTTCAGGCATGGTGCGGTGGCGTGAAAAATTGTTTGCAGCGATGAGTCGCAACGCCGGTGGCGTGGTGGAGTTTTTCAGGTTGCCTTCAAATGCCGTGGTGGAGTTGGGTACCCGGGTTCAGATTTGATAGCGTAAGCGGTGCTGCGCCCGGCCGATATTCTTTCAAGTATGCCGTGCTGTATTAATTCCTGAATGTCGCGCAGGGCGGTGTCGGCCGAACATTTGCCAATGCTTGCCCACTTGCTGGTGCTCAGCTTGCCTTGGAAACCGTCGAGTAGCCGGTTCAATAATTTGATTTGCCGCTCGTTCATGGGTGTGCCGGCCCATCGCTGCCAGAATTCAGATTTATAAAGCAATTGCCTCAAGGTGTGTTCCGCGCCTTCGATGGCGCGCAGCATGCAACTGAGAAACCAATCAAGCCAGTTGCTGATGTCGAGTGTTCCTTTTTGGGTTTTTTCCAGCATGTCGTAATAGGTTTTGCGCTCAAGTTGAATTTGAGCCGACATGCTGTAAAACCGTTGGCTTGAGTTTTCGGCACGGGCCAAAGCCATATCGCTGACGGCACGCGCAATGCGGCCATTGCCGTCATCAAAGGGGTGAATGGTGACAAACCACAGGTGTGCGATCCCGGCCTTTAGCGCAGCATCGTCGTGTTTGTCTTCCTTGAACCAGTTCAGGAAGTCAGTCATTTCAGCGTTGACCCAAGCTGCTGGGGGTGCTTGGTAGTGTACTTTCTGGCGGTGTAGTGGTCCTGAAACAACTTGCATTGCGCCGTGTGCATCGTCTCGCCAGTTGGCTACCCTGATTTTGTTCAAGCCGCTGTAGCCAGTTGGAAATAGTGCCGCGTGCCAACTGAATAATCGCTTTTTTGTGAGTGGCTTGTTGTAGTTTTGCGTGGCGTCCAACACCATGTCAACTACCCCGTCGACATGGCGGTCAGCGGGTGCAAGGGCACCAATGTCCAGCCCCAGGCGGCGGGCAAGCGAAGAACGGACTTTGTCTGCGTTCAGGTTTTCACCCTCAATTTCACTGGATTTAATGACATCTTCTGTCAGTACTTGAAATGTCGCGTGGTCGCGTGCTTGAATGCCAAGGCCCTGCATGCGCCCCTGTAGTCGACCCTGTGCCTGATTCACCAAGGCGAGCAACGGCAGCAGCCGTTTTAGGTCATAAGTCCAGAAGGGCCACTTGGTTTGCTGCCCATTCACCGCAAGGTCAATTGATGTGTGGGTTAGCCCCCTTCAAAGCACATGCTTTATAATTGGGCCCATGAATCCTGACGATTTACAAAAGCTTGTGACCATGAAAATGCCGTTTGGTAAACACCAAGGCAAGTTGCTTGCTGATTTGCCCGGCAATTACCTGAACTGGTTTGCGCGCGAGGGTTTTCCGAAAGGTGAAATTGGTCGTTTGCTGGCCTTGATGCAGGAAATTGACCACAACGGTTTAAGCCACTTGCTCAAACCACTTCGCGATACAACTTCAAATTGAACGCAGCACCACATGCCTGAACCTACCCCTTTGTGTGTTGCCATTGTTGGCGGTGGCCCGGCGGGCCTGATGGCGGCCGAGGTGTTAAGCGATGCTGGCGTGCAGGTGGATGTGTTTGATGCCATGCCATCGTTTGGGCGCAAGTTTTTGCTGGCCGGCATTGGCGGTTTGAACATTACCCACAGCGAAGATTATTCCCGCTTCTGCACCCGCTACGCGGACAGGCAAATTGCTTTGCAATCCACACTTGATTTGATGACACCCGAGAAGTTGTGCGAATGGGTGCATGCCCTCGGTGTTGAAACCTTCGTGGGCACTTCCGGCCGGGTGTTTCCCAAGGAAATGAAGGCCGCGCCGTTGTTGCGTGCATGGTTGCACCGCTTGCGTAGCAAGGGTGTGCGCTTGCATGTGCGCAACAAATGGCAAGGTTGGGGCGATCTGGGGCAATTGCAATTTGCTACACCCCAAGGTGATGTTGAAATTTCACCGCGGGCCACGGTGTTGGCGCTGGGCGGCGCAAGCTGGCCCAAGTTGGGTTCTGATGGTGCCTGGGTGCCTTGGCTACTTGGGCAGGGCGTTGAAGTGGCACCCCTTGAAAGTGCGAACTGTGGGTTTGAAGTGAACTGGAGCGATTACCTGCGCGAGAAGTTTGCAGGCGCACCTTTGAAATCGGTGGCTTTGAAGTTCACGGATTTACAAGGCCGGGAAATCGAACGGCCAGGCGAAATGGTGATTGGCCAGCATGGTGTGGAAGGCAGTTTGGTTTATGCCTTCTCTCGCGAAATTCGCCAACGCTTGAATGCACATGGCAGTGCAACTTTCACGCTCGATTTGTTGCCAGGGCGAAGTGCTGATCGCATTCGAAATGAACTGGCCGGGCTGGCCCGCAGCAGCCAATCCATGTCGGCTTACTTCAAAAGCAAGCTTGGAATTTCAGGTGTGAAGTTGGCTTTGTTGCATGAAGTGATGAGCAAAGAAGATTTTCGGAATGGCGAAAAGCTGCTTGCAACCATCAAGGCACTGCCCATCACAGTGCACGGCGTTCGGCCGATTGACGAAGCGATCAGCACCGCTGGTGGCGTTCGTTTTGAAAGCATGAACAGCAACTACATGTTGACGAAAAAACCAGGCACTTTTGTGGCCGGTGAAATGCTGGATTGGGAAGCACCCACCGGTGGTTATTTGCTGACAGCCTGTTTTGCAAGCGGTATGGCTGCGGGGGAGGGTGCTTTGAGCTGGATTAGAGGCGAAAAGCTGATGTAAACATGATTATGTTTGGTTTAGTAGCTTTTTTTATTCGAAGTGTTTGTTTATAAAAGATTTTCCTTTGATTTGTTCGTTTTGGTGGAATTTAAAGGAAAAACTGATTGATTGAACAAAGTAGTTCATTGGGCTACACTTGGCGCTATGGAATTTGAATGGGATAACAATAAGAGCGAGGCGTGCTTTCAACAGCGCGGTTTTGATTTCGCCTATGCAGCACATGCGTTTTTTGATCCTGACCGACTGGTGCATGAGGATGATCGCCTGAATTACGGTGAAACTCGTTACCAGTTGTTGGGAAAAATTGAAGGGCGACTATTTGTGGTGGTTTACACATACAGGGACAGTTTTGTGCGAATTATTTCTGCGCGCAAAGCGAATCAAAGAGAAAAGAGGCAGTATGAAAACAGTTCGAATAAAAATTGATCCCGCTGTTCTGACGCCCAGCAAATTCGGGCGAATTGACAAGAAGCGCGTAGATTCAACCACTGAAAAGGAAATTACATCCCATAAGCTGATGGATGAAACAGAGGCAAATATGGATGCGGCCAGGTTCGCGCGCCGAGTGCGAAAGCGCTTAGGATTCAGTCAAGCGGAGTTTGCTGAACGAATCCATGTTTCCCTCGATACAATCAGAAACTGGGAGCAAGGTAAGCGCGTTCCCACTGGTGCAGCCAAGGCTTTGCTGCAGGTCTTGGATAAGGCGCCTGAAGCAGCGTTAGCGGCGCTTCACTGAACTGGATGTTGGAACGGGATTGACTACTTATACGTTTGTTCAAAATGACCGCTGTTTCAGGCACCTTTGTACGGGGTTGGTTGCCTTGTTTTCTGTCTCAGCAATGACGACGGCTCAGAAATTTGGTTATGCCCAAAAAGTTAACCCCGGTGCGCTTGCTGAACTTTACGGCAAATCAACAACAAATTTGATTCTGTCGCACAATCTGTGTGACCTTGTACAGCCAGTTGCTGAAAATGTTTGGCCGGATCGTCTAGTTTTCTCTGTAAAAATCAACGACGGTGTCCAAGGTGATTTGTCGTCATTTGATCCCCTTACACTTACAAAAGCCGGTGAGATGGGGATTACTTGGTCTTTGATGGGGCAAGCTTATCTGGCATTCTTCGAAGATATTCGCTTCGACCTCACACAAAAACTAGGCAAGAATTCAAACCACTGGTCAGATGAAACCTTGAAATTTGGATATCAGATTCGCAATGCTGTAGCCCACTCGGGCCGTATTCACTTTAATAGTCCGGATAACTCTCCCGTTTCATGGAAGGGTTTGTGTTACAGCCACACCAACAACGGAGAAATCATCTTTGAAGATATTGGTGTTGTGGAGTTGATTGTGTTGATGTGCGAAATAGAGTCTATTTTGAAAACTATGAGTTAACTTTTTTTCCATGATCTAGAACCATCGAGATTCATAATTTTTCATCTTGTTTTTTTCTGGCTTGCATAGATTGACGAGTGGCCTCGGCATCCCTAATTCTCTGTTGTTCTGCTAATCTGGTTTGGCTCGTAAGAAGCAAAAAATACCAGAAACACACGGAGACAAAATTAATGAACAACTTCAACGGCAAAACAGCCGTGATCACCGGGGCGGCCAGTGGTATTGGCTTTGCCTTGGCCAAACAGGCAGCGGCACAGGGCATGAATGTGGTGCTGGCTGATATCGATGAAGCTGCACTGAACAAGGCCATCGAACAACTGGATTTGCCTGCCAACCGCGTGTTGGCTGTTCGTACCGATGTACGCCATGCAGCGGAAATCAAGGCGCTGGCCGATGCCGCTTATCAGCAATTCAATGAAGTTCATTTGCTGTTCAACAACGCAGGTGTGGCTTTGGCGCGTACCACCTGGGAACACACAGTGGCCGATTGGGAATGGGTTTTGCAGGTAAACCTGTGGAGTGTGGTGCACGGCATTTCTGAATTCTTGCCGCGCATGCAGGCACAAGGTGGGCCAGCGCACATCGTGAACACGGCTTCAGTGGCCGGCCTTGTTTCCAACCCTGGCATGGCGGCGTACAACGTCAGCAAACACGGTGTGGTTACGTTGAGTGAAACCTTGAGCCTTGAACTGCAAATGACCCAATCGCCAGTGGGTGTTTCCTTGCTGTGCCCGGCCTGGGTGCCCACGGGCATTGGCAATTCTGAACGCAATCGCCCCGACGATGTGGCGCAAACAAACCCAATCGAAGGCCTGACTGCGCAACTGAACAAACGCATTGGCAAGGCAATTGCCAGTGGGCAATTGACAGCAGATGACATGGCAGCGGAAACCTTCAAGGCGATTGAAGAAAAGCGCTTTTATGTGATTCCGCACGGCTACATGTTCCCGGTGATTGAAACCCGCATGAAAGAAATTCTGACGCAGCAAAACCCCACGCTGCCCAAATAAAAAAACAGGAGACAAAACAATGAAAGCATTGCTGTGCAAAACCCTGGGCCTGCCCGACACCTTGGTGTTTGAGGAAATTGCCGATCCTCAACCAGGCCCTGGCCAGGTGGTTGTTGACATGAAAGCGGCAGGCGTGAATTTTCCGGATGCGTTGATTATTCAAGGCAAGTACCAATTCAAGCCTGCGTTGCCCTTTGCACCGGGCGCCGAGCTTGCGGGGGTGGTGTCGCAACTGGGCGAGGGTGTGAAGAATGTCAAGGTAGGCGACCGTGTGATCGGTGCTTGTTCGCATGGTGCATTCGCTGAAAAAGTGGTGGTGCAGGCCAAGCAGATTATTCCCATGCCAGCGGCCATCAGCTTCGAAACAGCCGCGTCGTTCACCTTGGCCTATGGCACTTCTTACCATGCGTTAAAAGGGCGAGCCAGGTTGAAAGAGGGCGAAACCCTGTTGGTGTTGGGTGCTGCTGGCGGCGTGGGTTTGGCCGCCATTCAAATTGCGAAGGCTTTGGGTGCGAAGGTCATTGCTGCTGCATCCACTGCAGAAAAGCTGACCATTTGTAAGGAAAATGGTGCCGATGAATTGATCAATTACAGCAACGAAGATTTGCGTGAACGCGTGAAAGAATTGACGGGTGGCAAAGGACCGAATGTGATTTTTGACCCGGTGGGTGGCAAGTTTGCCGAACCCGCTTTTCGAAGCATTGCCTGGAATGGCCGTTACCTGGTGATCGGTTTTGCAGACGGTGAAATTCCCAGCATTCCGCTGAATTTGCCTTTGCTCAAAGGGGCGTCGATTGTGGGTGTGTTCTGGGGCGAATTTGTGAATCGCCAGTTGTTCGATTTCATCAAAGACCTTGGCGAAATGTTTGCGCTGATTGAACAAGGCAAGTTAAAGCCACTGGTGTCTAAAACTTACCCGCTTGCGCAGGGCGCGCAGGCCCTGCAGGATTTGCTCGATCGAAAAGTGGTGGGCAAGGTGGTGATCACCGCGCCTTGACGCTATTGTGGCCCGATCAAGCCCTGCGCTTGCAGGGTGTCGTCAATCAACTCCAGGCGAAGCAGGGGGTTGTCCAATGCCAGCAGTTGAAGCTTTGTGGGCTTGTCCAGTGGCAGCAGTTCACACCAGCGGTTGGCCACCCAGCCGCAGTCCATCAAGCGGTAGGGTTTGCGAAAAGGCAGTTGTTCTTCTGAAATACCTTTGTCGCCGATTGATTCAATCAGTTCAGCCAGGGCGTTTGCCGCGCCCTGCAAGTGGTCTGGAATTTCTATCACCGGGTCAGCGGGCAGGGTTTGAATTTCACCCATCCACAAACCGTTTTTTTCTTGTGCGGCCGACTGCAATTTAAAACGCTGTGTCCCGACTGTGGAAATTTCCATCAATGTGGGCGTGACAAAATCGTGCTGCTCAATCTTCACCAGTGTGCCAATTTTGGCCAGCTGAACTTTTTCTTCAGGGCGACGCACTTCTGTTCCATCCAGCAGGCTGACCACACCAAAAGGCGTGCCATCGCGCAGGCATTTCTTCATCAGGTCAAGGTAACGCACCTCAAAAATTTGAAGGTTCAAAACACCTTGTGGATACAACACTGTGGTTAGCGGGAAAAGGGGGGTGGCCGGAGGGGGCATTGTCTAAGTCCTTCTGGAAAAATTGCTTATCGCGAAAACACCACTAAGCATACCAACCCAGGCTATGTCGCGCCATTGGCAAGAATTCAAGAAATATTATTTCAAAAATTGTCAGTGTGTAGTTAGCGCGCGAATGATTATAGTGCCTTGTAAATAAAAAATAAAAAGTGTGGTTAATTTAAATTTAGTTCCATATATATTTTAAATGACGTTACTTATGTGCGGTATAGGACTATTCTGTTTGTAACAATATTACAAAAAAAGTTATAGCCAAGAGGTGAAAAAATGCACAATCTCAAAATATTACCTGTAGCTTTGTTTGCGTTAAGCGGCAGCGTATTTGCACAGCAAGTTCCCAGCGCTGGCAGTCAATTGCAGCAAATTCCCCCTGTGCCCGTCTCGGAACAAGCTTCCCCCAGACTAGAAATTGAGCAAGGCGAAAAAACTGTCAACACGGAGACAGACACAGCGACAATTACGGTGAATGCACTGCGCGTGGATGGGGCAACGATCTACAGCGAGTCTGATCTGATCGCATTGACCGGCTTTCAGCCAAAAAGCGAGCTAAGCCTTTCTGATTTGCGGGCAATGGCCGAGAAAATAGCTGATTATTATCACGACAATGGTTACTTCGTGGCACGGGCGTATTTACCAGCCCAAGACATTGACAATGGTGTGGTAACCATTGCTGTTATCGAGGGGCGTTACGGCAAGGTCATTCTGAAAAACGAGTCGAGCCTGAATGACGATGTGGCCAACAACATGTTGAGCGGGCTGAACAGTGGTGACATTATTGCCAGTGAACCACTTGAAAGTCGTTTGTTGATGCTTTCTGGCGTGCCGGGTGTGAATGTGAAGTCCACCTTGGTGCCCGGTGCCACATTTGGTACTTCTGATTTGATCGTGGAGGTGCTACCCGGCAGATCGATCTCGGGAAGCATAGATGCTGACAATGCGGGCAGTCGATACACTGGCGAATATCGGCTTGGGTCCACTGTAAACCTCAATAATGTAACCGGCCGTGGCGATGTTGTCTCGTTGCGGGCGATAACGTCGGGGTCGGGCATGAACTATGCCCGCATTTCTTATCAAACGCCCGTTGGCAAGGCCACTGTGGGTGTTGCTTACAGCAAGCTCAATTATAAACTGGGTCGTGAATTTGAAAGTTTGCGGGCCAACGGCACCGCTGAAGTTGCAAGCATCTATGGCAGCTACCCATTGATTCGTTCGCGCAATACGAACTTGTCTGCGCAGTTGGCCATGGATTTCAGAACGTTTCAGGACCGGATCGATTCAACCTCGTCGGTGACAGACAAAAAGGCCGAGGCGCTAACAGCGAGTTTGGTGGGCGATCACCGTGACAACATTGGTCGTGGTGGCGTGACCGGTTATTCCGTGGGTTTGACCACCGGCAACCTGGACATTGAAACACCGTCCGCACGGGCCTTCGATGCCATGACAGCGCAAACCAACGGGCATTACAACAAGCTTACTTTCAGCGCATTGCGCCTTCAAAACCTGACTGAAATTCTGTCGCTCTACGGTGCCATCAGTGGGCAACTTGCATCGAAGAATCTTGATGTATCAGAAAAACTGGCTTTGGGCGGCATGTATGGCGTGCGCGCCTATCCGGTCGGCGAGGCGTATGCCGACGAGGGTTACCTGGCCACGGTGGAAGCGCGATTCTTGCTGGCCCGGTTTTCGGAACACATGCTTGGGCGTATGCACTTCATTGTGTTTGCGGACACCGGTACGGTGACTATCAACAAAGATCCATGGTTTGTTGGGGACAACCGCCGCACCTTGAGCGGTGCAGGTATTGGCCTGACCTGGGTTGATCCAGGCAATTTCGCGATTCGAACCTATTATGCGCAGAAACTCGGCAATGAAGTGGCGACATCGGCCCCAGACAAATCCGGACGATTCTGGATTCAGGCAGTGAAGTACTTCTGAACAACGCCACACAAAAGACAACGGAGCAACACCATGAACACTATTTATCGATCAATCTGGAATAACAAGACTGGCACGCTTGTCGCAGTTTCAGAAAACGCCAAAGCGGCAGGCAAAAGCAGTTCCAATGGATCAACCGTTGCGCGGGCTAAACTGCTGCTGTGCATCAGTGCAGTGTCCCTGGCGGTCATGCTGGCTTTTGGGACCAATGCCCATGCGCAGCCAGTGGGGGGTGTTGTGGTGGAGGGGATCGCAGACATTCAGCAAAGCACAGGTTTAACCACCATCAACCAGTCCACACAAAATACGGCAATCAACTGGCAAAGTTTCAATATTTTGCAGGGGCAAATTGTTCAGTTTATTCAGCCCAATTCAAGTTCCGTGGCATTGAACCGTGTTGTTGGCAGTGAGGCCTCCAGTATTTTCGGCACACTCTCGGCCAACGGACAGGTGTTTCTGGTCAATCCCAACGGTATTCTTTTCGCACCGGGGGCCTCTGTGAATGTGGGCGGCTTGGTGGCGTCTACCTTGAATATTTCTGACAGTGATTTTATGGCAGGCAACTACCGGTTCTCAGGTACAAGCAATGCTGCTGTGGACAATCAAGGCAATATTTCTGCCAATGGTGGGTATGTTGCACTGTTGGGCGCCAATGTGAGCAACCAGGGGGTGATACAGGCCAATATGGGCACGATCGTTCTGGCTGCTGGTGATGAAGTGACTCTGGATGTGGCAGGCGACGGCTTGCTGAGTGTGACCGTGGACAAAGGCGCAGTGAATGCATTGATTGAAAACGGTGGCCTGATTCGCGCCAATGGTGGCAAGGTGTTTTTGACCGCCAGTGTTGCTGGCAATTTGCTTCAGACCGTGGTGAACAACACCGGTGTGATTGAGGCACAAACCCTGAACAATGCAAGTGGCGTTATCCAGTTGCTGGCGGACATGCAAAGCGGCACGGTAAATGTTGGGGGAACACTGGATGCCAGTGCACCCAATGGTGGTGATGGTGGATTTATTGAGGCATCCGCTGCGTATGTCAAGATTCAGCCCGAAGCACAAATTACGACTGCGGCGCCTACCGGGATCACGGGTATGTTTCTGATTGACCCCGAAGATTTCATCATTGGTGGCAATGCGTCTGACAACATTTCGGGTGCAACCCTGTCAGCGCTGTTGGTCACCAACAGCGTGACCATCACAACAGCGGTGGGCACTGATTCAACCGTGCCTGGTACACCACCGGAAAGCAATCTTTTTACAACAACCCCGGGCAATGGCGATATTTTTGTGAACGAGGCTGTCAGTTGGACGGCAAGTTCCAGCCCAACCACCTTGAGTTTGAATGCGGATCGAGACGTTAACGTGAATGCAGCAGTGACCGCTGTGAATGGTAATTTTGAAGTGTGCTGTGGTCGGGATGTGAATTTGAATGCCGCAGTGACCACGACCAATGGCAGCATGCTGCTGAATGCAGGGCGCAACATCAACATGAATGCGGCCGTGACCACGACAGATGGCAACATCACCATGTGCGCGGCAGAGAACATTACCATCGCCGAACAAATCACGTTGACCCGGGGTACCAGTATTCCTGCCCAAAGTCTTGGTTTGCCGCTTGGCCTGGTGTTAAATGCGGGTTACGGTGGCACAGGCCCTGGAACAGCGGGCGGCACCTTGATATTTGCACCGTTGTCACCCGATGCAGTAGTGACCGGCCCCAACGCGCCCGTGACCATTTTGTACAACCCGGTTTCCTATGCAACACCGACCGATTATTCGGGTAATTTTGTGTTGACCGGCGGTGCCACGTTGACGCAACGCATGTTGGTGTTTGCCGATGGCGGTGACAAAACTTTTGATGGCAGCACGGCAACAACCCTGACTGGTTTGAAAGACAGCCCTGCCGGCGTTACCTTGGTGGCCGGCCCCGGAAGTACTGCGAACTTTGATACGGCCGATGTTGGGGTCAACAAGAAAGTGACCTACAGTGGCTACACCCTGGGTGGTGCCGACGCAAACAACTTCGCACTGGCTGAGAACTGTTGCGGGCCTGTATTTGCCAACACCACAGCAAATATTGCGGCTGCACCAATCGTTGTTGTTCCTCCACCATTGGTTATTGTTCCGCCACCGGTGGTAGTTGCACCTGCCCCTCCCCCTGTAGCCGCTGCACCTGAAACAATTGTGCCGCCAATTTTGGCCCCGGTGGTGGCGCTTCCGTTTACAGCGCCACCGCAAGTGGCGTTGACTGTCATTCCGGATGAAATGCCAATCGTTTCTGTGGTTGAAGAAAAGCCAGTGTTGCCAGTGGAAGAAGTGATACCCGTGGAAGAACCTTACATCGCACCGGTTTTCATTCCCAAGCAAGATCGTGGTTAAGTTTTTCTTGCTGACAAGTGCACTGGCCGCCGGGTTGTTCAGCAACCCGGTGTTTTCGGACAGTGATGGTGCCAATAGAAGTTACCTTGCAAACTTTGAGCAGGAAAGTGCATCGCAAGATGCTCGGCAAATCGCAGACTGGGTGCTTGATTCCCGCGACAACCAGAACATGCCGTTTCTCATCATTGACAAGAAAAACGCCAAGGTATTTGTGTTTGACCCGGCAGGGCAAATCATGGGCGCTTCTGCCGTGTTGTTGGGGGTTGCGGTCGGTGATGATTCATCCAAGGGCGTTGGGCAACGAAAGTTGGCCAGCATCCCCGTGGCTGAGAGAACCACGCCCGCAGGGCGCTTTGTTGGGTCACTGTCGAACAACTTAAGTGGCAAGGGTGTGTTGTGGATTGATTATGATGCTGCAATTTCACTGCATCGTGTCATTACAAGCAATGCGAAGCAGCAGCGCGCACAACGCCTTGAGTCAAGCATGATTTCAGACAACCGGATTTCGTTTGGTTGTATTAACGTACCTGCCAGGTTTTATGATCAGTTGATTGAACAAACTTTTCAGAGAACGAATGGTGTTATCTATGTGTTGCCTGAAGTCCGGTCGATTCAAGAAACATTCGGTTCCTATGTGGTGAACGAAAATACATTAAGAATTTCATCCGCCGCGCTTGCTGCCGCGAACGTTAATAAACCAACGGCACATGTGATCAAGCTTCGGTAAGCCACCATTACTGCAATGCCTGCACTGCCATTTCAATACTTAGCGCGAGCAAAATGGTGCCCATCAACAGGCGCTGCGCCAAAAGCCATTTTGGTTTGCGGGCCAGAAACCGCGCCATGCTGCCGGAAAATATGGCCATGCATGCGTTCGCCAGTGCGAACATGGAAATTAACAATCCACCATAAAGCAACGATTGTTGCAGCACCTGGCCTTGCGTTTCATCGATGAATTGCGGCAGCAGGGTGAGGAAGATCAACGCCAGCTTGGGGTTCAGCAAGCTGGTGGTGGCGCCCATGGCAAACAATTTTCCAGCTGCTTCTTGTGGCAGTTGATCGCGAATTTCCAAAGGTGAGCGGCCGCCAGGGCGGACCGCATTCCAGCCCAGCCACCCCATGTACAGTGCGCCACAAGCGCTGAGAATTTGCGCGGCATGGGCTTGGGTTTTGAAGAAAGCGGTAATGCCGAATGCTGCACCAAACATGTAGAACAGATAACCCACGATGACGCCACCCAGTGAAGTCAGCCCGGCGCGCCGCCCCTGTGTAATGGAGCGCGAGATGACGTAAATCATGTTGGGCCCGGGGGTGATGGACAACAAGCCACCCACCACCAGGAATGCATAAAGTGAGCTTGTGCTGTCCTGCATTTCATTTGATCCCGTTTTGATTGTTCAACTGTGATGCGAATTATTCATGGTTGAAAAAGTTTCGTAAAATGAATTAAACTGAATTAATTATTCAGAAAAACTGATGAAATGAAAAAACTTGATCTGGATTCCTTGACCATGCTGGTGGCTGTTGCAGATTCCGGAAGTTTTGCGGCAGGTGCCATGCAGGTACATCGTTCGCCCTCGGCGGTCAGCATGCAAATCAAGGGGCTGGAAACATTGCTGGGCAAGGCTTTGTTTGTGCGTGACACCCGCAACCTGGAACTGACCGCAGAGGGCCACACCTTGCTGGGTTACGCCCGGCAGATGCTGGCCCTGCGTGATGAAGCCTTCGCTGAAATAACCCGGCCTGAAGTCAAGGGGCGTGTCAGCATTGGCGTGCCCGACGACTATGCATCTTCTTTGTTGCCACCCGTGCTGCGCAAGTTTTCTGCCACTTACCCGCGTGTTGAAATTCAAGTAGTTGGCCGACCCAGTCATGAAATAGCGCGCATGGTTAAAGACAACACAGTGGATTTGGCCTGCATTACCCGTACAAAGGGTTGCCCCGGTCAGTTGATCCGCATGGAACCATTGGTGTGGGCGGGCTCATCCAGCAACAAAATGATCTGGAAAGAACGCCCTTTGCCCATTGCCGTATTTGGGCAGGGCAGCACCGCACGCGCGCACGCATTGAAGGCTTTGCAGCAGGCCAAAATTCCTTACCGCATGTCGTATGAAAGCCCCGCAGTGCAGGGCTTGGTCAGCATGGTCGATGCCGACCTTGCAATTGCACCGCTGGCCAAATGCGGTATGCCATCGCATTTAATTCAGCTTGGGGCAGCAGAGGGGCTTCCTCCCCTTCAGCCTGTTGAGGTGGTGTTGTCTCGAAGTGCCAAATCAAGACGCCCGCCTTGCGATTACCTGGCGGAGTTGCTGGTGAATGAGCTGGCCGCTTGAATGCCTGCTTGAATCTGTAATTCGACCCTAGCTTTTCACTTTCCGCGCCGCTGCCAATTGTGCCTGCAGTGCATCAATGCGCTGGTGGTTGTCCTCTGAACCAATGTAGCTTCTGAACAGCCATTCCTGTGTGCGCATTGACATATCAAGGTCCTGATTCAGCACCACGTTGGAAAGGCGCTTGGTTTCCGCCAGGCAAGCCCGGTCGTACTGGGCCATGTCGCGCGCAATTTGCGCAACCGATGACAGCAGTTCGCCTTCCGGAAACACTTTGCTGACATAACCCATGCGCTCGGCTTCCGCTGCATCGTAAATGCGCCCAGTCAATGCTACTTCCTTGGCGCGGCCCATGCCGATGATGCGCCACAGCGGGTCCATGATGGGGGTAAGCGACAGCACAATTTCACGTTGACCAAACTTGGCGCGAGTGGAGGCATAGCGAATGTCGCACATCATGGTCAAGTCAAATCCACCTGCAATGGCAGCACCGCCCACAGCGCAAATCACGGGTTGCTCGCAAAACAGAATGGCGCGGTATGCGCGGTGAAACAGGGCGGTGTAGGCTTCGTTGTTTACTTTCTCAAGTTTGCGGATTTCATTCAAATCGAAACCGGCCGAGAAGTAGCGTTCGCCACCTGTGAACACGATCACGTTCACGTCTTGCCGCGCACCCAGTGCATTGAACATGTGGCTTACTTCGTCCAGTACATCGGGTGCAAGGGCGTTGCCTTTGTCGGGGCGGTTAATGGTCACTGTGGCCACTTGGTGGGCCACTTCAAGATTCAGGTACTGAAAATTCATTCTCATTTCCATGCGTTGTTGGTGACTTTGACAACGAAGAAACCCTGGTAACCATCGGTGTACCAAATTTCCTTGCGTTCGGGTACGAAAGCGGGGCTGGACATGGCCCAGTTGCTGGCTGGTGCGGGTTGCGTCAGCATGCGGTCTTTGACTGGGGCATTGAAGTAGGCCACTTCCACGGGGCGTTCGGGGTTGCGTATGTCGAAAATTCGCAAGCCCGACAAAATCATGCTGCAAGCCACAATGGTCGGGTCTACGCGTGTGGGCACGTTGCAATAATGCCCAGCGTAACCGCCGGTTGCATTTTGTGCGCCGGGGTCGTTGGCAATTTCTTCACGGTTGGCCAGGTTGTGCACTGCCAGGCGCAGGTTTGAAACAACAGCAGGTTTTGACTCATCCGAAATATCGATAACGCGTGCAGCACCCACCAGCGGGCCGTTTGCAGACACAATCAACCCGCCGCCACCTGTGGCGTATTCGTCCACTTCGATCACATAGGGTTTGCCTTTGATGGTCACCGGAATCGCGTTTTGCGGAATGCTGACCGTGTCCCAGGACACAGTAGAAATTTCGCGCACTTGCGGATCGGCTTTGCGGGCCTGAATTTCAGAAACATCCAGCACTATCATGCCCGAAGGGTCGCCCAGGCTGGCCACGTAGGCACGGTTGCCATCGGCGCTGATCGACAGGCCGTGCGATGAATACTGACCGCTCCACAAAGGGCGTGGAATGCTGGGGTTGGAAATGTCCAGCGCCACCAGGGTGGAGGTAGATGGCGATGCTGAATAGAACGTTTTTCCATCGGGCGACAAGCCGCTTTCATGCCCAAATACACCCAGTGGTGTCGACGATTTCAACACCGGTGTACGGCAGTCCTCAGACACGTCGTAAATGTCTACAACACCCGGCCCGAAAGCCGGATTGCCCAACACGGCGGCCAGTACACCGCCTTCCTGGCTCAGCACCAGCGATTCATGCGGAGACAACATGGCGGGTGTCAGCAACCGGGCTGTGCGCACAGGCTGGGTGGGGTCGCTCATGTCGAACACATTCACGCCAGCTTCGCGGTCAAGAATGTTGGTGGGGTACAACAGGGTGCTGTCGTAGTAGGCACAATCGCGGCCTGCCTTGTCGCGGTAGCGTTCAACCTTGAAACCGCCCACCGTACCGATCACCGTTTCTGGCGAGAACGAACCCACAAGTTCGGTGTTGCAGGTAAAGCCCACAGCAGCCAGCCCAGCGTCATGGTCGGCCTGCGACACACGGCCTTGCATGCTGGTTTCCTGGCGGGAACCGGGGCCACATCGCCCCTGTGGCGTTGCTGAAATGTTCACGCCATCCACTGCCTGGCTTGATGTGGTTCGGGTGCTGGTGTTTGGGCCGCTGCCCGATTCAGATCCGCCAAGGCAGCCCGCGATCAAGGTGGGCAACAGCAAGGCCGACAGGGAAACGCAGATGGGTTTGTTCAACATGATTGGGAATGTCTCCGGTTCAGGAATTGTCGAATTGTTTTAATTTCATGTGCATCCAGCCAATTTCAGTGCCTTGCTCGCGGATCATGCTGACCGCCAAGCCTTTCACCAGGTTTGAATGGCCATTGCGTTGTGTAAACCAGGCCATGGACAGGGCCGCCTGGTGGTGTGCAATCATCAATTCAAGAAATAGTTTTTCTTGTGCTCGACCACTTGATTGTCGAAGCTGTTCCAATTGTTGGGGTGTGGCTGCGCCAGCCATGGCACCGCCTTCGGCCTTGCAGCGGGCCTGAAACAATTGATCATCAAGGTGCTTTACGTGTGTTGCCTCTTCTACCCAACGCATGGGCGGGCCATCCACCATCACTGGTGAATCCCATGCGGTAAGCCAACCCTCCATCAAACCCATTTCATGGGTTTGTTTCATGACGATTGACTGGGCAAGGGCTTGAATTTCTGCTGATGTGTTGCTGCGCATGAGCATGGCCATTTGAATGGCCTGTGCGTGGTGCAGTAACATGCTGCGTGTAAAGCCCGCGTCAATTGGTTCCAAGGTGTTTCTGGATTCTTCAGCCGTATACGACAGGCCGATCGCAAGGCCAATGGCAAACAACACAGCCGCGAAAAAGCGGTGTGACAAAGAATTTCCCGGGATTTGCATGTCTCGTGCAGTGTTATGTATATAACACTTCTACTTCCAGCAGGCTGTGCTGGATTCAGGGTGTGCTGCTTTTAGAAACCCTGCGACAGGTTGCGGGTAATGTCAGCGGCAGGCGCCTCAACACAGGTGCTGGCGTTTTGGCCTGCCCACAAGGGCGAAAAATCGCCCGAACCTTGTGCCTCGGCCTTGGCACGCAAGGGCGTTATGCCCGGGGTGGCCAGGGGAAACTCGGGCGGGAATTCAGAGATCGCGCCCAGTTCCCGCATGATGCGGTTCACAATGCCGCGCGCAGGCCTGCCACTGAACAGGTTGGTCAGCGCGGTGTGCCGTGCTGCCTCACTTTTCAACGCACGGCGATGAATGGCACTGGTGCTGCATTCATTGGCCAGCATGTAGGCCGTGCCCACCTGTACTGCACTGGCACCCAATGCCATGGCAGCAGCTACGCCTTGTGCATCGGCAATGCCGCCTGCAGCAATCACGGGTACGTTCACAGCCTTCACCACTTGGGGCAGCAGGGCGAATGTGCCCATTTGCAGGGCCAAATCATGGTTCAGAAAATGCCCGCGGTGGCCGCCAGCTTCCAGCCCTTGCGCAATAATGAAATCGCAGCCATGCGCCTCAAGCCATATCGCTTCATCTACCGTGGTGGCCGACGAAATAATTTTTGCACCCATTGCTTTCACGCGCTGCAACAAGTCGGGTTTTGGCAAACCAAAATGAAAACTGACAAAAGGTGGTTTGAATTCTTCAAGCAGCTCGGCTGATTCCGCATTGAATGGAGTGCGCCCCTGGCCGCTTGGAAATTCATCAATATTCAAACCGAATTCGCGGTAATAGGGCGCCAGTGCGTTTTTCCAGGTCTGGTTGCGCGCAGAATCTATTTCCGGTGGTGTGTGTGCAAAGAAGTTAACGTTGTAGGGTTTGCTGGTGCCGGCTTCAATGGCTTGTAGTTCAAGCCGAAGTTGATCCCGGGTCAGCATGGCGCAGGGCAGGGAACCCAGCCCACCGGCATTGCTGACGGCAATGCACAGCGCGCTGGTTTGCACACCCGCCATGGGTGCCTGCACAAGCGGGTATTGTGTGTTCAAAATCAATCTTTCAATTCCAGGGCACGGTTCAGGCTAAGCGCAGCCAGTGACCCCACTGCACCTGAAAGCAGGTACAGGCTGACATATTCCAGACCAAAGTGGGCAGCAAGGCCCAGCGCCACCAGCGGCGCAAAACCAGCACCCACCAGCCAAGCCAAATCAGCTGTCAACGCAGCGCCCATATAACGGTACTTCGCCTTGAAGTTTGCCGTAACCGCACCTGCCGCTTGGCCATACGACAAGCCCAGCAGCACAAAACCGATCAAAATGAAGGCGGTTTGACCGTCATCGCCGCCACCCATCATGTGGGGAACAAAGAAGCTGAACAGCGCGATCATGATGGCCAAAAAGCCCAGCGTGTTGCGGCGGCCCAAGCGGTCTGCAATCACGCCGCTTAACACCACTGAACCTGCAGCCAATACCGCACCTGCCATTTGAATGATTAGAAACTCAGGAATTGAGCGCTCGGAATTCAATGCAATCCACGACAGGGGGAACACAGTGACCACATGGAACAGGGCGTAGCTGGCCAAAGCAGCCAAGGCACCCACCAAAATGTTGTGCCCTTGTGAACCCATGATTTCAACCACTTTTACCGGTTGCAGTTCACGCTCTTCCAGCAGGCGGGCATATTCATTGGTGGCCACCAAACGCAGGCGGGCAAACAAAGCCACCACGTTGATTGCAAAGGCCACATAGAAGGGATAACGCCAACCCCAGCTTAAAAAGTCGTCGCTCGACAAGGCATACAACAAGTAGGCAAAAAGACCGGCGGCAATGATGAAACCTACGGGTGCACCCAGTTGGCCCAACATGGCGTACCAGCCACGTTTGTTTTCTGGTGCATTCAGGGCCAGCAATGATGGCAGTCCGTCCCATGAACCGCCCAAGGCCAAGCCCTGACCAATTCGCAGAATCGACAACAGCACAATGGCACCCACGCCCAAGGTTGCGTAACTGGGCAAGAACGCCATGCCGGCGGTTGAAATGCCCAGCATGAACAGGGCCACAGTCAGTTTTGTTTCGCGACCGAATTTTTGCTGCACTTTCATCAATGCGATCGTGCCGAATGGGCGGGCGATGAAGGCAAACGAGAAAACAATGAATGAATACAGTGTGGCGGTCAACGGGTCTTCGAACGGAAAAAATACCGCGGGAAATACCAGCACCGATGCAATCGCGTACACGAAAAAATCGAAATATTCGGAAGCACGCCCAATCACCACCCCGATGGCGATTTCACCGGGGGATACATTGCTGTTGCTGCCATGGTGGCCCGGTGTGGTAACGCCCTGTTCTGCGTGGATGGTGCTAATGCCGGACATTTGTAGTTCTCCTCGAATCTTTGCGTGTTCCAATATTATTTTTGTTTTCAATGGCTTGAAAGTGTTATTTGCCAACTGGGACAATATGTCCAATGCCCAGTAGCCGGCCACGTCAGTAAATTAGCATGGAATTCACTTGTAACCATGCTGGATATTATGTTCAAGCCATTGAAACGCAGTCTTTTGTTGCTGGTGCCGCTGTTCCTGCTGGCGGGGTGCAACACCATTGTGATGAATCCGTCGGGCGACATCGCGTCGCAGCAGGCAGATTTGATCGTGTTGTCCACGGTATTGATGTTGATCATCATTGTGCCGGTCATTTTTCTAACCTGCTTTTTTGCGTGGAAATACCGCCAAGCCAATACGCAGGCTGAATATGACCCTGAATGGGACCACTCCACCAAACTGGAACTGGTTATTTGGGGTGCACCGTTGTTGATCATTATTGTGCTTGGCCTGGTGACTTGGGTCAGCACGCACAAGCTTGACCCGTATCGCCCGCTCGATCGAATCAATGCAAGTACCTTGCTGTCGCCTGACCACAAACCACTGGTAGTGCAGGTGGTGGCGCTGGATTGGAAGTGGCTGTTCATTTATCCCGAACAGGGCATTGCCACAGTCAATGAACTGGTGACTCCGGTCAATGTGCCTGTTCGTTTCAAGATCACATCCAGCACAGTAATGAATTCTTTCTACATCCCTGCGCTGGCTGGACAAATTTACGCCATGCCCGGCATGGAAACCACGCTGAACGCGGTGATCAACGAAGAAGGGCAGTGGGAAGGTTTCTCGGCCAACTACAGTGGTTCAGGTTTTTCCCACATGCGCTTCAAGTACGAAGGTGTAAGCGAGGACGAATTTGAAGGTTGGGTGCTCCGCAACAAATCGTATGGCAAGTCACTTGGCCGTGCTGAATATTTGCAGCTTGAACAGCCCACCACCAAACACCCTGTGATGAGATTTAAAGACGTGACGCCCGACTTGTTCCACGCCATTGTGAATCGCTGTGTGGTGGAAGGTTCGGTGTGTATGGACACCCAAATGATGGCCGATTCAATGCGCAACCGCAGCGATTTGTCTGCCGATGAGTTGGCAATTTTGATCAACGACGCCATGTGCCGCATTGCTCCAAATGCCGATGCACTTCCAATCATGACTTCAGTAAAGAAGAATGGCTATGACTCAGTATCCAATTGAAACAAGCCCGATTTTCGGGCGGCTTACCTTAAACGCGATTCCCTACCACGACCCCATCATTATGGGCACATTCGCCATGGTGGTGCTAGGTGGTCTGGGCGTGCTGGCGCTTGTTCACAAGCACCGCCTGTGGAGCACCTTGTGGAACGACTGGTTCACCAGCATTGACCACAAGAAAATCGGCATCATGTACATGGTGCTGGGTTTGATCATGTTGCTGCGCGGCTTTGCCGACGCCATCATGATGCGTGCGCACCAGGCGCTGGCATTCAACGGCAACGAAGGTTTTTTGCCGCCGCATCACTACGATCAAATTTTCACTGCCCATGGCGTGATCATGATTTTCTTTGTGGCCATGCCCTTGGTCACGGGCTTGATGAACTACCTCGTGCCCCTGCAAATCGGTGCACGCGATGTGGCATTTCCTTTCCTGAACAACTTCAGTTTCTGGATGACCACGTTCGGAGCGGTGTTGATCATGGCTTCGCTGTTCATCGGCGAATTTGCAACCACAGGCTGGCTGGCCTATCCCCCGTTGTCGGGCATCCTGAGCAGCCCGTACGTGGGGGTTGATTACTACATCTGGGCGCTTCAAATTGCCGGGGTGGGTACGCTGCTTTCCGGTGTGAACCTGGTGGTGACCATTGTAAAAATGCGTGCCCCAGGCATGAGCCTGATGAAAATGCCCATATTTACCTGGACATCGCTGTGCACCAACGTGTTGATTGTGGCCGCATTCCCCGTGTTGACAGCCGTGTTGGGCATGCTGACCATGGACCGTTACCTGGGCACGAACTTCTTCACGAACGACCTGGGTGGCAACTCCATGATGTACGTGAACCTGATCTGGATCTGGGGCCACCCCGAGGTTTATATCTTGATTCTGCCGTTGTTTGGTGTGTTCTCTGAAGTGGTGTCCACGTTCAGCCGCAAACGCCTATTCGGCTATAGCTCCATGGTGTACGCCACCGTGGTAATTACAATCCTTTCCTATCTGGTGTGGTTGCACCACTTCTTCACCATGGGCAGTGGGGCCAGCGTGAACTCGTTCTTCGGGATCACCACCATGATTATTTCCATCCCCACCGGGGCGAAAATTTTCAACTGGTTGTTCACCATGTACAAGGGCAAGATCCGGTTTGAATTGCCCATGATGTGGACCATCGCGTTCATGATCACCTTCGTGATTGGCGGCATGACCGGTGTGCTGCTGGCAGTGCCACCCGCCGACTTTGTGTTGCACAACAGCCTGTTCCTGATTGCGCACTTCCACAACGTGATTATTGGTGGTGTGTTGTTCGGCCTGTTTGCCGGTATCAACTTCTGGTTCCCCAAAGCCGTTGGCTTTAAGCTGGATGAATTCTGGGGCAAAGTGTCGTTCTGGTTCTGGGTTATCGGTTTCTACTTTGCCTTTATGCCGCTGTATGTGTTGGGCTTGATGGGCGTAACCCGCCGGGTCAGCCAGTTTGAAGACCCAACTTTGCAAATCTGGTTCCAGATTGCTGCCTTGGGCGCCGCCATGATTGCCGTGGGCATTGCGGCGATGATCATGCAGTTCTATGTCAGCTTCCGTGATCGCGAAAAACTTCGCGACACCACAGGCGACCCCTGGGATGGCCGTACGCTGGAATGGGCCACCTCAAGCCCACCCGCAGACTACAACTTTGCGTTCACGCCCGTGGTGCATGACACAGATGCATGGGCTGACATGAAGAAGAATGGCTACAAGCGCCCCTTGAGCGGTTTTGTCGACATTCACATGCCCAAGAACACGGCCGCAGGCTTCATTATCTCGGCCATCAGCGCGGTGATCGGTTTTGCCTTGATCTGGCACATCTGGTGGTTGGCCGCTGGCGCAAGTGCTGCCTTGGTGGCTGCCGTGATCGCACACACATTCAATTACAAGCGCGACTTTTACATCAAGGCCGATGAAGTGGCCCACGCTGAAGCCGCACGTACTCAATTGGAGCAAGCCCATGTCTGACTTATTGATGAATACAGCCATGAATGCATCCACTGACACCAGTTCACGTTACTACGTGAAAGAACATCATCCGAAAAACGGATCGCTGCTGGGTTTCTGGATTTACCTGATGAGCGATTGTTTGATCTTCGCTTGCCTGTTTGCAACCTATGCGGTGATTGGTCGCAACTACGCTGGTGGCCCCACTGGTGCGGAAATTTTTGACCTGAACCTGGTGGCCTTGAACACCGCATTTTTGTTGCTCAGCTCAATCACCTATGGCGTGGCCATGGTGGGTGCGCAAAACCGGAATTTGAAAAGAACCCTGGTTTGGCTAGGCATCACCGGTGTATTGGGTGTGGCGTTTCTGGCTGTTGAACTGTATGAATTCTGGCACTTCATCAGCATTGGTGCCACGCCCCAGCGCAGCGGCTTTTTGACAGCATTTTTCGCGTTGGTGGGCACGCACGGCCTGCACGTATTCTTCGGCACCATCTGGTTGGTGGTGTTGTTGTTCCAGTTGAAAAAGCACGGCCTGATTGTTGAAAACCGCCGCCGCGTTATGTGCCTGTCCATGTTCTGGCACTTCCTCGACGTAATCTGGATCGGCGTATTCACCTTTGTTTACCTGATGGGAGTTTTGCCATGAGCGCACATCAACATGATCACCACGACCACCATGACGACAGCGATGAAGTGCATGTCAGCATGCGCGATTACGCAGTCGGTTTCGTGCTGTCCGTCATACTGACAGCCATTCCCTTTGCCCTGGTGATGGGCAATGTGTTCAACAATTCAGTGACCACAGCCTTGGTAATTTTGGCTTTTGGTGCTGTTCAAATTGTGGTTCACATGGTTTACTTCCTGCACATGAACAGCAAATCGGAAGGTGGCTGGACCATGTTGGCCCTGATGTTCACGCTGATTCTAGTGGTCATCACGCTGGTCGGTTCAATCTGGGTCATGTTCCACTTGAATTCCAACATGATGCCTGGCATGGATCACGAGGCCATCGAGTCGATTCAACAACTGAAATAAGGGAACGCGGCGCACGATGAATGAAGTTTCAAAGCCTCAGTCAGTACGTGCAAGCAGTTCGGTGAAAAGGCTGCTGGGCTTTGCCCTGGCGGCCTTTTTTTTCTCCGTGTTTTGTGCATTGGGCACCTGGCAGGTGTATCGGCTTGATTACAAGCTTGATTTGATTGACCGTGTAGAAAGCCGCGTGCATGCGCAGCCTGTGAATGCACCGGCACAACTCGAATGGCCAGCAGTAAGCCGTGAAACCCATGAATACCTGAACGTGACAGTGCAGGGCGAGTTACTTCCCCGGTACACCACCCGCGTGCAAGCCACCACGGCGCTGGGGGCAGGGCACTGGTTGATGACCCCGCTGCGCAGAGTCGGCGGGGAAATTGTGTGGATTAATCGCGGCTACATTCCGCTTGATCAACCCGACCCCATGAGCGCTGAAAATACCCAGGGTCAATTTGAGGTGCGTGGGCTGTTGCGCATCAGCGAAGCCGACGGCGCTTTTCTTCGTGAAAACGACCCAGCCGGTAATCGCTGGTATTCCCGCGACATCACGGCCTTGTCGACCCACCATGGCTTGCAACCCGCTGCACCGTACTTTATCGACGCAGGAACACCGCGCAACCTGGGCGAGGAAATCACCGGTTTTACCCCCAAAACCTACCCGGTGGATGGATTAACTGTAATCAAGTTTCACAACAGCCACTTGGTGTACGCCATCACTTGGTATGCTTTGGCCTTGATGGTGGCGGGCATTACCGTGTGGCTGAATAAAAAGTAAACAGGCACGGTGAACCACCACGTTTTTTCAGAACCGCAGCAGGACCTCAATTTGCATGGCCATTAATACCGACATTGTTACCATTCGACAGGGCGCGCGGGCCTTCGAAGAAACGAATGTGCTCAACGAAACCGGCCACAAAAACATGCTGCATTTAATCCACTTGCGCTGGTTGGCCGTGGGCGGGCAAATCGCAACCATTGTGGTGGCCACATTGGGCTTGGGCGTTCAGTTGCCCTTGTTCAGTATGCTTGCCGTGATGGTGTGTTTGATCGCCTTCAATATTGGTAGCCATTTGCGCTGGCATGAAGAACGCGTGGTCAGCAACCGGGAATTGTTTCTCGCCATGCTGGTGGATATCGGCAGCCTGACCGCCCAGTTGTACTTCACCGGTGGCATCAACAACCCCTTTGTTTTCCTGTTTTTGTTGCAGGTGATCTTGAGTGCGGTGTTGTTGCGCTCGGAATCCACCTGGAGCGTCGTGTGGATCACCACCCTGTGCCTGGCCTTTCTTTCCGTGTTCAATCGCCCCTTGGAATGGCCACTCAACAGCCCCTATCAACTTGCCGATTTGTATGCCACAGGTTTGCTGATCTGTTTTGTATTGAATGCGGCGCTGCTTGTCATCTTCATCACGCGGATAGGGCGCAACCTGCGTGCTGGCGATGCTACGCTTGCAAGCCTGCGACAGCGTGCGGCAGAGGAAGAACACATCGTTCGCATGGGCCTGCTGGCCAGTGGTGCTGCACATGAACTGGGCACGCCTTTGGCCACCATGTCCGTTGTGCTTGGCGACTGGAAACGCATGCCACAATTTGCCGGAAACCCTGCCATGCTGGAAGAAATTGAGGAAATCGAGGCTCAGTTGTTGCGTTGCAAAAGCATTGTCAGTGGCATTTTGTTGTCGGCTGGTGAAACACGCGGCGAATCGTCCTCGAAAACCACCTTGAATGACTTCTTTGAAGAACTGGTGGAGGAATGGGAAAGCACCCGCCCTGCCCAGCACTTTGAGTACAACAGCACCATCACAGAAGAATTCACGGTGGCCTTCGATTCCACGGTGAAGCAGATGGTATTCAATGTGCTGGACAATGCCTTGGAAGTTTCACCGAACTGGTTGCGTTTTGATGTGTCTAGAAGTGAAGACAATTTGTTGCTCACGGTGACCGATCAGGGGCCAGGCTTTCAGCAACATATTCTTGAACAGCTGGGCACGCCCTACAATTCGAGCAAAGGGCGCCCAGGCGGAGGTTTGGGCTTGTTCCTAGTCATGAACGTGGCCCGAACACTGGGTGGTACGTTGCATGCGCGCAATTGTGAGCGTGGTGGTGCGGAAGTGCGAATGACCCTGCCCCTGAATGCGTTGGTGCTTCAAGAATTCAACCGGAAAAAGGATTTGCAATGAGCCAGGTTTGCGGTACGGAAAGGCTTTTGTTGCTGGTCGAAGACGACGAGGCATTTGCACGCGTGCTAAGGCGCTCTTTTGAGCGTCGTGATTACAAAGTGCTTCATGCCAGCAATCAGGATGCAATGGAAACATTGCTCCTTAAACAAACACCCACACACGCCGTGGTTGATTTGAAGCTGAGTGGCCAGTCCTCGGGATTGAATTGCGTGCAGGCGTTGCACGCCCACAACCCAGCCATGCTGATTGTGGTGTTAACCGGCTTTGCAAGTATCAACACCGCTGTAGAGGCCATCAAGCTGGGTGCCTGCCAGTACCTGGCAAAACCCTCGAACACCGACGACATTGAGGCAGCCTTTGGCCACGTTGCAGGCAGTGAACCCGTCGAATTGACCAACCGCACCACCTCCATTAAAAACCTGGAGTGGGAACGCATTCACGAAGTGCTGGTAGAAACCGATTTCAATATTTCAGAAACTGCACGGCGGTTGGGCATGCACCGCCGAACGCTTGCCCGAAAACTTGAAAAACGTCGCGTTAAATAAAAACTAGTTCAATTCTTCTTCGCCGGGCAGACCGGGCAGGGCGATCACCTCGATGCCCTCATCGCGCAGTTCTTCAAATTCTTCAGGGCTGGCTTGCCCCCGAATGGCGCGAATGGGCGCCTCCTCATAGTGAATTTTCCGTGCTTCCTCCGCAAAGCGTTCACCCACATCTTCCGAGTGGTTGATCAAGGCCTGAATGGCTTGTCGGGCCATCACAAATGCGGTGGCCACATCGACGGAATTTGGTTTGTGGGCTACAGTAGGTGCTGGCGCAGAAGTGGGTGCATCCGCTGGCTGAATTGCCACAGCGCTTTTGCTGCCAATATTGACCTTGGATGGCACCTTGCGAATGGCTGAAGTGCCACATTCAGGGCAGGTCAGCAGTGTTTGTTCGCGCTGGGAATCGAAGTCCTCGCTGGATCGGAACCAGCCTTCAAAGCGGTGGGAGTATTCGCACTCCAGGTCGTAAATGATAATTGCCACAATGTTTGTATCTGTTTCTGAATTTGGTTATTTTACAGTGGAATGGTTTGCCTACCGCAGAATTTGAATCTCTTCTAGAATTCGAATAACACCCATCAAGACCCAAAGAGGTTTGTATGTCCCGTAAAAAGTCACTTGAACCGCATTTGCGAGGCATCGTTGACTTGGTTTCCGCAACGCTGGACGAAGGCACACGCCAGGTTGAAGGTGTGCACCGCCGCATTGCCGACATTCCATTTGCGGTGTTGAAAAAAATTCGCCCCATTGCACCCATCTCCTCGGTAGTGCACATGGTGGAGAAGAAAATTACCCATTCCGCTTACGACACTGTGCGCCTTGTCGCCAAGGTAGGCGCACAGGCTGTGCACAATGTGCTGCCCACCGATCCAGCCAGCCAGGGCATCTCCAGGCCGGAATACAAAATCGATCACGACACCCTTCGAGCGCAAAAGTCTAAGAAGAAACCCTAGGTTAAAACTACTTGTTAAAGTTTTATTTAGAGCGTACATTCTAGGCATGAGCGTATGCGCATACAAAGTTCATATAAGGTTCATACAAAGCGCATCGAAAAAATAAAGCAATCAGGAGACAGTTGTGTCATTTGACATTCCATCAGACACCCCCTTGGGGCAAGTGGTGCGGGCGCCGGAAAACTTTGTCAGTCGGTCTGACATTGCCTTGGTAAACCGTGTAAACGATACCGACCGCCGCAGTTTTTTCAAAAAAGCCTTTGCAGCAGCGGCTGTGGGCACAGTGGCCGCATCGCCAGCCCTGGCTGCCGCCGCCAAAAGTGATCCGGCTATTTTAAATTTGCCAGCGCACAGCAAGGGTTTGGGGCAACCCGTGGCCGCACGCCCCTATGGCCTTCCCTCCAAGTATGAGGAAAACCTGCAGCGCCGTGAATCGCCTGGTTTGACCCGCGTGAATGCCTCGTCGGTGTCCTTTTGCCCACTGCAGGGTTTGTTTGGTGTCGTTACGCCATCCGGCCTGCATTTCGAGCGCCACCACCAAGGCTGGTGGGACATTGACCCCACCCAGCATCGCTTGATGATCAATGGTTTGGTCAAAAAGCAAATGGTGTTCACGGTGGACGAGCTGATGCGCATGGAATCGGTTTCCCGCATTCATTTCATTGAATGTGGTGCAAATTCGGGCATGGAATGGGGCAATGTGGCCGTGCCCACCGTGCAGTACACCCATGGCATGTTGAGTTGCTCTGAATTCACGGGCGTGCCCCTGATCAAGGTGCTTGAGTACTGCGGCGTGGACCTGAAGAAAGGCCGTTTTATTCTGGCTGAGGGGGCCGATGGTTCCTCAATGACCCGCACCATCCCCATGGAAATGGTTGAAAGTGGAGAGGTGTTGCTTGCATACGGGCAAAACGGCGAAATGCTGCGCCCGGAAAATGGGTACCCGCTTCGCTTGGTGGTACCGGGTGTGCAGGGCGTGAGCTGGGTCAAATACCTTCGCAGAATTGAGGTGGGCGACAAGCCATATGGCACCAAAGACGAGGCAATTCACTACGTGGATTTGATGCCGGATGGCACGCATCGCCAATACACCTCCATTCAGGAATGCAAGTCCGTGATCACCACACCATCGGGCGGTCAAAAGCTGCTTGCCAAGGGTTTCTACAACATCACCGGGCTGGCCTGGAGCGGGCGGGGAAAAATAACCGGGGTGGATGTGTCCACGGATGGCGGAAAAAACTGGAAAACTGCCCGCTTGCAAGGGCCGATCAATGACAAATCGTTGACCCGTTTCAATTTGCCATGGGTTTGGGATGGCAAAAGTGACGTGTTGTTGCAAAGCCGCGCTGTTGACAGCACGGGTTATGTGCAGCCAGCCTATCGCGCGCTACGCGAAGTACGTGGCGAAAAAAGCGTTTATCACAACAATGCAATTCAAAGCTGGCGTGTTGACGCCGCGGGTGAAGTGCACAACGTGCATGTGGGGTGACAACGATGAATAAATTCAAGTTTGAACAACGGTTCAAAGATTTGCCCTGTCGTGCCTTGGTTGCGGCGTTCTTGTGCTCGTTTGTTTTTGGTGTGGGAACGGCGCATTCGATGGATGGCTTGGGTAAAGTGGCCACGCCCGATGAACTGAAAGCATGGGACATTGATGTTCGCCCAGACTTCGTGGGCCTGCCCAAAGGCAGCGGCAGTGTTGAAAAGGGCATGGAAGTGTGGGAGGCTCAATGTGCGTCTTGCCACGGCGTGTTTGGAGAAAGCAATGAAGTGTTCACGCCCCTTGTGGGCGGCACCACGGAAGAAGACATCAAGGCCGGGCGCGTTGCAGCCTTGAAAAACGGTTCATCACCCCAGCGAACCACTTTGATGAAAGTGCCAACCCTGTCCACCTTGTGGGACTACATTAACCGAGCCATGCCCTGGACCGCACCGAAAACGCTGAGCACAGAAGAGGTGTATGCCGTAACGGCCTACATTTTGAACATGGGAGGCCTGGTTGATGACGATTTCACTTTGAGCGACAAAAACATGGCTGAGGTGCAGAACAAACTGCCCAACCGCAATGGCATGCAAACCAACCACGGCATGTGGCTGGTTTCGGGTAAACCCGATGTCAAAGAAAAGCGTTGCATGTCAAACTGCAAACCAGCTTCGAAAATTACGTCTTCACTGCCCGAATATGCCCGTGATTCCCATGGTAATTTGAAAGATCAAAATCGTCTGGTTGGTCCGGTTCGGGGTTCTGTCACTGTTGCAGACGCCGGGCAAAAAAAATCAGCTGAACCCAAGCTGAGCACCAATTCCGGGGAGTCCTTGTTCAAGGCCAACGGTTGTGTGGCCTGCCATGCAGTGGATCAGAAAAAGCTGGGTCCCTCCGTTGTGGCCGTGGCACAAAAGTATGCAGACAAACCGGATTCAAAAGATTATTTGGCCGGTAAAATAAAAGGTGGCAGCAGTGGCGTATGGGGTGACATGCCCATGCCCGCGCAAGGACATTTGTCAGATGAAGATTTAAGTGCACTTTCCGCTTGGTTTTTGTCCAAAAAGAAGTGAGTGAACGGAATTTTTAGGAGGAGTAGTCAATGAACCAGAACAGACGCACCATGCTGAAGGCTTCATCGAGCCTTACAGTACTTGGTTTGGCAATTTCCGCAGGCTTGATCAAGCCCAATGAGGCATTCGCAAAGGCCGGTTACAACGAAAAGGCATTCGATGCCAAAACGATGGACGACTTGATGAAAGCTTTGGGCGGCAGCATGCCAACTGAAAGCAAAGACATCATCGTCGTGGCACCCGATATCGCCGAGAACGGCGCTGTGGTCCCCGTGGGTGCCGAAAGCAAACTGAAAAACACCACCGAGGTTTCCTTGCTGGTGGCCAACAACCCCGCCATGATGTCCGCTCAATTCATGATTCCGGAGGGCACGGAAGCCAAGGTCAATACTCGCGTAAAAATGGGCAAGTCCAGCGATGTGTATGCACTGGTGAAAGCCGATGGCAAGTATTACTTTGCCAAGAAAGAGGTCAAAGTAACCCTCGGCGGTTGTGGCGGTTAATTACAATATTCAGGAGATGAGAAATGGGTGATCCAATGAAAATTCGCGCCAAGGCAAATGGCGACGAAGTAGAAGTGAAAGTGTTGATGTCGCATGAAATGGAAACAGGTCAGCGCAAGGCCTCCGATGGCAGCCTGGTGCCGGCCTGGTTTATCCAGAACGTGACCGCCAAATGCAACGACAAAATTGTGCTGCAAGCCAACTGGGGTCCTGCTGTGTCGAAAAACCCTTTCATGTCGTTTGCTTTCAAGGGCGGCAAGGCTGGGGACACGCTCGAAATTACCTGGACCGACAACAAAGGCGATTCAAGAACCGACAAAACGAAAATAGCGTAATCTCAATTAGATGCATAACCATAAAAAAGGGGAGTGAGATGAGGCATACAGTAAACGCAGCAACCCGCAGAGTGTTTGCCATCCTGTTAGGCACCGCTGCAAGCGCATTGTTTACCATGAATGCGTTTGCACAGAAAACCACTGAGCAGGGCATTCAGGAATACCGCGACATGCTGGCCGATGGCAATCCGGCTGAATTGATCGAACTGCGTGGTGAAGACCTGTGGACAAAGCCACAAGGCCCCAAGAACGCTTCGCTTGAACAATGCGATGTGGGCATGGGACCTGGAAAGCTGGAAGGCGCTGTGGCCCAAATGCCGCGTTTTTTCAGTGACGCAGGCAAGGTCATGGACATCGAAACCCGCCTTGTTCACTGCATGGTGACCTTGCAGGGGCGCGATGTTGCTGAAATCACCAAGAAACCGTTTTCCAGCGATGGGGAAAAACCCTCTGAACTGGAATCACTGGTTGCTTACGTTTACGCTGCATCACGCGGTGCAACCATCAAGGTGCCGCAATCGCACCCAGAGGAACGCGCAGCACGGGCGCGAGGCGAGAAAATTTTCTTTTACCGTGCCGGCCCCTATGATTTTTCCTGTGCAAGCTGCCATGCAACAGATGACCAGCGTATTCGCCTGCAAGGTTTGCCCAATCTGACCAAGCCCGAGCCCGCACAGGCCGCCTTTGGCGCCTGGCCAGCCTATCGGGTTTCTCAAGGTGCGGTTCGTTCCATGCAATGGCGCATGTACGACTGTTTCCGTCAGCAACGTTTCCCCGAGTTGAAGTACGGCTCGCAAGCATCGATTGACCTGATTACCTACCTGGGTGTTAAAGCCGAGGGCGGTACCATGCAGGCCACATCGCTTAAGCGCTAACAACAAGGAGAAAAATTATGCTTAGCACAATCAAATACCCAGTCAGCCTGTTGTTGGTCACCATGTTGGGTGTCTCATTGGCTGGATGCGCCAACACGGAAAACCAGTCTGCGGCTGCAGAACCAAGCAATGAAGAAATTCATCAGCTTTTGCTGGCTTCTTTCAAAACGAAAGGCCAGGCCAAACTGGAGCGCGTGAACCAAACCGAACTGCAAAAAGCCTGTTCCGTGGCTGAAACCGCAGCGGGTGGTTTGCCCGATGCGAAACGTACCGAGCTTCAAAATGCTGCTTTGGCAGCCGTTAAATATCCAGCCGATGGCAAGTACCTGGGCGACTGGAAGGCAGGCGAAAAACTTGCACAAAGCGGCAAGGGTTTCCAGTTCAATGACAAGGAAGGCAGCACCGCAGGTGGTAACTGCTACGCCTGCCATCAACTGGCACCACAGGAACTGGCCTATGGAAACATTGGTCCCTCCCTGTACCAGTACGGCAAACTGCGGGGCAATTCCGAAGAAATCATGAAGTACACCTGGGCCAAAATCTGGAACTCGCATGCGTACAACGCATGTTCCAACATGCCACGGTTCGGTGCAGAGGGTATTTTGACCGAGACCCAGTTGAAAGATGTAATGGCGTTGTTGATGTCGCCTGAATCGCCTGTCAACAAGTAATTTAATCCGTTCGTTCCATGTCCTGTGCGCAGCAAAGCGCACAGGAACTAACTTTCAGAAAAGCGAAACAATCCAATGCAGATGAATCGACGTGAATTCATGGGCATGCTGGCGGCCGCCTCTGCCGCGGGCATGGCAATCAACTCCCCACAGGTGCTGGCCGGTGGCAAACCTGAAAAGCTTTATGACCTAAAGCCTTTTGGCAATGCCAGCCTGCTGCACATGACCGATTGCCACGCGCAACTGGTGCCCATTTATTTTCGCGAACCGAATGTAAATCTGGGTGTGGCGTCGGCCTTGGGCAAAGCACCGCACCTGGTGGGCGAATCGCTGCTGAAAGCGTTCAACATCAAACCAGGCACTGCGCAGGCCCATGCTTTCACCTATTTGAATTTTGAAGAAGCTGCCAAGCGCTACGGCAAGGTGGGTGGCTTTGCACACCTGGCCACTTTGGTGAAAATGATGAAAGCCGATCGACCCGGCGCGCTGTTGCTGGACGGTGGCGACACCTGGCAAGGTTCAGCCACCAGCCTGTGGACCAATGCGCAAGACATGGTAGATGCCGCAAAAATGCTGGGAGTGGATGTAATGACCCTGCACTGGGAATGCACCTACGGCATGGACCGTGTGCTGGAAATTGCCGAGAAAGACTTCAAAGGCAAAATTGATATTGTTGCCCAGAACATCAAGACCGCTGACTTTGGCGATGCTGTGTTTCCAAGCCATGTAATGAAAACCATCAACGGCGCGAAAGTGGCCATTATTGGCCAAGCCTTTCCGTATACACCCATTGCCAACCCGCGTTACCAGGTGGCCGATTGGTCCTTCGGCATACAGGAAGAAAGCATGCAGGAAGTGGTGGACGAAGTTCGCGGCAAGGGTGCGCAGGTTGTGGTGGTGCTTTCCCACAATGGCATGGACGTGGATTTGAAAATGGCCAGCCGTGTCAGCGGTATCGATTTCATTTTGGGCGGGCACACGCACGATGGAATTCCAAAGGCCATACCCGTCAAAAATTCGGCAGGCACCACGCACGTAACCAATGCAGGCAGCAACAGCAAGTTTCTCGGAGTGCTCGACATGGACATTCAGGGCGGCAAACTGCGCGACTTCAAATACCGCCTGTTGCCCGTGTTTTCCAACATGTTGCCTGCCGACCCCGACATGGAAAATTTTGTTGCCAATGTCCGCAAACCTTATATTGAAAAGCTGAGCGAACCATTGGCGGTCAGTGAAGGTTTGCTGTATCGCCGCGGCAACTTCAACGGCAGTTGGGACCAGTTGATCGTGGATGCCCTGATGGACGTGAAGGACGCCGAAATTGCATTCTCACCAGGCTTTCGCTGGGGAACGAGCTTGCTGCCTGGCCAAACCATCACGCGCGAACATTTGATGGATCAAACCGCCATCACGTATCCCAACACCACCCTGACCGACATGAGTGGCGAATTTATCAAGACAGTGTTGGAGGACGTGTGCGACAACCTGTTCAATCCTGATCCGTACTACCAACAAGGTGGCGACATGGTGCGCGTGGGCGGCCTTACGTACACCTGCAACCCCAACGGCAGTGCCGGCAAGCGCATTTCTGACATGCGGTTAAATGGCAAGCCCCTCGAAGCTTCAAAAACCTACAAGGTTGCCGGCTGGGCACCTGTGGCGGAAGAGGCGCGCAACAACGGTGAGCCGCCTATTTGGGATGTGGTTGAAACCTACCTGAAAGACAAAAAAACCATTGCCACCAAAGTGCCTTACACACCGAAACTGGTTGGAATGAACAAGAACCCCGGTTACGTGGTCTAAGTTCCATGAAAGCAATCTGGCTACTGTTTTTGTTGACCTGGTTTTCGCCCGCATTCGCTGCGGGTGGGGAGGCGCTTGATTTCCCCGTCAACCTGCAACAACAAAAGTCAGCGGCGGTGGTTATTTTGTTCTCCCTTCCCGATTGTGCGTACTGTGAAAAAGTAAGGCAACAATCGCTGCGCCACATTCACAAAGACCCCAATTACAAAGGCAAGGTGCGTGTGTATGAAATCGAGTTTTCCGACGACCAACGCAGCTTTGTCTGGTTTGATGGGCAAACTTACACGGGGCAATCACTGGCCAAACCCTTGAATGTCAGGTTTTCACCGACCGTGATGGTATTCAACGCGCAAGGGGCAGTGGCAGGCAAGCCATTGCTGGGCGCAAGCCTGCCTGAATTTTATGGTGCTTATCTGGACGATTTGATACGCAGTGCCTGGGCTATGTAGAAGCCTGACCAACAGGGGCTTAATCGTCGTTTTCGGGTTTGTCGTTTTGAGTACTCTTAAACGTTGCAATCGCGGAGCGAATTCGATCAAGCATGGCTTTGGAAGGCTTGTGTTTTGTAATCTGGCTGGCCAGTTCGTAGCCTTTGTTGTCCATGTCCACTGCAAAACACAATTCAAGAAGACTGGTTAACGTGTCTGGCCCCAGCGCAGGAAGTGTTTCGGTATTGCTTTTAAAAAAATCTGCCAGTTTGTCAGCGGCTTTTGCTCCGCGACCGTCTGCAATTTCTTTTTGAATCGCCATCATGGCGCGCGCCAGATCAAGCTCGCTTGAATTCACAGTGCTGCGCATTTTTGCAGTCAGTTTTTCTGCTTCTTCATGCTTGCCTTCCCGCACATAAATTTTCGACAGTTGCAGATAATCGTGAATTTGTGAAAGCGACGTATTTCTCGACCGGTCAATAACCTTGGTCAGGTAATTCTTGGATCGTGTGTTGTCGCCAACCCGCACAGCGAGGTCTGCAAGCTTGCGCAAACGTGTGGTTGAAGCCAAGGCTTTCGCACCCATTTTTTCCAGAATTTCCAACGCTTCTTCGGGCTTGTTTTGTTCCCACAGCACATCGGCGAACAAATCACAGGCCGCCAGGTATTCCGGGTTGGTTTTCACCACATCGGCCAATAACTCATTCGCTTCCTCGAACTTCTTTTTTTCCAAATTCACTTTGGCCAGCAAGAGCTGCATCCAGGGCTTGGGTGATCGATCCAGCTTATCAATCAATTCCTGTTCGGTTTTGTCGTATTGCCCTGACCAGAAAAAAGACTCAATCCGCATTCGTTCCAGTTCATTGAGGTACTGGGGAAAATGGGCCTCAAGCTCTTCACATATCCCGGGCACATCGGAGTATTTTCCGTCGAACATTGCCTCGTAGACGGTGGCCAAACGCGCCTTGCGGTTAAACACCCGCACAACCCGATCTGACAAGGTCGAGGCGGTAAACGGCTTGATCAGGTAATCATCGGGTTCGAACTCGGCCACAGCCACCACATTGCCGTAACTTCGTTCGCCGGTCACCATCATGAATGCGGTGGACCAGGCCAGTTTCTTGTTAACCCGCAGATCTTCCAGCAATTGCTGCCCATTGCGGTCGCCCTCAAGCTGGTATTCGCACACAAGCAGTGCAAATTCCCGGGAAGCCAAGTGTTGTTCTACTTCGGACACCGAGCTGGCGAAAATCACGGTTTTCGCACCCAGTTGAGAAAGCTGGTCTTGCAAGGCACGGCGCGTTGCCAGTGCCGAATCGACCACCAATGCGGTTTTACCTTTCAGCGGGGTCATGTCTTTGACTGCCTGCTTCATGCGGTCTGCTTGGGCTGGAAGGCCATTTGGCTCCGTTTCAATGCGCGTGGCCTGTAATTCAATCGGGCTCATAAATTTATGCTGGGTCATGGATGGTGATCATTTATTTTCCGCGGTTCCAGTTATTTTGTTGCCTCCATATAAAGGGTGTTTTGGGCTCATTCCTCTGGTTTGGTCGCTTAAATAGAATACGGCTTCTATTAACAAGTGTTTACTTTTCTTGGACAGGCTAATTTTTCATGGTTTAATAAGAAGCATTAATCTTGTTGTTCAAAGGTCAAATCCAAATATTGACCAGACAAGGTATAAAAGAAAAATACACGGAGACATCAATGATCAAAGCGGGCGTATGGCGCATGGCAGCCATCTCGGGAGTTATTGCGGCATCAACCTTCGCAGCAGGCTGCGCAAGTATCGAAAGAGGGGCCACTAACTTGGCCATCAACCTGATTGAACGCCGCATTATTCCCCCCCAGCTTGAAATTGCAGACGTAGACATGGCCTGCCGGTTTGCCACAGGCAATTATCCCCTGATCTCTGGCGGAACCCGTGCTTTCGGCGGTGATCCCCAATTGCTTGAATCCCTTCTGCTTGTTTCATCTGCAGCCTGCTCCGAACAACGCGCGGTGGAAGAAGAATTGCGTTACCTGCGTGCCGCCAAGCAAAACAACATCGAAGAAGCCCAAGACGCGCGAATTGGCCAAAAGCGCTTGCTTGAAATTACCGCCCGCCGCCAATTGGGTGCCTTTGAAGCCATGCGCAACAAGTTGCAGGACAAATACGACTTTGAGTACGGCGAAGGCTGCCCGGAATTCACTCGTGATTTTGATGAACTGGTTTACCTGCTAGGTACTGTGGCGGGTCTTCAGGCTGTGGTGAATGACATTGCGTCCCAGCAAATGGTGGGTGTTCCCACCGACATTGCTCCGAAATCCGAACGTGCGCTCACTTGCATTTCAAATGCCAAGTGGTGGGGTGCCCCAAATGCCGCGCGCGCCGTGGTGTGGAGCATTTTACCTGGCGCGTCTGAAGGAAAAGACGTGTGGGGCACCTTCAACTTGTCCATGCTGATCGGTGAGCGCCAGGGCGTCCGCCTTTCCCACGTGATGTATGGTTTGTCTGCGCTGGCTGTGGGCGATACAACACGATTCCGCGATGCAACCAAGCGGTTCGCGAATGTAAAAGACTACAAGCCAAGCGAGCAATACGCCTTGGTTGAAGGAATTTCCGTTGCTGTGATGACCAACCTTTCCGACCGTTACTGGACAGAAAATGTAGGCACTCGAACCCCTGTGGGCAGCATGGGAAAATATTGGGATGAAGAAGCCGCGATGCCTGAAGGCATGAACGTGGACGATCTGTTGAACTAAGTTTTTGCAAACAACAGGCCAGGTGCAACCTCTAGCAAACGCATTTGGGCAGCAAAAACACAATCGTGGGAGACCAGAGACAATGAAATTGAAAATCAGAGCAATTACCGCAGGCCTTGGCTTGGCCTTGATGGCATCTGCCTCACCGGCTTTGGCCAAACAGAAAGTGTGCGTATTCGACATCCTGGGTGCAGGTGGCGACGTGTTCAACCTGAGCAAGGATTACGTACTGGCCGCCAAGGGCTTTGGTGCTGACCTGGAGCTTGAAGCATTCACGGACGAAAAAATTGCCTCCGAGAACTTCAAGACTGGTCAGTGCGACATACTGGTTGCAACCTCCTTTCGCACGCGTGCCTACAATTCCGTGGCGGGCTCAATAGACGCCCTTGGTGCTGCATCCGTTGTGAAAGACGGCAAGGTAGACATGCCGTTGAGCTACGAAGTGGTCAAGCGCACAATCCAGTTGTTCGCAGGCCCCAAGGCGGATGTCTTGATGACCCAAGGCAACTACCAGGTGGCAGGTATCTTCCCGTTCGGTGCTGCGTACCTGTACGTGAAAAGCCGCGACATCAATTCAGTTGAAAAACTGGCCGGCAAAAAAATTGCCTCATTTGACTACGATTCCGCCCAGAAAGAAATGATCTCAAAAGTAGGGGCCTCCCCTGTGTCTGCTGACATTTCCAACTTTGGCGCCAAGTTCAACAACGGTTCTGTGGACATTATTGCCGCGCCTGCCGCAGCCTACAAACCTTTGGAGCTGTACAAGGGCTTGGGCACCGCGGGTGCCATTGTTCGTTTCCCCGTGGCCGTGTTGACTTATCAACTAATCGCCAACAAAAGCAAATTTCCCGAAGGTTTTGCACAAAAATCGCGCGATTACTGGTCCAGGAAATTTCCCGCCGGCATGCAGATCATCAACAATGCTGAAAAAGGCATTCCAAACGGCGCATGGATGGACATTCCAGCTGCCGATTCTGTGAAATACACAATTTTGCTGCGTGAATCACGTGTAAGCCTTGCCAAGGGTGGATCTTACGATCCCAAAGCGCTTAACATCATGAAGCAAATCCGTTGTAGCGTGAACCGCGCAGACTCCGAGTGCTCAACAAAAACTGAACTGTAAACCCAGCAAGGCGAATACTATTTAATTCGCCGTCCGCCATGGCAGTGAAGGGGGCTCGATGTTGCCCCCCTTTTTATTACCTTTAAACAGCTATTTAGAGCAGTCAACTGTCAAGTTGACGCTGACAAGGATCCGTTATGCAGAGTTCCGCCGGTAAAAAGTGGTTTGGTCGTACATCCTCCGAGTGGCTTTCCAGCCTTCCCATCTTTTCCCTTTTGTTACTTACCCTGATTATCGGTACCGGTGAAATGGTACATGGCCAATTGCTTCGCCTTGGCGAACGCATGTTTGGTGACCCTGCAAATCAGGTGCAGTACTTTTTGTTGCGTGCAGATCCATCTGCACCAAGCTGTGAAGCCAATCCCGATATTGATGCACTGGTGGCCAAACAAGCGGCCGATGCGGAAACCGCACCGCAATCCGATCTTGACCTGTTGTTTGGTGATGTCGCAATTGACCCCAATGAAATACGGATGTCGCTGGAGGCCGCGCGTGATCAGTGCCGCGAACGCTTCGCCGTCTACGAGCGAGTCAGCAAAGCCATCACGCCCGAAGTGGAAGTGTTTCGTGAAATCGAAACTGGCTTCTTCGGCATATTCAAGTTTGGTACTGAGAACCGCCCGCTGATACTGTTGATCATGGTCGCCATTGCAGCCATTTCAACCACCAAGCAATTCCACCACATCAACTTGCGCCCGCCGCGTACCAAGAAAGACTTCCAAGTCTATTCACTGGCCATGCTGGGTGCAAACCTGTTGATGACAATTTCGGCTACTTATTACCTGAAGCTTCAATACGACTCAGGTGTTGCAGTTGAAAACCCGCTAATTAGCATCATTGCAATTGCCTTGTTTGCAGCGTTGTCTTTCATCAGTTTGAAAGATGTGCTGAAAATACCGGCACAGGCCGAAGAGGGCGGCAGCTACGGCATGGGCTTGCTGAGCATTCCACTTTACGCCTTCATGGCGCTGAATGCGGGCATCAGCTTTTTCATGGACGACTACATTGCCGGTTTGGCCATCTATTTTGGCCAAATCACCGAGCTGTCCAGCATTTTCCTGAACCTGGCCCTGTATTTGTGGGCGGGTATGTTGCTCAAGCAAACCCGCGTGGTGTCCTTGTTCATGGACATTTTGCGCCCTTGGAAACTGCCACCTGAAGTATTCACCTACATTGTGCTGTTGGCCGCTGCCGTGCCTACAGCCTACACCGGTGCTTCCGGTGTGTTCGTGATTGCAGCCGGCGCCATCGTGTACCGCGAGGTACTGGCCGTGGGTGCACGCCGCCACTTTGCCCTGGCCGCAACCGCAATGTCTGGCTCCTTGGGCGTGGTACTTCGTCCTTGTTTGCTCATCGTTGTTATTGCTGCATTGAACAAAGAAGTCACCACCAGCGAACTGTATGGTTGGGGTTTGTTCGTGTTTATTCTCACGTCCACCATTTTTATGATCATTGCGCTGCTCAAAGCAGAGGGGCGGGTCACGGAACGTGCCAAAGCCAAGGAAGCATTGCCGCAATCGCTGCGAGCCCTGGTGCCGGTCTCGCCATATATCTTGATCGTGATGCTGGTCGTGTATGGCTATGAGTATCTGCTGGATACCAAGCTAGACGAATTCACCGCGCCAGTCATGCTGCCCGTGATCATGTTGTTCGTCATTATTTTCGACAAGCTGCGTGGCGGCCCAACGAAAATAGGTGGGGACACCCCTGCCGAGAAGAAAAAGAACAAGCAGGGGCTGGAAGTTGCCGTTCGCAGTGCCACCAATGAAACCATTGGCCACATAGGTGCGCTGATCATGTTGATGGCCTTGTCCATCAGTGTGGGTGGCATGATCGAACGTTCAGGCTTGATGAGCGTGGTGCCCGCTGAAATGGGCAGCATCTGGATGGCGCTGACCATCTTCATGTTCATGATGGTGTTCATCGGCATGGTCATGGACCCGTTTGGTGCGGTTATTCTTGTTTCCGCCACGGTGGCGCCAATTGCTTACAGCAATGGCATTCACCCGGTTCACTTCTGGATGATCGTGATCACCGCCTTCGAATTGGGTTACCTCTCGCCGCCTGTGGCGCTGAATCAATTGCTTGCAAGGCAGGTGGTGGGTGAAGCGGAAATGGACAAAGCCGCTGAGGAAACCAAACACAAACCGTTCTACTACAGGTACGAGCGTTGGTTGTTGCCGGTTTACACCCTGTTCATTGGTTTGCTCATCGTAACTTATGGTGGCCAGGCCTTGATCAACAACGCCGACAACCTAAAGCCCGCAAGTCACTTCCTGGGGCTTGATCAATTGCGCCCATCTGTGTTGGATCAGGCACCGGTACTGACCGTAGACCCCAAGCCAGCCGTCGAGGAATCAGCCATTAAGGCGCCGCAGCCTCAGCCTGACCTGACTGTCGAAGACACACCACCCGCTGCCGTCCAAGCTGAACCGGAAGCGCCAGCCGTTCCAGTGGCCCCGGCAATGCCCGCCATCCTGGTGCAAGCCGAGGTAACAGAGGCGGTTAGCAACTGGGCCGCGGCATGGAGTGCGCGCGATGTGGAAGGCTACCTCAGCTTTTATTCTGCTGACTTCGAGTTGCCTGGCGAGCTTGGTCGTTCCCAGTGGGAAAGCCAGCGCCGCGAACGGGTTGCCAGCAAGTCCAATATTGAAGTGGACATCAGCAACTTGAATGTACAGCTGAATGGCGATGAAGCAACGGCTGAATTTGACCAAAACTACAAGGCTGACAAATATTCAGACAATGTGCGCAAAACACTGCGTTTGAAGAAAGAGGACGGTCGCTGGAAGATTTTGACGGAACAAGTACGCTGAACTGAATTGATGTAATCCTGAGGCATTGGAACCGAGTGTTGGATATCTACACTCAATGACCAATTAAACCCCAGGATTACACCTTGCGTAGCGAGTTAACGAATCAGCGAATATCACGGTCTTCGCAACAAGTTGGCGATGCATTGCCACTTCGTCGGAAATCGAACAACGACTCCTCTCGCGTCAGCCACATCAATCGACAATTGAATTTGATCATGCAGCGCGTCACGATCACAACCGATCAATCGCCAACAGACCTCGGAAATCAAAAAGTAAACGTTGTCCAGTTTGAACAAGATTGCCGCAGACGCAGAATTATGCGGTCCGGGTGTTGTTCAGAAAGTGGAGGATGAATTCGCCAGCCTGAAGTTAAGACTTTTTCCCCCATCAATTGAACTTGCAATAAGGCAGACTCAAGATTATCTTGCCAAACTGCTGGGTAGTTATTCAGCCTACCTTGCCTTGAAAGCTTCGGAAAGCAATCCGATGGTGCATGGTATTCAGTCCCCCGTTTGGTGTGCGTGTTTCCGCGCTTCACGCCTGTATCGAATGCAACGATCTCGAAATGGCCAGATCACTTTTAAGCAAGGGATCAACACAAGACATCGCCTTCTCTTTCAACGGACGAGATTACGATGCTGTCAATTATGCGCTGGAGCTTGGCCGTACTGAAATAGTCGCATTGCTATTGAATTTTTGATGAGGGAGGCAGCCAATCAAATGGTCTCTCGGGCAGGAATCGAACCTGCGTTTACCCCTTAGGAGGGGGTTGTATTATCCACTATACGACCGAGAGTCATCGCCGAGATGCAGCAAGGCGCATTTTACACCCCAACTTGAGTCTGCCTTGGGCAAATCAAGTTCCAATTTATAGATTTTGATGTGCATTAAAGTCTAAATTTACAAAAAATCAAATATTCACCAAGAGCTAATCAAAAAATATATCGACAAATCAATCGGTTAAAAATTACGCGCTGCTGGCATGCAGACTGCACAACGTTTGGTGTCACACACAAACAAAAAAGAGGCAGAACATGGAACAGCAGAACCTGACACAGCAACATGAAATCAGCATTCAATTCACTGATGAGGCTTCGGCACCACTGACCCCGGCCCAGCTACAAACGCTGGAAACTTTGTTAAAGACCCAGCAATCCCGATTGACCCACTTTGTGCGCAAGCATCTGCGTCGTGAGGATTACGTCGATGATCTGATTCAGCAAACCCACATGGCGGCATTCAGAAACTGGGCCGGTTTTCGCGGAGAGTCCAAGCCCGAAACCTGGTTATTCGGCATCGCATTGAATCTTGTCAAAAACTTTCGCTACCGCGACACCAGTTATCGTTTTCAGGACGATGATTTTGATGAGCAGATCAGCATGATCCCGGCAGATTCCTTTTGTGAACCCGAGGAATCGCTCATGCGTCAGGAACGCATGGAGTCCTTGAAGCAAGCAATTGATCATTTGCCCTCCAAAATGCAAAACGTTGTCCAGTTGGTACTGTTGGACGGCTTTACGTACCAGGACGCCGCCATGGAGCTGGATTTGCCGATTGGCACCGTTCGTTCACGTTTGTCCAGGGCCAGAGACATGCTCCGTGTTGAGGTCATGGGACACTCTGCGTCTACGCATTAATGTTGATTCGGGATCACCTCCTGCGGTGTAACTAACCCTGAGGGGTGATTCGATCCAGGGATTCACGCTGCACAATAGTGGTTGGTTTTCAATCCTGTGCGCGGCACCCTGTATGACTGAATTGACCTTGTGCATTGAATCTCAAGAATTGAGAAGTCGACTTCGAGCCGCTGCATTGCTTATGCGGGCAACCGTGTACGAGCTGTCTCTTGATGATTTGTTGGCAAAGCGGAATCTGCCAGCCCATTGGGTTTTGGTTGATCACGGACTGGATGAACTTGGCGGATTAATTCAAAGGTTCAAGGAGCAAGGACGCAAACCCGAAGCCCAGATCATTCGATTTATTGACAAACCCTGGCAAAGCTACGTTTATCATGACATCCCAATTTTTGCCTCCATCGTTCGGCCTGTAGATCCCTTGGCTGCAGTTCACATTCTTGAAAAGTTGATTGCAACCAAACCCCTCCAGTTTGGCTTGAAAGTGCCTGTAATCGATGATTTAGGTCCTTATTCAGCAGACTTTATTCGCTCCTTACCCATGCAAAACGCGGTGTCGCAGCTTCAGTTGCTCAAGCGATTGCCTGTAGACACCGTGCTGATAGGCCCCACGGGTGCTGGCAAAGACACGGCGGCACGCTGGTTACATGCGCAGTCCGGGGTGAAGGGTGAGTTCATCCATGTAAACTGCGCTGCCCTGCCTGAGCAATTGTTTGAAGCGGAGCTGTTCGGGGTCATGGCGGGGGCCTTCACGGGGGCTCAAAAGGATCGCCCCGGTAAACTTGAGTCGGCCAACAACGGTACGTTGTATTTGGACGAAATGGACAGCCTTCCCTTGTCTTGCCAGGCCAAACTGTTAAACGCCTTGCAATACAGGGGGGCGATCAGATTGGGGGGCAACGTTTTTTACGAATCCAGTTTCAGGGTTATTGCCTCAACCAAGGCCAGTTTGCCTGATCTGGTTCGGCAAAATAAATTTCGTGAAGACCTGCACTTCAGGTTGAGCGTGTCTCAAGTTAGAATTCCCGCTTTGGCCGAGCGTCTTGAAGATATCATTCCACTGTATCGCCGTTTTTTGGATCAAGTCTCTGTTCAATTTGGGTTGGAAGTGCCCTCCTTAAGTGTTGAGGAATGTGATGAGCTTTTAAGCAAGCCTTGGCCTGGTAACGTACGAGAACTTCATGCATTTGCCCAACGGCATGTGATCGGATTGGGGTCACCTTGTGACGATGCAGTTGATCTTGAGAAAGATGCGGCTGGGTTGAAGCAGAGGCTCCTTGCATTTGAAAGAGCGGTGCTTATTCAGGCACTCCAAACGCATGGTGGCTGTGCCCGTTTGGCCAGCGAAAGCCTGGGAATTCCATTGCATTCCATGTATTACAGAATGAAACGTTTCGATCTGTTGGAGAAAGTTGTGAACTATTCTGAAAATAGAGCCACATAAAAAAAACCAATAGGCATTTTATTTATGATCAATCCGAATTTCAACTCCATTCAGGCATCGGGTCTTGGCCTTGGGCAGGCAAGCGAGGCAGTTTCTCCCGTACGAAACACCTTCCAGAATATCTTGGCTCAGGTTGCCGAACGGCCGCTAAAACCTGTCGGGGTTCAACAATTTGCCGGGGTTGAGAAAAGAAGTTTGGCTTATCAGGTTCACAGCGACACCGCTGAAATGCGTTAATTTTTCACCACTCTGATCAAGGCTTAAAGTGCCACTTGCCGTCCCTCAAAATTGGATTCTTGTTGATGGTTGCCCGGTTGAGGGCTTGGGTCAAGGTGAGTTGTTGCAGTCTGCCAATGCTCCGTTTGATTTTATCGCTAAAATCGTATTAAACAGCTACGAACGTAACTGTCTTAGGGATTGGTTGGCGCATCGATGGAAATCGGCTTCTCTGAAGCAGGCTTCACTGTCTCTGCATGGAGACCTTGGCTTGGTGGTTACTTTGCATTTTAACGAGAAGAGTTTGTGTGATGCCAAAGACAGGTTTGGGGCATGGTTGTCTGCGGTGTTGCTTGATCGGGAAAGTGCGATTAATTCTCGCAAATAATGTCAAAAAGTCAGGTGACATTAACTGCGATCATTTTTGTGTTTGAAGTAAGTTTGTTTGTAAGCAAATGCTATTTGAACAAATGTGTTGAATTGAGACACGATTAGATTGGCGTTGTTGGTAGTAATTTCGATGCATATTCTCAGGCAATTGTCATGATCTGAAACCGCAAGTGACACACCTTCAGGTAAGTCACTTGATACCTCGGAGAATATCGACATCGCCTTTCTTAGTTGGTCATCTTGTACCTGAAGCGACTTTCCCAAGCTGAATATTCGAGCACTAACTCTGCAGCCTGATTCAGGAATTTGTTGCAGTTCAACGGTAAAGTTTTGTTCAAAATCAATTCGATAGCCATCTGTTTCGGCGCATTGCTCTATATCGTGAGTGCGCATTCCCAGCGACTCAAGGATTTTGTTCAATACATCATGGTGACTCTTCGACAGATCAGTCATTAGTCCATGTACAAATCGTAAATTGATTTAAGTTGCGCACGCGATCTCGAAATTCTGGAGCGCACTGTGCCAATTGGAATGCCCAGAATGTCGGCGGTTTCTTGGTAAGAGTTACCGTGTTGTACAACCAGAATCAGGGTTTCACGCAGATCATTGGGTAAATTGCCAATTGCTGACTCCAGTTTGATGCTGAACTCGTTTTTCATGCAATGTTGCATGGGGTCTGAACCCTCTGCTTGCTCAAGTTCCAGGTCTTCATCGGAGGTAAAATGAAACTTGTATTGAGGGGAACGCCGAGCTGTGTTGCGAATGATGTTCAGTGCGATGCCGAACAACCAGGTGGCCCTTTTTGCATCGCCTCGAAAGCTGTCCCAGCAGCAGTAGGCCTCGATCAAGGTTTGTTGAAAAATGTCTTCCGCCGCATTTTCGTCCCGAAAGTGCTTAACGATGAAATTGCGCAGGCGTTTTTCCTGCTTCGCAACCAGTAGCTCGAATTCAGAGCGTGTGGTCTCCAGCTTTGCCCTAGAGCACCTATGTATCGCAGTAATCTTTAATTTAGGTGCAATTGTTTTCATGTCGAGCCTTTCTGCTTGAAACTGCAATGGATTCATGGTTGGTCTCGGCGAATTTTAAAATAACAGCACAGGGTATCAATCTCGTCAAAAATCTGAATTAGGTGTCACCTGATAGAGGGTTTGGCCGAGTCGATTCTTTTGTTTTTTTTGGAAGTGTGCTAAACGCCAAATTAATAAAATTTGTTTTCCTGACCTTGAGTGCGGGCGCGGTAGCAGATGGTTCCAGTGTTATCCGAAATGAATTCAAATTATTGGTATCATCAAGCGGTCATTGAATTATCAGGTTGTCATGAGCCAGTACCAAGAATCGTCCATCCGCGTCCTTAAAGGGCTAGAGCCAGTCAAGCAGCGCCCCGGCATGTACACCCGCACCGATTGCCCCTTGCACATTATTCAAGAGGTGATTGACAACGCAGCCGATGAGGCCCTGGGTGGCTTTGGTTCAAGAATTACGGTGACCATTCACACCGATGGCAGTGTGTCGGTACAAGACGAAGGGCGGGGTATTCCGATCGGCCTGCACCCCGAAGAAAAGGTTGCGGTGATTGAGTTGGTGTTCACTCGCTTGCACGCCGGTGGCAAGTTCAACAAGGCCGATGGTGGTGCGTATCGCTTCTCGGGTGGTCTGCACGGCGTAGGTGTATCTGTCACCAATGCCTTGTCGACCCGGCTTGAGGTAAGTGCCGTTCGCGACAAACAAGTGGGTACGCTGGTATTCAGTGGTGGCGATGTGATCGAACCCCTGAAAGTGCGCCCCCAAACCAGCGGTGACCCCAAAAAGGGCACCACCGTGCGCGTGTGGCCCGACCCGCAATATTTTGATTCAGCAATACTGCCCCTGAATGAAGTGGATCGCCTGCTGCGCAGCAAAGCTGTGTTGCTCAAGGGCGTTGAAGTGGTGTTGGTGACCGAGAAAACCGGTGAGGCCAAACGCTGGAAATTCGACGATGGACTACGTGGTTTTTTGAAAGAAGAGCTATTGGACCGCGAACTGGTGGCCCCGATGTTTAGTGGAGACCTAAGCGTGGATGTGCTGCGCGATGAGGGTTTTGCCGAAGGCGAGGGAGCAGCCTGGGCCTTGGCGTTTGTGGCAGAAGGCGCCCCTGTGCGCGAAAGCTATGTGAACCTGATTCCTACTTCCGCAGGCGGCACGCATGAGTCGGGTCTGCGCGAAGCAGTTTTTCAAGCCATCAAGGCGTTTTGTGAAATGCATTCACTGATGCCCAAAGGCATCAAGCTGATGCCCGATGACATATTTTCCAAAGCGAATTTTGTGTTGTCGGCCAAGGTGCTTGATCCGCAGTTTCAGGGGCAGATCAAGGAACGCCTGAACAGCCGCGATGCAGTGCGGCTGGTGTCGTCGCTGGTGAAGCCCGCGTTCGAGTTGTGGTTGAACCAGCACGTGGAAGACGGCAAAAAAATTGCCGAGCTGGCCATCAAGCAGGCGCAGGCCCGTTCACGCGCAGCGCAAAAAGTTGAGAAACGCAAAAGTTCTTCCGTGGCTATTTTGCCCGGCAAATTAACCGACTGTGAAAGCACCGACATTACTTTGAACGAAGTATTTTTGGTTGAGGGTGATTCAGCGGGCGGCTCGGCCAAGATGGGCCGTGACAAAGAATTTCAGGCGGTGTTGCCCTTGCGTGGCAAGGTGCTCAATGCTTGGGAAACCGACAAAGACCGCCTGTTTGCCAACCAGGAAATTCACGACATTGCAGTGGCCATTGGTGTAGACCCACATGGCGTGAACGACAGCCCCGATTTAAGCGGTTTGCGCTACGGCAAAATTTGCATTCTTTCAGATGCCGACGTAGATGGTTCGCACATTCAAGTGTTGTTGCTCACCCTGTTTTACAAACATTTCCCGGCGTTGATTCGTAGCCAGAACTTGTACGTGGCCCGCCCGCCACTTTTCCGAGTGGATGTGCCCGCACAGGGCAAGAAGCCTGCACGCAAACTGTATTGCCTGGACGAAGCCGAGCTTTACGCGGTGCAGGATAAACTCGGCAAGGAAGGCGTGAAAGAGGCGAATATCAAGATTTCACGCTTCAAGGGTTTGGGTGAAATGAACGCCGAGCAGTTGTGGGAAACCACCTTGAACCCCGACACGCGCCGCTTGTTGCCAGTTACTTTGGGCAGCATGGACGTAGACCAAACCAATGCCATGATGCACATGCTGATGGGCCGCACAGAAAGTGGTGCTCGCCGCACCTGGCTGGAAGACAAAGGCAATTTGGTGGAAGTGGATATCTGATTTTTTTCAGGGCTACTTGAAATCACGCGAAGGCGTTTGCAGTTGCGCAAGCAGGTCGGTGTAGTCCACCAGCCTGCGGGCCACCAAATTGCACACTTCACCTTCGCGCTGCCAAATACCAAACACCCCCATGATTTGCGCGTTGCGCAGCACCTGCCGCTGTTCTTCGGCCAGGCTGTTCCACACAATCACATTCACATTGCCGGTTTCATCTTCAAGGTTTAAAAACACAGTGCCGTGTGCAGTGGCTGGGCGCTGCCGGTGGGTCACAATGCCGCAGGCCCGCGCCAGCCTGCCGTTGGGGTAGGTGCGCAATTCTTCAACCTGCCTTATTTTGTAAGGTGCCAGTTGTTTGCGCAAAAATGAAATGGGGTGGCGCTCAAGGCTTGCACCTGTGGCACGGTAATCGGCCAGCATGTTTTCCAGTTCGCTGGCTTTGGGCAATTCAAGCGGTGTTTCATTGCTGCGAGTGTTGGCCAACAAATTTGTTTGATAAAGTCGGCCTGTTTCTGTGGCGGCTGTTTGCCACACGGCTTGGCGGCGGTGCCCCGCCAGTTGTTCCAGCGCATTGGCATCGGCCAGCACAAGCAAATCAGCACGGTCAAGCTGCGCGCGTTTGCCCAAGTCTTCCACGCTTTCAAACAGGCCTTGTTCGCGGGCTTGAACAATGCGCAAGGCTGCTTCGTTTTTCAGGCCATTCACCCGGTTTAAACCCAGGCGTACAGGAAGCAGGGTGTGGTGGTATGTGGCAATATTGTTTGTGTCAGTTTCCAGCTTGCTTTCCATTGCACTGCATTGCACATCCACGGGCTGTACTTTCACACCATGCCGTTGCGCATCTTGAATCAATTGCGAAGGCGCATAAAACCCCATGGGCTGGGCGTTCAGCAATCCACACAAAAATGCATCAGGGTGGTGGCATTTCAACCAGGCCGACGCATACACCAGCATGGCGAAACTGGCCGCATGGCTTTCCGGAAAACCATATTCACCAAAGCCTTCCATTTGCTTGAAAATGCTTTCAGCAAACTCGCGGGTGTAGCCGCGTTCTATCATGCCACCCACCACGCGTTCATAAAAATGGTGAAGGCCGCCCTTGCGCTTCCAGGCGGCCATGCCGCGGCGCAATGCATCGGCTTCACCCGGCGTAAAGCCTGCGGCCAGAATGGCCACTTGCATCACCTGTTCCTGAAAAATCGGAATTCCCTTTGTGCGGCCCAATGCCTGTTTCAATGCATCGGAAGGGTAGTCCACTGCCTCCAAACCCTGTCTGCGTTTCAAAAAAGGGTGCACCATACCACCTTGAATGGGGCCGGGCCTCACAATGGCAACCTGAATCACCAGGTCGTAATACTCTCGGGGCTGAAGGCGGGGAAGCATGCCCATTTGCGCACGGCTTTCAATTTGAAATACACCCACGGTGTCGGCCTTGCACATCATGTTGTAAGCTGCGCTGTCTTCAGCCGGTATGGTTTGCAAGGTTCGGGGTGCGCCTGGTTTTTTCTGCAGTTCGTCCAGTGTCATGCGAATGGCGCTAAGCATGCCAAGCGCCAGTACATCTACCTTCATCAGGCCCATGGCATCCAGGTCGTCTTTGTCCCACTGAATCACGCTGCGGTTTGGCATGGATGCGTTTTCAACAGGTACCAGTTCAGTCAGGCTGTCGCGCGCAATCACAAAGCCGCCTGTGTGTTGCGACAAATGTCGCGGAAAGCCCAGCAATTCATCGGCCAAATGTATGCAATGTTGTAGTGCAGGTTGGCGCACATCAACGCCCGCTTGCACCATGTGGTCTACACTCATGTTGCGGCTGTAGCCGCCGTCCTGTGATTTGGCCAGTCGCTCAATTAACCCGGCATCAAGCCCCAATGTTTTGCCCACATCCCGCAGCGCCGAACGTGGCCTGTACACCACCACGCTGGCGGCCAATGCTGCCCGGTCACGGCTGTATTTCTGGTAAATGTATTGAATCACTTCTTCGCGACGTGTGTGTTCAAAGTCCACATCGATGTCGGGTGGCTCGTTGCGTTCGCGACTAATAAAACGCTCGAACAGTACGGCCATTTTGTCGGGGTTTACTTCAGTAATGTGCAGGCAATAACACACCACGGAATTGGCAGCAGATCCACGCCCTTGGCACAGAATATTGCGCGAGCGTGCAAAACGAACAATGTCGTAAACCGTTAAAAAGTAGGCTTCAAATTTCAGCTCTTCAATCAATTGCAATTCATGTTCAATCTGCTTTTGAACTTTGGCCGGCACGGTACTGCTATAGCGTTGGGTGGCCCCTTGTTCTACAAGCTGGCGCAAGTATTGTGTGGGCTCCAGGCCTTCAGGGCTGATTTCACGGGGGTACTGGTAGCGCAACTCATCCAGCGAAAACACACACTGCGCTGCCAGTGTTGTGGTTTGTTCAAGCAAGGTTTGCGGGTAAATTTGGGCAAGCATCTGCAAGGGTTGCAGGCAACGTTGCGCATTCGTTTCCAGAAATGGTTTGGCCTCGTTCAGGCTGCAGTTCAATCGAATGGCGGTGACTACATCGTGCAGGTTTTTTCGTTCGCTTGAATGCATCACGGGCAGGTTGCTGGCCATTAATTCAACATGGTGCAAATGGGCCAAAGCCTGCAAGTGCAGCAACCATGCTTTGTCGAAACCACGGCGCTGCAAATTGCACACCAGGTGCATGCGGCCAGTGAAACGCTTGGCACACCAGCTTAACAGGGCCGGAAAATTTTCTTTGTTGCGTTCATCTGGCACCAGCAGCAATTGTAAGCCGGGTGGAATGTCGGCCAAGTCTTCGCGGGTAAACAGGTAATCGCCTTTGCATGCGCGGCTGCGTGCCTGCGTAATAAGCCTGCACAAGTGGGTGTAGCCGGTTTTGTTTTTCACAATCAAGGCAATGCGTTGTCCCGCGAACGAGCTGCTGTGCGCGAATACAAATTGAGCCCCCACCAGCAGTTGAATGCGGCATTCCCTGGCGGCCTGGTGTGCGCGAACAATGCCTGCAAGCGAACATTCATCGGCAATACCAATGGCGGTGTAACCCAAAGCCTTGGCCTGTTGCACCAGTTCTTCCGGGTGCGACGCACTTTTCAAAAAACTGAAGTTGCTCAAGGCCAGCGCCTCGGCAAAGCGCGTTGGGCTATTGGGGGCTTGGTTCATGCAAAGTAACCGTGTAAAAACCACCGCGAATTGTCTTCAAGCAGGTCTTGGTACAGCCACACCACACTGGAATTGCTGTCGCGTGCGCAGTAGTAATCTCGTTTGCAGGGTTGGGCATCCCACCAGCCAAACTCAACACGTTCGGGGCCGCTGAGCAATTGCCATGGGCCACCCGCTTGCCACCCTGGGGCTCTGCCGTGCAGGGGTTTAGGCTGCGGTAACAGCCACAAAGGCCTTGGCGCGCTGCAGGGTAGGGTGGTGGTGTTCAGTTCAGGGGCGTGTGTTTTTTCTCCTTTTTTCAAAGCAATGTTTGTATTTTTAAGCAATGGGGTGTGTTGCAGCACAATGCTGCATTCTGGCCTGGGGTCACTTTCTGTTGCTGCAAATAACACGGTTTGTTCACCCAAGCGGGCACGCAGCACGTCGCAGGTGTTGTCCCAATTGCGGGTGCCTTCTGCAGGGTCAGGCAAAAAACTGTTGTTCACATTGGGTAGCAATTCACTGTATGCGCAGTGCACCCGAAGGTTGCGTATGTCGTCGTGAAACTGCATTTGCCCCAGTTGGTGGTGCAGCAGGCGTTTCCATGTTTGAAGGCAATCGGTTGCTTGTGCACTTCGAAGGGGCAAAACTTCTTCGCCGTGTGCATGAATGAAGGCCCAGTGTAATTCACGCGTGCCGCGTTTTTGTTGGTGAAGCCATTGGCACACCGCTTCAAGCAGGGTTTGAGCATGGTGTTCAATCAGCTCAAGCCTGTCACTGTGAAACGGCAATTCTTTTTCTTTCTCGAACGTGTTGGCAGGTTTGTGTGCAACGGCGGTTGGTGCCAATTTGTTTTGCAAATCAAAACCTGAGTCAAGTTCAGCCAATGCCTGTGCGCCAAAGCGTTTTAAAAAACCATCGCGTGGCAAGCGCCACAAATCGCCAAGGCGCGCAAAACCGCATTGTCGCCAGGTGGTTTGCAATTTTGTGTCGCAATCAAGTACTGAAATTGGCAAGGCCTGCAAGCTGTTTTCATTGAAATTCAGCATGGCCAGAAAATCATCTTTGGTACGCGCGGAGGCGCACTTGCTGAGCCACCATGCGCCAGTGGCAGTGTGGTGGTTGGCCAGCTGCAATTCATCAAGAAATTCTTCTGTGCCTTGCCACAACTGCGAAAGCAAAGCCTGTGCACCACCAAATAACCTGAAGCTGCTGTGTACTTCAACCAGCCAACCCGCGTATTCACGGTGTTGGTCTTGCCGCCAACACACCACCGGGCTGTAATGTGCGGCCAACTCAAACAGTGAATTGGCATCAAATTGCGATTTGACTTCCTGTGGGTTGCGGGGTTGCTTGAAAGTTTGTTTGTAACTCAGGGCGATCCAGCGCACGAACAAGCTCCTGTGAGTGCGGGGTGTTTGGCAAAGCACCTTGTGGTTTTGGTAAATCAATCAGGATCGATCGTTCGAGCACAGGGCCCCTGCGTTTGATCAAATGCACACGCAAGCTATTCGGGCTTTGTGCGGCAAGGCACAAGCGTAGGGAGGCCGGTGAGGGCTGCACTTGTGCCCGAATGGGCCGAAACACGAAACTTAAACCCTGTGAACGGGTGGCCTGGTACTGCAAGCGGCGCAGCACGGTAGGGCTGCACAATGTTTTTTCTTCAGGCAGCCACATAAAAAGGGCACCGAAGGAATCGCTTTGCAGCACTTGTTCAATCGCCCATAACCTGTCTTGGGGTTTGTCGGTGTGGATTAAATGGACTTGATTTAAAGCCACGCCAAACTGTTCAAATACCGGTGTGAGTGGAAGCAATGGCGCACCAATCAACACCAGCTTTTTTTGCTCCAGTGAAAGCTTGCGCAACACCGGCATCAGAAAGCGAAGTTCGCCAATGCCGTGGTGCTTCAGCAGCAGTTCAATCAGATTGCGGGTGGGCCAGCCACCCCCCGGCAGTTGCTGGTCAAGATGTACATACCCGCTGGGTATGCGGGTGCTGTTGTCGCTGCCGTGCTGGTGGGCCCGCCACAGGCCAGGGTGAATGTTGGCAAGATCGAACGACACAACAACCCCCTGACACTGCTTTTTAGTGCAATTACTGCTTTTTAGTGCAACTGGCCCTGGCGAATCAAACCAACAGCCAAGCCTTCAATGGCAAACGTTTCTGTGCGAAGGTCCACTTTGATGGGAGCAAAATCGCTGTTCTCGGCTTGCAGCTCAACCACATGGCCTTTCTGGAAAAAACGTTTCACGGTAACGTCGTCGTTCACGCGTGCCACCACCACTTGGCCAGCACGTGCAGTGCTCATTTTTTTCACAGCCAGTAAGTCGCCGTCCATGATGCCGATGTCTTTCATGGACATGCCGCGTACTTTCAGCAGGTAATCGGGTTTGTCGGGAAAAAGCGTTGGGTCAACAGGAATTTGTTTTTCCACATGTTCTTGCGCAAGAATGGGGCTGCCCGCTGCAACACGGCCAATCAGCGGCAGTTGTATGAACTGCTCCACTACCTTGCCAACCGTTTCTTCAAGGCCTTCAGCGTATTCGCCCAGCAGGCGAATGCCGCGCGATGTGCTTGCATCCAGTGCAATCACGTTTTTCTTGGCCAAGGCCTGTAAGTGATCTTCAGCGGCGTTGGCCGAGCGAAAGCCCAATTGCCGTGCAATTTCAGCGCGGGTGGGGGGCCTGCCAAATTGGGCAATTTGGTCGCGGATTAAATCAAGAATTTCTTGCTGGCGAGCAGTTAAACCTTTCATGGCACCAATCTCGAGTTGACATGCTGTGATTATATACAGTAAATAAGAACTTGCAAACTTATTTGCCTGAATCCAATTTGGGGCGTGCCGAGTAATACATACATCTTCGGGAGAGACAGCCTGGGAGACACGGCCACAAGCGGGGCGACAAAGGTCGCATCCGCGGCCAACCTCACAAAACCAGCCGCTCACCTACCTTGCATTGGGTATTTTTTCCCGGCTTCACACCACCCTCTCCCTGATTCACCTGCCAGATCCTGCGATAATAAACGCGTAGTAACAACCCGGTGATTCATGTCCATGCTTGTCGTTCTTTCCCCAGCCAAATCGCTCGATTACGAAACACCCTTGTCCGTTCAAACCAGCACCCAGCCTCAATTTGTTGAGCAGGCAGCGCAGTTGGTGGAGATTCTTCGCCCCATGAGCCCGGCTGATATTTCTGGACTCATGTCGGTTTCCGACAAGCTGGGTGTGCTTAACGCAACCCGTTACACCGAGTGGTCGACCAAGTTCACCAAGAAAAATTCGCGCCCTGCCTTGCTGGCTTTCAATGGCGATGTATATGATGGTTTTGATGCCAAAACCCTGAATGAAGAGGGCTTGGCTTTTGCACAAAAACATGTGCGCATTTTGTCGGGCCTGTACGGCATTTTGCGCCCGCTCGATTTAATGCAACCTTATCGTCTTGAAATGAGCACGAAGCTGCCCAACCCGGCCGGAAAAGACTTGTACGCCTACTGGAAACAAACCGTGGCGCCAGCCTTGAACAAAGAACTGGGCCAGAAAGACCCGGCGTTGGTGAACCTGGCCTCGGATGAGTATTTCAAGTCGGTTGACACCAAGGTGCTGAATGCGCGCGTGGTCCAGCCCGTGTTTCAGGATTTCAAAAACGGTCAGTACAAAATCATCAGTTTTTTTGCCAAAAAAGCGCGTGGCTTGATGGCCCGCTACATCGTGGATCAACGCATCACTGAAGTAGAGCAACTGAAAAAATTCAAGGTGGCGGGTTATGCATTCGCTGCCGGGGAATCTTCTGAAAATACTTGGGTTTTTCGCCGCAAGGAAGCTTGATTTTGGCCATTACACGAATTTTGATCAGCAACGATGACGGTTACAGTGCCCCCGGTATTCTGGCTCTGCACGGTGCTTTGCTGGAACGCTTCGGCAACACGGTTCACCTGGAAGTGATGGCACCCGAACAAGACCGTTCAGGCGTTTCCAACGCACTTACCCTGGATCGGCCGCTGACCGTGCGTACCGCAGCCAACGGGTTCCGTTATGTGAACGGCACCCCGACCGATTGTGTGCATGTGGCCGTTACAGGTTTGCTGGAACAGCGGCCTGACCTGATCGTTTCGGGTATCAACAACGGCGCCAATATGGGTGACGACACCATTTACTCCGGCACAGTTGCCGCTGCCATGGAAGGCTTTCAGTGTGGTTTGCCAGCCATTGCCTTTTCTCTGGCGGGCAAAGGCTACGCCCACCTGGACAGTGCAGCCCGCGTTGCCGCTGAAATCGTAGACCGTTTTCTGAGCAACAAGCTGGGTCTGGAGCATTGCCTGTTGAACGTCAATATTCCGCCAATTGCTTACGATGACATGCAAGGTTACGAGTGCACCCGCTTGGGCAAGCGCCACCATGCCGAACCTGTTATTCCAACCCAGAATCCGAAAGATGAAACCGTTTACTGGATAGGCCCCCCGGGCGGGGCAAAAGATGCGGGCCCCGGCACCGACTTTTTTGCCGTCAAGCAGGGTAAAATTTCGATCAGCCCGTTGAAGGCTGATTTGACACACATTGAACAGATGAAAACCCTGGCCGACTGGTTATAACGACAGCATGGATCAAAAGCCCCGTTTCAAGCCGGCCCCCGCGCTGATTACCCAGTCAGCACGCAAGCTGGACCGGATCCCGGAACGCCTCGGTGGGTCAAGCCTGACCTCTGAGCGTGCACGCGGGCATCTGGTTCAAAAGCTAAAAACTTTGGGTATTGTGAATCCGCGTGTGCTGGATGTGATCGGCACAGTGCCCCGCCATCTTTTTGTGGACGAAGGCTTTGCTTCACGCGCTTATGACGATGCAGCCTTGCCCATTGGGCACCAGCAAACCATTTCGCGTCCCTTTACTGTGGCGCGTTTTGCAGAATATGCACTGGATGGCTGCAAAGAACTCGACAATGTGCTGGAAGTAGGCGCAGGCTGTGGTTACCAGGCAGCCGTGTTTGCAAACCTTGCCAAGCGGGTAGTCAGTATCGAGCGCATTGAGGCGTTGTACGACAAGGCCCAGCGCAATTTGAAACTCGCCGGTTTTCACAAAGTCAAAGTAATTCATGGCGATGGTTTGCTTGGTTTGCCCGCACAAGCGCCGTTTGATGTCATCATTGTGGCCGCTGCTGGTCTGGAAATTCCCCAGGCCCTGCTCAAGCAGTTGAAAGTTGGCGGGCGTCTGATCGTGCCCGTAGCAGATCACAATCAACAGAATTTGGTCATTGTGGACCGTCTTGCGGCTGACAAATGGCACCGTGAGAAAAAAGACTTGGTAAAATTCGTACCCCTGTTACAAGGAACTCGCATCGTATGAAACGTGGCGTATTTGAAAACCTCCCTTTGTTGGGTCACACACGTGCATTGGCTGTCGGTTTTGCAACCCTGATTTTTCTTGGCGCCTGTACTACAACTGGCAATCAAGCCCCGGTTGTAGACCGTTTGCCATCCAGGTCCTCTGATTCCGCAGTGGTCACTGATGGCATCTACACAGTCAAGGCGGGCGACACTTTGTACAGCATTGCCTTAGACTTCGGTCTGGACTGGCGTGAACTGGCCCGAGCCAACAATTTGAGCGATCCGGGCAAGTTGAGCATTGGCCAGAAATTGCGCGTGACCGGCGCGCCCGGCGCTGTGGCTGGCGGTTCAGCAAGCGGAACAATCACTGAAGACAGCGGCGTGGAAATTACGCCGATACCACCTGCAGGTGGAGCCAAGCCGATTGAGAACGCCCCGGCACCAGAAATCAAACCGCCTGCACCCACCGCGGTGACCCTGGGTTTTATCTGGCCTCATCCAGGTGAAATTGTGCAGGGCTACAAGCCCGGTGTGAACAAGGGCATCGACCTGACCGCCAAAGTAGGGGATCCCGTGCTGGCCTCGCAGGCCGGGCGTGTGGTGTATTCAGGCAATGCGCTTCGCGGCTATGGCAATTTGATCATTCTGAAACACGACAACAACTTGTTAACAGCCTATGCGCACAACAAAACCCTGTTGGTCAAAGAGGGTGAGCCAGTGACCAAAGGCCAAAGAATTGCCGAGGCAGGGCAGTCCGACACCGATCGTCCCAAGCTGCACTTTGAAGTGCGCAAGCAGGGCAAACCTGTTGACCCGATGGACTACCTCCCGGCCCGTTAATTTTTATCGAATGTAGCCATGGGCCGAAAAAAGAAAAAAGACCGCACACCTGTGGTGTTCCCACAGGTGCAAGTCACCATTGAATCCATTGACCTTGATGCAAACGGCATTGGTCATGTGGATGGCAAGGTGCATTTTATTGATGGCGCCATCACGGGTGAAACCGTGATCGCAGAAGTGGTGCGCATCAAGCCCAGTTATTCAAAGGGCAGAACGCTACAGGTACTCAATTCCGTATCTACACGTACTACGCCCAAGTGCCCGCACTACGGTGTATGTGGCGGTTGCGCCATGCAGCACATTGAGCCGAATGCGCAGGTGGCCATTAAAAACCGTGCACTGGAAGACCTGTTACAGCGCATTGGTCGCCAACAACCCGAACAGATGATGCCGCCCATTTACGGCTCGTTCTGGGGGTACCGTCACCGTGCGCGTTTAAGCACCCGATTCGTGATCAAGAAAGACCGTTTTTTTGTGGGTTTCCATGAAAAATCCTCTTCCTATGTGGCGGATATGCAGGAATGCCACGTGTTGCCTAAGCATGTGTCCAACATGATTGTGCCGCTGGGTAATATGCTGGTCACACTTGGTAATTTCATGCGCTTGCCGCAAATTGAACTGGCCGTTGGCGATGGTGTAACAGCGATGGTGCTGCGACACCTGGACCCCTTGAGTGAATCTGACCTGGACACCTTGAAGGCATTTGGGGCCGAATGGGGTGTGGACTGGTGGTTGCAGCCTGCTGGCCCGGCCACAGTCCACCGTCTTGAAGCCGACAAGCCAGTGGACTTGACCTACCGGATACCCAGTTTTGGTATCCGTATGCGTTTCAAGCCGACCGACTTCACGCAGGTCAACCACATGATCAATGATGCGATGGTTAGTCGTGCCGTGTCCCTGCTCGATTTAAAGCCCGAAGACCGGGTGCTTGACCTGTTTTGTGGCTTGGGCAACTTCTCCCTGCCTTTGGCCACCAAAAGCAGTTTTGTGAAAGGTTTTGAGGGGTCGCAGGATTTGGTGGGCCGCGCTGGCGAAAATGCAGAATTCAACGGCTTGGCCGACAAAACCGAATTCCATGTGCGCAACCTGTTCGAAGTGGAAACACCTGAATGGGAAAGCTGGGGCCAGTTTGACAAAGTGCTAGTGGATCCGCCGCGCGATGGTGCGCTTGAAATCTGCAGAGCCATTGTGGGGGCCCGGGCAGAATTTCAGCCCAAGCGCATTGTGTATGTAAGTTGCAACCCAGGCACTTTGGCGCGTGATACGGCAGTGCTGTGCAATTTGGGTTCCTACAAATTGATGAAAGCAGGGGTGGTCAACATGTTCCCGCACACATCGCATGTGGAATCAATTGCAGTGTTTGAACGGGTGGCTTACAGCGTTTGTGATGCGGCAAGGCGCTTATAAAGGGAACAAATAACAAACGGGGCCGTTGCGGCCCCGTTTTCGTTGGTGTTTTTGCCTCACCAACTCGGCGGTCAGTATAGATACCGACCCACTGAAATTTTATATTGCGCTTCTAAAATTTACTTTGCAACAACTTTCGATGTTGCAAGGTGTCAAAAAAACGCTTTCAAATCAGTTACTCTCAGGTTACTTCGAGTGGCTTTGTCTCAGTTTGCCCGTGTTTACTCGCGGCTGCCGCCAGCGAACACCATGAGCAGCTGCAGCAAATTCACGAACAAATTGTACAAACTCAAGTAAATGCTTAGCGACGCTGAAATGTAATTGGTTTCACCGCCGCGCATTACACGCTGCAGGTCATACAAAATGAACAGAGAGAACAGGCCTACACAAATTGTGGAAATGGTCAGCGACAGCGCGGGCATTTGCAAGAAGATGTTGGCCACGGAAGCCACAATCACCATCACCAGACCAATTAACAGGCCTTTGCCCATGTTGGTGAAGTCGCGCTTGGTCACGGCTGCGTAGCTGGCCAAACCAAAGAAAATACCTGCTGTGCCCAGTGCTGCCATCATGATGATGGAACTGCCGTTGGACAGGCTGAGTGCGACCGACAGGATACCGGACAACATCAAGCCCATGAAGAATGTGAAGCCCAGCATGAGCACCACACCAAACGAGTTGTTGCGGTTGCGCTGGATGCCCCAGATAAACCCGAACATTGCGCCCAGCATGACGACGAACGACAGAATGGGGCTGCCAGCGAACAAAGTGAAAAAGCCAAACTGAATGCCTGCAAATGCGCCCAAAGCTGTCGGGATCATTGACAGGGCCAGCAAAAAGTATGTGTTTCGCAGAACACGGTTGGTTTCTACAGATGAAACACCGCCGGCTGTGCGGCCGAATTGTGCTGTTCTCAGGTCAGACATATGTTCTCGCTCCTTGTTAAAACGCGAATTGCTACAGATTTAGAGTAATGGTAAAGGCGAAAAGTTTCAATTCAAGATGTGGGTCAGACCAATGATTGGGTTTTTTATATAAACAAGCTATAATAGCGGGCTAATTTTCATGCTTTTCTAATAATTTTTGGAGTGGTTATAACCATGGCAATCGAGCGCACCCTGTCCATCATCAAGCCTGATGCTGTTGCAAAAAACGTAATTGGTCAAATTTACAGCCGTTTTGAAGCCGCTGGTCTGAAGGTGGTTGCTGCACGCATGGCCCACCTGTCACGCACTGAAGCAGAAGGTTTTTACGCCGTGCACAAGGCACGTCCCTTCTTCAAAGATCTGGTCGACTTCATGATCTCCGGCCCAGTGATGATTCAAGCCCTGGAAGGCGAGAACGCCATTGCCAAGAACCGCGAATTGATGGGCGCCACAAACCCCAAGGAAGCTGCTGCCGGCACCATTCGTGCTGATTTTGCTGAAAGCATTGATGCAAACGCTGTTCATGGTTCGGATGCGGCAGAAACAGCGGCCAACGAAATCGCTTATTTCTTCCCGGCGTCACAAGTATTTTCACGTTAATCTAAGCGATAAGCCAACCAGATTGCGTTGAATTCCGGGGGCGCACTTGCGTCCCCGTTTGTTTTGAAAGGGCACACCATGAGTGAACAACTCGATAATTTGCTGGACTACTCGGTTCCCGAGCTGATTCAGTGGTGTGGCAATTTGGGTGAAAAACCATTTCGGGCCAAGCAACTGGCCAAGTGGATTCACCAGTCGGGCGTGGACAATTTCGAGTCCATGACAGACCTTGCGAAGTCATTTCGCCAGAATTTAAACAGCCGCGCCTGCATCCGGGCGCCTGGCATTATTTCCGACCATGTTTCCAAAGACGGCACCCGCAAGTGGCTGTTTGATGTGGGGCACGGCGATGCCGTAGAAACCGTGTTTATTCCCGAAGAGCGTCGCGGTACCTTGTGCGTTAGCTCTCAGGCGGGTTGCGCCGTGAACTGCCGCTTTTGCTCAACTGGCAAGCAGGGCTTTTCCCGCAACTTGAGCACTGCTGAAATTGTGGCACAGTTGTGGAAGGCCAATGTTTTGTTGCGGGATGCGGGTAACCGCGTGTACGCCCAGGAACGCCCGGTAACCAACGTAGTCATGATGGGCATGGGCGAACCTCTGTTGAACTATGATGCGCTGGTGCCCGCGCTGCAGCTGATGCTGGACGACACTGCGTATGGTTTGTCGCGTCGCAGGGTCACAGTGTCCACCTCGGGTGTGGTGCCCTTTATGGACCGGCTTTCCCAAGACTGCCCCGTGGCCTTGGCGGTGTCGCTGCATGCGCCGAACGACGCATTGCGCGATCACCTTGTGCCTTTAAATAAAAAGTACCCGTTGCGTGAGTTGCTGGATGCCTGTTTGCGTTATTTGAAGTTTGCGCCCCGCGATTTCATTACTTTTGAATACGTGATGCTTGATGGTGTGAATGACAAACCTGAGCATGCACAGCAGTTGCTTGAAATTGCGAAAATTGTGCCGTGCAAGTTCAATTTGATCCCGTTCAATCCATTCCCGGAATCGGGTTTGATCAAGTCAACCACGCCAGCCATCAAAACGTTTGTAGACATACTCTGCGAGGGTGGTGTGGTCACCACGGTTCGAAAAACACGTGGTGACGATATTGATGCGGCTTGCGGTCAGTTGGCAGGCGAGGTCAAAGACAGAACCAAGGTGCGAGAACGCCAGCACGCCACAGTGTCTATCGATGAACTGAGGGGTTCCTCCAAACGAAGGGACTAGGCTTTTATTGCGTATGCTTTGTCATACAATGATTTGATCGTTTAAAAGTGTTGTGGCAATCAAGATGTCTCGTTTTGTCTTGTGAAAAGTAAAATCTTGATCCAAAACTTGTAATTCTTTTTCAAAAGATTGCTCAACACATTGAATTTTCATAGAAAACACTTGAAACTACCTGTTTGTTTAGATTATTCTACAAAGGTAGTGGCGGTGAAGATATTACAATTACCATTCGGCGCCTTTGTGGGTCAGCCGACGCTTGGAAAGACCAAATGAATGAAAATCGTGCCATGAGCAACACTGAATCATCAGATGCCAGCGCAGGTCAAGATGTGAAAACGGAGCAAAACAATGGTTCCATCGTCGAAAAGCATCCGAATTTGACCTTGCTAGAGTCCGGTCAGAATCCCGGAGAGATTTTGCGCGCGGCCCGCGAGAAAGCCGGATATTCCCTTAGCGACATCAGCGCTCAGACAAAAATCAATGAAAAACAGCTCGAAGCCATTGAGAGTGGCGATGTGGGTCGTTTGCCACCTGAAACATTCGCCAAAGCTTTTATTAAAAGTTATTGCAAAGCGCTGAAGCTCGATGCCGCGCCGATCATCATGTCTTTCGGGTTTTCTGAAAGCAGTGCACAAGCCAAGGTTTTGCGCACAGGCCAAGGCGAGGCGATGCGCGCCGAACCCCTTGAGCCAAAAATGCCAAGCAGCTCCAAGCGATTGTCCACACTGAACTTTGATCAGAAAACAGGTAAAAAATCGCTGAGCTACGGCATTGTGCTTGCTGCAGTGGCGGTCATGGCTGTATTTTACATCCCGGTTTTTTTGTCCAATCAGGGCACTGAAACTGAAACTGAAACCACTGGCGATGCTATCGAGCCCAATGAAGCGCCCATGGCCGATGTTCAGTCTGAGTCGTTGCCCCTGCCTCCAGATGCGCCTGTGGCTGATGGTGACGTCTCTTCCGTGTTTCCGGCATTGCAACAGCCATCTGCTGTTGAGTCAGCACCAGGCTCAGCCTCGTCCGGCACCTCTGGATCGGCTTCTACACCACCTTCCGCTGCTACACCACCTGCCGAAGGCAATGTGGTGGTTCCTCCGACTGTTGTCGAGTCTCCTGCCGCTGATGGCGCCCCATCCGCATTGCGTTTCAAGTTTCAGGAACAATCCTGGGTGACAGTGCGAGATGCGAATGACAAGGTGTTGATTTCCCAGCTTAACGATGCTGGAAGCAGTCTTGAAGTGCGTGGTCTGGCCCCATTCAAGTTGATTGTTGGCAATGCAAAATCTGTAGAGATTTCAAGCAACGGCAAGCCAGTTGATCTTTCTTCGTCGATTCGCGGCGAAGTTGCACGTATTACCATTCAGTAAAAAAGGGGCGTTTCAAGCGCCCTTGCATGCCTTTCGAAATTCGTCCAACCACCAGAAGTGCAATTGTGATTCCAAATACCCCGCTGAGTCGCCGCCAAACCCATCAAGTGGATGTTCGCTGGAAGGAGCACGTCGTTTCAATTGGTGGGGGTGCACCTGTGCTGGTGCAGTCCATGACCAACACCGACACGGCGGATGCACTAAACACTGCCTTGCAAATCAAGGCGCTGTATCTTGCAGGCAGCGAGATGGTTCGAATCACGGTCAACAACGATGCATCAGCCGAGGCGGTGCCCTACATTCGCGAGCAGCTGGACAAGATGCGTATTCCGGTACCGTTGGTGGGCGATTTCCATTACAACGGTCATTTGTTGCTGCAAAAATATCCAGATTGCGCCAAGGCTTTGTCGAAGTACCGCATCAACCCCGGCAATGTGGGCTCATCCCGTTCGCGCGATGACAACTTCGCCGCCATGATTTCGATCGCAGCCGAGCATGACAAACCTGTGCGAATTGGCGTGAACTGGGGTAGCCTGGACCAAAACCTGCTGGCCCGAATGATGGATGAAAATGGCAAAAAAGCCGATCCCTTGCCAGCTCAGCAGTTGATGTATCAAGCCTTGATTGAATCGGCCGTCAGCAGCGCTCACAAGGCAGTGGAGCTTGGTTTGCCGGCCAACAAAATCGTGTTGTCCTGCAAGGTGAGTCAAGTGCAGGACTTGATCGCTGTGTACCGCGAGTTGGCGGGTAGAAGCGAGTTTCCCCTTCACCTTGGTTTAACAGAGGCCGGCATGGGCACCAAAGGCATTGTGGCTTCCACCGCAGCCTTGTCTGTGTTGCTGCAAGAAGGTATTGGTGACACCATTCGGGTGTCGCTAACCCCCGAACCCAATGGCGACCGCTGCAAGGAAGTGTTGGTGGGTCAGGAAATTTTGCAATCGCTGGGTTTGCGCGCCTTTACCCCGCAGGTAATCGCCTGCCCAGGTTGCGGCCGCACCACCAGCACCGTATTTCAGGAGCTGGCCGATCAAATTCAAACTTACCTGCGCGACCAAATGCCCATCTGGAAAAACCAGTATGTGGGTGTTGAAGAGATGAAAGTGGCGGTGATGGGCTGCGTGGTCAATGGCCCAGGCGAAAGCAAGCATGCCGACATCGGTATTTCCTTGCCCGGTACAGGGGAAGCACCTTCTGCCCCCGTGTTTTTGGACGGCAAACGCACGGTGACCCTGAAAGGCGAGAACATTGCCCAGGAATTTCAGGCAATTGTGCAGCGTTATGTCGAGCAAAGGTACGCCGGCGGCAACAAGTAGCCCAAGAATAGGCGACAATACCGGGTTGAGAAATTAAGTTGAATGCGTCAATGAGTCATCCTGAGTCGCCGGAACTATCCAAAGCCAAAAAGCAACCCCGACTTCAATCCGTCAAGGGAATGAACGATGTATTGCCCGTAGAGGGCATTCATTGGGAAAACCTGGAAGTAATGCTGCGCGAGTGGCTGACATCCTATGGCTACCGCTTGATCAAAACCCCGGTTCTTGAACCCACTTCACTGTTCCGACGCGGCATTGGTGAAGTCACTGACATTGTCGAGAAAGAGATGTTCAGTTTTGTGGATCGCTTAAACGGCGACGAACTGACATTGCGCCCTGAATTCACGGCGGGCATTGCGCGTGCCACCATTCAACACAACCTGACCTACGCAGCGCCCCAGCGCGTTTACTCCATGGGTCCGGTGTTTCGTCATGAGCGCCCCCAGCGTGGCCGCTACAGGCAGTTCCACCAACTGGATGTGGAAGCATTGGGTTTTGCTGGCCCCGATATTGATGCCGAGCTGATCGTGATGCTTTCACGTTTGTGGCGTGAAATGGGTCTTGAGGAAGTGCGGCTTGAAATTAATTGCCTAGGTGAGGCGCCGGAACGTTTGGCCCACCGGCAGGCTTTGATTACTTATTTTGAATCGCACGCCGAGTTGCTGGATGAAGACGCCAAGCGCCGCCTGCACAGCAACCCCTTGCGCATTCTGGATACGAAAAATCCAACCATGCAAGACATGGTCAACGGTGCGCCCCGTTTGTCAGAATTTCTGGGTTCGGAATCGCTGGCGCACTACCAGGGCGTAAAGCGCTTGCTCGACGATGCTGGTGTGCGTTACATCGAGAACCCGCGTCTGGTGCGTGGACTCGATTACTACAACCTCACCGTGTTTGAATGGATTACCGATGCCTTGGGTACCCAAGGCACCATTTGCGGCGGTGGCCGTTACGATGGTTTGATCGAGGTGCTGGGCGGCAAGCACACCCCCGCGATTGGTTTTGCAATTGGCCTGGAACGTTTGCTTGAGTTGTATCTCGAAATGAATCAGCCCGATGACACTGCTGATCTTGATGTGTACGTGGTTCACCAAGGAGAAGGCACGGCGCGGCGCGCGTTTACCCTGGCCGAAGAATTACGTGACGCCGGGTTCGCTGTGGTGTTGCACGCAGGCGGTGGTGGTTTCAAAAGCCAGATGAAGCGCGCGGATATAAGCGGTGCTGCCGTGGCGGTTATTCTGGGCGAGAACGAATTGAATACGGGCACTGCCGCAGTGAAAGTATTGCGTGGCGAAAGCACGCAGCAGGAATTCAAACAAGAGGGATTGGCCGAAGCCATATTCGGCCTGCTTTACGGAGAAGGAGAGGAGTCTTGAGTCGATACAGCCTTGAAGAGCAGGAACAACTGGCCAGTTTGAAAGCATTCTGGTCCAAATACGGTAGTTTCATTTTGACCGTGTTGATTCTTGTGTTTGGTGCTTTTGCACTGAACAACGGTTGGAAGTGGTGGCAAGCACGCCAGTCCTCTGATTCTGTTGTTGTGTATGAAAAGTTGCAGGCAGCGGTTGATCAAGGTGATCTGGAGCTGGCTGGTCAAATCCAGAAAACCCTTGCTGATGACCATGCACGCTCCCCGTATGCGCAGCGCGGTGCCCTGTTGGCCGCCAAAGCTTATTTTGATCAAGGCAAGCTTGACGAAGCCAAGGCCCAGCTTCAGTGGGCCACGCAAGAGGCCAAGCTGGATGAATACGCAGCAACAGCGCGTTTGTTGTTGAGCGCAATCTTGATTGAACAATCTGACTTTGAGGGAGCCAAGGCAGCCTTGAGTGAAAGCCTTCCGGGTTTTGAAGGTTTGTTTCATGACCGTTTGGGCGATTTGGCCCTGGCGCAAAAAGATGTGGCAACAGCGCGCAAGGAATACGAGTTGGCGCTAAGCACCATTCAAGCCGACAGCCCGTGGAAGCAAGTGATTGAGCGCAAAATTAGCGCCTTGCCCAAAACTGGAGATGTAGCCAAATGAATGAGCCAATGAAGCAAGCCATCAAAATGACATCCGCTGTTGCAGTTCTGGCTTTGCTGGGCGGCTGCGCGACAATCAGCTCGACCATGAGCAGCTTGAATCCCTTTGGCGGCGGCGCTGTAAAACCCGCCGTGCTGCAGGAATTCACGCCTCAACTCAAAGTGGCCAACGCTTGGTCCGTGGATGTAGGGGATTCAGAACAGGGCACATTTGCCCCTGTGTTGCTGGATTCCACGGTGTACGCCGCGTCTGAAGAGGGGCAGTTGATTGCAATCGACAAAGCCACCGGTAAAACCAAATGGAAAGTGAAAGTCGGTGCCAAATTGAAGGCTGGCGTGGCCGCAACCCTGGACACCGTGGCTGTAATTGATGTGAACAACAACCTGATCGCTTTTGATCTGGATGGCAAGCAAAAATGGCAAGCCAGCATTGGTAGCGATGTCAGCAGCGTGCCTGTTGGTGCCTCAGGGACCATTCTGGTTCGGGGCATTGATTTCTCGGTAATTGCTTATTCGGCATCGAACGGCGGCCAGCGCTGGAAATACACGCGCCAGCTGCCACCTTTGACCTTGCGCGTGAACAGCCCTGTGGACGTGAACAATGCGCGGGTGTATGCAGGTTTCCCTGGCGGTCGTCTGGTTGCACTGGACTTGAATGCGGGTACGGTTTCCTGGGAAGGGGCTTTGACCTCGCCCACGGGTACCACTGAAATTGAGCGCATCGCTGACGTAACAGGCACGCCTGTTTATAATTTCCGTGAAGTGTGTGCTGCGGCGTTCCAGGGCAAGTTGGGTTGTCTGGATGCGGTAAGTGCACGCCCCATCTGGACTGTTGATTTTTCCGCACCCAGCGGTGCTTCGGTTGATGACCGTTACATGATTGCCCCGAATGAATTGGGCGACATGTTTGCCTTTTCCCGAAGTGGTGGCAAGCAAGTTTGGAAAATCGAAAACTTTCAGCGTCGCTTGCCGACCACACCAGCCGTGATTGGCCGCGCTGTGGCCGTGGGTGACTTTGAAGGATATGTTCATTTCATTGAACGAGACACAGGCAAAACCATTGCGCGAACGAAAGTGGGTTCCACCACGTTCACTAGCCAGCCTGTGCCTGTCGAAACCGATGCCCTCATTGTGCAATCGCGTGGCGGCAGTGTGGCCCTGATATCTGTCCAGTAAAGTAAATCATGAAACCTGTCATTGCCCTGGTTGGGCGCCCAAACGTGGGCAAGTCCACATTGTTCAATCGCTTGACCCGAACAAGAGACGCCCTGGTGGCCAACCAGCCCGGCTTAACCCGTGATCGCCATTATGGTTTGGGGCGCCTGGGCCCGCGCGAATACCTGGTGGTCGATACGGGCGGCCTTGAGCCTGTGGCCAAGGAAGGCATTTACGCCGAGATGGCCAAACAAAGCCGCCAGGCCATTCTTGAATCGGACTTGGTTCTGTTCATTGTGGATGGCCGGCAGGGTGTAACCCCACACGACCACGTCATAGCAGCCGAACTGCGCAAGGCCAAGCGCGAAGTCATTTTGGTGGTGAACAAAACTGAGGGCTACACGCACTCGATGGCGGCTGCCGATTTCTTCGAATTGGGTTTGGGCGAACCTGAAACAATATCCGCAAGCCATGGTGATGGCGTGCGCCAGTTGATGGACATGGCCTGCGAAAAGCTGCCAGTGTTGCCTGAAGATGACGAAGGCGGGCGCAGAATTAAAGTGGCTATCGCAGGGCGGCCGAACGTGGGCAAGTCCAGCATGGTGAACACGTTGTTGGGCGAAGAACGTGTGATTGCGTTCGACTTGCCAGGCACCACCCGTGACAGTATTTATATCGATTTCGAACGCAACGACAAACCCTACACCCTGATTGATACCGCTGGCTTGCGCAAGCGTGGCAAGGTGTTTGAGTCGGTTGAGAAGTTTTCAGTGATCAAAACCCTGCAAGCCATTGAAGACGCCAATGTGGTGATCTTGATGTTGGATGCGCAGCAGGACATTTCTGATCAAGATGCCTCAATCGCTGGCTTCATTGTAGAGGCAGGGCGCTCGCTGGTGTTGGCTGTGAACAAATGGGACAGCCTGGACGATTACCGAAAGGAGCGCATCAAGGCCGAAGTGGGGCGCAAGCTGACGTTCCTGAGTTACGCGAAGTTTCACTACGTGTCGGCCACCAAGCCTTTCGGCATTGCGGCCATGATGAAGTCAGTGGATGAAGCGCACGCCGCTGCATTTGCAAAATTGTCCACGCCCAAGTTGACGCGCTTGATTCAAGAGTGCGTTGAGCACCAGCAACCCCCGCGCAAAGGTATTTTCCGGCCCAAGTTGCGCTATGCCCACCAAGGTGGCCAGAACCCGCCCATCGTGATTGTTCACGGCACTGCACTGGATGCAATTCCCGACAATTACAAGCGCTACCTGGAAACCCGGATTCGTGAACGATTCAAGCTGGACGGTACGCCGCTTCGGGTTGAATTCCGAAGCAACGTGAACCCGTTTGACAAGAAAGATTAAAACGGAATTTTGCGGGTCAGGATGTCCTTGTACATCACCCAGTCACCCATGAAGCTGTAAAGCGGATACTTGAATGTGGCTGGGCGGTTCTTCTCGAAAAAGAAATGACCCACCCATGCAAATGCATACCCCACCAGCAGGCCAGACAGCAGCCAGATGGGCTGACCTGTTGTAATCAGCTTGAACAGGCAAATCAATGCAAGCGTAGAACCCACGAAGTGCAGCCGCCGGCAGGTCAAATTGTTGTGCTCGGCCAGATAAAATGGATAGAAATCTGCGAACGTTTGAAATCGGTTTCCGGTTTTTGGCATGTCGGTGTCTCCATTTGTTTGTTTTTGTACGTTCTAGTTTACAGCCTTGGCCGCTTCTGGCCTGCATCTGAGGAAAATTTAGACTTGAAAGCTTTGCCAGTTCGGGTAGGATGAATAAAAAGATCACAAGAATATTCTAGGAGGTTTGCGATGCAAGTCAAAGAAGTGCTGCGAGTCAAGGGAAACACGCTGTTCACAGTGACACCTGATACTCATTTGTCCGATTGCGTGGTAACCATGGCCGATCATGATGTGGGTTCACTGGTGGTGATGGACAAGGGTGAATTGGCTGGCATCGTGACCTTCCGGGAAGTAATTCGAGTGCTGGCCAAGCGCCAGAAAGAACAGCGCACTGGCCCAACGCCACCTGTGGCGGAAATTGTGGTGCGGGAGGTGATGAACCCGGAGCCAACGGTTGCCACGCTCGACATGGAGGTGGACAGCTTGCGCAAATTGATGCTGGAAAACCACCAGCGTTATTTGCCCGTGATGGATGGCAGCACTTTGTGCGGCGTGATTTCTTTTCACGATGTGGCCAAAGCGGTGCTGGAAGAACAAGGGTTTGAGAACAAGATGCTCAAGGGTTATATCCGCGACTGGCCCATGGAAGAAAACAGCAATTGAGTAGTCAATGAGTGGTAGCAACGTGAAAAAGCGTATTGCAATTATTGGTGCAGGCATCGCCGGTTTGGCATGTGCCCGGGAATTGGTTCAGCATGGTCACGATGTGCATGTGTTTGAGAAAAGCCGTGGCCCGGGCGGGCGCATGCCCACGCGCTGGTTGAATCGAGAGGCTGAGCCGCCTGTTGGTTTTGATCATGGTACGCAGTATTTTCAGGCCACAGCCCCTGCATTTGCAGACCTGCTTGCGCAGGCTGAGGCGGCAGGTGCCGTTGCGCAATGGGGTGGCAAGGTTGTTGATCTGGGTTATGGCTTGACCAAGTTGCACACCAGTGACGCAGTGCGCTGGGTCGGCACACCTGGCATGGCAAGCTTGGCCCGTTTTATGTCGCAAGGCTTGAACATTCACCTTCAGGCCCGCGTGGCGGAGGTGTACCGCCCGGCCGATAAATATCAGCTGACCCTGCATTTGGGCGATGGTACCGTGCAGGTTGAGTCCGGTTTTGATGCTGTGGTGTGCGCGGTTCCTGCTGAGCAGGTGGTGCCCTTGTTTGAAGGAGTTCATGAACCATTGGCTTGCATGGCTGCGGGTGTTCATTCCAATGTCACGTGGGCGTTGATGTTGACCCCGCGTGAAGCCTTGAAAGTTGATTTCGACGGGGCATTTGTGGTCGACAGCCCGTTGGGCTGGATTTGCCGTGATTCTTCCAAGCCCGGCAGGGCGGTGGGTGATCGCTGGCTGTTGCAAGCCACTGCAGATTGGTCGAGGCAGCACAAAGATTATTCCAGCGAAGAGGTGGGCAAAATGTTGCTGGACGTGTTTTGCAATGTCACAGGGCAACTGGTCGAAGAACCTTTGGCAATGGTGGCGCACCGCTGGTTGTATTCTTTGCCGATCAATCCTCTGGATATTCGGTGCTACTTCGATGAGGGCCACATGCTGGGCGCCTGTGGCGACTGGTTAAGCGGCGTCCGTGTTGAAGATGCGTTTTTGAGTGGCCACGCACTGGGAAATCAGATGTCGAACACCTTCAATTCCACAGTGATTCAGTAGCAATCGCATGTGCTCAGCGCCGGCGCCGCTCAGGCGCGGGATATTCCGATAAAATAACGTTTTGCCTAACGAGTGAATACGCATGTCCGGAAGCAGCCTGGGTCGCCTTTTTGTGGTCAGTAACTTTGGGGAAAGCCATGGGCCAGCCATTGGTTGTGTTGTCGATGGCTGCCCACCTGGATTACCATTGACTGCTGCCGATTTGCAGGCCGACCTGGATCGCCGCAAGCCGGGTACGTCGCGCCATGTCACCCAACGCCAAGAGGCAGACCAGGTTGAAATCCTGTCAGGTGTGTTTGAAGGCATAACCACCGGGGCCCCCATTGGTTTGCTGATTCGCAATCAGGATCAACGCAGCAAAGACTACGGCAACATCGTGGATACGTTTCGCCCGGGCCATGCCGATTACACCTACTGGCACAAATATGGCATTCGCGATTACCGTGGTGGTGGCCGATCTTCTGCACGAATGACCGCACCCATGGTGGCGGCAGGGGCCATTGCCAAGAAATGGCTGGCTGGCAATTTGGGTGTTCAAATTCGCGGTTGCATGACTCAGATTGGCGAAGTGGACATTCCGTTTGCCACTTGGGACGACGTGCATACAAACCCGTTTTTTGCGCCGAATAACAGCAAGGTTGCCGAGCTGGAAGCCTACATGGATGCCCTGAGAAAGTCGGGTGATTCTTGTGGTGCTGGCTTGCGTGTGCAAGCGACCGGCGTGCCTGTTGGTTTGGGTTCGCCTTTGTACGACAAGCTGGACGCTGACATTGCCCACGCCATGATGAGCATCAATGCCGTGAAAGGGGTTGAAATTGGTGCAGGTTTTGCCTGCATTGCCCAAAAGGGTTCTGAGCACGGCGACGAAATGACGCCTGAAGGTTTTGGTTCCAACCATGCTGGCGGCATTCTGGGTGGCATTTCCACCGGGCAAGACATTGAGGTGCGCATGGCGATCAAGCCCACGTCCAGCATTCGATTGCCCAGAAAGTCGATTGACAAGGCAGGCAATCCCATTGAAGTGGAAACGTTTGGCCGCCACGACCCCTGCGTGGGTATTCGGGCCACTCCAATTGCTGAAGCCATGCTGGCTTTGGTGATCATGGACCACATGCTGGCGCACCGTGCGCAGTGTGGTGATGTGAAGGTAGATACCCCGCAAATTCCACCCGGTATGTCAAATTATTAATTTTCAACATTGAAGCAGGTGGGGCAGTTGCAACTGGGCTGGTTGGCACTTTTCTATGCGGCGTATTTCGCATTTGTCGGCCTGTATTCACCTTTTCTTGGTCCCTACCTGAAGTCGATCGGCCACAGCCTGGATGTGATTGCGTTGGCCTTGGGCATGATGCAGCTGATGCGCATAATTGGCCCTTTTGCCTGGGGGTGGTTGGCTGATCACACGGGGAACCGCGTGCGCTGGATTCGTGCGGGCACATTCGCGGGGTTTTTCTTCGCCGTGCTGGCATTCTTGAATCAGCAAACCCCTTCAAACCTGATCGTGTTGGTGTTGTTGCTGAACCTGAGCATCTCAGGGTTGGTGCCGATGTCCGATTCCTACGCCATGGAGCGCTGTTCTGGCTGCACTGGCCAGTACGGCAAGGTTCGTTTGTACGGTTCTCTCGGTTTTGTGGCGGCTGTGCTGGCGTTTGGTGCGGTGGCAGATCAATTCGGATTCTCTTCCTATCCGTTCTGGGCCTGCGCCATGTTGCTGCTGGGGTTTGTTGCAGCCTTGAAATTCACACCCGATTCACCACGCGTTTTCCATACCGGCGACACGCCTGGTTTGACTGGAAGCGGGTTCAAGCGTCTGCTGTTTCCTGGACCCATGCCCATGTTTTGGCTGGCCGCATTTTTCATGATTTTCGCGCACGGTGTGTTCTACGCCTACTTCTCGCTTTACTTGCTTGAATTTAATTATTCGGAACTCAGCATTGGTGGCTTGTGGGCTTTCGGCGTGATGTGCGAGGTGGTGTTTTTTGCCCTGCAAACCCGTTTTTTCAAGCGTTTGTCATTGAATGCGTGGTTGTGTATCAGTTTTGGAACCTGTGCATTTCGTTTCGCATTGACGGCCGCGTTTCCCGAATTCGGCTGGGTCATGGTGTTCACACAAGGTTTGCATGCGCTGACTTTTGCGGCCCACCACACAGCCACAATTTCATGGCTTCGAGAAAACCTGCCCGCCAATCTGGTGGTTCGTGGGCAGGCCATGTATGCCACCATTGCGTATGGTTTGGGCGGTTCTACGGGAACATTGTTGGGCCGCTTTGCCTGGGAATGGGGTGGGCCAGCCAGTGCTTTTGGCATGGCTGCGGTCGGCGGCTTGCTGGCGCTGGCCTTGGGTTTGCGTTTTACAATTGCCCAGAACGGTGCGGGCGGGGCACTTTTGTCGCGATAAGCTGTCGAAACTGTCAACTGGGCAGGATGTGTTTTCGTTTCTACCACGCAGGTTTTTACTGACAATCAAGGGTGAAAAATATGGTGTTTTCCGGCATTAAGCGTCGTGCCTCAATGGCTTTGGTTTTGGCTTGTTCAAGCACGGTGCTTGCTGCCTGTTTGACCACGCAAACCACCTCGGGTGGTGCTGTGGGTGTTGAGCGTTCGCAGTTCGTGCTGGTGTCATCTGCTGAAGTGGATGCGGCCGCAACAAAAGCTTATGCAGACGTAATTACCAAGGCGCAGAAAGAAGGCAAGTTGAACAAGGATGCCAAACAAGTGGCCAGGGTGCGTGCAATTGCCAATCGCCTCATTCCACAAACCGTGGCGTTTCGCCAGGACGCACCCCAGTGGAAATGGGAAGTCAATGTGATTGAGTCTGATCAATTGAACGCTTGGTGTATGGCCGGTGGCAAGATCGCCTTCTATTCGGCATTGATCGAGAAACTGCAGCTGACCGACGATGAAATTGCAGCCATCATGGGTCACGAAATCGCGCATGCCCTGCGTGAGCACAGTCGGGAACGAATTTCCCAGCAATTGGCCACTTCGGTAGGCCTTGATTTGCTGTCTGCTGGTTTTGGTTTGTCGCGCGGTGCGTCTGATTTAGCTGGTATGGCTGCCAACGTGGCCATTTCCTTGCCCTATGGCCGTTCGCATGAAGTGGAGTCTGATCGCATTGGTGTTGAACTGGCGGCCCGTGCTGGCTATAACCCGCGTGCAGCAATCAGCGTTTGGCAGAAAATGGGCAAGGCAGGCGGAAGTTCGCCCCCCGAGTTGTTGTCAACCCACCCATCGCCTGAAAACCGCATGCGTGATCTTGAAGATTACTCTGTTCGGGTGCAGCCGTTGTACGAACAGGCCAAGAAGCGGTAAAACCGATTATTTGCGGTACAGCCTTGCTGGCTGTGCTACAAGGCTGGTGGCGGCTATGGCATAATAAGGGGTTATTCCTTAGGCAATTTAGCTGCAAGCAGGGCTTTGACAATGGCAAAAACTCTTTACGACAAACTCTGGGAAAGTCATGTGGTGCGTACCGAAGAGGACGGCACCTCACTGATTTACATCGACCGCCATTTGCTGCACGAGGTCACCAGCCCCCAAGCCTTCGAAGGCCTGGAGTTGGCAGGGCGCGACCTGTGGCGTAACAGCGCCAACCTGGCGGTGGTAGACCACAATGTGCCCACCACGGATCGATCCAAGGGCATTGCAGACCCCACGTCACGCTTGCAAGTTGAAACCCTGGACAAAAATGCCAAAGCCTACGGTTTGACTTACTTTGACATCCAAGACCTGCGCCAAGGCATTGTTCACGTGATCGGTCCGGAACAAGGCGCAACTTTGCCCGGCATGACCGTGGTGTGCGGCGATTCCCACACCAGCACGCACGGTGCCATTGGCGCACTGGCGTTTGGCATTGGTACATCGGAAGTTGAACACGTCATGGCCACCCAGTGTTTGCTGATGAAGAAAGCAAAAAACATGCTGGTGCGTGTCGAGGGTACCTTGGGCAAAGGTGTGTCTGCCAAAGACGTTATTCTGGCCATCATTGGCAAAATCGGCACCGCGGGTGGCACAGGTTATGCCATTGAATTTGCAGGTTCGGCCATTCGCGGTTTGTCAGTTGAAGGCCGCATGACCATGTGCAACATGGCCATTGAAGGCGGGGCACGTTCTGGCGTGGTCGCCGTGGACGACAAAACGATTGAATATGTTAAAGGTCGCCCGTTCAGCCCGAAAGGCGATATGTGGGACACGGCAGTGGCTTACTGGAAAACCTTGCATTCCGACGATGGCGCGCAGTTTGACCATGTGGTTGAACTGAAGGCCGAAGACATCGAACCCCAAGTTAGTTGGGGAACATCGCCAGAAATGGTGACGGATGTTCATGGTGTGGTGCCTGACCCCGCCGGTGTGGCTGATCCTGTCAAGCGTCAAGGCTACGAACGCGCGCTGCAGTACATGGGGTTGAAGCCCTTGCAGAAAATTGAGGACATCACGATTGACACGGTGTTCATCGGTTCTTGCACCAATTCACGCATTGAAGACCTGCGGGATGCCGCGGCTGTGGTGAAGGGCAAGAAAAAGTCCAATTCTGTGAAACTGGCCATGGTGGTTCCTGGTTCTGGCTTGGTAAAAGCCCAGGCCGAGCAGGAAGGTTTGGACAAAATATTTCTGGAAGCTGGCTTTGAATGGCGCGAGCCAGGCTGCTCCATGTGCTTGGCAATGAACGCCGACCGTTTGGGCAGTGGCGAACGGTGTGCATCCACCAGCAACCGGAATTTCGAAGGACGCCAGGGTGCTGGAGGCCGTACACACCTTGTCAGCCCAGCCATGGCGGCTGCGGCAGCAATTGCAGGCCATTTCACTGATTCCAGAAATTTCTAAAACAAAGGAGTGTTTGACATGAAGATCGTTTCCATATTTTTGCTGGCTTTGTCTGCCCTGTCCCTGTCGGCTTGTAACACGATTGAAGGCATGGGCAAAGACATCAAAGCGGGTGGCCAAGCCATTGAGCGCTCTGCTGACGAAAACAAGAAGTAATCATTGACGGATCAATTATGGACAAATTTTTAACCCACACCGGCATTGCTGTTGCGTTGAATCGCGCCAATGTGGACACCGACGCGATCATCCCGAAACAGTTCTTGAAAAGCATCAAGCGCACTGGTTTTGGCGAACATCTGTTTGATGGATGGCGTTATCTGGATGAAGGTGAGCCGGGTGTGGATTGCACCAAGCGTCCGTTGAATCCTGATTTCGAGTTGAACCGGACCGAGTTTCAGGGTGGCACCGTGCTGGTGGCTGGCCCTAACTTCGGTTGTGGTTCCTCGCGCGAGCACGCACCCTGGGCCCTTCAGCAGTACGGTTTCAAGGCCGTAATTTCCAGCAGTTTTGCTGATATTTTCTTTAACAACTGCTTTAAAAACGGATTCTTACCCATTGTTTTAAAAGAAGATGAAGTTAAGGAAATTTTTGCGGTAATTGATGCCAAGCCTGGTGTTGAAATTACAGTAAGCCTTGAAAACCAGACCGTGGGTATCGCCGGGAAAACTTACAGTTTCAATGTGGACGCATTTCGCAAGCACTGCTTGATGAATGGTTTCGATGACATTGGTTTGACCCTACAGCACCGCGATGAAATTATCGCTTTTGAGAAGAATCGTTTGGCCCAACAGCCTTGGCTGGCCAACACCATCTAACAGCGACAATCAGAGAAAGAGAATGACTTTAAAAATTGCCGTGATGCCCGGTGACGGCATTGGCCCCGAAATTACAGCGCAAGCCGTGAAGGTGCTTGAAGCCCTTCAAACCGATGGTCTGAATATCGAGTTCGAGCATGCGCTGATTGGCGGTGTGGCGTACCGTGAAAAAGGTGTGCCACTGCCCGATGAAACCGTGGCGTTGGCCAAGGCCTCTGATGCAGTGTTGTTTGGCGCTGTGGGCGATTTTTCTCTGGACACGCTGCCGCGCCACCTGCGCCCCGAACAAGCCATTCTTGGCATTCGCAAGGCCTTGAACCTGTTTGCCAATTTCCGCCCCGCCATGGTGTACGAAGAGTTGGCCGATGCGTCTACTTTGCGCCCGGAAGTTGTGGCGGGCCTGGACATTCTGATTGTTCGTGAACTGACCGGCGATATTTACTTCGGCACCCCACGCGGTAACCGGATTGCTGAAGATGGCCCTTTCAAGGGCGAACGCGAAGCCTTTGATACCATGCGCTACGCCGAAACCGAGATTCGCCGCATTGCGCATGTGGCCTTTCAGGCCGCGCAAAAACGCGGTGGAAAACTGTGTTCTGTGGACAAAGCCAACGTGCTGGAAACCACCCAGTTTTGGCGCGATATCGTGACTGAAGTTGGCAAGGAATACGCTGGTGTGGAACTGAGTCACATGTACGTGGACAACTGCGCCATGCAGTTGCTTAAAAACCCCAAGCAGTTTGATGTCATCGTGACTGGAAACTTGTTCGGTGATATTTTGTCAGACGAAGCGTCCATGTTGACGGGCTCCATCGGCATGTTGCCATCTGCTTCGCTGAATGAATCAAATTTCGGCCTGTACGAGCCCATCCACGGTTCTGCGCCCGACATCGCCGGAAAAGACCTGGCCAATCCCATGGCCACTGTGCTGTCTGCAGCCATGATGTTGCGCTACACCTTTGGCCTTGAGGAATATGCTACGCGCATTGAAAATGCGGTGAAAGCCGTGTTGGCCACAGGGCCACGCACTGGCGACATTTGGCGTGATGGCAAGGTGCGCACTGGCACCACTGGCATGGGCGATGCCATTGTTGCTGCATTGGCCAAGCAATTGTAACAAGCAGTCGTAATTCAAGAATTTAAAAGTACTGGAGTTTTTTTATGTTGAAAGTTGGTTTGGTTGGATGGCGTGGCATGGTGGGTTCCGTGCTCATGCAACGCATGCAGGAAGAGAATGATTTCGCGCATTTCGAGCCGATTTTCTTCTCCACTTCCAATGCCGGTGGCAAGGCTCCAGCCTTCGCCGGCAATGCCGGCCCCTTGCAAGATGCAAACAACATTGATGCCCTAAAGCAAATGGACGTGGTGTTGACTTGCCAGGGTGGCGATTACACCAATGAGGTGTTCCCCAAACTGCGCGAAGCTGGATGGAACGGCTACTGGATTGACGCGGCTTCAAGCCTGCGCATGAAAGACGACGCCATCATCATTCTAGATCCCGTGAACATGAACGTCATCAAGGATGGCTTGACCAAAGGCATCAAAAACTACGTGGGTGGCAATTGCACCGTGTCGCTGATGCTAATGGCCTTGGGTGGTTTGTTCCAGAATGACAAAATCGACTGGATCACTTCCATGACCTATCAGGCTGCTTCGGGAGCAGGCGCGCAGAACATGCGCGAATTGATTTCCCAGATGGGCAGCATTCATGGTGCGGTGAAAGACCTTTTGGCCGACCCTGCGTCTGCCATTCTGGACATTGACCGCAAGGTTGCCCAACACATCAATTCCGATGCCTACCCCACTGACAACTTCGGCGTTCCACTGGGCGGCAGCCTGATTCCCTGGATCGACAAAGATCTGGGCAATGGCCAGTCCAAAGAAGAATGGAAGGGCGGTGCAGAAACCAATAAAATTCTGGGCAAGCCTTCGATGGGCACACCGGGCTGCGTGCCCGTGGACGGACTGTGCGTGCGAGTGGGTGCAATGCGTTGTCATTCACAGGCCTTGACCATCAAGCTGAAGCAAGACATTCCATTGACTGAGATCAATGACATGCTTGCCACAGCCAATGATTGGGTTAAAGTGGTGCCCAACGAGCGCGATGCGTCAATGCGTGATTTAACCCCTGCGGCGGTAACTGGCCGCATGCACGTACCAGTGGGTCGTCTGCGTAAAATGGCGATGGGTGGTCAATACCTGAGCGCGTTCACCGTAGGTGATCAACTGCTGTGGGGTGCAGCAGAGCCATTGCGTCGCATGCTGCGTATTTTGATCGAACGCTAATCAGCGTCGATATTGACCAAACAGCTGCCAAGCGTGGCTTGAACATTCATGGAGTAAGCGGGTGAGGCATACCAAAAGAAAGATTCTGCCCTTTGTTTTTGCATCAGGATTGTTGGCAAGCTCCCTCGCGCAGGCTGCGCAGCTCGGCAAGCTGGAAGTGCTTTCTGGCGCTGGCGAGCCTTTTCTGGCTCAAATCCAGGTTGATCTGGTGTTGCCGGAAGAGCGTGCATCGCTGCAGGCCAAACTGGCGTCTGCAGAAGCGTTCAAGGCTGCCCGCCTGACGATGGACCCCAATCTGAAGAATCTTCAATTCGCGGTTCAGAACGGCAGCCAGCCGGGTACGGCGCTGGTCAAAATTACTTCTGCGCAGCCATTGCCAGCCGGTTTTATCGACACGCTTGTTGAATTGACCTGGGCGGGTGGCCGCGTTGCCCGCGAATACACCTTGAGCATTCCGGTTGGGCAGGCTCAAGCTGAACAGCCGGTGACCCGTTTGCCAGAAATTCGCCCACCCATGGCTCCGCCAACTGAAGCCAAACCCGTTGCGCCGGCCACTCCGCCGCCTCCCCCGGTGGCACAGCAGACCCCCAAACCCGCAGCCACGCTGGCACCTGAAGGCACAAGGCAAGTTGCACGTGGTGATACCTTGTCGGAATTGGCGCTGGAGCTTGTGGGCGATGGTGTCACGCTGAATCAGGCCATGGCCGCGCTTTACGAAGCCAACAAGGATTCTTTCATCAATGGCAGTGTGCACCTGATCCGCGAAGGGGCTCAAATTCAGGTGCCCAACCGGGCGGCTTTGCGCGCGCGGTCGGCCAATGAGGCCTTGCTGATTCTTGCCCAAAACGACGATCGAAACGTGTATTCCGCCTATGCACGTCAGATTGGCCTGTTGACTGTCGAGAATCAAAGTACTGCCGCTGCTGCCACCAGTTCACAGGGCAGCATTGCGCCGCAGGAAAAGCCGACTGAGGGCAATGCTGCGCAGGCTGACCGACTGCAGATTGCGCCCGGTGCAGCACAAGGTAGCGGCAGTGCCGATGCCAGTGCAGAAGAACTGCTGGCCAAAAGCAAGGCACTTTCAGAAGCCAATGAACGCATTGCCTTGTTGGAAAAGAATGTCAGCGATTTGCAGCGTTTGCTTGACATGCAAAATGACGTGGGTGCTGATGAGCCCAAGGCGCCAGGTAATGCCGCAGAAGGTACTTCAGATGGTGTTGCCCCGGAAGACAGTGCTGCCCCGGTGGATGCACCCTCGGAACCCCTGTCCGAAGACTCTGCGCAAACCCCGGCCCCCGATGGTGAAGCAGTTGAAGGCGTAGAGTCCCCAACTGTTGAAACCCCGGCACCGGAAGATGCGCCTTTTGACTGGATGCCTTGGCTGCTGGCCGGCGCTGGGGGTTTGGCGGTGTTGCTGGTGTTGCTGCTGATTGCGCGTGCGCGCCGCAACCAAAAGCAGGGTGGCGATGACACAGAATCGGATGATGAGCTGGATTTCAGCGAGGTAAAAGAGTTTGACGAAGCCGTTGCTGCAGCTAGCGCTGGTGCTTCGGAAGAAAAAGCAATTGGTTTGAACAAGTCTGAAAGTTCGGACTTTGATCTGGATGAGGTGCTCAATGAGCGTTTGAAGCCAGTAGAGCCCAAGGACGAGGAGGTCACGCGAATTGTTGAACCGATTGTTCCCGCAGATCCCGAGCCAATCGATGGTATTCCTGAGCTGAAAGAGGAATCTGAAGAAGCCATGCAACAAACTGACTCGCTGAACAGCGATGTCAAGCTTGATTTTCCAGAAGATGAAACAGTGGTTGAGAAGGAAAATCCGATTTTCGACGATCTGGATATGCTGGAGAAGGGCGCTTTGTCCGCACAGGAAGAGCTGGATCAAATTCGCAAGCAGCCTTTGTCTGGGCATGATGCTGATGACAAAGAAGTTTCGGATGCTTTCGATGATTTGGTTGATGCGGATCTACCCGAAACGGTACCCACTGAGGCGCAAGTAAATTCTAAGGCTGGGGTGGCTGCAGACAATGCAGTTCCCGAGTCAGATTTTGATCAGGCCATGGTTGAGCTGGACGTGGATGTACCCAACCCCAAGGTGGACGATGCGACCTGGCAGGAAGTGGCAACCAAGCTGGATTTGGCAGGTGCCTATGTTGAAATTGGCGATGCCGATGGCGCCAAGGAATTGTTGAACGAAATTGTGAGCAAGGGCGATGTGGACCAGGTTCGCAAAGCCAAGGCGCTTTTGGCCAGCTTGAATTAAATGAACCGGGTGGCCTTGGGCCTTTGTTATGACGGCCATGACTTTGAAGGTTGGCAAACACAACCCCATGGCCGCACCGTACAAGACCACCTGACCAAATCCATTGAGGCAATTGCCCACGAACCGCTTGTGTTGGTGTGCGCAGGCAGAACCGACACTGGCGTGCACGCCCGCCAGCAGGTGGTGCATTTCGACACCTCGGCAAACCGACCTGTGTCGGCCTGGGTCAAGGGGGTGAACAACACCTTGCCCGCCAGCGTGTCGGTGTTGGGTGCCAAAGTGCTTGATGACGAATTTCATGCGCGTTTCAGCGCCATTTCAAGAACGTATCGCTACTATTTTTACAGTGCGTCCGTGCGTGATCCATTCAAGCGTTTCATGACCTGGGTGCATTACCCGCTCGACCTTGACGCCATGCGCCGCGCAAGCGCTTGCCTGATTGGCACCCACGATTTCAGCGCATTTCGTGCCTCGCAGTGCCAGGCCGCAAGCCCTGTTCGAACCTTGCACGCCATGAATCTGCTTGAGCAAGACGACCATGCCTTCTTTGAAATCCACGGCAACGCCTTTTTGCACCACATGGTCAGAAACCTGATGGGCAGTTTGATGGAAGTTGGCTTGCACCGGCAGCCCGAGGATTGGTTGCGTGAAGTGCTTGAATCGAAAAATAGAAGCCTGGCTGCAAAAACTTATCCGGCACAGGGTTTAAGCTTGTGGAATATTGAATATCCACCGCAGTACGGCATACAGGAATTGTTTGCATGAGAACCCGAATCAAATTGTGCGGATTTCAGACCGAGGACACCGTTCGTGCTGCGGCACAGGCTGGTGCCGATGCTGTGGGTTTTGTGTTTTATCCACCTTCCCCTCGAAATATTGCACCTGCTGAGGCAGGAAGGCTGGCCCGGTGCCTGGGTGCCTGGCAAACTCCGGTGGCCCTGTTTGTGAACCCGCAGCCTGAATTGGTTCAAAGCGTGATTGCTGAAATACCCCATGTGCTGTTGCAGTTTCACGGCGACGAAAGCGCTGAATTCTGTGAAAGTTTTGGCAGGCCGTTTATTAAAGCCATACGCATGAAAGCCGGCGTGGACTTGCTGGCGGAAAGCGCACGGTTCCATGCTGCCCAGGCCTTGCTTGTGGATTCATGGAGCGAAGCGTATGGTGGAACAGGGCATACTTTTGACTGGTCTTTGCTGCCCAAACCGGGTGAACTGAAGCAGGCTTTGGTATTATCCGGAGGGTTGGACGAAAGCAATGTAGCGCAGGCTGTTTTGGGCCTGAAACCCTATGGCGTTGACGTGTCCAGTGGCATTGAGTCCGCACGTGGTATTAAAAGTATCGAAAAAATTGAAAAGTTCTGCACGGCGGTTCAGAAAGCCGATGCAGGGCTGTTGTAAGTGAACCCAGTTAGAGCAGCATCATGAACAAACCCTATGAATTTCCAGATGCCACCGGCCACTTTGGCCCCTATGGTGGCACTTTTGTGTCTGAAACCCTGGTTCACGCCCTGGAAGAACTGAAAAGCGTTTATGCCCACTACCAGAATGATCCCGAGTTTCTGGCCGAATTTGAGAATGAGTTGAAATATTTTGTGGGCCGTCCCAGTCCGATTTACCATGCAAAACGGTGGTCTGACATGGTGGGCGGTGCGCAAATCTACTTCAAGCGCGAAGACCTGAACCACACGGGTGCACACAAGGTGAACAACTGCATTGGGCAGGCAATGCTTGCCAAGCGGATGGGCAAACCCCGTGTGATCGCCGAAACAGGTGCAGGCCAGCATGGTGTGGCCACAGCCACGGTGGCGGCACGCTATGGCATGAAGTGTGTGGTTTACATGGGTCAGGAAGACGTGGCGCGCCAGGCGCAAAACGTGTTTCGCATGAAGTTGCTGGGTGCAGAGGTGATACCTGTCACTTCCGGTTCCCGCACCTTGAAAGATGCGCTGAATGAAGCCATGCGAGACTGGGTTACCAACGTGGAAGACACTTTCTACATCATTGGCACAGTGGCTGGCCCACACCCGTACCCGATGCTGGTTCGCGACTTTCAAAGCATTATTGGCCGCGAGAGCATTGAACAAATGCCCCTGATGGCTGGCAAGCAACCCGACTATGTGTTGGCATGCGTGGGTGGCGGGTCCAACGCCATGGGCATTTTTCATCCATACCTGAGCGTTGACGGTGTGCAGTTGGTTGGCATTGAAGCGGCAGGCGAGGGCATTGAAACCGGCAAGCATGCGGCTTCCCTAAGTGCAGGCACGCCCGGTGTGTTGCACGGCAACCGCACCTACCTGCTGCAAAGCGACGATGGGCAAATTATTGAAACCCATTCAGTGTCTGCTGGGCTGGACTACCCCGGTGTGGGCCCTGAGCATGCTTGGCTGAAAGATTCAGGCCGTGCTCAATATGTGGGTATTACCGATGCAGAAGCGCTGGAAGCCTTTCACCAGTGCTGCCGGATTGAAGGTATCATTCCCGCGCTGGAAAGCAGCCATGCGCTTGCGCACGCTGCAAAGCTGGCCAAGACCCTGTCGAAAGACAAAGTGATTTTGGTGAATTTGTCTGGTCGTGGCGACAAAGACATGCACACCGTGGCACGGCTAAGCGGCGCAGAGTTTTATTGCCACCCCGATTGCAAAACAGGCGCAGAAATGGCCTGCAATAAAAAGTAAATTTCAAGAACCATGTCAAGAATAAAAGCAGTATTCAAGAAGCTGAAAGAAGAGGGCCGCAAAGGCCTGATTCCGTTCGTAACCGGTGGTGATCCGGAACCGGGCCAAACCGTGGCAATGATGCATGCATTGGCCAGGGCAGGTTCGGATGTGATCGAACTGGGTGTGCCGTTTTCTGACCCCATGGCCGATGGCCCTGTGATTCAACGCTCAAGCGAGCGCGCCCTTGCCAAAGGTGTTACATCCAGAAAAATTCTGGACTACGTGGCCGAGTTTCGTCAAACCAATCAGCACACGCCTGTTGTATTGATGGGCTATGCCAATCCCATTGAACGCATGGGTGTTGAAAAGTTTGTCAGCGAGGCGAAGAAGGCCGGGGTGGATGGTGTTCTGGTGGTGGACTATCCACCCGAGGAATCCATCGAGTTTGCCCAGTACTTGCGGGCCGCTGAACTGGATCCCATCTTCTTGCTGGCACCTACTTCGTCGGATGAGCGCATTGAAAAAGTGGCCAAGGCCGCCAGTGGTTATGTGTATTACGTGTCGCTGAAAGGTGTAACCGGCGCGCAAAACCTGAATGCTGCAGAGGTTGGCTCCAAGTTGCCTACAATTCGGAAGTACACCGATGTGCCCGTGGGTGTTGGCTTTGGTATTCGCGATGCGGAATCAGCCTGCCGTGTGGCACAGTCTGCTGATGCCGTGGTGATTGGTTCAGCCCTGATTCAAACCCTGGAAGCAGGCAGCCCACAAGAGGCAGCCGCTTTGGCGGGCAAGTTCATTGCCCCGATTCGCGCTGCGCTTGATGCGCAATACGGCGCAAAATAAAAAACCTCAGCAAGGGAAACGTGTATGAGTTGGTTAGACAAAATAATTCCACCCCGCATTTCATCCAAAATACCGGGCGATGCAGCGAAAAAAAGCGTGCCGGAAGGTATTTGGGCCAAGTGCAAAAGTTGCGATGCCGTGCTGTATCAAAACGATCTGGTCAGCAACGCCATGGTGTGCCCCTCGTGCACTTATCACATGCGAATCGGTTCGCGTGAGCGCTTGAACCTGTTGTTCGACAACGACGAGCGTGTGGAAATCGGGCAAGAAGTTACTCCCATGGACACCCTGAAATTTAAAGACAGCAAAAGCTACACAGCGCGCTTGAACGAAGCCAAGGAATCCACTGGCGAGACTGACGCATTGGTGGTTCAAAAAGGCTTGATGAATGGCGTGGAAGTGGTGATTGCCTGTTTTGAATTCGATTTCATGGGCGGTTCCATGGGTTCCGTGGTTGGCGAGCGTTTTTGCCGGGGTGTGCAAGCTGCTCTGGATGCCAAGGTGCCGTTCATCAGCATTGCCGCATCGGGTGGTGCGCGCATGCAGGAAGGTTTGGGTTCGCTGATGCAAATGGCGAAAACCTCTGCCATGTTGGCCAAGTTGAGCCAAGCCAAATTGCCTTACATTTCTGTGTTGACCGACCCGACCATGGGCGGTGTGTCTGCCAGTTTTGCCTTTTTGGGCGATGTGGTGGTCGCTGAACCCAAAGCACTGATCGGTTTTGCGGGGCCCCGCGTGATTGAGCAAACCGTGCGTCAAACTTTGCCCGAGGGTTTTCAGCGTGCCGAGTTCTTGATGGAAAAAGGTGCGGTCGATTGTATCGTGGACCGTCGGGAAATGAAGAAAACCCTGGCAAGCCTGTTGGCTTTGCTGATGAAAAAGCAGCTTGATCAGGCTGCCTGAAAAATAACCTTGAGGTTGGTTTGAACCCAGCAGTGCCCAAACAAATGCCGATGAAACCCCTGGCCGATGCCACGCTGAGTGAGTGGCTGGCTTACCTTGAGTTGATTCACAGCAAACCCATCGACATGGGGTTGGATCGCGTGAAGGTGGTTCAACAACACATGAATTTCTCGCTGAATGGCGTGGTGTTCACCGTGGCTGGCACCAATGGAAAGGGTTCAACCTGCGCCATGCTGGAAAGCATTTTGGTTCAGGCGGGCTACAAGGTTGGCATGTACACCTCGCCACACCTGATCCGCTTCACTGAGCGTGCCCGGATCAATGGCGAAGAGGTGACGGAACATGATTTGATTGCCGCCTTTGAGCAAGTGGAAAATGCCCGCACGGCCACTTCGACATCCCTTACCTATTTTGAATTCACCACACTGGCCGTTGCATGGATTTTTGCCCAGCTTGATCTGGATGCGGTTGTGCTTGAGGTGGGCCTGGGTGGGCGACTGGATGCCGTGAACGTTTTCGACACAGACTGCGCAATTTGCACCAGTGTTGACATAGATCACCAAGCCTTTTTGGGGCCAGACCGGGAAAGCATAGGCCGTGAAAAAGCAGGCATTTTCCGTGCAGGAAAACCGGCAATTGTGGGCGATCCCAAACCGCCACAAAGCGTGATTGAACATGCCAATTCCATTGGTGCTGATTTGTGGTTGTTTGCACGCGATTTCAACTACAGTGGCGACAAACAACAGTGGGCCTATGGTGGCCGCAACATGCGTCGCGCTGCGTTGGCTTACCCTGCTTTGCGGGGCACCAACCAGTTGTTGAATGCGTCTGCCGCACTGGCTGCACTGGAAGCGGTGCGTGACCGTTTGCCAGTACCCGCGCAGTCCATTCGTCAGGGCTTTTTACTGGTTGAATGGCCTGGTCGTTTTCAGGTGTTGCCGGGTCAGCCAACAGTGGTGCTGGACGTAGGGCACAATCCCCACGCTGCCGCGCATTTGCGCGAAAGCCTCGACAACATGGGTTTTTTCCCCTACACCCATTGCATTTTCGGCATGCTGGCCGATAAAGATGCCGTAGAGGTAGTCAAGGCTTTGAAAGACAGGGTGGACCACTGGCACCTGGTACCACTGGAAGGTGACCGTGGTCGAACAACCGGTCAATTGATGCAGCAGTTGGTTCAGGCGGGGGTCGATTCACCTTCTTTTGATTGGGTTGCCAATTCGCAGGCACTGGCCAAAGGGGGTATTGCGAAACAAGCGCCTGAAAAAAGTGTGCAGAGTTACGAGAGTGTGAGCCAAGCGTATGCGGTGGTCACTTCTGCAGTGCCGCCCAATGATAGAATTCTCGTTTTTGGATCCTTCTTGGTTGTGGCGCAAGCCATGCAAGCCAAAGAAGCGCTTCGAAAACGTCCCGGTTAATTTATTTCAGGAGTGCAGGTGAGTTCAAATTCGCGTTCTACTGCCAGGAACAAAGTCAACAACGATCCGGTTGACGAGTTAAAACGCAGATCCAGAAGGCGATTGGTTGGTTCAATTGCATTGTTCCTTGCCGCCATCATCATTGTTCCAGCCTTGGTTGAGAATGAACCCTCGCAAACACCAAGCGATGTTGAACTGGTTGTTCCTGAACGGCCTTCCACAGAAATTCCTGCTGCCGCTGAAAACGAAGCTGCGCAAAAACCTGCACAACCTGTACTTGAGGCACCAAAAGCCGCCCAGGATGCGGCAGTGGCCACCGCACCTGTTGCACCAGCTGTGGAGCCTGCGCCACCCGTGGTGACAGAACCCAAGCCCGAACCCAAGCCCGAACCCAAGCCCGAACCTAAGCCCGAACCTAAGCCCGCTGCTGAAGATCCAATTGCGGCCTTCGCCAAGACAGAGGTGTTTTGGGTGCAAGTAGCGGCAGTCAGCGACAAATCGCGAGCTGATGCCCTGAGCAAGGAACTGAGTGGCAAAGGGTTTCCCGCAAAGGTTGAATCCACGAGCACTTCAAGTGGTACGGTTTATCGCGTCCGTGTAGGCCCCATTTCCGGCCAATCAAAGGCCGATGAAACAAAAGCCAAGTTGTCGGGGGCAGGCTATACCTCCGGGCGGGTGGTGCAGTGACCATATTTGACTACATTGTCATCGCCATTGTTGTGCTGTCGGTTGTGCTGGGCATGTTCCGTGGCATGGTCAAGGAAGTGCTGTCGCTGGCCAATTGGGTATTGGCTTTCTGGATCGCAAATCGTTATGGCGCCGACTTGGCCGTGTACATGGATTGGGCTGAATCGCTTAGCCCGCCCATGAAGGCATTGATTGGTTGTGCCGCTGCATTTTTCGCATCCATGATTGTGGGTGCCATCCTTATTTCCCTGCTGGGCAAAATTGTTGCTGCAGCAGGTTTGGGTTTTGCTGATCGTGGCTTGGGTGGAACCTTCGGTTTTGCCCGTGGTTTATTTATTGTGTTGGTGCTGGTCACCGGGGCAGGTTTTACCTCGCTTCCGGAACAGCCATTTTGGCAAAATGCCATGTTGTCACCTTTGGCTGTGGATGCGATGCGAGAAATCAAGCCGCATCTACCGGAAAGTGTGGCCAAGTGGGTGCGCTACTAGGAGCTTTCAATGTGCGGGATTGTCGGTATCGCCGGTTTTTCTCCTGTTAATCAAATTCTTTACGACAGCTTGCTGTTGTTGCAACACCGTGGCCAAGACGCTGCGGGCATTGCCACATCGCACAGCAATTCGTTTTCCATGTCCAAGGGCAACGGTCTGGTGCGCGATGTGTTTCGCACCCGCAATATGCGTTCCTTGCCGGGCAATATGGGCATTGGCCATGTGCGTTACCCTACAGCGGGTTCTGCCGCCAGTTCCGATGAGGCCCAGCCTTTCTATGTGAACGCGCCCTATGGTCTTGTGTTGGCCCACAACGGCAACCTGACCAACAGCGAACGCCTGAAGGCTGAACTGTTCAAGAACGACCGCCGCCACATCAACACCAACTCTGATTCAGAAGTGTTGCTCAACGTGCTGGCCCATGAATTGCAGTCCAATGCGTCCGGTTACTCACTCGACCCAGCCACTATTTTCCGCGCAGTTGCTGGTGTTCATGCCCGTGCGCGGGGTGCCTATGCCTGTGTGGCCCAAATTGCCGGTTATGGTCTGCTGGCTTTTCGCGATCCATTTGGTATTCGCCCTTTGGCATTGGGCAAGGCTGAAACGGAGCAGGGCACGGAATACATGTTCGCATCGGAATCTGTGGCTTTGGTGGGCATGGGGTTTGAGTTTGTGCGCGACATTGAGCCAGGTGAGGCTGTGTTCGTTGATTTGGACGGGAAAATGTACGCGCAGCAATGCGCAGAAAAAACGTCGTTGAATCCATGTATTTTCGAATATGTGTACCTGGCCCGCCCGGATTCCGTGATGGATGGCATCAGCGTATACGAGGCTCGCGTGAAAATGGGCGAATACCTTGCGGACAATATTCGAAAGAGCATGCCTGCCAGTGAAATTGATGTAGTCATGCCCATTCCCGATTCAAGCCGCCCTGCGGCTTTGGAATTGGCGAACCAGTTGGGCGTGCCCTACCGTGAAGGCTTTATCAAGAACCGCTACATTGGCCGCACTTTTATCATGCCAGGTCAGGCGGTGCGCAAGAAAAGCGTGCGCCAGAAGCTCAATGCCATTTCGGTGGAATTCAAGGGCAAAACCGTGTTGTTGGTGGACGATTCAATTGTTCGCGGCACCACAAGCCGTGAAATTGTACAAATGGCCCGGGAAGCAGGTGCCAAGAAGGTAATTTTCGCATCTGCAGCCCCTCCTGTGCGTTTTCCGAATGTGTACGGCATTGACATGCCCACGCGGGATGAGCTGATTGCATCGGGCCGCACAGACGATGAAATTTGTGCGGAAATTGGCGCGGACGCCTTGTTTTACCAAGACATTGAGGACATGAAGCGTGCTGTGCGGGACATGAATCCTGCAATCAAGGCTTTTGATGCAAGCTGTTTCGATGGGCACTACATCACCGGCGATGTTACAACCGAATACCTGGATCGTTTGGAATACATGCGCAAGCACCCCGAGGTTTTGGAATCGGCTGGTCTGCAAATGAATCTGGGTTATTCCGCCAATCAATAAGTGCAGCGGAAATTTGGGGTAAAATGCTCAACTGATTGATAAGAAAGCGCGAAATGGTTCGCGCTTTTTATTTGTGCAGGGCGATCTGACTATGTCACTGATAGTACATAAATACGGTGGCACCTCGATGGGGTCCACAGAACGTATCAAGAATGTAGCCAAGCGTGTCGCCAAATGGCATCGCGCGGGTTTTCAAATGGTGGTGGTACCGTCTGCCATGTCAGGCGAAACCAATCGCCTGATTGGCCTGGCCAGGGAAATTCAGGCCGAACCGGATCCCCGTGAACTGGACATGCTGTGTTGCACTGGCGAACAGGCTTCCGTGGCCTTGCTGGCCATGGCTTTGAAGGCTGAAGGGCTGGATGCAATCAGTTTTTCTGGCTGGCAAGTGCCTATTAAAACCGACAGCAGTCATACCAAGGCCCGCATTGAGTCGATCGACGACACACGCGTGAAGGCCGAGCTGAACGCTGGCAAAGTGGTGATCATTACCGGTTTTCAGGGCATTGATGAAGCGGGCAATCAAACAACATTGGGCCGTGGCGGTTCTGATACCTCGGCTGTGGCCATTGCGGCAGCCATGGGAGCTGCTGAATGCCTTATTTACACCGATGTGGATGGTGTGTACACCACCGACCCCCGTGTGGTGCCCGAAGCGCGCCGCATGCGCGTGGTGTCATTTGAAGAAATGCTGGAAATGGCCTCGCTGGGCTCGAAGGTGCTGCAAATTCGTTCCGTTGAATTTGCGGGCAAATATCGCGTGCCTACTCGTGTGCTTTCAAGCTTGACCGATCCGATGATGTCGCTGGACGAAGAGAAAGTGTCTGGTACGTTGATTACTTTTGAGGAAGATGAACATATGGAACAAGCTGTTGTTTCCGGTATCGCTTTCAACCGTGATGAAGCAAAAGTAACCATCCGCGGCGTGCCCGACAAACCCGGCGTGGCTTACCAAATCCTGGGGCAGGTTGCAGAAGCAAACATCGATGTGGACATGATTATTCAGAACCAGGGTTCTGATGGCACCACCGATTTCACCTTCACCGTGCACCGCAATGAATTCAATAAAACCATGGATTTGTTGCAGAACAAGATTCAGGGCAGTGTGGGCGCGCGTGAAGTGGCAGGCGACACGAATGTGTGCAAAGTGTCGATTGTGGGCATTGGCATGCGTTCGCATGTGGGCGTGGCCAGTTTGATGTTCAAAACCTTGTCAGAAGAGGGTATTAACATCCAGATGATTTCAACGTCTGAAATCAAGGTTTCTGTGCTGATCGATGACAAGTACATGGAACTGGCTGTACGTGCCTTGCACAAGGCATTTGATCTGGAAAAAGACGCTGCCTGAATCGGCAGTATGTACTGCATGGGTGCAGTGCAATTCGCTTGAAAGTGATTTGCGCCTGCATTCAACATTTTGGCCGAAACCGTGTATAATTCGGCCTTCTGGAGACGTGGCCGAGTGGTCGAAGGCACTCCCCTGCTAAGGGAGCATACCCCAAAAGGGTATCGGAGGTTCAAATCCTCTCGTCTCCGCCAGTACCCTTAATTGCAATGTGCGTCATAGCATTACAATTAGACACAGAACCCGCTACAGGCAACAGTCTTGGCGGGTTTTTTGTTGCCTGTGTGCGTTACATTACGTTGCAGTTCATTTCAATCAATTGCACACAAATAAGGGGTCTAATAAGGGGTCCGGAAATAAGGCGATTACACTGCGTTTATGTACCTTATTTGCCCGCAAAATCATGGCCAATTCAAAGCAGGTGCGTGACACCTCACGCAATCGTCTTAAAGACCTTCAGATACGCCGGGCCAAGCCCGATGATTTCCCATTGATTGATGGTGGTGGCCTTCGCCTGGTGTTGAAGGGTTCGGGGTCAAGGACTTGGGTTTATCGTTACAGGTTCAATGGCAAGGATAGAGAGGCAGGGCTGGGCGTGTACCCAGTCATTGGGGTGGAGCAGGCTCGCCGCATGCGTGATCGTATGGAAGTGCAGCGGGCAGAAGGATTCGACCCGCTTCTAGTTCGGCAACAGGAACGTCAACAACAGGTCGTGGTGCAGCAGTTGGCCAAGGCTGAAGCCGTGAAGCAGGCACTTACCCTGGCGGTGGCATGCAAGCAGTACCACGAAACCAAGATAGTGCCCACGGCTAAGAACCGCAAGCATGCCGCCCAGTGGCTTAATACGCTGGAAAACCATGTGTTTCCAACGTTGGGTACCAAGCCAGTGGCGGACATTACCAAGGGTGAGTTACTTGAGGTGGTACAGGCGGTGGTGAACAACACCCCAGAGACAGGCAGGCGGGTGATTCAACGCCTGATGGTGGTGTTTGATGAGCTGGTGTTCAAAGAGGTGCTGCCCACCAACCCCGTGGCCGCCGTTCAAAGGCAGGTGAAGGCACCATCAAGGGCCAAGATAGTGAAGCACTTCAATGCCCTGCCATGGGCACAGGTACGCTCGTTCTATCGTGACCTTGAAGCCAGTGACGCAATAGCCGCCAAATGCATTCAGTGGGTCATCCTGACCGCTTGCCGAACAGGTGAGGCCTTGTCTGTGGTTCCTGATGAACTGGACCTTCAGCGTGGCTTGTGGGTTGTGCCCGCTGAGAAAATGAAAGCCAAGCGCCCCCACACTGTCTACCTGTCCACCCAAGCGATTGAACTGGCCACATGCATGCTGGCACTGGGTACGCCATTTCTGTTCCCCAGCCGGTCTGGTATGCAGTCTTCCTTGTCCAATGCAGCCATGTTGAAGACACTTGAAAGGCTTGGCTACCGAGACCAAACCACTATTCACGGTTTGCGGTCCACCTTTTCCACCTGGGCCAATGAGCATAACTTCCGCCCTGATGTGGTGGAAGTAAGCCTTGCCCATCAGGAAGGCGACAGGGTACGCAAGGCATACAACCACGCTGTGTATGTAGAACAGCGGCTTGCCCTGATGCAGCAGTGGGGCGACTTTGTGACCACTGACAAGGTGGATGGTGAACAGGCTGAGGGCGTGCACAAGCTGGTCAAGAAAGCTTGAGCGTGCCGCCGTGGGGGGCGGGGCAGAGGCCCCACTTGCGCCCACAAAACCAAGTATTGAAGTGGGGGTATGCCGCCAGTTGCCCAGTTGGTGTGCTGAGGGCTGATGCACGTGGCCGGGCCAGATAACCAGGGGGCGGGGCAAAAGTTAAGGTGGCCAGCTAGGAGACCGCTGCCCCATGTTTATTTTGTGCGTCAGAGTTTTGGAGGGGGGGTATAGAAAATGCCGGAAGACTTAAAAAAACTGGGAACAATGGGAACAACCCAGCAAAACAGACGGAAAGCCGCATGAATAAACGATCCCAATGTTCCCAATATATATAATTTTCTTGGGAACATTTTTGGGAACATGGGAACAAGTTGGGTACTGACTTCAGGTGTTCATTGTTCACCTGGTTCAGGTTAGATCCATTGTTCACGGGTCCTTCCGGGCGGTCTGGCCAGTAAGGGTAATGCGAACCCCATCAAATAGCCGGTCACAAAATTGAGAAAAGGGTAGTCACCAGTCGCCCATAATTGGTAGTCAATAGCCTGAATTTATTGGCAGTTGAGCAGGCACTAAGCCCCTTTCATTTCATTACATCGCCCCGATTGTTGGGGTAAAAAAATCGCAAAAGAATCTTTTTTGCGCACCTTCCCGGCGTGTGGAAATTTTGCAAATTTGATTTTCAAATTGGGTAGTCATCCAAGTGACCAAACCCCCGCCAATAGGGTTTCAATCCATTACATTGCATTACATTGTGCGTCACTCGTGATAGCCTTAGTTTCCAGACCTAGCGGGACGCTGCGAACACCTTTGCCCTTCCAAAGGTTGGTCTGTTTCCGACGATTCGAAGAGGCAAGGATTGGCTTGAAATGCCGCACTGGGAATGGTTTGGGGAAAATCTGAGCGGACTGGCGGGTAGAGGTGCTCTGCTCGATGAAAGTTCTTTCGCGTTCGCGGCGGGCCCAGCGACCACGGCTCAACTTCTAGAGTGGGTAGACAAACCGGATTATGAGTGCCCTGATTTGGCCCGGTTTGACTACCAACAAGTGAAAACCTTGATTGCTGATTGTTTGGCAAATCGTGAAACGGTTAAGCATTTGTCCCTGCCACCTGTTTTCTGGCGGCTTCTGGACGAAAACCTAATCAAAGCTGAAAACCTTTGGGGTTTTATACTGGACGGACGCATGGGTTGGACTAGGGAAGCCCTGGCAGAGAATCCTAATCAACATGCAGGGGTGTTCACCACCGCCACACAGCTTCACATTCTGTTCTCGCGTTGGTATGAAAAGCACGGGGATTCTTTGAATGGAACTGGTGATGACCTTTGGGGTGAGATCCTCGCGGAATTACGTTTCTCGGAAGAAAAATTCGATCAAATTCGCGTGTCCTTTGAGGGGGCTGAGCAACCCTTCTTTTTGTGGGAAGTTGATTACACGTTCCCACAGCAAAAGTTCTTGTCCACTATCACCATCCAGTCACCTGATATAGCTTCATGGTTCGTGCTGTTTTCATTGCACAAAGTATTCAGGTTGTTTTGCCTGTTGGCAGCAGAAGTACTGCGTGGCCCTGTTGAATTTGACGATGCAGAGCTTAGTCATTGCTTGTTTGAGTGTTGGGCTGATATTCAATCGGCCATGGCTGTTGTTCAGTATTGGGATGATCGCTTCTACTCACTATCAGAGACGCTGGAGCAGTTCAATCGGCGTGCACAAATATTGGCAAATCAATTCAATTTGTATGAAGTTAGTGGGGATGTAGAAAAGCCAGAGATTCCTTACCAGGCAATTGGAAGAGTCAAATTATTAAATTGGTTTTCAAGATCAAATGACTCGGGAATGGTTGAGCTTGATGTGTGGAGGGCGCATTGGGCTGCAATGAACAACGAGCTACCTCCAAGAGATCACGGAGAACTTGAGCGCTATTACACTCAATGGTATGAAGGGGCAAAAAAAAGCGCTGCTGACGATTCAGAACTTCTTGAGATTTTGGAACGAAAGTGTGAAGAACCCAAGGGTGATTTGCCGGGTATCGCTGTTATGCGTTTGCTCTGTAACCCGAAGGGTGCCAGGCTGAGTGATGAGTCGGCGGGGAAGTTACTCGGGGCTGCGAAAAAGAGGTATGTTCAATTCGAGGATTCGGTTAAAAACTATCGCAAACACTACAACAGCCTGGCTGAGCGCCAGAGGCGATCAAAAGCCCTTGAGGCAGCAAAAAACATAGCGATAACCAACCTAAAAAAACCCGTTAGCAAATTACGGTAAAGAAGTCAAGGGAAGCGGGACACGCCCACTTTCCAGTTACATCAATGAGCGGATTTCTAATAATTCCATGACGCAACAAGTCGTTGCAGTTCAGGTTATTGGAGGTCCATGAATGTCCGAACAAATTTCCTTATCGCCCACACTTAAGAGTCAGAATTCATCTGTGGGGTCTTCTACACTCGCAGGAAGGGAGCTGCCAGCCCTTCTGCACACCGCCAATCTGTGTTACCACCTAGGGGTTAGCACAGTTACCATCTGGCGGTGGGTTCGAGACCCTGCTCAAAACTTTCCCAAGCCAATTAAAGTGGGTGAACGAGTACGCATGTGGCGTACAGCGGAAATTGAGCATTGGCTTAACACCCGCCCCTCGGCTTCACAACCCACAAAGCTGGTTCAAAAGCGAGTCGGCCATGACTGAAGGCCCCGCCCATATCTCGGCTGTGTTGATCCAAGCATTTGGCGAAGTTGCCGGGGCACGTGGCCGATTCCGTGGCATACGGTTGAGTGAATTCATTTACCCTGACTTCCAAACCGCCGAGACCACACTTTTCGGTTACCGCTTACCGTTCGAAGACTGCGGCACGTTCGCCCTGGGCGATGCGGTTCAGGCCCGGCGTTTCGTGGTGCCTGACATGTTGTTGGCGATGCCTGATAACCCAGCACGTGAGCAGCTTATCAAGGCTATTGCGGGGCTGTATTGTGCGGCATGGTTGGACTGTGCTTACGCAAGCTTTAACAGGTGCACTGCTGATCGTTCAGACGCTAGTTTGTGGATGCACATCAACGAGCTGCGGCAACTGCTGACACGCTTTGATGATGCTGTGAATTTGTTGACTTCCTGCCTTGTAGGCAATGAATCCGTGGCCTGTCATTTGCTTGCTTTAAATCTATTGGCTGCTGCCACCGCCAAGGCAATGCGTGAGGCGTTCAACTCGCTGATTGAACCCACGCTTATGTATGGAATTGATGGCCTGCGGGCTAGTTTTATTCAAACCAAGTTCACAGCCCAACAGTGGCAAAACCACCTTCATTTGGCATGTTGTGCAGCACTTGGCCAAGCTCCGGAGTTTCCACCCTTGCCAATGCTTGAAGGTGATGAAAACAGCGGCTACATCCTTCGCTTATATGATCTTGATGCAGCTCAGTTGCATGTGTCTTCTGCACCTCAAAATCAACCAGGTGCATTGCGCCATGCTTGCTAAGGGTGAACAGATGAAGTACGCTCAAGGCTCTCTCAAAATACATAGGAAAGGCCGTGCTGCCTTTCCAAGCATTGTCCCCTCGGGTGATGGTGTTCGAAAGTCAGCACGGCTTTTTCGTTCCCCCGTCTCAAAGGCGGTGGCGTATTCACTCATTCACCATTTTGGTGACCGAGTGACTGTGCTTCCGTTCGTCAATGGGGGTTCGGGTATCCGTAAGGACCCGGCGGCCACCTATGTAGCCGTGAGAGACCCCCACCCATTCACTTGGGCTATTTCTCAAAATATACATAGGAGGCACTATGCCTGCATTTAATTCAAACCCCTCTACACCCCAGTGGTTGCGCCCCGGTACCAAGCCGCTTGCTTATTGCCATGGCTTCATGGCTGGCCTGAATCATACCCTTGATGATGATCTGATTCTGCACGTGCTTGGGCCCGTGTTCGAAGCCACAAACCCGCCCTGTGCGATTGAAGAGCCCGTGGCCAATGCTTCTGTGTTCATGCGTGGCCTGTATGACGGCGTACGCGAATATCAACGCCTGATTGCAGACCCGGTTTTGAATCGAAACTGGGCTGATTTCGTGGCTACCGTCGAAGAACTGGTGATGAACAGCGCCGCCACCGCCATGCGCAAGGAGTGCTGATTCATGAGCCAAATCACAACGCTCGATTTCATGCCCGAAGGCTCACCAGTGGTTCAAATCATTCCTACCGCCGAGCCTGAGCAAGTCCTGGCCGAGGCATGCAAACGGCTGCACATGCTCGCAGATAGCTTGGTGATCATGGGCGAAAACCAAACCCTTTTGAATATCGCCCCTGAGTATTCATCCCTGTTCATGTCATGGGCTCAGGTGGCCCATGAAGCTGGTGTGATGGTCATGTTTGTCAAGAATGGCGACTTGCGCAAAATCGCAAACAGTGAGGAAAGAAGCGGGTTCCAAGGTGCCAAGGAAGGAGAGCAACATGTCTGATTCATTCGTTAAGAAAAATGATGTGAGGTCTGCGGATTTCCCCGGTGATGATGCCAATCTGCCCGGCTACAACGAAAACCCGACCCCCGGCTTGGTGGTCAACATGGATGCAAACGGCCCCGAGCTGTTAAGCGGTGCAATTCATCGACTTAACAACGCTGCTGACTTGATGTGGTTGGTGTTGGACCGGGCCAATGGCACTGGTGATGATCACCTTGAAGGCGGCATTGTAGCCATGGGGCGAATGTGTAACGAGGCCTTGCAACTGTGTGAGGTGCTGATGGGTCGATTGGAACCGATTAAAAGACCTGTTCAAACTGGCAAGGCGGGCAAAGTGCCCAGGTAGCTGACTTAACCACCGCCCATGTGCTGTGTAGCCCCGTGGCGGTGGCTGGCAATTAAACCCTGAATGAAAATTTTTGGCCGCTTCATGGCCAGGGGCAAGTTTTGCCCAAAGGTTTGAGAATGACAAAGAAAATATTTGTTGAACCCACTGATGCAAGCGTTACCGCTGCACTGCGATACATCGACCCGACAGACCAAGACACTTGGGTGAAGGTCGGCATGGGTGTGAAACAGGCGCTTGGTGAGGCTGGCTTTTCCGTATGGGATGAATGGTCACGTGGGGCAGACAATTACGCTGAATCTGCTGCCAAAGCCCGCTGGAAAAGCTTCAAGGCCACTGGGGCAGGTTTGGGTATCGGTACTGTGTTCGACATGGCCAAGGCCGCTGGCTGGGTGCCCAGTGAAGACATGCAGGCCGCACCCATTCCACCTGAAGAACGTGAACGGCGTGACCGTGAGCGTAAGGCACTACAGCAAGCAGCCAATGAAGCCCGTGAAGCAAAGGAACGCCAACAGGCCATAGAGGCACAGCGGCGTTTCAATGGTGGCTATGCAGATGGCAAAAGCCCGTACCTGGTGCGCAAGATGATTCAAGCCCACGGTGTACGGTTTGTGGACCCGGCACCCAAGATTGTTGAGTTAATGGGCGAGGCATACACGCTTGGGGACCAATGCATACTGGTGCCACTTACCGATGTGGAAGGGGTTGTCTGGAGCTTGCAAACCATTTACCCCTGCAAGTGGAGGCCGGGCGATTCACCCATAGCCACCGATAAAATTGTGTTGAAGGAGTCCAGAAAATCGGGCTCCATGCACTGGCTGGCCAAGCCTGATGAAACTGCACCTGGTTGGATTCTGATTGGTGAAGGCTACGCCACCGCCGCCACGGTTCACGAGGCAACAGGCTTGCCCACGGTGATGTGCGTAGACAGTGGCAACATGGCCAAGGTGGCCAAGGCCATACGGGCCAAGTACCCAAACCACAGGCTTATGTTCTGTGCTGATGATGATCAAGCCACCTTCAAGAAAACTGGCCGCAATCCGGGCCTGAATGCTGCCCACAGTGCCGCCAATGATGTGGGTGGTTACTGGTGCTCACCCCAAGGGCTGGAAGCCACTGAGAGCGATTTCAACGATTTGCATGCGCGTGCCGGTTTGTCAGTGGTGAAACAGCAGCTTGAAGCGGCTTTGAATGATCCAAAGAACCCAGAACCACCAACACATGGCCAAGGGGCTCAGGATTCGCCAGTGCAGGGCAGTGCCACTGCTGATTCAGCCACCACAGCCACGAATACGGCCACGGGTGGTAATACTGGCACACCTGCCACGGCTTCCCCGACCGCAAAAAAGCCACGCAAGCCCAAAACGTATGGTGGACGCTTCAAGGTAAATGCAGAAGGTGTGTTCTATCACGGGGTGGATGAAACCGGCGAACCCAAGCGGCCTATTCGCGTGTGCAGTGAGCTGCATGTGCGTGGCCTTACCCGTGACCAGAATGATTCGAGCTGGGGCTTTCTTCTGGAATGGCCAGACCCATTGGGCAATATGCACACATGGTCAATGCCCCGCCGCCTGCTGGCCGGTGATGGTGCCGCCTACCGTGAGGCGCTTCTCGACATGGGCCTATCAATTGCACCAGGTGCAGCCCCAAAGAACCTGCTTCACCAATACATTGCCGAGTCCGGTGGAGAGGTGACATTCCGATGCGTTGAACAGGTGGGCTGGTACGAAAACCAGTTTGTACTTCCAGACACCACCTATGGCCAAGGTGATGAGCAAGTGATTTACCAGTGCGAGGTGCTACGCAAAAACCTGTTTGAAACCCGTGGCAGTTTGGAAAGTTGGCGGGACAACGTAAGCCGCCTGAGTGCCGGTAACAGCCGCCTGATGTTTGCAATTAGTTGTGCGTTCGCTGGGCCACTGCTTAAGCCCACAGGCGTGGAGTCTGGTGGTTTCCATTTCACTGGCAACAGTTCAAGTGGCAAAAGTACCACAATCAATGTGGCCAGTTCGGTATGGGGTTCACCTGATTTCAAACGCCAATGGCGGGCAACAGACAATGCTTTGGAGGCGGTGGCCGCTGCCCATTCCGACACCTTGTTGGTTCTCGATGAACTTGGCCAAGCGGATTCCCGCACAGTGGGTGACACTGCTTATATGTTGGCCAACGGGGCAGGCCGAGAACGCATGTCTTCGAAGGTTGCCCTTCGACCTGCATTGCGCTGGCGTGTGCTGTTCATAAGTACAGGTGAACAGCCCCTGAAGGACAAAATGGCAGAAGTGGGCAAGAAAGCCCATGCTGGCCAAGAACTGCGGGTGGCTGATATTCCGTTTGCGGTCGAGGGTGGTTCAGGTGGGTTTGAAAGCATTCAAGGTTATGGCCAAGCTGCTGAGTTTGCCAAAGCGTTAAGCAGTGCCGCTGCCACTGATTTCGGCCACGCAGGCCGGGCATTTGTGCAGAAGGTGTGTGAAGACCCGGCGACCGCTGCGGCTTTGATTGGTGCACATGCAGACAGGCTGGTGAGTGAATGGGTACCAGCCAAAGCGGTGGGACAGGTGTTCCGGGTTGCCAAGCGGTTCACGATTGCCGCCGCTGCTGGTGAGTATGCCACCGCCATGGGGCTGACTGACTGGGAACAGGGTGATGCAGAGTGGGCAGCAAAAATTTGTTTTGAGTCGTGGCTGGATAAGCGGGGCACCATTGAACTGTCTGAACACAGGGACATGATTGAGGCGGTGCGTGCCTTCTTGTCGGTGCATAATGCCCGCTTTCAGTGGTGGCACAGGGTGAACGACGACCACGCCCCGAATGTGTTGCACCGCGCCGGGTTCAAGAAGCGGATTTCAGCCAATGGCAAGGCCATTGAAACCCACCAAGATGAATTCCGAGAGCATGGCGACAAGGTTGGCGCTGAAGACAATGAGGCCATTACCTTGGAGTACTACGTGTTGCCTACAGTGTTCCGAGATGAGGTGTGCAAAGGGTTCGACCCACGGGCCGTGGCCGCGCTGCTGTATGACAAGGGTTACCTTGAGGCGGGTGAAGCTGCCCCTGGCGGTGGTCGTCCACGGTTGGATAAAAAGGTAAGGCTTCCGGGCTTGAGTTTAACAAGGTGCTACGTAATCAAGCCGGAAGTGTTTGGGCAGGAATGACCCGTGTTTAGGTTTATGGCCATGAACACGGGCAGGTGAGTTTAATGGGCCAAAACTGACAAATCCCACCAGCTAAGATCAAAGTCAACATAGGTAACGCCATGTTGTTTTTTCAGGTCTCGCTTGATGATCGACTTAAGGTGCTTCGGACTGCGTGCCCAGGCATGGCCCTTGGTGGTTCGAGATTTACACAACTCTTTTTTACCGATTTGGTAAAGGTCGATTTCGAAGGGGTAGTAAGTTAGGTGCATGGTTTGCTCCGGTTGTTGATAACGTCATCACCATGCCATCCTTGGAACGTGAAGAAGAATCAAAGCGAACCAGTACAGGTGGGTGACTCGCTTAAATCGCTATGGGGTTGAAGTAGCCTTTGATGCAATGGGGATTGCGGATACAAATTTGAATGTGATCTTTAGCCCGAAAACCCGCACCTGGGTACAGTTCTTTCCCTTCAACAAACAGGCCTCTTATGGAGTCGTATTTGTCCAGCTTGTTATCCTCCCGGAATTGATCCAAGAAACGAAACACAAGATCATCCAATGCACGTTTGCCTTTGTCTGGTCCGCCTGTGTTGAGTGGCAGTTCTAAACCTGCATTCGTGTATGCCGTTTTTAAGCCATTGTAAGCATCTTTCAGGGTGGAGAGCGCCGCAAAATCGAATAGGTTCAGACACAAACGCAGGTCAATAATGGCACCCACGATAGCAGCGTCTTCAGCGCCATACCTATCAGTTGCCCAATTCAATGCCCGTTCAGGACTGTTTTCCCAAAAGTACATGCCGGGGCCAAGCCAGTCATGGCCATTTTTTGATTCTTCAAATTTTGGGGATTTACCGCTGATTAGGTTTTTAGCTACTAATTTTCTGCACCCATGGAAGCCAAGTACAAAAGAAGAATGGGCCTCATACAGGGCCCAGTTATTTGCAGGTGTCATTTTACTTGGCCGAATGCAATCGCTTTATAAAAGCTTCTGCTTTCTCCTTCGTTGAGAATTGGGCCTTGCCATAAGCACGCATGCTGTCTCGCATTTGCTTCATAGCCATATCTCTCTGTTCGAGCAGGCTACCTGCTGCAAACTTCACTGTTTTAGGTTTTTGAGTTGATGGCATTGCAGGCCTTCTAACTGGAATCATTCAAGTGTCACTTTATAACAGGTTCTCTGTTTTTTTGCCACGCATTGCAGTGGTTTGCATCGATGTGCACGTTAATGCAGCCTGTGAATATGGCTGTGGTTGGGTTGTTCATGTGGTTGGTTCCCTCCAATAGGGCAAGCCCCATTGATTGGTTGGCACTTTGCCCCTGTGGTCTATCAAAAATATGCTTTACTAGACTCTATTGATAGGCTATCATTAAAGCCTTGATCCCAGTGATAAAGGCACCATCATGAAAATTGGTTACGCACGAACAAGTACCTCCGACCAAGTAGCCGGTATTGAAAAACAGGTAAGTGACCTGAACGCCTATGGCTGTGACCTGGTGATTGCTGAACATGTATCGGCGGTGGCCGGGGAGCGCCCCGAGTTTGACCGTGCCTTGGCCATGCTAAGGGCAGGGGATAGCTTGGTGGTAACAACCATGAGCCGCCTGTGTCGTGCCACCAAAGACCTTGGCCACATTCAGGAACGCTTAGAGGCGGTTGGTGCTGGGTTGGAAATTCTCGACCTGAAGCTGGATACAGGCACAGCCATTGGCCGAATGACGTTGACGATCATTGCATCCGTAGCCCAAATGGAACGTGAGCTGATGAAAGAGCGCCAATCCGTTGGGATAGCCAAGGCAAAAGAGCAGGGCAAGTACAAGGGCCGTAAGCCCACCGCCCAGGCGAAAGCCGCTGAAGTGCTACGGTTGAAGGCCTCCGGGGCATTGACCAATGACGAAATAGCCACGCTGACTGGTATTGGTGTTGCCTCTGTGTATCGAATTTTGAAAGCCGCTGAGCCAGTCAGTGCATGAATTTGTTCCCAGCATTTGCTAACGTTGGGAACAATTTCAACCCATCTTGGGAACAGCTAAACGTAAGCCAGTAAACGGTTTCAACGATTTGTTCCCAATGTTCCCGTGTTCCCAAGGAAAAAATAGACACGCCGGGTTTTGTTGACTCAGTGAAGGCGGTGAATGACTACTCGGTCCGTCAATCCATTGCGCTGGAATAAGGGGTCAGATAAGGGGTCTGAGTAACGGCTAATGGCTGAAAGCCTTTTCTGGCGGTGGTGGCTGAATCCTCTCGTCTCCGCCAGATGTAAAGCCCCCCTATTTGCGGTCACGCATTAGGGGGGCTTTTGTTTGCATTCCTTGAGTTCGCATTCTTTTGCATTCAATATGATGCAAGCTTATTTTTCCTTGCCGCTTCTGAATGTAAATCCCTATGCATACAACTGAATTGTCCCGGTTTGATGTCGCTGTTATTGGTGGGGGCATTGTGGGTTCCAGTGTGGCCTATCACCTACTGGAAGATAACCCGCAGTTGTCTGTCGCCGTAATCGAACCCGATCCCAGCTATGAGTTCGCCTCAACCCCCCGCGCTTCAGGCGGTTGTCGGGTGCAATTTACCTGCCCGGAGAACATCGCCATGTCACTTTACAGCATTGAATTTATTAAGAAATTTGATGCTGTGATGAGCGCCGGGGGTCACGCGGCACAAGCAGGCTGGGTAGAGGGGGGTTACCTGTTTCTCGTTGCTCCAGAGCACACGGCTGCTTTGGAAAAAAATGCACGCTTTCAGCAAGAACATGGTTGCGTGGTGGAGTTGTTGGAGCCCGCTGAATTGAAAAGTCGCTTTCCTTCCATGAATGTTTCGGATTTGGGTTTGGGCGCACTGAGTCCGCAAGACGGCTGGTGCGACCCCAATGGTTTGCTGTGGGGGTTTCGACGAAAGGCGGTAGAACTGGGTGCGAAATACATTCGGGCGCGTGTGGTGGCGGCAAACCTGGAACGATTCAAGGTGGAATCGATTGTATTGGATGATGGGCGCGTACTTCGTGCCGATGCTTTTGTGAATGCGGCCGGTGCCTGGGCTGGCGAGGTGGCCAGCTATTTTGGCATGCCGTTGCCCATTAAGCCCTTGCCACGTTTGGCGCACTATTTCACGGCCGGTTCCCCGATGGAAAAAATCCCGTATATCAAAGAATTGTCCAGGCTTGCTTTCAGGTCTGAGGGGCAGGGGTTTTCAGGCGGATTGGTGAATGAGCAGGCATTGCGCGGGTTCAACTTTGAAATCGATCATGGTTATTTTGAGCGTGTGGTCAGACCCGCAGTGGCACATCGTTTTCCCGTCTTGGAGGCGGCAAGATGCCATGGTAGTTGGTCTGGTTTGTATGAACAAAATGAATTTGATGGTAATCCGGTCATCGGTTCATGGAACGATTCTCTTCCAAATCTGTACACAGTAGCCGGGTTCTCTGGCCATGGAATGATGCATGCTCCGGCGGCGGGTCGTGCGATGGCAGAGTTGATCCTTCAGGGGGCGTATCAAACCATTGATTTGCGCAAGTTCGGGTATCAGCGAATTACTGCGTTGCTACCATATTCAGAATTGGGAATTGTATGATCCAGAAAGTTAAAGTTCAAAACAGTGAAAATCTTGAGCAGTCAATACCTCTGCTGATAGAAATGCTGGATATTCGCATTGGCTTGGAGACAAGGGCCTTGAAGTTGGCCATCCCGAATATGACTGAATCTGATTTTGCGAGGGCCAGAAACATTTTGGCCTTGTGTGGAGCCAACGAGCTACCCCACGGATGGTCTCTCTTGAATTTTCAGTTTCATATGTGTTTGTATGAATCTTGCGGACGTCCGAAGTTGCTTGAGCTAATTGAGGAAACTGCAACAAGTTTTGGTCATCTTTCCAGGGCACGGGTGTCGTTTGTCACTGGGCGTCAAATTCCCCATGCAGAACATGTCGAGATGTTGAGGGCTTGTGAGGCCAGAAACATTGGCTTGGCTGTGTCCCTTCTTGAGCAGCACATTGAGCACACACAACGTGCGTTGATCGAATTGCACGAACAATAATCTTGCTGGCGATCTCTTGTAGGACATCGCTCACATCGCATTCGGCGAATGCCGACCTACTTTCCTTTCGCGCAAGCGTACAGTGAAACCGTGATCTTTCACATCCATTTTCGTTAATCTGCGATCGCTAATCGCGCGTCAACCGATTAATCACTTTGGGAGTTGATTATGTTGCACTACGCCGTTGTATTTTTTGTGATCGCACTCATCGCTGCCTTGTTTGGGTTTGGTGGCATTGCAGCGGGTGCGGTGGAAATTGCGAAGGTACTGTTTTTCATTTTTATCGTGCTTGCCGCAATTACGTTTGTAGTTAACCTGGTCAGATCCAGACCGTAGCGCATCGGTGTTGGGTTGAACCGGCGTGGTGAGGGCTGCCTTCGGGTGGCCCTCACTGCGTTTTTTTGCACACTTGATTTGAAAAATCCAGTCCGTTTATTACAAAAATCCAAACGTGCCGGGCTCAGGCAAACAAGGCCATACTGGTTGTTGGCTTTCGGGTGCTTGATGGTTGTGGCCTTGCTGGGGATTACCTACACCCATTCACGCATGAATGAGGAGGTGCTTGCGCTCACGGAAATCAATAAAAAGCGAATTGATCGTCTGGATCAGCTTTGGGTGCTGGTAGTGGATGCAGAGGCCAGTGCGCTGTCGTTTCTGTTGATGCGCAATGATTTGTATCTGGAGCCTTATCGAAGCAGTGTGTCAAGGCTGGAGCCCTTGATGGCGGTCATGCATTTTGATATCCCCGCAGGCTCTGAAGACCATGAGGATTTATTGATCCTCAAGCGCTTGGTGGATGCGAAGTTACAGCACCTTGGCGAAATGTTGAGCAAGGGACGGGCCCCTGTGATGATTTCGGACGAGTACGGCGAAATGGGCAAACAGTTGATGGATGAAATCCGGGTTCGCCTTGCGGTTCTGAAGGCGCGGCGTGAAAAAGCCCACAAGACACTGGAGACCAGTTTTCTGGACCGCGCCGACAATATTCAGTATGTGGGTTATGCGTTGGGTGTGGCATCGCTGTTGTTGATCATCAGTTTGTTTCTGGTGCAACAGCGCCAGGTGGCCCTGCGTGCCCGCGTTCACAATTTGCTGAAAACCGAGAATAGTCGCCTGGAGGCGATGGTGTTGAGCCGAACGCGTGAACTGAGCAATTTGGCCAGTCATTTGACCACTGCGCGTGAAACTGAACGCCAACACATTGCACGCGAATTGCACGATCAAATGGGGTCTTGGTTAACCGCGGCAAAAATGGATGCCAGTTGGTTGCGACGTTCTTTGGGGGCTCAGGTTGGTGACGACATTCAGGAGCGCATGCTGCGTCTGATTGAAAGCATTGGCAGCACAATTACGCTGACCCGCCGTTTGGTGGATGATTTGCAGCCCCCTTTGCTGGAAGGTTTGGGGTTGGTGGAGGCGTTGCGTGCATTGTGTGAGCAGTTCCGGATCGACATGCCGGTCGAAATGAGTTTTAGTGAAAGTCACCTGGACTTGCCACAGGCGCAATCACTTGCCTTGTACCGAATTGCCCAGGAGTCGCTGAACAATGTGCGCAAGTATTCAAATGCTTCATTGGTGAAACTGCAGTTGCGTATAGAGGGGGGTGATGTGGTTTTGAGTATTCAGGACAATGGTGTGGGTTTTGATACTGGCAACCGTCGGGTGCATGGCCACGGCATTGCAGGCATGAAACACCGAACCCAGATGTTCAACGGCAGTTTGGCTTTGCGCTCAGAACCGGGCAAGGGCACCCACATTGAAGTGCGAATGCCGGTTGGCTTTGCGTGAGCAATTTCAGCTTTCCAGCAATCCATTTTGGTGTGCATAAGTGGCCAGTTCAGCGTTGCTTGAAACGGCCAGTTTTTCCAGTAATCGTGATCGGTACGTGCTGACCGTTTTTACGCTTAGGTGAAGTGCTTCTGCAATCACTGAAACGGATTCGCCTTTGGCCAAACGCAGGAAAACCTGAAGCTCGCGTTCGGACAATAATTCGTGGGCGGGCTTGTCGGTGTTTCCCGCCATTTCATTGGCCAGCAGTTCAGCGGTTTTTTGGGAAACATATCGACGACCTTGCGCAACAGTGTGTATTGCGTTGATCAGGTCGTCGCGGTCACAGTCTTTGCACAAGTAGCCACTGGCGCCATTTCGAATCATGGGCAGGGCATAGCGCTCCTCGGAAAAGCTGCTGATGATCAGAACCTGTGTGGTGGTGTTGCGCTGCTTGATGGTGCGCAACAAGTCAATTCCACTGAGGTCGGGAAGGGAGATGTCGAGCATCAAAACGTCACATGGCTGATTGCGCAGCATGGCTTGCGCTTGCGCTGCTGTACCTGCCTCAAACTCGATGTGCAGGCCAAGTTCTTCAGACAACATTTCCCGAAAACCAGCGCGAACAATGGCATGGTCGTCAATGATTGCCAATCGGATCATAGGTATTTTTCCTTTGTGTGCAATGGGTTTCACAAAGCCAGACAATTCCTACAGGTGAATCGTCTTTGTCGGACAGATCGTTAAATCACCCCTCCGTAGTATTGAACGTGTGAAGGTTGATCAATACATACCTTGATCATGATTTCTTTCAAAGTAGTTCAGTTCACAAACTTTTCAGGAGTTCGACCATGAGTAAATTGATTGCACAAACCTTGATTGCAGCCGGTGTGGCTTTTTCGGCTTTGGCACCTGCGTATGCGGCAGAGCAACTTGCTCAACAACAGCCAGATCAACAGCCTGGTCAACAACCCAAGTCCTCTGTGGGGCAGTATGTTGATGACAGCACTATCACTGCGAAAGTGAAGGCCAAGCATGCGGAAGACAAAGTGGTAAGCGCGTTGCGCGTTAGCGTGGAGACCAAGCAAGGTGTTGTTGTTCTCTCTGGTGAGGCAAAAACAGATGGTGAAAAGCAGCGTGCTGAAATGCTTGCCATGCAGGTCGAAGGTGTTAAAAGTGTCAGCAACAAGATTGAAGTGAAGCCAAAGTCTTGATGTGCTGATTGTTAACATACCTCCGTTTGGTCGGCAACCGGCGGGGGTTGATTGTCAGGTGAATGTTGTGAGCAAAAAAGCGCCCTTCAATTCCGAGTTGAAAGTTCTTGTGGTGGAAGATTCGGTTGACTTGCAGGTTTTACTGCGAGCCATGCTCAATGAAATTCCCACCGTGAAGGTTGTGGCCAGCGTAGGTACAGAGGCCGCAGCGGTACAAGCCCTGAAAGCCGATAGCGCTGATTTGGCCATCGTGGATCTTGAGCTGGAATCGGGTTCTGGATTGGGGTTTTTGAAATCTCTCTCTGAAAGCCTTGATTTACATGACAAGCTCAAGGTGGTTATTTTTTCAAATTACTCCAATCTGGTTATTCGTCATCGTTGCTTGAATCTGGGGGCCAAGGCATTTTTTGACAAATCATTTCAAATTGACGAGTTGCTTGAGTATGTTCAGGCAGAGGCCTCGGGCAAAGCCCAAGGCCTTACACCATGATTAAATGGCCTGTGCAGGCCCAAAAAATTCAAAATGTTGCCGTTCTGCGGGTATCCCCATTTTTCCCAGCAGTGTTTTTACGGTACTCATGAATGGCACGGGTCCCAGAAAATAAACATGTGCATTGCCCGGCAGGTGTTCAATCAGGGTTTGCTGTTTGAGCAAACCATCCACATTTTCATAAACGTAGCGCGTGTGAACATTGTGATGTTGTTGGCAGAGTTGATCACTTAGTGCTTTGAATGAATGTTGAGCAATGTTCTTGCAGGCGTGAACAAAATGCACCTCGCGTTTGCCCGCCGCTGCTTTCAGCATGGCGATTGCCGGTGTCAGGCCCACGCCAGCGGTGATCAAAACCACAGGTTCGGTGCCTTCGTTCAATACAAATTCGCCGCAGGGTGGGCTAAGTTGAACTGTGTCGCCCACCTGTAAGTGTTTGTGCAGGTGGGTCGAGACCACGCCGCCTTCCTCGCGTTTTACCGAGATGCGATAGCGTGTGCCGTTGGGTGAATCGGACAGGGAATAGTTGCGCATCACTTTGGCACCGTTAATGTTCAGGTGCAGCGTGATGTATTGCCCCGGTTTGAATGCCATGATCGTTTGGCTGTCCGCGGGTTTCAGGTAAAAAGACGTAACCAGTTCACTTTCTTGCTCTTTGGCGGCAATTGTGAAGGCGCGTTGCCCCTCCCACCCTCCGGTGGACATGGCTTGTTTGGCATACAAACTGGCTTCGGCGTTGATCAGAATGTCGGCAAGCTGGCCGTAGGCGGCGGCCCAGGCATCGATTATTTCTGTTGTGGCAGCTTCGCCAAGTACCTCTTTCATGGCCTGCAACAGGCATTCGCCCACGATCGGGTAGTGCTCCGCCTTCACGCCCAACGCCACGTGCTTGTTCACAATCAGCGTGATGGCATTCATCAGTACGGCCGGGTTGTCGATGTGTTTTGCATACGCCAGCACGGCATTGGCAAGCGCGCGTGGTTGTGTGCCTTTTTGTTGGTGGGCCGGGTTGAAAAAGCTTGCCGTGACCGGGTACTTGCTGAACATCAGTTTGTAGAAATGGGTGGTCAATGCTTCTCCGCCTTGCTCCAAGGCGGGAATGGTGGCTTTGATCCATTGTTTTTGTTCGGTGCTTACGTGCATGATTGGCTTCCTTTTGTCGGGAAATGTAAAAATAAAATCGCGTTCGTACTTAATTGTTATCAATATTCATGCCATCTTTTTTCGGATTTAAATAATCTTTTAAAAACAATTGTTTGTATTTTTTTTAAATTTTATTTTCAAGAAAAAAATTGTTATTTATACAATTATCATTTATTGTTATTTGTACAATTAATTGTAAAAATAACAGTTATGGAATTGTCGAGCTTTCTTCTTGCCGTGATTGAAGATCTTGGGGCTGATCTTGATCCCCCCACCCGCTACACGCGCTATGTGAACGCGTTGGTTGCCGCATTGCCAGGAAATGCATGTGCTTTGCTGAAAATGGAAGGCAAGGCCTTGAAGCCACTGGCGGTGCATGGATTAACGCCAGACAGCCTTGGGCGCCGCTTCGAACTCAGCGAGCACCCCCGTTTGAATGCGATCGTGACATACCGTGGTGTGACGCATTTCCCGAATAAATCAACTTTGCCAGACCCCTACGATGGTTTGCTGGAAGGCGTGCATGCGGGTGATCTGAATGTGCACGATTGCATGGGTTGCGCCCTGCACGTGAACGGAAAATTGTGGGGTGCCATCACGCTTGATTCTTTAAGGGCTGGCGTATTCGATGCACGGGTAGAGCGTGCCATGGCTATGTTTGCCCGTTTGGGCGAGGCGGTGGTGAATGTGGCTGGCTTGTCGGAAAGCGCTGCGGCATGGCGACCGGACACGTTAAACGTGAAAGATCTTGGAATGCTGGAGGCAGTGCAGTTGGCTCGCCATGACATGATTGGCGACAGCGATGCCATGCACACGTTGAAGCGGGAAATCCAGACTGTTTCCAGAAGTCAGCTTGCGGTGCTGGTACACGGTGAAACGGGGGTGGGCAAGGAACTTGTTGCGCAGGCTTTGCATGCAATGTCGGACAGGGCCAATTTGCCTTTGGTGGTTATTAATTGCGCCGCCTTGCCTGATCAACTTATCGAAAGTGAGTTATTTGGTCATGTGAAAGGCGCATTTTCCGGTGCGGACAACAATCGACAGGGAAAATTTGAAATGGCCAACGGCGGTACTTTGTTTCTTGACGAGGTGGGCGAGTTAAGTGCATCGGCCCAGGCCAAGTTGTTGCGCGTTTTGCAAAGCGGGCAGGTACAACGCGTGGGCAGCGACAGGGAACATCAGGTTGATGTGCGAATTGTCGCGGCCAGCAATCGAGATTTGGCTGCTGAAGTTAAAGCGGGGCGGTTCAGGGCCGATTTGTACCATCGACTTTGTGTGTACCCTTTGCACATTCCACCACTTCGGGAGCGTGGCGACGATGTGGTGCTTTTGGCTGGTTATTTCCTGGAGCAAAACCGCAGCCGCCTGGGTTTGCGAAATTTGCGTTTGGGCAGGGGGTGTGAGGCAGCTTTGAAGCACTACAGTTGGCCCGGCAATGTGCGTGAGCTGGAGCATACCCTTGGGCGTGCTGCATTGAAGGCACGCCGGGATGGGTTGGGGGCAATGGTGACAGTTGAGCTGGAGCATCTGGATTTGTTGAGCGAACTGCCCACGCAGGCCGGCGCGGTGATCAACTCGGTGAATAACGCCGCGCGAATGTCAATGCCCATGGGCGAGGTGTCGTACCGCGAGGCGATAGATGGATTTTCAAAAAACCTGATCCAGCGTGTGCTGGTTGAGACACAAGGCAATCGAGCCGCAGCTGCGCGGCAACTGGGGCTCGACTCCGGCAATTTTCACCGCATGTTGAAGCGGCTTGAATTGTTGTAGCCCGAATGTTCAGGCCAGTGCCTGAACTGCATCGCCTGTGGTGTTGGCTTGAAGGTACTGCAAAGCTTCGTTGACCTGGTCAATCAATACAAGCACCACATGATCAGGGCCAGTTTGGTCCAGCGCCATTTGCATGGCCTTGAATTCGCCGCGAACCTCTACTACAGCAGGTTTTTTTCCTGTTTCGGATTGCGCAATGCCCTGTTGCAACAAGGCGATTGTCTCGCCATCGGGGCGGCCACGCTGACAGGCATCCTCATACAAAATGATGTCGTCGAAAAAACCGCCAACCAAACGGCCTTGTTCAATGATGTCCTGGTCGCGTCTGTCGCCTGCGGCACTGATCACCACCGTGCGTTTGACTGCAGGAATGTTTTGCAGCGTGTTGATCAAGGTGCTGACGGCATCTGGATTGTGGCCATAGTCCGCGATCACCGAGCCACCTTTGTGCTTGAAAAAGTTGAAGCGACCGGGAACCGTATCGGGTGTTGACTGGAAATTGCCAAGTGCAGCGCGGATGGTATTGAACGGTACGTTCAAGCCAAGGGCGGCGGCGACTGCACACATCACGTTTTGAACCTGGAAAGTAAACAGGCCGTTGTTGGTCAATGGCACGTCCATCAGATCAATGGTTTTTTCGATGTCATCAAAACTGATGTTGATCACACGGCCGTCGTGAATAATCACGGGGCGCCCTTTGGCTTTGTGGGCCGCCACAATCGGGTTGTCGGGGTTGCTGGTGAAAAACAGCACGCGCCCGGGGGTCAGCTTGGCCATGCCTGCAGCGTGTTTGTCGTCTGCATTCAGCACGGCAAGCCCGTTGGGTGCCACATTTTGAATCAGCACGCTTTTTAGAAGCGCAAGGTCTTCTACGCTGTCAATGAAGTTCAGGCCCAGGTGGTCACCTTCGCCGATATTGGTCACAATGCCTACGTCGCACATGTCAAAGCCCAGGCCTTCACGCAACATGCCGCCACGGGCGCATTCCAGAACAGCGGCGTCGGCTTCCGGGTGCACCAGCACCCTGTGGGCACTTTTGGGGCCACTGCAATCGCCTGTGTCGATCAGGTGACCGTTCACCACCACACCTTCGGTGCCGGTGTAGCCCACACGCAGGTTGTGATAACGCAAAATTTGTTCGATCAGGCGCACTGTGGTGGTTTTGCCGTTGGTGCCAGTAACAGCCACCACCGGGATGCGCCCGTTTTCGTCTTTCTTGAACATCAAGTCGATCACGGCAGCGCCCACATCGCGGCCCTTGCCAATGGAAGGTTCCAGGTGCATTCGCAAACCCGGTGCTGCATTCAGTTCAACAATGCCGCCACCTTGTGCTTCAAGTGATTCGTCAACGTGTTCACACACCACGTCTACGCCACACACTTCGATTCCAATTTGTTGTGCAGCCTGAATCACCATTTCCGCAAGGGCAGGGTGAACGTTGTCGGTTACATCGGTTGCGCTGCCGCCTGTGCTCAAATTCGCGTTGTTGCGCAGCACCACGCGCACGCCTTGTTCTGGTTTGGAGTCGGCGGTATAGCCTTGCTTTTTGATGCGGGCAACTGCAATTTCGTCTACGCGCAGCTTGCTCAGTGCGCTGCCGTGCCCCTCGCCACGAAGTGGGTTGCGGTTTTCAATTTCAACCAGCTCGGTGATTGTGTGCACGCCATCGCCCACCACAGAGGGTGGTTCGCGGCGTGCTGCAGCAACCAGTTTGTCGCCCACAACCAGAAAACGGTAGTCATGACCAGGAATAAATTCCTCCACAATGGGTACGCCACTGCCGTGTTTCTTCGCGGCATCAAAGGCCACCCGAAGGTGTTCTTCGTCCACAATATTGACTGTTACACCTTTGCCCTGATTGCCATCGCTGGGCTTGATCACCACGCCTTTGTTGGTGGCCTGGGTCAATTCGCGAAATGCCTGCACCGCTTCCTCAAAGCTTTTAACCAGTTTGCCTTTTGGGGTTGGAATACCTGCGGCTGACAAGATGGATTTGGTCAGGTCTTTGTCTTGCGCAATTTCTTCCGAGATTGCGCAGGTGGTGTCTGTTTCAGCAGCTTGAATGCGCCGTGCTTTTGACCCCCAGCCAAGCTGCACCAGGCTGCCTTGGGTAAGGCGGCGAATGGGGATGCCGCGATGCAGTGCCGCATTGACAATTGACCCTGTGCTGGGGCCTAGTTTGCAGTCTTCAAAAATTTCTTTCAAACGCTCAATGGCTGCATGTGTGTCGAAGTCTTCGCCTGCCAGTGCAGCAAGAATGAGCTTGTGCGCTTCTTCAAACGCTGCCCGCGCCAGTTCTTCCTCTTCGTATTGCACAACCACGCGGAAATAACCGGTAATGATGTTGTCTGATACATGGGTGAAGGTAACCTGCGAACCCGCTTCAACCTGTAGCCGCAGTGCCGCACGGCCCAGAATGTGCGCCAGGGCAATATTGCTTTGCTCGAACCCGGTGGCCCGCAATGACCCGATGCCGGGCAAGCCGCTGCGAACGCGCATTTCAATGCTTGCAAAGCGATCGTAGATGCGCTCGTTTTCCTCACAAAACACCAACGCTTCCATGCTGGTGTTCTTGCTCCACAAATTGGGGCCACGCAGGGCGCGAATTCGTTCAATTTTCATGGTTTTCGTTTACCTTGTTGGTGCGTCTGCGTTGAATCAATAGCGCTGGCGAATGTCGGCGCGCAGCAGGTTGTGGGGTACATCCATGGCCCAGCCTGAAGCCGCCAGGGCCAATGTTTTGACCAGGTTTTCTGGTGGTTGTTTCAGCGGAATGGGTGTGCGTGTTTCCGCTTCTGCTCGATTGCCCAAAAAGTGGATGTTTTCACTGCCGTAAACAACCGCCATGCCGCCGTTTTTTACATGTTCTGCAACCACCGGGTTGTTGTTGGTGCTGCTGATCCAGATTGTTTTACCGTCGCACAGTTCCCTTAGGGGAAGAAGGCTGACCTCATCGGCGTTTATTACGGCATGCCCGCTACCAAGTACCAGATCAATCACCGTGCGCATTACGTTGAAGTGTTGTTCTTTGGTCAGAATATCCCATTCGTCAAGGCCTTCCATCGAGCCCAGGCTGGTGATCACCGCCACGCTTGAGCGATCAAAAGGCAGGCCTTCTGACAAAATGGTGTTTGCTTTGACCTGCATCACCAAGGTGTCCAGGTTTTTGTTGATCAAACAATTTCGCCCAGCCTGCCAGTTGGCTGAGCCTGTTTTGCTGATTGTGCGGCCATTCATGAGCAAACCCTGATCGCAGGCCAAACCCACGCGGTGACCCTGGTCTTCCAGAATTTCGCTTAATTCCGGGCCAAAGCCACTGATTTCCTCGCCGCCGGAATATGAAATGGTTGGAATGCGACCATTGGCTTCGCTGGGGAACAGCGATTCAATAATTGGTTTGCCCACATTGCGTGGCTGACCTTTGGCAGGTTTGATGTGCATCAACAGGCCCGGGCCTGCGTTTACTTCGACCACAGCCAGCGATTGGCCTTTTGGGGGCTGGTCAATGTGTTCGCACACCAAATCAACACCAGCCACGTCCAGGCCCACCACACGGGCTGCCATGCAGCACAGGCGGGCAATTTCTGGGTGAATCAGGTCTGTGACGTCTTCGGATGCATTGCTGTTTCGTTCAATAATGACCTGTATGCCTGCCGGGATGATTGAATCTGCCTTGTAGCCTTGGCGATGTACTTCGAGCGAGACGACAGGATTGGAGTCAATCCGGATCGTTTTAAGTGGGGTAATTTCGGATTCGCCACGGCGAGGGTCTGTGTTGATCTGAAGATCGATCAGTGATTGAAGGGTGGATTGTCCGTCACCCTCCACATGCACCAGATCGCCACGAGATACAGCTGCAATCTGGTAATTCACCACCAGAACACGGTGCTCAACACCCCGAATGAATTGTTCAACAATGACGCCGCTGTAACTTTCCTCTTGGGCCAAAGCCCAGGCTTTTTGAATATCCTCTTGCTTGTCCAGTTCAAGTGAAACGCCGCGGCCCTGATTGCCGTCGACTGGTTTTACCACCACGGGAAGGCCGATGTTTTGGGCAATTTCCCATGCCCGGTCTGCATCTTTTGCAAATTCGCCTTTTGGCACCGGCACCCCACACTGCGCCAGCAGTTCTTTGCACAGGTTTTTGTCCGCTGCTATACCCTCTGCTATGGCAGAAGTTTTTGAAGTTTCTGCGGTCCAGATGCGTTGTTGTTGATCGCCATGGCCAAGCTGAACCAGGTTGCCATCGTTCAGGCGAATAATCGGAATGCGGCGAGCATAGGCCGCATCCAGAATGTGCTGGGTGCTGGGGCCCAGGCCGTGCATGTCGCAATGGCGCTTGATGATTTTCAGCTCCGCTTGCAAGTCGTATTCCGTGCCCTCGATGGCGGCGTGCAGCAGGCGCACCCCGGCTTCAAGGCAGGCCATGCCCACAACCGGGTCGGGTGTGCGAAACACCATTTTGTAAACACCTTCCTTGCTGGTCATTCGCGCTTTGCCGAAACCAACCTCCAGGCCAGCCTGAGTGTGCAGTTCAATCACGATGTGTTCCAGCATGTGCGCAGCATAGGTACCTTCGCGTACGCGCAACAGGAAGCCGCCAGGTTCACCAATTCCGCAGCGGTGGTCAACCAAACCGGGTAGTAAAGCCGTTAATCGCTCGTAAAAACCGGGCAGCAGATTGGACGGAAATTGTTCCAGCTCCTGAATATCCACCAAAGCTTCTATACAACTGCGGTAAGTCCATATGTTTGGGCCATCCAGCCACATGGTTCGAAGTATTGCAAGGCGTTTTTGCGTCATAAGCTGGGTGTCGGCAGGATTAGTTTCGATGATTGGATTTTCGAACAATGTTAACTCCGTGTCGCTGGAAATAGTGGTGTAACATCAGCGAATTCGCGAACTGAGGGGGTAATCTCATTGAAAATCGTTGGATTTTCACCGTCTGAAAATGAAGTGCAGCACCTTTCAGAGGTTTGGGCGGGAGATTCGCCAATTCAGGCTGTGTTTGTGGCCGACATGAATACTCGACGCGAGTTTTCACGAAGCCTTGTAGCCTTTAACGCGCATGAATTAATTGTCGTAGACAAAAGCCTGCAGAAGCCTGTTTTCAAAGCCTCTTTTCTCGACATTGAGCAAATCTCCATGTCGGATCATTCCGGTCTTTCTACGGTGTCGATTCGGGTCGCATCGGGACAGGTGTTCCGGTTTTATGCCAGCTTCAGTTTGCACCGTGCGCTTGAGGAATTTGTGGGCTTGCTTGAGTCTGCTGTTCGTGATTTTGAGCAGGGTTCTACGCACATTGCCCACATTCAACACCCTGTGCCTCAACTGTTGACCGAAGATGAACTTGAGGACCCGGGTTTTGAAGAACCTGTTTCCTCGCGTGCTTTGCTGCGTTTGTGGCGTTTTGCCCACCCGTATCGCTGGCGTTTGCTGGCCGGCATGATCCTGACCCTGTTGTCCACAGCCGCTACATTGGTTGCACCCTATCTTTCGATGCCATTGATGGATGAGGTTCTGATTCCATTCCAGAATGGTCAGCCCATGAACACGGAACTGGCCACCTTTTATTTGGGCGGGCTTCTAATTTCCGCTGTGGTAGCGGCTGCTTTGTCGTGGGCGCGCACCTATTTGCTTGCCCTGGTTTCCGAGAGGATTGGCTCAGATCTTCGTACCACAACGTTTAACCACTTGATGAGTTTGTCGCTGGATTATTTCAGCGCCAAACGGACTGGCGATTTGATTGCACGGGTTAGCTCTGAAACCGACCGGATCAATTTGTTTTTGTCGCTGCACGCACTCGATTTCATCACCGATGTGATCATGGTGGTGATGACCGCTGTCATTTTAATGAACATTGATTTTGAATTGGCGTTGCTCACCTTGCTTCCTTTGCCCGTCATTGGCTGGATGATCCATATGGTGCGCGAAAGGTTGCGCACGGGTTTCGAGAAAGTGGACAGGGTTTGGGGCGAAGTCACCAACATTTTGACCGACACCATTCCCGGCATCCGCGTGGTGAAGGCATTTGCCCAAGAGCGCCGGGAGTCAAACCGTTTTCTGAAAGCGAATCAGCGCAACCTTGAGATCAATGACCGAATCAACAGGACCTGGTCGCTGTTTGCGCCCACGGTTAGTTTTTTGACTGAACTCGGTATTTTGGTGATTTGGGCCTCAGGGATCTGGATGATCATGAACAATGACATCACAGTGGGTGTGCTCACCGCGTTTCTCGCATACATCGGCCGTTTCTATACCCGTCTCGATTCCATGAGCCGCATTGTGTCTGTTACTCAAAAAGCGGCCGCGGGTTCCAAACGCATCTTCGACATTCTGGACTACAAGTCTTCAGTGCCCGAGGCCGTGAATCCTGTAAAAATTGATCACTTGAAGGGCGAGTTGGAGTTGCGCAACGTTTCATTCCGCTACGGCAGCAGGCAAGTGCTGGACGGTGTGAACCTGAAGGTTAAACAGGGCGAGATGGTTGGTTTGGTGGGTCACAGTGGTTCTGGAAAGTCCACCCTGGTGAATTTGTTGTGCCGTTTTTACGATGTTAGCGATGGTGTCGTGCTGGCTGACGGCATTGACATTCGTCAAATCGAAATGGCCAGTTACCGCAGAAACATTGGTTTGGTGCTTCAAGAGCCTTATCTGTTTTTTGGCACCATTGCTGAAAACATTGCTTACGGGCGGCCCGATGCCACCCGGCAGGAAATTATTACTGCAGCGCGCCTGGCGCATGCGCATGAATTTATTTTGCGCTTGCCGCACGGCTACGATTCATTGGTAGGCGAGCGTGGGCAAAGCTTGTCTGGCGGTGAGCGCCAGCGAATTTCAATTGCACGGGCTTTGCTGATTGATCCAAAAGTCCTGATTCTGGACGAGGCCACAAGCTCCGTGGATTCACAAACCGAGAAAGAGATTCAACGGGCCTTGGACAACCTGGTGAAAGGAAGAACCACCATTGCGATTGCGCATCGACTGTCGACCTTGCGCAAAGCCGATCGCATTGTGGTGATGGATCGTGGCAAGGTGGTGGAAGAGGGGCCGCACGATGAACTGCTGGCTGCGAAATCGTACTTCTGGCATTTGCACCAGGCCCAGGAAAAACTGAAGCAGGAGCAGGCCCAATATGAATGATTGGCGATTGCGCAAATCAAGCCAGGGCCAACTCGCCCTGTACAAAGGCGATACCCTGGTGGCAGACCGCGTAATGCCTGTGTTGGCATTTCCGTTTTCTGCGCCTGAAGAAAGCATTTCGATTGTTGATGAGTACAGCAAAGAAATGGCGTGGCTTGAAAGTTTTGAGGACCTGGATCCTGAATCTCAGGCGCTTGTAAACGAATACCTTGCCGTGCGGGAGTTCAGGCCCACCGTGTTGCGCATTACTTCTGTGTCCACGTATTCCACGCCGAGCATCTGGACGCTTGAAACTGACAAGGGACTTTGCAAGTTTGAGCTGCCATCCGATGAAAGTATTCGCAGGCTGGGGGGGCAGCGCTTGGTATTGACGCACGCCAATGGCATGCAGTTCATTGTTGAAGACCTGTTCGCGCTTGACAAACGAAGCAGGCAAATTCTTGCCCGCTTCATGGCCTGAACGGCTGTGGAAAAATCAAGCCGTTTCGAACATGCTTTCTTCATTGAAGAAACGCGTGGCCGCATCTTGTTTGGTTTTTCCAGCCCTTGATGGCATGTTGCAAAGACCGCATTCATAGTTCTTCACCAGGTCGTAGGCGTGCACTACAAAACTGCCGTGGCAGGTTTTACACGCAGTGCTGGTCAACATGCCCGCGTCAAAAAATTTCACCAAACGCCATGCGCGGGTCAGCGATAAAACTTCGGGCAAGCCGAGCATGGTGATCTGTTCGCGGTACAGTTTGTAGGCCTTAACCAGGCATTCTCCGTCGCCCATGTCGGTGTGCTTGATGCAGGCCGAATAAAAATTCATGAACAGTGAGCAGTGAATGCTGGGCTGCCAGGTCATGAACCAGTCTGTCGAGAAAGGCAACATGCCTTTTGGGGGCGATTTGTGCTTGATTTCCTTGTAAAGGCGAATCAGGCGTTCACGCGACAATTGGGTTTCACTTTCCAGCACTTGCAATCGCGCATCAAGTTCAATCAGATCGGAAGCAAGCTTGATCTGTGCGACCTCCGCCGTCAAGGATTTGATCTTGGACATGGCATGTTCTCCGTGCACCCGAAGGTGCATCAACAACGTTTAAATCAAGCGGTAACCTGGGTGCAGCGGCCAGCCATTAAAATGGCTGCATGCATGCCGGATATAGCGCGTTCTTTTCCGTGATCAGAGAGCAGTTTCCACACCGCCGGGTCTTCAAAGCGCACCTTGCACATGGGCACATTGCTTGAGGCAATACGCAAAACCTGTGCGGTGGTCAGTTGATTGAGCAGCTCGGTGGTGTTTTCGTCAATGCCAAGGCGAATCATGGCCTCGGCTTTGTCTTCATGGATGAGTTGTTTGGCCAGAAGCAGGTAAGATAAATTGGCTTCGCGAATTTGTTCCAGTAGTTCATTTGCTTTCATTTTGAACATCCTCCTATTCAAATCAAGCAATCTTTTTCAGAAGGTTTCGACGCTTCCCACAGACATCGATCCCAGTGAATGTATTGTTGATGAGTCGCGAAAAAAACTAAGCCATCCAATTGCTGTAAACAGGATCAGTGAGTAACCTTTGGGTGTGTAAGAAAAAACCAGACAACAACACAATGAGACAGGTGAAAAAACAATGAACAACGTATTCATGAACTGGCTGTGCCGCAAGTTGATTGACTCCAAGTGCAAACAATTGGGCCTGACAAAGGCCAGTATCGACACGGTCGATGGGCGCACGGTTTACTTCAAGGGCGGGCAGGGGCCAGATATGGTTCTGGTACACGGCTTCGGTGCGAACAAGGAAAACTGGCTGGCGCTGGCGCCACGTTTAATGCGTCACTACACGGTGTGGATCCCCGACCTGATTGGTTTTGGTGAATCAGACCGCCCCAGCAACGCCCGGTTCAATATTGCCGAGCAAGCCGATCGTGTGGTGCGCTGGCTTGATGCTTTGGGCGTCAAAAACTTCCATGTCATGGGCAATTCAATGGGTGGTTATTTAGCGGGTGCCTTGGCTGCGAACTTTCCTCACCGGATACTTAGTGCCTGTTTGCTCAATCCTGCCGGTGTAAAGGGTGCGGAACACACTGCCATTGGCCAGGCGTTTGCCGACGAAGGAAAGGTGATGCTGGCACCTTCCAGTTTCAGGGAATATGAGCAGGTGGTGAGCCTGTGTTTTAGCGGCCAGCCACCGGCCATGCCCGGTTTCATGCGCAAGTATTTTGGTCGCATGTCTTTTCTGAACAAGGCTTTGCTGGATCGGGTTTTCATGGAATTTGTGAATCCGGAAACGAATGTCTGTTTGAATGACATGGTGGCAAACACACCTGTGCCACTGATGGTGGTGTGGGGAGATTCGGATCAATTGGTACACCCCAGTGGTTTGGCTGTGTTGAAACAGGCCAACCCTGCGATCAAAGACCTGATGCTGGAAAACACCGGGCACTGCCCCATGGTTGACCGGGCTTCGCTGGTGTACAAGGAACACCTGAAATTCATGCCCGTGTCTTCTTGAAGGCAAGCTGCTAGATGGCTCAAACGGACAAATCGATTCAATGCCCTTGTGGCAAAGGCACTTATCGGGCCTGTTGCAGCACCTTTCATTGTGGCGGGGCAAGTGCACCCACTGCAGAGTTACTGATGCGTTCCCGTTATAGCGCGTATGCCTTGGGCCTGGGTGACTATTTGATGCAAACCTGGCACGTTTCAACACGCCCTGAAAGCATTGATTTGTCCACTGAAATGCAGAATGGAAAATGGATTGGGCTGACCGTGAAAGCCAGCCATGAATTGATCAACACAGCAGGCGACAAAGCTGAAGTAGAGTTTGTCGCCCGCTACAAGCCCCATGCGGGGCCAGCCAGCCGCCTGCACGAATGCAGCCGCTTTGTGAAGGAAGATGGGCAGTGGTTTTATGTTGATGGGGATTTATACGAAAGCTGAATTTTTTGAAGTTCAGGTCTTGAAATGTTGAGAAACAGCTCATAAATCAGCAGTACGGGAAATGTCTCTGCGAGAGTTTTCCGAATTGTGTTTACTAACTGATTTTTTGCTTCTCAGGAGAATGAATCATGGCAACAATCGACCTTACTCCCCTGTACCGCAGCACCATTGGCTTTGACCGCATGGCCAGCATTCTTGATGCTGCAATGCGTACTGACACATCCAACGGTTACCCACCCTATAACATTGAAGCCCTGGAAGAAAACCGTTACCAGATCAGCTTAGCAGTGGCCGGGTTTGACGAGAAAGAGCTTGACCTTGAAGTAGAGCGCGGCGTGCTCACCGTTCGCGGCCGAAAAGCCGATGAGGATGGAAAGCAGTACCTGCACAAGGGAATTGCATTTCGTAGTTTCGAGCGCAAATTCAACCTTGCAGACTACGTGCAGGTGGAGGGCGCGACCTTGAAAAACGGCCTTTTGGTGATTCAGTTGCTGAAGGTAATACCCGAACAAATGAAAGCCCGCCGCATTCCGATTGGTGAAGCTGATTTGCGAACCATTGAATCGGACGGCAATGGCCAACAAGCCGCCTGAGTGGCCCCGGCCCGCGGTCTATTGTTTGTCGGATCGTGCAATTCAAATTGACTGGTCGCTGACTTCGATTGAAATCGCACGTCTGTCAGCGTTGCTTGCTGACAGTCTGCTGGCCGCGGGCTGGCCTGTTTTTCGGTGTGTACAGGCCGATGAATCCCTAACCCTTCTGTTTGCGCAAATGTTAAGGCCCCCGCACAGTGTGCAAACCATACTGGCTGAATTGCCCCCACTGTTGGGCAAACTTTCAAAGCAGATTGGCAAACAAAAGGCGGCATGTCGTCATCATTCAATTGTTGTGAACTATGGCGGCGTGGCTGGCCAGGACCTTGACTGGGTGGCAGACCAAACTGGCTTGAACGCCAGTGATGTGATTGAACTTCACAGCAACGCGGTTTACACCGTTCAGTTTATTGGGTTCTTGCCCGGCTTTGCTTACTTGACTGGCTTGCCGGAAGAACTTCAATTTCCGCGCAGAAATTCCCCCAGGGCACGTGTGCCCGCAGGTACTTTGGCGATAGGCGCGCACTACTGTTCTGTTTACCCATGGGAAAGCCCGGGTGGCTGGCATTTGCTGGGGCATGTCGAGAAAGTGATGTTCGACCCGGAGCCGCCAGGTGATGCAGGCCATTCGCTGCTTCAGGCGGGTGACACGGTTCAATTTGTGCGGGCAGATCATGCTTAAACTGGTCAAGGCGCAAGGGCAGGGTATTGTCAGCGACGGGGGGCGTTGGGGTTATCAACATGAAGGCGTGCCGGTGGGTGGTGTACTCGATGCATTTTCTTACACCGTTGGCAATCGTGCCTTGGGCAACGCGGACAATGCGGCCTGCCTGGAACTGATGGGGCAGTTTGATTTCGTGTGTGCCAAGCCCTGCACAGTGTTGCTTGCCAATCGCGGTGCCAATGCGCTGCTGAACAACAAACCAGTGCTGTGTGGGCAGGTGCTGGTTTTGCAGGTGGGTGATGTATTGCGCACATTGCCGCCCAGCCCAGGATTCTGGAACATGCTTTGCCTCAAGGGTGGGGTTGATGTGCCCGTGGTAATGGGTTCCAGAAGCACCTGCATTCCTGCCGGTTTTGGCGGGTTTCAAGGCAGGGCTTTGCAGGTGGGCGATGAAGTTCATGCGGGCGACCTGCATTCCAGCTGTAGTCTGAATCCAGCGTTGCGCCTTGCCATGCCCAAGGCGGTGCACGATCCATCACAACCCTTGCTGGTGCATTGTTTGCCCGGGCCTGAGTTTGAATGGCTTGGTGAGGAAAGTCGCGACCTGTTTCAAGCCCAGTTGCATGTGCTTGGCAGCCAAAGCAGCCGAATGGGCTACAGGCTTGATGGGGCACAGGCGAATTTGGTTTTAAAAGAACGCTTGTCATTGCGATCGCATGCGGTACACCCCGGGATTGTGCAGCTTCCGCCCAGTGGGCAACCCTTGGTGTTGTTAAGCGAATCGCAGGTAACTGGCGGTTATCCGCGCATTGCCAGCGTGGTGAGCTGCGACATTTGGAAGTTTGCGCATTTGTGTATTGGGCAAGGCGTGCAGTGGATGATGGTTGATACAACACAGGCAACGCGGGTACAGTTATTCCATGACAAGGAATTGGAGCGCTATCAATATGCCATCGAATCCGGTTTTAGCAAAAATCATGGTAATTAATGCCGACTTGGGGGAAGGCTGTTCACACGACGCAGACCTGTTCAAGTTGGTGGATTGGGCCAATATTGCCTGCGGTGGCCATGCGGGCGATGAACAAAGTATTCGGCAGGCATGCGCCCTGGCGCTTGAACACAATGTTCAGGTGGGCGCACACCCCAGTTACCCTGACAAGGCCGGGTTTGGGCGCGCAAAGCCCGAAGGTGAAGCTGGCCAGCTGTTGGATGAGCTGAAGCGGCAAATGGATTTGTTCGAAAACATTGCTGCAAAAATGGGGTTTAGTACATCGCATTTCAAGCCGCACGGCCAGTTGTACAACGATGCAGCCTTTCAACAAGAAACGGCGGCGCTGTTGATTGAACTGGCAAAAGCCTACCCGCATTTAAGGCTTCTTGCCTTGGCTGAAAGCCCACAGGTTGCGTTGACCCGTGCGCAGGGCATCGCAGTGATTGAAGAAGCCTTCCCCGACAGGGCTTACCAGGCCAATGGTGCTTTGTTGCCCCGAAGCCAGGCAGGGGCTGTTCTTGATGACCCGGAGAGGGTTAAGGCTCAGGCCGCCGCCCTGATGCGGATGGGGCCAATCGAATGCATTGACGGTTCAAGCTTGGTGGTTCACGCCCAAACATTGTGCGTACACGGCGACACGCCGAAAGCCCTGGCCAATGCTCGGGCTGTTCGTCTGGCCGTTGAGGAGCACGATCGGGACGCGTTTAGCGGAGCGAATTGACAGGCGTAGCGGGTACAAACCTGACATTCAATGGGGCTAAACCATGTTTTTCCCTGGCTTGGTTGCACCGGGGGTTCAATTCCCCTTGCGCATCAAATACATCGTATTCACGACAAGGGGAAGGGCGGTTTTCATAAATGGTGCAGCTCACCGATTCACCAATATTGCCGGCCAGAGCAATGCAGCGTGGTTTGCTTTGCGAACTGCCTTTCATGCAGCTGCGGTACAGGTTCATTTGTTCGGTCAGTTCGACTGGCACAATCCCACCTTCGGCAGCCGTGGTTTCTCCCCAGTAAAAGCTGATCCGGAAAGTTGAGCAGCACACGCCGCAGCTTTGGCACAAGGCTTCAACGCCGGCGTCATCAACAATGATTGTGGTTGGATTTGACTGCATTTTTACCTCTGAAAAAACAGCCGCAGGGGGAGTTGCGCGAATATATTCTTAGCGCAGAGGCAAAGCAAGAAGTATTTTCAAGCCACGTCGCCTCGATCAAACAAGCAAATTGTAAGTTGCAGGGGCTACAATAGGGAAAACCACTATAAAAACCATTTACGCCCAGCAAATGGAGAGACTGTGAATCGACCGAATGCCGCACCCGTGGCAGATCAGGGGCCCAATCCCACTGAATCTGGCAACCCGAATACCAGCCCGTCCGGCCAAATACTGGACTACATCAAACAAAGGTTGATTAAACACGCCCCTTTCAGCGAAATTCCCCTGCGGGACTTGGACTGCCTGCTGGAAGGTTGCGCAGAAACCTACTTTGCACCCAACGAAGTCATTGTTCGCCCTGAAGACGGCCCGCCCCCTTACCTGTATTACGTTGAAAAAGGGTCTGCGGTGGGGCGCAAAGGTCTGGCTGATTTGTCATCGACCGGTTTTCAGTATGAAGCTGGTGAAATGTTCCCGGTCAACGCCTTTTTGGCCAAGCGCGCAGTAACGGCCACTTACAGCGCACGGGAAGATACCTTTTGCCTGATGTTCACCTACGAGGGCGTGCAGGCACTTGCCCGCAAAAGCCCGGTGTTCTCTGATTATTTAACCCGGCGCACCATGCAGTTTCTGGACTTGTCCAGAAAAGCCATTCAGGTGGCTTATTCTTCACAAACACTGGCCGAGCAAACGCTGGAAAAACCCCTGCGCGATGTTTGTCGCCATGAGCCATTTTCCTGTTCGCCCAACACCCCTCTAAAACAGGTACTGGAAGTGATGCACGAGCACCGCATCGGCTCCATGATTGTGGTGAATGACGCCATGCAAGTGGAGGGAATTCTGACCCGCCAAGACGTTCTTTCACGCGTGGCGATGGCTCAAAAACCATTGAGCACCCTGATTTCGGAAGTGATGAACGCCCCTGTACACACGCTGGATGAAAGCATGACCGCGCAAGATGCTGCGCTGTTGATGTCGCGCTTTGGCATTCGCCATGTGCCTGTCACCCGGAATGGCAAATTAAGCGGCATTGTGTCTGAACGCGACATTTTTGCCATGCAGCGCCTATCGCTGAAACAAATTAGTAGCAACATTCGATCGGCCCAGGATGCAGACATGTTGCGAGCCTGCGCCAACGACATACGCAGTTTTGCCAAGAACTTGCTGGGTCAGGGCATTGCAGCCAAACAATTGACCGAACTGATCAGCCACCTGAACGACGTGCTGACCGAGCGAATTCTGGAAGTGGTTGGCAACCGCATGGGTATTGACCCTGCTACCTATTGTTGGCTTAGTTTTGGATCAGAAGGCCGCTCTGAACAAACCATTGCCACCGATCAGGACAACGGCTTGCTGTTCATCAGCAATCAAGCCGATGTCGATCGCCCCCGTTGGCTGGCTTTTGGCAAGGAAGTGAATCAAACCCTGGACCAGTGTGGTTACCCGCTGTGCAAAGGCAACATCATGGCCAGCAACCCCGAATGCTGCCTGACAGCAGGCGAATGGCTTAATAAGTTCGCCCGATGGATCGATGTGGCCACGCCTGAGAACCTGTTGCGCGTCAACATATTCTTCGATCTTCGCCCCCTGGCAGGCAACAAGGAATTGGCCACGCCACTTCGCGACTACATTGTTACCCGCGCAAAAGAATCCACCATTTTTCTGCGCCTGCTGGCCGAGAACATTATGCGTTTCCGCCCGCCTTTGAACTGGCATGGCAGCATTGACACCACTGAAATTGACGGTGTGCGAACGCTTGACCTGAAGAAGCAGGGTACAGCCGTATTTGTTGATGCAGCCCGGTTTTTCTCACTGGTATTTGGCATTGACGAAGTGAATACACGCCGCCGTTTCGAGGCGGTGGCCAAACGTTTAAGCGTGGAAGAACAGCGCCGCGACGCTTGGGTAAGTGCCTTTGAGTTTTTACAAATGATGCGCCTGCGAATTCAGCTGGACGAAGGTGTGGCCGTGCCTGATTTGCCCGATCAGCCCAATGTCGTGAACTACGATGTATTGGACAACATTGACCGCCGCATATTGAAGGAATGTTTCAGGGTAGGGCGCCGTTTGCAACAGCGCATTGAAACGGAGTACATGCGTTGAGCACCACCGCACCTGGCCAACTGCTGCCAGTACAAGGGTGGGCTGCTTACATCAAGCACCGCTTGTCACACAGCCTCGATTTTTCCAGCCCCAATCCAGATCGCTGGGTGGTGGTGGACGTGGAGTCATCGGGCTTGAATCCGAAAAAAGACCGCCTCATTTCGATTGCAGCCACGGCCATTGAGTTCGATGCGCAACGCCGCCCGCGAATTTCGCTGACTGATACTTTTGAGGTGGTGATCAAGCAGCCCCCTGAAATCGTTGACATGATCGAATTCGAGGCCATCGATAAAAGCAATATCCTGATTCATGGCATCGGCATTGGTGCTCAGCAGTGCGGTGTGAAGGCAGAATTGGCACTTGGTGGGTTTTTGCATTATGTGGGCGACTCGCCCTTGATTGCCTTTCACAGCTGGTTTGATGAAATACTGATCAACAAAGCCATGCGCAAGGTGCTGGGGCGGTCTACACACAAACACTGGCTTGACCTGGAGCATTTGGCGGCGGTGCTGCACAAGGAAAACCACCAGCTTCCGCTGGATGTGTGGATGCAGCGTTACGGCATTGAATGTGAACAACGTCACCAGGCCACAGCCGATGTGCTGGCCACGGCGCAATTGCTCATGAAATTGTGGCCCATGTTGCAAAAACGAAAGGCGATTGACTGGAAGGGTGTGAAAACAATTGCCAATGGGCTGAAAACTTTGCCCGGCAGGAATATGCCCACTTAGCCTGTTTTTTAGGCTATTCTGCCCGGCTGATTGAATTGTTATAAAGCAGCAAGACATGCACGATTTTTCCAGCTACGCCCTGATCATTGATGCCCGTTCACCCCGGGAATATGAGGAAGATCACATACCGGGTGCCGTCAACATGCCCGTGGTGAACAACGACGAATACGCCGAAGTGGGCACCATGCACCGCACCGACAAAATGGGTGCTTACAGCATTGGTGTGCGCTATTCACTGGCCAATATTGCGCGCCACCTTAGCGAAGATTTGCCCAAATATCCCAAAGACGGCAAGGTGCTTGTGTACTGTTTTCGTGGTGGCAAGCGCAGCAAGCTTTGGTTTGATGCGCTTGAAACCATTGGTTACAACGTTGAGAAATTGCAGGGTGGCTGGAAGGCTTACCGCCGCTGGGTCAACGAGCAACTGGAAACTGTACCTGCCAAATTCCAATACAAGGTGCTAAGCGGCCCGACCGGCTGCGGCAAAACGCGGTTGCTGTACGCGCTGCGCGACGCGGGTTGTCAGGTTGTTGATCTGGAAGCGATTGCAAGGCACCGTGGATCGATTATTGGTGCAGTGCCCGGCACGCCCCAGCCCACGCAAAAATATTTTGACACACTGTTGCTGCAAGACCTTGCAAAATGCGACCCGGCACGCCCGGTGTGGGTAGAGGCGGAAAGCAAGAAAATCGGCAATGTGCAATTGCCTGATTCACTGCAAGACGCCATGCGCAAGGGCGCAACCATTCGCCTGCATGCGGACATGCAACAGCGTGTTTCGCTTTGGCGAGAAGATTACAAACATTTTGAAGAAGACCCGGAAGGTTTGCTGGAACGCCTTCGCTTTATTCGAAGCCTGGTGGGTGGCAAGGAATACGAAGAATGGGAAAAACTGGCCGCCGAGCGCCAAATGCCGGAGTTGTTTGAACGCTTGATGCGCAACCATTACGACCCGGCGTATCGCCGTTCAATATTGCGTGAGTACCCGAATATTGATCAATCTCCGTTGATTGAGTTGAATGATTTGTCGCCAGCCGGTTTGCTTGAAGTGGCGAAGAAAATTCGCGAACAATACGACAACTAAGTTGTTACATCACCAGCAAAACCAGCTTGCTGCGCATGCCTGCCGGTATCGGTGTTGGTTTGTTGTCAGCCTTGTTCACAAACACGTGAATGAAATAGCCTTCTGCGCACAAATCGCCTGCTGCATTGAACAGGCCCAATTCATAGCGCACTGAACTGTTGCCCAGTTTGCCCACGCGCAAACCTGCTGTAACGGGTTCCGGGTAGGCCAGTGGTTTTAAATACTTGCACTGGCTTTCCACCACAAAGCCCACCACCTTGCTGTTGTGAATGTCCAGCCCGCCTTCTTCAATCAGGTAGCGGTTCACCACACTGTCAAAATAGCTGTAATACACCACATTGTTCACATGGCCGTAGATGTCGTTGTCGTGCCAACGGGTTTGAACCAGTTGGTGTATGGGGTATTGGGCCAGTGTGGTCATGATTGTTGTTTAATTTCGTTTAGTACGCAGCTTGGTAAATGGCCAAGGCTTCAGCCTCGTTCACATCGCGCGGGTTGTTACTCAACAGGCGTGTTTGAAGCATGGCGGCGCTGGCCATCACTGGCAAATCTTTCTCGGCAATGCCCACATCGCGCAAGCCAACAGGTAAGCCGGTGGAAGGCGAAAGTGTGGCCGTGTAGTCAATGAAAGCTTGCGCCAGTTGCGCACGGCTGTCACCTTGATGGCCCAACTTCAGCACCTGTGCCAGTTCAGCATATTGTTGCTCGGCAGCGGGCAAATTAAAGCGCAACACATGCGGCAACACCAGCGAATTGCTCAAGCCGTGCGGCACATGAAAAATGCCGCCAATCGGATAAGCCAAAGCATGCACTGCACCCACAGGGGCGTTCGCAAACGCTTGCCCGGCCAGGCAGGCGCCCAGCATCATCGCCTGTCGGGCTTCGCGGTTGCCGGGTTCCTTGCACACGGTGTGCAGGTTGGTAGCCAGCAGGCGCAGCGCTTCACAAGCCAAAAAATCAGCATAGGGGTTTTTCAGGCGTTTGCTGGTGTAGGCCTCAATTGCATGCACCATGGCATCAATGCCGGTTGCGGCGGTTACATGTTGGGGCAGGCTGAGGGTCCAGTCAGCGTCCAGCACAGCCAGGTCGCCGTACAGCACCGGCGACACCACGCCCATTTTTGTGTCCACACCGGTGGTTACAATTGAAATGGGGGTTACCTCACTGCCCGTACCTGCGGTGGTGGGTACCAGTACCAACGGCAGGCGATCGCTGTGCACATTGCCCACGCCGTACATGGTTTTTAGTTCTTGCTTGCCGCGCGCCAAAATTGCAATCAGCTTGGCTACATCAAGCGTAGAACCGCCACCAATGGCCATCACCACACCTGCTTTGAAATCCATGGCCAGTGCGCCGACCCTGTGTACCAATGCCTCGGGCGGGTCGGGTTCCACGTCGTTGCAAATGTGCACCGCATGCCCGGCCGATACCAAGTTTTCACAGATGATTTTGAAGGTGGCCGTGCCGGAAATAAACGGGTCCACCAGCATGAAAATTCGCGCGGTTTTCATGCTGTGCTGGGTCAGCAAAGGCGCGAGCAATTCCGCCATGCGAACGGAGCTTCCCGATTCGCACACAATGCGGTTCACGGTTCGAAATTCAAACGGGGCCATCTGATTGTCTCCTCGATGTGGCGGGGCAGCAGCCTTTTTATTTTAGCCCTTGCGCTTGGGTGTCCACGCCCAAATTGCGCGGACAAAGATCGGTTCTTTGCTTTCGCCGTCGGTAATGGTGACCGCAACATCCACTTCGCCGCGTTCTTCGGTTTGCATCATGGTGATTTGTTCTTGCGTCAGCATGGCTTCGGCACGCATGTCGCCCGTTGCCCGCTTGCGGTAATCCACTTCCATGCGCTTGATCACGGGTATTGCATTGGCGGGCACGTTCAAGCCCACCAGTGCGCCGGTGGCTGATTCAGCAATCATGATCATGGCCACCGCGTGCACGGTACCAATGTGATTTTGCACGCTGGGGCGGTTTTTAATCACCACAATTGAATGGTTCGGTTCAATCCATTCAAACTTCAAGCCAGTGGTTTTAAAGTATTTAACCGCACGGCCAAACAGCAAGGTAAAGGCGCGGGTTTTCAGTGGCGTGGGCAGTTTGTCAACTTGCGCATACACCTTTTGCAGCATCGATTTTTGTGTCATTTTTTGGATCTGCCTTTACAGGGTTACAGCCAGGCGGGTGGCTTGGTTGATTGCGCGTTTTGCATCCAGTTCGGCAGCCACAGATGAACCACCCACCAGGTGCACGGGCACGCCCAAAGCCTCAATGGGCTCCACCAGTTCACGCAGTGGGTCTTGGCCGGCACACACAATGATGTTGTCCACTTCCAGAATTTGTGGGCCATGTGCGCTCATTACGTGCAAGCCACGGTCATCGATCTTCAAATACTCAACACCCTGCATGAAGTGCACGCGGCGGCTTTTCAAACTGGCCTTGTGCACCCAGCCCGAAGTTTTGCCAAGGCGCTTGCCCAGTGGTTCGTCTTTGCGCTGGCAAAGCCACACTTCACGTGCTGGCTTGGGGGGTTGTGGGTGCATGCCGTCAATACCGCCAGCATTGTTCGGATCGAAGGTAATACCCCATTCCTTTTTCCAGCTTTCCAGATCAAGCGTGGGGGAAGGGTGGGCAAAGTCGTGTGTCAGGAATTCAGACACATCAAAGCCAATGCCGCCTGCGCCAATCACCGCCACCTTCTGGCCCACCGCTTTTTTGTGCAGCAGCACGTCGATGTAGCTCATCACCTTGGGGTGATCAATGCCTTCTATGCCCGGCGTGCGTGGCTTGATGCCAGTGGCCAGAATGACCTCGTCGAATTTTTCTTTGGCAATCAGCGCGGCATCCACCACAGTGTTCATTCGCAGATCCACCTTCTTCAGCTCCAGTTGGCGCTTGAAGTAGGAAATGGTTTCATGAAATTCTTCCTTGCCCGGAATCTGTTTGGCCATGTTGAACTGGCCACCAATTTCACCGGCTTTGTCGAACAGCGTCACACTGTGCCCACGGCGCGCCAATTCGGTGGCTGACGCCAAACCGGCCGGGCCTGCGCCCACCACGGCAATTTTCTTTTTGCGCACCAGTGGCTGGTCAACAATCTCGGTTTCGTGGCATGCACGCGGGTTCACCAGGCATGAAGCACGCTTCATGCTGAACGTGTGGTCCAGGCATGCCTGGTTGCAGGCAATGCAAATGTTGATTTCATCGGCGCGGCCTTCTTTGGCCTTGATGGCAAAATCGGGGTCTGCCAACAAAGGGCGTGCCATGGACACCATGTCGCAGGCACCATCAGCCAGCAATTTTTCTGCCACATCGGGTTTGTTGATGCGGTTCGACGCAATCACCGGAATCGTCAACTCCTTGCGCAGGCGTGCCGTCAATTCAGCAAAGGCTGCGCGTGGCACGGACGTAACAATGGTGGGCACGCGGGCTTCATGCCAACCAATGCCGGTGTTCAGTAAAGTGGCACCTGCATCCTGCACAGCCTTGGCAATGTAGCTGACCTCATCCCACGTGTTGCCGCCCTCAACCAGATCCAGCAGGGAATGGCGGTAAATGATGATGAATTTTTCACCCACAGTTTCACGAATGCGTCGAACAATTTCCACTGGCAAGCGCGCCCGGTTTTCAACCGAACCACCCCATCGGTCAGTGCGGTGGTTGGTGCGTTTGCATACAAACTGGTTCAGGAAATAACCTTCAGAACCCATTACTTCCACACCGTCGTAACCGGCTTCCTGGGCAATTTTTGCCGAGCGTGCGAATGCAGCAATGGTGCGGCGAATCCCAAAGTCGCCAATTTCGCGGGGCTTGAAGGGGTTGATCGACGACTTTACATTCGATGCAGAAACACTGAGGGGGTGGTATGAATAGCGGCCTGCATGCAGCAACTGCATCACAATTTTGCCGTCGTGCTTGTGCACAGCCGCAGTTACTTTTTTGTGGTGTTTGATCGCGCCGCTGCTGCTCAATTTGGACGCAAACGGATACAACCAGCCTTCCAGGTTCGGGGAAAAACCACCGGTAACAATCAAGGCAGTGCCACCCTTTGCGCGGGCCTCATAATAGGCCGCCAGCTTGTCGAATTCTTTGTATTTGTCTTCAAGGCCTGTGTGCATCGACCCCATCATGATGCGGTTGCGCAGGGTGGTAAACCCAAGGTCGAGCGGAGAATTCAAATGGGGGAATGCATCAGACACGTTACCGTCTCCTTAAAAATCGGTAGTTTGTTGTAATGTATCGGCTCATGTTACTTAAAAGTAATTTTTATTGTTGGAGTCGACACTCAAAATAGCACGATCGGTCGGTTTTTTGCGGGTTTTCTTCATGAAGAAATTACTGCGGTGCAATAAACAGGGGAACCTGCTGCCCTTGGCTTTGTCCTAAACTGGTGTTTTATCCAGCAAGCGCATTTCCCATGCAGTCTTTCCAGTATTGGATTCGACAGTCTCGTCGGTCTTCTTTTCGCATTCTTTTTGTTGCTTTGGTATTGGCTGTGGCAGCCATATCGTCGGTGGGTGTTTTTTCCGCTCGAATTGAAGCTGCCCTGGTGCGCGATGCCAGCCAAATGCTGGGCGGCGACCTGGTCATAGAATCCAAGCGCAACGTTGCAAGTTCAACCTGGTTGCCCATACTGGATAAGCCCGAATACGCAAGTTTGAAGCGGGCCCAAAGCGTGGTGTTCCCAAGCGTGGTGCCAGCAGACAGTGTTGATCTTCTGGTGTCCCTGAAAGCAGTGAACAACAACTACCCGCTTCGTGGCCAAATGACCGTGCGCGATTCACAGGGCAAAGATGAACGCATTGCCAGTGGCCCACCCAAAGGCGAGTTTTGGGTAGACCAGGGTGTGTTGGGTTCGCTGAATGTTGAACTGGGCGACGAAATTCAAGTGGGTGAGATTACCCGCCCGGTGACCCGCGTTATCTTGGTGGAGCCTGACCGCGGTGGTGGTTTTGTGAACTTTGCCCCCCGCGTGATGATGAACACAGCCGACCTTGAAGAATCAAAATTGCTGGGCTTGGGGTCCCGCGCCACCTGGCGAATTTATTTCACTGGCGCGCAGCCAGTGATTGACCAGTTGATTGCTGAGCTTGCCCCTGTGTTGTCACCAGTCGAAGAAATTGAAACGCTGGAAAACGGCCGCCCAGAGGTAAGCAACACGCTGGAACGCGCCAACGACTTCCTGGCCATGGCCGCGCTGATCGGCACCATGGTGGCCTGTGTGGGCATTGCGCTGGTGGCGCATTTGTTCGCCAAAGAACAGGCTGGCGAACTGGCCGTGCTTAAAAGTTTGGGCTACACACCAAAGCGCCTTTTGCGCATGTGGGCCGTGGGCATGGGCATGCTGACGCTGGGTGCCGGTGCATTGGGCGTGGCGCTGGGTTGGTTGGCACATTGGGGCCTGCTGGCCTTGCTGGCTGAACTGGTGGGGGTTGATTTGCCTTTGGCGGGCTTGCATTACCTGCCCATGGGCATCTTGTTGTCGGCTTTGTTGTTGTTGGGTTTTGCGGCGGTGCCCACCTGGTATGCATTGCGAGCACCGGCGGTGGCGGTGATTCGCCACCAAACCCTGAAAAGCAGCCGTGGACAACTGGTGTTGTCAGTGCTGTTTGGCGTGTTCACCGCCATTGGGGTTTGTCTGTTGATTGTGAAAAACGTGGTGCTTGCCATGTTGTTGTTCGCAGGTTTTGTGGGCACTTCACTTGTGTTTGCCGTGCTGTTCTGGGGCTTGCTAAAAATGCTGGCGTTTGTCGGCAATGGACGGACCAGGGGGTTGGCCAATAAAGGCACCCACATTGCGGTATTCCAAAGCATGTCCAAGCGCGCCAGCACGCTGGTGTTGCAAGGTGTAAGCCTTGCCCTGGGCCTTGCTGCCTTGTTGATGCTTGCCGTGGTGCAGGGCGACCTCATTGACCGCTGGCAGGAAGCTGTGCCCGATGATGCCCCCAACCGCTTTGTGTTCAACATTCAGCCCGACCAGGTTCAGGGTGTTCAGGATAAGCTGAACACCGCAAGCCTTAGCCCGGTTCGCCTGTACCCCATGGTTCGGGGTCGCTTAAGTGCCATCAATGGCGAAAACATTACCGCCGGCACCTTCAGCGACGAGCGCGCACGCAACACCGTTGAGCGTGAACTGAATTTGAGTTTCGCCGACACGCTTCCAACCCACAACACCATTGCAGAAGGCACCTGGTTTGATTCCACTGCAGCCAAGGCAGAAGTGTCGGTTGAAGACGGCGTGGCCAAGACGCTTGGCATTGCTTTGGGCGACAAACTTACTTTTGATATTGCAGGCACACCGTTGACCGTGGAAATTACCAGCGTTCGCGAATTACGCTGGGATTCCATGGAAGTGAATTTTTTCATGATTTTCCCCACTGGGGTTTTGGAAAGTTTTCCCCAAACCTGGATTACCTCGGTCAGTTTGCAAGATGACAAAGCCATTCCCGTGTCGCGTGAACTGGTGCGCGAATACCCCAACCTGACAGTGCTCGACACCGAACTGGTGATCACCCAGCTTCGCAAGATTCTGGGGCAAGTGGGTCAGGCTGTTCAATTTGTGTTTCTGTTCACTGTGGTGGCTGGGGGCTTGGTTGTGGTGGCCTGTGTAATGACAGGCGCACGGGTTCGCACCCGTGAGGCGGCCATTTACCGTGCCATGGGTGCCTCCACTGCACAATTGCAGCGCGCCGCGTGGCTGGAACTTTCAGTGCTGGGGGCCCTGGCAGGCTTGGTGGCTGCCATGGCGGCACAGGGGCTGGGTTGGGGCGTTGCGCATTTCGTGTTTGAATTTGAATATTTCCTGTCGCCCCTGCACATAGTGGCGGGTGTGGTAGCCGGTGCTGTGGTGTCGGTGTTGTTCGGGGCTTGGTCGGTGAACAAGGTGTGCCGCGCACCGGTAATGCAAACCCTGCGGCAAGCCACGGCCTGAAAGTTTCCGCGTGGCTTGGCAGGTACAATGCAGGGATTGAGTAAACGAATTTTTTGACCCACATTTCAGGCTTGCATGTCCATGAACTTGAACGAAACACCCAGCAATCCAATCGACGCACAGCCCAAGCCGCCCATTGTTTACTTCGGTAACACGCCCGAGGAACAGCAGGCGGGTGTGCGCAAGCTGGTGGATTTGTTCTATGACGAAATGGATCAAAACCCAAGCTTTGATCGCATTCGCAAACTGCACCCTGTGCACCTGGACCATTCCCGTGAAAAGTTCTACCTGTTTTTGTCGGGCTGGCTTGGTGGCCCTGATTTGTATTCACCCCAGTTTGGGCACCCGCGCCTGCGCATGCGCCACATGCCTTTCCACATTTCCAGCGAAGACCGCGACCAGTGGCTTCTGTGCATGGTGAACGCTTTGCGCGCCATGCGATTGCCAGAGAAGGTGATTGAAGGCTTGATGCTTTCATTCTTTCGCACCGCTGACTGGATGCGCAACAAACCCGATCCCGAGGGCAGTGCTAAGGGCCTGAACACCATTTCAATCAAGGGCGAATAAGGCATGGACGCTTCATTGGCGGGTGTAATGGCATGGGCTGTGCTGGCTTTGCTGGTGCTTGTGTTGGCTGGTTTGTGGGTGGTGTACCGCAAAATGTCAGCCGACAATTCTGCAGAACTGGCACAGTTTCAACAACAAGTACTGGCCAATCTGGATGAAGTGATGGATGCGCAGGTGCAACAGCGTTTTGTGTCTGAAGAATTGGGCAAACAGCTGCGCCTGGTGAATCAGGACATTGAAGCCCGCCAAGGCAAACAGGCCGAATTGCTTGCGCAAACCTTCGCGCAGGCACGCACAGAAAGCCAACAGGCCGCGCATGGCCTGCAGCAGGTGATCGTGCAGCAGTTCACACAGGGCAATCAGTTGCAATCGGAAAAGCTCAACCAGTTTTCTGAAACCCTGCACCGAACCAACACCCTGATTCAAGACCAGCTTACGCAAATCCGTTTGTCGGTTGAACAAAAGTTAAAAGACATTCAGGACGACAACGCCAGCAAGCTGGAATTGATGCGCAAAACAGTGGACGAGAAGCTGCATGCCACGCTGGAAACCCGCCTGGGCGAATCGTTCAAGCAGGTCAGCGAACGGCTTGAGCAGGTGTACAAAGGCTTGGGTGAAATGCAAACCCTGGCCACCGGTGTTGGCGACTTGAAACGCGTGTTGACCAACGTCAAAACCCGCGGCACTTGGGGTGAAGTACAGTTGCAGGCACTGCTTGAGCAAATGCTGACCCCCTCGCAATTTGGCCGTAACATCAAGCCCGTGCCGGGCAGCAACAACATTGTTGAATTTGCCGTGCGCTTACCTGGCAAGGAAGAAGACCAGCCTGTGTGGTTGCCCATCGATTCCAAGTTTCCCAAAGAGCAATACGAACGCTTGCTGGAATGCTTTGACCGCGCCGATGCCGATGGCGTGGCCACCGCGTCCAAAGCGCTTGATGCGGCAATACGCGCAGAAGCCAAAACCATTGCCGAGAAATACCTGGCCCCACCTTACACTACCGATTTCGGCATTCTGTTTTTGCCCACAGAAGGCTTGTATGCCGAGGTGGTGAAACGCCCCGGTTTGGTGGATGATTTACAGCGTTTGCACCGTGTTACCGTGGCTGGCCCAATCACTTTGACCACCTTGTTGAATGCATTCCAGCTGGGCTTTAAAACACTTGCACTGGAAAAACGCTCTAGCGAGGTGTGGACAGTGCTAAGTGCGGTGAAAACCGAGTTCAGCAAGTTCGGAGACATTCTTGCCAAAACCCGCGACACACTGGAAAAAGCTGCGAAAAATATTGAGGGCGCTGAAGTGCGTTCACGTGCCATGCAGCGAAAGCTGAAAGGTGTGGATGAATTGCCCGAGAAAGATGCACTGACTGTTCTAGGATTCAACGACACCAAAGTGGACCCGCTTGATGATGACGATGCGCCACCCAACACCTGATACTTTGCCGCGTGTGGCATTTGTAGCCACCGGCGGCACCATTGCCGGCACCTTGACTGACGGATCGGAAACCTGGGCCTACGCGTCTGCCCAGCGCAGCGGCGAAAGCCTGGTGATGAGCATTCCTGGCATGCTTGCCCGCGCACAATGGCATTTCGAGCAACCCTACAGCATTGGCAGCCAGAACCTGGAGCTGGGTCACATGCTTCAACTTCGCGCAGTGCTTCTGCGTTTGCTTGCATCGCCAGAAATTGATGGCATCATCGTGACCCACGGCACGGACACCATGGAAGACATGTTGTACTTCCTGTACCTTACGGTGCCTTCAACTGCCTTGATCAAACCAGTGCTGTTCACCGGCTCCATGTTGCCTTCAGATCACGAACAAGCCGATGGACCGGGCAATATCAGTGGGGCACTTGAATTCCTCACTCGGTGTTTGAGCACAAATGCCGAGGCTTCAGTGAACACCGCGATGCCATTCGGTTTGTACATGCAAGGCCTGTTCACCCCTGCGCATTGTGTTGAAAAACAAAGCACCGCCGGGCTGGACGCATTCGATGGCCCTTATTCTGTTTTGGCCGACGCGCAATGGTTGCCAAGCTTGAATGCGATTGAAAGGCCAGACGATTTTGGTGTACAGGGTCAGTTTGCAAATTTGCTGGATGCCACAACCACCCGGCATCCGCTGTTTGAAGCCATGGAAGTGCCTGTTGTGTTTTGCACCCCGGGCAATGGGCCGCTGCGTCAGTTGACTGATTTGCTGAATCGCAAGCCTGCCTCGGTCGTGGTTGCAGCCCCTGGCCATGGAAACATCCCTGATGCGTGTGTGCCCGTGTTGCGCCGCTTGTTGCTTAATGGTGTCAGTGTGGTGCGGGCCAGCAGGGTAATTGCGGGCGGTGTAGAGCAGGGGGGGGAATTTGATGCGCTGGATGAGTTCAGGCAAGTACCTGTTCAGGGTGGCAATGCTGTTTTTTCCGAGGCGGGCGGTTTAAGCCTGAGCAAATGCGTACTGTACGAAAGGCTGCGGGTTTTGGCCCACAGCCTTTCAGTTTGATGGCTTAGAGCGCGCTAGGTGCTTCCGCCAGGTTCAGGTTTTTCTTGTTCGGTGCATTCACCGTGTTCATGGGTAAATTTTGCTCACGAATAATTTGCCAAACGCCTTTGTTCTCTCTCCAGGTCAATACCTTTCTTGACCGTTCCTGATAGAACTTTGCCCGGTAGTCTTGAACAAAACTGATTTCATATTCATCGGGTTTGTCAAAGCTGGGAACTACCTGCATTTCAGAAATTTCAATGTCAATTTGCTGAGCCTTGGAAATTCTTTCACGGCGGTTTGTTTCCCAGGCTTCATAGCTGCCTTCTTCGGGTTTGAAGTTGGGTGCGTAGAACGCGATGTAACTGTTCACGTCTTTGTTTTCCCAGGCTTTTGCCCAGGATTTTGTTTTGTCGATCAGGCTTTTCGATACCTCGGCAGGGTCACCAAAGGCAGCTACTTGCTGCCCGACCACACCATTGCCAAGTTGAGCCAGTTCAATCGGCGCAAGGCTGGGAGTTGCGTCGACAGACTTCAATGCCTCGTCAAAGCCAATGTTGGGCAGCTCAAAATCTTCCAGGTTGATCAGGCTGGCCGGGCAACCTTCGGCTTCTGCGCCTTTCTGGCTTTGCTCTTTGTAAAGAATAACTTCACGCCTGGTTGGCTCGTCTGCCTTGACCAGTTCATCAACGGAAAACAGTGTAATAAGCTGGCCTGTTGCTGCCAGCAGCTTTAACTTGGAAATGCTGAGGTCTGCCTCAATGTTGATTAGTGCACGCTGTGCCTGGTAGTACTCGTTTTCTGCACTTAACAAATCGAGCAGGCTACGGCGACCCACGGCAAATTGTTGTTCATAGGCGGCACGTGCCTTGGTGATGGCTGCAGCCTGTTCACGGAAGTAGTTCAATTTTTTCTGCGAGCTGACCACGTCGAATAACGAGGTTTGCGTGGACTGGCGAATTGCGCGACAAATTGTCAGCTTGTCGTCCATGCTGCGCAGGCGTCGCTTGATGGCGGCGTTTCGAGATGCGTTGTCCGATCCACCCCGGTACAGGTTGATCGTTGCCAGCACATCGACTGAAGAAATTTGACGTTCATTGAACGTAGACAGGTAGTTGCTGTACACATCGGTTTTCGCCCGCAGGTCAATGCGTGGGTGGAAGCCTTCACTGGCGGCTGTCACTTCCTGCTTGGCACCGCTGATCTGCGCATTGGCGGCCTTCAGCAACGGGTGGTTGTTCAGGGCGAATACAAGACGTTCGCGGTTTTCAACTTCGAAGTTGGCATTAACCACGTACTCGCCAGCCTGGTTCACCGGCCAAACGGTGTCGGTGATGCGCTGGTAATTGGCCATGGCGGAAAAGGTGTTTGCTTTTTCTGTGGCCAAATTGCCAAGTGCCAGCGTGTAGCGGCTGCGTGCCTGTTCCAGATCGGATTGCCGGGTCACGCCGCTTTTCACTTTTTCTTCAATCCGGTTCATCAGGTCTTGATGATATTTCAGGTTGTCTTCAGATAGTTGGGTCAACGCCTGAAACCTGGATACATCAACGTGTGAACTTGACGCATCGAAAGCGACCTGATTGGCTTTGTTCAGGTAACGATAATAGCTTTGCATCGCGCCCGAATACGATGCGAAATAGCGCGCATGTGAAGCAAAGCCGTTGTACAGGTTCTGGCGTGCTTCAATGCCGTACGAGTTCGCGTTGTAGGTTCGGGTGTCTGCGTCTTCAATGCGGGTGCGTTCACGACCTGTAGAGCCACGCGCATCGACTGTGGGTAACATCGTTCCGAACACTACATTCGACTCTTCCATTTGTGCTTCAAGCGCGTGTATGTCGGCGTTCAAGGTGGGGCTGTTCTGCAAACCCTTGATAACACTTTGTTGCAGTGGGTTGGGTGCTTGTTTTTCCGCAGGAGGCACATTTTCTGCTGGTGCTTGGGATTGCACTTCAGGTATTTCCTGAGATTGTTGTGCCCAACTGCCAGGGGCACTCAATGCGCACAAGACCAGCACTATAGAGGCAGGCAAGGTTTTCAATCGGGTGTTGGGAATGTGACGCGTGTTCATGGTAACTCGTTCAAATGTGGATATCAGCAGGTAGCGACGGGTTCTTCGGCAGGTGCAGCGCAGGCAGAGGCTTCAAAGCTGCTGGCACCAAAGTTTGCGCCCCAGCTCGATTTGTCTTGAGTCAAGTTGCTGATTTGATCCAGTTTGTCTTGCAGTATTTGGTTGATCTGGTTTGAATATTCAGCGAATAATTCGTCTGGGTTGTAAGGCGATGAGGAATACTCCTGGTCATGCATGTCGACATCTTTGTCGCTGTAGTCACCACCTGCGTAGTCACCACCGTTGACAGGTTGATCGCATTCGTTTCCAGAGTCGTATGTGTCTCCGGATTCAACGTTCATGTAGACATATGCGGTATCAGTCAGGCAGTTTTCTTCGCCAATCGTGTAGCTGATGATGTCTTCGCCACAAAAGCCTTCATTTGGCGTGTAGTGCAGCTTGCCATCCTTGATCTCAACGGTGCCATTCTCGGCCGATGCTTCAATAATGTTCATTCCGTCGCCGCCGATGTCGTTCTTCAACACATCGATGACCACAGGACAGTCTTTCGGTGTGCTGGCGCAATCATCCACTGCATCTACGGGGGTTTCGCACTTTTCCACAGGAGGAGGTGGCTCGACAGGAGGAGGTGGCTCGACAGGAGGAGGTGGCTCGACAGGAGGAGGTGGCTCGACAGGAGGAGGTTCTTCGCTTTCGGTTACGGGCGGGTTGCTTGGGGGATCTTTGCATTCAACGCTTGATGGACCGCCGTTTTCGACAACACGAACAACTTCCTTGCCGTTTTCTCGAACGGTGTCATCCATGCTGGGCAAGGGATCCTGGTTCACGCGTTCAACAACATAGCCTTCGCTGATTTTTGGCAGATCCTCTGGCACATCGTTGTCTTGCGCGCCCACCGTGATGTATTTGCGAATGACGTCTTTTTCCGGAGGTGTACCCGAATCGAAAGGAACAATTTCACCTGTTTTGGGTTTGATCAGCCATTCGGTGGGGCCTTCGAGTGGACGAACCATTTCTGGTGCAGTAATTTGGCCGTCGGTAAAAGGACCCAGTTGAACCACAACTTCTGTTTGTGGCTTTCGTTTCATAGCGGGGCGTGGCTTTCTTGCCAGGCCCAGCGTACTTGGGTCGCATTCTTGGGCGTTCACGACGGGCTTCTCGCTCATACTTATCCTTGGGTTCAATATCATAGCTAAGTGACCAATCTATGATTTTGGTTCCAAGTCAACTGTTTTCCAAACAGGTGATTCGGCCAGGATTGCTAAGAGTTAACTCTGTGGAGTTAGTGGACCGCGCTTATTGTTCTGTGAATGCTTCAATGGAGCCGCGCAAAACTGGTTTCGTCAGGTACGACAACACAGTTCGCTCGTCGGTCTCAATGCTGACGTTGGCGACCATGCCTGGCATCAGACGCACTTTTTCGTTTACCTCAAGGCGTGGCACGGTGACTTTCACGCTGAAGTAAGGGCGACCAAATTCGTCAATCAGACTGTCAGCGGAAATACTCTCGACTTTGCCCTCCAGTGCACCGTAAATCGAGTAGTCGTATGCAGTGACCCGAATGGATGCACGTTGTGAGGGCTGAATGAAGGCAACGTCTTTTGGGTTGATTCGTGTTTCGAATACAAGCTGCTCATCAATCGGCACAATTTCGATTACTTCTTTACCTGCCGGAACAACCGCACCGCGGGTGTTGTATAGAATTCGCTGAACAAGTCCATCCACAGGCGTTTTCAAGGTGGCTTGATTCACGCGGTCGCTTAGTTCAATCTGGTTTTGTTCCAGGCTGGCAAGTCGTGCTTTCACCTCTGACAATTCAGTGCGCGCTTCGTTGATTTGCTTCAAACGAATTTCTTCAATTTTTTGTCGTGCTTCCCGAATGGCGGAATACAAGCGATTGCTCTGGGCGCTTCCCGCTTCAAAATCGCCACGAGCCTTGGATGCTTCACGCTCAAGACGCAGTATTTCGATGGGTGAAACGGCACCGCTTTTCAGCAGTGGGCGCATGCTGGCCAGTTCCTGTTCTGAACTTTCAAGGCTGCGCTTTGCAGCAGCGGCATTGCTTTGCGCTTCATCCAGTTCGCGTTGGCGCTGGTCAAGCTGTTGTTCGTAAATCTGGGTTTGTGCGGTCCATTCTTGCGACTTGCTCTGCAACAATTTAGATTCCTGTAAAAACAGATCTGGGAATTGTTTGATCAAAGCTTCCGGCAGGGATAGTTGGGTGTTGTTCAATTGCGCCAGCAGGCGGGCTTCACGGAACTGAAATGATGCATCAAGGGCTTCTTTTTCCTTCAGGCTCGATGAAAAACGGGTGATGTCAATTTGCACCAGTTTGTCGCCCGCTTTCACCAGTTCACCCTCGCGCACAAACACTTGGTTGATCACCCCGCCGTCTACAGCCTGTATCACTTGCAAACGCTGGGACGGCACAACACGGGCCTCGCCGTGTGCGGCCTGTGGCACGGTGGCAATGGCCGACCAGGCCAGTAAACCAAGCAAAGTGATTGCGCAGCAGTGCACCAGCCTTTTTGTCAGTATTTGCTGCTCGGCCCACAGGCGGGACTGATCCAGTGTGGCCTCTTCGGGCATTTGGTTTTCACCAGTTCGGCCCATTGTCCAGTCGGCCACCTGCTTCACTGCAGACCTGATGTTCATGGCTTTGCCCCTGTGCCGTGCTCGCGGTTTTTTGCAAGTGCGTTGGCGGCATGCAGCACTTCGGTTTTTTGTCCTTGTGCGTGAATTTGCCCCTGGTTCATCAACACCAGCGAATTTGCGCAGGCCAACAAACCGAGTTTGTGCGTGGTGAACACGAGGATGGTGTTTTCGCACAGCTGTTGAAGATATTGAACAAGGCGGTTTTCCATGAACTGGTCTAGGCACACGGTGGGTTCGTCGAGCAGGATCAGCTCAGGTTGCCCAGCCAATGCCCTGCAAATCGACACCCCCTGTTTCTGGCCGGAAGACAGGTTGCTGCCCTGGTTTTCAATATGCATGTGAATGCCGTCAGGGTGTTGTTCAACCCATTCTTTCATGCCGAGTTTTTCAAGCATTTGCCAGCAGCTTGCGGTGTCGATGTGTGGTCGCATGAAACGAATGTTGTCCAGCAATGTGCCTTTGATCAACATGGGGGGCTGCGTGGCATAGCCTACTTTGCTGCTGAATTCACTGGGGTGATAGTGGTCGATTGCAATGTGGTTCACGCGGACCTGCCCCTGGTCGCATTGAAGTTGCCGCGCAAGCAGTTTAAGCACAGATGTTTTGCCTGAACCTGTTGGGCCAATGATGCCCACCCGGTTTCCTGCATCAAGATTCAGGTTCAACCCGTGCACGATGAAGTGCGCGGGCTGATTGGATTCAGCAGTGTGTCCCGGTTTCAACACGCTGGCTGATTCAATGGCGATCTGCGCAATGGCAGGAAGTGCCGCACGCGTGTTGTTGCTGGTGTGCGTTTGCCCCAGAAACAGATCCAGTTCTTCAAAGCTGGCTTGTGCAGAATGGGTTTGTACCAGATGGCTTTGCAGTTTTTGAATGGGCGCAAAGCAGCGCATGGTTAACATGGACACAGCAATCAAACCACCCACTGTCATTTGTTTTTCCACAATCAAGTACACGCCCAGTGCAATGGTAAGCACCCAACTGCCTTGTTGAAGCAGGTGTATTTTCTGGTTCACCAGGAAAAGCTGATCCCGAACTGTGTTGCCGCCCATGCGCGCTTTCAGCTGCAAATGGTTCAGAAGTTTCCCGTGTGCTTGTTGAACGCCGTGGGCCTGAATGTTGTCCAGGCAACCCAGTGAATCAAGCCACTGGCCTTGTGTTTCACGGGCTTGCTTCATGTGCACCTGCCCCAGGCGCGACAATGTGCGGTGCGAATTGACCACGAACAGCAAGGTCAGGGCAATGACGCCACCGGTGACCAACAAAAACAAGGGATGGATCAGGGTGATGACCACCAGAAACAGGGTGAGGAAGGGCAGGTCGATGAGGGCGAGCAAAAAAACGCCGGTGATCAGTTCGCGCAGATGTTCAAACGAACGCAAGTGCTGAAGTAATACCGTGGGCTCGGTTTTGTGGATGGGCACATTCAGCAGCGATTGTGACAAGTGCGCCGCGCAACGCGTGTCGATCGATGTGGCCGCAATTTCCATCAGTCGGTGTCGCGCGTGTTTCAGGGCATGTTCAAACCCCAGGCAAATTGCAACGCCAACCAGCAGTGCAGCCATTGACGCATAAGCCTGATTTGGAATGATGCGGTCGTACACCTGCAGTGAAAACAGGGGGCCAGCCAGTGCCAGAATGTTGATCAACAGGGACGCATAAATAACTGGTTTGAAACTGCCGTTTTCGAAGTTCAAGGCTTCACGAAGCCAGGGGCTTTCGCGCAGTTTTCGCCAAAAGCCCAGCAGGCTTTCAGGTGGTTTCTGGTTGCTGGGGTTCGGTGATGTTTTCACGGCATCGATTTGCAAGGCCCACTGCAAAGGCAGGTTTTCTTCACCTGCGCTGCGCAGGTCTTTCAGCAGCCCGGATTGACCTGTGTGTGTCATGGCCAATGTGTGGGTTGAGAGGTGTTTGATTTCCCCAGGCAGAATTTGCTCAAAAACCTGGTGGGGAATATTGCAGGCGGTTAGATACGCGCGCAGCAAGGTCAGTTCGTCGGCTTTTGTGGGGTCAATCAGTGTTTCCTGCATGCGCCACTGGCTGGGCAGAAATTCGATGCCAAGCTGCCTCAGCAGCTCGCACAGGGCGTGTTGCAAAGGTTTGATGGGGCGTGGGTCTTGCAGCATGAAGGGGGCCTGAATTCAAGAGCACCCATGGTAGCCTTTGAATTCAGCCCTGAAAATCACTCACTTGGCTCACTCTTCCGGGTGGGGTTAGATCAACCCCTCAAACGGTAGGGCAAGAACGGTGTCGCCCGCGTTCAGGTCGCCCTGCGCGTGTTCCAGCACCAGCAGGCCATCTGATTCAGACATGCTGCGCAAAATGCCAGATCCCTGCGCACCTGTAAGATGCGCGGTCAATACACCATTTTCCATCACCAGGCGGGCACGCTGGTATTCAGTTCGGCCTGGGCGTTTGCGCAAACCTTGCACCAGCTTTGCCGACACCATGGGCACGGGCAAGGCTTTTGCGTTGGTTAGCTTGAACAGTGCGTCCCGTACGAACGCGTAGAAGGTGACCATGACTGCCACCGGGTTGCCGGGCAGGCCAAACAGGAAAGCTGAATCGCCATTGGCTTTGTTGTGCACTTGGCCAAATGCCATAGGGCGGCCGGGGCGCATGGCAATTTTCCAGAAGTTCACGCTGCCCAGTTTTTCCATGACCTCTTTGGTGTAGTCGGCTTCACCCACGGAAACGCCACCCGAGGTGATGATGACATCGGCCTGTTCAATGGCCTGCAGCATGGCTTGCTCAAGGGCCTCGGGGGAGTCGCGTACCACGCCCATGTCCAGAAGTTCGATGAATCGAAGCCGGGTGAGCATGCCAAACAGGGTGTATCGGTTGCTGTCATACACACAGCCTTGGTCAAGCGCTTGGCCCAGCGATCGCAATTCGTCGCCGGTGGAGAAAAACGCCACACGCAGTTTTCGGCGCACGGTAATTTCGGCCACGCCCAGCGATGCAAGCAAACCCAGATCCGCAGGCCGCAATACCTTGCCAGCGGGCAGGGCAGCTTTGCCAACAGTCAGGTCTTCGCCCGCCAAGCGGCGGTTGTCGCCAGCCTTTACCGCGCCAGGCGGAAAGCTGATGGTGTCGCCGTTCACTGTGGCGTTTTCTTGAATCAGCACGGTGTCACAGTGGGCTGGCATCACTGCACCTGTCATGATGCGCACGCATTCGCCCTGGCCGCATTGCCCGCTGAACACTTTGCCGGCATACGCAGTACCTACCAGTTTCAGCGAGGTGATTGCACCACTTTGCAGGCAACTGCTGTTGAATGCGTAGCCGTCCATCGCGGAATTGTCGTGTGCTGGCACGTTGATTGGCGACAGCACATCGAAGGCCAGCACTTGGTCGAGCGCATCCCGAATGGCAACTGTGCGCGTGCCCGAAATGGGCACCAGCTGCGCAAGTATGCTTTGTCGAGCCTGGTCTACGGTTTGAAAGTCAGTTTGCATGCTGGATTCGTCACTCAGGATTTCTTTTCAAGTTCTTTCAGTTCTTGCAATGTGTTGACATTGTGAAAGGCTGCTTCATTGCCAAACTCCACGGACTGGTGTGGAATGTCGGCATACCAGGCATCGATTTTCCGACCGCCTTTGCGCAGAAATTCTTCCATGCTGGGCAGCAATTCGGTACGCATCATGCAGAACACGGGGTGGTGGCGACCATTGGTGGCGGCCACAGTCAGCATTAAGCCAACATTTTTCTCAAAGGGCTCGCTCAGTTTTTTCACAAGGTCGGTCGGGAACATGGGTACATCGCAAGGCACGGTAACCAGAAATGGCACGGTGGCGTAGCTTAGCGCTGTTTGCATGCCAGCCAACGGGCCGGCGAAGTCGGCTTGCTGATCACAAATAACGGGTATTCCAAAGCCTTCGTACACGGCAATATTCCGGTTGGCGTTGATGGTCATGCTGCCCACCTGGCCATTCAGGCGCATCATGGCGTGCAGGGCCAGCGGTGCCTGCTTGAAGTTTTGAAGCCCTTTGTCGATGCCGCCCATGCGGCGGCCCATGCCACCAGCCAGAATGACGCCGGTAATGTCGTCCAGAGAAATGCTCATGCGTATTGTGTGTCGTTTAAAGTGTTGAATCGGTGTGTGCCGGTGTACAGCAAATAATGTTTGCCCTGGCAGCGGCCCAGCATGGTGATGTTCAGTTTCTGGGCAATTTCATGGCCCATTTGTGTAAGCCCTGAGCGGGACACCAGCACGGGAATGCCCATTTGGGCGCATTTGATGACCATCTCGGAAGTCAGCCTTCCTGTGGTGTAAAAAATTTTGTCTTCACCTGTCATGCCGTGCAGCCACATTTGTCCTGCAATGGTGTCCACTGCATTGTGGCGGCCAACGTCTTCAACAAACAGCAGAATTTCACCGCGGTTTTCGCCACTGTTGGAACACAATGCGCAGCCATGCACGGCCCCGGCCTGTTTGTAGACCGATTCATGTTTTCGAACCTGATCCATCACGCCGTACAACACTTCTTGCGACAGGTTATAGGCATTGCTCAATTGCACCTTGTCCAGGTCTTCCATCAAGTCGCCGAATACGGTGCCCTGGCCACAGCCCGAGGTGGTGGTTCTTTTCTCGAGTTTTTGGGCTTTTTCCGTGGTTTCCCAGATGGTTTGGCCGGTGTTTTTCAGCACGGTGGAAGTAACGGCAACGCTTTCTGTTTCCCAGTCCACATGAATTGCAGCAATTTCTGAAGAATTTTCAACAAACCTTTGATTTCTAAGCCAACCAAGTGCCAGTGCTTCGGGTTGAGAGCCCAGGGTCATGATGGTCAAAAGCTCTTTTTTGTCAAAGTAAAGCGTTAGCGGGTGCTCGCCTGAAATTTGAACAGGCACTTGCTCCCCGCGTTCATTAATCGCTGTAATTTCTACCGTGCTGGGTATGCTGGCATGGGTAGTTTGAATGTGTGCTGCCATTGAAAAGTCCTTTAGCCTCCGATGTACGACATTTCAATTCTGTCTTTGGGTTGTGCCGTGTTTTCGGTGCGAATTTCACTGTAACGGTCTGCGCGAAAAGCCCACAGGTTTCGAATCGCATTGGCCAACATGCTGTCAACCAGGGAAACTTCATCGCCGGATCGAATCAGGGGCTTCAAGTCGTGCCCCTTGCTGGCGAACAGGCAGGTGTAAAGCTTGCCTTCAGTGGACAGGCGAATGCGTGTGCAGTCCTTGCAGAAGGCTTGCGTAACCGAAGAAATAACGCCGATTTCACCAGTGCCGTCGCTGTACTTCCAGCGTTCAGCCACTTCACCCGTGTAGTTTGCATCTTGCATTTGCAGTTGCGAAAGACCTTGGGAAATCATGTTGATGATGCGTGCAGAGGGCACCACTTCATCCATTTTCCAACCATTGCTGCTGCCCACATCCATGTATTCAATGAAGCGCAGAATATGCGGTGTGCCTTTGAAATGCCGCGCCATGGGCAGCACTTGGTCGTCATTCATGCCGCCTTTCACAACCATGTTTACCTTGACAGGTCCCAGGCCAGCCTCGCAAGCGGCTTCAATGCCATCGAGTACTTCATCCACAGAGAAATCCACATCGTTCATGGCTTTGAATACAGCGTCGTCAATTGCATCCAGGCTCACGGTGACGCGGCTTAGGCCCGCCTGCTTCAATATTTTCGCTTTTTTGCGAAGCAGTGTGCCGTTGGTGGTCAAGGTGATTTCAACAGGCTTGCCGCCCGGTGTTCGCAGGCGTGCAAGTTGTTCGATCAAAATCTCGATGTTTTTGCGAAGCAGGGGTTCGCCACCTGTCAGGCGTATTTTTTCAACACCCAAGGCCACAAACTGGCGGGCAACCTGTTCAATTTCCTCGAAGCTGAGCAAATCCTTGTGCGGTAAAAACTGGTAGTCTTTGTCGAAAATTGACTTGGGCATGCAGTATACGCAGCGGAAATTACAGCGGTCCGTGACAGAAATACGCAAGTCATGAAGCCTGCGACTGAAATGATCTTTGGCGGGTACTTCACTGCTTTGCGGTGCGCTGAAATTCAGTGGAATGACGCGCGAATTGTCTTGGACCAGTTGAATAACACGGTCTGTCATCGTTCAATCCCTCGCCCCCATGGGGCAAACTCCTATTGTGATACTTGTCATGTATCTTCTAATCTAATCACCTGAATTGTGCCCTTACTGACGGGGCGCGGCAACTCGCAGAGGTGTTTTTTGAGTGCAAATTTTTTAGTATTGGGCGAAGTCTCCTTCAAGGTGAAGATAGGCAAAGTGGCCCAAAGTTCACCCTGGCAGCCTTTTCGTTGGCAGGTGCTTGAACTGGGCCCGGCAGACGCCCCCATGCCCCAAGGCGATGAAGAGCGTGTGCAAACGGTAACGGCAGAGGTTTATCAAGACCAGTTGCAAGGCTATTTCCTGAACCTTGACACCGACGTGCCGTACGTGTTTTTTTGTGTGCGTTACCCGGAAGAGAACAAAAACCTGATGCCTTCGGTGTTTGAAGCAACCCTGAGTTATGACGAGGCAGCACGCTGGATGGACGCCAATGATGAAGTGCAAACCCTGCCGTTGCCAGCGGCAGTGGCCAGCTGGCTGGCAGAACTGGTGCAGGCACGGTACCAGCCCGAGCCCAAGCAGCGGCGGCGCCCGCAATCGTTTGTGAAACCTGATAAACGCGGATAATGTGATGAGTGAGAATTTTTTAAGCCGATGGTCAAAGCGCAAGCTGGAAGTGCGTGAAAGGGAACGCTTGGCCGAGAATTTGCCGCAGCAGGAAGATGCCCTCGCCGATGCCGAAGCAGTGAACAATCAAGGGCTTGTCGAGGTGGACAATGCACCACCAAGCCCTGTCGAAGTAGATCTTCCGGTGCCCACTGAAGCCGATCTACGCGCGGTGGAGCAGGGTGGCGACATCAAGGCTTTTCTGGTCGACAAGGTGTCGAAGGACTTGAAAAACAAAGCCTTCAAGGCCTTGTTTTCCAGGCCAGAGTTCAATGTGATGGACGGCCTGGACATTTATATCGACGACTACAACAAGTTCACGCCGTTGAGCAAGGAAGACATCGAAAAAATGACTTTCTCGAAGCAATTGCTGAGCAGGCCTGACCTGGAGCTACTGAAAACTGGCGAAATTTCTGACGAAAACAATTCGCTGTTGGCGAAGGTAATCGAACCGAAAGAAATGCTGGAATCCGAGCCTGCGCAATCGGGATTGCAAGTGGAACCAGATGTGGCTTCTGAAGAAAACCATGAAAATGTTAGGGTTATCCCTGACGGCTCTCAAGTCGTTGATTCTGAACAAATCTCTACAGAACGAACGTTCGAAAAATCCCCCCAAAAACCACGTTGAATTGGTACTTTTTGTCGTATCCAGTGCCAGTTGGATACAGACAAAATGCACCACCGTTTGGGTCCGCATGCAGGACTGTCACTCTAGTGTAATGATTCTAAATGGGAAAATTTTCAGGCTTGGCTTGGCACAAGTTTTGCAATTAATTGCCAAATAACTAAATTAGAAGTAAATAGATGACCAACTCGGATGTATTTGTGTGTGGTTGCCAGGGTAGCGGCGAGACAGTCGACAAAGCGTTACAAAACGTGAACGTTGAGGGCATTCGTTTTGTGTCTGCACAGCGTGCCTGTCGGGATGGAATTTCGACGGTGCTGAGTTCAAAGAACAAATCCAGCGGCGCACGGTGCTTTGTGGGGTGTACTCAAGAACAGGCTGTTTTTGAATCAATCGCTGACGAGGCATCCACCCAAACCATCGAATTTGTGAACCTGCGTGGTTTGCTGCGCGGGCAGCCGGCTGATCAATCATCAAAACAGGCAGCAGCGGCAGTGGCCGCGCTGGCTGCTTATGAAACGGATTTCCAGGTTGAGCCTGTGCCGGCCGTTCTGTTCAATTCCAAAGGTCGTGTGGCGATTGTTGCAAACAGCGGCAAACAATTGCATCACGCCCAGACCCTGGCCAACAACCTGACGGTTGACCTGTTGGTAACAGACACCACCGATATTGTGTTGCCTGCCAAACGTGACCTGAATGTGCTGGCCCTGAGCGTGCAAGCAGTTGCCGGTTACTTGGGGGCATTTAAGCTTAGCGCACGCAAAACCAACCCTGTTGACATGGAAATGTGCACGCGTTGCGGGGCCTGTGTTGATGCCTGCCCTACCCAGTCCATTTCAAAAGATTCCCTCACCATTGACCTCAACAGCTGCGACCAAAGTGGCGCTTGCATCAAGGCATGTGGTGAATTCAAGGCGATTTCATTTGGTGATTTGAATATCACCAGCGACCGTGAATATGACATGGTGATTGATTGCACCATGCCCGGTTTGTTTGCAGATCGCCAAGCGCCCTTGGGTTACTGGCATGTGGGTGACAGCGAACAGCTTTTGCTTGAAGCCATGCTGGATGCCGTTCAAACCGTGGGTGAATTCGAGAAGCCCAAGTTTTTTGAGTACAAGCCCAGCATTTGCGCGCACAGCCGTTCCAGCAAGGAAGGTTGCAACAACTGCATCGATGCGTGCAGTACCAAAGCGATTAAGTCCGCTGGCGAGAAAATTGAGGTCAATCCGCACCTGTGCCTGGGTTGCGGCGCATGCACCACAGTGTGCCCAACCGGTGCAATTCAGTTTGCGTTAAGCCCAGCAACCGTTCAGGGCAGGGCCATCAAAACTGCTGTGAAAGCTTTCCGTGGCAACGGCGGTGCCAAGCTTGAATTGGTGTTGCACGGCCCCGACATGGAACACAACTGGCTGGAAGCGGCCAAGAAATCGAGCAAAACATCGTCTGGCAAAGCGGCTGTTTCAGATTTCAGCCTGTTGCCAATTGAGTTGAACCACAGCGCAAGCGTTGGCCCTGACCTGTGGCTGTCCGCCCTGGCGTTCGGTGCCGATCGAATTACCGTTGTGCAGTCTGCTGTGGAGTCAAGCCATTATGCCGGCCCCTTGGCCGCGCAGGTGGGCTGGGTAAACGCCTTGCTGGAAGCCTTGGGTTTGCAGCACCGTGTTCGCGTGCTCCACACGGGTCAAATTGACCAGTTGTTTGCGCACAGCAATTTGAGCGCGTCGGGTGTTGAGCCCGCCAGCTTCGAATTGTCGTCCAACAAGCGAACCCGAATGGAGTTCGCGGTTGATCATTTGGCTGAACATGCTCAAAAGCACACCAAACAAAGTTTTGCCGAGCCCATTGCACTGCCGGTCGCCGCGCCTTTCGGTGCCGTGCTGGTGAACAAAGACAAATGCACGCTGTGCATGAGCTGCACCAGCGCTTGCCCGGCTTCTGCATTGATCGACAATCCCGAATTGCCCCAACTGCGCTTTATTGAACGCAACTGTGTGCAGTGCGGTTTGTGTGTTGAAACCTGCCCTGAAAACGCCATGGAATTGGTGCCCCAGTTGTTGCTTGGCCCTGCGGCACGCGAAAAGCGTGTGCTGAATGAATCACAGCCATTTCACTGCATCAGCTGTGGCAAGGCGTTTGGCACCAAACACATGATTGAAAACATGTTTGCCAAGCTAAGTGCGCACAGCATGTTTGAGCGCAATGCAAACCGCCTGAAGATGTGTGCCGATTGCCGCGTAACAGACATGTACAGCGCCAAAGACGAAATGACCATTTTTGAGGTGAAAAAATGAACACCCAGGTTCAACAGGACGACAACCTGATCGCCGGTGAAGACTGGGCACGTGCTGATTTTTATGGCCTGTTGTCCCAATTGTTTTCCGGCAAGGTGACCGATGAATTTCTGGCTCGTTTCCGCGAAATTGACCGCGACACGCTCGACATTACAACCCCGTTGGGCTTCGAGTTTTCCGAGCTTATTCGTGTGGTGGGGCAATTTGACAGCAAGAAAATCAACCAGGAATTTGTCGACAACTTCATCGGCGTTGGTCGCCCGGAAGTGATGTTGTACGGATCGTATTACATGGCGGGCTTTTTGAACGAAAAGCCCTTGATTGCTTTGCGAGATGATCTGGCGAAATTTGGATTGACCCGTGACGAAGCACTGGTTGAAACCGAAGATCACATTGCGTTTTTGTGCGAAGTAATGCGCTACCTGATTTTGGCCGACGACCCACCTGTGTCGTTTGCCGAACAGCGTGCTTTTTTCCAGGCCCACATGGCCAGTTGGTATGTTCGCATGGCCGACGACATAGAGGCCGCCAGCAACACTGATTTTTATAAAACTGTGGGTCGTTTGGCCCGCGTGTTCTTTGATGTTGAAACACAGTCTTTCGATTTTGAAAGTGCCGTTTGATTGGAGGTGATGAGATGACCAAGAAAATGATAAGTCAAGACAAACCCAAACTAGCAAGACGCCAATTCCTGGTGGGCGCTGGTGTGGGTGTTGCTGCTGCCGGTGCCGCACTGGTGTTGAGCAAACAACCTGAAGTGGCCGAACAAGCCGCAGCTGCGGGCACTGAAAAAAAATCGAAGGGTTACCAGCTCTCTGAGCATGTGAAAACCTATTACAGAACCTTGCTGGTGTAATCCAAGGAGACCAGGATGTTAAAGAGAAGAGACGAAAAGACAGTGGCCAAAGTGATTCCGAATCACAACCACAGCCTGCTCAATAAAATTGGGTCACGCTTGGGTGCCACCATGGATCGCCGCGCTTTCCTGAAGCGCTCCGGTATCGGTGTGGGTGCAGGTGCCGTTGCGGGCAGCCTGCCATTTGGCATGGTTAAACGCGCTGAGGCTGCTGCTGATGGCAGCACGGCCGGCGGCGCAATTGAAATCAAGCGCACAATTTGTACGCACTGTTCCGTGGGTTGCGCTACCGATGCAGTTGTACAAAACGGCGTGTGGATTCGCCAAAATCCTGTGTTCGACAGCCCCATTAACCTGGGCGCACATTGTGCCAAGGGTGCTGCGTTGCGTGAACACGGCCACGGCGAATACCGCCTGAAATACCCCATGAAACTGGTGGATGGCAAGTACCAGAAAATTTCCTGGGACGAAGCGCTCGACGGCATTACCAAAAAAATGTTGGCACTTCGCGAGGAAAGTGGTCAGGATGCAACCTTCTTTATCGGTTCATCCAAGCACAACAACGAACAGTCCTATTTGCTGCGCAAATGGGTCTCCATGTGGGGCACGAACAATACTGATCACCAGGCGCGAATCTGCCACTCCACGACAGTGGCTGGCGTAGCGAATACCTGGGGTTATGGCGCGATGACCAATTCCTACAACGACATGCAGAATACGAAGTGTGCCTTGTACATTGGTTCGAACGCTGCGGAAGCACACCCTGTTTCTTTGTTGCACATGCTTCACGCCAAGGAAACAGGCGCGAAAATGATCGTGGTTGATCCACGGTTCACACGCACTGCAGCCCGCGCAGACGAATACGTGCGTATTCGTTCAGGCTCCGACATTCCATTCCTGTTTGGCCTGTTGCACCATATTTTCAAGAACGGTTGGGAAGACAAAAAGTACATCAACGACCGCGTCTACGGTATGGACCAGATCAAGGCAGAAGTTATGGCCAACTGGACACCCGACAAGGTTGAAGAAGCCTGTGGCGTGAATGAAGCGCAAATGTACAAAGTGGCCGAAATGATGGCCAAAAACCGTCCCAGTACGATTGTGTGGTGCATGGGTCAAACCCAGCACACGATTGGCAACGCCATGGTGCGTGCTTCTTGTATCGTGCAACTGGCATTGGGCAACGTGGGTGTCTCCGGTGGTGGTACCAACATTTTCCGCGGTCACGACAACGTACAGGGCGCGACCGACGTCGGTCCAAACCCCGATTCACTGCCCGGTTACTACGGCGTTGCCGAAGGTTCCTGGAAACACTGGTGCCGTATATGGGGTGTGGATTACGAATACATCAAGAGCCGCTACGCAGAGGGCATGACCACCAAAGCCGGCATGACCGTGTCGCGTTGGGTAGATGGTGTTCTTGAAAACCCCGAGTTGATCGATCAGAAATCCGGCAACCTTCGCGGTCTGTTCTTCTGGGGCCATGCTCCCAACTCGCAAACCCGTGGTCTGGACATGAAAAAAGCCATGGACAAGCTCGATTTGCTCGTGGTGATCGATCCTTATCCTTCAGCAACCGCCTCCATGGCAGCCATGCCAGGCGACCCCGCTGGCTTGAACGCCAACCGCGAAGTGTACTTGCTGCCTGCGGCCACTCAATTTGAGTGCTCAGGCTCCTGTACTGCGTCGAACCGTTCACTGCAGTGGCGCGAGAAGGTGATCGAGCCCATGTTCGATAGCCGCACCGACCACATGATCATGTATCAATTGGCCGAGAAGCTTGGTTTTGGTGAAGAGTTCACAAAGTCGCTCACCATGGTGAAAGGCAAGGGCGGCATGATGGAACCTGAAATGGAATCTGTCCTGAGGGAGATCAACAAAGGCACCTGGACAATTGGTTACACCGGCCAAAGCCCGGAACGTTTGAAGCTGCACATGAAAAACATGCACACCTTCAACGTTCGCACGCTGAAAGCGGAAGGCGGCCCTTGTGATGGCGACTACTTCGGTTTGCCATGGCCCTGCTACGGCACGGCCGACATCAAGCACCCCGGTTCCCCCAACCTGTACCAGACCGACAAACACGTGATGGACGGTGGTGGTAACTTCCGTGCCAACTTTGGTGTGGAAAAAGATGGCGTCAGCCTGTTGGCCAGCGACGGTTCACATTCCAAAGATGCTGAAATTACCACTGGCTACCCTGAGTTCACTGCCGACATGCTGAAACAGCTTGGCTGGTGGGACGACTTGACCGAGGCCGAGAAAACCGAAGCCGAAGGCAAGAACTGGAAAACCGATCTTTCCGGTGGCATCCAGCGTGTGGTCATGAAGCACGGTTGCCACCCGTTCGGTAATGCCAAGGCGCGGGCCGTGGTGTGGAACTTCCCGGATCCAGTGCCCAAGCACCGTGAACCGCTGTACTCCACCAAGCCCGATCTGGTGGCCAAGTACCCAACACACGATGACAAAGCCGGCTTCTGGCGTTTGCCAACGCTGTACAAGTCCATTCAGGAGAAGAACGCCGACATTGGCAAATCCTTCCCCTTGATCATGACTTCAGGCCGTTTGGTGGAATACGAAGGTGGTGGCGAAGAAACGCGTTCCAACCCCTGGCTGGCTGAACTTCAACAAAACATGTTTGTTGAGCTTCATCCCAAGGCAGCGAACGACCGTGGCATCAAGCACGGTGACCAGGTTCGCGTAACAACACCGACTGGTGCGAAGATCCAGGTTCAGGCCTTGGTCACACGCCGCGTGGGTGAAGACACCGTGTTCCTGCCGTTCCACTTCTCGGGTCACTGGGAAGGCAAAGACCTTCTTCAGTACTACCCGGAAGGTGCAGCGCCCGTTGTACGTGGTGAAGCGGTGAACACCGCAACAACCTACGGTTACGACAGCGTAACCATGATGCAGGAAACCAAGACCACCGTTTGCCAAATTGAAAAATTGGCATAAGCACTAATGCAAAGGAGATAAGAAAATGGCACGTATGAAGTTTCTGTGTGATGCCGAGCGTTGCATTGAGTGCAATGGCTGCGTCACCGCATGTAAAAACGAGCACGAGGTGGCATGGGGTATCAACCGCCGCCGCGTGGTAACGATTAACGACGGCGAACCCGGAGAACGTTCAATCTCCGTAGCCTGTATGCACTGTTCAGACGCGCCTTGCCAGGCTGTTTGCCCAGTGAACTGCTTCTACAAGACCGACGAAGGTGTTGTGTTGCACGACAAGGACCTGTGTATTGGCTGTGGTTACTGCTTCTACGCCTGCCCGTTTGGCGCACCACAATTCCCGCAGGAAGGTGCTTTCGGTCAGCGTGGCAAGATGGACAAATGCACATTCTGTGCAGGCGGTCCTGAAGAAGACGCTTCTGAAGCCGAGTTCGAGAAGTATGGTCGCAACCGTTTGGCCGAAGGCAAGCTGCCACTGTGCGCCGAAATGTGCTCAACCAAAGCCTTGTTGGCAGGTGACGGCGACGTAGTCTCCGACATCTTCCGCAATCGCGTGGTTGTTCGCGGCAAAGGCGCCGAAGTCTGGGGCTGGAGTTCAGCGTATGGTCAACCTGCCAAGGAGGGCGCGTAATTATGGCGCTTCGTAGCAAGTTGATCCTTTCCGGGGCCTTTGCGGGCCTTGTTTTGGCCACAGGCTGCTCACCCCTTGAAGATGCCAACCAAGGCAAAGGGTATGCAGGCAAGGCCGACACACCAGCTTATGCAACTGGCGGCGGTGAGTTCACCGCTGGTGGTTTCAAAGCGGGTGACAAGGAAAGCTGGGCAGACAACCTGAACGTCCGAGCCAAAGCACAGAACGAATACGTTCGTACTGGCGATTCGGCAAAGGCCAAATAAGGAGAGTCAATCATGACACATTCAACCATTCGGGCTGCTGCGCAGCCAGGTCTGGGCAAGGCCATATTGGCCCTGTTCACGGCCTTGGTGTTCGCAGCGTGCTCACTGTGGTCAATGGGGGCCATTGCGCAAGATTCGACTGAACGCGCGCAAGCGCAAGTTCAGAAACAACAAACGCAACCCTTGAACAATTCACCAGTTTGGTCAGCCGTGGCGTCGGGTGATTCATTCACCACCGTCACCAAAGGCCGTGAAACCGGGGTGTTGATCAACAAAAGCGGTGAAACCTGGCGCCAGATGCGCAACGACAACATTTCTTTCTACGGCGGATGGGCCGTGGCAGTGGTGTTTTTGTTGATCGTGGCGGCGCACTTGGTGAAAGGGCCGGTTAAATTGCCCGAACCACGCACAGGCAAGCTGATCGAACGTTTCACCTCGGCTGAACGTGTGGCCCACTGGACCATGGCATTTAGCTTCGTAGCCTTGGCCTTGACAGGTTTGTTGCTGATGTTTGGCAAACACGTGCTTGCACCCTGGATGGGCCTTACGCTCAATTCCTGGTTGGCTTCCATAAGCATTGTGATTCACAACTTTGTGGGTCCTGTGTTCGCGGTCAGCATCATCGTGTTTTTCATCATGTATGTGAAAGACAACCTGCCCGAGAAAAACGACATCGAGTGGCTGAAGAAGGGTGGCGGTTTGTTGGGCCATGCCCCAGCAGGACGCTTCAATATGGGCGAGAAAATCTGGTTCTGGGGCGGCGTCACAGTATTGGGCCTGGTGGTGTCAGCCACAGGTCTAATTCTTGACTTCCCCAACTTTGACCAGCCACGCCTGTTGATGCAGCAAACGCATGTTATTCACGCCAGTGCAGCCTTGTTGTTCATCATCATGTCATTGGGTCACATCTATATCGGTTCCATCGGTATGGAAGGTGCTCTTGAGGCCATGCGCGATGGCTATGTGGATGAAACATGGGCCAAGGCCCACCACGATGCCTGGTATGACGACATCAAGGCAGGCAAAGTGTCTGCAGTGCGTTCCAAGGAAGGTGCTACAGCCATGGGTTCACAGGTGATGGCTCAGTGAACAGTTCAGTAAAAAGTTTACTGTCACAGCCGTGAAGTCAAAACCCGCTCAGCAATGAGCGGGTTTTTTTATACCTGCCAAGCCAGCAAAAGAAAAACGCCCGGTGAATATTACTCACCGGGCGTTTTTTGTTCCAGGCAATTGCTTGCCTGGAATGCTTGACTAGCTAACTTGAACGTCAGTTCGAATCGTTTCTGAACTCGGCTTTGGTTTCAACCAGCACCAGGTTGTCAGTTGCGATAGGAGCCACCGGTTTGCGTTCGCGTGGTACGCGGACGGGTTTCGGCGCAGCAGCCAGGTTTGACTGAATTACAGACCATTTATCCTGGTCTGTTTCCACCCACAACATGCCGGCACTGTTCAGCATTTGCTCCAGGGCTTCCTTGTCCACCAGCTTTGGGGCTGGGGGAACAGGCGAAGCAGCAACAACAGTTGCTACCGAGGCTGCCACTGCTGGAGCAATCACTTCAGCTTGCGCAGTCACTTCGGCAGATTCCTGCACTTCAGGTGTAATTTCAACCGTTGACTCGCTTTCCTCCGCGTGTGTTTCAGCAGTTACTTCCTGTGCAGGTTCCTTGGGTTGCGCTACCGCTTCAACAACAGACTGAATGAATTGCGCAACTTCAGGGCTTGGTACATTCGATTCGTCCGGATTGTTTTCCGTCGAGCCCATTTGCGTGGGTTCTGCAGGCAAACCCATCGAAGCAGTTGCAACGGGGGCGGCTGCTTCATCAACACCCACCACTTCACGGGCACCGTCGCGATTGCCACCACGACCACCACGGCCACGACGACGACGGCGACGTGGTTCTTCATCGCCACTGGCCTCGTCATCACTGCCATACGACATGGTTTCGGCAATCTTGTTGGCCAATTCCTCGTCGTCTGCCGCATCTGCGGCCTGGAATGCGTCTTCAGATTGCAGCGCAGATTGCTCCAGTGCTGAACCTGTTGTCTCACCTTCACCTTCACCGGCTCCGCGACCACCACGGCCACGACGACGACGGCGGCGACCACCTGTGCGTTCACTCAACTCTGCCGCGGCTGCCGCATCATCAGCGGCTGCTTCCACGGCTGCCAATGGTTTAACTTCAAGCACCTCGGCACCTGCCGCGCGTTCTTCGCGGGGCTTGCCACGACCACCACGGCCTTGATGACTGGAACGGGGCTGCTGAGCCTCGGCTGCCTTCGTTTCTTCACCGGTTGCCGAGGGAGCTGTTGTGACCTCATCTTCACGACCACGGCCACCACCACGACGGCGATTGCGACCACGGCCTCCGCGTGAATCGCCGCGATCACCTTGTGAGCGACCTTGTCCACGACCACCGCGTTCACCCGTTTTTTGCTCTACAACTACCGCAGGTGTTTCTGCTGCGCTGTCGCGTTTAAACCAAGCCATGATTTTTTGAATCAAGGATGGCCCTGCAGGTGCAGCAGCAACCAATTCTGTTTTTGGCTTGCGTTCCTGATGGGGGGGTGCCGGCTGGGTGGGAATTACGCCCTTGATCACAGCTTCCTGGCGCTTCACAGCTTCGCCTTCTACTTTCTTGTCGTAGTAGTTTTGTTCTTCTTTGGGTGTGGCCAGTTCGAAGCTTTGGCGTGTGTCTTCCAGCCGCTCGTCGTCATGGCGCAGGCGCGTCACTTCGTAGTGCGGTGTTTCCAAATGCTTGTTTGGAATCAGTAGCACATTCACCTTCAAACGGGCTTCCAGCTTGTAAATCTCGGATCGCTTCTCGTTCAGGAGGAAGGTAGCCACGTCCACCGGCACCTGCGTGTGTACGCTGGCGGTGCCTTCCTTCATGGCTTCTTCCTGCAGAATGCGCAGTACATGCAAAGCAGTGCTTTCGGTGTCCCGAATCACGCCAGTGCCATTGCAGCGTGGACAAGTGGTGTGCGAACCCTCATTCAAGGCAGGGCGAATACGCTGGCGGCTCAGTTCCATCAAGCCGAAACGGCTGATTTTGCCCATCTGTACGCGTGCGCGGTCAAAATGCAAACTGTCTTTGACACGGTTTTCAACTTCTTTCTGGTTGCCGGCTTTTTCCATGTCGATGAAATCGATCACAATCAAGCCACCCAGGTCACGCAAGCGCAACTGGCGGGCTACTTCTTCGGCAGCTTCCAGGTTGGTGCGCAAGGCGGTGTCTTCAATGTCGGTTCCGCGCGTTGAACGGGCCGAGTTCACGTCGATCGACACCAAAGCTTCGGTGTGGTCGATCACGATGGCGCCGCCCGAGGGCAGGGGAACCATGCGGCTGTAGGCAGTTTCAATCTGGTGTTCAATCTGGAAACGGCTGAACAATGGAATATCATCGCGGTAGCGCTTCACCAGGTTCATCATGTCAGGCATCACGTGCTGCATGAATTGCTTGGCCTGGTCGTAAATTTCGTCGGTGTCGATCAGTACTTCGCCGATGTCCGGGCTGAAGTAGTCGCGAATGGCGCGAATCACCAAGCTACTTTCCTGATAGATCAGGAATGCGCCATTGGCTGATTTTCCTGCACCGTCGATGGCTGTCCACAGTTGCAGCAGGTAGTTCAAGTCCCACTGCAGTTCTTCAACCGAGCGACCAATACCGGCTGTGCGGGCAATAATACTCATGCCCTTGGGGTATTCCAGTTTGTCCAGCGCTTCACGCAGTTCCTGGCGTTCTTCCCCCTCGATTCGACGGGAAACGCCACCGCCGCGCGGGTTGTTGGGCATTAGCACCAAGTAACGGCCGGCCAGTGAAATGAAAGTGGTCAGAGCTGCGCCCTTGTTGCCACGTTCTTCCTTTTCAACCTGAACGAAGAGTTCCTGGCCTTCTTTGACGACGTCTTGAATGCGGGCCTTGCCAGCTTCTACGCCTTCCTTGAAATATTGCCGGGAAATTTCCTTGAATGGCAGAAAACCGTGACGGTCTTCGCCGTAATTGACAAAACAGGCTTCAAGACTGGGCTCTACGCGGGTAATGACACCTTTGTAGATATTGCTTTTCCGTTGTTCACGGCCAGCTGTTTCAATGTCAATGTCGATGAGTTTTTGGCCGTCGACAATTGCGACCCGCAACTCTTCTGAATGAGTTGCGTTAAATAACATGCGCTTCATGCACACTCCAATGGCACCGCAGTGCGAAAAGAGATGCTGAAAAAGCGGAAGGAACAAAGAGATTCAAAAACGAATACAACAAAGCGCCGCTCGGCTTTAACCAAGAGCGGCGATCATACTAAGGCATTGATATTTAATAATAAATATTGGTCCAAATTTCACCTGCGTAAGGTGGGCCTGCGTCGTTTTTGTTAGTACCCAGCGCTTCTTGTGCGCGCTGGTTCGTAAAATTCTTTGTTTCCAGCTTAAGGCGGGCATTCAGCCGCGCGCCTCTTTTTCAGCCATCATTGCCACCATCCAGGGTAGGCGGCACACCCACTAAATAAAATCACTGTGGGGCGTATCCAGAAGTGAATTCGGACGCTTCCCAAGCGATAATTCGATTATATGCTGAACCCGCCCAATTGGTAAAACAAAGAATTGAAAACACAGGAAAAACCCAATCCCGACAGGGCTGTTTTGCTCGAAATTGACGAAAAACATCAAGACCAGCGTCTGGATAATTTTTTGTGCAGTGTGTGCAAAGGTGTGCCCAAAAGCCATGTGTTCCGTATCATTCGCTCGGGCGAGGTGCGAATCAACCGAAAGCGGGCCGAGGCAAAAACCAAATTGTGTGTTGGTGATGTGGTGCGCGTTCCCCCCATTCAGGTGGTGGAAAAACAAAGCCTTGAATCGCTCCAATCAAGTGGTACCTTAAACAAAGTGCAACTTTTGAAAGCCGCCGCAGACATTCCCATATTGTTTGAAGACGATCATTTGCTGGTGGTCAACAAGCCTTCCGGCATGGCGGTGCATGGGGGCTCTGGCTCATCGTTTGGTTTAATTGAATGTATTCGGGCACTTAGGGCGGAAACCCATGAGGATCTTGAGCTGGTGCATCGAATCGACCGTGAAACCTCCGGCATATTGATATTGTCAAAGAAACGCAGTGCACTTAGAAAGTTACAAGAACAGCTTCGAGCACGTTCTTGGAAAAAGTATTATAAAACTCTGGTGCTTGGGTTCTGGCCTGAAACACTGAGGCAGGTCGATTTGCCACTGCTGAAAACCCAAAGCGGCGAGAAAGAAGCCCGTGTATTTGTTGACCCAAGCGGAGATGCGGCTTGCACAAAATTCAAGACAATTCAAACATATAAAGCAAACTATTCACAATTTACATTAATTCAGGCGCAAATTCTTACCGGTCGTACCCATCAAATTCGCGTGCACACCAGTGCCAACAAGTTTCCAATTGCAGGTGATGACCGTTACGGCAACTTTGAGATGAACAAGCAATTGGCCCGGCATGGTTTGAAGCGCATGTTTTTGCACGCTGCACGTCTGCAGTTGATTCACCCGGCGACAAATGAAACTATAGTAATAGAGGCGCCATTGGCCCCGGAATTGGACAGTTTTTTAAAATCTTTACAGGCAGTAAACAGCAGATGACTTACAAAATGGTGGTGTTTGACTGGGATGGCACCATACTCGACTCAACTGGCGCAATCACCCGATCCATTCAGCGTGCGTGTCTTGATGCAGGTTTGCCCGATCCCGGCGAGGAAATTGCCTCTTATGTAATTGGTTTGGGTCTTAGTGATGCCTTGCGCCATGCGGCTCCTGGCGCCAGTGAGGTGCAAATCGCTTTGCTGGTTGAAAGCTATCGCAAACACTACTTAAGCAAAGACCACGAACTTGAGTTGTTCACGGGCGCCGTGCCTTTGCTTCAAACCCTCAATAAAATGGGCGTAATTTGCACGGTCGCCACCGGCAAAAGCCGCCAAGGCCTGAACAGGGCCATGTCAAATTCGGACACGGCCCGGTATTTCAAGGGCTCGCGTTGTGCAGATGAATGTCACAGCAAGCCGCATCCGCAAATGATCCTGGAATTGATGGACGAATTTGACACCGACCCTGCCCATGTTGTCATGATTGGCGACACCACCCACGACCTGAACATGGCGCAGGCGGCTGGTGTTCATGCCTTGTCAGTGCAAACAGGGGCACACCCGCCCAAGTTATTAAACCAGGTACCCCACCTTCAGTCATTCCGTTCAATCAATGAATTGGCCCCTTGGCTGGTTCAAATTATTTCTGCACATCAATAAATTATGTCCGAACTGCTTGTTTGCCAATCCAGTGACCTTGAAGAAGGTGGTGCTGGCTTTCGTTTCAAAGTGTTGTACAACGGTGAAGAGACCACCGCTTTCATGGTGCGCGTTGACAACGCAGTTCGCTGTTTTCTGAACCGCTGTTCGCATGTGCCTGTGGAACTTGACTGGAACTACGGGGAATTCCTGGATGATTCGGGACGCATTGTAGTGTGTGCCACCCACGGCGCAAGCTACGACGCCACCGATGGCAGTTGCCTTGGTGGCCCTTGTGATGGCAACCCTTTGGTGCGATTGAATATTGAAGAAAAAAATGGTGCAGTGTACTGGACCCCATCCCAATTAATTACGGTGCCCGCAGACGGCATTGAGGACTAAGAATATGAGCGAACAAGAGAATCAATGGGAGCGAAAGCTGCTCGAAAAACTGGCTTCCGAAGCGCTGGTCGAACAACGCCGAAAACGCCGTTGGGGCATATTTTTCAAGCTGATCGGTTTGGTTTATGTGGGTGTGTTAATTGCTTCGATACTTGGTGTGACCAGTGGCCCGGGCCTGGAGGCGAGCCGACACACTGCATTGGTTGACCTTGAAGGGGTTATGACCTCCGACAGCCTGGCCAGCGCAGAACGTGTGAATGCCAGCTTACGCAGCGCCTTCAAAAGTGAGGGCTCGGTAGGGGTTATTTTAAGGATCAACAGTCCCGGAGGTAGTCCGGTTCAGGCGGGTCTTATCAATGACGAGATCAAGCGCTTGCGCGCCAAGTATCCAAACAAACCGCTTTATGCGGTGGTTGAAGAAGTGTGCGCTTCGGGCGGTTACTACGTCGCGGCAGCGGCGGACAAAATTTACGTTGACAAGGCCAGCCTGGTGGGTTCAATCGGTGTAATCATGAACGGCTTTGGTTTTACAGGCACCATGGAAAAGCTTGGAGTTGAGCGCCGCTTGATTACCGCAGGTGAAAACAAAGGCTTTCTGGATCCCTTTAGCGAGATGGATCCTTATCAAACCGAGTTTGCCAAACAAATGGCAGGTGAAATTCACCAGCAGTTCATCAAGGTGGTTCAAGAAGGCCGAGGCGACAAGCTGAAGCAAGCACCAGAACTGTTTAGTGGCTTGGTGTGGACTGGGGCGAAAAGCGTGGAGCTGGGTCTTGCCGACGAGCTTGGGTCATTTGACACGGTAGCCCGCGATGTATTGAAAACCGAAGAAATTCTGGATTACACCGAACAGGATTCTCTGGCAGAGCGCTTGGCCGAACGTGTGGGCGTTGTATTTGGTCAGGGCGTTCGCAGCGTGTTTCCGGAATTTGGGACCAGTCAGCGTTTGGGTTTTCAGTAATTTATTGGGCCAGCCACAAGAAAAGGCAGGGCAACTTGCCTGGAGCGGCTGGCTGCTTTCTCCACTGCGCAACGGTTTTTGTCTGAATGCATTGTTCATCGCCTGTCAGGTCCCAGCCAATGCACAGCGAAGTGGTGTCGGAAAGCTGCTTCAACAGTGCTTCGATCAATTTTTCATTGCGAAACGGCGTCTCGATCACCAGCTGAGTGCACTTCTGCACCTTTGATTCACGCTCTGTTTGCTTGATCCATGCATCGCGCTGGCTTGGCTCTAGTGGCGGGTAGCCATGAAACCGGAAGCTTTGTCCATTCAAGCCGCTTCCCATCAGGGCCAGCAGTATTGAGCTGGGGCCAACCAAAGGGTGAACGGGGCAGCCCAGTCGATGGGCCAGGGCCACAACTTCAGCACCAGGGTCAGCCACGCCTGGGCAACCCGCGTCGCTCATTACGGCGATTGGTTCGCCTGCTTTGCATTGTTCAATCAATGTTTGGCGCTGTTGCGGGTTTAGCTGGGCAATTTCCAGAATTTGCAGGTCGCGAATGGGTATCGGCATATTGAAATGCCCCAAGGCAGCCCGCGCAGGCTTGGCGTTTTCAACCAGCCAGGTTTTGCATTGTTGAACAAATGCCAGATCGGCTGCAAGCACTGGCAGTTTCGGCGTTTTTTGGCTAAGGGGGCTGGGGACCAAGTAAAGCATATCAGGGCAGAGTCATTTCAAATTGTCGCAATGCGTTCGATACCTCAATCAGTGGCAGGCCGATCAGTGCGGTGGGGTCGCTTGATTCAATCCGTTTCAGCAATGAAATGCCCAAGCCTTCACTTTTGGCTGAACCGGCGCAGTCATAAGGTTCCTCTGCGATCAGGTAGCGTTCAATTTCAGCGGGGCTTAGCTCACGGAACTCAACCGATGTGGGTACAGCGAACTCGAGTGTCTGAGCCGTTTCCTCGCAAAGCACGCACACTGCAGTGTGAAATACGATGGTTTTGCCGCTCATGCTTCGCAATTGTGCCCGCGCTTTGTCGTGAGTCCCCGGTTTGCTGATAGCCACGCCCTCGACATCGGCCACTTGATCGGAACCAATAACAATGGCGCCGGGGTGTTCTTTTGCAACCGCCATCGCTTTTTCCCTGGCCAAACGCTGGCAAGTTTCCAAAGGCGTTTCGCCTTTTTTCGGCGATTCATCAATTTGTGGTGCTTCGCAGCGAAAGTTAAGCTGCAGGCGGGTTAGAAGTTCACGGCGGTACTTCGAGCTGGATGCTAAATACAAGGAACGGGTCATTTGGGGTGGCTTGCTGCTTTGACATAAAACGAATGGAGGAGTATTATCGCGCGTTTCCTGCTTTTCTAATCTGCATGCGGCACAAAGCCCCACAAAAACAGTTTGATGAATTCGACGCGTGGTCGTTTTCTCGCTTGGGCGGTCGAATTAGCAGCTCAGAAGTGAAGTTTGATTTCCCGCGGGCGAGCAATGACGAAAACATGTTGTCGTGCGAAGTGGCTCACTGGGAAATATCCGGGCGAATTAACGCCAAGTCTGAAAGCGTCATTCGGTTTCAAGGCCGCTTTAACTCAGAGTTATCGTGTGTAGTATGTGGTTCAGGCGTTCAGTACGTCACCGATTTTGATCGTCATTTGATTCTCAAAACTTCTGAAGCGCAGGCCGATGCCTACGATGAAGATACGCTGGATGACAACACGGACGTTGTGGCATGCCCGGGTGCGATAAACTTGAGAGATTGGCTGGAAGACGAAATTTTGCTGGCTTGCCCCATGTTTCCTAAACACGAAGCCTGCGCCGAACTGGATGCACGCAGTTGGCAGGAAGAGGGCGAGCAAGAAGAGAATACTGACGACCATCAGGATGACACTGCTGATGGTCCAACACAGGAAGTACAGCGTCCTTTTGCCAGCCTGGGCGATTTGCTCAAGGGTAGCAAGAAGTAACACTTTTATACATGGAGCTTTAAAATGGCCGTTCAACAGAACAAAAAATCACCTTCCAAGCGTGGCATGCACCGCTCTCACCAGAACCTGACAGCGCCAACCTTGTCCGCTGATTCCGCTTCCGGTGAAACACACTTGCGTCACCACATCAGCCCCAACGGCATGTACCGTGGCAAGAAAGTGGTAAAAACAAAAGCTGACGAGTAATCAATTGCTGATTAACAAGGCAACTGCAGTCTGTTGCCATGAAAACCAAAAGGTCTAGGAACGGATGGTTCGCATAGCGATTGATTGCATGGGTGGAGACCACGGTTTGTCGGTCACCATCCCAGCCTGTTTGCGTTTTCTCAAGTTGCACCCTGATGTGCAACTTGTGTTGGTGGGAAAGCAGGCCGAAATTGAGGCTGCGCTCGCCAGGAAAAAGGCCTTGGAGCACCCCCAGATCACCATTCGTCACGCCAGTGAAGTGGTTGAAATGGATGAGCCCCCGGCCCAAGCCCTGCGCAATAAAAAAGATTCCTCAATTCGAGTGTGTGCCAACCTGGTGAAAGACGGGTTGGCATCGGCGTTCGTCAGTGCCGGTAACACCGGCGCCTTGATGGCGATATCCCGCTTCGTACTCAAAACAATGGACAGCATTGACCGGCCGGCCATTGCCTCGGCCCTGCCCAATATGAAAGGCACCGGCACGTTGATGCTCGACCTGGGCGCCAATGTGGATTGTGAACCTGCGCATTTGTTTCAGTTCGCTGTCATGGGTTCGGCTTTTGTCAAAAACACCGAAGGCATTGAAAAGCCAACGGTGGGTTTGCTCAATATTGGCGAAGAAGTGATCAAAGGCAACGAGGTTGTGAAGAAAGCCTCTGAATTGTTGCGGGCCAGCGAATTGAACTTCTATGGCAACGTAGAAGGAAACGACATATACAAAGGCACCACCGATGTAGTGGTGTGCGATGGTTTTGTGGGCAATGTGGCCCTCAAAACGTCGGAGGGCCTGGCACAAATGCTGGGCGACATTATAAAGGCAGAGTTCAAGAGAGGCCTGTGGCCCAAAGTTGCAGCGGTATTTGCCGCGCCAGTGTTGCTTCGATTCAAAAAAAGGGTGGACCACCGCCGCTACAACGGAGCAGCATTGCTTGGGCTTAAAGGGATTGTGATCAAAAGCCACGGCTCGGCAGACGCCTATGCCTTCTTCCACGCGATCAAGCGCGCCTACGATGCGGCCAACGGCAATTTGCTGGACAGCATCAGGGTCACCATGTCGCACTATGTGCCTTTGGCAGCCCCGGCTGTCTCCGGTGTGGGGGAAGCGGTTTCCGCGAGAGTCGAGGCCAAACCAGACCAAGTGATTTAATGTCTCAATACAGTGCAATCCTTGGCACCGGCGCAAGCCTGCCAAGGCGTGCGGTATCAAACCAGGAATTAACTGCGTTTCTCGCCGCAAAAGGCGTAGAAACCAGTGCCGAATGGATTGAAACACGCACCGGTATCCAGCAAAGATATATTTGCGAGCCCGATGAAACCAACAGCGACATGGCCAGCAAGGCGGCCTTGCAGGCTTTGAAAGCAGCTGGCGTGTTGCCTGATCAGGTCGACCTGATTGTTCTGGCCACCTCCACCCCAGATCAAGTGTTTCCCTCAACTGCCTGCGCTGTTCAAGCCCAAATTGGTGCTACGCATGCGATGGCATTCGATATCCAGGCTGTTTGCAGCGGCTTCGTGTACGCGCTCACCGTGGCAGATTCCATGATTCGTGCCGGGCAAGCCAGAAATGCCTTGGTAATTGGTTCAGAGGTGTTCAGCCGCTTGATGGACTGGCAAGATCGAACCACCTGCGTGCTGTTTGGTGACGGTGCCGGTGCCGTTTACCTTCAGGGCAGCGATGAGCCCGGTATTCTGGGTTGCAAGCTTCATTCGGATGGCACCCTGGGTTGCATCCTTAACACCACCGGTCGCATTGAGGGGGGCAAAATTGTGGGCGACCCCTTCCTGCGCATGGATGGCCAGGCCGTGTTTCGGCAAGCAGTGTCTGTACTTGGCAATAGCGCATTGGAATTGTTTGAAGCCCTGAATTTCAAGCTGGAAGACCTGGATTTTCTGGTGCCTCATCAAGCCAACGTGCGAATTCTTCATTCCGTGGCCAAAAAATTGAAGTTGCCAGAAGAGAGGGTGATCATGACAGTGGCCCAGCATGGCAACACGTCGGCAGCTTCGGTTCCGCTGGCTTTGAACCATGCGGTTGCCCAAAAACAGATCAAAAAAGGCGATAACGTGCTTTTACAAGGTGTCGGAGGCGGTTTTACTTGGGGCAGCGTACTTGTTCGCATGTAAAATAGCGCAAATTGCCAATTAGATGAATTCCTCCAAAATGACAAAACAAATCGCCTTTCTGTTTCCCGGACAGGGTTCGCAAGCAGTGGGAATGCTAAACGCATTTAAAGCCCATCCAGCCACGGCCAGCCTGTATGCCTCCACTGCATTAGAGGCCGATCAGGCTTTGGGCCAGGATTTGGCTGCGCTGATTGAAAACGGCCCTGCTGAATCCTTGAACCTGACCATAAACACCCAGCCCGCCATGCTGATGGCCGATGTTCTTGTGTTTCGCGCGTGGTTGGCTGCGGGCGGTACGGCACCCAATCTGGTGGCCGGGCATTCCTTGGGTGAATACGCTGCACTGGTTGCGGCAGGTGTGCTCAGTTTGTCCGAAGGCCTTGGTTTGGTGCGGATTCGCGCCCAAGCAATGCAGGAAACCGTGCCAGTCGGGCAGGGTGGAATGGCCGCCATTCTGGGTTTGAGCGACGATCAAGTGAAGCAGGCTTGCCAACAGGCCAGCGTGAACGGTGAAGTGGCCGAGGCTGTGAACTTCAATGCACCCAGCCAGGTCGTGATTGCAGGCAGCGCCCAGGGCGTGAAAGCTGCTTGCGATGCTGCCAAGGCCTTGGGTGCCAAGCGCGCACTCGAATTGTCAGTTTCCGCACCGTTCCATTCCAGCCTGATGAGGCCTGCCTCAGTGAAGCTGGCAGCAGCCTTGAGCCATGCAAAATTGAATATGCCAACATTGCCTGTATACAACAACATTGATGTGGCTGTAGAATCCGATCCCGCACGAATTCGGGATGCGCTGGTGCGCCAGGCCTACGGCCCGGTGCGCTGGGTTGAAACCATTGAAGCCATGGCCGGTGCAGGAACCACCCTGTTTGTAGAATGCGGCCCCGGCAAGGTACTGGCGGGTTTGGTCAAGCGCATCAGTGATGTGCCTGTGGTCAATATTTTTGATCCGGACAGCATTCATGCGGCCTTGCAGGCGCAGTAAAAAAGGAAAAAACGAATGTCCTTATTCGACTTGACTGGAAAAATCGCTTTGGTCACTGGCGCAAGCCGTGGCATTGGCCGTGAAATCGCCATTACCTTGGGCAAAGCCGGGGCAACTGTGGTGGGTACAGCCACATCGGAAGCGGGTGCTGCCGACATTACGGCTGGGCTGAATGCCGCTGGCGTAAAAGGCTTTGGCGCTGTGCTGAACGTCACAGACTCTGCAAGCCTTGAGCCCCTGTTCGCGCGCATTGCAGAAGAACTGGGCCCACTGTCGATTTTGGTGAATAACGCCGGTATTACGCGTGACCAACTGGCCATGCGCATGAAAGATGATGACTGGGATGCCGTGATTGCAACGAACCTGTCGTCGGTTTTCAAGCTGTCGAAATTGGCCATGAAACCAATGATGAAAGCCCGCACGGGGCGTATGATCAATATCACATCTGTGGTGGGCACCAGCGGCAACGCTGGCCAAGCGAATTATGCTGCAGCCAAGGCCGGTGTGGCGGGAATGACAAAAGCGCTGGCGCGTGAACTGGGAAGCCGCAATATCACTGTAAACTGTGTGGCGCCCGGATTTATTCAAACTGACATGACTGATGCCCTGTCTGAAACACAGGTGGATCAGTTGAAGCAACAAATCCCGCTGGGCCGTATGGGCCAAGTCACTGACATCGCAGCTGCGGTGTTGTATTTGGCCAGCGATCAAGCGGGGTATGTAACTGGAACCACGTTACACGTGAATGGTGGAATGTGGATGGGGTGATAGCAAGGCATTTAGAATATGATCTGTCATATCGCTTTGCTACACTCTTTCGATTTTTATTAAAAACCCACGGAGGCTCCGTAATGGAAAACATTGAACAGCGCGTTAAAAAGATTGTGGCCGAACAGCTCGGCGTCAAAGAAGAGGAAATCAAGAACGAATCTTCTTTCGTAGATGATCTGGGCGCTGATTCCTTGGATACAGTGGAATTGGTCATGGCTTTGGAAGAAGAATTTGAAACAGAAATTCCTGACGAAGAAGCAGAAAAGATCACCACGGTCCAGCAAGCGATTGATTACGTTAAGACAAACTCTAAGTCTTAATGGCTGAATTGCCAGCGGGTAAAAGCGGTTAAGTCCGTTTTTACCCTTGGTGGTTTAAGCAGAAACCAGATAAAGGAGGGCTTGTGAGCCGTAGACGTGTTGTTATTACCGGTTTGGGCATCATCAGCCCTGTGGGCAATTCTGTAAGCGAGGCTTGGACAAGCCTGACCCAAGGAAAATCTGGAATTTCGTCCATTACCCGGTTCGAAACAGAGGGTTTGAGCGTCAAAATTGCAGGCGAAGTCAAAGGCTTCGACGTGGCTGAATACATTCCTGGAAAGGAAGCCGCCCGCATGGATACATTTATCCACTATGGTTTGGCCGCGGGTATCCAGGCATTCAAAGACTCCGGTCTGGAAGTAACCGACCAAAATTCCGAACGAATTGGTGTCAGCATTGGCTCTGGCATTGGCGGCCTGCCGATGATTGAAGACACGCACACTGATTTGACCAACAAAGGCTATCGCCGAATTTCCCCGTTTTTCGTGCCGGGCAGCATCATCAACATGATTTCTGGCCACATGTCTATCATGTATGGCCTGAAAGGCCCGAACATTGCCATGGTGACCGCGTGTACTACGGGCACCCACTCTATTGGTGAAGCCGCGCGAATCATTGAGTACGGCGATGCCGACGTGATGATTGCAGGGGGTGCTGAATCTACCGTTTCGCCATTGGGCGTTGGTGGTTTTGCGGCCATGCGCGCCTTGTCAACCCGCAATGATGACCCTGCTGCAGCCAGCCGCCCCTGGGACAAAGACCGTGATGGTTTTGTGCTGGGCGAGGGTGCTGGTGTATTGGTGCTTGAAGAATACGAACATGCCAAAAAGCGCGGCGCAAAAATATATGGTGAAGTAGTGGGCTACGGTATGAGTGCCGACGCCAGCCACATGACTGCGCCTTGTGCCGATGGTGATGGTGCTGCGCGCTGCATGAAAGCCGCCCTGCGCAATGCCGGCATGAACCCCGAAGACGTGAATTATGTGAATGCGCATGGCACTTCGACCCCCTTGGGCGATGTGGCAGAAACCATGGCCGTGAAGCGCGCCTTGGGCGACCACGCATTCAAAACAGTGGTTAATTCCACAAAAAGCATGACAGGTCATTTGCTGGGTGCTGCAGGTGGTATTGAGGCGGTGTTCACCGCGCTGGCTGTTCACCATCAGGTGTCACCACCCACCATCAACCTGCTCGAGGCAGGCGAGGGCTGTGATCTTGATTACTGCGCCAACACGGCTCGGGACCTGAACATCAAGCTGGCCTTGTCCAACTCCTTTGGCTTTGGCGGTACCAACGGTACTTTGGCCATTGCACGGGTGTAACGGGGCGCTCCTTGTCAAACACACGATCGGGCAGCATCTTGAATGAATTCATGCTCGCTGCCCGTGATATGTCTGTTTTCTCGGCTTTCACACGGCGGGTAATCCGGTTCAGCTTGCTCGATGCGCTGGATCCCGCTGTCAAATTCAGTCCCAGGTTTTTTCTGTTGATCCCGCAGGGTTTGCAGTCGCGTCATGTTCCTGTTGAGCTTGTACGTGCCTGGATTCTGTTTTTCGGCACTTTCCTGTTCATCCGCTGCGGCACCAATGGGTTGTCGCGCACCCTGTTTGTTTCAACATCCAATACCCAGAGCGCAATATTGCGTACCTGTTTGAATCGTTTGCGTTCTGATGAGTCGCTTGAAAAACCCACGCTGTCTGTTTATTTCTGGAGGATGAATGTCCTCCGATAAAGACGATGATCTGTTGATCGTCCAGCGTGTCCAGGCTGGCGACAAGCTGGCGTTCAACTTGCTGGTTAGCAAGTACCACAGGCGCGTTGCGCGTTTGCTGACGCGCATGGTGCGCAACCAGGAAGACATTGAAGATGTTGTGCAGGAAACGTTTATCAAAGCCTACCGCGCAATTGGCAATTTCCGGGGAGACAGCGCGTTTTACACCTGGATTTACCGGATAGCGATCAACACTGCCAAAAACCTGCTTGTGACCCAGGGAAGGCGCCCGTCTACCTTAAAAGAGTCAAATGACGGTGACAGTGAAACTTTTGAAGACAATGCCGCTCTTAGTAACATTGACACGCCTGAATCGTTGTATCAAACCAAGCAGATTGGTGAGGCGGTCAACGAAGCCATGGCTGCATTGCCCGAAGAACTAAGGTCAGCGATCGTGATGCGAGAAATTGACGGCCTTAGTTATGAAGAAATTGCAGCAGCGATGGATTGCCCAATTGGAACCGTTCGGTCACGAATTTTTCGTGCCCGGGAGTCCATAGCAACGAAAATCAAGCCTTTGTTAGAACCCAAGGGTAGCAAGCGTTGGTAAACAGGTCAGGTGAATAAAGTGATGAACAGGAACGAACAAATTTCCGCGATGCTGGACGGCGAGCTTGATGAAGCAAGCCTGAAGGCGATTTTGTCGTCGATGGACGATGATGACGTGCAGGCGTGGCAAACCTACAGCGCTGTGGGCGATTTGATTCGATCGTCTGATACAGCGGCGTTTCATTCACCGCCCTTGCTTTTGCGAATCGAGGCGGGTCTTGGGCAGGAACCAACGGTTGTTGCACCTGTATTGGCTACAGCCCTGGTTCGGCAATCGGCGGCGCAGCGGTTGTTTGCAGCCGGTCTTTCAAAGCGTTTGCTTGCCTCGCTTGCCGCGGTGGGTTTCTTTAGTTTTGCGATGAATCAGGCCATACCACCGCTGGACACTCAAGTTCAAATGGTGCGCACACAAGCCGCTGGCAATGCATTTACCGATGAAGAATTGGCCTTGTGGCAAGAATATTTCATGGCACACCAGCAAAACAGTGTGCGTAGTGGTCTTTCAGGTGTGTCTCCGATTGCCCGTGTGGAGGCGGATCGTCCCTCACTGAACAACACGGAACGTGTAATCGTGAATGACATAGATGCGGCTGAATGGATGAATGTTTGGGAGCCTTCTGCGCAAGGAACTGATCATTCCGTGCAATTCAATTATGTTTCCTCCAGCCGTTGAGTGACGACCGAGCCATGATGTTGTACCGCCCGCTTTGCGTAATCAGGCAGTTCGCGACTGGCTTGCTTCTGGCCTGTTTGGCCTTTGGCGTGCAGGCGGATCAAAGCCTGTGGAATTTGGTTTGGGCCAGTCATGAACAGGCCAAGTCGCTAAGTTATTCTGGCTTGCTGATCACCGAGTCCGGCAAACATTCTCAAAGCAGTCGTTTGCTTCATCAGTCCACCGGGGGCAGTGAATTCGAGGTGCTTGAACGGCTCGATGGTCAGCCTGCCAAATGGATTCGACACAACGACCAAATCCAGTGTGTCATTCCCGATCGCAAAATGATATTGACCGATCGCAGGCACATATCGGTTTCGTTTCCTCGGGTGTTGGCCGAAGCAGATGGTGCTTCAATGTTGGAACGTTTTTACAGCATCAGTGAACTGCCAGGGCGGCGAGTTGCCGGCAGGACTGCTCGTGTGTTGAAATTGAAGCCGAACGACGATATGCGGTACGAATATCGCCTTTACCTGGATCGGGAAAACAAGCTGTTGCTACGCTCGGAATTGTATTCGCCCCAAGGTGAGGTGCTTGAGAATGTTGGATTCAAGGAAATTTCTTTCGAGCCAACGCTTGTTGAGAATCCTTCGCTGGTGAAGGCAGGCCCCGGATGGCACACCAGCAGCACCGAGGTACACTCACTGAATTCTGATGAGTTACCCTATGAATTGCCCGATCTGGCTTTTGGTTTTAAAAAGGCCGATACAGTTTGCAGGGTCAAGGGCAAAGACGAACAGATTCACCAAACGGTGTATTCCGATGGTTTGTCCACCTTGTCGGTGTTTATTCAAAAGCATCAGGCCAATCATTCCATGCCGCAGGTGCCCATGAGTCATGGGGCGGTGATGTCAAAATCAGAAACACAGGGCGGGCACATGGTGACCGTTTTGGGCGAGGTGCCCGAAAAGACCTTGGGGCTTTTTTTGAAGTCTGTGCGTTGGAAATCTCGATAACAAGGAAATTTTTAAATGAGATCTGAAGTGTTGAATTCACGAAAAATTATTTGGACGGCCTTTCTTTTTCTGGCCATGGCAGTGTCGGTGTTGAACTTTTCCGCGCCCGTGAATGCGGCTGCGCGCGACTTGCCCGACTTTTCCGATCTGGTGGATCGAGTGGGGCCGGGCGTGGTGAATATTCGCACGACCCAGAAAGTCAGCCAAAACCCCCAGGGCTTTCCCGGCATGGATCCCAATGATCCATTTTTTGAGTTTTTTCGACGCTTCATGCCGCCCGGGACACCCATGCCGGGTCAACCAGGGCAGCCCGGGCAACCCGGTCAAACACCGCGAGGGGCCCCGGCACCTGAACGCGAAGTCCCCAGTGGTGTGGGTTCCGGGTTTGTGATTGATGCCGATGGCTATTTGCTGACCAACCACCATGTGGTTGATGGTGCAGAATCCATCATTGTGACCTTCCCGGACAAGCGTGAATTCAAGGGCAAGGTTATTGGTTCAGACCAGCGAACCGATGTTGCATTGGTCAAAATTGAAGGAAAAAACCTGCCTTTCCTGAAAATTGGCAATGTGAACAACACCAAGGTGGGGCAGTGGGTAGTTGCCATCGGTTCGCCATTTGGTCTTGAGAATTCGGTAACCGCCGGCATTGTAAGTGCCAAGGGTCGCGACACTGGTGAATACCTGCCTTTCATCCAGACTGATGTGGCTGTGAACCCCGGTAATTCGGGTGGCCCATTGTTGAATCTGGACGGTGAGGTGATTGGTATCAATTCCCAGATTTACAGCCGAACCGGTGGTTTTATGGGTATTTCCTTTGCCATTCCAATTGATGAAGCCATGCGAGTGGCCAAGCAATTGCGTGAAAACGGCAAGGTGAGCCGTGGCCGCATCGGTGTGGGCATTGGTGAAGTGGACAAAGACGTGGCCAAAGCCCTTGGGCTTGATTCTGCGGTGGGCGCCTTGGTTGGGTCGGTGGGCAAAGACAGCCCGGCCGAGAAAGCTGGTGTGATCGCGGGCGACATCATTTTGCGTTTCGATGGGAAAAAGGTTGTTAAAGCCTCTGATTTGCCCCGCATTGTCGGTGAAACCAAGCCCGGCTCGAAGGTGAGCATGGTGTTGTGGCGCAAAGGCGCTGAAAAAACTGTTGCCATTACGGTGGCTGAGTTTGAAACTGACGCAGCCAAAGCCGCGCCAGCACCCGCGGAGAAACCCAAGCCTGCCGAAGCCGACAAACTGGGTTTGACGGTGACAGACCCCACTGCACAAGAGAAATCTGCTTTGAATTTGACCGGTGGCGTTGTTGTGAGAAATTCTGTGGGCATGGCGGCCGCAGCTGGCATTGTCACGGGTGACGTTATTTTGCGACTCGGGCGAACCGACATTACTTCGGAAAAACAGTTTGCGGAATTGGTTAAGGCCATTCCAAAAGGTCAGGCGGCACCCCTGCTGGTACGTCGCGGCGAAAACTCATTCTTCGTGGTCATCACGCCTTGATGGGTCCGCGCCCGCCTTGGGTGCAATGGTCTTGCGAAATATGCTGTAAAGCAAGGCCTGATCAGGTAAAATGACGCGTTACCGAAATTTTCAGGGGGCCAAGAAGCCCCCTTTTTAATGATGCAAATGCAGCACATACGCAATTTTTCGATCATCGCCCACATTGATCACGGGAAATCCACGCTTGCGGATCGTTTGATTCAAATGTGCGGGGGGCTGAGCGATCGAGAAATGGACACACAAGTGCTTGACTCAATGGACATTGAGCGCGAGCGCGGTATCACCATCAAGGCGCAAACCGCAGCCTTGACCTACAAGGCCAAAGACGGCAACACCTACCTGCTTAACCTGATTGATACCCCGGGGCATGTGGACTTTTCCTACGAGGTCAGCCGCTCGTTGTCGGCCTGTGAAGGTGCGCTGCTGGTGGTGGATGCTTCCCAAGGCGTGGAAGCCCAAACGGTGGCCAATTGCTACACTGCGCTTGATCTGGGTGTTGAAGTCTTACCTGTGTTGAACAAAATCGACTTGCCCCAGGCTGACCCCGAAAACGCGAAGTCTGAAATTGAAGATGTAATCGGCATTGATGCGTCGGGCGCAATTGCCATTTCTGCCAAAACTGGTTTGGGCGTGGAAGACGTTCTTGAGCTGGTGGTCAATAAGGTTCCACCCGCGCGCGGCAGCCGCGATGTGCCTTTGCAGGCCTTGATCATCGACAGCTGGTTCGACAACTACGTGGGCGTGGTGATGCTGGTTCGCGTTGTCAATGGGGTGTTGAATCGCAAGGATAAAATCAAGTTGATGGCCACCGGCGACACCTATATTGCCGATGACGTGGGTGTGTTCACCCCGAAGTCAATTGCGCGTGAATCGCTGTCAGCCGGTGAGGTGGGCTACATCAACGCGGGCATCAAAATGCTTGAAAGCGCAAAAGTGGGCGACACAGTGACTCTGGCTGGCAAGCCTGCTGACAAGCCGTTGCCTGGTTTCAAGGAAGTGCAGTCGCAGGTGTTTGCCGGTTTGTTTCCGGTGGAATCGAACCAGTACGAAGCGCTGCGTGAAGCCTTGGACAAGTTGCGTTTGAATGATGCGGCCCTGAACTACGAACCCGAGGTGTCCCAAGCCTTGGGCTTTGGTTTCCGCTGTGGTTTTTTGGGTATGTTGCACATGGACATTGTGCAGGAACGCCTGGAGCGCGAATTCGACATGGATTTGATCACCACAGCCCCCACTGTGGTGTATGAAATCAAGCAACGTGATGGCACTATTTTGCGGGTGGACAATCCATCGAAAATGCCCGATCTGAGCAAGGTTGACGAAATTCGCGAGCCAATCGTGATCGTCAACCTGTTGATGCCACAAGAATATGTTGGGTCTGTCATGACCCTGTGTACCGGGCGACGTGGCACGCAAACGAACATGGTTTATCACGGTCGCCAGGTGCGTTTGACGTTCGAAATGCCCATGGCCGAAATCGTGCTGGATTTCTTTGATAAATTGAAATCCACTTCGCGTGGCTACGCGTCGATGGACTACGCTTTCAAGGAATACCGTCCGGCTGATATTGTGAAAGTGGACATGTTGATCAATGGCGAAAAAGTAGACGCCTTGTCCATCATGGTTCACCGTGGCAACGCTGTGTACCGCGGCCGCGCGGTGGCCGGAAAAATGCGTGAAATCATCTCGCGCCAAATGTTTGATGTGGCCATTCAGGCTGCAATTGGTGCCAACATTATTGCGCGTGAAACCGTGAAAGCCCTGCGCAAGAATGTGTTGGCCAAATGTTACGGTGGCGATATTTCAAGAAAGAAAAAACTGTTGGAAAAACAGAAAGCGGGTAAAAAACGCATGAAGCAGGTGGGCAACGTGGAAATTCCACAAGAAGCTTTCCTGGCAATTCTCCAAGTGGAAGACAAATAACAATGAATTTTTCCCTGATTTTATTTCTGCTGGTGCTTTTTACCGGTTTTTTCTATTTGCTTGACTTGATGGTTTTCAAGCCAAAACGAAAAATGGCGACCGAGCAGGCCCTGGCTGGTGCGGCGGGTGCTGCAACGCTGAAAGGGGATGCAGAGCGACGCATTCGCAACCAATACATGAAGCAGCCCTTGTGGCTGGAATACAGTGCCAGTTTCTTTCCGGTCATTCTGTTTGTATTTGTGTTGCGTTCTTTCGTTGTTGAGCCTTTTAAAATTCCGTCTGGTTCCATGATCCCTACGTTGCTGATCGGGGATTTGATTTTGGTCAACAAATTCACCTACGGCATCCGTCTTCCAATCATTGATAAAAAGATCATTCCGGTTTCTGATCCACAACGTGGCGATGTCATGGTGTTTCGTTACCCGCTGGATCCTTCACTGGACTACATCAAGCGTGTGGTGGGTGTAGGTGGTGATGTGGTTGAATACCGCAATAAAAAACTGTCGATCAATGGCAAAGTTTTGCCGGTGAAACAACTCGACAAATATTATGATCCCAATAATTTTTCGTATTCCTTGCAGTATCAGGAAACTTTGAATGGTAAAAACCACCTTTTGCTGAACGATGAAGATTCGCCGCCCTATGTGATTGGTGCGCAAACTTTCAAGAACCGGGACAACTGCAAATACGATGTAAATGGTTTTCGTTGTGTGGTGCCACAGGGGCATTATTTCATGATGGGTGACAACCGCGATAACTCCAGCGACAGCCGTGTGTGGGGCTTTGTGTCCGATGATCAGGTGGTTGGAAAAGCATTTTTGGTGTGGATGAATTTCAATGACTTTTCCAGAATTGGCCTGTTTCATTAAGGCCAGCTTGGAGGTTTCAAATGAATAGTTCCAGGTTTTCAGGACTTGAATCAGCGCTTGGCTATCATTTCAAGGATCAGGCGCTGCTTCAGGTTGCGCTGACCCATCGCAGCTATTGCAGCCAGCACAATGAACGCCTGGAATTTCTGGGCGACAGTGTTTTGAATTGTGCTGCGTCTATCTTGCTGTTCCAAACCCACCCAGACATGGACGAAGGGAAAATGTCCCGCGTTCGTTCGCATTTGGTGAAACAAGACTGCCTGGCCATGATTGGTCGAAACCTTCAATTGGACAAGTACTTGTCTTTGGGGGCGGGCGAATTACGCAGCGCAAAAACCATCAAAGACAGTATTGTGGCCGATGGGCTGGAAGCGCTGTTTGGTGCCATTCTTCTGGATTCCGGTTTTGAAGATGCGCGCGATTGTGTTATCCGCTTGCTGACCCCTGTCATGCTGGAAACACCCATTGAATCAATGGGCAAAGACCCCAAAACGCGCCTGCAGGAATTGTTGCAGGGCAAGCGGATGAAGTTGCCTACCTACCGGGTGTTGGTGGAAGGTGGCACATCGGCAAGCCCGGAATTCAGCGTGGAATGTTCAATTGACGACCTGGAAATTACCACGGTCGGACATGGTCATTCCAGGCGAGTTGCCGAACAGCACGCCGCGCAAGCGGTGCTTATCGAATTGCTTGAGCGAGAGTATTCTGATCCCAATCAAGCCAGCAGGAGGCAATAACCATGGCCGAATCAAAATGTGGCGTGATTGCCGTAGTAGGGCGCCCGAATGTGGGCAAGTCCACACTGATGAATGGAATGATTGGCGAGCATTTGTCAATTACGTCCAGCAAGCCGCAAACCACTCGCCATCGCGTGTTGGGTGTGATGACTGAAACTGTGAAAGACGTGCCCACACAGTTTATTTTTGTAGACACCCCAGGTTTTCAAACCAAACACTCTAATGCCTTAAACAAAACAATGAACCGTGCGGTGCTGACTGCGCTTGCGGATGTGAATGTGATTGTGTGGGTGATCGAGCAGGGCAAGTTGACACCCGCCGATCTCAAGGTGCTGGAGCTTTGCCCCAAAGGCGTGCCCTTGGTGGCTGTTGTGAACAAGGTTGATTTGCTTGAGAAGAAAAATGAGGTGTTGCCGTTCTTGCAGAAAGTGAGTGGACAGCGCAATTTTGATGCAATTGTGCCCCTTAGCGCACAAGCCAACAAGAATTTGGAGAGCCTGAAAGAAGCGGTGTCTGCTCTGTTGCCAGAGCAGCCTTTTTTCTACGACGAAGACACGTTGACGGATCGCCCGGAAAAGTTTTTGGCCGCGGAACGCATTCGCGAGAAATTGTTTCGCTTGGTGGGTGATGAATTGCCCTACACCTGTACGGTGGTGATCGACAAATTCGAGATTGAAGAAGGGCGCCGCGTCATTTTTGCGTCTATTTTGGTGGATCGTTCCTCGCACAAGGCGATGATTATTGGCAAGGGTGGCGAGAAGCTAAAGCGAATTGGTTCTGAGGCGCGGCAGGACATGGAACGCCTGTTCGGCGGCAGCGTACACCTTGAAACCTGGGTGAAGGTGCGCAGCGGCTGGGCCGACAATGCAACACTGCTGCAAAGCCTGGGGTATGAATAACCCCCGGTTCAATGCCGATTTTGCCTATGTACTGCACAGCGTGCCGTACAAGGAAACCAGTTTGATTGTCGAATTGTTTTGCAGGGAGCACGGGCGATTGCCCGTGGTGGCCAAGGGGGCCAAGCGGCCACATTCCGGTTTGCGCTCTGTGTTGGTCAGTTTTCAGCCTTTGCAGGTTCGGTTTAGCGGCAAGTCAGAAGTTAAAACGCTGACCCATGCTGAGTGGTTGGGCGGTTTGATGTCGCCAGACGGCAAGGCTTTGTTTGCGGCTTACTATCTCAATGAACTGTTGATGCGTGGTTTGAGCCGGGAAGACACGCATCCTGAGCTTTTTGACCTGTATCAGGAAACCCTGGTGGGCCTGGTGGGTGGCGAAGACATGAATTTGTGTGTGCGCCGCTTTGAAGTGGGCTTGTTGCAGGCCTTGGGGTACGGGCTTGATTGGCAAAGCGATGCGCAGGGTAGGGAGATTGACGTTGCATGTGACTATATTTGGGTTGATCAATTGGGCTGGGATCCCTCAAGAGGGGGAAATGTAAACGAATTGGCGAACGGCACCGTTGATTCCCTGGTCCAAGGAATATTGATAACTCAAATTCAAAAAGGGCAGTGGTCAAAAGCTGCCGCAAGCGCTTTAAAGCCGCTTACCCGGAGGTTGCTAATGACCCACGTGGCGCCCAATGGTTTGATGTCTAGAGTCTGGATGGAGCATTTGTTAAGAACATGATTGAACTTGGCGTAAATATTGATCACGTGGCCACCATTCGTCAGGCTCGGCGTGGTCACGAGCCCGACCCCTTGAAGGCCGCTTTGCTGGCCGAAGAATTTGGTGCTGATGCCATTACCGTGCATGTGCGTGAAGATCGGCGACACATGCAAGACGATGATGTGCGTCGCATTCGCCCGGAAATCAGCACGCGCTTGAATTTTGAGTGCGCGGTTGTTGACGAGATGATTCGCCTGGTGGAGGAAATCAAGCCACATGATGTGTGTTTTGTTCCGGAACGCCGGGAGGAAGTGACCACTGAAGGTGGTCTGGATGTAATTGGTGGTTTTCATTTGATTGCGCCTGCGGTGGCTCGTTTGAAAAACCAAGGCATGCGCATTTCCCTGTTCATAGACCCTGATCTGGATCAAATAGAAGCTGCTTTGAAATGTGGTGCAGATGCAATCGAATTGCACACGGGAAGTTATGCCCATGCAACGGGCGCGTCACACCACGCTGAATTGATGCGTATTCGCAATGCGGCGAACTTTGGTGTTGCGGAAGGGTTGCGCGTAAACGCTGGCCACGGTTTGAATTATGACAATGTGTCGCCAATCGCTGCAATTGAAACTATTTCTGAGTTGAACATTGGTCACAGCATCGTAGCCAATGCGGTTTTTATGGGTTGGGAAGCTGCGATCAAGAAAATGAAAGAATTGATGGTGACAGCGAGAATGGAAGTAATAAGGCCAAGATAGGTGGTAAATGCGCGATGATTGAGGATATTCTGGGTTTGGGTTGTGACATTCTTGAAGTCGAGAGGCTTGAGAATTTGCTGCGCAAAGGGCGGGAAAGCTTTATCAAACGGGTGCTGACCACAACTGAAATTGCGGAATATGAACGCAGAGCGGATAAATCGGCCATTCGTGGCACGCTGTACATTGCGACCCGGTACTGTGCCAAGGAGGCGTTTGCCAAGGCAATGGGCACAGGTGTAGGCGAGCATTTTTCTTTTCAGGATTTGTCGGTGTTGAATCAGGGCAGCGGGCAACCCATTTTGGTCTATTCCGAAAAATTGACGCTTTGGCTAGAATCAAAACGGGCTTTTGCTCACGTGTCGATCAGCGATGAACAAAATTATGCAATGTCAACGGTTATTTTGTATTCAAAAACAATAAGTTAAACAAAGGAATTTATTCTTCATGCTAGGTCCATTCATTGTTGGTTTGACGGGTTTGACTTTGTCATCAGAGGATATTGTTCGAATTCAAAATCCTGCTGTTGGTGGGCTTATTCTTTTCACAAGAAACTTTGAAAGCAAGGCACAGCTTATTGATTTGGTGGAATCCATCCGTGCAAACGGTGGGGAAAATAAACCAGTTTTCGTTGATCATGAAGGTGGTCGTGTTCAGCGGTTCCGCGAGGGGTTCACGGCGATACCATCGATGCGGCAAATCGGCCAAAGGGCTGAAGTGGACTTTGACGATGCGGTATCGCTTGCGCGCGAAGCGGGCTTTGTGATGGCTGCCGAGCTTCGGGCCTGCGGTATTGACATGAGCTTTGCACCGGTTTTGGATCTGGACTGGGGCAACAGCGAGATCATCGGTGATCGTTCCTTCGGGCAGGACGCCCGCATGGTGGCCCGCCTGTCAGCCGCGTTGATGAATGGCATGATGCTGGCTGGTATGCAGGCTTGTGGCAAACACTTTCCGGGCCATGGTTGGGTGAAACAGGACAGCCACTTGGCCTTGCCACATGACCCTCGCCCCTTGAATGATATTTTGAAGGTCGATGCGCTGCCGTACCAATTGAATTCCACGCTGAACATGGCCAGTATCATGCCGGCGCATGTGGTTTATTCGGAAGTTGATTCTCGGCCAGCCTGCTTTTCCAGTTTCTGGATTCAGGAAGTGCTGCGAGTGAAGTTCAGTTTTGATGGTGCGGTGATCAGCGACGATCTGGACATGGTGGGGGCGCACGGAGTGGGCGACATTCGTGCCCGCGCAAGTGCAGCCCTGCAAGCAGGATGCGATGCGGTGTTGGTTTGCAATAACTTCGACGACATGGATACTTTGGTGAATAACCCAGTGCCAGAGGTGCATGAAAACAGGGAAGTGCGAGACCGCCGTTTAAGTCGCCTGTTGTCGGGGCCATTGCTGGATTGGACCAGCCTGCGTCAAACCTACATGTATCAAGCCGCGATCGACCGAATTACCAGCCTTTGTTAAAAAAAGCCGTCAGTTTATAAAACTGGCGGCTTTTTTACACTCTCGCAATTTACTTGACCTTGGCGCTTGAAAGCAACTTGCCTTGGTACTCTTCCCACTTGTCGTTGATCATTTTCTGTTCAAGCTGTGGGCGAATTTCGTCGAGCTTGGGTGGTGTGGCTTCACGGGTGTCGGCCAACAAAATAACGTGGTAACCGAACTGGCTTTTCACGGGTGTTTTGGTGAACTCGCCTTTCTTCAGACCAACCATGGCTTGCGAAAATTCTGGCACAAAGCTGTTGGGGTTGGCCCAGTCAAGGTCGCCACCATTGGGCGCAGAACCGGGGTCTTTGGATTGGGCTTTGGCCAGGTCTTCAAACTTTCCGCCTTTGCCCAGTTTGTCGATGATGGCTTTGGCTTCTTCTTCCTTTTCCACCAAAATATGGCTTGCACGGTATTCGCTGCCACCCATCATTTGCGCAATTTTCGCATAGGCGTCTTGCACTTCTTTGTCGGTCAGTTTGGTGTTTTTGTAGAAGTCTTCGCGAAGTGCGTTGGCCAAAATGGCCTGGTTCATCATTTGCACCTGGTATTTCACTTCGGGCGCGCTGCCCAAGCCTTTTTTCACGGCTTCCTGCTTCATCACTTCCTGATTGATCAGTTCTTGACGAATGGTGGCGCGCATTTCAGGCGAGGCGGCTTGACCGCGCTTTTCCTGCTCGGCCATGATGAAGTCGACCAAAGCGCTGGGAATGGACTGGCCATTCACCACTGCGGCGTTTTGAGCATAAACAGGGTTGCCCAGAACCAATGCGGCGGCCAGACAAGTTGCTTTCAGTGTGGTTTTCAACATAACAAAATAACCTTGTGTCTCAATGAGTTAATACGTGGGCTCTAGCTGGCGTCTTCAGTAGTGTCCTCAGCGGCATCGATTGCCAAAGCGTGGATTTCTTGTTTCATCCATTCTGCCAAAGCATCATACACGAGACGATGGCGCGCTAAGGTTCTCAAACCGTTGAACCGGGCAGACTTCAATTTCACCCGGTAGTGCCGGCCACCTGACTTTGCACCTTCATGCCCGGCATGCAGGTGCGATTCGTCAATCACTTCTACTTCGGCGCTTAGCGTAGTTTCCAGGCGCTTTTTGATGTCTTCACTGGTGACCATGCTGTTACTTGGCCTCGCTGCTGTTCTCATTGGCTTGCTTCATGTGTTTGGACATGTAGAAACCTTGCCCGAATACAAATACCAACGTTGCCCCCAGGGAGCCAAACAATTTGAAATCGACCCACACGTCTGTTGAGAACGAGTAGGCAACCAAGATGTTCAAAACGGCCATGGTTACAAAAAAGCCTACCCAGGCCCACAATAAATTAACCCAGACGTGTCGTGGCAATTCAACCTGCCCTTTCATCATCATTTCAATGGGGTTGCGTTTGAACGCATGGGCAATCAAGAAGCCGGCCGCCATGGCCAGATAAAGTACGGTGGGTTTCCATTTGATGAAGGTTTCGTTTTGCAGAATCAGTGTTGCACCACCGAACACGGCAATCAGTACCAAGCCTATCCACTGCATGTTTTCTACTTTCTTGCCAGTGGCTTTCTGGTAAACAATTTGCAGCACGGTGGCCGCAATGGCGACCACGGTGGCCAGCAAAATGGGCAGCTGGGCTGTTTGTACTTCGGCATTGGAAATGCTGCCCAAAATGGGCTGCAAGATGGATTGGGCTTGTTCGGGATTGCTGCCGGCCCACTTGAAGCTGACAAAAAACAGAACAATTGGAAGGAAATCGAGTAACAGTTTCATGGGTTTGTTTATGCCGAGGAATCGGACGCAAAGGGTTCAAAGGCCAGGCTGACCGAGTTGATGCAATACCGCAGGCCCGTTGGCGCTGGCCCGTCTTCAAAGACGTGGCCCAAATGCGAATCACATATTTTACATGTCACTTCTGTGCGGATCATCCCGTGGCTGCGGTCTGTGTGTTCTTCAATGTTGTCTGGGTTCAATGGCGCGAAGTAACTGGGCCAGCCACAACCGGAATCGAATTTGGTGTCGGAGGCAAACAAGGGTGTTTTGCAGCAAATGCAGCGATAAATTCCCGGTTCATGGTGATCCCAGTATTGGCCAGTGAAAGCCCGTTCCGTGCCTTTTTTTCGGGTCACTTCAAAGCTGGTGGGTGTTAGTTCTTCACGCCACTGGGCTTCGGTCTTGGTTGTTTTTTCAGCCATTTACGTGTTTCCTTAAGATGAACAGCTCAGTACCAGCGTTTTGGCCCAGTCGGGCGGCTCGCTTGTGTATTTTGGCACCAGTTTTTCCGCTGTATACGGGTCAGACAAGGCTTGGTATAAACGGTTCACTTCAGTGAAGTCGCCTTTTTGTGCCTGTTCTATGGAATTTTGCAACAAGTGGTTTCGCAGTACAAAAGCAGGGTTGGTGCGGTCAAGCCGCGCGCGCCAAACGCCAGGTTCATCTGGGGTTTGGCCTGCAAGCGCAAGCCATTGTCCAAGCCACGTTTGGGCGTTGCTCACTTGTGCTTCATCGCCCAATGCCAGTGGAAAGAACGGGCTTTGCTGCCAGGCTGCGAAATTCCCGGCAACACTGGCAGTTGGGTTTAGTGCTGACAGCGAACGGAAAAACCGGGTGAAATCCAGCGTGTGTTCGTGCATGAATTTCAGGGTGTTTTCGATCAGTGTGTCCACTGCCTCGCCACGTTCTGCCGGCAAACCAAGCTTGCTTGCAAACAGGGCGCTGTGCCGGGCGTGGAAGGCATCTGCAAAACCATCCAGCAGGTTTTGCAAGGTTTCTTTGCTGTCGGGCACCAAAGGGCTTATGGCCTGTGCCAGTGCATAGAGGTTCCAGTGCGCTATGCGTGGCTGGTTGCGGTAGCTGTAGCGTCCTTGGTGGTCGGAATGGTTGCAAATATGGTCAATGTCGAAGCCATCGATAAAACCATAGGGGCCGTAGTCGATGGTCAATCCGAGCAAGCTCATGTTGTCGGTGTTCATCACCCCGTGGCAAAAGCCCACGGCCTGCCACTGCGCCACCATGTGTGCTGTTCGTTCGATTACCAGGCCAAGCCATTGCAGCAGGCCTTGATGGAAGCTGTTGGCGGTGTCGCCCAAGTCAATTTCCGGGTGGTGTTGCTCAATGTGCCAGGTCAACAGGTTACGCAGCGCATCCAGTTGATTGGTGTAGCAGAAAAATTCTGCGTGCCCGAAGCGCAAGAAGCTTTCGCTGACGCGGCATACCACGGCGGCGGTTTCGGTGGTTTCGCGAAACACGGGGTCGGCACTGGCGGTCAGGCTGAGCGCGCGCGTGGTGGGTATACCCAAGGCGTGCATGGCTTCAGAGGCCAGGTATTCGCGAATCGATGAGCGAAGCACAGCGCGACCATCGGCATGGCGGGAATAGGGTGTTTGGCCTGCACCTTTCAGTTGCATTTGCCGGTACTGTTTGCCTTTGCGCACCTCGGCGAGTAGCAGTGCCCGTCCGTCGCCCAGTTGCGGTACAAACACGCCAAACTGGTGGCCGCAATACACACTGGCGCGGCTGGCGTAGCCCGGCCATGGGGTGTTGCCGCTCAGCACATCAATGCCCGGCTTGCTGGCAAGTTGATCTGCATTCAAGCCAATTTCAGTGGCCAATTGCGCATTCAAATGCAGCAAAGCCGGTTCGGTTCGCAGCGGTGTGGCGGGTACTTCGGCAAGATAAGGGGCGCCCAAACTTGCGTATTCCTGAACCAAAATAGAATCGTGGTTATGAAACAAAGGGTGGTCCTGCAGTATAGTTTCGATAAAACAACACTACCATTGTAGTCGGGTAACACACGAGAACAAACAATTGAGCTGGAGGAGAGAGCGCAAATGCAAAGTTTGATGATGAATATGCCACTGTTGATTTCATCGGTGATGGAACACGCAGAACGGCACCACCCACATGGTGAAATTGTGTCGCGCCGCACTGAAGGCGACATACATCGAACAAGCTACGGGCAAGTGGCCAGGCGTGCCAAGAAGTTGGCCAACACGTTGACCGCGCTTGGCGTAGGGCAGGGCGAGAACATTGCCACACTGGCCTGGAACGGCTACCGCCACGTGGAAATTTATTATGCGGTGTCGGGTATGGGGGCGGTTGTACACACGCTGAACCCGCGCCTGTTTCCCGAGCAGTTGGTGTACATCATCAACCACGCCAAAGACACCATGGTGTTTTTTGACAGTACTTTTGCACCGCTGGTGAAAGCAATTGCACCAGCGTGCCCCACGGTGAAACGTTGGGTGCAAATGTGCGATGAAGTTGCAATGCCCGTAGAAGCGGCGGTTGATGGCTGCCTGAATTACGAGGCCTTGATCAAAGATGCTTCGGACCAATACGTGTGGCCGCAACTGGATGAAAATGCGGCCTCGGGTCTGTGTTACACATCGGGCACCACCGGCAACCCCAAGGGGGCTTTGTATTCTCACCGTTCAACTGTGCTGCATGCCATGGCGGCCTGCACGCCTGATGCGCTGGGCTTAAGCAGCCGCGATACGATTTTGCCTGTCGTGCCCATGTTTCACGTCAATGCATGGGGTATTCCGTACATTGCAGCCATTACTGGCGCAAAAATGGTGATGCCCGGTGCCGCTTTGGATGGCGCATCTATTTACGAGTTGCTGGAAAGCGAGAAGGTGAACTTCTCGGCTGGCGTGCCCACGGTTTGGCTGGGCCTGTTGAACCACGTGCAGCAAAACGGTTTGAAATTCAGCCACTTCAACCGCACGGTGATTGGTGGCTCTGCGGCACCGGAGGCAATGATCAAAGCCTTGAACGGTTTGGGTGTGGAAGTGATTCACGCCTGGGGCATGACCGAGCTTTCACCGCTGGGTACCGTGTGCCGTTTGAAGTCGCAGCACCTTGATTTGCCGCTGGAAGACAAACAGAAAATCATGCAGAAGCAGGGCACTGCGATTTTCGGTGTGGACATGAAGATTGTTAGCGACGATGGTGAGGAGTTGCCTTGGGATGGCGAGGCCTTTGGCGATTTGCTGGTGCGCGGGCACTGGGTGATCGACAGTTACTATGGTGGTGAAGGCGGTAAAGCATTCAGCATCGACAAAGATGGCAAAAAGTGGTTTGCCACGGGCGATGTGTCGAAGATTGACCGCGAAGGTTTTATGCAGATTACGGACCGAAGTAAAGACGTGATCAAGTCGGGCGGGGAGTGGATCAGTTCCATTGAGCTGGAGAACGTGGCCATGGCCCACCCTGCGGTGCATGAAGCTGCGGTTATTTCTGTGTACCACCCGAAGTGGGATGAGCGCCCCTTGCTGGTGGTGGTGCGCAAACCGGGTGTGGACGTAAGCAAGGAAGAATTGCTGAATTTCTATGAAGGCAAAGTGGCCAAATATTGTTTGCCCAACGATGTGGCGTTTGTGGATGAATTGCCCCACACCGCTACTGGTAAAATCCAGAAATTGAAATTGCGTGAGCAGTTCAAGGACTATAAGTTACCAAATTGAGGAATTTAATGATCAAGCACATCGTATTTTGGCAGTTGAAAGACGAGGCCCTTGGCAACACCAAGGCCCAGAACATGGAACTGGTAAAGGAAAAGTTGATGGCCTGCGCCAACATCGTGCCTGGCATGGTGGACTTTGAAGTAGGCCTGGGAGGCAAGGGCCTGGAGTGCACGTATGACGTGGCCTTGTATTCAACATTCGAGAACAAGGCCGCACTGGATGCTTATCAGGTTCACCCCCAGCACGAAGCCGTTAAAGGCCTGATTGGTGAAGTTCGTAGTGCACGCCAATGTATGGACTACGAGGTGTAAGGCAAATTGGGGGGCAAGGGTATTTCAAACCGTTGCCGCCCAGTTTCATTTCCAGCCGTGTCGAAAGTAATTTCAGTGAAATGAACAGTGTGGTGGCTGTCGAGCAACATGATTGCACTGGAACGGGTGCCGTAAAGTGGCGAAATTATTTTTACGGCAGACAACATTTTTTCCCATTCATAGGGCACGCCTGTGCTGGGCAATTCAGCGTCGTCGGCCAAGCCAGTGTGGTCAAGCAGCTTGAGCAGTGATTGCTCAAATTTCTGTAATTCGACAGGGCTGGAAATTGACTTTTCAATTTCGCCCAACAACCCTTCTTTCAAACGGCGGGACTTCGGCCAGGGTGCGTCCAGATGCCCGTTGGACAATGTGTGAATACCTTGCCGCAACGCCGATGAAAATGGAAAATCATTGTTCAACCGCAAGCCTTGGTTGCTGGTGCAGCGCAAGGCCAGTAAGCCCAGGTTGCCGTGGATCAGGTTAAACCCAGCGTAGTGCACTGATTCCGCTTCGCTTGGTCCGTGCACGTTTTGTATTGCATTGACCACCAGTGCGCCGCGCGAGGGTGCAGCGCCGGGCATATTCAGTGTGCTGTTGCGCACATTGGTCAACAGCGCGAATTCGGCGTTGCTGCCCACACCCAGCCAGGTACCGCCCGACAGCAGGTCTTTGCCTGCATACAGGGTGCCTGCTTCAAGTTCCCAGGCATGCAATGGCGCAGTGGGGCGATCATGAAATTCATCCCGATTGGCCAAACAAATAAACGGGAAATCAGGGTGTGCGTCAATGGCAACTGCTGCTAGGCACATGGGCTGAAAACCTCGCTGAACACCTCAACATGGCGGCTGGGCGCATTTGCAAAACCTGCAAAACAATGCACCGCCAGCTGTTCAATTTGTACGCTGAGTTCTGCAACCTGCGTTGCATGTTGTGCAGCAGGCTGAATCACCTCCATCAAGGTGAAATAGGGTTTGTCGGCTTCTTCGCGTTGGAATAATTTACCTTGCCCCAAGCCCTGCTGCTGAACCAATTTCATCAACTTTGTTGCGCACGCCAAGCCCAAGGCAATGTCGGCGTTCGGGATGCGGTAGTAGATGAACAACTGACATGTCATGGTTCGAACACATTGCCTTTCTGGTGTACATCGTAGGGCGGTGACTGCACTTGCAGGCGGGCCTCGCCTGCATCGCTTTTGACCGCGAATTGGGCACCGGCCTGTTCGGCATCCGCCACGGTCAGTTCCACCAGCAAATATTGCTGCTTGTTGAAGTTTACTGAGGTTGCAACAACGCCGGCGGGCTCGTTTTCCTTGCCACTTAACCACACGTCTTGCCCTGCGGTTACGGGAATTGAATCAGCCGCAGTGGCCTGAAAAACCCGTCGTTTCACTTTGCCCAAATAGTGACTGCGCGCCACGATTTCCTGCCCTGGGTAACACCCCTTGCTGAAACTGACCCCGCCCACCAAATCAAAGTTGATCGCTTGCGGCACAAACATTTCCACCGTGGCTTGCGACACATACGCAATGCCCAGTTGTTGCAAGGCTTGTTCAAAGGCGTCATCACCTTCGGTCTGAGCCGGGGGTGAATCACTGGCCAGCAATTGAATGCCGGGGGTAATGCCGTGTATGGAACGCAAGCTGGCGGTTGCATTGCCCTGTTCGTCCCATTGCACGCGCATGGGGGCCATCAGGCCTGAATCGGCCAGAAAAGCCAGTTGGTATTCAGCCGAGCAATCGCGTACCTTGCATTTGCTGCGCAATACAAACATGCCAAGGCGCTTTACCAGTGCAGGCACGGTTTCCTTGCGGCACATCAGCAACACTTGCTGGCCACGGCGCATCACGAAAAAACTGCCTAGTAAACGGCCCTTTGCGGTGCAAAGCCCGGCCATGCGGAGCTGGCTTTCAGCCATGCCAGCCACGTCGTTGCTAAGCTGTGATTGAAGAAAAGTTACTGCGTCGTCTCCGTCCACGCCAATGACGCCCCAACGCGATAAAAACTGTGCAGTCATGTTCAAATCCTTTGTGTCCAGTGAAACAAACCCCGCAGCAGCGAATCTGAAAAAGATTCCCGCTATCATATTAGGCCAATTTCCATATTGTAGTGGCATCTGGTAAGGTCTCGCCTTCCAGCAACTCAAGGTGAAGCAAAGTCGTGCGCAAAGGCAAAAAATCCAGAAAAGTGCTGAAGAAAAAAACATCTTCGTGGCAATGGTTCAAACGCATTGCGGTGGCAGGTGTTGTGGTTCTGTGCGCAGGAATTGTTGGTGTGTATTTTGCGTTAAATATGTCAATTGATCGCCGCCAGGCAAGGGTTGATGCGCATGTCAGCAGCGGCTTGAGTGCGCGTGGCATTGCCAATGAACTGAAACAGCAAGGGCTTGATGTCAATCCCGACCTGTTTGTGTTTGCAGCCCGCGTCACGGCTCGGGCCAATCAGTTGAAAGCAGGTCGATATGACCTGCCCGATGGCATCAGCACATTGGGGCTGGTCGACTATTTAAGCAAAGGGCAGGGTGTGCTTAGCAGTGTGGCTCTTGTCGAAGGGCAAACCGCAAGCGCCTTGCTTGCCAAATTGCGTACCCAGGTTGATTTGGTGGATGATTTGCCTGGCATGGATCACCGTGAAATAGCCTTGAAAATGGGTCTGGAGGGCAATAGCCTGGAGGGCTGGATTTACCCGGACACCTACAAATACTCCCCTGGCTCAAAGTTGTCGGAATTGCTGGACAGGGCTGTGCGTTTGCAAAAAGTTGAACTTGAAAAAGCCTGGGCTCAGCGCGATCCACAAACCCCTTTGAAAACCCAATATGATGCTTTGAAAATGGCGTCGATCGTGGAAAAGGAAACAGGCCTTGCCAGCGACCGTGGCAAAGTGGCCAGTGTGTTTGTCAACCGTTTGCGTGTGGGCATGTTGCTACAAACCGATCCCACTGTAATTTACGGTGTGGGCGACGTCTTTGACGGCAACCTGACACGCAAGCACCTGCAAACCGACACACCTTACAACAGCTACACCCGTAGCGGTTTGCCGCCCACGCCCATTGCAAACCCAGGCAAGGCCGCGTTGCACGCAGCATTGAATCCTGAAAAAACGCCTTATTTTTATTTTGTTGCCAAAGGTGACGGCAGCAGTTATTTCAGCAAGAATTTGAATGAACACAACAACGCAGTGCGCAAGTACCAACTGAGGCGGTGATCGTTCCATGAAAAAACACAAACCGGGTTACCTGATCAGTTTTGAGGGCGTGGATGGTGCGGGGAAGTCTTCGCACATTGCACGCGTGAAAACTCGCCTGGAGGAAATGGGTTATGAATGCCTTCAAACCCGTGAGCCAGGCGGCACACCCGTGGGCGAAGCCATTCGGGAACTGGTGCTGCACCACGACATGGATGTGAACACCGAATTGTTGCTGATGTATGCCGCACGCCGGCAACACATGGTGCAAACCATTCAACCTGCACTTGATCGTGGTACTTGGGTAATCACAGACCGGTTCGAGGACAGCAGCTTTGCCTATCAAGCCGGTGCAGGTGGTGCCAGTTGGGAAGATTGCCAACAACTTAGCAAATGGGCCCTGAAGGGGTTTGAACCCACGTTGACTTTTCTGTTTGACTTGCCTATTGCCGTGTCGCAGGCCCGCATTCAGGGCAGGGCAGGGGCTAGCGACAAATTCGAAGGAAAACCCATTGCGTATTTCGAGGCCGTACGCGCTGGGTTCATCAAACGGTCACAGCTGAATCCGCGCCGAATTCGCTTGATCGACGCGCAGCCCGCCGAGGACGTGGTGGGTGAAACCGTATTGGCTGAACTCGACAAATTCATGCGCACCCACTTGAACCTGGGGCTTTCATGACCACTGCGAACTGGTTGCTTCAGGCCCAGGCCCAATTGGCGAATCTGATGCAGGCCACCACAGCGCCGATCCTGGTGCACGGGCATCAACCCAAGGGGCTTTATGAGTTGGCAAGCCAGCACCTTGCCGAAGAACTGTGTGAAGCGGCGGCCAGCACAAAACCCTGCTTGCAATGCCCCGGCTGCCACATGCGCCTTGCTGGCAATCACCCGGATTTGCGTTATTTGATGCCACAGGCCAAGGCGCTGGAATTGGGTTTCAATGTTGAGGTAAAAAGCGGCGTGAAGCCCAGCCAGGACATTCGAATCGATGATGTGCGTGATTTGCAAAATTATTTCAACACGGCCTCAAGTCGAGGGGCATCGCGTTATGTGCTTGTGTACCCTTTTGACCACATGAATGCCAACACGGCCAATGCTTTGCTTAAAACGCTGGAAGAACCAGCAAATGGCTTGCGTTTTGTGTTGGTGGGCAGCCGGATCGACAAGCTGTTGCCAACCATTCGTTCCCGCTGCCAAGAACTGACCATGCCAATGCCCGCGATTGCCGATTGTTTGCGCTGGCTTGAAGAGCAGGGTGTTGCCCAAGCCGATGTGGCCTTGGGTGTGGCGATGAACGATCCCTTTGAGGCGCTTGATTTGGCCAAAAATTCAGTGGATCAACTGGATTTGCGCAAAAAGTTTCTGGATTGGCTGGCCAACCCGGAACAGCATGCAAACCCGCCCGCCGGGCTGGAGAAAGTAGGTTTGCCTATCGTTCTGGAGTTGGCAATGCGCTTGTGCAGTGATTGCGTGGCGCAAGCCCTTGGTTTGAAAGGCAGCAATTTTCCTTGGCTACAACCCAAATTGATGTGGGTCAAGGCGGTGGGTGTGGATCGGCTCAGCCAGCTGTATCAGAACCTTCAAAAAGAATTTCGTTTGGCAAACCATCCAATTAACCCCCGTTTGGCGCTAGAGTATGTCGGGCAACAGTGGCAAAATTTAAACAAATAACCCTAATGGATCCCGCATGCCATGAGCAGTAAGCAAATCAACAACCCTCCCCGCATGAATAAAGAACCTAACCGCCCCTGGATGTTGTCCTTGACACTGGCCGACAAATCAACCGCAGCCAGCCTGTACATGCCTTTTATCAAGGGTGGTGGGGTGTTTGTGGAATCAGACAAGGAATACAGTCTGGGCGACCCGGTGTTTGTATTGCTGACCGTGGGTGAAGATGCCAAAAAATTCCCGATCAACGGCAAGGTGGTGTGGATTTGCAGCGCCAATGCGCGGGGCGACAAGGCGCAGGGCATCGGTGTGCAGTTCCCGAAAGACGACAGTGGCGACGGTGCCCGGGTGGCAATCGAGCAAATGATAGGTAAAATGCAAAGTTCCATGAAAAAAACAGCAACCTTGTAGTGTTTACTGATTCACATTGCCATCTTGATTTTCCAGGTCTGGTCGAGCAGCTCCCAGACATTCTGAATCGCATGAAAGCTGCGCAGGTAAGCCGTGCGCTGTGTATTTCTGTGCAACTTGAAGACTTCCCCAACGTGCTGGCCTTGGCTGAAAACCATGCCAATTTGTGGGCCACTGCCGGCGTACATCCCGATTACGAAGACATTTCCGAGCCATCAGTGGACAAATTGGTGGAACTGGCAAACCACCCCAAAGTAATCGGGATTGGCGAAACAGGTCTGGATTATTTCCGTCTCAAGGGTGACCTTGAATGGCAGCGAGAACGTTTCCGCGTGCATTTGCGCGCTGCGAATGTGTGCAAAAAACCGGTGATTGTTCACACCCGTTCTGCCGGTGATGACACACTGCGCATTCTTGCCGAAGAAAACGTGCAGGGCTGTGGCGGCATTATTCACTGCTTCACTGAAAGCCTTGAATTTGCGCGCAAGGCGCTTGATCTGGGCATGTATTTGTCTTTCTCGGGCATTGTCAGCTTCAAGAATGCAGCAGACCTGCGAGAGGTGGCCAAATTCGCGCCGATGGATCGAATCCTGATCGAAACCGATTCACCTTACCTGGCCCCGGTTCCGCATCGCGGTAAAACCAACGAGCCCAGTTTTGTGCCGCACGTGGCCAAGGTGATCGGGCAGGAAAAGGGGGTTTCCACGGAAGAAGTGGGTGTTCAAACATCCCTTAACTTCGATCGCCTGTTTGGTTTTGCGCAATCGGGTGTGGCCGCAATTTGAAGCGACGCATGTTCATGGCCTGTGTCGGGCTGCTGACCCTGCCAAGCGTAGTTTGTGCGGGCGCATTTGAAGACTTTTTTCTAGCCATTAAATTTGATGATGAACCCCGGCTGCGGGCTTTGCTGCTCAAAGGCATGGACCCGAACACTGTAAACGGGGACGGATTTCCCGCCATCACGTTCGCAATGATGCAAGATTCACCCAACGCTGTTCGGGCTTTGTTACTGTCCGGAAAACTTGACCCAAATCAGCCAGACCGTCGCGGTGAAACCCCCTTGATGGTGGCCTGCACTTTGAATAAACCACAATGGGTGGCGACATTGCTGGTAAAAGGTGCAAAGCAGGGTGCAGGTGGACAATGGACTGCGCTGCACAACGCTGCTGCCTCGGGTTCTGCCAAATCGCTTGAATTGCTGGTAAATGCTGGCGGTGAAGTGGATGTGCTGTCGCCCAATGAAACCACGCCGCTGATGATGGCGGCCCGTGAGGGCAGGGAAGATGCGGTGCGCACGCTGATAAAGCTGGGTGCCAACCCAACCCTTATCAACCAGGCAGGCTACAATGCGGCCGGCTACGCCATGAAAGCAGGGCGCAACGAACTTGCTTTTGAAATCATGAAAAAAGAAAAGGCGCTGCGAACAGCGCCCTTGAAACCGAACACGCTGAATTAGCTCATTCGCTTGTTTGGCTTATTACAAACTGGCCTCAAAGTGCTTGACCAGTGTGCGCAGTTCACCGGAAGTGGAGGCCAGTTTTTTGGCTGCCCCATCCAGATCGTTGATGGCAGCCACATTGCTTTCCGTCAGCGCACTCATTTTTTCCATGCTGTTGGCCACCTCAAGCGATGCCTGTGATTGCTGCTCCAGCATGGCTGAAATGTCTTTTGCAGATTGCGCCACGCCACTGCTGGCCACCTTGATGGCTTGCAGGCTTTCACTGGCATCGTGAATTAGCGCGGTTCCAATGTTGACCTCGTCTACGGCACGGCCCATGGTTTCCAGGCCTTTGTTCGTACCACTTTGTACTTCCTGAACCGTGGCCGCAATTTCAGTGGTCGATTGGCGTGTCATTTCCGCAAGTTTGCGAACCTCGTCTGCCACCACCGCAAAACCGCGCCCGGATTCACCGGCGCGTGCTGCTTCAATGGCCGCGTTCAAAGCCAACAAGTTTGTTCTTTCTGCAATTTCCGTAATGGTGTGGGTCACACTGCTGATCTTTTGCACGGCGCGGTTAAGTTCCTCGATGTTTTGTTTGGCATCTTGAACCACGATAGACACTTTCTGGGTGGCTTGTGTGGACTTGTCCATGCTTTGTGCGCCGCTGTCGACCACTTCCATTGCGTTTTTCGCGTGTGCAGAACTTTTGCTGGTGGCCTCTGAAATTTCAGACACGGACACCGACAACTCTTCCAGCGCAGAAGCCACGCCGTTGATGCCGTCGGACTGTTGCTGTGAGCGGCTCATCAAATTAATGGCCAACTGGCTTAAGGTTTCGGCATTGCTTTTTACTTCGCTTGAACTGGATACAACATCGGCAATAATTGCCCGCAGATTGACCTGCATGCTTTTGAATGCGGTGTGCACCCTGTTGAATTCCCGCGTGGAAGATTCTGGAATTTCATGTTTGAAATTGCCCTCAGCCAAAGCGCGCAATGCATTCAGCATGGCATTGTTGGTGTGCTCCACACGCCCTTTAAGCCACATCAATCCCAAGGCAGCCACTACAAAAGAGGCAACAGCACTGCCATAGACAACTGCGGGAATATCGATTAACGAGAGCAGGGCGACGAATACGGGCAGAAAACCCACTACAGCCAGATCAACAACAAATGGTCGCCCTTTGGTCGTTTTCGTAAACGGAAAACTGGCACTGCCAGAATTGATGGCTTTGTACAAGGCTTCGGCCTCTGCTTTTTGCGAGTCGCTTGGTTTTGAGCGAACTGACATGTAACCAATTTTTTCGCCATTTTGCGTCAACGGTGTTACGTAAGCGTCTACCCAGTAATAACCACCGTCTTTGCAGCGATTCTTGACCAAACCCTTCCAGGGCTCATCGCGGCGGTTGGTGTCCCAAAGGTCTTTGAACGCATCGCGGGGCATGTCAGGGTGGCGAACAATGTTATGTGGTTGGCCCAGCAGTTCATCCGCAGTAAAGCCGGAAATGTCCACAAAAGCAGGGTTGGCGTAGGTAATTCGACCCTTCAGGTCTGTTTTGGTCACAATTGGGACGCGTGGGTCCAGCAAACGCTCAACGCCTGTGGTGGGTGCAGCCATTCGGCCATTACGGCCTTTTAAATCGGATTGGGAGTAATTTGTCATGTGGCGGTCGCGTATGAAGATGAAGGGGAAACCCTACACATCATACAAACCCGCCAAGATTTGGAATGTGCGCAAAAGAGGTCAAATAGAACCTCAATTTGCTGATTTGCATAAAAAAATTGCTGGGTGAAAATTACTGAAAGGGCTTCACGGAGTAAGTTGGCCAACCACGATTGCCTTGGTTTGGAAGTTTTCAATCAGGCCTTGGCCAGCAGCCATCGCTTCAATTGGCCAATCGGGATACACAGCGCATGCAACCAACGCGAAAAACATGAATTTGTACATGGCAATACCTCGAATATGAAGTGAGAGAACCTATGTACATTTTCGGTTGGTTTCGGGCTGCGAGCATCGTCAGTATTGGTGGGGGTCACTCTAGGTAACCCTTTTTAATATGCGTAATATTTGGCGCATAATTTCACACTTAGTAAACCGTGCGCTACACTGAAATCTCAGTGCGATCGTTACGTAAATTTAAGTGGAAGTCAAGAACTAATGAAAAAATCTGTTTGGCAGGGCGCGAATAGCTTGAATTGCATTTCAAGTTCCGATCCGCGAACATGGCCGAAATTCAGCGCGAATGAGCTTTTAAACAAGTCTACATGGGCGCTGCGCCCCATACCCAGCTTCCCGGAATTGACTCAGAGGACAGAGGAAGTTAGGACAAAAGAGAACTGGAAACACACAAAAAAATACGGACGAAAAAGTTAGCTAAAGATGATTAATTTAACAAGAAATCATTTTGTAACAAGGAATCCGACCGGTAGTTTACGTTTTTCGAACTCATGATAAACAGAATCAAGAGTGTCAAAAATATGTGGTTTAAGATTTCGACCAGGCATAGCCAATATAGATATAACGACGCTGCGTTCAGCGTCTAATTTTTGGAGAATCCAGCCGTCCACCGGTTCATAGCCTTCTGTAATACTTGTTCGAGTGGCGTTGAAATAAATGGATCTAGGAGGGTTTGGATTGTTGGCCATAGAGGCCAAGTTAAAAAAATCTATGACGGTTTGATACATGGTGCCGAAATAAAAAAGATCTTAAATCTTTTTTACCTCAATTAACACCACAATTTCACGAAGGTTTTTTGAATCAGATTCACTAACAGGCACCGGGAACAACGTAAAACGTGCGTTTGACTTCGCTCTAACGGACTCATTCAAGCCAGCAAAAACAAGCAATTCGCCTTCCTTGACTTGGACTTTTGAATTAACTGCTCGCTTCAAAAGTGTTGGTGAATTATTAACACCGGTGTCCGTCCGAACGAAATCCGACAGTGTTTGTGAAATTTTCACGTACACACCATGGCGTCTAATCGTAGGCTCGACTTCGAATATAACACCAGCCGAACGATACTCAATTGATTGGGTTTGATTGCCACCATTAGTCACCGTAGTCGACGCCAAGATAGGCACCTCAGCACCAATTTCCACCTTTGCACTTTCGCCAGATTGCACCACAACCGATGGACTTGAAATCAAGGAAAAACGGCTATCAGTGTCTAACATTGAAATAGCGGCCGATAAGCCACCCGCGCCAAGCGACAACGAAAATGGGAGGCCGGATGGAACAACATCGAGACGAAAATTTGAGTTGAAAAAATCTGCAAGAACTTGCAATGCAGACTGGTTTGAGTGCGACTTGCTAACCTCGATAACAGCAGCGCTTACATGAATCTGCTGAATCGGTACATCGAGTAAATCAATCAGTGCATCAAATGCACTTACATCGGTCTGACTGCCAGAAAAGATGAGCACATCGGCCAACGCTTGAGACTGGCCAAGCACAGAACTGGACTCTGCTTCGGCATTAGATTGCATAAGATTCCCACCTTGACTTTGACGACCAAGCGCCGAATCAATAAGACGTCTCAATGAATCCGCTGGTTGATACTTTGGGAAATAAGTGCGGAAGAATTTAGGCTGTTCAGTCTTCAATAGTTTTCGAAGAAAAACCACGCCCGAATCACGTTGCACGGTGAAACCAGAATCCCGCAAATAACGTTCGAATAAAGTCTTTGCTTGGGCAGGTGTCTGTGCAACCAAATCCATAGTAACGGCTATTTCCGATGCATCGAAATCAGGTGAAAGGATGTAGCTTTCTTTTTCGATTTGTCCGTAGATCAACCTGGCCGCTTCAACGATTGGGAGACGGTCGAAGCGCAGTGAAACGGGTTCACTTTGAACCAGTGAGGGAAGGAGAAGAAGACATGAAATTGTCGCCAGTTTTTTTAACATGTTGTCGAACCTCAGTGGTGTGCAAACGTCCAGTGGGCGAGTAAGTCTCTACCGTCAATGGAGTGATTTTTAAAGATGGAGGGTTAATCAGTACTTGCTGGTCAGTGAAAATGACAGTGCCAAAACCGCCAGAAGCGTAGGCACGGATTGGAGCGTCCAACTTTTGAGCCGGATCAACTGGTTGTGCATTGACGCGGGTTTCAACTGGTTTTTTCTCAGCTGGAAGTTCTGCAGATTCGGTGGGTGTGTCACCTTGGGAGGTCATTTCTGAAAATGAACTGATCCCTAACCACAAGGCACCGATAAAGGCCAAGGCTCCAGCAGGAACACCATATTTAATGCCGGGATGATTCAAAATATTGCCGCGCTGATCAATGTTTTCTTCCTTAGCTTGCTGCCCTTCCTTTTTTAATGAATGACTTGAATACATCGGGAAAAACTTTGGGTCATAGGCACGAAATAATGACCTGAGCGGCTTGTCATGACGCTGTTGAGGGCCTGAATACACATCAATCCGGTATTTTTTTGCAGCACCAATCATGGTGAGCTTGGTCATGCGAAAGGTTTCCTCAATGACCCGGCGCACAGGTGGCCCAATATCCATGATGTCTTGCGTGACCAATGCAAGGTCACTTGACACACCGTTTTCGTCCAACATGTGACGGTGCATTCTCACGAAGTTCAAAATACGTTCAGGGGGCCGCTTGAAACCCTCCCAGAAGCGCCAAATCTCATCAATGCACACCAAGTCACCGGGAAGCATAAATTTTGCATCCCTGAGGCTTAAATCGTCTGTGTCAGTGAGCCAGAATTTCGGATCAGCAATTTGATCATGGGAAACGGTGACTAGCTGGCCGAGCTGGTCCGGCTCGATTTTTTCAGCAATCAGAAAAGCTTTGATTGCTTCAAAATCAAGTCCGGCTATGTTACTGATAACCCTACGCCCACGGCCAAGAGCTGGAATGATGACGTTTGAGACGACTTCGTAAGATTTGCCGGAGCCCATGAGGCCCACGTAGGCTTTGATAGCCATTTAAAACAGCATCCAGATTAAAACAGCAGACACGAAAGTCCATGCGAATGCGTAGTAAGGATCCATGCTATCTAGGTCCAAAGTCGCGAGTGATCCGGCAAACAGCCAGGTTAGGTGGCAATGCTTTATGAATGTGTACGCCAATGTGAGGCAGACAAACGTAAGCTGCGCCGAGTCCCGATTCTTCGACAAACCAACCAATTGACGCGAAAGCGGATCTGTAGTCGTTGAGTTTGAAGCGCTGGTATTTATCCAATTACTGGCAACCTCCGAATAAGAAACCGGGCAATCAGGGCGGAGAAAACAAGCTGCATTCCGAAATCAAGACGGGTCAACGACGCGAAGAAAAAAAAGCCGGTTGGCATACCGGACATCGCTGATGCAAAACCTGATGTGTCCAAAAAGGGTTGAACCAGTGATATAGCCATTGGCACGACAACCGCCATCAACGCGAAAACTAAGCCGATCATCAAAGCCTTGCCAAATATTGACGATGCAAGGAACGAAAAAAGCGCGGTAAACAGTGCTGGCATTGGTTAAGCCTCCATGACAGTTCGAAAAGCCAAAAGCACCCAGAAACCAGTAAACATGGCATAGAACAGGGGATTGAAATCTGCGATCAGTGTGCAGTGGTGGTCAATGTAAAAATTGTCACCGAGCGCATCAAATTGCCAGACAGGACATGTAGCACCGGACGTGTTTATGGTTGGAATAGCACCAGAAAACGTATCACCGAACCACGGCATGTCGACGTCATCGACAGCGGGTTCAATCACATCGCCTTCGGTCAGAGAGTTGATTGCATTGGCCACGTGTTGGGCGGCAAGAGCAGCCTCACCAGCGCGGGCATAATCACTCGGAAAATTGGGGTTCGGTGTCGGGTTTGGTGTTGGCTCAACAGTTCCACCCGGGTTAGTAGTGACAACGGGTGCGTATGTAATTTGTTGCCCAGGCGCGGTGGTGGGTAGAGGATTAACGTAGCCAGACGTGGGGGCCGTCGAATGTGAGCTAACCGTGCCTGTGCCAGTCACCGCAATTTCGGACACCTGCACGGAATTGTCTTGAAGCTGGTTGTACTCGGTAACTGTGTGCCCATTAGAAACAGGCTGTTGAACAACAACTGTGTTCTGACCGTTAGCGTTTTCGTATTGAACGGCCATACCGCCGCCTACAAGAGGCGCTGGGTAGCCTGTTTCGCCGCCAACAGTAGCAGGAACTTGGGGATCGTCTAAATCGTACTTAAGCACGCCGTTTTCATGCTCGAGCGCGATTTTATTGTCTTCAATGGTTGAGCCATTGAGTTTGCCTTTTTCAGTTGCCAGACGCGCTGCATTATCGGTACTTTCGATAACTTGACCCCCGTTGATTAATCCGCAACTTCCCGTGCCTCTACACGCCATTTTCCACGAGGTAATCTTGTGCACGCACGATCCCTGATAATTTCCATTGCAAGAATCAGCTACCGAGGGATTGTCATAGCCTTGCCAATTGGTGCAATTGGTATTTGCCTGAACTTTCCAATCGTAAGCAGAGGGTGTACTTGTGCCGTTGTAGAGATCCTGAACCTTGATGTAAACAGTGCAAGATCCTGAAAGTTGGGAAGCGGTGGAGGCACCGGGATCAGCGTAAAGAAAGGTCTTTGCAGCCGTGCCATTGCCATCGGTAGTGGGCCATTTAATCGTGATTGCTTTTCCGGCGGCAGAAATTAAGGCCAGACCCGTCAATGACAGGCCAGTCAGCACGGTGCCAACAAACGATGATGCGGTGGCCACAGAAGCGCTACCCGCTGTCGAACTGACCACCAAAGCTAAAGCTGGCAGTGCAGCTTTAAGGGGTGCGTATACCGAAAGTAAAACGACAGCAAGGAATACAAATTTTTTCATACGCCTTCAAAACCCGCAACGAAAAGCGACACGCAGACCAAAGCCCAAAAGGCCACGACAATTAACCAGAGTTCAGCAGGAAAGGCCATAACGTTGTCTCCAAAAGGGAAGGGGGCGATTTGCCCCCGACCTGTTAGAACGATTAACCGCCCTTAACTGCTGCACGAACAAAGGTGTAAGCCTTCCATGCGCCATGGATCAGCAGGACGCTGGTGCCGATAGCGAACATGGTGCCTGTCACCAAACCAAAATCAACCGCTGCAATCAAGCCATCTAATTGAATTTGAGTCATTTTTAAATCTCCAAAAGTGCGGGAAAAAAAGCAGCATCAAGCGTCCCGCGTGAACTTGATGACTGTTCCGAGTACCTTCCCAATGAGCCAAAGAAAAATGCTCGATGAAAAGAAGAAAAAAAATACTTTCGATGCAAGAACCACATCGACAGGCCCAGACATGGCTTGATAGGAGTCATATTCAGCTTGGGTAAGCAAAACAGCCTCGGTGTACTGGAGGGACTGGCCCATGGGGCAGGGATCCTGAACCAGAGTTTTTTCGCCATCAAGACAGGTCAAGACGATCATTTACTTGACCGCCACGGGTGTACATTTGGTGTAGCTGACGGTCATACCTTTTCGATTCGCGACCATCTTATGCTCGACCTCGCAGAGACAAGGAAACGGAATGGGACGAAGTTGGATCAACGCCTTGGTTAGCTCTGAATCCGCTTTCACGGGTGTTGGGACTTGGCCAACAATCCCTTGGCTGGTGTCGCCTTCAGCCTGGATAAACAACAACGAGGTGATACCGCTTTGGCCGCCGTCCATACTCCATGCATTGTGCTGAACGCCGTAGACCATCGTTTTTTCTGCCATGATTTAAACTCCTGACGCAGCGTAGCCGCGTAAAATATCAGCCCGGAATTGGGCAACATCGTCAACCTGCCTATGGACTAAACGCGAAAGCCGTGCAGGTGTTCGGCCTTCTTTTTTCAACAATGAAACGATTTCCGAATCGTTGAACATGAGGAATTTGGCAAGGTAATTAACAAGCGCTCCGCACTGGGTGATTGCGTGCTTGCAAGACTTTTCGAGAGTCGTTTGAACCTCATTTTTAATGGTGAGAATTTTTTTTACTACTGAATCGACGATTGACCGACTTACAACGTATTGACCCGCAAAGTAGGGGGTTGGGTCGTCCAGAACGTCTGATGGAATATCGCGGTCGCGGCTGGTTATTTCAGTTTCAAATCGAGTCCAAAGGGAGGACGGGTCGCCCAACTGGCGACCTTTTTCGTAAATGCGGGTGATCTTGCCGTTTGCTCTTTTGCCAACGTAAAATGTGCGGCCTTTGCCCTGGCATTCGAGCCAATCACCGGCGCACGAGTAAGAGGGGTTACGAGAACCGTTCTTAAAAAGACCCTCGTTGTACCAGTTCACAGCCTGATCCACGTTAATAAGTTGACCGGAATAATCGTCTATGGCCAGGTCAACGCGGGTTATCCGGGCGTCGATAGAATCGATGAGAACTTTCACTTCTTTGAAATCGCGTATTAGACCGCAGCCTGTACCATCGATTTGAAGGAACACACGGCCTTTTTGAGATTCACCACCACGGGCAAAGGTGGCTATTTTGGTGGCTGTGGTGCCATCGGTGGAAACCCAGTAACTTGAAGAATGTTTAAAACCGAAAATGCCGCGGCCATTGTCTTGAGCGTGAACGCTTTTGCCAGTCCATCTGCTTAACAACTCAGCAATTTGATGTTCCATTGGCGCCCATGACGCAGATTCTTCCCAAGAAAAAGACAGCCAATCGATAAAAACCGGGGACAGGTCACCTTTTGGTTCTTCTGAACTTTCCCCCCGTATTACAGTACGGGGGGCATCGGATGCCGCCGCGCGCTGGCGCGCGCTGCGTGCACCCGTTGCCTTGTCGTTCGTTACCGGTGTTTCTTCAGAAATATTCAAACTTTGCACCCTGTAAGTTTGGGTCTATCCTAGACAGACACTAAGCAATTGGACGTGAGCGCAATGGATGACAAATTAATCGTGGAAATCATGGTGAAGGCCAAGGAGCATTTCGGCAGAAAAGAACTTGCTGAAAAACTCGGACTCACTGCAAATCAAGTGACTGACATTTCAGCAGGTCGGGCCGCATTACCTTTTGTTGCGGCCTTAAAACTTGCTGAACTTTTGCAGGTAGAACCCTTACCACTGCTATGTGCCAATGAATCTCTGATGGAAAAAAACGAAGATAAAAAAACCTATCTGAAGTCCTTTTTCGCAAAGATCCAAATGGCGCATAATTTGTATTATGTAAACTACACTATTATTGTTTCTTTTCATCCCATATCTGAATCGACTGTTCTATTAAAGTTGTAACGATTTTTTGCCTAAATTTGTAAAGTGAAGTTTTTTTCGCTTAATTTTGTAAAGAAGCATTATTTTTAGGCAACATTCCACACTACTCCAACCGCCAAATCTATGCAAACTTCAGAAATCAATCATGACTCTGCTTCATGGTTTTCCGGCGGCTATTTTTTTGGTGTGTGATGTTATGTCTGGCACTGAGTTGTTCTAGTCGAGCTTTAAGCTGGCCGTTTAGCCTGGTTTGCTCTTCAAAGCTGATGCGGATCGTTTGAAGATCTGCGGTGGTCATTTCAAGTTTTGTTTTTGCTGCGCTTAAATCTCGCCCTGATACTTCAAGCTCCGATGCGAGTTCAAGGAGTTTGTTGTCACGTTGTCTTAATTCATCCTCTCGGAGTTTCAGGGCGTTCGTGACATCCTTGATTGCTTTATTTGCTGCTTGTCGTTCTCTTTCAATTTCCATTAACGCACGGTTTTCGTGGTCTTTCAATCTGGCCAATCCCTGTTCGTGCTCCTGTGACATTCTGTGGCTTTCAGCAATAAAATCGTGTCTGGCTTTATCAAGTTGTTTTTTCAACTCCTCACACTGATCTGTGGCGATTGCGAGTCGGTTCGATTCCAGCGAAAGTTTGGTTTTACCCTCACCAACCTCCTTTTGCAGCGCCGATACATAAATGTCTCTCTCAGCGAGGATTTGCTTCATTTCATCGATGCGTGACTCCAAAGCTTGATTTTTGATGTCCAGTTGTTCGATCTGCTGAGTGAAGCGATTTAATTCCCTTTGGTGCTGTTCATTTTGTTCACGAACCTTCGTGGAGCTAATTTGAGAGGCGACTCGCCAAGTTTCCTTTAGCGCCTCTGTGAACATCGTTTTCAGCGATTCTGGCATTTCTGGAATGTCCAGTTCTATTCTGCCCTTCTCTCTTTGCTGTGCTAAAAATTCCTGTATTGCTTTACCAGGCGTCGTCATGCTTCCTTTCCTAACCAACGCATAAAGTCTGGTTGGTGTCGGCATTATCCCATGTTGAAAAAAAAGGATTTCACACGTTTTCTTGTAAATTTCCAGTGTTGACGAGCCTTGGTTCATCATTTCGATGATTTTTTGGTGGATTTCATCATCAAGGTTTAAATCGTTCATTTGCTTATTGAGAGGTCTGCTAGAAAGCATGAATTATTACATAATACGTAATAAGAATACTAATTTCTTGCATTATTTTGACATTACACTTATAATGTCAATGTATTTGTTCATCCGAGGTTGTTTTGAGTTTTGAGCTCATTCCCAGTGCGTTTTCAAAGAATCCAGCATTCCAATTTAGTGCGTTTGATGGTTCTACTGGAGTAAATCGCGCCTCCGGTCCGCGTCAAATCGCGGCAAACCGGGATGTAGATGCTATTGCTGCATGGCTAATGCAATTTCAAGCCTCAAAAAGTACATTTGATAGCTACCGCAAAGAGGCCGAGCGACTACTGTTGTGGTCCGTTTTGCAGCTTTCCAAACCACTTTCCTCGCTGGTTTATGAAGATCTACAGCTCTACAGGCAGTTCTTGTTAGATCCGCAACCCGCTGACTTTTGGGTGTCTTCACCAGGACGTCGATTCGGACGCAACGATTCCCGTTGGCGTCCCTTTGCTGGGCCTTTGTCGGCAAGTAGTCAAAGGCAGACCTTGGTAATCCTTAATTCGATGTTTAGTTGGATGGTTGAGTCCGGGTATTTGGTGGGTAACCCGCTTGCTTTGGGCAAGCGCAGATCGTCGAGTTCGCCCAAAACTGTTACACGCTATCTTGATCCTATCCTATGGCTTGAGGTGAAGGCTTTTATTCTTGAATTGAGATCAACTGATCTGCTCAGGTACCATCGCTTGAGGTGGTTGTTTTCACTGTTTTACCTAGGTGGTTTGCGGATTTCAGAGGTTTCACAGGGTTGTATGGGGGACTTTTATTTCCGAAGAGCCCCAGACGGTAACGATTTGTGGTGGCTAAGGGTTGTTGGTAAGGGCAATAAAGAGAGACAAATTCCTATTTCAGGAGAGTTTCTTGATGAGTTGTTGCTGTATCGATCTTATGTTCAGGTGTCTGGTCTTCCGAGTGTAGGGGAGCAAGTTCCGCTGTTTGGTTCAGCCCGTAATTTTCGGATTAGGGTTGGTAGATCTTCCATACATGGGACTGTGACTGATTTGTTTGCAGATGTTGCGGCCAAATTGCGCATGCAAGGAGATATGCACGCTGTACGTCGTGCATCTCAGCTTGAATCGGCTTCAGCCCATTGGCTTCGCCATACCGCTGGCTCTCACATGGCAAATTCAGGCGTTGATTTGAGAGTGATTCGGGACAATCTGGGGCATGCGTCAATCAGCACAACCTCTATTTATTTGCACACCGACGATGATCAGCGTCACGCCGATACTTCAACGGCTCACCGCGTTGCTTGGTCAAATTCATGACTACGGCAACAACTCTTTGATGTCGCATCCGAGGGTGGCTGCAAGTTTGTAGGCTTTTTCAAGGGTGATACGCACCTCTCCCCTTTCAATCCTTCCCATATAGCTGCGATCAATTTCTGCTCTCAGTGCCAATTCATCTTGAGAAAGTCCCCTTAGTTTTCTGGCTGCGCGTACTTTGCTGCCGAATATTTTTGCCACGTCTTGCATAGTTGCCTCTCTAGAGGCAAGAACTATCCAAATTTGCGGCTTTAATAGCCACGGATTATAATCCGTTCTTTCTCAAAACCCCCTTTTTTCAGTTGCCAGTAGCCAGGGGGGAAATGACACCGATGGAGCATCATGACAAGAAGTCTTTCACCCGAGTTTTATTCAGTTCTGATTGAGGGGAATTTGAACAATTTCACAGTCATGGAATTGAGAGACGCGATCATTCGTGAATGTAAAGATGAAACAGATATGACCTTGCGTGACTGCGTATTCTGGTCGAAAGACACCACTGATTCTGGCGGAAAGGCTCCGCACATTCTGAAGCAAAGACTCCAGTGATTCTGGCCGAAAGGCTCCACTGATTCTGGACGAAAGACTCCAC
>JAHIXK010000012.1 GCA_018815245.1 Gammaproteobacteria bacterium
AAACCCCTGACGAGGCGTATTTCGTCAACCAAGTTGCGGCATTTGCCGCTTAACCCGCAGGGCTGGATCTTTACTAAAAATCCAAGAAAACTGTCCGACTAAACGAGGCCTGCTCTAAGAGGGTGCTCGCTTTGAGTCGGGCAAGTGGGAACTCCCGGAGGCTGGTCGGGTTGCTCTTGCCAAGATCGTTCCGCTAATCATTGATACAGCGCAATCCGAGATTGGACTGAAGTGGTTGAAGCGGGTGCACATCCAAGGCTTTACGGACACCGACGGCTCCTATCTGTACAACCTCAATTTGAGTTTGAAAAGGTCGGAATGGGTAATGTGTCAGCTTCTTAGTGACGAGGGTGGGGGCAAATCGATTGAACTCTCCGACACGGAGAAACGAATCGCGAAGAAGTTATTTTTCATTGGTGGCGTGTCTTTCAACAACGCAAAAGAAAGCAAGGATGCAAGTCGCAGGGTGGAGTTGAGGCTTGAATTCAACAGTCAGCAGGCTGAAGGAATAGAAGCTTCGATGTTTGACAGCAAGGAAAAATCGGAAAAATGCCAGATTTAGATTTTGGCGTGAAGCGCGCATAAGTTGGCTTGGGTTGTGTGGCTTAGGTTACGCCTTTGCAAACGAGAGGAACTATCCAGATCTGAAAGCAACATAGAACTTGTAGCGTTCTAAAAAATCATCGGTACATAAACAGGAAACCAAGGAATTAGATCGCATGTCGAGTTCAGGCTATTTCGTTAAAGGCGTTGTTGTCATCGTGCTGATGATCTTGGCGCCAGTGATCGGTCCCTTGGCATTGTGCGTGTATTTGCTGTTCATGTTAATCCGGATGATTCTTAGAGAAGGCGCGAAGGTTCGTGAGGACGATGAAATGGACTCAACGGAAGAAGTAGCAGCCGACGAGTTTAGAAAATAGTCGAATGGATTGATTACTAAAGTGGAGTTCGAACCGAGATGAAAGTTGAAGCGATCCGGGTGATGTCAGAGAACGAATTGAACGTATCGAATGCCAAGCGACTTGGGCCAGACGAATCGTCAGTTCGAAATATGCAGCTTTATATGCAAGGCATTAAAAATCATCGAATTGAAAGTGCCGACAAGCCAAATTCTGCGATGACAAGAATAAGCGAAGCTGAATCGGGTACGGCTGCAAGTGGGATTCGCGAAAAAATTTACTTTGATTTGTTTGGTTTGCAAAAAACGCTGGATCGATCCGGGATGTTTTCTGACAAAAAGATTTTGGATGTGAAAAGTCAAATTTCCGAGACCGGTACATTTGAAGGCGCAGTTTTCGCCATGCAAGCGGCAGGGACGATGCAATTTTTAACCACATCGGTGAGTTCCAGCACTGCCAGTAGTGTTGAAGAAAGAATCAGGTCATTGACCAGGAGATCGTGAATATGATTATTAAGGCCAAGGGTTTGCTATTGATATCGGTGTTCATGATTCTATTGGCGGGATGCTCTTCCAATGTGGTTTTACATTCTGCTTTAACAGAACAGGAAGCCAACGAGGTGTTCAGTGTTCTTGTTCAGCAGGGATACCCCGCAGAAAAATTGCATAAAAAAGAAGGTATCTCTATTTTGGTTCCCGAAAGATTGGCGGCCGAGGCTTTAGGTGAATTGAAGAAACGAGGGCTTCCGCGTTCAAAGAAAAGTAGTCTGGGGAGTGTTTTTGAGAAATCAGGCGTTGTCAGCTCTCCTTTGGAGGAGAAGGCGCGCTATTTGTATGCGATTTCTCAAGAATTGGAACAAACGTTGTTAACCCTGGATGGGGTGGTGTCAGCGAGAGTGCACATCGTACTGCCGGAGCAAGTATCCCCTGGGGAACAACCCACACCCTCCTCCGTAGCGATTTTGGTCAAACACCAGCCTGATTCTACATTCCCGGCATATGTTTCCCAAATCAGGGAGTTGGTGCTGAGCGGAATTCCACGCGGTAGAAATACAAAAGACACACCAGAGGTGTCTATCGTAGCCGTTCCTGCCGAAGTGAAAGACAACATGAAGATGGACCTGGTGTGGTTTGGGCCCGTCGCCCTGCAGGAGGGTAGCCGGGTTTACTTCCTGCTGATTGTTTATTTGATCGTGGGGCTTTGGTTGTTGTCTCTGGCGGCTACTTATCTCGTATCCGGAAACAGGGAAGGTTTGAAGAAAATCATAGACTCCTTGAAGGGTAAGGCGGTATCCAGCGGTGAATAACAAAGAACTCATTCTTACGCCCTGGTGGCAGTGGTGGTCTAACCCCTTGTTTGGTCTTCAGCACGGATATTTGGAAAAAACCTCAATCGGCAAAATCATGGGCGATGCTTTCACATACGAGGACATCTCCACGATTAAGCGGGAGCTCGGAATTCCGGATGTTCCGCCAGATATTTCTGAAATCATCAATCATGGTAACGGCTTGGCGGCCATTGCACTTGATGAAGAGTTGCTTGAAGGGGGGGTGGCTCTTTTGGCGTTCACCACGGAAATGCACGATGTTCAGGGGCTTACCGAGCTATGGATGACGAGGTTTGGTATTGAAAAAAAGCAGCAAATCAAAGAGCTGTTGATAAAGGCCAAAGAAATTGAAGCGCAGTTGGGTTGGTTGATCAGTTTGATTTCTGATGCATGTGAGAAGAGTCGTCAAAAAGACAATGTGGCTGCAAGAATAAGAAATGTGGTTTATTTGTATTTTAAGCTAATCGACTCAAAAATTGAAGCCCGTTACAGATTGAATGTGGACCCTGAGTATATTGCTGCGCTGGGTGATTTTGATGTGGTCGATAAGAAAATAAAAAATTCTTTTATATTGCTTGTTGCAGATCATGTGCAGTTGATTGCGCGGTTGGTTGAAAATCGCATCAAGTTACCCGTTGTTGATTTTGAAAGTTTAATTAAAGGGATGGATGAAAATGCTTGAAAGAATAAGAGTAATTGAAGTCCCTGAAGGAACCGAAGTGGTTGGGCCGATTGTGAAGGGATTCACTTTGGGGCAGTTGGCTGATTATGAATCAATCGTTGGTGCCGCTCGCGAAAAGGGGGAAAGAATTCGCCATGAAATGATCGATATGGCAAAAGATGAGGTCGAGGTTTTGAAAAAAAATACAGTAGACAGACTGACCGATGATTTCAATGTTCTCCGCACCAGTTCAATGTCCCGTCTGCAAAAGATTCAAAATGAATCCTCCAGCGTCTGTTTAGAGGTTTCAAAGATCACTATTAATACAATGTTAGACGGTTTGACGGAAAACGAAAAAATAGAAATTCTGGTCAAAGGACTAATTAGGGAAAGACAATCGGAAAGTGCCATAAAAATATCGTGTCATCCTAAAAATGTTGAAATAGTTAGAACAGTATTCGAAGAAAAAATAAAAACAATCCTGTTTGTTGAGAGCCTGGAAATAACAAAAGATCACTCATTGCCAGAAGATTGCATTCGATTTCTTTCAGAAGAGAATTCTTACAGAGAGCTTTCTATGGAAAGCTTGAAAAGTTTTTTTGCTTCAAAAATAAATCAACTTAAAAACGAAATTGAAGATCGGTTTGTGGAATTGGAATTATCCTCAATTGATGAGAGTTTTGTTCAAAACAATTAAAGGACTGAATGAAATCATGCAGCAAACCGGCCGATTCGTAAAATTCGTTTTTGTCATTCTTTTGTTGGTGGGCGGTGTTACAACCCAGGCTCAAGACACGACTCAGAATATTGTTTACATCGCTAAAGATGAAAATCCCCGTGCGGTGCTCACTCAGTTACTTGGCGCTTTCGGGCGAGAAGTAAATGGAAACAGTCTGCCTTCAAGACCTGTAACCGGCAAATTTACCGTGTCCTCTGTGAAAGACATAATGACCTATTTTGAGAGAAGTTTCAAAATTAACTGGTTTGAGTATGGCACGGTTGTTTACGTTTACAACCCAGGGGACTGGAGGGTTTCCAGGGTTTACGTTGGTGAGTATCCAGAAAACACGGATTGGGAAGAACTCGTCAAACAAGCTGGTTTACATTACGAAAAATTCAGTGTGATTTTCTCTGTGCAAGATAAAGAGTTAATCGTATCCGGACCAAAAGCATATCGCGACTTGGTATCTTCGGTGTTTGGAAGAAGCAAGCCTCCTGTCCAAGCTGCAGTGGATAAACCCAAAGAAATGACCCTGATGGTTTTTCCTCTCAAGAATGCACCTTTGGCTGATCGAGTTATCACTCTGAGAAATGAAAGGATCAGTGTCAATGGTGCGCTTACTGTGCTGCGTGAGCTTCTGGGAATGAAGGTTCCCGGTGCTGAGACCAGCTCGGTTGGTGATGCGGAGGCGGACAAGCTTCGCAAGGCTCAAAAAGCCATCGATATGGAAACGGGCGCGCCCAAGTCGAGCAGCTTGACCAAAGAGAAGTTTATTCAGCAGATTGGTAATGCTTCAAACAAGGACGGCGTATCGGTTGGTGGTGATTCCCGTACCAATTCCATTCTTATCCGCGATTATTCTGAAAGGTATGTTTACTATAAATCGTTGATCGATCAGCTCGACCAAGCTTCACCGATGATCGAGGTAGAGGCCACCTTGGTTGAAGTCGATTCCAGTCTCCTCAAAGAGCTTGGCGTGGATTATGATCTGACCGCCAGGCAAAATTCTGCCAATCAAAATGCATCATTGGGTTTTTCAACCACGTTGGGTGTTCCCATCATTACTGGTGGTGCCTCCAGTTTCTCAATTGTTGATCCAAGCACATTCCTCGCGCGGTTAAGGGCTTTGCAGGTGGATCAAAAGGCCAAGGTTTTGGCTAAACCGAATATCGTCACTCAAAACAACATACCCGCGTTTATCGATTTGTCTCAGACCGTTTATCTGTCGCTGCAAGGTGAGAGGGTGGCCGAAGTGGTGCCTATTACCGCGGGTAGTTTGTTGCAAGTTACCCCTAGGGTGGTTGAAGACGGGGGTATCCAGCAAATTTTCTTGAGCGTCGAAATACAGGACGGTAGTCTGACTACCAAAGACAAGGAAAACCCAACGGTTAGAAATACGGTTCTTAGCACCCAAGCGGTCATAGGGCTTGATAAGGCGCTTTTGGTTGGTGGTTATAACCGTGAGGAAAACACCAATGTTGTCAGGAAAATCCCTGTGCTGGGTAGCATTCCATTCATTGGAAAGGCTTTCTCTGTTGAAGAAACGAATCAACGATCAATGTCCCGGTTCTTCTTAATTACGCCGAGACTGGTTAACGATCGATTCCAGTCAGGCGGAACCATCAATGCGATGAATTCAATTGAGAAGTCGTTTCCCGGCAGTCAGTCTATTCAGACTCTTGGAATGAGTTTGAAAATAGACAGTATTCCTGGCGGCGCAGAGCAAAAATAGGATTGGGGTGACTTTATGAGTGTTTCTGGAATCCAGCAGCAGCTTCGCGTAACCAAGGTTGATGCAGAAGAGGCCATCCGTAGCGGAACGTTGTCGCGCGTTGATCAGAGAAGAAGTGTCGCGCAGTCTATTGTGGACAAGCATGCTGGCCGCTCCAAGAGTTCGCAGGCAACCCAGAGTGTGGGCACTTATTTGGCGTCGCAGGCAAAAGCAACAAAGAAAGAGGTTGTGACGAATGCTGGCACTCAGGTTGATCGCAAAGAGCTCTCAGACGCCGTCGCGTCAAGTGGCCGTCAAACCGCCAAGCGTAAGGTGCTCAGCGAGAACAAGAAAGCCTTTCAGGCCATGCTTGGTACCCTCGTCGGTGACGACATGGTTGATTTGTTGGTCGCGGATCTGATCAAGGGAGTAGTGACTGGTAAGCATTCTGGCGCGAAGATCGATCAGCTTGCTGGAATCACTATGCGCCAGAAAATCTTGATGAAGTTTTCAATTTTAAAAACGGTTGTCGCAAATCCAGGGGTTTACGGATTACCCGAAGATGCGCTGGAGAAAGTTCAGGGCATGGCAAATATTTTGTATGTAAAGAACCGTCGTTTTATCGATCAACAGATGATGGTTTTGGGTGCGAGTGAACGGCTGAAGGAATCGGCAGGATTGTCTTTCCGGGATACAGCCCGAATTTTCCAGAATTATGACTACGCCGAGGATTTGCTTAATCTGGTTAAAACTATTAAGACCAAGGGCGGAGGAGACCCGGTTGCATTCCTCAAATTCCTAGCTTCCGAAGTCTACACCATGCTGGCGCGCGAGAAAACCACCAGTGCATCATCGGCTACTTCGCACCGGCTCAGTATGCTCTCGGTCAAGGCGGGTCAAATCAAATTCCTGATCAAGGGAATGAGTCTGCTGAATAGCATTAACGAGGCATGTCAGCGGCCAAATATCAGGGAGAAAATGCCACCTGTAACCGAGGTTCTTGCAGACTTGATTGGCTGTATCGTGGATCCAAGTAAATCGGCATCTCTTAAGCTACAAAAGCAAATTCAGGTTTTATCTCCTCTGCCGGCTCAAATATATTCAAACCTTCTTCGTAAGTGCGTGATGATGCCCTCGTCCCCGTTTCGTCAAATTTCTAATCCCAAGGGAGATGCTGCCATCTACAGGGGCTTGTTCGAAGTGCTGAACAAAACACACGCTGATCTAAAGGTTGAACAATGAAAACAGAGAGAACGGTGCAATTGCTGGGCGGGTTTGATGACTGGGACCTAGCCGAGTATCTAAATCAAGACATTCCAGAGCGCAACGAATTTTTCATTATTTATTTGGGAGACAAGTTGACCTTTGACGTGATCAAGCAGGGGGTGGATCGATTGAATGCAGTTCATTTGATGTCCAAAGGTTACAGCTTTGAGTTACTACAGGAACCGTCAATCTCATGCCTGGTCGGTGTGCGCCCTGGATGGGAGCTTGCGGGTGAAGCCCAAAAAAGATTGTTCCTTTCTCGTTTCGTTGAAGTTGTTGAAGGTGGGGGCGCGAATGGCAATTGAAAAGTTCTCGGAGGTCTCAAAAATGACTGCCAAAAGAAGGGATGAGGTTGCTTCGGGGGTTAGGTGGGCGCCAAAACGAAATAATGTTATGCATGCAGATTTGCCCGTCGGGAGGGGTAGCGAATTGTCCAGATCAAAAAATGCTCAGGAACCGGCAAATCGTTTCATGGCTTTGCTGACAGATGCGTCTGAAAACACGGCCGATGCAAAAAATTTGAAAAAAAATATCGGAACTAAAACGCCAATTCATTCACATAAAGAGTATGGAGGAAAAGAAGTTAAATCTTCCTTCCAAGTCGAAGTGGCGGGTTTGGGTGCTGTTGAAATAGAGGCAGCAGACTTGGGCAACGTTGTAGTAATGAAGATCATTGCGGACAAAGCGGAATTTTCAAATCGCAGTATTGGTCTTCTTCAAAGAATAGTTGCTGCTCAGCTCGAATCGATTTTTGATAAACCTTTTGAGGTGGAAATCGCATGGCGTTAGTACAAGGTTTAATGCAAGTTGACGCAAGTTCAATTGGTTCGATGGGGGCCGCTGTTAATGGGCCATCTGAAAACTCCGTAGCAAAGTTTGAAAGTTTGATGGTTCAATCCGGAAAGGCTGACGGGGCTGGCGATTTGCACAACATGGTTCAAAAAGTTGAGAAGATTCATCAATCCAACTTTTCTGAGATCAACAAATCGATTAAAGAGTTTAATTCAAACCCCAGTGATTTATCTGGTTTGTTGAAAGTCACGCACATGTCGAATATGAGTTCGATTGCAATTCAGATGACCGGAAAAATCTCAACGAAGTCTTCAGAATCAATCGAACAAATATACAAACAGCAGTAAGGGGAATGTATGAATATCATTGAATCAGTTGTGGAAATGGCGCGCGAGCAGCGCAGGAAAGCAGACTTGAAAATGTTCGAAGCCTCCCAAGCCGAGGAACCGGACATCTACAAAATGGCCGACGTAACACTTGATGTTGCGGTTAGCCAAGCTCTGTGGGGCACTGCAACAACATTGGTCAAGGAAGTAACCGAACCGATGAAGCAAATAGTTAACAAGTGAAGAGAGGGGGGTGGGTTATGTTGGTGTCCATGGTAAGTGATATAGCGACCAAGCAGATGTCAGAAGAGGCAAGTCGAATGTCGGCTGAATCGAGAGGAAACAAAAGCGGTATCGTTAACAACTCGGTTATTCCCGATGATTCGGTAGAGGTTTTCAGTGTTGATGATTTCCTCAGCTCTGTTGGGGGCGCGTCCAAAGAAGATGCTGAAGCGGCGTTTGCCGGTTTGACATCGGAACAGCAAGAGGCGGTGTTGGAGCAAGTGACGGACATTGATACGTTGATCAATTTGCTGCCAGCTGAATTTCAGGAGGCGATTGAAAGCGCCATGATGAGCCTTTTTCAAATGCCAATTCTTCAGCAATTGATGAAGGGCGAGTGATTGGGGTTGAATCGGGTGTTTTGTTTATTTTGAGCTACTAGGGGGTGATGTGGAGAACATAAGTAGTAATGCGGCAATCACGCCGCCAGCACAATCGGCTGAAAGTAATGGTGAATATGATGCGGCGTTGACCGCAGCGATTGAATCGGTGATGTATTCGATACTGGCGCCCCAAATTAGCCAATTATTTAGTGCATCGTCACCCAAGTGATTTTTGTTCAACAACTAAAGGAGGTGTTTTATGTCAGAAGTAGCGGCTTCGGCCCCTGTTGCAGAAAGTGGAGACGGTGGTAGTTCAACCGATGGAATGATTGGTCAACTTATGGCTGCAGCTGATGCTGTAGCAGCGAAAGGGTTGGCGATGTCTATCGCTGGATATGATGCACAAGCTGCATCAAAGCATCCGTAATTGGTTAACGGTTTTTTCAAGGAGAGAAAAATGTCTATGATCGGTCAATTGGTTGGTGCAGCTGAACAAGTTGCAGCGGTAGGTACGAAAATGTCGGTAGCGGGTTACACAGCCCAAGCTGCTTCCAAGCACCCATAAGAAGTTTTAAGGAGAGAAAAAATGTCTATGATCGGCCAATTGGTTGGTGCAGCTGAACAAGTTGCAGCGGTAGGTACGAAAATGTCGGTGGCGGGTTACACAGCCCAAGCTGCTTCCAAGCACCCATAAGAAGTTTTTAAGGAGAGAAACAATGTCTATGATCGGCCAATTAGTTGGTGCAGCTGAACAAGTTGCAGCGGTAGGTACGCAAATGTCGGTAGCGGGTTACACAGCCCAAGCCGCGTCGAAGCATCCATAAGGATGATTTCCCAAGGCACCCATTTGTGCCTTGGGTTTTAAAATTCAAGAGGTGATTCATGAGCCATCTTCCTGCTACTTCCGGGCGCAACCACCCCGTTCAAAAAAATAACGAGCCTGAAGGTGATTCCGCTTCTCCAGCGAAGGCTCCACAGTCAGAAAAATCAACGGCCAACGCAGTTCCAAAATATACCTCGCGATCAATCGATATGGAGTCTTTTAAGCCCACGACATTGCAGGACAAAAAATTTTACGAGACATATTTTTATGACCCCGACACCGGAAATTTTGGTGGTGAAGTGGGGGCGAAAAATCTATTGCCTGAAATGGGTGATCTCATGCCCAAACTGGCAAACACTTGGAGTTCTATAGGTACCCCAGGGGTTGTTGCAGCATACAACGCTTTCGACCTCGAGGCGGCTACCTTGGCTGTTGATCACCTCGGTTCGTTGGTGGATGTATTCGGTGGTATTGAATCGAATGTCGATCAGGTAATGTCTTACATTCAGGGTTTTACCAACGGTGGAAAGGGTTTTGATTACGATCATGCTGAGATTAAAAAATTAATGCCGGTTATCGATGCTTATCTTGCAAAGGCAGACCCAGCTTCTTCAGATTACGAGTCAGTGCAAAAGCTCAAAGAGCTGCTCACGTCAGGTAACGAAGAAATTTCGACTCAGGACGCCAAAAACATGCAAATTTACTTGACCACATTCAAACAGACTGTTGTTCCTCATGAGGTTTCGACCAAATCCCTTGCCAACATGGTAAGTGATGCAAATAGAACTTATCAAGACACATTGGCAAGTCTACTTAGAGAAATCGAAAGTGTGGGCAGCAAGTATCTAGTCATTTAAAGATTAAGTTTCACGAACCTGGAGGGATATATGTCCGTCACGTCAGAAAAAAGTGCTCCGGCTCAGCAGAGCCCCACATTACCGGGCTCCACAGTAAGAACACAGGAAAGGGGGGCAAATTTTATCGCAGGTTTGAAGATACCCAACCCGGTGATCGTTTCATCTGTGGCTTTGTTTCGCGCGGGGGTGGCGCCTGATGTTGTGGAAAAAGAGTTGTATAAGGTTCTTTCAAAGACTTATGACCCGGCTACAGCAAAAGCATTGGCAGAAAAAGCGGTTTTTGACGCCTTGAAAAGTCCCGAGGGGGCAAAGGCACTTTTTGATTCAAAGATTGCCAATCAAAAAACTCAACAAGAAGCCAAAAATTTTATTGATGGTTTTGTTCAAGAACACGGCGATGATCCCAAGTTGATGGGTCAGCTGAATACCTATTTGAAGAATCTGGGTTATGACAGCTATGTGAAAATGGGTGTGGTTGTTCCCGGTATGTCAGGCGGCGAGGCAGCAGAAGTTATTGAAGCATTTCTGTTAGACAGCACGGATGGTGCTCCTGACGGTGGCATCAGTCCAGAGGAAGCAAAATCCCTTGCGAATTCGAAAACAGTTCATCTTGCCACGAAAGATTCGGGCAAAGAGTTTGCAGAAATTAGTAGCGAGGTTTTGGGTGCCAGGTTTAACAATCCCGACGATTTAACTGCAGCGAAAAGTGAACTGACGAAGAGCCTGATCAACCGTGGGTATTCACCCGAAGAGGCGGCGGTTCTCTCGGAAAAGCTAATGACCAATTATGTTCGCGGAGACGCAGATATTATTTCTGACGATGCTGCGTTAATTATTTACAACCAAGTGTCTGGCTCATCAGCCAACGAAGTTCCTGCGGAGTTGACGAAGTCACTTAATAGTACGAATGATTTCTCTGCAAAAATGAGGTCATTTATGCACCTCACTGAAGGTTGGTCCAAATCTAGCGCTGAATTGAAGCAGCAGTTGGATTTGGAAACGATTAATTCCACCCCTGGGGCATTGACCTTTGGTATGGGTGTGGCCACCGATACGCAAAACCAGCTGGATTCGATTACTGAGCCTGCTCCTGATGGTAGTCCAAGTAAGTTAGATCAAGCATACAGTGATGGTGTGGAGTTCTGGGGAGGCATGCTTGAAGACGGCACAGCGAGCGAAGCCGACATCAAAGAGATTTTGATAAATGACTACAAGCTTTCTCCAAAAGATGCGGACACCTTTATCGAGTTTATAACCAGCGGCGACACTTCTGTAGTTCCCGACAGCATCAAGCAAGTTATTGATAATAAAGGTTCTGGCAAAGTTGCTTTGTTCAGTGACGTGGCGGCGTGCAACAAGCAAATCGAAACATTAACAGACCGACTTGATTCTTTTGATCAAAGCTTGAGATCAGAGCTTGAGGCCGTTGGTGTGGCGCCAGAAATACTGAACGAATACACTGCAGTAGAACTAACAGATTCAAAGGTACAAGCGGAAATTGCTGACAAATCCGGAGTTAGCCTGACGTCAATTAATGTGGCTGTGAACGATGCTGAAGTTACCCTCCGTATTTTTATCGGAACGACTGAACAGGAGACAGTTATTGCTCAGCTGGATCAACAAAGTTTTGAGGATCGGCTTCAGTTTAACTCGGGGGTTATTTCAAAGGACGAGTACGACTCCAGGTCAATCGAAAGAACAACGTTGAAGAAAGAGATTGCTCTGGCTGTGGCCAATATGCAAGATTCATTGAAGCAGATGCTTGATATGTTTATTCAAATATCATCTATGCATCCTTAAGGAGGACTTAGCATGACTACCCAAATTGCTGATACGACCAGTGCACCCAAAACGGTTGCACAAGCTGGTGCGAATCGAAAGGAGCCCGTATCGGTTGTGAATGGCAATCTGGTTTTGGATGAGTCGATGCTTCAAGACCTGTCTCCTCAGGAAGTTATCGCCAAGATCCTTACCTTTCTTCGGGAATACAAAGGCGCATTGAATGACAGCTTGATCAAACTGTTGGAGATCGCTGATGAGATGGGAATCGCGACGCTTGAAGACCAGATCAAACAGGCTGACAAGGCGGAAAAAGGCCGAGTGATCGAAAAAATCATGAAAGGCCTTGGGATTGGTATGGCAATTTTCAGCGTGGTATTGGCTGTAATTATCCCGACGCCGCTTACGATTGGTTTGGCGGTTTTTAGCGTGGGTATGTTGGCTGATCAAACAATCAGCGCTGCCTTGGGTCAAGAGTCCTTGATGTCCAAGGGCATCGGCAAAATGACTGAAGGTTTGATGGCAGCTGCGAACGCCATTGTTGAAAAGCTAGTTGAAGCCAACATAATTTCCGAGGAAAAGGCAAAAGCATTCAAGTACGCCTTTGCAACGGCTATCGCCTTGGTTGCTGTTGCTGTGGTGGTGGTGGCTTCAAAGGGCGCTGGGGTAATGGTCTCTAAGATGATGACTTCTGTTTCGCAAGGGGCTGCAAAGGCTGCACCTGGTGCAGCAACGGCTGTGGCAGGAAACACTGCCAGAGGTGGCGCTCAGTCACTGAGCGGTTTTATTAGCGCAAATAAAGAACGTTTGTTTGATGTGGCAACACAATTTCAGGGCATTACTGCTTTAACTGACAGTGGGTTCCAGGTTGCAAGTTCTGCGATTCAAATGAAGATTGGACATTTGACGTTTGAAATTGATGTGCGTACAGGAGAATTGGCTTTGATTGACACACAAACCAATTTGTTATTGCAAGACTTTGATGTGGTGGGTAACCGGATGGATTCGCTTTTTAGGCAGTCTTCACAAATGGTGTACGCATAATTTTGAATTGTTAGAAAGGGAGTATTTCATATGTCTACGTCGGTTACAGCACTAAATCAGGCACCTCAAATTAGTTCTACCGCTAATAATTCTTCCGCCGAGGGTGTGAAAATCCGGGTTGGAAATGATACGAAAACAGAGCAGTTAGAGAATGCAGTAAAAAATAACAAATCGGGTTTGACCGTTATTATTCCCGGAAATTTGTCTTCCAGTACCATCCAAAATTTATTGGCATTTTTCAAGAAGAATGTCGACAGTTTCCGGGTTACCTTGCTCGATGTTGCGGCTGACAAGTTGACTCTTTCCCTGAAGGCGGCGGATGACACCAAGCAGGCGACCATGATGCAGGCAGGGTTCCAAATGGCAGGTGCTGCGGTTAGCGGATTGTGGGTAGGCGGGGCTTTGCGTCAACACGGCATGGTACCGAACAAAATTGACGGTGGGAAGATACCAGATACCGCGAAGTTGCCCGATGACAAACTGGATGGCGCGTTTTCGCAGGCACTGGACAATCGACCACCTGCACCTGTCACGACCCGGAATAGAGATCTTGGCGGTGCTGCCGATGATATGGAGTTTTTAGCATCAGGCAAAGGCGTGAACTTGCAGGCACATATTCAGATGTCCCAGGCTGCCCAAGGTGTTTTGGGAGGTGTTGGAGGATTGGCTGCAGCTCCATTGCAGCATGGTGCCGAAATTGGCAGATCTCACGTAGACTTTCTTGGTCAGACGGGAGCTAATTTGCAGGAGCTGATTTCATATTTTAATAACGCAACCAACAGTTTAAGTTAACTGCTGTTTTCGCTCGAATTTTATCAAGAGGAAAAAGTTGTTATGGTTTCCAATGTCTCCCTTCCTATTGAAGTTGGTTCAGAGTTTCAGGCTATTTTTGAACAAAGTGATGGTGGTAATCTTGCCATAGATGCGGAGGTGGAAAGTTATCTCAAATCTAACCCGGAAGGGCTTGTGTTTAGTTATAGCGACAAGAGTTACCTGTTGAAAATGGATCAGGTGAGTTTGGCCTATCAGCTTTACCGTGCCGAGGGTAATAACTTGGTTCTTGTAGACTCGAATGTTCAAATCAAGTCGAAATTCACCCCAGATGGCTTCATCGAAATAGGTGGCCTTGTATCGGGTGGGGACAGAATCTTCATCGGTAGATCACCTGATTCGGATCAAGAGGAGATCATCGCGTTTGTCGAGCGGCATGATATTTCGTCGGTGAGTTCCAAGCCGACCGATGCCACCGTGCTGTACGGCGGAAAGCCAGTGGTTACCAATGAGGTTGAGGAATCGACCGGAGTGGAGCAGACCCCGTCAACTCCGATTTTAGGAGCGTACGCATGGTTTAGCGAATTGCCCGATGGTGAATATTACAGTGACGGCACTTCTTTGTTCCTTAGCAATGGCGAGTTGTTGGCCGATTGTGTGTATCCCGAAGGTAATTACAAGATACTGGAAAGTCAAGGCTACCAGCAGCATGTCACCACTGGCGGTACAATCTATTTGCCGGTGGACACATACAACGGAGGCTACGTTATGTCCGGGGTTTACAAAAACCAGGACGGAGCGTCGGTTGCTGGATCGAAGCTGAGCTTTGAGTTTTTGACTGGCCTTGGTATTTCCGTCGATCAGATTGATGTTCCCTATGTATTTCCAGCACTTCAAGCAGACAATATTGAATTTACGGTTGGGCCGCTGGATTCTGCCGATGGTGGTAATCAGTGGGAAAATTTTGTGTTTGTAGATGGCAAGGTTTTGGGTAGGTCGTCTTATGATGACGTTGGCGAGTATTTTGTGCGTGACGGAATTACTTACAAGACCGTTGCCTCTGCGGGATCAGTGAGCGGTTTGGCGGTAGATCCATTTGATGGATTGGAGCTCCAATCCTGATCCTGTTGAGACTCACTTTGCAGGTGCTTTGATGGCTTTTTGTTTCCTTCCGGTCTTCTGATGATCGAGCTCGTTAATTTGGGTAACAAGTCTGTTCTGAAGGTGCCATTTTTAAAACTTGGCCATTTCAGGGTAAAACCCCAAAATATTTTTAGCTAAAAAATCAAACAAACGTTTGGTATAATTTCTCGTATTCAGGCAGAATAAGTTAAAACAGGATGTCAGCATTTCGGGCATCCTGAAAATAACTTTTATTTGCCAGGATTCGACAATGCTGATTACCCATGAACACAAGGAACTGCAGCGCACCATAGAACGGTTTGTGCAAAGTGAAATCAACCCACACGTAGCCGCTTGGGAGCAGGAACAAATGTTCCCGGCCCATGTGTTGTTCAAGAAGATGGGGGATTTGGGTTTGTTGGGCTTGACCAAGCCGGTTGAGTTTGGTGGCATGGGTTTGGACTACAGCTATTCTGTGGTGGCAGCGCAGGCTTTGGGAAAAATTCATTGTGGTGGTGTGCCCATGGCAATCGGCGTTCAGACCGACATGGCCACGCCCGCTTTGGCGCGGTTCGGCAGCGATGAACTGCGCAGGGAATTTCTGACCCCTGCCATTGCCGGCGATATGGTGGCGTGTATTGGCGTGTCTGAACCCGGTGCAGGTTCAGATGTGGCGGGTGTAAAAACCACTGCGAAAAAAGACGGTGGTGATTACATCATCAACGGCAGCAAGATGTGGATCACCAACAGCCTGCAAGCGGACTGGATTTGCCTGTTGGCCAACACCAGTGAGGGCAAGCCCCACCAGAACAAATCGCTGATTATTGTGCCGATGAAAACCCCCGGCATCACGGTTGAGAAAAAAATTCACAAAATCGGTATGTGGGCTTCTGACACGGGCTTGATCCATTTCGACAATGTGCGTGTGCCCCAGCGCAACCTGATTGGCATGGAAGGTGCGGGCTTCATGTACCAAATGATCCAGTTTCAGGAAGAGCGACTTTGGGGCGCCGCCAACAGCATTGAAGGCATGATGCATGTGGTCAATGAAACGATCAACTACACGCGCCAACGCAATTTGTTTGGTAGCACGGTGCTGGATCAACAGGTGGTGCACTTCACATTGGCGGAATTGAAAACTGAAATTGAAGCCCTGCGCGCTTTGGTGTGGCAAGCCACTGAGGAATACGTGGCAGGTGGCGAGGTTACGGAACTGGCCAGTATGTGCAAACTGAAAAGTGGCCGTTTGGTGCGCGAAGTCGCCGACAAGTGCTTGCAGTTTTGGGGTGGCATGGGCTTTACCTGGGAAAACCCGGCTTCGCAGTTGTACCGTGATGGCCGCTTGATTTCGATCGGTGGTGGCGCAGACGAAGTAATGCTTAGCATTATCTGCAAATTCATGGGTATTTTGCCGGGCAAGAAAAAGAATGCCTAGGATTAAAAAACTGCTGGTTGCCAATCGCAACGAAATTGCGCGCAGAATTTTGCGCGCGGCCAAACCCTTAGGCCTGTCCACGGTGGCGGTGTATTCAGAGGCCGATGCGAAAGCACTGCATGTGCAAGAAGCTGATGAAGCGTACTGCATCGGCCCTGCCCCTTCGCTTGAATCGTATTTGCGAATCGACAAACTGATTGAAACAGCATTGAAGGCGGGGGCCGATGCCATTCACCCCGGCTACGGTTTTGTGTCGGAAAGCCCTGCGTTTGCGCAAGCGTGTGCGGATGCCGGTATTCTTTTGGTCGGCCCCACGCCGCAAGCCATTGCTGACATGGCAGACAAAGCGCGTGCCAAAGAAATTGCACAGCAGGCAGGCTTGCCCTGCATTCCTGGATTCAGTGTAAACAACAGTGAAACAAACGCAAGCGTAGCCGATTTGATGGAAGCAGCGCAGCGAATCGGCTACCCGGTCATGATCAAGGCACTGGCCGGTGGCGGCGGGCGCGGCATGCGCTTGGTGAATAGTGAGGCGGAATTTGCATCGCAATTGCATTCAGCCCAGCTTGAAGCAAAGAATGCTTTTAACGACGACCGGGTGATGCTGGAAAAAGCCATCATCAACCCCCGCCACATTGAAATTCAAGTGTTGGCGGATACCTTCGGTCACGCGGTGCATTTGGGTGAGCGTGATTGCTCGGTGCAACGACGACACCAGAAAATTGTGGAAGAAGCACCCAGCCCGGCAGTGAACGCTAAGTTGCGCGCAGAGATGGGCGAAGCCGCATTGAAACTGGTGCACGCCACACATTACGTGGGTGCAGGCACTGTGGAGTTTTTGCTGGATGCCCACGGTGATTTTTATTTCATTGAAATGAACACGCGCCTGCAGGTTGAGCATGGCGTAACGGAAGCCATCACCGGAATCGACCTGGTGCAGTGGCAACTGCGCATTGCGTCGGGTGAACACCTGACCCTGCAACAGAGCGATATCAATTTCACTGGCCATGCTATGCAAGGCCGCTTGTGTGCTGAAGACCCGGCACGCGATTTTATGCCGCAAACCGGCCCCGTGCTGGCTTGGCAATCCGATCCACACAGCCGTTGCGACCATGCCCTTGAAGTGGGTGGCGAAGTAAGTCCGTGGTACGACAGCCTGCTGGCCAAGGTGATTGTGCATGCAGAGAACCGGGTGGCCGCTTGTGAAAAATTGGCCGATGCATTTGGCCGCACGGTATTGGTTGGTTTTGAACACAATGCACTTTACCTGCAGCGTATTGCCAGCCACCCCGTGTTTCAGGGTGGGGATTTTGGTACGGGCTTTCTGGCTGCACACGCAGATGCGCTGCTCAAACCGCAGGTTTTCGAGGATGAATGTGCTGTGGCCGCAGCGTTTCTTGCCTTTGAACAAAACGCCATGCAAGGTGCGTGGCCCTCTGCATTGAGCGGGTTTTCAAGCACCCGTGCGCTGCCACGGCCTTTGAAGTTAAAGGCGCAGGGCAAACCCCAGAGTGTGAAAGTAAGCCAGACATTGCAAGGTTATCAGGTGGACGGCGTGGGTGGTCAGCTTGTTCAGCTGGCGCATTGGAATTGCACCATGCTCAACGGCAGCAGCCTGGTCAAGACGGTGGCGAATGGACGGTTTGCGCAATACACGGTTATTTTTTCGGGCAATGGTGTTTGGGTGCAGCGGTGGTTAAACCCTCAAGCTTTGTATGTGGAAGACGAAACCCTGATAGGTGCTGCTGCCTTGGCAGAAGGTGTATTCCAGCCCTTGGTCAGCAGCCCCATGAACGGAAAAATTACCCAGGTGCTGGTTCAGCCCGGCCAGCAGCTTCAACCCGGTGATGTGCTGGTGTGTCTGGAGGCGATGAAAATGGAACACCGCATTACGGCCAAAACCGCAGCCATTGTTGAGCAGGTTTATGTGAAGGCGGGTGATCAAATGAAGCTCAAACAAACCATGCTTCAGCTTGGGCAGATACACAATAAACAAACTTAATAAACAACCACAAGGCTGGAGGAGACGCCACCATGGAAGACTTTTTCCGCTCGGTTGAGCGATTCGTCAACGAGCAAATCAAACCCCACATTAATGATTGGGATGAAGCGGGATCGTTCCCCCGCGAACTTTACAAACAAGCCGGTGAACTGGGCTTGCTTGGGTTGGGCTATCCGGAAGAGGTAGGCGGCTTTGAATGCACACTTGCCGACCGCCTGAAGCTGTCAAACCTTGTGTGTTCGGCCGGCAGTGGCGGTTTGCTGGCCGGCCTGTTCAGCCACAACATTGGCCTTCCGCCCTTGCTGAACCATGGCAGCGATGAACTGGTACAAATGATTGCGCCCGCCGTGTTGAAAGGCGAGGCCATTAGTGCATTGGCCATCACCGAGCCTTCAGGTGGTTCCGATGTGGCTAACCTGAAAACCAAAGCCGAGCTGTTTCAAAAAGACGGCGTGCCCCATTACCGAATCAATGGGGAAAAAGTATTCATTACCAGTGGTGTGCGTGCCGATTGGCTTACTGTGGCAGTGCGCACTGGCGAACCGGGTGCTCGCGGCATCTCTGTAATTATGGTGCCGGGCAATGCAAAGGGCCTGACGCGCAGCCCTTTGAAAAAAACCGGCTGGTGGATGAGCGATACCGCCAGCATTTACTTTGACAACGTGGAGGTACCTGCCAGTTACCTGGTTGGCAAGGAGGGCAAAGGCTTTCGCATCATCATGGAGAACTTCAACACTGAACGTCTCATGTTGGCGGGCGCCTGTGTTGGCTTCTCGCGTGTGTGCCTGATCGAAGCGCTGGACTGGGCACAAAATCGCCAAACCTTCGGGAAACGTTTAATAGAGCACCAGGTAATAGCGCACAAACTGGCGGACATGCGCATGAAAATTCGGGCCACCGAAGCGTGGTTTGATGAAACCATTGTGCGAATTGACAAAGGCGACATCAATGAAGAATTGGTGGCTGACATTTGCCTGTTGAAAAACCAGTCCACCCAAACCTTGCAGCATTGTGCCAACGAGGCCGTACAAATTCTGGGTGGGATGGGTTTTATGCGGGGCAGCTCGACTGAGCGCATTTACCGCGAGGTGAAGGTAATGTGCATTGGTGGTGGTGCCGAGGAGATCATGAAAGAACTTGCAGTGCGCCAACTGGCCTGGTGAGAACCAATTTGGGGTGTGCTCAGGCACCCCCCAAAAGAGGTACACTGCCTGTCTGCTTTTTAATGAATGCAGACTGTTTGTTTCGCCTGAAGTGTGCACTAAGTGATGAGTCGTTGATGCTGTAAGCAGAAAACTTACAAAGTTTGTTAAAGATTGAAAAATAATACGCAATATTTGCATCCAATTTCCGATCCCACTCAGTAAAACTCTCACAAGGCGAATTGTTGCCGAACCTTAAATTGAACACACCATTGTCGGAGAATGTACTGTGGCTAACATCACTGGAATTATCAAAAGCGTACTGGGCGAGGTTTCTGCAACCCGCGCAGACGGAGAACAGGTCCTTCTGAAAGAGGGCGACATTATTTCTGCCGGTGACACTGTCACCACCAGCGCAGAAGGTTCTGCTTACATCGAATTCCCTGGAGCAGAAGGACAAAAAGCGACTGAGGGTATTCTTCAGTCCAATGCGGTGGCAACCCTGAAAGAAGGCGAGAACGGTGCCGAATTTGAGTTGGCTCAAGGTGAGTTCGAATTGCTGACCGAAGGCGAAACAGTTGCCATTACCGGTTCTGGCGGCATGTTTGGTTTGTTCGGCGCTGGTTTGGCCGCTGGTGGCATGGCTGGCCCATTGGCCGCTGCTGCGGGCGCGGCATTTGTGCTGGGCGGCGATGACAGTGACGGTGGCGCTGGTGGTGGTTCTGGCGGTGGCGGCTCTGGCGAAGCAACGGCGGGTACGCTTGAACCGGTGACTGACGCGGCAGGCCCCGCTTCCCCGGCTGTAGATCAAACCCTGGATGCGTTGGCTCCGGTAACCACCGTGGTGGATGCGCCGGTGGGAGCCTTGGCGCCTGTGACTGAATCCCTGGATCCGGTGTTGGACGAAACCGCGCCAGTAACCGATGCACTTGAACCCGCACTGACACCTGTCAACAATACATTGACGGGCGCACTGGATGGCCTAAGCCCTGTGACCAACTCGCTTGATGAGAACGTAACCCCGGTGACAGAGGCTGTGGAAACCGCAGTTTCTCCCCTGGTGGATGTACTTGCCGGAAATGAAGATGGGCAGGTAACTGCTGCCGCAGACACACTGCCTGTGAACTTGCGCGTTGTTGCGGAACAGTTGGGCGACGGCTTGAGCATGGCAACTCCCCAGATCGCCGATGGTTTGTCGCAGGCGGTGGCTGGGCTGGAGCCAGTTTTGAGTCCGCTGAACGACGGTTTGACCCAGATTTTTGACGCAGCAGCTCCCCTGTTTGATGGCTTGAGCACCGCAACCGATGCATTGCCCATGGCCACTGAACCTTTGGCCGGCGGAATAGACCAGGTATTTGATGGCTTGACACCTGTAACAGACCCCTTGATTGCTGCGCTGGAGGGCGGATTGCCCATGCCTGGTGGCGATGACAGCGGCGGTGGTGACACTGAAGGCCCTACGGGTACGCCCTTGGACGCGGTGCTTGGTCCAGTAAGCGATGCTTTAAGTGGTGGTGGCTCTGGTATTCCCGAGACAGGCACACCGCTGGATGAAGTGACAGCGTTGCTTGACCCGAGCGTGCTGACCGACCTGTCTGCTGGTGGCGGCGGTGAGGCTTCCATTCCGGGCACAGGTACTCCCTTGGATGACATTACCGCAATGCTGGATCCATCCGCCTTGCCGATTTCATCAACTGGTACGCCTTTGGACACCGTAACGGGCATGTTGCCGACGGATAGCCTGCCAATCTAAGCGTGTTGTAGTGTTGCCTGGGGCTCCGACCCCTGGGCAAAGTGAAAAGGCATCTTTCGGGATGCCTTTTTGCATTTGAACCATCACTTTTGGGCCACTTGCAGGCTTCCCGGTTTGTTCAACATGGCGTCGACCCATCGAATGCTGTCTGGGCGCAAGGCATCCGAGCTGTCGTGTTCTGGGTCTCGGTTTGAAAAGTCTGTCCGAATGGCTTTTACCCGCTTGAAAACTACTTCGAAAGCTTCTGGTGCTACCTTTGAAACATAGGCGAGGCCCACGAGGTCTGCAAGGGTTTCTTCAAAATGCACATTGCTTTTGAAGGTCAAGCCCAAATATGCCTCCAGCGCTTGTCTGGATTGACTCCGCTTTCCTTTTTCCGACATCAGGCAGTGGGTTAATTCGTGCCCGGATGTGAATGCCAGAAATGCGGACTCCATGCCTTCATGGCCCGAATCAAGGAAGTGCGACCACACCCGTTTCGCGTCGTCACTTTGATTCACATGCAGCACGCAAGCCTTGATTCCGCTGTTGGTCAGGAATGGTGACGGGTTGTTCATGGTGCTTTCACGCACATGAATTCGGTCTGTATCAATTTCATACACCTGGGCAAATTGCTGAATTTCCTCACGCATGGTGGTGGTGTCTGGCAAGCTGGCTTGGGGCGTGAACAAGTTGACCAAACCGAAAAAAAGACCGTTCCACATGACATGCTCCCAACAATTTCACTGATGTGTTGAGAACGGCAGGTTTTGCTGTTTTCAGCATTGCACCAATGCGTTGCCCTTAAAGGGGGTATTCAAAGGGGGTGGGGGCATGAAACAGGCCTTGGCGTGGCAAAATGGTCTGAGTCAGAAATTTTAACCAGGGAGTTGATTCACATGAGCAGTAGTCCGGTGGCCATCATCACAGGCGCAGCAGGCAATTTGGGCCAGGCCGTGGCCGCACATTTGGGCGGTTTGGGTTATCGCCTGTTGTTGATCGATCTGCATCAGCCGGCCTGGGAGGGCGAAAGCGATGCGGTGTCGATCGGCAATGTGGATTTGACACAGCCCGAGCATGCGCAGGAAGTGGTGAACCAAGCGTGGGAATACTTTGGCCAGATTGATGCGGTGGTAAACATTGCGGGTGGATTTGTTTGGGAGCGTCAGGTTGAAAGCAGCCTGGACACCTGGAACAGCCAGTACGCCACGAATGTGCAAACTGCAGTCAACATGTGCCAGGCAATCCTGCCGCAGTTTCAAGACCAACGCGGTGGAGCGATTGTGAACATTGGTGCTGCCGCAGCAGGAAAGGCTGCCGAAGGCATGGGTGCTTATGCCGCCGCCAAGTCGGCGGTGCTTCGTTTGACAGAGGCCTTGGCCGTGGAGAACAAGCACTTGGGCATTCGTGCCAATGCTGTATTGCCAAGCGTGCTGGACACGCCCGCCAACCGCGAGGCCATGCCCGATTCAGACCCTGCCGATTGGGTTAGCCCTGAATCACTGGCAGGCGTTATTGCGTTTCTGTTGTCAGAGGCTGCCCGCGACATCAATGGTGCGGGTATTCCTGTGACGGGGCGGGTTTGATGGCGCCACTCAGCGTCGATTCATCAAGCCGCTGAAATAGTTGTCGATGGTGAATTCGGCCTGGGCCATCAGGTCGAACAATTCAGGGCTAAACACGTAGTTTGCAAACAGGCCATCGATTAATGAATGCAAGCCGATGGCAGCCTGCCGTGCGCTGATGCTGGCAGACAATTCCCCTTTGTCGATCGCTGCCTGGAAATCAGCTTCAATGGTTTGAAGGCAACCCTGAATGGTTTCCAGGTGCATGTCCCGAATGGGCAGCATGTCATCTACCATTTCCGTTTTGTGCATCACGATGTCGAAAACCCGTTGTGTACGGGGGTCTTCGGCCAGGGTGCGCACCACATGCATGGAACGGGTGCGCAGGTAAGCCAATGGCTGCTGTTCCGGGTGCAGGTCGGGCGTGGCGATGAATTCATCCATGGGCAAGATGACCCGCTGCAGCATGGCATCGAACAGGTCTGCTTTGTTTTTGAAGTGCCAATAGATGGCCCCCCGCGTTAGTTCTGCCGCCTTGGCAATGTCATTCAGCGTGGTTCTCGACACACCTTTTTCTGAAAATATGGCCTCTGCCGTGTCCAGAATCAGGTTGCGTGTTTCCTGCGCTTCTTCCTTCGTTTTTCTTACCACAATCGTTGTCGCCAAATTGAAAAAATGTTTACATACACTCGTGTATGTATGTATTATCTGACCTCTCGGTCATTAAATCAACCCGAAAAGTTCCCACAAGGATATAACAGGGCAATTATTATGCACAGCAACTCGTTGAATTCAAAGCAAAATCAAGCTTCCTCCTACGGCCGTGCATTCGCAGGGGCGACCCTTCTGCCAGCGCTGCTCGTGACTGTTTTATCCAGTGCCTTGTTGTTGGGCTGTGGCCAGGGTGCCGATGCCCAAGCGCCCGGTGGCCCCGGTGCCAGGCAGGCTGCACCCGTTCCGGTGGTTGAGGTAAAACCCGAACAACTGGAATTGACCTACGAGTATCCTGCCCAAATTGCCGGCCTGCGCGAGGTTGAAATTCGCGCCCGCGTGGCCGGTATTATCGAACGCCGTTTGTTTGAAGAAGGCGCTCGTGTGAAAAAAGGCCAGTCTTTGTACAGCCTTGACAATGCGCCTTATCAAACTGCGCTGGCGCGCGCCTTGGCCGATGAAAATGCAGCCAGGGTTCGCGCAGCGCAGGCTGAGCGCGATTACAAACGGGTTATGCCGCTGGCTGAAAGCAAAGCAGTTTCGCAATCCGAACTGGACGGCGCGCAATCGGCTTTCGAGATAGCCAAAGCGGATTTGTTGGTGGCCAGTGCCGCTGTGCGCACGGCACGTTTGAACCTGGAATACGCACGGGTTGAGTCGCCTGTGAATGGCTTTGCAAGCCGTTCGCTGTATTCCGAGGGCAGTTTTGTGTCTGGCCCTTCTGAATTGCTGACCACTGTGACCCAGATTGACCAGGTGTATGTGAACTTCGGCATTCCAGGAAAAGACCACGATCAGCTTCGCAACGGCAATCTGGTGGTTGAAGTGCTGGGTGCTGATGGTCAACCCCTTGGGCTGAAGGCCAAGTTGGGATTTCAGGATGTGCGCGTGAACCCCGCCACGGGCACTGTGGATGCGCGTGCCGTGTTGGCCAACAACAAAGAGGTACTAAGCCCTGGGCAGTTTGTGCGCGTTCGCGTGAGCGGTGCAGTGCAAAAAGATGCGGTGTTGTTGCCTCAGCGCGCAGTGCTTGAAAACCCCGCAGGTGGAAAAATTGTAATGACGGTAAGCCCAGAAAACACCGTGGCCCCGCGCCCTGTGCAAGTAGCGCAGTGGAAGGGTGACCAGTGGGTGGTGACCGATGGTTTGAAAAGCGGCGACAAGGTGATCACAGATGGTTTTATGAAAGCCCCCCCCGGCACCCTGGTACAACCCGTGATGGCAACTGCCCAAGCAACGGCTGTAGCAGAACAAACTGAATCGAAGCAGTAAAAAGGGGCCCGCACATGTTTTCAAAATTCTTTATTGACCGGCCCGTGTTTGCGGCCGTTCTGTCGATTTTCATTATTCTGGCCGGTTTGGCCGCCATGCGTGGTTTGCCCATTGCGCAGTACCCTGAAATTGCGCCACCTGTGGTGCAGGTTCGCGCTGTTTACCCCGGTGCTTCTGCGGAAGTAATAGCCAGTACTGTGGCGGCCCCGATTGAAAATGCCATCAATGGTGTTGAGAACATGATGTACATGAGTTCAACCTCTGCCAGCAGTGGCGTGGTTGAAATTCAGGTGACCTTCGAGATTGGCACCGACCCCGATCAAGCCGCATTGAACGTGAACAACCGCGTGAAGCAGGTTGAGAACATTCTGCCGCAGGAAGTACGCAGGCAGGGTGTGACTGTTAACAAGAGCTCATCCTCATTCTTGCAAGTGTTGGCGTTTTATTCCGAAGATGGCCGCTTCGACGATTTTTACACCTCGAACTACGTCACCTTGAACGTGCTGGATCGCATCAAGCGAATTTCTGGAACCACCAATGTGCAAATTTTCGGTGCGAAAGACTATGCAATGCGCATCTGGATCAAACCTGATCGCATGGCCCAGTTGAAGTTGACTGCGGGCGACATTGCCGCTGCATTGAACGAGCAAAACGCACAGTTTGCGGCAGGCAAAGTGGGCCAGGCCCCGAACAACAATGGTCAGGAGCTGGTCTACACCATCACGGCGCAAGGCCGGCTTCAAGACGCGGAAGAATTTGAGAACGTGTTGATTCGCGTGAACGCGGATGGTTCTTCCCTGCGCCTGAAAGATGTTGCCCGCGTTGAGCTGGGCTCGAAAGACTACGACTTCACTGGCCGGATCAACGGCAAACCCGCCACGTTGGTGGGGGTGTTTTTGCAGCCCGGTGCCAATGCGCTGGATGTGGCAAAAACCGTGAAAACCACCGTGGATGAAATTGCAGCCGATTTTCCGGAAGGGCTGGATTACGCTGTGCCCTACGACACCACCCGCTTTGTCGAGGTGTCGATTCGCGAGGTGGTGAAAACACTGGCTGAAGCGATGATTCTGGTGTTCATCGTGGTGTATGTGTTTTTGCAAAACTGGCGCGCCACGTTGATCCCCATCATGGCGGTGCCGGTTTCACTGCTGGGTGCCTTTGCCGGTTTGTACCTGCTTGGTTATTCGATTAATACACTGACCCTGTTTGGCATGGTGCTGGCCATCGGTATTGTGGTGGATGACGCCATCGTGGTGCTGGAAAACGTTGAGCGCATTATGCACGAGGAAGGCTTAAGCGCCCGCAAAGCCGCCATCAAGGCCATGCAGGAAGTGACCGGCCCGGTGATTGCAATTGTGCTGGTGTTGTCCGCCGTGTTCATTCCAATTGGTTTTCTGGGTGGTTTGACCGGTGAGCTTTACCGTCAGTTTGCAATCACGATTTCCATTGCGGTAATTGTTTCCGGTGTGGTGGCGCTGACATTAACCCCCGCATTGTGTGTGTTGATGTTGAAGCACGAACACAAAAAACCAGGCAGGTTTTTCACCGCATTCAACAACTGGTTTGCGCGCGTAACCACCCGTTATGTGGGTGGTGTTAAGTTTATCAGCATGCGCCCGGCCATTGGTATTGGTTTGTTTTTGGTCATGCTGGTGGTCACCGCCGGCTTGTTCAAAGCCACACCGGGTTCGCTGGTACCCGACGAAGACCAGGGCTATTTTATTGCAGCCGTGTTTTTGCCCGATGGTGCAACCTTGCAGCGCACCGACAAGGTGGTGGCGCAGGTTGTTGATGCGGTTGCAGCCAACCCGGCCAATGAATATTCAATCGCATTTACCGGTTTTGATTTTCTGGGAGGCAGTTTTAAAAACAATGCCGCCACCCTGTTTGTCACCCAGCGCCACTGGGACGAACGCGAGGCGGTTGCCAAAGACCTGGTGGGTGAATTGTTTGGCCGCACGGCAGGCATTCAGGAAGGTTTGGTGCTTGCGTTTGCACCGCCCCCCATCTTCGGTTTGGGCAATGCCGGAGGCTTTGAGTTTTACATCCAAAACCGTGGCGAGGGCGGGCCGGCTGAACTGGCCAAGGTGATGAATGACTTCATGGCCAAAGCCAATGCAGACCCGCGCCTGGCCGGTGTGCAAACCTTGTGGCGCCCCGGCACACCGCAATTGTATGTGGACGTGGACCGCGAGCGCGCCCGTGCCATGGGTGTGAATGTGAATGAGGTGTTTGACACCTTGTCCGCAAGCCTGGGCACCTACTACGTGAACGACTTCAACAAGTTTGGCCGCACCTGGCAGGTGTTGATGTCGGCAGATGCACAATACCGCAAAAGCCCAACAGACATTGGCAACATGTATGTGCGTTCCAACAAAGGCGAGATGATCCCCATTTCAGCCTTTGCGAAAGTGGAATTTTCGCAGGGCCCGGAAACTTTGGAACGTTTCAACAATCTACCTGCAGTAAAACTGTTGGGCAGCGGTGCGCCCGGTGTTAGTTCGGGCGAAGCGATCAAGGCCATTGAAGACATTGCAGCCGATGTGCTGCCCGATGATTTCAGTTACGACTTTTCTGGTGCGTCATTTCAGGAAAAGCGGTCCGAAGGCTCATCCAGCTTTGCACTGGTTCTGGGTGCGTTGATGGTGTTCCTGATCCTGGCTGCACAGTATGAAAAGTGGACGCTGCCGTTTTCGGTGCTGCTGGCCATGCCCTTCGGTTTGTTTGGTGCCTTGCTGGCAGTATGGATTCGTGACATGACCAATGACGTGTACTTCCAGATTGGCTTGGTGACCTTGCTGGGCCTGGCTGCGAAGAACGCAATTTTGATTGTTGAATTCGCAGTGTTAAAGCGTGAGGAAGGCATGAGCGCCCTGCAGGCGTCGCTTGAAGCGGCCCGTTTGCGCTTTCGCCCAATTTTGATGACCTCCTTTGCGTTTATTCTGGGGGTTGTTCCGCTGGCATTTTCCAGCGGTGCCGGTGCCGGCGCGCGAACTGCGGTGGGAACCGGTGTAATGGGTGGCATGACCGCCGCCACCCTGCTGGCCATATTCTTTGTGCCTCTGTTTTACCGCCTGATCGACAGGGGTGAAGCAGGTGGACGACACCATGGCGATGAAGAGGAAGCAAATGATTCATCCAATCAACAAACAACAAACAAAGGGGGCGACCATGTTTAAAGCCGTTCCAAAAACTGCAATCGCGTTGGGCCTTGTGTTGGCAATGACAGGTTGCGCTTCCAACATTCCCCTGCTGGAAAGGTTCAGCGGCAAGCCGGAACAGCCCACCGAGGTTGTGGTGCCCGAAAACGCAAAGGGCGTGGGCATGAAGGAAGTTCAAAACGAGGCCTGGTGGTTGCTGTTGGGCGACCCCACCTTGACCCAGGTGGTTTTGCAGGCCGTGAACAACAACACTGACGTGCGGTTGGCCAATGAACGCCTGAACGAGGCCGGTGCTGCGCTGGGCATTGCGAAGTCGCAGAAATGGCCCTCGGTTTTTGGCCAGTTCACCAGCGGGCGCAACCGCCCTTCCCAGGCCGGAAACGTGCCGGTTTTTGGTGGTCAAAATGTGTATGAAAGCAGCCAGCTTGGCGTTGGTGCCACTTGGGAGCTAGACCTGTGGGGCCGAATTGGTGCGCTGGAGGACGCCGCGCGTGCCGGCTTCATGCAGCAAGGCTACAACGTGCGCGGTGTGCGCTTGAGTGTGGCCGCAACTGCTGCATCGCTGTACACGCAGGTGCGAGTGTTGGGCCTGCAGGTGAAAGTGCTGGAACAAACCCTTGAAAGCCGTGATGCCGCTTACAAGCTGGCCAAGCAGCGTTACGACGTGGGTTTGAGCAATGAACTTCAATTGCGCCAAACCGAGGCTGAATTGTTGGCTGTTCGTGCACAGTTGCCCGACACCCGCGAGCAACTTGCCCGTGCACAAAACGCACTGGCGGTGATTGTGGGAGGTAACACACCTGCGTTGCCCGGGTTGGCTGTGGAAAATCTGGAATTAACGCGGCTGTTTATTTTGCCGGAAGACACGCCCTCCGAATTGTTGTTGCGCCGCCCCGACCTGGCCGCGGCCGAGCAGCAATTGCTGGCAGGTGAGGCCAACCTTGAAGCCGCCCGCAAAGCATTTTTCCCGTCGATTGGTTTAAGCGCCTTTGGTGGCCGGGAAAGTGCCGATTTAAGCGATTTGTTCACCGGGCCTGCCCGCATCTGGAGCTTCCAGACACAAATTACGCAGCCAATTTTTCAGGCGGGCCGTTTGTTTGACGAACGCGATGCCGCGGTGGCTCGCCGCAATCAGGCCGTGCTGCAATACGAGGCCAGCATCCGCACTGCTTTTCAAGAGGTTTACGATGCCATCGTGGCCCAGCGCGAAGCACGTGAACGTTTGCAGGCCCGTCAAGAGCAGGTTCAAACCCTGACCCAGGTGGTTCGTCTGGCACAACTGCGCGTGGACAATGGCGTGGCCAATCAGCTTGAATTGCTGGATGCCCAGCGCAATTTGTTGAATGCACAGCTTAGCTGGGCTTCGGCCTGGCAAACCCAGCAAGGTGCCACGCTTGCGATGGTGCGCGCTTTGGGCGGCGGCTTTAATGCCGAGCAGGTGGCACTGAAAGAGTAAGGCGTGAATTGATTGACCTGTTGAAGTGCTGTGAGATATAACCAAGACGGGTTAACCCACAGCACTCATTCATATTCATGGCAAAGGAGCTGGAAATGGCAGGTTATTTCGAGTTGATGAAAAGCAGCGATGGTCAGTTCCGGTTTGTATTGAAAGCCGGTAACCACGAAACCATTCTGACCAGCGAACTTTACAAAACCAAGGCCTCCGCGGAAAACGGAATTGAGTCGGTTCAGAAGAACTGTAGCGATTCTTCGCGCTATGAGAAAAAAGTGGCGCTGAATGGCAAACACTATTTCAACTTGAAGGCAGCCAATCACCAGATTATTGGTTCCAGCCAGATGTATGCCAGCGAGGCTGCCTGCGAGGGTGGTATTGAATCAGTTAAAACCAACGGCAAATCGACGACTGTGAAGGATTCGACTGGGTGAAAAAAGCCGCGCATTTCGCCTCGGCTTGTCGCGTCCACGCAGACGTGTTATGTTCCATCTTATGACAAAAATGGTCAAATCCCTTTGCATGTGGTTGATGTTGCTTGCGTTGCCTGTACAAGGCATGGCGCAGGCCAGCATGTTCGCATGTCATTTGCAGGGTGACACCACCACTGGGTCGGTTCAAATGATGGACCATGACTCAATGGATCACAGCATGCATGCTGTGAACGCAGCCGACCCGGATACTGACTCATCACAACAGGTGATGAAGTCGCTCCATGGTTGCTGTAACTGTGCACCCACCTGTGCGGTTGTGCTGTTGCCAGTGGCACAAGCCAGTTTTGGCACCATCCAGCACGACACGCTTCACATTATTTCAGCTTCACAACTTCCCCATTCTGCCGACACGCGCCGAATAGACCGGCCACCCAAAACACTCGCAATTTGATTCGTCGGGGTGCGGTCGGGCTTTGGCCTGTGCGCACCCAGTGTATTAAACAATTGCGAGGACCTATGAAGTTCCATTCCTTATTCGCGTTGCCTTTGCTGGTGCTGGCTCTGCCTTCCCATGCCCAAACGGCTACGCAAGAACTCAATTACAAATCGGTATTTGAAGGCTACCAAGCCTATTCCGAACCCGAAATACAAAACTGGCCCAAGGTGAACGAAGAGGTTGGGGAAATCGGCGGGTGGCGTGTGTATGCCCGCGAACCTTATGACGATAAATCCAGCGAAGACAAAGCTGCGCCGCCACAGGTTGACCCACATCGCCAACACGGAGGTGCCCAATGAATACCCCCATTTGCTGAGAAAAACGGCTGTTGCGCTGGCGGTACTGGTGTTGGCTGGTTGTGCCACAGTGAACATCGATAAGTCGGTGGAACAAACCAATCAGGAATTGAATGGTTTCACCAATGGCAAATTGAGCCTGGTTCAAACCGATGAACAGCGCCAAGCCATGGCCGCCAAGGCCAGTGACATACTGAAAGAACCACTGAGCCAGCCCGCTGCCGTGGAATTGATGCTGACCCACAGCCCACAATTTCAAACGGTACTGGCCGAGAACTGGGCACAAGCAGCACAGGCGGCACAAGGCGGGCGCGTGCACAACCCCGTGTTTGCTTTCGAGCGCTTGCGTTTCAAGGATGAACTTGAAATTGGCCGCCTGCTTAGTTTCGGTTTACTTGATCTGCTAAGTTTGCCCGCACGCCAAGGCATTGCGAGAAGCCAGATTGACCGTGCACAGCTGCAACTCACCAGCAACGTGGTGGACCAGGTAACCCAAGTGCGCCAAGCATGGGTCGATGCCGTGGCAGCCAGGCAGGCGCACGACTATGCGCAGCAGGTGTTTGAAAGTGCACAGACCAGTGCTGAACTGGCTCGCCGCATGCAGGAAGTGGGCAATTTTACGCGCCTGCAACGGGCCCGCCAGCAAAGCTTTTATGCCGATGCGGCATTGAACCTGGCGGCCACACGGCACAAAGCCACCGCCACCCGCGAGGCCCTGGTGCGCATGCTTGGCTTGAACACCGCGCAAGCCAGCCAACTGACCTTGCCCGATCGCCTGCCTGATTTGCCGGAAGAACCCAAAGCCCCTTCAGAGGTGGCCAAACAGGGCGAGCAGCGCCTGGACGTCCGCATGGCCAAGCATGGCTTTGATGCAAGTGCCAAGGCACAGGGCTTGGGCAATGTGGCCAGTTTTGTCGACATTGAAGCGGGTGTGCGTTACGACACCATTTTCGACAATGACACCGGCGAACGTGCCAACAAGAAAGGTTGGGAGCTGGAATTGAGCCTGCCCATTTTCGATTGGGGCGGCATGAAACGCGACGCCATGGACGCCAACACACTGGCTGCCGCCAACCGGCTTGAGGCCACATTGCGTGCTGCGCAATCCACCCTGCGGGAAAGCTATTCAGCCTACCGCACCACCTACGACATTGCACGCCATTACCGCGATGAAGTGGTGCCACTGCGGCAAACCATCGCCGATGAAAATGTGTTGCGTTACAACGGCATGTTTATTGGTGTATTTGAGTTGCTGGCCGATAGCCGCGACCAGGTGAACACGGTTGTTCAGGCCATCAACGCACAAGCCGATTTCTGGCGGGCCGATGCCGCCCTGCAAGCCACAGTGGTGGGCAAGCCCATGTTGGTGTCTGTCAGCGGTGCGGCGATGGGTGCGGGTAGTGATGCTGGCGGTGGCCACTAAATCAAAGGATATTGAACATGACTTCCAGACGTGAATTTTTCAAAGCCGCCGCGATGACCGGTGGTGCGGTGGCGGCAGCCAGTGTCAGCAAAGTGGCGATGGCTGCTTTGCCGGAACCGATTATGCAAACCTCACCCGACACTATGCCCCCTTTGGTGCCCAGCACCGGGCGACCTTACAACCCAGTGGTCACCTTGAATGGCTGGACATTGCCCTGGCGCATGAACAAGGGCGTGAAGGAATTCCACCTGGTGGCCGAGCCTGTGCTGCGTGAAATGGCACCGGGCATGACGGCCCACCTGTGGGGCTACAACGGACAAAGCCCAGGCCCCACCATTGAAGTGGTGGAAGGCGACCGGGTGCGAATTTTTGTGACCAACAAACTGCCCGAGCATACCAGCATTCATTGGCATGGCCAGCGACTGCCCAATGGCATGGATGGGGTTGCGGGCTTGAATCAGCCAGCCATTCCTTCTGGCAAAACCTTTGTGTATGAATTCGAGGCCAAGCGCCCCGGCACGTTCATGTACCACCCCCATGCCGATGAAATGGTGCAAATGGCCATGGGCATGATGGGCTTCTGGGTAACTCACCCCAAGAACAAAAACCCGCTGATCAGTGAAGTGGACCGCGATTACTGCTTCTTGTTAAACGCCTACGACATCGATCCAGGTGCCTACACACCGAAGATCATGACCATGCTCGACTTTAATTTGTGGACCTGGAACAGCCGCCTGTTCCCCGGTATTTCACCGTTGGTGGCACGCCAGAATGACAGGGTGCGTTTGCGTGTGGGCAACCTGACCATGACCAACCACCCCATCCACATTCATGGACACGAGTTTGAAGTGACTGGTACCGATGGGGGCCCCACGCCCAAAGGCAGCCGTTGGCCCGAAGTGACTGTGGACATTGCGGTGGGGCAAATGCGGCAAATGGAATTCATTGCCAACGAAGAGGGTGATTGGGCGTTCCATTGCCACAAAAGCCACCACACCATGAACGCCATGGGGCACGACGTGCCCACCATGATTGGTGTGGATCACCGCGGTATGACCAAGAAAATTACCAACCTGATTCCGGACTACATGGTAATGGGCGAACGTGGCATGGCCGACATGGCCGAAATGCAAATGCCACTGCCCGACAACACCATTCCAATGATGACGGGAGATGGTCCATTTGGATCTGTGGAAATGGGTGGCATGTTCAGCATGCTCAAAGTTCGCAAGGACCAAAAGCCCGGCGACTATTCCGACCCCGGTTGGTACAAACACCCCGAAGGCACGGTGGCCTACGAATTCACGGGTGAACTGGCTAAACCAAAACGCAGTGGCAGCGCGGGCAAGGGAAGCATGGAATTGAAGCAAAAAAACCAGCCCGAGATTGAGCTGAAGGTGCGCAAACCCAGCGGCCATTCAGGGCATTGATGAACAAGCAATACGTAAAGGAATGTAAATCATGAAATTATTCAAGAAGGCATCTGTCTTATTTGCATGTGCGGTGGTTGCAGGCACTGTAACAAGCGCGGCCATTGCACATGGCGACAACAAACACAGCAGCGCCCCTGTGGTGAAGGAACAGAAGGAATGGGGCGTTGCCGGTGATGCTGCGGCTGTGAAGCGAACAATTGATGTGAGCATGGGTGATGACATGCGCTTCAAGCCCGGCAAGCTTGAAATTAAAAAAGGCGAAACCATTCGCTTTCGCGTGAAAAACACCGGGGCTTTGTTGCACGAATTTGTGATTGGCACGAAAGCAGAAAACGCCAAACATGCCGAGTTGATGGTGAAGTTTCCCGGCATGGAACACGATGAGCCCTACATGACGCATGTAGACCCAGGCAAGTCAGGTGAAATTGTGTGGACATTCAACCGCGCGGGAACGTTCGAGTTTGCGTGTTTGATTGCAGGTCATTTTCAGGCCGGCATGGTGGGAACAATCACCGTGGCAGCCAATTAACTTTTGAAGGAGTAATACCATGAAGAACACATTGAAACTGAGTGCGATTGCATTGGCCTTGTTGGGCGCCGGCAGCGTGTATGCCGCCAATCACAGTGGCAGTCACAACCACGACCATGGCGGAGCCAAGGAAGCACAAGTAACCGTGGCTGCTGCTGAAATGGCCGATGGAGAAATTCGCAAGATCAACAAAACCACAGGCAAGGTGACCTTGAAGCACGGCGATATCAAAAGCGTTGGAATGCCGCCCATGACCATGGTGTTCGGTGTGGCTGACAAAGGCATGCTGGAGGGTTTGAAAGAAGGCGACAAGGTGAAGTTTGACGTGAAGCAGGAAGGCTCAAACTACACTGTGACCGAAATCAAAAAAGCCCAGTAAATGCCGGTGATTTATCGGTAAGAAATCAGGCCATTGGGTTTGGCGGCAAATGCTTCCAGCCCACTGGCCTGGTCTGCCAGAACACCTGCAATTTCACCTTCAAAGTGCGCTTGCTCATTGAAGCTGGCCAAGCTGATGCCACGCTGGCCAAACAGCAGTTTGCTCACACTACAATTGGTAATCATCCAGTTCAAATTGAACGCATTTGAATCGGGCAGTTGAAGCAAATTCTGCGCAATCGCAGTAATTGGCCCACCTGAAGTAAACACCGCCACATTGGCCGAAGGCCTTAACTGCATGGCTTGCGCAGTAACAACGCCCAAACCGCTCATTGCCCTTGCCTTGAAAACAGGCCAGCTTTCCGGATAGTCTGTATCGTGTTCCCCGCTTATCCAGCGTGCAATTGCGTTCTCGAAAATTTGTTGAAAGGCTTTGCGCGGGTCGGCATGTTGAGTGACCTGTTTCTCGAATGCATCGGCGTCATCAAGCTGGCCAATCAACGCCTGCAAGATGGCTTCATGGTCGTATTCGTTCAGTGTGGGAATTTGCACGGGTTCCTGAAGCATGCCATAGGTGCTTGAAAAAGCCTGTGCAGTTTGCAAATGCCGGTTCATGCTGCCACTGAAAAACCCGTGCAGACGTATTTTTCGTGCCCTGAACCACGCGCCCAATTGTGCAGCTTGCAGTTGCCCCAGTTCAGACAAATTGTCGTAATCGACGCTGTCAAAACTGGCTTGACCGTGGCGAATCAAATAGATGGTGCCCATGCCCGATCAACCCTGTTTCTTGATCAGCGCCTTGCAGCGCCAATCAAAATAATTCACCATGATCCAGAAATTCTTGAATGCCGGGTTGCGGGTTTGCCGGTGGTAATAGCGGTAGTAAATTTGCTGTGCTATTACGGCCAGCCGGAACAAACCAAACACTTCGTAGAAGGTCCAGTTGCCGGTTTCAATGCCCGTGCTTTTTAGATAGTGCTGCACAATTTCTTCGCGTGTCATCATGCCGTTGAGCGAGGAAGGTTGCCGTTGCAGTACTCTCATCAGGAAGTTGTCGTCTGCCTGCACCCAATAGGCCAAGGCACTGCCAAGGTCCATCAGCGGGTCGCCCACGGTGGCCAATTCCCAGTCCAGTACGCCAATTACTTCCACCGGGTTGGCAGGGTTCAACACCACATTGTCCAGTCGCCAGTCATTGTGGATCATGCGCAGTTTCATGTCGTCGGGGCAGTTCAGATCCAGCCACCTGCGCACTTTGTTGAATGAGCTGACATTCCATGTGCGGGCCTTGTCATAACGTTGGCTCCAGCCGTCCAGTTGGCGGCGGGTGTAACCGCTGCCTTTGCTCAAGGTGTCCAGCCCGCTGCTGTGCAAGTCGACCTGGTGAAGCTCGATTAGTTTGTTCCAGACGTTCGTGCAAAGCTCGCGTGTCTGGCCTGTGGTCAATTTCAAATCGTGTGGCATGTGCTTGCGTGGAATAATGCCTTCAATGCGCCGCATCACATAAAATTCACTGCCAATGAATGATTCATCTGCGCAGTGCCCCACCATGTCGGGCACGTGGGGGTAGACGGGTTTCAGCAGGCTTTGTATGCGGTATTCCCGACCCATGTCATGCGCCCCCTTGGCCTTTGTGCCCTTGGGTGGGCGGCGCAAAATCAGGTCGACCTCAGGGTATTTCAAGCGGTAGGTCCAGTTTGATACACCTCCCGAATACTGGGTCAGCTCCGGGTTGTCGCCAAGTGTTAAACCCTGTGCGCGCAACCAGCCAGTGACCGCACCCGTGTTCAGTTCCTCACCTTGGCGAACGTTGCTACCTTGGTCTATTACTGCATCAATCGCAGCGTTCATTATTTAAAACCCCGCTTCATCATTTCAATGCGGGCAATCACGCCTTTGTGCACTTCATCCGGGCCATCGGCAAGCCGCAAGCTGCGGGCCTGAATGTAGAAACCTGAAAGCGGTGTGTCGCGGCTAACACCAGCACCGCCGTGCATTTGAATGGCCATGTCCACCACCTGTTCCAGCACATTGGGTGCCACTACTTTAATGGCTGCAATTTCTGTCATCGCGCCCAGGGCGCCTAGTTGGTCCAGCTTCCATGCAGCGTAAAGGGTCAGCAAACGGGCTTGGTCAATCGCCAGGCGAGCCTCTGCAACACGCTCGCGGTTACCGCCCAGGTTGATGAGCGGTTTGCCAAATGCGACACGGCTGATGCCACGCTTGATCATCAAATCCAGCGATTCCTCGGCAGCACCAATGCAGCGCATGCAGTGGTGAATACGGCCCGGCCCCAGGCGGCCCTGCGCAATTTCAAACCCTTTGCCCAAGCCGGCAATCACATTGCTCAAAGGCACACGCACATTGTTGAACTCTACTTCGCCATGGCCGTGGGGTTCATCGTAAGTGCCAAAAACCGGCAGCATGCGTTTGATGGTGACACCCGGTGTATTCAGTGGCACCAACACCATGGTGTGCTGGTGGTGGCGGTCAAGATCGGGGTTCTCTGTGCGTGCCATCACAATGGCAATTTTCGCGCGTGGATCGCCAATGCCGCTGCTCCACCACTTGGTGCCGTTGATCACCACCTCATTGCCTTCCGGCGTGGCGGTGGCTTGCATGTTGGTGGCGTCGCTGCTGGCCACATCGGGTTCAGTCATGCAAAAAACCGATCGAATTTCACCGGTCAGCAAGGGTTCAAGCCATTTCTTTTTTTGCGCATCGCTGCCGTATTTCCACAGCACTTCCATGTTGCCGGTGTCGGGCGCGTTGCAATTGAAAACCTCTGGCGCCATCAGGCTGCGTCCTGTTTCTTCTGCGACCAGCGCGTATTCCATGGTGCTCAGGCCAACGCCCAGCTTGTCGTCGGGTAAAAACATATTCCACAAACCCGCTTCCCGCGCCTTGCTTTTCAAGGCTTCCATTTCCGGGGGGATGCGCCAGTTGTTCCATTCGCGGCCATTGCACTGGGCCTCGATTTTTTCCCAATAGGCCGCCTCATGCGGGGCAATTTCATTTTTCATGAAGGCGCGAACGCGCTTTACAAAGTCTTGCGCCTTGGCGCTGGGCTCAAAATTCACGACATGTCTCCTGATTATTTTTTCGGCTCGGCTTGTTTCCTCCGATATCATCAATGCTATCGGAAAATTCAAGGTGTCAACAACATGCGTGCTTTGGGCAAAGTTTTGATTGCAATTGTTTTGTTGCCAGTGGTGGTCATCGGGGGTGTGGTGGTGTTCGGTTCAACCCCGGCAGAACCTGTGGCCTGGAAACCCGGGCACATGCCCAGCTTGAATTCAGGCCCTTACGCCAACAATGCTTTGTTGAACGACGCACATGTGTTTGGCACCGACAACCTGCTGCAACCCGAATCGATTGCCCCTGGCCCCAACGGCCTGCTGTACACCGGCATGAACACGGGCGAAATTGTGCGGTTTAACCCCGCAAAAACAAAGCTGCCACAGAACCCGCAAACCACACCATTTGAATTGATTGCCAATACCCAAGGCCGCCCTTTGGGCTTGGTGTTTCATCCCGCAGGTTATTTGGTGGTGGCCGATGGAACAAAGGGTTTGTTAAAGGTCACCCTGCAAGGCGATGTAACAGTGTTAAGCAATGAATCAGAAGGCCTTCCCTTCAAGTTTGTAGACGATGTTGCAGTGACCGCGGATGGTCGCTATGCGTATTTTTCAGATGCATCCAGCAAATTTGATTTGAACAATTACGTGCTGGATCTGATTGAACATGGCGGCAATGGCCGCTTGCTGCGCTACGACTTTCAAACCGGCGAAACCCAAACCCTGTTGCGCAATTTGCAGTTCGCCAACGGTGTAACACTGTCGAAGGCGGGCGATTACGTGCTGGTTAATGAAACAGCGGCGTACCGAATAACGCGCTATTGGCTGGCGGGGGATAAAGCAGGAACAAGCGACACCTTCATCGATGGCCTGCCCGGCTTTCCGGACAACATTCGAACCGATGCCGACGGAAATTACTGGGTGGCCATTCCAAGCCTGCGAGACCCCATGCTGGACTCACTCGCAGACAAGCCTTCAATTCGCAAAGCGTTGGCCAAACTGCTGAATCATGTCGAGTTTCCGGTCAAACCAAAAGCCATGGCGCTGGCCATTAATCCTGATGGCGTGGTGATTGCCAACCTGCAGGCTGAAAAGGCTGGCGATTATTATTACTACGTGACACAAGTGACCCCCTTTGATGGCAAACTATACCTCAGCTCCGTGCACATCAACGGGGCGGCAACAGCTTCAAACCCGTTGAGCCGATAAAAACTGAATTGAGAACGGAAAGCCATTTGTTGCACAAGCGCATATTCTTTCCTTGTTTTGCATCTGTCTTATTAACCAAGGTGTAGTGTTAACGTGACTGAAAAAAGCTCCCCAGACCCGAGTGACTTTGACTACGAGGCAGCTTTGCTTGCATGCGCTCGTGGAGAAAAGTTCGCCCTTCAGGCCATCTACGCGCGCGACAGCCGTTGGCTGTTTGCCGTGGCTTATCGCATAGTTAAACGCCGTGAACTGGCCGAAGAAGTTTTGCACGATGCCATGGTTAAAGTATGGAGTCGTTCCCGCCTGTATTCCCCGGCGCTGGGGTCGGCGCGGGGATGGGTTTACACGGTGGTTCGAAACCAGGCATTGAACAGCGTGCGCAAACGCATGATGGAAGTGTCAACCGAGGACTTCGATGTGCCGGAACTGTCGACCACCGACAACCAGGAACTTGCGCAAGACGCAGACAAGCTAAGCACGTGTTTGGGAAAGCTGGATGAAACCAAACGAAACGCCATTGTGCTGGCCTTCGTGGATGGGTATACCCATGAACAAATTGCACAACGATTGGAGTCGCCCCTCGGCAGTGTTAAAAGCTGGATACGCCGGGGATTGTTGAAATTGAAGGAGTGTTTGTCATGACAGAGTCGCAGACAGAGGCCAAAGTAATAGAGGCTGGCGAATACGTGCTCGGCGTGATGACAGATGCCGAGCGTCAGGATTTTGAGCGACGTTTGAATCAAGACCCTGAATTGGCCAAGGAAGTTGTTTACTGGACAGACCATTTTGCGGCCATGTCCAGAAATTTGAAACAGGAGCCTGTGAGCCCCAGGGTGTGGTCGCAAGTTGACCGCTCATTAACTGCCAGCAAGGGTTCGGGCCTGATGGAGTCTTCCCCCTTTGCGTGGTTGTGGAAAGGCTGGGCCGTTGCAGCCAGTGCAGCGGTGGTGGTGTTGGGTGTGCAACTTTTTGGCACAAACCAGGAATTGAGCAGTGGGCCCCGCTATGTTGCCGTGATGAAAAGCCCGGACAAATCCACAGAGTGGCTGGTTGAAGCACGTCCGAACGAAACCATCCGCGTGTATCAAATTGGCGGTTTGCCCATTGAAGGCAACCCGGCGAACATGGGCAAATCACTGCAACTGTGGACCAAAGCGCCAAGTGACCTCGGCCCTACCTCGCTGGGTTTGATGGAACTGGGAAAACCAATGGAACTGCCCGCAGACATGTTGCCCAAGCTGGTTGAGCAACAGTTATTTGAAGTGACGCTGGAACCCAAAGAAGGCTCGCCCTACAGCGACAAACCCACTGGTCCGATCATGTTTATCGGTACTGCGGTTGCATTGAAGTAAATTGTGTTGGAAATAAAAAACCCCGGTCTTTTGAACCGGGGTTTTTCGTTTTAGAAACGAACGCTGAGTGCGCGAATGTCGGTACTTAATGTGGCGCCTGAACCGATTTCGTTCGTGCCACTGGCCACGCCTGCCGCTGTTGCTGTGCCATTGGTCAGGTTGACTGTGAACAGGCTGAATGCGCCTGTGGTCAACGCGCGGTTGCTCATTAGCACCATGCCGTTGTCACCGCCGGAAATATCAAAACCACCGTAGTCGTTGAATGTACCAATGGGTCCAATCTCGGCCAGGGTTCCACCGTTGGCATTGGTCTGCTGCAAAAGCCGATTGTTGTCGGCGTCCACATCAAACAAACGGGTACTTGTTGGTGCTGGGTTGGCAAAACTGTTGGTGTAGGCAATTTGGGCAATGCCAAAGCCGGTGGTTGCACCATTCAGGGTCAGGTCTGTGTCTGTGTTGGTGGTTCCCGTGCTTTCCAGGTTGGCACCGGGCACCCGGTAGTTCTTGGAAGCACCGTCACCATCAGGGGAACTGACAATGCGCAGTGCATCTGCTGCCGGGTTAATGTCGATGGCGTAATTTTTACCTGCTGCCAGGCCATTCACGATGTCCGTGGCCACGCTGAGCGTGGAACCCAGGGTGGCTGCACCTGTGTCTGGGTTGATCGTGAAAATTTTGCCTGCGCTGCTCAAGCCATACAAGCGCCCGTTGCTGGGGCGGAAGTCAATCGACAGCAAGCGTTCACCAGAGGGCAGTCCGCTAATTGCTGTGGCCGTTGCGGTGTTGGGTGTGCGAATGCCAAACTTCAACAAGCGTTGCGAGCCCGCCGTGTTGCCGTCCAAAGCAACCGCTGTGGGGGCTGTTGGCTGCACCAAAGCCATGCCCACAATGCCGGAAATATTCACCGTACCCACTGCAACTGCTGCAGGGCCAGCCACGGGCAATGTTGCAGTTGAATCGGGAATGGCAATCGTGTGAAACACCACACTACCGCCCACGTTCAACAAGGCGTATCCCCGGTTGTTGCGCGCATCAATGTCAAAACCAACCATGCCGCTTGCATTTACGCCCAGTGGTGCTGCAACCACTTGGGTGCCGTCGTTGGGAGGATTCTGGAATGTCAGGTTGTCACCCACGGTGTCGATATTCAGCAAGCGGGTGTTGGTGGTACCATCAAACGAATTGGTGTAGGCTGCGCCTGAAATATCTGCCGCTGCATCTGATACCGTGCCGTCTAAAAATGTTTCGCCGGCTGTTCGCCCCGTCGCATTGGCCACGAAAATGCGCAGGTTTTGACCTGTGTCACTGATCAGGCGCAGTGCGTCTGCTGCCGGGTTAAAGTCAACACTGAATGAAGTGGCTGCTGCGTCCAGTGTGGTGTACGGACCGTTTGCTGTGGGTGTGGCTGCGGGCATTAAAGTGGCACCTGCAGTGGCTGCACCCGTTGTGGTGTTGATGGTGTACAAACGCCCGCCATTGCCTGGGGATGTTCTTGCAATTGCGTACAGCATGCCGTCGCGCGGGCGGAAATCGATACCCAGCAGCGTGTCGCCGCTCATCAAGCCTGAAACTGGAACAGATGTTCTTACAACACCTGGGTCTGTCCGGTTGAATGTGGCCAGTTGATTGTTGGATGTCAGCACAAACACATCGCCTGCGCTCAAGGACGGATCGTCATTGCTTGACAGACACCCACCCAGCACCAGGCCAGATACGGCCAGTGCCAACCATTTCATTTTGAATTTTGTCATTTGATCCCTCTGTCGGTCATTAAAAAAGCAGCGTCAAACCCGAAGGCGACACTGCTAGAACACCGACAGTGACCATCTGGATGCAGCTAACTGGTTTGCGCTTTGCGCTTGAGCTTGTCCAGATTCAGAATTTCAATATTGCCCCGCCCCAGCAGCAGCAACCCTTCGTGTTCAAGTTCCTTGAGCATCTGGTTCACGGTTTGCCGTGAAATGGACAGCATGGCCGACAACTTTTCCTGCGACACATGCAGCGTGCGGGCGCTCACCGTGTCGCTGTCGGATCGTATGCCATAGCCTTCAGCCATTTGAAGAAGCCGCCTGGCAAGTCGCATCGGGGTGGGTAGCAAGGCCGCGTCTTCGATAGCGCCAAAGATCAGGCGAACTTTCTGGGTCAGCAGCAAACCGAATTCGCGCCAATAGTTGGGGTTTTCTGAAATCAACTGGTCCAACAGGCCTTGCCGAACATGCAGCACAGTCACCGGGCCATCGGCCAGCGCATCGTGCGTGCGGGGTTGGCGGTCAAACAGGCAAATTTCACCAAACCAGTCGGGCGGATCGATCAGCGTCAGGATGACATGCTTGTCTTCTGCGCCGTGTTTGTTGGCGCCTACAATTTGAACCGAGCCGTTTAACATGGCATACAGCCCGTCTGCGCAGTCGCCTCTGGAGAACAGACGCTGCCCGTTCTGGAACTGACGCACCACGCCGTGTTTTAGCAGAGCCTGTTGCAGGTTTGCAGGCAGGTTGGCGAACCAGCGCCCCCGGTTCAGTATTTGTTGAATGTTGCTTGTTTGCATTGTGTTTTTTTTGTGTCTCCGCCTTTCCTTCTAAATTAGCATCAAATGTCAGGCAATTGACAGACCTTTGGTTTCTGATTTGTAACCATACAAGCTCAAAATCAAACATTGAGCAGAAAACCTGCTTCAAGGAGAATCGCCATGAGAACTTTGGTCGACCAGTTGGCGACTTACGCGACGTATCACCGCGATCCCCGCAACATTGCAACCCACTTTGTGGGCGTGCCCATCATCGTGTTGTCGGTGCTCATTCTGTTGTCCAGGGTTTCCGTGGATGTGGCAGGCATTGCAGTAACACCGGCTTTGTTGGTTTTTCTACTGTCCAGCCTGTTTTACTTCAAGCTAAGCTTGGGCTACGGGTTGGCCATGTTCCTGATCCACGGCGCCTTGCTGATCGTGGCTGGCCAGTTCGCCACGCTGGGCCTGGCGGCCTGGCTGGGTGCGGGTGTGGGCATATTCGTGGTGGGCTGGGTCATCCAGTTCATCGGGCACTACTACGAAGGGCGAAAACCGGCTTTTGTGGACGACCTGATTGGTTTGGCCATCGGCCCACTGTTTGTGGTCGCGGAAATGGGTTTCCTGATCGGCTTGGGCAAGAAAACCCAGGCGAAGGTGGAGGCCATCGCCGGGCCGGTTCGTCGCCGTGACCGGGTTGGCGCCTGAATAGTTGACGAGGGCTAAAACCCCCAGTGCACATCCACGTTCTTCTTCTGGGCTTCCTCCAGCATTTTTAACAGGGGGTAAGCCCGTTGCTCCAGGCTGACGTGGTTTTTCAGTGCAATTTTTTCTTCCACGCTTAACTCGTCTTCATTGACCGGATTGCCGGCCCTGGCCATGCGCTCCGTGTTGATGGCGGCCACCAGCTGCGCATGTGCATGCGACAGGTCTTTGGGCTCGATTACCCCACGCGAACCGGCTTCAATCCCCATGATTCGAAACATTTGCTCGGCATTGGATTTGAACATCACAATGTCGCCTGCGGCCTTGGACTTGAATTTAACGATACCCATTCTGTTCACACTCTGGTGATTACTGCTGTTGATCTTCTGGAAGTGCCCCTACAATGGTGCACCTGCTCAATTTTCGCTTCAAAGCGCTTCATGAATTCATTTTTCAGCAAAATTAGCTGCATTTTTATTGGCCTGCTTGCAGTATGGGCCCTGTCCGGGTGTTCCCCACAGTACAACTGGCGCACCGTGCCCAACACTGATGTGGGTTACATGGCCACTTTTCCCGACAAACCTGCGCAAGTTACCCGCACCCTGGATTTGATCGGGCTGAAAGTACCCTTGACGATGCAGGCGGCGCAGGTTGAAGGCTTGTATTTTGCGGTGGGCACGGTTCCCCTGCAAGGCGAATTGCAAATTCAAAGCATTGGCCTGCGAGATGCCTTGGCGCAATCGGTGGCCAACAACATTGCCGCTGGCAAACCAGCACTGACTCAGATTCAATGGCTGGGCAAAGCGGCGCATGAAATGTCGGTCACCGGAACATTGCCTGATGGGCAGGCCGCGTTTGCCCAGGTGCGTTTTTTCGAGCATCGCGGCACCTTGTATGAAGTCTTGATCATGGGGGGAAGTGAACAGCTTGACTCCAACGCGCCAACCACGTGGTTTGGCGGGTTCTCCCTGTTGGGGCAGTGATGCGGTACAACCCACACAACGTGTCCAGGGAAATTGGCCCCGACGGTCTTGAGCACATGTATGTCAACGGCACGCTGGCAATTCGAATCTTTGTGATTTTTGCGTTGGCGTATGTGATGTCGTACGCCTTCCGGGCGATCAATGCGGTGATTGCACAGCCTTTGGTGGCCGAATTGGGCTTGTCTGCCAGTCAATTGGGCTTTCTGGCATCTGCCTATTTTCTGTCTTTTGCCGTGATGCAGTTGCCGGTGGGCGTTATGCTGGATCGTTACGGCCCACGCCGTGTTGAGGCCGTATTAATTGGTTTTGCCGCCCTGGGTGCCGTGTTGTTTGCGGTGGCTGAATCGTATGCCGTTCTGTGGTTGGGCCGGGCCCTGATTGGCGTGGGTGTGTCTGCCTGCCTGATGGCCGCCGTCAAAGCATATTCCCTGTACTTTCGCCCACACATGCAGGCCAGTTTGTCGTCGTGGATGCTGGTGGCAGGGTCCATGGGGGCACTTACAGTGACCACACCAGTTGAAGCTGCCTTGCCGTTTCTGGGGTGGCGCGGTGTGTTCGGCGTGGCCGCCGTGTTGTGTGTGCTGGCGGGGCTGGCGCTGTGGTTCGTATTGCCAAAACTGTTCAAACCCCAAAAAACGGAATCGGTTGGCGACATGGCACAGGGTTACCGTGCCATTTATGCGCATCCGCATTTTTGGCGTGTTGCCCCATTGGCCATGATCACGCAGGGTGGTTTCATGGCGTTTCATGGCCTTTGGGTTGGGCCGTGGTTTACCAATGTGATCGGCCTGAGCAATGCCCAGGCCGCCCAGAACATGTTCTGGATTTCAGCCGTGTTGATGGCGGGTTACCTTGCCCTGGGTTTTTTGACGCGTCGCGTGTCCAAGGCCGGTGGCGATGAAGACCAGATCATGCTGATTGGCATGGGGCTGTCGCTGGTGGTTTTTGCCGTTCAAATTGTGCAGGGCGCGCAGTCGGGTTTGTGGGGCTGGCTGGTTCATGCTTTCCTGATTTCTTCAGGCATCATGACCTACGCCACATGCAACAAGCCTTTCCCGAAAAAGTTGACCGGGCGATCCAGCACGGCGTTGAACTTGCTGATCTTCATCGGCGCGTTCAGCATACAGTGGGGCATTGGCTTGGGCATTGATGCTTTTGTTGCAGCAGGCTTTACCAGTACCGATGCCATGCGTTTGTCGCTGGCGGCTTTGTGGGTGGTGCAGTTGGGAAGCTGGCTTTGGTATGCCCGGCCCGGGCGCAAAACCAGTCATTTGATTTCACTGAGTGATTTGCGGTATTGAATGGCAGTGGCCACGTGTTTTTTCTGAACATCGATTGCCGTGTCCAGGTCTGCAAGGGTGCGGGCAACCCGGCAAACCCGGTGCAGTGCACGCGCTGACAGGTGGTTCTTTTGCGCATAACCCAGCAACAGTTTTTCCGCGCTGTGTTCGGGTTTTGCGTGCATGCTGATTTGGCCCGGGGTCATTTCACCATTCAGGCAACCTTGCCGATCCAGTTGAATGCCACGCGCTTGCTCAACCTGTGCCAACAGCGCAGCGCTGCTTGGTGTGTCGCTGTGTTTGGTCGCATCGTTTTGCAGCAGGGCGGCATGTTCCACGGGTTGAACGTCAATTGAAATATCCAGCCGATCGGCCAACGGGCCGGACAGCTTGCCCTGGTAGCGGCGCACTTGCTCTGGGGTGCAGCGGCATTCCCGCGCCGGGTGTCCAAGCCAGCCACACGGGCATGGGTTGTGTGCACAGACCCACAAGAACCTTGCGGGGAAGCTGGCTTGGTGCCCTGACCGTGAAATGTTCACGCGACCCGTTTCCAGTGGTTCGCGCAAGGACTCCAGGCATCGGCGATCAAATTCAAGCACCTCGTCCGTGAACAAAATCCCCTGATGTGCCAGTGTGATTTCGCCCGGCGAGGGCGGGTTGCCGCTGTTAATTATATTTAATAATGCGACTGTAGATCTTGTAAAATCAATGATTTAAACGCATTATATTAGTTAAATAATGCGACTAAACTCTACTTTTTTACGCGACTGGATAGGAAATCATAATTAATGACGCAACTGGATTCTGAGCGCCCTGTTCGACAGCTCAAAACAAGTAGAAGATGCTTGACTGGCCGTGTTTCGACGGGTGGAGGTAGCGCAAACTTTGAATCCTCTCTAGAAAGGGATTGGATTGCCGTATTGGACTTTCACCCTGCGGTTAAAAGTATCCGTGAACAACCTTTCTCCCTCTACTACGATCTTGATGGGGTTAAAAGGCGCTACACGCCAGACGTTTTGGCTGAGTGGTCAACGCCTAAAGGTAACGTCAAAACAATAGTGTATGAGGTAAAGCCGATTGACGAATTGAGAGCCAATTGGAAAACATACAGACCACGATTTAAAGCTGCGGTTCGATACTGCCGATCGAGAGGCTGGAAATTCAAAATTGTGACTGAGCGCGAGATCAGAACACCCTACTTGAAAAATGTTCAATTTCTTCGACGCTACAGAGCCCTTGATCCCCAAAAGTTGACTGGTGATCAGCTTCTCTACACTCTTAAAGCTCTGGGGCCAACTACGCCACAAGCTCTATTGGCTGCATCGTATCTTTACCAGGAAACCAGATTGAAGGCCATTCCAGAACTTTGGAGGTTGGTGGCTTGCGGACAGATTGGTGTTCTTCTAGATGAAAAGTTGACTATGAACAGCACCATTTGGTTGATAGGAGCCTGACATGCCTGGCATTTCAAAAGCATTCTTCAAGGTGGAAATTGGCCAATTAGTGACCTATAAGGAGGAGCGATTCAAGATCACCCATCTGATTTCCGTGGAGAGTGTTCTGGCGTTGAACTTGCTAACGCTCGAGAGCGAGCGTCTTTACATCGATGAGATCAAGCTCGTAGCAAATGACGATGGTTTAAAGGACACAAATGTTGTAGGTCATAACGACCTAACACTTTATAGCGAGGAGGAGTGGGCTCAAGCTCAACGTAGATTTTTAGTGATCAAACCACTGCTGGAGAACCCGATCCGTTCTCGAACCGATGCTGAAAAGATTGCTGATAGCAGTGGTGTTCATGTAGCAACCTTGTACCGTTGGCTGAAGAACTATCAAGAGGCTGGACATGTATCTGCTTTGGTTCCATCAAAACGAGGCCGAAAGTATGGGAGTAAGTTGTTGGCTCAGGAGCAAGAAAAAATCGTCGAGAGCGTGATTGAAGATATTTATCTAAACAAGCAGCGTCACAAGCCCCAGGATGTGATTGAAGAAGTCAATAGACGATGCCGCTTAGCGAAAATTGCTGCCCCTCACTCAAACACTGTGCGTCACAGGCTCAAGCTACTTGACCCAGCAGCCACGATGCGACTAAGAGGCTTCAAGGAGGCAGCTCGTAACAAGTACGCCCCTATTCTTGGGCAATTCCCTGGCGCCGATTATCCACTTGCGGTGGTGCAAATCGATCACACGGAAGCTGACATTATTTTGGTGGATGAAGTTCATCGAAAGCCGATAGGCAGACCTTGGATGACTTTGGCCATTGACGTATGTACTAGAACAGTTGCTGGACTTTACGTCACCTTCGAAAAACCCAGTGCCGCATCTGTAGGTATGTGTATTGCTCACGCAATTTGTCCTAAACGTGAGTATCTCGCCGAGCTTGGAATCGAGGGTGACTGGAGTGTTTGGGGTGTCATGAGTGTTATTCACACGGACAATGCAAAAGAGTTTCGCGGCGTGGTTCTTGATAGGGCTTGTGTTGAATACAACATCGATTTGCAGTGGAGGCCTGTGCTGCTGCCGCATTACGGTGGTCATATTGAGCGCCTGATGGGCACAATGGCCAATGAGATTCGCAAACTGCCAGGTGCAACTTTCTCAAACCCAACGAAACGCAAAGGTTACGACTCTGAAAAAAATGCAGCGATGACACTTAAGGAATTTGAGCGTTATTTAGTGGATTTCATAGTCAACGTTTATCACCAGCGCGTTCACTCGCAACTGGGAATGTCGCCCCGACGAAAATGGGAGTTGGGCGTGATGGGGGACGAGCATATGACAGGAACCGGGATCATGCCGATTCCCGAGGACCCGCTTAGAGTGCGTTTGGATTTCATGCCATTTTTTGAACGGACTGTTCAACAATATGGAATCAAAATCGATTGCATCACTTATTACGATCACATCCTAGATCCCTATATCAACTCAATTGATCCAGAGAACAAGCGCGAGAAGAAAAGCTTTGTTGTCCGTCGAGACCCACGGGACATCAGCAAGATCTATTTTTTCGATCCTGCTGACAACAGGTATGTTGTCATCCCTTATCGAAACATTGGCCAACCCGCGATGAGCGTGTGGGAGCTAAAAGAAGTTCAGCAGTTACTGAAAACTCAAGGGAAAGAAGATGTCGATGAAAACATGATCTTTGAGGCCTTGGGACGAATGCGTTCTCGTATTGAAGAAGCGAAACACAAGACTAAAGCTGCTCGCCGTCAGGCTACAAGAAATCCCTCTATGAACGGGGCTAATCTAAACTCAGGAGAATCTAACGCCACTTTGACTTTAAAGTCTGGTACTTTCCCGCTGATCGAGTCAGCTCCTGTTGCCAATGAAGATGATCCCTTTGCGCAAGATATTGAGCCCTTCGATGAGATCTCACTGAGACGATGAATTGATGACTAAATTTGCGCATCTAAATGAGGAGGTTGCTGACGTACTGACTCTTCCTACGCCGGAAAGGATAGAGTTCTGCCAGTCGGATCGTTGGGTCGGATACACCAGGGCAACTCGAATTCTTGAACAATTAGATCAGCTACTCATCTATCCAAAAACACTTCGGATGCCAAATCTTTTGGTCGTGGGGAGAAGTGGTAACGGAAAAAGCTCAATATTAGAGCGGTTCGCCTGTCGCCATCCAATCCAGATTACCGCAGCTGGGGCGCCCATGGCGCCTCTGTTGCATATTGAAATGCCAGATACCCCCGATGAGTCCGAATTGTGGTCAACAATTCTTTGGGCACTGGGTATATCACACCGTGAAAAAGACCCTGCCTCGCTAAAAAAACGTCAGGTGAAATCCGCACTTCAATACGCTTCAGTCAGATTACTGGTCATTGACGAATTCAATAACCTGTCCAATGCTGGGAAAAAAGCGGCGGATTTATTGGCTGCCATCAAGGGATTAAGCAACGATTTGAAAATTTCAATCGTCGCAGCAGGCACTCAGGCTGCAATCAACGCGCTGAACTCTGATCCCCAAATGAAATCGAGATTTGAGCCGGCACCTTTAGATAGGTGGCGGCTTGATGCGGAGTATTTACGGTTTTTGGCCAGTTATGAAAGGTTATTGCCCTTGGCGGAACCTTCAGGGTTGGCCACAAGAGAGATTGCTCCAATTATTTATGGCATGTGCGGAGAGACGATCGGCTCGACCGTGAAGCTTTTGAAAGCGGCAGCTTGTTTCGCGATTAATAATGGCGTTGAGAAGATAGATGCGCGTGTTCTCAAAAACTTGCCCTGGACCAAACCAGGAGAATGGGATGAAGTGGCTCGCCGACTATGACTCACGTTGAACCCTGGGTTATTCGTCCAGCTCCAAATTCAGGTGAGCTTTTAAGTTCCTACTTGATTCGGATTTCACGAGCCCATGGAAGAAGCCCAGGAGCGTTCTATCGCCAATTTTTCCCAAATAACACGTGTTGGAGAATGGACTTAGACCGTAGCGCGAGTGAGCGCTTCCTGGAGGACCTTTCGCGGTTTGTCAAGATTGATGACCGAGTACTCGAGGACTTGACGTTAAGATCTTGGATGGAGAACCTCGATACGAAAACCGGGAAATCAGCTAAGGCTAATGTTGCTGTAACTCCATGGATTAATTCCTTGGGTGTGCACAAACAATCGACTAGAAAGCACACACTCTCTTTCTGTCCTTCGTGCTTGAAAGAGGAGAATTTCTTGCGTAAAGAATGGCGTCTCTCGTTCGTGACTGTGTGTGCTACACATCGCAATACTTTGATTGATGGTTGCCCCAATTGTGATGCGCCATTTGTTTACCTTGGACAAGGTTTAGCTTGGCCGAGTTGTAATCAATGCGGACATTCATTTCTTGTTCAAGAAGGTGCTCTTGATGAATTTATATTTGGAAATCTATGTGATTTCCAACATCAATTACTCCGAGGTTTGATGGATGATAAGGTGGTTTTTTTCGGGCATCATCTTTCTGCGCAAGAGTTTTTCTCAGGTATTTACTTGGTACTTCGAGCCGTAAAACTCAGACTTAGAATACTTGGAAATAGGCCTTGCCTTTCATTAATGCTCGGATCTGCGTATTCTGGTCGAAAGACACCACTGATTCTGGCGGAAAGGCTCCGCACATTCTGAAGCAAAGACTCCAGTGATTCTGGCCGAAAGGCTCCACTGATTCTGGACGAAAGACTCCAC
>JAHIXK010000013.1 GCA_018815245.1 Gammaproteobacteria bacterium
CGAGTGGTTTCTGCGTGGTCTGCGACTCATGATTTCTCCTTTCCTGGCCAACATTGTTGACCCAAAAAGCAGAGCTGTCATCTTCTATCCATATGTCCGAATTTCCGGAGCCTGCTCTACCTACGACTTGCCCCTCGCTTTCGCAACGTATTGCGAACATGGCATTCAGAAACTCGTGATTTCCTCAAGCTGCTCTTGTACGCTACGCAAGAAATTAAAAATGGTGCCGCCGGTGGCGATGTCACAGATTCTTCATCGGTTCGTCACGCGCATGTAACACAGCCCCCCTACCATGGCCTGGCAATTCGATTTTGTAATCGTCATCGCAGTTTGATTGAGAAACCAACAAAGGGCTCGCCATGATTCATCTGCACAAAGTATCGGTGCAATTCGGCAATCTTGTTGCCCTGCATCCAACCACCCTGGACTTCTGCCAGGGCCAGTTTACCGTTTTGCTGGGCGCCTCCGGTGCCGGCAAATCAACCCTCCTGCGCTGCCTGAACCTGATGCACACCCCGCATGCCGGCGAGGTCCGCGTCGACGGACACGGCCCCCTCCAGGACCGCAAGACGCTGCAGATGCACCGCCGTCAGACAGGCATGATTTTCCAGCAGCATCAACTGATCGGCCGCCTCCCGGCCCTGCAAAACGTGCTCATGGGACGTCTCGGTTACCACTCGACCCTGCGCAGCCTGTTTCCGTTGCCGCGCGCCGAACAGGAATTTGCGTTGCAATGCCTGGAGCGTGTCGGCTTGCTGGACAAGGCGCTGACGCGGGTGGACCAGTTAAGCGGCGGCCAGCAGCAACGCGTCGGCATCGCCCGCGCCCTGGCGCAGCGACCACGCCTGATTCTTGCCGACGAACCGGTGGCCAGCCTCGATCCCGTCAGCGCCGACAAAGTCCTGTCGCTGCTGCACCGTATCTGCAAGGAAGACGGCATCTCGGCGGTCATCAGCCTGCACCAGGTCGAACTTGCCTGCAAGTATGCTGACCGCATCGTTGGCCTGGCACACGGACGTCTCGTGTTCGACGCCACACCGGATGCCCTGACACCGGCGCAAGCCGCCGCCCTGTACGAGCACAAGGCGGCGGGCACGCCGCCGGCAGACGTCGCTGCCACCGTCCGTTTTCCCTTTCCCATCGCAACCGCAAAGAAGGAAGCATTATGAAGAAACTGTTTGCCGCCATTAGCCTGGCCTCGCTTGCCCTTCTGGGCGCCGTCGCGCATGCTGCGCCCAATCCGGATCCGGACACCCTGAAAGTGGCCCTGCTGCCGGATGAAAATGCCTCGACCGTCATCAAGAACAACAAGCCGCTGGAAGAGTATCTGGAAAAAACGCTGGGCAAGAAGATTGAACTGATCGTCACCACCGATTACTCCTCGATGATCGAGGCGATGCGCCATGGCCGCCTGGATCTGGCTTACTTCGGCCCGCTGTCCTATGTGCTGGCCCGGCAGAAGAGCGAAATCGAAGCCTTCGCCGCGATCAAGCAAAAAGGCAGCACCACTTACCAGTCGGTCCTGGTCATCAATACCGGCGCCGGCATCAACGGCATTGCCGACATCGCAAAAAAGAACGTTGCTTATGGCGACAAGGCCTCGACCTCCAGCCACCTGATCCCGAAATCGATGCTGGCGGAAAATGGCTTGAAAGCCGGCGAGAATTACCAGGAACACTTCGTCGGCGCCCATGACGCCGTCGCCATCGCCGTGCAGAATGGCCACGCGCAGGCGGGCGGCCTGTCCAAGCCGATTTTCGAATCGCTGGTCCAGCGCGGCATCATCGACGCCAACAAGGTCAAGGTGCTGGTCGAATCCAAGCCCTTTCCGCAGTACCCGTGGACCATGCGCTCCAACCTGAATGCCGCGCTGAAGGAAAAGATCCGCGCCGCTTTCCTGGGCCTGAATGACCCGGCCGTGCTGAAGCCATTCAAAGCCGACGGCTTCGGCCCGATCAGCGACAAGGAATACGATGTCGTGCGCAATCTCGGCACGCTGCTCAAGCTGGATCTGTCCAAGTTCTAGGCACACATCGCACAAGCAATCAGGAGTCTTTATGCACGCTCAATTCGCACCGCTGCTGGACCGCCGGCAGCGCGCCTGGAACCGCTCGATGGTCTCCCTGGCCACCGTGCTGGCAATCGTCATCGCTTGCTGGTATTACGTTGGCCTGTTCGACGCCGAACGCCTGGGCGAAGGGATCCCCAGCCTGGCGTCACTGGTCGGCGAGATGTTTCCGCCGAACTTCAGCCAGGCCGGCTCCTGGGTCAAGCCACTGCTCGACACCCTGGCCATGAGCGTGGCCGGCACGGCGGTTGCGGTGCTGCTGTCGCTGCCACTGGCGGTGCTGGCAGCGCGCAATACCACGCCGCATCCGCTGGTCTACCAATGCGCCCGGGGCCTGCTGAACGGCTTGCGCTCGATCCCTGAACTCATCATGGGCATCGTGTTCGTCGCTGCAGTCGGCTTCGGCGCGCTGCCGGGCGTGCTGGCGCTTGGCCTGCATTCGGTGGGCATGGTCGGCAAGTTCTTTGCCGAAGCCATCGAACATGCCGACCGCGCGCCGGTGGAAGCCGCGCGCGCCGCCGGTTGCAGCCCGCTGCAGGTGATCTTCCACGGCATCCTGCCGCAAGTCTTGCCGCAGATGGCCGATACAGCGATCTACCGCTGGGAATACAACTTCCGCGCCTCGACGGTCATGGGCATGGTCGGCGCCGGCGGCATCGGCTTCGAACTGATGGGATCGCTGCGCATCATGCAATACACGGATGTCTCGGCAATCCTGATCGTCATCCTCGTCATGGTGAGCCTGGTCGACGCCCTGAGCGCCTTCCTGCGCCGCACCTTCAAGTAAATCATTTACGGAAATCGTTACATGAAACCCAAAGTCGTGCTCACCCACTGGGTGCATCCGGAAATCATCGAACTGCTGCAAGGCGTTGCCGAAGTCATTCCCAATACTTCGCGCGACACCCTGCCGCGCGAAGAAGTGCTGGCGCGCGCGCGCGATGCGCAAGCCATCATGGTCTTCATGCCCGACAGTATCGACGACGCCTTCCTGCAAGCCTGCCCGCAACTGAAAATCGTCGGCGCGGCGCTCAAGGGTTATGACAACTTCGACGTCGCCGCCTGCACCCGCCGCGGCATCTGGTTTTCCATCGTGCCCGACCTGCTGACCATCCCGACCGCGGAACTGACCATCGGCCTGCTGCTCGGGTTAACACGCCGCATGCTGGAAGGTGACCGCCAGATCCGCAGCAGCGGCTTTCAGGGGTGGCTCCCGCAGCTGTACGGCACGGGGCTCACCGGGCGTACGATCGGCATCATCGGCATGGGTGCGGTCGGCCGCGCCATCGCACAGCGGCTGGCTGGCTTCGACATGCAGATTCTGTATTGCGACCACGTTGCCCTGCCGACCGAACAGTCTGCGCAATGGAATGCGCGCCAAGTCGAACTCGATGAATTGCTGGCCGCCAGCGATTTCATCGTGCCGATGCTGCCGATGACGCCGGAGACCCTGCACCTGATCAATGCTGACACGCTCGCCAGGATGCGTCCGGGAAGCTACCTGGTGAATGCCTGCCGCGGCTCGGTGGTCGATGAAGCCGCAGTCGTTGCAGCGCTTGCCAGCGGCCGCCTTGCCGGCTATGCCGCCGACGTGTTCGAGCTGGAAGAATGGGCACGGCCAGACCGGCCGCGCGCCATTCCGCAAGCCTTGCTGGACAATCCTGCACAAACTTTTTTCACGCCGCACCTCGGTTCGGCCGTTGCCGAAGTGCGCCTGGAGATCGAACGTCAGGCCGCCTGCAACATTATCCAGGCGCTCAATGGCGAGGCGCCTGCCGGCGCCATCAACCGTCCCGGCAGGAAGACGGCGACATGATCAACCTGGAGTGCGTCGCCACATTCCTTGCGGTCGCAAATCAGGGGGGATTCCGCGAGGCGGCCAGGCAGACTGGCCAGTCGCAACCGGCCGTCACGCAACATATCAAGCGGCTCGAGCAATCGCTCAAGGTGGCGCTGATCCAGCGCAGCAATGCCGGCTGCACACTGACGCCGGAAGGCACTTCATTCCTGCCCTACGCTAAACATCTGGTACGCGCCGGCGCCCGCGCGCAAGCCTTGTTCGACAAGACAGTCCTCAGCATCGGCGCCAGTTCCAATACCGGCATCTACTTGCTGCAGCCGCGTCTGCGCGCCTACCGCGACCGCGTTGCGCACAAGCTCCAGATAGCTATTGGCAGCAACAACCGCATCGCCGAGCAACTGCAGAATTTCGAGATCGACGTCGCCATCATGGAATGGTGGGATCCACGCCCCGGCTTTACCGCCACCGTCTGGCATCGCGAGGAATTGCAGGTCATCGTGCCGCCCGACCATCCCTGGGCCGGGCGCACCAGCATTCCACGCAACTGGCTGTGCGGGCAGGCGCTACTGGGCGGCGAAGCCGGCAGCGGCACAGGGCGGCTGCTGCAGTCCTATTTCGGCGACGATGCGCGCAACATCGGGATCGCCATGCAACTTGGCAGCACCGAAGCGGTCAAGCATGCGGTGCGGGCCGGACTCGGCATCTCGCTCGTGATGGCGGCCGCCGTGACCGATGAAAACCGCGATGGCAGTCTGCGGGCAATTCCCCTCGAAGGCGGCGCACTGCACAAGGACCTGTACGTGATCAGCCGCGAGGACCTCTTGCCGGACGCGCCGGCGCGTCATTTTTGCGAATTTTTGCTGCAGGGTGAAACCGCGCCGCTGGCGCCCGCACCCTAGCTGATCCGGGCGTCGCGAAACAGCGCCTTGAGCTCGCGCGGCTGACAACGCCAGTACTGCGGCGGCGCATCCACTTGCGCGCCCAGTTCGGCGGCCGCATGCCAAGGCCAGCGCGGGTCGTACAGTATGCCGCGCGCCAGCGCCACCATGTCGGCCTGGCCGCTGGCGACGATGGACTCGGCATGCCGTGCTTCGGTAATCAGGCCGACGGCAATGGTCGGCATGCCGACGTCCCGCTTCAATCTTTCCGCGAACGGCACCTGGTAACCCGGGCTTAGGGAAATTTTTTGCTGTGGCGACAGCCCGCCGGTGGACACGTCCAGAAAATCGCAGCCGCGCACTTTCAGAGCGGCGGCAAATGCCAAAGTTTGCTCGATATCCCAGCCATCTTCGACCCAGTCGGTTGCCGAGACGCGGATGCCGGCCGGCCGGAAAGGCTGCACGCACCGCCTCGAATACTTCCAAGGGAAAACGCATGCGATGTTGATTTGCACCCAAATTTGACCCGGGGGGGATGCGGACAAAATCTTGGACTTTTTTACGTTAAAAATCCCAGACTTTCACGGTATTCAATCGGGCTAAGGTAGCCCAGTGAGCTTTTGATTCTTTTTTCGTTATACCAGCGAATGTAGGCATCAAGCTTGGCGATGAATTCCTCAACTGAAGTTGAGCGCCAGTCTTTAGGGTAAAACATTTCTGTTTTTAACCTGCCAAAGAAGCCTTCACAAGCCGCATTATCTGGCGAGCAAGCTTTGCGTGACATCGACCTTGTCAGATTGGCTTTTGAGACCCTAGTAAGCCAACCTGGCCATCGATAGTGACCACCTCTATCTGAATGAATGATGGTGTTTTTTGCATCAGTCACAGTCTCAATTGCTGCGTCGAGCATGCCGTTTACTAGCTCTGCGTCAGGACTGGTACTGATGGACCAGCTAATCACCATTCCATCGAAACAATCAATCATCGGCGATAGATACACTTTTCCTGCTGGAATCTGAAATTCCGAAATATCCGTTAGCCACTTTTCGTTTGGAGCGGTCGCAGTAAAATCGCGGTTGATTAGGTTCTCTGGGGCTGGGCTAACCTCACCGACATAGGACGCATATCGACGTTTTTTGGGTCTGGCTGCCTTGAGTCCGCCTTGCTTCATGAGCCGACGTACAACTTTTTCAGAGAGAAACACTCGTTCTCTTCCAAGAGCTGCTTTTAGTCGACGATAACCATATGAATGATGGTTGTCTTCAAACACCTCGGCCAGTGTGTTTCTAACCTCAGCATACTTGTCCCCTACACGGGAAGGTGACCGATGATAAAAATACGAACTGCGCGGCATGTCTAATTTTTTGAGTAACTCAGTCAAGTCATATTCTTCTCTGAGGGCGTCAATCAACATTGTCTTCTCGCTATTGCACAGAATTTGCAGGTCGACGCCCAGGTCTTTATTTAGCAGTTCGTTGGCCTTCTTCAACAAATCGTGCTCTAGTTTCAAATCGCGAATATCGCGTTGCAGCTCCTGGATTTGCTTCTCTAGTTCGAGCCGATTTGAATCCGCATGGGAACCTTTGTCATGTTTCATGGATGCCGCGTCCTCCTTCCCCAACAACTGTTTTTTCCAGTTGTATAGAGTTACTCGGTCCACGTCCAGCTTTTCTGCCAACACCTGGGCACTTTCATTTCTTGTACAAAGTTCAAAGACAGCAGCCCGTTTGAAAGCCAGCGAAGCGGCCTCCCTGCGAACTTTGCCTACGACTCGTTGTTTCGCTTCGGGATACAGCTCGCAGACCCAGTCAGAAAGCTTCTGGCGTGAAGGGTAGCCCAAAGACCTAATCGTCGCAGCAATACATCGGCCGTTAGCCATGAAATGAGAAACAGCGGTCTTTTTCTGCTCCTCTGAATACTTTGGCTTGGTCCTTTGGTAACGCTTGAGCACATCACCATTTTGCTCAAAATCAACACACCATGCTTTCAAGGCGTTCTTTGTTGGATAACCCAACTGGCGTATGGTCACCTTGCAGTTTTTTCCTGTTCTCAGAAAAAGTTGCACTGCCCTAAGACGTTCTTCGTATGAATACATGGACTACCTCCTAAAGTAGTCCAAGATTTTGTCCGCATCCCCTCTTTACCCTTAGTGGGTCAATTTTGGATGCAACTCAACATTCTGTCTACAAAACCACTCTAGTGGAGCGGGTTGCTGTGCATGCAGCTCTAAGTTGTGCTTCAGCCACTCTTAGCGGTGGAGATTGCGGCAGTGGAGCACTTGCTGGGGGATTCACAAAGATCACTTCCCCTTACATTGCAGAGTTTGCGGGAAGCGATACCAACGAAAGCTTCAAAGGTAAACTCAGGGATGAATGCCTGCCTATGGAGTTATTTCGAACCTGACTAGAAGCTCGAGTAATCATTGAAGACTAGAGACAGCATTATCATGCGGCAAGATCGCACCCCAGTTCGAACTATCTCACCCCGAACAAATTCGGGCGGAATTGTAAAATAATTTACCAACTGAAACCAGAAAGTTAAGTTTTCAGTGGTGGGAAATTCCCCAGCAGGTCATTCTCATTGTAAGCAATAGGTTGCGATACAAAATACTCATATTAAATGCATGCGTTGTCGCACGCGGGGGGTTATTCAGTGCGTATTGAATCTATAACGTTGTCGGGTTTCCGTTGTTTTGGCCCAGAATCAATAACAATTCCGATTGCATCAGAAATTACGGCCGTCGTTGGTCCAAACGCAGCTGGCAAAACAGCACTACTGCACGCATTATCAAAAATGTTCGGCGTGTCGCGTTCGCAACGTACAGTCCTTCGTTCAGATTTCCACTCGGGAGTAGAGGACGACCCCGGTGATCGCAAAGCCAGAGATTTGTTTATCGATGTGCTGATAGGGTTGCACGAGCTAGCCGATGCCACTGCGACACCTGAGGTCATTGCTCCCTCTTTCCGGCATATGTTAATTGTGCGAGAAGGGGACTCGCCGGTTTGCCGCCTGCGCCTCGAAGCTAGGTGGGAAGATGACGGAACGATTGAAGGTGAGATTTCACAGGAGCTTTTCTGGGTTGATACGCTTGACGATGAGCCGGATAAGGATTCTTGTCACCCAGTTCTTGCGGCGGATCGTGGCTTAATCCAGCTCTACTACACACCTGCCAGCCGGGACGCAGCAGCTCAGGTTAAGGCAACCACCGGAGCACTCGCGGCCCGCCTACTTCGTGCTATTGAATGGTCATCCGAAACAGAAGAGGCCGTTCAAGATGCAACCGAAAACCTTGCTAGCGCATTCGAGGGTGAATCGGCGATTGCCGCGATCAGTAAGGCCTTGCAAGCAAGATGGTTGGGCCTCCACGATGACGTGGCTGATTCTAAACCTAGGCTCAGCCTAGTTAGTCGTCGGTTCGAGGAGGTCGTCAACAAGATTGCCGTCATCTTTGAGCAAGGACCAGGCGGTCGGGAGCGTGGCGTAGATGATTTAAGCGATGGACAACAATCGCTTTATTATTTCGCTTTGGCTGCGGCCGTTTTCGATCTAGAGCGTGAGGTGGTGGCCGGTAAGGTCGAAGGATTTCGTGAAGACACGCTACATATACCCGCACTGACGTTGTTCGCCCTGGAGGAGCCGGAGAACCATCTCTCGCCTTACTATCTCTCCCGAATCATTGGGCAGGTTCGCTCACTGACCGATGCGGGAGGGGCACAAGCTATTATTACCAGCCATTCACCGGCAGTGCTCAGCCGCGTAAATCCGCTTGAAGTTCGCTACTGCCGCTGCGATCCGGAAACACGTGTCTCGTCAGTGAAGAAGATATTGCTTCCGACAGGGACTGACGAGGCCACCAAGTTCGTTCGTGGTGCCATGCTTGCTTACCCAGAACTATACTTCGCCCGCTTCGTTCTACTCGTGGAGGGCGATTCGGAGCGTATCGTACTCCCATTTCTGGCGAAGTCGCTTGATCTCCTGATTGATCCAGCCTTTGTCGCGATCGTCCCCTTGGGCGGACGGCATACTCAGCATTTTTGGCGCTTGTTGAAACAGCTAGGTATTCCACACGCAACCCTACTGGATCTTGATCTGGGACGTGAGGGTGGTGGCTTTGGAAGAGTGAAGACGGCAATCGAAAAACTCATCGAATTTGGCGTGCCAAAAGCTGATCTCTTGAAGATTGAAGATGGTGTATTGTCCGATGAGAATTTCGAAGCGATGCACACTTGGCAAGATCCAGAAGATCGCAAGATCTTGAAGGGCTGGATAGACTGTCTCAAACCACACGGCGTCTATTTCTCAGCACCGCTCGACCTTGATCTAGCCATGCTGGAGGCGTTCACCGATGCATACCAAGCTATCATCCCAAAGGGGGGCGGTCCAAAAATGGCGGTAGACAAGGCTGCAGAGGTGGTTCTCGGGACTGCCGGTCCAGGTCTCACGCTCTATACCGGACCGTTCAAGGACTATCCCGAACTGCTGCCAGCCTATCGCTATCACTTTCTGACCAACAGCAAACCGGCAACTCACCTTGCCGCCTTGACACATATCAAAAAAAGGGACTTACAGGAGAACATGCCGACTATACTGGCGGAGCTTCTTAGCCATATCTCAAAGTCTTTGCGGAGGGACTAAGCATGGCTATGTCGTCGCGACGGGTCCACCCGGAGGATTGGAAGCCAGTGGGCGTGAATGCGCTTGAAACGAATGCGTTAGAGGTTGTCCGTTCGACAGAGAATCGATCCGTCATTGCCGGCCCCGGCGCGGGTAAGACGGAACTCCTTGCGCAACGCGCAGCTTATCTTCTTCAAACAGGTGCTTCACCTGCGCCAAGGCGCATCCTCGCGATCAGTTTCAAGCGCGATGCTGCAACAAACCTTGCTACGCGGGTACGCCAACGCTGCCATCGTGACCATGCTGAACGCTTCGACTCGATGACGTTCGACGCCTTTGCGAAAGGGTTGATTGACCGCTTCGGTCAGGCATTACCTGAGCGTTGGCGGCCTCGGCCCGACTATGAAATCATTTTTCCCGGTGATCGAGATTACCGTGAGTTCCTGTCTCGACAGGTCGGGGTACCTCCAGCTTCGGTCGGCACTCACGCTGATATCCAAGCTATATCTGTGAAGGCTTTCGAGCGTCGGCACCTGGTGGGATCACCACTCCCGGTAGATGATTGGCAACATCCAACACCTGCCCAGTGGGCTGCGAGTCGTTTCTGGCAAATTTCGCTCCATGATGGCAAGAAAAGTGTCTTGTCATTTCCCATGATCGGGCGACTTGCCGAAATACTGTTGCGGGTCAATCCGATGGCGACTCATGCGCTACGACTCACGTACTCGCACCTCTTCATGGACGAGTTTCAGGATACGACACACATCCAGTACGACTTGGTCCGCACCGTTTTCCTCGGCACAGACACTGTGATTACTGCTGTTGGAGATAATAAGCAGCAGATCATGCGCTGGGCAATGGCGATGGACGATCCGTTCACTGCCTTTGAGGGAGACTTCCGCGCAACACGAACGCCGCTCTACAACAACTATCGCTCGTCAAAGGAGCTTGTGCGTATCCAGCACGTCCTGGCGCAGGCTTTGGACGCCCGAGCCGTGGCGCCGGTGTCAATGACGGCAGGCAGCATCGCCGGAGATAGTTGCCTTATCTTGAATTTTTCGACACCGGAGATTGAAGCTAGGCGCTTGGCCGATTTTGTCGTAGGCGAGATGAAGACTCACGCACTTGGTCCCCGCGATTTTGTCTTGCTAGTCCGACAGAAGGCGAGCAACTATGCCGGTGTTCTAGAGCCAGCGTTTTTGGCAGCAGGAATTTCTCTGCGCAACGAAGCTGGAATGATTGGATCGATCATTCTCCAAGACTTACTTGTGGAAGACCTCTCCCAACTGATTGTGGCAGTCCTACGTCTTACAATAACCGCTCGGGCGGGGCGGCATTGGACAAGGTGCATGGAGGCACTCATCGCCCTACGTGGTGTCGCTCCAGATGATGAGGTCGCTCAGGCCAGGCTATCCCAGGAATTGGATGCGTACGTACGTAAACTTAGCGTCTCCCATCCGAATCCTCCAAGATCTAAGGCTGTATCACGCTCGATTGTGGACGATATCTTGAAGTTTATTGGTCGTGAGAAGCTGATCGTTGTTCATCCAGCTTACGGACAAGGAGATTGGCTAGAGAAAGTGCTCGATTCGGCAGCGGAGCATTTGCTAGCGTCGTCGGTCGATGATGTTCAGTGGCCATCAGCTCTTGATGGCTATGAAGGCATTCATGCCATTCCTCTAATGACTATTCATAAAAGCAAGGGTCTCGAATACCACAGTGTGGTATTCATTGGGTTGGATGATGGTGCATGGTGGAGTTTCTCAAATGACCAAATAGAGGCCACCGCTGGGTTCTTTGTGGCATTCACACGCGCAAAACAACGCGTTGTTTTTACGTACTGCGCGCAGCGCGGTACGCGAACAAAGATTGCAACCCTTTATCAACTGCTAAAGACTGCCGGAGTCAATAGTGTCAATGTTGCCTGACCGTCACAGCGATATCAATCAATGGAATTCCTTCGGTAGAAGACACCCGGGTATGGAACTGTGCCTAAAGGGAAAGCCCTGAGGAGCCGGCGCTGGGCGCAGAAACCCAAGCGACAAGTACGATGCCAACGGCAATATTCGTACTGGTGGCGGAGGTACGGTGAGCTGTATGAGTTTTGACATGATCACTACGAGTCGCAGGGTAGTGGGTCGCATATTTAGATGTGTAGTCGCATCTTCAAATAGAAATAACAGCCGCCGCCTATCAAGGCGGCCATCGAGCTGCTGGGGTGGGGGTTTCGAAACGGACGCGCCTGGCTGAACTGGTCGCTTTCCCCCTTCAGGCTGCGGATGGCGGAAATATCAAGCGAGTCTTCAAAGGGCAGGGCGGGCAGCAAGCCTCCCACGCGCTGGGCCAACATGGATTTTCCGCTGCCGGGCGGCCCCACAAGGCGAATGTGGTGTTGCCCTGCTGCGGCTGCCAGCAAAGCATGCTTGGCTGTTTGGTGACCAATTACCTCGGCCATGTCGAACAACTGTGGCGTGTGAGTATTTTGAATGTGGACAGCGGTTTGCTGTTCCAGCGGCTTGCCATGCCCAACTAGGTGGGCTGCGGCCTCAAACAGACTATTGGCACCAAACACGGCAATGTCGGGCACGGTGGCTGCCAGTGCGGCCTGGGTTTTTGGCATCATCAACTTCAATGGGCGTTTGCCTTGGCGTGCTTCTTTACGGGCAGCCACGGCAAGGGCAAACGGGCTTCTAACGCCGGTCAGGGCGCCAGAGAGTGAAAGCTCCCCGGCGAACACCCAGTTCTCCAGCTCGGCTTTGGGCAGTTGACCCGATGCTGCGGCAATGCCCAGGGCAACCGCCAGGTCAAATGCTGCACTGCCTTTGGGCAGGTCGGCGGGCGCCAGGTTAACGGTAATTCGTTGCGTTGGAAATTCAAAGCCGCTGTTGAGCAGGGCTGAACGCACGCGTTCTTTGGATTCCCGAATTTCAGTGTCGGGCAAGCCCACCAGTGCAAACGAGGGCAGGCCCGCTGACAAGTGCACTTCAATTTGAACAGGAACAGGGCGAACGCCCACGAATGTGAGGCTGTGCAGGGTTGCTAAAGGCATGGGGAGTGCTTGGCGCTTAAACCCAACCGATTATCCCCAATCCTGCGGTTTCGGCAAACGGGTGCTTCGGTCTGCGTCACCCGAAGGGTGATGCATAGCCTGTTGATTGATCAGGTGCGTTTTTCAAGTTCCGCCACGCGCAATTCCAGTGCATGCACCTTTTCGCGCAATCGGTTCAGCACTTCGCGCTGAATCTCGAAATCTTCCAGGCTGACAAACTCCATGTCCTGCAAACCTTGCCGAATCAGCTGTGTGATTGGGTTTTCAAGATTCTGCAGTCCTTTTGCATTCAGCATTTCGCTGACTTTTGCCTGAATGGACTCAAATGGATTGTCTGCCAAAGTTTCCCCCGGTGTAGTGGTTCAGTGTGCACCAAAGTAGTGCGCCAAAATGGTGCGGCCGTCGAAAATTCAAAAAACCGAATGGCTATTGTGCCCGAAAAAGGGGGATTTATCGCGAAATTACCGACGGGTACGCCGCTGGCACACTTCTCGCTAATAGACCTTTGCCAAAAAAACTTTACGGCATTCATCTATTTTCAGGAGAGTGAGATGAAAAAACTAGTACTGGTAACTGCAATTGCTGCATGTACCTTCGGGGCTGTTTCAACTGCACAGGCAGACGTAACAACTACAGCCAACGCAAACATCACTACCGATTACAAATTCCGTGGCATTTCCCAAACCAACGCTGGTCCGGCATTCCAGGGCGGCTTTGACGCAGCGTTCAGCAACGGTTTTTATGTGGGCAACTGGAACTCCAACATCAACAACCTGGGTGCGGGCAGCTCAGGTCTGGAAATGGACTTTTACGGCGGCTACGCTGGTGAGTTCAGCGGCATTGGTTACGATGTAGGCGCTTTGTACTACTTCTACGAAGGCTACAACCAAGGCACCGGCCCTGACGCTGATACGTTGGAAGTCTACGGCAAGTTGTCCTACGCTGGCGCTTACGCCAAGTTGTCAGTTGCCGCCTCCGATGACTACTTTGCATTTACAGCAGCCAACGGTTCGACTGATCAGGGTGGTTCTACTTACCTTGACCTGGGTTACTCCTTTGCTTTGTCCGAGCAGTTGTCTTTGGCCGCCCATTACGGCTTGACCACGTTTGACAAAGACATGGCCAACCTGCGTGCAGGCACAGGCACCATTGATTCATACGCTGACTACAGCATTGGTGCGACTTATGCCATCAGCCCCAAGTATTCAGTCACTGCTGCATACATTGAAACTGATGACGACGCGCAAGCCTTGATCAACAACGATGACCTGACAGACGGTTCTCTGGTTGTTACTTTCAGCGCCAAGTTCTAAATTGAATCCAGACAGCGCTCTGAAGAGGGGCGCTGTTTTTACCCTCTTCAAACTTAATTCAGGAGTGCGTAATGAAGCTAATTTCAGCAGTCATTAAGCCTTTCAAACTCGATGAAGTCCGTGAAGCGCTGTCTGCCATCGGCGTGCAAGGCATTACGGTTACCGAAGTGAAAGGTTTTGGTCGCCAAAAGGGACACACCGAGCTGTACCGTGGCGCGGAATACGTGGTCGATTTTTTGCCCAAGGTGAAAATTGAAGCTGCAGTGGACGACAGCTTGGTTGATCAAGCGTGCGAAGCCATTGAGACCGCTGCAAAAACCGGCAAGATCGGTGACGGCAAAATTTTCGTGTTCGATTTGTTGAGTGTTACCCGTATTCGCACAGGCGAGACCGGTAAAGACGCCCTTTAACCAGAGAGAAGTGAGGAAATCATGAGAAAACTTCTGACGATCTGGCTGGCGGCCGCTGCACTGGGTTTCAGTGTTGCAAGCCCTGGTGTGTATGCGCAAGAAACCCCGGCAGCGCCTGCCACTGAAGCCACCGAGACAATCGCAGCCCCAGCTTCTGACGCAACCCCTGCGGCCGAAGCCCCTGTGGCTGCTGAAGCAGCGCCTGCAGAGGTAGCTGCACCCGCTGTTGTGCAAACAGTGGACAAAGGCGACACCACCTGGATGATGGTTGCCACTATATTGGTCATTTTCATGACCATTCCCGGCCTGGCCCTGTTCTACGGCGGCCTGGTTCGTGCCAAGAACATGCTGTCCGTGTTGATGCAGGTCATGTCCGTGTTCTGCCTGATCGTGGTGTTGTGGGCTATTTACGGCTACAGCCTGACTTTCGGCGGTGGTGACAACGCATTCGTGGGTAACTTCAGCAAGCTATTCTTAAGCGGTGTAACGCCAGACTCCCTGTCGGCCACCTTCACTGAAGGCGTGATGATCCCTGAATTCATCTTTATCGCATTCCAGTCTACGTTTGCGGCCATTACTTGCGCCCTGATCGTGGGCGCATTCGCCGAGCGCATCAAGTTCTCCGCGGTGCTGCTGTTCTGCGCAATCTGGTTTACATTCAGCTACATCCCGATTGCACACATGGTGTGGGACGCAGCTGGCTTCATCTTCGCAGATGGCGCAATCGACTTCGCGGGCGGTACCGTGGTTCACATCAACGCTGCGGTTGCAGGTTTGGTGGGTGCTTACATGATCGGCAAGCGGATTGGCTACGGCAAGGAAGCCATGACACCACACAGCCTCACACTGACCATGGTTGGTGCGTCCATGCTGTGGGTGGGCTGGTTCGGCTTTAACGCAGGTTCAAACCTGGAAGCCAACGGTGGCACAACACTGGCCTTCATCAACACCTTGCTGGCCACTGCAGCTGCCACACTGAGTTGGGCCGGCGCGGAAGCCCTGGTCAAAGGCAAGGCCTCCATGTTGGGTGCTGCGTCTGGCGCAGTGGGTGGTTTGGTTGCCATTACACCTGCTTGCGGTACGATCGGCCCGATGGGTGCACTGATCCTTGGCTTGATGGCTGGCCCATTGTGCCTGTGGGGTGTAACCGGCCTGAAGAAAATGCTGGGTGCAGACGATGCGCTTGACGTATTCGGTGTGCACGGTGTGGGCGGTATTCTGGGTGCTTTGATGGTGGGTGTGTTGTCTGCACCATCCCTGGGCGGCACCATGGGCGACGACTTCGTAATCGCTTCACAGTTGGCCGTACAGGCCAAGGGTGTGGTTATCACCATCGTGTGGTCCGGTATTGTTGCTGCAATTGCTTTCAAGCTGGTTGACCTGATCGTTGGTTTGCGCGTTCCAGAAGATGCGGAACGTGAGGGCCTGGACATCACTTCACACGGTGAAACCGCCTACAGCAAGTAATGTGAACACTCTCCACTTCGGTGGATTCCTTCAGCCCGGGGTAAGGGGCTGATTCAAAGGCACCTTCGGGTGCCTTTTTTGATGCCTTCAATCCGTTTCTTTGGGCTGATGTTTGCTGTGCGGCATGAATCTTTTTCCGAGCAAGGAGAAGTGCGTAGCCTTGTTGAGTCCGCTGAATGTCTGTTACTCCCTTCTTGAATGTGTTTGGCATTCACCAAGCCCCTCCCAAAAACATGGTCGGGGCTTGGTGTCGCCTTGTGGCGAGCATGCCAAACAAATTCAAGCGGGCAGACATTCTTAAAGCGAACCCAACAGAGGCTACGCACTTCTCTTGCTGTGTTCAAGTCACCGCCGCCTGCGAATCTCCACTCTCCGCAAGAACGGCGTGAAGGCAGCAGTGGTTGAGAGAATTCACGCGCGGTGATGGGCAGGGGCGACTCTTGACCTTCCCCAGCCCCGCCTTCACGCCCGATTTCCCTTCCCCAATGTGGCGGTGCAGCGTTTTGGATTACACTTGGCGGAATGTCTTACCCAGAGAATGTTGATGGTTCCACATCTTGTAACAGCTTTAACCGGTCCGCTGCTGGACCTCGAAAAACGAATGCTCGACAAAACCACCGAAATTGAGAGGTGGTTTCGAATGGCCTGGAACGAGAATACTCCACCGTTCTACAGTTCTGTCGATGTGCGCAACGCCGGTTTCAAACTGGCACCCGTTGATACCAATCTGTTTCCGGGTGGGTTCAACAACCTTGCGCCCGACATGATGCCGCTGGCCATTCAGGCCGCCATGAGTGCAATTGAAAAAATTTGCCCCGAAGCGCGCAGCATGGTGCTGGTGCCCGAGAACCACACCCGCAACACTTTTTACTTAAGCAACGTGGCCCGCCTGGCGGCAATTCTGAAACAGACAGGTCTGGACATTCGTTTGGGTTCCGTGTCGCCAGAAATATCCGAACCCACCCGCTTTGACTTGCCCGATGGTCAATTCATCGTACTGGAGCCCTTGAAACGCTACGGCAACCGTGTGGGTGTTGATGGCCTGGAGCCCTGCGCGGTGTTGTTGAACAACGATCTGTCCGCTGGCGTGCCGCCCATCCTTCAAGGCATCAAAGATCAAATTCTGTTGCCACCGCTGCATGCTGGCTGGGCTACCCGCCGCAAAAGCACGCATTTCAAAGCCTACGATTCTGTAGTGGAGTCTTTTTCTGACATGTTGGAAATTGATCCCTGGTTGATCAACCCTTATTTCACGCACCGCAACCAGCTTAATTTTCAGGAACGCGTGGGTGAAGAGGCTTTGGCCCAGGCTGTGGACGAGGTGTTGGCCAAAACCCGTGTCAAATATGCCGAATATGGCATTGACGAGCAGCCCTACGTGGTGGTGAAAGCAGACGCAGGCACCTACGGCATGGGCATCATGACCGTGAAAGACGCTTCCGAAGTGGTGGGCTTGAACCGCAAGCAGCGCAACAAAATGTCGGTGGTCAAAGAAGGTTTGCAGGTGTCTGATGTGATTATTCAAGAGGGTGTACACACCTTCGAGAGCATCGAAGACGCGGTGGCTGAGCCTGTGGTTTACATGATTGACCGCTACGTGGTTGGCGGTTTTTATCGCGTGCACACCGGCCGTGGCCGCGATGAAAACCTGAACGCACCCGGCATGCACTTTGTGCCCTTGGCCTTCGAGACGCCGTGCAACACCCCCGATTGTAGCGACCGCCCCGATGCAGCCATGAACCGTTTCTACGCCTACGGCGTGATTGGCCGCCTGGCTGCCTTGGCAGCGTCGCAGGAACTGGAGGCCACAGCGAGTGTGGAGTTGGCCGCATGAGCAGTCAAAGTTTCGTGTGCGTGATTGATCCACTCACCAGCTTGAACCCCAAAAAAGACTCGACCATTGCGATGATGGAGTCTGCGCAATCCCGCGGCTGGAAAGTTGGCGTGATTGAAGACGGCGGCATGCACTGGGCCACGGGATCGGGCGTACGGGCCCAAGTGGTGTGGATCCTGATTGACCGCGCGAACAAGCCTTGGTACTCAGAGGTGGGTCGCGAGGAAGTGGCGTTGAAAGACATGAACGCGATTGTGATGCGCAAAGACCCGCCTTTTGATGCCGAATTTGTAACTGCAACCTGGTTGCTGGAGCAGGCAGAACGCGAGGGCGCAAGCGTATTCAATAGCCCGCGTGCCATTCGTGACCACAATGAGAAATTCGCGATTGCGCAATTTGAGCAATTTGTGGTGCCCACGTTGGTGTCGCGCAACGCCGCGCAGCTGCGTGGTTTTCTGGAAGAATACCCGGACGCCATCGCCAAGCCGCTGGACGGCATGGGAGGCACCTCCATTTTTCGCCTGAAAAAAGGTGATCAGAACACCGGCGTAATTCTGGAAACACTGACCGATTACGGTCGAAAAACCGCCATGATTCAGCGTTACATTCCGGAAATTTCGGAAGGCGACAAGCGCGTGTTGCTGATCAATGGCGAGCCAGTGCCTTTTTGCCTGGCGCGCTTGCCCAAGGAGGGCGAACACCGCGGCAACCTGGCGGCGGGTGGCACCGGGCGGGCGCAACCCTTGAGTGAAAGCGATTGGCACATTGCGCGCACGTTGGGCCCTGAGCTGAAAAAACGTGGATTGTTGCTGGTGGGTTTGGACATTATTGGCCAGAACCTGACCGAAGTGAACGTTACCAGCCCAACCTGTTTCCGTGAGATCATGGATCAAACGGGGTTCCCTGTTGCAGACACGTTTGTGCAGGCGGTGGAAACCGCGTTGCAGGAGGTGCGCTGATGTTGGGTTTGGTTTTGGTTACCCACGCACCACTGGGCGATTCGATCGCTCAATGTGTGCAACACGTCATGGGCAGTGTGCCGGATGGTTTTGAGGTTGTCGATGTGCCGGCTTCCGAGGACATCGACACCACCGTCAAGCGCATTCAAGACGCTGCACGCGCAGTGCAAGCGGGCGCAGGCGTTGTGTTTCTGACCGACCTGTTTGGCGCAACCCCCTCGAATGCGGCAGTGCGTGCGGGGGCAGAATCGCTTAACCTGCCCACGGTTCTTGTTTCGGGTTGCAACTTGCCCATGGTGCTTCGTGCCTTGGGTTTTCGCGATCTACCCCTCAATGAAGTAGCCGAGCGCCTGGTCATGGGTGGTCGAAATGGCATTGTCAGCACTGGCGCTACTGCGCCGCAACGTCAAACTTTTAATCCGGCAAAAAACGATGATTCAGCAAGAGATCACCATCAGCAATAAATTGGGTTTGCATGCCCGTGCCTCGGTCAAACTGACGCAAATCGCCAGCCGATTTCAATCGGAAGTGTGGATTGCCAAGGCGGGTCGCAGGGTGAATGCAAAAAGTATCATGGGTGTCATGATGTTGGCTGCAGGCAAAGGGCATGATGTGGTGCTGGAAGCCGAAGGCAGTGACGAAGCCGAGGCCATTGCCGCCCTTGTGGCCCTGATTGATGACAAATTTGGCGAAGGCGAGTAACCCATGACCCTGGCTTTGCATGGTATCGCTGTATCCAGAGGCATTGCGGTTAGCCGGGCTCTGGTATGGGACACGGCCATGCGGGACATTCCCCGCAACCGAATTGAAAAAAAGTCGGTGCGTTTCGAGAAAAAGCGGTTCGACAACGCGGTTAAGCGCGTTACAGAAGAACTTGTTGAAATTCGAGCCCAGATCAGCGCAGACTCGCCTGCGGAATTTGACGCCTTCCTGAACCTTCACACCTTGATTCTGCAAGATCCCATTCTTTCAGAAGAGCCCAAAAACCTGATTCAAAACAAGCTGATCAATGCTGAATGGGCCTTGATTGAGCAAATGGAAGTGTTGCTGGAGCAGTTCTCCGCGATTGAAGACGATTACTTCCGCGAACGCAACAGCGATGTACGCCAGGTGGTGGAACGGGTGTTGAAGTCCCTTCGGGGCCATGCAACTGCCATGCCTTTGCCGCCCGAGGGTGAAAATGAGGATCCCTGGCTGATTGTGGCGCACGACATTTCACCAGCCGACATGGTGCAGCTTAAAGGTCGCCGCGTTGGTGCTTTTGTGACCGAGATGGGTGGCGCCACATCGCACACAGCCATCGTGGCGCGTAGCCTGGGCATTCCCGCTGTGGTGGGCGTGCCGCGTGCTCTGGAGTTTGTGCACAACGGCGATTTGGTGGTGGTCGATGGAAAAATTGGCGCCGTGTTTCTTGACCCCGCCACCATGGTGGTCGATGAGTACCAGCGCAAGCAGGCCATCCTGGCCCTTTCCCGCCAGCGATTAAAACGCCTGATCACCACGGAATCGCGCACACAATGTGGTCGGCGAATTGAATTGCTGGCCAACATTGAATTGCCCGAGGACATCAAAGGCGTGGTGGACGCCGGAGCCGATGGTGTTGGCTTGTTCCGTTCCGAATTTCTGTTCATGAACCGAAAAGAATGGCCCTCGGAGGACGAGCAGTTTGAAGCTTACCGCAAGGTGATCAAGGCCATGAAGGGCAAGCCCGTGACTGTGCGCACGCTTGATCTTGGGGCGGACAAAACCCTGCAGTTTGATGGGGCCAACAGCAGCGCGCCCCCCATTTCAAGCACCTCTGCGCTGGGATTGCGCTCCATACGGTTCAGCCTGGCCGAGCCCGCGATCTTTCTCACCCAGATTCGTGCCTTGTTGCGCGCCGCGAAGCACGGGCCTGTGAAAATTTTGCTGCCCATGTTGACCAATATTCGTGAAACACGGCAGGCGTTGGCTTACATCGACATGGCCCGTGAACAATTGCTGGAACGTCGTTTTCAGGCCAATCAAGACGTGTCAATTGGCGGCATGATCGAAGTGCCCGCAGCTGCACTCAGCCTGCCGCACTTTCTGAATTATCTGGATTATGTGTCAATTGGCACCAACGATCTGATTCAGTACACGCTGGCTGTGGATCGGGTAGACCACCAGGTGGCGCACCTTTATGATCCTTTGCATCCGGCAGTTCTTCGCTTGGTCTACGAAGTGATATCAAGCGCCGGGAAAGCCGGTGTGCCTGTAAGCGTGTGCGGGGAAATGGCAGGCGATGTTCGCCTGACCCGCTTGCTGCTGGGCATGGGTTTGACCCAGTATTCCATGCACCCTTCGCAGTTGCTGGATGTGAAAGAACTCTTGTTGAAAACAGACTTTGCGACCACGCAAAAGCTGGTCAAAAAAGTGGTTCGAACTTTCGACATCGATAAAATTGATGCGTTGATGCGTCAACTGCACAACGACTAAGTAAGCACTTTGCACCACGACCCGCATTTGCACTGCTTTGGCGGGCAGTTTGCGATTTATACTCAAAGGCTTGCAAGAACAACAATCCAACTTTAGAAACGCCGTATTGTGTCTGCCAACCAGTCTGTGGGCTTCGTAGAGCCCGAACTTATTGAATTCACCGCACCGCTTTTGCTTGAGTGCGGCAAGACCCTGCCCAGCTATTCCTTGATGGTGGAAACCTACGGCACGCTGAATGCGGACAAAAACAATGCTGTGTTGGTGTGCCACGCCCTGAATGCCTCGCACCATGTGGCGGGGCTGTACGAGGGGCAAGAAAAAAGCGAAGGCTGGTGGGACAACATGGTGGGTCCAGGCAAACCCCTGGACACCAACCGGTTTTTTGTCATTGGCGTGAACAATCTTGGTTCGTGTTTTGGATCCACTGGCCCCAGCAGCATCAACCCTGAAACCGGCAAACCTTATGGGGCGGGGTTTCCGTTTGTTACAGTTCAAGACTGGGTGAATGCCCAGGTGCGCCTGGCGGATCATTTCGGCATTCAGAAGTTTGCAGCCGTCATGGGTGGAAGCCTTGGCGGCATGCAGGCCCTGCAATGGAGCCTCAGTTACCCGGATCGGGTGGGCCATTGCATGGTGGTTGCTTCAACGCCCAAGCTGAGTGCGCAAAACATTGCCTTCAATGAAGTGGCTCGCCAGGCCATCGTGACAGACCCCGATTTTCATGGCGGTAACTATTACGAGCACGGCGTGGTACCCAAGCGCGGTTTGCGCCTGGCCAGAATGATCGGCCACATTACCTACCTGAGCGGCGACGACATGGCCGAAAAGTTTGGCCGCACCTTGCGCAATGGCGACTACAACTATGGGCTGGATGTCGACTTTCAGGTGGAAAGCTACTTGCGTTACCAGGGCGACAAGTTTGCAGACTATTTCGATGCCAATACGTATTTGTTGATCACCAAGGCGCTTGATTATTTTGACCCGGCACGCCACACGGGCGGTGATCTGGTCAAGGCACTGGAAGTGTCCAAGGCGAAATTCTTGCTGGTCAGTTTCACCACCGATTGGCGTTTCGCCCCCGAGCGAACCCGCGAAATTGTGGAAGCCTTGATGGCCAACCAGCGCGACGTAACCTACGCTGAAATTGATGCCCCGCATGGTCACGACGCCTTTTTGTTGACGGATTCGCGCTACCACAACGTGGTTCGGGGTTATTTTGAGCGTATTGCCAGGGAGCTCGCATGAAAAACCTGCATGCTGTGCCGCAAGACGTACAACCCTTGCCCATCGTGGTGCCCCGGGCTGATCTCGATTTGATTGAAAGTTGGGTGCCCATGGGAGCACGCGTGCTCGATTTGGGCTGTGGCGATGGTTCATTCCTGGCCCGCCTGATGAAAACCCGCAAGGCCAAGGGCTACGGTGTTGAAATAGACGACACCAATGTGCAGCGCAGTGTGGCCAGTGGCATCAACGTGATTCAGCAAGACCTTGAAAAGGGCCTGGCCATGTTTGAGGACCACGCGTTTGACGTCGTTATTCTGTCGCAAACCCTGCAGGCCATGCACAACACCGAGCGCATCCTCAAGGAGATTGCACGCGTGGGCAAGGAAGGCATTGTGAGCTTCCCCAACTTTGGCCATTGGTACCATGTGTGGTCAATCGCTTTGGGCCGCATGCCAGTGTCCAAGCAAATGCCCTATCAGTGGTACAACACCCCCAATATTCACCTGTGCACGCCCAAAGACTTCGAGGCACTGGTGGCCCAAATCGGGCACAAAGTGCTGGGCAAGCAGCTTTTCCTCAATGGAGAACCTGTCGAGTTTCTGGGCAACCTGCGCAGCACCCTGGCGGTGTATCGCTTCAAGCCCCAGTTTGCAGCCTAGGCGCTGTTCATGAAAAACCTGCCTCCCACCCCACTGGAAAACGAGTACTGGCGGCAGGTTAAGCGAATTACCTGGCGCCTGCTTGGGGTCTGGGTTGCATTAATACTCAGTGTTGTTTTGTTCATTCCCCTGCTTGGCATCACGGTTTACGGGGTGCCATTGTCCTATTGGGTAATCTCCAGTGTTCTTCTTTTAAGCTTTTTAGGTCTGGTTGCATGCTACGCATGGTTCATGGATAGGTTAGAATTAAAATTCAAACGAGCGGTGGAAAACAACCGCAACCCATCAGGAGACAGACATGAAAAGCAGCACCGGCGAGGTGGGAAAACCCCTCCCTGACACCCAACGCACGCCCCTGCGCTTTGTCACAGGTTCATCTTTGTTCGACGGCCACGATGCTGCCATCAACATGATTCGTCGTTTGCTGCAAAGCCAGGGCGCGGAAGTAATCCACTTGGGCCACAACCGCTCGGTGCAGGAACTGGTTGATGCTGCCATTCAGGAAGATGCGGACGGCCTGGCCGTCAGTTCTTACCAAGGCGGGCACAACGAATTTTTCAAATACATGGTTGATGAGCTGAAGGCTCAGAATGCTGGGCACATTCAAGTGTTTGGTGGCGGTGGGGGCGTTATCCTGCCTTCTGAAATTGAAGCCCTTCAAGCCTACGGCGTGAACCGAATTTACAGCCCGCAAGATGGCCAGAAAATGGGCCTTGAAGGCATGATTGGCGACATGATCACCCGTGCAGCACTTGTGCGCGATGCCCGCAAAAAAGCGGAAGTGGCGTGTACCCCCGAAGGGATTCAAGCCTTGGCCTTCAACTGGCCCCTGCTGACCCAACTGATCACCCGCCTTGAGCGCGACGAAGTGTCCGCTGCCGATCTGGAAGCTGTTCGGCTTCAGGCAAAAACCAGCAAAACCCCGGTGTTGGGCATTACTGGCACCGGTGGTGCAGGCAAATCAAGCCTGACCGACGAGTTGATTCGCCGCCTGCGCATGGACCATGGCGATGACTTGACCATTGGTGTGGTGTGCGTAGACCCATCACGCCGAAAAACAGGTGGTGCATTGCTGGGTGACCGCATTCGAATGAATGCGATTGGTCCTTGGGCCGGCAACGGCCCGAAGGTGTTCATGCGTTCACTGGCCACGCGCGATTCTGCGCAGGAAGTACCCGCAACCCTGCCCGACATTATTGCGCTGTGCCGTGCCACTGGTTTTGATGTGGTGCTGATTGAAACCCCTGGCATTGGCCAGGGCGATGCCGCCATTGTGCCGCATGTGGATTTCAGCCTGTATGTGATGACACCTGAATATGGTGCCGCCAGCCAGCTTGAAAAAATCGACATGCTGGACTTTGCCGATTTCGTGGCCGTGAACAAATTTGATCGCAAAGGCGCGCTCGATGCCCTGCGCGATGTGTGCAAGCAGGTGCAGCGCAACCGCATGGCGTTCACCAGCATGCCCGACACCATGCCCGTGTACGGCACGCTGGCCAGCCGTTTTAACGATGATGGAGTAAGCGCACTTTACAAAGCCTTGCGCGTAGCCTTGCCCATTGCCAAGCCTTCCAAAGGCCTTTTCAATACCATTGACACCAAACACTCCACCACCCTGAAGGCGGTGGTGCCTTCCGAGCGAGTGCGCTACCTGGCTGAAATTGCACAGGCCGTGCGCAGCTACAAAGCACAGGTTCAAAAAGACGTGGCGGCTGTGTACGACCTTGAATGCATGGAACACGCACAAGCCCTGCTGCTGCAACACAAGCCCGACAAAACCAAGGCGGTGGATGCACTGGCCGACATTGTGGCCTTAACCAATACCCGCATCAGCATGGCGGCCCAACAAGCCATGAAAGATTATTCCAGGCTGGCCCAGGGCTACCAAGGCGACACACTAACCTATGAAGTGCGCGGCAAGGCCCTGCAAGCACCGCTGACAGTAACCACCCTGTGCGGTTTGAAAATTAACCGCGTCAGCTTGCCCAAGTATACAAGCCGTGCTGATTTGCTGAAATTTGTGATGTTGGAAAACCTGCCCGGCTACTTCCCCTTCACAGCGGGTGTGTTTCCTGTGAAGCGTGAAAATGAAGATCCCACCCGCATGTTTGCCGGTGAAGGCGATGCAGCCCGCACCAACCGCCGTTTTAAAATGTTGAGCAGTGGCAGCGACGCCAAGCGATTGTCCACCGCATTTGATTCAGTTACCTTGTACGGCTTCGACCCCGACTTGCGCCCCGACATTTACGGCAAGGTTGGCACCAGCGGCGTGAGCGTGGCCACACTCGACGACATGAAAGTGTTGTACAGCGGTTTTGATTTGTGCGCACCCAGCACCAGTGTGTCCATGACCATCAACGGCCCGGCACCCAGCATTTTGGCCATGTTCCTGAACACCGCAATTGATCAGCAAGTGGACAAATTCACGGCGGAAAACAAGCGCGCACCGAACGCGCAGGAATACGCGAACATCAAAGCCGCCACGCTGAAGGCCGTGCGCGGCACGGTACAAGCCGACATTTTGAAGGAAGACCAGGGCCAGAACACCTGCATTTTCTCGACCGAATTCAGCCTGCGTGTGATGGGCGACATTCAGCAATACTTCATCAACCATGAAGTGCGCAATTTCTACAGCGTGTCGATCAGCGGTTACCACATCGCCGAAGCCGGGGCCAACCCGATTTCGCAACTGGCTTTCACGCTCAGCAATGGCTTTACTTTTGTAGAGGCCTATCTGGCGCGCGGCATGAAGATCGACGACTTTGCGCCCAACTTAAGCTTCTTCTTTTCCAACGGCATGGACCCGGAATACACCGTGCTGGGCCGTGTTGCGCGCCGCATATGGGCCATCGCCATGCGCGACCGTTACGGCGCCAGCGACCGCAGCCAAAAGTTGAAGTACCACATTCAAACCAGTGGCCGCAGCCTGCACGCACAGGAAATTGCCTTCAACGACATACGCACCACCTTGCAAGCCTTGATTGCCGTGTACGACCACTGCAACAGCCTGCACACCAATGCGTATGACGAAGCAGTAACCACGCCGACCGAAGAAAGCGTGCGCCGCGCCATGGCCATTCAGTTGATCATCAACAAGGAATGGGGTTTGGCGAAAAACGAAAACCCGAATCAAGGTGCCTACGTGATTGAGGAATTGACCGAGTTGGTAGAGAACGCGGTACTGGATGAACTGGACCGCATCAGCGAACGCGGCGGTGTGTTGGGCGCCATGGAAACCGGCTACCAGCGCAGCAAGATTCAGGAAGAATCGATGCACTATGAAATTCAGAAGCACGATGGCACGCTGCCCATTGTCGGGGTCAACACTTTCACTAATGCGGATGAAAACGCAGATTCACTGAATTCGCTTGAACTGGCCCGTGCCACAGAAGAAGAAAAGCTGAGTCAGCTGAAACGCCTGGCAGAGTTCCAGCAACGGCATGCTTCGGAGGCCGGTCCCATGCTGGAGCGCTTGAAGCAAACCGCGATGGATGGTGGCAATGTGTTCGAGGTGCTGGTGGATGCCGTGCGGGTGTGTTCGCTGGGGCAGATTACGCAGGCGCTGTTTGAAGTAGGGGGGAAGTACCGCAGGTCGATGTAATGTGCTGCGGTTTATTGCCAATTTGGCGTGGGTTACTTGTTCCGCACAGAAAACCGCTTGATCCCTTTTTGAACGAAGGCGTTCAATTCACCTCGGCCCGACAAAACTGATGGTCGGGCCGAGGTGTCGTCAAGCGAACATTGAAGCCTTGTTCAAACGGGGCGATTTTCTTCAAGTGCGTCCCAAGCAATCCCACTGCCGAGTTGGCTTAAACCGGCCTGACATGTGCGATTCAATCAATAGCGCCAATTCGGTGTATTTCAGTTCGCGCTGATCGATTTGAAATTCAGGAAACTCGCACCTTCAAAGTACACTTTCATTTCCTCATTGTTCAGCGATACAACCCAAAAAGTCGAGGAAGATTTTCCGTTCTCATGGCAAATTGCTTGGGCTGTGTTTAAAGTCGACTCTGCTAAGCCAGTATTTTTTTCTGAGAATAGTTGGTTGGGCGGCACAGTTTGATTCAGTTGTTCAAACAATTCTTCGCGGCTCAACTTGGTTGGTTTCAAGGAAAGCGTTCTATCGCATTCGCTGAACAAATCAAATCCATTTTGAGGCGATTTGAAATCGAGTACGTCGCCAATTCGCGGTTTTAGAACTTCATCAAGCATGGGGTCACATGCGAAAGCGCATGAATAAGAATCGAAACGCCATTGCCGTCTGTGTTGAATCCATGGGTTCTTCTTTGGACACGTTGCAGGCTAACAGAATTGCAGATACAGGAACGCTCAATAAGATCTTGAGTTTAAGCATGAAGAAAACCCGCGTTCTTGATGTAGCTTGATATCGATTGTGTTGAGTAGTTTTTCAACCGGCGAAAGTAATGCTTTCGCTTTCCCCAGAAACCGTTGCTGAATTTTACATATTCAACGCCGGTCGAAGACTGGGACCCTATCCAGCGCTCTTGGTCGATAACGATTCCAATGTGGTTCACAAAACCGCCAGTGGAGGGAAATATGATGATGTCACCGGGCATTGCAGTATCAACAGTTTCGAATAATTTACTATTGATGAACTCATTTTGCTTCAGAGACTATTCCCATGCCGCTGTTTTGTAAAAGTTGATTGCTCATGGGCATTTCTCAAAAAACATAATTGCTTGGAATTTAGGCTGGGTATCGCGAGGGGTCAAGTTTGGGGTCAAATGTGTAACCCGAATTGATTGTACTCACAAAGCGACTTTGCTCGGCGCCCAGCTAGTGAGTAGTCCACGATAGGCGGAGTAGTCCAACCCAATCGGCGGCGGTGTTTCGATCGCCTCGCCTTCAAGAAAACCTGCCCGTTTGAATTCACCCGCCACGGTCGGCGAATAGCCGACACCAATGCTTGGCCGTCTGTTTTGCCAAGCTTGGTGAGTCAGGGTGAATCTCAAAAAGGGAAAACCAGGTTTTCAGGTGAGAGATTGAAACTCGCGTTGAGTGGGCCTTTAACGAGCGGTTGAATTATCGGAACCCAAGCTGATTGGGCATACGATAACCAGCAGGCGAGCTTTGCGTTAAAATCAAACCATCGCAGTACACAACAAGCAGCACCATGAAACTCAATGCCGACCTTTCCCAACGCGCAGTTGTCAACAGCAACAACGTCGAGTGGATCCCATCCCCAGCACCGGGCGTTTGGCGCAAGCCGCTAGAGCGCGATGGCGATGAAGTGGCCCGCCTCACCTCGATTGTTCGCTACGACCCGGGCTGTGCGTTTCCTGAACACGAGCACGGTGGCGGCGAAGAATTCTTTGTACTCGAAGGCACTTTTGAAGATGAATTCGGTGCTTATCCCGCTGGTACTTTTGTTAAAAACCCTGTGGGTACCAAGCATTCCCCCAAGTCCACGGAAGGCTGCACCATTCTGGTCAAGTTACGGCACATGCGCGCGGAAGATCAAACACCTGTGGTCATCAACACCAACACTGCTGAATGGCGGCAAGGTTTGGTACCCGGCTTGAAGGTGATGCCGCTGGACAGTTTCGAGACCCGCCATACTGCACTGGTTCGTTGGGCACCTGGCACTTATTTCAACATGCACCGCCACATGGGCGGCGAAGAAATTTTTGTACTCGACGGCGTGTTTTCCGATGAGCTTGGCGACTACCCCGCTGGCACCTGGATTCGCAGCCCGCATGCCAGCATGCACACACCTTTCAGCAGGGAAGGTTGCACCATTCTTGTTCGCACGGGTCACTTGCTTGACTAGGCTCGGTGCGATTGTTTCAAATCGGTGACTTGTCTCTTAGTAGCTTTCACCTCATCTTAAGCGCGCATAACTTGGTAACAGTTCCAAACCCAATCGGACCGTCATCATGCTGTACAACGCTCGCCCTGCACATATTTTTGCCACCTTGTTTGTTCTTGCTGCCTGCACTGGCAATGGCGGTGACAATCCCGACGCGGCCAGCCGTATTGAAGGGCAAGAGAAAAGCCCCACGGTCAATGCCGGTGAAAACCTGCAAGCACCTGAAAGAAGCACTGTGACATTGACCGCGCAGGTTCAGGCCAGCGGCAACAATACCGTGCTGGGGTACGCATGGTTTCCGTCGAATGAAGACACCGTGTTCTTTGGCGAGTCCGGTCGTTCTGATGAAGCAGTTCTTGATCTTGTCTTGCCGCAAGTGGAGAAAAACACACCGGTATTGTTTACCTTGCAGGTGCAATTTTCTGACGGCTCAGTGCTGGAAGACCAGGTTCAAATAAACATCCAGAACACCTTCGACAACGCCTTGCCCCTGGTCAATGCTGGCGCGTCGCCTGTTGGGTCAGACAATCGACTCACGGCTACTTCCTGCGAGTCGGTCGATCCGGATGGAGCCTTGCAAACCTATCAATGGCGCAATGAAACGCTCAACATTCAGTATGAAGAAACCAGCTGCAATCTGAGCGTGCAGCTTCCGAACTCCCCAGAATCACAAACGTATACATTGCGCGCTATTGCAATCGACAACGACATGGGCCTTGGTTTCAAACTGTTTGACGTCACCACGCCCGCCCGCGCGTCAAACACCGCACCCGTGATTCAAAATGCCACGGCCTTGCCCGAACCCGTGCGCCCCGGTGAAACGCTGAACCTGACCGTAGAGGCCACAGACGCTGATGGTGACCCCTTGTTTTACCGCTGGACGCAAACAGGTGGCGCAAACGTGCCATTGAGCAACTCCAACCAAGCCGAAGCGCAGGCACAAATTCCAGCAGACCTTGCCGATCAAACCCTGACCTTCAGCATTGAAGTGTCTGACCGCCAGAACTTTCAAGCCGGTGTTGCCCAGCGTGCTGTCAATGCCAGTGTGCGGTCCACGTCAAATGACACGTCTGAATTGTTCGCTGCACAGCAACCTTCTGCCGGGCAATGCACGCCTTTTTACGGCGCTGGGTTGAAGGGGCAAGGCTACGCGCACCTGCTGGGTGCCATGCATGAACACACCGCTTATTCCGATGGGCAGGCCAACACCGACCCATTGCAGGTGTACCAGCAAACCCGCGAACGCGGTATGAACTTCGTGATGTCCTCGGACCATTCCGACAACTTGTCCATCCCGCTGGCCTTGCCCGACCCCGACAATTGCTTGGGCACGCCCTTGTCCTGTCTGATCTCTGACCCTGATAACTTGCCCAACAGCCTGACCAAGTGGCAAACCACGCTGGCGCAGGCCGACCAGGTTACGGCGGAATCCGGCGGGAAGTTCACTGCCATGCGTGGCTTTGAATGGACATCTGACCGGTTTGGTCACGCCAATGTGTACCTAAGCACGAACAACATCAATGCGAAAACCGGGCCGGGTTATGCCGTTTCCATGGACTTGTTTTGGCAATGGTTTGTGTCGTCGTCGCAGCTTGGTGGCGGCGATGACGGCATTCTCGTGTTTAACCACCCAGGGCGTGAAGATGCCCTGCACAGTGTGTTTCTGCAAATTGGCGAGGGCGTAGGTCAAGCCACCCGCATGGCAGGCGCACTGAATGCGCTGAACGTGTTTCAGCAAGGCGATTCAGCCTATGCCTTCAACGACTTCAAATACGTTCCTGCAGCCGACTACCGGGTGGTGGGCGTGGAAGTGTTTGGCAAGGGCAGTGAATATGACACGGATGGCAAATCGGGTTCCTGGTATGGTCACGCGCTCGACAAAGGCTGGTACCTTGGCCCGGTCGGTTCGGAAGACCACCATTCAACCGATTGGGGTGGCAGCAGTTTGCCAAAAACCGTGTTGATTGCTCGCTCCAACAATCAAGCCGACATTCGCGAAGCATTTCTGGCGCGTCGCTTTTACACGGTTGCCCAGAATGAAAACGCATTGCGCATGAACTTCGAGGCGGCACAGGCCAACCAGCGCATGCCGATGGGCTCGCGTATTGGCACCCGGAACAACAGGGTTCAGTTTGAATTCAATGTTGACAGCGCCAACCCCATGGACCCACTTCAAGGCATGGTATTTGAACTGTTCAGTTCGCAGTCCGGGCCGGCAAGCAATGCAGAAGGGCGCTACGTGCAACTTCAAACGCGAAGCGGCAAGGCAGGGCGATTCACGGTAACACCCGCTGAGGGCAAAAACTGGTATTTCCTGCGTGTAAAGCGTGGCGACCGGATTGTCGCCGTGAGCGCGCCGATCTGGGTATTCAAGGGCAGCGATCCGTTGCCCGAGTGCACGGCCGGTTAAAGTTCCTCGGCCCACCTTTTGAACTGGTTTAGAGAACCCTTGAACAAGTGATCCAGATCGGCCAGCTGCTCATCCACAAATTCGCGAACCATTGAACCCGTGCTTGCCGGTTCCACTCGCAAGTGGGCCTCGCACTGACCATTGGCCGTGCTTACACGCATGTTCAGTTTGTGGGCAATTCGAAGCATCGCCTCGTTGTCCATCAGGGTGTAGATGAACAGCATTTCAATACCCTCGTTGCGGGCGCGGCGCAACGCGCGCTGAAACAGCAAGGTGCCCAGGCCGTGCCCGCGCATGTTTGCATCCAGCGACAAGCCCAACTCGGCTCCCTTTGGCGTATTGCCGTCTGCGGCCTCGTTCAGGGCCGCCAGGTGCACCACACCCAGCAACACATCGTCGCGCCCGAAAATGCCAAATACCGAATCACGTTCAAAGTCCAGGCTTGCCACATACTTTGCGATGGCGGCATCGCCCAGTGCATAACTGAAGCGCAACCTGCGATCGGTCTCATTCAGGGCCAACAAGTGTGCAAGAATCAGGGGGCGGTGCGAATCGTCCAGTTCCACAATGGGAACTTTCGACAACCCCAGAATGGACGCTGCCCTGCGCCCCAGCACGCTGGGGATATCAAACCATTCAATGGGCTCAGAAGACATAATCGACTCAACTGCAAAATTGTAAACATCGGAAATTTGCTTACATGATCCATCAAGATGAAAGCCCCCTGCAACCCAAAGGCTTACAAGTTGGAGGCTCTATTCAAATTCGCGAATTGGGCCTGGTCGATTATTTGCCGACCTGGGAAGCCATGCGAAATTTCACAGATGCCCGTGGGGGGCAGGTCAGCGGGCCAGTGGGCGACCAAATCTGGATTTGTGAACACCCACCGGTTTTCACCTTGGGGCTTGCTGGTGACCCCAGTCATATGTTGCAGCGCAACAACATCCCTTTGGTCAATACCGATCGAGGTGGGCAAATCACCTACCACGGGCCGGGGCAAATCGTTGTTTACCCGCTTCTGGACCTTCGCCATTATGGTTTGAAGGTGCGCGAATACGTGCAGCTGCTGGAACAAAGCATCATCGATGCCCTTGTGCAGGTGGGTGTGGCGGATGCCCAACGCAAACCCAATGCCCCTGGCGTGTACACTTTTCACAACGGCGGTTTGGCCAAAATAGCGGCCTTGGGCATCAAGATCCGCAAGGGCTGTGCTTATCACGGTTTGTCACTGAACGTGGAGATGGACCTGAAACCCTTCCTGCAAATAAACCCCTGTGGTTATAAGGACTTGGAAACAGTGGACTTGGCCACGATTGGTGTTAAAATTTCACTTCCTGAGATGCAAGTGCATCTGATGAAAAATCTGGTTCAACACCTTGAAGCTGCGCGATCCGCAGTCAGGGCTTAAGGAGCAACAGCGTGTCCGAGATCAATGAAAAATCAGCCGTCGCCAAAGAATTGAGCGCGGTCAGCGATCCGACCGTGAAACAGAAAGCGGCCGCAAAAACAGCCCGAATTCCCATCAAGATTGTGCCCATCGAACAGTTGAAAAAGCCCAGCTGGATCCGCGTGAAGGCGGGCTCACCGTCCACCCGGTTCTACGAAATCAAGGAAATTCTGCGCGAGCACAAGCTGCACACCGTGTGCGAAGAAGCATCGTGCCCCAACATCGGTGAATGCTTTGGCAAAGGCACAGCCACCTTCATGATCATGGGCGACAAATGCACCCGCCGCTGCCCCTTCTGCGATGTGGGCCATGGCCGCCCGGACCCACTGGATGAAAACGAGCCGCTGAACCTGGCCAAAACAATTGCGGCCTTGCGCCTGAATTATGTAGTAATTACATCGGTGGATCGCGACGATCTGCGTGACGGCGGCGCCGGACATTTTGTGGCCTGCATTGAAAAAACCCGCGAATTGTCGCCCAACACGAAAATTGAAATTCTGGTGCCCGACTTCCGGGGGCGCCTTGACCGTGCACTGGATATTTTGAACGCAGCACCGCCCGATGTGATGAACCACAACCTGGAAACCACAGCACGTTTGTACAAAGAGGCCCGCCCGGGTTCTGACTACAAACATTCATTGAAGCTGTTGCAGGAATTCAAAAAGACACACCCCGACACGCCGACCAAAAGCGGCATCATGGTGGGCCTTGGTGAAACCGATGAAGAAATTTTGCAAGTGATGCGCGACATGCGCGAACACCAGGTCGACATGATCACGATTGGCCAATACCTTGCGCCATCAGGCCACCACCTGCCAGTGCGCCGCTATGTGCACCCAGATGTGTTCAAAATGTTTGAGGAAAAAGCCTATGAAATGGGCTTCACTCACGCGGCGGTGGGCGCCATGGTACGCAGTTCATACCATGCCGATGAACAGGCGCATGGGTTGGTTTAGGACGGGGTGCTCTGCTTAAAGCTCCCGTTTGTCTGCACATTCACCCAGGCTGCCATCCAGCCTGCACCGGATTCGCTTGAGAATTTTCATCATTTCCGGGTCGTAGAAACCATCGGCAGTCATTTGAATTCTTGATTCCCGCATCAGCACATCGTACTTGGCACGGTCAGCATTGGGAATGTCCAGCCAGGCTGCGGTGGGTACGCCTTTCTCCGAGGTGTCCACCAGCGCAATGGCACGGTCAAACTGCTTCTGCGTCCACTCGCGCGACTTCTGCCCAAATCCTTCAGGAAACCTGTCTTTCCGAATCAAAATATTGGCAGTCAGTTGCACCAGGGGGAAACGGTAAATGCCGCCCTTGGTGCCAATCCCCTTGTACAGCTCCAGTGGCTGGTAGGCAATGGCAGGGGCCGCGATAATGTCCACCTGCCCATTGTTGAATTTGGTGCCGAAGTTGATCACTTCGCTTGATACAGGTTGGGCGCCAAGTTGCTGCACCATCTTGGCTTGTGATTTGTCGTAGTCCAGCACAGCAATTTTTTTGCCAGCGGCTTTTTCTACTGAATTGATGGCACGGTCATTCACCATCACATAGGCCGCACCAATTGGCAAAATGCCAGCCACCTCAAACAAACCCGATGTCATTTTCCCCGCCAGTTTGGCATTGCTCATCAAATCGATAACAGTGCGCAAATGTTGGTAGGTGGGTACCGCACCAATTGAATCAATGCTGCCCACAAACTTGTTGAACTGGCGACCACGCAAGGTGGAAATGGCGGCAGCATCGCACTTGCCTGTTTTGAAGTCTTCGGCAGCTAGCCGTTCGTCCACATAGGCTTCCAGTTCAATATTGCTTCCCCACGCTTTTGCGGCCACGGCATAATCCCGCGCTTGCGCAAAGGCGGGGCCGCTGCGCCCTGCGATGTCGAAAATACACATTTTTGTGGTGTTTGCATGGGCTTGAACAGGCAATGCCAAAGCCGCGGTCAGCAAAACGAATGCTGCGGTGGTGGTTTTCATGATGTCTCCGGTAGGTTCGGGCTTTTAATAAAATGAATAGCCCGGATTATTTTTTTATTCTACAGAAGAATCAATCGACCTCCTCAACAGAAAACCAGGCCGCTGCCAGGGCGTCCAGGCATGGCGGGTTTGCGCAGTCGCTGCTTCCTTCCAGCCCGGCTTGTGTGTCCGGGTCAAGCAATGTGCTGTCGCCAATCAGACCAAAGCCGTAGTGGTCTTGCAGCTTCAAGTGGGCATAGCTGCGAGGCCTGTCGGTCACCACCACCAAAAACTGGTTTTGCCCGGCTGGTCCTGCTGCCTGAATGGGTTCATTGGCGGGTGGCAGTTGCAAGGCTTGCCCCGCAACAATCGACAAGGCCGGAATGCGTGCATTGGGCAGTAGTTGCAACAGGGTGTTGTCGGAAGAGCGCACATACACCGCCACATACCCGTTGATTGGTGAACGCACACTGAACTGCAGCAGATCTTGGCCAATTCGAAGTACGGTTTTTTCCATCTCGATCCCCAGCGTGTCGCTGGCCTGATTCAACACCGCCTGAAAGGCAGGCTCCACTGCGTTGTCCAAAACCGGAACAGGAATTTCTTCAGCCGATGTGTGTTCAGGTGGGTTGGTGGCAAGAACTTCAATGGCCTGAGGAACAGGTTCAACCGTGGGCAACATGGCCCAATACACCATCGCGCCAATCAAGGCGATTGAAACCAATGCGGACACAGGAAGAAGCACGGTTTTCTTCAATGCCTTGTTGGCGTTTCCATGGGAGGGTGCCTGCGTTTCCCGGGGGACATCAAACAAGTCAAGCACATCAATTGCAGGCTTTAACAGCGTGTGGCGAAACTGCGCCATGCTGGCTGTGCGGTCTTGGGGTTGCACCGCCAGTGCTTGGTCAATGGCCAGGCGGATTTGCATGTTGAAGGGCAAGTCGTTGCGGCTGCTCAGTGGTCTGTAAGTGTCATTGACCAAGCGCGCCACCGAAGAAGGCGGGGTCTTTCCCGTGATCAGGAAATGCGCCACTGCAGCCAGGGCATACACGTCTGTCCAGGGGCCTTGTGTCATCGAGGGTACTTCGGCGTACTGTTCAATGGGGGCGTAGCTGGCTTTCAGAATGACGGTGAAGGGTTGTGACACAGTGCCGATTGCACGGCGTGCTGCGCCGAAATCCAGCAATATCGGCAAGCCCGTGCCTTCTTGAATAATGATGTTTTCCGGTGAAATGTCGCGGTGGTAACACTGCTGCTGGTGCATCACTTCCAGCGCCTGTGTCAATGCTTCAAGCCAATGCAGCAAGCGGTCTTCCTGCAAAGGTTCTGTGCTTTGCTCCAAGTAAGCCTTCAAGGTAATGCCCTGATAAAGCGGCATCACCATGTAGGCAGTGCCCGCCATTTCCCAAAACCGGTACACCTTCACCAAGGCGGCGTGGTCGAACTGGGCCAGCAAGCGGGCTTCGTTGATGAAGCTTTTCATGCCTGCATCAAAGGTGCCATTGTGGCGTTTGTCGCGAACCTGAACCTGCCCGTTTGGTGTGCGCACCGCCAGCGAGGCAGGCAAGTATTCTTTCAAGGCCACAAGGCGTTCCAGCATGGAATCCCAGGCTTTGTACACAATGCCAAAACCACCCACGCCAATCACACCGCGAATCTCGAAACCTTCAATCACCGTACCAGCTGGCAAAGGTTGCTGGTTGGCATCGGTATCCGTGGCAGGCACGGATTGAATCACTGTGTTGTCGTTCATGATTGGGTTTGCGGTTGCAGGCCCAGCAACGCCTCAAATGCTTGGGCCTGGGGCAAGCCGGCGCATTCCAGCGCTTTGTGGATGTGCCCGGCAAACTCGATTCTGAACCACTGGCTGTGTCCGGGTTTTGTTGCCGTGGTGTTGGTGCTGTCGCGTGCCCACCGCAACACTGGCAAATCTGCAAGGGCATGGTTCAACCTGTCAAGGCTCCATTCCTCGTTCAACGCATCTGCACACAGGCAATGGGCGCGCAAGAACCAGTTGTTCAGGCTTTGCGTGCACAGTTGCTGCGTGGGGTGCGCGGGTATTTGTTCCATTAAAATGAATGGAAATTCACGCCCTGCCTTGTCAACAGAAGGCATGATGACGCCAGCCACCACATCTCCGGCTAAGGTGTGAAGGGTATTTTTACCCCACACAAAACCGTGCATGGGGGTTTGAAAGTAGGCCTGTGTCCATGCTTTACCGTGTTTTTCCTGGCCTTCCAGCAGGGCTTTGCTCAGCCACCCGTCGAGTGTGCCCAGCAGGTAGGCAGACATGTTCTGACTACAGAAGTCGCCCACACAGGGCAACTTGCCAAACCATGAAATATTGCGTGTTATGCCGGTGGTGTTCATAGTTGGCCCGGGCAGCGAAACTGTCGAAGTTCGTTCAGGCGAAGCGGGTTAAATGCCGAATTGGCCAGCACTTCGAAGTCAAACTGTTTGCCATCCAGCGTGAATCGCGCCTTGAACTTTTCTGGCCGTTCGGTGTTTTGAATTGTGCTTGCATCAAACAAACGGAACAGTGCCCACGGGCCGTTGTAAGTTTTGTATGCGCCTTCCGATGCACGGATGCGCAGGGTTGCCGAAGGCGATTGACCCCCCCATTGAATTCTGTGGGTGGGTTGAAATTGCCTGGAAAACATTTTCATGTCGCCATTGTTTTCAAGGTAGAACACATCGCCTGGGTTGCTGGAATTGACCAGTCGCATTTCGACTTCAAAACCCGGTGCCGGTTTTCCGCCATAGAAAAAAACATCACGAACTCTGGCGGCGCGCTGAAACTGGATCAGAGATGGATTGGCCCGTGCTTGCGACCCATCGCTGAGTGGCTTCAATTTCCAGCTTGAACCACCTGTGTCCACCATGTTGGCCAGTCGGCTTGAAAAAAACTGGTCCATTAAACCAGCGGGCCCGAAAAACCGCGCAAAGTCGTCTGTCAGCACGTCCAGCCCTGAACCCGAATGAATGGGGTAGCGATTGGCCACCGTGCGTTGGCATACCTCTTGAAGTGGCCGAAGGTCCGCACTTAAATTTGCGCGTTCAGCCACACGGCCTTGTGCACTGCCTTGCCCTGCCAGTTGCCCCACAATTGCGCGCACGGGTTCGGGCAGTACGCCAGCGTTCACTTGCAGTGAATCCATGGCGGTGGGCGGAGGCGGGGCTGTTTTGCTTTTCTTTGCGCCGGCAATTGCAGCAAGTTGCGCGTACAGGTCGTTCAGCAGGGCAGACACTTGCGTGTATGCAGGCGGGCTACCTTCAAACAAACCATTGATGTCACTGAAGTGTTCATCCACCTGTTGTTCAAGTGGGGCTTCCATGTCAACAGGCTTGAAGTTGGAACCCGCCAGCAAAGCCACATTGGGCGACAATGCCTGGTTTACTTTTTGATTCGCAATGGCTTCGGCCTTGTCGGTGGACTGGCTCATTTGACCCGCCAAACGCGTGTTCTTTGACACACCTTCAAGGAATTTTTTCAAAGGCGATTGTGGCGAAGCCAGAACGCGGGCTAAATCAACAGCCTGATCAAACTGAACCGGACGTTGAATTTGAACGTCTTTCAAATAACTGTCCCAGGTTTGAATGTAGTCCCGAATGTACAACTGGCGTGCCTTGCGCAGCAGGTCCTGTGTACTCAAGCCATTCATGGTTTTTGAATCACCCATTACCCAGCTTGCTTCGTCGCTTAAACGTTTGGCCTCCAAAGGCAGTTGCGCAAGAAAATAACTTACATAGGTGTTTCGTGTGTACAGGGCTTCAACACCCTGATTCAGTGACTGCCCACTGGGCCTTGTAAAAATGCCCGCAGCACTGACACCCACGGTTTGAATCAGGTTGAAATCGCTGGCAGGTTCTGGTTTGAAAAACCGCACCATGCGCTTGTACAAGCGTTCGTCCAGCGCTTGCGCACCAATGATTTGCCGCGCGGTGTTAATCAGTTCCTGATCTTTCGCAGGCAGGTTGCCGGGTGCACCCAAGGCGATGGCCGCTTGCAAATGCTGGGTAGCCGATTCCCGAATGGCCGGTTCGTAACGGGCAAACACATGCTGTTGCCAGTCAAACACCACCCAGATTGACAAAGCCTGCGCATCAAAATGCTGTGGCGTGTGAATCATGATGTAGGCTTTCAGTGATTCATATGCCAATTCCATGTCTTGGTTCAATGCAGCGCGCAGTCGGTCTTCAAGCCGTTTGGCCACATGTGGCATCAGCGCATTGGTCAGCGCATTGCGGTAGGCCAGTTCTTCAGCCTGTTGCAGCTTGTCGTCCTGGTTCAAACCCAAGTGATGAACCCAGTCATCGGGGGTGGGTTGGGCCACATTTTGCAGTGTGTTCAGTGTTTGAAACAGGGGTTGCAGCGGGGCCTGTGCTTCAGTGGGCAAGGCGGCTGCCTGCGTTGTTGCTGTCTTGCTTCGTGCAAGCGTTTGTGCCATCGCATTGCTGTTGTTGTTGTGGCTTAGCCACCAGCCCAGCGACAAGCCACTGAACAGCACCAGTGCTGCAGCAAGCCCGCCAAAATACAAACCTTTTTCCAGCAGCGCTTTCTTTTTTACATACGATGCCAAATGCTGTTCTGGAAAAATAACCTGCGACAACACGTCCCGAATAAAGTAGCTTTTTCCTTGTCCTTTGTGGGTGGGGTACGCCGCGTTGCCGGGCGCCATGCCAGACAAAATTCGATCGAATACCGTGCCATCTTGTGTGCCACTGCTTAAGTAAACACCACGCAACGTGACAGGCCTTTCAAACGGGCTTTCAGACTGAAAAGCATCTTGCAGCAAGCCTTGAATGGCGGGCTTTAACTGCGCAAATGCCAACGGAAAATCAAACAGTTTGATTCGCCTGTTTTCCTGTTCCTCCCGGGTCATGCGCGTGTTCAACTGCTCGCTCAGTCGATCTACCATGTCGGCCAATGCTTGTGGCAAGGTGTCCTTCAATGTCGTATTCAGCGTGTTCGGATGTTGAAAATTAACGCCCCATGCTTGCGCGCGCTCTGCTTCATCAAGTCGTCCAAATGTTTCGTTGAAGCCGCTTAACAAATCGAGTTTGGTGATCAACACATACACGGGTGGGCACATTCCCAAAGCCCGTATCATTTCTTGAAGTCGCAAAGCAATTTTCGTCGCAGTTTCCTTGCGCCTGGCTTCGGTATCAAGCAAATCTTGAACACTCAAGGTTAGCAGTACACCGTTGACTGGCTGTTTCGGGCGGTGTTTTTTCAACAAGCCAAGAAATGAATTCCAGGCAACTGCGTCTGTGTTCTGGTCAGAATCCTGTGTTGTGAATCGCCCGGCCGTGTCGATCAATACAGCCTGATCGGTAAACCACCAATCGCAATTGCGGGTACCGCCCACGCCTTTGATTGCATCTTTTCCCAAAGGGTCTTGCAGCGGAAAACGCAAACCCGCATTTTTCAATGCCGTGGTTTTTCCACTGCCAGGTGGGCCAATGAACACATACCATGGCAATTCATACAGGCCGGGTTTGTTTTTGTACCAGGCCTGGCGTGATTGATGCTGCTTCAAAGTATTCACAGCCTGGGTGAAAATATCTTGCAGCTTGGCTGATTGAACACGTGACTGTTCATCTTGACGAGTTAGCCCGACTTTCAGAGCACGCTCTGCCTTGCGGACAGTCCACCAGCGAAACGCGAGTGGTGAAAACACCAGCAAAAAGAGAACGATGGTCAAGCTGACCCGTGCCCAGGTGCCAGAAAAAGGTTGGAACTCGCCAATCGACACAATTGGCCCTACAAGCCAAACCAGCGCAGCCAAACCCAGAAACGCCAAAAAACAAAATAAAAATCGCAAAAGCATGGTGAACTCGGTGGGTGTCTTAGTGGGTTTTATTGGGCGTGCATCAAGGTAATTTCAACCCGCCGATTCAGGGCACGGCCTTCGGCGGTGTTGTTGGGCGCAATCGGATTGGCGGCGCCCGCGCCCTCGGTGGCAATTGCTGTGTTGGGCAAAAAGCGCGCAATACGCTGACCGACATGTTCAGCGCGTTCCGCTGACAACTGCCAATTGGATGGAAAGCGGATGGAGCGAATGGGCTGGTTGTCGGTGTAGCCCGTTACTGTGACCTGCCCTGGGTGAAGCGCAAGTTCACGGGCCACTTTTTCAACCAGCGGAATTGCCGTGTTGTTCAGTTCTGCGCTGCCGGAACTGAACAAACCATCGCCCACCAAAATAACAGTCGACCTGTTTCCCGCCTGTTTCAGGGTCAGCAAACCTGCAACAATTTCCTCGCGCAATTGAGTGGGAAGTTCCAGCCCCAATTCCGGTGCAGCGGGTGCAGCTTGAGCTTGTGTAAAGTTTGGTGCGGGCAATGAAATAGAGGTAATTTCAGAAAATACCTGATCGGATTGCGTATTCATGTTGAAGTAAAGTCCAAGGAAAATGGCAGTGCCCAGCGCACTAAAAACGCTGACTGGTAACCACAGGGGAATTTGCAAAAACCGCTTTCCCGATGCAGGTGCTTTTGATTGCCAGAATGTGGGGTGTAGTGGGCTTAGCGGGTCAAGCGGACTCGATTTGATTAGCTGAAAAAGTTGGGATCGAAGCTGGCTTAATGCCAGTTCACCACCCGTTTCCACCTGGTATTTGCCTTTAAAACCGAGGCTAAGAACGATCGCCATGAATTCCAGCAGGTCACGATTCTCTGCAGGGCTGCGCATCATTTTTTGAATCAGCGCAAACACTTTTTCACCGCCCCATGTTTCGCTGAAAAACTGCAGCAACAAGCTGTGGGAAGCCCAAAGACCTGAACCACCCCAGGGCGTATTGGCTGCGCGTTCATCCATGAAGGTACACAGCACATAGCGCACTGAAAGGCGTTCCGCTTGCGGGCGCCCGAGTTTCTCCAGGGTGTGTTCCAGTTCACTCAAGCCTTTTGACCATGTGTTAGCCAAAGCTTTCGGTGAAGGTATTTCTGCCGTGCCGCCCATGGCACACACCAGGCGCAACAGTGGGCTGGCATGAACAAGCAGCATGTTTTTGCTTGCCGCCGGGCTTTCCTTGAGTTGTTGCAATGCGTTGTCAAACCGTGACTGCGAAAGTGAAATTGACGCTTCACTGTTGGTGTCGGCCTTAACGCCTGGGCCCAGAATGTTGTCCAGTGATTGAATGGCCTGCGAGGCTGGTTTTCCCAGCCGGGGCTTGATGATGGTGCGTTCGCCACCCAGTGCGGAAAACGGATCGTTGGGATTCACAGCAATTGCTCCTGTTCACGGCGAACGGCCCACAGTTCAATTCGCAGTTCAGGCAGGTCGCCAGCGTAATGAATGGCCACATGCCCGGTTTGCTCCAGCATTTTCCAAAGTGGTTCTGCACGTGTTTCAAGTTGAAAGTAAAAGTGATCTGCGTAATACGGCAGGGCGGCGGGGCTTTGGTGAACAGCTTTCAAACGGACGCCAGGCAAATTCAGGTTCACCAGGTCGCGCAGTTTTTCTACCGGGCCGATTTTTACCGCACTCGGAAACAGTCGCTGCACTGTTTCTTCTGGTGCCAGCGCATGCACGGTGAGGTAGAAATGCGCATCGGCCAACAGTGTGCGGTCAGCAATTTGCCCGATGTGAATGCCACCTTGTTTCTGAACCAGCGGAATTTGAACGGCATGTTGGTCGTGTAACCCGGCCAATGCATTCCGAATGGCTGTCAGCACCGCTTCAAAAGCCAGTCGAAGGTTGTCGTGGTTGTAGTTGGGTGAAAAGTCGGCCGCGGTGTCGTCGCCGTAAAGGGTTACCGCGCCCAGGCAGGCGAGCAAGCGCAGATAGGCCGCTTCGGGGTGCACCTGTTTGCTGTTGAGCAGGTGGGCAAACACCAAACGATGTTGAATGCAACTTTGAAGCAGTAGAAAGTCGCCAATCTCGGAACTGTTGTGGCTACCCTTTCGAATGCGCCGTTGCCGAAGCTGGTCAATTTTGCTTTCCAGTAAACCAAGCACCGCTTCAAGCACGCGGCGAATGTTTGCGTTGTTCAAACTGCACAGGCAGGGCTCAATAAAAGCAGGGTTGATTTGTACCTCAGTGTTTTTCGATTGAAGCAACTCGCACACTGCCAATTGCACATGCCCTTCCTGGTGGTCTGCATCTGCACTCAAAAAGGTGTTGAGGCGCGCAACGTCCACAGTTTGTGGTTCCAGTTCAGGGTCGTACACGTTTTGTGCATCCACTGTTTCTGCCTGAAATTTCATGCGCGCGGCCGTATTGCTGCTGGCGTTGTTTCCTGTTGGCCATTGCAATTGCGGCCCGGCCCAGTGCGGTTTTGCAAGGCTTAGATAGACCTTGCGTGCTTGCGCGTGCTTGCCCAGATCCAGACAAGGGGGTGGCGGATCTTTGTCAGGAATGGAAAAGTAGGTGCCATCCTGAAAATAGCCCGATGCTTTCAACACGCCAACTTTTCCCGCCAGAAGCAGGTCAGGGTCCAGCTGCAGCATGTTGAATCCATGGCAGTGCCCATTGAAGTGCGCGGTACGAACATGAATTTCATGGTCGAAGTAGCGTTCTTGTTGCTGGAAATGTTGGGGCTGAAGGAAGAGGCCTTCGCTCCAGATCACTCGGCTGTTTTTAGTCATATCGGGGGATGAGGTTCACTCTCTGTTTGCTGGGATGTATCACTCTTTGAACGGTTTTTCTCAAAAGGAATAGACTCGACGCCCGAGTCGCAAAAATCGTAACACGAGATTTTTTAAGGTGATTTTTTTACCTGTGCCCTACCTATATCGGAGTAGCTATGTTTGAGAAACGCATTCTGAAGTTCGCTTTTGTTGCACCGCTTTTGTTGGTGTTGTTTTCACCTGCCAACGCGGAATCTTTAGTGGTTGATTTGGGCAATACAGTTCCCGCTGCCGAGCAGGTGAAGGAAGGTCTGTTCCCCGAAGAGGCCTGTGAAGAGCTGCGCAAAAACGGATTCAAATGCATGGGTTTCAAGCCAGCAGTGCGCTTCTCCATTCCCAATGCACACTTTCAACTGGGCTCTGCTGAATTGCCCGTTGACCTGAAAAAGCAATTGGACGTGTTTGCACAGGTGCTGGGCAACCGGCCCGCCAACACGCCCCCAATTCTGGTAACAGGGCATGCAGATGCAAGTGGCAACGTTGAATTGAATCAGGCCTTGTCAGCTGAACGAGCCAAGGCCGTGAAGTCTTATTTGATCACCAAAGGTGTGTCGCCCTCGCTGTTGCGAATTGAAGGCAAGGGTGCAGAAAAGCTGGTGGATGCCAACAATCCATTTGCCCCTGCCAATCGTCGCGTTGAAATCAGTCGCCAATGAATAGATTGATCGCATTGAGCGGGTCGGTGCCCCTGGATGACGTTCATTTCAGGTCTGCACGTCTGCAAGAATCCCTGTCGGAAAACAGCACGGGCACCATTTTCCTCGAATCCGATTCTGCCAGTTTGCAGGCAGACGATTTTCTGGGCCAAAGCCTTTGCCTTGCCTTTGAAACGCGAGAGAAAAACCAGCGTTATTTCGATGGCGTTGTGGTGGAGATGGAGCAGGTTTCACAAGCTGCGGGCGGGCGCTGTGCCTATCGGCTTGAGGTAAAGTCATGGACCTGGCTGCTCAGTAAAAATCAGGAATTCCGGGTTTACCAAAACAAAACCGTGCCCGCGATTGTGGCCGAGGTCATTGCACGCCACGCCCATCCATCGGTGCGCTTTTTTGATCGCACCCTGGGTGCCAAGCGCGTGTGGGAATACGTGGTTCAGTTTGGTGAAAGCGATCTCAATTTCATTCGCCGGATTCTGGAACAGGAAGGCGTTTATTTCTACTTTGAACACGCAGAAGGAAAGCACACGCTGGTGTTGGTGGATTCATCCACATCCCATGCCGCTTTCCCGGGTTACGACACGCTGGCCTACGATCCTTCCATTCAGGGCGGGCGCCTTACACCCGAGGAAATGATTTCAGGCATGACCCTGAAAAAGTCGATTGAACCCCCCCGGCATGCGCACAGCGACTACAATTTTAAAACACCTTCCGCATCCTTGCTGGTGAAGTCGCAGGGCAATGCCGAAGCATACAATGCTGCTTTCGAGGTGTTTGAATACCCGGGCGAATATGAAAATGAAGGCGAAGGTGCGCATTACAGCCAACTTCGTCATGAGGCGGCACAAAGCCGGCAGCTTGTATTTAGCGGAAGCACTGCTGCGCGTGGCGTGTCAGTGGGGTACCTGCTCAACACCGTTTGCAAAGACAACCCCGCTTTTTCCAAAAACCTTTTGCTGGTCAGCACGGTTGTCAGCATCTTCGAGGCAGAACCCGAGGCCCACAGCGGTGCTCAGTCAGACTTCAGTTGTGAATTTGAAGCGATCGAATCCAGTCAGCCGTTTCGCCCGGAGCGCAAGTCCAGAAAGCCCCATGCCAAAGGCCCATTGCCTGCCTTGGTGGTTGGCCCGGAAGGTCGGGAAATTCACACCGACGAATTTGGCCGCATCAAGGTTCAGTTTTACTGGGACCGATATGGCAAACGCAATCAAGACAGTTCATGCTGGGTGCGTGTTGCTTCGCCAGCGGCTGGCAAGGGTTGGGGCTTCATTGCCATTCCACGCATTGGTCAAGAAGTGGTTGTGTCGTTTGAAGACGGCGACCCGGATCGTCCACTGGTCACGGGTGTGGCTTACAACGCCGAACAGAATGTGCCTTATCCCCTGCCCGATCACAAAACAGTGTCAGGCTGGCGCTCCCAGTCTTCCGAAAAGGGTGCGCCATCGAATTTCAATGAACTGCGTTTTGAAGACAAAATTGGCAGTGAATATGTTTGGTTTCAGGCCGAGAAAGACTACCTAAGCCTGATCAAAAACAACAGCAACACCGAAATTGGCGGAAATTCCAATAGCCTGATTCACGGCAACCTGATTGAAGAAATCAAGGCCGATGTATCCCGCACTGTTCTTGGAAAAGTCAGTCAGCAAATTGAACAGGCTTTGCACCTGACAGTGAATGATGACCTGCTGGTCAAGGTGCAGGGCTTGCTGGGCTTGATCAACAACGGGCAAATTGCAGTCAGCACCTCCGGGCAATGTTCATTGAAGTCTGGTGGCAGCACCGACCTGGATGCCAGCGGTAACATGAATTTAAACACCGCAGCACAAGGCAATTTCAAGGCGGGTTCAAGTTTGAAGTTGACTGCAGGTGCAAGCCTGTCGCTCAATGTCGGCGGCTCGTCAATCGTCATTTCGCCAGCGGGCATCACCTTCAGTGGACCGTCCATTTCAGTCAATGGCGCAGGCGGTGGGGCCAGTGCTGCCAGTGCTTCGCCTACCCCGCCAGAAAGCGCGCTGGCTCCCGAGGTGGTTGAGCCACCGGTTGATCCAATTCCTTGATGGGTGCTTAGTACATGTTGTCTGTGTATGGCGTGGCCAGAAGCGAACTGATGTCACAGGGCAATGTGCTGGCCGAATTCCCGCCGTTTCTGGGGCGCCGCATAGGGGGTGCTATACCGCTTGATTGCAAGGTCAGCGTCGTTGGACTTGCCGGGCTGGCTGCAAGTTCTGCCAGCTTGTGGACGTGGAAACCTGCCGATCAAGGCTATGTGCTGGTGGTGGAGGAAGGCCCTTTCAGTCTGCTTAAAAACCACTTGCGGCGCATGCGTCACATGCAAGACGATTTGGGCCGAAATCGCGTTTGGCCCTGGTTTGACCCACGTTATTTAAAATTGGCATTGGGCACACTGCAAGGCCCGGACCTTGCCAACCTGTTTGGCCCTGTCAAATCATTCTGTTTTTCGACACCTGAAGGGCTGGAAATTTATCAGTTGCAATCGTGCAAACTGCGCATCAAGCAGGTGCCATCATGCTGAGCCTTGATTTAAAAGACCGCTTTGATTCGCTGGCATACAGTGACCATGTGCAGCGTATTCAGGCCTTGCTGGCCGAGCTGGATGTGAAGAAAATCTACAGTGTGAACCCGGATTATCCGGTCACAGTGGAGCAAACAATTCATGGTCTTCAAACGCAGGGCATTGAAAATGCTTACCACCAAGCCTGCCTGTTGTTCAGTGTATTTCAGGGTGGGGTCAGGCTTGAACAGATACCTGCAAGTCTATCCATTTTAGACCGCGTTTTGCACTGCGTTCAAAAAGCAATTCTTCAAGGCGTACCCAGGGGTGCGTATGAACACATTTACACCGTGTTGGCAGGCACCGGTTCATGTCGGCAAGCCTGGTTGAATATTGAGCCTGAAACAAATTGCCTGGACCTGCTTTCGCACGGTTTGCTTGAAAAGCCGTTCATTCAGTTGATGTGCCTTCATCAAGGTGTGTCCGATCCCACAGCGGTGCATCAGTGTCACCACGACGCAAACTGCTTTCGCACACAATCCGGTTTTCAGCACAAGATTTTTGGTGAGTATTCTCCCCAAAGCCTGATTGCGCAGGTATGCCGCAACACATTGGCCGAAGACCCCCGGGTGGTCAGTCCAACGGCCTTGGTTGAGCACTGCGAACTGGGCATGCTGACGCCCGCTGGTTTTGTTTCAACACAGCAGTTGCAGTTGTACGATGCAAGGCAGGCGCAACTGAATTTCATGCAGCGAACATTTGAACTGGATGCGGCAATGCAGGCCAAGGTGGAGTCGAATTGGCAAAGCACTGCGCAACCCAATTTGCTCGATGAAAGCAGTGTCCGCATTGCAACCCCCTGCCTGAATGCTGACCTGCAATTTTGTGCGGGCTGGCAAAAAGGAACTGCCGGTTTTGAGTTCCGTCTTGATGCTGACATGCACGTGCGCATGTCAGCAAATGCACTGGTATGGGAAGCGAATCTTCAGCATCAGGGTGTGTTGGTCAATTTGAGCGTCCAGTTGCCGCAGGACTTGGCAATACACTGGTCAATCAAGGACGCAATGCAGGTGGGTCAGCTTCCCTTTGGCGCGCCCTTGCTTGTGCGTCAGTATGATGCGCCCTTGCACGTCCTTGTCAATTCAGTGGTGTGTGTGGGCAAGCCCGTGGTGAATACAACGGAAATTGTTGCTGGTTATCTCAAGCTGAAACTACATGCCCAAATCAATCCTGAAACCCGCACATTGGGTGTGTTCCTGACCCTGTCTCATTCTGACCTGGTGGTGCACGGGCAATCGATCGACCCGTTGGTGGGTTGGCGCTCCTGTGTCTGGGAACTGGGCACTGAATTGACCATGGCGCAATGGGATTTAAGCCATGGATAAAAGCCTGTTGTTGCGCGCCTGTGTTCAGGGTCAGGATGCACTGCTGATACTCAATGGCATGGTGCTGGCCAAGTTGACCGCAGGTCAGGAGCTGCATCTGCCTGTGCATGAATACATTCAGTCCGGCGAGAACCGCATTCAGGTTGAGGCAATTTCCACCACCGTACAAAGTAGTGGCAAGCCTATAAGTGCCTGTAACACCGAGGCCCAGGTTCTGGTTGAAATCCAAAAGGACAGGGGGCCGGCCAGTTTCATAAACGCCAACGTACTGTTCAAGCTGCAAGGCAGTGTGCTGCGCGGGCAACGATTCAACAAAAACCGGGTTCTCGATACGCGAGTGGATTTGCCGGTTTCATTTCCCCGCTGGCGTTATCTGGATGTAATGCAATCTCCCGCTGATGCGGATGATCAAGAACGGATTCAGGATTTTCTTCTGAACTTGCTGACCCTGTTTCAGGGCCAGAAAGTATCTGCGTTGTTGCCCTATTTTTCGGTTCGCAATCGTGAGGTGGCAGCTGCCTACGGCCTTGACCTGCAACAGGTGCACGGTAATTTTGCCAGTCACCTGGAACAAATGTGTACGCACTACACACTGAATGATGCGGCACTGGATCCCACGCAATGGCTTGTGCGCCCTGTTCGGCAGTCGTCAATTTATGCACTGCTCAATCCGGAACATCAACCCTTGCTTCAATTCAATGCAAATCAGGGCGGCGCACTGCACCAATGGCCCATGCACGTGGGCGTGTTGGGTTCTGAAGTGTTTGTGTTGCGTTAAATGGGGCATGACATGAATTCAGGTTTCATCTTCAAGGCTCAGTTCACAGCATCGGGTGTTCAATCCCCGGTCTCCTGGAATGTTCCACTGCACGGTGGAACAGTTGGGCGCTCCCCTGATTGTGCATGGGTGCTTGATGACCCGAACCGCATCGTATCGCGCCAACATGCCCGCGTAGAAATTGAAGGTGGACAGTGTCACTGGACAGACCTTGGAACCAACACCACGCAGGTGAATGGCAAGCCCATGCCACAAGGCCAAAGGGTGTGCCTGAAGGCGGGTGATGCGCTAAAAATTGGCGAGCACCTTGTTGTTCTTGAAACAAGCGCAGGCGATTGGGCGGGGCTCGATGAGTTCATGCCTCCAACTCAGGTTGATCCACTTGAATCATTGATGCCCGGTGCGGTGCCGTCTTTAAACATTGATGATTTGCTGGCTGAGCTGAATGTGCCCGAACAGGTCAACGATGTGCCGCGTGAATCGGTTCTGGCACAGCGAATGTATGTGGGAAAGCAGGGGGCTGTTGAATCCAAAGTGGAGCCCTCGCCGCAGGGCGTTTTGATTGACCAGTCTGCTGAGCTTGCACACCTGAAGCATTTGCTTGAAATCAGCGTGCAAGGTTGCATGCGTTTGCTGCAGGCGCGGCGGGTTTTTCAACAGGAAATGGGCGGCAGCTTGACCACCATTTCCAGCAAAGGGAACAACCCGCTGAAATTCTCAAATTCCGCAGGCGAGGCCTTGCAACGCTTGTTGGCCGAACCCACACCGGCTTACCTGACTGCCGAGCAGGCCTTGGAACAGGCTTACAACGATTTGACAACGCACATGCAGCTCAGTGTTTCGCGCATTCAATCCTTGATCGATCAAGTCAATGCCGAACTGGATCCCCAAACAATAATCGATGAAGCGAACCGCACAGGCGGTTTTACGCTGGGTTTAAGTGCAACGCGCAAGGCAAGGCTTTGGGATTTGTACTGCGAGCGCTTCAAAAAACTGGGCAGCACATGGAATTGACCATTCAGTTAAGTGGATCCGGATCGATCAGCCCCTTGCGGTACCGCGTAGTCCAGCGCAGTGACACAGGCGATCGACAGGAAAATCAGGATTCCTTGGGGCATCGCCGTGTGGGCGACTGGCTGGTCTGCGTACTGGCCGACGGCGCAGGGGGGCACCAGGGTGGAGAAGTTGCATCGCAACACGCTGTAAATACCATGCTGGATGCCTTCACGCACGCCCCCACTGCCAATGCATCGCAACTGCTTGCGATGGTGCACAAGGTGAACCACGGTATTTTGGAAGCTCAACAAGCAAATGCCGAGCTGACCGACATGCACACCACCGTGTGTGTCTTGGTGTTGAACCAGCGAAGCAGCGAAGCTGTGTGTGTGCATGTGGGTGACTCCCGTATTTATCACTTCCAGAACAACCAGCTGAAATCCAGAACCAAAGACCACAGCATTTTGCAGTGGATGGCCGATAACCGGCAGGGGCAACCAGAGACCAACCGAAATGCCCTGTACACAGCACTTGGCGAGCCGCCACAGCAGCTTCAGGTGGAGGTTTCTCCGCCCTTTGTGGTGTTGTCGGGCGACTGGTTCTTGCTGTGTTCTGACGGGCTTTGGGAGCATTTCAGTGACGACGAACTTGTTTTGCTAGGCAGCAACCTTCGCAACGATTCTGCTTGCGCAGGGCACATCCATGAGCTTGCCCAGTCCCGAGCGGGTGGAAGGGCCGACAACCTCAGCAGCATTCTGGTGTTTATTGATTAGGCAGGGTAGTTCGAATGGATGATGCCATGCCGATGACCCTATTTTCCGTTTTCAAATTTTGATGTTCCAATCCGGTTCGCCCTCATTTTAAGTGTTGATGTCATGTGTCTTTCCCGAATATCCGTTGTGTTGCTGCTGGCTGTGTTGTCTTCTCAGGCCAGTGCGCAAGTGTCGACCCCTGCCCCATTTCTGAACCCCGAGCCCGCAAAGGAAACCCGCAACACAGAGCCGGAACCCGACATTGACAATCAAACCGGCAAGCAGCCTGCGCCCGAACTGGGCAAGCCGATGAATGACGTGTCGATCGATGTCGCCCGGTACCGGATTGACGGTGTTGATGACAGACATCTGGATAACATTGAAGCCCGCTTGAAACCCTATGTTGGCGCCAATCGATCATTCGAAGACCTCAGCAGTGCTGCACAAGTTGTGACTGCGTATTTGCAACGTGAACTGGGCTTGTACCTGGCTTACGCCTACCTGCCCGCGCAGGACATCAAGAACGGCGTGGTCACCATTGCCGTGTTGCCCGGTGTACTGGAGTCGGTGGAAGTGGTTTGGCCTGAAGAGGAGCTACGGGTCAACAAGGAAATTGTTCAGGCGCACTTGAACCAGCTTAAACCCGGCTCCGTGATTCGTGTGGATGAAGTTGAGCGGGTCGTTTTTCTGCTCAACGACTTGCGCGGTATTCGCATGTCATTTGCGATCAAGCCCGGCACCCAGCCCGGCAAAGCAATTCTGGTGGCAACACCCAGCAACGACAGGGCGCTGACCGGCAGTGTGGGGCTGGACGCAAACGGTTCCCGCTACGCGGGTATTTACCGTGGCATTGCATCCATGTCCTGGGAAAGCCCACTTGGTTTGGGCGACTCCTTGTCGGTTAGTTATTTGCAATCTGAAACGGGTGGGCTTGATTTCACCTTGCTCGGTTACACCTTGCCGGTGGGGTCGAACGGTTTGAAGTTGGGTGTGAATGCATCCACTGTGAACTACAAACTGAACGACAACGATTTTCCTCTCGGTTTGAACGGTGACGCGGAATCAATTGGCGCATTCGCCCTGTACCCGGTTATTCGTTCACGCAACCTGAACCTGTTTGCATTGGCTGGCTACGACAAAAAAGAATTCACGGACAGGCAATCCCTTGCCGGGCTGGAAACAGTCAAAGAAGTGGATTCATTCCGGTTGGGCTTCAGTGGCGATTCCCGCGACAGTGTTGCAGGTGGTGGCCTGAACTTTTTCAACCTGACACTGGAAGAAAGCAAAGTGAATTATCCAGCTGGTGTGCCCTTTGGTCTGGACGATGAACTGAAAGCCATGCGCGTGAATTACTCCCTGGGGCGTTTGCAATCGATTGTGCCGGGCAAGTTGATGCTGTGGGGCTTGATTCGTGGGCAGCATGCAATGGAGAACCTTGACAGCAGCGAGCAATGTTCACTGGGTGGTGCCACCGCAGTGCGCGCATTTGCCCAAGGCGAAACATCAGGCGACAGTTGCGACCTGTTCACACTTGAGGCGCGCTACCTGCCGTCCGCCAACTGGTTTGGAAGCTACGCCCGGGAACTGTCATTCAATGTGTTCTATGACCAAGGGCGCGTGCGTTTGCGCGAAGACACAAGTGAACGCCCAAGTGGTTTTGACAACCACGCCGAACTGGCTGGTTATGGCATTGGTGTGGCATGGGACAGGGCAGACGTGTTCACGTTCAACCTGAGCCTGGCCTGGGAGCTTGCCGGTGTTCGCCGCTCCGACCCCAAGCGCCAAAGCCCCCGAATTTTTGCATCTTATGTTTACTACTTCTAAGAAGGTACGCACCATGTACACCCCCAATTGCACCCCCAATCGCCCCTTTCCCTTGAAGCCCCTTGTAGCTGCCGTGCTGCTGGTGTGTGCATCGGGAATTCACTCGGCTCCCATTCTTCATCACTCTACAGGCAAGGAAGTGACGGTTGCCCCGCCTGTTGACCTGTCTGTTGGAAAAGTAACCACGGTCACCCAGCACGTCGATCGCACCGTGGTCGACTGGAAAGAATTTTCAATTGCTGAAGGTGAATTGGTCAAATTTATGCAGCCTGACGCAAATTCGGTGATTTTGAACCGAGTGGTGGGCGGCGATCTGTCTCAAATTCTTGGCGAATTGCAAGCCAATGGCCGCGTATTCCTGATCAATCCGAACGGCATTGTGTTCGGCGCAAAATCTCAGGTGAATGTGGGTAGTTTGGTTGCTTCTACCCTGAATGTGGATGACAAATTCAAGTTCAAGAATGACAAACAGGAAATTGAACAGTTAATTGAATTCAAGGCCGAAACCAGTTCAGGGAAAATTGAAAGCCTGGGTTCCATCCATGCCAAAGACATTGTATTTCTGGCGCCGGTGATCAAACAAAACGGTTCCTTGAATGCATCGGCGGCAGTGAATTTAATTGCAGCCAGCGAAGTGACTGCCAATCTTGGTGGAGCCGACATGGTGTTCACTGTCAAGGCTGGGCATGAAAATGCTTTGATTGACCAGCTTGGTTCGGTACTGGCAGCGGGCGGAAAAATCGTTTTGCTTGCAACGGCCTCCATCAACGGATCTGGCAGTGTCATTAACACGGCCGGTATTAACCAGGCTTCCCAGATTTCGATTCAAGGCGACACGGTTCAGCTCACCGGCACATTCAACGCATCAAATCCCGAGAATGCCTTGCAGGTCAACGCCAAGAGAATTTATCAGAATGCGGCACTGACTGTGGCGGGTTCCAGCCAACTGATTGCCGATGAAGTGACGCTATACAACGCAGGCAACGACTTCACCGGCCAGCTCAAGCTGAACGTGAAGGGCGCTGCAGAACTGCAAGATTTGAACAGCCTGAATGTTTCCGGCAAAGCCGATAGGCTTGTGTTGACTGCAGAAGAAATTACTCAAACGGGTACGCTGGAGGTTGGAAAAACCACAACCCTGACGGCCAACACAGTAACACTGAACAACGCAGGCAACGACTTCAAAGGCCAGGTGAATGTGGCCGCATCAGTTGATGCGCACTTGCGTGACATCAATAACCTGGCTGTAACAGGCGATGTCAACAATGCCACGCTTGAAGGCGACAAGCTGTTAATCAATGGTTTGCGTGCAGCAGGCGACCTCACCCTGAAAGCAAACGCAGTAGACCAGAATCCGGATCTGGCCAACGCGCTGACGGTACAAGGTAAAACACGCATTGAAGCACGCGTGAAGAATACTGGCACGGTCAACTTGAATAACAAAGACAACGATTTTGTGCGCAAAGTTGATCTTGTTGATGTGGGCACCACAACATTGTTTGACAAGAACAGTCTGTTCATTGAAGGGCATGCGGGTGTGTTGACATTGACGGCCAACAGCGTGGATCAGGAACAAGGAGGCAGGCTGGCAGTCGACAACACCACCCGCATCAATGCCGCCTCTGTGTTGTTGAATAACCCAGAAAACGATTTCAAGGGTCTGGTGGACCTGAATGTGAGCGGGCTGGCCACCCTTCATGACGCAAATACACTGCGCGTGGCAGGCAAAGCAAACGAGGCGGTACTAAATGCTGGCCGTATTGAAATCGCCAATATTCTGAAGGTGACTGAAAACCTGACATTGACTGCCAGTGAAATTAAACAAGATGCCGCATTAACTGTGGATGGCGATACAAGCATAGATGGCACCGCATCCGCCATGCTGGAAAATGCAGGCAACGACTTTGTTGGCGCAGTCAATTTGAAAAACAAAGCAAATGCAGCGTTGCGCGACAAGAACAAAATTACGGTTGCAGGCAGTGCCGGTTCCCTGACAGTGAACGCGCCTTTGGTTACACCGGGTGAAGTCACTTTGGGCGATCTGACTGCGAACAGCTTGACAGTGAACGCTGCGGCAGTGAATCAAGTGAATTCCGCACAGGCAGAAAAAGTCATTGTCGAGAATGCCAGCACTTTCAACGCGGGCAAGGTGGAGTTGCTTAACGATGGGAACGACTTCAAAGGCCAGGTTAACTTCGCGGTGACCGATCAGGTTAAGCTGCACGACGCCAACAATCTTATTGTTGCGGGCAAGGTAAGAAGCGCCGAAATTGATGCGCAAACACTGGCCTTGAATGGTTTGTCTGCGGCGGGCAACCTTGTCTTGAAAGCCAACGATATCAGTGACGGTCAAAATGGTGCTGTGGTTGTTACAGGAACAAGCACACTGCAAGGTGGTACAGCCAACCTGGACAATTCAGGCAATCGCTTTGAAGGCGTGGTGAATTTGGACTTAAGCGGTGCGGCCAGGGTGCATTCTTCAGAAGATCTGGAAGTGGCTGGCAAGGCAGCATCGGTATCCGCCTCCGCTGGTCAAACGTTGACTGTGTCGAGCCTCACTTCTGAAATGATTGTGCTGGATGGCAAGCAGGTTCAACTGAATGGCTTTTCGACCGCAGGCAATTTGACCTTGAAGGGTGGTGATGTAAAGCAGCGGGGGGCCTTGGCAGTTGACGGTGTAACTACCTTAAGCGCAGCCAAGGTTACTTTGGACGACGCGGGTAACGACTTCAAAAAAACCGTGGTGCTGAATGCTGCGGGTGATGTAAAAATTCACGACGCCAACAGCATTTCCCTGGAAGGCACGGCCAACAAACTGACCGCAAAAGCCATAGCCGATGTGAACCAGACCGCTGCGCTGACTGTAACGAAAACCAGCGATATTACGGCAGCCAACATCCACTTGAACGACAAAAAGAATGTATTCGGTGAGGTGGTTACGGTGAATGCCGCACAGCTTGCCACTGTGCATTCGGATCAAAATCTTGAAGTGGGTGGTAACGCCAACACGTTGAATGCGGTGGCCGGCGAGAACCTTCGCCTGTCTTCCGCAACGGTGGGCACCTTGAATGCCGCAGGCAACAATATCAGGCACGCCGCATCAACAGATAATGTGCAGGTGAATGGCAAGGCCACCCTGACAGCCCAAAACGTTGACTTGCAAAACGCATCAAACGATTTCAAAGGCACGCTTGACTTGGCGGTGACCGGGCAGGCAGACATTGTCGATGGCAATGATTTGTTCATGACTGGCCGCTCGCAAGTTTTGAATGCGACTGTTGGCGGTACCTTGACTGCAGGCGAGCTGGAAATGGGCAGTGGAACCTTGACGGCATCCACCATTCAAATGAACAAACTGAATGTGTTGGACAAGGCGCGCTTGCAGGCAACTACGGTGACCCAAACCGAGGCCAACCAGTCTGGTGGAGAAATAACGATTGCTGCAGACACAGTAAACCTGGCTCTGGAAAATGATTTCAAGGGCCAGGTAGTTCTGGACAATGTAGGTATGGCGACCATTCACGACAGCAATCAACTTGCCTTGAGTGGTAGCACTAAAACCTTGAACCTGAGGGCAAAAAAGATTGAACAATCTGACGCGCTGAAGGTTCAGGGGCGCACCGATCTGGATGCAGAAAGCGTTGAATTGATAAATGCCAACAACGATTTCGAGGGTGTCGTTGCCCTTCAGGTGACAGGCAAATCATTGCTGCGCGACACAAACAGTGTGGCTGTGCAGGGCAATGTGGGCGAGTTGATTGTGCAGGCGGCGAACACTGTAACACTGGGTAGCGTTCAAGCGGGTAGCTTGAGTGTTACTTCGAATGTGCTTGAGCAATCCGCAGCAGTAGATGTGCTTCGCGGTGTGGTGCTGAACACCAAAACCGCGAATCTGATCGAAGAGGGCAATGCTTTCCGGGGCAGCGTGGTACTCAATGGCGGCAACAACACCCTTCACGCTGCGGGCGATTTGAAAGTGGAGGGCAATTCTGCTCAGCTGAATGTCAAAGCAAAAAATGTTGAGCAATCGAACACGCTCACAGTGACCGGGCTTGCTACGTTGACAGCCGATACGGTTACGCTGGCTGATGAAAAAAATGATTTTCAGAGCGCTGTAAACGTCAAGGCAAAAGACAGCGTCGCCATTCAAGATAAAAACGATCTGTCCATTTCAGGCAGCATGCAGCAGTTGGATGTTACAGCGGGCAAAGCGCTTGAACTGAAAAACCTGACAGCTGAAATTGTGAATGCACAAGCTGATCAAATTAAGTTGGATAATCTTGCGAGCAGCAAATCCACTCATTTAAATGCGGGTTCAGTTACCCAGGGTGAATCTTTGTCTCTCAATGGTGAAACAACCGTTCAGGCCACTTCCGTAAAGTTGGAAAACAAAAACAACGATTTTGGTGGTGTCTTGAATTTGAACACGACTGAGTTCGCGGAAATTGTGGATGCCAACACCTTAACGCTTGGTGATGTGCGCGGCGGCGGCGTGTTGAAATTGACCGCCCAGTCGGTCGCTCAGGACGAGGTGATCAATTCAGGTGCTTCCATCAATCACAGTGGCGCTGTTGAGGTCAATGCTGCCACTGTTCAGTTGAACCGGATCAGCAATGATTTCTCAGGTCACCTGACTGTGAATTCAGACAACGCTACCGTGGTCGACTCGAACGCTTTGAACATCAATTTTGTGGGTCGCGATTTGTCCGCGACTGCGAAAAACCTGGTGATGGAAAGCATTCAAGCCAGTGGCAATGTTGTGCTGTCCGCAGAAACTGCAGATGTATCTTCCAAACATGATCTGTCGATTCAGGGCAACGTTGGTGATCTAACTGTGCGGGCAAATCGTTTGACGCAAGCACAGGCATTGACTGTTCGCAATCGCGCCGATTTGCAGGCCGCTGCTGTGGAGTTGTTGAATGATGCCAATGACTTTCAAGGCGAGGTGGTGCTGAATGTTTCAGGCAGCACAAAGCTGAATGACGAAAATACATTGGTGGTGTCTGGCAATGCCAATGGTCCTGCCCAGATTAAAGCCCAGTCGATTCAACAGACCAAGGCATTGAACGCAAAATCCAGCCTGACACTTCAGGCCAATCAAATCGTGTTGGACAACAATGCCAACACATTGAATGGTGTTGTGCGAATTGAAGGCGAAGGCTTGGCGAGTCAGGCCACTTTGCACAGCCAGGGCGAATTGGCCGTGGAAGGGGCAAATATTGCAGACTTGACGTTGGTGTCGAAAGAAGCAGTGTTGGGCGACCTGGGTAAACTTCAGCAATTGGCAGTGACTGCAGAAAAGACAACGCAAGGTGCGGCTTTGCATGTTCAGCAGAAAACCTTGCTGAATGCCGACAACGTCAATCTGAGCAATTCCAAGAATGATTTTGTGGGTGAGGTAACCCTTGCAGGAAAAGATTCCTCCCTTCCTGTGGTGTCAATTGCGGATCAAAATTCGCTAAACATTCAGGCAACCGATGTAAAACTGGCTGCACAGGTGCAAGGCGACTTAGGTTTGAAAGCGCAGAACGTGGTGTTAAACGCCACCACTGTAGAGGGTGGCAGCAATATCAACCTGACGGGTGCCTTGACCCAGAACGAGCTGGTGAACTTGAGCAATGCGGTGTTGAAGGCAGACAGCATTGCATTGAAAGACATGGGGAATCGCTTCAATGGAACCACTCAACTGGATTCCAGCAAAACAATCCAAATGTCGACTTCCGGCGATTTGAATGCAGACAAAGGGACGTCCACGGGCGCCTTGAGTTTGAGCGTTGGGGGCAATTCCACAGTGAAAGGCACGCAGGTGGTGTTTGCGCAATCGCGGTTTGATGGAAACCTGGAGGTAAATGCCAATGGCATTTCACAAACAGATTCCTTGCAGGTGGGTGGCGCTGCAAAACTGAATGCAGTTGGCGGCACGATTTCGTTGCAGCATGCAAACAACCAGTTCCAAACCACTGTTAGCGCAACCGCAGAAAAAACCGATATTGCGGCGCGTGGTGATCTGCAAGTGATGAACTTGATGAGCCGTGGTGGCCAGATCACGGCGGATGGTCGATTGTTGTTGGTGGGCAATGTCGAGCAAACGGGTGGCACGTTGACCTTCACCGCCAAGGGCGCACCACGTCCATTGTCATCGGCTGATATTGCGATGCTGCTGCCGCCGGCACTTGATGTGTTTTCCGCCAAAGATGCAGTGGATCCCATCACCGGTTTGGGGCGCATCACCTTGGCAAGTACCTCCATCCATCAAAAGTCTGGGCAAATCCTGACTGCTGCCGGGTCGATGACGCAGTTCAATTCCACGGCAAACGGGTCGGTTGTGTTGACCAAAAACAACCAGATCAACGGCCAGTTCGCCGCTTTGTCTGGAAAGAAATACGGGCAAGCATATGGCTACAATCCTGAGCAAGGGGCCAGCCTTTTTGCAGTGAACAATGACGTGCAGTTGCGAGTTGCCGGAATGGGAATTGAGGCCGATGTGGTGGCGATTCGCGCACGGGGGCTTTCAACCACAGGCGATGTGTCACAAATTCGCGCACGCATCCCGTACAACGACATTGCTGCAGGAACATCCCGTTCGTTCGCGGGCTTGACGCTTTCCATTCCCATCGGCAATGCCAGCGGATCGCAAGGCGGCGTTGCACCATTTGGTGAGTCCTCGGGCGTGGGACAAGCTGCTGCTGTTGGTGCAATTCGTGTGGAAGTGGGCGAAGTGAACCGGGCCGGTTTTGGTGGTTTTGTGACCGTGTTGCCTTTTGAGGGAAATAATTTGTTGCCCGGGCAGGTGGTGTATTTGGCTGGCCCCGAACGCAAAGGAACGTATGCATTTTTCTACGATGGTGCACGCAGTTTGAACCGGGTTCCGGTGGTGTACAACGGTTCGCTGCTGGTTTCTCCCCAAGAGTCGGCTGCGTTGACCACAGCGCAAGGTGCGGTGGTACTGGCGCGCCAAGAGCAAACCCGCTCCGTGGTTCGCACTGAAAACGTGGCTGGTAAAATCATCAACGGTGTTGTACTGGAAGTAGGGCCAGGCCGCCCTGCTACCGAGGGCACCGGCGGCGCAGGCAAACCGGCTTCATGTGACGCAGCAGAGGAAGGTTTGAGCTGCAACCCTTAAGCTTTCTGCTTGAATTAGGGACTTCCTGTGTAGCCATCGCGGGAAGTCTCCCTCATACTTCGGGTTGACTTTTTAAAACCGAATTGGAGTGAGTTCATGAAAACCAAAGCCGTGTTGTCTGCTGACGATGTTCAAGCCATTTTGTCTGCTGCCCGTGCAGAAGCCGACAAGAATAACTGGGGTGTCACCATCGCAGTTGCAGACGATGGTGGTCACCTGTTGGGTTTGCTTCGTCTGGATGGCGCACCACCCATGAGCGCGCACATTGGCCCGTCCAAAGCCAAGACCGCTGCCATGGCGAGAAAAGAAACCAAAATTCTGGAAGACGTGATCAACAATGGTCGCACCGCTTTTGTGACTGCACCCTATGTTGATGGTTTGCTTGAAGGCGGCGTGCCTATCGTGGTAGATGGTCAGTGTGTGGGTGCAGTGGGTGTATCCGGTGTTAAATCAGACCAGGATGCACAAATTGCCCTTGCTGGTATTGCTGCATTGAAGGTGTAATCATTTACGGGGGATCACGATGAGCTATCAACCCAACCCGGTTCCAAACCAGGAAGAATCCAACCGCACTATTGTGTTGATTGCCTATATTCTTGGCGCTGTGGGTATATTCACGGCCTTCATCCCCATCTTGATTGCCTTGATCATTTGTTACGTCAAGCGCGGCGAGGCCACAGGCACCATTTACTACAGTCACTACGACTGGCTTATTTCCACGTTCTGGATCGGCATGTTCTGGTTTGTGGTGTCCGTGATCACCATGTTTGCTTTTGGTTTGGGCATGCTGGTGTACATCGCTTTGAGCATTTGGTTGTTGTACCGTTTCGTGAAGGGCCTGCTGCGTTTCAGCGAAAGAAAGGCGGTCGTTTGACATGTTGATGCGCATGCCCTGGACAGCACTGCTTGTTTGCGCTTTGGCATTGCTGATTCACGGATGTGCCAGTGTGCAGGAAGTGCCAGGTGATGCCTTGGTGCTGGAAGATGGCACGGTGTTTGTTGGCGATGCTGCTGATCGGGGCATGGTGCAGCAAGCCTTGCTGGCGCAGTTCCGTGAATGGCGTGGAACACCTTACAAGCTGGGGGGCAATTCAAAAGCTGGCATTGACTGCTCGGCGTTTGTACAACAAACACTTTCCAGCCATTTCAATGTAGATGCGCCGCGCACTACCACCCAGCAAGTGCAAATGGGCGAGGCTGTTGATCGGGAAAATTTGAAGGTGGGTGATTTGCTGTTTTTCCGCACTGGATACACCACCAAGCATGTTGGTTTTTACCTGGGCGGTGGGCAGTTTTTGCATGCTTCGACCAAGGTTGGGGTTACCATTAGCAAGCTCGATGATTTGTACTGGCGTAAAACTTTCTGGAAGGTGCGCCGGGTTCTGTAGCACCCAAAAAAGCCCACCAACGTTGGTGGGCTTTTTTAATTGGCCATTATCGTTGTTGCGACAAAACTTCAATGCGCTGCTCGATCGGTGGGTGGCTGCTGAACAATGCCATGATGCCCCTTTTGCCCGAAATGCCGGATGCGGCCATGTTCGATGGCAGTTCACCGGCCTGCATACCGCCCAATCGCTTGAGGGCGGAGATCATGGGTTGGCGGGAACCCATGAGGTGTGCTGCGCCAGAATCGGCGCGGAATTCACGCTGGCGCGAGAAATACATCACGATAATCGACGCCAGGATACCCAGCGTAATTTCCATCACGATCACGGTGATGAAGTAACCCATGCCCTGGCCGCTTGATTCCTCATTGTCTTTGCGCAGAAATTGATCCACCGCAAATCCCACCACACGGGCCAGGAAAAACACAAATGTATTTACCACGCCTTGAATCAGGGTCAATGTGACCATGTCGCCGTTGGCCACGTGCGCCACCTCGTGGGCCAGCACGGCTTCGGCTTCTTCGCGGCTCATGCTTTGCAGCAAGCCAGTGCTTACAGCAACCAGCGAGTTGTTTTTGCTGGGGCCGGTGGCAAACGCGTTGGGCGCGCCTTCGTAAATGGCCACTTCCGGCATGGCGATGTTGGCTTTGCGGGCAAAACGCTCCACGGTTTGAACCAGCCACTGTTCGGTGGGGTTGCGCGGGGTTTCAATGACCTGTGCGCCCGTGCTCCACTTGGCCACTTTCTTGCTGATCAACAAGCTGATGAAGGAGCCACCAAAGCCCAGCACTGCACTGAATGCCAGCAACATGCTCAGGTTCAACTGCCCACCCGCCATGAACTGGTTCAGACCCAGTACATGCACGGTAATGCCCAGCACCACCATGATGGCGACGTTGGTGGCTAAAAATAAAACAATGCGTTTCATGATGCGTGTTCCTAGTTCGGGAAAATAGACAGTTGAAGTGTACGTGGATTTAATGTAAGAATAAATGGAACAATTGCTTATTAAATGTTCGAATTAATCGAAGTATAAATGAAGCTTACCAATCTGAATTTTCATCACTTGCGCTATTTCTGGATGGTGGCCAACACGGGCAGCCTGACCGCTGCTGCCGAGCGGCTTGGTCTTCGGGCGCAAACTTTGTCCAGCCAGATCGCGCATCTTGAACAAACGCTGGGGCGTGCACTGTTCCAGCCCGTGGGTCGGGGTTTGGGGCTGACCGAGGCCGGGCGCATTGCCTTGCGTTATGCCGACCAAATATTTCAGTTGGGTGAGCAAATGGCTGAAAGCCTGGGCGATGAGCAGCTGGATTACACCCTTCGCCTGTCAGTGGGCATTGCCGATGCCTTGCCAAAAACAGTGTCGTTTCACATGATCGAGCCGATTTTGGGCATGCAGCGCCCGGTGCGGCTGGTGTGCCAGGAAGGGCGATTCGAGGCGCTGTGTTCAGAGCTGGTGCAACACAGTGTGGACGTGGTGCTGGCCGAGCGCCCTGGTGGGCAGGGCACGGCGCACCTGCAGGTGGCGAAGTTGCTGACTTATCCGGTGCGCATTTTCGCGAGCCCCACGCTGAAGGCGAAATACCAGGCAAATTTTCCGCACAGCCTGCAACACGCACCATTTCTTATGCCGTCTCGCAACAATGTGTTGCGCCTGAAGCTGGAGCACTGGCTTGAAAGCGCGGGGGTGGAAGTCAAGGTTGTTGGGGAGTTTGATGACCTGGCCTTGCTGGAAACCTTTGGCAGGGCCGGCTTGGGTTTGTTTGCCGTGCCTGCGTTGTTGATTGAAGATGTGGTGCGCGACCACACGGTGGTGCACATGGGCGATGCTGGCGATGTGGTTGAAGATTTTTTCGCATTTACCCACCCTCGCAACCTGAACCACCCCGCTTTGAAGCTGCTGTTCAATACAAACCCGAATCGCCCTGCCTAGGTGCTTGCAGTAAACTGCGCCTTCCCTGTCTTTTCTTTGAACGGCCTGCCCATGTTATTGCGCATTGTTGCGGTTATTTTTCCGGTGTTTGCGGTGGTGGCCTTGGGCTATTGGTACGGGCGAGTCAAGAAGCCAGACATGCGGTTTGCCAACCAGCTGAACATGGAAATTTTTGTACCGGCGCTGGTGTTTTCAGCCTTGGCCAGCAAATCGTTCGACATTGAAGCCTATTGGTTGCTGGCCGTGGGCGGGGCCATAGTAATTTTGGGTTCGGGTTTGCTGGCTTGGCCCGTTGGCCGTTTGTTGGGGATCGACAGCCGTGTTTTTGTGCCGCCGATGATGTTCAGCAACTGCGGCAACATGGGTTTGCCTCTGGCCATTCTGGCCTTTGGCGAGCAGGCGCTGCCCGCGGCGGTGATGTTGTTTGTTGTAGGCAACACCCTGCATTATTCGCTGGGCACGTGGATGATGAGCCCAAACGCCCGGGTGTGGAATTTGTGGAAAGAACCCGTGATTGCCGCATCGCTGGTGGGTTTGTTGATCAGCGTGCTGGGGATCGAGGTGTGGGAGCCCCTGTATTTCGCGATTGACATGACGGGTGACGTGTCTATTCCATTGCTGCTTTTCGCTTTGGGGGTGCGTTTGACCCAAGCCGATTTCTCGGATGTGAAGTTGGGTGTTATTGGTGGCGTGTTGTGCCCGGTGACGGGTCTTGTTCTCGCGTTTGTTTGTGTGTGGTTGTTGCCACTAAGCCCCGAGCACGCAGCCATGTTGATCGTATTTGGTGCCTTGCCCCCCGCGGTGCTTGGTTTTGTATTTGCTGAGAAATACGGCCTGCAGCCCCACCGTGTGGCCTCGCTGGTGATGATGGGGAACCTGATGAGCCTGATATTCGTGCCGTTGGCCCTGTACTGGGTGTTGTAAACCCGGCGTGGGAATCACGGTTTTGCTTTCAATCAGGCCGGCTTTTTGAAATAATGGGCACCCTTTGTTTGAAATTGCCAGTGAAATCATGAGTTTGTTGCCACACGAGTTGGAATTGCTTGCCCCTGCACGCGACGTTGAAATTGGTCGCCAGGCGATTCTGCACGGTGCAGACGCGGTTTACCTGGGTGGCCCGGTGTTTGGCGCGCGCGCCAATGCAGCCAACTCGGTGGCAGACATTGCGAAGCTGGTGGAGTTTGCCCACCGCTACCACGCCCGAATTTTCACAACCATCAACACCATTCTTCACGATGCGGAGCTGGAAGAGGCCCGCAAACTGGTGTGGCAACTCTATGACGCGGGTGTTGATGCGCTGATTATTCAAGACATGGGTTTGCTGGAAATGGACCTGCCGCCCATTCAGCTGCACGCCAGCACACAATGCGATATTCGAAAGGTCGAGAAAGCAAAATTTTTGGCTGACAGTGGTTTTTCTCAACTGGTGTTGGCGCGTGAATTGACTGTTCAGGAAATAGCAGCGGTTCATGACGCTGTGGGCAATTCGGCCACCATTGAATACTTTATTCATGGCGCGTTGTGCGTGGCTTTCTCCGGTCAGTGTTACATCAGCCAGGCTGAAACTGGCCGTAGCGCCAACCGTGGCGATTGTTCACAAGCCTGCCGGCTGCCCTACACGCTGACCGATCAAAGTGGTGCTGTGGTGGCTTTCGACAAACATTTGTTGTCAATGAAAGACAACAACCAAAGCGGCAACCTGGAACATTTGATTGATGCGGGCGTAAGGTCTTTCAAAATTGAAGGGCGCTACAAAGACATGGCCTATGTGAAAAACATCACGGCCCATTACAGGATTTTGCTCGATGAAATCATGGAGCAGCGCGGCGAGTTCACCCGCGCATCCAGCGGCACCACCCGCCACTATTTTCGTCCAGACCCCGACCGCAATTTTCACCGTGGCTCCACCGATTACTTCGCCAGTGGCCGCAAGATCGACATTGGTGCCTTTGATTCACCCAAGTTTATTGGCCAGCCAGTGGGCCATGTGATCGCGGTGAATGACAAAAGCATCGACATTCAAACCGGCGATGAGTTGCACAATGGCGACGGGCTGAATTTCATGCGCAAGCGCGAAGTAATGGGCTTGCATGTGAACCGTGCCGAGAAATTGCACAGCAAAGGCGAGGGGCAGGCGGTGTACCGGGTGTTTCCCAAAGACCCCATTTCCAGCTACGACGGTTTGAAGGCTGGCCTGCCCATGCACCGTAACCGCGACCACGCCTGGGACATGGCCCTGAACAAAGAAAGCGCCGAACGCCGAATTGGTTTGTGGCTGACCTTGACCGAGTGGATGGACGGCGATGTGCTAAAAGGCTTGCAGCTAAGCCTGACCGATGAAGACGGCGTTGCTGCCACTGCGCAGGTTGAAATGGCGCTGGAGCTGGCCAAACAAGCCGACACAGCGGTGGAAAGTATTAAAACCCACCTTGGAAAGCTGGGGGGTACCGATTTCTCAGCTTTGGGTTTGAATGTGCACCTAAGCCAACCCTGGTTTGTGCCTGCCAGCACCTTGAATGCCATGCGCCGCGAGGCCATTGAAGCCCTGAACGTGGCCCGTGTGGCTGCCTGGCAGCGACCGCCCCGCAAGGAGCCGGTGCAGCCTTATGTGGAGTACCCTGAAAAGTCGCTCAGTTTTTTGGCAAATGTTTACAACGACAAGGCGCGTGAATTTTACAAAAAACATGGCGTTCAGATGATCGCTGCAGCTTATGAATCGCACGAGGAGGCTGGTGAGGTGCCCGTCATGATCACCAAGCATTGTCTGCGATTTTCGTTTAATTTGTGTCCAAAACAGGCCAAGGGTGTTAGTGGCGTGCAGGGGCAGGTGAAGGCCGACCCCATGGTGCTTGTCAATGGTGACCAAAAGTACACCCTGAAATTCGATTGCAAACCCTGTGAAATGCACATCATGGGTAAAATGCGCAAAGACATATTCAATAGCCCGCCCCCTTCGGTGGTGCCAATTACTTTCATGAAGCGAAAACCGGCCTGAATTTCCATTCCGGTGACTTGCCCTGGTATTCGATTTCATGGGTAAGTCTTATTTTTGTCATTTATTTGTCATAATTCTTGGATACCCTTGTGGGTCTACATGAAAGCTTCAGCTGGATTAACCATTTACCAACATGTCCAATAACTCGACGATCAAGGTTCCGACCAAACGGGGCGATGCCATATTCGGCCTGTTGACCAGCGGAGCGTCCGTGTTCACCCTGTTGTTGCTGGGCGGAATCATTGCGTCGCTGATGGTTGCATCCTGGCCAACCATCACCGCATTTGGGTTTGATTTCCTGTTTACGGCCAATTGGGATCCACCCATTGATGAATACGGTGCACTGGTGCCCATTTACGGCACTTTGGTGACTTCCTTCATTGCTTTGGTCATTGCCGTGCCCATCAGTTTTGGTATTGCCCTGTTCCTCACCGAGCTGTCGCCCCCTTGGTTGCGCCGCCCGTTGGGCACCGCCATTGAGTTGCTGGCGGCTGTGCCCTCGATCGTGTATGGCATGTGGGGTTTGCTGGTGTTTGCGCCAATTTTTGCCAAGTATGTGCAAGGCCCCCTGGGGTCCACTTTGGGGCAGGTGCCTGTGATCGGCGCCCTGTTCTCTGGCCCGCCCATTGGTATCGGCCTGCTGACTGCGGGTGTGGTGCTGGCCATCATGATCATCCCTTACATCGCAGCTGTGATGCGCGATGTGTTTGAAGTAACCCCTGTGATGTTGAAAGAAGCCGGTTATGGCATGGGTTGTACCACTTGGGAAGTGATCTGGAAAATTGTGTTGCCCCACACCAAAGTGGGCGTGATCGGCGGGGTGATGCTGGGTTTGGGCCGCGCCTTGGGTGAAACCATGGCCGTTACATTTGTGATTGGTAACACCAATTACCTGAATGACATTTCCTTGTTTTCGCCGGGCAACAGTATTACGTCTGCGTTGGCCAACGAATTTGCGGAAGCCGATGCAGGCTTGCATACCTCGGCGTTGATGGAACTGGGCTTGATTCTGTTTGTGATCACGTTTTTCGTGTTGGTGGCATCCAAGCTGTTGCTGGCCAAATTGTCGAGCAACGGGAGATAAGCCATGAGCAGTATTTACACAGACCCCACTGCGATTTCGAAAGAAAACCTGGTGACCACCGTGGCCACCGACGAGAAAATGCGTTTGAAAATGCAATCCAAACGCAAATTGGTCAATTCGATCGCGCTAACACTGTCGCTGGCGGCCATGGCCTTCGGCCTGTTCTGGTTGATCTGGATTTTGTACACCACGGTCACCTTGGGCATCAATGGCTTGTCGTGGAACCTGTTCACTGAAATGACCCCGCCTCCCGGTGTAGAAGGTGGTGGACTGGCCAACGCAATTACGGGCACTTTGCTGATGGTGGGTTTTGCCACTTTGTTTGGTACGCCACTGGGTATTTTGGCGGGCGTGCATTTGGCGGAATCGCGCAAAGACAACAAGCTGGCTGCGTCGGTTCGTTTCATCAATGACATTTTGTTGTCAGCCCCTTCTATTGTGATTGGCCTGTTTGTGTACGCAGTGATGGTGCGCATCATGGGTCACTTTTCGGCGTGGGCGGGCGTTGTGGCTTTGGCCTTGATTCAAATTCCGATTGTGATTCGAACCACCGAGAACATGTTGCGCCTGGTGCCAGACGCCCTGCGCGAGGCGGCCTTTGCACTGGGTACGCCCAAATGGAAAATGGTGATGGCGATCACCGTGAAGGCCAGTTACGCGGGCATTTTGACTGGCATTTTGTTGTCGGTTGCCCGCATTGCGGGTGAAACCGCACCATTGTTGTTCACAGCGCTGTCGAACCAGTTCTGGAACACTGACATGATGAAGCCGATGGCGAACTTGCCTGTGATGATTTTCAACTTTGCGCTGAGCCCTTTCAAAGAGTGGCAGGAACTGGCCTGGGCCGGTGTATTCCTGATCACTGCGGGCGTGTTGGTGTTGAACGTCATCGCGCGTTCGCTGTTGAAGAACTCAAAATAATTGACCATTCAAGGCCTAAAAATGCCCAATACAGAAGTTGTTGTCGAGAAAACGAAGCTGGAAGTCAAAGACCTGAATTTCTATTACGGCGATTTTCATGCGCTGAAGTCGGTCAACCTGACGATTCCGGAAAGAAAGGTCACGGCATTTATTGGTCCGTCTGGCTGTGGTAAGTCCACCCTGCTGCGCACATTTAACAAAATGTATGCGCTGTACCCCGAGCAGCGTGCCGAGGGCCAGATCTTGATGGACGGCGAAGACCTGATTACCAGCAAGAAAGACATTGCCCTGATTCGTTCCAAAATTGGCATGGTGTTCCAGAAGCCCACGCCATTCCCGATGTCGATCTATGAAAACATCGCGTTCGGTGTTCGTTTGTTCGAAAAGTTGTCCAAGGGGGAAATGGAAGAGCGTGTGGAATGGGCGCTGACGAAGGCCGCGTTGTGGAAGGAAGTGAAAGACAAGCTGCACCAAAGCGGCAATGGCTTGTCGGGCGGTCAGCAGCAGCGTTTGTGTATTGCACGCGGCATTGCGATCAAGCCTGAAATTTTGTTGCTCGATGAACCCTGTTCGGCGCTTGACCCGATTTCCACGGCCAGCATTGAAGAGCTGATTACCGAATTGAAAGAAGATTACACCGTGGTGATTGTGACCCACAACATGCAGCAGGCCGCCCGGGTTTCCGACTACACGGCCTACATGTACCTGGGTGAGTTGATTGAGTTTGGTGTAACCGACCAAATTTTCCTGAAACCCAGGAAGCAGGAAACTGAAAACTACATTACTGGCCGATTTGGCTGATCGTGCTTGGTAAGCCCTTGACTTGATTGCAAAAAAACCACACTCAGGCAGCTGGGTGTGGTTTTTTGACATTTATATTAATGCCTTATTTTTGTCATGATTCTGAAATATTTGTGCGGCAGTATGACCATACTTTAATAAGTGAGGTGAAAAAATGTTCAACATTAAAACAATCGCTACAGCGATTTCTGCAGGCGCTCTGGCCCTGAGCATGACTTCCGTGAACGCCGCCGAAATTACTGGTGCTGGCGCTTCTTTCCCTGCACCTGTGTATTCCAAGTGGGCTGATGCTTACAACAAGGAAACAGGCAACAAGGTGAACTACCAGTCCATCGGCTCCGGTGGTGGTATCAAGCAGATTACGGCCAAGACAGTAGACTTCGGTGCGTCTGACGCGCCTTTGACACCTGAAGTGTTGAAAGAAAAAGGTTTGATGCAGTTCCCAACCGTGATCGGTGGTGTTGTGCCAGTTGTGAACCTGCAGGGCGTGGCCCCCGGCCAGATGAAGTTGACTGGCGAAGTGTTGGCCAACATCTACCTGAACAAGATTACCAAGTGGAACGACAAGGCAATTGTTGCCCTGAACCCAGGTGTTAACCTGCCTGAAACAGACATCAGCGTGATTCGTCGTGCCGATGGTTCCGGTACTACTTTCATTTTCACGAACTACCTGAGCAAGGTTAGCGCTGACTGGAAGAGCACTGTTGGTGAAGGTACTGCCGTAAAGTGGCCCGTGGGCTTGGGCGGCAAGGGCAACGAAGGTGTTTCAGCATTCGTTCAGCGCCTGCCAGGTTCAATTGGTTACGTTGAATACGCGTACGCCAAGCAAAACAAGCTGACATTTACACAACTGCAGAACAAAGAAGGTGTGTACGTTAAGCCTGATGATGAGGCTTTTAAAGCTGCTTCTGCTGGTGCCGACTGGTCCAACGAGTTCTATGAAATCCTGACCAACCAGCCAGGCAAAAATGCATGGCCCATCACTGGTGCTACTTTCATCTTGTTCCACAAAGAACAGGCTGACGCTGCCAAGGCTTCTGAAGTGTTGAAGTTTTTCAACTGGGCCTACGCCAAGGGTGACAAGCTTTCTTCTGACCTGGACTATGTTCCACTGCCAGACGCAACTGTAAAGCTGATTGAAAATGCATGGAAGTCTGTTAAGTCGACTGACGGTAAAGCAATCGCAATGAAGTAAATTTCAACTTGCAGTGAATTGAGTCGAAATGTGAAAAAGCCCCGAAAGGGGCTTTTTTCGTATGTGAAGAAATTTGTTACTGCTGGATACCCGGCACCGGTTGTGCAGTGGTGGCGGTGTTGCTGAAGTATTTGTAAATCACCAAGGCAAGCAAGCCACCGATGACTTCAAACACCATGTAGGCAGGAACATCGGCTGGCGCTATGCCGGCAAAGCTGTTGGAGAATAAACGCCCGAAAGCAGCAGCCGGGTTGGCAAATGAAGTGGACGATGTGAACCAGTAGGCAGCCCCGATGTAGCAGGCTACCATGCCAGAAACACGTTCCTGTTTGGCCATTAGAATGACGAGCAACAAGCCCCCTGTGGCCACAATTTCACCAGTCCAGATGCCCCAACCGGTGCGGGCTTTTTCGGAAAATTGCAGCAGCTCCATGTCGAACATTTGGTGAACAAGAATGGCACCACAAAATGCGCCTGCCAGTTGAACCAGAATGTAGGGCAGTAATTCAGATGAAGGCTGGCGCTTGAGCAACACCATGGACAGTGTAACCACCGGGTTGAAATGCGCGCCGCTGATGGGGGCAAACACTTCAATCAGGATGTACAGGCCGAAGACGGTCGCCAGGGTGTTGGCGATCAAGGCAACACCATTGTTGCCTTCGGACAGGTTTTCAGCCATGACGCCAGAACCGATCACGATGGCCAGCAGAAGCAGGGTGCCGAGAAACTCAGCACCCAGTTTTTTGGGCAGGGTGTACATGTTCAGTCAGCTCCGTGCAATCGCGGCCAGTGCTGCGTTTAGTTCGGTAGCGTTCATGTTGCCCAGTGGAAGCTGGATAAGCTGCATCATCTTAAAAGCAATGGCTTGGCGGGTCAGCTCAAAAGCTCGGGGTTTGTTTTCCTCTGGCTCATTCGATGGATCGGGGTAACCCCAGTGGGTTTTCACGGGGCTGCCTGGCCAGTAAGGACATTGCTCGGCTGCTGCGCTGTCGCATACCGTGATCACGATGTCGATTTTCGGGGCGCCGGGTTCGGTGAATACATCCCAGCTTTTGCTGGTGTATTGGCTGGTGTTGATGCCCACGCTGGCTAGTGCGTGAAGGGCGTAGGGGTTCACGCGGCCACTTGGCGCGCTGCCTGCGCTGAAGGCTTTGATGTCTTTCCCGTATTGCTGGGCCAGGTGGTTCAGCATGCCTTCGGACAGTACGCTGCGCGCAGAGTTGTGGGTGCAAAGAATGAGGACATTGGTGCTCATGATGATACTTTTCCTATTTGTTCGACTTCGTGTTGAATGGCTAGTTTTTCAAGTTTGGCAATTGGCAGGGCCAACATCAGTTCGATGCGCTTGCGCAACAACAGCCCCACGCTGCGGAATTCCTGCAAAATGTGTTCATGGGTGCCTTCGGCTTTGGCCGGGTCGGGTGCGCCCCAATGTGCCAGCACGGGTTGTCCTGGCCACACGGGACAAACCTCGCCCGCGGCCTGGTCGCACACGGTGAATACAAAGTCCATTTTCGGGGCGCCTGGCACGGCAAATTCATCCCAGCTTTTGCTGCGCAAATTGCGGGTGTCCATTTCCCAACGTTCAAGAATTTCAAGGGTGTAGGGGTTGACGCGCCCGGCTGGAAAACTGCCTGCGGAATAGGCTTTGAATTGACCGCCGCCTAGCTGGTTCAGAATGGCTTCGGCCAGAATGGAGCGTGCTGAATTGCCGGTACAAATGAACAGCACATTGAATGTTTTGTTACTCATGGTGGGCCTCTTTTTGAATGGGTGTGCCTTGGGGGGTGCAGCCTTGGCCCTCGCAGCAGTTTTCGGTCAAATAGGAGATAACGCCGTTCATGTGGGCAAACTGGGCGCTGTAAATCAGGTTGCGCCCATCGCGAATGGGTTGAATCAACCCCGCGTTGCTGAGTTCTTTCAAATGAAAGGACATGGTGGCGGCAGGGATGTCGAGCCGTTCGCACAGCATGCTTGGGGTGAGCCCGGCGGGGCCTGTTACGACGAGTGCACGAAATACGCGCAAGCGAGAGTTGTGCGACAGGGCGGCCAGTGCTTTGATGATGTCATTTTCTTCCATAATTCGATATTAATGGAAATATCGAATTGATGGGTAAATTTTTACATCGCGTGGGCTACTTTCTTCGTGGTGTAGCCAGTTGTGAATGAGCAGCCAGCCAGTCTGCTACCTTTTCCCACACATGTTCGCGGGCTTGGCTACCCAAAATAACACCCATGTGCCCGCCGGGGGCGATCAGGAAGGATTTGTCTTTGGAGGCCACCATGGACAGGCTTTTCCTGGCCATGCTGGGCGGTACCAAGTGGTCGGTTTCCCCGGCGAACACCAGCATGTTGGCGGTGATATTGCTCAGTTCGGAAACTTTGTTACCCATTCTGACTTTGCCATTGGCCAGTTTGTTGTCCACAGCAAAGCGGATCATGAAGTCGCGAACCACGCCGCCCGGGTACAGCATCATGTTGTTCAGGTAATCGGCTGTGGTGGTGTGTTGTTCTACAAAATCGCGGTCGTTCAGGCGGGTCAGCAGGTCCCAGTATGTGGTGATGCTGGCCACAGGCGCGGTCAATTTGAAGCCGAGGCTGACCATCCAGCCGGGTGGACTGAACAGGGTGGGGTTGATCCGGTCCAGGCGGAATTCGCTGTACTTGCGAATGAAGCCGGCTGTTATGTTCAGTGTGTTGGACGCAAAAGACATGATGTTTTTGCCGTCGCGCAGGTCGATCGGGCTGGCCACGGTCACCAGGTTGCGAATGTGTTTGTCATGCCCGTAGCCGGAGTAAAGCAGGCACAACAAGCCGCCCATGCACCAGCCAAACAGGGAGATGTCTTTGGATTGGCTGTGTTTGCGAACTGCTTGAAGGGCCTGGCCCATCATGGTGTGGCTGTAGTCAAAAAGCCCAAGATGGCTGTCTTTGCGTTCGGGCTTGCCCCAGTCAACCACATACACCCGATAGCCCGATTCAACCATGGCTTTCACCAGGCTGCGGTTGGGCATCAGGTCGAATGTTTCGGTAGTGACTCCCAGCGGGGGCACCAACACCAAAGGCACTGCATGTTGCGGTGTGGCATCGGGTGCGGGGCTGGAAGGCGCGTAGTAGCGCACCCGCATGGGCAGGTGCTCGGCGATTATTTCATATTCGGTTTTGCCCGACTGAATCAGGATTTCCTTGCGAAAAAACCAGTCCGCCGCATTGGTTGCCGTGTTCACGGCCAATTCATTGAGTTTCAAGGCGGTTCTGAGTAGTTTCTTCACGGGTGCTGCAGCGCAATGTTAGGGCGGACGAAGTTTATACGCAGCAATGGGCGTTTCGGATGAGGGTTTACTCTAAATAGTCAGCCCTCCATGCTTGCCCACATGCCATTCCAGATCCGCATGCCCGCCTGGTCCACTTCATCGACTGCGCTCAAGAACCGTTCCCGCGCTTGCACATTGATCCATTCGGCTGGCAGGAAGGGATCGTACACCACGTGCTTGATCGCCGTGCCGCCCAGCAAAAATGATTCCCGTGCGGCCACTTCCGGTTCCAGTGAATTAAAACGATCCAGCCAGGTGCGCATCTTTTTCTCAAGCAGTGCGTAGTTGCCCTCCAGTTCGCGCGGGTTCCACAGTGTGGCGATTCGGTGCGTTGTTTCTGCATCAAATCCGCGAGCTTCGAACACTGGTGCTTCTTTTTCAAGGCCAAGTTTGTAGAGCCTTGCGCGCACTGTTTCCAGCGTGTCTTCAATGTTGTTGGGGCGAATGAACAGGTGTTCATTCAGGGGTTGAAAGCCCAGCATCAGCAGGGCACGGGCGCGGGCGCGTTGTTGTTTGGCTTCATTGCGTGAAAGTTTTTCTGCCTGAACCACAATGTAGCTGTCGTCCCATGGCCGAACGCGGGTGCTGCGGGTGCGCCAGGCGGCCACGTCATCGGCCAGTGTGTGGGCGTCGTCGGTCAATTGGTACAGGGCGCGGCCTGCCGATTCTATCAGCCCTTCCGATGACAGGCGCACCAGCGCAACACGGGTGTTGTTCACGCTGATGTCGAAAATGCTGCAGGCGGCAATGGCCTGTTTGGCAGAAAGGGGGCGACCTTTGGATGCAAGCAGCAGGTCGAGAATCAGGCTTTTGGCGGTGGGTTTGCGCACGGTATGGTTGTTCTTCTAAGGCAAAGCTGAAGTGTATGCAAGCCAGGCCTTGTGCGCAAATTTGATCACTGGTTTGTGCGATGATTGGCTCACCCAGAATAAGGAGACAAAATGATCAGGGCGTGGATTTCCCGGGCCGCAGACCAAGCGCAGGCCGAGCTGGAAACTTTGGATGAATCTGAGTTCGCCGGGCAAGACGTGGTGTTGAAGCTGCACTACAGCTCCTTGAACTACAAGGATGCCTTGGCGCTAACCCACACGGCGCCTATTGCGCGCAAGTACCCCATGGTGCACGGCATTGATGCGGTGGGCGAGGTGATTGAGTCGAACGCAAGCCAGTGGCCGGTGGGCACGGTGTGCCAAGTCAATGACTGGGGGCTGGGCGAAACCCATTGGGGCGGCCTGGCCGAGCGGGCCAGTGTGCCTGCGCAATGGATTTCCCCCATACCCGCAGGGCGAAGTGCCCGCTGGGCTGCCGCCTTGGGCACAGCTGGCTACACCGCTGCCTTGTGTGTAATGGCTTTGCAAGATCACCCGGTGAAGCCGGGCGATGGCCCTGTGCTGGTAACAGGTGTTAGCGGGGGCGTGGGCACAGTGGCTTGCCTGCTGTTGCAGCACTTGGGTTACGAGGTGGTGGGGTTGACGGGGTCGATTGATGCGATGGGTGACCCTGTGTCGGAATCGGCGGCCAAACATTTCGAGCGCTTGCAGTTGGGGTCAACCCACCTGATTCACCGTGAATCCATGTCGCGCTCCGGCAAGCCCTTGCAGAAAGAACAATTCGCAGCGGTGGTGGACAGCGTGGGCAGCCACACCCTGGTGAATGCATGCGCACAAACCCGCTACGGCGGCGTGGTGGCGGCCTGCGGTTTGGCGCAGGGCATGGATTTCGAGGGCAGCGTGGCGCCCTTTATTTTGCGCGGAATTACTTTGCGCGGAATTAACTGTGTGTACAGAACGCATGCCGAGCGCGACCGCGCCTGGGGTTTGCTGGCCAATGTGCTGGGTGAATATGACCTGGATTTCATGATCAAGGAAGTGCGGCTGGCGCAGGCGCTGGACAGTGCCCGCCTGGTGTTGGCCAATCAACTGCAGGGCCGTGTGGTGGTGAACTGTGCCTGAAAGCCGTTTAAGTTACCTGCCCTACCTTGCCCTGGTTTTAAATGCTTTTGTGTGGGGTGTGTCCTGGTGGCCCCTGCGTGAATTGCAGGGCGAAGGCTTGCACCCGTTGTGGTCTTCTGCGGTCACTTACCTGCTGGGCGCGGTGGTGATGTTGTGCGCCATGCCCAAAGTGTTGGCGGAGTTTGTTCAGCACAAACCCCTGTGGTTATTGGCCTTGGCGGCGGGCACCACCATGGTGGGGTTTAACTGGGGTGTGTCGATCGGCGAAGTAATCCGGGTGGTGTTGTTGTTTTACCTGATGCCGATTTGGGCTGTGTTGCTGGCCCGTGTGGTGCTGCATGAACGAATTTCGCTGAAGGCCATGTTGCGCGTGGCCCTTGCATTTGGCGGCGCGGTGCTGGTGCTGAGCCCCAACGGTGCTTTGGGTTATCCGGTGCCTTCGAACATGGCGGAATGGTTGGGTTTGATGGGCGGCGCTGCATTTGCGCTAAACAACATCATGCTTCGCCACCAGGCGCGGCGCACTTCACAGGCCCGCTTGTTTTCGATGTTTGTGGGGGGCATGGTGGCACCGGCAGTGGTTGCAACTGTATTGGCTGTGCTGCTGGGGCCTGGCAATTCAGTGGTGCAATGGCCTTTGGTGCCCGGCGCTTATGGTGCGCTGGTGTTGTTGGGTTTTGCAGCCAGTTTGCTGGTGGCCAATTATGGTTTGCAATATGGCGCATCGCGTTTGCCGGCGAATATTACTGCGGTGGTCATGTTGTCCGAGGTGGTGTTTGCCACCTTGTCGGCGATTGTGTTGACCCAGGAGGTGCTGACACTGCAAGTGGGCATCGGTGGCGCAATGATTTTGGTGGCTGCCGCGCTAAGTGCGCTGGATGGCAGTGATGCGCATTGATCGGGAGTAAAGATGAACCATTTGTTGAAAGTGGCCCTGGCCACGGCGGCCTCTACACTTCGTGGCTGGCAGGGCATGAAGAGCGAACCCGCTGCGGTTCAGCCCGAAAAGAACCTGAAGCTGTATGAATTTGAAGCCTGTCCGTATTGCCGCCTGGTGCGCGAGGCACTGACCGAGCTTGCGCTGGACGCGGACATTTACCCCTGCCCGAAAGGTGGTGAGCGTTTTCGGCCAGAAGTTCTTGAACTGGGTGGCAAGGCCCAGTTTCCGTTTTTGGTGGATGAAAACACGGGTGTGACAATGTACGAGTCTGCCGACATTATCGGTTACCTGTACACAACCTATGCCAAACGCCCGGTGCCCTTGTGCGTGAAGGTTGCCCTGCCGCAAACATTGTCAAGCCTGGCCAACAGCGCCTTGGGTTTTGGGGCGGGCACGAAGGTGCGCAAGTCGAAAAAGCCTGAACAAATGCTGACGCTGTACAGTTTCGAGGCATCGCCTTTTTGCCGGCCAGTTCGCGATGTGTTGTGTGAGCTGGAAATTCCCTACCACCTTGTGAACCTGGGCAAGGAACAGTGGGCTGATATGGGCTTAAATGGTGTGCATGCTGCCGTGGGCGAGTACAACCCGGTGAAGGGTGGCAAACGCGAACAATTCATGGCGAAAACCAACAAGATGATGGTGCCCTATCTGGAAGATCCGAACACGGGCAAAGCCATGTTCGAATCCAGAGCTATCGTGGCGTATTTGTTGGAAACCTACGGTGGGTGATGCTTATTTCGGGATAAAGAACATCACGGTTTCCGTCCAGCCCTCGGTGTAGTGGCGCAAATACACCTTGTAATCGCCACGCACGCCCAAGATGATTTCTGGCACCTGCCAGAAATGTGCCGGGTCGTGATACACCGCCACAGCCAGCTTTGGGTGGTCTTCCTGAATGTGCCACTTCATGCCTTCCAGGGCCTTGGGCTCGGCGCCTTCAAGATCCAGCTTGATGAAGCTGACAGATTCGGTGACACGATTGTCCAGCGAGTCCACATCAATTTTCACACTGCCCGTTTCTGAAATTCTGCAGGCCGAACCTGCGCTTGCGTCGAAAGACAGCGTTTGTTTTTCGTTGAACAAACCCACTGGGTGAAATTCAATGTTGCGGTGGGTGGCCAGTTTTTCTTTCGCAGTGCCCAATGTTTTTTCGGTTGGTTCGAAAAAGTGCACGCCACCGTAGACTGGGCAGCGTTTGATGAATTCTGCCGTGGTGTAACCGTCAAAACCGCCACCGTCTACAAACACTTCGCCGGGCGCGAATTTCACGAAGGGCTCGAAGTATTGCTGGTCGGCCGTGTAGTCGAAAAACCGCATGGCACGCAGGTTTGCGTTCAAGCGAAATTCCATCACGCGGTTGAACACTTCTCGCGATTCCTGATCGGCAAACAGTTCACGCACCCATTCAAATTTCTCGGGATGCGCGGCGTATTCTTTCTGCGTGTCCGCCAAGGCTTGTACCTGCGGCAACTGGTAGTGGCTGGCATCGGCCACTGCAAAGTAATCCATCGATGCCACGCCATTTAAGCGCAGCAATTTGTTCAGGGCTGTTTTGGGGCGCGCCTGCGTCACGGTTGAAATAACCATGCTGCCCGCGGGCACGTCGCCCAACTGCACCACGGGTTTGCCGCGGTATTCGGTGGCGGTGGTGTACTCGTCAATAAATCCATCCAGGTTCACTTTGCTGGCCACAGCATCCGCAAATTCATTGATGCCCAGCACATAGCGTTTCTGGGTGGTGTTGCCAAAGAATTCCGCGTGGAAGGCTGCGGCGTGGGCTTTCAGGCTGAGTTGTTTCATGGTGGTACGGGCAGGGTGACGATGAATTTAGTCTACTGCCGGGTTTGCTGGGGCAAGGGTTCGAAAAGCGAGGGAAAACAGGTGCTTATCCACTGGATAGCCTGCTTTTACCCCCCTCGAATATGGGATGGGTCGGTGTGCACAGGCAAGTTGAACAGGGCATTTGTTCAACAGAGCTGCTAACTTTTTCAGGCTGTCCTGTCTGTTCCCAACATCCTTATAAAATCAGGAGGAATTTCCCATGTCCCATCACGGCAATGTGTATCGTTCTGGCGATGCACCCCCCACGTCCACGTTTTACGACCAAGGCAAGTTTGGTCGCCTGTTCCCGAACCTGCCCGCTTTTTCTTCCGACAGCCCCGCTTTGCGTGCGGCATTGTTGAAGATTGGTGAACGCAACGGTTTGATGGACGCGCAAGATGATTTAACCCAGGCCCCGCAAAACCTGATTCTTCAGCAAGCCTTGCTGGCGAACAACGAGGACAATCCCGATTTGACGGCGGGCATGACGTTTCTGGGGCAGTTTCTGGACCACGACATGACGCTGGACATTACCTCCAGCCTGGAGCAGCAGGTTGACCCGGAAATGATCCAGAATTTCCGCATTCCAACATTTGGTTTGGACAGCGTGTACGGCCTGGGCCCCGCAGGTTCGCCACATCTGTTTGACCAGACAGTGGACCATGGTTTGACTATCTTGTTGGTGGAGAAAAACCCTGGTGCGGAAAATTTGTCCCGCGATGGTTCCATGAAGTTTGATTTGCCCCGCAACAGCCAGGGGACCCCGCTGATTGGCGATCCGCGCAACGATGAAAACCTGGTGCTGTCGCAATTGCAGGTGGCCTTTCTGAAGTTTCACAATTCGATTGTGACGCACCTGAAAACCCAACTGGGTTTGAGTAACCCGGCCGAAGTTTTTCTGGAGGCGCAGCGGCTGACACGCTGGCACTACCAGTGGATCATTCTCAATGAATTTTTGCCCAAAACAATTGGCAAGAATTTGGTGAAAGATATTTTGACCAAAGGCCGCAAGTTCTACAAATGGCGCAATGCACCTTACATCCCCGTTGAGTTTTCAGTGGCCGCTTACCGGTTTGGACATTCGCAGGTGCGCCCCAGCTACCGCGTGAACTTTGGCAAGGGCACTGATCCGGATCTGTTTGCTCTGTTCTTTAATGACAACCTGGCAGTGAACCCGGTCAGCATCGACATGCGCGGCGGCACCCGCGAGCCAAACCGCTTTATCGATTGGCAAACTTTTTTTGATTTTGGCGATAACAAAGCGCGACAGAACAAGCGCATTGATACCCGAATTTCATCGGTGATGTTCGACCTGCCAGGCTTGCCACCAGGCGGACCGCAATCGCTGGCACAGTTGAATTTGTTGCGCCACCTTACTTTCAAAGTGCCCTCTGGCCAGCGGGTTGCAGCGGCCATGGGCATTGAAGCTTTGCCCGAAGAAGACTTGGCCGAGTTGAAGCCCTACAACCTGCACAACCGCACACCGCTTTGGTACTACTGCCTGAAGGAAGCAGATGTGACAGCGGACGGCAAACGCCTGGGGCCCGTTGGCGGGCGTATTGTGGGCGAGGTCATGATTGGTTTGTTGCAAGGTGACAAAACTTCCTACCTGTCGCAAGACCCCGACTGGACTCCCACCTTGGGCAAGAAACTGGGACAGTTCACGATGGTGGATTTGTTGACGGTGGCTGGGGTGGTAACGGAACTGTAAGCGTTCCATGTTCGTTTTGAATCGTCCCCTCGTTCTGGGTGGACGATTCATCCCCCAATGACGCATGTGGCTGAAAAACAAATTTCCTTGATTGATTGTCGCGCAAACTGGCTTCTATTCCGGTGATTCCGTTTGAAGCGGAGGTGATTTTTCATCGGGTCGTATCACCTGGTGGGCAATGCGCTTGCATTTTACCAATCAGCAGTCTTTCAAGTCAGGACAAAGGGTTTGTTGATATGCCCCCAAACTCAACTGAATTGTGTGCAGGTTAATTCCCTGGCTGTGGAACTTTCGAATAAGTTTGCCCACAAGGGCGCATCGTCTATGATGGACGGAAAGCAATGCTGGAAGCAATGGGTCTGACCTGTTGGTCAGGCAGTCAAGAAAGTATTTGAAATGCAGCTTGAAAAAGTTTTTTTCTCTGTGCAATAAAATACTTTCTTCATAATAAGTTTTTGCCCTAATTCCGGTGTGCTTTTTTAATAAAAATTCGATCACGATCCATCGTCTTGTATATTCCAATCGATAACTCTTTAGTGGATTAAGTCTGTGTTCGATTGTTTGCGCAATACAAATACACCTCGTCATGATACCTATTTTTCAAATTTTTCTGGCAAGGTGGGTGGTAATACCCATGAATCGCCCTGGGTTAGGTAGCCACCAGTTGGTTTAATTGCAGGTTTGATCACCGCCTGTCCCAAGTACCCATCAGCCAGTCCATGATCGGGTAGGTGATGTTGAAATTTTTGTGCGCCATAATTCGCTGATCGTGGTGCGTGGTGTGCAAGCGCGCAAAGCGCGTGAAGCCCGGAATGCGGTGCACCCAGTGTTCTTCCTTCAAGTGGTAAGACAGGTGGAACAGTTCGTAATTCAGGTAGTAAGCCATGCCGGTGGCGACTAGCAACAACGCCACGTTGGGGCTGAACAGCCAGGCCAGCAAAAAGCCCATGGGCACGAAAAACGCGACCACGAAAAAGCCGACAATGGCGATTGGAAACAGCACGGCTTTGAAATCCTGGTTGCTGTCGATTTCCATGTGGGTGTCGGTGAAAAACTTGTGGTGCTGAAGTGAATGCCTTTTGTACACAAACCCCAAGCCTTTTACCGGGCGGTGCATCGCGTATTTGTGCCCGGCCCATTCTGCAAAGTTTGCATATAAGAATGTGGCTGGAATGGTAAGCCATTCGAGCATACTGGGTGATTCAAGCCAATAAATGCACAGGGAGATAACGCCTAACCCCAGGGTCATGGTCATGGCCAGGTGCAAATAACCGTGGTAATGGGTTGAAATGAATTCTACCCGGTAGTTGGCGCGAACCGAGCGCACGGCTTCGTTTTGCGATTCTAGCGGCACAAGCTGTTTGACTTTGGCATGCATGGTATTACTGTCTCCAACATTATAAATTTTATTTTGTAATGTTAGATTGCCTTTGATTGTCTTGAATTTCAAGTGCTTTCAGCAAGCCAGTGGTGCGCGCTGTTACACTTTTAAAAAAGACAAAACTGGATCAAGTCGAGGAGATCGCCATGAACGCACCGCTTGCAAACACCCCCCCAACCCACATTGCACCTGCTGAATGGCAGGCCCGCGTCGACCTGGCTGCGGCCTATCGCTTGGTGGCCATGCACCGTTGGGACGATTTGGTGTTCACCCATATTTCAGCCCGTGTGCCGAATGAAGACGGGCATTTCCTGATTAACCCCTATGGTTTTATGTTCGAAGAAATCACTGCCAGCAGCCTGGTGAAGGTGAACATGAATTGCGAGAAGGTGGACAACAGCCCTTACGATGTGAACCCAGCGGGTTTTACCATTCACAGCGCTGTGCATGCGGTGCGGCACGATGCCCATTGTGTGATGCACACCCACACGGTGGCGGGGGTTGCAGTGTCCATTCAGGAACAAGGTTTGTTGCCCATTTCGCAGCAATCGCTGTTTCCGCTGGCTGGCTTGGCGTACCACGACTACGAAGGACTTGCCCTGCGAGAAGATGAGAAGGCTCGTTTGCAAGCCGACCTGGGCGAGGCAAACACCATGATTTTGCGCAACCATGGTTTGCTGACCTGCGGTGCCACGGTGGCCGATGCGTTCTTGAACATGTTTATTCTGCAACGCGCTTGCGAAGTGCAAATTGCAGCGCAATCGGGCAGTGCCACGTTGATTCCAATTGCCCAGCCGATTGTGAACGGTATCAAGGCGGCAGCTGCGCAAGTAACCCGCGGCTTGGGTGGAAATATTGCCTGGCCTGCGCTGTTGCGCAAGCTGGACCGTGAGCAGCCTGATTACAAAAACTGAATAACTGAATTCAGGGCTTGTTGCCACCGGTGACGGTGGACACATACTTCGCCAGAATTTTCATTTGATCCACGGTCAAATGATCGACAAAAGGAGGCATGCCCCCTTTGCCGTTTTTAAGCGCGTTCAGTACGCGCTCTTCGCTGGGTTTCAGTTCATCCAGTACAGGGCCAACTTTGCCTTTGGTGCCTGCATCGGCCAAGGTGTGGCAAATGGCGCAGGCGGGGTCTGCATCGGTTTGAAACAGTTTGCGACCTTGTTCAAGAATTGCAGCGTCGTCCATGGCGAATGCATTGCCCAAGAACAAGCTTAATATCAACACACCGCAGTTTTTCACCATCATCAGTCCCTTGTGATCAAGCCCTTAACTTGCGGGCTTTGAACAAGCCCCAACTGCTGTCCAGAATATAGAAAAACAGGGCTTTCAGGGCGCTCTCGTTCGGGACAGGGTTTTTGCCTTTGCCCATGCGGTGAATTTGCCGGGTGTACCACTGAATTTCCAGCAAGCCGGTTCGGTCCACGGCCTTTACGCCGGTAATCAAGGGCCTGACAGGGTGCAAGGCTTCTTTGTTGTCCAGCAGGCGCTTGGGCAAATCGGGTTCCATGGCGATTGACCGCGCCAGGCCAATCAAATCGACAGCGCCGGTGTTCAACGCTTCTTTCATGCCGCCTACGGTGCGAAAACCCCCGGTCAGCATCAAGGGCACTTTGCACACAGCGCGCACTTTCTCGGTGAAGTCGATGAAGTAAGCCTCGCGCTTCGAGGTGCTTTCTTTCTTGGGCTTGGCTGACGCACCTGTCATGGCGGGGGCTTCGTAGGTGCCGCCGGACACTTCAATCATGTCGATGCCGCGTGCGGTTAATTCCTGAATCACTGCCAGTGATTCTTCCTCTGAAAAACCACCTTTCTGGAAGTCGGCTGAATTCAGTTTGATCCCCACGGGGAAATCAGCGCCAACCTGTTTGCGCACTTCATCGTAAATGGCCAGCACAAAGCGGCGGCGGTTTTCTGCGCTGCCGCCCCATTGGTCGGTGCGCTGGTTGCTCAGCGGGCTTAAAAACTGGCTGATCAGGTAGCCATGCGCGCCGTGAATTTGCACGCCATCAAAGCCGGCTTCTTTGCACACTTTGGCGGTGCGGCCCCAGCGGGCGATCAGGTCGAGAATTTCATTCTCAGAAAGTTCGCGCGGGGTTGCAAACATCATTTGCAGGCTTTTGTGAAAGGGCACCGCGGAAGGCGACACGGTTTCCTTGTTCATGCCTTTGGGGCACTGCTTGCCGGGGTGGTTGATTTGCACCCAGATTTTGCTGCCATTGGTCTGGCCTGCTTTGGCCCACTGTTGCAGCAGGGGCATGTCGCGGTCGTCTTCAATCACAACGTTGCCAGGCTCTGCACGGGCGCGGCGGTCTATCATCACATTCCCGGTTATATTCAAGCCAATGCCACCGGCTGTCCAGCGCTGGTAAACACGCACAATTTGTGGTGTTACCCGGTTGTCGCGGGTGCCCAGGGCTTCGCTCATGGCGGCTTTGACCAAGCGGTTGGGAAGGGTGTCGCCGCAGGGCAGTTTTAGTGGGTCGCGAAGTTCAATGCGCATGGGGGAAGCGTCTCCGGTGTTTTGAAATTGAAAATTATTGTTGTCACATAGTAGCGTGCACGAATGAAAAAAATTGAAGTCAGCACACTAATTTTTACGGCCTTTGCCATGTGCGCGTTTGCGGCCAATTCCTTTTTTTGCAGGGCAGCCTTGGGGGCCGGGCAAATTGATCCGGCCAGTTTCACGGCGATTCGCTTGATCAGCGGTGCCATCACCTTGTGGCTGTGTTTGCGCATTCAAAACAAGGGCAAGCAGCAAGGCAGCTGGACAGGCGCATGGGCATTGTTTGGTTATGCGGTAATGTTTTCGATGGCGTATTTGTACATGAGCACAGGCACCGGCGCGTTGATTTTGTTTGGCAGTGTGCAGCTCAGCATGATCGCTTATGCCGCCACGCAGGGCGATCACTTGAAGGGCTTGCGTGCACTGGGTGCGGTGGTGGCTGCGGTTGGCCTTGTGCTGTTGGTGTGGCCACATTTGCAAACACCGGCTTCTGTGTTGGCTGCCGTCAGCATGGCCTTGGCGGGCGCCTGTTGGGGCGTGTATTCGGTGGTGGGCAAGGGATCGAAATTTCCTTTGGCCGATACCGCCGGTAATTTTTCCCGTGCGGCGTTTCTAATGCTGCTGGTGTGGATGGCGGTGTATTTTTCTGCCAAAGCGGGTGTTCACATTCCGGGCGTTACGGTTGAGCGGGGGCTTGCCCTGTACACCGTGTACTTGCCCACGCCCACTTTGGCTGGCGTGTTGTTTGCACTGGCTTCGGGTTGCCTGGCCAGTGGCATTGGTTATGCGGTGTGGTACAAAGTACTGCCTGCCTTGCCCACCACATCTGCTGCCAGTGTGCAGTTAAGCGTGCCTGTAATTGCCGCGCTGGCTGGTGTGTTGTTTTTGAATGAATCAGTCACCGTAACCTTGCTAGTGGCCATGGTCATGACCTTGGGTGGTGTGTATCTTGTTTTAAGGGGCAGGCGTTAATGGCTCACGGTGTAATTTGAAAGGCGATTGATGAAAAAAACCGAAGAACAAACTGAGAAGCAAAGGGGGCCACAGCCTGTTGGTTTGTCGGCTTTGGCCAAGCAGTTTTATTTGCAACACTGGGGCTTGTTGCTAAGTATCGCATTGCTGCTGGCGGTGGTGATCGCCCTGTGGCCTGTGTTGGCTCCCTTCATGGCAGCTTTTGTATTGGCCTATTTGTTGGCGGCCCCAAGCCGTTGGGTGCACAGAAAACTGCGTGAACGAATTCCCTTGCCGGTGTGCGCGATCCTCACCTTTCTCATGCTGCTTTTGATTTTTTCCAGCGTGGGTTTGCTGTTCATTCCTGTGGTGCTGACCCAGCTTGAACTGATCCAAAACAACCTGCCGCAACTGATTGTGAATGTGAAGGGCACCTTGTTACCCTGGTTAAATGATGCGTTTGGTTTAACCATTTCTGTGGATAGCGCCGAGATGAAGGACCGCATTGCCGATTACATCAGCGAGAACCGGGGCACGCTGGCTGACATCAGTACCAAGGTACTTCGCTCGGGTTCCCAGTCGGTGTTGGGATTCACCGGTTTTATTTCACTCACCGCCATTGCCACGCTGTTCATTCTTCCCGGATGGACGCAGATTGGAAAGCAGTTTCAGAAAATTTTTCCACCGCATTTGTGGACACGTGCACAGCCTTTGTTCAACGAGATTGACACGGTGATGACCGAGTACATCAAAGGCATGATGATTGTGATGCTGTTTCTCAGCACTTTTTATTCAATTGGCTTAAGCGTGGTGGGCCTTCAAAGCGGTTGGGCCATTGGCATGCTGGCCGGTGTGTTGTGTGTGGTGCCTTATCTCGGTTTCGCACTGGCCTTGCTGGTGGGTTTGCTGACAGCCGCGCTTGAGCTGCAAGGCTTCTTGCCCATTGCGCTGGTGCTGTTTGTGTTCGTTGCAGGGCAGTTTTTGGAAGGCTTTGTGCTGACACCCTTGGTGGTGGGCGACAAAATTGGCCTGTCGGCATTGGCTGTTATTTTCGCGCTGGCGTTTTTCGGTGCCTTGTTCGGTTTGGTGGGGGTATTTTTGGCGCTACCGCTGGCGGCTATTTTCAAGGTGGCTTACATGCACGCATTTGCACACTACGAAAAAAGCGATTATTACCAGCAAAGTAAATGATTTTTACAGAAAACCGGTGGGTTGCTCACGTTCCCCACCGGTTATTCATCCCAAGTTTTCTGTCACGAAATCTTCAGGTTTGAGCCAATGCGAAAATCAAGCTGCGTTGGCTTTTAACTGGTTGTTCATGCGCTCACGAATGGCGTTTGCGATGTCCGTGTTGGGCTTGCGGCCCGAACCTTCAACAGTTGCAACAAAGTTGTCGATTTCTGTCAGGAAACGGCTGTTGTCGTGCATCCAGGGGTGGAAGTCGGCTTTGAAGTAGTCCATGAACTCGCCGTTGGCCACGGGCTTGCGCAGCACACCCACTTTTTTGCCCCACAATATTTTGGCCACGGTCCAGAAACCTTTCAGGTGCCCGCCCTTGATGTTTTTGTCGGCCATCACAAGGCGAATGTGGAAGGCGGCCACCAGTGGCCAGAAAAGTACAGTGGCCAACACCATGGCCAAGCGGCGGGAGAAGCGGTTGTGCATGTTGTTGGGCAGCACATGGTTCCACACATCGTAGGCCACAGCCTTGTGTTCGGTTTCCTCGTAGGCGTGCCACATCCACATTTGCTTGTAGGCGGGGTCGGATTTTTCACCCAACACATCTGGGTTGCGCAGCAACTGGTCTGCCATCAGGGCGGTGTAGTGTTCCAGCGCAATGGTGCCAGCCAGCGTTAAGCGTTTGCCCAGGGCTTTCTTGACGACGGCGAGAAAACCCCACAGGAAGTTGTCCAGTTGCGATGCAGGCAGGCCAGCGCGATCCAGCATTTCATTGTACTCAACGTGTTCGCGGCTGTGCATGGCTTCCTGACCTATGAAGGCCACCACGGCCTTTTTCAATTCGGGATCGGTAATTTCATCGCGGTAGCTGCGCACGGCGTCCATGAACATGCGTTCGCCTGCCGGGAAGAACAGCGACAGGGCGTTCATGAAATGGGTCACGTGGGGACCTTGCTCATGCCAACTGGATACCTTTTCTTCAGGTAGATTCAATTTGACATCGCGGCGAACAGGCATGATGTTTTTCATGGTTTGACTCCTACACTTGTTTTATTGTTGTTGTCGCATTCAACTGTGACATTGCCCAATGTAACAATAAAATTTCGGCTCGACAATAGCAAAAACTGAGTGCCGATTCTAGAAACGAATTCGGGTTTTCCGAATTAAAGTGCAGTTTTGAAACGGTCTGGAATGGACGTAGAACGGCTGGTGGCGGGGTCTACCCACACCATTTTGGCGCTGCCTGTGGCCACCAGCACATCGGGGGCGTCGGTGCGGCGCATTTCGTAATGTTGCACCAGGCTGCTGCGCCCCATGTCGCCTGCAAACACTTTGATGGCAACCACGCCTGGTGCTTTCAGTTCTTTCAGAAAACTGCATTCGGTGTGAACAATTACCACGTAGGCGGGGTTGTGGTCCGCGTGTTCGGGGAAAAGGTCAATCCATTCAACACGGGCTTGTTCAAAGCAGCGGAAGTAGACGGTGTTGTTCACATGGCCAATCTGGTCCATGTCGCCCCAGCGAAGTGCAACGGTGGTGTGGTGGATTTCTTTCATATGGTTTTAACGTTGGTTGCGTTGTTCGGTGCGCCATTGCCATGGCGCTTGTGGGGCGGTTTGTTGCCACAGGCCTTTGCGCTTGTTGCGGGCCAGATCTTCGGCGGCTTCGTACAGCACACGGTCTTCACTGCTTTGGCTGCGGGCGTATTCCCGATACCACCAGGCGTGCCCTGCCTCAATGGCTTTCAGGTTGATGTCGGTTTCCCCTTCACACAAACGCTTCTCGCAACCTTCAACGGGCAATATCACTTTGGCCACCTGACGTTTGTAGCGGTCGGTGTTGCTCACCACAATTTTCACGTTTTTGTTCATCAACTGTTGCACAAGCCAGGCCTTGGACTGTTCGCCACCGGCTTGTTTCAATTCCGGTGCGTCCACGGCATGCATGCGGATTTTGTGCGTGGCACCATCGCGGTTGCGAACGGTAATCGTGTCGCCATCGGCCACACGGGTCACCTCGGCCAGGTAAAAACTTCCCGACAGCACGTTGGTGGTTTTGCGCGGGCTTTCCTCGGCGGCGTTGGGGCCATAGGGGCTGAGGTAATAGCCCAGCAAGGCCAAAACCAGAGTCAACACTTTAAAGATCATATTGGGTTTGAGAATGTTCAAGGTTAAGATGGCAAGCAGCCTTTACTACAACAAAAAACAGCCGAGCGTATCATGGACAGAGTATCCCTGCAGTTCAACAACGACAACACCGTGGCCACTGTGGCACTGAATCGCCCCGAGAAGCACAACGGGGTGGATTGGCCCATGCTGAAAGCAGTGCGCAAAGTGCAACTGCAATTGGCGAAACACAAAACACTGCGTGCGGTTGTTTTGAAGGGTGAGGGCTCTTCGTTTTGCGCAGGGCTTGATGTGAAATCGGTGATGAGCAACCCCAAAACGGCCGTGGTGATGTATGCCAATTTGTGGCTGCCGATGCGTAATATTTTTCAAACCTGGAGCATGGGATGGCGCGACCTTGGCGTGCCAGTGATTGCGCAAATTCACGGCAACTGTTTTGGTGCCGGTATTCAATTGGCTTTGGGGGCAGACATTCGCGTGTGCACACCGGCTGCGCAATTGTCGATTCTGGAAGCCAAATGGGGTTTGGTGCCCGACATGGGCGGCGGCGCCCTGTTGCGTGAATTGTTGCCCGTTGATGTGGCCAAGGAATTGACCATGACCGGTCGGATTCTCAGTGGCCTGCAAGCCAAAGAGCTGGGTTTGGTGACCCATGCGGTGGAAAACCCCGATGAAAAGGTGCAGGCGTTGATACAGGAAATACTCACTCGCTCACCCGATTCAGTTGCAGCCAGCAAGTTCATGTTGCAGCGAATTTTCGGTATCGATGAAGGCGCGCATTTAACGCAGGAACGTCGCTGGCAGCGCCGCTTGCTGGGTTTTAAAAATCAGCGTATTTCGGTGGTGAAAAACAGCAAACAGCCCACCATGCCTTTTGCGAAACGCCAAATTCGTTGATCTCTTCAGCTTGATGATGGTGTTGCCTAGTCTTCGCCCACGTGTGGGGCCATGGCGATCCCAAACAGAAATGGCCAGCGCTGGAAGGAATCGTACACTGCTTGATCGTATTGGATGTCTTGATACATATTGTGGTCAAAGCCGTTGAACTGCGCGCTTAGGGCATAAATGTCATGCGCCATGTCGGCAGGCGGCATGAACAGGGCGGGGGGTGCGTGCGGGTCGAATGCTGTGGCCATGTGTTGTCTGTGTTCCTCAGGGCGCTGATGCGGTTTGCACTGGGCCCAGCTTTTTCCAGCCAATGCCCGGTGCGTTCATCCAGTAAGAGCCCTGGCTTTCCATCACGGTAATATTACCCTGTTGGGCTACAAAGCGCGTACTGGGCAAGTCGCTCAACAACACGGGCCAGGCCGGGCGCAACTGTTGTTCGGCAGGCAAGGCCATCCAGCGGTTCAGCAGTTCAGCCAATGCCGTGTAGCTGGTGGGCTGCCTCACCGTGACTGGCCCAGTTGGCGACGCCACATAACCCGGTGCCACCCAATAGCCAAACACGGGCACTTTGGTAATGGCGGGGGTCGGCAGCTCCCGCAAGCCGACCAACTGACCGAATTCTCCGGTTAAGCCTGCACCGTGTTCGGGAACCACCAACACCAGCGCTTTTCGGCCACTGCGCTTGATTTCTCCCAGCACGGATTGAAGGTCGTTCAGCACGCGTTCAAGCCGCAAGGGGTAGCTTTCCAGGCTGTTCAAATTGCTGTTGGGAAAGCGATTGCCATCGTGCAAGGTGATGCTGTTGTAGTAGTACGCCACGGCAGGGCCGCTTTGCTCGATGCGTTTTTTCCACCAGGTGCGCAGGTAGTCGCCGTCGCGCCCTACCCGCGATCCATCAAAGGCCTGCACACCGGTTTGTACTTCGTTGTGTGCAACACGCTGTTTGGCCTGGCCACCCAGGTTACTTTCCACCAGTTTTGAAAAGTCCTGAAAGCGGCCATTGTGATTCAATCCCATTTCCACTTCGAAACCCACGTTGCGAAGCTGGTCAAACAACATACAACTGTTTGCGGCTCGGTTGTACAGGGCATTGTGTTCGGTCTGTCCGCATTTGCCCCGCAACAGCCGAATGGCAGCAGGGCCTGAATAGCTGGTGGCTGAATTGAAGTTTTCGAACATGAAGTCGGCCTGCCGGACCAGTGGGTGTCGGCTTTGTTTGGCATGCTGCAGGTCGGCCCAGGACATGGAGCAGATTTGCAGCACGATTACATCAAAGTCGGGGGGTGTGGTGGGTGCGAACGGTGTCAGTGCAACATTGCGTTGACGCTCGAAAAAGCTGTTCAATGTGGCACCTGGCCCGGCACCGTCATTGTTGTCGTCGCGCAGTTTGACAGCACTTTCCTGATCCCGTGCCACGCGCAATTTTTTCAGGTCAACTTGTCCCAGTGCCAGCAATTCGGCAGGCGAAAGGTTCACGCGCGTTTGTGCAAGTGGTTGGTTGGTCAATATGCTGTCCACTGGCGATTGCGGTTGAATCATGGGCAGTATCTGCAGCAGCATGGTGGCCAGAAGACCAACCCCTACCCAGGTGCTGATGCGCAGGTAACGGTCCAGCACCCGAATCAGAATGAAGCTGGCAAGGGCACCCCACAGCATCCAGGGTTGAATGGTTCGTTTCACAAGTTCCCACAGATAATCAGGGGAAAAGCCGAACAGTGCCTTGATTTGATCCACCAGTGCCCATGACACCGCCAGCCCCAATTCATGCAATAGCAACGCAACGGCCGGGCCTGAGAACAAAAGGTACCGCAGCACCTTCATCAATTGTTTGTTGTCGTATGCAGCCGGGTTTGTGGCGATCAGCAGTGCAAACAGCGCAATGTTCAATAGAGGGCTCAGCACAAGTTGCCCGGAAAAGTGCAGGCCAAACTTGATCAGGAAGTACAGGTTCCACAACAGCATGGTCCTAGTTCTCCCACTTTTCGTTTTGTACTTTGTTGCCCATCAAGCGGTTGCCAACTTCTGCAACACCTTTGTGCAGCCAGGCAAAAAGCCGCACATAGCCGACCATGCCTTTGGCAAACACATCTTTCAGGCCCCCAAGGGCACGGTCACGTGTTTGGTCTTCCTGCCAGTTCAGCCAGGCGTCTGCGCGTCCGAAAGTGCATTGGATCAACTGGGCTTCCTGTTCGGGTGTCAGGTTGGTGAACAGGGCCTCCACATGCCCGCTTTCAGTGAAATGGATTTTCGCCGGGAAAAGAAATTCACGATCACCGCGGTGCAAGCCAACCTGCACCTGGCTGAATTCAGAAATACCCGCGGTGTCGGCAACAGCCAGCGTCAAGCCTGCCGCTGAGTATTCTTCGGTGTAGCAGCTGATTGTGTAGCCACCGGGCAATTTAAGAAACGCGGGCATCACCATGCGAACGCGGTGGTGTGTGTGCCTTTGAACGGATTCCGTGGCCACGCCAACGGCCGCACCCAATATGGCCAGGTTAAAGCCACACCACAACAGGTTCATCACCACTGTGCCGGTTTCGTGTGTGTTGAATACAAACAGGCGCAACACGCCCACGCCCAACCCCAGCAAGTTGAGTAGCAACAAAATCAGGTACGGCTTGGCAATGTTGGCATCGAAGTAGCTTTCTTCGATCAAGCCGCCTTTGGATGTCACATTGAATTTGCCCAGCTTCGGGTTGATGAAGGCCAGTGTGGTGGGCAAAATGATGTACCAGGACAGCACGGTTTCGTACACTTCAGACCAGAATGATCGCCTGTATTTGCCCTGAATGGCCGAGTTGGTGTAACTGGAAATAATCAGTTGTGGCAGGGCATAGCTGAGAATGGTTAAGGCTGCGGCGTTGATCAGGTGTTGCTCGAAAAACAGGTAGGCCATGGGCATGACCAGAAAGACAAGGCGCGGTATGCCATAGAAAAAGTGCAACATTGCGTTGGAATAACAAATGCGCTGGAACAGGCTCAACCCTTTCTTGAACATGGGGTTGTCGGTTCGGAAAATTTGCGCCATGCCGCGCGCCCATCGAATGCGCTGCCCGATGTGGCCTGCAAGGGTTTCCGTGGCCAGTCCTGCGGCCTGAATGTTGTTCAGGTACACGCTGTTGTAGCCCAGTGAATGCAGTTTCAATGCGGTGTGTGCGTCTTCAGTTACTGTTTCAATTGCAATTCCACCCACTTCAAGCAGGGCTTTGCGTTCGATTACGGCGCAACTGCCGCAAAAAAACGAGGCGTTCCAGTAGTCGTTGCCGTCTTGAATCAAACCATAAAACAATGAACCTTCATTGGGCATTTGCCGGAAAAAATTGAAGTTGCGCTCGAACGGGTCGGCCGAGAAAAAATGGTGGGGTGTTTGCACCAGCACGCACTTGGGGTCTTTTGCAAACCACCCCATGCTTGTTTGTAAAAACGAACGCGTGGGAATGTGGTCGCAATCGAAAATGGCGATGTACTGGCCGTGGGTGTGTTTCAGGGCATAGTTGATGTTGCCGGCTTTGGCGTGTGAATTGTCAGGTCGTGAAATGTATTCAACGCCGGCTTGTCTGGCGAATTCTTCAAAGGCGGGTCGGTGGCCGTCGTCCAGAATGTACACGGTGATTTTTTCCAGTGGCCAGTCCAGACCTTTGGCGGCATACACCGTTGGGCGCACCACCGACAATGGTTCGTTGTAGCTGGGTATGAACACATCCACCGTGGGCCAGTCGCTCAGGTTCAGTTCCAGCGGCATGGGTTTGCGCTTCAAGGGCCATGCGGTTTGAACGAAACCGAGAATCAGAATGACCCAGGTGTACGCTTCAGCAGCAACCAGTGTGTAACCCAAAAATACTTCCGTACCGCTTTCCAGATCCAGTGAACTGGTGAAACGCCAGAATACGTAGCGGGCCAGCAGTAGCATGGTCAGTGCCATCAGACACAAATTGGCAAAGCGTTCAGGCATGCGTTTGAACAAAATGGCAAACAGGTAGCACACTGCAATGAAGACCCATTGCCCGGCCAGTGGCAGCGATACTTGTGCAGTAAAAAGAAACAGGGCAAGTGCACTTAAACCCAACGCCCAACGCACGGTTTTGAATCTGAGTAAGGTGTGGCGCGACTGTTCAATGCGTTCTTCAAGGCGGGCAGCAGCCATCAGTTTGTCAGTCAGGCGGCCCAATGCGTGTCGAAATGCACGGAACGGGCGTTGCACCGTGATTTCAAAAAGACTGGTGATGGGGCTGAAAATGTCATGCAAAGCCACCGCAAGAATTCGCAATATGACATACACGGCGTTGCGGTTTTGCGCATGGCCGGATGTGTTGCTCAGGGTGCTATTTAAGCCGTCCGGGCGCAGCCAAAGCGCCTGAAACAGCCGCAACATGCGCGCGCGGATGCTTAAATGCGGGAACTCCCGCAGGTCCAGCAGGCGCTCAAGCCGATTGATCCATCTGGGCGAGTTGCTGTTCATCCGATCTCCGCGTCAATCCAGTTGCACAGTTTTTGTTGATCATCGACCAACTGTGAGCGGGGTGCGTAATCCAGCAGGGGTTGGCCGGCAGCAAGGCTTTCGGACAGAGCTTGGTCTTCATGCAGGTAGAACGGCAGCAGGCGGTGGCTTAGTTTCATTTTGCACAGGGTCCAAAGGTCCAGATGCAATACTTTGGTTGAATCAAAACGGTTCATTAGAAAATACGATGTGCCACGGCTTTCAAGCAGGTGTGGCAGCAAGGGGTCGATGCCCAGAATGGAGGCGGAGTCGGGAACCAGCGTAACTAGATTGAGGTCGGAAAGCGCCATGATTTTCTGCACCCAGGGTGCGGGCCACCGTGGCAGGTCTACAATCACCACGCCGTCGTCTTCAAACTGCGCGTGACGAAACAGCGCAGTCAAGTTCTCGGGTTGTTCCATCAACATCTGATCAACGGCCAGTTGCTCGGTCAGGGTCAGTTGCCCGAAGGGCAGCAGTTTGAAACCTGCGGTTGTGGTTGCAACCAAGGTGTTCAGTTCCTTGAGCTGCAACAGGGCTTGACCCAAACCATTCGGGCTGGCTTGCGCATAGCCCAGCTGAAACTCAATGTTGTTCGCTGGGTCGGCCTGAACCAGCGTCACTTTTCTGCCAAGCATGCACAGGTGCGAAGCGGCAGCAATGGCAAGGCTGGTGCGTCCTGCACCGCCCGTTGGCGACACCAAGGCAATGATGATCATGCGTCCTCTTCGTCAGTGGGGCCGGCTATCCATTTGCCGTGCCGTACCAGTTGATAACAATTGTCGGGCAGCTTGTTGTTGCTCCAGTTGGCCCAGTCACTGAACCAGATCCTGGTGCCGGGGATTTTCATCATTTTTCCGATCACGACAATCGTCAACAGGATGCCAGCGAGCAGGCCGCCCAGAATCAGTGCGAAGACAATCATGTTTGCCCTCTGCTCAACAGTTGGGTAATGCGCTGAAGCCAAGGCCTGTTTGCGTGGGTCATGTCCCTGTTTTCGTCCCACAGCTCGGCCAGTTTTACGGGTTCGTCAGGGGATGCTGCCATTAAGTCTTCAACCGACAATGGTTCAAGTTCTTCATTCAGGTCTGCCAGCAATTCAGCTTGCTTGTCGATTCCGATAAATTGAATGTCGCCGCTAAACAGTGTGGTCAAACTTTCCCTGAAACACGAACCAAGCCATCCGCGATAGCTTGGTTCATCCGGTTCTTCATCCCAAACCTTGAACACGTAAATGGCCTCGCGGGTGGCTGTGAATACGCAGGTTGCCCGCGACCAGTTGGCCAGTCGCAATGCGGTTTGTGCCGTCATGTGTCGCATCAGCGAAAACCGTGTAATGGTGCTGTGCATGGACCATCGTTGCGCCAGTTCCAGCATCATCAAGCCGTGCGTTGCAAATGTGGGGTTGGGCACCAGTGTCAGAAGGCCGGGCATGAATACCTCGTGCAGATCGCGGGCGAAATTGCTGGCATGTTCAGAATCGGGCAGGGCTTTCAGGTCGGGCTTGTGAATCCGGTTTTTGGGCAGACCAAGCCAGGTTTCAGGATCCTCATTGTTCAGCATCACGGAGTCTGCTCCCATTCGCAACAGCACAGACGCATCAACGGAGCTGAGCTCGCCGTGGGCTTTTACATGGACGCTGCTCGCTGCATTGTCTGAAAAACGAAGGCGATGACAGGCCTGAGCCAGTTGTTTCAAACCGCCAAACCTCTGGCTGTCCAGCACGTTGTGAACCGTCAGTTGTTCCATTTGCTTGGGGTCGGTCCACAAGTTGGTTTGCATGCCCCACTGGGTTGGCCACCAGGGGCGAAACTCGAAATCACCCCGTTCGTTGACATCGGTCAGGCCGTCTGCAAACACGCTCCATTGCGGCAAATCCCCTTGCACCACGGCCACCACACTGGCCTGGGCGTGTAGTGCCCATTGGTGCAAAAGCCGCATGTGTGCCATTGGGTTGCGGTTGTTCAGCGCCTCGCCTTCCTGATTGAACCAAAGCCCCGCGTGTTCAATGATGACAATACTTGGCTTGAGCACACACAATGTGTTGAGCGATCGGCAAAGTTGGCGAATGCCTGTCTGTGCCTTGCCTTGTCGCCACAAATCCCGAACCGATACCACGTCAAGCCCTTTGGGTGCTTTGGCCCGGTGGCTCAGGTAAGGTTCAAGCATGTTGCGCACTTCACTTTGCGGGCTTGTGGTTAGCCACAGGCAAGCTTTAAATGACGTTTCTTCTTGCGAATCCAGCCAATGCTGCACCAGCCCATGCGAGAAGTTTCCCGCATGTGGGGCGCGCAAAACATATGCACCGGGCTTGGGCAAGTCAATCATTCAGAACCTCGAGTAGGGTACAACGCCCTCGGGCGGTACGCTCAGTTCGAAAAAGTCACCAAAGGAATATTTCACATACACCTGCAAACGATCCGGGTTGTAGCCTTCTGACCGGTCTATTTCAAAGTAACCGCCCATCACCAGATTTTTCAAGACCTTGCGTTCAAGCGCAAGCCGAAAGCCCGTGCTGGTGCCCCCGCCGGGGCCGCCTGCCTGCAAGGTGGGGTTGCCCTGCGCAGCCGCTGCCGCGGCAAGTTCGGGGTTAAGCGGGTAAAGCAGAGCCTCATCTTCACGCGATTCACTGGCACCAAGCCGGGCTTGCAGTTGCCAGGACCAGTCATTCAAACGGCCAGTCCAGGTAATTGGGAATGTCAGCGATGCAAAGGCTTGCGGGCTGTAATAACCGCCTTGTCCAAAAGTGTAAAAACGCTGGTTTTTTTCGAATGACCACAAAAACAGCGAAGCCGCGATTTCAACTTCATGCCCTGCGTTTTGGTACACGGTTTTGCCAACAATGCCTTGCAGGTTTACTTCTGTGTTGTCTGGAATGTTTTTGCCAGTGATCAGGTTGGCCCGCGCAATGCCGACAAAGTCCAGCGTGGGGCTGAAGGCTTCGTAATACACAGCGCTTACGCCATTTCGGCGGGCTCCTCCCCATGTTTCACCGGTCAGTGGGTCGACCGCCCCCGTGGTTGACAGCACGCTGCCATTGACCATGCGGCGTGCCACTTCCAGTCGAAGTGATCCATTGCCCAGGTCAGTGCGCCATTGCACCCCCCCTACCCAGTCATTGACCGGGTAGTTGCCCGCGGTGGTTCCCAAATCGACACGGTACTGGTCTGTTTGAATGCCAACACCCACCACATGTCCATTGTAATTTTGCTCAAGGCGATCGCTCGAAATGGCGGGGTCTGTGGCCAGTGTTGTGCCCAGCTTTGCAAAGTTGCTGGCGGTGGCAGGGTTTACGCGGCCTGATTTGGCGTTCAGGGAGTCGGCACGCAGAAAAAGGGTTCTTTCAAAATCAAGTGGCAGATCAATCTGCAGTGGGACTTCGTTGGTGTCAATCTTTGACACGCCTTCTTCGCCGTCAATAATGGCGTTTTCATACGACATGCGAAGGCGGATCTGTTTTTTTTGCTGCAGGCTTTGTTCAAAGTCTTGAATGTCGGGTTCAGCACGCCATTTTGGGTTTGAACCCATGGCACTGGCCAACTGGTTGTACTTGCCCTGTTGTTCCAGTGCACGCAGTGAATCCAGATGCTGTCCGTACTGAACGCGTTTTTCCAGTGCACTCATGCCCTCGGTCCAGTTTTCTCGCGGTACGGCGTTGACCAGTTCAAGCGCATCGTTACCCCGGTTTTGGCGTGCAGCCAGCAAAGCAGACGCAAAACGCATTTCTGCACTGGGGTCTTTGGACATGCCCTCGTCCATTAACCGTTGGGCGGCTTGTTGGCTGCCAGCATCACCTTGCTCGTCCAGCAAGGTGGCCAAGTCATAGCGAAACCATGGGTAAGTTGGGTTGAGGTCAATCGCTTCCTGCAAAAGACTGGCCGCTGCTTTCCGATCGTTTTGTTGAATCAGTTGCTGCGCCTGTTCACCAAGTTGCTGCCCCTGCTCGAAGTTGGAAATCACCGGTGTTTCGGTGCCTAAGGGTTGTAATTCCGGCTGTAATTCGGGCTGTAATTCGGGCAGGGGGGCTGGCTCGGCAGCGGCGGCCTCGGTGGCTGGTCTTGGTGTGGCCCGTGGCGTGGTATTGCGCGTTGCTGGTTTTGCTGCCTTGGCCAGGTTGCCTGGTGACGGTTTGGCAACGCCACCGAGTTCAGTCAGTAGTGCTGTGTAGCGTTGGTCTTCGGGAAACTGCTGCATCAATGCCGCGATTTGTTTTTTTGCGTACTGGCTGCCCTCAGGCGTACTGCTCATTAAGCGGTAAATTTGAGCTGCAGCCTCGCCCAACGGTGCTTGGGGTAAAAGCTCGCGCAAACGCTGTGGAAAATCATCCGGTATTTGTTCGCTGGTGGCCAGGTAACGCAGTTCTGCAAACTGCTGTCTTTTTTCCCCTGCCAGCGCAATGGACTGCTGAAGTTCTATCGCAAAGGGGTGGTTGCCGTGGACGATTTGCAACTTGCCCAGCCACACGCTGGCAGCCTGAATGTCGCCACGCGCCAGATCGATCAGCCCTTGCCAGCGCAGCGCCGAGGCATTGCTGGGGTCAAGTAACAGGATTTTGTTGAATGACTGCACTGCCAAATCAAACCGATAACGTTCGTACCAGTAAATACCTTTGTCGCTCAGGGCGCGAATACTGGTTTGCTGGTTGCCCTGTGCGGCAATGCTTTGTGTGGGTAACAAAAGAGGAAAGCTGACAAGGCTTGCTTGAATGGCAAGGCTTAACGCACAAAACCGGTAAGAAAATTTCTTAGCCACAGGGTTTGACCTCTTTGCCTTTTGGCAAAAACTCGCCAAGGGAATTGAAGCGATACTGGTTGTCCATATATCCTTGCGCAAAAAGGCTAAGTACGCCGTTGTAATAACCGTATTCAAGCCATGCAGCCTTGTCGGTTTTTGTCACTGCGTTTGCCTGAAATTTTTTTGCCAGTTCAACTGCGCCTGCGGCCTGTAAAAAAGGCGCCATGGCGGCTTGAAAGCCTTTTGGTCCCTCTTGCGGGGAAACATTGCCACTTTGTGGTTCAACCCATTCGGGCATGTTCTGGCGTTTCAGCAACAGGGCCACGGTGGGCGACAATTGCTGTAGCAAGGGGGTAGCCATCGGGTCGCCGTTGTTGCTCATCCCGATCCACATGTAGGTGCGAATTGCATCGTAGTCGCCGCGTTGTTCGTCATCGGGCAAACTCATTTCGCCGTTGTTGTACAACACCCAGTCCGGATAATATCCACCTCGCCCAGAGTCCAGCAACAGGCGTTGGCTGGCCAGGTAAACATTCGCCCAGCGGGGGTCGTCGGCCCAGGCATTGGCAAAACGCGCCATCATGAATGGGGGCAGGTAGCTGGGGTTTAATCTGGCCGATCCATCGCTTCCTGCAAAACCATTGTTGCCGGGCAATATGCTCAAACCCAAGCCGCGCACGTCCATGCTTTCCTGGTCCAGAATCAGCCTGCCCAGTGCGCTTGCCTTGTCGGCATATGGCGCGTGGCACCACACACGGGCTGCTTCCAGCAGGGTGTAGGCGATCCACAGGTCTGCATCGGATGCACTGTTGGCGTCAATCACCCCCCAGTTCTCGCCCTGTTTGCCCCATATCCAGGCAGGCAGTTGCTTGCCCAAATTGCCCGAACTCAAGTTGTTCTCAGTCCAGTTCAGCAATGAATCGAACGTTTTTCTGTCCTGTGCCACTAAGGCGAAAAATAAACCATATGCCTGGCCTTCCGATACGGTGCGTAAATCAGCCTGACTGTGGTCGATCACGCGACCATCGTCGCTGACAAAAGCTTTCTTGAATCCATCCCAGGCCGGCCAGGCCGGTGCTGCGCTGCATCCATTTGTTGCCGCAAGCGACAGAAAACACAAAAGCAGGCGGGCACCAACCTTGCGCCAAAACGCCATGTCACCCACCTTTTGTGCGACGCGAGGCGCGACCCGACAACCAGACAAATGCCAATATGGCCAGAATGACGCCTGCCAGTGCACCACCCACTGCGATCAGCGCGGGGTATTCTGAAAACACGATCCGCAAACGAAGCCACCAGGGCAATGCGCCGCTGATATAGGTTTCGCCCACGCTGTAGCTTTGAATGTCATCGCCGCGGATCAGGCTGACGCTGCCTTTGATGCTGGCCACGTCGCCGTAATCGGACAAGGCCGCAATGGCGCGCTCGAAGCTGTCCTGGTCGGTGCCCGTGATCACCAGACCTGCTTTTCCGGTTGCCCAGTGCGATTCAAACCCCATAATCGCGCCCAGCGAACCCGCTGTTTGAATCAGGGCACGCGCTTCCTCACTGGGTTGCAAGTCGATGTCGTTTTGCCACAAACCCTTGAGCCACTGAAATGCAGGGGGCAAGCCCATGCTGCGTTCCGTGGCGTTTAACACCATGGGTAAATTCATGTTTACAGAATTCAGCCAGGGCAGGCGATCGCTGGTGCCAATTGCAAGCCAGTTTTTCCCGCCCACGCCTTGTGGGTTGTCGGACACAACAAGGCTGGTGCGTGTGGCAGGCAAGCCTGTCCACTGACCAAACAGCCCCATCACGTTCAGGTACGAACGAATTTCAAGCGGGGTTGGGTTGGCGGGCAACACGATTGCAGTGTCGGACAAGTCGGCCATGATGCTGAACGGGTAACCGCCATTGGCAAAAGCCGTCAGGTTGGGCATGCGGGTGTAGTGTGGCAGGTTGGAAAAGTCCAGCGTTGATTCCGGATCTATGGAACCCCGTGCAACGTTAGATACCCGTGTGCATGCGCCTCGGCCCTCGGGCATGAAACCAAATGCAAAAGACAGTTCGTTGTTGCCCCCCACCCGAAAAGCCGGGATTTGCAAGGCTTCTTCGTTGGTCAGTTCAGCCTGGCCCAACAGGTCGATATTGATTTTGTTTTGGGCCTGCTCGGAGCGCGGTGGCAGGCGGAACGACTGGATCAGGGCGTTGTTGATTTCAATATTCAACAGCGAATCGTTCCAGCGCGAAGGCGCCGTGTAACGGTATTTCAGATCCATTGGAATATTGCGGCCAGCCCAACTGAACAAGTCAGGTGGCAGGCGAAGATTAATGGCGGTGCGTGGTTTGTCGGCACTGGCTTCGAGTTGCGCTGGAAAGTCGATCAGTTCTGCGAAGCGAACGGGGCGGTTGGTTGGCACGTAGCGGGGCGCATCATAGGGTTTTCGCGGAGCGCCCAGATCGACCTTCTTCACCAGCGCTTTCTGGCCACTCAATACCTGCCCCTCAATCACCAGGCCGTACACCGCTTGAAGCAGTTCCTCGTCGTTGCGGCCCATCACATAAAGGTGTTTAACCCATGGGTTTTCCGTCGCGCTGACCATCATCAGGGTGGGTCCCTCAATGTCTTTTTCAGTCATGCCCTGTGGCAAGTTCTTGCCTTTCGACAGCACAATGGTGTGCCGTGTGGACGAGGCTGATTCAAGTACCTCAAATTCCGCTTGCCGGTAAAAAGCCTGTGCACCCATCCACGAGGCAAGAACGCCGGCTGCTTTCATGCTGGCGTCAGTTTGTTCTTGCGGCAGCACCACAGGCAAACGCAGCTTGCGGCTGTCCCTGGGGTCAAAAAACGGAGCGGGCAGCAAAGCCAGGTCGTTGACCAGGTTCAACGGGGTGTAGTCAATCGTCAGGGTACTTTCGGGGCGAATGTCCAGGCGCAGCGTGGGGTTGTTGGGGTCGATACATTCCGCATCATAAGTGCCATCGTATTCAACCCGCACCGTGGTGAAGTCGGAAAAAAGCATCGGATCCAGATCAAACGACAAGGTGTGTGGAACCCCGGCCTTGTTCGCGCTGAGCTGTTCAATGGCCGACAACTGGTTGTTGACGTACACACGAATGAAGGATTGCTCGTGACGCATGCCTTGTGGGTACAACACCTTCAGGTTCAGGCTGGCACGCACCACCAGTTCATCCAGCCGGACACCGGAATTCAGGTCAACAACACGGTTGGCACCACTCAGGCGGGCACCATTGGGTTGTCCCATTTCCGAAAAGCGCTGTGTTCTCGTTTTCTCGGCAGTTGCTGCCACTTCTTGAGTGGGCACCACGGTGCCTTGCAAAACCGGTTCTTGGGTAAACCCTGGCAGGCAGAACAGGCAGAGTGCAGTCGTAATTATCGCGCGCATAAATTAGTAGTCGAAAGACCCTGTAAAAACCAGCTTGGAGGAATTAACTGAACCGACTGTTGCATTTGGTTGAATTCGGTACGGATTTGTCATTCTTTTGAAAGTTATCCCGCATCGATTGTCACGTTATCCTATTGTTTTGTATATGCTCAATTTCTAGAGCTTATTTAATACAATTATTAATTGAAGTGTCGCAAAGGCTACACTTTCTGAAAAGAGATTTCACAGTTTAGGGCGAATAACATGGTTTCAACAGAAGACATTGGGGATGTGTGCGTGCTGCGGGTGGAGGCGGTGCGTTTGGACAGCGCGGTGGGCACAATCATTCGAAATGCCGTGGTTTCAAAACTTGAGACAAGTAAAAAATTTGCGCTGGACATCGCTGCCGTGAAATTAGTCGATTCAGGTGGTTTGGGTTCGCTGGTTGCGTTGCTCAAAAACATTACCAACAATCAGGGCAAACTGGTGTTGGTGGGCATGAACAAGTCCGTTCGCATGATGTTTGAATTGTCCCGAATGGATCGACAGTTCTCATTGCTTGATGACATGCCCAAAGCGCTCGAACTTTTTCAACAGGCTTGATTCGCCGTGACGGAAGACAATCCCGACAAGCACCTGCCCCGAATTGTCATCGTAGTCGATTCGGAGCTTGAGCGTGACTTGCTGGTTCACACGGTGGCCGCATGGGGATATGCGGTTGAGTTTGCCTGCAACGGCGAAGACGCAATTGCGCTGATTCAGCGAGAGCAAATTCAACTGGTGCTGGCCGACCTGGACATGCCGGGCATGCAAGGCACCGAGCTTTGTTCGGCCTTGCGCAACCTTGACTTGGGTCAATACACCTACATCATTCTGATGTCGGCGCAAAATGACGAAGAATTCCTGATCAATGCGCTTGATGCGGGGGCCGACGATGTGCTGGCCAAACCCGTGGATGGCAGTGAACTGGAAGCCCGTTTGCAGTCGGCTGTGCGGCGCATTGAATTGCAAGCCCAATTGACCAGTAAAACCGAAGAGCTTTCCCACGCACACGATGTGATTGCTCAGGATTTGCGGGCCGTGTCGCGTCTTCAGCGCAGTTTCCTGCCAGAGCCCGATAGCCCGTTTCCCGGTTTGAACTACCAGTGGTTGTCGGTGCCCTCGAAATATGTGTCGGGTGACCACCTGCAAGTATTTGAATTATTGCCTGATGTGTATGGCTTTTACCTGCTCGATGTATCAGGCCACGGCATACCCGCAGCAGTCAAGTCGATGCAACTGGTGCAAATGTTCATGGATCATTCCAGCTCAAGCATCGTATTTGAAGGGCGCACAGGCACCGATGGTCAGCGTATTGTTTCGCGCCCGCGCGATGTGGTGTCCAGGTTAAATCGTCTGTTCCAGCAAACAGAATCGGATTTGTCCTACTTCACCATGATTTACGGGGTGTTCAATGCGTCCACCCGTCAGGTGTCCATGTGCCAGGCCGGCCACCCTTCCCCCTTGTTGTTGTCGGGCAATCATTCGGTCCAGGTGCTGGGCAATGGCGGCTATCCGGTCGGCTTGTTTGACATCGATGATTTTGAAGACATCGAACTGACGCTTGGCGACGGGGATGCGCTTGTTTTGTATTCCGATGGTGTCACCGAGGTGTTGTCATCTACATCAGAGGCCTTTGGAGAGGAGCGCTTGCTTGATTTTGTGACGCAGCAGGCCAGACTCGACCGTTGGGCAGACCTGCCCGAGCGAATCCAGATGAAGGTGCAGCTTTGGGGTGGCGCGTTTGTCCAGAAAAAAGGGTTTGAAGACGACGTGTCGATTCTGATGCTGGCGCCCAGGCCCGGCGTTCTGGACCAACGCGAAGTCGTTGATCAGGATCGCCAGGTACCGGAACTGCTTTTCAAGCTCCAGGATTTGCAGGATCAGATGCTTGAAGTGCCACAGGCCACACAGGAAAAGTCGATTGTGATTGTCGATGATTCCCGCAGTTTCCTGAGAATTTTTGAGGCCATGCTCAACAGCTGGGGCTACACCGTCCACTCGGCCAGAAATGGGCATGAAGCCCTGACATTGATTGAAAAGGTACAGCCCGACTTTGTGCTCACTGACTGGGACATGCCCGGGATGAGCGGGATCGAGTTGTGTGAGCAGGTGCGCGCCCACACCCAGACGGCTTATATTTACATCATCATGATCACGGGTTATGCAAGCCGAGATGACCTGCTGAACAGTTTGAAGGTGGGTGCAGACGACTTCATGACCAAACCGGTCAACCCCAGTGAATTGAAAGTGCGCCTGAAAACTGCACAGCGCATTGCCAGTTTGCACACCGGCTTAGAGCGTCGGCACAACGAACTGAGTCAGCTGTATGAAGCCTTGCAGCGTGACATGCGGGAAGTGTCACGCATTCAACGTGCCTTGCTGCCAAAAAGCAGGCCAGACCCCTGGCCATTTGCCCTTCAAACAATTTATCAGCCCCAGGGCTATGTGTGCGGCAAGCAGATGGGTGTGCTTGAAACACAGGCCAACGAGCATGGTTTTTTCATGATCTCCATGCCCGGTGATGACACTGCCACCGCACTGCAAACAATGGCCTTGGCCCGTTGGTTTTCAATGGCCAGGGCAACACGCGTGCTGTTTCCTATCGAGCAAACCAGCGCGAAGATTCGTCGCTATCTGGCACGGCCTGAACACGTGCTGGCGCAGTTGTCCAGTATTTCACCTTCCCTGAACGATGATGCTCCACGGTTTAACCTGCTGTATGGCTTAATGAATCTGGATCAGGGTACTTTGCTGGTGGCGGGCATTGGTGGTTGGCGCATGGTGTTGGCCCAACCAGGTGTTGAGCCAGCATTTTTTGAAGTTGAGAACATGCACGACAACAGCCCGCGCCAGGGCAAGGTTCTGTATCAAGGTGTGATTGCGCCCGGCAGCCGATTGTATTTGTATTCGCAGGAATGTGCCCAGACGCTTGGAATTCCCGACTTTCAAGTCTGGAAAGAACGGGTATTGCTGGCCGAACGTGGTGGCGACTCTCTCAGCAAAGATTTTTCCCGGCTGTTGTCCCTGGGGCGCGAAGATCATCCTCCACCTGGCGACTCGGCCTTGTTGGGCCTTCAATGGCGGGAAAGTTTCAAACCAGTGCCCTTCAGCCCCAGCCCTTCGCAATTGCAACTGCAGATTGCTGAATTGAGCGCGACAAGCCTCGATTTGAAAGACCTGTTTTGCACTCATCCAAGCCCCCTAAAGCTAGGTGAGTATCTGGACTGCCTTGCATTTACCGCGGTGGCGGACACAACCAACATCGGTGTGCTCAGCAGTGCGGTGCGAAATTTTGTGGAAAATTTGGCCTATCTTGAAGACCTTTGTTACAACACTGACCTGGTGGTGTCAGAGGCGTTGACCAATGTGATGGTACATGGCTTTAAAGACAGTCGGCCGGTACCTGTGCAGTTGACGGTTCTGGCTTTTCAGCACGCCGTCGGGGTTGTTCTCGAGGATCAGGGGGCGTGCATTCCAGCCCATGTGCTGGACAACATGCGCAACGCCGATGCGTTTCAGGATGACCTGACCCTGGGCGAACTGCCTGAAGGCGGGATGGGTCTAACCTTCATGCGCATGGTCTCGCAGCGTTTTGTTTACCGGGTTTCACCCAATTCGAACAAATTGATCTTGCTGCTGTGATCGTATTTTGTTAGTCGGCTTTTTCGTCAGCAGAAGGCCGTGTTGCAGGTGGTGGCGTAGTTGCTGCCAAGCCCGTGGGTTGCAGCGCAGGGTTGTTCGGCATTTCCTCGGCCATTTTGTCGATCAGGCCAACAATCCGTTCGTCCACAAACTTGCTGGCCGATTTTTGCAGGGCGCGCGATACCTCCGATTCAATCGCGGTCATTGCCAAGGGGCGAATTTTCCAGATCAACTGCGCCAATCGTGGTAATTCGTCTTTGGGGGGCAGGTTGTCACCATATTGGTCCAGTTCTTTGACAAAAAGCGACACCGCTTGATCACAAAAGCTTTCCAGGTGGCCGCGCAAGGAAGCAATCAGGTCGAGCAGCTCCACCAAAGGAATGCCTGCGCTGGCCATTTCTGCCCCGGCATGCAAAATTTTCGGACTAGGGGCGCGGTAGCGCAAACCATCGGGTTCCAGCAAACCCAACTCGATCGTTTTGGCCAGGGCGCCACGGCTTAAGTTGGTACCAAACATGGTGGCCAAATGCACCGGGTTGTAGTTTTTCGGAATTTCGTCAGTCCACGGGCTGGTGATCGCGTGCGTTAAACCCAGCAACTGACGAAGATCGTAGCCTTTGTCAATGGCGTCCAGCATTTCCTGAATGTTGCCCAGCGTGTAACCTCGTCCCAACATCTGGCCGATAAGCTTCAGGCGAGAAAGGTGGTCTTCACTGTAGTAGCCGACCCGTCCCCGTTTTTCAGGAGGGGCAAGCAGGCCCCGGTCTTGGTAAGCGCGCACATTGCGCACCGTGGTGTTGGCGGTTCGGGCCAATTCATCAATCGTGAATTCACGACCTTGTCCACTGGTGGGCGTGTCTTTGTTTGCCGACGATTTTTTAAAGCGAAATGAAACCATTTAAGAATTCTAACCAAATGTGAGAGTATCTAGCCAACCCGGCTTTACATAGCAGTCAATCATGAACAAAGCAATTTTCCTGGTGCTGGCCCTTTCAGGTTTCGGCTCTTGGGCTTCGGCTCAGGAAATTTACAACAAAACCCTCGACGAAGAAGCGCTGCGTGCCTGCCTTTTTCTGGACGATGATCAACTTCGCCTGCGTTGCTTCGATGATGCCACAGGCCGAAGCCTCGTGGTCAAGGATGGTTCATCCCCCGAGGTGGCCGCGTCCATAGATGGTGGTCTTTTGCTGTACAAGCGCAGTGAAGACTCCACGCTTTCCTGGCTGGACCGCCGCTGGGAACTTGCGCCCGCTTCAAAACGTGGCACTTTTTCAGTTCGCCCTTATCAGCCAGTATACTTGCTGCCTGTGTACCACAACAAATCGCCCAACATCCGCCCAAGCAGCCCCAACCCGGCCAACACGGTTCAGCAGGGAGATGCACCTGAAAATCTGGACCGCAATGAATTGAAGTTTCAGCTCAGCCTGAAAACCAAGGTCATGGAAAACATGTTCGGCGACAACGGCGACCTGTGGTTTGGTTACACCCAATCCAGTCGGTGGCAGGTCATGAACGAAGACATTTCCCGACCATTTCGGGAAACCAATTACGAACCGGAACTGATTTTTACCTGGCGTTCCAGTTGGAGCGAATTCAAGGATGCCACAGGTTGGGAGCCCCGCCTGCTGGGCTTGAGCGTGAACCACCAATCCAATGGCCGGGCATTGCCCCTGTCGCGTTCGTGGAACCGCTTGATCGGCATGGTGGGGTTTGAGCGCGACAACACCATGATCCAGTTTCGCCCCTGGTTGCGTTTTCCTGAAGACACTGCCGATGACGACAACCCCGACATCAGTGATTTCATGGGCAGGGGTGACATGTTGCTGGTTCACAAAAGCGATGGGCATGAATACTCGCTGTTGACCCGCCACAATTTTCGCGGTGGCGATGAGTCCCGCGGTGCCGTGCAGTTTGACTGGGCTTTTCCGCTCACCAGCAATTTGCGTGGTCACTTGCAGTACTTCACCGGTTATGGCGAAAGCCTGATTGATTACAATTACAAATCTGATTATCTGGGTCTTGGTTTGTCATTGGTGGGGTGGTATTGAAAGTCATGTCGAAGTATTTGCTGGTGGTGTTTTGGTTTTTTGCTTCCATGGCCCACGCCCAAACCCCGGTCGTGTTCGTGTTGGCAGCAGGTGACAACGTTGTGGTAACCAACCCAAAGGGTCAGCGTTACAGCGCTTTGCCCACGCAGCGTTTGTTGTTTGGCCACCAGATCGATGTTCCGAAAGGGCAACGTTTTTCCGTGCTGGTTTTGAAGACCGGAAACAGGCGCGTGTTCACTGGCCCGGCAAATTTAACTGTGATTGCAGACACCATTCGCTTGCTAAATGGCCCCGCCGCGAAGGTATTCCCCTTGGCGCAGGAAGACCTTGACATGGTGGATCAATGGATCAAGTTGTATGCACGGCCACGCGGTTCCGCACCGGGCAGCGCCAAAGCACGGCCAGAGGACGGTGGCGAACTTGACGTGATTCACCCTGTTGATGGTTCCCTGTTGCTGACCCGCACGCCTCAGTTTGTGTTCAAAGGCGACTTGCCGCGTGAAGGCAATTTGATGCTGTTTGATTCCAAAGGCAAACGTTTTTGGGTCGAGCCGATCGAAAGTGAATATGTCAGTTTTCCGCCCGCGGCAAAGTTCGAGTGGGGGCAACGTTTTACCTGGGAAGTTCGCCGTTTGACTGGTGGGCGGGTGCTCAGTGGCAGTTTCAACATCGCCAGCGAAGAAACGGCCCGGGCATTGCTGGAGGCCCGGATTCCCGACCTGCCCAGCACTTTGCCTGAATCCTTGCTGTTTTATGGCATGCGCTTGCAAATGGCCGGTGCCTACAAAGAGGCAGACGACGTGTGGGCCAGCCTGGGCATTTCGCTGACGCTGAATGGTCAGCCCACCCGCTTGCGTTAAGCCCAGACGTAAAATTTAACCGTCCAGTTCTTCCCAGCGGGTGTAGGCGGCCAGCAGTTCATTCTCAAGCGCAGCCATGCGTGTTTGTGCCGCTGTAATCAAGCTGGCTTCCTGTTGATAAAAACCGGGGTCGCCAATTTTGGCCACCAGCACTTCTTGTTCCGTTTCCAGCTTTTCAATCAGGGCGGGCAGCATTTCAAGTTCTCGCTGTTCTTTGTAACCCAGCTTTTTTGTTTTTTTTGAAGGTACCGAGGCAGGCGCCGTGGTTGCAGCAGCGGCAGCAACCGGTGGTGTGTCCATTCCGGGTTTTTCCCTACCCACATTGGCCCAAGGGTCGGTGGTGCGCTGGCGCAGCCAGTCGTCGTAACCGCCCACGTAATCGCCCACCATGCCATCGCCCTCGAACACCAGGCAACGGGTCACGATCTGGTTCAAAAACTCCCGGTCGTGGCTGACCAGAATCAGTGTACCTTGGTAGGCCATCAATTTTTCTTCCAGCAATTCCAGCGTTTCGATGTCCAGGTCGTTGGTTGGTTCGTCCAGCACCATCACGTTGGAAGGCGTCGAAAACAGTTGTGCCAGAATAAGCCTTGCACGTTCGCCACCCGACAAACTTCGCACGGGTTGGCGTGCACGGTCGGGTGTGAACAGGAAGTCTTGCAAATAACCGATCACGTGCTTGGCCTGGCCATCAATGGTGATGAATTCTTTACCGGCACCAATAATTTCAACCGCAGTGTCTTCTTCATTGAACTGGCTGCGCAACTGGTCAAAGTAAGCGACTTCCAGTTTGGTGCCCAGCTTGATGTGGCCGGAATCAGGCGGAAGCTGGCCCAGCAACACCCTGAGCGCAGTGGTTTTGCCAATGCCGTTGGGACCTAGAAAGCCAATTTTCTCACCGCGCATAATCGTGTTCGTGAAGTTGCGCAGAATTTGCAAATCGCCAAGTTGCTTGTTGATGTCGGTCAGTTCCGCCACCAGCTTGCCGCTTCGCTCGGCTTCTTGTACCTGTACTTTCGCGGTGCCCACAATGTTGCGGCGATCGGAAAACTGTTTGCGCATTTCCATCAATGCACGCACGCGGCCCTCATTGCGTGTGCGGCGGGCTTCAATGCCGCGGCGAATCCACACTTCCTCTTCGGCCAGTTTCTTGTCGAACAGCGCGTGGGCTTTTTCCTGCGCATGCAGAAATTCCGCCTTGCCTTTCAGGTAGCCCTCGTAACCCCCTGACCAGCTTTTCAGCATGCCACGGTCCAGGTCGCACACGCGCGTGGCCAGCTTGCGCATGAAGGAGCGGTCGTGGCTTACAAAAATAACTGCCCCCTTGAACTGGCGAATCTGCTCCTCCAGCAATTCAATGCTGGGAATGTCCAGGTGGTTGGTGGGTTCATCCAGCAACAGCACATCGGGGCTGCTGACCATGGCCTTGGCCAGCATCACTTTGCGTTTCATGCCGCCTGATAATTTTGCGAAGGGTAAATCCGGCGGCAGCTTCATGCGGGAAAGCATTTGGTCCACTTCGCTTTCCAAGTGCCAGCCGTGGTGCTCGCCCAACTCATGCTGCGCATCTTCAAGCAGCTTGGCTTGTTCGGGGTTCAGTGAATCGTGGTCAAGTGGGCCCAGCGTGCGGCTGATGCTGATGTGTTTTCCCAGTGCACCAAAGCCCTGCGCCACCACATCGAAAATGGTCTCGTTGTGTTCTTGCGGCACAGCCTGTTCCAGGCATGTCATGCGCAAGCCGTCTTGCTTGATCACCAAGCCATCTTCGGGCGTGGTAACACCGGTCAGAATCCGGAACAGGGTGCTTTTGCCCGTGCCGTTGCGGCCCACCAGGGCCACGCGCTCGCGTTCATCAATAGAAAAATCAACCTGATCCAGCAGCACGGTGGTACCTATGCGGTACGTGGCGGCTTTTAAACCCAACAACATGTTTAGTCCTTTCGTGTTTATTCGGTGGTGGTCAGTGCCAGCGCGCAGCAAAGGGCTGCATCGGGCGTGAACTGCCACGCATTGATGGCTTCAATGCAGGCTTTTGGGGGCATTAACTGGAATGCACCCACCTCGCCATCGCGATTGCAGGGGCGGTGGTTTGGCTTTAACTGACCATGAAACAGAATCACTGTTTCGTGATGCCAGCCACCATACAGCAAGGGGCGGCTTAATACCAGTTCATGTGGGGTCATTGGCTTAATCCACTCAAAATCGTCTGAATCAAGCCCAGCCTCTTCTTCCAGTTCACGCCAAAGCGCACGTTCCACGCTTTCAGCACTTGCAATGCCGCCAGCAGCCAGGTTATCCAGCATGCCCGGGTTCTCATGTTTGCTGTGTGCCCGCACACCAGTCCACACCATGCCTTGGTGGTTCTCTACATGCACATGCACAGCACGGCTTCTCAAGCCCCAGGTTTTGAACAGGGCGCGTTCTGCCTGCGCAAGAATTTCTCCACGCTGGTTCAGCAGCAGCTGTTCTTCGTTGCGCCAGCCAGGGGCCAGGCCCCATGCGCGCGCCATGTTGCCTGCTGTCATCAATGCTGCACTTAACGCCTGCTGATTGGCAACCGTGGTGCAATCAACGCCACGTGCACTTTGTACGCAATTCAAGCCACATTCATCAAACGCGCGTAACAGCCTGGGCACATGTGCTGTATCCAAATGGCCAACATGTTCACCATTCAAATACCAGTGGCAGAATTGGTCGGCTGGCGCGCTGGTGTGGTCTCGCCAACGCGAGACGAACGGCTTGAATGGGCTTGGCAGCGCACGGGCCAGCCACGCTTTGCTGGCGTGGATCATCAAGTCTGAACCAACTTCTTGGTGTTTTGAATGCTCATCAAAATACCCGCACCCATGCCCAGGGTCACCATGGCCGTACCACCGTAACTCATCAAGGGCAGGGGCACGCCCACCACCGGCAAAATACCGCTGACCATGCCAATATTCACAAAGGCGTACGTAAAGAAAATCAGCGCCATGGCACCGGCCATGAGCCGGGAAAACAGGGTGGGTGCGTTGCCTGCGATCACCAGTCCGCGCACAATCAGGCAGGTATAAAGCGTCAGCAGCACCAGGCAACCCAGCAGCCCGAACTCTTCTGCCAGCACCGCGAAAATAAAGTCGGTTGTGCGTTCCGGAATGAATTCAAGGTGGGTTTGTGTGCCTTGCAAAAACCCTTTTCCCGTGAATCCGCCAGACCCCACTGCCACAGTGGACTGAATAATGTGGAACCCCTTTCCAAGCGGGTCTTGGGTGGGGTCGAGCAGGGTCATTACGCGTTGGCGCTGGTATTCGTGCATCAGCGTCCAGAACACTGGCAAGCTGGCCAAAAACAGGCCTGTAAGCCAGGCCATCACTTTCCAGGACAAGCCTGCGAAAAAAATCACGAAAAACCCTGAACCCAATACCAGCAGGGCTGTGCCCAGATCGGGCTGTTTCAGAATGAGAATACCCGGAATCGCCAGAATGATTGCAGCAACCGCAAACTCGCGCCAGCCGGACGCGTTTTCGCGTTGCTGAAAGAACCAGGCCAGCATCAGCGGCATCGCAATTTTCATGATCTCAGACGGCTGAATACGAATGAAGCCCAAATTCAGCCAGCGCTGCGCGCCCTTGGATATGTCACCAAACAACTCCACTGCGATCAACAGGACCACACCAATCACATACAACGGCACCGCCACGCGCATCAAAAACTGCGGCTTCAGGTTGGCGGTTACCCACATCACCAGAAAGGCGATCAACAGGTTGCGGGAGTGGTCTGCAAAGCGACCCTCGAAGTCAAAGGCCGCGCTGTACTGCGTGATCAAGGCAAAAACCACCAGTGAAAGCAGGATGGTGCTGAGCACAGGATCAAATACAGTGAAGAACGGCTTGACGCGGGGCCAGACGGGCTCACGGCGCATGGGGCGGGCGCGTTTCATGGCAATGCCTCCTCAGTGGGCGCCAACGGCACTGGCAACACGATGGATGGGTCATTTTGCGCTTGCAATGCCCAAAAGGTGTCCAGCACCTGTTTGACTGCCGGGGCGGCAGACTGGCTGCCAAACCCGGCATTTTCAACAATGGCGGCAAGCGCAATGCGTGGCTGCTCCATGGGTGAAAATGCAATAAACCAGCCATGGTCGCGCAAGCGCTCGGCGGCAGCAGCGCGGTCTTTGTAGGTCTCGCCCTGTTTCAGGCCGAACACCTGAGCGGTACCGGTTTTGCCAGCAACCTCATAATTCACGTCCCGAAACACCCCACGTGCAGTGCCTTCCAGTACCGCACCGCGCATGCCTGATTTTACAGAATCCACATGCCGTTGTTGAAGGTTCATTTGCCGGAAAGCCTCCAGTGGTTTTTCAGCCATTGCGCCGCTAACCGGGTTTTGAAAAGCCCGTACCAGCCGGGGCGTCGCATTCATGCCGCCACTGGCCAGCACTGCCGTTGCGTGGGCCAACTGCAGTGGCGTGTAGGTGTTGTAGCCTTGGCCAATGGCAACCGATACGGTTTCGCCTGAATACCAGCGCTGTGCTTCTGCCTTTTTAAATGCGGCCGCTTTCCATTCCCTGGAGGGCAGAACACCGGTGCGCTCGCCGTCCAGATCAATTCCGGTGCGTGAACCAAAGCCGAAGCGGCCCATGAATTCGGAAATGATGTCGATGCCCATCTCGCTGCCCAGCATGTAGTAGTAGGTGTTGCAGGATTCAGCAATGGATTTGTACATGTCCACCAGGCCGTGTCCGCCAATTTTGTCGTCCATGAACCGGCGGGAACCAAAATCAAAATAACCGGGGTCGCGGATGGTGGTGGACGCGTTTCGGAATCCTTTCTCAAGCGCAGCCAAAGCCATAAATGGTTTGAAGGTGGAGCCCGGTGGATAGGTGCCGGCCAGCGGGCGGTTCAACAAGGGGCGGTCAATGCTTTCGTTCAGTGCTTTCCAGTTTTCGGAATCAATGCCTTCCACAAACAGGTTGGGGTCAAAGCTGGGCGCACTGACCATGGCAAGAATGTCTCCGTTGCGCGGGTCGATCGCCACCAAGGCGCCCCGCTTGCCAGCCAGCGCTTTTTCAGCCGCGTCTTGCAGGCGAATGTCGAGGGACAGCATCAGGTTTTCACCCGGCACCGCAGGCGACCGTGACAACACCCGAACAGCGCGCCCGCCTGCTGAAGTTTCTACCTCTTCAAAGCCGGTGCGGCCATGCAGTTCGGTTTCATAGCGCTTCTCCAGGCCGTCTTTGCCAATGTAAGCCGTGCCCCGGTAGTTGTTGGTTTGGTCAAGTTCTTCAATCCGGTCTTGGTCGCGCGCAGAAATGCGTCCGATGTAACCCAGCAGGTGCGCAGCCTGCGAACCATGGGGGTATTGCCTGAACAGGCGTGCCCGTATTTCGACGCCGGGAAAACGGAAGCTTTGCACCGCGAAACGGGCCACTTCCTGATCGGTTAGCCGGGTACGGATCGGGATGGATTCAAAGCGTTTGGATTCCGCCCGAAGTTTCTTGAAACGGCGGCGATCCAGCGCAGAAATTTCAACAATCTTGCCAAGCTCGTCGATCATCTCATTGAGCTTGTCGATTTTTGAAGGGGTAATTTCGAGCGTGTAGGCAGAGTAATTGTTGGCAAGTACCACACCGTTGCGGTCCAGAATCAGTCCCCGGTTTGGCACCAGTGGCACAATCGTGATCCGGTTGTCTTCCGCTTTGGATTGGTATTTGTCATAGCTGATCACTTGCAGCCACAACAACCGAGCCACCAGAATCATGAACAGCGCAACCACGAACAGCCCGGCGAGAAACAGCCGAAACCGGAACCGTTTTATGGCTTGCTCAGGGTGTGTGAACTCGGTCATATCGGGCGATCGTTGTCACGGTTTTGAGGCAGCTTTTGTGGAGCCAGCAGCAAGAACTGCGTCAACGGCCACAAGGCAGCAGTCAGGGCGCTTTCGGCAAATATCCAGGCCCCGGGGAAGGTGGCGCCGAACATCACACGAATGCCCACCGTAACAGCTTGTGCGGCCAGCAACAGAGGGAAGATGTGTGCCGCTTGCATCATGGGCGAAAACCACATGACCCGCCGGTGAATCGTGATCGCAAAATAGGACAACAAGGTGTAGGCAAGCGCGTGTTCCCCGAACACGCTGGCCGAGTGCACGTCAATGGCTGCCCCAAAACACCAGGCTGCGCCAATCCCGATTCTGCGGGGTTGGCGAATATTCCAGAACACAAGTACCAGGGCCAGCAGGTCCGGGGTGATCCAGTTTCTGTCAATTGGAATGAACTTGAACAGCATCGCGGCCATGAGGGAAAACACAATGAACCATGGATTCACAGGGCGCAGAATTTCCGAGTCGCCGAAGGGATTAATTGCCATTGGTCCCCCTGTTGGTTGCGGGGGCGGCTGGGGCGGCAACGGGCGGCGCTGCTTGTTGTTGGGCAGGCGCAATGGGTGTGGCAGGTGCCGGCGACGGACTGGTGTCCTGGTTGGGCGGCGCAGGTTCGGTGCTGTTTTGAACATCCATGAATGTGTCCAGCACCAGCACAAAGCGGTGGCGTTCCACGCCAGCAATCGGTTCGCAGAAAATGCTGGCAAAGGCGTAGCGCGAATTGCGCTCAACACGAATAACACGGGCCACAGGTATGCCACGGGGGTATACACCGTCCAGTCCGGAAGTAACCAGCAGGTCATTGTTTTCTATGTCTGCATTGGCAGCCATGAAGCGAAGTTCAAGCAGACCGCCGTCAAGGCCACCGTAGGCCACGCTGCGAATGCCATTGCGCAGGTTTTCCACCGGAATAATCTGTTCTTTGTCGGTGATCAGGCTGACTTCTGCCCGGCTGGGGAATGCTCGGGTTACCTGTCCAAGCAGGCCCAGTTCATCGATCACGGGCATGCCTTCCTTGATGCCTTGAATCAGGCCCTTTCCGATGATGATCTTGCGTGAGAAAGGATCCCGGGCGTCGCTGACTATTTCACTCAGGATGGATCGTTTCACCCTCAGCGTGTTGCCCACATTCATAAGCTTGCGAAGTTTCTCGTTTTCAAGCTTCAGGGTGTCAAGTTCATGCAGTTTTTGCTTGTCCTGAATTTGTGTGCGAATCAGTTCTTGGTTTTCTGATTGAAGCGAATCGAGTGTGGTGACGTAATCAATGCCGGCGCGCGCCCACTCAACGGGCAAACTGGCAATTGTCTGGACTGGGTACAGCACCGTGCCAATCACTTTCCGCACGGTTTCCATGGCTGCAAATCGTGCATCGATAAACAGCAAGCCCACCGAAAGCACGACAAAAAAGACCAGCCGCACACGTGCGGACGGGCCTTGTTTGAACAGCGGTGGCGGTGTGTACTCCATAGGCTTGTCGCCGGTTCAATACCAAGCCGCGTGAGAAGCCAGAGTTCGAACCGTTTGTTGCTCGCTACTTATTCACTGGTGAAAATGGTGCCCAATTTGTCCATGCGTTCCAGCGCAAGGCCGCAACCGCGAACCACGCAAGTCAACGGGTCTTCGGCCACGTGCACAGGCAAACCGGTTTCTTCCATCAGCAGGCGATCCAGGTCGCGCAACAAAGCGCCACCACCAGTCAGCATCATGCCGCGTTCGGCAATGTCAGCACCCAATTCAGGTGGTGTTTGTTCCAGCGCAGATTTCACGGCAGATACAATCGCATTCAGTGGTTCTGTCAGTGCCTCCAGAATTTCATTCGATGAAATCGTGAAGCGGCGTGGAATGCCTTCTGACAAATTGCGGCCAGTTACTTCCATGTCTTTCACTTCCGAGCCGGGGAATGCAGAGCCAATCTGTTTCTTGATGGCTTCAGCCGTGGGCTCGCCGATCATCATGCCGTAGTTGCGGCGAATGTAGCTGATAATCGCTTCATCGAATTTGTCGCCGCCCACCCGCACGCTGCCAGCGTACACCATGCCGCCCAGGGAAATAATACCCACTTCAGTGGTGCCACCGCCAATATCGACAACCATGGAACCTGATGCCTCTGAAACTGGCAAGCCAGCTCCAATGGCAGCCGCCATGGGTTCTTCAATCAGGTAAACCTGTGAGGCACCTGCGCCCAATGCGCTTTCGCGAATGGCACGGCGTTCAACTTGTGTAGACCCGCAGGGCACGCAGATGATTATTCTGGGGCTGGGTGAAAACAAGCGGCTTTCGTGAACCATCTTGATGAACTGCTTGAGCATTTGCTCGGTTACCGTGAAGTCGGCAATCACCCCGTCTTTCATCGGGCGGATGGCTTCAATGTTGCCTGGCACCTTGCCCAGCATTTGCTTGGCTTCAAGGCCAACAGCAGTGATGGTTTTTTTGCCGTTGGGGCCGCCTTCCTGGCGAATGGCAACCACGGAAGGCTCGTCGAGAACGATGCCTTTGGTGCGGGCGTAAATTAGCGTGTTGGCCGTGCCCAAGTCAATGGCCAAGTCGTTTGATAAGTAGCTGCGTAGAAACCCAAACATGGTGATGTTCTAACCTGTATTGTGTAGTTGGAGAGCTGCCAAGCCCGCGAAGCTCAAAGTTGTCCAGAAGTTGCCCGACACGCCACTAAATATAGGACTTCACTTGTCAAGTGGCGTAGTTACCGATGATAACCTATAAAATAAGAAGACTTTGATCAACACAGACTTTCACCAAGCGCCTTTTGCATCATTTAGAAGCGATGTTCAGGCCTGCTGGTGGGCGGAGAAATTTTATGTCCCTGGATTCCGGGCAAATTGCAAAAATTGCAGCCTTGTCGCGCTTGAAACTGGTGCCCGAGCAAGCCCGTGCCCTTGAGCAACAATTGAACAACATCATGCAATTGGCCGATCGCTTGAGCAGTGAAAACACCGATGGTGTCGAACCGCTCGCGCACCCGATTTCATTGATTCAGCCCATTGCCCTGCGCTTGCGCGAGGACAGCGTGACTGAACAAGACAACCGCACAGCCAATATGGCCAATGCGCCTGCGGCCGAGAAGGGCTTGTTCCTGGTGCCCAAGGTGATTGAGTAAATCTTTCATCGGTGTGTTGTGTCCTTTTTATTCCCGATCTGACATTGGAATGTGGTTTTAAACATGTCTTCCCAACTTCAAAGTATTTCCCGGCTTCGAGCCTTGCTGGACGAAAAAAAAGCCAGTGCCACTGAACTGGCCCAAGAAGCGCTGCGCAATGCAGGCCAGCAGTCCAGCTTGAACGCATTCGTTGACATTCGCGATGACCTGACCCTGCAACAAGCCAAAGCTGCCGATGCGCGTTTGGCCGCAGGAGAAACCGGTGCCTTGCTGGGTATTCCCACCGCGCACAAAGATATTTTTGTAACACAGGGTTGGACCAGCACTGCGGGCTCGAAAATGTTGGCGGGCTACGTTAGCCCCTTTGATGCGGAAGTGGTTGTGCGCCTGAACGCAGCGGGTACAGTCAGCATTGGCAAACTGAATTGCGATGAATTCGCCATGGGTTCCTCGAACGAGAAAAGCGCCTACGGCCCGTGTTTGAACCCTTGGGACACGCTGGCCGTGCCTGGCGGTTCATCCGGAGGGTCGGCGGTGGCAGTCGCTGCGGGGGTTGTGCCTTTCACCACCGGCACCGACACTGGCGGATCCATTCGCCAGCCAGCGTCCCTTTGTGGCATCACGGGCATCAAGCCCACCTACGGCAGTTGCAGCCGCTACGGCATGATTGCCTACGCCAGCAGCCTGGACCAAGCTGGCCCCATGGCGCACAGCGCCCGCGATTGTGCGCTGGTGTTAAACGCCATGGTGGGTTTTGACGGGAAAGACAGCACCAGCGTGCAGCGGCCCGCATCCAATGAAGATTTCACCGCTGGTTTTGGCAAACCCCTGCGCCACGGCGATACTGCCAAACCCTTGGCCGGCGTGCGTGTGGGCCTGCCCGTCGAGTTTTTCGGCGAAGGTTTGGCTGCCGATGTGCGCATTCCCATCGATGCCGCGCTCAAGCAGCTTGAATCCATGGGTGCAACACTGGTGAATATCAGCTTGCCCCGCACGGAATTGTCCATTCCTGCCTACTACGTGATTGCGCCCGCCGAGGCCAGCTCCAACCTGTCGCGCTTTGATGGCGTGCGTTACGGCCACCGAGCCGCCGATTACACCGATTTGAAATCGATGTACGAAAACTCGCGCAGCGAAGGTTTTGGCCTTGAAGTGCAACGCCGCATCATGGTGGGTGCCTATGTGCTGTCGCATGGCTATTACGATGCCTACTATTTGAAGGCCCAGAAAATTCGCCGCCTGATCGCACAAGACTTCCAGGCCGCTTTCCAGCAATGCGATTTCATTGCAGGCCCGGTCAGCCCCACGGTGGCCTGGAATTTGGGCGAGAAATCTGCAGACCCGGTTCAAATGTATTTGGCTGACATTTATACACTTAGTACCAGCTTGGCTGGCTTGCCCGGCATGAGTGTGCCGGTGGGTTTTGGCGACAAAAACCGCCCCGTGGGCATGCAGCTGATTGGCAACTATTTCAAGGAAGGTGAATTGCTGGCGCTGGCGGACCATTACCAAGCCGCCACCGATTGGCACCTTCGTACACCGTCTTAAAAAGGATCGCACCATGCAATGGGAAATTGTGGTGGGTCTTGAAACCCACACCCAGTTAACTACCAAATCAAAAATTTTTTCCGGTGCCAGCACGGCTTTCGGTGCCGAACCCAACGCACAGGCCTGCGCAGTAGACTTGGCCTTGCCCGGCGTGCTGCCTGTGATGAACAAGGCTGCCGTGCAGCGGGCCATTCAATTTGGCTTGGCGGTGGGTGCAAAAGTGGCTGAACACTCTGTGTTTGCCCGCAAAAACTATTTTTATCCCGACTTGCCCAAGGGTTATCAAATCAGCCAGTTTGAAATTCCGGTGGTGCAGGGCGGCACGGTCAGCTTTTTGCTGGGCGACCAAATGAAAACCGTGCGCCTTGTGCGCGCCCATTTGGAAGAGGATGCGGGCAAAAGCCTGCACGAAGACTTCGCGGGTCAATCGGGCATTGATTTGAACCGCGCGGGTACGCCGTTGCTTGAAATTGTGACCGAGCCCGACATGCGTTCAGCTGAAGAGGCCGTGGCCTATGCCAAAACCTTGCACACCTTGGTTACGTGGCTGGGCATTTGCGACGGCAATATGCAGGAAGGCAGTTTCCGCTGTGATGCCAACGTGTCCGTTCGCCCGAAAGGCGAAAGCAAGTTGGGCACGCGGTGCGAAATCAAAAACCTGAACAGCTTCAAGTTTTTGCAGGCTGCCATTTTGTTTGAGGCGCAACGCCAAATCGAAATTATCGAGGATGGCGGTGTAATCAAGCAAGAAACCCGACTTTACGACCCCGATCGCAACGAAACCCGTTCCATGCGCAGCAAGGAAGACTCGGAAGATTATCGCTATTTCCCCGATCCCGATCTTCCTCCTCTGCTTGTTTCGCCGGAATGGGTAGAACAGGTACGCGCTGAAATGCCGGAACTGCCCGGCCAAAAGCAGGCCCGTTACACCGCTGATTTGGGTTTGAGCGAATACGATGCCGTCACCCTGACGGCCAGCCGGGCGATGACCGATTATTTCGAAACTGCTTTGGCTGTGGCTGGCAACGACAAGGCCAAGCCTTTGGCAAACTGGTTGCTGGGCGAGTTCTCGGCCAGTTTGAACCGCGATGACAAAACCCCGGCCGAGTCGCCCATTGCCCCAGCTTTGATGGCGGCCCTGGTAAAGCGCGTGATCGATGGCACCTTGAACAACAAAACCGCGAAAGTGGTGTTTGCTGCGTTGTGGGAAGGCAAATACAGCGAAGTGGATGCGTGTATCAAGGGTGAGGGTTTGGAGCAAATCTCTGATTCTGGCGCGGTTGAAAAGATAATCGATGAGGTGCTGGCTGCGCACCCCGGCCCAGTGGCGGAATACAGGGCTGGCAAAGAAGCCTCGTTCAACTTCCTTGTCGGGCAAATCATGCGTGCGGCGCGCGGGAAAGCCAACCCGGCGCAAGTGAACGAGATTTTGAAGGCAAAGCTTGCTTGAAATGAACCAAAACTATCTCTGATTTCTGCAACGAATTGTATTTTCTTTGCAGAATCAGAATTGCCGAGTGAACAACACTTCAGCCGATTGAATTGAAAATGCGCCAGCGGTGCGTTCAATGTTCGGTGTTTTATAAAGTGTGATTTCCCGAACCGCGCCGCCAGATGCAGGAATGTTGATCGCGGTGTGCTTCACGGCGTTGTCATCCGTTAATGCAACGGTGCGCTGCAAGTTATTGGTTTCGTCGTCGATGGGCAGCATGTATACGCTGGTCTCAGTCCCTTGAACCACTTTGACCGAGTAATCACAACCCCCGCCTGAAGCCACTGTGGCTGCTGGGCAATAGGCCCGCGATTGCGCCAAGGTGCGGTCCGTAGAATTTTGCGGATCGTACAAAAAGCGAATGCCGCTTTGGTATGGGCCCACAGGTCGGTAGGCCAGGTTCGCGTCCCTGTTTACCACGCTGGTTGCAAAGATCAGACTGAAAACTGATTCAGGTGCTGGCTGGCGCGGCAGGTTGATGCCAGCCGTTCCGCCCACTGATTTGCTGTAGCTGCCTGTGGCCTGGTCCCAGGTGGACCAGCGGGCAGTCTGTGTGTTGTACACGCGAACAACGCGTTCAAGCCAATGTTGGCTGACTCGTCTGTCAAAGTCTGAAATGGTGCCCACGTGGTCGTTGGTCAACTTGTCGTCTTGCGCACCCGATGTTGAAATAACCCGCTTGTAAATGTTGTTGCTTGTCGCGTCCACTCTGAAGGGTGGATTGACCTGGCCAAAAGGATTGCCGCTTGACGGCGGAATGTAGTGCCAGGTCGGGCCGTTGTGTGTTTTGTTGCCAGCCGATGTGGGTGGCAAAATTCCAAACATCTCCCCTTCGTAAGGGTAAGGCTTGTCAGCGTACGCCTTTCCTGCGTTGCGTTCCTGCCAGTGGTACAAATCCAGGTTGTGGCTGAATTCATGTGCAAATACGCCTTTGGCATTTGGTACGGATGCGTTGGTTGAGCTGGAATACATGGACGAATTGCCGCGCCCCTTGAAGCTGCCTGTGCTGCCATCGTTGAAGTTGCCATGATACGAGCTGATGTACAGTTGCCCGCCCGCATTGAGCATGACTGCAAGCATGGTTTGGGAATGGTCCACGCTTCGGTAATTTCGTGGAAGCAGCGTGGTGGTTGTGAACGGTTGCGCTTTTGTTTGCCACTCAGTGAATGAGCTGGCCCGAATGTGTGGGATGGATGAGGTGCTGCTTTTGATTGGCAGAAAAACCGCTTGGTCCATATTCACTTCCAGACGCTGAAAAGCAAGCGCTTTGACAGGAATTTTTCGTCCCAATTCAACCATGGCCTCTGAGGGCAGGGTTCTCTGATTGTTCTCAAAAACCCGGAAGTCAAACATCGTGACTGGCAACACAACAGGCGCACCCACGTTCAGCGCGAAGCGTTTGGTCCAGTCGGCGGCGGATGAAGTGCCTTGCTCTTGAACGGTGACCTCAAGTTGAGCGCCTGTGGCCAAGTGCTGGCCTGGTAGCATCAACACAAAACTCTCTTCCAGCTTGTGTGTGACCATGCCGGGTCTGTAGTCGAAAGAAGCAGGTATGGCAGCGGGGCTGCTTGCAAAGCTTTCCCAAACAACCGCGCCGTTTTTGTCAAACAGGGTCACTTTTGCGCGAGGATTGGAAAATCCATGGGCCTGCGTCAAATCCAGCTTCAGCAAGGTGTCTTTGTCGCCTGTCAACTTCAGCATTTTCTCGCCGGTGGTGTTCAGGTACGTGTTCAGCTTGTCTTCAGCAAACTTCAGGTTGTCGTCAAACGTGTTTGTGGGTGATACGGCGGCTGCAGATGGATTATTCAGCAGTTGAATGTGGGTTTGTGCCAGCCAAATCGCAGGTTCATTTTCCGATATGGGTGTATTCGAATCGCCGGGATCATTGCCATTGCCTGGTTCGGTCGGCGTGGGCATTGTGGTGCCATCTCCGCCGTCTGTTTGCCCGCCCGAGTCGGCGCCGTCTGCATCGTCGAGCGGGTCACCGCCTGCTGCAACTGTAGCGACAGTATTGTCCGCTGAGGACCCTGATCCCTGCAGGCAACCTGAAAGTGAGGCGGCCAAAACTGCGGTTAGCAATGAGAGAAAAAGTCCATTTTTAGAATTGAGCATTTACGAGACCAGCACTTGGAAAGGGTTGAATTTGGAATAAAGCCCTTTTCTGTGTGCGAATCTTTGGTGTTAGTTCATTTTCTGGTGTTTCCTGTTTGTTGTCTCGCGCCAGTTTTTACTACAGTGTTCCTTATAGTGGATGGTCGTAATCCGCTATCAGCGGCGCATGGTCAGAAAACTTCTGTCCTTTGTACACGCTCACCTCGCGAATCTTGTCCTGCAAAGCCGGGCTCACCATTTGGTAGTCAATCCGCCAACCCACGTTCTTGGCATAGGCTTGACCCCTGTTGCTCCACCAGGTGTAGCAGCCTTCGGTTTCCTCGGGGTACAGCACTCGGTAGGCGTCTGCCCAGCCGCGTTTGGTGATTGCGTTGCCAATCCAGGCTCGTTCTTCCGGAAGGAAGCCGCTGTTCTTCAGGTTGCCTTTCCAGTTTTTCAGATCGATCTCTTGGTGGGCAATATTCCAGTCGCCGCACAACACAACTGGCTTCTTCCTGATTTCAAATTCGTCGAAAACTTGCGCAAAATGATCCAAAAACCTGAATTTCGCCTCTTGTCGTTCTTCCGAGCTGCTGCCGGATGGAAAGTAGATCGACGACACCACCATGTGCTCGAACTCGGCAGTCACCATCCGGCCTTCTGCGTCGAACTCTGCGTTATTCAAGCCATAAGTTACATTAAGTGGCGCTATCTTGCTGTAAAGACCTACGCCGCTGTAGCCTTTCTTTTCTGCGGCCTGAAAATAACCGGTGTATTCGCCCGGTTGCAGGTGTTCAGGCCCCAAGTCGGCCAGGTGCGCCTTGATCTCCTGTACGCACACCACATCGGCCTGGCTTTGGTGCATCCAGTCGAAAAACCCTTTTGTGTGGGCAGAACGAATTCCATTCAGATTTGCTGAGATAATGCGGGTCATTGTATGAAGTCTGTTTTTTAGGGATTGATCGTGGTCGATTCAAATCAAAGTTTGCAGGTGCTTTCCGACCAGTTTTTGCAGTTCGCTGTCGAAAAACAGGTATTGCGCTTCGGTGAATTCAAAACCAAGGCGGGCAGAATGTCCCCTTACTTTTTCAATGCGGGTTTGTTCAACACGGGTTTTTCTCTTCAAAAGCTCAGTGAATTTTACGCACAAACTTTGCTTGAGCAAACCGCCGAGCGGGGAATTGAGTTCGACATGTTGTTTGGCCCGGCCTACAAAGGCATTCCATTGGTTGCCGGTGCCACCATGGAGATGGCTCGCCGTGGCCGCGATGTGCCGTATGCCTTCAATCGCAAGGAGGCGAAAGACCACGGAGAGGGCGGCTCACTGGTGGGTGCACCGCTGGAAGGGCGGGTTGTCATTGTGGATGATGTGATATCCGCAGGTACTTCGGTGCGTGAATCCGTTGAAATCATTCGTGCCAATGGCGCAGAACCTGCTGCTGTACTGATTGCACTCGACCGCATGGAGAAAGGCATGCGCGATGGGCAAGACACCCAACATTCGGCCGTGCAGGAAGTGGAGCAGTTGTACGGCATCCCCGTGATAGCGATTGCCAACCTTCAGGATTTGCTGCGTTACCTGTTAACTCGCCAGGCGGCAAACGTTCGTTTGGCGGGCTGGTATGAAAAAGTGAAAGAATACCGCACCCGCTACGGCGTGTAATTACAGAACAATAGACACCAGTTCGTGCCCGGAAAGGGCGCGGTAAATGTTGTCCAGCTCGTCCTGGTTGTTCACATGAACAGAGCAAGTCAGGCTGATGTAGTTGCCTTTGCTGCTGGGGCGCATTTCAACCCCGGCTACGTCAAAGCCGGGGTTCATGGACAGCAGCAAATCACAAATCACTTGTGAAAATTCAGGCACGTTTTTCCCCATCACCTTGATTGGAAAGTGACAGGGAAATTCGATCAGGCTTGGCTTGTCTTGCCCGGGTATTGGTTTGTCCATGGTTTGCTCTTATTCTTCAAACCACAGTTTGGCGGAATCCACCATGCGGCCAAAAATACCCGCCTCGTCAACTGTAGACAGGGCCAGCAGTGGCACCGTGCCAATTGTTTCCCCGTTCAAGGTCAGCTTCAGGGTACCCAGTTCCGTGCCTGCGGCAATGGGGGCTATCAAGGTTCCCTTTTTCTCGACGGTGGCTTTCAGCTGCTTGGCCATGCCACGGGGCACATTGATCAACAGGTCTTTGTTCACGCCCAGCTTTACATCTTTGGCTTGGCCCTTGTACACCTCGCTGGTGCTGATTGCCTGTTTGGCAGAATACAGTTTCACCGTTTCAAACATTTGGTAGCCGTAGTTCATCAATTTCAGGCTTTCCTGGGTGCGGGCCTGGTCCGATGTGGTGCCCAGCACAACAGAAAGCAGCCGACGGTCCACGCCGTTTGGCAATTTGCGGTTGGCCGAGCTCACCAGGCAATAACCTGCTGACTCGGTGTGGCCGGTTTTCATCCCGTCCACAGACGGGTCAATCCACAGCAGGCGGTTGCGGTTGGGTTGACGAATGCCGTTGTAGGTGTATTCCTTGGTGGAGTACATCTTGTTGTAGTATTCAGGAAAGTCAGTAATGATGCGTTTGGCCAGAATACCCAAATCACGCGCAGTGGTGTAATGCTGTGGGTCGGGCAGGCCGGTTGCATTCTTGAAGTTCGTGTCTGTCAAGCCAATGCGCTTGGCCTGCTGGTTCATCAGTGTGGCGAAGTTGTTTTCATCGCCTGCCAGCAACTCAGCGATTGCACGGCTTGCATCATTGCCCGATTGCACAATCACGCCATACAACAGTTCTTCCACAGTCACGGGCTTGTTGGGCTCAATGAACATTCGCGAGCCCTCTGCTTTCCATGAATAAGGGGAGACAGGCACTTGCTGGTCCAAGCGAATTTGTTTGCTTTCCAGCGCAGCAAAGGCCATGTACGCGGTCATCAGTTTGGTCAGTGACGCAGGGTCAAGGCGTTCCCGGCTGTTGAATTCAGCCAGCGTTTGCCCGGTGGTCAGGTCAAGCAGCATGTAACCTTTCGCACCGATTTCCGGCGGGGGTGGCATTACGCTGGATTGCGCGGCCCCATGGCCGGCGAAAACGCCCAAACCCACGATCAAAGAGAACTGACTCAATTGGCGTTTGAATCTGGAAAATCCTGAATTAAACAAGTAAAAAGCTCCTGTGTATTAATAAAATGGAAAAGCGTGTTGGGCGCGTTCAGCTTGGGTAGTAACGCACAACCAACTCTTTTAGTTGAGGTAATTTTCCATGAAAAAAATGTTCCACCCCTGGCATGACCATCACGGGCAGGTTTTGTTCACCCGCCCAACGCAATACGTCGGTCAAGGGCACAGTGTCGTCGACCTCGCCGTGAATCACCAAGGTATTTTCCGGCACTTTCGCCACGGTGAACCGACTGGTGGCTGTGCCCACAAGGGCAAGCTTCCCGATTTCAAGGCCCGAATTACGCAGACGCTCGGCTGCGTGGCTGGTAACAAATGCACCAAATGAAAAACCGGCCATGGCGATTGGCTGGTCTTGCAGGTCGGCGGGCAGCAGCGTGGTGCGCGCGCGTTGTGTCAAATCGACCATGTCATCGCATTCGCCTTGGCCGTTGTCGTGCACGCCTGCGCTTTGTCCCACACCTCGAAAGTTGAAACGCAGCGTCATGTAGCCCAGTTGCAGGAAAGCGCGGGCCAGTGTTTGTACCACCTTGTTGTCTTTGGTGCCGCCAAACAGCGGGTGTGGGTGGGCAATCACGGCGAGGCCCTTGGGGGCAGTGTTGGGTTCGTCGATGGACACTTCAATTGGACCTGCCTTGCCGTCCCACAGATCATGTCGGGTTTTCGGGTTCATGGCAGTTGCAGTCGCTCAACAATTTTGCCGCCCACCAAGTGGGAATCAATGATTTCATCCACATCTGTGATGTCCACATAGGTGTACCAAACACCTTCCGGATAAACCACCATCACAGGGCCTTCATCGCATCGGTCCAGGCAACCCGCCTTGTTCATGCGAATTTTTCCCTGGCCGTTCAATCCCAGTTTCTTGATGCGTTCCTTGGCGTGCGCATGGGCAGCAGACGCATGGCAATCGGCGCAACAACTTTCATTGTTGGGGCGTTGGTTGGTGCAGAAAAAAACATGCTTGTCGAAGTAGCTCATGGCTGGTGGAATCCGCGGGTGTGCTGAAAAGATTTCATCCTATTATCGCCGAAAACGCCGCTCGGGCAGGCTGAGAAAGGTCAAAACCGTCAGGGCCAGAATCGGCCACAACTCGCTGATCCATCGGCCAGCTTCCTGCAGGTTTCTGAAAATGGCCAGGGCACCACTGCCCGGGTTGCCCAGCTCCGGGTCGTACACGCCAGGCAGCAACAAGGTAATCAACCAGCCGCCCAGCAGGTGAATCAAGCCAATGCGTGCCATGTGGTGCGGCAGCACGGGCATCATGGATATACCAAGCGCCACCACAAAAGCGATCGCAAGCCCCAGGCTGTTGGCTTCAAACCAGCGTTGACCCAAATAAGACCACGCCGATGCGGGTGCCAGTACCAGGTAATCGAGCAATCGAATAAACAGGGTGGCTGCAATCAGCACGATTAGCAGTCGTGCCCTTGGCGACCCTGCATGGGTTTGTGCCAAGCCGATCATCCACGCGCACACCAGAAAACAGTAGTTGATAAAGGTGGGGGCAATGGTCTCGATTCGCAGCAGGAATTCCAGCGGCAGGCCAAACGGCGTGCCCTGTTGCAAAGGGCCGGGGATTTCAAACAAATTGCCCAGCCAAAGGCCCGTGCTGAAGGTGGGGTTTTGTGGCGGCAAAATGCTCAGGAACCACAGGCACAGCAAGCCCATGCCAATCCAGGCGCGTTGAATCAGCCAATGTTCCAGTCGCCTGTTCAGGCGCGGCGCGATGCGGTGCTGCGCCGTGACGTAAATACCCGCCATCACGCCCAAGGCTGCGCCAATGGTGTTGGTGACCAGGTCCATTTTGGACGGCACCCGGCTGGGCAAAAACGTTTGTAGCGATTCAAGCGAGAACGAAATCAAAACGCAAACCAGCACTGTCGCGATTTTGTCAAAGGTACGGGGTTGCCGGTTCAAGCCCAGCAATATCAGAAAGCCAAGCGGAATGTAGCCCCCGATATTGATGAACACATCGGCCCACAGTACTTTTTGGTGAACGGGAATCCAGGGGCCAAACAGGAACTCAAACGGACCAATGCCGATGTGGCGCCAATCGCTGTAGGGGAACAGGCTTAGGTGAATGACCACGCATGCATACAAACTCGCAAACATCAAAATCCCCGTGTAAGGGGTTCTTTTCAGCAGGCTGGAGTGGATTGGAGGCATTGGGTTTGAGCAATTCCTTGGTTTTGTGTCCCCTTCGGGGGTTAAGATGAGCGAAATTTTCCAACTCGCCCCGACGTGACGCTCATCCGATGTTAACCCAAGCAGATGTGCACTGGATCGAACTCGATTCAGTCGACTCGACAAATGATTATTTAAGCCGCGCATACCTGCAGGGTCGGGTGTCGGGTGTCACTGCCGTGTTAGCGCACAGCCAAACCGCAGGCCGCGGAAGGGCGGCGCGGCGCTGGCAGGCCTTGCCGGGCGCAAGTGTGTGTTTGTCAATTGGATTGCCAATGGCTGGGCACACGGTGTCGTTTTTACCGCTGTGCGTGGGCGTGGCGGTAGCCCAGGTGATTGAAAAGTTGCAGGTGCCTGTGCGCTTGAAGTGGCCAAATGATCTGTTGGTGGGACAAAAAAAGTTGGGTGGCGTGTTGTGTGAATCGTTTCAATGCGACAGCGGCCCTGTCACCGTGGTTGGTTTGGGTGTGAATTTATTGCAGCCCAGCGTGCCCGAAGCCCTTGGCGGTCAAGGTGCCACTGGTTTGGTTGAGCATCTGTGTGGCCAAGCGCCGCCACAAGTGCGTGAACTGGCGGATCACTTCGTGTCTGCCGTTTTGCATGCCATCCATGCGGCCAGTGCGCAGGGCATAGGGACAATTTTCAGAGAATTCAACCGCCTGGATTCCTGGTTGGGCTGCGATGTGCAGGTGATCGACAATGGCACTGTGCACCTGCAAGGCAAAGCCATGGGTATTAATGAACAGGGTGCCTATTTAATCAACACAGACGAAGAGGGGTTGGTGGCTTTGAATGCGGGTGATCTTTCGCTGCGGGTGCGGGCATGAGCAAACCCCGCGTATTGTTGTGCATTGATGCGGGCAACACACTGGTCAAATGGTGTGTGCACCGCAACGCTTCCCTTCCATTGCTGGCGGTGGTGCAGCAGTGGAGCAAGCCCACGGCTGAATTCAAGCTTGTTGACTTGCCTGGCCAGGTTGATGCGGTGTTGCTCAGCAATGTATTGGGGCCGGAATTTGAGGAATCGCTTCGCAAGCAATGCGTTGACAGGAAAACTGACCTGCATGTTCTGAAAGTGAATGCCAATTCGCAACTCCAATCTGCCTACGACAATCCAGCCCAGTTGGGAAAAGACCGTTGGGCTGCCTGCCTGGCCGTGGCGCAGGCCAGCAATGCACCCGTTAATCTGGTGGTCAGCTTTGGCACAGCCACCACCCTGGATGCACTTGTCAAGAAAGGAGATGCATGGCAACACCTGGGTGGCTTTATTGTGCCGGGCGTGCAAACCATGTTGAGCAGTTTGCACAACAACACGGCCGAACTTCCGAAGGTGGACTTCAATACGCTGGAAGTGGGCCACTTCGAATGGCCGGGAAATACGCAGCAGGCCATTGCCGCTGGGGTTGGGCGCATGCAAGTTGCATGGGTTCAATCGCTTGTGGATGAGCTGAAATGCACCCACGGGCAACCGCCTGCGGTGTGGTTCAGTGGTGGGTTTGCCGCACAAATGCAAAGCCTTTACCCCGCTGCGCAGTTGCTTGAGCATGCGGTATTCAAAGGGCTTGTTTTTGATTATCAGATGCAGCACCGGGGGGCGCCATGAACGGCTGGCGTGCCCTGCTGGGGCTTTTTGTTGCTGGCAATCTGGGCCTGTTGGTTTGGGGTTTGTGGGGTGTGGATGGCTCAATGCGAGCCATCGAGGCGCCGGGTTTGCGTGCCGAATGGGTCGCGGTGGAGCGGCCTTGGAAGCAGGCCGTGGACGTAGTTTTGTCGCCGCAGCCTCCGGCCCCGAAGATCAATTTGAAACAAGGGCAGGCGAACCTGGATTCGGCGATTGAAAGCGCCAGCAAACAAGTGTTGGAAGATCCGAAAAAAAATCAGCAATGCCGTCTGTGGGGGCCATTGTTGCAAAGTGAGTCAGCCCGCGTTCAAGAGTCTTTGAGCGACTGGAATGGCAGTTTCAAGCGCCTTGAGAGGCAAGTACCTGTGGGTTACGTCGTGTACTTGCCACAAGACACGGTCAACAGCGGGGTGGGTATTGAGCAGTTGTCAGGCAAGGGCATCACGGACATGTTTTACATCACAACGCCAGGTCCTTTGCAGGGCACCATCTCCTTGGGTTTGTTTCGGGATCAGGACCGCGCAAACGTTCAAAAAGACGACCTGGCCAAGCGCGGTGTTGCCGGTGTGCAAATCCGCGAGCGGCTTGGGCCTGCGCGGGTGTTTTTTGAGTTGCGTGGCAGTCCAGCTCAAATTGAGGCAGTAGAATCCATCTTCAAGCTGAATCGCAAAGGCGAGCTGAAGCCTTGTGACTCCTGACGGCTTTTAAAGGTCACCGCTTCGGTCATTGGTCAAAAACGCCCGGCTCAATGCCGTGCCTTCCGCATCAATGCCTTTGCTCCAGCAAATTACCTTGAATGCCTCGCCCATGTCAGCTTCGTTCAGCAGCGTGTTCAAGTTCTGGCGCATCAATGCGCCGCGCACCGGATGCGTAAAATCGGGCTGTTGTTGTGCAATGTCCAGAATGCCATGTGCCAGCAGAAATTCACCTTGATGGGAATAGCCTTCCAGTTCGCCCCCCACGCTGCTTAATGCCAAGAAAACCCCGCTGAAATTCACATGTGCAGTCAGGTCTTGTTCGCCCACCTTCACCAGAAAATCATCGTGTGCGGTGTGGCGGCTGGTGGCGCGCAAGGTGCCTTGGTTGCGGCTGGGGTGGTAATACTGCGCAGCGTGGTAGCCATAATCGATCATCAGGACCAAGCCGCTCAACCGTTCTGTGATTGTGCTTACCCAAGCGGCACTTTGTTCGGCAATTTCCGATTCATAACCCTCGGGCCAGGGCCCGTGTGCAGCATGTAGTGCCTGAATGGTGGTTGCAAAAAGCGGGTCAGCCGGCTTCCATGTCCACTGAAGTTCGTCATTGTGGCGTTGTACCCATGCTTCAAGCGGGCCATTGCCGTGCCATTTGAAACGGCGCACTGGTGTGGCGTCCAGCACTTCGTTGCCCAGCACCACGCCATGTATGTCATTGGGCAAGGTGCTTAACCAGCGCACCTTGTGTGCAACATCGGGGCCGTGTTGTGCAAGCAGCCTGCCAAGTTGAACCGGTTTCAAGCCACCCGACACATCCACAATGTTGTACTGCGAAATCAAGTCGCCCGCTGTGTGCAACACATCACAAGCCAGCTGCCCCGTTCCGGCACCAAATTCATAGACCACTCCGCCACAACGGGTCAGCACTTCACGCAGCGCGATGCCGATTGTTTGGCCAAACAGGGGGCTTAGTTCGGGGGCGGTTACAAAATCGCCGTCGTTCCCGAAAATCCGCTCTCCGCGCGCGTAATAGCCGTACTGCGGGTGGTACAGCGCAAATTGCATGAATTCGTCAAAGCGAACGGGTTTGTTAAAAGTCGACAGCATGAGGCAGGTCTGGTTTAGAATAGCGGGTTCTTCTTTTAAAAATCAAAGCCTTGACTGGTATTAATGTCGGCTTTCAGTCCCGAATTCTAACCGATGACGCATGCAAAACCACAATTTGCCCTGGTAACCGGGGGCGCAAAGCGACTGGGCAAGGCCATTGCGCTGGAACTGGCACGTGCTGGCTGGTCGATTGTGTTGCATTGTCGAAGCTCGCTGGTCGAGGCCCGCGACACGGCAGTGCAAATTGAAGCCCTGGGTGTGCAGTGTGTGGTGGTGCAGGCCGATCTTGAAAAACCCGAAGAAGTAGAGGCCTTGTTTGATCAAGCCGAGAAGGCAGGCCCAATTCGTTGTGTGGTCAACAATGCCTCCCTGTTTGAATTTGATTCTGGCGAAACCTTTCAGCCCGAACTTTTTCACCGGCACATGGCGTCCAACCTGGCCGCGCCCATTCAGTTGGCCCAACGTTTGTTTCAACATGTGCCTGACAATGACCAGGCAGTGGTTGTCAATTTGCTGGATCAAAAACTGAAAAACCTGAATCCTGATTTTTTAAGCTACACCTTGACCAAGGCCGGCCTTGAAACGGCCACCACCATGCTGGCCATGGAGCTGGCCCCCAAAGTGCGGGTGGTGGGGGTCGCCCCCGGCCTTACGTTGATATCGCACTTGCAAACCGATGCGCAATTCGAGAGTACTCACCGAATTTCGCCTTTGAACAAATCTTCCGAGCCCCAGGACATCGCCAACACAGTGTTGTTCCTGGTGCAAAACCGCGCAATCACTGGCACCACCATTCTTGTCGATGGCGGGCAGCATTTGGTGCCCATGGCGCGCGATTTCAGCATGATGACACCATGACAGACTGGTTTTTTGATCCTCGCCTGGCCGACTGCCGTCGCGTTTTCATACGCGACTTCGACGTGTCTGCCGCCATTGGCGTGTTCCCTCAAGAATTGGGGCGTACACAGGCCGTACGCATCAACATTGATTTTTGGGTGAAATGCGCATCTACGCCTTCCGAGCGCGACTTGCTGGTTGATGTGGTTGATTACGACTTCGTGCGCCCCGGCATTCACGGGCTGATTCAGGCTGGCCACATTGGCCTGCTGGAAACATTGGTCGACAAGACCCTGGCCTTGGTGCTTGATCATCCCAAAGTGTTGGCCGCCCGCGTGCGTGCGGAAAAATCCGAGGTATACCCCGACTGTGAGTCAGCCGGTGTGGAGGTATTCCGCTTCAAATCTTCTCAGAGTGTTTAACCATGCAAACCATCACCATTTTCCCCAACAAGGCGGAACAAAAAGAGGCATTTGAATTCAACAAGCTTGAAAAACGTCTCACCAAGCAAGTGGGCCAAGCCATTGCCGACTTCAACATGATTGAAGATGGCGACAAGGTCATGGTGTGTGTGTCCGGCGGAAAAGACAGCTATGGCTTGCTCGACATCTTGTTGCTGTTGCGCCAGCGTGCGCCCATTCATTTCGACATCGTTGCGGTAAATCTGGATCAGAAGCAGCCAGGTTTTCCCGAAGAAGTGCTGCCCAACTATTTGCGCAGCATCAACGTGCCGTTTCACATCGAGGAACAAGACACGTATTCAATTGTCAAGCGCGTCATTCCAGAAGGTAAAACCACCTGTTCGCTTTGCTCACGTTTGCGTCGCGGAATTTTGTACCGAGTGGCGTCTGAACTGGGCGCAACCAAGGTGGCTTTGGGCCATCACAAAGACGATATTCTGCAAACCCTGCTGCTAAATTTGTTTTACGGTGGCCGTATGAAAGGCATGCCGCCCAAACTGGTCAGCGACAACGGCGAGCACACGATAATTCGCCCGCTGGCCTACTGCCGCGAAAGCGATTTGGCCCGCTATGCTGAAGAAAAAAGCTTTCCGATTATTCCATGCAACCTGTGTGGCAGTCAGGAAAACCTGAAGCGCAAGGAAATGGCCGCCTTGCTCAAGCAGTGGGAAAAACACAACCCCCGCTGGATTGCCAACCTGTTCACATCCTTGTCCACGGTGGTGCCCTCGCACCTCATGGACCGCAAGCTGTTTCCGTTTGAAACGATCCGCCCAGGCGCGGTGCTGGAACACGGCGCAGGCGACAAGGCATTTGATGCGGATGACGAGTGCTGATTTACTTCAAAAACAGCTTGTACGCCGGGTTCTCGGTTTCATTCACCGCCGGGTAGCCGAGCTGTGTCACAAACTTGTCGAACTCGCCGTGGTCTGCTGGCGGCACCTGAATGCCCACCAGAATGCGGCCGTAGTCGGCACCGTGATTGCGGTAGTGAAACAGGCTGATGTTCCAGCCCGGGTTTAGCGCCGTCAAGAATCTTGTCAATGCGCCAGGCCGCTCAGGAAACTCGAAGCGATACACCAGCTCGTGTTCGGCCAGGTTAGATCGACCACCCACCATGTGGCGCAGGTGAAGTTTGGCCATTTCATCGTCGGTCAGGTTCAGTGCGTCAAATCCTGATTCGATAAATCGCTGTTGCAATTCGTCAGCCTGCACGCGGTTGCCAATTTGAATACCTACAAAAATATTGGCTCTCGCTGAATCGGACATGCGGTAGTTGAACTCTGTCACATTCGTGGGGCCCAGCAGGTCGCAAAACTTGCGGAAGCTGCCGCGTTCTTCCGGCACGGTGATGGCAAACACCGCTTCTCGTTGCTCACCCACCTCGGCACGTTCAGCCACAAAACGCAGGCGGTCGAAGTTCATGTTCGCCCCACACGAAATGGCGACCAGTGTCTGGTTCTGCAGGCCCATCTCGGTGGCGTACTGCTTCAGGCCCGCCACGGCCAGCGCACCTGCTGGTTCAAGAATGCTGCGAGTATCCTGAAACACATCCTTGATTGCCGCGCAGGCTTCGTCTGTGGTCACGCGCACAACGCCGTCTACGTACTTTTCGCACAGGCGGAAGGTTTCTTCTCCCACCAGTTTCACTGCTGTGCCATCCGAGAACAAGCCCACTTCAGAAAGCGTCACGCGCTTGTGTTGCTCCAGGCTTTGGGCCATGGCGTCTGAATCCACGGTTTGTACGCCGATAATCTTGATGTCCGGACGCAACTGCTTAACATACGCACCCACTCCCGCCGCAAGGCCACCACCGCCAATCGCGATGAAAATTGCGTGAATGGGCCCCTGGTGCTGGCGCAGAATTTCCATGCCAACGGTGCCTTGGCCTGCAATCACATCGGGGTCGTCGAAAGGGTGTACGAAGGTCAGGCTTTTGGCCTGCGCCAATTCAGCGGCATGTTCTGCTGCATCGCTGTAGCTGTCGCCAAACAGCACCACATTCACCCAGTCGCCGCCGAAGCGTTTCACCGCATCAATTTTCAGGGCAGGGGTGGTGGTGGGCATCACAATGGTGGCCAGGCAGCGCATTTTTGCAGCAGAAAGTGCCACACCTTGCGCATGGTTGCCTGCCGATGCCGCAATCACGCCGCGCTCCAGTTGAATGGGGCTTAAGTGGGCCATCTTGTTGTAGGCCCCCCTTAGTTTGAAGCTGAACACCTCTTGCATGTCTTCGCGTTTAAGCAACACCTGGTTCCCGGTGCGCACAGACAGGGAATGTGCGCGCTCAAGTGGTGTTTCGATGGCCACATCGTAAACCTTGGCGGTCAATATGCGTTTTAGATAGTCAAGACCCACAAGGCACCTTTATTGCTGACTTTTAAGCGAATTTTGGGCGCAGGCCCAAGAAGCCTACACTTTACAGCATGAGGGCAATCCCATAGGGCGCCTTGCGCGTTTGGGCCGCATCTGCGGGTCGCCTTCGGGCATAATTTAAGGTCAGTTTCTCAAGGACAGGTTCAAACACCCAAATGGCATCAACAAAATCGGCAAAATCGAAAGCGAAACCCCAAGCGAAAAAATCCCAGGGCAACACCATACCGGCCTTCGTGTTTGGCATGGTCTTTGGCCTGTTGATCGCGCTTGGCGTGGCGCTGTTTGTCAGCAAGTCCCAATTGCCCTTTTCTGGCGCTGAAACCCAAGGCGCAATTCCAAATGTCTCCCCGGGTCCTGGCAGCAGTCCTCCCGACCCCAATTCCGCAATTTATGGCAAGGCCAATGCCAATCCGGGAAACATCGTTGCTGTTGATCCATTTAAGCAGGGTACGGAACCACAGCCGGGTGACAGCACTCCAACACAGCAATTTGATCCCGTTGCCCAAACCATCTACTTTTTGCAGTTGGGAAGCTTTCGCAATCGTGAAGACGCAGAGCAGTTGCGTGCGCAACTGGCCTTCGTTGGTACGGAATCTGAAATTGCCGTTGGCGAGGTCAATGGCAATGTTGTAAATCGCGTTCGTGTGGGGCCTTTTGGCAGCGCGAACGAAGCTTATCAAGCGCGAATTCCGTTGACCAAGGGCGGGTTCGAAGCCACAGTGGTTAAGGAGTAATCAAATGAAACGTCGTGAACTGATTCAAAGCGCGGTTGCGCTTGGTGTTGTGGGTGCACTTGGTGGTGTGTCTGCGGCTTTTGCTCAAGATGCAGGTGCCTTTAAAAAGGTACGCAGGGAAGTGCCGCGCTCAACACCGGGAAAAATCGATGTTGTGGAGTTTTTTTGGTACGGCTGTATTCACTGTTACAACTTTGAGCCCAAAGTCAACGCATGGGCCAAGAAGCTTCCAGGCGATGTTCTGTTCACCAAAGTGCCGATTGTATTCCAAAGCCAGCGTGTGAATTTTCAGGGCCATCAACGCTTGTATTACACCCTCGAGGCCATGGGCAAGCTGGATGTCGCCCACAGCAAGGTGTTCGACGCCATGCACAAAGACAAAAAGCAATTGGCCAGCGATGCGCAAATTTTCGACTTCGCTGAATCTATCGGTTTGAAGCGCGAAGAATTTGCCAATGCTTTCAAATCTTTCGGTGTCAACGCAAAATGCGCGCAGGCCAAAGCGCTGTTTGAAGCCTATGGCGCAGATGGTGTGCCAACCTTGGGTGTCGATGGAAAGTTCTTTACCTCCGCCTCGGTCGCCGGGTCTGAGGACAACGCGCTTCGTGTGGTTGAAGCCTTGATTAAACGACAGCGTCAAGCGTAAGCGTCAAAGGAAGGGGGCGGGAATGAATACTGGGTTCAGTGGCAGTGGTGTATTTCAAATTACATTGTGGGCATCGCTGTTGTTCGGGCTCGCTGCCTGTTCAAGTGTGCCGCTAGACACGCCTGCCCCGCCACAGAAAACAGCATCCAGACCGGCTTCGCCCCCCCCGGCAGTCAAGCATGAACAATGGGAAACCGCACCGCAGGGCGGTGGCTATTATCTGGATGATGGCCCAGGCGATCTTCGCCCCGCGAATCTCCACGAATTGCCGTCGGCAGAACCCCAGGTTGAGCCAATCGCAATTCGCAACACCCGCCCGTACACCGTGATGGGCCAAAGCTTCGAACCGCAAACATCGCTTGAAGAGCCCTACCGTGAAAAAGGCCGGGCCAGCTGGTACGGCAGGAAGTTCCATGGCGCCAAAACTGCCAATGGCGAAATTTACGACATGCATCAAATGACCGCCGCCCACCCCACGCTACCATTGCCCAGTTATGCCAAAGTCACCAATCAGGCCAACGGCAAGTCTGTGATTGTGCGTGTGAACGATCGGGGGCCATTCCTGCGTGGGCGAATTATCGACCTAAGTTACGCGGCAGCCTACCAGCTTGACTACATCAAGCAGGGCAGCGCCGAAGTACTCGTTGAAAAAATGACCCCTGAAGCAATCACCCAATTCCATGCCGAGAAAAACGGCATCCAGATGGCAAGCAACAACCTGTCTGTAGCGCGTGTGGGCTTGGCCTCCAATGTGGCGCCTGTGCCCATCAAGCGAACCCCCCTGTATTTGCAGATTGGCGCATTTGGCAGCAAAAGCAATGCAGAAGCACTGCTGACTCAGGTGTCAAGCAATCATGAAAGTTTTGGCAAGGCCAGCCAGATCCTTTCAGAATCGGGTGTGCACCGGGTTCTGGTGGGGCCCTTTGCCAGCATTGATCAAGCCAATGAGGCTGCCATCGAGCTCAGTGCTTTCGTGTCGGTTCAGCCCGTGATCAAACAAGACTTGATCCTGCCCTGATCGTCCCCATATCCTGACAATCTGCGTGTCATTCGCGCAACACAACACACACAAAGGCTAGGCATGGAGCAATATCACGGCACCACTATTTTGTCGGTTCGCAGGGGCAACCAAGTCGCTCTTGGCGGCGACGGGCAAGTTACATTGGGCCACATTGTTGTCAAGGGCACCGCCCGCAAAGTGCGCCGTTTGCACAACAACAAAATTTTGGCGGGTTTTGCGGGTGGAACCGCCGATGCATTTACACTGTTCGAGCATTTCGAGGCCCAGCTTGAAAAACATTCCGGGCACTTGCAGCGTGCAGCCGTAGAACTGGCCAAGGAATGGCGCACCGATCGCATGCTGCGCCGGCTCGAAGCCATGTTGGCCGTGGCCGATGAAAGTCATTCATTGATCATCACCGGCAACGGCGATGTACTGGAGCCCGAACAGGGATTGGTGGCCATTGGCAGTGGTGGGGCCTATGCCCATTCCGCAGCCAAGGCGCTGCTTGAAAACACCGATCTGCAACCCATCGAGATTGTCAAAAAATCGCTGACCATTGCGGGCGAACTGTGCATTTACACCAACCAACATCACACCATTGAAGTGCTGCCATGACCCAACTTACCCCCACAAACATTGTTGACGAACTCAACAAAAACATTGTTGGCCAGCATGCGGCAAAACGTGCAGTCGCAGTGGCCTTGCGCAATCGCTGGCGGCGCATGCAGGTGGCCATGCCCCTGCGTCAGGAAATCACCCCCAAAAACATACTCATGATCGGCCCCACTGGCGTGGGAAAAACCGAAATTGCACGCCGTCTGGCCAAGCTGGCCAATGCGCCATTCATCAAAATTGAAGCCACTAAATTCACGGAAGTGGGCTATGTGGGTCGCGACGTGGACACCATCATTCGTGATCTCATTGAAATTGCCTTGAAGCAGGTTCGCGACGAGGCGCAAGTGGGCGTTCAGGAAGAGGCCAAGTCCGCTGCATTTGACCGCGTGCTTGATGCGTTGTTGCCGCCTGCCCGCGATTTTGGTTTCACCGAACAAGCCCCAGCCACCGATGAAAACCGCACCCGCATTCGTTTTCGTGAAAAGCTGTTTGCAGGCGAGCTGGACGACAAGGAAATTGAAATCGAAGTGTCAGCGTCTGCCCCGTCACTTGATGTGGTCGGCCCCCCGGGGATGGAAGAGCTCACAGGTCAGTTGCAGTCCATGTTCCAGAATATGTCAGGCGGCAAGAAAAAGCTTCGCAAAATGAAAGTCTCTGAAGCACTCAAAGTCATTCAGGACGAAGAGGCCGCCAAGCGCGTGAACGAAGAAGAGGTTCGCGCCAAAGCCATTGCCCGAGTTGAACAGGACGGCATTGTTTTTCTTGACGAAATTGACAAAATCGCCACCAAGGCCGATGGGCGGGGCACTGATGTATCCCGCCAAGGCGTGCAGCGCGACCTGCTGCCCCTAGTTGAAGGCACCACAGTGAACACCAAATACGGCATGATAAAAACTGATCACATTCTTTTTGTGGCCAGTGGGGCGTTCCACCTGTCGCGCCCATCTGACCTGATTCCCGAGCTGCAAGGCCGCTTCCCCATCCGCGTTGAGCTGGAATCGCTCACAGTTGAAGATTTCAAGCGAATCCTCACCAGCACAGATGCATGCTTGACCGAGCAATACAAAGCCTTGCTGGCCACAGACGGTGTGGCACTTACTTTCACCGACGAAGGTGTACGTCGCCTGGCGGAAATTGCCTTCACCGTGAACGAGAAAACCGAGAATATCGGCGCACGCCGTTTGTACACCGTGATGGAACGTCTTCTGGAAGAAGTGGCTTTTGAGGCAGACGGCCAAGCAAAAGAAGTTGAAATTACTGCGGAGTTTGTTGATTCCCGTCTGGGCGAGGCAGCCAAATCCGAGGATCTGGCGCAATTCATCCTCTAGAATCCGTCGATCGGCATTGAAGCCACATTTGTCCGGGTAGATTCGCTTTAAAATGCACGTTGTGCACTGTTTTCTACCCGGATCGCCCATGACCCCCGACATCCTTACCCCCGCCGTAAAAGCCAAAGTCTTGTCCGAGGCATTGCCCTACATTCGCCGCTTTCACGGCAAAACCGTGGTGGTGAAGTACGGCGGCAACGCCATGACCGACATCGAACTGCAAAAATCGTTTGCACACGACGTTGTACTGCTCAAGCTTGTGGGTATCAACCCGATCGTCGTGCATGGTGGCGGCCCGCAAATTGACGAGGCACTTCGCCGCGTGGGCAAGCAAGGTACTTTCATTCAAGGCATGCGTGTTACCGACGAAGAAACCATGGAAGTCGTTGAATGGGTTCTCGGTGGCCAAGTGCAGCAAGACATCGTCATGATGATCAACGAACATGGCGGCAAAGCTGTTGGCTTGACCGGCAAAGACGGTGCCTTGATTCAAGCCCGAAAAATGCAGCTGGCCGACAAAACCGAGCCCGGAAAATTTCACGACATCGGTTTTGTGGGCGAAATTGCATCCATTGACCCCGCCATCGTGAAGGCCCTGCAAGACGACGCATTCATCCCGGTCATTTCCCCCATTGGGTTTGGTGAAGACGGCCACGCCTACAACATCAATGCCGACCTGGTGGCTGGTAAAATTGCGGAAGTCCTCAAGGCGGAAAAGCTCATCATGATGACCAACACGCCCGGCGTACTGGATAAAGATGGCAAGCTGCTTACGGGGCTTACTGCCAAACGAATTGACGAGCTGTTCGAAGACGGCACCATTTCAGGCGGCATGCTGCCCAAGCTGTCCTCGGCCATCGAGGCTGCGAAAAGCGGAGTAAACTCGGTTCATGTGGTTGATGGCCGTGTGCCCCACTGTCTCTTGCTCGAAATCTTGACCGACCAGGGCGTGGGCACCATGATTCGCAGCCACTGATTTCAAAAGCGGAACAATCCGCACCACACGCAGGGGGAGACATGTCGAACAAAAGAATACCCAATTTGTCAGTCACCGACGGATTTGATTTTGTGAAAAAGATCTGGGGCAGCTTGCCCATCCCCAGCGTGATGAATCCCACCACCGATCTGGACGAACTGGACAAGCGAATCTCCGACCTCAAAGCGGTGGAGCAATGGCTCAATGTCAACCTCAGCATGTTGCGCGCCACCATTCAAGGGCTGGAGGTACAACGTGGCACCATAGCCACCATCAAATCGTTCAGTTCCAATTTGGGCTTGGGTGGTGATCGTCCAAGTGACGTCAATCTGGCTGTGAATGAAGAGCTCATCCGCAACGCCATGCAGGCTGCAGTGGCTCCGCCACCCGTGCCCCGCGTGGAGCCCGTTGCGCCCAAAACACCAGATCCCGAACCGCAATCCAGCGCGGAAAGCGAGGCAGCGGCACAGGAATCCTCGAAGGCCATTGTGTCAAATGCCACCGCTTGGTGGGGTTTGTTGCAAGACCAATTCAACAAAGTGGCCACTGCCGCCATATCGGGTTCGGGGCTTGACGCCGATGCAGCAAAACCCGCAGCAAAAGCTTCGGTCAAGCCCGCAGCAAAACCGAAAGCCAAGCGCGCCACAACCACACGCAAGAAAGCAGCAAGCACCACCCGCACAAGGACCTAGATGTTTCGTTTTGGCCATGCCACACACCCCAACTGGAGAGAAGCACTTGAACTCGTGTTGGTGCAGCTCGAAGGCCAAATGCAGTTGGAGCAATTTGCAGCCGACATCACTCGGCCCCAGAAGCTGGGCTTGATCTATGCCACCGAGGCCTTTGCCGACAGCATGCCGCAGATCCTGCAAGGGTTGCGGCAACGCACTGGTTTCAAAGACTGGGTAGGGGGCATTGCCCCGGGCGTGTGCAGCAGTGGGGTGGAATATTTTCAGGAACCGGCAATCGCGGTCATGCTCATGGAATTTCCCGCCGATTCAGCCCGCGTGTTCTCGGGCAAAGTGCCATTGCCAAAACCGGGCAGTGTCACCGCATCGGGTCGCGAAGCCATGTCAGCCGCGCTTATTCACATCGACCCTCTGACCGAAGACATCGACGACCTGCTCGACGACCTCAGCTTGAAAGTCAGTTCAAGGCAAATTTTTGGTGGACTTGTTTCTGCCGGCACCGCTCACACACATGTTGCGCTGGAGCCACTCTCGGGCGGCGTGTCCGGCGTGGTGTTTGCCAACGGTCTGCCCATCGAAGTGCGCATGACCCAAGGTGTCCAAGTGGTGGGTGTCGAGCACGAAATCACCGGCTTGCGTGGCAATTTCGTTGAAGAACTCGATGGTCGGCCCGCGCTCGATGTTCTGCTAGCCGATTTGGGCTTGCAACCCGACGTCGACGAGGCCACTCCGGCCAGTCATGCAGCCGATGTGTTGGCCAAGCGTTTTGCGCACGGTTTGTTTGTTGGCCTGACCGATCGTTCGCTGGCTGAATCCATTGCAATAAAAGGTTACGCGGCTGGGCGTTCCGAAGCCCATCAGCTCAAGGTGCGTCCCGTGGTGGGCATGGATCCCAACAAAAAATCACTGGCGGTGGCGGAAGACTTCAAGCTTGGCGACCGGCTTTCGTTTTGCACGCGCGACGAAAACTCTGCCCGGGTCGACTTAACCCGCATGTGTGCAGAATTGCGCGAAGACCTGGATGCCCCTGCACCTCAGCTCAATGAATTGCGGGCAGCCGGCTTTTCTGGAATTCATTCCCAGCGCAAACCGCGTGGTGCGGTGTACATTGCCTGCAACGGTCGGGGTGCAGCCCTGTTTGGCCTTCAAGGGGTTGAGCAGCAAATCGTGCGTGAGCAATTGGGCGACATCCCCTTGATCGGCTTCTCTGCCAATGGAGAAATTTTCCGGGGGTCGTTGTACGGCTACACCGGCGTACTCGCGTTATTTTTCTAAACTGAATAATTGACATGAATATCTTGATTCTCGCAGCCGGCAAAGGCACCCGCATGAAGTCTGCCCTGCCCAAGGTGTTGCACCCCGTGGGTGGTCAGTCCATGCTGGCCCGCGTGGTGGGCACTGCATCGAAATTCGACAGCCCAAACGTGGTGGTGGTGTTGGGCCATGGTGCGCAAGAAGTGCAGCATCATTTGGCATCAAATACCACCCTTCAATTCGCCACCCAAGCCGAGCAACTGGGCACGGGGCATGCTGTTCAGTGTGCCAGTTCAGCGTTGGCCGATCATGCTGTTACCTTGATTTTGTACGGCGATGTGCCGCTCATTCAATTCGATTCGCTTCAACCCCTGGTCAAAGCCGCTCAAGCCGGCCAACTGGGTTTGATGACAGTGAACATGGCCAATCCCCATGGCTATGGTCGAATTCTTCGTGACACCGAAGGCGCGGTAATTGGTATCGTCGAGCAGAAAGACGCCACCCCCGCGCAACAGACCATCTCCGAGGTGAATACCGGCATTCTCGCTTGTCCCACAGCGCATTTAAAAACCTGGGTCAACCGCTTAAGCAACAACAACGCGCAGGGCGAGTACTACCTCACCGACATCATCGCAATGGCACATGCCGAAGGCCTTCTGGTGCGTACTTGCCAGCCCACCCATGATTGGGAAGTGTCCGGTGTCAATTCCCGCGTGCAGCAAGCTGAACTGGAACGCATCTGGCAGCTGCATCAGGCCGAAAAGTTGATGCTTGAAGGCGTGCAGTTGCTGGATCCCGCGCGCATCGACCAGCGTGGCGCGCTGCGCTGTGGCACGGATGTGTCCATTGATGTGGGGTGCGTGTTTCAAGGCAACGTCACCTTGGGCGACAGGGTGTCAATTGGCCCTTACTGTGTACTCAACAACGTCACCATCGCCGCAGGTACGCGCATTGAAGCGTATTCCCACATCACCGACGCGACGGTGGGTGAAAACGCCGTTGTCGGCCCCTACGCCCGTTTGCGCCCTGGCGCAAAGCTGGGCAACGAAGTGCACATTGGCAACTTCGTAGAAGTGAAAAATGCAAGCATCGCCAACCAGTCCAAAGCGAACCACCTTGCCTATATTGGCGATGCGCTAATTGGCGAACGGGTCAACGTGGGCGCGGGCACCATCACCTGTAATTACGATGGTGCGAACAAACACCTCACCATCATTGAAGACGATGTGTTTATTGGGTCTGACACACAACTGGTCGCACCCGTTACCGTGAAAAAAGGCGCCACTCTTGGTGCTGGAACCACCTTGACCAAAGACGCGCCCGAGAATTCACTCACCGTGTCACGCGCCAAACAAATCACGATCTCGGGCTGGAAGCGCCCGGTCAAATCAACCAAAAAATAAAGGAATACCTCACACCATGTGCGGAATTGTCGGCGTACTTTCTAAAACCAACAGCGTGCCAGTGTTGATCGATGGCTTGAAAAAACTCGAATACCGCGGATACGATTCCGCGGGCCTGGCCATTCAATCCGATACAGATCATTCCATCCGCCGCGCCCGCAGTGTGGGTCGCGTGGTCGAACTGGATTCCACCACCAAAACGCTCAGTGCCCGAATGGGCATAGCCCACACCCGTTGGGCCACGCACGGCGTACCCAGCGAACGCAATGCGCATCCGCACATCAGCGAAGGGCAGGGAATTTCAGTCAGCGTGGTCCACAACGGCATCATCGAAAACCACGAAGAAATTCGCAAGGCGCTCACCGCGGAAGGTTACGTTTTCCAATCCGACACCGACACCGAGGTCATTGCCCACCTTGCCCACAAACACCTGGCGCAGGGCATGCTCCTGCTGCCTGCCGTGCAAGCCACCGTTAAAAAGCTCGAAGGTGCGTTTGCCATCGCCGTTATTTGCAACACCGCCCCGCTCACCATGGTGGCCTCCAAGAAAGGCGCACCCTTGTTGGTTGGGCATGGCGAAGGCGAATTCTTTCTGGCCTCCGATGCCTCGGCTTTGGTTGCGTACACCAAGCTGATCACCTATCTGGAAGAAAGCGATGTGGTGCAGCTACAAACCACGGGCGTCTCGTTTTTTGATGGTGCCGGCACGCAGGTCGAACGCCCCATCATCGAAAGCCAGTTGTCCGCCGATGCAGTGGAGTTGGGCCCCTACGCGCACTACATGCAGAAGGAAATTTACGAGCAGCCAGGTGCCATTGCAGCCACGCTGGAAATGGTCAGCAATGCCTCAGCGGTAAAGCCAGAATTGTTTGGTGCCGAAGCGGGCAACATCCTTCCCGGCATTCAGCAAGTGCTTATTCTGGCTTGTGGCACCAGCTACCACGCAGCACTGGTTGCGCGCTACTGGTTTGAATCCATCGCAGCCCTGCCCACCAGCGTTGAAATTGCCAGCGAATACCGCTACCGCACCAGTGTCAGCTTGCCCAATACCCTGGTCATCACCATTTCGCAATCGGGTGAAACAGCCGACACCCTGGCTGCACTGGAGCACGCAAAATCCCAAGGCATGGTCAATGCCCTGTCCATTTGCAACGTACCGGAATCCGCACTTATTCGCGCCAGCAACTTGAAGTTTCTAACCCGCGCAGGTCCGGAAATTGGCGTGGCCTCCACCAAGGCATTCACCACCCAGCTCGCAGCGCTTTTTACCTTCACGCTGGTCATGGCAAAACTGCGCGGCAAGCTTTCTGCAGATCAGGAAAAAACACTGCTCACGCAACTGCGTCACCTGCCATCTGCCATGCAAAACATTTTGGCCCTTGAGCCTGAAATCAAGGAATTGGCCGCCAGTTTTGCGGAAAAGCGCCACGCTCTTTTCCTGGGCCGTGGCGTGCATTACCCAATCGCCATGGAAGGCGCACTGAAGCTGAAAGAGATCAGCTACATTCACGCCGAAGCTTATGCGGCAGGCGAGCTTAAACACGGTCCGCTTGCATTGGTCGACGCAGACATGCCCGTGGTGGCGGTCGCTCCCAAAGACACCCTGATCGAAAAGCTGAAATCCAACCTTCAAGAAGTACGTGCCCGCGGCGGCGAACTGTATATCTTTGCCGACCGCGACACCAAAATTGAGAAAGCTGACGGCGTGCACGTCATCAATTTGCTGGACCATGCCGGCCACCTGTCACCGATTTTGCACACGCTTCCGTTGCAGTTGTTGTCCTACCACGTGGCCTTGGTCAAAGGCACCGATGTGGACAAACCACGCAACCTGGCCAAATCAGTGACCGTCGAGTAACGGCAGCCCGATCTCGCATGCCCGCCCGCCGAACTGTAGCCAGCGTCAAAATTCTTTGTGAGCTGGGTGTTCGCCTGGGCTCGGGTTTAAGTTCCTTGCTCACGGGTTCATCCATCTTGCCTGCGCAACTTGATGACCCGCATCTGGAAATTGACCCGGATCAAGAGCTGCAGGTCATCCACAACCTGGTTCGGCTTCACGGCAAAGTTCCAGGCTTGGGCTTGATGGCCGGGTCAGAATATCATTTGACCACTTACGGCATCTGGGGCTACGCGCTCATCACCAGCCCCACCTTTCGGCAAGCTGTTGAACTGGGATTGCGCTACCTCGATCTCACTTTTGCGTTCTCGAAGGTCGAACTGATGCAGGCCAATGGCATTGCATCCATCGTGTTGTCCGTGGATCATTTGCCCCCCGCTGTACGCACCTTTGTTGCTGAGCGGGACAGCTCTGCCATTCAGGTTTTGCAACGTGAACTGTTCGGCCTCAGCCTGCCCCTGCATGGTATGGAATTCGCCTTTCCGCTCACGGGCGAGCTCGCCCAATACGAAATCATGTTTGGTTGTACGCCGCAATTTTGCGCAGAACTGAATCGCGCCAGCTTCGATGAACAATGGTTGAGCCTGCCCTTGCCCAAGGCCAATGAAACCAGTTCGAAATTTTGCGAAGTGCAGCTTGAAACACTGCTGTCGCGGCGAAGGCAGCGTGGGGGCGTGTCGGCCTGGTTGCGCAACAAACTGCTGGCAGATATTTCATCCTCGCCCAGCCTCGAGCAAATCGCCACGGATCATTTCATGACAGAACGCACCCTGCGCAGGCGGCTCACCGGCGAAGGCACCAGCTTTCGGGACCTGCTTGCCGAGGTGCGGCAAACCATGGCCGAAGAACTGTTGTCCTCCACCGGTCTCAGCGTGTCTGAAGTGTCGGCACGTCTGGGTTACTCATCACCCTCCGCGTTCATTCACGCCTTTCAAAAGTGGCACGGCTGCTCACCGCGCCAGTTTCTGGATACTGGCTCGAAGCAGGTAAAGGGCAATTAAACCGGGTATCGCCGCAATCGTTGAAAAGATGAAAAAATCACTCCAGCCAAACGCATCCACCACATAGCCCGCAGGCGCCGCAAGGTACACCCTGCCCATCGCCGCAAGCGACGACAGCAGCGCATACTGGGTCGCGGAAAATTCCTTGCTGCACAGGCTCGTCAGCAGCGCCACAAAAGCAGCCGTGCCCATGCCGCCGCACAAGTTCTCTACAAATACCGCACCACCCATGGACCAAATATTGGGTTCAATCACTGAAAGCAACCAGAACGACAAATTCGACACCGCCTGAAAAATTCCAAACAGCATCAGTGCCCCGTACAAACCCATGCGCGTCATCAAGACGCCGCCCAGAAGGGCACCCAGCAGCGTCGCAATCAGGCTGACTGTCTTGTTCACCGCACCCACCTCGGTCAGTGTGAATCCAAGGCCCTTGAGCAGAAACGCAGTGGTCAGCGACCCCGCAAACGCATCGCCCACCTTGTACAGCACAATCAGCACCAAAATCCAGATCGCCGCCTCCTTGCTCATGAAGTTGCGAGTTGATTCCTTCACAATATCAAACAGTTTTCGCTTGATTGCCCGCTTCGCAATGTCCTCCGGCGTGTCGGCAGTCGGGCTTATTGCCGTAATCACAGCGCAAACCGCGATCAATCCTGCCATCAACAGGTATGTGCCCGACCAACCCAGAAATTCCCCGGCAAGAATCAGCGCCAGACCGCCCGACACCAGCATGGCCACCCGGTAACCCGTCACGTAATACGCCGCCCCCAAACCCCTTTCCTGTGCGGGAAGAAGGTCGGTTCTGTACGCGTCAATGGCCATGTCCTGGGTGGATGAACAAAACGCAATCGCCGCCGCAACCGCAGCAACGGTCCAGGCCGAATGGGCATCCAGAAAGGCCATGGCGGCGATCAATCCGGCACAGGCCAATTGCATAATCGCAATCCAGCCGCGTCGCTGGTCAAAAAAGCCGGGTTTCAGGTAATCCAGGAAGGGCGACCACAAAAATTTGTAGGTGTAGGGAAACCCAACCACCGCGTACAAACCGATGGTCTTGATGTCCACATTTTCGACCGCCAGCCACGCTTGAAGCGTGCTTCCGGTCAAGGCAAGGGGTAGTCCACTGGAAAAACCAAGAATTAATATACAAATAAGGCGGAAAGGGGGCATGGGGTGTTGACGGTAATTAAAAAAGCATACATAATCCGGGGTTCTCTTTTGGAGAGATGTCCGAGTGGCTAAAGGAGGCAGACTGTAAATCTGTTGGCGTATGCCTACGCTGGTTCGAATCCAGCTCTCTCCACCAAGAATTCAAGCAGTTTAACCGAGTGTGCCCTTGAAAAGGGGCTTGCAAGGTGTGCGGGTGTAGCTCAATGGTAGAGCTGAAGCCTTCCAAGCTTAAGACGAGGGTTCGATTCCCTTCACCCGCTCCAGGCTTTAATAGAAAGATGCTCATGTGGCTCAGTGGTAGAGCACTCCCTTGGTAAGGGAGAGGTCGGCAGTTCGATCCTGCCCATGAGCACCATACCGTTATAACCGCACTCGCCGCGTTGAGTGCCCGCACAGAGGTCGTCATGGCAAAAGAAAAGTTTGAGCGCAAGAAGCCACACGTAAACGTTGGAACGATTGGTCACGTAGACCATGGCAAGACAACATTGACAGCGGCGATCACAACCGTATTGGCCCGCCTGAG
>JAHIXK010000014.1 GCA_018815245.1 Gammaproteobacteria bacterium
ATGATAGTGTGCATTCGCATGTGAAAGTAGGACATCGTCAGGCTCTCCAATTCTTAGAAAACCCCGCTCTCCAAAAGAGGCGGGGTTTTTTATTTAATCAACTCACATTTAGTTGTTCAACACACTGCAGTTTGATCCCACTGAAACCAACACTTTGCCAAGAGCCGGTAGGGATCGTGGGTCGAGTGATTTACCGGTATTCAAGAAGGCAACCGAGATTTCGCGCGCCGGGTCTGCCCAGGTCACAATATTGATCAAGCCTAGGTGACCATATGCTTGGCGTGCCTTGATACCGAACAAAGAAAATACACTTTCACCCAGCATGAATCCATCTGAAAAGCGAATTGGAATCATTAGTGTTTTATCAAGCTTGATAGGGCCAACCGGTTTTGTTGCCGATGCAATTGTGTTGGTTTCAAAGACTTGTTTACCTTGGTATTCTCCACCATCGAGCATCATTTGATAGAAGCGGCTAACCTCATCGGCTGTGCCATAAATGTTGCCTGCAGGTATGCTGGCGTTCATGAAATCTGCGGTGTTTGAGATGCTGGCAATTTTCTCGAAGTCAATGTTCAGTGCGCGTTTTGCAAGAATATTGATCGGGAACATTGGCAGGGCGCCGGTGCTGTAGTTAAACGCCGCTAAATCCTGGTGTTTTTTATCAAGGCCGTAAGTGAGGTATTTTGCACCCAGTGGTTTGGCAACAAATTCGTGTAAACATTGTGCAACAGATTTTCCGGTGATGCGTTTGATTATTTCGCCAAGAATGTAGCCGCCGACAATCGCGTGGTAAGCCTGCTGGTTTCCATCGCCATGATTGGTGTAACCAGAGTTAATTAGATCGATCACGCTTTCCCATTTGAACAACAGCGATGGGTGTGGGTTGGAGATCGGGATTTGGGGTACACCGGCACGGTGGGACAAGACCTGTGCAATGGTGATTTTCTCTTTGCCATTGCAGGCGAATTCCGGAATATAGCTTCCCACTGTGTCATTTAGGTTCAGTTTTCCCAGTTCCTGCAGTTTGTGGACCAGCATTGCAGTGATTGCTTTGGATGCTGAGAACAGGCAAACAGGGGTGTCTGGTGTCATCAATACTTGATCAACGTCTTGATCGGGGTGGTTGGGGGGCGGGTTGCCCCGCGCATGCCCGATGGATCTTTTCAACACAATTTCACCTTGTCGGCGAATAACCATGGTCATGCCTGGTTGCAGCCCGGTTCGATAAAAGCTTTCTACGCTATTCCAGATGGCTTCGACGTTGTCGCGTGTCATGCTGACGTCGTATGGACTGATTTCTGATTTCGTGTCGATTTGCGTGACGGAAACTATGTTTCTTGGAACCTGAACGGTATTTGTTTTTTTGAACATAAAAGTGGTTTGTCTCGTTGTAATAAGTATTGGTGTAACTTCCAAGTATCATTCCAAGGCAAACCTGCGGTCAATCCAGATTTTAGGGTTGTGTCTCTATGGTGGTGCGTCTACGGCTTGGATGTTTGGGCTGTTTGTTTGGTTTGGTAAATGGTTTTGATGAATTGTTCAATTGGTTTGGTGGTGCTGCCTTTGAAAAACAGCAGGGGTGACAGTGTGCCTACCAAGGTGATGTGATCTGTGCCTTCGACGCTTTGAAAGGTGGACGCGTTTCCGGCTTTTTGCAGCGCTTGATGAAGTGCTTCGCTGTTTCGTTCTACGCTGACAAGGGTGTCTGTTTCGGGTGCAAGGATCAACGTTGGTGGGTGTGGTAGCTTGACGTAATCAATGGGTTGGGATTTTGGCGGATAGTTGGGGTGTTCGAACACCGGCCTTACCTCAGTGTCTTTGATTGGGTAGATGTTGTAGGCACCCGCCAGACCGATTAATCCCTGAATAGAGTTGGTATGTGACACGCCTGCGCCATTGAGCCAGCGGGCGTCCAGTGCTAGCATGGCGGCGTTGTATGCGCCCGCACTGTGACCCATCATGATGTATTTTTCAGAGGGTTTGTACTTTTGATATTCCTGTTTGCCAAGTTCGGTTTTCAGGTGTGCGATGCTTTTTGCGCCATCTTCGAGAAAGTCCGGGTATTTGACTTCAGGGTACAGGCGGTAGTTGGGTACGGCTGTGATGTAGCCCATGGAGGCCAAGCGTCGGCCTACAAATTCGTACTCGGATTTGTCGCCCCTGTTCCAGCTGCCGCCGTAGAAAAATACGATAACGGGAGTTGTGGCAAATTCCTGGTTGGGTGTGTCTGGCAGATACAAGTCGTATTTCAGCTTTGGGTGTTCACCAAAGGACAGGTTTTCTTTTACGTCAACGGTGTAAATTTTGGACAGTGAATTAACGACCTGTAGGGCTGAGCAACCGCCAAGTAGGAGTATGGGCAGGACTTTAAGGGTACGAAACAGAGTTTTTGTTGATTTCATGGAATGCTTTGAGGGGCGATGCGCGAACAATGCGTAAGTGAGAATGAACGCTTAATATAAAACACAATTTCAATGCAGTGGGGTATTACCGTATCTCCCGTTGACTGAAACGCTGTGTGATCATTTTCAGCAAATGATAGACGATTGTTTGTTCAAGCGGTGTTGATTGCGTTTCTCGTTGCCCGGTTTCATTTTGTGTGTTGGCTGATCAAGCCCTGCTCCCAAAGATGCAGGGCTTTTTTTCGTGTGCTATTCCAGCGGTATTGCCCCAGTTCGCCAGTGGCTTGAATGACGCGGTGGCATGGGATGAGATAGCCAATCGGGTTTTTTGCGATCGCACTGCCTACAGCACGGCTTGCCTTGGGTTTGCCGATGTGTTGGGCGATTTGTTGGTAGCTGGCAAAGCTTCCGGGTGGGAGGTGCAATAGCGCTTGCCAAACCTGGAGTTGAAAAGGGGTGCCGCGCAGGTGCAGTGTGAATGAGTTTTTTTCGCGGGCGTTGCTTGAGAAAATTTCGTTGATTGTTGTGTGTGCTTTCGAGTTCGATTCTTGCAGTTGGGCTTTGGGGTAGAGCTGGGCGATGCCCGCCCGCCATTGTTCGTAATCAAGCGTTTCTGTCTCAAATTCCAGGCTGTTGATGCCTTTCGATGTAAGGCAAACAAAAGTGTTGCCGAGTGGGCTGGCGGCTTGGCCAAGTGTAAAAATTTGACCTTCGCCAAGTTGTTTGATTTCACCCGGGGTGAGTGCTTCGAATTTCAGCATCAATTGATGCAGTTTGCTGGTGCTTTTGAAGCCGAGTTCCATGGATGCGGACAGGGTGGTATGGCCCGTTTGTAACAGTGTTCTGGCGTGGTCTTTTTGCAAGCTTTGAAAAAATTGTTTTGGGCTGATGCCCGCCCAAGTTGTGAACAGCCTTTGCAAGTAAAAGGGGGAAATGTTCAACTGGTCTGCAAGCGTCACCAACTGTAGCTCGCAGTGGTCGGCGATGTTGATTTGATTGATGGCGCTGTTCTCGAGGATTCGGATGGCTTGCTCGATCAAGCGGTAATGGGAGCCGGTTTCAAATTGTGTCATGGTGGTGTGCTGAAGGCTTATTCATTTTGTCAGTCTCATTCTTACATGGTGTGGGGGCAATCTGTTTCTTGCAGAGTTCGTCAGTTGGGTGCAAAGTAAGGTTGAAATTTACTCACAAGTTACATTGTTTGCTACGGTGCTTTTCTATTTCTTGTGGGTATTCTTCGATTTGTGAATCTAAATGGAGTGTGTCTTGGTATCAGGGGTATAAATTACACACATTAGATTCGTTACCCAGCCACATGCTAGAGAGGCCAAAAATGGCCCTGAGGAGACAAAACATGGCCGGTTTTCTACCCAAGAATGCCACGCTTTCATTCGCTATTGCTTCTGCCCTTGTTTCGATGCACGGTTTGTCCGTTGCTGCGGGTTCCTTTGATGGCCCTGCTGGCATAGAGGGGCGCTGGGCAATGGAGGTGACGGTGGGGGCTTCCATGCGAACCAAGGACGCTGACGAATCTCTGGTTTTCATCGGAAACGGTGGTACTGCCTCTAGCGGTACTGTGGACGACGGTAACCTGAATTACAACAAGGGTGATGTCATCAATGCTGTGGCCAAAGCGGTTGGTGAGCTGGAGCTGAAAAAGGACAATGTCGGCGTTTTTCTGCGGGCAAAGGCTTTTTCTGACTTCCACAACCGTAGCAACAAGGTGCCACATGGTTCATCGAATAATGCTTATCGCCCAAATGAGCCGTTGAATGACGACGGGTTTGAGAAGGGCACAAAATTTGAAGATGCCCAGTTTCTTGATACCTACGCTTTCGCGGATTTTGAGCCTTTTGGCAAACCGCTGACGGTGAAGCTGGGTAACCAAGTTGTTACCTGGGGTGAGGCCTTGTTCGTGTTGGGTGGTGTGAACCAGTATTCGAACTTTGATGCTGCGGCGCTTCGCAGGCCCGGTGTGCAGTTGAAAGAAGTGTTCCTTCCCTTGCCTCAGATTTACGGAAACATTCAGGCAACTGATGCTCTTTCCATTGAGTCTTTTGTTCAGTTGAACCACGAGAAGGTGGTGATTGACGGCTGCGGCACTTATTTCTCACCCGCAGACTTGTTGAATTGTAATTTTCAGGGATCACCCGTTAACCCCGGTGTGTTGGACGTGGGTGGCAATGAAATTGATTTCACAGGATACAACGATCGCGAGAGTTTTGAGGGTGGTGGCACGGTTACGGTCAATGGAAGCCCGTTTGATACATCGACGACGAGTGGGGCTTCTGGGTTGTCCGGAGTGCTTGCTGGCTTGACTGGTTTGCCCACTGACTTGGGTAATTTGAATTTCAGAATGGCGCAGTTGGCCGATCGCCGTGCGAAAGACACTGGGCAGGTTGGTTTGGCCGCTCGCTACTACGCAGGTGAAATTGGCACGGAGTTTGGTGCGTATCTGGTTAATTATCACCAACGCATTCCAAACTTGGGTTTGGTGAAGACACCTTCGAACTACGAGGGATCTATCTTCAATGGTCTTGAGGCGGGTGGACAAAGTGTGGTTAATCCGCTTTCGTACTTCTTCGACTATGGCAAGGAAAACATTCAGGTGGCCGGTGTGTCGGCTGCCACAGAACTGTTTGGTTTCTCGGTGTTTGGTGAGATGAGTTACACCAAGGATTACCCGGCAGGCTACAACACGGTTGATTTGATCAAGGGTGGTGCCACGGGCGATGGGCCACTGGGTCGATATGGTGACAATGACCAGTTCCCGGAAGGGTCAGTTCTGGACGGTTTCAAGCCTCTGGACAAAATCCAGATGCAGGTGTCGACGATCAAGTTGTTCCCCCGTCGTTTGGGTGCGAGTTCGGTTGCCTTGGTTGCTGAGGTGGGTGCGCAGATTTGGCGCGGTATCGGTGATCCCTTCACCAGCGAGCGTTTTGGCCGTTCGCCAGCGTTTGGCGCAGGTGCTCACCAAACATATAACGGCGGCACTTGCGATCGTAGCGTGAACCCGAACACCAACAATTGTGTGGTGGATGGGTACGCAACTGAAACCGCTTTTGGTTATCGTGTGTTGTCTGTTATTACCTACCCCGATGCGCTGTACGGCGTGACCCTTCAGCCACGGTTGTTTTTCTCACATGATTTTAAGGGTTATTCCGCAGATGGCGTGTTCCTTGAGGACAGAATGAACTTGGGCCTGGGTTTGAGAGCTGAAATTCAGTCTGCCAAGTACTTTGCTGAAGTGAATTACAGCATGTTCAATGATGAGGCTTATTTCGATCCATTCAAAGACAGGGACTTCCTTTCTTTGGTATTGGGCGCCAACCTGTAAAAGGTGGAAATTTGAAGATGGGCCTGACAAAAGGTGTTTTTAGGAGATTGATTAAATGAAATCTAGCAAGATTAAGCAGTTGGCCGTGTCCCTGGCCGTGCTTGGAAGTGGTTTGGCAATGCAGGCGCATGCGGCAGACTTCTCCAAGTTGGGCGCATCACTGACCCCTGTGGGTGCAGAAAAAGCAGGCAATGCCGAGGGCACGATTCCAGAATGGAAAGGCGGAATCAGCAAGCCGCCTGCTGGTTTTTCCCCAAGCAAGGGTTATCTGGACCCGTTTGCTTCCGAGAAGCCGATTTTGACCATCAGTGCGGCCAACATGGCTGAGCACAAGGACAAATTGGCGGCGGGACAGATGGAGATGATGAAGCGCTATCCCACGTACAAAATGAATGTGTACCCCACCCAGCGCACAGCGGCTTTCCGTGCGGATGTGTACAAGTATGCCAAAGACGAGGCGGCCAATATCAAGCTGGCTGAAGGCGGCAATGGTATTGTCAATTTGAAGAAGTCGAACGTGCCGTTCCCGATCCCGACTGAGGGCGTACAGGTGATCTGGAACCACATCATGCGTGATCTGGGTGGTTCAATTACCCGACACTCTGCCGATTTTCCGGTGCAAACCAACGGTAGTTTCACTGTGGGCAAACGAACGGAGACAATTTCGTATGCTTCATACATGGACGATCCTGAGCCAAACCGTATTTTCTATTATCTGAACCAGACCACAGCACCCGCGAATGCAGCGGGTGAGGTGGCTTTGGTGCATGAGCCTTTGGATCAGGTGAAGGAACCACGCTTGGCCTGGCAATACAATCCAGGGCAGCGCCGTGTAATTCGTGCACCTGAACTGGCCTACGATTCACCAGGTATTGGTGCGGACGGCCTGCGTACGAACGATGACTTCAACGCTTACAACGGAGCACCTGACCGCTACAACTGGAAGCTGGTTGGCAAGAAGGAAATGTATGTGGGCTACAACAACTACAAGTTGACTAGCAAGGCCTTGAAGTACGACGATATCGTCAAGCCAAATCATATGAACCCGGATCACCTGCGTTACGAGCTGCACCGGGTTTGGGTTGTTGAGGGAACCTTGAAGTCGGGCGCGCGCCATATTTACTCCAAGCGTGTGTTCTACGTGGATGAGGATTCTTGGGCGATTTTGCACGGTGACCAGTACGATGCACGTGGCGGTTTGTGGCGTGTTCGCGAGGTGTTCGGTGTGCAGCTGTATGACGCGCCAACGTTTGGCCCTGCTGGTGAGGTGATTTACGATCTTCAGGCTCGCCGTTATTTGGTAAACGCATTGACTAACGAAGAAAAGCCTATCGAGTTTGGCAAGAAGTATTCGACAGCTGATTTCTCGACCGCTGCTTTGCGTCGCATGGGCAGGTAATGATCGGCCACGTGGCGGGCAATTTTGCTTGCCGGGCGGTTTTTCGAATCTGGAATTGTATTCAGCCCAGGGAAATTAAATTCCCTGGGTTTTTTTAAATTGGAGATGGCATGAGTAAGCCACTGTTGCGTGTTGGATTGTTTGCACTTGGTTTGTGTGTAAGTCAGTTCAGTTACGCGTTGAAGGATCCACTGGATTTGCCCGCCATGCAGGCGCCGAAGGCCGCGAAAGCGCTGGCGCTGAATGTGACCTCTTTGGGCTCGAATGTGTTGATGGTGGGTGAGCGCGGTATTGTGTTGAAGCGTGATTTTGCCGCAGTCGATGCCGCGCAAGGTGTAAAAGACAGTGAGGGCAAGGTGTGGACTCAGGCCAAGGTGCCAGTGTCTGTGAACCTGACGGGTGTTGTGTTTGTGAATGAGACACTGGCTTTTGTGGTTGGCCACGATGGTGTGGTGTTGAAGTCGACCGATGCGGGTGCGACCTGGAGCAAGGTGTTCGATGGTATCAAGGCCAATGAGCAGGTTGTTGCGGCCGCCAAGAAGAAGATGGAGGACATTCAACGTCGATATGACGCGGCCAGCGCTGCTGAGCAAGACAAGATGAATGAAGCGCTGGAGGCAGCAACCTTTGCGTTCGAAGATGCCGAGGCGGGTGCACGTTTTGGACCGGCTCGCCCCATGCTGGACGTTTGGTTTAAAGATCCCAACACCGGTTGGGTGGTCGGCAGTTACGGGCAAATTTTCGAAACTGTTGACGGTGGTACCAACTGGACTTTGATCGCCGATCGCTTGAATAACCCGGATTTCAGGCATTACAACGGTTTGTATGGCGATGAAACCGGATTATTGCTGATTGCTGGCGAGGCAGGTCGAATTTACAGGTCGAATAACTTTGGCGCCACTTGGGAACGAATGGACACGGGTTATATCGGTCATTTTTATGGGACGGCCGTGATGCGCAATTCGGCAGGCGAGCCCATTGTGTTCGCCTACGGTTTTGGCGGCAATGTATATCGCTTGGGTGCAGGTGCCACGCAATGGTGGAAGTTGAATAGCCCTAGCAAGGAAAGTTTTGTTCAGGGTTTGACCGTGGACAATGTGGTGTTGTTTGTTGATCAGAAGGGCCGCCTGGTGTCGGCTGATGAAAGTGGCACTGTGCTGAAAATGGTGTCAAGTGCCGAGGGCAAGCCTGTGACTGGTATGGCCCAAGTGAACAAAACATTGGTGTTGAGCGGTCAAAATGGCCCGCGAACCCTTGATCTGCCACGTTAACCGGATGAATTGTCATGAGTAATCAAGAAGAATTGGGCAAGGTCGAGAGTTTTTTTGAGTCGATCTTGTTTGGCAATCGCAAGTTGGTGATTGCAGTGTTTGCGGTGTTGTCGGTGTTTTTTGCATACCACGCGGTACAGCTTCGCCCCGATGCATCGTTTCAGAAAATGGTGCCCGTAACGCACCCTTTTATTGCAAATTACCTGAATTACGAGAATGAATTGCGTCCGTTGGGCAATGTATTGCGCATCGCTGTGCACAACAAGAACGGGACGATTTATGAAGCGGAGTTTCTTGAAAAACTTCGCTTGATCACCGATGAGGTGTTTTACATTCCGGGTGTGGATCGCGGTAACTTGAGTTCGATCTGGACGCCGAACGTGATGTGGCGGCAGGTAACCGAAGAGGGTCTGCGCATGGGGCCTGTGATCGGCCAAGGTTTCTCGGGTTCGCCTGACCAGATTGAAGGAGTGAAGGCCAACGTGGAGCGGTCGGGCCGAATTGGTTCGCTGGTTTCCAATGATCAGCGTTCTGCAATTATTCTTGCCCCACTTCTTGAGGTGGATCCCGACACGGGTGAGAAGTTGAGTTATGGAAAGCTTTCTGCGCAAATTGAAGAGGTGGTGCGCGACAAGTACCAAAGTGACGACATTTCGATTCACATCACAGGTTTTGCGAAAGTGGTGGGTGATTTGATTGAAGGGGCCAAGGCAATTGGTGGCTTTTTTGCCATTACTTTTGTGCTGACGGTTATTTTGTTGTTGTGGTATTCCCGTTGCTGGAAAAGCACGGCGGCCACCATTTTCTGCTGTTCTCTGGCGGTGATTTGGCACTTGGGTTCGGTCAGTTTGCTGGGTTTTGGCCTGGATCCCTATTCAATCCTGGTTCCGTTTTTGACGTTTGCGATCGGCGTGAGCCATGCCATTCAGAACGTGCGAACCATGGCTTCAGAACGTTTTTATGGTGCCAACAAGATTGATGCGGCGAAAGCAACATTTCACCTTTTGTTCGTTCCGGGTTCGGTGGCGTTGTTGGCCGATGCGGTGGGTTTCTCAACCTTGCTGGTAATCGAGATTGGCGTGATCCGTGAGTTGGCCATTAGCGCCTCAATTGGTGTGGCGGTGATCATTTTCACCAAAATGTTCTTGTTGCCAGTGTTGATGAGTTACACCGATGTCAGCGAGCGTGGCTTGAAACAGGTTGCCAAGCAGGAAGCAAGCAAGCACACCGTGTCGCATTTGTTGTCACGTTTGACAGAAAAGAAAGTTGCTTACGGTGTAAGTGCTATGGCTGCCCTGATTCTTGTGGCCGGTTTGTACGCTTCAGCGGGCATCAAGATTGGTGACCTGGATCCGGGTGCGCCAGAGCTTCGACCTGATTCGCGTTACAACCAGGACGTGAAGTTCTTGGTGCAGAATTATTCGACCAGCTCGGATGTATTTGTGGTGATGGTGGAGACCCCCGCGGGCGAATGCGGTGCTTATCCAGTGGCCTCGGCGGTGGACCGTTTTCAATGGGAAATGGAAAATCTTCAAGGCGTGGAAGGTACGGTTTCCCTGTTCACTGTGATGAAAAATATCATTGCGGGTTTTAACGGCGGAAACCCCAAGTGGCTGGCAATTTCCCGCGATCGTTTCATTTCCAATGGTGCACATAAAAATATTCCGACGACTTTGTACAACTCGGAATGTTCCATGACGCCGGTTATTTTGTTCTTGTCTGATCACAAGGCGGAGACGCTGGAGCGCGTGGTCGCCAAGGTGCAGGAGTTTGCAGCAGAAAATGATTCTGCTGATGCAAAGTTCATTCTGGCTGCGGGCAACAGTGGTATTGAAGCGGCCACCAATATTGTGGTTGAGCAGGCTCAAAGAACCATGTTGCTGTTGGTGTATGGCATTGTGGGTGCCTTGGTGTGGTGGGAATTCAAAAGCTTCCGCGTGATGCTGGCTATCATGATCCCCTTGTTTATCACTGAGGTGCTTTGCAAGGTCATCATGGTTCAGTTGAACCTGGGTATCAAGGTCGCCACCTTGCCGGTCATTGCTTTGGGCGTGGGTATCGGTGTGGATTACGGTATTTATATTTACAACCGTTTGGAAAGTTTCCTGGCCAAAGGCTTGAATTTCAAGGATGCTTACTTTGAAACCTTGCGCTCAACGGGTGTTGCGGTGGCTTTGACCGCTGTAACCCTGGCACTGGGTGTGTTCACTTGGGCGTTCTCGGCCATCAAGTTTCAGGCCGACATGGGCATGCTGCTGGCTTTCATGTTCTTGTGGAACATGGTGGGTGCGGTCATCTTGATTCCTGCATTGGTGCGTTTGTTTGCATTCGGTGCGGTGAAAAAACGGTTCGGTCCTTCAGTTGAAGCGCCCGGCCGATAATAAGCAGTAGTGTCACGAACTCAAGGGCAGCTTCGGCTGCCCTTTTTTTACGCGTGAGTGTTTGTGGTAATCTCCTTGAATCGTTTTTACTTGCCATTTTTTGCCATGCGGTTTCCAGTACTCCCCTCCATGCCACACCCCTTGCAGTTTCGTTCAGTCACGTTCACTGCCCTGAAGCCGGGCCCCAAATTAATTGTGCTTGGTGCTGTGCATGGCAATGAGGTGTCGGGCAGCAAAGCCATTTTGAAAATGATGGCCGAGTTCGAGGCGGGCGAACGTGTACTTCAGAACGGGCAGGTCACTTTTGTGCCCATTACCAATCCGCTGGCCTACAATCGCAAGCAGCGCAATGGCGACAGAAATTTGAACCGCAATTTGACGCCCGCCAGCAACCCGGTTGATTTTGAGGATCATGTTGCCAATTGGCTTTGCCCCCTTCTGGCTGCGCACGACGTACTACTGGATATTCACAGTTTTCAGAAAGGCGATGTGCCTTTTGCCCTGTTTGGCCCCAAGAACAACGGCAGCAAACTTGAATCGTTCGGGCATGAAGAGGCCGAGCGAAGCCTTGCTTTGCGATTGGGTGTAAGCCGGTTTGTCGACGGTTGGCTGGACACTTATGCCAAAGGGGTGGCAAATCGTGTGGCCTACCTTGAGTCCACAGGTGGGTCGGGGGCGGGTCTAAATACCGATCCCCGTTATGGCATGGGCACCACGGAATGCATGCGGGCAAGTGGTGGCTATGCGGTGACACTGGAGTGTGGTCAACATGACGACCCGAATGGTCCTTTGGTGGCCTATCGGGCCATTGATAACACTTTAGTTTACCTGGGCTTGTTGGTCGGTGATGGCGTAAAGCCTGTGGATGAATACCAGCATCTCAGTTTGGTTGAGGTCAATGACAAGCATCATGTGGATGACCAATTTGTCAGACCTTGGTCAAGTTTCGATCCTGTCCGCAAGGGCGAGTTGATTGGCATTCGCCAAAGCGGCGAAGAGGTGCGTGCCAGCCGAGACGGTTTTATTGTGTTTCCCAACACCTTGTCGCAGGCCGGGCAAGAGTGGTTTTACATTGCGGTGTCGAATATAGATTAGAAAACAGGTAACTTTTCCTAATAAACCGCATCAAATGACTACAAATAAGTGATTGAAATATATCATTTTTCGGATTGAGAGCCAGCGTCGTTTTTGTTTTAATTAATGACCTTTTCAAGGGTTATAAAACAACAATGAGTGGCTTCCTCAGGAATATTTACAATTCAGATCGAACAACTCAGGCCATTGCGTTGCTGGGTGGTGCCACGGCGCATTCCTACAGCTCCCTGAGTTTGCACAATTCACTGCTTAACCCTGACCTTGCGTTCAACATTGAAGATCCATATTCGAAGCAGGGTGGCGCAGAGGTTTTTCAGGTGAGTAGTGAATCCTCGGGCTTAGTTCTGGACAAGGCTGTTTTTGATTCAGGGGGTGCAACACCATTTGTAGGTGTACCGCAAAACCTCATTTTGGAAGATCTGGTGGCGTTTGATTCAGTGCAGGATTTGCCAACTACCAAGGACATGACATCTCTGTTTGATGATGGCACCCTCGATTCAGCAGATCTCCAAAGCGTTCCTGGCCTTGAGTCCAGCCCAGAGTCAGACCTTGCTTCCATGGCTGAATTACCGGAGCTTGGTAATCAGGATTTCTCATTGCTTGATTTCATTGAGCAGACGGTTGCTGAAGCAGACACATCGCAGGATCAGTTTGCCAATGCGCTGGATCCTGCAACAGAGCCCTTGCTGGGGACAAATTTTTACACTGATTCTGTTTCGATAATCAGCGGCTTGCTTGATTCCTTTCTTTCGCCTATTGGTTCTTTTTCCACGTCTGGTCTGGAATCAGTGCAGTTGATGTTTGTGGATGAATTGACAACCTATCTGGGGTAGTTTTTCACTTTTATTTCATAAAGACGGTAAAAAAGCACCCTTTTATGCCGTCTTCCCGAGCATTTGATCTACTTGAACTTGCCTCAAAATGAAGCTTGATTCAAGTCAATGGTCAGTGCACACATGAACTACAGCAACGAACGCAATCTAGGCGAGTCTTCAAGCGAGATGATTGAGATCCTCTTGTTTTCCTTGGGCGGACAGGAAACTTTCGGGTTGAATGTATTCAAAATCCGTGAGGTGACGGAAATTAGCCAGGTGACACAAATTCCTGGTCAGCAAGGCGCAATGAATGGTGTTATTTCCCTTCGTGGCCAAGTGTTGCCAGTGGTGTCTTTGGGCGATGCGATCGGCATGTCCAATGGCGCGCCCAACACGAAGATGATCATTTCTGAATTCGCGTCCAGGTCTGTGGCGTTTGCGGTCACAGACGTGGATAAAATTATTCGCGTACCTTGGTCCGACGTAAAGCCTCCCCAAAGATATGACTCCGAGCAGGATTCCGTGTTTGGAGTTGTGATGCTGGCTGACGGTAGCTTGGTTTCTCTGGTGGACATTGAAAGTGTTTGCCAGCGGGTGTTGCCTGAAAAAGATGCTGAGGACATAGCCACGGGGTTTGAGCTAAATCAGGCGGGGCCGGTGTTTTTCGTGGATGATTCCATTGTTGCGCGACGAAAAATCAGCGAGGTACTGGACACCATGGGCCTGCAGCATAGCCATGCCGTGAATGGCGTCGAAGCTGAGCAGAAGCTCTTGGCAATGGCTTCCAGCGCAGAACTGAGCGAGGTTGCCATTCAAGAGCGCGTGTCACTTGTGTTGGTGGATGAAGAAATGCCCATCATGGATGGCTGCACCTTGACCCGAAAACTCAAGGGTGACCCACGCTTCAAGAACATTCCGATCATTATGTATTCATCCCTGACTTCCGAAGAAAATGCACGCCGTGGCATTGAAGCGGGTGTGAATATTTATGTGAAGAAGTTTGATTCCACGTCACTCTCCAACGCAATTGGACAGCTTCTGACCCACGCTTGAGCCAGCACGCAAAGAAAGCGCTACACTTCGGTTTTGTTGATGTAACGCCACTTTGCGTGATGAGTTCTACACAATCACTTCCCGGTTTTAATGTGCTCTTTGATGCAATTGCAACTGATTTGCGTGAGCATGGCTACAGTATTCAAAACAAGGCCCTGCCTGAAGAATGGATCGATGGCTTGCTGCGTGACATGCACATGTTGGGGGCCGATCAGCTAAAACTGGCGGGCGTAGGGCGTGCACAGCAGCATGTTGCCAACGCTAACATTCGGCGCGATGCAATTTCCTGGATTGAAAGCACTGAGGGTGAGCAGGGCCAATGGCTTGCATTCAGTGCGCAACTGCAGCAGCACTTGAATCGTTCCCTGATGCTGGGTCTTTTTTCGTTTGAATCGCATTTTGCGCACTATGCACCAGGTGCATTTTATAAAACGCATGTGGATGCATTCAAGGGGCAGGCCAACCGGGTGTTGTCCGTGGTGCTGTATTTGAACCCGGTGTGGGGCTTTGGTGATGGCGGCGAAATGGTGCTGTATTCGGATACCGACCCCGGCACCGTGTTGTGCACAGTAAGTCCACATGCGGGCACCTTGGTGGTTTTTCTGAGTGAAGATTTTCCGCACGAGGTGTTGCCCGCACTGCGCGACCGCTACAGTATTGCGGGTTGGTACCGGGTCAACACATCCAATACGGGACGCGTGGATCCCCCCGCCTGAATTACCAATTCAAAAGCCTGGGCCCCAACACCGCGCCAACCCCACCACACAAGGCAATACCCAATGTGTACCAAATTGCAATGAATGGTGCCGCGGGTTCCGTGCATGCCAAGGCATAAGCCATTGCCGCCACGGCACCTGCAAAAAGGCCGCAGGCTGCACCCGCGAGCGGCAGGTTGGTGGGTGCCAAACCTTTCATCGCCCAGAATGAGCCCGCCATGACGGGAATGGACAAGACCAGAATTGTCCATGGGCACAACAACCACGAATGCCCCATCAGTGCCGCGGCACGCTCCGATTCTTCCATGCTGATGTAGGAGGCAAAGCCGACTAACAACATGACCAACACAATGCCCAAAACCGCTCCAACAGCTTGTTTGCCCGATGCGCCAGGCTTTCCAACCCGGGAAACCAGCCAGGCAGTTGCAAGCACCAGTGCACCAGCATATGCAAACTTGATCCACGGTCCAGGTTCTGTCAACATCGTGTCTGGAATAAGCCCCAGTACACTGACAACCAGTGCAGCCGCCAGTAGGCCACCAGCCATGCCAGCGGGCAGCAGGCGTTTGACTACCAGCGCCTTGGGTGCTGGCCCAGCCTGGTTGGCAAGCAATGTGATCAGTTCATCTGTCTTCATGAGTCACTCCTGACAAGTGCGGCCAATTGCTTTAGCCCTCTGTGCACTTGTACTTTCAATGCTGCCACGGACACGCCACTTCTTTCCGACGCCTCCGCCATCGACAGCCCTTCAATTTTCGTCAGCAAAATGGCCTGTTGTTGTGATTCAGGCAATTGCTCAAGCAACACCGCCAAATCCCGCCTGGATGGCAGTTCTTCCTGCGCCAGCGGATGTTGGTCCTCGGTCAAGTCGTCCAGCGAGTCATTCAGATTGTCACGCCTTCCGCGCCGGCGCCACAAGTCGACCAGCTTGTGCCTTGCAATTGCAAACACCCAACTGCTGACCGGCAGGGTGTCGTCGTAAGTACCGCGTTGCATATGCAAGGCAAGCAATGTTTCTTGCACCAAATCTTCCACCTCGTCTGGCAGGGCTTGTAAACGGCGACCATAAAACCGCCTCAAACGCTGGGCGATTTTTGCTAGGGCGTCGCGGTAAGCCAAAGCATCGCCTGCCTGCGCGCGTAGCCACATGGGTTTGAGGGTTGACTCAAACTCGTCAAGGGGAGTTGCATAATTGCATTCGTTGGGGAGGGTCATTCGGTTACAAGAGCATGTTTTTAATTATTTAATGACAGTAACACAGTTCAATTGTACTGTCGGGCATGTGGCTCGGGGCACCGACACTCCGCTATGCGGAGCCTATAATACCTGTTGTCTTAACCACTCGCTTGTTCGGGAGAAACACAATGCAAACCATCAAAACACGCGCAGCCGTTGCTTGGGCACCGGGGCAGCCTCTCAGTATTGAAGAGGTTGATCTTATGCCGCCGCAAAAAGGTGAGGTATTGGTCCGTATCGTGGCCACGGGTGTATGTCACACCGATGCTTACACTTTGTCTGGCGACGACCCTGAGGGTATTTTTCCCGCCATCTTGGGTCATGAAGGGGCGGGTGTTGTGGAGGCAATCGGAGAAGGTGTAAGCAGCCTGGCCGTGGGCGATCATGTTATTCCCCTGTACACGGCAGAGTGTCGCGTGTGCAAGTTCTGTACATCCGGTAAAACCAATTTGTGCCAGGCCATTCGTGCCACGCAGGGCAAGGGCTTGATGCCGGATGGCACCACACGCTTTTCTAAAAACGGAAAGCCGATTTACCACTACATGGGGACATCCACTTTCGCAGAGCACACGGTAGTGCCTGAGATTTCGCTGGCAAAAATTGACCCGAAGGCGCCGCTGGAAAAAGTGTGCTTGCTGGGCTGTGGCGTAACCACTGGCATTGGCGCCGTGCACAACACCGCCAAAGTGAAAGCAGGCGATACCGTGGCGATATTTGGTTTGGGTGGCATTGGGTTGGCTGCCATTATTGGTGCCGTGCAGGCCAAGGCAGGGCGAATCATTGCCATTGATGTGAATCCGGACAAGTTTGTAATCGCCAAGAAGCTTGGCGCCACCGATTTTGTGAACCCCAAAGACCACAGCAAGCCCATTCAGGAAGTGATTGTGGAAATGACTGATGGCGGCGTGGATTTTTCTTTCGAATGTATTGGCAATGTGAACGTAATGCGTTCAGCACTTGAATGTTGCCACAAAGGCTGGGGCGAATCCGTCATTATTGGCGTGGCCGGTGCAGGTCAGGAAATTTCAACACGACCGTTTCAGTTGGTCACCGGCCGGGTGTGGCGAGGCAGTGCATTTGGTGGCGTGAAAGGGCGTACGGAATTGCCTGGCTATGTGAATCGTTTCATGAATGACGAAATTGATCTGGACACTTTTATTACCCACACCATGCCGCTGGATCGAATCAATGAGGCTTTTGATCTGATGCATGAGGGCAAATCCATTCGCACCGTGATTCATTTTTAATATGAAAAAGCTCAGCAGTGTTCAATGTTTTGGTGGTTTACAAAACCAGTACGAACATCTTTCAGGCACGCTGAATTGCGCGATGCAGTTCAGCGTGTATTTGCCGCCGCAGGCGCTGGCCGGTCAGCGTGTTCCTGTGGTGTATTGGCTTTCGGGATTGACGTGCACGGATCAGAATTTTGCTACCAAGGCGGGCGCACAGCGCGCTGCTGCTGAATTGGGTATTGCGATTGTGATGCCAGACACAAGCCCGCGTGGTGAGGGTGTGCCTGACGACGCAGACAAGGCTTACGATTTTGGTCTGGGTGCTGGTTTTTATGTAGACGCCAAGCAAGTTCCGTGGAATACACATTACAACATGTACAGCTACGTTGTTCACGAACTGCCCGAACTTGTTGAAGCCGGGTTGCCTGTAACGGAGGTGAGATCTGTTTTTGGACACTCCATGGGCGGGCATGGTGCACTGACAATTGCACTCAGGAACCCTGCGCGTTACAAGTCAGTGAGCGCATTTTCACCGATTGTCAGCCCCACGCGTTGCCCCTGGGGCCAAAAAGCATTGGGCCTGTACTTGGGAGAAGACCAGGCTCAATGGAAAATGCACGATGCGGTGGAGTTGATTCGAGGCGGTGCACCCCAACTGCCCATGTTGGTTGATCAGGGTTTGGCTGACAATTTTTTGGCATCCCAGTTGAAAACCGAATTGCTGGAAGCGGCATGCCGGGACATTGCTTACGAAGCCGAGATTCGTTATCAAGCCGGTTATGATCACAGCTATTACTTCATCGCTACCTTCATCGAAGACCATCTTCGATTTCACGCCAGGCACTTGTGTACGAATCCAGAGGCTGTTAGATTCAGTCCTTCATAAAAGTAAGGTGTGTTCTTGATGAGCAAATCGCTGCGGTTTTCCGAAAAATGGTTTCGCCGGGGCCTTTGGGTTGTTGCACTTGTATTCGCCTGGTTTTTGATTGGCCTAGGTAGCACCGTGGTTGGCGATTTGCCCAAAATCGAACAAACCCAAACACTTGAAGACTTCATGAATCCGATCGAACTGAAAAAGGTTCGTGAGGAAATTCGCAAGGCTGAATTGAATGAGCGCGAAGTAAATGATGCGCTTGAGCAATCCCGTTTGAAACACAGCGCGGCTGAAGCGGACACGGATTCCGAGCGAGAAAAGTTCATGGCATCGGTGGCCACCAGAAAGGCGACAGCGCAACCTGATCAGGACAAGGAACTGATCGCCAGAACCGAGCGGGTGGACAACCTGCAGGCACTTGAGCGAGTGGCCCTTGCTCAGCTTGAGATGCAACAAAAGCTGCTGCTGGATGCGCAGCAAGCCAGTCGCAAGGCGCGGTTGCGCTTGAACGAACTGGAACAAGCGGCGCAGGGCGACTACGCCAAAGCCCGCCAAAGCCAGGAATTGCGCGTGTTTGGCTACCGCCTGGCTTTAACCTTGCCTTTGCTTTTGCTTGCGGGCTGGCTGTACAAGAAAAAACGACAAAGCACTTACTGGCCTTTTGTGTGGGGTTTTATTTATTTTGCCCTGTTTGCCTTTTTTGTGGAACTGGTGCCGTACTTGCCCAGCTATGGCGGCTACATACGTTACCTGGTGGGGATTGTGATCACGCTGTTGGTGGGGCGCCAGGCAATTCTGGCCTTGCAACGCTATCAGGATCGACAGCGTTTGGCGGAAGCCCAACCAGAAACCAAAAGGCGTGAAGTGCTTGAATATGACACGGCACTGGCCCGCCTTGCCAAAAGCATTTGTCCCGGTTGCGAGCGCACTGTGGACCTGAAAGACACCAGCATTGATTATTGCCCGCACTGTGGTATTGGTTTGCACGACCGGTGCAGCACCTGCAACACCCGCAAAAGTACCTTCTCGAAGTATTGCCATGCCTGCGGCGCAGGCGCGAAACTGGGCGAGCCGCCGCCTGCAGCATCGGTGTAATCAGTGCGCTACGCGGCGGGGTATTTCACCGCGTTTTTCACCAGCTTTTGTTGTGCGGCTTCAATGGGGTCGATGTTCAATTGATTGCAGATTTGCAGCAAGTACAACAGCACATCGGCCACTTCTTCTTTCACTGCATCCAGCTTGTCGCCGTGCACTGTTCGGGAATGTTCTTCCGTCATCCACTGGAAGTGTTCCATCAACTCCGCCACCTCGACCGACAAAGCCATCGTCAGGTTCTTGGGTGAATGAAACTGCCCCCAGTTGCGCGCATTGGCAAAGTCGATCAATTGTAGTTGCAGGTCTTTTAAGGTGGGGGAGTTCATGCCAGGGGGTTTTTTTCATTAATCCAGCGTTCATCTTACTGAATCAGACTGCCGAAAAAACGCCGGCTTGTGACCGGCGCTTTTTGTTTGCTTAAATCGACTGGTTCAGCTCGGGATAATCAATATAGCCCACGGGGCCCGGTGCGTAGTAGGTTTGTGGATTGCCTTCAGCCAGCGGCGCGTTCAATTTCAGGCGTTGCACCAAATCCGGATTGGCAATGTAAGCACGGCCGAACGAAACTGCATCTGCCCAGCCCGTTTCCAGTGCATTGATTGCCATTTCGCGGGTGTAACCATTGTTCACCATGTAACTTCCCTTGAACGTGTTGCGCGCCCATGCATAGTCAAAGCCGGGTACATCGCGATCGCCACCAGTGGAACCTTCGATCATGTGAATGAAACCCACACCGCGCTTGTTCAATTCCTCAATCAAATAACCGAATACAGCTTGTGGGTTGCTGTCGCTTAAGTCGTTGAACGGTGTAACTGGCGACAGGCGAATGCCCATTTTGCCGGCGCCAATTTCGGCGATCACGGCGTCCACCACCTCAAGCGCAAATCGCGCACGGTTTTCAAAAGAACCACCGTACTGGTCGGTGCGCTTGTTTGCGCCATCGCGCAAAAACTGGTCAATCAGGTAGCCGTTGGCACCGTGAATTTCCACACCATCAAACCCCGCCTTGATTGCGTTGGCGGCGCCGGTGCGGTATTCATTCACCACCACCTTGATTTCATCGGCAGTCAGTTCATGTGGCACCGGTACATCCACTTTTCCATTGTGGGTGTAGGCCACCACATTGGGCTTGACCGGAGAGGGGGCAATCGGGTGTGTCCCGCCAGTCAGTTCCGGGTGTGTAATGCGACCCACATGCCAAATTTGCGCGATGATTTTTCCGCCCGCTTCATGAACCGCCTTCGTAATCGGTTTCCAGCCCTCTACTTGCGCACCGGAATAAATGCCGGGAGTGGCCATGTAGCCCTTGCCCGCAGGGGACACCTGCGTGCCTTCACTAATGATCAAGCCCGCATTGGCACGTTGGCGATAATACTCAACATTCATCGCACTGCCAGGGATATCGCCAGCCGCCTCGTCTGACCGGCAACGGGTCAACGGGGCCATGATCACGCGGTTTTTCACATCAATGTCGCCAATTCGCCCGGGTTGAAACAGAGTCAAATCGTTCACATCGGCAATTTGTTCATTCACATGTGGGGTGGGTGCATTCATTCGTGGGTACTCCTTTTGTTGCAGTGCAATGTTGCACATTATGCGCATTCCAATCCCTTATATCTACGGAACAGTTGTTATAGTATTTATTCCTGACAGGAATGAATAAGGTTTAAAAATACATGGACAGACTTCGCTTGATGGAAACTTTCGTGCGGGTTGTTGAAACCGGCAATTTCTCGGCGGTGGCCAGGCAAGCCCACACCACCCAGTCGGCCATCAGCAAGCAAGTGCAGGCACTGGAGGCCGATGTGGGTGTGTTGCTGCTCGTGCGTTCCACCCGAAGCCATTCCTTGACCGAAGCTGGGCGTTTGTATTACGACCGCTGCAGGCAAGTGCTGGATACACTTGAAGAAGCACGAATCGAGGTACATCGCGCTGAACACCAGGTGAGCGGTCTGTTGCGTGTGGCAGCACCCGTGGCGTTTGGGCGGATCCACATTGTGCCCCGGTTGGCGGCGTACTACGCGCGCTATCCTAAAATGAGGATTGACCTGCAGCTCGACGACAGTTTTGTTGATCTGGTGGCTGCGGGTATTGATGTCACATTCCGTGTGGGCGAATTGAAAGACAGCCGCTTGATCGCGCGGCGCATTGGTTCAGTGGCACGGGCTGTGGTTGTGTCAGCAGGCTACCTGGCGCGCCATGGAACACCGGAATGCCCAGAGGACTTGGTGAATCACAATTGTTTGCTTTACACCGGAATCGACAACTTTAATGAATGGACGTTTGTAGACGCCCGAAACAAACCGCGCACGGTGCGGGTGCCCAGCAACTTCCAATCCAACAGTTCGGAGGCCCTTCGGCAGGCCGTGATGGAGGGGCTGGGGGTTTGTTATTCGCCCACCTGGATTTACGGTCGCGACATTCGCGAGGGCAGCCTGACAACCATTTTGAATGACTTCAAGCCCAGCACCCTGCCACTGAATGTTGTGTACCAGCCCGAACGCCGCCCATCGATCAAGGTCAACAGTTTTGTGGACTTTTTCACGGAAACTTTCAATCAAGACCCGGATCTGTCTGCGGTAATCCGTTCTTTTAAAGCGTAGGGTTGTGCTTGCCGGTTTAGCGTGAAAAGTCCTTCCAGCGTCAGCAGGGTCAGGGCCAGCCAAATGGCAATGTACGTTGGCCATTCTTTTTCGGCAATGTTTTCACCGATCAGGAATGCAACCAGTACCAACAACACCGGTTCTACATAACCCAACAAACCAAACAGGCTGAAAGGCAGCAGTTTGCTCGACAGGATGTAAGCCACCAAAGCCGATGCGCTTAACAACCCCAACAATATGATCAACAGGGGCAAGCTGGTGTTCATGCCCAGCATTGCATCAAAGCCTTGGCCTGTTGCAGTGAAATAAAGTGCCACGGGCAACATCAACAGCATGTCAAACCAAAGGCCGCCCAAGTGGTCTGTCTTGAACTGCGTTCGCAGCACAAAATAATAAGGATAGCCCAAGCACACCAGCAGGGAAGTCCACGAAAAGCCGCCTGCCTGGAACACTGCGTGAACGACCCCCAAAAAGGCCAACAGCACGGCCCCTTTTTGCCAGTGGCTTAGGGTGTCTTTGTAATAAAAATGCCCGATCAGCACCATCACCAACGGCATCATGAAATAGCCCAGCGACACATTCATGGCATGGCCGTGCAGTGGTGCCCACAGGAAAAGCCACAACTGGATGCCCAAAAGAAGAGACGACACGGGCAAAGCGACCCACAATTTCCAGTCCTTGTTCAGGCGGGCTGCAATTGAGCGCACCAAACCCCAATCGCCAGACCAGAATAAAAAAAGGCTCATCACCGGCAATGTCAGCAACATGCGCCAGCCGTAAATTTCCTCACCGCTTAGAGGATCAAGCCAGGTGGTGTAGAAGTACAGGCCGCCGAAAAGCACGGAAGCGAGAATTGAAAGCAATACGCCTTTAAGCATGATTCAGTGTTTATGGTGTGTGTGGGTGAATAAACAATCAATCCAGGTGATGGATTTTTATGACCAACAAATTATGCTCAATAACTCATTGTAAATGTACGAAACACTTGGGTCGCAGCACGAGCAAGTTGGTCAGGTGACTCATGCGCCCTGATGTAAATAGGTATTCTGATCATGAAAGCTTATGTCTTTTTGGTTGTGAGTTGCAGTGTGATCGTGATTCTGTCGTTTCGATTGCTGGAATTGAGCTGGACTTTGTCACTGATTGGCGGATTGCTGGCCACCAGCGGAATGGCAATTTTTCTATTTGGTTGCAATGTGCAGCGCTTGCTCGCGAATCAAGAAGAGAGGGCATCTGGCAGAAGCATCCCCGGTTGGTTCGCCAAGTTCAAATCATCCAGAAAATAATAATCCCCCAACTCCTGTTCTTAATCCCCAAGCCACTGTGTGCCAGTATCTAACAGCGGTAAATTCGAGCGTAAACAAGTCGGGTTAGGCCATATTGACCATGCATTCATTTTGTGCAAAGGTACATTCTCGCGGCCCAAGTAGTTATAAAACCTGAAGTTCACCCGGAGTAGGGTTGCGGTTGCGGGTGTGTGCTGTTCACGTTTGCCTTGGAACAGAAAATTGAAGCGTGTACAGCCGATTCATTTTCAGAAACAGGAGACAAAATGAAGAAGCTCAAGAAACTTTTGTCAGGTGTTGTTATTGCGTCTGCGGGTTTGGCCATGGCCGGGATCGCAGTGGCAGCAGCACCAAGCCTCACTGCAAAGCCGGTGTTGTCGAAACTGGAGAACCCGTGGGACATGGCTTTTTTGCCGGATGGTGAAATGTTCTTCACCGAAAAGTGTCACGGTCTTTCAGTGCGGCTGCCTTCGGGCAAAGTTAACCGCTTGGTGGGTATGAAAGACACCAAGGGCTATGCGGACACCATGTCTGACCTGTTCTGCGATGGGCAGGCGGGCATGAATGGGGTCGCAGTGGATCCCGAATTTGCCAAAAACCGGTTTGTGTACGTGTACTCCACGTCTAGCAAGTCCAATCCGCAAACCAACCGCGTGATTCGCTTGAAGGTCAACAATGACCTGACGAAGGTTTCAGATCGTACCGACATTGTGGACGACATCCCCTACAAAACCGCCGCCAGTGACCATCCCTTCGGCTCTTCCGGTGCCCACAATGGCGGCCGGGTTCGTTTCAATCCCGGTGACGGGTTTCTTTACGTAACAACCGGTGATACACACAATGGTGAAGTACCCCAAAGCCCTACACGCCTGGGCGGCAAGGTGTTGCGTATTGACCGGGATGGCAAGGCTGCTACAGGTAACAAGCCACCCAAAGGGTTTGATGCGCGCATTTTTACCTATGGTCATCGAAACCCCCAAGGCATTGCGTTTCGCCCCGGCACAAATCAGCCTGTGACCGCAGAGAACGGCCCCTGGCATTCCGATGAAGTCACCGTTCTTTCAAATGGTGGGAATGCCGGTTGGGATCCGCGTCCAAACGTAGGTGGCCGTGGCGATTGCCCCGATGCGTATTGTGGCTATAGCCCGAATCAAATGGGGGCCATGGAACCCAAAAAGCGGGCCGCCTTTATGCCAATGACCGACACCAAAACCTATCCAAAAGCCATGAAGCCAGCCTGGAACAACGAGAATCTGTCGCAAGGCATGTCGTCGGGTGTGTTCTTAAGCGGCAAACAATGGAAGGATTGGGACGGAAAGATGGTGGTTGGCTATATGGGCATCGGCATTCACGGTACCCCCGTAGGTAACCGTCTTGATCTGCTGGACATCAGTAAAAATGGTTTGACCTCCAAGCGAACCACCATACCGTTGCCGATGCCGGCAGGTCGATTCCGCTCCGTTGTTCAGGGGCTTGATGGCAATCTTTACGTGGCCACGGACGAGGGGGAAATCTACCAAATCAAACCTGATTAAATTGACCCCGGTTTGGTTCAGTCAGCCGCACCGTGTTTGAAAGCGGTGCGGCTTTTAAAAAGGAAGTTTCCATGCAAAAGTTTGTTTCACTTGTTCTTAAATTCACCATGCTTTCCATTGCGGGTAGCGCAGTGGCAAGCCCGGAAATGGTCAGAAAGTACAATTGCACAGCATGCCATTCAGAAGACAAGAAAAAATACGGGCCGCCATACCAGCAGATTGCACTTCGATACGCCGACGACGCTGCCGCAGCCGAAAAGCTGGCAAAGAAAATCAAGTCTGGCGGAGCTGGTGCATGGGGTAACACACCGATGCCTCCTCAAACCCGCGTAACGGATGAAGATGCCTTGGCGATAGCGCAGTACATTTTGTCGGTCAAATAAAACAAAAAAGGCCACCCCAAGGGCAGCCTTTTTCGTTTTGTTTGGTGGAGCCGGCGGGAATTGAACCCGCGTCCGCAAACCCTCCACTACCAGTTCTACGTGTGTAGTCGTCTTGTTTGTGTTTAACGGTTGCTGACGAAAAGCGACATCCTGCAGCACCCGCGATCCACCTAATTTAACTTACCAGCCGGCAGCATTCCGGTAAGCGGTCCGATGTAGATGATCCCACTGCGGGTTTGACCCCGCCCAGCCCATCGGCGAACTGGTGTAGGAAGTCCAAACTAAACTGGCTTAAGCGGCCAGTTTAAGTTCGGGGCTAAACGAAGAGTCGTTTGCGTTTAAAAGTTTTCAGATGGATTTACGAGGTAACTGATCCTCGACACGCCCCAATAGCTTTGCAATCCACGTCGAAACCAGATCGACCCCATTGGCACAGCCATTGTAACACCCTTCAGTTGGGGGCTCACATTCTAATTTCAAGCCACTTTGCTAAATCATGTGCGGTTTTTACCACGGCATCTGCGCCCCATTGATAAATGGGGCTTGCAATGTAGCCGTACTCCACCGCCACAGTCAACATGCCAGCTTCGCGCCCGGCAACCACATCACGCTCGTCATCACCAATCATCACGCATTGTTCGGTGGGCAGGCGCATTTCACCCGCCGCCATCAAACAGGGCAAGGGTGACGGCTTCGGTTTTTCAGCGGTATCGCCACCAATCAACACGCTGCAGCCAAGGTTCAGCCCCAATTCATGCACCAGTTTTTCAGCCAGGTAGTAGGGTTTGTTGGTCACAATGCCCCATTGGGCACCGCACGCCTTGATCTCATTCAGCATGGGCATGATTCCGCTGTAAACCGCACTTTCGCGGGCAATTCTGGCTTCGTAGCGTTCCAGAAATTCGGCCCGCATCGCCGGGAATTCCGGATAATGCATTTCCAGCCCGAAACCCGCTTTCAGAAGCAGGCGGGCGCCACCCGATGCCAAATGTTCTATGTCGCTGTAGGCGGTTAATTCAACGCCACGATCGCTTTGCATGTCCTGAATGGTGCCACACAGGTCGGGCGCAGTGTCCACCAGCGTACCGTCCAGGTCAAACAAAATTCCCCTCAAAGGCATGGCCATTCCTTATGCTGGCTTGCGGCAAGCGACCATGTAGTTCACATCGGTGTCTCGGGCCAGCCGGTAAACCTTGGTCAGCGGGTTGTAAACCAGGCCAATGATTTCTGAAAAGTCGAGTTTTGATTGCCGTGCGTATTGAGCCAACTCCGAGGGTTTAATGAACTTCTGGTATTCATGCGTGCCCTTGGGCAGCAGGTTCAGAATGTATTCCGCGCCAACAATTGCGAACACAAAGCTTTTCGGGTTGCGGTTGATGGTTGAGAAAAACAGCCAGCCGCCAGGCTTGCAAAGGTCTGCACAGGCCTGAATGGTTTGGGCCGGATCTGGCACGTGTTCCAGCATTTCCAGACAGGTCACGACGTCAAAGGTGTTTTGTTGTTCGCCAGCCAGCTGTTCGGCGGAAACAAACCTGTAATTCACGTTGTTAACACCCGCTTCCAGCTTGTGCAGTTCAGCTACTTTCAGTGATTTGTCGGCAAGGTCGATACCCAAAACGTCAGCGCCACGGCGTGCCATGCTTTCGGCCAGAATGCCACCGCCACAGCCCACATCCAGCACGCGTTTGCCTGTCAGGCCCACGCGCTCGTCAATCCAGTTCAGGCGAAGCGGGTTGATTTCATGAAGAGGGCGGAATTCGCTATTGGGATCCCACCACTTGCTTGCCAGAGCAGAAAATTTTGCAAGCTCGGCATGGTCAACGTTGTTGGATTCGATACTGCTCATGGATAAAGGCTCGTGAATTGGGTTTGGCAGCCTATAGTTTACCTGATGGCAGAAACAAAAAAGCCCAGCAAGGCTGGGCTTTTTTGATCAGAACCGAAGGTGAGGAATTACTTCATCACTTTCTGTGTTGCGTTGAATTCAATTTCAACGCGACGGTTCTTGGCACGACCTTCTTTGGTCTTGTTGTCAGCCACTGGCTGGCTTTCGCCCATGCCCTTGATCTGGATACGGTCGGCAGCAATACCCTTGCTTACCATGTAGTCCTTCACAGCTTGAGCGCGGCGCTCAGACAACTTCTGGTTGTATGCATCGGAACCGATAGAATCAGTGTGGCCGATTGCGATCACACTGTTCAGGTCAACTTGACCCAGCTTGGCTACTTCAGCGTCGATACGGTCCTTGCCGCCTTGCTTCAAAGTGGCTTTGTCGAAGTCGAAGTAAGCGTCAGCTTCCAGGCTTACCTTGGTAATCACTGGGGTTGGTGCTGGTGCTGGCTCGGGAGCAGGTGCTGGAGCAGCAACTGGAGCAGGAGCAGGCTTCTTGGGGATCAGGTCAGGGTCACATTCCTGAATGGCCAAAGCGGCTGTGAAGTAGCTGGTGCGAATGCACTCGCCGGAGCCGTCTTTAACAACTTTGCCGCTGCCATCTACCACATAGCCTGACAGGACTTCGCCTTTGTCTGTTGTGTGGGCCATAGCGGCTGTAGACGCTGTACCAATGGCCATTGCCATCAATACTTGCGTGAGAGTCGACATTTTTTTCATTGTTGCTCCTTGGGTTAAATAGGGGTTCAAGCTGGCTGATAGTCTAGTTTACAGTAGAGGCTGTCATGGTAATCACCCTCTCAACCAACTTTCTCGACACGAGTCTGCCACACTCGTTGGGTTTTTCGCATGATTTCCCCGACTAATTGTGCCCTTTTGCCCACAAGTTGTTGCGATTGCACAACTTGAACGCCGTCAACCCAGACATGTTTCACATCTCTGGAAGCCCCGCTGTAAGCCAGTTTCGAGATCAGATTGTGGTTGGGCAGCTGATGTGCAGCCTCACCCACCGCCACCGTGATCAGGTCGGCCCGCAATCCGGGAGCAATGCGCCCAATCAGGTGTTCGGCGCCCAGGGCCTTGGCAGCGTTGCAAGTCAAGCTTTTCAGCAATTCGCCAGCATTGAAGATGGTCGCATCGCCGCTGGCACCTTTGCACAACAGCGAGGCCAATCTTCCTTCTTCCCACATGTCCAGTTTGTTGTTGCTGGCCCCGCCATCGGTGCCCACCACCACATTCACACCTGCCTTTAAAGCTGCAGCAACAGGAGCAATGCCGCTGGCCAGTTTCAGGTTTGAAGCGGGGCAGTGCACCAGGGTCGCACCTTTTTCTGCCATGAGTTTTAATTCTTCTTCGCTCAAATACACGCCATGTACCGCCATGAAACGCTCGTTGATCAGCCCCAGGCGATCAAACCGGGCAAATGGCCGCTCGCCGTCTCGGCTAGTTGCGTCGATTACCTCACTGGCTGTTTCATGCAGATGGCAATGAATGGGCAGGTCCAGTTCCTCGGCCAGCATGGCCATGTGCCTGAACGTTTCGTCGCTGACGGTGTAAGGCGCATGGGGGGCCAAGGCCCAATGCACCGTGGCTTCACCTTTGAATTTGTCCCGGGCGGCTATCCCCAGTTCGATGTATTGCTTGGCCTCTGCGGCGTAGCGGGTTGGGAATTCGATCACCGTGATGCCCGCAAAAACCCGTGAGCCCAGGTCCAGTGCGGCTTGTGCAACCTGGTCGGGGTAAAAGTACATGTCATTGAAGGTGGTGGTGCCACCTTGAAGCATTTCGGCAGCGGCCAGCACTGTGCCGTCGTACACAAACTCAGCATCTGCCAGCGCACCTTCAAGTGGCCAGATTCGGTTTTGCAGCCAGTCGTGCAGGGCCATGTCGTCGGCTGCGCCACGCAACAAGTTCATTGCAGCATGGGTATGGCAATTGATCAAACCTGGCATCAGTACTTGCCCTGGCAAATCAATTCTTTCTGCATCTGGAAATTGCTTAAGTAGCTCTTCTTTGGTGCCGATGGCTTTGATCAGGCTCCCATGCATTAAAACAGCATGGTTTTCAAGCACTTCGGTGGAGTGGTTCAGGCACAGAAGCCATTGGGGGGTCAGTAGTTGCATGGGCGGGGTCACTAGATGATTTGGAACGCACCATTGCGCCCAGTTTCAGCGATTTTGGCTGATACAATCGAAAGCTTGCAAGTGTAGCGCCAGGGATGTGACGCAGCCTTCACCGGTGGCGTCATGCCCAGTTATTCCTTCGGTCAAATAATTCAACACAAGAAGAAGCATGGATTCATTCGCAAAAGAAACGCTCCCGATCAGCCTTGAAGAGGAGATGCGCAGGTCTTACCTGGATTACGCCATGAGCGTGATTGTAGGGCGCGCACTACCCGACGTGCGAGACGGCTTGAAGCCGGTTCACCGCCGCGTGTTGTTTGCCATGCACGAGTTGAACAACGACTGGAATCGCGCTTACAAAAAATCAGCCCGTATTGTCGGTGATGTGATCGGTAAATATCACCCACACGGCGATTCCGCGGTGTACGACACCATTGTTCGCATGGCGCAAGACTTTTCACTGCGCTACATGCTGGTCGACGGCCAGGGTAACTTTGGCTCGATCGATGGCGACAATGCGGCGGCGATGCGTTACACCGAAATCCGGTTGGCCAAGATTGCCCAGGAAATGCTGCTTGACATTGACAAGGAAACCGTCGATTTCGGGCCAAACTACGATGGTAGTGAACGCGAACCCAAGGTACTGCCTGCCCGGTTGCCCAACTTGCTGGTCAACGGTTCTTCCGGTATCGCGGTGGGTATGGCCACCAACATGCCTCCGCACAACCTGAAAGAAGTGGTTGCTGCCTGCCTTTACGCGATTGATGCGCCGGAATGCACTGTAGATGACCTGATCGAATTGATCCCGGCCCCTGATTTCCCCACGGCAGGCATTATTTACGGCATTCAAGGCGTGCGCGAAGGTTACCGCACAGGCCGTGGCCGCGTGGTAATGCGGGCCAAAACCCACTTTGAAGATCTGGATCGCGGTAACCGCCAATCCATCATCGTGGATGAGCTGCCTTACCAGGTAAACAAAAAAACATTGCTTGAGCGAATCGCTGAGCTTGTTTCTGAAAAGAAAATCGAAGGCATCTCTGATATTCGCGACGAGTCTGACAAAGACGGCATTCGCGTGGTGATTGAACTAAAGCGTGGTGAGGTGCCCGAGGTTATTTTGAATAACCTCTACAAAAATACCCAGCTTCAAGACACCTTCGGCATCAATATGGTGGCGCTGGTGGATGGCCAGCCACGCTTGTTGAATCTGCGTGACCTTGTTTTCTACTTCCTGCGTCATCGCCGCGAAGTGATTACACGCCGCACTGTGTTCGAGCTGCGCAAAGCACGCGATCGCGGCCACGTGTTGGAAGGCTTGGCGGTGGCTTTGGCCAACATTGATGAATTCATTGCCATCATCAAGGCTGCGCCTACACCCCCAGTTGCGAAAGCTGATTTGGTGGCCCAAGGCTGGGATTCATCCATCGTTCGCGAAATGTTGTCGCGCACTGAACTGGGCGATTCCGGCGGTGCGAAGGCATTCCGCCCGGAAGGTTTGCCTGCCCGCCTTGGTCTGCAAGATGACGGTCTGTACCGCTTGAGCGAAGTGCAAGCGCAGGAAATTTTGAACATGCGCCTGCAGCGCTTGACCGGCCTTGAGCAAGACAAAATTCTGAACGAATACAAAGAAGTGATCGATCAGATTGCTGATTTGCTCGATATTTTGTCCAAACCTGAGCGTATCAACCAGATCATCAAAGACGAGTTAACGTCGATTGGCAACGAATTCGCCGATGAACGTCGCTCCATGATCGAATTCAATGCCACCGAGTTGGGCACTGAAGACCTGATCACCCCGCAAGACATGGTGGTCACACTGTCCCATTCCGGCTACATCAAGAGCCAGCCATTGACTGAATACCGTGCTCAGAAGCGCGGCGGGCGCGGCAAACAGGCAGCAACCACGAAAGAAGACGACTGGATCGATTACCTGTTTGTGGCCAACACGCACGACACAATCCTGTACTTTTCAAATGCAGGCCGTGTGTACTGGCTGAAGGTGTATGAAGTGCCACAGGGTTCACGCACATCGCGTGGTCGCCCGATCATCAACATGTTCCCCTTGGCTGAAGGCGAGAAGATCACCGCCGTGTTGCCAGTGAAAAGTTTTGAAGAAGACGACCGGTATGTGTTCATGGCAACCAGCCTGGGCACAGTCAAGAAGTCAAAGCTCAGCGATTTTTCACGTCCCATGAAACGCGGCATTATCGCCGTAAATCTTGATGAGGGCGACTTCCTGATCGGTGCCGCCATGACCAACGGCACCAACGACGTGATGTTGTTCAGCGATTCCGGCAAGGCAGTTCGCTTCGATGAAAACGATGTGCGCGCCATGGGTCGCAATGCGCGTGGCGTGCGGGGCATGAACTTGGAAGAAGGGCAGGGCGTGATTGCGATGCTGGTCGCAGAAAGCGAACAGCAATCAGTGCTTACCGCCACCCAGAATGGCTTTGGCAAGCGCACCCCCGTGGCGGAATACACGCGTCATGGCCGTGGCACCAAAGGCATGATCGCGATTCAAACTTCCGAGCGCAATGGCAAGGTGGTGTCGGCCGTGTTAGTGAACCCCACCGATGAAATCATGTTGATCACCACGGGCGGCGTGCTGGTTCGTACCCGGGTTTCGGAAATTCGAGAAATGGGGCGCGCCACACAGGGCGTGACCCTGATCAGCGTGGACGAAGGCACCTGGTTGTCTGGTTTGCAGCGCATTGTCGAATCGGATGTGGAAGATGCGGTAGAGGCAGACGATTCGCCCGAAGCACCCGCTGACACGGATGAATAAATAAACGGTTGATTGCACAGGGCAAGCATGTCTAGAGTCTGGAATTTTTCTGCAGGTCCCGCCGCTTTGCCAGAGCCAGTGCTGCGCCGCGCAGCCGAGGAAATGCTGGATTGGCGCGGCAAGGGATTGTCCGTGATGGAAATGAGCCATCGCAGCCCGGAATACACTGCCATTTTCGAGAAAACCCGCAGCGATTTCCGTTCGTTGCTCAATGTGCCGGAAACGCACGATGTGCTTTTTATGCAGGGCGGTGCGGTGGGCATGAATTCCATCGTGCCCCTGAATTTGCTTCAGGGGTTTGAGCAGGCCGCATTTGTGAACACAGGTGCCTGGTCGAAGAAAACCACCAAAGAATTTTCGAAGTACGGTTTGTCGCGTGTGGTATTGGACAACGCCAATGCCTTGGCCGATTCAGCCGCAGCATGCTATGTGCCAGATTGCGCGCCCCTGCTGGATCGTGTGAACGGGCAACAAATGGCCTATTTGCACTATTGCGACAATGAAACCATCAGTGGTGTTGAATTCAGCGGACAAATTGAGCAATTGGCTTCTCAACTGGATTGCCCTGTGGTGGCCGACATGTCGTCGAATATTCTGTCGAAAACCCTGAATGTGGCCAAGTACGGTTTGATCTACGGCGGTGCGCAAAAAAACGTGGGGCCTGCAGGTGTCACGATCGTGATCGTAGACAAGGTGCTGCTGGATCGTGCTTTGCCCATTTGTCCATCGGCGTTTACATTCAGCACCGTGTCTGAAAACGGTTCCATGTACAACACGCCCCCCACCTATTCCATTTATATCGCCGGCTTGGTGTTTGAATGGTTGATCGAGCAGGGTGGCGTGTCATGGGCGCAAGCCCAGGCAGAGAAAAAAGCCGGTCTGTTGTATTCAACGATTGAACAGAGTGCGCTGTATAGCTGCCCCGTGCGCCGGCAAGACCGTTCCCGGATGAATGTGCCATTTACCCTGGCCGATGAATCCCTGAATGCGAAATTCCTGAGCAAGGCGGCTGAATGTGGCTTGGTGCAACTCAAGGGGCACAAGTCTGTTGGCGGCATGCGTGCATCCATCTACAACGCCATGCCGCTGGAAGGCGTGCAGGCACTGGTCGAGTTCATGCGTGAATTTGAAAAGAAGGAGGCATGATGAGCAAGCCCGACATCAATGCCGAATTGCTGAAGTTTCGCGATCAAATTGACGACATCGACCAACAAATGCTGGTGCTGCTGAACAAGCGTGCCAGCCTTGCGCAGTCTATTGGTCATGTGAAAGCAAAAAGTGATGCGCCCGTGATGCGCCCCGAGCGTGAGGCACAGGTGCTTGACAAGCTCAATGCAGCCAATCAAGGTCCTTTGAGCGCGCAGCACGTTAATGTTTTGTTCAAGGAAATCATGTCGGCTTGCCGCTCGCTTGAGCGCGAGGTGCATGTGGCTTTTCTTGGCCCCTTGGGCACCTACAGCGAGCAGGCGGTGTGGTCATTTTTTGGCCACTGCGTTCAGGCTGAGCCGGTTCAAACCATTGAGGAAGCATTTCGCCAACTGCAAGCGCAGCAAGTTGATTTCGCAGTGGTGCCCGTTGAAAATTCCACGGAAGGTTCGATTGCCCGAACGCTGGATGCCTTGGTTGAATCGAATGCGCTGGTGTGCGGAGAAGTGCAGCTTGCCATTCATCACCAGTTGCTGTGCCAAACCGGCAACCTTGATGGCATTGAAAAAATTTGTGCGCACCCACAAGCCTTGGCCCAATGTCGCAACTGGCTTGCCCAATATGCACCGCACATTCAACAAGAAACCGTTGCCAGCAATGGTGTGGCTGCGCAAATGGCCAGTGAGAACGCCAAAGTTGCAGCCATTGCCGGGCAGGCCGCGCGTGAACGCTATGGCCTGAAGGCGTTTCAAGAGCACATTCAGGACGACGCGCACAACACCACGCGGTTTTTGGTGCTGGGCAACCAGATCACCGGCCCCTCTGGGCAAGACAAAACCAGTCTGGTGGCATCGGTGCCCAACCAACCGGGTGCGGTTTACAAAATGCTGGAACCTTTCAGCGCTGAAAACGTGTCCATGACCCGGCTTGAATCGCGCCCCGCGCGCAACGGACGTTGGGAATATTATTTCTTCATCGACCTGCAGGGTCATCAAACCGAACCTGCCGTGGCCAATGCCCTGAACCAACTGAAGAAAAACGCATCCTTTTTGAAAGTGCTGGGTTCTTACCCGATAGCACAACGCAATTGACGACTTGGCATCATGCAAAAACTGACCGAACAAGCCCCACAATTTATTCGCGCCATCGCCCCCTACAAGGCGGGCAAACCCGTATCTGATGTGGTGCGGGAGTTGGGTCTTGACCCCAACGCAGTGGTGAAGCTGGCCTCGAATGAAAACCCCTTGGGTTTGGGCGAAAAAGCCAAAGCAGCCATTGCGCAGGCTGCCGCTGATTTGGGTCGCTACCCCGATGCCAATGGATTTGCCTTGAAGGCCAGGCTGGCTGGTCGGCATGGCGTGAAGCAAGAACAAATTACGCTGGGCAATGGGTCCAACGATGTGCTTGAGCTGGCAGCAAAAGCATTTCTGACACAAGGTACCAATGCCGTGTTTTCGCAGTACGCATTCGCGGTGTACCCGTTGGCCACACAAGGCTGCGGTGCACAGTCCAATGTGGTGCCTGCGGTGCACTACACGCATGACCTCGATGGTTTTTTGAAAGCCATTGATGCCCAAACACGTGTGGTGTTCATTGCTAACCCCAACAACCCAACCGGCACTTTTTTGCCACAGGAAAAGTTGCTCGCTTTTTTGAAGCAAGTGCCTGACCACGTGCTGGTGGTGCTCGACGAAGCCTACAACGAATTCCTGAAGCCCGAAGACCAATACGATTCCACCCAGTGGGTTGTCCAGTTCCCTAACTTGCTGGTGTCCCGCAGTTTTTCCAAGGCCTATGGCCTGGCGGGTCTGCGCGTGGGGTACTCGGTTTCCAGCCTTGAGGTGGCTGACTTGATGAACCGTGTTCGTCAGCCCTTCAACGTGAATTCGCTTGCACTGGCTGCCGCAGAGGCCGCCATCGACGACCAGGAATTTTTGCAGAAAACCTACGACGTAAACCTCAAAGGTTTGGCGCAAATACAAAGCGGCCTGAAATTCCTCGGCCTTGAATACGTGCCTTCCTATGGCAACTTTGTGTTGTTCAAAGCGGGCAATACGCCCGATGCGGGCATGAAGGTGTTCGATGCACTTCAGCGTTTGGGCGTGATTGTTCGCCCGGTGAACTCCTATGGTTTGCCAGAATGGCTGCGCGTGTCGATTGGCCTTCCCCATGAAAACGACGCATTTTTGGCGGCCCTGCCCACAGCATTGGCCACCCTGCAGGAACGGTGATGGGCAAGGGCGCTATTTTCAACCGCATGCTCGCCATTGGCGTGGGTTTGATTGGTGGGTCTGTCTGCCTTGCGGCCAAGAAAAAAGGCCTGGTGGGCCATGTGCTGGGTTATTCCCGCAAGCTGGAAACTGCCCACGAAGCACTTGGATTGGGTATCGTCGATGAATGCATTGCAGGGCCTGGCGATTCAAATTTGCGCAACGTGGACGCGGTGGTGTTGTCTATCCCCGTGCGCCAGTACAAGCAGGTGCTGACCCGGTTTTTACCGGTGTTGCCGCCCAACTGCCTGATATTTGATGCGGGAAGCACCAAATCGGATGTGGCCTTGATGCTCAACGATCTCGAGCAACAATTTCCTGGCTTGAAGTCGCGCTTTGTGCTGGTACACCCCATCGCGGGTGGTGAATCTCATGGTCCATCCGCAGCAGCGGCCGATTTGTTTGAAGGACGCAATTGCGTGCTGTGCCCATTGCCACAAACCAACGCGGCAGGTTTGAAAAAAGTCGAGAATTTCTGGGCGGGCATTGGCGCCAAGTTGAGCACCATGAATGCCATGGACCACGATGAAATGTTTGGCGCTGTCAGCCACCTTCCACACCTGTTGGCCTTCAGCTATGTGTCCAGCGTGCTGGCGCATCCCAAAGGGGCGGAATTCATGAAAGAAGGTGGTGCGGGCTATCGCGACTTCACGCGTATTGCGGCCAGTTCGCCGGAAATGTGGGCGGATATTTTTCAGAACAACAGTGAAGCACTGTTGAGCATGTTGAGTGGTTTCGAATCGAATATTGCCAGTTTGCGTGCAGCCATTGAGAGCAATGACCGCGCCACGCTGGAACGAATTCTGGGGCAAGCGTCGGAATACCGCAGCCACTGGAAACACAACTGATTTTGTTTGCGAATGGGCCGGAATAAGGTCCGTCGTTTATTAAGCGGATACTTTGTTATGTCAGACCTGAATTTGATCGAATTTCACGCCAGCAGCACGCAAAACATGTCAGGTTCTGCGCGCGTGCCAGGTGATAAATCGATTTCCCACCGTTCCATCATGATGGGATCAATTGCCGAGGGCACCACCGAAGTGGACGGTTTTCTGGAGGGCGAAGATGCACTGGCCACCATGAATGCATTTCGTGCCTTGGGTGTGAACATCGAGGGGCCAAACCATGGCAAGGTAAAAGTTCACGGCGTGGGCATGCATGGTCTGAAAGCACCCAGGCAGGTGCTGGATTGCGGCAATTCGGGTACATCCATGCGCCTGATGTCTGGCCTGCTGGCAGGACAGGATTTCGACTGCATGCTGACCGGCGATTCAAGCCTGGGCAAGCGCCCCATGAAGCGCGTAATCGATCCGCTGATGTTGATGGGGGCTCGAATTGAAGCGCAGGAAGGGGGGCGTCCCCCCCTGCACATTCATGGCCGTACCAACTTGAAGGCCATTGATTACGTGCTGCCCATGGCTTCTGCTCAGGTTAAATCGTGCGTGTTGCTGGCTGGTTTGTATGCCGAAGGCACCACCACCGTGACCGAGCCCGCGGTAACCCGTGACCACACCGAACGCATGTTGCGCGGCTTTGGTGTTGACGTGCTTACCAATGGCCCCAAGGCCAGTGTGAGGGGAGGGCAAATCCTCAAGGCCACAAAAATTGATGTGCCATCCGATATTTCTTCGGCTGCTTTTTTCATGGTGGCTGCATCGATTGCACCGAATGCAGACATTACCTTGAAGCATGTGGGTTTGAACCCGACCCGCACCGGAGTTATCGACATTCTGAGGTTGATGGGCGCCAACATTGAATTAAGCAACCACGCCGAGGTGGGTGGCGAACCTGTGGCTGATGTGCGCATTCGCAGCGCAGCCTTGACTGGAATTGATATTCCGGAACATCTCGTGCCCCTGGCCATTGATGAATTCCCGGTGCTGTTCGTTGCTGCTGCCAACGCCACCGGCCGCACGGTGTTGACTGGTGCCGAAGAACTGCGCGTGAAGGAATCAGACCGCATTGCCGTGATGGCCCATGGCCTGCAAAAGTGTGGTATCGATGCCGAACCCACCGAAGACGGCATGATTATTCAAGGCTTGGGCCACATTGACGGTTTGCGTTACAAGGCCACCAATATTGAATCGCAGGGCGATCACCGCATTGCCATGTCCTTTAGCGTGGCGGCCATTCGTGCGCAGGGCAGCATGGTGATTCATGGCGCTCAAACAGTGGACACCTCGTTTCCGGGGTTTGTTGGCTTGGCCAATTCATTGGGCATGCAGCTTCAATCGGTTCGAAAGGGTTGAGTCATGAATAAGCCTGCTTCGCATTGCCCCGTTGTTGCCATTGACGGCCCCACCGCCTCTGGCAAGGGCACGGTGGCTACACTGTTGGCGGCAAAGCTTGGCTTTCACTATCTCGACAGCGGCGCCATTTACAGGGTGCTGGCGGTGGCAACGGCCCAAGCTGACCTGAATCCCGATTTGCCGGCCGACTTGCAGGAAATCATTCCCATGTCGGAAAATTTGCCAGTGCAGTTCCACGGCAACAAAGTGTTGCTCAAAGGCGTCGATGTGTCTGAAGTCATTCGCACTGAAGAAGCCGGCATTATGGCGTCGCGCCTGGCAGTGGTGCCTGAAGTGCGCGCAGGTTTGCTTCAGCGCCAGCGCGATTTTCGCCTGGCCCCCGGGTTGGTGGCCGATGGTCGGGACATGGGTTCGGTGGTGTTCCCCGATTCCATATTGAAAGTTTTCCTCACCGCCAGTGCCACGGTGCGCGCTGAACGCAGGGTTCGGCAAATTGAAGAGCGGGGTCAGCAAGCTGATTTTCAAGCCATTTACAACGACCTTGTGGCGCGCGACAAACGCGATACCGAACGTGCGGTGGCGCCATTGAAACCCTGTGAAGACGCCTTGGTGCTCGATTGTTCCAACATGCCGATCGATCAAGTGGTTGGCACCATCCACGGCTGGACGCAAGAACGCATTTAAACGCTTGATCAGCAAAGACTTTCTTGTTACAATCTTATCCCTTATCTGGTGACCTTTGCCTGTTTTTTGGGCAAGTGTCTTGAAGCCATTTAAGAAAGCCGTGTTCTTCAATCCCGAAGAGCGTGTTTTTGAACTCCGCCTTGCTTCCCGCAGTGGCGTGTTAAATCTCTAATTTATGACCACAACTGAAATTACCCAAGCCCCAGATAGCTTCGCAGCTATGTTTGAAGAAAGCCTGAATCGCAAAGAAATGCGCGCAGGTGAAGTGATCACAGCCGAAGTTGTTCGTGTTGATTACAACTACGTTGTTGTGAATGCCGGGCTGAAATCCGAAAGTTACATCCCCCTCGAAGAATTCAAAGACGACCACGGCAACATTGAAGTCAACGATGGCGACTTCATTTCCGTGGCCATCGAAGCCCTGGAAAACGGCTACGGCGAAACGCTGCTGTCTCGTGACAAGGCCAAGCGCCTGTCCGCATGGCTGAGCCTGGAACAAGCCCTGGAATCAGGCGAACTCGTAACTGGTACCATCACCGGCAAGGTGAAGGGTGGCTTGACCGTGATGGTCAACAGCATCCGCGCTTTCCTGCCAGGTTCACTGGTCGATGTGCGCCCCGTAAAAGACACCACACCATTCGAAGGCAAAACCCTCGAATTCAAGGTGATCAAGCTCGATCGCAAGCGCAACAACGTTGTGTTGTCACGCCGTGCAGTGGTTGAAGCCACCATGGGTGAAGAGCGTGAAAAGCTTCTGTCCAACCTGCAGGAAGGTTCTGTGGTCAAGGGCATCGTCAAGAACATCACCGACTACGGCGCGTTCGTGGATCTGGGTGGTATCGACGGCCTGTTGCACATCACCGACCTGGCATGGCGTCGTGTACGTCACCCGTCAGAAGTGCTGACAGTTGGCGAAGAAATCGAAGCAAAAGTATTGAAGTTCGACCAGGAAAAGAATCGCGTGTCCTTGGGCGTGAAGCAGCTTGGCGAAGACCCATGGGTCGGTTTGTCACGTCGCTACCCAGCCGACACACGTTTGTTCGGAAAAGTAACCAACATCACTGACTACGGCGCATTTGTTGAAGTTGAGCAAGGCATCGAAGGTTTGGTGCACGTGTCAGAAATGGACTGGACCAACAAGAACGTAGACCCCAAGAAAGTTGTTACTTTGGGCGACGAAGTTGAAGTCATGGTTCTGGAAATCGACGAAGAACGCCGTCGTATCAGCCTGGGCATGAAGCAATGTGCAGCCAATCCTTGGGAAGAGTTCTCTACCAGCTTCAAGAAAGGCGACAAAGTGTCTGGCGCGATCAAGTCAATTACTGACTTCGGCGTGTTCATCGGTTTGCCCGGTGGAATTGATGGCTTGGTACACCTGTCCGACCTGTCATGGAACGAAACCGGCGAAGAGGCCGTGCGTCGTTTCAAGAAAGGTGACGAAGTTGAGGCCTTGGTATTGGCCATCGACACAGAGCGCGAGCGCATCAGCTTGGGTATCAAGCAGTTGTCTGGCGACCCCTTCACCGTATTCGCGTCGTCTAACGACCGTGGCAGCATGGTGACTGGCACTGCAAAGTCTGTTGACGCCAAAGGTGTTGTTGTTGATTTGGGCGACGACATTGAAGGTTACCTGCGTGCTTCCGAGATCTCCAACGACCGTGTTGAAGACGCTCGCAATGCATACAAGGAAGGCGACGTTGTAACAGCCATGGTGATCAACGTGGACCGCAAGGCCCGTTCAATCGCTTTGTCCATCAAGGCCAAAGACCAGGTTGACACCGATGAAGCCATGAAGAAAATTGCCGAAGAAAGCGCGGGTTCTGCTGGTACCACCAGCTTGGGCGCGCTGTTGAAGGCAAAACTGGGTAACAACCAGTAATCTGTCTGTAGAAGTGGCGCTTCCCATTCGGGAAGCGCCTTTTTATTTTAAGAACAATGACAAAATCAGAACTCATCAATCAGCTGGTCAAGCGTTTCCCCAAGTTGCCCGTGCGTGACACGGATTTCGCTGTCAAAAGCATTCTCGATTCCATGACTCAAGCCTTGGCCGAAGGTCAGCGCATTGAGATTCGTGGGTTCGGCAGTTTCTCATTGACCCGTCGCCCTCAGCGCGTGGGTCGCAATCCAAAATCTGGCGAACAAGTGGTTGTGCCTGAAAAGCGCGTGCCACACTTTAAGCCCGGCAAAGAGCTACGCGAGCGAGTTGATTTATACTCCAAGAAAGAGAGTTAAATCGATTGTTCTTCGGTGAAGCCTGAGTTATCACGCCGATGAATGAGTCGGTGTTGATCCAACTAAACACAGGGGACCACCTTGAAAATACTTGCCTGGGTAGTGCGTCTTGCACTTTTCCTTGTTGTTCTTACGTTTTCAATCCGCAATACCGATTTGGTCACAGTGAAGTGGCTCCCAGGCCTTGAGGTGCAGGTACAGCTGGTCGTTGCCCTTTTGACAGCCTTGTTGCTTGGTGCTGTTTTTGCGTGGGTGTCGCTGCTGCCTTCTTGGTTAAAAGCCAAGCGTAGCGCATCGGTGGCCACGAAAAATGCAGAGCGACTTGAACGAGAATTGACCCAGTTCAAAGCCCAGGGCAATTTGCCTGTTCCCGTGGAAGAGCCCACGTCCGTATTGCCCATAGGTCCAAGCCATGGAATTTGAAACGTGGTGGCTTGTTCTGGTCCCCGTGGTGTTCAGTCTGGGCTGGGTGGCAGCGCGTCTTGAAAAACGTTCTGATGCCTCCATGCGTGGTCAACTTCCAGCATCTTATTTCAAGGGTGTTAATTTCCTTCTAAGCGAACAGCCCGACAAAGCGATCGATGCTTTTTTGGAAGTTGCATCCATCGACACGCACACTGTCGAGCTGCATTTTGCGCTGGCCAATCTGTTTCGCAAAAAAGGCGAAATTGACCGGGCTATTCGAGTGCACCAGTTTCTAACCACGCGAGAACAAATCACACCCGCCGATCGTGAAAAGGCCACCTATGAATTGGGTGTTGATTTCTTGCGCGCAGGCATTCTCGATCGCGCGGAGCAGGCTTTTCACAGCCTTTCAGGTTCTGACATGAAGGCAGAAGCTTCTCGCCAGTTGCTGGAATTGTATGAACTGGAAAAAGCCTGGGACAAGGCCATTGCCCAGGCCCACAAGCTTCGTGAATATGGCGCCGATGTACCCGCTGGAGATATTGCGCATTTCTATTGTGAACTGGCTGCCCAGTTTATCGATGCGAGTCATTTGGACAAAGCCAAAAGCGAGTTGCAAAACGCCTTGCTGACCGATCCGCAGAACGTGCGAGCCTCCTTGTTGCTGGGCGAGATTTATTTCACCCAAAGCCAGTTTGAAGAAGCGATTGGCCAGTGGCGCGCAGCCGAGCGACAAAACCCGTGGTACTTGCCGCTGGTGGGCCCCAATATGTGGGCTGCCTTCAAAAAGCTGAAGCGCGAAGAAGAGGGCATTGAAGCGCTGCGAGAATACTGCACCATGTACCCATCGATTGATTTGCTGCTGGTGTTGGCGCAAGCTGTCGAGGAAACCAAGGGGCCTTTGGCGGCCTTTGAATTGTTGCGTGAACAGGTTCGCGCACGCCCAAGCCTGCTGGGTTTGGACAAGCTGCTTGAGCACCAGCTGCGCGGCAAAATGGAAGACGAGCGTGTGCAAGACCTTCGCTTGACCCGTGAATTAATTTCAAAGCATACACAACGGCTGGAACGCTACCGTTGCCAGTCCTGCGGTTTTCAGGCAAAAAAGTTTTACTGGCAGTGCCCCGGTTGTGCCAATTGGGATTCAATTGTGCCGCGCCGTGCCGAGGAACTTGATTTTTATCCAGTGTCTGCCAAAAAGGCAGCGCATACCCATTAATTCAGGCTGAGCAATGGTCGACAGGTCTCAATTCAAAACAGCAAAAATTCTGGTGGTCGGCGATGTCATGCTGGACCGCTACTGGTTCGGCGACGTCGAGCGTATTTCTCCCGAGGCACCCGTGCCAGTGGTGTTGGTGGGCACAAAAGACGAGCGCTTGGGTGGTGCGGCCAACGTGGCCATTAATGCAAGTTCGCTGGGCGCGCAGCTTTGCTTGATGGGCGTGGTTGGCAATGACGAACCGGGACACTCTGTGGAGGCCATGCTTGCGAAAAGTGGTGTGCGTTCGCGACTGTTGAAAGACCCGAATTTCCCAACCACGGTGAAGCTTCGCGTGATTGCTCGTCAGCAGCAGTTGGTGCGAATTGATTTTGAAGAGCGCCCCTCGCCTGAGCAGTTGACCACGAAAATGGAATTGTTCGAGCAGGAATACACCAACCACGATGTGGTGCTGTTTTCCGATTACGGCAAGGGCAGCCTGGAGCATGTTGCTGAAATGATCGCTTTGTGCAAAAAAGCGGCCATAACCACCTTGGTGGATCCCAAGGGTGATGATTATGCCAAGTACGCAGGTGTCTCGGTTCTTACGCCCAACCGGTCTGAGTTCAAGCAGGTCATGGGCGGCTGGAAAACGGAAGCAGAGCTGGCTGAGAAGGCGCAAACCTTGCGCGAACGGCTGAATGTGGGGGCGCTGTTACTGACCCGCTCTGAGGAGGGGATGACCCTGTTTACAGCCGATGGCAGTTTTCATGTGCCTGCGCAGGCGCGCGAGGTATTTGATGTGTCCGGCGCTGGCGACACGGTGATTGCCACTTTGGCGTGTGCCGTTGGTGCCGGCATGAGCCTGCCCGACAGCGTAACCCTGGCCAACAAGGCTGGCGGCGTGGTGGTGGGCAAGTTGGGTACAGCGGTGATATTGCCAGAAGAGCTAAATTAAAGGATTGGACATGAAAGTGATTGTGACTGGCGCAGCCGGTTTGATTGGCAGCAACTTGGTCAAGGCCCTGAACCAGCGCGGCATTGCCGATGTGCTGGCCGTGGACAACCTGACCAAAGGCGACAAGTTTTTGAACCTGGTGGATTGCGAAATTTCCGACTATCTGGACAAAACTGATTTTCTGGCCCGCATTGAGCGCGGCGAGTTTGGCAGGTTTGATGCGATTTTTCATGAAGGTGCCTGTTCCGACACCATGGAGCACAACGGCAACTACATGATGGCCAACAACTTCCGCTACACCCAAACCCTGTTCGAGTGGGCGCAGCGCACGGGCACGCCCTTTCTGTATGCGTCGTCTGCCGCCGTGTATGGCGGTAGCACGGAATTTATTGAAAGCCGCGACGTTGAAAAGCCGCTGAATGTGTATGGCTACTCCAAGTTTTTGTTTGACCAAGTGTTGCGTCGTCAAATGAAGGCTGGTTTGAAAGCGCCAGTGTTCGGGTTTCGTTATTTCAACGTGTATGGCGATCGTGAGCAGCACAAGGGGCGCATGGCTTCGGTGGCGTTTCACAACTTCAATCAGTTTCGCGACGGTGGTTCGGTAAAGCTTTTTGGCCCCTATGGCGGTTACGAAGCGGGTTGCCAGCAGCGCGATTTCGTGTCCATCGAAGACGTGGTCAAGGTGAACATGTACTTTTTCGAACAGGCGGCCAAAGCTCCCTCCGGCGTGTACAACCTGGGCACGGGGCGCGCCCAAACGTTCAATGATGTGGCCTTGACCACGCTGAACACCTTGCGCGAAAGCCAGGGCGATGCGGCTTTAAGCCTTCAGGATGCAGTGAAGGGGGGCTTCATTGAGTACATTGAATTTCCCGATGCACTAAAGGGCAAGTACCAAAGTTACACCCAAGCCGACTTAAGCAACTTGCGGGCTGCGGGTTATGCAGGCAGCTTCTACAGCGTGGAAGAAGGGGTGGCGCGGTATGTGGGTCGTTTGATCAAAAAATATCAGAAATAATGAAACTAACCTGGAGGGGGAGACACTCAGTATTGTTGGTTGATTCGGCCTCTTGAACCGAGTCGCCTGTAAATCGCGGGGTTCCCCCACGTTTTAAGGGTAGGCCAACTGCTTGTGGAATCGCATACTCATCCTTAGGGGCGAGCCTTGCGACCAAGCAAGTGTCTCTGTCTCCTCAAGCCCTGTTTAAGCCCGCTCTATAGCGGGCTTTTTTTTAGCTTATGACACCTGAGAAATACCATTGAAAGACCATGGCCAGTGTGGCCATGAGGGCCGTCATGCCCAGCGCCAGCGCCAAAGCCACTGAAACTACCACGGCGCCTGTGGTTTGGCGGGTGTCAGCTGGGTATTCCGGGTTCAGCAAGGCATTAAACTGTTCGTCTTTCATCAGACCGTAGCGCATGGTGTCTATCCAGCCAGCAAATGCCGAGAGAGGAAAGGCCAGCATGTAGATCCAAAATTTTTTTTTGCCTGCATAGATCCAGTGGCCGCCGACGGCTCCGGTCAGCAGGGCGAGCCAACAGAAAAACAGCTTGGATTTAAAGGGCTCTTGAGTAGATGTATTCATTTTTAAAAACACTGCTTGTTAGATTGGATTACGCTGGCTATAATAGCGGGTTATCGGATTTCGTGTGTTGAAATCCCAATGATTCATTCGTTTGCAGTGGCAAAGTATGTGCGCTGTGGGCACTAATTTGATAGAGGAAATTATGGTCGTCATTCGACTCGCACGTGGTGGTTCTAAAAAGCGCCCATTTTATAGCCTGGTGGCTGCTGATTCACGCAACCGCCGCGATGGTCGTTTCATCGAGCGCATCGGTTTTTACAATCCTGTAGCACCTCAAGGTTCCGAAGGCCTGCGCATTGCCATGGACCGCCTGACCTACTGGAAAAGCGTTGGTGCACAGTGCTCTTCAACAGTAGAGCGTCTGGTTGGTGAATACAACGCCAAGCAAGCTGCCTGATAGCTGCTGTTCAAGGTTTTGCGCACTGCAAAATTTTGATTCAAAGCAGGTTTTAAACACAAAGTCCGTGGATGTTTACGTTCGCGGACTTTTGTTTTTGATTGTGAGCAACAAACATGAACGTTCCTGATGATTTGGTAGAACTGGGTCGCATTGGTGAGCCCTATGGTCTGAAGGGCTGGATCAATGTGTTGCCTTCGTCTGAAGAGCCCGATGTGCTGCTGAAAAGCAAGCAGTGGTGGGTTTCGCGTCTGCCTGCACAGGAAGGTTCCGCCGTGCGCCGTGTGGGTCAGCCCAAGCTGGAAGATCTGGTGTTCGAGCCTTTTCGTGTGCTGCAAAGCAAGCCACACTCCAGCCGGATTGTGGCGCACCTTGAGGGTGTAGAGCAGCCCGAGCTGGCTGCCCAGTTCAAGGGTCGCCGGGTGTATGTGTCGCGTGCGCGTTTTCCGGCACCCGCTGAAGGCGAGTACTACTGGATAGACTTGGTGGGGTGTGCTGTCACGAATGTTGAAGGCAAAACGCTGGGTTCCGTTGTTCAAGTGGTGGATCACGGTGCACATCCCATTTTGGTGGTCAAGGGCGATGCCGAACAGGAAATACTGATTCCGTTTGTGGCGGCTTATGTGCTGAGCGTGGATACCCAAGCCAGGGAAATTCAAGCGGATTGGCAGGAAGATTACTAATGCCGGGCCCCCGCTTTGATGTGATCACTTTGTTTCCAGACCAGTTTCCGAATTTGGTCGAAATGGGCGTGGTGGGGCGGGCCTTCAAAAAGCAGTTGTTTGAATTGAATTGCTGGAATCCTCGCGATTTCACTGACGACCCACACCGAACGGTGGACGATCGCCCTTATGGCGGCGGACCCGGTATGGTCATGCTGGCGGAACCCCTTGTGCGCTGCGTAAAGGCGATCCGCGATGTACGTGGTGACAATGCACCCGTGATATTTTTGACCCCGCATGGGCCTTTGTTGAAGCAGGCCGATATCCGGGGCTTGTCTGATCAAGGGCAGGGTGTAATTTTCTTGTGTGGGCGTTACGAAGGCGTGGACCAGCGTTTTATCGACGATTACGTGGATCAAACCTATTGCCTGGGCGACTTTGTGTTGTCGGGTGGTGAATTGGCGGTGGCCTGTTTTGTGGATGCCTGGGTGCGTTTATTGCCCGATGTGTTGAACCATGCCTTGTCAGCTACACAAGATTCGTTTGAAAGTGGTTTGCTGGACTGCCCGCATTACACGCGCCCGGAAGTTTTTGAAAATAAAGCAGTTCCTGACGTGCTTTTGTCTGGAAATCATGCGAAAATAGAAAGTTGGCGTTTTGATCAAGCGAAAGCTTATACGAAACGTTATCGGCCTGAGTTATTGGATCAAACCGATAAGTCTGTTAAAAAGGCCTAGGTTGGTAATTGGGCTGCAATTTGTTCACGTTGTGCCTGTTGCCTTTTAATTTTTTCATCCTCTGGCGGTGCGTACTCAACGAGTTGAGTCAAAAATACCGCGAATGATGACTTGGAGCTATCAATGAATCTGATTCAACAACTCGAGCAAGAAGAAATTACTCGTTTGGCTAAAGAAATCCCGGACTTCGCCCCCGGTGATACAGTGATCGTAAGCGTTCGCGTAATCGAAGGTACCCGTTCACGTTTGCAGGCTTACGAAGGTGTGGTAATCGCCCGTCGTAACCGTGGTTTGAACTCGTCTTTCATCGTTCGCAAAATTTCTTCTGGTGAAGGTGTTGAGCGTACGTTCCAGCTGTACTCTCCTTCCATCGAAAAGATTGAAGTGAAGCGTCGTGGCGATGTTCGCCGCGCCAAGCTGTACTACCTGCGTGATCGTTCAGGCAAGTCTGCGCGTATCAAGGAAAAGTTGCCACAGCGTGTGAACAAGAAAGCTGCTGTATAAGCACTTGCAGTTCACAAGGCAGAAATGCCGCGGCACTTGAAAAAGCCAGTTCATTTCGAACTGGCTTTTTTTATTTAAAAGCCCGGTCAGCTAAGCCACCAGGGGGTTTCTTCGATCCAGCGTTGTATGTGGCGGCGGGTATTTTCCGTGTCCATGGGCATTTGCTGGGCCAAAACCCGTGCCAATTCCAGCAGGTCTTTGTCGATCAGGGGGTCGGCGTAGCGCATCATGGGAAGCCCCGATTGCCGTTTGCCCAACAATTCCCCAGGACCGCGAATTTCAAGGTCTTTCTCGGCCAGATAAAAGCCGTCGTCACTTTCGTGCATGGCTTTCAGGCGCATTTTCGAGGTGTTGGAAAGCGGGCCGCCATACAACAACACGCACACGCTTTGCACGCTGCCGCGCCCCACACGACCACGCAGTTGGTGAAGTTGCGCAAGGCCGAAACGTTCGGCTTGATCAATTACCATCAGGCTGGCATTGCCCACATCCACACCCACTTCTATCACCGTGGTAGATACCAGTAAATCCAGATCCCCCGCGGCGAAGGCGGCCATGGTGGCCTGTTTCAGTTTGTTGTCTTGTTTGCCGTGTAGCAGCCCGATTCGCCGCTTGGGCAGTTGTTCGCACAAATCAGCGTAGGTTGCCTGGGCAGCCTGCAAATCAAGGGTTTCACTTTCTTCAATCAGTGGGCATACCCAGTAAGCTTGTTGGCCTTTTTCGATCTCGCCTTCAATGGCGGCAATCAGTTGTTCCCGTTTTTTCTGCGACAGCAGCTTGGTGATGATGGGTTTTCTGCCCGGTGGTTTTTCGTCCAGGCTGGACACCGCCAAATCTGACAAATAAGTTTGTGCCAGCGTTCTCGGAATGGGCGTGGCGCTCATCATGAGCTGATGCGCCAAGTGCCCATTGCTGGCCTTGGCAATCAGCGATAGCCTTTGTGCCACGCCAAAGCGGTGCTGTTCATCAACCACCACCAGGGCAAGGGATTTGAATTCCACTTGGTTTTGTACCAGCGCATGGGTGCCAATGACCACGTCGATTTCACCCGCGGCCAAAGCAGCCAGTGTGCGGTCTTTGTCACTTTTTTTCATCGCACCCTGTAACTTGGCGCAACGCACGCCGACCGCTTCGAACAGGGGGGTGAGCTTGTGGTGGTGTTGTGCAGCCAGCACTTCGGTGGGGGCCAGTATGGCAGCCTGTTTGCCGTTTTCAATGGCACGAAGGCAGGCCAGGGCGGCCACCAGCGTTTTTCCGCTGCCCACATCGCCTTGTAGCAGGCGTTGCATGGGGTAGGGTTGGGCCAGGTCGTCGAAAATTTCCCGGCATGAACGTTCCTGTGCGCCTGTCAGCTTGAAGGGCAACCGGGCGATGAATTTTTTCACCAAACCTGCTTTGGCGGGCTTTAGTACGCTGGCCTTTTCCTGGGTGCGTTGTTGGCGGTATTCCCGAAGCAACAATTGCTGGGCCAGCATTTCATCTACCTTGACACGGGTCCAGGCAGCGTGGGTGCGTAAATTCAGATCGTAAAGTTCGTCGGGCTTGGCCTGGCCGTGCAGGGTTTGCAGGGCTTTGGGCCATGCCAGCAGTTTGTATTTTCTGCAAAGGCTGGCGGGCAGGGTATCGATAAAACAGGCGGCAGGCAGTTTTTTCATCCAGCGGTGCCAATCGCTTTGTTTCAATTGCCCGGTGCTGGGGTAAACCGGTTCCAGCACGGCATCGGCTGCCGGGGGGATAGTTGGTGTGGTGTCTGGGTTGGTCGGGTTGGCGGTGGCTCCCGCCGGGGCTATTTTAACGGTGGGGTGCACCATTTCGAAGGTGCCGAAGCCTTGGCGAATTTGCCCGCTGATCTGGATTCGGGTGCCTTCGGCAAGCTTTTCCCGCAGACCGGGATAAAAGTGCAGCCAGCGCAGAAGCAGCGTGGTGTTGCCATCTTCTACCCACACGCGCAGTTGTTTGCGGGGGTGGTGCTGTACCTCTGAACCGACAACCGTTGCAAGCAGGTTGACCTTCTGGCCCACGTGCAAGGCATCCATCGCGGTAATCGAGGCTTTGTCTTCAAACCGAAGTGGCAGGTGCAGTGCCAAGCCCATCCAGTGTGGGGCATTTAGCAGGCCACTGGTTGCGTCGGCGATGGAAACAGGAAGGGGCAGCAGCTCCTCGAAGTTGGGTGCGGCGGGGGTGGCTGCTGCGGTCAATGGCTGGGTTCGGCTGTTGCGGTTACAGGGCCAAAATGGCTTCAACTTCGAAGCGGGCACCTTTGGGCAAGCTGGCCACGCCCACAGTGGAACGTGCAGGGAATGGTGCTGACACGTATTCCTGCATGATGGCGTTCACGTGTGCGAACTCGCTGAGGTCGGTCAGGAACAAGGTGAACTTCACCACGTTGGCCAGGCTGCCGCCTGCTTCTTCGGCCACGGCCTTCAGGTTGGTAAATGCTTGGCGTGCCTGTTCTTCGGTGGATGAGCCAACCAGTTCGCCGGTGGTGGGGTTCAGGCCGATTTGGCCTGAAGTGAAAACCATGTTGCCAAGTTTGATCGCCTGGCTGTAGGGGCCAATGGCTGCTGGGGCTTTGGGGGTAGAAATTACGGTGGCTTTGGTCATGATGTTTGCAAAAATGTTGGGATAAATGGGTTAACAATGTTCAATTGCAATGATAACGCTACAACGTGCATTGTGTTGCCCAAGGGGACGGTATACCATACTTGGCTTATTTGTTGCGCCGCAATGTACGCATGAGCCAAACCCAAAAATCGGCCAAGGCCGTGAATCAGAATGGTCGTAAAAACGCGACCACGTCAATCGACGCACAAGAACGAGACGACATTTTTTCCGAAAAATACGCTTGGGTGGCAGTCGGTTCCTGTGGTTTGGCGTCCATTGCTTTTGGCCCCGAAGAGTCGTTCAAGGCCTTGGGTGATTCGCGCCACCTTTTGATGTTTCTGGGCTTGCTGACGGCCTTCTCCATTCTTTTGGTGTCATTGACCTATTTTCGGGTCACCGAGCTATTTCCCAAGGGCGGTGGCGGTTATGCCATGGCGACCAATTTGCTGGGTCCCAGGGTTGGCTTGATCGCTGGTGCGGCTTTGCTGGTGGATTATGTGTTGATGGTGGCTTTGGGCATCAGTGCATCCACGCATTTGATGTTCAGTTTCCTTCCGCCTTATTTTTACGATTATCGGGTGTGGGTGTCGATGGTCTTGATGGTGGGGCTGATGACCTTTCACATTCAGGGGCGTCATTTAAACCTGAAGCCCTTCAAGTATCTTTTCGTGGCTTTTCTGGGTACACACCTGCTATTTATTCTGGTCGGTTTTTCAGATCATTTTCAAGACATTGGCGGTGTGGTCACGCGCAGCGTGAAAAGTACACAATCTGATTTAAGCACCTTGGGCTGGTTGCCGGTACTGGCTGTTTTTGCGCGTGGCTTTTTTCTGGGTGGTGGTACCTACACTGGCATTGAAGCGGCGTCAGACACGGTGCAGCTTGGCCGCTACCGCCAAAGCAGCGAGAACCGCAGAAAGATGCTGGCCTATGTGGCCTGTGCGCTGGCTTTTGCTGCGGCAAGCCTGGCCGTGCTGTATTCCCTGTGGGATGTGAATGTTGAACCCACCATGGCCTTGAACGGTGTGTTGTTTGAACGGGTGTTCACCGACATTGGCTGGGACTGGCCGTACGTTATCCTCGGTTTGCTGGTCATGCTGGGTCTGGAAACGGCCGTGTTGCTGTTGGCCGCCCATGTGGCATTCGTGGTGGGGCCGCGCGTGTTGTCGACCATGGCGATTGATTCCTGGCTGCCACATCAGTTCAGGTATTTGTCCAATCGGTTTGTGACCAAAAACGGCATTATGTTGATGGGTGGCCTGGCTTTGCTGGCTATTTATTTAAGCGATGCGAATGTTGATTTGCTGGTGGTGTTGTTTTCCATCAATGTGTTTATTGTATTCAGTTTGTCCATGCTGGGGTTGTGTGTGTACTGGTGGCGAAACCAGCACGAGAAACGTTTTGTGAAAGGTTTTTTGTCGGCCTCGCTGGGTTTTGCGGTGTCGGCATCCATCTTGTTGGGTACCATCGGGACCCAGTTTTTCCAGGGTGGCTGGATCACCATGCTGGTCACCACCCTGGTGGTGCTTGTGTGTTTGTGGGTGCGCAACCATTACCGTGAAACCAAGGAAAAAATTGCGAAAATCGACGAGGTGTTTGCAATGGCGCAGTATGGTTCTGCCCACTCACCGCCCGAACTGATTCTGGATGGCAACACGGCCGTGTTCATTGTTGGCAATAGCCGGGGCGGTGGTTTGCATGCGCTGCTGTGGGTGCAACGCATGTTTCCGAATCATTTCCAGAATTTTGTATTCATGAATGCACGCACTGTGGATTCGAAAGCCTATGGTGGTCGTGAGGCGCTTGAGGCAATGCGTGTGGATGCATCGGTGTCGCTGAACTACTTTGTGAATTTCTGCAGAAGCCATGGCTTGCGTGCGAAAAGTTATTTGTCGTTTGGTACGGATGCGGTGGAAGAGCTGAGCAGTTTGGCCAAGCAGGTGGCCGAAAATCATCCCAATGCGATTTTCTTCACCAGCAAACTGGTGTTTGAAGACGAAAACATTCTGACCCGTTTGTTGCACAACCAGGCTGCGCTGGAACTACAGCGGCGTTTGCACAACGCTGGCCAGCAAATGGTGATTTTGCCGATGCGTTTGTAGAAAAGATGTGTTGCCTGAACTGCAGGCCTTTGCAATAATAATCAAACCTGCAGTTTTGATAGAAAAATTAAATGACACTCACCGAATTAAAGTACATCGTTGCGCTGGCCCGTGAAAAGCACTTTGGCCGTGCGGCCGATGCTTGCTTTGTCAGTCAGCCCACCTTGTCTGTGGCCATCAAAAAACTTGAAGAAGAACTGAGCGTTTCGCTGTTTGAGCGGGGCTCCAGTGAGGTGTCCTTAACGCCGGTGGGGGAACGAATTGTGGTTCAAGCTCAGCGTGTGCTGGAGGAGGCCTCTGCGATCAAGTCGATTGCGCAACAGGGCATGGACCCGTTGGCCGGCCCTTTGCGGGTGGGGGTCATTTACACAATTGGCCCGTATTTGTTGCCAGGTTTGGTGTCCAGCATGATCGAGCGTGTGTCTTCCATGCCGCTGGTTTTGCAAGAAAACTTTACAGTCCGTTTGCTTGAACTGCTCAAGCAGGGGGAAATTGATGTGGCAGTGTTGGCCTTGCCGATCAATGAATCGGGTTTTGTGATTCAACCGCTGTACGATGAGCCCTTCATGGTGGCATTGCCCAAAACGCACCGTTGGGCAAACCAGACGGCAATTTGTTCGGATGATTTGCGAGGCGAGAACATGTTGTTGCTGGGCACGGGCCATTGTTTCCGCGATCAAGTGCTGGGTGTGTGCCCGGAGCTGTCCCGTTTTTCGCAGTCCTCCGAGGGTATTCAGCGCACCTTCGAAGGCAGTTCGCTTGAAACGATTCGCCACATGGTGGCTTCGGGTGTGGGCATCACGGTGCTGCCATCCAGTTCGGTGCCCAACCCGGTGCCCAAAGAGTCGAGGCTTACCTACATTCCACTGGCCGATGATGACACGCGCCGCACAGTTGCACTGGTGTGGCGCAAAAGTTTTGGTCGCAGGGAGGCGCTGGATGCGCTGCGCGATTGCATCATGGGATGCGATTTGAATGGTGTGGAGTTTCTGGATTCACCGCAAATGGTTCGATAAAACATGAGCAAGCTGAATGCAGCCCGCATGCAAGATTATGTTTTGCTGCTTCGGCTAGACAAACCAATTGGTATTCTGTTGTTGATGTGGCCCACCTTGTGGGGCCTGTGGATGGCCGCTGAAGGTTTGCCGCCTTTGCCTGTGCTGCTGATTTTTGTGGCCGGATTGGTGTTGATGCGCTCGGCAGGTTGCGCAATCAACGATTACGCAGACCGCAATATTGATTTGCATGTGGAACGCACGCGCAACCGCCCCTTGACCAGTGGGCGAATCACCTCGAAAGAGGCTTTGTTGCTGGCGGCTGGCTTGGCGGTTGTGGCTTTGCTGATCACCTTGCCTTTGGGCTGGCCGGTTATTTTGATGAGTATCCCGGCGGCATTTCTGGCGGGCAGTTACCCTTTCACCAAACGATTTTGCCCGATGCCGCAGGCTTACCTGGGCATTGCTTTCGGTTTTGCAATTCCGATGGCTTATGTGGCGGTGCAGGGTAGTGTGCCCTTGGAGGGCTGGCTGATTTTTATTGCCAACGTGTTTTGGACGGTGGCTTACGACACCGAATACGCCTTGGTGGACAAGCCCGATGATTTAAAGCTCAATATAAAAACCGCGGCCATTACGCTGGGTCGGTACGACATTGCGGGCATTATGACCTGTTACGCGGTGTGTTTGTTGTTGTGGGCTTGGGTTGCTTGTGAACTCGGCTTTGGCGGGTTTTTCTGGGCGGCCTGGTTGGTTGCCATTGCCATTGCGGTGTACCACTTCACCCTGATCCGCAATCGTGACCGGGCGAAGTGTTTCAAAGCTTTTTTACACAACAACTGGTTTGGTGGTGCATTGTTTTCAGGTTTGGTGTTGCAGTTCCATGGCCCGGTCGCAAGCGGCTTTGGCCGCGCTTTGAATGGCTTCTGAAACGCCGAGCGCACGCAGTTGTTCCAGCCCCGCAAACGTAGTGCCGCCTTTGCTGGTAACTTTTTCGCGCAACATGGCAAAAGAGTCGTCGGACTGTTTGGCCAGTGTGGCTGCACCCAAAAAGGTTTGATTCACCAGCAAATTGGCCTGTGCTTCATTGAAGCCCAGGTTCTGTGCCGCTTGGGCCAGCGCTTCCATCAAGAAAAACACATAACCGGGGCCGCTGCCTGAAATGGCGGTTACCGCATTAATTTCATCTTCTGTATTCAACACCACCACTTCACCGCAACTGTTGAAGATTTGATGCGCAGTGCTGCGGTCTGTTTCTGTGCAATTGCCTGTGAAGTACAAACCCGAAATACCTTGGGAAACAAGTGCGGGTGTGTTGGGCATGCAGCGCACCACGCGCGCATTGTTTTGCAGACTCCAGGTCTGAATTTGCGCAATGCTGACGCCGGCTGCAATGCTGACGATCAGCATGTTGCCCATGTGCGCAGCCTGGCTGTTCAGCACGCTTTGCATGACCTGCGGTTTCACCGCCAGCACCACCACTTCTGCTTTGAAATTTGAAGGCCAATCAACTGTGCAGTGCACTTTCAGTTCTGTCATTTTTGCCGCAGATTCCGGGCTGGGGTCAATAACATGGAAGGTACTGGCCGGGACGCCGCTGCGGATTAGCCCGCCCAGAATGGCATAAGCCATGTTGCCGCCGCCGATGAAAAGAGTGTTCTGCATAATGATTCCCGTGTGTTTATTTGGAGTAGTTGCGGGTGCCAAACAGGGCCGAGCCCACGCGCACGCAAGTGGAGCCGCATTCGATGGCCAGCTCAAGGTCTGCGGACATACCCATGGAGAGGGTGTCCATGTTCAATCCCTGTGCGTTCAGGTCATCAAATATCGATTTGCATTTCAACAGTTCGGCTTTTAGTTTTTCGTTGTTGTCGGTGTTGCTCGGTATGGTCATCAGGCCGCGCAATGTCAGGTTCTTCATCGAACTGATGGCCACACACAATGCTTGTGCCTGTTCAGGTTCTATCCCCGATTTGCTGTTTTCGCCCGATGTGTTGATTTGTACCAGCACATTCAAGGGTGGCAGGTGCGCGGGGCGCTGATCGGACAAACGTTGTGCGATCTTCAAGCGATCCACACTGTGCACCCAGGGAAAGTTTTCTGCAATTGGCTTGGTTTTGTTGCTTTGTATAGGGCCAATGAAATGCCATTCAATGGGGGGGGCTTTTTGCTGGGCATTGGGGTGATCAGCCAGCTGGGTGATTTTATCCAGTGCCTCTTGCAGGTAATTTTCACCAAAGGCGGGTTGCCCGCAGGCGTGAAATTCGAGAATCTCGCCAAGCGGGAATGTTTTGCTGACAGCCAGTAATTGAACTGAATCGCTGGTTCGCCCCGCTTTTGCGCAGGCCGCTGCAATTCGATTCCGGATATTGGCAAGTTGTTCGGCTTGGCCCATGGTGAATCAATTTAATGCTCAAAGGGAGATTATAGCCACATGACACTAACCGAGTTGCTGACCTGGGCCGTGGAAGAACACGCGTCTGACCTGCATTTGTCTGCCGGCATGCCTCCCATGATTCGCGTGGATGGCGAAATGCGTCGATTGAATGAGGCTGTGATGGGGCATCGTGAAGTTTACCGACTGATACAGGGGTCCATGACTGAAACGCAACAGCAAGTCTGGGAGCAGTCGCATGAATGCGATTACAGCTTTTCTGTTGAAAGTTTGTCACGGTTTCGTGTGAATGCTTTCATGCAAACCAGGGGTGCGTCTGCGGCGTTTCGCGTGGTGCCAAGCCGCGTGAAAACGCTGGACGAACTGGAAGCACCCGCTGTCTTTCGTCAGATTGCGCGCGAATCGAATGGATTGGTATTGGTTACTGGGCCGACAGGAACGGGCAAAAGCACCACCTTGGCGGCGATGGTGGATGATGTGAACCGCAATCAGAAGGCGCACATACTCACTATTGAAGATCCGATTGAGTTCGTCCACACGCCCATGAACTGCATGGTCAATCAACGTGAATTGGGCGAACATACGCATTCAGTGAGTGCGGCGTTGAGGTCTGCTTTGCGGGAAGACCCAGACGTGATTCTGGTGGGGGAAATGCGTGACTTGGAAACCATACAACTGGCACTAACTGCTGCTGAAACCGGGCACTTGGTGTTTGCAACTTTGCATACATCTTCGGCGCCGAAAACAATCGACCGTATTATTGATGCGTTCCCGTCGGCAGACAAATCCATGGTGCGAATGATGTTGTCTGAGTCGCTGCGTGCGGTGGTGTCCCAGACCCTGCTCAAGAAGCAGGGCGGTGGTCGCGTAGCTGTGCATGAAATCATGATGGCCACACCATCGATTCGAAACCTGATTCGCGAAGGCAAGGTGGCGCAAATGTTGTCGTCCATTCAAACCGGTTCGCAGCATGGCATGCAAACCATGGAGCAGGCTGTGCAACGTTTGTTGATGAGCGGCAAGATTACACGAGACGTTGCAATGAGTGTGATTTCGGGTTCGAGCCAATCGTAGGCAGTTCGGGTTTGGGGGTAAACTTGTTTTTCAATAAAATTTTGGAATGCAAAACCCATGACAAACAATGTGTATGGATTTTCCAGCAAAACTCTGGATGGTAAACCGTTGAGCTTGGCCGATTTTCAAGGCAATGTGCTGTTGATTGTGAACACGGCGAGCAAGTGCGGCTTTACGCCCCAGTACGAAGGCTTGCAAGAGTTGCACAAGGAGTTGCGCCAGAAGGGCTTGGTGATTATCGGTTTTCCGTGCAACCAGTTTGGTGGGCAGGAGCCGGGTTCAGAAGATGTGATTGCCAGTTTTTGCCAAAAGAATTATGGCGTCGACTTTTTGATGGCCGAGAAGGTGGATGTGAAAGGCAGCGATGCACACCCACTGTTCAAGTACCTGACTTCGCAGGCCAAGGGCATTTTGGGCACCGAGGCGATCAAGTGGAATTTCACGAAGTTTTTGGTTCGCAAAAATGGTGAGGTGTACGACCGCTATGCCCCCACCACCAAGCCTGCTGATTTGAAAGCGGACATTGCCAAGCTTTTGGCTGAATAAATCAGGACTCCGCTTCGTTGCCTTCGCCTGAGTTTTCCACAGAGTTTTCTTGGCTGGCCCGTGGCCGGTAAACCCCACGGGTTAACGGAATTTCAAACAGCCTGCATTCAATTGGGCCGTTGAACAAGGGACGCTTGCGCTTGGGGCTTAGGCCGAGCGTTTTCTTGATTTCCAGGTCGCCTGAGAATAAAAAGGCTGTCCAGCCAGAATAGTTCATTTTCAAATGGTCGCCGTAGGCTTTGAACAGGCGTTCATAGGCTTCGTCTTCTGGTACGTCAGCACCCTTGGCACGCACGCGTTCGCCGTAGGGGGGGTTGCTGAACACAATGCCGGTGGGTGCGGGTGGCTCCACCGTTAGCGCGTCACGTTGCGCAAATTGCACAATGCCTGCATCGAGTAGTTCTTCGAAACCTGCCCTTGCCACATTTTCTTTTGCAATATCGATCAGCAATTCAGTAATGTCGCTGGCGAACCACTGGAAGTAGGGTGTGGTTAGTGCTTTGTCCAAGCCTGCATTGAAGCGACGGTTCGCATCCTCTTGAAGTTCTTTGCCCCATTCCTGCGTGAAGGGTTTCAGGTTTTCAAAAGCGAAGGGGCGTTCAAGGCCAGGGGCGCGGTCGCACAACTGCGAAAGCGATTCAATCACCATGGTGCCACTGCCACAGAATGGGTCAAGAAACACCTCGGCGTCTTTACCAGCCTCGCTTTGGCGCGCAATGTGCCACAGGCCTGCGGCCAGGTTTTCCTTCAGCGGGGCCACGCCGGCTTCTTCGCGCCAGCCACGCTTGAACAGGTTTTCACCAGCCAGGTCGATGTACATCATGGCTTCGGTGGGATTGACGGCCGCGAAAATTCGCACATCGGGTGCTTCCACACTCACGTTCGGGCGTTCATCGAAACGTTCAAGGAATGCGTCACATACGGCGTCTTTCAGACGCAGTTGTGTGAACCTTACGCTTTGAATGTCAGCACCCAAATTGTTCAAATCAACACGGAATGTGTTGGAGAGTTTGAACCAGTTGTGCCAATCGACCGACTTAGCAATGTGATAGAACTCGTCTTCGCTGGTACATTCGCCACGCGCCAGTTCAAGCCCAATGCGACCTGCAAAGCGGGTCCAGTAGGTCATGCGGGTGGCTTGGCGCCAGCTGGCTTCGAAGGTGCAACCACCAGTGACGGCACGTGTTTTTTGTGCGCCCATGGTTTCCAGTTCAGCCACCAGAATTTCTTCCAGACCCCGCGGGCAGCTTGCAAAACAGTTGTAGACGCTTTGCTTGGTGGAGTTGTGTTGCTTTGAATTGGACATGAATTGCTTTTAAAAAGATTAGAAAGGTTTTACAACCACCAAAATGATGGCAATGGCCATGAGCACCACAGGCACTTCATTGAACCAACGGAAATACGTGTGGCTGCGTGTGTTTTGGCCCGTTTCAAATTTGCGCAGTATGCGGCCGCAACTGTAGTGGTAACCGGCAATGACAAACACAATCAAAATTTTGGCATGCAGCCAGCCACTTTGGCCTCCCACGCCAATTTGATACACGCCCACCAGTGCGAACCCCAGCAGCAGTGCGGGAATTGCCAACAGGGTCATGAATTTGTACAGTTTTCTGGCCATTTGCAGCAGGCGTGCGGTGGCTGCTGGTTCGGTTTCCATGGCCAGGTTCACGAAAATGCGCGGCAGGTAAAACAGGCCTGCAAACCATGAAGCCACAAACAATATGTGAAAGGCTTTCACCCAAAGATAACCACCCATGTACTGCTCCAGTTAGTTATGAATTAATCAGTTTCTTGTTTCGCCATGGCCAAACACCACGTACTTTTGACTGGTCAGGCCTTCAAGGCCAACCGGGCCGCGTGCATGAATTTTGTCGGTTGAAATGCCGATTTCAGCGCCCAAGCCGTATTCGAACCCGTCAGCAAAACGTGTTGATGCATTGACCATAACCGATGCTGAATCGACTTCCCGAATAAAACGCATCGCGTTGCTGTGATTGTCGGTCACGATGCTGTCGGTGTGGTGCGAACCATAGTGGTTGATGTGTGCAATGGCTTCGTCAAGGCTGTCTACAACCTTGATCGACAAAATGGGTGCCAAATATTCTGTGTTCCAGTCTTCTTCTGTTGCTGGCTTCACGCTGGGCAGCAGGGCCATTGTGCGCTTGCAACCGCGCAATTCAACACCTTTGGCCGCATAGCGCTGCGCAAGTTCCGCCAGCGCAGGTTTGGCCACGTGGGTGTGAATCAGCAGGGTTTCCATGGTGTTGCAGGTGCCGTAGCGGTGGGTTTTTGCGTTCTCGGCAATATTTACTGCATGCGCCATGTTGGCAGATTCATCAATGTACACATGGCAAATGCCATCGAGGTGCTTGATCACGGGCACTTTCGCGTCGCGTGAAATGCGTTCGATCAAGCCTTTGCCGCCACGGGGCACAATTACGTCCACGTATTCAGTCATGGTGATCAGGGCCCCCACGGCGGCGCGGTCGGTGGTGTCGATTACCTGCACCGCATCTGCAGGTAAACCGGCGGCTTCAAGGCCTTGGGCCACAATGGAAGCCAAAGCCTGGTTGCAACGAAATGCTTCCGAACCACCCCGCAAAATGGTGCTGTTGCCAGATTTGATGCACAAACCCGCTGCATCGACGGTGACATTTGGGCGACTTTCATAAATGATGCCGATTACACCCAGTGGAACGCGCATTTTGCCCACCTGAATGCCAGAGGGGCGATTTTTGAAATCAGTCATCTCGCCGATTGGGTCGGGCAGTTGGGCAATTTGCTCCAAACCTTCGGCCATGGTTTCAATGGCTTTTTCACTCAGGGCAAGGCGATCAAGCAGGGCAGCATCCAGGCCGTTGGCTTGGGCTTGTGCCATGTCGGTTTGATTGGCTGCTATTAATTCGGCTTTGTTGGCACGAATCAGCTTGGCTGTTTCAAGCAGGGCTGCGTTTTTGGCATGTGTGTTGGCCTTGGCCATATATACAGCCGCGGCGCGGGCTTTTCTGCCAATGGCCAAAATTTGTTCTTCAATGCTCATGGTACGTGCTCTTTCAGGTATTCCACAGTTCGGGCGGCTCAATGCCGGCCACGCCCAAACCAATGATTTCAAACAGGGTCCAAGGGTTGCCCTGCTTCATGCCCTTGATGGTTTTCTCGGCGGCATAGCACCAGGCGGTCAGCTTTTGCAGGCTGCCGGGGTTGTGCCGTTTCAAGGCGGCGGCAATGTGATTTTGCCGCTGTCCCCAAATTCTATTTTGTCGGCAGGCATCTGACAAAGACATTCCGCGCCGCATGGCTTGCTGTGTGTCGCGAATGGCACGAATTTCTTCCTGCAAGGCCCAAAGCACCAAGGTGGGGGCCTCGCCTTCGGCTTCAAGACCTTCCATCATGCGGGTAATGCGTTTTGCATCCCCGGCCAGCAGGCTGCCACCCAAGTCGAACACGTTGAAGCGGGCCGAATTGGCTACCATGCCTTGCACGTGCTCAATGGTCACTGTGCCTTGGTGTTCCAAAGCCAGTTTTTCAATGGTTTGGTGGGCCACCAGCAGGTTGCCCTCGGTTTTCTCGGCCAGCCAGGCGCAGGTTTCACGGTTTAATTGTACGCCTTTGCGTTTGGCGGCTTGAGCTATCCAGCCGGGCAGGGTGTCGGCCCCCACGGGGCGGCAGGCTATTTCGGTGCCTCTGGCCAGCAGGTCGGCAAAGCCTGCGCTTTTTTCCTGGGTTTTGTTCAGCTTCGGTGCGTTCACCAACAGGTAGTGGCCTGTGTCGCCAGCCGCAATCCATTGGGCTGCTTTGCCCAAGGCTTCAGCCGCTTCTTTGCTGAGTTTGGGTTGATTGATGCGCAAATCAATCAGCGATACATCGCCGAACAGTGAGGCTTCTGCAAACAGCGACAAAAATTCCTGTGGGTCGAATTGGCGATCTACTTCCACAATTTGGCGTTGGTAGTCGGTTTGTTTTTTAAGGCGCTGGCGATAAAGATCAGCCGCTTGGGTAGCAAACAGAGGTTCGTCGGTGAACACGCACAACAACTGGGGCAATGCAGTGCTTGCCCCGTCGTTTAACCATGTGTCGAGCGCAATCTGTTTCACTTTGGGCTCAATTTCAAGGCGCTTAAGCGCCCGGTAATTTGGCGTGCAATGTCGCGCTGCATTTCGGTGTAAAGCTGGTTTTCTTCGGCTTCCTTGCCCAGAATCTGGTCGTCGGTGTAAGTCAGTTCGCGGCGTTGACTAAGCTGGCTGGTGGCAATCAGGAAATCACCATTTTTGTCGGTCACGCTGTATAGCAATTCGTAGGTGATGCGAACTTCGCGGGCGCGGCCTGTTGCGCTGAAGGTAACAATGCTTCGATCACGCAGTTCGCTGATCAGGTTCAGCTTCACTGGCGCGCCCTCCTGCGGATTCACTTTCAGGTTCAGGATTTGAAGCTGTAAGTCCATGTTGCGGTTCATTTCGGAATTTTCCATGCCGCGTAATTCGATTGTTTCAAAATCGAAATTGTACTGACCACGCAACTGAAAGCCGCAAGCCGTCAGTGTGATGGTTGCGGCCAGCAGGGCGATGGCTTGAATGAATCGTTTCATAAGGACTCGCTTGTAGGGTTCGATCTTAAACAACGATGTTGACCAGTTTGCCGGGTACCACGATCACTTTCTTCGCCGGTTTGCCTTCCATGAACTTCTGGGCGACTTCACTGGCCAGGGCTGTGGCTTCAATGTTGCCTTTGTCGGCATCGGCGGGTACCTCAATGCTGCCACGCAGTTTGCCGTTCACTTGCACCATCAAGGTAAGTTCTGAGCGCACCAGTGCCTTTTCATCCACCTCGGGCCATGGCGCATCGAGCAACTCACCGTGCGCAGCACTGTAATTCAGGCTGCTCCACAGGTGGAAAGTAATGTGTGGCACGATTGGGTACAGTACACGCAGCAGAATGCTCAAGCCCTCGGACAGCACAGCATGGTCGGAATGGGTGCTCGCTTCGCTGGCAAATGAATCGAGTGTGTTGAGCATTTTCATGCCAGCTGAAACCACGGTGTTGTATTGGTGGCGGTCGTAGTCGAAGTTCGCTTGCTTCAAAATTTCGTGCACATCGCGGCGGGTGTTTTGCGCGGTTTTACTCAATTCGCTCGTATTCAATGCAGGTTGTCTTTTGATTGTTTCCTGTTGGTTCAGCGCCAGTTGATACAAGCGTTTCAGGAAGCGATGTGCGCCTTCCACGCCAGAATCACTCCACTCCAGGCTTTGCTCCGGAGGTGCTGCAAACATGGTGAACAGGCGTGCTGTGTCTGCGCCGTATTGGTCGATCAAAGCCTGTGGGTCAATGCCGTTGTTTTTCGACTTCGACATTTTTTCAACACCACCGATTTGTACGGTTGTGCCGGTGCCGATTAGTTTGGCGGAAACAGGGCGACCCTTGTCGTCGAACTCAACGGCCACATCGGCCGGGTTGATCCAGGTTTTCTTGCCGTTGGCTTCTTCGGTGTAATAGGTGTCGTTCAACACCATGCCCTGGGTTAGCAGGGCGGTGGCGGGTTCTCGGAATTTCACCAGTCCCAGGTTATTCATCACCTTGGTCCAGAAGCGGCTGTAGAGCAGGTGCAAAATGGCATGTTCAATGCCGCCGATGTACTGGTCCATCGGCATCCAGTAGTCGCTGCGCTCGTCGGTCATGGTAGCCGCGTCGTTGCACACATAGCGCGTGAAATACCAGCTTGAATCAACAAAGGTGTCCATGGTGTCGGTTTCACGGCGTGCAGGCTTGCCGCATTTGGGGCAGCTGCATTCGTAAAAAGCTGCGCTTTTGGCCAGCGGGTTGCCACTGCCATCGGGTACCAAATCTTCAGGCAGCACCACGGGCAGGTCGCGTTCAGGCACAGGTACATCGCCGCAGGTGTCGCAGTAAATCATGGGGATGGGGGTGCCCCAGTAGCGCTGGCGGGAAATGCCCCAATCGCGCAGGCGGAACTGGATGCGTTTTCCCCCCAGGTTCTTGGCGGCTAGAAGTTCGGCCACTTTGTCCACGGCCGCCAAGTAATTCAGACCATCGAGTGGACCGCTGGCAGTGCACATGCCGCGTGCTTTGTCGCCGTACCATTCTGCCCATTCGGCGTTGTTGAATACTTCCCCTTTCACGTCGATGACTTGCTTGATGCCAATGCCGTATTTCAAGGCAAAAGCAAAGTCGCGTTCATCGTGCGCGGGCACGCCCATCACGGCGCCATCGCCATAGCTCATCAACACGTAGTTGCCCACCCACACAGGCACGCTTTCACCGGTCAGCGGGTGCGTTACATTCAGGCCAGTGGGCATGCCTTTCTTTTCCATGGTGGCCATGTCGGCCTCAGCCACGCCACCCGCTTTGCATTCTGCAATGAAGGCTTGCAGTTCAGGGTTGTTTTCGGCGGCCAGTGCCGCCAGCGGGTGTTCAGCGGCCACGGCGCAGAAGGTGACGCCCATCATGGTGTCGGCACGCGTGGTGAACACATACATTTTTCCGTCTTGAACCAGCTTGCCTTGTGCGTCCTTAATTTCATGTGGGAAAGCAAAGCGCACGCCGGTGGACTTGCCAATCCAGTTTTCCTGCATCACCTTCACGCGGTCGGGCCACTGCAGGCCGTTCAAATCATCGAGCAGCACATCGGCGTAATCGGTAATGGCCATGTAGTACATGGGAATGTCACGCTTTTCCACCGCCGCGCCTGAACGCCAGCCTTTGCCGTCAATTACCTGTTCATTGGCCAGCACGGTTTGGTCAATCGGATCCCAGTTCACGGTGCCTGTTTTTTTGTACACAATGCCTTTCTCAAGCATTTTCAAAAACAGCCACTGGTTCCATTTGTAGTAATCGGGTTTGCAGGTGGCCACTTCCTTGGACCAGTCAATGGCCAAGCCCATGGATTCCATCTGCTTCTTCATGTAGTCAATGTTGCTGTAAGTCCAGGCAGCGGGCGGCTTGCCATTGGCCATGGCCGCATTTTCAGCGGGCATGCCGAATGCGTCCCAGCCCATGGGCATCAGGGTGTTGAAGCCCTTCATGCGCTTTTGGCGAATCATTACATCGTTGATGGTGTAGTTGCGCACGTGGCCCATGTGCAATTTGCCGCTGGGGTAGGGCAACATGGAAACGCAATAATATTTGGGCTTTTGCTTGCCGCTTGCGTCTTTCGCAAAAGCTTCGGCCTTGTAGGCGTCAGATTCTTTCCATTGGCCTTGAACGGCGTTTTCAATGTCTTGGGCGGCGTATTTGTCGAACATGGTGTGTTGAAACTTGGGTGTGAATTTTGAATGCTGGCGGGGCCGTGCCGGGTGGGGCAGGCCAATCTGTCATTATATCGGTCTTTTTCGTTTTTTACGGGCAGGGCGGGTAGGGCAATCACTGTTAAAATCAACAGCAAAACCAATTTTTGATGTGAGAAGCCGTGTCTTTACTTGATAGCCTGAACCCCGAACAACTGGCAGCCGTCACCTTGCCGCGTGAATCTGCGCTGATTCTTGCAGGTGCAGGCAGCGGTAAAACCAAGGTACTGACTGCGCGCATTGCCTGGCTGATTCAAACAGGGCAAGTTGGCCCCAACGGGGTGCTGGCGGTTACGTTCACCAACAAGGCGTCCAAAGAAATGCTTCACCGCATTTCTTCCATGCTGCCTATCAACACGCGCAGCATGTGGGTTGGAACCTTTCACGGCCTGTGCAACCGCATGTTGCGGGCCCACTGGAAGGAAGCGGGTTTGCCACAGGCTTTTCAAATTCTGGACATGCAAGACCAGTTGTCGGCCATCAAACGCATGTACAAGGTGCTGGGCATTGATGCCGAGAAATTCCCACCCAAGCAGCTGAGCTATTTCATTGGTTCTGCGAAAGACCAAGGTTTGCGCCCCAAAGACGTGGAGGCGCACGACGAATACCACCGCATGATGGTTCGGTTGTATGAAGCTTACGAAGCCCAATGCCAGCGCGAGGGCGTGGTGGATTTTGCCGAGCTGCTGCTTCGTTCATTCGAGCTGTTGGGTGCCAACCCTGCACTGCGCGAGCATTACCAGGCCCGCTTCAAATACATTCTGGTCGACGAGTTTCAAGACACCAACAGCCTGCAGTACAACTGGCTGAAACGTTTGGCTGGGCCGCAGGGATGCATATTTGCGGTGGGCGACGATGACCAGTCCATTTACGCATTTCGTGGCGCGCGCGTGGCCAACATGGTGCAGTTTGAAAATGATTTTGCGGTACAAAACCGAATCAAACTGGAACAGAATTATCGATCAGTCGGCAATGTGCTGAAAGCAGCCAACGTGTTGATTGCGAATAACAAGGCACGCTTGGGCAAGGAGTTGTGGACTGAAGCCGGTGAAGGCGAAGCCATTCGCGTGTACGAGGCCACGAGCGACCAGGATGAAGCTGCGTTTATCATTGACCGCATCAAAAAACTGGTGCTCGAAGAAGGGTTTGGTCGATCCGATATCGCAATTTTGTACCGTTCCAACGCGCAATCTCGCGTGGTGGAACAGGCTTTGTTCAATGCGGGTATTGCATACCGTGTGTATGGTGGTTTGCGTTTTTTTGAACGTGCGGAAATTAAACATGCACTGGCTTATTTGCGCTTGATGGACAACGCAGACGATGACAATTCATTCTCACGCGTGGTGAATTTTCCGGCGCGTGGTATTGGTGCGCGCAGCGTAGAGCAGTTGCAAGACATTTCCACTGCGCAGGGCACATCGCTTTACCGCGCCATTCATCGCATGGAGGGCCGCGCACAGGCGGGCCTGAAAAAATTTGCGGATTTAATCGAGCGCATGCGCTTCGAAACCCGTGGCCTGAGCCTGGCCGATTTGGTCGACAAAGTAATCAATGAATCGGGTTTGATTGCCCATTTTCAAGCTGACAAAGACGGTGAAGACCGTGTCGAGAACTTGAAGGAACTGGTGAACGCGGCCGCATCGTTCGCAATTGCCGAAGGCTATTACCAAGACGCTGCCGCCACCATGGTGGATGAAGAAAAATTGATCACACCGCTTGCAGATTTCCTGTCCCATGCCTCGCTTGAAGCTGGAGACAACGCTGCCGCTGCGGGGCAGGAAGCCATTCAGCTAATGACCGCGCATTCGGCCAAAGGGTTGGAATTCAAGTGCGTGTTTGTGACTGGACTTGAAGAAGGTTTGTTTCCGCATGAAAACAGCATTGGCAATTCAGTGGAAGGCGGCGACGGCACCAGTGTAGAGGCGGTGGAGGAAGAGCGCCGCCTGATGTATGTGGCCATTACCCGTGCGCGGGAACAACTGTTTTTAAGCCATGCCCAGCAGCGCATGTTGCACGGGCAAATTCGATACCATTTGCGTTCACGTTTTCTGGATGAATTGCCCGAAGAAGTGTTGAAGTGGCTAACTCCCAAACGCGCGCACATTGCCAGCCAGGGTTGGGATGCCCTGGATTCCAAAGTGTGGGGGCAAAATAAAACCTTGAATGTGGGCTACAGCAACAAAGCCACCAAACGCCCTTACGACATTGGCACAGGTGTGGCGCACGCCAAATTTGGCAACGGTGTGGTGGTGGCTTATGAAGGTGAGGGTGACGACCAAAGAATTCAAATCAACTTTGGTCGCCAGGGTATGAAATGGCTGATGCTGAGTTTGGCGAAGCTTGAGCGGAGTTGATGACGATTACTGCGGTGAATTTGAAGGGTCACCTCTGCAGTTTTTTGCCAGCTCGGCGCGGTTTTCTTGAAGTGCGTCCCAAGCAATCCCACTGCCGAGTTGGCTAAACAAACTTCCTGACGGGAACGCGCTTATCCAAGCCTGTCACACGGTCGGATCGTGTTCAAAAACAGCTTTGTACGTGGGGTAAAAAGTACACAGCGACACCGCCATAACAAGGGCCACACACATCATGTTCAGCGCGCTGACAAACACCGTCGGCAAACCGAGCATGGTGAAAATAACCACAAACACCGATGAGAAACCCAGGCCCAGAACCAACCAGCCCATGCCGTAGATGAAAAAGCTGGCTTTGTTGCGCCACACGGCAACCCAGCTTGAGAACAGCGCTTGCACAGGTTTCATGTTGTGCCACACCACCAGCACTGGCGCAAACCAGAATGCCAGCAGCACTGGGATGCTGGTGATGCCCACAAACACCATGTACAGCACCATGTATTCCATAAAAGCCGCGCTGGCTGCCGGGTCTGCTTTTTGAAGGTCTTCAATGGACACATTGGGTTGTGCGCCCAGCAACAGGTGCGCCAGTAGCTTGATCACGGCAAAGCACGCGGTGTAAATGGCGCCCAGCACAATCAGCGACTGCAGGTGTTTTCTGTGTTCCGGGGTGAACCCGCTGAAAAGTACAATCGGGCTGACCCGCAAGCCTTTTTGCCCCATGCGGCCTGCCAGCATAATGCCGAATCCCATGGCTGGTGATGCTATTGCCACAACGGCCGCACCCAGAAAAGGGATCAACAGCCCAACAAACAGGATGATGAACAGATAGGTGTTACCGAACAAAAACATCTCACCCGGCTTTTTGCGAAAAAGCTGCACGCCCTGCATTAGCCAGTCCCAACCGGCGCTGGGTGGGCAAGTGTGTACGTAGTTGGCCAATTGAAAAGTCCTTAGTTCGGTTGTACTGCAAATGGAATGCCCTGGCGGCGCGCCAACAGCACTCGTTCAAAATGTTGTGGGTCTTTCACGTTCAAAACTTCGGCTTCACGGGGCATGTAAAAGTCGTAAAGGCGAGAGGCCCAGAAGCGCAACGCCGCAGCACGAAGCATGTCTTGCCACAGTCCACACTCGTGAATGGTCAATGGGCGAACTTCTTGGTAACCAGTCAGCAAGGCGTCCAGCAGGTCTTCCTTGAATTCGCCGTTGTTCAGGTTGATGCACCAATCGTTGGCAGTCACTGCCAAATCAAACAGAAAGGTATCTACCCCTGCGAAGTAAAAGTCGATGACACCACCCAGCGTGTCGCCTTGCATCAATGCGTTGTCGCGAAATAAATCAGCATGCACAGCGCCTTTGGGCAGCGATTTGTAGGCATTGCTTGCAACCACGGTTTTTTGGTGGCTCACTTCGCTGTGCAGCAGCGCAGACACAGCATCGGGCAAATGCTCATCCAGTTCGTTCATGGTCTTCTCGATCCACACCAAGCCACGCGGGTTTGGGGTGTTGCCTGCAAAGTCGGCCACGGCCAAGTGGGCCTGCGCGCTGAACTTGCCAATTGCGTGGCACTGGGCGGTGTTGGGGTGATCCACCGATTTTCCGCTCAGGCAAGTCACCAGCGTGGCTGGTTTGCCGTGCAATGCATTGAATAGCTCGCCCTTGGCATTGGCGATTGGGCCAGGAACAGCCAAACCCTTTTTTGCCAGGTGTTCCATCAAACCCAGGTAAAACGGCAGGTCTTCTGCGCGCAACTTTTCGAACAGTGTAAGTACAAACCTGCCTGTGCTTGTGTTCACGAAGTAATTGGTGTTCTCGATACCCGACTCAATTCCTTCGAATGAAAGCAGCTCACCACGCTTGCGACCTTTCAGCCACTGTTGCAGTTCATCTTGTGTAATGCGTGTAAAAACGGCCATTCAATATCCTGAGAAGGTCACAACACCAGTAAAGCACCCGGATTTTACCTGTGTTTGGCCTCGCTTTATAAGTCCAGCAGCTTCTCTGTTTCACTCTCTGATGGGTTAAAGGTGCGTTTTTCGTAGAAACGGAAAATACATTCCAAAACCTCTTCCGGTGTTTCAACCACTTCAAACAGATCCATGTCGCTTGGGCTGATCATTCCCTCACCCAGCAAATGGCTTTTTACCCAATCAATCAGGCCTGCCCAAAACTTCGAGCCCACCAGAACAATCGGTATCCGCCTGCCTTTGTTGGTTTGAATCAATGTCAGTGCTTCAAACATTTCATCGAGCGTTCCAAACCCACCGGGCATCACCACATAAGCGCTGGCGTATTTGGCAAATGCCACTTTGCGCGCAAAGAAGTGGCGAAATGTGAGTGAAATGTCTTGGTAGGGGTTGCCGCTTTGCTCAAAAGGCAATTCAATGTTCAAGCCCACGCTGGGCGATTCCCCTGCATGTGCGCCTTTGTTCGCCGCCTCCATGATGCCAGGCCCGCCGCCGCTGATCACGGCGAAACCGGAATCAGACAGGGCGCGGGCTATGTTTTCCGTCAGTGCATAGTAGGGGTGATCCGTTGGGGTTCTGGCGCTACCAAAAATGGACACCGAGGGGCGAATTGCCGACAGCTTCTCGGTCGCCTCAATGAACTCTGCCATAATTCCCAACACATGCCACGACTCCCGGGCTTTCACTGCGGTGGATTGTTCTTTTGAGGGCAAGTGGCGCAATGTTGGAATGTTCTTATTTTTGGTTGTCATATGAAGCGATTACTCCTGGTTGATGGGTCGAGCTACCTGTACCGTGCCTTTCACGCCATGCCCGATCTGCGAAACCGCGCAGGCGAGCCCACTGGGGCCATATACGGCATGGTCAACATGCTTCGACGCCTGCGTGCAGATTACAACACCGACGATGTAACATCCAATTGTATCGCCTGTGTGTTCGATGCGCCGGGCAAAACCTTTCGCGACGACATTTACCCCGAATACAAAGCCAACAGGGCTAGCATGCCGGAAGACCTGGCTGCACAAATCCCCCACATTCACGACGTAACGCGCGCCATGGGCTGGCCAATCGTGATGGAACCCGGTATTGAAGCCGATGACGTGATTGGCACCCTGGCACAAGTGGCGCTGGAACAGGGTTTCGATGAGGTGATCGTGTCCACTGGTGACAAAGACATGGCCCAATTGGTGAACGACAAGGTTCGCCTGGTAGACACGATGAAAAACGCGGTAATGACCCGCGATGCAGTGTTCGAAAAGTTTGGCGTTTACCCCGAGCAAATTGTTGATTACCTTACCTTGGTTGGCGACACCGTGGACAACGTGCCTGGTGTGGAAAAGGTGGGCCCTAAAACTGCAGCCAAGTGGCTGGCAGAATACAAAACGCTGGATGGCGTGGTGGCCAATGCCGACAAAATTGGTGGCAAAGTGGGTGAAAACCTGCAAAAGGCGCTGGATTGGCTGCCCACCGGTAAGTCGCTGGTTACCATCAAAATCGATTGCGAATTCGAGTTGCGCCGCCACATTGAAGAACAGCTCAAAGCAAACGCTGAAAACAAAGAAGAGTTAAAGCAACTGTTTCAGCGCTTTGAATTCAAAACATGGTTCCGCGCATTGGGCGGTGTGGCAGAAGACGAAGCTGTGGCAAAGCCAAAAGTTGAGGGCCCACCCGATGGCAGTTCCATGAGTTTGTTTGATGCGCCTACCCAAGCTGTGGATTCAATCGAAACCATTTGCGTGCAAACGCAGGCGCAGCTGGATGCACTGCTGGTAGAACTGAAAGCGGCAGCTGGCAGTAAAACACCCGTGGCTTTCGACACTGAAACTGATTCTCTCGAACCCATGAACGCCCGAATAGTGGGCCTGTCATTTGCCACAAAACCGGGTGTGGGTTATTACATTCCGTTGACTCACCAGGATTTGACTGCCGAGCCGCAACTGCCGCTGGCAGACGTTCTGGCATTCTTGAAGCCTTGGTTTGAAGACAGCGAGTCACCTAAAATTGCACAGAATGCCAAATACGATTTCCATGTGATGGCCAATCACGATGTGTGGGTCAAAGGCCTGTTCGAGGACACCATGCTGGCCAGCTACATTCTTGAAGCCCACAAGCCGCATGGCATGGACGCCTTGGCCTTGCGCTGGTTGAACTACAACACCATCAAGTTCGAGGAAGTGGCTGGCAAGGGTGCGAATCAAATTACCTTTGATCAGGTACCGATTGACACTGCCACACGGTACGCGGCCGAAGATGCCGAGGTGACTTTGCGCCTTGCCCACACATTGAAAGCCGAACTGGACAAAGTGCCGGAATTGGACAAGCTGTACCGCGATGTTGAGTTGCCTTTTGGTCAGGTATTGTTCGAGGTTGAACGCAATGGTGTGTTGATTGATTCCGGCAAACTTGAAGCCCAAAGTGCCGAAATTGCCGACAAGTTGAAACTGATCGAAGAGCAGGCTTTCGAATTGGCGGGTGGCAGTTTCAATTTGAATTCGCCCAAGCAAATTGGCGAATTGTTGTTCGACAAACTGGGCTTGCCTGTGGTGAAAAAAACCGCCAGCGGTGCGCCTTCTACAGATGAAGAGGTACTCAGCAAGCTGGCTGAAGATTACCCACTGCCTGCCAAGCTGCTTGAACACCGTTCATTGGCCAAGCTGAAAAGCACCTACACCGACAAGTTGCCGCGCATGGTGAATGCCCGCACAGGGCGAGTGCACACCAATTATGCGCAAGCGGTGGCTGTAACAGGCCGCTTGGCCAGCAACGATCCCAACTTGCAGAACATTCCTGTTCGTACCGCTGAAGGCCGTCGGGTTCGTGAGGCCTTTATTGCTGCACCCGGTTGCGTGTTGGTGTCGGCCGATTATTCGCAAATCGAGTTGCGAATCATGGCCCATATTTCAGGCGATGAAGCGCTGATTCACGCTTTCAACGAAGGGCTGGACATTCACAGTGCCACCGCTTCGGAAATTTTTGGTGTGGGTTTGAATGAAGTTACATCGGACCATCGCCGTACAGCAAAAATGATCAATTTCGGTTTGATTTACGGCATGAGCGCCTTTGGTTTGGCCGGTAACCTTGGCATTACCCGCGAAGCCGCAAAGTTGTACATCGACCGTTATTTTGCGCGCTACCCTGGTGTGGCAGGGTTCATGAACAATGTGCGTGCCCAAGCCAAAGAAGACGGCTATGTGCAAACCGTGTTTGGTCGCAGGTTGTGGCTGCCCGAAATTAAAAGCCCCAACGGCCCGCGCCGCGCTGGTGCAGAAAGGGCGGCGATCAATGCGCCCATGCAGGGCACATCAGCCGATCTGATTAAAATGGCCATGGTTGAATTGTCGGCTTGGCTCAAAGCTGAAAAGTTGCAAACCAAAATGATCATGCAGGTACACGACGAAGTTATTTTTGAAGTGCCCAAGGGTGAACTCGAATTGATTCAAAAGCGTGTACCTGAAATCATGACGCAGGTGGCCAAGCTGCGAGTCCCGCTGGAAGTGGGCTGTGGCGTGGGCAACAACTGGGAAGAAGCGCATTAAATTTTCTAAATTTTTGGAGCACAGGGATGAGCGACATTAAAAAAACCGAACATCAGGAACACCTTGAAGCACTGACTGGCGGTGGGAAATTGCCCATGGATCGCCGCACCTTGTTGAAAGGTTTCACCGTGGGTGGTTTTGCTGCTGCGGCTTCACCTGTGCTGGCCCAGGCCATTACCACGCCAAAAGACGGTCTTGAAGAAGGCCGTGTGTTTGTGGATGTGGGCGACGACGACATGTTTGCTTACCGCGCCTACCCAAAAGGCAAAAAGAACGCGCCAGTTATTTTGGTAGTGCCTGAAATTTTCGGCGTGCATGCGTATTTGGAAGACGTGTGCCGACGTTTTGCCCAGGCTGGTTTTTACGCCTTGGCTCCCGAAATTTTCTTTCGCCATGCCGAGCCAGGGCAGTACGCCACAGTGGCCGCCATTTTGGAAAATGTCATTTCAAAAATGGACGACAAACAGGTCATGGCCGACCTGGACAAGTGCGTTGAATTCGCGGGCACTGAAGGCGCCGATGCGAAAAAACTTGCCGTAACAGGTTTTTGTTGGGGTGGGCGAATTACCTGGCTATATGCAGCACACCAGCCCGCCGTGAAAGCGGGTGTTGCTTGGTACGGCCGCTTGGTGGGTGCAAAAACTGAATTAACGCCTCAACACCCGTTGGATGTGGCGGCCCAATTAAAAGCCCCGGTGTTGGGTTTGTATGGTTCAGAAGACAGCTCGATCCCGCTGGACACTGTTGAGCAAATGCGAAGAGCACTGGTAGCTGCGCAAGAAAACCCCTTCAGCAGGGAAAGCAGCATCACCGTGTTCGAGAATGCCCAGCATGGTTTCCACGCTGATTATCGCCCCACCTACAATTCCACCGCGGCGAAACAGGCGTACAATCAGGCGCTAGAGTTCTTGCGGGGCAAGAACCTGATCTAATCTCGGACCCAATCAATCGTGCAATCCAGTTTACCGCTTGTTCTCCTGGCCGCTGCCCTGGGCACGGCCTTGGCTATTTTTGCGTCAGCCCTGTTGACCGCGCGCCACATTGCACGTTCGCTGGAACCCATGGTCAGCGTGTCTGCAGGCGTGTTGCTTGGCGCATCGATGCTGCATTTGCTGCCTGAAGCATTGGACAAGGGGATGGACTACCACAAGCTGTTTGCCCTGCTGTTGGCTGGTTTGCTGTTCTTCTTTGTGTTGGAAAAGTTTTCGATTTTCCGCCACAGCCATCACCATGAACACGATGGGCACGACCATCACCACGGCTTTGACAAACGCGAGGCCCGGCGCGGTGGTTTGTTGATTGTGGTGGGCGATTCCATTCACAACTTTGCCGATGGCCTGCTGGTGGCCAGCGCATTTCTGGTGAATTTCGAGTTGGGTTTGGTCACCACCTTGAGCGTGGTGTTGCATGAAATTCCGCAACAAACCGGCGATTACCTGGTGCTGGTCAATGCAGGCATCGCCCGCAAAAAAGCCTTGCAGCTTATGTCAGTGGCGGGGCTGGCTGCCGTGTTGGGCGCAGGTTTGGGCTACACCCTGTTCACCGAGCTGCAAACCCTGTTGCCTTACGCCTTGGTGTTTGCAGCAGCCAGCTTCATTTATGTGGCGGTGGCCGACCTTATTCCCCAAATGCAGCAACGCGTGAAAATCAAGGAAAGTGTGGTGCAGTTGCTGTGCATTGGCGGGGGCGTTACCTTGGTCGCTATGCTGGCCGAAATTCTTCACCACCACCACTAAAACACCCATCACACCAATTACGCACCGGCCTGTTTTCGCTGGTGTGTTGCATACGATGACAGGCTTCCACACGCGATAATCAACAGCACCCCAAACCAGGTGCTGCCAGCCGGAATGTCGCCCAGCACAACAATGCCGTAGAAAGTCGACACCAGGATCGTGCAATATTGCAATGCCGCTGAAAGCCAGGTGGATCCGCTTCCGAACGAGCGGGTCAATGCAAGATTGCCTACACCGCCAAACAGCCCCAGTGCTGTCAGCCACAGCAAGGTCATGTTCAATTGACCGGAATTCAGCACCGTGAATTCACCAAAGCCCACCAGATAAACCAATGCGGTCACCGTGGCTGTGCCCGCAAAATACAACACAGTTCTCCATTCGGGTTCTTTCGCTTGTCCCAGGCTTTTTAGCTGAAGGTAGGCAATTGCAGACACGGCCCCGGCGCACAGGCCAATCAAGGCCACTGGCAATTGCTCGCTTTCAAACACTGGTCGAAGCACGGCGATGACACCGGCAAAGCCGATTGCAATCGCCAGTTGTTCAAACCAGTTTCGGGTTTGACCGTACCCAAGCCACAACATCAGGGCGATGAACAAAGGCGATGTGTACATCAAGGTGGTGGCTGTGGCCAAGGGCAGCAGCGTGGTTGCATAAAATCCGCACCACATGGCCACAATCCCGGCAATATTTCTTCGAAGGTGAAGGTGGGCCACCGGGCTTTTCAGGCTAAGGCCCTGAAACCATGCCCAGGTTGCAATGCCCAGCACCGGCACCAACCCCCGGAATAGAATAATTTCACCCAGTGATGCGTGGGTGGCAGCCAGTTTGATCATCAAGCCCATGGTGCCGAAGCACAAACAGGCCATTAGCATCCAGAGTGCTTGCATGGGGCGAAAAGGTCGAGGCCGTTAGAATGATTTTTTCAGTTTTCCAGATTGCGTGTGGCTTGGGTGCATTTGCGCCCCGTACCAGGCGTGAAAATGGGCCATGCCGTCTTCCATCGGGCTTTGGTAGGGACCCGCATCGTGTTCGCCGCGTTCCATCAGCACCCGTCGGCCTTCGTCCATGCGTTCCGCAATTTCGTCGTCTTCCACGGCAGTTTCCATGTAGGCTGCTTGTTCAGCCTCCACAAATTCGCGTTCAAACAGGCGAATTTCCTCGGGGTAATAAAACTCGACCACGTTCAGTGTTTCTTGTGGGCCTTTGGGATGCAGGGTAGACACCACCAGCACATGTGGATACCACTCCACCATGATGTTTGGGTACATGCAAAACCAGATTGCACCGTACTTCGGTTCCACGCCATTGCTGAATTTTTTCACGGCATCGTGCCACTGCCGGTACACCGGCGTACCGGGGCGGTGCAAGCCGGCTTTCACGCCAACAGATTGCACGCTCCAGTTTTCACCGTAATACCACTGTAAATCCGAGCAGCTTACAAACTGGCCCAAACCTGGGTGGAAGGGCTCCACGTGGTAGTCCTCCAGATAAACCTCAATGAAGGTTTTCCAGTTGTAGGGCAGTACATTGCTTTTGATGGAATCCAGCTGGAATTCTGAAAAATCAATTTCTTTCAGAAAGGGCACATTTTTAAGTTCTTCAAGCACATTGCGGCCGGAATTAAACAGCAGTCCGCGCCAGTTTTGCAACGGGTAAGTCTGTAGTTTGGTGCAGGGTTGCTGCGAAAAATGCGGCGCACCCAGCAGTTCGCCCTTCAAATCGTAGGTCCAGCGGTGCAGAGGGCACACAATATTGCTTGAGTTCCCCTGGCCTTTAAGCATGATGGCCTGGCGGTGACGGCACACGTTGGAAAGCAGTTCGATTTCCTGGTCGTTGTTCACCAGAATGCGGCCGTCGCCTTCCCAGGCAAGCGACCTCCAGTCACCGTGCGCGGGAACCCAATGGGTGTGGCCGACGTAACCCGGGCCGTCTCGATAGAGTAGTTGGATTTCATCCTTCAAAACACGTTCATCGAAATACGCTGAAACATGGGGCTGCAAGCTTGACTGTGTCACGGCGTGCGACACATTGGACAAATCACTCAAATCGGACATGATCCCGGGGACCTCCTCCAACAGTGTCCCGGATAGGCACTGATGTAAATTAACCTGTTGAACAAAAAGAGAAAGTGGGATTGTACCCTTTAGTCTGCATTCCGGCCAAAGACTTTTCGCCTTTGGTCAAAGTCGCAGTAAAATAGAAGACTTTGCACCAAGCACCTTAAGCCCAATGAGCCCAAGCAAATCCAAAACCGCCGCCGTTCAAGCCAATCAGGCCGCCCCAGCTTCATTCGAAGAAGCCGTGGCCGAACTGGAAGCCTTGGTCAACGCCATGGATTCCCAGAACATGGGGCTGGATCAACTGCTGACTGACTACAAACGGGGGGCGTTTTTGGTGAAGTATTGCCGCGACCGGTTAAGCCATGTGCGCAAGGAAGTTGCTGAAATTGAACAAACCCTCAACGAACCCAATGTTGAGGGTGATCAGTGAGTACGGAGCAAACCAGAGCCGATTTTGAACGTGCACTTGCCCAAAAATTGCAGCATTTTAAAGGAGCCTCCCCTGCGCTTGATCAAGCCATGGAATACGCCCTGCTTGAAGGGGGCAAGCGTTTGCGCGCCATGTTGGTTTTCTCGGCTGGCCACGCTGTGGGCACACCACCCCATGAATTGACCGATGCCGCCTGCGCGATCGAAGCCATGCACGCGTATTCGCTGGTGCACGACGATTTGCCCAGCATGGACAACGATGTGCTTCGCCGCGGCAAGCCCACCTGCCATGTCAAGTTTGGCGAGGCTGTTGCATTGCTGGCAGGCGATGCCCTGCAAACCGCCGCATTTCAATGGCTGGCTGAATCGGATCAAGGCAGTGTGCAGGTTCGCATGCAGCAAATTGCTGCGTTGGCGCAAGCCTCGGGTTCGCAAGGCATGGCGGGCGGGCAGGCCATCGATTTGGCGCATGTCGGGAAACCAATGGATCTGGATTCGCTCCAACACATGCATGCCCGCAAAACTGGCGATTTGATCAAGGCATCCGTGCGCATGGGCTATGTCAGCAACCCGGCCTTGTCGAACGTTGAGAAAGATGGATTAGAGGCCTACGCCCATTGTTTGGGCTTGGCATATCAGGTGATAGACGACATATTAGACGTGGAATCCAGCAGCGAAGTACTCGGCAAAACATCGGGCAAGGATGCGTTGAACAACAAACCCACCATGGTGAGCTTGATGGGCCTGAACCAAGCCAGGAAATTGCTGGCCGAGTTGCGTGAACGTGCTTTGTCAGCCTGCCAGGCCATAGAGCCGCCGCGACGTGCCCCACTGGAAACCCTTGTAGAATTGATTACAAACCGGAAATCATGACCGAACTGCTGAAAAAAATTGATTGCCCCGCAGACCTGCGGCGACTGGCTGAAAACCAGTTGCCCACGCTGGCCGACGAGTTGCGCAATTACATTGTTGAGCAAGTGGCCAAAACGGGCGGGCATTTGTCATCCAATCTGGGCACGGTCGAATTAACCGTGGCCTTGCACTATGTATTCAACACGCCGAACGATCGCGTGGTGTGGGATGTTGGTCACCAAACTTATCCTCACAAAATTTTGACGGGGCGGCGTGAAGCCATGCCCGGTTTGCGCCAGTACGGCGGCATTTCAGGTTTTCCGAAGCGTTCGGAATCTGAATACGATGCTTTTGGTACGGCACATTCCAGCACCTCCATTTCTGCTGCATTGGGCATGGCGGTGGCTTCCCGCAATTTGGGCGTGAACCGAAAGCACATCGCCGTGATCGGCGACGGTTCCATGACCGCAGGCATGGCTTTTGAAGCCTTGAACAATGCTGGCGTAACGCCCGACATCGACTTGCTGGTTATTCTGAACGACAACGACATGTCCATTTCACCGCCCGTGGGGGCGCTGAACAAGTACCTGGCCAAGCTTTTGTCGGGCCGCATGTTGAACAATGTGAAGGAAGTGGGAAAAGGCATTTTGGGAGTGGCCCCGCCCTTGTACGAACTGGCGCACCGGCTTGAGGAACATGTGAAAGGCATGATGAGCCCGGCCACCTTGTTTGAAGAATTTGGTTTTAACTATTATGGCCCGATCGACGGCCATGACCTGGACGCCCTGGTGCCTACCCTGCAAAACCTTCGTGCCATGAAAGGTCCGATCTTCTTGCACGTGATCACGAAAAAGGGCGCAGGCTACAAACTGGCCGAGCAAGACCCGGTGCTGTACCACGGCCCCGGCAAATTCGACCCCAGCATTGGCATTCAAAAGTCGACCACTCCCAAGCCGCCCACTTACACCCAGATTTTCGGCAAGTGGCTGTGCGACATGGCGCAATCGGATCGCAAGCTGGTGGGCATTACGCCTGCCATGCGGGAAGGTTCCGGCATGGTTGAGTTCGAGCGCCGCTTCCCCTCACGGTATTTTGACGTGGGAATTGCCGAGCAACACGCAGTGACATTTGCCGCTGGTTTGGCTTGCGAAGGCATGAAGCCGGTGGTGGCCATTTACTCCACCTTCTTGCAGCGTGCCTACGACCAGCTGATTCACGATGTCGCCTTGCAAAACCTGGATGTCACCTTTGCCTTGGATAGAGCAGGGCTGGTGGGCGCCGACGGTGCTACCCACGCAGGCAACTACGACATTGCTTACCTGCGCTGCATTCCAAACATGGTGATCGCAGCCCCTTCAAATGAAGGCGAGTGTCGCAAATTGCTGACAAGCGCTTACCACTACCCAGGCTGTGCCTCGGTGCGTTACCCGCGGGGCATGGGCCCTGGCGTGGTGGCCGATGAATCGCTGGATATCCTTGAAATTGGCAAGGCAATTGTGCGTTATTCGCCCGATACAGTAGAGCATAAACTTGTAATTTTGGCATTTGGCTCCATGTGTGAGCCAAGTCTTGATGCCGGCCGTGCGCTGGGTGCCACCGTGGTGGACATGCGTTGGGTCAAGCCCATTGATGCGGAACTGTTACAAAAGTTTGCCGAGCAACGCTACAGCTTTGTGACCGTGGAAGAGGGCTGTATCATGGGTGGCGCAGGTTCTGCGGTTACAGAACACCTGCATTCTCAAGGCTTTAATAACCAGGTATTGCAGCTCGGCTTGCCCGATGAATTCATCGACCACGGAGACCCTGTTCTTCTGCTCAAGAATCTTGGACTGGACGCCCAAGGCATACAAACGTCCATCAAGCAGCACTATGGCGAGCTCTTTGATCGCCACACCAATGTGGTACGCCATGTAGCAGGGCGCGCCGCGAACACATGAGGAAGTTATGAATACACGTGACAAAGGCTTGGAGAATGCCGTGGCCACTAACCCAATAGACCAGGCCATTCCCGATGTCCAAAGCACCATCGACACCCGCCACATTGCAATCCAATCGGTGGGTATTCGTTCTGTCAAGTATCCAGTTCTGATCGAACTTCAGGGCCAAAAGCCCATGCCCTCTGTGGCCGAGTTCGAAATGACCGTGTTTCTGCCTGCCGATCAAAAAGGCACGCACATGTCTCGTTTCATTGCATTGCTGGAAGAATCGCAGGGTAGCGTGCTGACGGTTGCAGGTTTTCGCACAATGTTGGAAGAAATGCTGCGGCGCCTGGATGCACCTTCGGGTCGCATCAAGATGGAGCTACCGTACTTCCTGTCCAAGGTTGCGCCCATCAGCGGTGTGTCCAGTTTGATGGATTACCAGTTGATCCTTGAAGGTTCTGCCACCGAACAAGTGCAAGACATTTACCTGACTGTGGTGGTGCCTGTGACCAGCCTGTGCCCATGCTCCAAGAAAATTGCAGAATACGGCGCGCACAATCAACGGTCGCATGTTACGGCTCGTGTGCAGTTGAAAGAAGATGTGGACATTGCGCAGTTCATTTCCGCGATTGAGCAGCAGGCCTCTTGTGAATTGTACGGCTTGCTTAAGCGACCCGATGAAAAGTACGTGACCGAGCGTGCCTATGACAATCCCAAGTTTGTTGAAGACTTGGTGCGTGATGTGGCAATTGCCATGAACAAATTCAAGCAGGTGGGGCAGTACACCGTGGAAGCAGAAAATTTTGAGTCCATTCACAACCACTCGGCTTATGCGCGTATTGATCGCACGCCTGGATTAAATATCGCTTGATCTTCAGCACGCTGTAAGAATCAACCCCGACAATACGCATCAAAATTACATGTCGGGGTGCAAGTACACCTCAGGAGCTATTCGTTTATGGCTGAACCACCCAAGGTCAAGCCCAAGGAATTCTTTATTCTCGGACTTACGTCAGCGGGAAGGCCCTTTCGTCCTTCAGATTGGGCAGAGCGCCTGTGTGGCGTGCTTTCCTGCTATCGCCCGCCAGGGCGCCAACAAAGCCAGCAACACCTTGCTTACAGCCCTTATGCGAAACCCATCGTGATGAACAATGTGAAGTGTGTGGTGGTGGATGAACGCCTGCGCGACATTGAACCCATGGCCATGACCTTCGTGCTGAATTTCGCCAGAGACAACGATTTACAACTGCTGGACGCGTGTTTGCTGCCCGATCCTGATCAATGAGCTAGCTCAGTGACTTGGCTCAGTGATTCAGAACACTAAATCTGAGAAAACACAAAGAGCCCCTTTCAATCGAGGGGCTTTTTCATGTTGGGCAAACCATGGAAACTTTTAAGCAGCCATGCCTTTGACAAGTGCAGACAAGCGTGACTTGTTGCGTGAGGCCTTGTTCTTGTGGATCAGGTCTTTGTCTGCCACGCGGTCCAGAATGCTGGTTGTTTCGCGATACACTGCTTGTGCAGCAGTTTTGTCGCCTGCTTCAACGGCAGCGCGTACTTTTTTAACCGCAGTTCTCATCGCCGAGCGAATGGCAGAATTGTGCGCATTTGCTTTGGCGGCTTGTTTTGCGCGCTTGCGCGCCTGTGCTGAATTGGCCATATTGCTTGTGTTCCAGGGTGTAGAATTCGAAAACCCGCAATTTTAACAAAATACTAGCCTTTTAACAATCACTATATGAATTTATTGAAGTCGGCTGCCGCGGTCAGTGCCATGACCATGCTCTCCAGAATCACCGGTTTGATTCGAGAGACAATCACCGCGCGCCTTTTGGGGGCGGGGGCTGAATCCGATGCCTTTTTCATCGCCTTTCGAATTCCCAATTTGCTGCGCCGCTTGTTTGCCGAGGGTGCTTTTTCCCAGTCCTTCATTCCCATTCTGTCTCAAACCAATGCCACCGAAGGCAAGCTGGCTGCTGTCGATCTTGCACGGCGGGTCAGTTCGCTCCTGTTTCTCAGTTTGCTGTTGATTGTTGTGCTGGGTGTGCTTGGTGGCAGTTGGGTGGTCATGGGCATGGCCAGCGGTCTGGAGCAGGGCAGCGATCAGTTTGAGCTGACCGTGCTGCTTACCCAGTGGATGTTTCCATATATTCTTTTAATCTCAATGGTGGCATTGGCGTCGGGCCTGTTGAACACTTTCCGTTCATTCGCCCTGCCTGCATTCGCCCCCGTGTTGCTGAACATCAGTTTTATCGCCGGTGCCTTGCTGCTTGCCCCGTATTTTGATCAGGCCGTGAAGGCCTTTGCAATTTCTGTCATGGTGGGTGGTGTGTTGCAGGTGGCCGTGCTTTGGTATGGCTTGGCCCGCACGGGTTGCCTGATCAACCCGTTTGCAGGATTTGGATCCATAAAATCTGCCTGGCAGGATGAGCGCGTGCGCCGTGTGTTGAAAAACATGGTGCCAGCCACGCTGGCAGTCTCTGTGGCTCAAATCAGTTTGATCATCAACACCAATATTGCATCGCATTTGGACAAGGGCAGTGTGTCCTGGATTTCGTATGGCGATCGCTTGATGGAATTTCCCACCGCCTTGCTGGGGGTTGCCTTGGGCACGGTGCTGTTGCCCTCTCTTTCGGCGGCAGCTACCCGCAGTCACGAAGAATATTCGCGCCTGATGGATTGGGGGCTGCGCCTGACCGTTGTGTTTGTATTGCCAGCAGCGGTGGGCATGGGGCTGTTTTCAGATGCGCTGGTGGCCTTGTTGTTTCATTATGGCCGTTTCGATGCCAATGATGTTGCCATGACCAGCCAGGCCGTGATGGCCTACAGCCTTGGCTTGGCTGGTTTGGTGCTTGTAAAAATTCTGGCCCCGGGCTTTTATGCCAAGCAAGACATACGCACCCCAGTAAAAATCGGCATTGTGGTGGTGCTCTCAACCCAGCTCATGAACCTTGTCACTGTGCCTATGCTGGGCCATGCCGGTTTGCCGCTCAGTGTCAGTGTGGGGGCTTTGCTGAATGCGGGGGTGTTGTATTGGGGTTTGCGCAGGCGTGGGCTTTATACGCCGTCTGCGGGCTGGGGTTTGTACTTCATGAAAGTGTTGCTGGCCGCTGTGGTTATGGGGGCAGCCCTGTGGGCAATGAACCGGCAGTTTGACTGGCTTGCAATGGCGTCAACGCCAGCCATTCGTATTGGGTTTGTTCTGGGTGTTATTGCCGCATGTGGCGCAGTGTACTTTGCGGTGTTGGCTTTGTTGGGTTTGAACCCGAAAAGGCTGATCCGAAAGCCTGCGATGTGAGGCTCGTTCTGTAAGGTCGGTTCCCCGCGCCGATTGAGCGGGGGGACTTCGCCTGCTTTCCTTACTTCAATGCATCAAAGGCGCGTGCCTTGATTTCTTCCACGCTGCCAACACCCGCAATTTTGCGGTATTGCGGCGCGTTTGCATCACCAGTGGTTGCCCACTTCCCGTAGTAGTCCACCAAGGGGCGTGTTTGTTTTTCATACACGTCCAGGCGTTTCTTGACTGTTTCTTCCTTGTCGTCATCACGCTGAACCAGTGGTTCACCGGTGATGTCATCAATTCCTTCCTGTTTGGGCGGGTTGAATTTGACGTGGTAGGTGCGGCCAGAAGCGGGGTGTGTGCGGCGTCCGCTCATGCGGTCGATAATCGCGTCGTGGGGTACATCAATTTCCAGCACGAAATCGATTTTCACGCCCGCTTCCTTCATCGCCTCAGCTTGGGGAATGGTGCGTGGAAACCCGTCGAACAGATAGCCGTTGGCGCAGTCGGATTCCTTTAGACGCTCTTTCACCAAATTAATAATGATGTCGTCGGAAACCAAGCCACCGCTGTCCATGACTTTTTTCGCTTCAATGCCCAATGGTGTACCTGCTTTCACAGCAGCGCGAAGCATGTCGCCGGTTGAAATTTGGGGAATGCCAAATTTTTCCTTGATGAATGTCGCCTGCGTGCCTTTGCCAGCACCGGGCGCTCCCAATAGAATTAAACGCATAGTCGCCTCAAGAGTTTTTAATCTGCTGGCCTGTTGTACAAGATGCGTTGATTACAACAGGCGATATTTTTGGCCGTTTTTATTATTCGAGGCCTTTGCGATTGTAGAAGTGTCAACTTGCAGCAAACTTACCCAATCACAGGCCCGAACATTTATTTTGTAGTCGTTTAGCCCAAACGAGACATGAACAGTGACCTGACTTTTTCCAGATCCTGCACGGTGTCTACCCCGGGAAGCGGAGCATCCTGAATCATACACACTTTTATGCGAAAGCCATTGGCCAGCGCCCGGAGTTGTTCAAGTGATTCAAGCACCTCAATGGCCGCTGGGGGCAGGGTTTGGTACTTTTTCAGAAAGCGGGCGCGGTAGGCATACAAGCCAATGTGGCGAATGCCCAGTTGACCGGCAGGTGCACTGGCAGGCCAGCTTTCCGTGGTGTACGCATCTCGGGGAAAAGGAATGGGTGCGCGGGAAAAGTACAACGCTTCCCCGTCTTCGCGCATTGCAATTTTTACGACATTCGGGTTTTTGAATTCTTCCCAGTTGTCAATTGCATGGCCGCAGGTCGCAATGTCTTGCTCGCCTGTCAGCAGGGTATTCGCCACCAGATTGATCAAGGCAGGGTCAATCAACGGTTCGTCACCCTGTACATTCACCACCACGGTGTCGTCGGCCCAGCCCTTTTGATGAACCACCTCGGCAATTCGATCCGTGCCCGTGGGCCAGTCGCCGCGCGTCATCAACACCTGCAGGCCGTGGGCTTTACAGGCGGCTTCAATGTCCGCATGGTCGGTGGCAACAAGCACTTCGTCTGCCCCTGATTGCATGGCCTGTTCTGCCACACGCACCACCATGGGTTTGCCCGCAATGTCCAACAGTGGTTTGCCAGGCAGGCGCATGGATGCATGGCGGGCTGGAATAACGGCTTTAAACATATGGATTTAGCTGTTGGGTGTTGTTGTGGGTTCCGCCTGCTCAACCAGCATGATGGGTATGCCGTCGCGTACGGGGAAGGCCAGTTTGTCGGCCTTGCACACCAAAAAACCATCAGCAGGGCGCTTTTCAAGCGGACCTTTGCAGATGGGGCAAACCAGAATGTCAATCAATTGTGGATCCAATGCAGTCCTCTAGGGCTTGGGTCAAGGCAGGTGGCAATTCAACGTTGATTTCGGCCACCCACACCTTGGGGTTCGATGCGTTTAATTTTACGGCATCTTTGCCGCTTGTGATCAGAATTGGCTGATCGAACTGTGCGCAAAAGTCGATTGGGTAATTGTAATGGTCTGGCAGCCCGCGTTTTTCTTGCAATTCAATGCCTGTGGCCTGGATCGCCTTGAACAGTTTGTCCGGGTTTGCAATGCCTGTAAAAGCCAGCAGTGGCGTGTCTTTCCAGGCGGCAGTTGCTTGATTGGCTGACATGAATTGCCCGGTTTGCAGGTGGCGAAAACCTTGTAGCAGAACGCACGCCGCATGCCAGTTGTTTTGTGAAGGAATGTGCAAAGCGGCACTTAATTGTTCAATTCCGATGTTGGAAGCCAATACTGCATCCACCGTGTTCAGGCGTGACAAAGGTTCTCGCAGGGGCCCGGCAGGCAGCAGCCTGCCGTTGCCTTTGGCGCGTTCATCGAACACGACCCATTCCAGTTGGCGCACAAGGCGGTGGTGTTGCAGACCATCGTCTGAAACAACCAGGTCCAGGTCAGGGAAGGCGCTGAGCAACGTGTCCAACGCTTTAGCCCGATCCGTGCAAACAGCCACTGGGCAGTGTGTTTCTGCACATAGAAAAAGGGGTTCATCGCCCACCTCGCTGGCCTGTGGCAAAGGTTTGCCTGGGTCGATCAATACGGCGCGATTGCCTTTGCGACCATAGCCGCGGCTGACAATGCCCACCTTCTTGCCCACTGCAGAAAGATGCTGGCAGACAGCCATCACGATCGGGGTTTTGCCGGCACCGCCCGCAATCAAGTTGCCCACCACCAGGACTGGTGGATTGGTATTTCTTTTGCTGGAAAGGGTTTTGGCGTTTTGTCGACTCAACAGGCGCAAGCCTTTGTAAACATGTTCCAGAATGTTCAGGATGGTGTGCGTTGGCCAGCCAGGTTTGTAGCCGCCATACCAAATTTTCAGCAATGCCGTTTCAAGCCTGGCTTTGCGGTCGGGGCGGTTCATTTTGCCCTGCCACCCGCTGTGGCAATGGATACCCGTGCCACGCCCAGCGAAGCCAGCATGTCCATGACCACGACAACAGATTGATGCGTGGCTGCCGCGTCTGCTTCAACAATGGCACGTTTTTCTTCACGGGCGTTGCCAGCCGAAATAACCTTGCTTAATTCGCGGCGCAATTGGGTTTCGTTCAAGATGCCCTGTGAACCAAGGGCATAGTTCCCATCGCGGCCAATGCGTATGCGTAGTGCCTCTGGTGGTGTGTCGTCTTCTTTGGCGCTTTGCGTGCCGGGCAGGTCTACTTCAAGCTGGCTTGGCTGCATGAAGGTGGTGGACACCACCAGAAAAATCACGATAACCAACAACACGTCAATCAGGGGAATCAGATTGATGTCGGGTGCCTCTGAGGCGCTGGTGCGTTTGATTCTCAAGGCAATGTTCCTCAACCAGCCTTGTGGTTATTGGTGACGTGTTGTTTCAGCAAATCTTCGAAAGGTTTCAAGGCTTCTCCCATGTCGTCCAGAATGTTGCTGATTCTGATTTTGAACAATCGGTAGGCCACCATTGCCGGAATGGCCACAATCAAACCAAAAGCAGTGTTGTACAGTGCAACGGCAATGCCAGCAGCAATGGCCTCCGGCGTTTGGGCGCTTGATCCTTGAACTGCGAAAATTTCGATCATGCCGATCACTGTGCCCAATAGTCCCATCAAGGGGGCAGCACTTGCAATCATCGACAGCACGTCCAGGTGCTTCTCCAGCGTGTTTTGCACGCCAATCGACTTGTCTTGCATGGCATGCTCGAAGTCTTCGTTTTTGTAGAAGGCTGCAAGGCCGGCGGCCATCAGCCCGCCCAGCGCGCTGTGCGATTCAAGCCGGGCAATGTTTTGCCGGTCTTTGAACTGGGGCAGGGTTTTGCACACATCGGCCACCAGGTTGCCTGGTAACAGTTGATTTTTTCGAAGTGCCCAAATGCGTTCAAATACGATGGCTAATGCAACCACCGAGCCAAAAATCAAAGGCCAAATTGGCCAGCCCGCAGCGGAAATGATCGACCACACAGTAGACTCCTATTGAACAAGACACGGACTCTAGCGAAAAAATCAACATTACACAAATTGCTTTCTTTGTGCGGCTTGCGGTCATTGTGGATAACTTTGGGGAAAAAGCCCTTGTTTTATTCAGGAATCAACAAGTTTTTTGAATAATGAACTTTTTATGTTGTGTATTTGTGTATTTTTTCTCAATAAAATCATGTGGTTGTTTGAATTTTCCTGTGTTTCGGGCTTGTTGTGCCGAAGTTGGATTTTTGTTGGTTGCTGTGGAAATGTGTCAAGAAATCCCCCGGTGTAGGTCATAAATGATTGACTTCAAAACAGTTTTTTCTGTAAGCCAGTTCGCTCGCTTGCTGAATGATCACTTTCGAACCCAGTTCAGCGCCATGCGAATTCAGGGTGAAGTGGCCGCTTTCACCAAGGCATCCTCTGGGCATTGGTACTTGGCTTTGAAAGATGAGTCAGCCCAGTTGAAGGCGGTCATGTTTCGCCAACGCAATGTTTTGGCTGGTTTTTTGCCTGCTGTGGGTGACAAAGTCGAGGTGCTGGCCCAGCTCGCCATGTACGAACAGCGCGGCGAGCTACAGTTAATTGTCGACGTGATTAAAAAAGCGGGGCAGGGCAATCTTCACGAGCAGTATTTGCAGTTGAAGGCGAAGCTGGCCCAGGAAGGACTGTTTGATTTGGTCCGCAAGAAGGCGCTGCCCTCAGTGGTGTTCAATCTTGGCGTTGTAACTTCCCAGCAGGCCGCAGCCCTGGCCGATGTAAAGCAGGCATTGGCCCGGCGAGCGCCCCATGTTCAGTACACCGTTTACCACACGGCCGTGCAGGGCGTGCAAGCTGCGGCCCAAATTATTGAGGCCCTGTGCAAAGCCGATGAGGCTGGGCACGAGGCCATTGTTTTGTGTCGCGGCGGCGGTAGCCTGGAAGACCTGTGGAGCTTTAATATTGAAGCGGTGGTCAGGGCGGTTGCGGCTTGTAAAACGCCGATTGTGGTGGGCGTAGGGCATGAATCCGATGTTACTTTGGCCGAATTCGCGGCCGATTTGAGGGCTGCTACACCCACCGCAGCGGCAGAACTGATCAGCAGGCCAACCCGTGAACTGCTGGCTGATATTCATGGCTTGCACAGCGATTTGCGCCGCGCCTTGCGTCACCGCGCCCAGTCCCTTGTGCAACAGCTTGACCGGGCTGAGTTGGGTTTGATCACGCCAACCGCCTACGTCAATTCGCTTCAGGCAAGATTGACCCACGCGGTTATTCGACTGCCGGGTGTGGCTCGGCGACATATTGCTCAACAGACAGATGGGCTTGCCAGGCTGGGGCAGCATTTGATCGACGACCTGGGGGCGGCCCAAACCCAGGCAAACCGGACTGTCCAGTTGTTGGGGCAAGGCTTGCAGGCAGCACAATCCAGGCGCATGTCGAGTGTTGATGGAAATTTGCAGCGGTTGGGTTCTGTGATTGAAGCGATGTCTCCCCAGCGCACGCTGGAACGTGGCTATGCTTTTTTACAACCCGGGCACGGCGGCGATGCCGTGATTCGTTCCGTGCAGCAGGTTCAGCCGGGTGATGGTGTTCGTGCCACATTGGCCGACGGTGAAATTTTGATGAATGTTCGTGAGAAAACAAGCGTGCACGGGCTTGCCAACATGGACGACAGCAAATCAAGATAGAATTGAAGGGTTGAATTGCTGGGGTTTGGCCTCAGCTACAGTTTTCGTGATGATTGAGTGAGAGAGGATAATCAAATGCAACACACACTGCCCGAATTGCCATACGCCATGGACGCCCTGGCTCCACACATTTCCCAGGAAACACTGGAATACCACTACGGCAAGCACCATGCAACCTACGTGACCAACCTGAACAATTTGATCAAGGGCACCGAGTTCGAAAACTCAAGCCTGGAAGAGATTGTCAAGAAGTCCACTGGCGGCGTGTTCAACAACGCGGCCCAGATCTGGAACCACACTTTTTACTGGAACAGCCTGTCTCCCAATGGCGGTGGTGAACCCACTGGTAAGTTGGCCGAGGCAATCAATGCCAAGTTCGGTAGCTTTGATGCATTTAAAGACGCATTCACGAAAAGCGCAATTGGCAACTTCGGCTCCAGCTGGACATGGCTGGTCAAGAAGTCCGATGGTTCAGTTGACATCGCGAACACCAGCAATGCAGCAACGCCATTGACCACCCAGGACAAGCCACTGTTGACCTGCGACCTGTGGGAACATGCCTACTACATTGATTACCGCAATGCCCGCCCCAAGTACCTCGAAACTTTCTGGAACCTGGTGAACTGGTCATTTGCATCGTCAAACTTCGAAGGCTGATCGCTTTCTGGTTTAAGTAAAAAAACCGACCCCAATTTGCGCACTGTGTGCATCAAAGGGTCGGTTTTTTTATTGCTGCGCCTGCAGGGTTGACTCAGGCACGCGCATCACATGGCCTTCACCAAGGCCACGCCTTGCAAACCAGTTCAGGTTCATCTCTAGCGCCAGCTTAGCATTGCCTTTGGAGCAATGAATGTCTGCTGTGCCTGCTTTCATCTGTGCCACATTCAAAATTTTCCCCGATTCATCCGCAAAAGCCACGTCCAGGTCAATCAGCGTGTTTTTCATCCACATGCACTGGGTTTCGCTGCGCTTGAATACAAACAGCATGCCATCGTCTTTTCCCAAACTTTCGCGGTTCATCATCCCGATCTGCCGGCTTGTGTCTGTATTGGCCACCTCGGCGATTACTCGCGTGGCCTCCAGCTGAATTTCGATTTTGGGCAGTTCGGCCTGCGCCGGATCAGCTGCACTGGATGCGCACGCTGCCAAGCCCAGCGTGGCGCCGAGCACACTGACGGTCAGTGTGGAGATAGAATTTTTGATACGATGAAAGTGCATGAAATCAAAGTCCTGTCAGAGATCTGAAAGAAGATGGCGTTATTATACGGCTTGGCGCAATAAGGAACGTGATTTCATATTGCGAAATAATTGAGATTTTCGTATTGGGGGAATACACTAGAATGTTCCCTCTAACACACCAGAGAAGCAGCGGAGAGACCATGTACCAACACATCAAAGTCCCATCAGTCGGTGAAAAAATTACGGTCAACAGTGATTACTCATTGAATGTACCCGATCAACCCATTATTCCGTACATCGAAGGCGATGGCACAGGCTTTGACATTACACCTGTCATGATCGATGTGGTCGACGCAGCCGTGGCCAAAGCCTACGGCGGCAAGCGCAAAATCAGCTGGATGGAAATTTACGCTGGCGAAAAGTCCACCAAGGTATATGGTCCTGACGTGTGGTTGCCTGAAGAAACCCTGCAAGTGTTGAAAGACTATGTGGTGTCTGTGAAAGGCCCGCTGACCACGCCTGTGGGCGGTGGTATTCGTTCCATCAACGTGGCTCTGCGCCAGCAGCTTGACCTGTATGTGTGTTTGCGCCCCGTGCGTTACTTCGCCGGTGTGCCCAGCCCCGTGAAAGAGCCCCACAAAACCGACATGGTGATCTTCCGTGAAAACTCGGAAGACATTTACGCCGGTATTGAATACGAAGCAGAAACCGACAAAGCCAAGAAACTGATCAAGTTTTTGCGTGAAGAAATGGGCGTGAGCAAAATCCGCTTCCCGGAAACTTCAGGTATTGGTATCAAGCCGATTTCCAAAGAGGGCACCGAACGCCTGTTCCGCAAAGCCATTCAGTACGCCATCGACAACAAAAAGCCTTCCGTGACCATTGTTCACAAGGGCAACATCATGAAGTACACCGAAGGCGCGTTTGCGGCCTGGTCTTATGCCTTGGCCAAGAATGAATTCGGTGCTGAACCGCTGGACGGTGGCCCGTGGATGAAAATCAAGGCCCCGCACGGTGACATCGTGATCAAAGACGTGATTGCGGATGCCTTCCTGCAGCAAATTTTGTTGCGCCCCGCAGAATACAGTGTGATTGCAACCATGAACCTGAACGGCGATTACATTTCCGACGCACTGGCTGCACAGGTTGGTGGTATCGGTATTGCCCCGGGCGCAAACCTGTCCGATTCAATCGCCATGTTTGAAGCAACGCACGGAACAGCACCCAAGTACGCAGGCAAGGATTACGTGAACCCCGGTTCGCAAATTTTGTCCGCGGAAATGATGCTGCGCCACATGGGCTGGATTGAAGCGGCTGACCTGATCATCAGTTCGATGGAGAAATCCATCACGTCGAAGAAGGTCACTTACGACTTCGCACGCCTGATGGATGGCGCAACGCAGGTTAGCTGTTCCGGATTTGGTCAGGTGATGATCGAGCACATGTAAACCGGTTTAAGTGACAGGCAAGAAAAAAGCCGGCTTGGGGCCGGCTTTTTTCTTAATCGGTGGTTTGATTATTTTACTTGTCAGGCGGCGCTGGTTGCGTCCATCACAGATATGTTCTGAGCCTGCTTACCTTTTGGTCCATCCACCACTTCAAAGGTCACTTTCTGTCCTTCTTTAAGTGTGCGGAATCCAGATGCCTGGATTGCTGAAAAGTGGGCAAACAGTTCATCACTTCCTTCATCAGGCGTGATAAAACCAAAACCCTTTGCATCATTGAACCATTTTACGGTGCCGGTCGCCATCGCGAAACCTCCTTCAAAAAACGATACTTCGATCGGAACGCAAGAACTTTCCGACAACTCACCGGTCGTAACCAGCTTAACTACTATTCTTTGGCCTGTTTGGGTTGTGGTCAACCATACAATAGATACATTTTTTCAGGGTTTACCCCTTGTGATAGGCGATGTTTGTCCATATCTGGAATATTCAGGCTTTTCGGGTGATTGACCCGGGCTTGAATCAATTGCAAATTGCTCGTTGGGTTTGCACAATTTTAAGGCCGGGATTGATTGAATTTTCAGGAAAAATTTCTAGCCTTGAATAAAGGCGGTGTATTGCTCTCTTATCCTTGTTGCGTGCCCCTTGGAAGTGATTACAATGAAGTCATGAGTTCGCAAAACAGTCCATCAACAGTTGTAGAGTCGCAGGCGCAAAAAGCGAAGCTGCCCCCGATGTATCAAGTCGTACTTTTGAACGATGACTACACCCCCATGGAGTTCGTCGTGATTGTTTTGCAGAAGTTTTTTGGAAAGGGAAGGGAACAGGCCACCCAGATCATGCTGAAAGTGCATCGTGAAGGAAAAGGGGTCTGTGGGGTATATCCCAAAGACATCGCCTCGACAAAGGTCGAAATGGTATGCGGTTTCGCAAAGCAGCATCAACACCCGCTGCAGTGCGTGATGGAGGAAACATGATTGCGCAAGAATTGGAAGTAAGTTTGCACATGGCATTTGTTGACGCACGTCAGCAAAAGCATGAATTCATCACTGTAGAGCATTTGCTACTGGCCTTGCTGGACAATCCGTCGGCGGCTGAAGTGTTGCGTTCCTGTTCCTGCGATGTCGAAGAGATTCGCAAGAACTTGCAAAACTTCATTAAAGACAACACCCCTGTGGTGTCGGGTCAGGATGAAGTGGATACGCAGCCCACGCTAGGTTTCCAGCGCGTGATTCAGCGCGCCATCATGCACGTGCAAAGCACTTCGAATGGCAAAAAGGAAGTGACCGGTGCGAACGTGCTGGTTGCGATTTTCGGCGAAAAGGATTCCCATGCTGTGTATTACCTGCACCAGCAGGGTATTACACGCCTGGACGTGGTGAATTACATCTCCCACGGTATTACCAAAACACCACAGGCGCCCGCACCAAAGCCCGACAATGCTCAGAATGAGAGTCCGGAACAGGAAGCGGAGACCGCACAAGCTGTCGGCGACAAGCAGTCGCCTTTGGATCAGTACACCCAAAACCTGAATGTCCTGGCCAAGGAAGGCAAAATTGATCCCCTGATTGGTCGCGAACAGGAAGTTGAGCGCGTTATTCAGGTGCTGTGCCGCCGCCGCAAGAACAACCCGCTGTTGGTGGGTGAAGCTGGCGTGGGAAAAACTGCAATTGCTGAAGGCCTGGCCTGGCGGATTGTGCAAGGCGATGTGCCCGAAATCTTGAGCTCGGCCCAAGTGCATTCTCTGGACATGGGCGCCTTGCTGGCTGGTACCAAGTACCGCGGTGATTTTGAACAACGCTTGAAAGCTGTGCTGAAGCAGCTTAAAGCCAATCCCGATTCCGTGTTGTTTATTGATGAAATCCACACTTTGATTGGTGCGGGCTCGGCTTCGGGCGGCACGCTGGATGCATCCAATTTGCTGAAGCCTGCTTTGTCCTCGGGTCAGTTGAAATGCATTGGTGCAACCACCTTCACGGAATACCGTGGCATTTTCGAGAAAGACCATGCGCTTTCCCGCCGATTCCAGAAAATTGATGTGTCTGAGCCTACAGTGGAACAAACCATTGAAATTCTGCGCGGCCTGAAAAGCCGCTTTGAAGACCACCATGGCGTGAAATATTCCAGCGCAGCGATTTCTGCTGCTGCGGAATTGTCAGCCAAGTTCATCAACGACCGCCATTTGCCAGACAAGGCCATCGACGTGATCGACGAAGCCGGTGCTGCGCAGCGCATTTTGCCGAAAAGCAAACAGCGCAAAACCATTACCAAAGGCGACATTGAAGACATCGTCTCGAAGATTGCCCGTATTCCGCCTCAGTCGGTCAACACCGATGACCGAAACAAGCTGGCCACGCTAGACCGCGATCTGAAAGCCACTGTGTTTGGTCAAGACCCGGCCATTGATGCACTGGCCAACGCGATCAAAATGTCCCGTGCGGGTTTGGGCAAGGCCGACAAGCCGATTGGTTCATTCCTGTTCAGCGGCCCCACGGGTGTTGGCAAAACCGAGGTGGCCAAGCAGTTGGCCTTTGTTCTGGGCATTGAAATGCTGCGCTTTGACATGTCGGAATACATGGAGCGCCATGCTGTGTCTCGTCTGATTGGCGCGCCCCCCGGGTATGTGGGTTTTGACCAGGGCGGTTTACTGACCGAGGCCATTACCAAAAAGCCACATTGTGTGCTGCTGCTTGACGAGATTGAAAAGGCGCACCCGGATGTATTCAATATTCTGTTGCAGGTGATGGACAATGGCACGCTGACCGACAACAACGGCCGCAAAGCTGATTTCCGCAACGTGATCATCATCATGACCACCAACGCGGGTGCAGAGGCCTTGACCAAGCGTGGTATAGGCTTCATGGAGTCGAAGGTGCAGGGCGACGAGATGGAAGACATCAAGCGCATGTTCAGCCCCGAATTCCGCAACCGTCTGGATTCAGTGATTTCCTTCCGTGCGCTGGATGAAGAAATTATTCTGCGTGTGGTCGACAAGTTCCTGATGGAACTTGAAGAGCAGTTGCACCAGAAGAAGGTTGAGGCCGTGTTCACAGACGATTTGCGCCAGCACTTGGCCAAAAAAGGTTTTGATCCTCTGATGGGCGCGCGCCCAATGCAACGCCTGATTCAAGACACCATTCGCAAGGCTTTGGCTGATGAGTTGCTGTTTGGCAAATTGGTCAATGGTGGCAAGGTGACTGTGGATCTTGATGCTGAGAAAACTGAGGTGACCTTGACCTTTGACGATGGCGTCACAGGGCAAGAGTCTGAAAGCGGTACCGAAGTGGCGGTTGATTAAGCACCAAATTAAGCGCCAACACTTCCCAGGCAACTTCGGTTTCGTCCATTGTGCTTGGCTTGATACAGCGCCTGGTCTGCAATGGCCATGGTGCGGTCAATGCTCTCCGTGTGTGTGATGTTGCAGATACCTGCTGAAAACCCAACCTGGCAGGTGTTGGCCAGCCGAATTCGATCCACGATGCGTTGTGCATCGTGGGCCGTGCAGTTGGGCAATAACACCGCAAATTCCTCGCCCCCAATTCGGGCAATCAAATCGCCTGGCCGAAAATTTGTTCTCAGTGTCTCAGCGAATTCGCGCAGGCGGACATCACCGGCCTCGTGACCATAGGTGTCGTTGTACTGCTTGAAGTAATCAATGTCGATCATCGCCACACTGCCTTGTAAATTGTTTTGGCGCTGCATTTTTCGCAAGTAAGAGCCTGTCATGTCTTGCCAGCCCCGCAGGTTCAGAAGGCCTGTGAGTGTATCAGTTCTGGCCTGATTGCCAAGGTGAAGCAATTCATTGGCAAATCGCTGCCGCAGCCTGGATTGGCGCCAAAGGGTCAAGCTGACAAAACCAACGGAAAAAAACAGGACAATCAGCGTCAGGATCAGGTTGTTGCGCTGAAGGGTGTTGACTTTTTCGTCAGCGGCCAATGCACTGTTTTTCATCGCGCTGTTGAGCAAACTCAATTCAATAAACCATTGATCCATGGTTCTCGGGTCAGCCTGCCGTGGATTGTTGATCAGCTCATCAATCGCAATTAAATGCTTGCGCAAGGCACGTGCGTGTTCAACCATGTTGCTGGGTTCATTGATGGCTTCAATCACGGCCAATCTCGCTGCAAGCTGGTTCAGCAGTTCCTGGGGGGAGCTGTAACCTCGGGTTTCGAGGCCCAGTTTTGTTTCGTATGCGTGCTGATTGCCCAAGTGGCGCAGCGCGGTGCTTTGTACAATGAGGTCTTGCAGGGACACTTCCAGCAAACGCCTTTTGGCCATATCACCTTGAATCTGAAGTGCCTGATTGTAGTTAAACACCGCGACCAGCGCCAACATGGCACAAAGGCCCACCCAGAAATAGCGAAGGGTTTTTTCAGAACAGGGGCGAATCTGCGTGAGCAAATACTTCCGCAGAGCATACCTTGCGGGCACATGTGGCTCGCCAACCCCTGAGTTCATTGCATTCCTTGATGTATTTACAATGCAATTCAGTGGTCGGGAATGCGCAATAGGTTCCCCTAGCGGGTGCCTGTGCTGCCAAAGCCGCCTTCACCCCGTGTACTGGGCGTGAAGTCGCTGACTACCTTGAAGTCGGCGTGGGCAACTGGCAGGATGACCAACTGCGCAATGCGCTCCATGGGTTCAATCGTGACGGTGGTCTGGCTGCGGTTCCAGGCCGATACCATGAGCGGGCCTTGGTAATCGGAATCAATCAAGCCCACCAAATTGCCCAGTACCAAACCTTTTTTGTGGCCCAAACCCGAGCGCGGCAAAATGGTTGCGCAGTAGTTGGGGTCGCCAATGTACATTGACAAGCCTGTGGGCACCAGTTCGGCCTGGCCGGGTTGCAGGGTCAAGGGCTCAACCAGGCAGGCGCGCAGGTCAATTCCAGCACTGCCGGGTGTGCCATAGGCTGGCAATTGTTCTTGCATGCGGGTGTCGAGTACTTTCAGTTCTACTTGAATTTTCATGGTTGCCAGTGTTTTAAGAATGTTCGGTAATGAATGCCAGTACAGATTGTGCAGCTTGCAGCTTGCTGGATTTCGGCAGGTGCACGGCAGGCATTTTGTGGCTGTACAGGCTAAGTTCGGTCAGGTCTGCGCCCAAGGCGTCTTGCGCCAAATTGCCAATGATGAAGTGGGCTTTTTTGCCGGTCAGTTTTCGGTTTGCGTATTCATCAAGCTGTTCGGTTTCTGCCGCAAAGCCAACCACGGTTAGTGGCTTTTGTCGTTGCGCGGCCAGCTCACCCACTTCGGCGAGAATGTCGGGGTTCAATTCGAATTCCATGTGAAGGCCTGCGGGTTGATCAGCCTGCTTTTTCTGCTTTTGATTGCTTGGATTTTTGATGCCGTAATCGGCCACCGCAGCGACACCAAAAAACAGGTCGCAGTGCTCAATCTGATTGAACACCGCGGCGTGCATTTGTTTGGCCGATTGCACGTTCAACACGTGTGCGCCATAAGGTCCAGGCAATGCAGTGGGGCCGCTGACCAGGTGCACTTCAGCACCCATAAACCACGCGGCCTGTGCAAGGGCGTAGCCCATTTTGCCGCTTGACCGGTTGGTAATGCCGCGCACCGGGTCGATGGCTTCAAATGTGGGGCCTGCAGTCAGTAACACGCTTTTCCCTGCCAGTGGCTTGGGGTTCACTGCGCGGGCTAGTTCCAGAACGATCTCGTACGGTTCAAGCATGCGGCCACTGCCCATTTCACCACAGGCCTGCTCGCCGGCAGCGGGGCCAAACACGTGCACACCATCGGCCTGTAGTTGTTCCAGGTTGCGCTGGGTGGCGGGGTTGTTCCACATCTCCACGTTCATGGCCGGTGCAACAGCCATGGGGCAGTTGCGGGCCAGCACAAGATTGTCGAGCAAATTGTCGGCAAAGCCGTGGGCGTATTTGGCCAGTGAATTGGCAGTGCAGGGCGCAACAAGCAGGAAGTCGGCCTGGCGGCTGATGTCGATGTGCGGCATGCCGCGGTCGCTCGCCCCTGTGGGCCATTGCGACACGTGCACCGGCTTACCTGATAGCGCCTGGAATGTTAGTGGTGCGATGAACCGGGTGGCCGACTCAGTCATGACCACTTGCACCTCGCAGCCCTGTTTTGTTAACAGGCGAACCAGTTCTGCAGATTTGTAGGCAGCAATGCCACCGCACACACCCAGCGCCACACGCAGTTGGTTCAAACCGGGAAGCTGTGGCAATTCAACTGGGCGCATGCGTTTAAACCTTATTGGCTTTTGACGGGTTGGGCTTTGTGTTCTTTGTTGAAAAACAATTCGTCAACAATCAAGCCAATTGCACCCATGGTAATCGCAATGTCAGCCACATTGAAAGCTGGCCAGTGATAGTTTTGAATGTAGAAATCAAGAAAGTCGATGACCGCCCCATGTGCTACGCGGTCAATCAGGTTCCCGATTGCGCCACCCAAAATACAGGCCAGGCAGAACATTGCAAATTTGCGGTGGCTGGATGAGCGCATCATGAAAATAATCACGATGGACGCCACCACAGCCACGCCGGCGAGGAAGTGCTTTTGCCAGCCCTCCTGGTCAGCCAGAAAGCTGAATGCCGCGCCGGGGTTCAACACATACACCAGATTAAAGAAGCTGGTGATTTCAACCACGGTGCCAAGGTCGAGCCGGGCTTGAACCCACAATTTGGTAATTTGATCAACCAGAATCAGCAGCAATGAGAAACCAATCCAGGGCAGGATTGATTTTTTTGGTGGCTTTAATGCTTTGGTTACCTTAGACATGATTGCGCACCTCGCCTTCGCCAAACAGGTTGCTGACACAACGGCCACAGACTCCGGGGTGTTCCGGGTCGGCGCCGGTGTCGGGGCGTACATGCCAGCAGCGCTCGCATTTCTCGCCTTCTGCAATGCCCACTTCAATGTTCTCTTCGCTGGCTTTTGCAATTGTCAGACTGGACACAATAAAGAGAAATTTCAGGTCGTCATCCAGGCTTTCGGCTGCTGAATACAGATCGGCTGGTAGTTGCAGGGCAACTGCGCCTTGCAGGGATGAACCAATTTTGCCTGCCGTGCGCAGGCTTTCCAGTTCCTTCACCACGCGTGCGCGCAGGGCCAGCAATTCGGCCCACTTGCTGCCCAGTGTTTCTGCATTGGCTACCTTGGGTACCTTGTAAAATTCATTGCAGAACACGGATGCTTCCACATTGCCCATTACTTCACACGCTTCCTCTGCGGTGAAGCTGAGCACTGGGGCCATCAGGCGAAGCAGTGCGTGCGTGATGTGATACAGCGCGGTTTGGGCGCTGCGGCGTGATGTTGAGTTCACGCCCGTGGTGTACAGGCGGTCTTTCAATACATCAAGGTAGAACGCCCCCAAATCTTCGGAGCAGAAGATTTGCAGTTTGCTGACAATCGGGTGGAATTCGTACTTCAGGTAGTGTGCTTCGCACTCGCTTTGCAATTTGCTGATCAGAGTCAGCGCGTACTGGTCCACCTCGAGCAGTTCTTCAGTGGGTACGGCCTGCGTTGCATAGTCAAAATCGGAAATGTTGGCGAGCAAAAAGCGCAGCGTATTGCGAATGCGACGGTAGCTTTCCACCACACGTTTCAAAATTTCGTCAGAGATGGTCAGCTCGCCGGAATAGTCGGTGCTGGCAACCCACAGGCGCAAAATTTCGGCGCCCATTTTGTCTGAAACCTGCTGCGGCGCAATGACATTGCCCACCGACTTGCTCATCTTTCGGCCCTGACCGTCGACCACAAAACCGTGGGTGAGCAGGGCTTTGTATGGGGGCACGCCGTTGATCATGCAACTGGTCAACAGGCTTGAATGGAACCAGCCGCGGTGCTGGTCGGAACCTTCAAGGTACAGGTCAGCCGGGAAGTGGCTTTCGTCGGCATGGCTGCCACGCAAAACAGTTTCGTGGGTGGTGCCGGAATCGAACCACACATCCAGCGTGTCGGGGTTTTTTACGTAGTCTTTCGCTTCATCGCCGATCAGTTCTTCAACCGAAACATGTTGCCATGCCTCGATGCCTTTTTTCTCGATCATCTGGGCAATGGTTTCGATCAGTTCAGGCGTGCGTGGGTGCAGCTCACCGGTTTCACGGTGGACCAAAAATGCCATGGGCACGCCCCATTGGCGTTGGCGCGACAGGGTCCAGTCCGGGCGGTTGGCGATCATGGCGTGCAGCCGTGCCTTGCCCCATGCGGGGAAAAACTCGGTGGCTTCCACGCCGGCCAGTGCTTTCTCGCGCAGGCTGCCGGAACCGTCATTGGATTCCACATCCATACCTGCGAACCACTGCGATGTGGCGCGGTAAATGATGGGGGTTTTGTGGCGCCAGCAGTGCATGTAGCTGTGGCCAAATTTCACCTGTTTGATGAGTGCGCCCACCTCGACCATTTTTTCAACAATCAGCGGATTGGCTTTCCAGATGTGCAGGCCGCCGAAGAAGAGCAGGGAGTCGGCGTACACACCATTGCCCATCACCGGGTTGATGATGTCGGCGTCTTTCATGCCATAGGCTTTGCTGGTCAAAAAGTCGTCGACGCCGTAGGCGGGCGAGCAATGCACAATGCCTGTGCCCGTGTCGGTGCTGACATAATCTGCCAAATACACAGGGCTTAGGCGGTCATAAAATGGATGATGAAATGCGATGCCTTGCAAGGTCGCGCCCTTGGTGGTGGCAACTTCAGTTCCTTCCAGTTCATAGCTGTCAAGGCAAGGCTTCACACGTTCTTGTGCCAGCAGCAAGTGTTTGCTGCCTACATCGACCAGGCTGTACACCAGTTCCGGGTGCATGTTCAGCGCTTGGTTGGCGGGAAGGGTCCACGGTGTTGTGGTCCAGATAACCAGTTGGCCTGGTTTGGCCTGCAAGGTGGCCAGTGGCACATTGAATGCGGCGGCCAGTTTGTCCAGATTTGCTTCGTTGAATGCGAAGCCTACATCCACCGCAATGTCTTGTTTGTCTTTGTATTCAACCTCGGCTTCAGCCAAGGCGGAACCGCAATCGAAGCACCAGTTCACGGGTTTTAGCCCACGAAATACGTAGCCTTTTTCCAGGATTTTTCCCAAGGCGCGAAGTTCATCCGCCTCGTTGCCAAAGTTCATGGTTTTGTAGGGGTTCTCCCAGTCGGCGAGCACGCCCAGGCGAATGAAGTCTTTTTTCTGGCGTTCAATTTGCTCGGCGGCGTAGGCGCGGCTTTTTTCCTGCACTTCCAGTGTGGGGCGACCCTTGCCGTGGGTTTTTTCAATTTGAATTTCAATGGGCATGCCGTGGCAGTCCCAGCCCGGTACATAACGTGCATCGTAACCCGCCAGGCAGCGGCACTTCACGATGATGTCTTTCAGGATTTTGTTGACCGCATGGCCAATGTGAATGTCGCCGTTGGCATAGGGTGGGCCATCATGCAGTACAAACTTGGGCTTGCCCGCTTTGGCGTTGCGAATGGCTTTGTACAAGTCTTCCTTGCACCACTTTTCAACCCAGTCGGGTTCACGCGCGGGCAAGTTGCCGCGCATCGGAAAGGGTGTGTCTGGCAGGTTCAGTGTGTTCTTGTAATCCATGTCGGGTTAACAGCCTGTATTTGAAATCCGGGGTTTGTTGGCGGCCAGCAGGGCCATGGCTTTTTCGGTGTCTTTGTGCATCTGGGTCACCATGATGTCGAGCGAATCGAAGTGTTGTTCCGGGCGAATGTGCGCAAGCACTTCGATACGCAGTAACTTGCCATACGCATTGCCTTGCCAGTCTGGAATGAATGTTTCCAGCAAGATTTGATCTGAATGTTCTACCGTGGGGCGCACGCCCATGCTGGCCACAGCGGGCAGTGGTTTTTGTTCCTGTCCTGCTGTTTCCAGTCCATGAACCCACACAGCAAGAATACCGGTCAGCGCACTGGCCCGCCCGGCAATTCGCAGATTCATGGTGGGAAAGCCCAGCGTGCGACCCAGTTTTTTGCCATGAACAATGTGGCCGGAATACACCAAGGGGTGGCCCAGCATGTCGGTGGCATGGGGCACATCGCCCGCCTTCAGGGCTTCCCGAATATTGGAGCTGGAAACCCGCGCGCCATTTCGCTGAACCTCGGCAAGGTCGTTGACCACAAATTCATGTGCGTTGCCCAAGGCTTGCAGCAAGGCGAAGTCGCCCGCGCGTTTTGCGCCAAAACGGAAGTCGTCGCCCACCCACACCTGTTTGGCATTGAGCTGGTTCAACAGCACTTCCTGCACAAAGGCTTGCGGGCTGAGGGCGGCCATGGCCTTGTCAAATGGCAGCACGCACACCTGTTCAATGCCGCAGCGCTTCATCTCAATGATTCGATCCCGCAGGGTGGAAATTCTGTCGAGCTTGAAGCTGGAACTGAAAAACTCCTTGGGGTGCGGGTGCAGGGTCACCACCGTGGGCACCAATCCCTGCGCGCGTGCAGCGGCCACCACGCGGCGGAACAACTCGGCATGGCCGGAGTGAACGCCGTCGAAGTTTCCTATGGTGAGCGCAGTGCCCTTGGCAAATGTATGTGACCGGGGGCGGCGAATGATTTTCATACCGATTGTGTCGGCTCTTGAGCGGTTGCAAAACAACCGATCATTATAAGGCCTGAATGGTGAAAAATAGGGCTTTTTTGCCCGCACAGTGATAAACTCGCGCCATGCAAAATTCCACACCTTCCGTCGTCATTTTGATCTCGGGGCGGGGTTCAAACTTGAATGCCCTGATCGATCACGCCAAACAGACCGGGGCCTACCAAATTCGTGCAGTCATTTCCAACCGCCCAGCAGCGGCTGGCTTGGCTTTGGCGCAATCGGCCGGGCTGGATACGGCCATTCTGGATCACACCGAATATGAAAGCCGCGAGGCCTTTGATGCCGCGCTGGCCGGTTTGATCGACCAGTATCAACCTGATTGGGTTGTGCTGGCCGGCTTCATGCGGGTGCTTACAGACGGTTTTGTGAACCGCTATTTGGGGCGCCTGGTGAATATCCATCCCTCGCTGCTGCCTGCCTTCCCGGGCCTTAAAACCCACCAGCAGGCGCTGGATGCTGGTGTACGTGTGCATGGGGTTACCGTGCACTTGGTTACCCCCAAGCTGGACCATGGCCCCATTGTGGACCAAGCGCTGTTGCAGGTGCTGCCGGGTGATACCGCAGAAACCCTGGCCACCCGCGTGTTGGCGCTGGAGCATGAAATCTATCCCCGGGCACTGGCGGCATTGGCCAGCGGGCAAATTAAAATGGTGAACGGGCAACTGGATGGCACTTTGGCCACAGCCCTGGTTCACGCAATTCAATAAAACAGGATATTCAATATGGTCGGGTCAACTAAAAAAACCCCATTTCGCAAACCCAACACCCGCCGCGAAAGCAAGGTAGAGCGCCAAGGCGCGCAGTCCCGTTATGGCCTGGTAAGCACTGTGGCGCAGTTGATTGACTTGTTGGCCCAGTTTGAAGGCCCTGCGGATGCAGCCATTTCCCGCTTTTTCAAAGATCACCCTGAGCTGGGTGGCCGCGACCGCCCCATGGTGGCCGAGGCGGTGTATTGCTGGTTGCGTTACCGCTACCGAATCAATCACTTGGCGCAGGCCGGTGAAGGTCCCTCGGTGGTTCGCCAAGCCAAACTGGCCCTGTTGTGGTCGGGTGCGCCTGAGCAGATTTGGTCTGCAGGCAAGCAGGCTGACAATGAGTGGTTAAGCCGTGTAATCAATATTTCTGCTGATGATTTGGGTGTTGAAGCCCGAACCTGTTTGCCTGAGTGGTTTTATAGCCGACTGGTTGAGCAATTCGGCAATGATCGCGCCGAGTCGTTTTCACAAGCCGTACTCAGCGCCGCCCCGCTTGATTTGCGAGTGAATACGGTTAAAACCAGTGTGGTCGATTTGTTGGCGGCACTGACGAACATGGGTGTCCAAGTAAACCCGATTGAAGGTCTGCCCGAAGGTTTGCGCGCAGTGGGTAAACCCATTGTTGGCAAAACCGAGATTTTTCAGGAAGGTTATTTTGAGGTGCAGGATGCCGGTAGCCAGTGGGTAAGCCGCTTGGTTGCGCCACGCCGAGGCGATTTGGTGGTTGACTTTTGCGCGGGCGCGGGTGGAAAAACCCTGGCGATTGGCGCACAAATGAAGAACACAGGCCGCATTGTGGCGCTGGATACATCGGAAAAGCGTTTGGTGAAGTTCAAGCCCCGTGCGGCTCGCTCTGGGTTGAGCAACTTCTACACCATGGTGATCAACGACGAAACCGACCCGCGCCTGAACAAGTATTTCGGCAAAGCTGACCGTGTGGTAACCGATGTTCCTTGCAGTGGTATGGGAACCTTAAGGCGTAACCCGGATCTTAAATTTAGACAGAACTTGCAGAGTCTGGCAGAATTGACCGCGAAGCAAAAATCCATCATTGAGCATGCAGCCAAACTGGTAAAGCCCGATGGTCGGCTTGTTTATATCACTTGCAGTGTTCTTCGCGATGAAAACGAAAACATTGTCAATGCGTTCCTGGAAAGTCACCCGGAATTCCGGCTTCGCCGCTGGACTGAAGTGCTGAACCCCGGGGAGCGGCCTGTCAAGGCGAGCACGACTGACGACATGCTTCGATTGTGGCCAGAAGATGGTGAATCAGATGGCTTTTTTGCAGCAGTGTTACAACGTTCCAAAGCCTGAACTGAATATAAATTCCAAATGTGTTCCGGCTTTAAAAGTACACTTGTACACTGAAAATATGATACGGCTCCTTCAGAAGCAAATTGAGACGGCCGTAACCTTTGTAATACGACCTGTTGAGAGTTGGTGAATATGATTGAATTTTTAACCTCAGGAATTACCGGTGCCAGCATTGGCCAAATGGTGATTTACACCCTGATTGTGACCCACATTACTATTGTGGCCGTAACAGTGTACTTGCACCGTTGCCAGGCCCATCGTGCTTTGGAAGTACACCCGGCACTGGCGCATTTTTTTCGTGCCTGGCTTTGGTTCACCACCGGCATGAGCACCCGCGCATGGGCGGCCATTCACCGAAAGCACCACGCCAAGTGTGAAACACCCGATGACCCCCACAGCCCGCAAACCCGTGGCTTGAAAACCGTATTTTGGCGCGGTGCCGAGCTTTATCGGTCGGAATCCAAGAATGCAGAAACCCTGGCCAAGTACAGCCACGGCACGCCCAGCGATTGGCTGGAGTTTCAGGTGTATGAGCGTTTTCCGTGGCAGGGTGTTGGTTTCACTCTGGTGCTTAGTTTCATTCTGTTCGGTTTCCCCGGCGTTAGTATTTGGGCCATCCAAATGTTGTGGATCCCTGTGCTGGCTGCAGGCGTGATCAACGGCATTGGCCATTATTGGGGCTACCGCAATTACGATTGCCCCGATGCCAGCCGCAATATTTCCCCGTTTGGAATTTTGATCGGCGGTGAAGAGCTGCACAACAACCACCACACACACGCTACTTCGGCCAAGCTGAGTTCCAAGTGGTTTGAATTCGATATTGGCTGGATGTACATCAAGGTTTTCAGTTTTCTTGGTTTGGCCAAAGTCAAAAAAGTGGCGGAGTCGCCCAAGTTTTCGTCTGAAAGCAAACCGGTGCTTAGTTTGGTGACAGTCCAGGCGGTGGTGAATCACCGTTATGATGTGATGGCGCGCTACGCCAGTTCAATGCGCAAGGCCTTCCGTTCTGAGGCGGCAGCGATGAAGCAAAAAGCAGCCAATGCCCAAGAACTTAAAGTGTTGTCCAAGGGCACCAAGCTGTTGTCGATCGACGAAAGCAAGCTGTGTGATGTGCAGCGTGCCGAACTGGCCCAGTTGTGTGCGCAATCGAAGATGATCAATACGTTGGTTGAGATGCGTGCTGAATTGCGCCAGATTTGGGAAAAAACCAACCTGAGCCGTGAGCAAATGCTGGTTCAGCTGCAAGCGTGGTGCGAGCGTGCTGAGCAAAGCGGTATTCGCTGGCTGGAAGACATGTCTATTCGCATTCGTCGCTACGCTGCCTGATATTCGCGAAGCGTTGGTTTAAGAAAGCCGCTGGTTTCGATCAGCGGCTTTTTTATTGATGCGCTGGTGTTTGTGTTTGCAGCCCGACCTTCAGCCACCGTCAGCGGCATTCGCGAAATCGCGTTTCACTAGCACTTCAGGGCATCTATGCGGCTTCGCAAATGCCAAACGAAAAACCCGCTCTGAATTTCAGTAGCGGGTTTCTGTAGAAACAGCGAAAGCAAGCGAGTTACTTCAGCTTGGTTTCTTTGTATGACACATGCTTACGAACCACTGGATCGTATTTCATGATTTCAATTTTCTCGGGCTTCGTGCGCTTGTTTTTGGTCGTTGTATAGAAATGACCTGTACCAGCAGAAGATTCGAGTTTGATTTTTTCGCGACCACCTTTAGCCATGATTTACTCCTGCTTAGATTTCGCCACGTGCACGAAGATCGGCCAAAACAGCATCAATGCCGTTTTTGTCGATAGTGCGCAGGGCGTTATTAGTTAGACGCAGGCGAACCCAGCGGTTTTCGCTTTCAACCCAGAACTTGCGTGACTGCAAGTTAGGCAGGAAACGACGTTTTGTTTTGTTGTTGGCGTGGGAAACTTTGTTTCCAACCATCGGGCGCTTACCCGTTACTTGACATACGCGAGCCATGATGACCCCAAAAAATTCAGCAAATTAGTGTATCTGCAAAACCACACGGCATGAATTGAAAAGCCATGGATTTGCGGCGAAGTCCAAGATTGTAACCAATTACTATTCTTTTGCCCAGCCTTTTTTGTGGAAAAAATCAAAAAGGTGGACGATTGTTGAGTCGGTACGAATACCCGCAGCTGGGGCCAACCACTAAATGGTCTACCAATTCTATATCAATCAGTGCCAAGGCTGAGTGTAGCTCGCGGGTCAGGCGGTCGTCGGCGCTGCTGGGCGTGCAGCAATCGCTTGGGTGGTTGTGGGCCACCATGATGCGCGGGGCATTGGTGTGTATTGCAAATTTAAGCACTTCACGCGGAAAAACGGCTGTTTTGTTGACGGTGCCGCTGGACAACACCTTGTGATCCAGCACTTTTAGTTGGCTGTCCAGGGCAATTGCCAGAAAGTTTTCAACGTCGCTTAAACCTATTTGAGCCCGCACAAACCTTTCAAACAGGTCTGGCGAGCCCAGCAAATGGGGTGTTTCCTGCAATTCATGGCTTAAACAACGCTTGGCCATTTCCAGGCAGGCGCGCAGTTGGGCGTATTTTGCTTCGCCTAGACCCCGAATTTGAACCCATTCAGCCAGCGATACGCGGTTCAGGTTTTGTAAGCCGCCAAATTGCGTGATCATTTCACGGGCCAGGTCGACTGCGCTTTTGCCGGGCAAGCCTGTGCGCAAAAAAATGGCCAGCAGTTCTGCATCTGAAAGTGCCTGTGCGCCTTGTTTGATAAGCCGCTCGCGGGGGCGGTCGTGTTTGGGCCAGCTTTGAATGCTCATGGAATTTAACCTGAAAACGGTTATGTGGTCTGCCCCCAGGACTCAGTTCCCCTGCATGCGAGCCATAAATGGCTGAAGACCTGCGCCCAAAGGCGTAGAATAGAGCCGTTTTTGAAATGATTTCAGGATGTTGAAATGACTGATGCAGTACAGCCCAAGCCCGTGGTGAACGAATCTTCATTCGTAACGCTGCATTACCGAATTCGCTTGGCGGAAAGCCAGCAAGTAATAGTGTCTACATTTGAGGACAAACCTGCCACATTGTCGATTGGCGCAGGTCAGCTGGCCGAAGGCCTTGAGCGTTGCCTGTTTGGCATGCAAGCGGGTCAGCGCGACACGTTCACGCTGCCGGCCGGTAGTGGCTATGGCGACATCAACCCCGATTTATACCGCCCGGTTAGCAAGGCTTTGCTGTCGAAGTATGCTGAAGAGGGCACTACGTTTGAGCCTGGCGAGTTTGTGCATTTCCCGGCACCCGATGGTGGCCAGTTTGCCGGCACCGTGGTGGAGGAGCGTGATGATGATATTTTGTTTGACTTTAATCACCCCTTGGCTGGCAAAGCACTGAGCTTTGAAGTGCAGTTGATCGGGGTGTTGTGAGGTGAGTATGGAAATTAGCTTGGCCCAGCCGCGTGGTTTTTGCGCTGGTGTAGACCGTGCCATTGAAATTGTGGAACGCGCGCTGCAGCAGTTTGGTTCGCCCATTTATGTAAAGCACGAAATTGTTCACAACAAAACCGTGGTGGAGGACTTGCGGGGCAAGGGTGCCATTTTCGTGGATGAGCTTGAAGACGTGCCCACGGGTTCCACTGTGGTGTTTTCTGCCCACGGTGTTTCACAAGATGTGCGCACCCAAGCCGAAAGCCTTGGCCTGAAAGTGTTTGACGCCACTTGCCCGCTGGTGACCAAGGTGCATGTTGAGGTTAGTAAAATGCGCGCGCAGGGTTGCGAAATCATCATGATTGGTCATGAGGGCCACCCCGAGGTAGAAGGCACGATGGGGCAAGTGCAAGACGGCATTTATCTGGTGGAAACCGAAGAGGATGTGGCCCGGTTGAACATTGCTGCGGGTACGCAACTGGCGTTCGTGACGCAAACCACCTTGAGTGTGGACGATGCATCGCGTGTAATTGCAGCGCTGAAAGCCAAGTTTCCTGACATTCGTGAACCGAAAAAAGCGGACATTTGCTATGCCACCCAGAACCGTCAGGATGCGGTGAAATTCATGGCTCGCCAAGTGGATTTGGTGTTGGTGGTGGGCAGCCCCAGCAGCTCAAATTCCAACCGGTTGCGGGAAGTGGCTGAGAAGCTGGGCGTGCCTGCCAAGCTGATTGAGAATGCAGACAGTCTTGAGAAAACCTGGTTCGAGGGGGTGAAGCACATCGGCCTGACAGCGGGTGCATCGGCGCCGGAACATTTGGTTCAAGGCGTGGTGAAGCGTTTGAAAGAGTGGGGTGCTTTGTCGGTGCGCAACCTGGAAGGTGTGGAAGAAAACATTGCATTTCCAATGCCCAAGGGTTTGGTGCGCGCTGCTGAGTAAATCGGCTAGCCTAATCCGATTGTGTTTGCGGTGCAGCGCTGTTCTTGAGCGTTTGCTGAATTTGCCATTGAATCAGGTCTTGAACAAACCAGGGATTAACCCTCGATTTTGGACTAGCCAAGTAAACTGATTGCAGTGCCAATTTGACACTCGTTTTTTCCTGTCGAAGTAGATAGCCTGCGATCGAAGCGGCAGAACGGCTGATCCCCTGTTCGCAATGAACCACCACTTTTCCATCTGTTTTCAAGGTTTTGTCGATAAATTCATACACTGTATCGAGATGGGCGAGAAGCGAGGCTTGGGGGTCGTCAGCGATGGCCACATGAAGCTGAAATATCCCGGGCTTTAGGTCGGGGCATTCTTCGATACAACTTACGGCATGCGTGAAGAATGAGGGGGATCTGTGCAGTGTCTGGGTGACTCCTTGAAGTGATCCAATCCAAAGTATGGGGCGAACCTCGTATATGTTGCCAGCAGTGTTTCAACGCCTGGTTGATTGATCGATGTCGGCATCATGTGGTGGCGTGTTCAAGGTTTTTGATGATGGATTCAATGCCCAATTTGATCGCTTCTTGTTGTGGTGCGGTGAGTCGACTAAAAAAGTTAACCTTCAATTGTTGTGCAAGCGTAGGGCTTTGTAAGGCGCTGGAAAGTACTCGAATTTGCAGGCTTTGAGGTTTGATCATGCACAAACCCGCCCCACCATGAATTCCCCATTCCCCATGAACTGTTTCACCTGAATCGCTGAGTTCTTTGTTACTCAGGCTGAATGCTGAGCATTTGAGTGGTATCCCAGATTTCTGTTCCGGTTTGAACCGGTTTATGGGATGTGTTACTGCCTTCTGTGACAGGAATTGTTAGGTATGGGATGGCTGCGGATAGAGGGAAGCTGACCGGTTGTGGCATCGTCAAGGATTTAGTTCGAACATGAGCCTTGAGTGAACGCCTGTCGATGAAAATTCGTTTTAGTGTCTTTTATTGATGTTTGGCAGTTGTGTGTTGGGTGGATTTTGACGTGTTAGGGGTGGCCAGTACCTGGTCGACCCGGTTTCTGTCGACGTCCACCACTTCAAATCGCCAGTCGTTCCAGTCGAACTTCTCGGTTTTCTTTGGAATCCGCCCAAGCGAGGCCAAAACGAAACCACCCACTGTGTGAAAGTTGCCCAGGTCCTCTTGCGGAAGGCCGCGAATACCCAGCTTTGTTTTCATCTCGTCGATGGGCAGCAGGCCATCGAGCAACCAGGAACCGTCGTCACGTTTCACAGCCAGTGATTCTTCGGGCGTGTCGATCAGGGGCATCATGTCGCCCACCACGCTGGAAAGTACGTCATCGATGGTCACGATGCCTTCAGTCATGCCGAATTCGCTGACCACAAACGCAAAGGTATTTTTCTGCTGGCGGAAGGTGCGCAGCAAATCGACCAGTGTTAATGAGGCAGGCACAAACAGGGCGTTTTGCAGGGGGATTTCTGCGAAATCAATATCGCCTTCCATCGCGGCTTGCAAAATGTCGTGGCTTTCTGCCACGCCAATAACCTGCTGCAAACTGCCTTTGCAGATGGGCAGCATGGAATGGGGCGCTTCGCGGAGCAGACGCAGATTGTCTTCGCGTGGTGCGTGCAAATCAAGGTAGGCAATGTCGCTGACAGGGGTCATGACCGAGGCCAAACGCCGGTCTTCAAGACGCAACACGTTGCTCATCAAGTGGCGTTCTTCTGGTGCAAGCATGCCGGTTTTGGCACCTTCGTCCAGATACGCTTGAATTTCTTCAATGGTGCTGACCGCGGGTGCGGCTTTGAAAGGAATGAAGCTGAGCACCAGGTCGGAGCCTTTTGATAACAAGGCGATGGCCGGGCTGAGAACCCTCAGGAATATCGACATGAAGGGTGCGCAGAAGGCAGCAACCTTTTCCGGGTTTGCAATGGCCAAACGCTTGGGCACGATTTCGCCAAAAATAATGGAGAAACCCGTGACCAGGGCGATGGTGACAGTGAATGAAATGGCATCGGCCCATTCGGTAAGTGCTGGCAGGTAAAGATCGATGTAATGCTGAAAAGTGGCGGTAAGCGCTGATTCACCATAAATACCCATCAACAGTGCCGCGGCGGTAATGCCTGTTTGTGTGGCGGCAAGCAGGCGGCTTGGGTTGTCCATGATTTGCAAGGCAATGCTGGCTTTGGGGTTGCCAGCATCGGCCATGGCTTGCAGCTTGGATCTGCGGCTGGAGGCCAGTGCCATTTCCGACAGCGCAAAAAAGCCGGAGACTAAAATGAGAAGGAGCAAAATCCAGAAGGCATTCATGGTGTGTGTTCTTGTTGTGTGGGTTGCTGCTGCGTTGTGCGGCGTTTGTGCCAGTTTACCAAAGCCTGCATTGCTTTGGTTTTTCGCCTGATTGGGCAAAACCCGGTGCTCGGTTACAATAGAGGGCTAAGTTAATTTGATAGAAAGTACTTTTTAGAAAGAATCGCCATGCCGATGATTGAAGCATCCATTCCACAAACCGATGACATCGTGGTTGCGGCCTTGTACAAGTTTGTCAGCTTGCCCGATTTCGAGGACATCAAGCCCCAGCTTGAAACGGTGTGCACGCAAAACGGCGTGCTGGGTACCTTGTTGCTGGCCAAAGAAGGCATCAACGGCACGGTAAGTGCGCCGCGCAAAGGCATTGTGGCGCTGATGAATTTTTTGTGGAGCGATTCACGCTTTGCGGATGTGTCGCCGAAGTATTCGATTGCGCCTGAGCAGGCTTTCACACGCATGAAGGTGAAGTTAAAGCGTGAAATTGTGACCATGGGTAAAAACGGCATCGACCCAAACCGCTTGGTGGGCCGCTATGTGAAGCCTTCGGACTGGAATGCGCTGATTCAAGACCCCGATACCTTGGTGATTGATACGCGCAACAATTACGAGTACGCGATTGGCACATTCGAAGGTGCCGTTGACCCTGCCACTACCACATTCCGCGAATTTCCGGAATGGGTTGAGAAGAATTTGAAAAGCTTGCCTGCTGACAAGCGTCCAAAAAAGATTGCGATGTTTTGCACGGGTGGCATTCGCTGCGAAAAATCCACGGCCTATATGCTGGAGCAGGGCTTTGACGAGGTGTATCACCTTGAGGGTGGCATTCTGAAATACCTGGAAGAAGTGCCTGAAGAACAAAGCCTGTGGAAGGGCGAGTGCTTTGTGTTCGATCAGCGGGTTTCCGTAACCCACGGTTTGCAGGTGGGGCATTACGACCTTTGCCACGCATGCCGCATGCCGATTACCGATGAAGAAAAGCAAAGCGAGAAATACATTCAAGGCGTGGGGTGCCCGCATTGCTATGACTCTTTGACTGAAGACCAGAAGGCACGCTTTGGTGAACGCCAAAAGCAGATTCAATTGGCCAAAATGCGCAATGAAAAGCACATTGGTCGCAAGATGTTGCCCAAAGAAGTGCCGCCCAAAGAAACGCATTTGGAGTAACTAGGGTGAAGCAGCCCAATGCACTTGATTGTGCGCACCAACTCGGCCTTCCGGTGTTGTACACCTTTCGCCGCTGTCCCTACGCCATGCGAGCACGCCTGGCGATCGTTGCTTCGGGTGTAAAGGTTGAAGTGCGCGAACTGGTGCTGCGGGCCAAGCCTGCGCACATGCTTGAAATTTCTCCGAAGGGGACTGTGCCTGTGTTGTGGTTACCCGACGGCACCGTGATTGATGAAAGCCTGGATGTGATGCACTGGGCGGTGGGTCAGAATTTCCCGGCCGACTGGTTGGTGCTGAACGCTGAGCAGCAGCAACAGTGCGATCATTGGATTGCGCTGCTGGACGGTGAGTTCAAGCGCAATTTGGATCGTTACAAATACCCCCATCGATACCATGTAAAAACAGAGGCTGAGACCTACACCTGCGACCCGCTTGAACACCGCGCAGCGTGTGAAAAAATTTTGGCGCAATGGAATGCGGTGCTTGAGCAACAGGCGCAACAACAGGGACAACAACAGGGCTCTTGCCTGTTTGGCAGCCAACCCAGCTTCGCAGACTACGCCATTCTTCCTTTTGTTCGCCAGTTTCGAATTGCCGATCAGGCATGGTTTGATACCGCACCCGGTTACGATGCGCTGAAAAACTGGCTAGGTATATTTTTAGATTCGAGCCTGCTGGAACAAGCCATGGTGAAGTACAGCCCTTGGCAGCCAGGCGACATGCCTTTAACCTTTCCGGGTTAGAGAAAGCACTCTACGATTTTCGGCCGAAGTTTCTATACACTCACAAGTTACGCAACAGTAACATTGTCTTGCTGGGCTATGCTAAGCCCTGAAAAAAGACATTCCCCCCATAAGAAGGACGAGACACATGGCCGACAAGATTCTTGAATTTGTTCACACCTCCACAGGTAAACAAATTGCCGCCGCACTGGGCCTGCCCGTGCCCCCCATGCTCAAGCGCGCGAAAACGGGCTACGCTGAAAAAGCACTGGCCAACGCCAACGCCTTGGTGGGTGCCAGCGCATTTGGCCCTGTGGCCACTGCGGTGGTGATGGGTCTGAATGCCATGGGAGCATCGATTAAGGTGTCTGCTGATTTGGCGGGTCTGGATGGCATCAAGCAGGCCGCAATCAAGGCCAAGCTGGAAGTAAGTATTTCTCAATCCGACAATGGCGTGCCTGAAAACGTGTATGTATTGGATGTAACCGCCGCCGCGAATGTGGCTGACCTGCGTTTGTTGTACGATTTCTTCAACCCACGCTTGCGCAAAGTACCTTCGAACAGCCGCATCGTTGTGATTGGTCGCCCGCGCGGTGATTGTAAAGATGCCCTGGCTGAAACCGTACAATCTTCATTGCCCGGCTTCATTCGCAGCCTTGCCAAAGAAAGTGGCAAGAACGGCACAACCGCCAATTTGATTCAGGTAAAAACCGGTGCTGAAAACGGCATTGAAGGTGCGTTGCGCTTTTTCCTGAGCCCGCATTCAGCATTTGTAACTGGTCAGGTATTGCCAGTGGTTGGCGCACCCAAGGGCGTGAAAGTTGCCGCATTCTCTGAAAAGCCATTGACAGGCAAGCTGGCCGTTGTAACCGGTGCTGCACGCGGCATTGGCGCAGCCATTGCTGAAGTGCTGGCCCGCGAAGGTGCAACCGTGATTGGTGTGGATCGCCCGGCTGATGAAAGCGTGTTGGGTACCACCATGAGCAGCCTTGGTGGCATTGCCTGCCCGTTGGACATTACCGATGCTGATGCTGGCAAGAAGCTGGCCGCTGTAGCCGCAGACAAGGGCGGAAAAATTGACATTATTGTGCACAACGCAGGCATTACCCGCGACAAGATGATGCGCAACATGGCTGCCCACCTGTGGGACATGGTGCTGGACGTGAACCTGGGCGCGATTGTTCGCTGTAACGACCAATTGCTGGCTGGTGATGCGTTTGGCGCGAATGCGCGCATTGTGTGTATTTCATCGATTGGCGGCATTGCCGGCAACGCTGGTCAAACCAACTACGCCGCTACAAAGAGCGCAGTGATTGGTTATGTGGATGCCATGGCCAGGCAACTGGAAGGCAAGGGCATTTCCATTAACGCGATTGCACCGGGCTTTATCGAAACACAAATGACTGCGGCCATTCCAGTGGTAACCCGTGAAGTGGCCCGTCGTTTGTCCAGCCTGTCGCAAGGCGGCTTGCCAGTGGACATTGCTGAGGCAGTGACCTTCATGGCCAGCCCATTGGCTGCTGGTGTAAACGGTGCCACCTTGCGTGTGTGCGGACAAAACCTGGTGGGCGCCTAACTTATTCAATAAGCAAATACGCTGCCTGCAACTAAAAATTATTTGGAGAACATTATGAAACACGGTCGTCGCGTTGCCATTATTGGCGGTTCACGCATTCCATTTGCACGTTCAAACACAGCCTACATTGGCAAATCCAACCAGGACATGCTGACTGCAGCGTTCCGCGGTGTGGTCGACAAGTTCCAGTTGCACGGCGAAGAACTGGGCGACGTGGTTGCTGGTGCGGTGGTTAAGCACAGCCGCGATTTTTCCCTGTGCCGTGAATCTGTACTGGGCTCGGGCCTAAGCCCAATGACCCCCGCATTCGATATTCAACAGGCTTGCGGTACTGGCCTGGAAGCGGCCATTGTTGTGGCCAACAAAATTGCCTTGGGTCAAATTGAAGCGGGCATGGCTGGTGGTGTAGACACCACCACCGATGCACCCATCGCTGTAAGCGAAGGCCTGCGCAAAATTTTGCTGGAAGCCAACCGTGCCCGCGACACCAAAGGCAAGCTGGCAGCCCTGTTGAAAATTCGCCCCAAGCACCTGGCACCACTGCCACCCGCCAACGCAGAACCACGCACAAAAATGAGCATGGGCGCACACTGTGAAGTGATGGCACAAACTTGGGGTATTAAGCGCGAAGATCAAGACGAACTGGCAGTAAGCAGCCACCTGAAAGCTGCGAAAGCGTACGAAGAAGGCTTCTTTGATGACCTGGTGGTGCCTTTCAATGGTTTGACTCGCGACAACAACCTGCGTGCTGATTCTTCAGTAGAACGTTTGCAAGGTTTGCAGCCTGCATTTGATCGCAAAAGCGGCAAGGGCACCATGACTGCGGGTAACTCCACACCGTTGACCGACGGCGCTTCTGCCGTGTTACTGGCTTCTGAAGACTGGGCCAAGGCACGTGGCATTGAACCATTGGCTTACCTCACTTTCAGCGAGACCATTGGTGTTGATTTCGTTTCTGGCAAGGAAGGCCTGTTGATGGCACCTGCTTATGCCGTGCCACGCATGTTGAAAAAAGCCGGTGTAAAGCTGCAAGACTTCGATTTCTATGAAATTCACGAGGCGTTTGCCGCACAGGTATTGTGTACATTGAAGTCTTGGGAAGACCCCAAGTTCTGCAAGGAAAAGCTGGGTCTTGATTCTGCGCTGGGTTCAATTGACCGCAGCAAACTGAACGTGAAAGGCGGCTCGCTGGCGGTTGGCCACCCATTTGCTGCCACTGGCGGCCGTATTATTGCCACACTGGCCAAGCTGCTGAATGAAAAAGGCAGCGGCAAGGGTTTGATCTCTATTTGTGCAGCCGGTGGTATCGGTGTAACCGCAATTATCGAGAAGTGAAATCATGAGCGTGAATGACACCCTGAAAGCGGCGGCGAAATTTTACGAGCTGTCGGAGTTTCCAAATGGCAAGGCGCTGCTGCTGAAGGCTGCCACCACGTCGAATAAAAAACCAAAACCCGACACGCAGGCCGCGCGCCTGGGTGCCCGGGTGAAGAAAGTGTTCATCGACCGTGAGTGGGTGCGGCAGTACAACGCTGTGTGTGGCTTCAAGGAGGATGAAATTTCTTTGACGGCTCCCCAGGTGGTGGCTTCGCCCCTGCACATGTACTTGTTAAGTCGTCCCGAGCACCCCATGCCGATGTTGGGTATGGTTCATCTGCACAATTCGATTGAATGCATCAAGCCGCTGGAATATGGCACAGCCTACGACGTGTTGGTGACAGTGGGCGAAACCCGCAGTATTTCGCTGGGTTTGGAGTTTGATGTGCACACCGAGTTTTTGGTGGGCGAGGAAGTTTATTGGAGCAGTGTGATGACCATTCTTTGCCGCGTGAAGGGAATGCCTAAGTTGGCCAATAAGCCTTTGACGAAACCCGCACCTGTTGAGCCTTTGAGTGCATTGAGTGCGCAATATGTTGCTGTGAAAGTGCCTGAAAATCAGGGCCGCAAATACGCCAAGGTTTCAAACGATTACAACCCGATTCACCTGTATGCGCAAACCGCAAAAATGTTCGGTTTCAAGCAAGCGATTGTGCATGGCATGTGGACTGCAGCAAAAACCCTGAGTATTGTTGAAGCCAGTTTGGGTGCACCTGCACGCAAGTTTGATTTGTCGTTCAAGCAGCCGGTGTTTTTGCCCTCGGGTATTTCGGTGAAGCATATAACAGCCGTTGGTACTTCGAAGTTTGAAGTACTGGCTGAGCGGGATTCGAAAGTGTTGATGGTGGGAAGTATTGCGGCTTGAGATGATGCAACGCTGCTGCAATCCGCCACGGGTGCATCAACCCGGCCGGTTCAAGGCATGCGACTTCGCAGATGCCTGTAAACAAACCGGGCATTTGACTTAGCAACAGCTGCTATCGCTTGGAAAGCCCTGGCATCAAACTGGTTTCGATCAGCCTTTGCATGTCGCGAATCGGAATATCCGGGTGCTGGATCCACCACCGTGCGCCCGCTTCAACAGCACCCACCATGATGTTGGCCAAGGCAACGGCCTGAATTCCAGCTTTGTCGCCATTTTTGGCTTTTGATGGATCGTTCAGTTCTTCAATGGTTTTGGCGGAGGCTTCAATGAAACTGTTTCTGAAAAATGCCACCTTTTCTCCAACCGGGCCAACACTTGTCAGCGCCTCGTTGTACAACACGGACCAGCCTTCGCGGTGACGCTCAACAAAGGTCAAAAAGCTGTGCATGATCATTTTCAGGCGTTCTTCGGGGTCCGGGTTTTCCATCAACAGGCTTAGACCGGACATTAGGTGATTGCCTACCTGCGTAATGGTGGCCAGGTAAAGCGCGTCTTTTGAGCCGAAATAACGGTATAGCAGTGGTTTGGTTACGCCTGCACCTTCGGCAATCTGCTCCATGCTGGTGGAGTGGAAACCGTGACGCGAAAAGACGGAGCCTGCGACCTCAAGGATCTGGATCATTCTTTGTTCTTTGGGCACCTTGCGGGTACCCAGTCTTTTTGTCTCCGAACCCTGCGCTGTGGCTTTGTTTTTGTTGTTTGTTTTTTTCACCAATTTACTTGCCAGTTACATAGATATTTTGGAGTGTAACAAGCTTCTTTCATGTTTGTGAACAAAAAAGGCCCCACAAAAAATGTGAGGCCTTTTTGATAGTTGCTTGTCAGCAAATTACAGCCTGGATTTACTTGTAGCCCACACGGTCCATAATTTGTTGGGAAAGCGCGGTGTTGGCAGCCAGTGTTTTTGCAGGGGTTACGTCTTGCTTGAAAGGACCGAGCGAGTCAAGTGCAGGGTTGCTCACTTTCACGCCGGGTACGGTTGGCCATTCATTGTTGCCGTTGGCAAAGTATTTCTGTGCAGAATCGCTTGCCAGGTATTCAAGAAACTTCACTGCACTTTCGCGGTTGGGTGCGTACTTGGCCACAGCAGCGCCGGACACGTTCATGTGTGCGCCGTAGTTGCTTTGGTTAGGCCAGATGAAACCCACTTTAGAAACCACGTCCTTGTCTTCGGCTTTCTCGGAATTCAGCAGGCGAACCCAGTAATAACTGTTGGTCAACGCCACACCACATTCACCGGATGCAACCGCGCGAATCTGGTCAGTGTCGCCGCCTTTGGGGCTGCGTGCCATGTTGTCAACCACGCCCTTGGCCCAGCTTTCGGCGCCTTTCTCGCCCAAGTGGCTGATCATGCTGCTCATCAATGACAACATGTAGGGGTGTGAGCCTGTGCGTGTGCACACTTTGCCTTTCAATGCGGGCTTGGCCAGGTCTTCGTAGTTTTGGGCCAGTTTGGGGTCGATGTTTGCCTTGCTGTACACGATCACGCGGCTGCGTGAAGAAAATGCGTGCCAAAGACCGTTTTCGCCAGTGAACTGCGCTGGAATTTTTTCGGCCAGAACTTTTGATTTCACGGGTTGAAAAAGATCCTGTTTCTGTGCAGCGGCCAGGCGGGCTGCATCGACCAGCAACACCACGTCGGCGGGGCTGCGAGCACCTTCACTGCGCATGCGTTCCAGCAGGGCTTCGTCTTGCAGTTCAAGGCGTTTGACTTCAATGCCGGTTTGTTTTGTGAACTCCTGGTACATCAATTCATCGCCTGCGTAATGGCGGGCAGAATAGATGTTGATGGCGTTGTCTGCGGCCTGTGCTGCAGTGCCGAAACCCAGCGTGCCAGCAACAGACAGAACCAGCAATTTCTTGAAAGTGTTGCTCATGGTATGTTTACTTTCCTGAAGGTGAGTGATGTGAATTAACCCGATTAGTCTATCAAATAGTAATCGTTTATGTAACAAGAAGTGTTTTCGTTTAGCAATATTTTTTGGTGAAGTCAGAGTGCCGTAAGCGCGAGTTTCTACATTGGTGCAACTAGAACGAGGAGACAGTGCTGTGGGTGAGCAAATAAAATACCAATCCAGGGGGGCCTATCAAGACCTGTACGATGAATCAATTCGAAACCCAAAGGGTTTCTGGGCTCGTCAGGCTGATTTGATCCATTGGCACAAGCCGTTCGATAAGGTGCTGGATGATTCCAAACCACCGTTTGCAGCCTGGTATGTGGGTGGCCAAACCAACCTTTGCTACAACGCGGTGGATCGTCACCTTGACCAGTTGGGCGACAAGCCGGCGTTAATCTATGTATCCACCGAAGTGGATCAAGAGAAAACCTACACCTTTCGCCAACTTCACCAAGAGGTGCAAATTGCTGCGGCCATGTTGCAGAAAATGGGGGTGAAGAAGGGCGATCGTGTCTTGATTTACATGCCCATGATTCCCGAAGCCACATTTGCCATGTTGGCCTGTGCCCGAATTGGTGCTATTCATTCTGTGGTGTTTGGCGGGTTTGCTTCGCACAGTCTGGCATCGCGAATTGATGACGCCAAACCCAAAGTGATTGTGTCGGCCGATGCTGGTTCGCGTGCGGGCAAAGTGGTGGCTTACAAACCGTTGCTGGACGAGGCGATCAATAAGGCAAACCACAAACCCGACAATGTACTGATGGTGAATCGTGGACTGATTGCCTTTGATCAGGTGCATGGGCGGGATCAGGACTACACCACTTTGCGCAAGGAACTGGCCAACGCCAAAGTGCCCGTAACCTGGTTGCAGGCCACCGACACCAGTTACATTCTTTACACCAGTGGCACCACGGGCAAGCCCAAGGGTGTTCAGCGCGATGTGGGGGGGTACACGGTGGCTTTGGCTGCGTCGATGAAATACATTTTCATGGGCGAAGCAGGCAAAACATTTTTCGCCACCAGCGACATTGGCTGGGTGGTCGGCCACAGTTACATCGTTTACGGTCCCTTGGTGGCAGGCATGGCCACGGTGATGTATGAAGGTTTGCCCATTCGCCCGGATGCCGGTATTTGGTGGAAGATTGTTCAGGATTACAAGGTGTCGGTGCTGTTTTCAGCACCCACGGCTGTGCGCGTGTTGAAGAAGCAAGACCCCGCTTATTTGAGCAAGTACGATTTAAGTTCGCTCAAGGCTTTGTTCCTTGCTGGCGAGCCGCTGGATGAAACCACCTCACAGTGGATTTCCAGCGCGATTGGCAAACCGATTGTCGACAATTACTGGCAGACCGAGACAGGCTGGCCAATTCTGGCCGTGCAGCGTGGCATCGAAGAAATGCCCGGCAAGCTGGGTAGCCCTGGTGTGCCTGTGTTTGGTTTTAACGTGAATGTGTTGAGTGAAGACACCGCACAACCTTGCAAAGTAAATGAGAAAGGCGTGGTGGCCATTGAAGGGCCGCTGCCACCGGGTTGCATGCAAACGGTGTGGGGTGATGATGAACGGTTTGTGAAAACCTACTGGTCCAGCTTCAAAACACGGCAGGTGTATTCCACTTTCGATTGGGGCATTCGGGATGAAGACGGTTACTTCTTCATACTTGGGCGAACTGACGACGTGATCAATGTGGCCGGGCACCGTTTGGGCACGCGTGAAATTGAAGAGAGCATTTCTTCCCACTCTGCGGTGGCCGAAGTGGCGGTGGTGGGGGTGGCGGATCAAGTGAAAGGGCAAGTGGCGGTGGCGTTTGCAATTTTGAAATCGATGGATGCGCTGGATGCCGCGCAATCCAAAACGCTGGAAGCCGAGATCATGAAAGTGGTGGATGGACAGTTGGGGGCGGTGGCCCGACCCGCGCGTGTTTATTTCGTGAATGTGTTGCCCAAAACCCGCTCAGGCAAACTGTTGCGCAGGTCCATTCAGGCCGTGTGTGAAGGGCGCGATCCCGGGGACATGACCACCATTGAAGACCCGACTGCTTTGGAGCAGATCAAGGCGTCCATGAATTAAACTGACGCGGAAAGCGGGCTTTGTTCCCGCTTGGGTTTAAGCCTGAAAACATGGTTAAATGACTTGTGCCTGTACGGTGTGTGGGCACAACGTTGTTTTGGCATGCCTTTTCAGCGAGGGCTACTGAGTGGCAATCCATTCCCCTTCATCATTGCCCCCAAGCGGGCCTTCTGCGCGTGAACTTGAAGTGCTCAAGCTCAGCGTGTTGTTCGACAATCATTTTTTCGAGGGTGTTCCCACGCAGGTTCACTTCACGCAAAATACCGACATGGTGGGCACGTGGATTGACGAACAGGGCGCAGCCAATTTGAGTGTTGGGCTGGACCGCATCCAGTTCATGTCCAGTGAACAACTGGCATTTTTGATTGCGCACGAGTACGGGCATCTGGTACTGAAACACCCGGATAAAACCACAGAGATTCAACAACAGTACGGTGTTAATTCCACGTATGACGAGTTTCTTCTGTCGTTTGACATGAAGCGTGAGTATTCAAGGCTGATGCGCGACATGGAACTGCAAGCCGATTTGTTCGGTGCGAAGCTCGTGTTGGGCTTGGGGCATGACCCGGTGTCGGGTGCTTCGTTTTTACTGGGCGAAACCAAAAGCATTCAGCACCCGGAAGGTACGTTGCGGATTGCCAAAATCAAGTCGAAACAGAATACGCTTGAAGCCGAGGATTTTTCCGGCACCATTGGTGGGTTGGCTTTACAGCTGGGTGATGCAGAGTTGCTGGCTTCACTGATCCCGGCCGAGGGTGTCACGTTTGAAACCACCGATCTAACTGTGAAAGCAGTTGTTGAATATTGGCCAGCCCCCGTGGGCAGAACCGCCGTTGACACCCTGTACGGATTCGAAGTGTCAGCCCTTTTGACCTTGGCCATACTGGCTTGTGCGTTACCAAGGTGGTGGCGCAAAGCCAGCGAGGGCTGACGTTTTTGTTCTTATTCCACGCTGACCGGAATTTTTCCGATCTTCGCTTGCCATTCTTTTGGCCCGGTGTTGTGCACTGAAATGCCAGTGCTGTCTACCGCAACAGTAACAGGCATGTCCTTGATCTCGAACTCGTAGATTGCTTCCATGCCCAGGTCTTCAAAGCCAACCACTTTCGCGTTGGTAATCGCCTTGGACACAAGGTAAGCTGCGCCACCCACAGCCATCAGGTAAGCTGATTTGTTGTCGCGAATTGCTTCAATTGCCACAGGGCCACGTTCGGCCTTGCCGATCATGGCAATCAGTCCGGTTTTCTCAAGCATCATGCGTGTGAATTTGTCCATGCGGGTGGCGGTGGTGGGGCCTGCAGGGCCTACCGCTTCATCACGAACCGGGTCAACTGGACCCACGTAATAGATCACGCGGTTGGTGAAGTCGACGGGCAGTTTCTCGCCTTTTTGCAGCATGTCGGCAATGCGTTTGTGGGCTGCATCACGACCTGTCAGCATTTTGCCGTTCAACAACAGGGTTTGGCCTGGTTTCCAGCTGGCCACTTCCTCGGGGGTAAGTGTGTCCAGGTTCACGCGCTTGCTTTTCTCGGTGTCTGCTGTCCAGCTGACTTGTGGCCAATCTTCAAGATTGGGTACTTGCAGCTTGGCGGGGCCGTCGCCGTGCAAATGAAAATGCACGTGGCGAGTGGCTGCACAGTTGGGGATCATTGCAACGGGCAATGATGCAGCATGGGTTGGGTAGTCCATGATCTTGACATCCAGAACTGTGGTCAGGCCACCCAGGCCTTGTGCGCCAATGCCAAGCGCGTTGACTTTCTCGTAAAGCTCCAGGCGCAATTCCTCGGCCCTGTTGCTTGGCCCACGCTCGATCAATTCAAAAATGTCGCAAGGTGCCATCAGGCTTTCCTTGGCCATCAACATGGCTTTTTCCGGTGTGCCGCCAATGCCAATGCCCAGAATACCGGGGGGGCACCAACCTGCGCCCATGGTGGGCAAAGTTTTCAGAACCCAGTCGACGATTGAATCGGAAGGGTTCAACATCACCATTTTTGCTTTGTTTTCAGAACCGCCACCCTTGGCTGCGCAAATGACTTCCACATCGTCGCCGGGTACAATTTCATAATGGATCACAGCGGGTGTGTTGTCTTTGCTGTTTCTGCGTGCGCCAGCGGGGTCAAGCAGGATTGATGCGCGCAGTTTGTTGTCCGGGTGCAGGTAGGCGCGACGAACGCCCTCGTTGACCATGTCTGTAACACTCATGGTCGATTCCCAACGTACATTCATGCCCACTTTCACAAACACCACCGAAATGCCGGTGTCCTGGCAAATCGGGCGCTTGCCTTCGGCACACATGCGGCTGTTGGTCAGGATTTGCGCAATCGCGTCTTTTGCAGCTTCACTTTCTTCGCGGTCGTAGGCTTTGCCCAGAGCCTGGATGTAGTCTAGGGGGTGGTAGTAGGATATGTACTGGAAGGCATCAGCGATGGAGGTGATGAAGTCCTCTTGCTTGATTGTGGTCATGTCAACTGCTCCTGATCGATTGGTGGGCGTAGCCTGTCATTTTAATGTTTTTTGGGCGCGGCAGATTCATTAAGCAGTTTATCGCAGTACGCAATTGCCACAGCCGATAGCAAAAAGATCACATGAATTGATGCCTGCGCGATGATGGTTTTTTCATCGTATTGTTCGGCGTTGATGAACGTTTTCAGCAGGTGGATGGAGGAAATACCAATGATCGCCATGGCCAGCTTCACTTTCAACACGGAGGCGTTCACATGATCAAGCCACTCGGGCTGGTCGGGATGGTTTTCCAGGTGCATGCGGCTTACAAAGGTTTCATAGCCGCCCACGATCACCATGATCAACAGGTTGGAAATCATGACCACGTCGATCAGGCCCAGCACCACGAGCATGATGCCGGCTTCATCCAGCGTGTGGTTGGTGGCACCAGTGACCAGGTGCCAAAGTTCGATCAGGAAGTGGTAAACGTACACGCCCTGCGCCACAATCAAGCCGAGGTACAGGGGCAGTTGAAGCCATCGGCTCATGAAGATGAGGCGGGCGATGGGCGGGGGCGGGAGTTTTTTGTTTTGTTCCATTTTGTGACAAGTGTGCGGTGCAGCATTGGTTAATGGGATCATCGCGCAAATCATAGCAGAACAGTGTTGCCTCAGTGTGATGGCTGCTTGGCTGGAACGCGAATTGCTGTGGTGCGCCATGGTGTAAGGTGAGAGTAAGAGCTTTTGCCTATTGTTTATGCAAACTAAATTAATAGAAAATCAAGTAACTCTTGGAGGACAGGATGTCATCAATCGAATCAGTGTCACACGAAACACGTGTGTTTGAACCCAGTGCAGACTGGCAGCGCAGTGCCGCAATCGGGGGTATGGACGCCTACAACGCACTGTGCAAGGAAGCTGAAACAGATTTCGAAGGTTTTTGGTCGCGTTTGGCCCAGGAAAACCTGCAGTTTGCAAAGGCATACGACAAGGTGTTGGACGAATCCAACCCACCGTTTTACAAATGGTTCACCGGCGGCGAACTAAACGTTTCAGCAAATTGCCTGGACAAGAATGTGGACGCCGGTTTGGGCGACAAGGTGGCCCTGATTTTCGAAGCCGACGGCGGCGAAGTAACCAAGGTGACCTACAAGGAACTGCTGGGCAAGGTAAGCCGCATTGCCAACGGTCTGAAAAGCCTGGGCGTGAAAAAAGGTGACCGGGTTGTAATTTACATGCCCATGAGCGTTGAAGGTGTTGCGGCCATGCAGGCCTGTGCGCGCATTGGCGCAACGCATTCGGTGGTGTTCGGTGGTTTTTCAGCCAAGGCCTTGCAGGATCGCATTGTGGACACTGGCGCCGTTGCCGTGTTCACCGCTGACCAGCAGGTGCGTGGCGGCAAACAGTTGCCCCTGAAAGCCATTGTGGACGAAGCATTGAGCCTGGGTGGCTGCGAAGCCGTGAAGAATGTCATTGTGTACAAGCGCACCGGTGCCGATGTGGGCATGCAGGCTGGCCGTGATATCTACATGCACGACCTTTCTGAAAAGCAAAGTGATGTGTGCGCACCGGAAATGGTGGATTCCGAGCATCCGCTGTTCATTCTTTACACATCCGGTTCTACAGGCAAGCCCAAGGGCGTGCAGCACAGTTCTGCAGGTTATTTGCTGTGGGCCGCATTGACCATGAAGTGGACGTTTGATATCAAGCCCAGCGATGTGTTCTGGTGTACGGCCGACATTGGCTGGATTACCGGGCACACCTACATTACCTATGGCCCATTGGCTGTGGGTGCCACACAGATTGTGTTTGAGGGCGTGCCCACTTACCCGAATGCGGGCCGCTTCTGGGAAATGATTCAGCGCCACAGCGCGACAATTTTCTACACTGCACCTACGGCCATTCGGTCTTTGATCAAAGCCTGCGAGTCCAATGAGAAAGTGCATCCAAAAAGCTATGACCTTTCAAGCCTGCGCTTGATGGGTTCTGTCGGCGAGCCGATCAACCCCGAAGCGTGGATGTGGTACTACAAGAACGTGGGTGGCGAGAAGTGCCCAATCGTGGACACCTTCTGGCAAACCGAAACGGGCGGGCACATGATTACGCCTTTGCCCGGTGCCACACCCTTGGTGCCCGGTTCATGCACATTGCCACTGCCCGGCATTATGGCGGCCGTGGTGGATGAGGTGGGTGGTGATTTGCCCAATGGCCAAGGTGGTATTTTGGTGGTGAAGCGCCCATGGCCTGCCATGATTCGTACCATTTGGGGCGACCCCGAGCGGTTCAAGAAAAGCTACTTCCCTGAAGAGCTGGGCGGCAAATTATATTTGGCCGGCGATGGCGCAGTGCGCGATAAAACCAGCGGCAACTTCACCATCATGGGCCGAATCGATGATGTGTTGAACGTATCGGGTCACCGCATGGGCACCATGGAAATTGAAAGTTCACTGGTGGCCAATGAATTGGTGGCTGAAGCTGCCGTGGTGGGCCGCCCCGATGATTTGACCGGCGAAGCAATTGTGGCCTTCGTGGTGTTGAAAGGCGATCGCCCGACCGGTGAAGCTGGCCAGAAACTGGCGATGGATTTGCGCAACTGGGTGGGCAAGGACATTGGCCCGATAGCCAAGCCCAAAGAAATCCGGTTCGGTGACAACCTGCCCAAAACACGTTCAGGCAAAATCATGCGTCGCTTGCTGCGCAGCCTGGCCAAGGGTGAGCAGATTACACAAGACACGTCCACACTGGAGAATCCGGCCATTCTGGATCAACTGGGCAAGCCCAACTGATTGGCCCGGCCTTCTCCGTGAACGGGGATGTGTTTGGATGTTTAGAAACCAGTTCCACTTCGGTGGACTGGTTTTTTTCGTTTCGCAGGTTTGACAATTCTGGAGTTGGTGCATGAGTTTTACGCTAAGCCTGACCCGGTTTTTCTCGGTGCTTACCTTTGGCTTTTTGGTGTGCATTGCGGGTGCCGCCATTATGGAAGACTACGGCATTGGCCGCCAATGGATTGGTTACTTCTTTATCTTTGTAACCCTTGGTGCCTACGCTGTAATTGGCTTGCTCAGCCGCACTTCTGACATGCATGAATACTTTGTGGCCTCGCGCACTGTGCCTGCGGTGTACAACGGCATGGCCACTGCGGCAGACTGGATGAGTGCGGCGTCATTCCTTGGGGTTGCGGGCACTTTGTTTTACAGTGGCTTCGAGGCGCTCGCCCTGCTGGTTGGCTGGACAGGTGGCTTTGTGTTGATCGCCTTGTTGATTGCGCCTTACCTGCGCAAATTTGCGTTTTTCTCGGTGGGCGATTTTCTGGCTGCGCGGTATGCCGGTGGCGACAAGGGCAGGGCGGTGCGCCTGATCTGCGTGTTGGTCACCGTGAGTATTTCTTTTGTGTACGTAATTGCCCAAATTTATGCGGTGGGTTTAATTACCTCGCGCTTTGCCGGTGTTGAATTTGGCATTGGTGTTTTTTTTGGCCTTGCCGGTATTTTGGTGTGCTCGTTTCTTGGTGGCATGCGCGCGGTAACCTGGACTGCTGTTGCACAGTACATTGTCATGATTGTGGCGATGATGGTGAGCGTGGTCGCCTTGATTGGTTTTACCGGAAAGGGCAGCAGCGAGCGTTTTGTAGACGGTGGACCCACCAGTTTTCCAGAATACGTGCGCGCGCAGGAACGAAAATTTTTCTCAGACCCAGCCGAAGCCGAGGTGCGCAGTGTTTATTTGCGCGAGGCGGACCGCTACCAATTGTTGATCGACACCTTGCCTTCCTCTTGGGCCGAGGGCTATGAAGCGCGGCGCAAGAACCTGGAGTTGGCCCGTTACGATGGCTCCACGTTTCAGGAAATCAAAGCGGCGGAGAGGGTATTAACCAGTTTCCCCAAAGACCCTCAAGATGCGAAGCGCAAATGGAGTCAGGAAAAGCAGCGATACCTGGACAAAGTCAAAGCCAGTGTGCCGCATTTTGGTTCGATACAAGACGATTCGGGGCTATCAAATTCCAGGGCTTTGGTGAGTTTTCTCGCCGTGGCCTTTACCTTGATGTGCGGCACAGTGGCCTTGCCCCACATTATCATGCGGTTTTACACCACCCCGAGTGCGTCGCAAACCCGGTGGTCGGTTGTGGTTGCATTGGGCTGTATTTTGGTGATTTATTTGGCCTCGCCCTGGCTTAGCGTAATTGCCAAAGTGGTGGTGTACGAAAACCTGGTGGGTTTGAGTTACAACGAGATTCCAAACTGGATTGCAGCGTGGTCGCGCGTAACACCGGGCCTGGCCACCTTGCAGGACGTGAATCAGGACGGCGTGGTTCAGTTTGCGGAAATTGGCCTGAGCCCGGATATTCTGGTGCTGATTACACCTGAAATTGCAGGCATGCCATTTTTTCTCTCGGGACTGATTGCGGCTGGGGGCCTGGCTGCCGCATTGTCTACGGCCGATGGCCTGTTGCTGGCCATTGCCGGTAGTTTGTCGCATGACCTGTATTACCGGGTGCTTGACCCGGAAGCCACTGCGCAGCGGCGGGTCACCATGTCGAAAATTGCGTTGCTGAGTGCCGCCCTGATGGCTGCGTGGATTACCAGCATGCAACCCGGCAACATTGTGGTGCTGGTGGGCTCCGCATTCGCATTGGCAGCGTCTAGCTTGTTTGTGCCGCTTGTGGCGGGTATTTTCTGGAGCGGTGCCACACGACGTGGCGCCCTGTGGGCCATGGGCACGGGTTTTTTAAGCTCGAGTTTGTGTTTGGCACTGACCAATTCTTCTTTCATGGCCATGTTCAATCTGGATGCGGTGCAAATTGGTGGTTTAAGTGGTGTGGCCAGTGGCGTATTCACCATCCCGCTAAGCGCACTGGCCATGGTGGTGGCTTCCTTGGCTGGCGGGCGCAAAGACGAGGCACCGGCCGTAATGCGGGTGTTGCGCTTGCCTGAATCTGAAGGAAATGTTTGATGCCGTGAGAATGCACTGGATACCCTAGGGGATTCTTTGCTATACTCTCGCGCTTACCGCGGAGAGATGGATGAGTGGTTTAAGTCGCACGCCTGGAAAGCGTGTATAGGTTAATAGCCTATCGGGGGTTCGAATCCCCCTCTCTCCGCCAAAAATTACAAAAAGCCCTAAACCAAGTTTAGGGCTTTTTTCATTTCAAGGCGGAAGAGAAGCAAAGCCCCTGCGGGCTTTGCGTGGGGGATTCGAAGCTTTTCGCCTACGAGCGAAAAGCCGGGAGAATTGACACAGCCAGTGACGCGCAAGCGGCGCGCAGGTGTGGCATGTGGTGTTTCGATACTCAGAGAATCATGCCGAGCGGCGATGTATGCTGCGATTACCGTGTACAAGGTCTCCAAAGATGAACCGCCCCGGTTGAGTCGTTTGGGGGCTCCTTTTGGGTACTTACCCAAGTCAATCCTGAGCACTAGTATTTAAGAGCTGAGCTGAATAAATGAAGTTTTTAACTCATTTGATAAATTACTTTGCTGTTTTTCAGTGTTTAGTCTTCGGCTAGCCAAATTAAATTGCTCTAACTACTCAGTGAGTTGAAGCTCATGCGGTGTAGTTCAATACAAGCTACTAAAATGATCAGGGGATGAGCGATGGATTTCAAAGACGGCATTGCTGAATTATCACGACGAATTAGCTCCACAATGGAGCACGCCAAAACAGAAGAGGCGGTTAAGACTGCGTTCATATTGCCTTTTCTCTCCAAATTGGGTTATGACGTTTTCAATCCAACCGAGGTAATTCCAGAGCTTACGGCTGATCATGGCGTTAAGAAAGGCGAGAAGGTTGACTACGCTATCAAACTGGACGGCAAAATTGCAATCTTGATTGAATGCAAGCAGCCGGGCGCACCGCTAGAGACTAAACACGCGGGTCAACTATTTAGATACTTCGCTGTGACCGATGCCAAGTTCGGGGTTTTGACGGACGGCATTCGCTACCTGTTCTTTAGCGATCTAGAGAAAGAAAATAAGATGGACGAACGGCCATTCTTTGAGTTTAACCTTTCAGATTACAGTGACAATGACGTCGAAGAATTAAAGAAATTTACCAAGCCTGGATTTGACCTCGAGACCATCTTGAGCACGGCTAGCAACCTTAAATACATGAAGGCTTTGAATCTTGAAGTTCGAAAAGAATTCGCTGGCACCCCATCTGAAGAAATCGTTAAAATTTTTACTTTACGGGTGTATGACGGAAGATTCACTGCGCAAGTTAAGGACCAGTTCACCGAACTGCTGAAACGCTCCTTCGATAATTTTTTGAAGGAAAGCATCAACAGTAAGCTGAAGTCTGCATTTGAATCTGATCCTCCCAAAGGAGATGGCGTATCGGATTTACCCTCTGTAGATGGTGATTCTGATGGTGATGTTGATACAACTCATGAAGAGGTAGACGCCCACCGAATTATTCAAGCCATCGGTGCGGAGTTGGCTGACGTGGATAGAATTGTGATGAGAGACGCGAAATCATACTGTGCAATTATTTTTGATGACAACAATCGTAAGCCAGTCGTACGTCTTCACTTCAACAAAAAGAAACTTGCAATCGGGGTTTTTATCGGTAAAGAGGAGCAAAAGTTCGACATTGAGAAATTGTCGGAAATTTATAAGCAGAAAACATTGATACTTCAAAGCATTCAGCAATATTTGTAAATTGAACCGCCCCTCTTTCCTTATGCACTTTCAGAATCAGAAATACGTTGCGCTTTTAACTTTTGTCTGAACTTCCAACTCTCCCGGTGGCGCCCTAAAGGGCGTAGATAGCAGCATTCAAATCAGGAGTACCCCATGTCTATCCCCAACGCCACCCCCATCAAAATCCAGGTCTGGACCGATTTCGTGTGTCCGTTTTGTTTGCTCGGTGAATCGATCATTGAAAAAGCCATTGAAGGTTTGAACGTTGAACTGGAATGGATGCCTTTTGAGCTGCGTCCGTACCCAACCCCTACTTTAAAACCTGAAGATGAATACCTGCCACGTGTGTGGAAGGCATCTGTGTACCCCATGGCTGAACGCCTTGGCGTGCCGATCAAGCTGCCCACAGTGTCGCCGCAGCCATACACCCGCAAGGCGTTTTTGGGTTTGCAGTATGCCAAGCAGCAGGGTAAGGGCAATGAATACGCCACGGCAGTGATGAAGGCGTTTTTTCAGCAGAACCAGAACATTGGTGAAGACGAGGTGTTGAAAGGCATTCTCCAAAACCTGGGTATGAACCCTGCAGGTCTGGATGCGTTTGTAAATTCTGAACAAGCCAACGCGCAGCATGATGCGGACCTTCAATATGCAAAACAGGTGGGCATTCAGGCGGTGCCCTCGCTGGCGGTGGGTGCGCAGTTTTTCTCGGGCGTGCCCAGTGTACAGGCGCTTCGGGAAGCCATTCAACATGCACAGTAAGGGCGCTGCTTAGGGATACTTCGGGTTTTCCGGCAACGTGTGTGCGGGTTATTCTGTGAGCCAAACCTGCACCCACCACAAAAGGCCACCATGAATTTATTTTCCAAACTTCAGCAACGTGCCGCTGAAGGCAAACCCCTTCGCGTTGGCATGATAGGTGCTGGCAAGTTCGGCTCCATGTATCTTTCCCAAGTGCCACGCACGCCCGGTATTCACATGGTGGGCATTGCCGATTTGTCCCCGGCGCGGGCCAAGGCCGCGCTGAAAAATGTGGGCTGGAAAGAAGAAAGCTACGCGGCCACATCGCTGGAGCAAGCGGCCAGGCAGGGCAACACAGCGATTGTCGACGATGGCATGAAGCTGATTGAATCGCCTTTCGTCGACATCATTATTGATTCCACAGGCAACCCGGCTGTGGGAATTGCCCACGTGCTAGCCTGTTGCGAATTCAAAAAACACATTGTGATGGTGAACGTAGAGGCCGATGCATTGGCGGGCCCTTTGTTAAAGCGCAAGGCCGATGAGGCTGGCATTGTGTACTCGCTGGCCTATGGCGACCAGCCCGCGCTTATTTTCGAGATGGTGGATTGGGCGCGAGCCGCTGGTTTTTCAGTGGTGGCCGCAGGCAAGGGCACCAAGTACCTGCCCACCTACCACGAAAGCACGCCAGACACAGTGTGGAACCACTACGGCTTGACTGCTGAAGACGCTGCCAATGGCGGTATGAATGCGCAAATGTTCAACAGCTTTCTGGACGGCACCAAAAGCGCCATTGAAATGGCGGCGGTTGCCAACGCAACAGGCCTGACTGCACCCAGTGGTTTGAAATTTCCAGCCGTGGGTGTCGATGATTTGGCACGCATTTTAAAGCCGAAAGAACACGGTGGAATTTTGGACCAGCGTGGGCAGGTCGAGGTTATTTCCAGCGTGGAACGCGACACACGTCCAGTGTTTCGCGACCTGCGTTGGGGCGTGTATGTCACCTTCGCGGCAGACAGTGAGTACGTGGCGCGTTGTTTCAAGGAATATGGTTTGATCACCGACCCCAGCGGGCAATATTCCAGCATGTACAAACCGTTCCATTTGATTGGCCTTGAGCTTGGAATTTCAGTGGCATCAATCGGTGTGCGGGGCGAGGCCACCGGTGCCCCAATATGTTGGCATGGCGACGTGGTGGCCACAGCCAAACGCGATTTGAAAGCTGGTGAAATGCTGGACGGTGAAGGTGGCTACACCGTGTATGGCAAGCTGTTGCCCGCACAGGAATCGTTGACCTTGGGCGGTTTGCCGTTGGGCCTGGCGCATGGTGTGAAGTTGCTGAAACCCGTGAAAGCGGGGCAAGCTGTAAGTTGGAACGATGTGGCGTTCGACGCCAATTCCACGGCGGTGAAGTTCCGCCGTGAAATGGAACGAAGCTTTATTTAAAACGCATTTTGCAAAACTTATTTTGCAAAAATCTGGTCCATGTTTGCAAATGCCTTGAATTCAAGTGCATTGCCACATGGGTCCATGAAAAACATGGTGGCCTGTTCGCCCACCTGGCCTTTGAATCGAATGTAAGGCTCAATCACAAACTTGGTGCCCGCAGCTTTCAGGCGGTCAGCCAGTTCATTCCACTGTTCCATGGTCAAAATCACGCCAAAATGTTTGGCGGGTACGGCGTGGCCGTCTACGCTGCTGTTGGCCTTACAGCCTACTTCTTCTGGTGCCAAATGCGCCACCAACTGGTGGCCGTAAAAGTTGAAATCCACCCAGTGTGGGGCGCTACGGCCTTCTTCACAGCCAATTACCTCGCCATAAAACTTGCGGGCCACTGCAATGTCGGTTACCGGAAATGCAAGGTGGAAGGGTTGCAGGGTTGAATGTGTAGTGGCCATGTGAATTACCATTGAATTAGCGGTTGATCATTCGCACACTATAGGGTTGTTCGGGCTTCCCGGCCAATCGTGGAAACCCGAGTATTACCGACAAATTAACAGCCGCCTAGGGCGTCACAATGTTGAAGTTGCCTGTGGCTTTTTCCAGCATGCCGAAAAACTGGCCTAGCTTCAGGGTGCTGCCGTCAATTTTGGTTTGGTCTGAGAACAGCAAATCAGTGGCTCCGGCCTCACCGGTCATCATGTTCAAAAAGAATGGTTTGTTTAAAGTGAGCGTGGCCGCAGAATTTCTTTCGGGCTTGCCGGCGCGGTGGTGCAACACGCTGTTGTTGATTCGCAGCACATAACTTTCCTGTGTGTCTGAAAAAACCAGGTTGATTTGAATGTCTTCGCCTTCGGCTTTCTCGCTGTTCAATGAGGCAGCCATTGCTTCCAAAAAGCGTTCGGTGGGGGTGTGTTTCAGCATGTTGAGAAATGCCGTGCGTTTGAAACCTTCGGCATAGCCGCCCTCGCGCAGTTCCAGCGCGCCGGTCAGGTAGAAGTTGCGCCAGGGCGCAGACTCGGCCATGTAGCCCATTTGGTCAAAACTTGTTGCCAGCAAGGCCTTGGCACGCGCATTCTCGGGCTCGGCATACACCGCATGTTTCAGCAGCTCGGCCGCCCAGCGGTATTCGCCCTTGTTCACCGCTTCTTCGGCCTTGTTCAGCAGGGCATCCATGCCACCCGCCACTTCAACATACTTTTTCGCAGCTTCAACTGGGGGCAGGGGGTTCAGGTTGGCAGGGTTGGCGTCGAACCAGCCCATGTAAAACTGGTAAACCGCTTTGACGTTGTGCGACACGGTGCCGTAGTAGCCGCGCCCACTCAGGAAGTTGTTCAATGCGGGTGGCATTGCCACCTTCTCTGCAATTTCCGTAGAGGTATGGCCCGCATTCATGTGGCGCACTGTTTGGTCGTGAATGAAGCGGTAGGTGTCGCGCTGTTTTTCCATGAAATTGCGTATGTTTTCTGCGCCCCACACCGGCCAGTTGTGTTGGTGAAACATCACCTCGGCATCGCCTGCGTAGCCAATGGCTTCGTCCATGTAACTGGCCCACTTCAGCGCATCGCGCACCTTGGCACCCCGTGGGGTGTACAGGTTGTGCAGGGTGTGGCCAAACAGTTCGGCGCTGCCAAACGCTTTCAGCGTGGGCAGGTAAAACACAAACTCGGAAGGGGCTTCGCTGCCGGGCACGTTGTGGAACATGAACTCAAGCCCGTCGAGCATGTGGGTTTCTTTGGCTTCTTTCACCACCAGCGTGGGCGGTAAAATGCCCACCTTGCCATAGGCCACAGCCTTGCCCAAACCATTGTCGACCAGGCCTTGTGGGCTGCGTGGCAGGCGTTTGCCGTACATGTAAACCGACCGCCTTGCCATGGCCATGCCCACCAGCAGGTTTTCACTGGTGGCTTCTTCCATGAAGCCAATCGGGGCCACCACGGGCACCTTGCGTGTTGCAACTTCTTCGGCGCTGAGTACACCCAGCGCGCCACCAAAGTGGTCCACGTGGCTGTGGGTGAATACAATCGCCGTAACCGGTTTGTTGCCAAGGTGCTTGCGCGCAAAGGCCATGGCGGCGCGTGCGGTTTCTTCACTGGTCAGTACATCGATCACAATCCAGCCGGTGTCGCCTTCAATCAGGGTTATGTTGGACAAATCAAAACCGCGCAACTGGTAAATGCGTTCGGCCACTTTGTACAAGCCAATCTGGTTGTTCAGGCTGGCCTGCCGCCACAGGCTTGGGTTTACCGTGCTGGGGGCGTTGCCTTCAATGAAATTGAATTCGTCGTAATCCCAAATAATTTCGCCTTGATCATTTTTCACCTGCCCAGTCGGTTTGGCAATCAAACCCTTGCGGGCATCGGCGTTGTTGGCTGGGTCTAAAAGGTCGGTGTTCTTGGCCACCTCAGCGTGAAAGGCCTGTGTGGTTTCACTGGCAGCGCTGTTGGGGTCAAAGGGGGAGGGGGTTTTGGAACAGGCCGCCAAAAAAGTGGTTGTGCCTAGGGTAAAGGCTGCCAAAGCCATGGTTGTTTTCATGCTGTCTCCGGAATATTTTTAATTTCCCTTATTACAGCACAAAAGTGGCACGATGCGTGTCAGTATTTTATTGTGTCACTGGCTGAAAAATTTTGTGGTCACGGTGATGGCAAACACCGTGGCTAAAATTGCGGGAATCCAGAAGGCCACCGCAAAGTGGGTGTAGCGTTCAAGCCAACCTGTTTGGCTGCTCGCAGCCATTTCTGCCGCCATATTGTGGCGTTTCCACTGCCACACCACCAAGAGGCAAATCAGCAGGCCATTGAAGGGCAAAATGGTGTCATAGAACACATCCACCAACACATCGAAAAGCGATTTTTTGGCACCGGAATAAAACGCAAACTCGCTAAGCCATTTCACCTGTCCAAACGACAGTGCACTTAGCACTGCACCCACTAGTACGCCCGCAATCACCAAACCCAAGGCTTTGTTTCGGGTTTGTTGACCCTGTGCTTTTAGTGCGGCCACGGGCACTTCAATGATTGACACAAGCGATGTGATGGCCGCCACAAATGCCAGCAGAAAGAACATGGCCGCGATGAAGCTGGAAATCAGATAGCCGAACCTGGGCACCATGGCCATAAAAATGTTCGGAAAAAACGAGAAGATCAAACCCACGGAAGAATCGCTCAGTTCACTGGGGTTTGTGTTGGGGTAAATTGCAAAAATTGCGGGCAGGGTCATCAGGCCCGCCACCAGCGCAACGCCAGTGTCGGTTATGGCCAGCATTTTCGCCGATTGCACCAGGTTGTCTTGCTTGCGCAAATACGAACCATAGGTAATCAAAATGCCCATGCCCAGTGACAATGAAAAGAATGCCTGCGACAGTGCGCCGTTCACCACGCTCCAGGTAATTCTGTCCAGTTGCGGGGTGAAGTAAAACTTCAAGCCTGCACTGGCATTCGGTAGGGTCAGCACAAACACGGCAAGTCCAATCAGCATGATGAACAGCATGGGCATCAGCAGGCGGGATGCTTTTTCTATGCCATTGCGCACACCGCCTTTCAGCACCAACACAACCATACCAATTACGCCCGCCAGGTAAGCGAATATCCAGGGGCTGGTGATAAACCCGCCGAAGTACACGGGTGTTGCCAGTTGGTCCAACTGCCCCAGCAGCACCAGTAAAAAATACCCCAGCAACCACACGGTGAGCACGCTGTAAAACACCGCGATCATGAAGGGAGTGACAAGTGACAAAGCCCCGGCAAATGCCCACAACTTGTTGTTTTTGGAGACCTGCTTGAATGCGCCCAGCGGGTTTTTCCCGGTGGCGCGGCCCAGGCTGAGTTCAGCCAGTATGAGTGGAAGGCAAATGGCCACCACAAAAAAAATGTAAAGTAGCAAGAACGCACCGCCACCGTTTTTTGCGGCGGCCACTGGAAAAGCCACCAAATTGCCAATGCCCACAGCCGATCCTGCAGCTGCCAGCACGAAGCCGATTTTGGAACTGAACTGATCCGGGCTGTTTTGCATGGTGGTGCGGTTTCCTCTACAAAAAAGGACAACAAATTGGGATTATTTGCTGAATTATACGACCGCCACGTGTTGCCCACCTTGCTTGATTTCGCATGCGGCATGAAAGCCATTAACCGTCAGCGCCAAAAAGTAGTGCCCAAAGCCACAGGCAAGGTGCTCGAAATTGGCATTGGCACGGGCCTGAACATGCGCCATTACGACGCCGCGAAAGTGGAAAAAATCGTTGGCCTGGACCCCGCCATGCAAATGCACCGCCTTGCCAAAAAGCGCATTCAGAAAACAGCTTTAAGTGTTGAATTAATGGGCCTGCCCGCCGAGAAAATTCCCTTGCCCGACGCCAGCATTGACACCATTGTGATGACCTACACGCTGTGCACGATTCCCGACCCGGTGCAGGCTTTGAAGGAAATGCGCCGGGTTCTAAAACCGGGTGGAAAATTGTTGTTCTGTGAACATGGCGTTGCTCCGGATGAACCGGTTCGGCGCATGCAAAACCGTTTGCAACCCGTGTGGGGCAAGTTGGCAGGTGGTTGCCACTTGAACCGCGATATTCCAGCCTTGCTGAAAGCAGGCGGGTTTCAGGTGGATGACATTGAAACCATGTATGTGCCGGGCCCCAAAGCCTTTGCTTACAACTATTGGGGTGCCGCTTATTCGGAAGGCAGTCAAAAAGGCAATTAAGCCTTTACATGGGCTGGGTAACCTGCATCGCTGATGATTTTTGCCAGGCTGGCCGTTGGCAAGGTGCTTTCTACCTGCACCAGTTTCAGGGCCAGATCAATTTGTACTTGTGCTGTGGGGTCTTGCGCTTTCACCGCGCGTTCCACATTGGCGGAACAACCGCCGCACTTCATTTTTTCAACTGTGAGTTCAATCATTTTCGTACTCCGGTGGGTTGATCACAATTGTAGTTTGAAGCTTCCAATCATGGTAAGGTCAAGGGGTTGACTTTACCATGATGGGAAGGTTTACCCTGTGCACACTGTTCAACGGAGATTACCATGACCACCAACAACACATTGAATTTGGCCGTAGGCGGGATGAGTTGTGCTTCCTGTTCTTCCACTGTGGAAAAAGCCTTGCTGAAAGTGAAGGGTGTAACACAGGCAACGGTGAATCTTGCCACTGAAAAAGCGCAAATTGATTTTGCTGCGCCGGCCACGCCCGAACAAATTGCCAGGGCGGTAGTAGATGCTGGTTATGACGCAGAAATTTTAAATGCCAGTGGCGAAAAATCAAGCACAAGCAGCGCACCCGCCAGGGAAGGTTTTGGCGAGGGTGCTTTGGTGGCGATTGCAGCACTGCTTACCTTGCCCTTGGTGTTGCCCATGGTGGCCCTGCCGTTTGGTGAGCACTGGATGTTGCCGGGTTGGTTGCAACTGCTGCTGGCCACACCTGTGCAGTTCTGGCTGGGTGGGCGGTTTTATCGCGCTGGTTTGAAGGCTGTTCAAAACCGGACTGGCAATATGGACCTGCTGGTGGCAATTGGTACATCGGCGGCCTATGGTTTGTCGGTGTATATGATGGATAAGGGCAATGGCCATTTGTATTTCGAGGCGTCCAGCGCCGTGATCACCCTGGTGATGCTGGGCAAGTGGCTTGAAGGCCGTGCCAAGCGCCAAACCACCGCAGCGATTGCTGCCTTGCAGGCCCTTCGGCCTGACACCGCGCGCGTGCGCCGCAACGGGGTGGACAAAACCATTGCCATGGCAGAAGTACAGTTGAACGATGAGGTGGTGGTTCGCCCCGGTGAACGCATTCCTGTGGATGGCCTGGTACTGGAAGGCAGCAGCCATGTGGACGAAGCCTTGATTACCGGCGAAAGCGAACCTGTGGTGAAAGCGGTGGGCAACAAAGTAACCGGTGGGGCTGTGAACCTGGACGGTTTGTTGCTGGTGCAAACCAGTGCCGTGGGCACCGAAACCACCTTGGCACGAATTATTCGCCTGGTTGAAGATGCACAGGCCGCCAAGCCCGACATTCAAAAACTGGTGGACAAAGTTAGCGCGGTATTTGTACCGGTGGTGTTGGTGATTGCCCTGTTCACACTGCTGGGTTGGGGCGTGTTGGGTGGTTCGCCTGGCACAGGCGGAAACCCGTGGGAACAGGCCATTTTGAATGCGGTGGCAGTGTTGGTCATTGCCTGCCCTTGCGCCTTGGGTTTGGCCACACCAACGGCCATCATGGCGGGCACCGGTGTTGCGGCACGTCACGGTATTTTGATCAAGGATGCGCAAGCGCTCGAGTTGGCCCACAGCATTCAAACCGTGGTGTTCGACAAAACCGGCACGCTGACCGTGGGCAAACCCACGTTGATGCAGTTCGAGGCTGTACACGGCGAGCGCGGCAGCATGTTGACCAAGGCCGCCGCCGTGGAAGCTGGCAGCATGCACCCACTGGCCAGCGCGGTGAAAAACCGTGCGCAGCAAGACAAACTTGATGTGCCGCATGCCACCGATTTGCAAGATGTGGCGGGCAAGGGTTTGTCGGCCCAAGTGGGTGACACACGCGTGTATGTGGGCACGATTCGCTGGATGGAGGAATTGGGTGTTTCAGCCGCGACCATGCAGGAAGTGCTGGCCTCTGTGAATGCGAATGCAGCCACCCGTTCCTGGGTTGCGGAGCAAACCGACACGGGCATTCGTTTGCTGGGTGTGCTGGCCTTTGGTGATGAATTGAAACCCAGCGCACAAGGCGCCGTAAGTGCGCTGCACGGGTTGAAGGTGGACACGGTGCTGTTGACCGGCGACACGGCAGCGAGTGCGCAGCGCGTGGCTTCTGAACTGGGAATTGGCCACGTGATGGCGGAACAGTTGCCCGGTGACAAATCAAAAGCGATTCAGGCACTGCACGATTCAAAACGGGTGGTGGCCATGGTGGGTGATGGCATTAATGACGCACCGGCACTGGCCATGGCCGACGTAAGTTTTGCCATGTCCACGGGCACTGATGTGGCCATGCACACAGCCGACGTGACCCTGATGCGTTCAGACCCCAGCCTGGTGGCGCAGACCATCGACATTTCACGCCGCACCTACAACAAAATCAAACAGAACCTGTTTTGGGCGTTCATCTACAACGCCGTGGGTATTCCTTTGGCCGCCTTGGGTTATTTGAACCCCGTGTTGGCGGGCATGGCCATGGCGCTTAGTTCGGTGAGCGTGGTCACCAATGCATTGATGTTGCGCAACTGGAAACCGAAAGTAGGGGCTTGATATGAATTTGCAAACCACTGACCATTATTTCACCATTGGCGATGCCGCGATGGAATCGGGTATTTCCAGCAAAATGATTCGCCATTACGAACAGGTGGGTTTGCTTGCGCAGGCAGTGCGCACCGACGCCGGTTACCGTTTGTACAACAGCCGCGATCTGCATGTGTTGCGCTTTATTCGGCATTCACGCGACCTGGGTTTTTCAATCAAACAGATTGAGGAGTTGTTGGCGCTGTGGCAGGACAGGGATAGACCCAGTCGCGAAGTAAAAAAACTGGCGCAGTCGCACCTGAGCGCACTGGACATGAAAATTCGGGAACTGAATGCCATGAAGGCCGAACTTGAACGCTTGGTGCAGTGTTGCAAAGGCGATTCCCGACCCGATTGCCCCATTCTGGATGGGTTGGCCAGTTAGTCAGTTTTCCAGCATCTGCTTGATTACCGACCGCAGCACCCGCCCAACTTCATCGGCTTTCATGTTCGGGTCGCGAATGGCCCGAATTTGCAAACCATCAAACAGTGCCATCAGAATGGTGGTTTTTGCTGCCAGGCCAAGTTCACAGGAAGCCGGTTTCCCCCGCGGCTGAATGCCCTTGATGAGGTGAGCCACTTTGTCGCGAACAATGCTGTCAGTGGCTTGAACGGTCGCTGCTACTTTCGGATTGCGTGCTGCTTCGGCCAGAATTTCCGTGTCCAGTTCGCTTCGTTCAATGCGCCGCTGAACACCTTCGTCCACGGTGCCCAGCATAGCTTTCAGTATGTCTTTCTCACCTTGAATTTTTGCAATGCGTTCCAGTGCCTGATCGAGATCGCGCTTGATCATGGCCTCGATAATCGCTTCCTTGCTTTCAAAATAATTGTAGATGTGCCCGGCGCTCATGCCAAAGGATTTTGCGATCTCCGACATGCTGGCACCATGAAAACCGCTTTTTCGGAAGCACTCGGCTGCTGCATCCAGAATTTGCTGGCGACGCAGTTCTGCTTTACTGGTCATTGATTTGGTCTCCATGCCCATGTCATTGCCTTTTTTTGCCGAACATTTGACTGACAACCACAAAGAAAAGTGGCACGAAGAAAATGCCCAGCACCGTGGCTGAAATGGTGCCGCCCAACACGCCCGTGCCAATCGCATTCTGGCTGCCAGAGCCGGCCCCGGTGGAAATGGCCAATGGCACCACGCCCAGGCCAAAGGCCAGCGAGGTCATGAGAATGGGGCGCAAACGCATGCGCACCGCCTCCAGCGTGGATTCAACAAGGTCACGACCCTGTTCAACCTGCTCCTTGGCAAATTCCACGATCAGAATCGCATTCTTGGCCGACAGGCCGACCGTGGTCAGCAAGGCCACCTGGAAGTACACATCGTTTGCCAAACCGCGACCAGTTGCCGCCAGCAGGGCACCTGCCACACCCAGTGGCACGATCAGCATGACGGCAAACGGGATGGACCAACTTTCATACAACGCAGCCAAACACAGGAACACCACCAACAGCGACAGGGCATACAGCAAAGGTGCTTGTGAACCGGACTGGCGTTCCTCATACGACAGGCCTGTCCACTCGATGCCCAAACCTTCCGGCAAGTTCGCGGCAATGTCTTCCATCGCATCCATGGCGTCGCCCGAGCTCATGCCCGGTGCAGCCTGACCCTGAATTTCAACCGCTGGCAAACCGTTGTACCGTTCAAGGCGCGGCGATCCCATGGACCATTGGGCCGTTGCAAAATTGGAGAACGGCACCATTTCACGGTCGGCGTTGCGCACGTGCCAGCGATTCAAGTCGCCGGGCAGCATGCGGAACGGGGCGTCGGCCTGCATGTAAACCCGCTTCACCCGACCACGGTCAATGAAATCGTTGATGTAGCTGCCGCCCCATGCGGAAGTCAGCGTGTCGCTGATTTCTGCAACACTGACACCCAGCGCACCTGCCTTGGCATTGTCAATGTCCAGCTTGTATTCCGGGGTGTCAGCCTGTGCATTGGGCCTGACGCCTGCCAGCAACGGGTTTTTGGATGCTTCCCCGATCAGGTTGTTGCGTGCCTGCACAAGTGCATCGCGACCCAAACCTGTGCGGTCTTGAATGAACAGGTTAAAACCCAGTGCGTTGCCCAGTTCCCGAATGGCAGGTGGTGCGAAAGCAAAGGCCTGCGCCTCGGGCCAGCTGTTGAATTCTTTGGAGGCTCTTTGCACAATGCCTGCGGCAGAATTTTCTTTGCCCTGGCGTTCGCTCCAGTCGCGCAAACGAACAAAACCGATGCCAGAATTCTGGCCAGTGCCAGAGAAGCTGAAACCTGCCACTGTGAAAAGCGACTTCACATTGTCGCCTTCCTGATTCAGGAAGTAGTCTTCCATCTTGGCCAACACTGCCAAGGTTTGCTGTTGCGTGGCGCCCGCTGGCAATTGAACCTGGGTGAAGAACACGCCTTGGTCTTCATCGGGCAGGAAAGAGGTTGGCAAGCGCGTGAACATGAACGCTGTAATGGCCAGCAGGCCACCGTAAATGATCAGGTAGCGGCCCGATTTGTGCAACATGCGGCCCACCATGCCCTGGTAGCGGGCGTTGCTGGAATCAAACTTGCGGTTGAACCAGCCAAAGAAGCCCCTTTGTTCAAGCATGTGGCCTTTCTCAATTGGCTTGAGCATGGTGGCGCACAGGGCTGGTGTAAGCACCAGGGCAACCAGCACCGACAAAGCCATGGCCGACACAATGGTGATTGAAAACTGCTTGTAAATTACCCCTGCGGACCCCGGGAAAAATGCCATTGGCACAAACACGGCCGACAGTACAAGGCCGATGCCCACCAGCGCCCCGGTAATTTGATCCATCGATTTTCGCGTGGCTTCCAGCGGGGGTAGCCCTTCCTCGGACATCACGCGTTCCACGTTTTCAACCACCACAATCGCGTCGTCCACCAGCAAACCAATGGCCAGCACCATGGCAAACATGGTGAGCGTGTTGATGGAAAAACCAAAGATTGAAAGCACCGCGAATGTGCCCAACAACACCACGGGCACGGCAATGGTTGGGATCAGCGTAGCCCGGAAGTTTTGCAGGAACAGGTACATCACGAGAAACACCAGGATGATGGCCTCGATCAGGGTAATGACAACGCCCTCGATCGATATTTTTACAAAGGGGGTGGTGTCGTAGGCCACATCCCATTCCATGCCTTCCGGGATCAGGGGCGTGATGCGCTCCATTTCGGCGACCACAGCCTCTGCGGTGTCCAGCGCATTCGCGCCCGAGGCCAGGCGAATACCAATGCCAGATGCGTTTCGGCCGTTCCAGCGCGGCAGAATGTTGTAATTCTCGCTGCCATAGTCAATGCGTGCCACGTCTTTCAAGCGGACAGTGCCGCCGTCGGGGCCCGTGCGCAGAATGATCTGCTCGAAGTCTTTCGGTGTTTCCAGCAAGGTTTGCGCAGTGATGGTGGCGGTTAGCGATTGCCCCTTCACGGCGGGTGCCGCACCCAGTTCACCTGCGGACACCTGGGCGTTTTGGGCGTTGACAGCCGAACGAATGTCGCCAGCGCTTACATTGAATTGATTCATTTTGTCCGGGTTCAGCCAGATGCGCATGGCATAAGGGCTGCCGAACACTTGCACTTCACCCACGCCACTGACGCGGCTCATGGAGTCCTGTACGTTGGAGGTGATGAAGTCGGCCAATTCTGTCGACGTGAACGCGCCGTCCACTGCCGTGAATGCAATGACCAGCAAATAACCGGCCGCACTTTTTGTCACTTGAATACCCTGGCGCTGCACCGCGTTGGGCAGCAACGGCGTGGCCAAGCTTAGCTTGTTTTGTACCTGCACCTGTGCAATGTCTGGGTTGATGCCTGGCTCGAAGGTCAGCTCAAGGCGCAAGCGCCCGGTGGAGTCGCTGGTGGACTTCATGTAGCGCAGACCATCCAGCCCGGTCATGCGCTGCTCGATCACCTGTGTTACTGAATCTTGCAGGGTTTCAGCCGATGCACCAGGGTAGGTGGCTTGAATGGTCACCGCTGGCGGCGCAATGGCGGGGTATTGCGCCACGGGCAGGTTGAAAATGGCAAGCGCACCGGCCAGCATGATCACAATGGCGATCACCCACGCAAAAATGGGGCGGTCAATGAAGAATCTGGACATCGTACTACTCCTGCTGGGCCGTGTTTATTGCTTCTCGGTGTCGGAAACGATTTCGGCTGTTTGGCCGGGGCGAACTTTCTGCACGCCTTCAACAATCACGCGGTCACCTGTTTGAAGGCCTTCGGCAATCAACCATTGGTCGCCGATTGCACGGGCAGTTTTAACACTGCGCTTTTCGACTTTGTTGTCGCTGTTCAGCACGAGTGCAGAAGGCTCGCCGGTGGCATCGCGCATGATGCCCTTTTGTGGCACCAGAATGCCGTTTTCCCGCACGCCTTCTTCAAGCGATGCGCGCACGTACATGCCGGGCAACAGTTGTTGTTTCGGGTTTGGAAACACGGCGCGCAAGGTGACCGTGCCGGTGTTTTGATCCACGGTAACGTCGCTGAACTGCAGCTTGCCCTCCTGTTCGTAGTCCGATCCATCTTCCAGTTTCAGGGTTACTTTGGCGGCGTTTTTGCCCGCGCTTTTCAGCACACCGCTTTCAAGATCGCGTTTCAATTGCAGTAATTCACTGGTGGATTGCGTCAGGTCCACATAAATGGGGTCAAGCTGCTGAATGGTGGCCATGGCGTTGGCTTGACCCTGTTGAACCAGTGCACCGGGGGTGACGCTGGACCGGCCGATCCGGCCGCTGATTGGTGCGGTAACCCGGGTGTAGGTCAGGTTGATTTGTGCGCTTTGAAGGGCGGCTTTTCCAGAAGCGACATCCGCCTCTGCCAACTTCAGTGCTGCGTAGGCATCGTCGCGTTCCTGTTGGCTGACAGCATTCATTTTTGCCAGTTCCTGAAAACGGTCGTTGCGAATTGTGGCGCTGGTCAGGTTGGCCTGTGCTTTTTCAAGCGCCGCCTTGGCGCTGGCGTATTCAGCCTGATAAGTGGATGCATCAATTTGGTACAGCGATGTACCCGCTTTCACGTCGCCACCTTCCTTGAACTGGCGGGTTTTGATGATGCCATTGACCTGGGGGCGCACCTCTGCAATCAGGAAAGGGCTGGTTCGACCCGGCAGTTCGGTGTACAGCGAAACAGGCTTGGCTTGAACTTCAAACACGCGAACTTTGGGTGCACTGGGTGTTGCTGCTGCCTTTGCATCGCCGTCCCGGTTGCCGCAACCGGCCAGGGTCAGGGTGCCAACGGTCAGCAAGGCGCCAATGTTGAACGCCATTTTTCTTCGGAAAATCATGGTACTACCCCAAAATTGATTGATGCGGGAACAGCGATAAATCGCGCGATGGGCGCAAGGAACAAATTATAGACAAAAATTCTGAATGAACGTTCATACTTTTTCGTGACCGGAATGAAATTTGCTGTGAATCAAACTTCAGGTGATGATGAATCACCATTTTCAATTTCCGGGAGCTATGTTTTGGATCTTTCGTCAGTCTTGATCGTGGGTGGTGGTGCAGGCGGGCTCGAGCTGGCCTGCAAGTTGGGCCGCAAGTTTGGCCCTGATCGCATTACCCTTGTAGATTCAAAGATGTACCACATCTGGAAACCTTCACTGCATGAAGTGGCGGCAGGCACGCTGGATATTCATCAGGAAGGGCTTTCTTACCCGATGCTGGCCCACAACAATGGTTTCAATTTTGTGCTGGGTGCGATGGAGGGTTTGGACGCGGCGGGCAAGATGGTCGCCATTGCTGCTGTGTTGGACGATACCGGTGACGAAGTGCTGCCCAAGCGTCTGTTGCAGTTTGGAACGCTTGTGATTTCCGTCGGTAGCCAGTCCAATTACTTTGGCGTGAAGGGCGCACAGGAGTTCACCATTTCCCTGGATGGCCCGCAACAGGCCGAGAATTTTCGCCTGAAAATGCTCAAGCAACTGGCCACGCTTGACCTGCGCAAGAAAGATGATCCCACAGCCAGCCTGGACATTGTGATTATTGGTGCCGGTGCCACCGGGGTGGAACTGGCTGCTGAACTGCGCGAGGCCAGCCATGTGCACAGCCGCTACGGGTTCAGCCGGATCAATGCCTCCGAGGATGTGACCATCACGATCCTTGAAGGCGCACCCAGCATTTTGCCGGTGTTGCCAGAAAGTGTGTCTGGCGCGGCCTTGCGTTTGCTGGAGCAGCGCTTCATCAAAGTGGTGAACAATTGCAGGGTGATTGAAATTTCGCCCAAACAGGTGCTAGATGCCAGTGGCAACCAGTACAAAGCGGATTTGTGCGTGTGGGCGGCTGGTATCAAGGCACCCGCATGGCTTGCTGAACTGGGGCTGCCGGTGAACAAAAACAATCAACTGGAAGTGCAGGGCGACCTTCGGGTGAAAGGGCATGCAGATATTTTTTCGCTGGGCGATTGTGCTGCATGCATGCAAGCTGATGGCAGCATGGTGCCGCCACGCGCGCAATCGGCACATCAGCAGGCCGATTACATTTACAAGGCCATGTTGAATCATGAGCGCGGCAAAGTGAGCCTGGACAAACCTTATCTGTACAGAGACCACGGTTCTTTGGTGTCTTTGGGCTCGCGCAGTTCAGTGGGCAGTTTGATGGGCGGCCTGTTCAAGGCCAGCAGCATGTTCGTAGAAGGTTTTTTCGCGCGAACCATGTACGCCAGTTTGCACCTGATGCACCACTATGCCGTGTTAGGGGGAATGAAAACCGTCCTGCTGGCCGTAGCGCGGTTCCTGTTGAAACGTGCCACGCCTTTGGTGAAACTGCACTGAAACCGGGTTAGTTCGATCGCAGGTCGTCTACCGCAAGCTGGCCGAACCCCGGGGCCAGCAGGTAGTTGACCAAGTGCTCGCCTGTGTGTTGCGGGTTGGTCAGTGCGCCCTCATTGTTCAGCTCTATGAATCGCTGCTTGTTGGGAAAAAGATTCACGTCTGTTTCCCGGATTTGCGCTTGCATCCCGGTGTCGATCACGCCGGGGGCAAGGCTGCAAATGCGCACATTTGGCTGCCCATCCAGTTTCACGGTTTGTGCATGTATGTCCAGGGCGGCTTTGGTGGCGCCATACACGCTCCAGCCCGGATAAGGCCTGCGGCCTGCGCCGCTCGACACATGCAGCACGCGCAGTTCCTGCCCGTTTTTCAGTATGTGGGTCACCTTTGCGCTCAGCACCATGGGCGCTGTCACATTCAGTTGCACGCTGCGGGCAATTTCAACCGGGTCTTGCGCATGCAATGGACCAATTGGCGTAACCAGCCCCGCGTTGTTGATTAACAGTAAAAGTGTTGCGTTTTCAATGAATTCTTGCAGCTGCGTGCCGTTTGCCCAGTGTTCAAGTGCACTGATTTCAGACAAATCAATGGCGACCTGCTGCAAAAGAGGCGGGAATTCATGTTGAAGTTCGTCGTTGATGCTTCTTGAAAGCCCCAGAACCGGGTGACCTTTGCACAACAAACTTCTCGCAATTCCTAGGCCCAACCCTTTGCTGTGTCCGGTCAGAATGGCTTTGATCATTGTTGATTCAATTTCAGGTAAAGAATGGATGAGGCCAGCGCCAATGTAATTGCGTTGGCAAACACCACTGGCCATTGCTCAACCAGCAGGCCGTATATTAGCCACAACAACACACCCAGGCAGAAACACGCGTACATGCCCAAAGAAATGCTTCGGGTGTCGCGTGTTTTCCAGCAATAAACCACCTGTGGAACAAACGAAAAAGTGGTCAATACGGCGGCCAAAAAGCCCAGCGCCTGGGCCCAATCAAGATGCATTAATCCGCCTGAATTTTTTGTGCCGTTTCTTTGTACGAGGCCACCCGGTTTCCGCCAATTGCGATGGCTTTGTTGATTGCCGCCCTGGCTTCGCTTTTTCGCTCAAGCTTGATCAAGGCCTCTGCCAGATTGTTCCAGGCATCGGCCATGTCGGGATAAACGCCCACTGCCTTGCGGTAATTTTGTTCGGCTTCAACGTAGTTTTTTTCGCCGTAAGCCAAATTGCCCAAGCCAAAATGAAACCAGGGTTCTTTCGGCCAGGTTTTTGCACCTTGCTGGTAGGCAAGTGCGGCTTTTTCCTTGCTTGAGCGCTCTAGCGCCACAGCGGAATTCAGATAACCCTGGGCATTGGTGTAAATCGGCGGATCTTCGCTGGGTTTAATGACCGTGAACCCCCAATTTTGTGCACGTTCCCACAATTTCAGGAATGTGGCCACAGGGATCAGATCACGCTCTGTCGGGCCTGAACGCATAATCATGTTGTTGGTTTTTGCATCGTAACCAACCACCACGGCATAGTGCCATTGCGGTGCAATCTGCAATGAGAGATTCAACAGCACCACCACGGGCGAACCCGCATTCAATGCATCAAACAACGCAGGCAATCGCGGGTCGATCTGGTAGGTCAAATAACCCATGCGACGCGGTGCAGCAAGCATTTCCAGCTGCAGGCTACCTTGGCGGCCGGGCAAATACACCAGCTTTGCAAGTTCATCGGGTTTGGTGCTTTCGCCCTGGTGGTTCAACACCATGGCCAAAGTGGACGGACCGCAGTAATACTCTTCCTGTGCAAAAAATGGCACATTCTTCAGTTCTACGGTTGCTTGGGTCTGGACTGTACTTTGAAGGTCTTGCGGGACTGTTGGCAGCAGTGAACAGCCTGCCAACAGCCCTACAAGCACAGCTGAACCCGCCAGGCGGGTCCAGGCAGTACTAGAAAAATTTAATTTCATCGAACGGATCGGGTAAACGGAAATACCTTGGTCAAGCCAAGAATGTCGGTCACCAACAAAACAATGAACACGGTGAATAATATACCAAGAACACCGGCACCTGCAGGCGCATTTTCGATGTGAGCGGCCAATTTTTGTGCTTCTTCCTCGGTCATTGAATCTACACGGGCTTTGGCCGCTTCAGGGCTTACGCCGCGAGCCTGCAGGGCTTTGGCAATGTCTTCCCTGTCAAAGAACTGTTTTAGTTCTGAACGATCCTGTTGTTGGTGCATTACTACCGCTTCTTCGGTGCTTACGATTGCCGCATGAACCGGGGCAACAATAAAGCTGCTTGAAAAGCTGAGCAGTACTGCCATTGCTGTTGAGCGCATAGTTTTGTTCATTTTATTCTCCATCATTCTTGTGTGTGGGAAGGTACATCATAGGGTCAAACAAGCACCTGCGCTTGTTTATTCCGAGTCAACCAAACGAAAGCCTCTGCGTTTTAGTTGACATCACCGCAAGGAGGATTTGTGATGAAAACCGGATTCTTTAAAATTTTCTCGGCCAGTTGTGCCGTTTTGCTGAGTTTGGCCTTGGTGCCCACGAAGGCCAGCGCCGTGAACATTTCAATCGGCGTTGGGGGCGAAGTGCTTCCAGGCGTCTACGGCACCGTCAACATTGACAACGGCTACTACCCAGCGCTTGTGTATGCTGAGCCATTGATAGTAACCCGGCCATCACGCATTCTCGCGCCGGTGTATTTGCACGTTCCCCCTGGGCATTTGAAAAAGTGGGGTCGTTACTGCGACCGCTACGGCGCATGTTCTCGCCCAGTGTACTTCGTGAAATCACGTGACTACTACGATTTCAGCCCGCGTTACATCGAGCAGCGGTATATTTACCGCGATCGCGTTACTTACGTGAACCGGGGCGGATATGACGATCATCGCCACCATTATTACGGTGGTGGGGACCACAAGCGTCATTACGACCGCAAAGAATATCGCCGCGATCATGACCGCCATGATTCCCGTGACCACGGTGGCAAACACTGGAAACACGACAATCGCGGGCATGATGGTGGCCATGGCAAGCATGGACGGGGTCGGGACGACTAAGTCAAAGCAGTTGTAGTATTTCCTCGTAGTGCTTGAGCGGGGGCTGTCGAAAGGCAGCCCCCGTTTTTTTGCGTCGATTATCGTGATAATGACATTGGTCAATGGTAAAGTTATTAGGTAATATTCCGGGTAGCCCTTTTTGATTAGCCCCGCACCCGGGATCGGATATGCCATGAACAACAAGCCAAGATTCCGCCAAGCGGGTGCCTTGCTGATTGAGTTGGTTTTGACTCTACCGATTTTCTTGACAGTCGTTTTTGCGATTGTCGAGTACTCGGTGCTGCTGGGGGCCATGTTGATCATGAACAACACCACCAGCGAAGCAGCCAGACAAGCCACAGTGTATCGAAGTGGTTTTGCCCAAGCCGATTACGAGAACCTGGCGCAGAATGCGCTAAGGGACTTGCTGCCTGTCTATGTGGGGTCTTTCCGCGACAGTGTTGTGCCTTCGGTCAATTCATTTGCCTGCGGCGATTCAACTTGTTTGCGGGTGCGTTTGGATTACCCGAACTACAGCAGCAATCCGATTGTGGGTAATTCTTTTTTCATTCCGCTGCCGGGCAGTTTGTCGGCTGAAGCCACCACGCGGGTGGAGCCCAATGATGGATAACCAAACTGTTTTTCCTCGCCAGCGGGGCGCATACACCATCCTTTCAGTGTTCGTGATAACGATGAGCCTGGGTGCCATGGGCGTTTTGGCAGTGGGCCATACGGCCTGGGAAAAAGCGCGGCTGCAGGGCGTTGCTGACATGGTTGCTTTAACTGCGGCAAGGCAAATGGCCAATGGCCCGCAATTTATTGAAGCCATTGCAATTGCGCAGGAAAACGGCGTTTCGGAAAACGACGACATGTCGATTCAATGCATCATCGACAATGCACCGTCTGCGGATTGCGCCAATTCAATCACCAGTCGGGTCACCATTACCCGCCCGGTAAGTTCTCTGCTTGCGTTTTTGCAAGATCGGGATGTGACCGTGTTGGCCGAGGCCACCGTGGCCCCGACAGTGGTCGGTTCTGTGTCATCGGGTTTGCTCAGTATTGATACCACTCAGTCGGCCTTGCTCAATGGTTTGCTGACTGCGTTGGGCGGAGGGTCGGTGAATTTGACTGTGGGCCAATGGGGCAGTTTGCTGGGCAGTGACATTCGTGTGGACTTGCTGAAATTGAGCGCGCAACTGGGTGTGGCCAATGTCGATGATTTGCTGAGCCTGAATATTTCTGCACTTGGTTTGCTCGAAGATGCATTGGTGGTGGGCAATGCCAATGAAGCGGATCAAATGGAAGTGCAAGGGGTATTGAGTGCGCTGAGTGGCCCTTTGAACAGCGTGAACGTCACGGTGGGTGATCTGTTGGCGCTGGACCTTTCAGGTCGAACCAACACCACGCTGGACGTCAATTTTGGGCAATTGGCGCAGGTCACGGTTTTGAATTCTGTCGAGGGTGTGGGTTATGTGTTGCCAATCAGTTCCGGGTTGTTGAACCTGGATGTGGGGGTGAATATTTTGCAGGCACCGCAGGTGTTTGTGGGTCGCAAAACACCGTATAAAAATCCAATTGCAACGGCACGTACAGCGCAGGTGGCACTGGATGTGCGTGTGCAGCAACCCTTGAATATCAGCATCCCGACTGTGACCATCAGTGCGCTTGATCTGGCTTTGCAACTGCGTGTGGCGGGGGGGCTTGCTGATGTAAATGAGCTTAGCTGCCGGTACCCCCGCGCCAGCAACAACATGGTGATGACTGTGGTGCCTGCTGTTGCAGAGGTGTGTGTATCTGACAGCGCCAGTAACCTGAACACCACAACCGGTTCACTGGAATGTGGTGCCCCCTCAGACATTCTTGAGGTGAATTTTCTGGGGGTGGTGGATGCCGGGGTTACTTTGGCGGCGCAGACCAGTTTGCGTTCTGACCCGGTTCGCCAAGGTTTTGAGGGGGCGGCGCCTTTCAGTCAAACCGTGGGTTTGAGCGTGGGGCAAACCTTGGGTAACTTGCTGGGCAATACGGATCTGGACCTGCAGGTGGATTTGCCAGTCGTCGGGCCGTTGATCACCGGGGCCGTCAATGGTTTGGTTGACACCCTTCTGGCCGTTCTTGAGCCGGCCTTGCGCCCGATTTTGACTGAGGTTGGTGACATTCTCGATGGTTTGCTGCGGGTGTTGGGCGTGAACCTGAATTCGGTCACTGTGAACGTGGATTCAATGGATTGCCAAAGCGTGGTGCTGACTCGTTAGTCGAGCGCAACCACTTGCGTCGTAACCACTTCCGGTTTTTGCAGGCCATACAATGCCGCCAATGCTGTGCCCGCCAGCACCACCAAGCCACCGGCCAGTGTGTGAAAGCCGACAATTTCATTGAGAAAAAGGTGACCCCACAACACACCGAAAACGGGTGTCAGAAAAGTGACTGTCAATGCGGATGTAGGGCCGATGTCCATCACCAGTCTGAAATAAAGCAGGTAAGCCACGCCACTGCACAGAACACCCACACCGAGAATAGCCAGCCAGCTGGTCAGGCCCGGCATTTGATCGGGCAGATTAAAGGGTACAAACGGCAGCAAAATGATTGAACCCATCAGCAGGCAGCCAAATGCGTTGGTTAGTGGGTCAATGTCGCTGCCCAGGTGCTTGGCCATGTTGGTGGCAATGCCGTAACAGGCGGCTGCACCCAGTGCGGCTGCAATGCCCAGGCCCGTGCCTTCGGTGTTCAGTGTGGTGGTGTCAAGTCCTACGATAATTGCCACACCCAACAAGCCCAGCACAAGACCAAGCAGGGCCATTGGAGAGGGTACAGTGCGTGTCCAGATCAATGCAACGAGTGCGGCCCAGATGGGCGCAGTGGCGTTGACAATTACAAGTATGGATGCGGTGACAGTTTGCGACGCATAGGCCACCAGTGTGAAGGGCAGGGCTGCCGCGAATACGGATATGGCCGCGATCAACTTCCAGCGCTTGGCCACTTGGGTTTTTTTGTTGAGTATTGCGAACAAAATTCCCAGGAAAAGTGCACCGAAAGCCACACGCAAAGCCGCCATCAATGTGGCGGCCATTTCAGCGGATGCGAGTTTGTAAAAAACGAATGAGGAGCCCCAGATCATGGACAGCAACAACAACCGCAGCACGCTGGCTTGATTCATGATTTTTAGTGCGCTTCCTCGTCTATTCTTTGATGAAATTGAACCACATCGCCATCGGCAGTCAGTTGAGCGATTCTCAACGGTACCCCTGCCGGGTCAAGGCTCAACAGGCCCACCCCGCTTGCGTTGACCAAGCGTTCGCCGCGGCCCCTGTGGTCAGGCTTTCGCGGCACTATACGCATTTTTCGGCGTTTGGTGAACCAGTTCAAGGGCGACCAAGGCGCATACAACCAGCGATTTGCCCGATCAAGTATATCCAGTAATTTTTGTGGGAACTCGTTGCGAAGGCCGCTGCTGGTAATTTGCCAGATATTCGGGCTGTTTTTTTTGCCACGCAGCTCAACTTCATAGGCAAAGGAATAGTGAACGTCGCCAGACAGAATGACGAAGTTTTTCGGCGTTTTTCCATGCCGGAACAAATTCAGCAGGGTGTTGGCTGCACCACGGTGGGCCATCCAGTTTTCGGCGTCCACCACCAGGGGTTTGCCAAACCAGGTGAATGTTTTTTGAATGCTTTCGATCAGTTTCACACCAAAGATTGGTGCAGCGGAAACCAGAATCACCGCATCGTGGCCCAGCAGCCGTTGTTGCAAATCTGAAAGTGCTTCCCAGTCCATTAAGCCGGACGGGTAGGCCGGGTTTGTTTCAGAACGCCACCGGTTGGTGCGGGTGTCAATGACCATCAACGGCGGTTGTGTGTTCCAGGTGAACTGCCAGTTGCGAAATGCAATTAATTCCGTGATCAGGTTCTCGTGTGTTTCTTCACCCGGCAGTTGCAGGGCTTCGTCACAACGTCGCATTATTTCTTCAGAAAAGTTTTCTGGTGCATTGCCCCAGCCTTGACACACCAGGTAGGCCACCAGGGCATTGCCGATGATACGCCGTGAAAAAGGTTCTCCGTATGCAATGTCTTCCCACTCGGCGCTGAGGTTCCAGTCGTCTGTAATGTCGTGGTCGTCGAAGATCATCGCCACCGGCAGGTGGGCCATCAGCCTGTGCACGCAGTCCAGTTCAGCGACGAATTCTTCGATCGCGTCTAGCTGCATGTCATATCGATCCGCGAATTCCGTGGGCACGGAGTTGGGCAGTTGCATGCTGGTGTAGCGCCACGGAATGGGCGACCAGGCCAGCAGGTACATTGCAATTATTTCGGCAAGCGATATCAGGTGATTTCGTGCATTGTCGGTGGTGAACACGGGTTTTTTGACACCAGTGAACAGCACGGTGCGAATGTCATTGCTGGCTTTGGTTTTGGGCAGCAATTCGTGGCGGGTGTAGTAATGGGGTTGCTGCTGATGCAGCACCATGCTGTTGCTCAACGTGCTTCCCGGCAAGGGTTCCACTGGGGCGTTGAGCTGCTCGATCAGCTTGTGAATGGCAACCAACATGGGTCCTGCCACGTCGTCGGTGTAAATTTGGTCGCCGCCCATCACCAACAGCGCCGGCCATTCGGCAGGTTGGTCTGCTTTCTCAAGCAGCAACTGGTCGGCGCGGGCCAGGCCGTCGCCTGCGCGGCTGCCCTCTTTGCGGGCAAAGTGCGGTTTGCGGCACGAACCATGCAGCACTTGATCAAGCCTGCTTTTCAACACAAAGCCCAATGTGTTTTTTCCGGGGTAGAGCAAATGCGGCGCTTCTTGCGTAACGGATGTCCATTCGTCTTGCCCGTTGCACTGGAAGCTGAGTTCATACCCTACCCAAATATTTTCGGGCAACGCCATGTCCAGTGGCAGGTCAATTAAATGGATGTACAGGCGCTGCGCCGCTTTCAGTTGGCGGCAATGGCTTCGAAGTTCATGAACCTGTGAATCGTGTCCGTTTGGGAACAGGGACAAGCGCCAGTGCACGGGTTTGGAGGTTGCCAGCCACAATGTAATGCGGTCGCATTGCATGCGGCGCAGAATGGGGCCAGCCAGAAGGGTGTTGATACGATTTTCATCAATTACTGCTGGATCTGGGGTCATGCGGCAGAAGTGTTGTGTGTGTTGAGAAAAAGCGCGAACACAACCAACGTTTGTGTAATAAGTTTCGCATACAGCGTTCGGGCTTGGATGCGGAATTTCACTGGGGTTTTGCCAGGTCTTTGTTGCATGCTGGTTTCAGTGTGGTGTTCATCCAGTTCTCGTAAGCCTGAAAATCGGTTTCGAATTTGTCTTTGTCGGCATTGAGCCGGTCGCTTTGGGCATTGAACACACTGATTGCTTCATTGTATTTTGCCACTTGTTCTGGATTGGTGTTGTTTGAATCCATGGCGCGTTTTTCTTTCACCAAGATGGCGCGGCGCTCCAGAAGCAGTTTTTCGGTGCCTCGAAGTTCATCGGCACGTTTTTCCAGGTTTTTGAAACGCGACAATCCCTCTTGTTCGGTGGCAAGGCAGTGGCGAAGCGCTTCTTTGTCTTTTTCTTGTGCCTGGCCCAACAGTGGAAGGCAGGCGGTCAAGACCCAAACGAATGTGGACAATTTCATGGTTTGGTGTGATTATTATCAAAAAATTGATCGTAGCAGAGATGCCGTGGAATGCTTGCGAATTATTGGTTGAAATACTTCATGGGTGCGAAGACTTAACGGGCAGCAGTCACTACAGGGAGAGAGACATGAGCGAAGCCAGTTTGTACGAGCGTTTGGGCGGCGAGACAAAAATAAAGGTTTTTGTGGCCGATATTCTTAAAAATCACCAAAACAATCCTGTAATTAGCCCGCGATTCAGCCAGGCCAAGAAAAGCGATGAAGAGTTGATTCGCCTGGTGACTGCGCTGATTTGCCAAGGTACCGGTGGGCTGCAGACATACGACGGGATGTCCATGTTGGCTGCGCACACGGGAATGAACGTGGCAGAAGCCGAGTTTGTCGCAGTGCTGGACGACATTTTGGCGGCACTCAGAAAGCACGGAGTGGGTGAGCGTGAGCAAGCAGAGATGCTGGCGATTGCGTACGGCATGAAAGCCGAGATTGTTCATCAATGAACAAAGGCCAGTAACCTGTTGAGGTTCTGGCCTGTTGTTTTACTGACGAATCAAATGGTCGAATGCAGCCAGTGAAGCGTTCGCACCTTCGCCCATGGCGATGATGATCTGCTTGTAAGGCGCGGTGGTACAGTCGCCTGCAGCGAACACGCCTTCCATGCTGGTGTGGCCTTTGTGGTCCACCACGATTTCACCGTGCTTGCTCAATTCCAGCGTGCCTTTTAGCCAATCAGTGTTGGGCAACAAGCCGATTTGAACAAAGATGCCTTCCAGTTCAAGCTGCTTTACCTCATCCGTTGCACGGTCTTTGTAGCTTAAGCCGTAAACTTTCGTGCCGTCGCCATTCACTTCCGTAGTAAGCGCGTTCAAAATCACTTTCACATTGGGCAGGCTGTGCAGTTTTTTCTGCAACACAGCATCGGCTTTCAGCTTGGTGTCGAATTCAAACAGGGTTACTTCTTTCACAATACCAGCCAGGTCAATGGCCGCTTCAACACCGCTGTTGCCACCACCAATTACAGCCACGCGCTTGCCTTTGTACAAGGGGCCGTCGCAGTGCGGGCAGTAGGCCACGCCTTTGTTGCGGTACTCGGCTTCACCGGGCACATTCATTTCGCGCCAGCGTGCGCCGGTGCTTAGAATGATGCTTTTGCTGGTCAGCTTCGCGCCGTTTTCCAGTTCAACTTCAATTTTGCCGTCGGAAAGCTTTTGCAGGCCTTTGGCACGCTGCAAGCTCATCACGTCGATGTCGTATTCTTTCACGTGTTGTTCAAGGGCCGCCACCAGCTTGGGGCCTTCCGTTTCTTTCACGGAAATGAAGTTTTCAATGCCGAGCGTATCCAGTACCTGGCCACCAAAACGTTCAGTCACAATGCCGGTTTTAACGCCCTTGCGTGCTGCGTAAATTGCTGCTGCGGCGCCTGCGGGGCCACCACCTACAATCAGTACGTCGAACTCGCCTTTGGCGTTCAGTTTGGCAGCGTCTTTCTCGGCAGCGCCAGTGTCCAGCTTGGCGACAATCTCTTCAAGCGTCATGCGGCCGGAACCAAAACTTTCTGTGCTGTTGCCGGTTGCACTGTTGATGCCTTGAAACACAGTGGGCACAGCCATTACCTTGCGCTGCTCCACGAGTGGCTGAAACATGCCGCCATCAATCATGGTGTGGCTGAAGGCCGGGTTCAACGCGGCGATTGTGTTAAATGCTTGTACAACATCGGGGCAGTTGTGGCAGCTCAGCGAAATCACGGTTTCGAAATGACCGCCATTTGCCGGTGCCTGCAAACCCTTGATTTGTTCAATAACGTCTGCTTCCACCTTGGGTGGGTGGCCGCCAACATGCAACAAACCCAGCAACAGGGAAGTGAATTCATGACCCATGGGCAAACCGGCAAAACGTACACGGCCTTCTTCGCCTTGCTTTGCAATCGAGAAAGAGGGGCGCAGGTTGTAATCGCCGTTCAGGCGTACAGACACCTGGTTTGAACACTCTGCGATTTCTTGCACCAGCTGTTCCATATCGCGGGCTTTGTCGCTGTTGTCCAGCGAGGCCACCAGTTCAATGGGGTGGCGCAGCATTTGCAGATAGGTCTTCAGTTGTTGTTTGATGTTTGCGTCGAGCATGGGGTACTCCGATGGGTGTTCTTTCTTTGGGTGCTTTCGAACAATTGACCGCTCCCTTGTGGGGAGCGGCTTTGAACTTCTAAAAATTTAGATCTTGCCAACCAGATCCAGTGAAGGAGTCAAGGCGGCGTCGCCTTCTTTCCACTTGGCTGGGCAAGCCTGGCCTGGGTTCTTGGCGATGTACTGAGCGGCTTGAATCTTGCGCTTCAATTCAGATGCGTCACGGCCGATACCCAGGTCATGCACTTCCATCACTTTGATCACGCCCTGTGGGTCCAGCAGGAATGTGCCGCGCAGTGCCAAACCTTCTTCCTCAATCATCACGCCGAAATTGCGGGTGATTTGACCTGTGGGGTCACCGATCATCGGGAAGCGGATCTTGCCGATTGTCTCTGTAGCGTCAGCCCATGCCTTGTGGGTGAAGTGGGTGTCGGTAGAAACAGAGAACACTTCCACGCCCATGGCTTTCAGTTCTTCGTACTGGTCAGCCAGGTCACCAAGTTCCGTGGGGCACACGAAAGTGAAATCAGCGGGGTAGAAGAAGAACACAGACCATTTGCCCAATACATCGGCTTCGGTCAGTTGAATTTCTTTGCCATTCCAGAATGCGGTGGCTTTGAAAGGTTTGATTGCGGTGTTGATCAGAGACATTTGAAGTCCTCCAGAAAGTTAATGAACAGTCGGTAAATTAATGTGGAATGGATTTTACCGAAAAAAATGTGCGATTGCAAAATATTATTGAAAAATAATAAAAATAGATTTTGGCTATTGGTTGGATGGGAAATGGAGCCTCTGCCAAGTGCCTAATGTGAAAGGAAATAGCATCTGTGGCTTCAGTATCTTCTGGGTGGTGCAGTGCAATAGAGCTTTCGTTTGTTCCTGAGAGGGGGTATTTGAGTTCTCAATTTGCCGTGTATACCCTCCATGCCTAGTATCCGTTAGTTGTGAGTCGCCCGAATTTTTAAAGGCGACCAAGTCGGGCTTTCAAGGAGACAACGATGACAAAAAGGAAAAGTTTCATTCGATCCACGCTGGCGGCCACCTGTGCAGCTTTGTTTGTAGCGGCTTGCGGCGGCGGGGGCGATTCCGGGGGAACAGGCACACTGCGCACAGCAATGACCGATGCACCGGCCTGTGGCTACGACAATGTTTTTGTAACGGTCGATCGCATTCGGGTAAACAACAGCGCCAACGCTGAAGCCGATGGCAGTGGCTGGTCAGAAGTAGTGCTTGATCGCCCGCGTCAAATCGATTTGTTGAATTTGCAGAACGGGGTTATCGAAGAACTTGGCGAGGTTACTTTGCCGGTTGGGCGTGTTCAACAAGTTCGTTTTGTGCTGGTGGACAACGCCACCGCAGATCCAGCGGACATTGATTTTGACCCCGATGCAGACCCCACGCGTGCGCCCAACCATGTGGTGTTCAGCGCCGGTGGTGCTGAGGACCTGAAAACCCCAAGCGGGCAGCAAAGCGGCGTAAAAATCAATGTGGGCATTGATGTGGCGGAAGGTCAGGTTGCGGATTTGTTGATTGACTTCGACGCGTGCAAATCGGTGGTTGAAGCGGGTGGGTCTGGCAACTACCTGCTTAAGCCAGTATTAAGCGCAATTCCACGCCTTTCATCGGGTGTGCGTGGTTCTGTTGCCGATGCACAGGTGCCCGAAGGTGTCAGCATTTCCCTGCAGCAAAATGGCGAAATATTTCGTTCTACTGCACCGATTGTCAACACCACCAATCTGGACGAAAACGGCAATTTCATTCTTTCTCAAGTGCCCCCGGGTACCTACGATCTGGTTGTGACCGCTCAAGGTTTTATCACCAAGGTGGTTACTGACGTGGTAGTTCCCGAAGGTGTGTTGGTGAATCTGGATCCTGATTCGACCACGGCAGTGGATGAAAATGAAATTGTGCTGGTGCCAGCAACAGTAGAGGGCGATGCCGATGGCACGGTGACCAACACCGATGAAATCAAGCCTGCCACTTTTGTGAACATCACACAAACCTTGTCGGTGGGAACCACAGTGCTGATCGATTCGGCGCAGTTGTCGTTTGAAACTTTTGATACAAACGGCAATGCAACCGGCATGGGCAACACGGCCCCGTATCTGTTTGATTTTTTGACTGTTGATGCGCCAGAGGTGGCCCCTTACACACCAAACGGTACCTTCAATTATGCGATTGATACCGCGGTCGAGGGGCAGTATACGGTGGTGGCTGTGGCCGAGCCCGTGGATGCGGCACCTGTTGAGCAAACTGCGTCAGCCAACTTTGATCCAGGGTTTGTGGGCACCACGGAAGCACCTCGGGAGCGGATTACCAACAACTTTGATTTGTCGAGCGCACCTGCGCCCTGACATTCAACGTTTGTGCTGACCCAAGCCCGCCCAAAGCAGATTAAACATGGTGTTTACCACTTTGGCTTTGGGCACCCCGGCTTGGGTCAGCCACCATTTGGCCAATTGCTCGCCCGCGCCTGAAAGGGCGTGTGCAGTGGCGATAATTTCTTCATCTGAAACGACGTTTTTCAAGTCCTGAATCAACAGGGCGATCCGCGCCACCGTGTCGAACCGCAATTTGCTTGCCGCTTCGGCTGCCGGGCCGGCCACTGCGGCGCCGCTGTCGTAAAGAAAGCGAAAGGTGTCCCGTTCATTTTCTACAAACGAGAAATACCCTTCGATTCCGCCTTTTAATCGACCTTCAAGCCCTTGTCCTTTCATGGCGTATTCAATGATGTAGCTGTTCAGCACTTCACGTGCCTTGTTCAAACAAGCCAGGTAAATGCCATCTTTGTTGCCGAACAATTTGTAGACCACCGGGCGCGTTATGCCTGCGGCCTGTGCAATGTCTTCCATTGCGGTGCCTTGGTAACCCCTTTCAATGAACATACGCTGAGCCACTTCGATTAGTTGGCGTTCGCGATCTTCAGGTTTCATGCGGGTTTGCACTTTTTTTGGCATAAGAAACTCATTGAATTTGCAATGGAAAAACTACACTAGACGAGACGTGTCTTCATCATCTAATCTTTAGTTACAGTAATGTAACTTAAGGGGCTGTTACAAGACCCCAAACAAAAAAGAGAGAGACATGAAGAAAATAAATTGGGGTGGAGCCATTGTATTGGCTTGGGTGCTTGCATTGGCCGGGTGCATGGATGAATCGGATTCCTCAATTGCGGGAAACCCGACAACAACTTCGCCAAGCGAAACATTGCCCGATGCCCAACCTGTTGATGGTGGCGCAGGGCCTGAGGAAGAAACCTTGTTCATCCGTGCCCAACCGGTGCGGACTGAACCCGCCGGAACCGGCGCAGCACCTGCTGGTGCCGAGCGTTGCGACCCTCTGGACCCCGTTTATTGTCTGTTCCCGTTTCCTAACAATTATTTCACGACAGCCGATTCGCAAACCGACACGAAAATGCGGGTCAACCTGAATGTTCTGGCCATGCCGAAAAACATTCAGGGCAAACCGATTGACCCCACTGACTGGAACCGCAACGACGGTTTTTCGCCCGGTCAACCCATACTGACCCGCGTGCCCGGCCTTGACTTACAGAAAACAGGTGCAGTGCCCATCACCAACATTGAAGCCAGTTTGCAGCGCGATCAACCGATTGTATTGATCGACACGCTAACCCTGAAAAAACAACTGATTTGGGCTGAGCTGGATGCCAACATTACCCAGGGACAACTGAATTCGCCCACAGCCGAGCCCGGCCCCGCTTTGATTATTCGCGTGGCGAAAAACCTGGAACCCGGTCGCCGTTACATTGTTGCCTTGCGCAATTTGAAAAATGGTACAGGTGAAACCATCGAGCCCACAGCGGTGTTCAAGGCCTACAGGGACGGGCTGGCTTTGGGCAGTGCCGCCCAAAATGCCCGCAAGCCATTGATGGAGAATATTTTCAGTGTCTTGGGTTTGGCCGGTGTTGAACGTGAAAACCTTTACCTAGCCTGGGACTTCACCGTGGCTTCCGGGCGCAATTTAACCGAGCGTGTGCTTCATATTCGGGATCAATCGATTGAAGCCACAGCGAACAAGTCTCCCGACTTTACGATTGATGCGATTGTCGACAATCCTGAAAATGGCTCGGCCACGGAAATTACCGCACGGCGAATTCGCGGGCATATTGATGTGCCTTGTTTTCTGAGCAGCCCGAACTGTTTGTCGGGCGGCACTTACAACTACCCCTTGGTGCCCACGGGCAGCCCGGCCACCGAATTGCCACAGCGCAACCCGCTGACACCGAATGCCAGCGTGCCATTTATTTGTTCGATCGCCAGAAAAAGCATTGACACAGGCGAACCGGCGCGTGCCTCACTTTATGGACATGGTTTGCTGGGTTCGCGCGATGAGGGCAACACCTACGATTTGAATGTGCGTGTCATGGCCGAGCGGCACAATTTCCTGTTCTGCATGGTGGACTGGGCAGGCCTTGCCACCGGCAATTTGCCCGATGACCAAAACGACAACCGCAAGTACGACCCGCTTTGGGACGCTGCGGGTGGCGATATTGCAAATACAGTGTTGATGCTGACGGATTTCAGTGGTTTTCCGCGTTTGACAGACCGATTGCAGCAAGGCTTTCTGCACTTCACCATGCTGGGTCGCGCCATGATTTCCGAGAATGGTTTTTGCACACACCCAGCCTTCCAGAAAGACGGCAAATGTTTGATTGACCGCAGTGAACTGTTCTATGACGGCAATTCGCAAGGTGGTATCAACGGCGGCCCGGTTACCGCCATATCGCCCGACATTCAGGCAGCCACTTTGGGAGTGCCGGGAATGGCTTACTCAACTTTGCTGCAGCGTTCAGTCGACTTCGCGCCCTATGCCCCGGCGTTTTATGAATCATATCCCGCGTCACTGGACCAGCAGTTTATTTTGTCTTTGATTCAGATGCTGTGGGACCGTGGCGAGAACAACGGCTATGCCTGGAGCCTGGCCCCTGGCAAGGAACTGCCCGGTACACGGCTGAACAAACGTGTGTTGTTGATCCCTGCATTTGCCGATCATCAGGTGTATATGAACACTGCCGAGATCATGGCGCGAACTATTGAAGCGCCTTTGCAATGCCCGGCGGTGGTGGGTGGCCCTTCAGCACAACGTGGGCGTGCGGTGTTGAAACAGGCTCACCCCGCAGTGCGCGCCGAGCAGGAGCAGTTTCCGAATGTGTCTTTCGGACGCAGACACCCGGATGACCAACCGTATTTCGGTTTGCCCTGTATCAAAAAGTACCCGCACACCGGCAATGCCTTAACCGTGTGGGACAGCGGCCCCATGACCAATGCCGATGGGTCTTTGAACCCAAATGGCAGCGCACCTCCACCACTGGACAACCGGCCAATGGCGACAGGCTACGGTGCTGACCCCCATGGCCACCCGCGCAATGAGGAAAAGAACATGGACATGAAAGCCGCTTTCCTGAAAAAACAGGGTGCGTTGATTGATGTGTGCAACGGCATGCCGTGCACATCGCGGGGTTTTAACCCTGCATTGAAATAAGGCAATGGCTGCGATGAAAACAGTTCAATGGACTGTTTGAATGCCAGTCTTTTTACGAAGAAACAGTGTCGCTGGGGCCATTGACGACCCCAGCCTTGAACCTGCAAGCCTACGACCCATTGTTCGCGCGGTAAGCCAGCAAGGCAGCGGTCAGAACTTTGATTTGGCCTTGTCAAAGGCCTCTTTGATGCTGTCCCAAGCGTTGTTTGCGCCTGCCCTCATGCTTTCGAACGCTTCGGTGCTGGCGCCTCTCAGCTCTTCAAGTTTGGAACGACCTTGCGCCAGTTTGGATTCCAGCGCTTCAATTGATTCGTTCATTTCTTTTCTGGCATCGGCGGACTTGCTGTCCGCTTTTGCTCTCATTTTGTCGAGATCTGCTTTCCACTCGTCCAGTTGAGCATTCAGTTTGGCCTTGTAGTGTTCAAGATCTGCCATGGTCCGTACTCCTTCATGTTGTGAACTGGAATTATTAGATTAACAACACTTGATGGCATATGACACCTTTGTTTTGAGAGCCTCACCTCTAATTCATGCATCTTAAACACAAGCCACCCCACCGTCTGAACGCGGGTCGGCAGCACCTTCCATCATGCCGTTGGGGTGGCGCACCACCGCGCCTGCATGCCCCATGGTGTCGCTGAACGCTTCTGGCAGCACTTCCAGCACATGGCCTGCATCGCGCAGTTGCTGAACCAGCTTGTCATCAAAACGGCTTTCCAGTTTCAAGGTGGTGCTTTGTTCACCCCAAGTGCGACCCAACAACCAGCGTGGTGCTGTTATTGCAGTTTGCAAGGGCTGATTGAACAAGGCATAGCGGCTGAAAACGGCAGCCTGTGTTTGTGGCTGACCTTCACCACCCATGGTGCCGTACACCATGCTGCGGCCGTCTTTAAAGCGCGCCATGGCAGGGTTCAATGTGTGGAAGGGTTTGCGGCCCGCCTCGAGCCTGTGCAGTGCATCTTCTTTCAATGAAAAACTGATGCCCCTGTTTTGCCACATCACACCAGTTGAAGGGCACACCACGCCGGAACCAAATTCCCAAAATACGCTTTGAATAAAGCTGGCGGTGCGGCCTTCGTTGTCGATGCAACCCATCCAGATGGTGTCGCCTTGCCAGGGGTCTTGCGGCCAGGCAAGCGCCTGTTTCATGTCGATTTTTTTCGCACGTTCGGCCAGGGCTTCGCGGGTCAGAAAATCGCTGGGGTTCACCGTCATGTAGGCGGGGTCGGTGCAATAGCGGTCGCGCACCAGAAAGGCTTGCTTGGTGCTTTCCACCATGCCGTGCAGGTAATCAAAATCTTCGGCCTGCTGCACACCCAAAGTATCGAACATGCCTAAAATCATGAGCGATGCCATGCCCTGCGTGGGCGGTGTCATGTTGTAAATCGTGCTGTTGTTCAACTCGGTTTGCAGCGGGGTTACAAACTGCGCATGGTGATTGTTCAAATCGGCAATGGTTAGCGGGCTGCCCACGCGGGCCAAATCTTCGGCCATGGCCTGGGCCAATTCACCACGGTAAAAATCATCCAGCCCTACTTGGCCCATGCGTGCCAGTGTGTTTGAAAGCGTGGCTTGTTTCAGCACGCTGCCTTCCAAAGGCACTTTGCCGTCGATCAGCAAATGCTCGGCGAAGCCCGGCGAAGGTGCCAGCTCATCAAATTTCACACGGGTTAAACGTTCTTGGCTGCTGCTAACCACCACGCCATTGCGGGCATGAGTTATTGCGTCTTCAAGCAAGCGGCTCAAGGGAAGTTTGCCGCCCCATTGTGTTGCTACTTCCTGCGCCTTGATCCAGCCACCCACGGTGCCCGCCGCCGTAAGTGCAGCCAAAGGGCCACGGTTCGGAATGGCATCAAAACCTTGCTCGGTATAAAACGCACGTGTGGCCTTTGCTGCGGCCTTGCCACAGGCATCAATACCGACTGGCGCTTTCCCCGGTTCACTGAGTAGCCAGAAACCATCACCTCCAATCGAATTCATGTGGGGGTACACCACAGCAATGGCAGCGGCAGCGGCGATCATGGCTTCAGCGGCGTTGCCACCTTCTTTCAATACATCGCGGCCAGCCTGTGCGGCCAAATGGTGGGGCGCTACAAATACGCCGCCCAGTGCGCGTTTGGTGTGAATCATTGTTCTTTTAACTCCCTTTTATTGCTTAGCCCAACACGCCGTAAAACATGCGAACAGCGGTGATGAACAGGAAAAATGCAAATGCCAGTTTCAGGCGTGTTGCCGTGGTGGCGTTGGCCATGCGTGCGCCAATGGGTGCCATCCACATGGTCATGGGCACAATCAGTGCAAAGCCAATCAAGTTGATGTAGCCAATGGTCAATGGTGGCGTATTTTCAACGTTCCAGCCATTGAGTAAAAACCCGATTGCACCGGGAATGCTGATCACCATGCCAATGGCTGCTGCGGTGCCCACAGCCCTGTGCATGGGCACATTGAATGCATTCAATATCGGCACACTCAGCGTGCCGCCACCAATGCCCATCAGTGTGGAAAATCCACCAATGAAAGTGCCCATGATTTGCTTCACCGGGCTGCGCGGCAAACTTTCAGCAACAGGTTTTGCCTTGCTTCGAAATGCCATATTGGCAGCAACCAGCAACGCGATACTTGCAAACACAATCGACAGCACATTGCCTGAAACATAGCCACTGGCAAAGCTGCCCATGACCACGCCGATGAACAAGGGAATAACCAGGCTTTTGAACAAGGGCTCATCCAGATTGCCCTTGGCCTTGTGACTTTTCGCCGAGATGAATGAAGTGGGAATGATGGTGGCCAGCGAAGTACCCACAGCCACATGCATTTTCACGCTTTCATCAACACCCAGCAGTGTAAACAGGTGGTACAGCACAGGCACAATCACAATGCCACCACCCACGCCCAGCAAGCCTGCCAGCAGGCCTGCAATGGTTCCGGTAATGGCGAGCGCCACCACCAACCCTGCCAGCCAAGGCAGGGAGTATCCACTCAATAATTCCATGAAAGCTCCTTGCTTTGCTTATTGTGCTTACCAGCCAATGGCTTTGGGAAGCCAGGTTGCTACCGATGGGAACACGAAGATGACCGCCACTGCCAAGGCTTGTAACAGCACGAATGGCAACACACCCACATAAATATCCCGTGTGGTAATGCCCGGCGGGGTAACACCTTTGAGAAAGAACAATGCCCAGCCAAATGGCGGAGTCAGGAACGACATTTGCAGGTTCATGGCGATCAATATTGCAAGCCACACCATGTCGGTGCCGTAACCAATAAACACGGGCAAAAACATGGGCAGTGCAATGTAGGAAATTTCAATCCATTCCAGGAAGAATCCGAGAATAAATAGCAGACCCATCAGGAACAGCAGGGCACCCATTTCGCCGCCGGGAATCATGTCGAACAAGCCGTGCACCATGTCTTCACCGCCCAAGCCGCGGAAGGCCAAGGCAAAGGGCTGCGCGCACAGCAAGATGAAATACACCATGGCTGAAATGGTTAGCGTGCCGTGCATGGTGTCCTTCAGCAATTGCATGTTCATGCGGCCAAAGCCCACGGCAATTAGCAAGGCACCCAGTGCACCCATGGATGCCGCTTCTGTTGGGGCTGCAATACCGGCCACGATAGAGCCCAACACGGCAAGCACCAGCAACACAGGTGGACCCACGTCGCGTAACAGCTTTTTGCGCAGTTCTGCTTTGTTGATTTTCTGGCGTTCTTCCAGGGGCACTGCGGGTACCAGCTTGGGCATGAACATGCCGAGCAAAATAAGGTAGGCGCAATAAATTCCTGCCAAAACCATGCCCGGAATCAGCGCAGCGGCAAACAGCGTACCGACAGATTCACCCATGATGTCAGACAACAAAATGAGCACCAGGCTGGGCGGAATGATTTGCCCCAAAGTGCCCGAAGCGCAAATGGTGCCGCAGGCCACACTGGGCGCATAACCACGCTTCATCAGTGTGGGCAGGGTAAGCAAACCCACAGTAACCACAGTGGCGCCTACAATGCCTGTGGATGCACCCATGAGAACACCCACCAGCACAATGGCCAGGCCCATGCCACCTTTCAGGCCACCCATCGCCGTGCCAATGGTGTCAAGCATGTCTTCGGCCACCCGGCTTTTTTCCAGCATCACCCCCATGAATGTGAACAGCGGAATGGCCAGCAAGGTGTAGTTGCTGACCACGCCGTACAAGCGCGCAGGCATCAGGTTAAACAGCATGGGGCCAAAGCCAATGTAGCCCGCCACAAAGCCAGACACTGCGAGAGAAATTGCCACAGGAATGCCGATAATCATGAGGCCTAGAAAGCCCGCAATCATGCCAAGCACAATCCATTCATTGCCTATCATGCGGCCACCTTTGCTTGTTTGATTTGAACAACTGCATGCAGCAGGTTGGCAATTGCTTGCACCATCAGCAAACCAAAACCAAGCGGCAGAAAAATTTTCAACAGGTAACGGTAGGACAGGCCGCCGGGGTCGGGCGAGCCTTCCAGCATGCTGTACGACTGCATTACGTAGGGCACCGACAAATACACAATTACAAGCGCCACAAGAAATGTAAGCACAGCGCTGGCCAGGTCAACCCAGCCTTTGCCCATGGGGCCAAATCGGTCATACACAAAATCAACCCTTACGTCGGCTTTGTGTTTCATGGCGTAGGCCAGTCCAAACAATGCGATGGGGGAAATAAGGTGCCATTCAAGTTCTTGCAGGGCCACGGGGCCAATCGAGAACAGGTAGCGAAGAATCACGTTCATGGCCACGAGAACAACGAGGGCAAGCACGCACAGGCGTGCAAGCCCCCCAATGAACTCGACAAAAGCCTCGAGTTTGGGGATGGCTTGCTTCATCACAACAATCGCTTTTAAAGGTTAAGGAAAGTTTTTTCGCTGAGGGCTGCCCAGGATTCATGCTTTTTCTTGAAAGCCATGAAGGAAGCATGTACTTTCTTGGCCAAGGGGTCGGAAGCAGCCACGCTTTCCAGGGTGTCCATGGTGGCTTCTTTTAGTTTGTCCACAATCGGTTTGGGCAAGGCTTGCGCTTTCACACCCTGATTTTTCACCAGGTCTTCCAGCGCCTCAGCGTTCACGGATTCTGACCACGCCAGGCTTTCCATCACGCTGGCCTGCGCGGCCATTTGCACCATCATTTGCAGATCCTTGGGCAGCTTGTCCCAGGCTTTTTTGTTGATCAGCAGTTCAGTCACATTGGTGGGTTCGTGCCAGCCAGTGGTGTAGTAGTACTTGGCTGCTTTGTGCAGGCCAAGGCGGCGGTCCTGAAATGGGCCAACAAATTCTGCAGCGTCAATCACGCCACGTTCCAGTGCAGGGAAAATTTCACCACCGGGCAGCAAGCGAACATTCACGCCCAATTGGCTGTACACCTTGCCTGCCAGTCCAGGAATGCGCATTTTCAGGCCGTTTAAATCGGCAACAGTTTCAACGGGCTTGCGGAACCAGCCTGTCATTTGCACACCGGTGTTGCCCATGGGCATGGCGGTAAGGCCGAATGGCGCGTACACCTCTTGCCACAGCTTCATGCCCTCGCCGTGGTACAGCCAGGCCATCATGCCTTGCGTGTTCATGCCAAAAGGCACGGTGGTGAAGTACTGGGCAGCCGGTGCTTTGCCCGACCAGAAGTAAGCATTGGCGGCATTCATTTCAACGGTGCCGGCAGACACTGCATCGAAACCTTCAAGCGCGGGGATCAACTCGCCTGCTGCGAAGTGCTGAATTTTCAAGCGGCCACTCGACATGGTTTCCACCTTCTTGCAAAAGTCAGTGGGGCTGCCGGGACCTGCTACATAGAAAGGCGAACCGGGTGGGTAGGCGTTGGTCATTTTCATGGTGACCTTGGCATTTTGTGCGTTAGCAATGCCCGGTACAGCCAGGGCTGCGCTACCTGCTGCTGCGGTGGCAGCACCTGAAATAAACTTGCGGCGATCAATTGAGGTCATGGAACACACTCCTGCTGCTTGGAAAACAAAGGGTTCGCCGACCGCACAAATGGCGACCGGTCATAAGCCTTCTTTAGCGAAAGGTGTGCCAGCTTTGGTATATTTTAAGTTATTGAAATAAAAAGAGTTTTTTTGTTAAAGGGTTTACCCTTGGTTTGAGGTTTAACACCAGAATGAGGCATTAATTCGCGGTGCTTCGATGCCATTTGTATACCTTTTGTTTACTTTTGCTACCGAATCGAATGCGATTGCAGCGTTGAAAAAATCAATCGGAATCAGATGGATTTGAAAAATGGCAATTTGGTGTCGAATGTATTCACGCACCCAAAATGTGGCATTGCACCATAAGGGGGATGCGAAATTTCACAAACGCGCGCCACCCCGACGGTGCTTCACACGCTTGAGCAGGTTTTTGCATTCCACGGAAATGATGTCGGGTTGCCCGAACAAATATTTTTGCGCGAACGCCAAAAAACTCTCTTGCGTGTCGGTCAGGGTGTGAATGTGCAGGCTTTGCAAATCCGACATAATGTAAAGGCTTGCTACTTCAGGCTGTGCAGCCAACTCGGTCGCAATCGCTTCAATCACGTGGCTTTTCACTTTCAGGTCAACAAAAGTGCTTGTCACTTTGCCCAGTTTCTCCGGGTTCACCACGGCTGTGAATTGCTCAACGGTGCCTTCTTCCAGCAAGGCCTGTACACGTGCACGGGCATGGGCTCGAGAACACCCAAGCTGTCGGGCGATGTCTGCAAACGACAATCGGGAGTCTTTAATCAACAGGCTGAGCAGGGCGGCATCGAGTTCGTTCATGGCAAATTCCAGTGTGGGTTTGCCATGAAGGATGCAAGAGCTGTACCCGAAGTGAAGGCTGAATTATCTCAACAGCAGTGCAGGTACTTTGGTCGCTCGCAGCATGTCTTCGGTTTTGCTGCCGAAGAACAATTTACGCAATGGTGAATGGGTGTATGCGCCCATCACCAGCATATCGGCCTGGTGAATTTCCAGCCCCTTCAGCATTTGACTAACCACATCGCCCTGCACATGATTGAATTCGGTGGGTATACCCGACTCGCTCAGTGTTTGTGCAGCCTGTTCAAGCAATTTGATACCGCTGTTGCTTTTCTCGCCGCACATCAGCAACGTTCCCTTCAAGCCCTTGAACAGTTGGCTTTGCAATACTGTTTCAACGCCACGTTTGCTTACAGTGCTGCCGTCAAATGCAAACAAAAAACGCTCTGGAACCTTGAATTGTTCATGTACGCCCAACACGGGAACATTGATTGCGCGCACAGCAGCTTCAAAGGTGCGGCCAATGTCGCGGTTTGATGCCACCGAGGTTTCACCACGCCTGCCGATGATTGCAATGCGTGTGTCGTCTTGCAGTTCAAGCAAGCAATCTACCAGCGTGCCATGCCGAATGCGTGAATCAGCCTGCGCCACACCGTCTTCAATGGCACGCTCGCGCAGCCCGTTTAAGAACAATCGCCCCTGTGTTTTTGCAAGTTTGGTTTTCTCGCTGTCACTGCTTAACAATTTGTTCAGCAAATTTTCTTGTGCACCGAAGCCGATGGCTCCACTGTGGTCTTCACCTGAACCTTGTTCAAGATGTCGATCAATTACATGCAAAAATTCTACGGGTGCTTTTATTTGCCGTGAAACCCAGGCAGCGCAATCTGCAACTGCAATTGAATATTGAGAGCGGTCCACGCAGGCAACAATTTTACGTTCGTCCATGTTCGGGCTCCTTAGTGTGCGGTCATGCGTTCTAGCGCATCGTCTTTGTCATGAATGGCGAATTTATCGACCAGCGTACGGCTTGCCTCATTCATACCAATCACCTCCACTTCAGTGCCTTCGCGTTTGAATTTAATCACAGCCTTGTCCAATGCACTTACAGCAGTGATGTCCCAGAAATGAGCGCGGCTTACGTCAATCGTCACTTCATCAATCACTTCTTTGTAGTCAAATGAGTTGATGAAGTTTTCAGCGGAAGCAAAAAATACCTGACCGGAAATGACATACGTGCGATTGCGGCCTTCATTTTGCGTGCTTGATTGCACGCGCAGAATGCGCCCCACCTTGTTGGCAAAGAAGAAGCCTGACAACAACACGCCCACCAACACGCCTTGTGCCAGGTCGTGGGTGCCCACTGTGACTGCCACTGTTGCCAGCATCACCATGCTGGAGCTTTTCGGGTGTTCACGCAGGTTGCGAATGGAAGCCCAGTTGAATGTGCCAATGGACACCATGATCATGACCGCCACCAATGCAGCCATGGGGATCATGGCCACATAGTCGCCAATGAACACCACCATGATCAGCAAAAATACACCCGCTGCAAGTGCAGACAAGCGCCCGCGCCCACCCGATTTTATGTTGATCACTGATTGGCCGATCATGGCACAACCGGCCATGCCACCAATGAAACCAGAAGTGATGTTGGCAACGCCTTGGCCAATACACTCGCGGTTTTTATTGCTGGGCGTGTCGGTGAGGTCGTCCACAATTTGCGCGGTCATCATTGATTCAAGCAAGCCAACCACTGCAAGGGTTAGCGACACCGGGAACACGATTTGCAATGTTTCCCATGTCCACGGTACATCGGGTATCAAAAACACCGGCAGTGAATCTGGCAATTGGCCCATGTCGCCCACGGTGCGAATGTCCATACCCATGAATACGCTAAACACAGTGAGCGCAACAATGGCCACAAGTGGCGAGGGTATGGCCTTGGTGATATAAGGCAGCAGGTAAATAATGCCCAAGCCCGCGGCCACCATGGCATACACATGCCAGGTTACGTTGGTTAACTCAGGCAGTTGCGCCATGAAAATAAGGATGGCCAAAGCGTTTACAAAGCCGGTGATGACAGACCTTGATACGAATCGCATCAGCTTTCCAAGTTGTAGCAGACCGGCAATAATTTGCAGCACGCCGGTGAGCAATGTTGCCACCAGCAAATATTGCAATCCGTGGTCTTTCACCAGCATCACCATCACCAAGGCCATGGCACCCGTGGCAGCGGAAATCATGCCTGGGCGCCCGCCGGTAAAAGCAATTACCGTGGCAATACAGAAAGAGGCATACAGACCCACCTTGGGGTCAACGCCAGCAATGATGGAAAAGGCAATGGCCTCGGGAATAAGTGCAAGCGCAACAACTACACCTGCTAAAAGGTCGTTTCGGACATTGGAAAACCAGTCCGTTTGAATCGTTCTAATCATTTTTTGGGTCTATGAATGAATGCGGCCAAGTCTCTTCAGCCAAGGCTTACGGGTAGCTTGGAAAAAGTTCAACGGCAGCGAATTAAATGAGATTTGCACCAGTGGCCAAGGCACACCAGGCGGGCTAAAGAAAGTAGCGGGTAGGGCGGGATTTTACAAAGGTCTGGCGGGGGCTTGTTAATCGAGACAGGGTTGAATTATAACGCGTTGCACAAAACCGGTCAAATCAGCTGCTTTAAGCAATTGACTAAAAATTCATCAACTTTCCAGATATGTTTTAATAAGCAGGTTCATGAAGTAAACAAATGGAGTTCTAACCATGTCGACAGAAATCGAAAATGCCGAATATGAACACACCGAACACAAGTTGTTGTTGCGCAATTTGCAGCTTTCGGATTACCCAGGCATCAAGCGCATCATGGAGCTGGTTTACCACAGCGCGGGTGGTGCTTTGCCCGAGGCCAAGTTCCGTTCAATTCTGAAAACATTTCCGGAAGGGCAAATTTGCATTGAAGACGATGGCAAAGTGATTGCCGCCGCCTTTGCCGTGGTGGTGGATTACGACAAGTTTGGTGACAAGCACACCTACATGGAAATCACCGGCAATATTTACGCCACCACGCACGACCCGAAGGGCGATGTGCTGTATGGCATTGATGTGTTTGCTGACCCGGCATACCGCAACATGCGTTTGGGTCGCCGTTTGTACGAAGCGCGTAAAGAGCTTTGCCAGAACCTGAATCTTCGGGCCATTATGGCCGGTGGTCGAATTCCGGGCTACAAAGAGCACATGAAAGACATGTCGCCGCAGCAGTACATCGCCGCTGTGAAACGCAAAGACATTTATGATCCCATTCTTACCTTTCAGTTGAGTAACGACTTCGAAGTGAAGCAGGTCTTGAAAGGTTACCTGCCGGAAGACAGGGAATCGCAAGGCTATGCCACTTTGCTGGAGTGGTTCAATATTTACTATGAGCCTGAAAACCCCATGCTGTTTGGTGCACCGAAAACCACAGCGCGTATTGGTTGCGTGCAGTGGCAAATGCGTGAATTCCACAGCGTGGATGATGTGGTGAAGCAAGCCGAATATTTTATCAATGCCTTGTCAGATTATCGTTGTGATGTAGCCCTGTTCCCCGAGTTTTTCAATGCGCCTCTGATGGGCCTTGCCGGCAACGGCAATTCGCTGGAAGCCATTCGCCACCTGGCCACTTACACAGATCAAATTCGCGACGAGATGAGTCGCATGGCGGTGAGTTACAACATCAATGTGGTGGCCGGTTCCATGCCGGTGATGGAAGATGGCGTGTTGTACAACGTGGCCTACTTGTGCCGCCGCGATGGTACGGTGGAAGCGCAGTACAAAATTCACCCCACTCCCCACGAGAAACGCGAATGGATGATGGAAGGTGGCACCAAGCTGAGTGTGTTTGACACCGACTTCGGCAAGATCGGAATTTTGATTTGCTACGACTCCGAATTCCCCGAGTTGTCTCGCTTGCTGGCTGATAAAGACATGCAGATTTTGCTGGTGCCGTTCTGGACTGACACAAAAAACGGCTACTTGCGTGTACGTCGCTGTGCGCAAGCCCGTGCCATTGAAAATGAATGTTATGTGGCAATTTCGGGTAGCTTCGGTAATTTGCCCAAGGTGGACAATGTGGACATTCAGTACGGGCAAACAGCCGTGTTTTCACCCTCGGATTTCGCGTTTCCGCACGATGCAATTATGGCTGAAACCACACCCAACACCGAGATGACTTTGATTGTCGATGTGGATCTGGACAAGTTGCAGGCGCTTAAAAACGAAGGCTCGGTGCGCAACTACCTTGACCGCAGGCGCGACCTGTACAAGGTGGTGTGGTTAGGCGATGAATAACTGACCCAGTTTTGCAATGGCCACTGCGGTGTCGTCTGTCACCGGGTGGCCACAATTCAAGCGAATGCAGTTTTTGTACAAGCCACTGGCCGAGAACACCGCGCCCGGCATGTAAGCCACTTTGCGGGCAATTGCCTTGTTGAACAGAGCCTGGGTGTCGATGTCGCCCGGCAATTCCACCCACAACACAAAGCCGCCTTTGGGTTCGGAAATTCGGGTGCCCTGCGGGAAATACTTCAGCACCAAATTGCCCATGGCACGCACCTGTGTTTCAAACTGTTGACGCAAGGTACGAAGGTGCCGCTCAAACGATCCTTTTTCCAGATAATGCGCCACAGCCACTTGGGTAATCGGGTTGGTGGAGCCGCTTAATATTCGTTTTTTCGACAACACCTGTGCCGCATATTTACCGCCAGCCACATAGCCAATTCGTAGTGATGGGCTAAGCGATTTGGAAAACGAGCCGCACATCAACACCCGGTCGCTTTGCTTGAAGGCTTTCAATGGCTTGGGTCGAAAACGTTCGAAATACAGGTCGGCGTACACATTGTCTTCCACAATCGGGAAGTCGTATTTCTCGGCCAACTCCAGCAGTTTTTTTCGGTTGGTGTCGGGCATCACTGAACCCATCGGGTTGCTGGCGGTGGGGCACACAATGCAGGCTGCAATGCGGGTTTTTTTCACGGCAATTTCCAGTGCTTCCAGCGACATGCCGTGCTCGGGGCTGCTTGGAATTTCAAGTGCGCGCAGGCCAAGCGATTCAATCATTTGCAACAGCAGGTAATAGCCTGGCGACTCAACCGCCACAATGTCGTTGTGTTTGGCCACGCTTTGCAGGGCCAGGCTTAATGCCTCTGTGCAGCCATCGGTGATCACCAATTCGTCGCGTTTTAACTTCATGCCCATCAACTCGAATCGTTGTTGCAGTTGTTGCACCAGTTCGGGCTGGTTGGGCTCGACATGGCTGCCCAGTGTAAGAAGATCCGGGCGGGTTCGGTTCACTGTGGCATAGCTTCTGCGCAGGGTGGCAATGGGCAGCAATTCACTGGCGGGGAAGGCCACGCCCAAGGGCGCAACACCGTCGCGTGTGGAATTTTTCAGCAGCATTGCAATTTGATCTGCCACCTCCAGGTTCACCGGCGGTTCCAGCACGATTGAATCGGGTGCCTGGGTGCAACTTTCTGCCCGTGGCGCGCTTCGGGCCTGCACGTAATAGCCTGACTTCGCCACGGGTTGAACATAGCCCCGGTCTTCCAGCAGGTTGAGTGCTTTTTGAACTGTGTCGATGGAGTAGTGCCATTGCTCAGACAACTTCCGGATGGACGGCAATTTATAACCTGCCGCAAAATGATTGTTTTCAATCAAGGCTTGCAGGTTCAAGGCCAGCGTTTCGTATTTGCAGGAAGATGCGTCCATGCTTCACACCTTGCTTTGTTTTTTCAAGGCCCACACCATAAATACACCTGCAACCATGATTGCCGCTGCCAGATAAAGCGAACCGCGATAGGTGCCCGTGCGTTCTGCAATCACACCCGCCAAAGCAGGTGCCGCAATTTGCGATACACCGTAACTTAATGTCATTCGGGCCATGGCCTTGCTGGGGTTGGCGGGAAACTGCCGGCCTGCAATGCTTAAGGTCAGGTTTACAATGCCGGCAAAGGTGCCGCCAAACAGCACGGCGCTCACCATGTTGGCCCAATAGCCGTCGATAAAACCAGCCATGAGAATGGAGATGATTTGCAGAACATAGGCCATCACCAGTGCCTCAAACACGCCGGTAATTCTTGCAACACGGTCCCAAATAAAGGTGGAGGGCATGGCTGCCAGCCCCACCACCACCCACACCCATGGGCCTTTGCCCTGAAGTTCGGGCAGGGTTTCCGCAATGGCCACAATAAAGGTTGCGCTAATGACATAGCCAAACCCCGCGCAAAAGTAGGCGCCCAGCATCAACCGCATCCACTTGGCACTGGGCGGTGCTACGTTGGCCACCTGTGCGTCCAGGCTGCCCGCCTTGGCTGGCTTGGGCATCCACATCCATGCGGGTACGAAAAAGACAATGCCCACCACACCCAGCACCCACCATTGTTGATCCCAAGCCAAGTGATCGACCATGGCCATCACTGCCAGGCCGGATAAAACCAGCCCCATTCCCGCGCCGGCAAAGTGCAGGCCCAGCTCGGTTTTCAGGTTCTGGCGGGCCAGCCAGTTCATGATCAAGCCCGATGCGATCAACATGCCGGCCGTGCTGGAAACGCCCGAGATAAAACGCAAAAACACCCACATGTTCACGTCGGTCGTCAGGCCCATGCCAATGGTGCTGAGCACAGCGACAATCAAGCCAAAGCGGTAGAGCAGGTATTTGTAATTCAGGTTGCTAAGCGTCGAAGCCAGCAAGGCGCCGCTGATGTAGCCAATGTAGTTCACCGTGGCCAGCCAGCCGCCATCAAAAGCGCTCAACCCAGCCTGGTCGCGCATGATGGGCAGCAGGGGCGTGTAGGAAAAGCGCGCCAGGCCTACAGTCAGGATCAGCGAACAAATGCCAGCGGCAATGACCTGCCAACGGTTCAGTTTCATGGGGGCACCCGCACAGAATTCGAATTTTAAAAGCAGTACAGATTTTTTTGAATGTAATCTGTACTGTACATTAATTGATTATCCGGAATCTGTACTGAAATTGCAAAAGTTCTTACACGCCTGTACGGGATGTGTTGATGGTGGTCATGTAAGGGGCTGTTTAATTTTTCAAGGAAGTGAAAGCCGCCAAATATTCCAGGTGGTGGTGCCAAACTGGCGCGTGAAACTGCCCTTGTTGTAAGGCAGGCCATAACGCGCTGCCAAAGCCTGTACCCGGAGTGACATTTCCGCGTAGCGGTTTGCAGGAATGTCCGGGAACAGGTGGTGTTCAATCTGGTGGCTCAGGTTGCCCGACAAAATATGGAACAATTTTCCGCCTGTTATGTTGCAGCTGCCCAGCAGTTGGCGCACATACCAGGCGGCGCGGGTTTCGCCTTCCACTTCTTCTTTGGTGAAGTGGTGCACGCCCGCCGGAAAGTGGCCACAGAAAATAATCACATTCGACCAAATATTGCGAATGCCATTGGCAATCAGGTTGGCTACAATGGTGAATCCAAAACCGGCCAGTGCAATATTCACCACATCAAACCCGAAAAACACAGTCACAGGTACAGTGACCGCCGCGCCCAACACAGGCCAGCACACATAGTCTTTCAGTAACTGGTGGCGCACTTTCCAGCCGATGCGTTTCAGCATGGGAATTATCTCTTTGAAACTTTTTTTGCCAGCCAGCAGCTTGTCGGCTTCCAGGTCGTGCAGGGCTACGCCCCACTGAAACATCATCATCAACACAAAATTGATCACCGGGTTGAACAGGTACTGGAAATGCCAGCGTTGGTCGTCCGTTACGCGCAGCACGCCGTAGCCAATGTCGGGGTCTTTGCCGTGCACATTGGTCCAGGTGTGGTGCACCACATTGTGGCTGTGTTTCCACTGGTCGGAAGGGCACACATTGTCCCATTCCCAGGTGTTGGATTGAATATTGGGGTCGCGCATCCAGTCGAACTGCGCATGCATGATGTTGTGCCCCAACTCCATGTTCTCAATGCTTTTTGAAACCCCCAGCATGCCAGCGCCCAGTAGCAGCACCGCCCAGAATTGTGGCCAACCGGTAAAAGTCCAGTCGCTCATGGGCAAAAAGAAAAAGCTGAGAAATACCACAATGCGCCCAGCCAGCATTAGCGTTCGTTGCCACTTGATGACCGAGAGAATATACGCCCTGTCTTTGCTGCCCAGCGAGTCCGCGATTTCATTGCGTATGGTGTCCATTTCGCGACCGAATTCTTCAATGTCGCTGGCGCTCAAATGTGTTGGCATGCCCATGTCTGTCTCCTGCTTCCAGTGTTGCTTACACTTCGATTTCTGCGTCGCCTACGGCCGTGCACACGCAAATCTGAATCACTTGTCCTGTTTCATTGATCAGCGCATTGGTGCGCAAATCGCGCACACAGCCGCTGGCCAGTTTCACATCGCAACCATGGCAAATGCCCATTCTGCAACCATGTTCAGGGTTCAGGCCTGAATCTTCGGCTAAGCGCAGCAGGTTGGTTTCACCGTCTGAATTGGCACTCACATTGCTGTTCAGGAATTTCACCACGCCGGTTTTAACCTCTGTAGGAACACCAGCAAGCTGCGCACGGAAACGTTCGGTGTGAACCTGCCTGCTTAAGCCCTCCGCTTCGTACAATTGCTCGATGGAATCCAGCATGGCTTGCGGGCCGCAGGCATACACATCGCGCTTGCGCCAGTCGGGGCAAAGTTGTTCCAGTTGTTCTTTGGAAAAGTGCGGGCGCTTGCCAGTCATTTCTTCCAGCTTTTGGCCGGGTTCACGGGTGTGCACCAAATGCAACTTGTACAGCTTTTGCTTTTCGGCTGTCAGTTTAAGTTCTCGCCCGAAAATGACATCGTAAGTGTGTGGCGCATAGTGTATGTGCATGGTGTTGGGCATGCGTTCTTGCAGCACCAGGCTGCGAAGCATGCTCATGATTGGCGTAATGCCGCTGCCTGCCGTAATAAAAAGCGGCAGCACAGGCTGTGCATCGGGCAGGTAAAAGTCGCCTTGCGGCACTCCGATGGGCACGTAATCGCCCACTTTTAATTTGCGCACCAGGTGGTGCGACATGCGGCCATTGTCGATGGCTTTCACGGTGATGGTGAAGCAACCGTCGTTGCGCTCGGGAGCAGAACTGATGGAGTAGGTGCGGGTGAAGTGTTGCCCGCCAATGGGCACGCCAATGCGCAAATGTTGGCCGGGGCGGTGGCTTCGCCAGTTCAACCCGGGGCGCAGCGTAATGGTGCGTGAATCGGAGGTTTCGTCCCACACCGCTTCAACTCGTGCCTGCAAAGCATGTGTGCTCCACAGTGGGTTGACCAGTTCAATGTAGTGGGAGGTTCGAAGTGGAAACGCAAAGGCATCAGATACTTTCGTCACGATGCCAGTCAAACGTTTAAACAATGAGTTGTTGAACTGCGTGGATCCTGCTTCGGACTGCATTCTGTCTCCCTCATTTTAGTTATTGCAATGAGTGTGCACGCAAACATTGAGCAAGTCATTCTGCACTGCACCAGTGGTCAGTGTTCTACTGACCACCGGGTGCGAAGGCAGGCTTAGCGGTTTCTGCCGTACGCGTCGTGGGAAGAAACCCATTCATCAGCAAGAATGGCTGAAAGCAGGGACAAATCACCAGCCAGCACCGTGGCCCCGACAATTTCAGCCAGTTTGCGCGCCTTGCCGGTCCCATCACAGCCCAGCATTTTCAGGCATTCTGCCTGGGTGGCCAAGCCAGTGCCGCCACCCTTCGTGGCACAAATAACGGATGGCAATGTGACAGAAAAGTACAAATCCCCATCGGCTGTAATGTCCATGAACACCATGCCGGTGTGGCTTTCAACCACGTTGGCTTCGTCTTGCCCGGTGGCAATAAACAAGGCGGCAATGCCGTTGGCCGAGTGGGGGCCGCTGTAGGCGCTGCCTGCCAGTTGCGCACCAATGGCGCTGCGCTGGCGTTGCTTGAAAATTGTTTCTGGTGTGGTGCGCGCAAGGCGTTGCAACACTTCACGTTTGATGGTGGCTTCAGCTATAACCCGTTTGCCCCGGCTGTGCAGCAGGTTCATGTGGGAATGTTTTTTGTCGGTTTCAATCGCACCACTTAGTGCAAAATAGCTGATTGCTTCCGGACTGTTTTTCAAAATCCACTGGCAGGCGGCATGGGTGGCTTTGCCGCACATGTTTTGCCCGGCCGCATCACCCGTGGTGTAGTTAAAGCGCGTGTACACCATGCGCGCCACTTGCCAGGTTTGAATGTGTTGCAACTTGCCAAAGCCCGTGGTTTTTTCAGCCTCGGCCTTGATGGTGTTCAGGTTTTCATCCAGCCAGTTTAAAAACCGTTTGGCTGCGCGTGCATCCTCGAATTCAAACAACGGGGCACGCTGCATGAATTCCTCGGTCACAGTCACTTTCACGCCACCCGATTCACTGACCATGCGCATGCCACGGCTGTAACTGGCGACCAGCGTGCCTTCTGTGGTGGCCATTGGCACATAGAACCAGCCTTGCGCATGTTCGCCATTGATCAACACCGGCCCGGCCACGCCCACCGGCATTTGCACCACGCCAATAAAATTCTCGGTGTTGCTTGTCAAACTGTCAGGGGGTAGGGAATAGGTGCCGGTGTGCTGAAGGCTGGCACCGGTTTGTTGGGTTAAAAACTCGCGGCGCGCTTTGGCGGCTTCTTCGGAATAGTTGTCGTCAAAGCGTGGAATGGGGATGCGGGTCATGGCGGTCACTTGCATTTGAATCTCAAAGAGTAGCAAGTTTCTGCAGCGCAGGGGCGCTTAATCTGATTCCCGACATTGCTGTTTGATCATTCGTTTGATACATTCCAGTGAATCAATCAATCGATTGAATTAATCCGGAAACCCTTATGCTGAACAACAAGCAGCAGTCTGCCCGCCCAAAGCTGGTTCAGGCCGCCTCGCTCACCTTGACCCAATACGCAACAACGCTGGCCACCCTGTTTTTTCTAAGCGCCTGTTCACCCGCCCCTGAAGGCGTTACTGCTGCTGAAACGGCTGCACCGGGCACGGCAAGCTTGTCGGTTGAACTGGTTGCAGTTGAGCAAAAAACCATGCCGGTGAAACTGGCTGTGAATGGCAGTTTGGCGGCGTGGCAGGAAGCCATTATCGGTTCTCAGCTAAGTGGTGTTCGCATTGACTCCCTTCGGGTTGAAGTGGGTGACACCGTGAAAAAAGGGCAAACTTTGGCGGTGTTTGATCAGGAAACGGTCAAAGCCGACCTGGCACAAGCCCGCGCCGGTGTGGCTGAAGCGCAGGCGCTGTACGACCAGGCCAATTTGAATGCGGACATGATTCGCAACATCACCGATCAAGGCGCAGTCAGCGCGCAAGAGCGCAATCAAACTATTGCTGCAGAAAAATCAGCCCAGGCGCGTTTGATGTCCGCCAAAGCCCTGCAAACGCAACAGGAAATTCGCCTGCGAAACACCACCGTGACCGCGCTGGATGACGGCGTGATCAGTTCACGCAGCGCCACCTTGGGTGCTGTGCCCAACCCGGGGCAGGAACTGTTCAGGCTGGTTCGCCAACAGCGCCTGGAATGGCAGGCTGAAGTAACCGATTCTGAACTTGGCCGCATCAAGGAAGGCATGTTGGTGACCGTGTTCAATGGCAGCCAGGCCTTCAAAGGCAACGTGCGCACCATTAGCCCGCTGATCAACGCACAGTCCCGAAGCGGCATGGTGTACGTGGACGTGGCGAACGCTTACGCCAAGGGGCTGAAACCCGGCATGTATTTGCGTGGCGAATTTGATCTGGGCGAACAGGTGGCCACGGTGATTCCACAAACTTCCGTGATCGAACGCGACGGCTTCACCTACGCGTTCACGCTGGATGAAAAAACCAGTCAGGTTCAACGCATCAAGTTGCAGGTCAACAAAGCACAAGGCGATTACATCGAGGTGCTGGATGGATTGAAGCCAGGCCAGAAGGTGGTGAAAAGCGGCGTGGCCTTTCTGGCCCATGGCGACTTTGTGAAGGTGGTTCAGTGAACGTTTCCACCTGGTCTATCCAGAATCCCATTCCTTCGGTCATGTTGTTTTTCCTGTTGACCGTGGCGGGGCTGTACAGCTTTTCCACCATGAAAATCCAGCAGTTCCCCGACATCGAATTGCCCACCGTGCTGGTCACCGCCAGCCTGCCTGGTGCGTCACCTTCCCAGCTTGAAAATGATGTGGCGCGGAAAATTGAAAATTCGCTGGCCACGCTGCAGCAGCTCAAACACATTTACACCAAGATTCAGGACGGTGTGGTCAGCATCACTGTTGAATTCAATCTGGAAAAAGACACACAGGAAGCCGTGGACGATGTCCGTTCGGCCGTGTCGCGCATACGGGCAGACCTGCCCACTGACCTGCGCGACCCAGTGATCAACAAAGTCGAGCTGAGTGGTTCGCCCGTGTTGGCCTACACCATTGCGTCCACCGCATTTGATGAAGAGGGGCTGTCCTGGTACGTCGACGACACCATCACCAAGACCCTGTTAAGCGTAAAGGGTGTGGGCGCAGTAAGCCGTGTGGGGGGCGTAAACCGCCAGGTAATGGTTGAACTGGATCCCTTGAAAATGCAGGCCTTGGGGGTCAGTGCGCTGGATGTATCGCGCCAGTTGCGCAACACGCAATTGGAAACTGCGGGTGGTCGTGCTGATTTGGGTGTGGGTGAACAGCCCTTGCGCACCATTGCCACGGTACAAAATGTCAATGAGTTGAAGTCTATTTCCATCGCACTCAGCAATGGTCGACGTGTGCAGTTGCCGGAAATTTCAACCATTTCCGACACAGTGGCGGATCGCCGTTCACAGGCACTGCTCAATGGCCAAGAAGTGGTGGGCTTCGAGGTTACACGCAGCAAAGGTGCCAGCGAAGTGGAGGTGGGCGAGGGTGTTTCCAACGCACTTGCTGAACTGCAAAAGCAGCGCCCCGACCTGACCATTGTGGAGGCATTCAATTTTGTCGAGCCAGTGAAGGAAGACTTCGATGTGTCGATGAAAATGTTGTACGAGGGTGCGTTTCTAGCCGTGGTGGTGGTGTGGTTTTTTCTGCGCGACTGGCGGGCCACTTTTGTGTCTGCTGTGGCACTGCCTTTGTCAATCATTCCAGCTTTCGCAGGCATGTATTACCTGGGCTTTAGCTTGAACGTGGTGTCGCTGTTGGCCATGTCGCTGGTGGTGGGTATTTTGGTGGACGACGCCATTGTTGAAGTGGAAAACATTGTTCGCCACCAACGCATGGGCAAAAGCGCACTGAACGCTGCACGCGAAGCCGCCGACGAAATTGGCCTGGCCGTGATTGCCACCACCTTCACCTTGATTGCGGTGTTTTTACCCACCGCGTTCATGAGCGGCATTGCCGGAAAATTCTTCAAGCAGTTTGGCTGGACAGCGGCTTTGGCCGTATTTGCATCACTGGTGGTGGCGCGCATGCTCACCCCCATGATGGCCGCGTACATGCTGAAATCCAAAGGTGATGAACACGAGAAAAACGAACCCGGCAAAATGATGTTGCGCTACCTGCAATGGGTGCGCTGGGCCTTGGCACATCGCTTGTTGACCTGCGTGGCCGCCGGTGTTTTCTTCGCAGGCTCGATCGCCCTGATTCCCTTGCTGCCCACCGGTTTTATTCCCCCCGACGATTTGTCGCAAACCCAGGTGTACATCGAATTGCAACCGGGAAGCACTTTCGAGCAAACGCGAAAAGCTGCAGAACGTGCGCGTGAACTGATCAACAAGGTGCAGCACGTGCGCAGTGTGTACACCACCATAGGTGGCGGCGCCGCTGGTTCCGACCCCTTTGTAATGCGGGGAGAGGGCGAAGTGCGAAAAGCCACGTTGACCGTGTTGCTCGATCCGATGCGCGAACGCACCGTGCGCAAACAGGTGACCGAAACCGAAATGCGGGAAGCACTGAGCAACTTGCCCGGTGTGCGTTACAAAGTGGGCTTGGGTGGTTCCGGTGAAAAGTATGTGCTGGTGCTGTCGGGCGAAGACGGTGATGCCTTGTCCAAATCAGCCGCGCTTGTGGAGCGCGACCTGCGCACCATTCCTGGTTTGGGGTCGATCGCATCCAGTGCGGCCCTGGTGCGTCCAGAAGTCTGGATCAAACCCGATTTTGCGAAAGCCGCCGATTTGGGTGTAAGCACCGCGGCCATGGGTGAAACACTGCGCGTGGCCACCGTGGGTGATTACGATGCCGCCTTGCCCAAGCTGAACCTGCCGCAGCGGCAAGTGCCCATCGTGGTTCGTCTGGACGACGAAGCGCGCAAAGACCTTTCCGTGCTTGAACGTTTGGCAGTGCCTTCCACCAAACCCGGTGTGCCCAGCGTGCCGTTGAACCAGGTGGCCACCTTGGGTATCAATGCAGGCCCTTCGGTGATCGACCGTTACGACCGTGCCCGCAACGTGAACTTTGAAATTGAACTGCAGGGCCAGCCTTTGGGCGAAGTGACCGCAGCGGTACAGGAATTGCCCAGCATCAAAAACCTGCCGCCGGGTGTGGCACAGCGCAACATTGGCGATGCCGAGGTAATGGAAGAACTGTTTGCCAGCTTTGGACTGGCCATGCTGACAGGCGTGTTGTGCATCTTCGTGGTGCTGGTGTTGCTGTTCAAGGATTTCCTGCAGCCCGTGACCATTCTTGCGGCTTTGCCGCTCAGTTTGGGCGGCGCGTTTGTCGGGTTGCTGCTGGCTGGAAAAAGTTTTTCCATGCCCTCCCTGATTGGCTTGATCATGTTGATGGGCATTGCCACCAAAAATTCAATTTTGTTGGTGGAATACGCCATCATGGCCCGCAATGAAAAGGGCATGAACCGGCTGGACGCGGTGCTGGACGCCTGCCACAAGCGTGCACGCCCCATCATCATGACCACCATTGCCATGGCCGCCGGCATGTTGCCCATAGCAATCGGCACGGGCGATGCCGACACCAGTTTCAGAAGCCCCATGGCGATTGCGGTAATTGGCGGGTTGATGACATCGACTTTCCTCAGTCTTTTGGTGATCCCTGTGGTGTACACCTTGATGGACGACTTTGAACATGGCATGAAGGGTTTGTATACAAAGGCCAGGCGGGTGATGTAAGCCATCCATCCGCAAAATTCTGCTGTGGAAATTACCTAGCCTTTTTGTACATCCATGCAAGCACCTCCCGAAGTATCACTGCAAATACCTCAGGAGACATTGTTTTGAAAAACTCATCAGTAAACAGATTGTCATGGCTTGTTTTGTTGATTGCGGCTGCGGCATGCAGTTCTGAATCAGATCAAGTGGCCAATGGCGGCACAGGCAGCAACACACAGCCATCGGGTTTGTCGTGCAACAGCAATGGCAACGCGGTCGACGGGGCAAGATGGATTTCGGCATGGGGCGTTACCCACGTCACAGGCACCGCGCCGGTGGACACCACCGTGCGAAATATTGCCCGCGTTACAGCCAGCGGCAACGCCATTCGCATTCGTTTCCTGAACTTGAGTGATCAACCCATGGACATTGGCGCAGCCGCTGTGGGCATTCGTGAAGGTGCCACGGGTGCCAACCTGAAACTGAACACCAGCAAGGCGATTACCTTCAATTGTGGGCAAACCAGTGCAACCATTCCGCCGCAAACCGAATCGTTCTACAGCGACCCCATCATGTTCAAGGTCGACAATCAGGACGACCTGGCCATCAGCCTGCATGTGAAGGGTGCCAACAACCCCGGTGAATTCGGCGCCACGTGGATCGAATCTTACAAACTGCCCAACGGGTCGGGCAATCAGACCCTTGAAGATTCTGGCGCAGGTTATGGCCTGATCGATGAAAGCCGTGCTTCAACCATTCCAGGCACACCGATTGTGTGCAACGGCTGCACGGTGTACGCACTGCGCGACATTGAAGTGCTGACCAAAGACGCCAAAGGTGCCATGGTGTTTTTGGGAAGTTCCAGTTTTCATGGATACAACACCAGCCAGAATGGCTTCAAGCGCATCAGCGATTTGCTGTCGGTTCGCATGCTCAATGAAATTACGCGCGGTCAACGCGACACCATTGTCAACCGCGGCATTGGTGGCGATACCTTGCAAAATGCCAGCGCAACACGCCTGGAGCGCGATGTGTTTGACACCAAGGGTGTTTCTTCAGTGGTGGTCTGGGTGACCAACGATTTGTCCAGCCGCACGGCCGACGAAGTGATTGCCAATTATCAGGACGTGATTGCCAAGGCGCATGCCAAGGGCATCAACGTGTATTGCCCCACCTGGATACCTGGTGCGCAATCCTCGCAGGCCAATTTGAATGGCGAACGTGCCAAGTTGAACGACTGGATTTTAAACAGTGGTGAATGCGACGGCGTGGCCGATTACAACGGCGAAGTGGAAGCGCCGGGTGGATTGACCTTCCTGCCCCAATACAACAGCGGTGATTCAATCCATTCCAACGACGCGGGTCACGAACTGTGGGCAGGCGTGACACCGCTGAATGCATGGGTCAGCAAAGGCAAGCCTTGATTCAGGCAATGTAGCTGCAGCAATAATCCACAGGTGTTTTTACCTTCAACTGGAATTTTGCGTTCGCAGCTACTTCAAACGACTGGCCACCGGTGATTGTTTTCCAGCTTTCACCGGGCAGGCACACATCCATTTCACCCGCCAGAATTTCCATGATTTCTTTTTCTGCCGTACCAAATTCATAATCACCGGGCAGCATCAGGCCCAGGGTTTTGCGGGTACCGTCGGCAAACAGCACGGTGCGGCTGCTGACCTTGCCATCGAAGTAAATATTGGCGGCTTTCACCACAGAAACATTGTCGAACTGAGCCATTTGAAATTCCTCTTGAGAAACCGAAAAAATTTGAATGCTGAATCTTAGAGTACCGCCGCAATCTTTACAAATCCAATTCATTTATATTGATCGTTTAACCCAAACACTTGGCCCATGAAAACCAGAATCACCGAGATGTTCAATATCCAGTACCCCTTGGTGTGCCCAGGCATGACCTATGTTGCCAACGCGGATCTGGTGGCCGCCACCAGCAACGCAGGCGGCCTGGGCATATTGGCCATTGGGCATTTGAACCCGGAACAAACACTGGCCGAAATTCGCAAGGTCAAAAGCCTGACCAGCAAGCCTTTTGGCATTGGTTGTGCGCTGATCATGCCGGGTGCGCGGGAAAACCTGGAGGTGGCCCTTGACGAGAAAGTGCCCGTGATCAATTTCAGTTTGGGCAGCGGTGCCGATGTGTGCAAACGCGTGCATGAATACGGCGGCAAAGTGATTGCCACCGTGGTGAGCGCCAAGCACGCCCTCAGTGCTGAAAAGGCGGGTGTGGACGCGTTGCTGGTAACTGGGCATGAGGCTGCAGCCCACGGTGGTTCGGTTACCTCGCTGGTGCTGGTGCCCGCCATCCGGCAGGTCACGAACTTGCCCATCATTGCCGCAGGTGGTTTTGGAACTGGCGGTGGCCTGGTGGCTGCACTGGCCTTGGGCGCAGATGGCGTGGCAATGGGAACCCGCTGGGCAGCCTCGAAGGAAAGCCCGGTTCACGCCAATACCAAAGAATTGATTGTTAAAAAAGAAGCGGAAGACACCATTTACAGCAAGAACTTCGACAGCATTGCTTGCCGTGTCATGACCACGCACAATTCACGAAAAATCATGTCCAGAAAATTCAACCCCGTGCGCGCCATGTGGCGTGCCTGTCTGGCCGCACGCGAGATGAATAAACCTTTGTTGGGCATTTTAAAAGACGTATTCAAGATGGGCCTGGAACAGGCTTTGACCGTAAGCTTCTACGGTGCTGCCGTGCTGCAAATCCGCAAGGCAACACTGGAGGGAAATCATGAACAGGGTGTTCAGCTGATTGGTCAGGTACAGGGGCTGGTCAACGATGTGCCCACCGTTGAGGAACTGACCCAACGTGTCATGCACGAAGTGCGGGAAGCCTTGGTAGGCCTCAATGCACAGGCCGGGAAATAAGATCAATTATCAGGATCAGTCATCCCATTCATCATCGTCGTCATCGTTGTGATGGCGGTAGTGGTAGCGTTCATCCCAGTCGCCATCGTCGTGTTCATATTCAAACTCGTCTTCCTCCAGTACCAGGTACTCACCGGGACGCGCAAAACCAATGGCCGCGAACGCTGAAGGAATCAAAATATTGATGTCGATATTGGGCCTGCCGTGGCGCCAGCGGTGCTTGTCATCGCCTGCCTGTGCGGTTTGCATAAATGCGATTGTGACAACAATTGCCAGAAGGGAAACAAGCGTTTTCATGATGTACTCCGGATGACACAAAGCCATTTGATCTGCAAATAACTCGTTTGCAACTGGCCTGGTTGACAGAGCCTGGCGAAAAAAAAACACCCCAGCGGCGGCCTTGGCACGCATGGGGTGCTCGCAGGAGGAGACAAAAAGTTCTCATCCAAGGGGCAAACTGATTAATTCATCATCGACTTCACTTTGGCCTGAAGCTCCGGATTGCTTTGCAACGCAACCGCGATCTGGTTGTAAGTTGCCACCTCAAGGCCGGAATCTTCAATGACCTCCATCATTTTGTCAGTGGCTTCCTGTTGCAGCTGTGCTGCCTCGTCAGGTTGTTGGGTCGACTGCAAGCGTTCTGAATAATCGGTGCGAATTTCCTGCAAGGGTTTCTGCACCTCTGCAAACTTTTCCAGGTCATCGTCGCGGAAGTCTGCTGCGGGCGCGGCCGGCGCAGTTTGGGGGGCAGAAGGCTGCCCGGGCGCACTGCCAGGCTGTCCAGGTGTGTTGCCAGGTTGCTGCTGCGCAAAGGCTGTTGCACCCATCCCCATGGACGCTGCGATCAAGGCTGCTGTAATTTGCTTTTTCATATTCAATACTCCTGTTTATAAAGGTCGCGCCCTTTCCTATGCCAGTACCGTGCCAGTTGCTTGAAATGTTTTCCAAGTAATTGATCCAGAAGTAAAACCGTTGTTTTTCTTGCTTAGGCCCTTGTGCTTTGATGGGCTGAAAAGTATGCAATCATGTGCCACAATGGCACATGTGCCGAAAAATCAAAGGTTAAAACCTGTTTGCGTATGATCAAGAAACTGTTTGGCAGCTTGCGCATGGTGCTACTTGTACAAGTGGGCGTGCCCGTGCTGGTTTTGTTGGCCACCGTGTTGATTCTGGGCATGGGCTTCATCAATCACCTGACCGAAGAAAGGTTGCAACGGGATTTAAAACAAGTGGCCCGTGCAATTCGGCTGCCAGTTAGTACCGCGCTGGAAACGCTGGATTTTGAACAGCTCAACAGCAGCCTGGAATCCATATTCGACATCAATGAAGTGTACGGCGCTTACCTGTTCGATGCCCAAGGCAATTTCCTCGTTTCGCTGGGTGCCGTAGAGCCCACGCAGGCACAGGCGAACAGGGCAATCGAACTGACGCTCGATGGCGAATTCGAGCAATACGAGAACATCAGCGGCAGAAATGTGTATTCGTTTTTTCTGCCCTTGTTCGAGCCCTCTGGCAGACCCAGTGGCCTGTTGCAGGTAACCCGCCTGAAAAGCGGCATTGAAGATGAACTTCGGTTGATCAGCCTGATCGCATGGTCTGGCTTCGGCACCGTGGCAATTCTGATCATCCTGGTGTTGACCTGGGCACACCGCCGGGCCATAGGTGCACCCTTGGGGCGTTTGCTCGACAGCATGCATGAAATTGAAAGCGGTCATTTAAGCCACCGCACCCAAGCTACGGGGCCGCACGAAGTCAAACGACTGGCCAATGGCTTGAATGGCATGCTCGATTCCATTCAGCAGGCCGAGCAACAGGCCGAGCAACAGCGCGAGGAGCGCGCCGCCATGGTCGAGAAACTTCGGCAATCTGAAACACTGGCGGCTTTGGGACAACTTTCAGCGGGTGTGGCCCACGAACTGGGTGCTCCGCTGACGGTGATTGACGGCAGGGCGCAACGCCTGATGCGGCAGCTGGACAAACCCGAACAAATACGCGAACTGACCGACATTCGGGATCAGGTTCAGCGCATGACCCTGATTGTCAGGCAATTGCTGGACTACGGCCGCAACTCCCGCAGCCAGCGTAAACCCCTTGAAATTGGCCTGTTGGTGCAAAGTGCCGTGAAACAACATGATCAGGATAACAAATGCACACGCATTGTTCCCGGGCCGCGGCTGTTCATTCATACCGACAACTCCAGCATGGAACAAGTGCTGTCGAACTTGTTGCGCAACGCCTGGCAGGCCGACCCGCAGGGTGAAGTGCGCATTGGCTGGCAACAAATCTCGCCAGTGCAGGTTCAAATTTACGTAGACGACAGTGGCGCGGGCATTCCCATCGAACAGCGCAGCCGCGTGCTTGAACCATTCTTCACCACCAAAACACCGGGCAATGGCAGCGGGCTTGGCCTGGCCATTGTTCAGCGCATTGTTCGCGAGCATGGCGGGCACATTCAGATATCCGACAACCCCACAGGGCAGGGCACCCGCATGGAACTGACTTTTCCAATGGCCATCAACAATGAGGAACAGGCATGAGCAGTTCAGTAAGCAGTTCGGCCATGGAAGTGTTGTTGCTCGAGGACGACCCAGCCTTGCACCAGTTGATTGTTGAAGAACTGGAGTCTGAAGGTTACCGGGTGCAGGGGTGCCACACCGTGGCCGATGCAAAAATGGCATTGCAGGGCAAAGGTTTCGACCTGATTGTCACCGACCTTCGTTTGCCCGACGGAAACGGAATGGATCTGGTCAAGGCATTCCAACACGCCGGGCAGAATGGCACGCCGCCCGCTGTTGTCGTGATTACCGCATTTGGCAGCGTTCGGCAGGCAGTCAAGGCGCTACAGGCAGGGGCGGATGATTTTCTGACCAAACCGCTTGATCTTGAGCACCTGCTGCTCAGCGCCAGGCGCGTGCTGTCCAATCGCGCCATACGCAGCGAACTGCAGCAGTTTCGGCAATTGAATACCGACCACGGGTTTCATGGCTTGTACGGCAAAAGCCCGGCCATGCACAAATTGTTTGAACAAATCCAGATGCTGGCCAAAGCACAAGGCCCGGTGCTGATACTGGGTGAAAGCGGCACCGGCAAAGAACTGATCGCCCGCGCAGTGCATGCAGAAAGCGCACGTGCCAACAAACCATTTTTGGCGGTGAACTGTGCCGGCATACCCGCCGAGCTGCTGGAAAGCGAATTCTTCGGCCACGCCAGTGGTTCATTCACCGGTGCAAAAACCGGGCGCAAAGGCCTGCTACAGGAAGCCGATGGAGGCACGCTGCTGCTGGACGAAATTGGTGAAATGCCCCTGATTCTGCAAGCCAAATTGCTTCGTGCCCTGCAAGACGGCTGGATACGCCCCGTGGGCGAAGACAAGGAAATACAAGTGGATGTCCGCATACTGGCCGCCACGCATCAAGACCTGCGCAAAGCGGTCGAGGAAGGGCGTTTCAGGCAAGACCTGTACTACCGCCTGGAAACATTCGGCATCCATGTGCCACCGGTTCGGGACCGTGAAGACGACATTGACTTGCTGGCGCTGCGTTTTCTTCGCCTGTCCGCCACTGCGCAGCAAAAAAAAGTAAAAGGCTTCACAGCCGATGCCCTGAAAGCACTGCGCCGTTACAGCTTTCCCGGCAACGTGCGCGAACTTCAAAACGTGGTGGAACGTGCTGTGGTGTTTTGCGCCACCGACAGCATTGGATTGAAAGACCTGCCAGAACGTGTGCAACTTAATACCGGCAGCCAGAACAATATTGCTGGCCACACCAACCTGAAACACCACGAGACCGCCTTGCTGGAGGGCCAGGTGTGGCCCACGCTGGATGAAATGCAAAAACGCTACGTGCAGCTGATTCTGAAAGAAGTGGACGGCAACAAGCGCCGTGCCGCAGCCCTGTTGGGCATTGGCAGGCGAACCTTGTACCGCTGGCTTGGGGAAGAGGAATCGACGTAATTGCCCACACAATTACAGGATTGTCTTATACCCCTCAATGCCGACTACACGGCGTGGATGAGTGAGGTGGGCATGGTCATGTCTAATCACTTAGGGGGGGTCTAAGTGAACCCCGAGTGGAACCATTATCAAAAAACAATCGCAGCATGCTGTGTGCTGTTCTCAGTCAGTGCTTTTGCCGCGCCCCCATCAGAAGCATCACTCAATGAGTTGTTGGTTGTAACAAATGCCCAGCGTGATGCAAAAGTCAATGGTTTATATGCAAACAATGGCGCAGGGCCTTATGCCCCAAATGCAGAAAATTCAGCGAGAGTTTTTGGAAGAACTGAAGGCGGCGCAATAGAAATATTGGCTTACGATCCCGTTTATTTGCAGGGGGGATTACCGTCTTCATGACGCCCCACAAATGCGGGGTGGTGCATATTGGTTTTTTTCGTACAGCAAGGCTGGGTATGGGTTTCAGCGATTGCTTGTTTATTAAGCAACGGGGTGAATGGAGCAGATTGCTTGCCGTTAAATACCGATTAATTTACATTTTGACACTATTGCAATTACATTTCGAACAAAAACAGGGCCTCAGTATTGGCCGGCGGTAGCCATGGTGGATCGAGAAAGCGAGTCCAAAGGACTAGCCACACCACCTACACAATTCGCAACGTGTGTGTAAATCATGGTGGTGTTCAAGTCGTTGTGCCCAAGCAAGGTTTGAACGGTTCTAACATCTGCGCCAGATTGAAGTAAGTGCGTTGCGAAGCTATGCCGCAGCGTGTGCGGTGAATGCCGCTAACAGGACAAGCGGACGTTCTTTCTTGTGGGAATACCCAGAACCAAGCCCAACTCTCGGGAGCGCGGTGATACTTCGCCTGTAGCGCATGAGGAAGCTCTACCCCTGGCAATGCATTGGCCCTGTCGCCCTTCCACACGTTGTTCGCGTATTGCAACTGATTTTTTAACGAACTTGCAAGCGAAGCTGGAAGCATGACAACTCTGTCTTTGTCACCTTTTCCGCATCGAATGATGATGCAGTTGTGGTCAAAATCAATGTCTTTTGTGCGCAGGCGAAGTGCCTCCATAATTCGCATGCCGGTGCCGTATAGCAGTTTGGCGACCAGCAAGTGAACTCCTTCAAGGTTACCAAAGGCACAGGTAACTTCTTGGCGAGTGAGCACCACGGGCAATCGCTTGGAAGTAATGGGGCGACTCACTTCCTCGAGCCAAGGCAGGTCTTGCTTCAGAACCTCGCGATAGAGAAAGAGTAAAGCGGACAACGCCTGCTTGTGTGTCGATGCCGAAACTTTTCGCTTAACGCTGAGATACTGCAAGAATGCTTCAACTTGTGCAGCAGACATTTCTGCCGGGTGCTGCAAGTTGTGAAAGCGTATGTAGAACCGAACCCAGTAAACGTAGGCTTTTTCGGTTGCATAGGAATAGTGTTTGTATCGAATTGCAGTGCGCAATTGGTCAAGCAAACGTGGCGAGTTTTGGGTTTTAGTTATACTGTTCATAAGTACAGTATATTTCTCAATCGCTACGCTGTACAAAGGGCTCACTCGGTTGGTGTCGCCCCAAGGGTGATGTTCGGATAAATGGATATCGCCGTTATTGTTCGATAAAACTAGTTAGCTTTCTATGTCACTGAATTTGAAATTTGCATTTATCGTTGCGCTGATGGTTCCCGTTTTGTGTGCGATATGGACCGTACTTTCGCACCACCAATCACTGGCCACTCTACGAGTTGAATTGATCCAGTCGCAACTGCCTGGCCTTATGGTCATGGTTGTTGTGCTATCCGCACCTGGATTTCTTCTCTTCTTTGCGGCCCATCTGGCCGGTCGGCCATGGTTTAGCGTGGTTTGTTTTTCAATCGCCGCACTCTTCGCAACAGTACTTGCTGCACTATCCTTGGTGCCCGGCGGCGGCATGGGAATTTCTGCTTTGGCTACGACGGAAGCACTTATTGCTGCTTTGGCACTCATTGTGGCTTCAGGCTTTTGGCTGAAGCGAAAGCTAACTAGTCGCTCGAGCTGACGTCCTTCGGCAAGCCTGAGTCCGCAGCTCAGCTCCGACGTTAGCCATCAACCCAATACTATGGATGCCATATGAACGATAAAATTGCAAACGACAACGATTCAAACGCCAATGACGGAACATCTGGTGATGTTGCCATTATTGGAGAGTCATCAAAGTCTACGCAGGTGTCCCTCCAGACTTTACAGGGTATTTACAACGAACTTACCGGAAAATCTGAAGAAGTCGGAAAATCATATAGCAAACCGATTCGGTTGAAATTTAGTGATATTGAACAACTCAATCACAAGATAACTCAGGCATGCGAACAATATAACGTCGTTTCTGGTAACTGCACAGCTACCGTTTATTACGTAGACGATACTCGAGACCAATTCAGTTCATTTGACCGTTTTCGGTTGCACAATACAGGCACAACCAGTCCAGTTGAAAGTGTTCTTCTTAAGTACAATTTTCTGGTTATCCTACCAAAAACAAAGAAGCCGCAGTCCTACACCGTCTCAATTCGTCTGGCATCTCGTGTGGCAGTTGCTAAGCGTATGGAAAGTGAATTTTTTGGTGCACCACCATCAATATTCAGGTTAATGGGAAATCGCACAGCTGTCATAGAAATTCAATATGTGGACTACATGGTTGCTAGAAATTTCCTCAACCTCATTGATGAGTGGTTCAAAGGAATACCAACGGCACCCGAATTCAAACAACTGCATTGGCTGCAAGCCAGAAGTCACCTAATTCCACGTCTAGCACGGTTTGCTACAGCCATTTTCGTGGCCCTATTAATCGTCACACTTCTTCCCACATTCATTGCTCAGGGCACAACCGATTTACTGTCATTTGGACGGTTCTTGGGCTATGCTCTTCTCGGAACATACACCGCATACACATTGGCGGGCTGGTCTGCTACATTCATTGAGAGCTCACTTGACCACTACTCAGAGCTGTCCTACCTGCAGCTCACAAAAGGTGATGCAATAGAAATCTCAAAAGCCGAACGCAGTAACACGTTTGCAATCGCAAAAGGCATCGGAGGTTTCATTTTGACTATCAGCGTGTCCGTTGGCACTAAAGTTGTAGCAAATATTCTGACGCCATGACGGCTAACCTTGCGTTCGAGTGGGTCGCCGCAAAAGCGCGGCGCCCCTCAACTTTACGTTAGCCGTCATAGGGGAACGCACATATGCCGGAGTCAGACGCCGAAATCCTTATCGCCTTGCGCGAGTCGGCAAGTGCTGAGCTTGAGTTCTTCTCGAACAAGGGGAAAGAGGAGCGCGAACGATGGGTCGTCCTCACATTCCTTCAGCGGAGGTCAATAGCGTTCGTTGAGAGCGAGGTCACCTCGCCAGAGCAGAACAGCGAGAAGGATGTTTGCTTCGGCAACGCCAGCTTTCAGATCAAAGAGATCGTGAATCCTGGGCTCAGGCGCGGAGCGGACCTCAAGGCCGACTACGAACGCCTGAAGTCCGCCTCAAAGCTCGACGAACTGGTAGGCCCAGCGTCCGCCTACGATGTGCCGCAGCCCACGACGGTCTACTCACTTGTCCTTGGCGAAGCGACGGCACTCGCGCGCGATCCAAAGTACGCGACTACCAAGGCGAACCTTGATCTTCTCTTCTACGTGACTCGCTCGCGTGCGGCACTTATCCGCGAAGCAGAAGTGGACAGAGGCCAACTGCAGCAACTCGGCTGGCGTTCAATTTCATGCCTCGCTGGCGAGCAGGCAAGCATACTGTTCGCACGGCCTGACGCACCGGCCTTTCTCCGTACGGTCAAATGACGGCTAACCCTTCCATCGAGGGGACGTCTTCCGGCATGCTTCGCATGCCGGAAGCCGCCCCTCATGTCAAACGTTAGACCTTAGGAGAGTACATATGGCTGATCGCCTTCTTGTTGCAGTTCTTGGAAACCGCAATTCCGGTAAGAGCACTACTTGGAATCGCCTCTTTGATGCCACGGTTAAAACGGGAAAATATCAACGCCCCCTATACCTCAATCGCGCTCAATCGGTTGAGGTCTTTCTTGTCAGCGGCTCCCCCGAAGAGCGAGAGCTTGAGGTTGGCGATATTCTCACCGAACCACTTCCGCAAATTGTGCTTTGCTCTACCCAATACCGCGACGACGTGAAGGAAACCTTCGACTACTTCTTTGCCAAAGGCTATGAGGTTTTCGTTCAGTGGCTAAATCCCGGCCACAGCGACCCAGAGAGATATACCGACACTCTCGGACTTCAAGATTATTTGTTAAAAAAAGGGGCTACATTACAAGTTCGCGACGGGCGTGTTGATCCTGCACCTCGCGTGAAAGAGATTCGACAATTTATTCTTGGCTGGGCAACACATCGTGACCTCGTTTACACAGAGTTTCCGGTCTAACCCGGCAGTCGAGTGGGACTGCGCAAAAGCGCGCAGCCCCTCACTTTTACGTTAGGCTTCATGCACACCACCCGTCCGCTCAAGAGCGCTTGGCTTGTCACCTGGGAGTGGATTGGAGATCACGCGCATGTAGAGGAGAGCGAGAAGATCGTCGCAGTTTTGAACTATCGCTGGAGCAGCGAGAAGGTACGGGATCTCGTCGAACAGCTGTATGCAGCATTCAAGTACGGCCCTTCGGACAAGGCGGCGGTTGCGCACAACAAGAAAACCAACCCCTACTGCGCCGAGTTCGGCTCCATCAGCGGCGTTCCGTGGGGAGGGGAAGTCATGTGCGGTCACAATCCTTGGCTCTATGCTCGCAGCGTCAAGAACTTTCGCGTGAAAGTACGCGACGACGGCACACAACAGTGCCTTTGGGAAGAAGTGCCACGCCCAAATCTGCCGCAGTCGCGTGGGCCAACCGAAGCCTAACCCTTCCATCGAGGGGACGTCTTACAGCCGGCTTCGCCGTCTGCAAGCCGCCCCTCATGTCAAACGTTAGGCGTCATCAAGGAGCACCGTTTTGAGTCTGCTACATGACATTCAAGCTGCGGTACTTCGGGAGGATGCAGACCTCGGGCCAATTCTTCTGAAGGTACGGCTACTTGCCGCACGCTTAGGCAGTCAGCCATTGGCCGAATGGGTTAAGCATGAATCGGAGGGCTATCCAAAGAACGCAGAGATTCCTGACTATCGGATTCTCTCTGTAAGCTACATGGCCAACTTCTCGGGCCCCTTTGGCTCTGGAATTCAGAACGCGCCAATTTCTCCATACCTGATCGAAAAGTTCGCTGGAAAGCAGTGGGTTCGCTACGAGATGCGCGAGAGCATTGCAGCGGTCGACGATCTACTGACCACCTCAACCAAGAGCGGTTCTCTGGGCATCAACGCCGCGAATCTCATCCTTCTACTACAAGGCAAGGTCTACCCAGACTACGCATGCAACTCTGTGACCGGGACGATATCGCGGTCGGCGCTTGCAGCCATCAGGCACTCTGTTCGAAGTAGAGTGTTGGAGCTAATGATCGAGTTGGAGAAGTCAATCCCAGAGGCTTCCGCTGTCACACTTGGCCCTTCACATGCATCAGCTCCTCAGAGTGCTGCGACAGCTACTCAGATCGCGCAGCAGATCATCTACGGCAACTACACGTCCGTCTCAGCCGTGGGCGATGGTGCCCGAATCGCTGTAGCTATCGCTGAGCGAAACTCTCAAGACTTGGCCAAGTTCTTGACTGATGCGGGCCTTCCGGACAACGACGCAAGAGAACTCGCTCAGCTGGCATCCACCGAGGAGCCAGAGAGCAAAGTGGAGCCGATGGGGCCCAAGGTGCGCGGGTGGGTCGTCGACAATATGAAGAAGGCGGCTAACGGCACGTGGAAGGTCGGCTTGGCGGTGGCGACTGACGTGATCAAGGAAGCGCTCTTGAAGTTCTACGGGCTAAAGTAGATTTTCCAAAGCGTTGCCACGAGTTGCGCGCATGACGCCTAACCCTTCCTTCAAGCGGACTGGCCTACGGCCAGCCGCTTAAGTCAAACGTTAGGACTTAGTTGACTATTTTTTAGATGTACATACAATGTATTTATGATCAAGTTCGAGTGGGATCCCGATAAAGGGACAACAAATAAGTCAAAACATGGTGTGAGCTTCGAAGAAGCGCAGTCTGTGTTTTACGACGAGTATGCAATTCAGTTTTATGATGAAGCGCACTCTGTAGAAGAGGATCGGTTTCTTATGCTTGGTCTGAGTAATTAATCACGAGTTCTTTTTGTGTGCCATTGCGAGCGCGCCGGTGGTGAAGCCATCCGCATCATTTCAGCTCGCAAAGCGACCAAGACTGAGCGCAAACACTACAAAGGTGGTGACCAATGAAAGCAGAATACGATCTTTCAAAAATGAAGTCGCGTAAAAACCCTTACGCCTCGAAACTGAAAAAGCCTGTAACAATGCGTTTAAGTGAAGATGTCATTTCTTATTTCAAAGAGATGGCGGATGAGAAGGGGGTTCCCTACCAAAGCCTCATCAATCTATACCTTCGCGACTGCGTTGCGCAGCATCGAAAAATTGATATTTCTTGGCAGGTAAAGTCCTAACTAATCATTCAAGCCGACGTTGCTTCGCAACGCAGCTTAATTCAAACGTTATGTTTCTTTACCAGAATGGAGCTGATTTCCAATGCAACGATATGCGGATACTGATCGTGATTCAGGTGTTTCACATTACGAGATTGGAGAGACGTCAATAACAGTTTGGTTCAAGGGCGGGGCCAAGCCTTATAGGTATAGTTATGGGAGAGCTGGGATCCAGCACGTGGAGCAAATGAAAAGACTGGCTAGGGCCGGAGATGGTCTTAACGAATACATAAATGATCACGTCAAGAAATCATACGACTAACCAGTAGTAAAGCCGAAACGCGAAATGCGTCTCTCGGAGGCAGCCTCCCGAGACTGATGATGGCAGGCATTGTTTTTGTATTGCTAGACCCGTCCAATTTTTGGACGCAGTTCGCATGTTCAGAAGGAATCAACTTTCTATCATCTATCTTAAAGGAGGGTTTGCGTATGGTTATAAAGGTTCAAAGAGAAGCTAAGTCATCTGTTAAACATCTTTCCATGGCTATCAAACAGTCTTGGGAGGTCTGCCTTCCTTTCAGGCAAAGCCTGCTGATGAGTTGGTGCAATTCCAGCGAAAGGGAATCCGAGAGAGCGAAACATAACAATCGGCTGCACAGCGACAATTTCTCCGCTGCTCTGCGGCTCCAAAATTGCGCGTGAGCACGAACGTTAGGCCACATGTGCAGGATTCAAGGTGACTTGATCTATGGATGAAAGACTACTCGCCAGATATCGTGAATACGCAAGCACAGAAGAGGCATTTGCCGTTCTGCTTGTTAAGAAGCACCTAGCTCAAGCGAAAGGGAACTGGGTAGACGTGGTTGATTGCCGCCGCTACGAGATGTCTCCCGACAACTTGCATTTCCGGTTCGTGCGGGGTGGCCTTTACAAGAGGAAGCTGCATCCGCAATACCCGCCGAAGTCTCTCTATACCGCCAATGGCAAGCTCGATGAGCACAGGTATTACCTGATGATGCGAGCCATAACCTGGGAGACGGCGCACAAGGACATAGAGCAACAGAAGGCGGCCAAGTTGCGCCCGCTGAAATTTGAGCTAACTGGCGTTAGCTACGACAGGAACCGCGACAACAAGAACTTTTTCCGAGATGACGCACCACCTGAGATCAAAGCTTTAGCGAGCAACCTCTACGATCGCACTGATCCGTTATGGGACAAGGCCTTGCAGTACGCCAGCGCTCCAGAATTCGTCTATGAAATCCGGACGGCTAAGGTCATCGAGCATGTTGCCTAACAATTCGTTCAAGCCGAAAAAGCCATGGCAGAACAGCTTGCCATGGCTTTGGCTCCACTACACAAGCCGGCTTAACTCAGGCGTTAGCTGCCAATGACAGAGTGGGTGCGAAATTTCTCCGCTGAACAGTACTCGCAGATAGTTTCTGAAGTGCGTGATCGATTACTTTCGGCTGAAGTTCTGTCCAACGAAAAAAATCTGGTCTTCGTCGAATCTACTGCACTTCAGATTAGAAAGATTCTGGAACTCATTGCTTACCTGTCGACTTTGGTCAATGCTGAGAAGCTAAACTGCAAGGAGAGAGCCGAGTATCGCGCGGCAAAAATCGTCGATGCACTCGACAAGAAGACACCGATTCACTATCCATTGCCCAGTCGGATGCTCCATCCAAGTTCTCCCGATGAATCGCCCGTTTTAATTCCGCGCGGTTACAAAAATGCACTGTCGCAGTCTGAGTTCAAAGAAACTTATCAAGCATGCGGCAAAGTTCTGCACGCGCAACATCCATTGAAATCAGAAATTGATCCCCTCAAGGTGTTTTTGGGGAACAAGCAAACGCTCAAAAAACTTAAAGAATTGCTTGCAAGCCACACCATTGGCATCAGGAAGGCATCGGACAAGTACACTTTTCTTCATGTGGAAATTGATTTCTCTAACAATGAAGCAACAAAGGAAAGCACCATTCGCGAGTACAACACGCAGATTTTTAGTGAGCAGCAATTGCTGCAACTTTTTAAGGCAGGGCAAGTTGGCAGCTAACAAATCATTGCAGCGGACATTTGACCCGCCCCCCATTTTTGCTGCCGCAAACACAAGTGTCGCCTCAAATGTCCCTGAACTCAGACGTTAGCCATCATTAAACTCGGCTTGTGAATTATCTCATATATGCTATAGTTCATTCATGAAATGGAAAATCTCTTTTTACAGTGATCGCGTTGAATCCGAAGTGCTGAAACTACCTGCAGGGTTTGTTGCCCGCTTCATTCGCTACGCTGAGAGAATGGAGATATACGGACCTGACCTTGGTATGCCACATACAAAAGCCATGGGCGATGGCTTGTTTGAGCTTCGTCTTAAAGCTGCAGAGGGGATTGCACGCGTTTTCTATTGCACGATGGTTGAGTATCGTATTGTGGTGCTTCACCATTTCATCAAGAAGACGGACAAGACACCTGCCAAGGAATTAAGCATTGCGCGTGCGCGCAAAAAGGAGATTGAAAATGGCCAGCACCCTCAGTAAATTTAAAGCTCGCGCACTTGCGCTTCCAGATGTACAAAAAACCTACGATGAATTGGCGGAAGAATTCGCATTCCTGGACGAAGTGTTAAAGGCACGTATGGCTTCGGGTCTTACTCAGGCAGAGGTTGCCGAATTGGTTGGAACAACGCAGTCTGCGATCGCGCGTCTTGAATCGCCATCAAGCAGTCATTCGCCCTCAGTCGGGACGCTTCAAAAATATGCCCGCGCACTCGGATGCCGCGTCGAAATAAAATTTGTAAAAGACGCACGGCTAACTCAGCGTTCGAGCGGCAGTGCGAAAAGAACGGCACGCCGCTCAACTTAGCGTTATATGCCAGAAATAATGAAATCCATCGCTGCAATTATTTCTGATCGATACTGAGAAAGGTTGCAGACTTCTTTGCCAAGAGATTTCCTGTCGATGCCTGCAATTTGTTGTGTAAGCCCGATGAAGTGTTTTCCTTCAATTTCCAAAATTGGGCATAGCTTTGTAATTGCAGCTTTTCCTGCAAGGCTTGTGGCGCAAAGCGGAATGACGACGGTTGTTCGCAAGTCATCGAGTAAGTTGGATTGGATATCCAAAAGGTAAGGGAAGGTTTTCTTGGTGGTTTTGTTTGGGTTTTCGTAGGCAGTGAACTGAGCCATCAAAAGCTCCTCAAGTCGTCGCTAAAGGTTCCATGCTCTTCTACCAGTTGGTTATAAGCTTCGATGGCGGCTTTATTTTCACATTTCCATAGGTCGCGCTGCTTGGCACTTACTAATTCGCTTAGGGCTGTTTCCAAAGTTGCTGATAAATTGATCTTCAGCTCTTTGGCTTTTATAAGTAAGTCACTGTTTATACTGACATTCGTGGGCTTTTTAGGTGCCTGGGTGTCAAAGGTAGGGATCATGCGCATATCTCCAGCATTGATAATGCGCATATCTTATGTGCATTTCGATTGTGCCGCAAGGCATATAACAAGTCGTTCAAGGTCGACGCCTTCGGCGCGGCCTTAACTCCAACGTTATGCCTTTAAACAGCCCATTGACAAAGCGTACCGAAATACGTACGATAATTGCCTACGGAGGTTCCTATGCAAACTCTTTCAGCAAGTGAAGCACGCGCCAATCTTTATCGATTGATGGACGAGACGGCGGAGTCACATCAGCCCATCACTATTTCTGGCAAGCGGCACGATGCTGTGTTGATTTCCGCTGAAGATTGGCAAGCCATTCAAGAAACACTTCATTTGCTGTCCGTTCCTGGTATGCGCGAATCAATTAAAGAAGGAATGGCCGAGCCGCCAAGCTCATGCTCTAAGGAGCTTGATTGGTGAGTTGGCAAATTGTCTACACCAAACATGCTCAGAAGGACGCGCAAAAACTCGCTGCCAGCGGACTGAAATCCAAAGCGCTTGAACTGCTTGCCGTCCTGCAACAGAACCCTTTTCAAAATCCACCGCCATACGAAAAACTTGTCGGAGATCTCGCTGGTGCTTACTCGCGGCGAATCAATATTCAACATCGCCTCGTTTATCAAGTGCTCACAGATGAACGCGTCGTTAAGGTTTTACGCATGTGGACACATTACGAATAACTGCCTACAGAGCCTTTTAACAGGCCAGATGCATAACTGTACGTTCCAAGCGGACGCCAACACTGGTCATGCCTTGGGCATTTTCATGGCCAGTGTTGGTAACCTACGTTTTTTGCTCCGGCGCCGCTGAACTTCGACGTTATGACCTCAGTATTGGTACCGGCACTGTGCAATTAGCAAAGACTCATCTTGTGCTTTGTACACAAGCCGATGTTCATCACTAATTCGGCGTGACCAATAGCCTGCTAACCCGTGCTTAAGCGGCTCAGGCTTGCCAATGCCTTCAAACGGTGTGCGCATGATCGCTTTAATTAATTCGTTGGTTCTGTTGAGCAACTTTTTGTCAGTTTTCTGCCAATACAAGTAGTCTTCCCAAGCTGCTTCGGAAAAAATAATCTTCAATCCAGTAGCTCCCGCTCACCACCTTTGTTGCCTTCAAGCTGGGCAATAGATTCCAACAGGCGTCGGGCGTTCTTAGGGCTACGAAGTAGGTACGCGGTCTCTTCAAGTGCTTTGTAGTCCTCTAGTGACATCATGACCACAGACTGTTCATTGTTCCGGGTGATGATGATAGGCTCATGGTCAAAGCATACCTTGTCCATTGTTTTGGCAAGGTTTTGTCTGGCTGCGGTATATGATATAGCGTCCATAGGTCCTCCGTACATGTACCGAATAATGTACAGGTTCAGTCTTCCTAAGTCAACTTGGTGCGCTGTGGTCATAACAATTCGCTTCATTTCGCAACCACTGCGTGGTTGCAGGACGCCGCTACTCGGCGCCTATGAGCTCCAACGTTAAGTCGCAGTTCCGCGGGGTTTCTTTTCAGGAGGAAATCATGGGAATAAATGCGAATTCAACCCCTCAGCTCGAAAAGTTGGTGAACGCAAAAGTTTTTATAAATTTGTGTTCGCTAACAGATCTGAGGCTTCGTCTGCTGCGCGATCAACACCAGACTGACTGGGCTGCACGTTCGGTGCATTAAGCTGAGAAAAAGTGGATATGGCACCACGCCGAGGCATTTTTGCGGGTCTTCCTGAAACTGGATCGATGTTGTTTAAGTTCAACGATGGGGCCGCTTGCAATATTTCAACTGAATAACTTGGCATCAATCCGCCACCACTGCCTGCCCTCCCGCTGGGAGCTGAACGTTTGTTCTCACCTGAGGCCGCTTGACTGCCAGAAGTTTCGAGACTGTGGGAAGAAGGGGTGTTAGGCAAATTAACAGGCGAGGGCATTGGATTTCCGATAGTGATATTCAACAGCCTTTCGTAACGTTCTCGCCAAAACAGTTCAACATGCTAAGAACAATGTCAGCGCCACGCCGACCTCGGTCCCGGAAAAAAAAGCCAGGTACCTTTCAGCACCTGGCTTTCTTACACTTCTTAGACCCCAATCAACTTAAGCGGCTTTAACCTTTAAGCGCCATGCGTGCAGCAGTGGCTCGGTGTAACCGGCAGGCTGTTCCATGCCCTTGAACACCAAATCACATGCAGCCTTGAATGCCGCTGATGTTTCAAAGTTGCCAGCCATTGGCTTGTAAGCGGGGTCGCCAGCGTTTTGCTGGTCAACCACAGCGGCCATGCGCTTCATGGTTTCCATTGCCTGTGCTTCAGTCACAATACCGTGAAGAATCCAGTTGGCAATGTGCTGGCTGGAAATGCGCAGCGTGGCGCGGTCTTCCATCAGGCCCACGTTGTTAATATCAGGCACCTTCGAGCAACCCACACCCTGGTCAACCCAGCGAACCACGTAACCCAGAATACCTTGGGCGTTGTTGTCCAGTTCCTGCTGCTTTTCAACGTCGCTCCAGTTGGTGTTGGTGGCCACTGGCACTTGCAACAGGTTGGCCAAAATGCCGGGGCGTTCTGCGTCGGCGTCGATCTTTTCCAGCTCGGCTTGAACAGCTGCCACACTTACCTGGTGGTAATGCATGGCATGCAGTGTTGCAGCCGTTGGGCTGGGTACCCAGGCTGTGTTTGCGCCGGCCTTGGGGTGGCCAATTTTCTGTTCCAGCATGGCCTTCATCAGGTCGGGCATGGCCCACATGCCTTTGCCAATTTGTGCACGGCCTTTCAGGCCAGAGCTTAGGCCAACCAGCACGTTGTTGCGTTCGTAGGCTTGAATCCAGGCGCTGCTTTTCATGTCGGCTTTGCGAATCATTGGGCCGGCGTGCATGGCGGTGTGCATTTCGTCGCCTGTGCGGTCCAAAAAGCCAGTGTTGATGAAAGCCACGCGGCTTGCTGCTGCGGCGATACAGGCTTTCAGGTTGACTGATGTACGGCGCTCTTCGTCCATAATGCCCAGCTTCACGGTGCTGTCTGGCAGGCCCAGCAGCTTTTCCACGTGGCTGAACAATTCGGCTGCAAAACCCACTTCAACAGGGCCGTGCATTTTGGGCTTCACAATGTACACAGAGCCCTTGCGGCTGTTGCGAATGCCGTTCACGCCGTTGCCTTTGATGTCGTGCAGTGCAATGGTGGTTGTTACTACCGCATCCAGAATGCCTTCTGGAATTTCCTTGTTGTCGCCCCACAAAATGGCGGGGTTGGTCATCAAGTGGCCCACATTGCGCAAGAACAACATGGAGCGCCCATGCATGGTCACTTTCTCGCCATTCACGCCGGTATAAACACGATCAGCGTTCAGGCCACGTGTGAATGTTTTGCCGCCCTTGCTCACGCTTTCTGTCAGCGTGCCTTTCAAAATACCCAGCCAGTTTTTGTAGGCCACAATTTTGTCTTCAGCATCCACTGCAGCAACAGAATCTTCCAAATCCAGAATGGTTGAAAGGGCTGCTTCCAGCACCACGTCGGCCACACCGGCTGCGTCGCTTGAACCAATAGGTGTCGAGCGGTTGATAATGATGTCGGCGTGAATGCCGTTGTTCACCAGCAATACTGAAGACGGCGCAGCTGCATCGCCCTGGTAACCCACCAGTTGCGCGGCATTCTTCAGGCCGGCGGTGCTGCCATTCTTCAAGCTCACCTGTAGCTTGCCGCCAGTTACAGCGTAGCCAGTTGCGTCTTTGTGTGAAGCACCTTCCAGCGGGAAGGATTGATCCAGAAAGTTGCGCGCAAACTCAATGACTTTTGCGCCGCGCACGGGGTTGTAGCCACCTGCGCGTTCTGCGCCGCCTTCCTCGGAAATTACATCGGTGCCGTACAGTGCGTCGTACAGGCTGCCCCAACGTGCGTTCGCGGCGTTCAAGGCATAGCGTGCATTCAAAATGGGCACCACCAGTTGGGGGCCGGCTTGCGTGGCCAGCTCTCCGTCCACGTTGGTTGTGGTGGCTTGCACCTTGGCAGGTTGTTCAACCAGGTAGCCAATTTTTTTCAGGAATTCTTGATAGGCGGCCATGTCAGCGATGGGGCCTGGGTTGGCTTTGTGCCATGCGTCCATTTCCAGCTGAATGCGGTCGCGCTCGGCCAGCAGCGCGGCGTTCTTGGGCGCCAATTCGCTGACGATTGCATCGAAGCCTTTCCAGAAGCCAGCCTGGTCAATGCCGGTGCCGGGCAGCACGTCATTGTTGATAAAGTTGTACAGGGGCGTGGCCACTTTCAAGCCATGCACGGTGGTGCGTTCTGTCATTTTGGAACCTCGAGCTTTGTAATTGTTGGCTAAACATTCAATTGTAAAGTATTTGCGTTGAATTCTGACATGTTCCGATTCGTCACAAGCATTGGCGATTGGTCATTTCATCTTTGACTTTTTGGCAAAGCTCTGGAAAACCCCAATTCGATTGCTGCTGCCTTGGCCCCCATCCAATTTCGATGATGGTTACTATCATGTAATCAATTCGGGGCAAATATGCGAACTTTCGATTACATCGTCGTGGGGGCGGGCACAGCAGGGGCTTTGATGGCCAACAGGCTAAGTGCCAACCCCAACAATTCAGTGCTGCTGCTTGAAGCGGGCGGCAAAGACAACTACCACTGGATCCACATCCCGGTGGGCTACCTGTATTGCATCGACAACCCACGCACCGATTGGCGATTCCGCACCGAACCCGATGCGGGCCTGAACGGCCGTTCCCTGATTTATCCCCGTGGGAAGACCCTGGGCGGTTGCTCCAGCATCAACGGCATGATCTACATGCGTGGCCAGGCGCGCGACTATGACGCGTGGGCCGCACAAACCGGCGATGAAGCCTGGAGCTGGGAAAGTTGCCTGAAAGATTTTCTGGCCCATGAAAGCAACTGGCGCTACGACAACCCCGATGCCGAATTGGCAGACACTGATTTAAAAAATTTCCACAACGGCAACGGCGAGTGGCGCGTGGAAAAGCAGCGCTTGCGTTGGGAAATTCTGGAGGCGTTTTCACACGCGGCGCAACAGGCGGGAATACCTGCCAGCGACGACTTTAATCGCGGCAATAATTTCGGCGTGGGTTATTTCGAGGTGAACCAGCGCAGTGGCTGGCGCTGGAACACGTCCAAAGCTTTTCTGCGGCCAGTTTTGAAACGGCCCAACCTGACCGTGTGGACCCAGGCTCAGGTTAAAAATTTGTTGATTGAAAAAAACGCCAGCGGTGAATTGGTGTGCAACGGTGCCGTGGTGGTGCGGGCAGGCGAAGAGGTGGCGGTAAAAGCCGTGCGCGAAACCGTGTTGTGTGCAGGTGCAATTGGCACACCACAAATTCTGGAGCTTTCAGGCATAGGGCAGGGTAGCTTTTTGCAGCAAAACGGTATTGGTGTAAAGCTGGACAAACCCGGCGTGGGTGCCAATCTGCAAGATCATCTTCAAATTCGTGCCGTGTTCAAAGTTCATGGTGTTAAAACCCTGAATACCCTGGCCAACAGCCTGTGGGGCAAGGCGCAAATCGGTATGGAATATGTGTTCAAGCGCAGCGGCCCCATGAGCATGGCGCCGTCGCAATTGGGCGCTTTCACCAAAAGCAGCGCTGACCGGCCGTACCCCAATATTCAATACCATGTGCAGCCGCTAAGCTTGCCGGCGTTTGGCCAGCCCTTGCACAGTTTCAATGCCTTCACCGCCAGTGTGTGTAACCTGAACCCCTGCAGCCGTGGCTCTGTGCACATCAAAAGCGCACGCTTTGATGAAGCACCAGCCATTTCACCGAATTATCTCAGCACCGCTGAAGACCAAAAGGTGGCAGCCGATTCATTGCGCGTTACGCGCAATATTGCGCAGCAGCCTGCACTGGCGAAGTACAAGCCCGAGGAGTTCAAGCCCGGTGTGGAGTTTCAAACCGACGAGGAGCTGGTGCGTTTGGCGGGCGACATTGCCACCACCATTTTCCACCCGGTGGGCACGGCCAAAATGGGTGCTGCCAACGACCCCGCCGCTGTGGTCGATTCGCGCTTGCGCGTGATTGGTGTGAAGCACCTTCGCATTGCCGACGCCAGCGTAATGCCCACCATTACCAGTGGCAATACCAACAGCCCCACGCTGATGATTGCGGAGAAAGCGGCGAGGTGGGTACTCGAAGGCTGATACACTTTCGGGATTAATTGCAGAGAGCATTTCGCCATGAACGAAGTCATCATCAACAAAGAACCCGTTGAACTGTACAAAATCCTGAAGTTTCAGGGTTGGTTGTCCAGCGGCGGTGAAGCCAAGAACGTGATCGCCGATGGCCACGTGCTGGTCAACGGTCAAATTGAAACCCAGAAGCGCAAGAAAATTGTGGGTGGCGATGTGATCGAGTTTGACGGGGTGAAGTACACGGTGAAACTGGGCTAGGGGTAGGTACGACCATGGCAGCTGAATTCCAACAGGCAGAATCACAAGCCCAATGCGCTCAGGTTTATTTCGATGGTTCATGCCCCTTGTGCCGCCGGGAAATTGCGGTGTACCAAAATGCCAAACCAGACCAGCCCATTGTTTGGGTCGATGTGTCCAAACCTGAAACGCAGCTGCCCGAAGGGCAATCCAAAGAAAAACTCATGGCGCGGTTTCACACCCAAACCGCGCAAGGCGAGTTGCTGAGCGGCGCGGCGGCCTTTGTGCATGTGTGGGCACAGTTGCCGGGTTGGCGCGTGTTGGCTTGGCTGGCCAAAGTGCCTGGCATGCTGTGGGTGATGGAAAAGGCGTACAAGGGCTTTTTACCGTTGCGCCCGGCTATTCAGAGGTTTGTTCTGAAATTCGACAAGGGCCATTTGCCACCGCAAAAATAACAAAGCCCGGCGCAATGTTCGCCAGGCTTTGGGTGCACGCCATTGCAGTCGGGTCAAATTAAATAGCAAGTGCAGGTTTTTGAACCTGATTCACCAAGGCTTGCAGGCGCTTGCGCTGCAGGCGCATTTCAACTTCCATGGCCTTGAATTTCGCTTTGTAAGCAGCCAGGGTTTCGCCATTTTTCAGTGCGGTTTTTGTGTCCTGGTACCAGGCTTCTTTCAGCTTGGCCCATTCTTGCAAGGCATGACTGAAGTGTTCATATTCCTGCGCCAGGCGGGCCTTCATGGCATCCACGTGTGCTTGCATGGCGGAAGGGTGTGCAAGTTTTTCTTCTGCACGCTTGAATTGCATGGCAATGCGGGCTTTTTCAATGGCAAAGGTGTCGCAGCGCTTCAGGTTTTTGGTCAACCCCACGAACGACAAACCCGCGATCAGCCACTTGGTGGGGTCGATGTGGTACCACTTGATGCCGTTTCGGTAGTCGTACTGAAACAGGTGGTGGTAGTTGTGGTAACCCTCACCGTAGGTGAATATAGCCAGAATGTCATTGTCGCGGGCTGTATTTTCATCCGTGTAAGGGCGGCGGCCCCAAATGTGCGCCAGCGAATTGATGAAGAAGGTGGTTTGGTGACACCACACCAGGCGCAACAGGCCGCCCAGCAGCAGCACGCCCCACAGGTCGCCCACCAGAAAGCCAATCAGGGTAGGGAACAGGAAGTTGATGCCCAGTGCCAGTGCGGTGTAGTGCTTGTGCTGGAACATGACGAGTGGGTCTTTCAACAGATCAGGCGAATTGCTAAGGTCTTCTTTGCCCGATTCGTATTGTCGGATCATCCAGCCCATGTGTGAAAACCAGAAGCCGCGCTTGGCAGAATAGGGGTCGTGCTCGGTGTCGTCCACATGGCGGTGGTGGGTGCGGTGGCCAGAGGCCCAAATCAACACGCTGTTTTGTACGGCCATGGTCCCGAAGAACATCAGCAACACGCGCACGCTCCAGTGGGCTTCGTAGGTGCGGTGTGCCCACAGGCGGTGGTAACCGGCGGTAATCGCCATGCCATTCAGAATGGCCAGAACCACGAAAGACACCCAGGCAGCCGTGCTGTAATCGTTGAACCAGGCATAGGCCGGTACAAGAATAAGTGCAGCAATAGTGGTTCCGAACAAGGTGATTGCGCCGGGCCAGTGGATCGGGCTATTGGGGTCAACTCGAGTGGTCATTGAAGGTTGGTTTTTACCAGTTGGTTCAAAGGATACCGAATCATACTGATTCTTCAGCGTTTCTATAAGCCCAATTTAAATATTTAATAATTGTTTTTATTTCGTTGTGGGGGCACCGGTTAACTCGCCACCCAGCACTTCAATCAGGGTCGGGATCAATTTGCGCAGTTCGCCCGTCATCAGGGCGACATCTGTGTCAAATGCATCGTCATCTGCGCTTAGTGCGGCTTTTTCCTTGATTACGTCGAGAGGGGCCAGTCGCTTTACCTGCAGGTTTTCGTGTAGCACGAAAGAAACCTTGTCTGCCCAGGTCATTGCAAGCCGGGTCACATCCTTTCCACCCTTGATGTGCTTGGCAATTTCATCGACTTCCAGTGCATGCTTCACATAGCGCACGGTGGCCGCCTGTTCACCACGGCTTTTCAGTTCGCAATCCTGATCCACGGTGAAGGGCGGTGGGTTGTCATTTTCCACCAGCCAGGTGGTCATGGCCACCGTGGGTGAAATTTTGGTTTTTACAAGGGCCATGCTGACCCCTTCAACACACTTCATCAGCATGCCCACCAGTTCATCGGCTTTGGCCGGGCTGGCCGCGTCAATCACCAGCCATTTCCCCTCAGGGTCGATCCATGCGTTGATCCGGCTGCGAATGGCAAATGCGCGGGGCAGCAGTTCATCTGTCACCGCTTCCTTGATTTCTTTCATCTGCTTGCGGCCCGGCTTGTAACCTTCACGTTCCTCAATTTCCGCAGCGCGCGCCTTGGTGAACTGGTTGATCACGGTGGCGGGCAGCAGCTTTTTTTCCAGGCCCAGGGATATCAGCAACTGATTGCCGGTTTTGTGCACAAACGGTTCGCCCTCGGCCTTGGGTGCAACCCAGCCGCGGGTTTGCAAATCCATGCCGCCACAAGCTTGCAGGGCTTGCTTGGCCAGCTTGTCTTCCAGTGAGTCTGGCGTTTCTTCCCATTTTGTGAGGCGAAAGATAAACAGGTTTTTGAACCACATGGCAGGTGTCCGTCGTGTTGGGAAAGGGCTGGAAGTGTAACGCAAAGCTTGTATTTTCTGCCAGAAGTTGTACTGTGAAATACCGTGCTTTGGAGAAAGACCGCATGAAATTACTTAATCAGCAGAATCCGGGTCCTGTAATGCGGTCGCTTGCAGTGGTGCTTATCGTGTTGACGATTCTCGTGGTCAGTTTTTGTGCCACCGTGATGACGGTTATCTACATACATGCCGATGAAAAAGGCATGTTGCCCGCCATGTTCTCGCTTAGTGACCAAATTACCCAGCCTGTGATCACTATTTTGCCGCCACTGCACCCCGCGCCGAATGGCGATTCAACCGACAAACGCCCGAAATACCAGATCTAGAAAATGACAGCATCCGGGTGTGGACCAATTTCATGCCGGTTGGGTTGAACGTCCAGAATTTTGATGTGACGCGGATCAAGGCTGGCGATGAAATGGTGTTTGCCTTTCGGTGTGGTGGTCAATGAAACAGGGTGCACCAGCACGGCACATTTCAACAAGTCGAACACGTCGGGCAGGTGTTCAAGGCAATACGGCATGAAGCGAAATGGTTTGCGCCAGTCAATCTCATCCACGTTCACCAGAGTTTTCAGGGCGCTGCAATTGCGATACACATCGGCCACGGCTGACACCACTTCTTTTGAGACTCTGGACAAATTGACAAACCGCGCGGCAGATTCATCGCCAATGTCATCCAGATGGACAACGCCGGGTATTCTGGGCGTTTCCAGCCCCACGGTAACCGTGGCGGTTGAAAAAAAGTGTTCCTGACGCTGCGCCTCAGCAAGCATTTCACCCAACGCCAGGTAGGCATTGCGGTTGCCATACAAAAAATTGAGGTAGTTTTTGGGCATGCAGCCATCAACTGGCAGCGTGTAGTCTGAAAGTTTCAATTGGCTTGGCGGTGGTTTCTTGCCCGTCCACACTGCAATAAGTTTTACCTCGGTGTAGTCCATTGTTCTGTCACGGTGCCAAATATTTGTACTTCAACGGGTACTTTTGCAGCAACAGTTGTTGCGGGTTGATGTCGTCAAGTGGTGGTGTCAAGCCACGTGCACGGTACTCTTGGTGAACAATGTCCAGCCACAGATAACACACCTCGGGTTCCTCCATTCCGCTTCCCAGCATGTGGCGCATCCGCTCCAACACGATGCCCACCTGCGGTGTGGCATTGCCCGACCCGCTCAACCAGCGGTAACCAGAACCCGCGCTGCGGCCCAGCAATTGGCCGAATGCGCTTTCATTGACCCTGTTCTTGCCAAATACGCGCTGAAACATCCGAAAGGTGTCATCAAGGCTTAGCTCATTGTTCAATGGTACGAGAAAGTCATGTGTCTCGTAGAGCCTCAAAATGAGGGCCACTGTGGGGTCTAGCAGCTCATCTTTCGAGCGGCCTTCCGCAGGGCGAACAATTGAATTGAATTTTGCCTGCGTGCTGATTCCAAACAACGCGCACATTTTCGATACCGTTAAACCATAGCGCTGCTTGAAAAGGTGCAGAAATGCACCTGTGCGTGGCTGGTTGATTTGTTGGATCTGAGGCATGTCGAGTCGCAATTGAAACTTGTTTCTTAGTATTGATACGGAAGGCAAAGCGAGCAATAAGTAATTTGCCCCTGCGTTTTTTCTCCCTGCAAACAGGAACGGGGAATAGGTGTTTCAGGTTGACGAGTTATATTTTAAGTAATTGAAAGTAATTAGTTTTTGTTGTTCCAGGTAACTACTTTATCGCGTATGTCAAAGTGGACATGGGTGCGGTAAATTCCGACCCCTCCAAATGCGGGGTACTGTAGTATTTTTGCCAATTGATCAATGTTCACACCCACTGGTTTGATGTCCATCGCAAAAAACTGACCTGTCGAGTCGGGCAAGTGCCGGGAGTTTCTTGCGGCACCTTCCACCACAGAATTGGTTTGGTGGGTGCGCAAACCCGATGTAATTTCAAAAACGGTGTAGGTGTGGTGTTCCGCCAAAACAAGCTGTGCCCATGCGGCCAATTGCAGCATTTCAACATTGGGTATGCCCACCCGGTTGGCCCGCAGGTCACGAAGCAACCATGCAGCGGTTTGGTAGCCCTCTGCGGTGCTGAAGTCGATTTGAAAACGGTCTTGACCGCGTTGCACATCCAGCAGGGTGTAATCGGGTACCTGGGTTGAATAAGCCAACGCGCCAAAACTGCTGAGCAGCGTGCCCGCAGTGGCCCCCAACAAAAACTGTCGCCTTTTCATGTTCAGGGTACAGCGGGTGGGGTGCAAGCCTGGTTACCATTTTGGCAACAGCTGCTGAGAATGGACAGCTGGGCTGGTGGGTTCGCGTTTGGGTTGTACACACAACGAATGAATGCACTGCCGCCCGCGCCGGCACCGCCACCGGTGTCTGCGTCTACAGCCACAAAGCGGTAACCTACTGGTGTATCGTTGAAAATAACCGTGTTGCAGGAACTGGTGCTTTGCACCCAACTTAGTGTGCGGTTGCCCCGGCAAAAGTCGACATCAGGGATCGGGTTGCGAACATCGTATCGGGAAGCCAATGCACCCACGCGCACGCCGGGCAAACCCGCAAGTGTGGTCGGATCTGTTGTGCCGTCACCATCGATGTCCAGTTCTACCGTGAAGTTGCCGCCTGCGCTGGTGGCGGGTGTGTTGGGTCGAAGGGTAACAAAACCGTTGCCACCCATGAAACTGAGCATGTCGCCAGCAATGTCGCTGTCGAATTCGCCCGCTGCAGCGTTTTGGCCGCCAATTGTTACCGGCTGGCTAAGGGTGATATAACCCTCAATGCGACAGTTGTCTGCAGCCATGGAACAGCCCGCAGGAAGTATCGACAGCCGGGTAATGAATTGTCCATCCGATGAAGCCGGGCGATTTACAAAGCTGGCGGGAAGCAGGCCAGCATCAATCAAATTCTGGATGGTGGGGGTAAGCTTGCTGCCTTCGTTTCCGCTGGGCGGATCTTCAGGGATCAGCACATCGGTAATTCCGTCGTTGTTCAAATCGATTTGAAGGTCGCCGGGGGCAGACAAGCCGCGCCGGTACAAATCGGTGTAGGAATTCAGCGCATTGCCCACCTGGTTTAGCTGGTCTGCCTGTATTTCGGCTACGGATGTTTTGGCGGAGCGTGCCTGTTGTTGAACCACTGCAAATGCGATGATTGCACTGATGATTAAAACCAGGGCAAGCTCGATGCTGAGAAAACCGGGGTATTTTCTGTAGTTTTTCAGTGAGTCAAGCATGTGAAACTCGCCTTGATCCAAATACCAAGAGGACAATGTTGTCCCCTTGGTTTACTTCGAGAGCAATAATTAACGACGGCCGAAGGTTAAAGCCAAATCGACAGCTGCGTCGCCTGTACCGCAAAGGGTTGCAGTTTCAGCAAGGGTGATTTGCCCGTTGGTAACAGCCACTGTTCCTGCTGTTCCACCTTCAGGCGTACCGGTGATGGAGGTCACACCGTTAGAAACCGCCAGCACGATATCTGAGCATTGGTCGCCCTCAATATCACTCCATGTCAGTACTGCTGAGTTGGGGTCAGTGCTTGCAATAATGATTGGGCCATTGTAGCTGTTGGGCAATACACCGCCGGCGCTGTCCACTTTTAAAATCGCCAACTGTGCCGCAACGTTTTCATCAAACCCTGTGTAACCAGACGTAGATCCTACTTTCTGCTTGGACTCGCTGATGATTTCAGTGATCTGCTTGATGTTGTCCTGTACTTCCGTACGGCGTGCGTTGTTCTGGAATGCAATAAAAGCCGCCGCAGCCACAATCGCAGCAATGATCAGGCCAATTGATACTTCAATCAGGGTGATACCGCTTTGTTTGCGGCGCATATTCAGTGAGTGCGATGTGATCATTTTTCCGGTTCCTCTTTGAAGGGGTACTAAGTGTTAAATGTTGATAAATAAGTTCCGTATATATATCAACAGACGAATTAATTGTAGTTCAAATGTGTTGGGTGTCAAGCACTTATTTCAACGTATTCGCTGCATGCGTTTTACTGGGTCCAATTCCTCGGTCATGCTTTGGCTGATCGATAGCTGCCCCACATAAAGAAACACCACCACAGCGGCAGCAGCACTTAACAACACGGCATTCAAGCCCTTGGCTGTGTTGCCAATTTCATTGCGAATGTCTTCACCGCCTTCGGTGCCAAGCTGGATCAAAATCTTGTCAAATTGGGGGTTGTTTCTAATGGTTGTGGCCAGGCGCGCGAGCAATTTCGGGCTCATCAAGCCTTTGCTGAATGCGGGTATGTAGTCTGTGGGGGCCACGTTCAGGTGGTTCATGATTTTCTTCAGGTGCCAGCGCATCCACGGATCTGCGTTGCGTTTCAGTGTTTCCAGGGCTGATGACAAAGTGGCACCGCTTTTCAGCAACACCGCCAATGATGTGACCAGCAGGCTGACCTGAAAGTCGCGGTAAATCGACAGTGGCAACAAAAAAGGCGCTACCGGAAACAGCAGAAATCCCCAGCCTTGTGGCACTTGTTCCAGCGTGCTTCGCAAATTCCCTTTCCAGCGTGGCAGTGAATAGGTGAAGGCAACAATGGCGCCAATTACACCGAGCACAATCATTCCACCATGTGAGGCGAGCGTTTCAGCCACCACGCGAACCGACATATTGAAGGGTGTCCACACCTCGGGAGGGGCCACTTTCACAATGATTGGTATCGATTGTGTGGCCAGTACATAGCTGAAGCCAGCCACGCCCGGAATTAAAACCATGGGTGGAAAAATTGCTTTCCAGATCACGCTTTTGGCGTCTTTTTGCGATTGGATCGCAGCTGCCAGGGCGCGAAGGGTGCCAGGCTTGTCTTTGGCCTCATCGACCGCGGCCAACATCATGCGGTCATTCTGTGGCATTACGGTGCCCAGAATCTGGCTGATCAGGAAGTCATCGCCCAAACTCAACTTTCGCACCATCAATTTCAAAGCAGCTTCGCGGCTGCTGTTGCGGGTGCGCTTGTGGCGTGCAATTTTCAGTTCTTCTTCCAGAAACGTTTTGAACTGTTCCTTGTTTTCGATCGACTTGGCCAGTTGTTCATAAAACGCCTCTCGCTTGCCGCGAAAATCCATCAAGTTGATGGCGTTGAACATCTGCATCAGTTTCTTTTTGAAGTTCATGTTCAAGTGTAGGTTGCGGTTTCAGCACGGTCTGCGTCATTCATTATTTCGAAGCGGTCAAAACTGTCGAAACGTTCGCAGTGGCGAGGATCTACTTCGCCCAGAAGGGCCTTGTGCAGGGTATGCTCGAACACGGTTTTTCCGTCCATGTTCTCTGATTTAAAGTCGCCGTTTGATTTAGACCGGTAGTACATCATGGCTTCGTAATCTTTGGCCTGGCGAATCAGGTTCAGCCATTTCCGGTCGGGTGTCAGAATCTCAGCCACCACGCTCAAACCTGCGGTGCCACGGTGTTTGCACTTGGGGCAACCACCCTGTTTCTTGAAGAAAAACTGTTCACGTTCCAGTTCAAAGCGGGTTTCCAGTGTGTCGAGCAATTCGAATACGTGCTCTGCATCATGCATGTCTTTCTGGAACAAGCGGCCACCAATTTTGCAGTGTGGGCACAGTTTGGGAACCAGCGCCTGATACACCAGCAAGGTGAGAATGTTCGGGTTGGTCAGCACATCGCGGCTCATGCCGATTTCTTCGTTGGTCAGGCGCGGCACAATGCCTGAAACCAGGTGTGCGTGTACTGTTCCGCAAGCCATGTGCCCGGTTTCGACAATTTGTTGTGCGGAAATTGCAGTGGCCGGGTCCCGAATTTCACCCATCAGCACGCAACCGGGGTCGGCACGCATCAAGCCCGCAACCACCTCGGCGTATTTTGCTGCCGAGCCCTTTCGGTCCAGCAGGTCGCGCTGAATTGGAATTTGGTGAACGCCACGCAGCGGGTATTCCACTGGATCTTCAATCGAGTAGAAGGCATCGGTGCCATTGCCCGGGTGTGTTTCGATGAATGTTTTAAGTGTGGTGGTTTTGCCCGAGCCAGTAACACCAGCAAAAATGATGGTTCCTGACGGCGTGTTCGATGCACTTTTCAGTTGTTTGATGTGTGATGGCGCATAACCCAGTTGTTCATAGCTCAGGGTTGGCGCATCAATGTCTACATACAGCAAACGGCACACCACCTTGATGCCCGCCCAGCCACGTATGGACTGGTACCGCATGGCCACGCGCTTGCCACCCACTTCCCGGGCTGCGATCATGCAGTACAGGTTTTCACCCACGGAAAACTGGCTGTTGCTGTTTGAGCCCTTGCCCGATGCGTTGTTGTAGGCCCAAGCCACGGCGCGTTCAGCTTGCAGCGGGGTGTATACGCCACCTTGCTGATCGCGCAGAAATTCAAGTTCGCCATCAACACGCAGTTTCACTTCAGCAATATTGTTGACCACCTGCACGTGAATGTCGGTGGCGCGTTCCTGAACCGCCATGGCCACCCACGATTCAAAAATTTCCTTGGCTTTGGATTGCGACAAGCCATGGTCTTCCTCTTTGTCCGCGGCGTCTATGTTGGTTCGGGCGTTTTCAATCAGGTGTTCAATCACACCGCCACCGCAAGCAATTTCGGGGCGTTCAAGTGAAAACTTTTCTGCGATCAGTTTGCCCCGCAAGTGCGAGATAAAGGGGCGAATCAGTGCGACCTTGTCGGCATCGTACAAAATGATTGCGCGCTTTACCCCGGTTTCAATGGCGCACACATACTTTTCTACTGCGGCAGGCAACTTCATCAAAGTACCTGCACTTCCGTCTGTCAGCACGCGGGAAAACGCAGGCAGTTCACTCAGCTTTTCAACTTTGAGTAATTTTTCAGCCTGATTGGCCAACACGTTCAGTGCAAGGTCTCGTTTCATGTTCAAAACCTCACTTGTGCACCCACGGAAACATGTTGGGTGTTGCCGTTGCTTGCAGCCAGTTCAAGGCCGCTGTTGCTGATTCGCCTGACATTGAATTTACCCAGTTGTTCGCCTTCACGAAGGGTGCGAACACTGCGCCCCGCAGTTTGAATTTCCGCAGTCATCGCACCAGCCGTTCCGTACACACCAAGCAGGGTGTTGGGGCTGATCGCTGTTGCCGGTTTACTCGGTCTACTGGGGGTGGCTACAACTTTTACTGGGGCTGCTGCTGTTTGCGGCTTGCTTGGTGCGCTTGGTGTAGTACCGCCAACTGCTTTCAGTGCAGTCGTCAGTTCTTCGCGCATTGCTTTTTCTTCTTGCAGCCGCTGAATTTCAGCGAGTGTCTTGATGTTCAACGGCACAGACATACCATTTAACTTGATGTTTTCTACCGGCGTGACAGCTGTTTTGTTTTCCGCTTTTGCCGGGGGTGTCTCGGGTACTGCGGGTGTGTCGGTGTTCTGTGCATGGCTGTTCATCGAAGCCAGCAAAACCGCACAACCCAGCAGAAGTTTATTAGTACGCATAAAGTGCTCCCTTCAATGTCACCATCACGGCGGCATCAAGATTCTTGGGTTCGATCTTCATTGAAATCTGGTTCCAGTAAACGCCGGATGGATATCGATCCAGAAAGTCTTTCATCAAGGTCAAGCTGCCTGTCACTTCCGTGGCGTGGCGATTCACAGACACATTGGGCGGGATGCTTTTGAAGCCAGTTGGCCAGGTTTGTCCCTGCGAGTCCACCTTGAATTGAAGCCCGGCTTTTTGCCAGGCCTGTTGTTCAAGGTAAAGCAGGTCGCTTGCGGCTTGCTTGTTGGGTAAATCTTGAAGCCGGTCAATGCCCTTGGGCTTCATGTCATATGAAAACGAAAACTTGAGTTTGTTCACATCTTTCGGGTCTGGGCTGGCTTGCTGGTTGTTCAAAAAACTCACCAGCTCTTGTGTGTAGCCACCTTGTGTTTGCCAAATGCTGGTGCACTTGCCCAGGTTGCATTGAATACTTTCAAGCAGCCAACCGCGTGCCATGAATGGTTGCTCGCTTAGCAGGTCGAGCATTTCCATTGCATCCGTATTTGCAAGCCCCACATTGCGCTGCTCCACCGCCAGCTTGTTCAAGTATTGCGGTGTTTGAATGGTGGCTTGTGCCTGCTTCATGCGATCTTCGCGTGCACTGGCTTCCAGGTATTCATTGCCACCATACAAGCCGCCCGCCAACAACAGCACCACGGCCAGCAGGCCCGATGCCTTGACCAGGTCTGTGGGCAAACCAGTCAATCCATGTTTGCTGTTGAACGTTCCCAGTTGGGTTGCAATGTCCAGGGGCAGGGCGCCCGGAAACAGTTCGATCGCGTTGCTGTAAACCTGATATTCAGAACTTTCGATGGATCCGTTGGTGTAGGTGTTGATGGTGCTGGCCACCTCGGCATCGCTGCCGATCACGTCCATGGATGGTGCACCCTGTTCGATCACCACCAAGGCCAGTTGGCCTTTCTTCAAGCCGTCTTCAATGCGTACGGCATAAATGGCATGGTCGTCCGGGCTACTTTGCGATGCAAGCATGCCGGCAAGGCTGAACACCTGCCCGGTGCGTTCTTCATCGGAAATGTCGGGGTCGTAGTTGTAAAGCCCCAGGTATTCACTTTGGCTGCCTTTCAGCAGAATATGCTTGGTGGCGTCAATTCGATCTGCATATTCACGAATGTCTGCAATGCGCTTGCTGTAGCCCGAACGCGCCAAAGGCTGCCAGTTCAGGCCCGCAACATAGGCCTTCTTGCCAACCTGATGAACAACTGCAGACTGCTCAGCCATGGTCGCCTCAATTCCTACAACACCACGGCGCGAACCAGAACTATGAAGTTCTCGCGCATGGTGGACAGGTTGCGTGAACCGCCTGCAGCCAAGGGAGCCTGCTCGGTCAGTTTGCGTTCAGAGAAACCGGAAACATCTCGCGACAATCCGGTGATGGCCATCACTTCGCCGGGGCGCAATGCAATGGTGTATTGGTCAGAAATACTGCTGGTGTTGGGTGTTTGCACGCGTTGCAATGTTTCGCCTGCGCCTGTTGTAATTTCAAGCAGGCTGGTCAGGTCGGACAGGCTGATGCCCATTTTCAACATGATGGTGTTGTTGTCCAGAATAAATGGCATGGCAGCGAATTGATCACCCGTGGTGATTTCGTCTGTGGTCAAGCCAGGCACGCCTGTACCGCCGCCCAGTGCACCGGAAGAGGCAGGTTTTGTTTCAGCCAGGTAACCTGTGGTGGTTAGTCGCGCCTTGCGCGCCCACTGGCGGTTCAATGCAACCAATGAAATGGGACGGTGCTGCACGTTGTCGCCTATTTCGTTCAGTGCCTGCAAAATGGCGGAGCTTGTTCCAAAACGTTGGTTGGTCTGGGTGTTAGGTGGTGTTTGGCCCGGAATGAATGTTTGCAGGTTTTCGGGAATAACCAGCCCAATCAAACCAGCGCCAGGTGCAACCAGTGTGTCTGGCGACGTCAACCCAATGCCGTATCGTTGTGAAAGGCTTCTGAAAAACACATCCCAGTTCACGCCTTGCTGGTCGTCTTTTTTGGACATAACCGAATAAATGTCCAGTTGCACATGCACTTGTTTCAGCATGTTGGCGTTTTCTGCGCGAATCAGGTTTCGCACTTGTGTTTGCATGTCGCGACTGGTTTTGACCATGACACGCCCTGTGCCTTCGGCCACAATCACTTCCGACCCGGGGATCGATGCCACCATTTTGTTGATAACTTCAAGAATGCTTGCCTGGCCGTTGATTTTGCCTTTTTCAGTCACGCTCAAGTTTGAATTGCTTTGCACTTCAGTGCCGCGAACCCGCCCTTGCGTGCCGCTGCTCATGGCGTATTCGTAACCGTTCGGAAACGATGCCAATTCATACATTGCGGTGGTGTAACGCATGATGACAATCGAATTGTCCCTGTATTCCCAGGACAATCCCAATTTGTCGGAAGTGCTGTTCAAAAAATCGATCAGCGTGCCATCCCAGTTCATGGCGACAGCACCAACGGTTGTTCTTGGGGCGAGCGCCACACTGTCAAGCACAGCAGCAGTTGATGGCGGTGGCGCGGCATCGGTGGGCGCGGTCACGGGTGGCAACTGGCGGGCACCGCGGCGTGGTTCAGTGCTTGTGGGCGCGTTGAAAACGTCTTGCTGAATGCGAACCGGAATGCCGACCATTTGCGTCAGGCGGGCAGCAACTGTGTTCAAGTCAACAGGGCGGCCTTTGTCTGCGAAGTTCATTTTGTAGGTTTCGTGAAAAACTGCTGGCAGTTTGTCGTCGTCATTCACGTGAACAAAGGTGCCGCCAATCCAGCTTTTGCTTGCGCGTTTCAATACCTTTGCGTTTTGTTGCTGCCGGGCTTGCTGGTCGGCGTATTCGCGGCCGCCCCGAAATGAGCCATCGGTTGGCAAGGTGCTGTTCACCAGCTCAACTTTGTTGACACCCGATTGATTGTCGGCCTGAACCTCAGCCTGTATTCTTGGTCCCGTACATGCTGCGGTACCAAGGCTTAACAGGCCCACCACGGCGGTGCAAATCAAGGTGTTTTTTGTGGGTGTCTTCATGATTTATCGGCACTCTTCTTTTTGGTCGCCCAAGCGTGTAATGCGCAGCAGGGGTGGCTCGTTGTTGTAAACGCAAGCTTCAAGCGGATATTCACTGTTCTTGATGCCTGGTGTTTCCAGCACTTGTTCAACCGCGTATTCAAAAGTGCCGGAAAAGGTTGTGCCCGCCGCAATCAACACATAGCGATCGGCATCCCAGCGAAATGTGTACCCCGCTTCTTTGGCCCAGCGGCGAAGGGCCTTGTCCAGCCGGCCATCTTCAACCCGAAGTTCCCATTGAATTGCGCGTGGCGTTACCACCAGTTTTGCGCCTTCGGGTTTCATTGGCAGTGCGGCAAGCTGTTCGGCCTCACGGACTATTTTGGGGGGCAGGTCAACAATGTAAACGTCGGAAGTGGGGGCCTGCATGGCCAGTTGAATGTTCGAACTTTTCGCCGGCTTCATGGTTGGTGCAGGTGGTTCAAGCAATTGCTGTTTCACGACGGTCAGGGCGACCGCGCGCTGTTGCGGTTCGGGTGCAGTATGCCGGGCCAGTTCAACATTGCGCGAAAGCAGTTCATCGGCAAAGTAGGGCAACGCAGGGTCAGGGTTGTTGCCCGTTGTGGCGGTCAGTTGCGCAATTTCCACCTCGACACTTACAGGAGTGCTGGCGGTTGTATTGTTTGTTTCTGAAGTGGTGTTCAGCGCCATCAAAAAAATGGCAAGCCCAAGGGCAAATTCCATAGTCGTTTTACCTCTGCGTATGGATCGATGTATTGAAGCTTCTGGAAAAAAGCCGAAAGGCTGGTTTTTCAGGCTTCAAATTAATTCGAATATAAGTCAATATACGAAATAATTTTAAATCCGGCAACGCATTAAACTGTCTTGCTGCGTTGGAGGGGGTTTCCCGGCTGAATTAACCTTGGTAGATTGCTTCCAGCCACTGATTGCCTTCATGCGGGCTGTAATGCACCAGCAGGTAGGCCGCGGTTTCAAGCACAGCCAAATTGGAAGCATGCTCTTCCTGGCGGGCTTCCTGATTTAAAATGTCAAATTCGTGAATGCACACCCTGAGCAGCTCGCCGATCAGGTGTGGGGTGGGCTGGATTGTTTTTACTTTCGGGCGCAATTCGAAATAGGCGTTCATCAAGCCGCGAAAGTAGTGCCAGGCCGCACCTTCTGTTTCTGCCAAGCCTTGCAGAATGAAGGGCAGGCTCAGGTTCAGCAGGCCTGTGTCTTCAATGTGCGCGGACAATTCACTGTATTCACAATCGCAAGGATCGACAGGGTGATGCGCCCTGAAGTAAGCCATACCGCTTTCTGTGTTCTGGCGAAACAGTGACACACCCGCCGGGTTCCTTGTTGTTCTTTCAAATACCTTTGTGTGTGTGCCCATGTCCGTGACTCTAGCTTGTTGAGTTGATGAATACTTGCTCGTTTCTGTTACACCAACAAGTGTTAAATGAATAAATGTTTGAAAAAAATCACATTTATTGTCATTTTGTGTAACTTTGCCTACAAAATTGCAACAAATTCTAAGTGTTTAAATGAATTAATCATCAAAAACTCATGATTTTTAAAGGTATTAATTTCCTTTGGGTAGTCATTTCCACTTGGATATTCCTTGCTGCTTTTGTAGTCCTCTCACTGAGTTTTCGGTCTTTCGCCGCATTTCAAGTTATTCAGCACCCTCTGTAACAGATTCCCCCTGTGGTGCAATTAAATCAATCACACCAAAGGGTAGGGAGGGGGGTAGCTATCGAGACAACACCACCCGAAAGCGGGGGCTGCCACTGCGCACTTTCTCTAGCGCGTCATTGATTTGCTCAAATCGGAAAGTTTCGACAATGGGCTCAATTTTGTGCAGGGCAGCAAATTCAAGCATGTCTGAAATTACACGGGGGCTGCCCACCGGCGAAGATGAAATGGTGCGCTGTTGCCCCATCAAGCCAAACACCCCAATGTCTAAAGGCTCAAGTACTGCGCCCAGAAAATGCAGCCTGCCTTTCGGGGCCAATGTGGCGATGTAGGCATTCCAGTCCAGCTTCACATTTACTGTGGATAGAATCAGGTCGAATGAACCGGCCGCTTTTTTCAGTGCAGCAGGGTCTTTGCTGTTCAGCACGTGGTGTGCACCCATGCCGAGCAACTCATCGGTTTTGGAAGCATTGCTGCTAAAAGCCGTTACCTCGCAGCCCCAGGCTTTCAGAAACATCACCGCCATATGGCCCAATCCACCCACGCCAACAACGGCCACTTTGCTTTGTGGCGAAATGTTGAATTGCACAAGCGGGTTGTACACAGTGATGCCGCCACACAGCAGTGGGCCAGCAGTTGCAGGGTTCACACCCGCCGGAATTTTTACAACGCTGATGGCTTGTGCACGTACTTTGTCGGCAAAGCCGCCGTGCCGGCCAACAATGGTGCCCTTGGCCGTGCTGCACAAGTTGTGGTCGCCACCCATGCACATCCTGCAGCTTTCACAGTAGCCCGAGTGCCAACCCAAACCGACCACATCACCAATGACCAAATGGCCAACGTGGCTTCCCAGTTTACTGACGCGACCAATAATCTCATGGCCCGCCACCATGGGGTACTTTGCGCGGCCCCAATCGTTGTCCAGCATGCTGACATCGCTGTGGCAAATACCACAGTGGTCTACATCTATTTCCACATCGAATGCGCCCAGTTCGCCCGGGTCGTATTGATAAGGTTGAAGTTGGCCTTTGGCCTCGAAAGCGGCGTATGCATTAATCATGTGGTCTCCCGTTGTTTACTTGATGGTATTACACCTTCAACAGTAGTATGTAAGTAGATGTAATAAATAGAACATTCAAGGAGACCCGTTTTGCAAACCCATCGCCGTGCGTGCCATTTGTGCGAAGCCATTTGTGGCCTGAAAATCGAAGTGGAAAACAATCAGGTCGTTTCCATCAAGGGTGATGAGCAAGACCCTTTCAGCCGCGGGCATATTTGCCCCAAAGCGGTTGCGCTGAAAGACATTCAGGAAGATTCGGACCGCTTGCGCATGCCTGTCAAAAAGGTCAATGGGGTTTGGGTAGAAACCACTTGGGATGACGCCATTGAGCTGGCCTGCGAGGGGCTGTTTCAAATCCAGCAAAAGTACGGTGCCAATGCCGTGGGCGTTTACCAAGGCAACCCGAATGTGCACAACTGGGGTTTGATGACCCACAGCGCCAACTTTCTGGGTCTGCTGAAAACACGCAACCGGTTTTCCGCCACCTCGGTGGATCAGTTGCCCATGCAATTGCTTGCGTACTGGATGTTTGGCCACCAATTGTTGATCACGATCCCCGACATCGACCACACTGATTATTTCCTGATGTTGGGCGCCAACCCGATCGCATCCAACGGCAGCCTGATGACCGTGCCTGATGTGGCCAAGCGCATCAAAGCCCTGCAAAGCCGGGGCGGCAAGTTGGTGTTGATTGATCCTCGCCGAACCGAAACAGCCGAAGTTGCCGACACACACCATTTCATCAAACCCGCCGGCGACGCAGCATTTTTGTTTGCCGTGATCAATACCATTGTGGCCGAGGGTCTGACCCGGCTGGATCGTTTGGCCCCCTTCACGGAGGGCTTGTATACGGCATTGGGCGCAATCTCAAAAGTGACCCCGGAAGTGGCGCAGGCCGAATGTGGAATCCCGGCAGGCACCATTCGCCAAATTGCCCGCGATTTCGCCAATGCCGGGAAAGCGGTTGCTTATGGCCGCATGGGTGCCTGCACGCAACGCCATGGAACCCTGGCGCAGTGGGGCATTCAATTGCTGAACCTGATCACGGGCAACACAGACCGCCCTGGCGGTAGCCTGTTGGCCAGCCCTGCACTTGACTTGATCGCAGCACCCAGCAGCAAGCCGGGCAGTTACGGGCGGTGGCACAGCCGTGTCAGCAACAAGCCAGAAGCGTTGGGTGAATTTCCCAGCGCCATCATTGCCGAGGAAATTCAAACCGGGGGGGAAGGGCAGATCAAAGCACTGGTGACAGTTGCTGGCAACCCGGTTTTGTCGACACCAAACGGCCAGCAGCTCGACAAGGCAATTTCAGGCCTTGAATTCATGGTGTCAGTTGACCTGTACATCAATGAAACCAATCGACATGCGAATGTAATTTTGCCCACCAGCGGCCCGCTGGAACATGACCACTACGACTTGATTTTCAATATTTTTGGTGTGCGCAACCAGGCCAAATACAGCGCTGCAACTTTGCCCAAACCCGATGGCTGCCCAGACGACTGGGAACTGATGGACAAACTGGCCGCTTGTTACGCCGCAAAACTGGGCAAACCGGTGCGCCCTTCCATGGCGCCGCAGGTGATCCTCGACATGGGGCTGCAAATGGGGCCCTATGGCATGGCCAGTGAACACAAGCTAAGTTTGGACAAGTTGAAGCAGCACCCGGAGGGAATCGACCTGGGGCCACTTCGTCCAAGCTTCCCCGGCCGCCTGCAAACTGCTGACAAAACCATTCAGGCCGCCCCGGCGGAAGTATTGCAGGCGGCTGCCAGTTATGTGGTTGATCTGCTAAACCCCAGTGAACGCGCGGTTCACGACATGATTTTGATTGGTCGTCGCCACATACGCAGCAACAATTCCTGGATGCACAATTCTGAACGGTTGGTGAAAGGCAAAAACCGTTGCACGGCCATGCTGAATCCCGTGGACGCAGAAAGGTTGTTGCTGGTTGACGGTCAACAGGTGCGCGTAATCAGCAGAGTGGGTGAAATTAGCCTGCCGGTCGAAATTTCCGGGCATGTCATGCCTGGCGTAGTCAGCATTCCCCACGGTTGGGGGCACGACAAGAAAGGGATTCGGCAGCGCGTTGCTGCCGAACACGCAGGTGTTAGCTGCAACGATCTGACCGATGAACAATGGCTGGACGAACCCAGCGGCAATGCCGCCGTAAATGGTGTGCCGGTGAAGCTTGCTGCGGTGCCCTAACCGCCCCGCCGTTCCCACACGCTCATCTCAGCAATGCTGTGCTGAAATTTGCGCGAGGTTTCCCGAATGACAAAGGGCACGTCACGTGGGGCGGCAAGCAGTTTAAAGTGCGGTTCAAGTACAGTTTGCATGCCCTGCAAAACCGTGCGTGGTTCGCCGTTCACAGTCAAACCGCCAATCCAGTTTTGTTTGGGCGTGTACTCGGTCAACAAGGTGTAGGGCGAGCTGATCACCAACAGGCCGCCGGGCACAATGCGATGCGCAAGATCGCTTAAAAATGCACTTGGATTGTTCACCCGGTCAATTAAATTACCCGCAAAAATCAAATCGTATTGGGTGTGTTCACTGCCCAGTTGGCAGGCGTCGCCCACTTCAAATTGAACCTTGTTTTTAACGCTTTCGAATTCTGTCGTTTTCAATGAAATCTCGACGGTGTGGCCCAGTTCGCCTTCATCGTGCAGATAATAGGGCAGCGTTTCGCCAAACTTCAGGCGATTGGCTGCGTCAATGAAACGCGATGACAAATCAATTCCAAGCACTGCATCGAATCCTTTTGCCAGGTCGAAACTGCTGCGGCCCACTGCACAGCCCAAATCCAAAGCCTTTTGACGGGGGCGCTTGCCCATGAATTCGATGCAAAGCTGCGCGCAATGTTCCGGGTAATTGGGCACATCAAAGTAAGCACTGCCGTAATGAAAAGCCAGGTACTGGTTCAGTAGTTCATCGGTTTCGTAAGGGTTGTTCATGTTGGTTTATTTTGCACAGGTTCGAAAGCCGACAAATACATCGTTTCTGTCGGGCAGGTAGGCTTGGCGGTAAGTGCCGCGAATCAGGATAGACGATGTGGCACAGGATCCGCCACGTACCACCTTGTGGTCACCAAATTGCAAGGTAGACATGAACGGGTACATGTCCATCGTGAAGCCGTTGTAAGGGAAGAACAGGCTGTCAGTCCATTCCCACACCGTACCAATCATTTGCCTGCATCCGAAGGGGCTGTCGCCCTCAGGCAAAGCATGCACAGATTGACGGGCCAGCGCAGTGCTGTCCATGTCGACACGGTGGGGTTCCATCGTGTTGCCCCAAGGGAATTTGTTGAACACACCGTGTTCGTGATTGCCCAGGGCAGCCACTTCCCACTCAAATTCGGTTGGCAAGCGGCGGTCTGCAAAATTGCAGAAGGCTTGTGCTTCCCAATAGCTGACGTGCTTCACCGGGAAGTCGGGTTGCAGCGGCAACCATTGGTCGAAGTGGCGTTCCAGCCACTGGCCGTTTTCTTCTTTCCAGAACAGGGGGTGTCGCGCCCTGTTGCTGTTGCGCCACTTCAGGCCTGCCATGCCCCACAGCGCGTCATTGTTGTAACCACCCGCCTGCACAAAAGCCAGATATTCGGCGTTGCAAACCAGCGTGGGCGACATTCGAAACCTCTTGGTGTCGATCACAAAACCTGGTTTTTCATTGTCGAAACAAAAATCGTCGCCTGCGAAGTGCGCAGAATTTTCTGGCATGCCAATTTTGTAGCGCCCGGCCGGAATTTCCACATCGCCCGGAATGCTGCTGTTGACTGGCGCTGCGTAATTGATACTGCTTGCGCCCGGTGGTGGCGCGTAGGCCAGCGTTTGCCTGCACCACACCATCGACTCGATGTGCATGTTCAAATGGAAGATGGCGTACTTGTACAGGTACAAGTCAGGCTGGGTTAGCGGCTTTTCGAGGATCCGGTTTCTAACCCTTGAAAAAATGCGCTCAAAGTAGAGCAGGGTATCGGGCTTGTCGGGAAACAGGTCGGCTTGCCAACGGTCCTCGTGGGCCAACTCAAAAGAATCCCAGATATCGTCCAGCGCCGGGTTGTACGACGACACCTTGTCCAGGTTCTGCAAAATAAAGCGTTCGAAGAAAAAAGCCGCGTGTCCCACCTCCCAGACAGGCGGGTTGATGCCAGGGAAATAAGGCACCTTGATCTGCTCGTCATTCAGGCTGTTCAGCAGCGCAAGGGCGCGTTCACGGCTTTGATCTAGTGCGGAAAGCAAGGTTTGCTGGTCATTCATGGCGGGCGTAACGCAAGTACTACTTGAATGCATTATATGCTTCTGGAGAATTTCACGCGTCAGGCGTATGCTGAAGCGTTGTTTTCGATACCTACAATAAGGAATTTACATGAACCTCCCTTCCATCTCTCGCAGCGTGATAGTGGCCATGGCCACACTCGTGATTGCCTGCAACAGTGCTTATGCCGAAAAACCTGAAAAAGGAAATGGCAATGGCAATGGCAATGGCAATTCAGGAAAGAACAAGTCCGAACAGCAACACAAACGTGGCGGCGGGCCCGATCAGGGTGGCAAAAAAGCTGACAAGGGCACAGGCAAAAACTCGGAGACAAGCAATGTATCGGTGTCGTTCAACTTTGGTCGCAGCGAAACCAGCATTGTGCGCGACTATTACGGTGGTCAGGTTGCCAAAGGCAAGTGCCCACCCGGTTTGGCCAAAAAGGGCAATGGCTGCCAGCCCCCCGGGCAGGCAAAGCAATGGCAAAAGGGTCGTGCTTTGGGCAGCGATGTTCGCTACTACGATATACCCAATGAACTGAGAATTCGCCTGCCAGTACCGCCGCTGAATCACAAATACGTGCAACTGGGCACCGACCTGTTGTTGATCGCCGTGGGTACCGCCATTGTGGTGGATGCGGTTGACGGGATTTTCTAATTTGCCAGTATTTATTGGCACAAAACGAAAAGGTCAATCACAGCCAAGTGATTGACCTACTCGAGTATTTGGTTGCGGGGGCAGGATTTGAACCTACGACCTTGGTTATGAGTATTTCCTCTTACACCGATCACAATCCGGATGCCATCACGAGTGGCTAAGTCACGACATGTTTCAGACCAAAGACGTCAATTCGATATCTAGATCGCTCAACTCCTCAGCATTAACGTTCTTGCCTTTGTAGACTAGCTGCTTGCCGACCATAAAAGCCATGGGCATGTTGACCGCGTCGACAGCGATAAGACGGCCTTTCCGGATATAAAACACCGAAAATCCCTTGTCTATGGGATTTCCACGAACAACACGCTGATCATGATTCTGGGACAAGCCTACCATCTGCAAGCGAACGTTATATTGGTTCGACCAGAACCATGGAACGCAGTCGTACGGCTTGTCCTCTCCCATTAAAGTTGCCGCGGCGGTACGTGCCTGTTCAACGGCGTTGGCGACCGATTCAACCCGTTGCAGCTGTTCGAAAAAAAGATTCCGGTGACGGGTACAGTCGCCGATTGCCAGGATGGCGGGATCATTGCTGCGAGTATGTTCGTCCACCAAAATTCCTCCATCACAGGCCAGGCCAGCGGCCTCGGCCAGTGCAGTTTCTGGTGTAACGCCAACGGAGACCAGCACAATATCGGCTGGCACGGTGCAGCCGTCTGATATGGTTACGCCAGCGACATGGCCGAAGCCGTCAGTCTTGAAGCTGGATACAGTAGAGCCTAATCGCACGTCCACGCCCGCGTCACGATGCTTGTCGTAAAAGAATGCAGAGATCTCCGGACCTGTGACTCGTTGCAATAGTCGCTCGGAGGCTTCCAACACCGTGACGTCCAGACCTGTTTTGACGGCGATGGCCGCTACCTCCAAGCCGATGTAGCCACCACCAACAATTACCAGTCGTTTATCAGGGCTTAACTGTTGTCGTAGGATATCCGTATCGGCTATATCGTGTAGGTAATGAATTCCTTTCAAGTCTGCGCCAGGAACTTCGAGGCGTCGGACTCGTGATCCGGTGGCCAAGACGAGCTGGTCGTATTTTAAAACGCTCTGGTCCGACAGCCGAATGGTCTTGTTGTTCCGATGAACTTGCTCGACACTCACGCCTAGGCGCAGTTGGTAGCCTGCGCTCTCGTACACTGACAACGGCTTGAGGTACAACGATTCCCTGTCAACATTACCCGCCAGATAATTTTTCGACAGTGGTGGACGCTGGTACGGAGGGTAGGGCTCATCCCCTACCAACACCACTTCGTGTGGGTATTGCTTCTGAATCAGAGTGGTAAGTAGTGCGCCTGCTGCATGCCCACCCCCAACGATTACCGTTGTCTTTTTTTCTTTTGTTGTCATCGCCTTTGTCTCCAAAAAGGCTATTGAGATCAGACTGTCCCGTAGGTCAATGGCTTCATAAATGCGACCCCACCTATCGAGTGAGTACCCTTTGCTTGACCGAAAAGGAAATAACTAATCCTCTCTCTGCTCGGGCAACTTTTACGCGGGCGTCAGTTTAACCATCATCTCGGAATAGCCCCGTACGAAGTTCGACTGCACCCGATCAGGCTCGCCAACAACTTCTATATTTTCAAATCGCTTGAGCAATTCCTCCCACAGAATACGTAGTTGTAATTCGGCTAGGCGGTTGCCCATGCAACGGTGGACGCCGTAACCAAATGACAGGTGATTACGCGCGCCTGAGCGGTCAATGATGAATTGATCCGGATTCGCGAACTTGCGTTCGTCCCGATTTCCCGAGGCGTACCACATCACCACTCGATCCCCCTTTTTTATAGTTTTGCCGTTTAGTTCAACGTCCTGCTTGGCGACCCGACGCATATAAGCCAACGGTGTTTGCCAGCGAATGATTTCCGAAACCATGTTCGGAATCAGTTCCGGGTTTGCCTTCAGTTTTACGAACTCCTCTGGAAACTGGTTCATAGCCAGCAAGCCTCCGCTCATGGAGTTACGCGTGGTGTCATTACCGCCGACGATGAGTAGTGCAAGATTGCCAATAAACTCCATCGGACGGTTGATCAGATCACGTGTTTCCTCTCCACTTTGCAACAGACTAATCAAATCAAAGCCTGGCGCTTCACCAGCGGCGCGGCGCGCCTGCTTATCCCGCCAAAGTCTAGAAAAATCACGCGCCATGTCGGCTGCCGCATCGAACATTGCTTCTTCGTCAGTAAATTCACCGCCGGTAGCTGATGCCGCGCCAGCGAGCAGATCCGACCAATAGATTAGTTTTTCACGGTCGTCGTAAGGGAAATCCAGAAGGGTAGCCAGCATGCGCCCGGTCAATTCCTTTGATACCGTCGACACCCAGTCAAAGGGTTGGCCCAAGGGAAGGCTGTCGAGCACATCCCCTGTGCGAGAGCGTATCAAACCCTCCATTTCCTTCAGATTTTGCGGAGCTACCACACCTTGCACAGAGCTTCGCTGTGCATCGTGTTTTGGCGGATCCATGGCTATGAACATTTCCACCGACAGGCCTTCCGGAGGGTCACCCAAAATGATAACCGGTTCGGCGGAGAACAGTTCGTGATGTTTATCCACGAACAGAATGTCTTCGTAGCGTGTCACTGACCAGAACGGGCCGAATTGGCTGTTTTTCTGGTAGTGCACCGGAGCCTCATCACGAAGCCGTTTGAAATAGGCGCGCCACTGCCCCTGCCGATATAAAAACGGATTGCTGACATCAATGTCTTCGAGGTTCAACGTGCCTACATCCGGAAGCGGTGTTTCGACAAAGTTGGGTATCGGCCTACGTGCGCCTATGGTCTTTTTCTTGGCCCTAATTAACAGCTTCAACCCCTGAATCTGCATATGCATTGGCAGTACTTTGGAGGTGGCGTTAATAACCCTCGTTTGAATTTCGTCAAATTTTTTGGATTGCGTTGACATGAAGTTCTCCGATGCTTACATCTGAAATTCGGGAAGGCGAACGGTCATGCCGTCCATTGCCTCGGTGGTCTTTACCTGGCAGCCCAAGCGCGAAGTTTTTGTCCGCTCCGGGGTCATGGACAACATTTGCTCTTCATCATCGCCAGGAGCACCGGTCTTTTCGAACCACTCATCAGCGACGATGATGTGACAGGTGCCACAGGCGCATTCTCCTCCGCAGTCTCCATCGATGCCCGGAATGGCGTTATCTACGGCGACTTGCATCAACGAGGATCCAACCTTGAATTCAATGACGTGTGTCGTGTCGTCATGCTCAATAAAGATAATTTTGCCCAACGCTTCTCTCCTACGAGTAACTTGCTCTAGCAAAGATGTTAGATTGGCACCAATAAAGCGACTAGGTCATTTCTTGACGGACACAGGGTCATTTAAAGACAATGCGCTAATATATAAATCTTAGATAGGTAGCGCCAATGATGCGACAGGCGAATACTTCCCATAACCTGACAGCCGATATTCCGTCGAACTACTCACGACTTATTGCTCGTGAGCTGGATCTGACAGCCAAGCAGCTGCCTTGTTTACTACGTGGTACCGGACTTGGTGTTGCGCAGTTTCTTAGCGAAGATAGCTTGCTCACAGCGACCCAACAGGTGCAGATTCTGAGAAATGCGTTGGCGTTGTCCGGCCAGCCGGAATTCGGCTTGAGGCTTGGCAAGCGCCTGACACCGGCAACCCACGGTGCGATGGGTTTTGCTGCCTCCAGCAGTCCAAACCTACTCAGCGCTCTAAGGGCTATACACACATTCCTGCCCACGCGGGCGAGCGTTATCGAGTTGCATTTGCTGCAGGTTGAAGAACACCTCGAATGCATGCTGAATTTCAAGGTGTCACTGGACAATGACATACAGCGCTGCTTGGCCGATGCGATAGTCAAGGCGCTCCTTGAATTCGGCGAGTTCATTGTTGGCCGCCCCTTACATGAGGCTGAAGTATGCTTTGTTCATCCAGCACCCGCGTACCACGCCATCTACTCCAACTATTTGTCGGGTCAGATTCGCTTTGGTTGCGATCATTTAAAACTCAGGTTGCCGATGACATTGTGCCTGGAACCGAACGCCTCTGCCAATCATGAAAACTATCAGTTTGCTTTGCAGCAATGTGAATCGATGATTGCGCAACTTCAGTCCCATAAACCGAGCTATCAGATACGGCTGAAAAAAATGATGTTGTCGCGTCCGCCTGGTACGCTAAGTGAAGACGAAGCTGCGGCCTCCCTGTTCGTGAGCAAACGCACCATGGCGCGAAAACTAAAAGCGGAGCACAGCGGTTTTCGGCAAATTCGAGATGAGATCCTGTCCCAACAGGCGGCGAGCTATTTGTGTGACAGCAAACTATCCATTGAGGCCATTGCTGTGTTGATGAATTATCACGACAGCGCCAATTTCAGGCGTGCCTTTAAGCGTTGGTTTGGCCAGCCGCCAGAGAAATTTAGACTCAATGCCAAGTCCCAAATCAAGCATTCAACTGATTTGGGATCCTAAAAAAGTGGTTAGTTAGGCATTTGTAAATCGGCGCATGTGCTCGCGTTGCGCGCTTTGATTGATTACGCCGTTAACAATGGCTTTCCAGACAAAGTTGCCAATGGTATCGGGTGTATAGGTACCATTCGGATCGAACCATGTTGCAACCCAGTTAAGGGCTCCAAGGCCGAGCAGGCGAAGTAGACGCCCATCAACGCCCTGCTGAATGACCCCCTGTTTAATCATCGTTTCCAGGATGTCTATCCAGAGGGATTCATACTGATCACGCAGTTTGATGATTTCCTTTCGCGCCTCAGGGCTCAATGCTCGCCATTCAAACAGCAGCACGTAAACCATGTCTGAATCACCCAGCAGGGCTCGCAGATGCGCGTTGATGCATAGACGCAGCTTCTCTACGGGATCATCTGAGCTGGCGTACGCTACTTCGACCTCTTCTGTAACCAAGTAGATTCCTCGGCGCATCAGTTCAACAAGAAGTGCTTCCTTGGTGTTGTATCGATAGTACAGACTCCCGGGTAGCATGTTACATGCTTCCGCGATTTCCTTTAGCGAGGTTTTTTCGAATCCTTTCTCGCGAAAAAGCCGGGCTGCATTCGATAAAACATTACCCTGATCGTCCAGCTTGTCCTCAGGTCGGGGCTGTCTTTGCGTCATAGTTTGAACGTCTCCTCATCAGGTCATCAGATTTCACATTAGCATTGTCATGAACAGACCTGTAGCCTTGATTGTATGCCATCGGGCAGGTCGCTGGCATTTGCATTGAGCACATCCTTGACTTTAGTTGGTTAACCAACCAAAATCATTTGGTGGTTTTGTTTCAGAGTAATTTTCATGGTGATTACCTATGCAATCAGCAGCTGCCAGCCAATTTCCCATCTACCTTAAATTCCTTTGAGCGCACAGATTTGATGACTGAGTCAAAAAAAGTTCAACTCAGTGACGCCGTGGAGACTGCGCGGCGTTTCACCGAACAAGTTCCCCACAACAGTGATCTGGGTATGCAGGTCGTCTCTGTGGATGGGAGCAAGGTTTGTATGCGCCTGACCCCACAGGCATGGATGTTCTCCGATATCGGCAGAAGCGAAATCTGCACCAGCATCTTGTATTCCCTAGCGGATTCGGCTAGTGGGCTGGCAGTGTTCGCAGAGGCACAGGAGTTGACTCCTATAGCTACGCTGAGTTTGCATATGGATTATATGAAACCGGCCTATGCAGGCCGCGCCTTGTTGGCAGTTGCCATCTGCCGCCATTTAATTGATGACATTGCTTTCATCCATTGTGACATCTTCTCTGAGGGCGATAGTCAGCCGGTGGCAACGGGCAGTGCCACCTTTATCCGAAATACCTGGGGTCAACGCTTTAAAGTGGCTGAATCAAAAAAGGAAGGGTATGAGTGATAATGTCAGTTCAGCACAGGCAAGCGCTGATTCACAGGTAGGCAAGAATGAATGCACCGCTTGGCAAACCTTGCTGCAGCGTATTCCATACTCCGGGCATCTTGGGCTTGAGGCCCAACAATGTGATGCCGGGATATTGATTCACCTGCCTTACCGTGAGGCTTTTATTGGTAATTTCATGTTGCCAGCGCTACACGGAGGTGTCATTGGAGCGCTGATAGAGATCACTGCGCGAGTTGCTGCTCAAAGGGAAGATACGCAAACACGGTGTCCGCGTATTCTGGGAAGCAATATCAATTACCTTCGCTCTGCACAGGCACAACCTACCTTCGCGATCGCCGAGATTGTGCGTCAAGGTCGGCGCACCAGCTTGGTACAGGTGAGCTGCTGGCAGGGTGACAAGACTGCACCGATAGCCAGCGGACGTGTTCAGTTGCTGTTCGCCACTTCAGGTGCTAATCAAGATGATAGTCATGAGGGATAAGCAAAGCTTGGCCGAACGCTACGGATTTCATGCTTCGGATGGCCAGGAAATTACCTTGTGGCACTGGCCTCGATCTGAGGGGCGCCCCACTTTGCACTGGGCGCATGCGACTGGTTTCCATGGTCGCTTGTACACGCCGCTTCTTGACGATCTGTCAGACCATTGCAATGTTATGGCCTGGGACATGCGTGGGCATGGCGCCAGCGCCAGCGCGGCAGATACTTCGGCATTTCGAGGTTGGGAATCCTACTATGGAGACCTGACCGCGCTGCTGGCGAGTTTGGATGAACCAATTTGGTTGGCAGGCCATTCCATCGGTGCTACCGCCAGCATAATGGCTGCGGCCCGACAACCAGACAAAGTGCTTGGATTGATTCTTGTAGAGCCCGTGATCATGGATTTCTGGCAGGGCCGGATGTTGTGGTTGTCCAAGTTGCTACATCAATCACACCGATTATCACTGGCCGCTGGGGCTGCACGTCGGCGTGGGGTATTCGACTCTCACGTCGCTGCTCTAGACAACTATCGTGGCCGAGGAGGCTTCAAGACCTGGCCAGAGTCATGGTTAGAGGCCTATGTCCAGCATGCTTTCATACCGCAGGGAGAGCATGTTCGCCTAGCCTGCTCACCGGAGTGGGAGAGCATCACCTTCGCCCATACGGAGCATAACCCTTGGCCGGACATCCGCCAGTTGAGGTGTCCGGTTATTGCGCTTGCTGCAGAACGTGCTTCAACCTTCTCTTCAGCAGCGCGCAAACGTTTGAGAAAGTTATTGCCGTCCGCTGAAGTGAGCGTGCTAGCCGGAACCACCCACTTCTTGCCGATGGAACAAACGGATACGGTTCGCGACGCGATGCTTAAAGTCATGCTGTCCAAATGCCGCAAGACCTGATGTGGACAACCATCGGATTTGAGTTCGTGTAACAAAACATGCACTAAATATGAGGAGCGAAAAAATGGACAGGCAAGCCCAATACGATTTTGTTGTGGTGGGAGCAGGCTCCTCAGGATGTGTTTTGGCAAACAGATTGACTGAAAATGGCAAATTCACGGTATTGCTGTTGGAGGCTGGTCCGAGCGACAAAACCAACCCATTCATTCACATGCCAGCGGGTATGGTTGGCCTCATGCACAGTCGTAAGTACAACTGGCGACTCTGGACTACGCCACAAACACATCTGAATAACCGTGTCCTGTTCCAACCACGTGGAAAAACGCTTGGAGGGTCAAGCTCAATTAATGCCTGTGTCTACATTCGCGGCCATGCAAGTGACTATGATCATTGGGCTGACCTGGGTTGCGAAGGCTGGTCATACAAAGAGCTACTCCCTTACTTTAAAAAGTCAGAAAATTTCCATCCAGCCCCTTTCTCCGCAGGTGTCAATCAAAAAGACCTGGAGGAATATCACGGTTCAGGCGGCCCATTGAATGTAGCCTCGCCCGACCATAGAAATCCACTTTCGCAGGCCTTCATCGAGGCGGGCGTGCAGGCCGGCTATGAAAGAAACCTGGATTTCAACGGAGCCAAACAAGGGGGCGTCGGACCCTACAGCGCTTATCACAAAGACGGCCAACGCTGGAGCAATTCTAGAGCTTATTTATGGTCAGCCATGTCCCGCCCCAATCTGACAATTCTGACCAATGCTCGGGCTGCCCGGATTTGCCTCGAGAACGGAAGGGCTTCTGGTGTGGAGTATTTTTATGAAGGCCAACTCTGCAAGGCACTGGCCAGGAAAGAAGTTATTTTGAGTGGTGGTGCTTTTAATTCCCCGCATCTGCTGATGTTGTCTGGAATTGGTCCATGGCAGGATGTACTGCACCATAACATTCCGCCAACACATGAATTACCGGGTGTGGGTCGGAATTTGCAAGACCATTTGGATGTGTTTCTGGTGATGCGGACACGCAATCGTCTACCTATTTCCCTGCACCCTTTGTCTTGGTTGCGTTGGGTGTTTCAACTGGCCAAATATTTAATGTTCAAACGGGGTGAGCTGAGCAGCAACCTTGCTGAGTCCGGCGGTTTCGTGAAGTCCTCTGTAGAAGAACCAATAGAAGACTTGCAACTGCATTTTGTCGCGCTTCCGGCCATCCGGCATGGTTTGAATTTGTGGCCATTGTTTAAAAGTTATGCTTATTCCATCATGATCTATGACCTGCGTCCCCACTCCAAAGGAACGGTTAGGCTAGCAAGCTCAAACCCGCTAGACTTGCCTGTTGTGGATCCGAATTATGGCGAGCACCAAAGAGATATCGACCGGCTGGTCAAGGGAATTCGAATTGCGCGAAATATTGCCACTCAGCCTGCATTAGGAAGAATGAATCGGGAAGAAATTTCGCCCGGGGAACACCTGCAAACCGACGAGGAACTGGAACAGTGGGTTAGGGAAACTGCCGAAACGGCCTACCACCCAGTTGGCACTTGCAAAATGGGCACGGATGAAATGGCTGTCGTTGACCACCGGTTACGGGTGCATGGTTTAGCGAGTCTGCGAGTTGTTGATTGTTCAATTATGCCGACCTTGATCGGAGGCAACACCAATGCCGCAGCCACAATGATTGGAGAAAAGGCTGCCGCCATGATTCTTGAGGATCACAATCAAGAAAATGGCTAATGTAAATTTGCCGCGTATTACGGTACTAGCTGCTTTAGTAAATCAACCTCTTGGCTCTTCTTGCAATCGCCAGCCTGGCGGGTTATGCGAATTTTGTAATGGCATGCAAATGACACAACACCGAGGACGCATTTTGATCGTGCATCAGGCTGTGGATCACGCGGCGAACCCATGCTTTTGCCTGTTGAAATGTTCTCGACTGCTGCAGTGATCCCAAAAGACATCAGCTTAAAATTTCAATTAACTCCAGCAATTTCCCACGGGGCTTGCAACCCGTTCCGCTGTTGTTGAGGGGCGCGCGATTACTGTGCCGGTAGTGTCAGATAGCGCGTTATTGAAGTGAATTTGAGGTAGGGAATTTTGGTACTTCATGACTTGAATTCCTGATTTGAACCAGGTGTGACACTGTTTCCAGTCTGGATATTGAACGCAATTCAACGTTGGCATTTTCGCGATTGCGATTTGCAGGCCGAGGGCACCAGCTTTCAGCAGCTGCTGGATTTAGCTGAACGTTCAAGCGTTGATGCGGCCAAACTCCGAAGGGCTATCTTCAGGAACATTCATCGTGAAAGTGACTTCTACGTCATAAATAATTTCTTATTGACGTAATATTTAGATGGTTTTGTAATTTTTTTGTGATTCAATCACTGAGGAATTGAAATGCCAGCAGCACAGCACAACAAGCTACTTGTGCCATTGAATCTGGGTTCCATGCACACCGTGCCTGAAGACGACGCCCCGGCCAAGCTGGCTTCATTTTTTGCACGAGGCGGCATCGCAGGCGTGAAGGGCAAGTCAGAGGCTGCCGCTTGCCCAATCACAATTTTTCAACGCAAGCCCAAGAAAATTGCCGGGCCCGGTAAAACCACCGGCTGGATTCACCGCGCTGCCCTGGATGCCAAAGAAGCCATCCAGGGCGCATGTTTGGCATCCACAGCGTGACGAATCAGGTTGTGTTTCCAACAGCCTACACGCGCACCCTCGCGCGTGAACAGGGGCTGGATCACAAGGGCCAGCTTCTACTGTTGAAAGGCACTCGCCTTTCACCCGCCGATTTGCTTGAATTCAACAAGTACATTGATGCAGAAACGCAGGCTGTGATTGTGCGCAATGCCTTGCAACTGAGCAATAATCCAGTCTTGGGTTTGCGCTGGGGGGCCAACTTGCATTTGGCGGCGCACGGGCCTCTGGGTACCCTGATTGCTTCATCACCCACCTTGGGCCATGCCTGGAAAGCCACTGAAAAATTTCATGATACGCGTGGTGGTTTTGCCCGCATGGAAGGCCACATTGCCAGCGATCACTTTGCGGTGATCATCAATATGGGCATTGAGCTGGATGAAGTAGGGCGTTTTTTTTGTGAAGCGGTGTTGGCCACCATGGTCAACCACCTGGGCATGATCATTGGCAATTCCAGCCCTGCGTTGCGAATTGAGTTGGCGTATTCGGCCCCTGCCTATGCAGAACAATACCCCGAATTTCTGCACGCGCCTTGTCTGTTTGGGAGGCCAAAAACAAAAATTGTGATTCCCCATGGCTTGGCCCTGATGCCCAATCCCATGGCCGACCCTGAAACCCACGACATGGCGCTGGCCCGTTGCGAACAACTTTTACTCGAACAACGGCACCCTAGGAATTGGGCAGCAAGGGTTACTGAATTGCTACGTAGTAACCCCGGACAAATATGGACTTGCGAACAGGTGGCAAGCCACTTTCATTTATCCTCGCGCACCTTGATGCGCTACTTGCGCCATGAGTACACCAGCTACCAAACACTTCGCGACTCCGAACTAGCCCGGCAGGCCAAGCTCAGCCTGCTGGTTAGTAACAACTCCGTAGAATCAGTGGCTTTGAGTTTGGGATACCAAGAGGTGTCCAACTTTCGGCGGGCTTTTAAACGCTGGTTTGGCATATCGCCACAGGCCTTCATAGCGAGTAACAGGGTAAATTAAGACACGCTGTCGCTATTTACCCCCATTCTGTCCTGCTTTGCCCTATGCCAAACGGAAGGCATGCAGCAAGATGCTTGCATGAGTTCAATGTCTAAATCAGTAACCTTGTTTTTGCGCCTGTGCCAGGGGCGGTTGCTGGCAGCCCACAATCCTGAAAGGGTTTGGTGGGTTGGCGCACGCATTACCAATCTTTTGCAAAAGCTGTCTACGATGCCGTCGGGGTGTACCGTGCAGCACCGTATGGTGAATGGCGTGCCGGTGGAAATTATCAATAACACCAGTGTGCATGCCAACAAAAGCCAAACCCTGCTGTTTTTACATGGAGGCGGGTTCGCCTTTGGTAGTGCAGCAAACTACCGTGCATTTGTTGCTCGCCTGTGCAAGAAATCAGGCATTGCCAGGGCTTGGGTGCCTGACTATACCTTGATGAGCACAGCTCCTTTTCCTGCTGGGCTGAACGACGTAGTGGCTGTGTGGAAAGCATTGGTGTGTGAACACGGTCAAGATGAATTGTTGCTTGCCGGTGATTCTGCGGGTGGCAATTTAAGCCTTGCGCTGTGCCACGCCATGAACAAGGAATGTTGCCGTTTGCCCGCGCGTGTTTATTTGAGTTCGCCGTGGCTGGATCCTTCCTTGGGAGAAAATGATTTGCACCCGGAAGTGATTGATGCATTTTTGGGGCGCAATGAATCGATCGCCCGGGATTGGCTCAAACGCATGTTTGCAGCCCCTTATGCCAATGTGCACGATCCTGAAAATCCACTGATTTCGCCATTGTTGGGCGACCTATCAAGTTTGCCGCCCCTCTACGTGCAGTGCTCGGCCAACGAGGTGTTCATGGTCGACAGTCTTCGGCTTGTGAAGCAGGCGCAGAGGCTTGGCACTGTGTGCCATGTGGATGTGTGGGCAGGTGTGTTCCACGACTTCATTTTGTTTTCCCCCACCATGCCTGAGGGGCGTGCTGCCTTTGCCGCAGCCGCCGCGTGGCTTGGGCAAGGTGAAGTTCGCCGTCCACCTTATTTTCAAAACCAAATTCGACAGTTGTCGTCACCACTTTGAGGTCAAAATGTTCGCCACCTATTTCAACGAAACCCATGACGAAGCACGCTGCAACATCAATGAATGGGAAGCAGCAGGCTCCTTCCCACGCGAAATTTACAATCTGGCTGGCGATGCCGATTATTTGCAGGGGGTATTACCCAAGCAGTTGGGTTTGTAATCATGCAAAAGAATACACCCACGTGGGCCAGCCTTCGACCTTCAGATTTTAAGCCCGGGATGCCCACCGGTACTGATTTCACCGACCGAAAAACCATGGGTGTGTGTGCCGAGCAAATGGTGCAAAAATTCAAGGTGAGTCGCGAAGACAGCAACATTCAGAAGTTATTAACCACGCGCATCATCTTCCGCAAAGACGGCGTAATCACTGTCGCCGGTTCTTCCCGTTTTACTGATGCCTCGGTCGCCTTGTTGGACACCAGTCTGGACGCCGCAAACAAGCTGGGTTTGCAGCCTTTTGCCGAGGCCGACTGTATCCATTCCCCAACTGTCGTTGCGAAACAAACTCAGCATGGCTGATATTGATGTGTGGGAACTGCGCGAGGCATTTGCCGCTCAAATACTGGTGAATCTCTCTTGCATGGCCCTCGAGGAATTCGCAAATGAATATTATCAAGCTGTAGTATCCAGTTGTGCCGACGGAGGCTTCGGCGCGGCAATACTAATAAAAAACATGGGGACAAATACATGAGTGCAGCACAGTACGAAAAATTCGAAACCTTGCTGGATTGCCTGGACCATTGGGCGGCAACCCAACCGAATAAGGTTTACTTCACGCAGCCTTTTTCTGCCGATAAAACGGTCGACTACACTTGGGCCCAAGTGGCTGATCAGGTTAATCGAATAGCGGCTTACCTTCAATCATTGAACCTGCCCGAGAAAACCCACATTGGCATTCTTGGAAAGAACAGCGCGCACTGGATCATGGCCGACCTAGCCATTTGGCGGGCAGGGCATGTGTCCATTCCCCTGTACCCTACGCTGAATGCCGAAACCGCAGAATATGTGTTGGACAACAGCGATTCCAAAATGATTTTTATCGGCAAGATGGATGAACTTTGGCGCGTGGTGGAGAGGGGTATTCCCACCGACATGCCCACTATCACCTTGCCGTTGGCACCGCAATTGGCCCATTCCAAGAAGTGGGACGACATCGTCGCGGCCACCGCACCTACAAAAAACCCGGTGAAACGAAAAAAAGACGAAATGGCCACCATGCTGTATACATCAGGCAGCACTGGCAAACCCAAAGGCGTCATGATTTCATTCAACGCCATGATCAGCGCGCTGCGTGGCACATCGGAAGTGATGACATTCAGCAGCACCGATCGCATGATTTCCTATTTGCCATTGGCTCATGCCGCCGAGCGCGCAATTCTCGAAACCGGGTCGCTGTTCTACGGTTTTCATGTGTATTTCTCATTCGGGCTAGACAGCTTCATCCAAGACTTGCAACGCGCGCGGCCAACCCTGTTTTTCTCGGTGCCGCGCCTGTGGACCAAGTTTTACAACGGCATTTGCGGAAAAATTCCGCTCAGTGTGCAACAGATTATTTTCCGCATCCCGATTTTTTCCGGCTTGTTTAAAAAATTCCTGTTAAAGAAACTGGGCTTGTCAGAAGTGCGCATGGCGCTCAGTGGTTCTGCGCCCTTGGCACCCGCACTCATGTCGTGGTATCGAAATTTGGGCCTCGATTTGCTGGAAGGTTATGCCATGAGCGAGAACTTTGCCTATTCACATTGCAGCCTGCCCGGCAAGGTGCGCACGGGTTACGTGGGCAATACTTACCCCGGTGTGGAATGCAAAATTTCCGAGGCGGGTGAGGTGCTGGTAAAAAGCCCCTGCAACATGATGGGCTATTACAAAAACCTAGAACTCACCGCGCAGTCCTACACCGAAGACGGTTTCCTGAAAACAGGGGACATGGGCGTGATTGATGATCAGGGCCGCTTGAAAATTACAGGCCGCGTGAAAGAGTTATTCAAAACCAGCAAAGGCAAATACATTGCCCCTGTGCCCATTGAAAACCGTTTGAACGGCCATGAATTGATTGAAGCGGTGTGCGTAACAGGCCCTTCGTTTTCAAAACCCTTTGCCTTGGTCATGCTGCCGCTTGAAGAACACAAGCAAGTGGAGCAAAGCCCCAATGAAGCCGCGCGGGTTGAAAGCGAAATGACCGAATTACTTAACCATGTAAACGGACAGTTGGAAGCGCATGAAAAGCTGAGCTGTATTGTGGTGGTAAAAGACTTGTGGACTATGGAAAACGGCTTCCTGACACCCACCATGAAAATCAAGCGCAATGTGATTGAGCAACACTATTTGCCCAAGGCTGAAGGCTGGGTGGCCATGAAAAAGCCAGTGTTGATTGAGCAGTAAGTCAGCAGCTAGAAGCAGTACGTGGTGAACAACCCTTGGCCGAGCTGGCGCAGAAATATGATGTGCATGCCACCCCAATCGCCCTGCGCACAAGATTTCCCCGCACTTGCTGCGGACACTGCCCATTGTTGGGCCTAGTCAGGTCTGGGTGCTGGATATCACGTACCTGTAAACTCTTTCATCCAACTTGCTGGCCTTTCCATAAACACCTCCAAAGTGAAAGTGTTGCAACGACCGGTTGAGTTTGCCCAATTCACGAGTCTGGAGTTCAGCGAAATGCTCAAGGGTCATGACATACAAATCAGCCTGGATGGCAAAGGTTGCTGGCGTGACCATGTGGCGATCGAACGATTCTGGCGCACGGTGAAGTACGAAGAGTTCTACCTTCGAGCCTGCGAAACTGCAAACTAATTGACGCGAGATGAGAAATGTAAAAGTTTCAAAGATGAGTCATGTCATTCAGACTGTTGCTGCTAATCCATATCGATGTAATTCAGGTATCACCAAACAAACCCTGTTGTTAGAGGCAGCGCACTTGATGACTAAAACTTTACAAGCATGTCTGATTCTGCTCAGTGCGACCGCAATCCTACCCGGATGCACGGAAGATCAGATGGCGCTCAATTCTCGAACTAATCCGACGGAAACCTCTGATAGCGCAAAAGGCGACGGCCACGGCCACGGCGGACACTCCCCCAGTGACGATGTGGTCGTTGTAAAACCCGCTCCCGCGTCAAGCGATGAAGCGATCGTGCTTCAATTGACTCTAGACCACGACATGACAGGCTCGCCATGAAATTTTTACTGCGTTCATTGATATTTACTACGCTCTTGGCAAGTAGCGTCGCGTTTTATCAAGATGCTCAAGCTGCCGGCATGACCACCCACGCCTTCATGGCCGACTTTGGCCGAAAGGCATTGCCTGAGGGACCGCTCAAGGCGCTACTTACGGAGCATCGGGCTTCCTTGGTGTCAGGGGCCATTAATCCCGATGGCGGCTATGGATCGGGTGTTGCGTTTCCTGAGGATCGCAACATGGCAGAAGCCGCGCACTGGGGCGACTTCACAGAAGCATTCATGACCTACTTGCGCAAAAACAAGGACGGTGGCCGTTGCGCCAGGGAAGCACGTGACTACCAATCAAGCTTTCCAATTGATAATCCCACGGCGATCATCAACCCGCGGGGGCTTAGCCAGGACTGTGGCAGATTAATTGCTTTTATGTTTGGCAACGCAGCGCATGGATTAACCGATGAGTCTTGGGATTCACTGTTCGAGCCTCAGGTACGGGCTCGCGGCGAAGACCCCAACCCAGTCTCATTGTTGGGAAGCGAGGCCATTTTCAAGCCGTTTACACCCAAAGAGGCCCTTATTCCAATCATCGGCGAAGCGGGCTTCAAACAACTGTCAGATCTTTTTGGCATGACCCCATTGAATGCAATCGAATACGCCGGCGACATTGTGGGCATTGCAGAACATAATCTGTGGGCTGAAATCCCTGCGCTTGAACTTCCCCCAAGCGCCGATTTGGTCGAGGTGTACAAAGGCAATCGCTTTGTGGGTAACTCCGTGGGTGAAGCTGCCATTCAACGCGCGCATCTAGTCGCGCGAAGCGCTGTTGCCGCTGAGCGCACAGGTGCAGCGGCAGAAATCATTCGCATCAGGATCACAATGCCCTGGCTTCGCGGCAACTACTTTGCAGGACCCGGTGGTGTTGTGGACTCAGGTTACATGGTCACTGGCATGTACGAGCAATGGTGGCAAATGCTGGTTGCGCAAGCCGACGGCCACATTTTTTCTCCTCAGATCGCCGGGGTGTATCCAAAAAACGGCGCCAGAAACCTGCCCACCCAAATCAAGCAGGACAACTTCAGAATTTATGCTGTCATGGGACGCAATGTTCAACCCGCTTCCGTGAACACGCAAACTGTCAAAATGTTTAATGAGAAAGGCAAGCCGGTTGCTGGCAAACCGAGTGTGGGCATCTATGATAGAGAGCACACCCACCTTATCCGGTTTGAACCTGATACCGACTTGATACCAGGCCACACCTACACCATGTTGATCAGCACCGGTGTAAAAGACAAACAGGGCAGAGCCCTGAAAAAGGCTTACGTTTGGCGGTTTGAAACCCAGGCATTGCAACAAGCAGCAAGGTAAATGCTCTAGGGTCTCTAGTACAATTTTAGTTTGGTGCCAATTCGGGTGGATTGCTTTTGGGCTCAGTGGTCACTCCCAGCTGCAGGTTGTTGGTTCCTGCTTCCGTTCGAAGCGACACTGGATCTGGTCTTTCCTGTGTCAAGTCGATCGTTCGGATCAAGTTGTAATACCACTCTGCTTGCAAAGCTTCTTTGGTGATATCAATCAACATGTAGCCGTTGTCCACTTCATTGGCATGCTTGAGGTGCGGGTTCACTGCCCTGGCTGCAGTCCAAATGGGAAGCCCCGGGTTGGCCACGGCATTGCAGCATAGTTCTACTCCCAATGAACCTTCGCCAGTCAGTGGATTGTAACCATCTGGCAATCCGGCATCTCGTGGCAAGTCCATCGCAATCGTTGCGTGAATATCTCCTGACAACACCGCAAAGTTCTTCAGATCATTGTCTTCAATGCAATCAAAAATGGCGTTGCGATCAAATCGATATCCGTCCCACGCATCGGAATTGACATACTGAGCACCAGAGTCATCTGTCAGAGGTACTGCCTTGACTGGTCCAAAAGTCATTTGTTGCGCCACCACAGTCCATTCGGCTTGGTTGTTCTTCATTTCCGACAAAAGCCACTCGCGCTGCTCTTTGCCTAGAATGGTTTGTTCCTCAGAAACGATGGCTGTGCCGTTTTGCTGCACCCGGCCCGCAAGACGGGTATCAAGTACAAGAAATGTTGCAATACCGCCATAGCGAATGGTACGAAATACTTTGCCGTTGCCTTCTGGCTTTAAACCTTTCTCCGGGGCATCAAACTCACTAATCGCATTTTCTCGAATGGGCATCCATTCAAAATACGCGCGAACGGCTTGTCCTTTTCGAACCTGCCAGTCGCCCTCAGTGTCGGGTTGATGATTCTCCGCGCCGTCGTTGTACGAATTGTTGGTGGTCTCATGGTCGTCCCAAGTCACTACCCAAGGATGCTGGCGGTGAGCTTCTTGCAAAAATGGATCCTCTCGATACTGCGCGTAGCGCTCTCGATAGTCCTCCAATGACACAATTTCGCGCGCGGGTCGGTGCGCACGAATGATCGCATCACCAGTTTCATAAATGTAGTCGCCCAAATGAAATACCAAATCCAGATCAGCCCTGCGAGCAAGCAAACCATAGGCATTGAAATAACCTGCGACATAGTTTGAACAGGCAACAACAGCAGCCCTGATTCGATCTGTTTCATTTGATGTTGGGGCCGTCTTGGTTCGACCAATCGGAGACATCGCGTCTCCAGACTTAAAGCGATAGTAATAAGTGGAGTAGGGATTCAAACCAACAACGTCCAGCTTTACTGTGAAATCACGCAGAGCTGCAGTCCTCGTAGAACCCGACTGAACAACCCGAGAGAACTCAGGATCGGCCGCCATTTCCCAAGTCACGAGAATGGCTCGTTCGGTCGCTTGAGTAGGATTGACACGGGTCCAGATAATCACACGATCACGCAACGGATCACCAGAGGCCACACCGTGCTTGAATTCGACAGGAATATTATCCAGCGCGAGTGCCTGAATTTCACGTGATTGGGTATTGTTGCCTGCGGCTGTGACTCGTGCGGATAACGCAGCATCGTCCGATCCACAGCTTGCCAGTTGGCCTGCCAGGCCCAAACCTCCAGCGCCTATCAAGCTGGTTTTAATAAAGTTTCGGCGGTTAAGCAACTTGCCTTGGCCCAGTCGCCTGGACATAGATTTGGCGTAGCGTCTATTTTTTGAACTCATGTCAATTCCTTAAAGCGAATGAGGAAGTCAAAGACTTTGACGCTTGTACTGGCTATTCAGGTAATTGCCTTCGAAGTGACACTCTGTGTGACCATGCTTTAATTTGTAATATCGGCTAACACTACTTTTGTGAACACTTTGTAGCTTGTCATTTAGTGTTTGACAACAAGTCCAATAAGGCAATCTGCAAGTATTAGATTTGACCAATTACGTAGTGAGACCGGGACGATGCCGATTGTGACTTTCTTGAACAGAGCGACATTGGCACCGACGCTTGAGATCGTAGCCTGCTGCTTTTTATCTGTTGCATGTACAGGTGGGGCGAGTAACTCCGGAACAAACGTGTCAAACGTGGCCGTAACCGAGCAACAGGCTTCACCTCGCCTTGAACAAACTGTGGTGCTGTCTGGCCTTGTCGGCATTCCGGGTGAAACACTTTATTTGCCCTTCAACTTGCCCAATGGCATACAACGACTTGAAGCTCGCTTCATTGAAGGTTCTCCCGACACAAAATTAGGGCTCGGCCTGTTTGGGCCAGGCGGTGCAAAGTTCCAGATGAGTGATTTTCGTGGAATTACAGGGGAAGAACGAAGGGAGATTTTTGTGCAACGAGATGCGGCCACCCCCGGGTTCACTGCCGGCGATTTACCCTCTGGCGAGTGGCAAATCGCTGTGCCTAATTTTCTGAATTTTGGTGGCACGGCGTTTGTCGAAGTTAAAATGTTTTCGCAAAACGGAATTGTTGATGCCGATATCGTCAACTTAACCAAGCCTGCAACTGAGCCGGTGCCGGAAATGGTGATCGATCAACCAGGCTGGTACAAAGGCGATCTGCATGTTCACACAGTGTACTCCAGCGATGCCTTTTCAAGCGGCTCGGCAAAAACCCCACGCGAGGCCGCAGAAGCGGCCAAAGCCAACGGATTGGATTTCATTGCACTTACCGATCACAACGTGACGGTTCAAAATCGGCGTCTTCGATCCGCGAGCCCGAATGGTTTTCTGCTGCTGGCCGGCGAAGAAGTCACAACTTGGCAAGGCGGCCCTGGGCACCTGGTTGTTGCTGGCCTTAACGCACAGGATCATATTGATTGGCGCTTTCGACCACAGTTTGGGCGTTACGCGCGTACCCCGCTGTGGGGGGAAAACGATAGCCCAATTATTCCCTTATTAGAGACGTTGCGAGAGAAACGGATATTTTCAACAGCAGCACATCCGTATGTAGTGCCAGGGGCCGGTTCAGATTGGGGGTTTTTTCAGGACAGTGATCTGGATGCCAGAGCGCTGCCCGATGCACTTGAAATCTGGAATGCCGAGTTTTTTGCATCCAGTGGCGACCTATCTTTGCGGCAATGGGACCTTGAGCTTGCTCGTAACCGCAAACTTTGCGTCAACGGAGGTTCGGACATTCACGGCTTCGATGGCAGCAATCCTTTGGGCACACCCTACGAGATCGGTACGCCAACCACTGTCGTGTGGGCAGAGTCTCTCTCTCGCCGAGCCATCGTCGACAGTCTGCGATCCTGTCGTGCATACATCACGAAAGATCCGGCTGGTCCAAGCCTGGTAATTAAATCGGGAGACATGATGATGGGCGACACCGTGGTGGCGTCATTGACTGACTTGGTAACAATTGAGGTTGAGGTGAAGCAAGCAGTGGCCGGGGCCGTTCTCTTGGTTTTTCACAATGGGGCTCCTGTGTATGCGTCGGTACTGAATGGCGACTCTCAAAACGTAACAGTCAGTGTTCCAGCGATCGCTCAGGGCGGCGTACGTGCTGAACTTCGACCACCACTCGCACCGTCTTCGTATCCAACACCTCTAGCGTTGACCAATCCGATATTTATCCGCTCACTGGAAAATTGAAAAGCGGATTGAATCTGAGCCCACTTGTTCTTAGCGGACTGTGCCTTGTTTCGTCTAATCACAGACTCGATTTTCACAAAACAAAAAGGCCAATCACCGCTAAGTGATTGGCCTTTCTGAATATTTGGTTGCGGGGGCAGGATTTGAACCTACGACCTTCGGGTTATGAGCCCGACGAGCTGCCAGACTGCTCCACCCCGCGTCTGGTAAGAACGAAACTATAGCGGGTTTTTACTTTGTGTGCAAGTATCAAAAGTTGTTCGACGCTATGGAAAGTGTCTTTAAATCCTTTATCCTACTGAAACCACAAGATAAATTCGTTGTAAAAAATGTTAAAAAAATTTCTCCAAGACATCAAGTACAAGCCACAAGTCGTACGAATGCTGATCAATATGTATTCACCGTTGCGTGGCGCGGGCATCAAGGTCCATCAAGTCAGCCCAAGTTTTGACAGGATCGAAGTGCATTTGCCCTTGACCAGAAAAAACAAAAATGTAATGGGCACGCAATTTGGTGGTTCGCTGTACGCCATGGCAGATCCCTTTTATATGCTCATGCTGATCAGGCGCCTTGGGCACAAGTATGTCGTTTGGGATCAAGGCTCGAATATTCAGTTCATTGCACCAGGCACGTCACTGGTCAAAGGTGTGTATCAGGTCGATGATCAAACGCTTGATGAAATCAAGCGCAAGGCAGCCTCAGGAGAAAAAGTGTTGCACACCTTCGAAGCCGACATTACTCATGAAGATGGTTCAGTCGTCGCGCGCGTCACCAAAGTGCTTTATATTCGCCTGAAGAAACAGCACCGTCCAATTTCCAATTAAAAGTAGCAGCATGTCCAAATCTGAGTACGCCAATTTACCCGTCTGGCCCGAAGCCGATACCCCATGTGTAGGTTTTTGCTCAACCAATCTGGGCGACGATGTTTGCATGGGTTGTGGCCGAACCATGGATGAAGTTGATGGCTGGCTTTTCAAAAGCGACAAGGAAAAAGAGGCGGTCTGGAATCGCATACGCCAAGCGGGTGTTGGCTATCGCTGGGAAAGGTGAAATAGCGGGTATCGATACCACTTAGAGAGCATGCTCAGTTTTTAATCAACCAACCAAAAATACCGAAAAATCAACAGGCTGAAAATTTTATCCACAGCGATTCGGGAAGGTTTTCCCCGCCCAGTGTGGATAAGTTCCAAAAAGCTCGGGTGGCCACGGGGTAGGCCACAGTGGGGATGTTTCGAGCGCGGGCAGCGTGCAACATAAAGCTGTCTCCGACCCTTTGGGGGTTGTTTTTGGATACGGCTCACTTCGGTGGGCCGTTTTTTTTACAATTGATTGTGCGATCAAGTGGTTGCTGATCTGCCGGTAACGTGGTTACAATGCGCGATCGGTTTATAAAATGCCCATCGCGTAGCCAGTTACACGCTGCGCCCCTGCACCCCGCTGGCAACAGCCACCCCGGCCTGCAGGACCAATCGGCAATAATTCCCTATCAACACCAGAATTTCTTAAAGTGAGTCCGCCTGGATGGATCCCCAGCGCGCTAAAAACATACTAGAAGCGGCTTTGTTGTGCTCGGTCGAACCCATTGCTGTCAAAGAGCTGATGCGGTTGTTCGACGACTCAATCGATGCGACTGTCGTCACTACCTTGCTTGAAGATTTGCGGCGTGACTGGACCCACAAAGGTCTGGAACTGGTGCAGGTTAAAACCGGGTGGCGCTTTCAAACCCGTGATGATGTCAAGCGTTACCTTGAGCAAATGAATCCGGAAAAGCCACCGAAGTATTCGCGGGCAACGATGGAAACCTTGGCAATTATTGCCTACAAACAGCCAGTAACCCGTGGCGATATTGAGTCGATTCGTGGTGTTACGGTGTCTTCCCAGGTCATGAAAGCCCTTGAAGACCGTGGTTGGATCGAGGCCATTGGCCACCGTGATGCCCCAGGGCGTCCGGCACTTTGGGCAACCACGCCCCAATTTTTGGCTGACCTGAATTTGGTCAGCCTGAGCGATTTGCCAGCACTGGACGATGAAAAAGACCAGCAACTGGCTGATGAATTACAGAAAGTCATTCCATTTGACCTGGATGACAGCGACACAGCGGAAAACGATGAGAACCAACAAGCGCAAAGCAACTGAAATCCCTGAAACAACCGACACCATTGAACCCGTTGAGGTGAGTACGGACAGCGAAAGCCATGACATGGAATGGGCTGATGTGCTTGATCAGGTCGAAGGTCTCAAATCAGAAGAAAATGGCGGTGCGTCCAAAAACCGCAGTAAACTGAACGTCCGTCTTGATCCCGAACTTGCCCCGAAACTGCACAAAGTGCTCGCAGATTCCGGCATGGGCTCGCGTCGCGAAATGGAAGAACTAATCGTGGCTGGCCGTGTTTCTGTAAATGCGGAACCCGCCCACTTGGGCCAGCGTGTGCTACCCACCGATCAGGTTCGTGTCAATGGCAGGCTGATTCAACGCAAAAACAAATCCAAACCACCTCGGGTTCTCATTTACCACAAGCCATCTGGTGAAATTGTTTCCATGGACGACCCCCAGGGTCGCCCGACCGTGTTTCAAAAACTCCCGAAAATTTCCAATGGCAAGTGGATTGCCGTGGGTCGCCTGGATTTCAACACAGAAGGCTTGTTGCTTTTTACGTCATCTGGTGACTTGGCCAACCGCTTGATGCACCCCCGCTATGAAGTGCAGCGCGAATACGCCGTTCGTATTTTGGGCGAACTTTCTGAGGAGCAGCGCCAACAATTGCTGGCCGGCATTCAGCTTGACGACGGTCCAGCCAAGTTCCTTTATGTGGACGCTGCGGGCGGTGAAGGTGCAAACCGCTGGTACAAAGTGGGTTTGAAGGAAGGGCGTAACCGGGAAGTTCGCCGCATGTTTGACGCATGCAAGCTGACGGTTAGCCGCCTTATCCGCACCCGTTTTGGCGACATTCTGATGCCGTCCACCTTAAAGCGCGGGCGACACATGGAAATGGAAGCCCTTGAAGCCATGTCGTATATGCAGTCCTTGGGTTTGAAGGTCGATGAGTCTGCACAGGAAGGCGCGATTCGCCGCGACAAGAAAAACATAGGCTCCAAAAACAACAAACGCCGCAACGGTCAGCCTTTGATCGATCCCGGTTTGGCGTTCACAACACCCACGCAAACCTACTTGACAGTGTCGGGCGCAGCGGCTGCGGCAGCTTTGAGCAACCAAAACAACCTGTCTTCGGCCGGTGGTTCCTCACGCACAGGCGGCAACAGCCGTGGTGGCGAGCGCAATGGCAACAGGGCTGGTGCAGGCGGTTCTGGTACGGGTGCTGGTACGGGTGCTGGTACAGGCAACGGCGGGCGAGGTCGCGGCCCTTCTGGCACCGGAAATGGTGGCAATTCAGGAAAATTTGCGGGTTCTGGCAAACGCACCAGTGGTGCGCGGACCGGCGGCCCCTCGGCGGGTAGGGCCCCCGCTCACGGAAATGGTCCTGTTTCCGAGCAGAAGCCCCAGCAAAGGCGACGAAGAAAGGCCCCCGCAGCGTAGTACGGTGCATTAAATTGCTTGAAAATAAAGGCGGTTTCGGTTATTCTCTGAGGCTGCCTGAGCACCCACTCCAAAAAAGGGTGTCTCAAATGAAGTGGGCTTACAGGCCCATTTTTTTTTGGCGAGGCGGTTTTGAAGAGAATGAACAAAGTAAGTAGACAAAGCTGGTAGCAAAGTAAAGGCGAAGAGAAGAGAAGTGATCAATCCTGAAGAATTTGTTGGCAATTCCTGGTCTGGTGTGTGGTCAGAGCCGTGGGTAACGGAAGCCGACGCCGTGATTGTCTCGCTGGGCCTTGAAGTGGCCGACATCGAGCGGGAAGGCAATGGCCTGTTGCGCATCATGATTGATTCGCCTTCCGGTGTCACTGTCGAGGATTGCGAACGGGTAAGCCATCAGCTCACCCATCTGTTTACCGTTGAAAATGTCAACTATGAGCGGCTCGAGATTTCCTCGCCGGGCGTAGACCGCGTGTTGCGTCGTAAAAAAGATTTCGAACGGTTTTTGGGGCAAGAAGTTGCGTTGAAGTTTAAACGCGCAATTAACAACCAGAAGCAGTTCAAAGGTGTATTGCAACAAGGCAAAGAGCAAACTTGGGGCGTCCTGGTGACACCCGATGGAAAAAATGCCGAGCCTTGCTTGTTTGATTTTGAAATAACTGATTTGGCGGGTGCCCGTCTGGTCCCCCATCTAAAGTTTTAGGAGCCCTGGAATGAGCCGTGAGTTGCTTTTATTGGTTGATGCGTTGGCGCGTGAAAAGAATGTTGAAAAAGACATCGTATTCGGCGCGCTCGAATTGGCATTGGCTTCTGCAACCAAGAAGCGTTTCGACGAGGAAGTAGACGTGCGTGTGTCCATCGACCGCGACACAGGCGACTACGACACTTTCCGCCGCTGGGAAGTGGTCACCGAAGAAGACTTCTATGATCCAGCTTACCAAATGGTACTGGATCAGGCCTTGGCGCACGATTCCGAAGCCGAAATGGGTGACTTCATTGAAGAAGAGCTGGAACCCGTCGAGTTCGGTCGCATTGGTGCACAGGCTGCAAAACAGGTTATTTTGCAGCGCGTGCGCGATGCAGAGCGCGAGCAAATCCTGACCGACTTCCTGGATCGTGGCGACAAAATCGTGATCGGCCAGGTCAAGCGGATGGAACGTGGCGATGCCATTATTGAAAGCGGCCGCATTGAGGCCCGTTTGCCACGCGATCAAATGATCCCGCGTGAAAGCCTGCGTCCAGGTGACCGCGTGCGTGCTTTCCTGTGGAAAGTAGATCGCCTGGCCCGTGGCCAGCAGGTTATTCTTTCCCGCACTTCGCCAGAATTTATCAGGGCCTTGTTCGCCATGGAAGTGCCGGAAATTGAGCAGGGGCACCTTGAAATCAAAGGTGCTTCACGCGACCCCGGCATGCGTGCCAAAATTGCAGTATTGGCGCATGACCGTCGCATTGACCCCATCGGTACCTGTGTGGGTGTTCGTGGTTCACGCGTGCAGGCAGTTACCCAGGAATTGGGCGGCGAACGTGTGGACATCGTGTTGTGGTCTGAAGACCCGGCCCAGTTCGTGATTGGCGCCTTATCGCCAGCCACGGTGCAATCCATTGTGGTGGATGAAGACCAGCATGTCATGGAAGTGGTTGTAGACGAAGCCGAATTGGCTCAGGCTATTGGCCGCAGTGGTCAAAACGTTCGCTTGGCCTCAGATCTTACCGGTTGGCAGATCAACATCATGACACCTGAAGAGTCTGAAAAGCGCTCTGAGGAAGAAGTAGCGAAACTGCGCGCTTTGTTCACCAGCAAGCTGGATGTGGACGAAGATGTTGCCAATATTCTGATCGAGGAAGGTTTCAGCGGACTCGAAGAAGTGGCCTACGTGCCTTTGGCTGAAATGCAGGAAATTGAAGCATTTGACAATGAAACTGTTGAATTGCTTCGCACCCGCGCCCGCAACGCATTGTTGACCGAGGCGATTGCCCACGAAGAAATGGTCGAGGGTGCTGGTGATTTGATGTCCATTGAAGGCGTAGATGCTGATTTGGTCGCCAAGCTGGCTGCTGCAGATATTTCGGAGCGGGAAGGGTTGGCAGAATTGGCGGTCGACGAATTGGTTGAGATCGCAGGTATTGAAGAGGATCGCGCGCGCGACATCATCATGAAGGCGCGTGCACACTGGTTCGAATAAATTTCGAACCAGATTGGATTAAGTTGAGTCGAATCGGGCCACGTGGCCCGGTCAGTAAGGGAATTTGAAGGAATAGTAGATGACCAGTACCACAGTCGCACAGTTTGCAGCAGAGTTGAAAATGCCCGCCGATGTACTTTTGGAGCAGTTGAAGTCTGCTGGCGTAAGCAAAGCTTCTGAGGCAGATGCAGTTACTGAAGCGGACAAGGGAAAGCTTTTGGAAAGCCTTCGCAAGGCACACGGATCTGAAAGTGGTCAAAAGAAGATTACCCTCACCCGCAAGCAGACCAGCGAAATCAAGCAGGCAGGCCCTGGTGGGCGTGCGCGCACCGTTCAGGTTGAAGTGCGCAAGAAGCGTGTGTTCGTTCAACGTGCCGAGAAAGCAGGCGAAAGCGAGCCTGTGATGGAAGTCCAGCTTGAACCTGCTGAGCAGGCACGTCGTGATGCGGAAGCGCAGCGCCAGTCTGAACTGAAAGCACGTCAGGAAGCTGAACTGAAAGAAAAGCAGGCCAAACTGGAACAGGAACGCGAGCGTGAACTAAAGCTTCAGGAAGAAGCCCGCCAGCGAGCTGAAGAAGAACGTTTGGCGCACGAAGCCGTTGAGCAAGCCAAGGCCGAAAGTGCAGCGCCGTCGAAAGCCGATGAAGAAACTGATTCCAAAGACGAAGCTGCAAAAGCCGCCCGTGCCGAAGAGGCAAAGGCCCGCGAACAACGCGCAGCAGATGCATTGAAAGCTGAACAAAAAGCCAAAAAAGCTGCTGAAGACGCAGCCAAGGCCAGTGCCAATCAGGAACGTGCCCGCAAGGTGGCGGAAGCTGAAGTGGCCGCGATCAACAGAATGATGTCGCAGCCTTCCAAGGTCATGAAGGCAGAAGAGCCTGTTGAGCCACCGAAAGCCGTCGTCAAGAAACCCGAAAAATTGGCCACGCCCGCAGAAGACGACGCTGCAGAACGTGGTCGCAAAGGTGTTCGTCCTGTTGGCGCGAAAGATGAGCCAGGCCGTCGCCGTGGTGGTTTGAAAACCCGTGGTGAAACCGGTTTGGGCCGCACTGGCGCAGGTGGATGGAAGGGCCCAAAGGGCAAAAACAGCCGCCACAGCCATGAACAAAGCAACTTTAATCAGCCCACAGAACCCGTGGTTCGTGACGTGCATGTGCCCGAAACCATTACCGTGGCTGAACTGGCGCACAAAATGTCCGTCAAGGCTGCTGAAGTAATCAAGTGTCTGATGAAAATGGGTCAGATGGTTACCATCAACCAGGTTCTGGACCAAGACACCGCCATGATCGTGACCGAGGAATTGGGTCACAAGGCCATTGCCGCCAAGCTTGATGATCCCGAAGCCATGATTGAAGAAGCAGGCGTTGCGCATTCCGAAGCGCCTGCCGTGCCCCGCGCACCGGTGGTCACCGTGATGGGTCACGTTGACCATGGTAAAACGTCTTTGCTGGATTACATCCGCAGTGCGAAAGTGGCGTCTGGCGAAGCGGGCGGCATTACCCAGCACATCGGTGCGTACCACGTACAAACCGAGCGTGGCATGATCACGTTCCTGGACACCCCTGGCCACGAGGCGTTTACGGCCATGCGTGCCCGTGGTGCGAAGGCAACTGACATTGTTATTCTTGTGGTATCCGCCGACGATGGTGTGATGCCTCAAACAATTGAAGCGATCCATCACGCCAAGGCAGCCAATGTGCCCTTGGTGGTTGCGATCAACAAAATTGACAAGCCCGAGGCCAACCCCGACCGCGTGAAACAGGAATTGATTTCACATTCCGTGGTGCCGGAAGAATACGGCGGCGATTCACCCATGGTGCCCGTGTCCGCCAAAACTGGTAAAGGCATTGACGACTTGCTGGAACAAGTGTTGTTGCAAGCCGAAGTAATGGAATTGAAAGCACAGATAGACGCACCCGCCAAAGGTTTGGTCGTTGAATCCCGTCTGGACAAGGGCCGTGGCCCCGTTGCCACCGTGCTGGTTCAAAGTGGCACCTTGAAGAAAGGCGACGTGGTTTTGGCTGGTTCCGCATTTGGCCGTGTTCGTGCCATGGTGGATGAAACTGGTCGCTCCATCGACTCTGCAGGCCCATCAATTCCTGTCGAAATTCAGGGTTTGAGCGATGTACCCGCCGCTGGTGAAGAAGTGATTGTGTTGCCAGACGAACGCAAGGCCCGTGAAATCGCATTGTTCCGTCAAGGCAAGTTCCGCGACGTGAAGCTGGCCAGGCAGCAGGCTGCCAAGCTGGAAAATATGTTCGAACAAATGGCCGAGGGCGAAGTCAAACACCTGCCGGTTATTCTGAAAGCCGACGTACAGGGCTCACAAGAAGCCTTGTCACATGCCCTGCAGAAATTGTCGACCGACGAAGTGAAAGTGCAGGTTGTGCACGCCGCTGTGGGCGGCATCAGTGAATCGGATGTGAACCTGGCCGTGGCTTCCAAGGCTGTGATCATCGGCTTTAACGTGCGTGCTGATCAAGGTGCTCGCAAAACCGCCGAGAACAATGGCGTGGACATTCGCTACTACAACATCATTTACGATGCCGTAGACGAAATCAAGGCCGCCATGACCGGCATGCTGACACCTGACAAGAAAGAGGAAATCATCGGCAACGTTGAAATCCGCGAGGTCTACAAAATCTCCAAAGTGGGTTCTGTTGCTGGTTGTATGGTCACCGATGGTGTGATTCGTCGTGGCGCAGGTATTCGCTTGTTGCGCGACAACGTGGTGGTGTGGACAGGTCAACTGGCATCGCTCAAGCGCTTCAAAGACGACGCCAAAGAAGTGCGTCAGAACTTTGAATGTGGCCTGCAACTGCACAATTACGACGACATCCAGGTTGGCGACATCCTGGAAGCATTTGAAGTGAAGGAAGTGGCCCGTACGCTGTAATTCAATTGCAGCGTGGGGTTTGAAAAGGAAAGTATGCGTCACAAGAAAAAAGCACCAGCCAGAGGCATTCGGGTTGCCGAGCAAATCCAGAAAGACCTGGCTGAGCTGATCCCCCGTGAGTTGCGAGACCCACGGCTAGGGTTCGTCACGATCACCGATGTGGAATTGACACCCGATTACGCTTATGCGACCGTTTATTTCTCGGTGTTGACAGGTTCGGCAGAAACTACCGAAGAGGCCCTGAACGATTCCTCGGGTTATTTGCGCAACCTGATTTTCAAGAAATTGCACATTCACACTGTGCCCACTTTGCGGTTCAAGCATGACCAATCTGTGGAACGCGGGGCTGAAATGTCCCAAATCATTGACCGCGCCTTGAAAGGCGAGGATGACGGTGGTGGCAATTAAAAACCAGAAGCGGTCTTTGTCGGGCGTGTTGTTATTCGACAAATCAATGGGGTTTTCATCCAATCAGGCTTTGCAGATCGTAAAACGTCTGTACCGTGCGGAGAAAACCGGCCACACGGGCACGCTTGACCCCTTGGCCAGTGGCTTGTTGCCGCTGATGTTTGGAGAAGCCACAAAGTTTGCAGCTGATTTGATCGATGCCAGCAAAACCTATCGAACCACAATCAGCTTGGGTTATGCCAGCAGCACCGGCGATGCCGAAGGCGAATTGACGCAAGTCAGCACACGCGCCCTTGAAAGCATCACTGATGAAGAAGTGAAACAGGTGTGTGCGCAGTTTGTTGGTGAAATTCAACAGACACCGCCCATGTTTTCTGCATTAAAGAAAGACGGGAAGCCTTTGTACGAGTATGCTCGCGAAGGCATCGAATTAGACAGAGCTGCCCGAACCATCTTGATCCATCAATTGGATGTCATCAAGCTGGAGCACAATGAGAACAATGGTGAAAGCAATTGCACCATTGAACTGGACGTAAATTGCAGCAAAGGCACCTATGTGCGCACCCTGGGCGAAGATATCGCCAAGGCCTTGGGCACGGCGGGCTACCTCACCAAGTTGAGGAGAACCGCGATTGGTGACTTGAAAGTGGAACGCGCGTACACCCTGGAAGCACTCAAAGTGCTTGGTGAGTCGGAAAATCCCTTTGATGCTTTGGATGCAGTGCTTTTCCCGGTCGATGCCCTGTTGGGCAGCCTGGGCAAAGTTGAATTGAACAATGAGTTTGCGCGGCGTTTTTCGCACGGGCAACGGTTGCCACTGGAATTGGCGAATGCCAAACCAGGGCGGGTGCGGGTGTACGGAGAAGCCCTCGCGCAGGATGTGAATACAGGTGTAAGTAACACGGCCCCACAAGGCACGCCCCAGTTTATGGGCACAGGCATTTTAGAAACGGATGGGAAGGGCGCCTTGCTTCGACCCGACAGATTGATTCAGGTAAATCTATGACACGCGCATTACGTAACGTTGCAATTATCGCCCACGTGGACCACGGCAAAACCACGCTGGTTGACCAACTACTTCGCCAGTCCGGCACCTTCCGAGAGAATGAAAAACTCGAAGAACGCGTGATGGACAGCAATGACATTGAAAAAGAACGTGGTATCACGATTCTGTCAAAGAATTGCGCGGTTGAATATGAAGGCACACACATCAACATCGTAGACACCCCAGGACACGCCGACTTCGGCGGTGAAGTGGAGCGTGTGTTGTCGATGGTTGACTCTGTTTTGTTGTTGGTGGACGCAGTTGAAGGCCCAATGCCCCAAACCCGTTTCGTAACCCGCAAAGCTTTGGCCCTGGGCTTAAAGCCAATTGTGGTTGTGAACAAAGTAGATCGTCCGGGTGCGCGTATTGACTGGGTAATCGACCAGACTTTCGACTTGTTCGACAAATTGGGTGCAACCGACGAACAGCTTGATTTCCCGATTGTGTACGCGTCTGGCCTGAACGGCTACGCTGGCGACACGCCGGATGTGCGCGAAGGCACCATGCGCCCCCTGTTTGAAGCCATTTTGAAGTACGTGCCTGTGCGTGATGATGACCCAGCCGGCCCCTTGCAATTTCAGATCACATCACTTGACTACAACAGCTATGTTGGCAAGATCGGCATTGGCCGTATCAAGCGCGGCACGGTTCGTGTCGGTCAAAACGTGGTTTGCGTGAACGGTCCCGATGGCGAGCCTTTCAACGGCCGTATTAATCAGGTTCTCACATTCCGTGGTCTTGAGCGTGTACAGGCCGAGGAAGCGCAGGCTGGCGACATTTGTCTGATCAACGGTATTGAAGAAATCGGCATTGGTACCACCATTTGCTCACCGGAAGCCGTTGAAGGTCTGGAAATTCCAGCGATCGACGAGCCCACATTGACCATGAACTTCATGGTGAACACATCGCCATTGGCTGGCCGTGAAGGCAAGTTTGTAACCAGTCGTCAGTTGCGCGATCGTTTGCAGCGTGAATTGAAAGCCAACGTGGCCTTGCGTGTCAAAGACACTGACGACGACACCGTGTTTGAAGTGTCTGGTCGTGGTGAATTGCACTTGACCATTTTGCTGGAAAACATGCGCCGTGAAGGTTACGAGCTGGCGGTTTCCCGCCCGCGCGTGGTGTTCAAGGAAATTGATGGTGTGAAGTGCGAGCCATACGAAATGCTAACCGTGGATGTTGAAGATGTTAACCAAGGTGGCGTGATGGAAGAATTGGGCCGCCGCAAAGGTGACCTGCTCGACATGTCACCCGATGGCAAAGGCCGTGTTCGTCTGGAATACAAAATTCCAGCGCGTGGCTTGATTGGTTTCCAGGGCGAATTCATGACCTTGACCCGTGGTACAGGCTTGATCAGCCACGTGTTTGATCAATACGCTCCTGTTCGTGAAGGCGGTTCAGGCGAGCGTCACAACGGTGTTCTGATTTCTCAAGACGATGGCGACGCAGTGGCCTACGCCTTGTGGAAGTTGCAAGACCGTGGTCGCATGTTTGTGTCCCCAGGTGAAGCCCTGTACGAAGGCATGGTGATTGGTATTCATAGCCGTGACAACGATTTGGTTGTGAACCCCATCAAGGGCAAGCAGTTGACCAACGTTCGTTCTTCCGGCACGGATGAAGCCGTTCGCCTGGTGCCTCCAATCCAGATGAACCTGGAATATGCAGTGGAATTCATTGCTGAAGACGAATTGGTGGAAATTACGCCGAAAAACATTCGTATTCGCAAGCGCTTCCTGAAGGAACACGAGCGCAAGCGCGCCAGCCGCGACGCAGCATAAGCTTTGTTTGGCTGTTCACGGCCAAATATCAAAGGGGGCGTGGCTTTGGCCTCGCCCTTTTTGTTTGTAAAATTCAAAACATGACATTTAAACCCAGAACCCTTTCTGTTGCCCCAATGATCGACTGGACCGACCGGCATTGCCGCAGGTTTCATCGCGCCATTACGCAGCACACTTGGCTGTATACCGAGATGATCACCACGGGTGCCTTGGTGTTTGGTGATCGGAAACGTTTTTTGGCTTTTCATGAAAAAGAGCATCCTGTTGCCTTTCAAATCGGTGGCAGCGACCCGGCTCATCTTGCAGCCTGTGCAAAGTGGATTGAAGAAGCTGGCTACGACGAGTTGAACCTGAATGTGGGTTGCCCTTCAGAACGCGTTCAGAAAGGCGCGTTTGGCGCCTGCCTGATGGCGGAGCCTGATTTGGTTGCCGACTGTGTGAAAGCCATGCGAGACGCTTGCAGTCTGGATGTGACGGTGAAGCACCGCATTGGGCTTGATTACGATGAAAGCGAAGGCATGCTTTACGAATTTGTCGGCAAGGTCAGCGAAGCAGGTTGCGAAACATTCATCGTGCATGCCCGCAATGCGGTGTTGAAGGGCTTGTCGCCGAAAGAAAACCGTGACATTCCACCGCTTCGTTATGAGGTGGTGAAGAGCCTGAAACAACACTTCCCGCATCTTCAATTCATCTTGAACGGTGGCATTAAAACCATTGAAGAAATTCAAGGCCATTTACAGTGGGTAGATGGTTGCATGATTGGTCGTGAAGCCTATTCCAACCCTTGGTTGCTCGCGGGTTTTGATGAGGTGATTGGCAAGAAGCCTGCCCCAGTTAAAACCCGATTTGAAATTATTGATGAATTGCATGCTTATGCCAATCAGGAATTGGCCCGGGGCGAGTCAATTCGAAATATCACAAAATCCTGGTTGGGTTTGTTTCATGGGCAGCCGGGTGGGCGTTTGTACCGGCAAGTGTTGTCTGATTCGGCATTGCTGAAAGCCAACAATTGGCAGGTAGTGGAAGATGCATTGGCGAAAATGGCAAAACACGCGCCAGTCTAGTTAGCGCCCAAGTCTTTGTTGCCCAATCAGCGCGAGTCCCAATCGCTCGCCAGAAAACCTGAAGTTCCATTTTTGAAATTCACACGCCACGTTCGGCTTCAAACCAACACCAACTTGCCCGGATTGAACAAATTCTTCGGGTCCATCGCCTGCTTGATCGCAACAAACGCCGAGTAATTGCTGCTGCTGGTTATTTCCCGCAACAACCCAGCTTTCAACTGCCCAATGCCGTGTTCAGCCGACACCGTGCCCCCGCACAGCAAAATTGCTTCATGCACCAGCCTGTTCAGAAGTTGCTGATTCTGCTTTAAAAACGCCGCGGAATCGCTTCCCTTGGGCGCAGACAAATTAAAATGCAAATTGCCGTCGCCCAAATGGCCAAACAGCACAGGGCGTGCATCCACGCCATGTTCCTCGATGTCATTCAAGGCCATGTCGTGAAATGTTGGCAGTTGCGACACAGCACAGGCCACATCGTGTTTCACATTCAAACCTTCTTTGGCCTGCGCTTCTGAAATGTTTTCCCGCAAGGCCCAGAAGGTTTCAATTTCCCGTCCGTTTTGCGCAATTGCAATGTTGCGAACACTTGCCTGTTCTTCCAGCAGTGCCTCCAGCGTTGTGTTCACACGCTCAAGCAGCGCACCTTCCGTGTCCAGCGACGTAAATTCGGCCAGTACGTGGTCACCAGCGCCAGGGCAGGCAGGTGCCCTGGCCGGAAAATGGGTTTGAACCACGTCAATCGCGTTGGCATTCATCCATTCATAGCTGCTTAGTTCGCCAAACAAATGGCCTTGAATAAAGCCCAGTGCATCCACTGCAGCTTGAATGTTGTCCACATTAAGCCAGGCCACACAACGGCTTTTGGGGGCAGGGTACACCTTCATGCAGGCTGTGGTCACTATACCCAGGGTGCCTTCCGATCCAATCAGCAGGTGCCGCAAATCGTAACCGGTGTTGTTCTTGCGCAGACCGCGCAAATCCCCACACAGTTCGCCTTGGGCATTTACAAATTCCAGCCCCAGGCACAGTTCGCGGGCATTGCCATAGCGCAATACCGCCACACCACCGGCGTTGCTGGCCAAATTGCCGCCCAGTGTGCAAGTGCCTTCAGATGCCAGACTCAGGGGGAAAAGGAAACCATGGGCACTTGCGTATTCCTGAATTTCATACAGGGTGTAGCCCACGCTGGCAGTCAGCGTCAGGTTGCTTTCATCCAGCTTCAATGCATCGCGAATTCGACCGGTTTTAAGCACCACATGCGGGCGGATGGAGGCGTCGCCCTCAGCCGCCGGTACGGCGCCACCCACCAAGCCAGTGTTGCCGCCTTGGGTGGAAATGGCCACGTTGAACTGGTCGCACACCTTCACAACGCCCTGAACCTGCGCAGTGTTCATGGGTTCAAGTAGGGCCAGTGCCGTGGTTTGGTAGCGTTTTCGCCAATCGGTGCAGGCGTGGGCAATGTCTGCCGGGTCGGTCTTGAGGATCAAGCCCGGAACCTGTTTGCGCAACTGGTCAAGAAATTCGTTCATGCCCTTAGGCTACCTTTGTTTTTGGCACTTTGTAAGTGCGTGCGAATACGCTGACGCTGGCAAACAGTGCAATGGTCAGAAATACCTCCAGCCCGGCCATCAGCTGTGAAGCCAGGGCTGGGTCGGAACTGGCGCGCGTGGCGCCTTCCGCAAAATAAAGCCACACCAAAAGTGAGGTGGCCTGGTAGGTGCGCACACGCTGTTTAAATATGCCTGGCACAATCAGAAGCAAAGGCAGTACTTTCAATACAAGCCAGCTGCCGCCAGGGCGAATGGGGGCAATAAACAGCTCCCACGCCACGCACAGCGCGATCAAGGCCAACAGGCTGGCAACAGTGGCCCAGTAGGCCTTGTTGCGGGTGGATTGGGTATGCAGGGTGCTGCTCATCAGTGTTTGCTCATGTGTTGAAGGGCCAGTGTGGCTTTTGCCAAGCGCACGCCTTGCGCCCTGGCCAGTGCTTTTTCATGCTCGGAAAGCGGGTTGTGTCCTTTTGTACCGGCCCAGTGGGTCACACCGTAGGGCGTGCCACCGGTGGTGGTGTCATGCAGGGCTTGTTCAGAATAGGGGATGCCCAGCCACAACATGCCGTGGTGAATCAGGGGCAAGGCCATGGTGGTTAGCGTTGTTTCTTGCCCGCCATGCAAACTGCTGGTGCTGGTGAATACGCAAAAGGGTTTGTTGATCAGGTCGCCTGCAAGCCAGTTTGCCACTGTGCCGTCGATGAAATATTTCATGGCAGCAGCCATGTTGCCAAACCGTGTTGGGGAGCCAATTGCCAGGCCAGCACATTCTTTCAGGTCTGCAGGTTCCGCGTAAGGCGGGCCATCCGTGGGTATGTCCGATTCAGTGGCCTCGGTGTTGGCAGACACGGCGGGTACGGTACGAAGCCGGGCTGAAACGCCCTTGACTGAATCAATGCCCAACGCAATTTCACGGGCCAGCTGTGCGGTTGTGCCGTGGCGGGTGTAATACAAGACCAATACTTCAAGCATGCTTAAGGGTTATCATGGGGGTTGTTGGAACATCTATTGTATCGAAGCGCATGAGCTCAGCCGCACCCTCTGAAACAACTGAGACCAAGAGTTTCGAAACCCGCCGCGCGCGATTCATGCGCGGTGCCCGGCGTGCTTTCAAAGTGGAAGATGTTGAACTGTCGCCGCTGAATGTACGTTGGTGGATCGCTTTTACACGTTTGGTGGGTCAGCGAATCATCGAACAGCGCCTGCCACAAGTTGCTTCCAGCCTGACCTTCACCACTGTGCTGTCGCTGGTGCCCCTGGCCACCGTGGCCTTGGCAATTTTTACTGCCTTCCCCATGTTTGACCGCATGCAAATGTCCCTTCAAGGCTATTTGATTGAAAGCTTCTTTCCGGAAACCCTGTCGGAAACCATCCTGACCTACGTCACCCAGTTTTCTGACAAGGCCAAAGGCCTGACCGCCATCGGTATTGTCTTTCTCGTTATTACGGCATTGACGACCATGTTCACTGTTGATCGGGTGTTCAATCAAATATGGAACGTCAAGCGGCAACGTTCCATCATGAACAAAGTGGTGCTTTATTGGGCCGTGTTGTCTTTGGCCCCGGTATTGGTCGGCCTTAGCATCAGCGTGTCCACTGCCTTGATCGGCAACACAATGGCGGGTGTGAACCCGGTGTTGGGTGGCATGTTTCCGGCCTTGAATTTGATCCCGCTGTTGCTGACGGTTCTTGCTTTTGCCTTTATTTACCGCATTGTGCCCAACCGTGCCGTGCACTGGAAAGATGCGTTGGTGGGCGGTTTGCTGGCAGCGGTTTTGTTTGAAATATCCAAGCGGGCTTTTGCCGCCTACATCACCCACTTTCCCAGTTACACGGCCTTGTATGGTGCGCTGGCGGCGTTCCCCATCTTTTTGCTGTGGATCTATGTAAGCTGGGTCATTGTCTTGCTGGGTGCCAGCACTGTGGCGGCCTTGCCGGTGGCTCGGACGGGTTACTGGAACCAGTCCCACCGGCCCGGTGAGCGTTGGTTGCAGGGTTTGAGCGTATTGGTTGAACTGGAAAAGTCGCGACAGCAGGAAAAGCCCGGAATGACGATGGAAGAACTGCGTGTATTTGCCAGGGTTCCACCTGATCAGCTCGACGAAATACTGAACCAGTTGATCGATCATGGCGTAATCGGCTTGCTGGCAATAGTTCGGGGCGACGACCGCTTTGCCTTGATCTGTGACCCGGCCCACATCAGTGCCGAAGTGGTTGCAAAAGCACTGTGGTACGACCCGGGTTTGACCACAGAATGGGCGAACCGGTTGCCGCAATCTGCGCAGAAGTTGAAGGCTTTCCAGGCCGAGTTCATTGAGAACCCTCGCCTGTCAGACTGGCTGGAGTCACCCGCTTGAGTGGTGGGCTTGTCAACCTAATCGATTCTTCTCCGTTGGATTTGAACTTTTTGTGAAAAAAGAGTGTCCATATCAACAAAAGAAGGGCTTCTGTTTGGCACCCATAAGCGCTTTCTGTAAACTAAGCGTGACGAGCCAAAAGCTCTGACATTTAATAATATCAACACAGTCTGGAGCTGTTATGAGTAACAAAGGGCAACTTCTACAAGACCCCTTCCTCAATTTGCTGCGCAAAGAGCACGTACCCGTGTCCATTTATCTGGTCAATGGTATCAAGCTTCAGGGCCAAATCGAGTCTTTTGACCAATACGTGGTTCTGCTGCGTAACACAGTGACCCAAATGGTTTACAAGCACGCAATTTCTACTGTGGTGCCAGGCCGTTCCGTTACATTCACCCCAGAGGTGAAGGAGTAATTCCCATCTTCACTTTCCAAACGATCCGTGGTTTGAAATGACTCGTAGTACCCTGGTTGCACTCGACCTTGGCCAACACGAGTTTCACGAAAGTGTCGATGAACTCGCTCTATTGGCCACCTCCGCTGGTGCAGAGGTGATCGGCGTTTTTGTGTCCAAACGACGCGCCCCCGACTCCGCAACTTTCATTGGTTCCGGCAAGGTGCAGGAAATTCTTGCCCATTGCGAGGCCGAAGAAGTTGGGCTTGTCATTTTCAATCACAGCCTAAGCCCCGCCCAACAAAGAAACTTGGAAAATGCGCTTGGCCGCAGGGTTATTGACCGAACCGGTTTGATTCTCGATATTTTTGCCATTCGTGCGCGAAGTTTCGAGGGCAAGTTGCAAGTGGAATTGGCCCAGTTGCAGTACATGGCTTCGCGCCTGGTGCGTGGCAATGCAAATTTGTACGGGCAGCAGGGCGGTATCGGCATGCGTGGCCCGGGTGAAACCCAGTTGGAAACCGACCGCCGATTAATCGGTGTGAAGGTTAAACAGCTGAAAACGCGGCTGGAAAAGTTGCAGAAACAGCGGCAAACCCAGCGCAGGCAGCGTGAACGGCGTGGGCAGTTCACCGTGGCCATTGTGGGTTACACCAACGCAGGCAAAAGCACGCTGTTCAATGCGATTGCAAGCGACAAGGCCTATGCTGCTGACCAGCTGTTTGCTACGCTGGACACCACCACGCGCCGCGTTTGGCTTGCACCCAAAGTAGACATGGCGCTGTCCGACACCGTCGGGTTTATTCGCGACTTGTCCCACTCCCTGGTCGATGCATTCAAGGCCACCCTTGAAAGTGCTGTACATGCAGATGTGTTGTTGCATGTGGTGGATGCCAGTTCACCCGTGCGCCACAGCCAGATTGACGAAGTGAACAAGGTGTTGTTCGAGATAGAAGCAGGTGATGTACCCCAAGTGATTATCTGGAACAAAATAGACGCCTGTGAGCGTTCGCCTGAGGTCGAACGTGACGGGAATGGTAAGATTTTGTCCGTGGCGGTAAGCGCGCGTTATGGTTTGGGTGTCGCAGAGTTGCGTGAATGTTTGACGGAACTTGCTGGCAACTTCTACGCTCAAAGCCGGGGTGCCGATGCCCAGTCAACTGAACTGCAGTGGGCTTGAACGTCAACAATTAATTTTTCAGCAGCAGGAACAAGCATGTCAATGAATGATCCGGATTGGGGCAGAAATTCATCGGGTAATCAAAACAACGATGAACAGCAAAAACCCCAAGATCAAGACAACAACCGCAGACCCGGTGGTCGCCAGGATGGCCCACCTGATCTGGATGAACTATGGCGCGACTTCAATAGCAGGCTGAACCGCCTGTTTGGGAAGAAGGGCGGTGGCGATGGCGGTGGCCCGCGCGGCCCACTTGGCGGCAGTGGTGGCCCCAGCATGGAAAATGCCGGTAAGGGCTTTACTGCAGTGATCGTCATTGCCGTGCTTGTTTGGCTGGCCAGTGGTTTTTACATTGTTCAGGAAGGCCGAGAGGGCGTTATTTTGCAATTTGGCAAATACCATCACACCTCCATGCCTGGCTTTCAATGGCGCCTTCCCTATCCAATTCAGTCGCATGAAGTGGTGAATTCATCTCAAGTTCGCATTGTCGAGGTGGGCTATCGCAACGACGTGAAAAGCAAAGTGCTTCGTGAAGCACTCATGCTGACTGAAGATGAAAACATCATCGATATTCAGTTTGCGGTTCAATACCGCCTGAAAGATGCAGGCGACTATCTGTTCAACATGGTTGATCCGGATGAGTCCGTGAAAATGGCGGCTGAAACCGCCATTCGCGAGGTGGTTGGCCGCAGCAAAATGGACTTTGTGCTGTACGAAGGGCGTGAACAAATTGCCTTGAATACGGCAGAAGTGATGCAGGAAATTCTGGACAAGTATGGTGCCGGTGTTTTGGTTTCGAGCGTGACGGTTCAAGGTGTTCAACCACCCGAGCAGGTTCAGGCCGCCTTTGACGATGCAGTGAAAGCTGGTCAGGATCGCGAGCGTTTGAAAAACGATGGACAGGCTTATGCCAATGACGTGATTCCGCGTGCCCGTGGTAACGCCGCTCGTTTGATTGAGGAAGCGAATGGTTACCGCGAACGGGTTGTTGCGCAGTCTGAAGGCGATGCCTCCCGTTTCAAGGCCATTTTGACCGAATACGAAAAAGCACCCAAGGTCACCAAAGACCGTTTGTACCTGGACGCAATGCAGGAAATTTATTCCAACGTGTCCAAGGTTATTGTGGGCACCAAGAACAACAGTCAGTTGCTTTACCTGCCGCTGGACAAGTTGATCGAGAAGAGTGGCCCGCCCTCCAGTCAGGACACCAGCAGTTCAGGCAGCAGCGGTGGCGGTGCTTCGTCGCCCACCAGCAAGTCGAGTGAAACCGCACCAGCAACGCCGCGTGCCGGCAACGATGGTTTTGACACAAGTGTTCGCGACGCCATGCGCAACCGTGACCGGGGAGCCCGTTAATCATGCCCAAGATTTTTGTAGTTATCGCGGCAGCCTTGGTTGGTTTTTTTGTAGCCAACACCTGCCTGTATGTTGTTGATCAACGTCAATACGCCATCGTGTTTGCTTTGGGGCAGGTTGAAGAAGTGCGTCAAGAACCTGGCTTGTATTTCAAGTTGCCAGCGCCGTTCCAGAACGTCATTTTTCTGGACAAACGCATTCAAACCATCGACACACCCGAGCCTGAGCGTTTTATCACCTCAGAGAAGAAAAACCTCTTGATCGATTCTTACATCAAGTGGCGTATCGTCGACCCGCGTCTGTATTTTGTTCGTTTGAGCGGTGATTCCCGTTTGGCCCAAAGCCGTATGTCTCAAGTTGTGAAATCGGCGTTGAACGAAGAAATTACCAAGCGCACTGTGCCGCAAATGGTGTCTGGTGAACGAACCACCGTGATGAATACAGTGGTTGAAAAAGTCAAGGATGAGGCCACTGAAATCGGCGTTGAAATTCTGGATGTTCGCTTGAAGCGCGTGGATTTGTTGCCTGAAGTCAGTGAGTCCGTGTTTCGTCGAATGGAAGCAGAGCGCAAACGTGTTGCAAATGATCTGCGTGCAACCGGTGCTGCTGAATCCGAGCAAATTCGCGCAGATGCTGATCGTCAGCGAGAAGTGATCCTTGCGGAAGCGTATAGAGAAGCACAAACTGTCAAAGGGGAGGGTGATGCAAAGGCCGCTTCGATTTATAATGCCGCTTTTGGTCGCAATCCCGAGTTCTATTCCTTTTACCGCAGCCTAGACGCCTACAAGAAGTCTTTGACGTCCAAGTCTGATGTGATGGTGGTTGATCCGCAGTCCGATTTCTTCAAGTTTCTGCAAAAATCGCAGTAACTTGGGGCTTGTCGCGCGTGCGCAGGTTTAACCCCCTCGCTTGAAAAGGTCTGGCTCAGGGAATACTGGAAATGAGCGAGACCTTCCGGCTGGCCTTGGCCCTCGTGTCTGATCGCGAGGGCTTTGCGCCTTTTCTTGTTGGAATCACGCTTGTTTTGTTTTGAAATACTCGTTTTAGAGTTGGAATAGTCATGTCTGCTTGGCTTCTGCCAGAGTCCGTTGCCGATGTATTGCCTTCCGAGGCACGGCGAATCGAAGAATTGCGAAGGTCCTTGCTGGACCGTTTTCGCGTGTACGGCTATGAACTGGTCATGCCGCCCATGCTGGAATACACCGAGTCCCTGCTTGGCAATGCCGATGTGTCTTTGAACCTCCAAACTTTCAAGTTGCTGGATCAGGCCAGCGGGCGCATGCTCGGCTTGCGTGCCGACACTACCCCGCAGGTGGCTCGAATTGATGCCCACATTTTGAACCGCAAAGGCGTAACGCGTTTGTGCTACTGCGGCCCGGTGTTGCACACACAGGCCTTGGGTTTGCACACCACGCGCGAACCTTTGCAATGCGGTGCGGAATTGTATGGTTGCGGCGGCATTGAGGCCGACCTTGAAATTTTGAACCTGGCCGTTGATGCCTTGAATTTGTCCGGCTTGAGGGGGTATTGCCTTGCACTGTCCCATGCCGGTTTGTTGGCCGCAGTGGTCGACGGCGAGGGGTTGCCCGATGCACTGATCCACAGCCTGCACGACTGCCTGGCCCAGAAAGACAGGCCAGCCCTTGAGGGCTTGCTTGCCGGTGTGTCCGCAAGTTGCCGTAGCAATGTGTTGGCCTTGCTTGGTTTGTACGGTGCGGTGGGCGGATCAAACTGTGTGTTGAATCGCGCAGCCGAACAATTGCCCCGCAATCCCAAAGTTGGTTCGGTGCTGAATGAATTGCGCACCTTGATTGCCCGCTTGCAGGAAACTGTGTCGGCCATGCCTGCAGTGATTCTGGATTTGGCCGATCTGGCCAGTTTCGATTACCACAGTGGCTTGATTTTCTCGGCATATGTGGATGGTTGTCCCAACGCGATTCTACGCGGTGGCCGCTACGATGATGTGGGGGCCGTGTATGGCAGGGCTCGCCCTGCGACTGGTTTTTCAGTGGACCTGCGCGAGCTGGTTTCCCTGCAGGCGGTGCAGTCAAAGCCCAAGGCGGCCATTCGTGCGCCGTGGGTTTACGACACCGGCTTGATGTCGGTGATTCGCGAACTGCGCAGCCAGGGTGAGGTTGTGTTGCAGTCATTGCCCCACACTGCGCAAGAGGAAGAAGAATTTGTATGTGATCGGCAGCTTGTACAGGCCAACGCCGTGTGGAAAGTGGTGCCGATTGGCATGAATCAGGAGAAATAAGAAATGAGTTTTCGAAATGTGGTTGTAATTGGCACCCAGTGGGGCGACGAAGGCAAGGGCAAGGTGGTTGACTGGTTGACCGATCACGCCCAGGGCGTTGTTCGCTTCCAGGGCGGTCACAATGCTGGTCACACCTTGGTGATCGGTGGCAAGAAAACCATTTTGCGTTTGATTCCGTCCGGCATTCTGCGCCCGGAAGTCCAGGTCTACATCGGCAACGGCGTGGTGCTGTCACCGGAAGCCTTGTTGAGTGAAATTGACGAGTTACAGGCAGGTGGCATTTCTGTTGAAAACCGCCTGAAAATCAGTGAAACCTGCCCATTGATTCTTGACCACCACGTGGCCTTGGACAAAGCACGCGAAGCCAAGCGCGGCGACGCCAAAATTGGCACCACTGGCCGTGGCATTGGCCCTGCCTATGAGGACAAGGCTGCCCGCCGTGCTTTGCGCGTTCAGGATTTGTTCAATCCCGAGAAATTCCGCGCCAAGCTGGAAGAGGTTTTGCATTATCACAATTTTGTGCTGACCCAGTACCTTGGGGCAGAACCTGTAGATCCACAGGTTGTGTTTGACAAAGCCATGGCGCTGGCACCCCGCATCAAGAACATGGTGGCCGATGTGCCAACACTGTTGCAAAAGGCCAATGACGAAGGCAAAAATCTGCTGTTTGAAGGCGCGCAAGGTGCGTTGCTGGACATTGACCACGGCACTTTCCCGTTTGTGACCAGTTCCAACTGTATCGCCGGTGCGGCTTCACCTGGTGCAGGCGTTGGCCCACAGCGTTTGCAGTATGTATTGGGTATTACCAAGGCCTACGCCACGCGCGTGGGTTCTGGCCCATTTCCTACAGAATTGTTCTGTGAGAAGGGCATGTACCTGGCCAAAAAGGGCAATGAATTTGGTTCGGTCACAGGCCGCCCGCGCCGCTGTGGCTGGTTCGATGCCGCAGCATTGCGCCGCACCATCCAGTTAAACGGCGTGTCGGGCTTGTGCATCACCAAGCTTGATGTGCTGGACGGCATGGAAACCATTCAAATGTGTGTGGGTTACGAGCTGGCTGATGGCACCACAACCGACATCCTGCCGTTTGGCAGCGACAAGGTTGAAGGTTGCAAACCAATTTTTGAAACCTTCCCTGGCTGGAAAGGCACCACATTTGGCGTGAAGCAGTTCGATGACTTGCCTGAGGAAGCCAAAACCTACCTCAAGCGCATGGAGGCAGTTTGTGGTGTGCCCGTGGACATGATTTCGACCGGCCCCGATCGCGACGAAACCATTGTGCTGCGTCACCCCTACAAAGCCTGACCAGGATGTGTTTGCCGCATGGAAAAACTGCATGTTGATTACGCGCAGTACCACAACCTGATTGATCAGGTTGTGTGTGCGGTTGAAGGTTCGGGTTTTCAGCCCGATGTTGTGCTGGGTGTTTCCCGTGGCGGGCTTTTTCTGGCCGATGGCTTGTCGAGGGCATTGCGAAAGCCCATGGCGGTTATTGCCGCATCTTCCTATCGAGGTGGTGCTGGAACCGAGCAGGGCGAGCTTCAGGTGTCTGCCTCCATTGCCTCCGTGGTACCTGTTACAGGCAAGGTGTTGTTGGTCGATGACCTGGCAGATTCCGGGCGCACCTTGCAGGCTTTGTGCGCACACTTGAGGCACATGTGCCCCCATATTCATGAATTGAAAACAGCCGTGGTGTGGGTCAAGCCATCCTCAATTTTCAAGCCGGATTATGCGGCAGAGTATCTCGAGTCCGATGTCTGGATTGTGCAACCATTTGAAACGCGCGATTTTCAGTAACTATTCTTCATCTTCTTCGTGCAAAATATAGCGATTTTTGTTCTAAAAACCGCTAAAAATTGATGTGTTATCCTATGGATCCTTTTAAGTGTCAAGGAGATCCTGGGACAATGCCAGTCTTACCTGTTGTAACCAAAATAATTCCCCACCCCCGAATCAAGCTTTCATCGCTTTGCGCGCTCGTTTTTTCCCTGTGCAGTACCCAGGCCATGGCGGCCAGTGTTGTGCTGGACAACGGCGACCAAATCAGCGGTGAAGTCATTAAATTGGGCGACAACATTTTGACCTTCAAGTCGCCCTTGTTTGGGGAAATCGAGGTGCCCTGGAAGCGCGTCACTGAATTGACCTCCGACGATGGTGTGACCGTGCAGCTGAAAGACGGCACCAAGGTGAAGGGCAGGGTGGCCTTGAACGCCCAGGGCGAGCTGATCATTGACCAAGGCGATTTGGGGTGGTCTACGCCCCTTAAAAAGACTGATGTGGTCATGTTTAATCCACCTGTGATCGACCATTCGGTGAAATACAGTGGAAGGGCCAATTTGGGCGGCGTGTTCAACCGGGGAAATTCGGAAGACGATGCGCTGAATTTTGATGCAGAGTTCATTGCCCGAACCCCAGAGAATCGCTACACGGTGGCCGCCGAAGTGAACGAGGCTGAGTCGGCGGGGGTGGCAACTACATCGAACCGATACCTGAAGACCCAATACGATGCATTTTTGAGCGAGAAAGATTACCTGTTCGTGAACGCCAAAGGTGAACAGGACAAACTGGCCGATTTGAATTTGCGAACCTCGCTGGGCGCTGGTTATGGTTACCAGTTTTTCGAAACAGAGCGGGCCAAATTGTCGACTGAATATGGTTTGGCTTACATCAATGAAGATTACATTGTGGCACCTGATGAGTCGTTTCCTTCCTTAAGCCTGGGGTTGGATTACGAGCGCAAATTCTGGAACAAGCGACTGGTGTTTTTCAACAACAATGATTTGTCCGTCAGCCTTGAAGACACTGCCGATGCCTTGTTTAAAACCAAGGTGGGTTTGCGCGCACCGATTGTGGAAAACGTGAACGTGGCCACGCAAGTGAATGTGGATTATGACAACATGCCGCCACCCGGTGTCGAGAAGACCGACACCAGTTTGATCTTCAGCGTGGGTTACGGATTCTGAGGACAGAAAAGGAAATTTGTGTTGCTGCAATTCGCGGCAATGCAAATTCGCCAAGCGCTTCAGAATTTCAGAAAGTATGTGGGAAAAGTGCTGTACACTGCGTTTGAGCGCATAAGAACAGAGAAAACTGCTGGTGCCCAGGAGAGGACTCGAACCTCCACAGTGTTACCACCACTAGGACCTGAACCTAGCGCGTCTACCAATTCCGCCACCTGGGCACAGGTGCGAGCGGTGAATTCTAATGAAATTAAATAATTTGTCAATGCATAAAACAGAAATAAAAATCCCAAGTCGTGAAGACATCCTGGCTGTACTGCGCCAAGCGCAAGCCCCCTTAACCCGCGAACAGGTTTACGAGCACCTTAAACTTTCTGAAGATCAAATTCCAATTATTGAAAAACGACTGAATGCGATGGAGCGTGACGGTCAATTAATGCCCAACCGAAAAGGCATGTTGCTGCTTTCCACCAAACTTGATTTTGTGGCCGGCAAAGTGGCGGGTCACCGTGACGGTTTTGGCTTTCTGGTGCGCGACGATCGCGGCCCGGATGCCTTTCTTTCCCCGCGTGAAATGCAAAAAGTGTTGCACGGCGACCGCGTGCTGGTGCGAATTACCGGCACTGACCACCGTGGCAAGCCCGAGGGTACTATTGTCGAAGTGACTGAGCGCAAAACCAACCGGCTGGTTGGGCGTTTGGTGTCTGAGCGCGGCATTTTGTTGGTGATCCCCGAAGACCAGCGCATCAAGCACGACATTCTGGTGTCGCCCAAAGACGTGGGCAATGCCACGCCGGGTAAAGTGGTCACTGTTGAAATTGTGGAACAACCCACCCGCCATTCCCAGCCGATCGGCAAGGTGGCTGAGGTGCTTGGCGAGTTGGATGACCCCGGCATGGAAATTGAAATTGCCGTGCGCAAATTCGATGTGCCGCATGAATTCAACCTGCTGACCATGAACCAGGCTGAAAGCATTCCCAACGAGGTGGAGCACAAGGATTTGAAGGGCCGCGTGGATTTGCGCGATGTGCCTTTCGTGACCATTGATGGCGAGGACGCCCGCGACTTCGACGATGCGGTGTATTGCACCCCATCGAATGACACCAAGGGTGGCTGGCGCTTGCTGGTGGCCATTGCCGATGTAAGCCACTATGTGATGCCAGGCACACCGATCGACCAGGAAGCAACCAAGCGCGGTACATCCGTGTACTTCCCGCGCCGTGTAATTCCAATGCTGCCCGAAAAACTGTCCAACGGCCTGTGTTCACTGAACCCCGGCCTGGATCGTTTGGTGCTGGTGTGCGACATGATCATTGGCCCCAAGGGTGCGATGAAGGCCTACCAGTTTTATAACGGGGTTATTCATTCCACTGCACGCCTGACCTACAACCAGGTGTGGGACGCGCTGACCGATCCGCAAAGCATCGCTGCCAAAGCCATGGGCCATGTGTATGGTGATGTGGAAAATTTGTACACACTGTTCAAGGTGTTGTTCGAATCGCGCCAGCGCCGTGGTGCGATGGAAATTGACACGGTTGAAACGCAGGTCATGCTGGATCCCGATGGCAAAATTGACAAGATTGTGCCCAAGCGTCGCAATGATGCGCACCGCTTGATCGAAGAATGCATGCTGGCCGCCAACGTGTGCGCAGCTGACTTTCTGGAGCGCAGCAAGCACCCCAGCCTGTACCGCGTGCACGAAGGCCCCACCGTCGAAAAGTTGCAGAATTTGCGCACCTTTTTGCGGTCTGTTGGTTTGACCCTGGACGGGGGCGACGACCCCACCAGCATGGACTACGCAAACCTGATGAAGAAAGTGCAGGGGCGTCCCGACCAGGCCTTGTTGCAAACCATGATGCTGCGTTCCATGCAGCAGGCCATTTATACACCGCACAACAGTGGCCATTTTGGCTTGGCCTACCCAGCCTATGCGCACTTCACGTCGCCCATTCGCCGATATCCCGATTTGATGGTTCACCGAAGCATCAAGGCCTTGCTGGCGGGCAAGCGTTATGTGCCCATGCCACTGGATGATCGCGAATTCGAAGATTACGACCCGAAACGCAAAGTAGACAAGGCCGAAGAGATTTCGCGTTGGGATCAGTCGGGCAATTGGTTTTCATCGACTGAACGCCGTGCCGATGAAGCTTCTCGCGATGTGATGTCGTGGTTGAAGTGCTTCTTCATGAAAGAACGCGTGGGCGACACCTTTCAGGGCCATGTGTCTGGTGTAACCAGTTTTGGTTTGTTCATCACGCTGGATGCGTTGTATGTTGAAGGTTTGGTGCATGTGTCTGAACTGGGTACGGAATATTTCCAGTACAGCGACAGCCTGCATGAACTGCGTGGCGAACGTAGCGGTATTCGTTACCGCTTGACCGATGCAATCAATGTGCAGGTTTCTCGCGTTGACCTGGATGCCCGCCGCATTGAGTTCCGCTTGGTGCAGGGTGTGAAGTTTGAAACCCTGATGAGAGACCCTTCTGCTTCGAAACCCAATGGCAGGACTGGCAATCGACCACAGCGCCAGCAAGGCCGCCGCACGAACACGTCTCAAATGCAACAGGCCGTTCAAGACGCAGGCAAAGCCGCGCCTGCATTGCCACCTGAAGAAAGTACCACCACGCGCGGTGTGAACAAAAAACGCGCGGCCGATGAATCCCGCAGCAAAGCGGCTGCCGAGAAAAAACGCAAGGAAGAAATCCAGAAAGCCAAGCGTGTTGTTCGCCCGAAGCCCGCAACAGGGTCTAAAATGCGCACTGCAGCGAAAAAATCTCGATAAGCGGAGCGTATCAATTGACCATTTTGTATGGTTTTCATGCCGTGTCGGCCCGGGTTAAAACAGCCCCCGCCAGCGTGGAAGAGGTGTTGGTCGACCAACATCGCAAAGACAAACGCATGCAGCAATTCATCGACAAGGTGAAGGCTGCTGGCGTGAAGGTGAGTGCTGCTGATTCCGATCGTTTGGAAAAAGCAGCGGGCCACAAACAGCACCAAGGCGTGGTGGCTTTTGCCAAGGAATTGGTGAAAAGCAACGACCTGTTTGAAATCATCGAGACCCACGGCAAGAACACCTTGTTGCTGGTACTCGATGGCGTGACAGACCCCCACAACCTGGGTGCCTGCCTGCGTAGCGCCGATGCGGCGGGTGTACATGCAGTGGTGTTGCCCAAAGACAAGTCGGTGGGTATTACACCGGTGGTGTCGAAAGTGGCGTGTGGTGCGGCTGAAACAATCCCCGTGATCACGGTGACCAACCTGGCCCGCACTCTGGAAGAAATTCAGGAAGCGGGTGTATGGTGTATCGGGACTGCTGGTGAAGCCACAGACACCTTGTATGACGCCGATTTGAATGGCCCAATTGCATGGATACTGGGTGCGGAAGGCGATGGCATGCGCCGCCTGACCCGCGAAAAATGCGACCAGCTGGTGCAAATTCCGATGATTGGCAGCGTAGAAAGCCTGAATGTGTCGGTGGCCAGCTCGGTGTGCCTGTTTGAAACCTTACGTCAACGTCAATTCTCAAAATAAGAAACCTCGAAGTTACGCATGGAACAACTTACCCTGGATGCAACGCCTCCTTCTGGCGATGATTCTGAAACGATAACGCTTGGCCTGTACGCCGAGCGCGCTTACCTGGACTACGCCATTTCTGTGGTGAAGGGCAGGGCGCTGCCGGAGTGTTCAGATGGACAAAAGCCGGTACAACGCAGAATTCTGTACGCCATGAATGAAATGGGCCTGGCCAACAATGCCAAGCCTGTGAAGTCGGCCCGCGTGGTGGGCGATGTGCTGGGCAAATACCACCCGCACGGCGACCAGGCTGCCTACGATGCGCTGGTGCGCATGGCGCAAAACTTCACCTTGCGTTACCCGCTGATTGATGGGCAAGGCAACTTTGGTAGTCGCGATGGCGATGGCGCCGCAGCCATGCGTTACACGGAAGCGCGCTTAACACCCATTGCCAAGTTGCTGCTTGATGAAGTGGACATGGGTACGGTTGATTTTATTCCCAACTACGATGGCAGTTTTCAGGAACCCAAGCTGCTGCCCGCACGGTTGCCTTTCGTTCTGTTGAATGGTGCCTCGGGCATTGCCGTGGGCATGGCCACAGATATTCCACCCCACAATATTCGGGAAGTGGCTGCAGCCACGATCCATTTGATCAAGCACCCGAATGCTGACCTTGACACCATCATGGGCTTTTTGCCCGCCCCCGACTTTCCTGGTGGTGCGCAAATTATTTCGCCCGCCAGTGCCATGAGGGAGATTTACGCCGGTGGCCGTGGTTCCATCAAAGTGCGCGCCCGCTGGGAAATTGAAGAAATGGCCCGTGGCCAGTGGCAGCTGGTGGTGAAGGAATTGCCGCCCAACACCAGCACGGCCAAGGTATTGGAGGAAATTGAAGAACTGACCAACCCGAAAGTAAAGGCTGGCAAGAAAGGCCTTTCTACCGAGCAGCAAAACCTGAAGGCGCAAGTGCTGGCCATGCTGGACGCTGTGCGCGATGAATCGGGCAAGGAAAACGCGGTGCGTTTGGTGTTCGAGCCCAAAAGCCGCAATGTGTCGGTTGAGGAATTTTCGAACCTGCTGCTAAGCCACACCAGCCTGGAAATTAATACGTCAATTAACCTGGTGAGTATCGACAACGCAGGCCGCCCCGGTCAGCGTGGTTTGATCGCCATGCTGCTTGACTGGATTGAATTTCGCAAGGTGTGCGTTACCCGCCGAAGCCAGCACCGATTGGGACAGGTGAATGACCGCATCCACGTGCTGGAAGGCCGGCTGATTGCCTGGCTGAACATTGATGAAGTGATCAAAGTGATTCGCGAAAGCGACGAGCCCAAGCCTGCGCTGATCGAGGCGTTCAAATTAAGTGATCGTCAGGCCGAAGACATTCTTGAAATTCGGCTGCGCCAGTTGGCTCGTCTGGAGAAAATCAAGATTGAACAGGAGCTGGCCAAGCTGGGCGAAGAAAAAGCTGATCTTGAAGCCTTGCTGGCCGATGACGGCAAACTGAAAACCCGAATTATTGGTGAAATTCGAAAAGACACGGACACCTATGGCGATGACCGCCGAACCTTGATCGAAGAGGCGGTCAAAGCCAGCATTGAAGTGAAGGTGGTTGAAGAGCCCACCACGGTGATTGTTTCCCAGAAGTTCTGGATTCGAAACCGCCAGGGCCATGGTCACGATGCTGCGCAATTCAGCTTCAAGGTGGGCGATGCACTGCAAGCAGCTTTTGAATGCAAAACCACCGACAACACCTACCTGTTTGGTGCAGGCAATGCGCTGGGCAAGGTATTCAGCGTGCCGGTTGCAGCTTGGCCGGGCGGTCGGGGCGATGGCATACCGGCGCAAAGCCTTGTAGAGCTGAATGGCGGTACGCTAAGCCACGCGCTGGCCGCACCAGCTACCCAGCCCGTGTTTTTGGCCAGCAGCGCAGCCTACGGCTTTTTGGCCACTGCAGGCAATATGGAAAGCCGCATGAAGGCGGGCAAGCAATTCATTAGCCTGAACCCCGGCGAGAAGTTGTTGCCGCCTGTATTGCTGCGGCCAACAGACGACCGTGTGGCGGTGCTGGCTGAAAGCGGTCGCTTCCATGTGTTTATGCTGGACGAGCTGAAGCAGCTTTCCGGCGGAGGCAGGGGCGTGCAGCTGTTGCCACTTGATGACAAAGACAGCCTAGTGGCCGCAATCGTTTTTGGCCCTGCGGATAGTTTGGTGCTTGCTGGCACAGGCCGTGGCGGTAAAGATCGTGAGGAGGTGCTAAAACCAGCTTTGCTGGCCGAGCGCCTTGGCAAGCGGGGCCGAAAGGGCAAGGAACTGGACATCAAGTTCAAAGCCGACACGCTTCGAAAGGTGATGTAGTAAAAGAGCCCTTCGGGGCTCTTTTTTTTGCCTTGAAATTCCTTGGGGCATCCCCATATCCCCTTCATTCGAAAACAGAACATGAAGGGAGCAAAACATGGGTGCAATGAAGGAAACGATGGGTTTTCAAACAGAAGTAAAGCAGCTTCTGCATTTGATGATTCATTCCCTGTATTCCAACAAGGAAATTTTTCTGCGCGAGTTGGTCTCGAACGCATCAGACGCATGCGACAAACTTCGCTTCGAGGCCATCAATAATGCAGCTTTGTTTGAAGACAACACCGAGCTGAAAATCCAGGTGACTTTTGACAAAGAAGCCCGCACTGTGTCCATCGAAGACAACGGCATTGGTTTGAGCCGGGAAGATGCCATTGAACACTTGGGCACGATTGCAAAAAGCGGTACCAAAGAATTTTTTGGCAAGCTAAGTGGCGACCAGCAAAAAGATGCGGCCTTGATTGGCCAGTTTGGTGTGGGTTTTTATTCCGCGTTTATTGTGGCTGACAAGGTTACGGTACGTTCGCGTAGGGCCGGTTTGCCGGTATCCGAAGGTGTGGAATGGGAATCCAAAGGCGATGGCGAATTTAGCGTTGAAGCCATCGAGAAAGCCGACCGTGGCACGCAGATTATTCTGCACCTGAAAGCCGATGAAGACGAATTACTTTCTGGCTGGAAATTGAAATCCATTCTGACCAAATATTCCGATCACATTTCCCTGCCCATTCAAATGCTAAAAGAAGAATGGGATGAGCAAGCGGGTGGCATGAAAGCCACTGGCGAATGGGAAACCGTGAACAAGGCCAATGCTTTGTGGGCACGTTCCAAGGCCGACATCACGCCCGAGCAGTACAACGAGTTCTATAAAACCATCAGCTTCGATTTTGCCGACCCGCTGGCCCACACGCACAACCGCGTGGAAGGTGGCCGTTCGGAATACACGTCACTGTTGTACATTCCTGCGAAAGCCCCTTACGACCTGTGGGACCGAAACCAGCAAAAGGGCATCAAGCTGTATGTGAAACGTGTGTTCATTATGGACGATGCTGAACAACTGCTGCCTCCCTACCTGCGCTTTGTGAAGGGTGTGATCGATTCAGCTGATTTGCCGCTGAATGTGTCGCGTGAAATTTTGCAGGAAAGCCGCGATGTAAAAGCCATTCGCGAAGGTTCCGTGAAAAAGGTGTTGGGCCTGCTTGAGGACATGGCAGCCAACGAGGCTGAGAAATATGCCACTTTCTGGAAAGAATTTGGCCAGGTTTTGAAAGAGGGCATGGGTGACGACCCCGCCAACAAAGAGCGCATTGCCAAGTTGCTGCGCTTTGCCACAACCCAAAGCGAGGGCGAGGCACAAACCGTGTCACTGGCCGATTATGTTGGTCGCATGAAGGAAGGGCAGGATAAAATTTATTTTGTCACGGCCGATACTTATGCCGCAGCCAAGTACAGCCCGCACCTGGAGGTGTTCAAGAAGAAGGGCGTGGAGGTACTGTTGCTCAGCGACCGTGTGGACGAGTGGATGCTTTCCTACCTGCAGGAGTTCGACGGCAAGGAATTGCAAAGTTGTGCCAAGGGTGGCCTTGATTTGGGTGCCCTAGAAGATGAGCAAGACAAGGAAACCAAGAAGAAGGTTGAAGACGAGTTCAAGGATGTGTTGAAGAAGGTGGAAGACCTGCTAAAAGACCGCATCAAGGAAGCCCGTGTTACCTTGCGCTTGACCGACAGCCCTGCGTGTATTGTGGCTGATGAGTCGGGTGTGAGCGAGCATTTGAAGCGCATGCTAAAGCAGGCGGGTCAGAATGCGCCAGATACCAAGCCGATTTTGGAGCTAAACCCGGACCACCCCTTCATTCAACGTTTGAAGATCGAAAAGACACAATTTGAGGAATGGGTCAATGTGCTGTTCGACCAGGCGGTGTTGGCAGAAGGCGGCCAGCTGGAAGACCCGGCTGGCTTTGTTCGCCGCTTGAATATGTTGCTGTTGACTGTGAAAGCCTGATTTAGTGCGGAAGCGTCTGGGTTTGGTGTGGTAATGCCCAACCCAGGCGGCTTTGAAGCGCATTGGCCAGATAAAGCGATTGTTCAAAAAAACGTTGAATATAATTCAGGTCAGTTTGCGTAAACAGTGTTTCTTGCCAGCGTAGTTGAAACTCTTCCTTTTGTTCGTCCTCCCACACGTAGACTGGCAAACGTACGCGCTCCATCAATGAATTGAACTGCGCACATTCTTTGCGAATCTCGTCGAGGTCGTTGTTTTCATCTTGTGCTATGACCCTGTGAATACAGGTGACTTCCATCATGCCCCGGTCAGTCTGTTTGATCTCTACCCAGGCGTTGGGAGAACTTGACATTAATTTGACCGGGCACTTGTTCAACTTGTATTCCTCGTGATACGGACTTTTCAGTTCACCCACCCAAGCGGCCAGCGCTTTGATCAAGTCGGGGTTATGCAGTGCGGCCATTTGTGTTCTCTCAGGTTCAAAGTGGAATTTGATTTGAGTGCCCTGCAGTTTCAACTGGTTCCATCGTGGGGATTAAAATGAAAAAGGTCACCCATTGCTGGGTGACCAAACAAATCCTGTAAACAGATGAGCAAGTTTACAGGCTAGAGGTGAGCTGACCGTTAACAACCTTTACCCGATCGCCGGCTTGCCAGTTGGGTTGGCTCGAAAAGCTGTATACGTCTGAAGTACCATCTTCGAATTTCACAACAACATCGTACTGGGTGCTCGAATTGCGGTCTTTTTCAATTTTGTTGCCCAGCAATGCACCACCAACCACACCGGCTGCTGTGGCCACTTTCTTGCCGCTGCCGCCGCCGACCTGGTTGCCCAGCAGGCCACCGACCACGCCACCAGCCACGGCGCCTACGCCAGAACCTTCACCCTGAATGCGGGTTTGGCGAACTTCCACCACGCGGCCACAGTTGTTGCAAATTGCAGCGGTTTGCACAGGAGCTGGCTTGTAAGCCGGTTTGTGGGAATGCGCTGCTGCCGCTTTCTTGGCTGCGGCTTCTTCCTTGATTTTGGCTTGTTCTTCCAGACGTTTTTCTTCTGCTATCTGGGCTATTTCCTGTTCACTCATATTGGCTTGGCTACTGGGTAGCAGGCCTGTCATGGATGCGATTGCAATGCCTGCGGCTAGAATAACGGCCACAGCGGCTGTAATAATCAGGGGATGAGTACGTTTCATTTCCATTTTCTTTCTCCACACGAAATGTGTTTGTGCTGCTAATAACGGGGAGGGTCAGAAAAAGGAATACAAGGATTACTTACTAAGGTATCGCATTGCAGTTTCAAGCCCACCGACCGTGAGGGGGTGCATGCGGTGTTCCATGATATTTTGAATTATTTCAACGCTTTGGCGATATTGCCAAAGCCCTTCGGGTTCCGGATTCAGCCAAACTGCCTTCGGAAATCGATCAAGAAAACGACGCAACCACACTGCGCCAGCTTCCTTGTTATTGTACTCGACCGAGCCCCCGGGCTGCAGTATTTCGTAGGGGCTCATGGTGGCGTCACCCACGAATATCAGTCGATAGTCGCTGTTGTAGGTGCGCAGTATGTCTGTGGTCTGAAACCGTTCGCTGTGGCGACGGTGGTTTTTTTTCCACAGAAAGTCGTACACGCAGTTGTGGAAGTAATAAAACTCCAAATGCTTGAACTCGCTTTTCGCAGCGCTGAACAATTCTTCGGTGCGGCGAATGTGGTCGTCCATGGAGCCACCTACATCCAGCAGCATTAAAACCTTCACGGAATTGTGGTGTTCGGGGCGCATTTTCAAATCCAGCCAACCCGCATTGCGGGCTGTCGATTCGATCGTGTTGTCCAAATCCAGTTCTTCTTGCGCACCTTCACGCGCAAACCTGCGTAGTCGGCGCAGGGCGATCTTGATATTGCGGGTGCCAATCTCCAGTTCGTCGTCGTAATCCTGGTACAGGCGCTGGTCCCACACTTTCACGGCGCGCCGGTTGCGGCTTTCATCTTGACCTATTCGAACACCCTCGGGGTTGTAGCCGTTGTTGCCAAATGGCGAGGTGCCGCCCGAGCCAATCCATTTGCTACCACCCTCGTGGCGTTCTTTCTGTTCTTTCAGCAGTTCTTTCAAACGCTCCATCAGCTTGTCCAAGCCACCCATGGCTTCAATGGCTGCCATTTCTTCAGGCGTGAACTCACGGTTGAAACGCTTTTCCAGCCAATCCTTGGGCAACTGGGCGAACAGATCCATGTTCTTTTCCAGTCCTTTGAAATAGCTGCCAAATACCTGGTCGAAACGATCGAAGAACCGTTCATCTTTCACCAAGGTAAGGCGGGACAAATGGTAAAAGTTGTCCAGGCTGGGCGTCATGAACTGCGCCTTCATCCCCTCAAGCAGGGTGAGGTATTCCCGCACGGTGACAGGAATTTTTGCGTCGCGAAGTTGAAAGAAAAAATCCAGTAGCACAGCAAAAGCCTTTTTTAGCGACCCTGGCGGGCCATGAACACCAAGCGGTTGAACAGCTCAACATCTTGCTCGTTTTTCAGCAAGGCGCCGTGCATGGGCGGTATGGCTTCTTTGCCGTCTTTGGCTTGCAATGCGCTTGCAGGAATGTCTTCGGCCAGTAGAAGGCGCAGCCAATCAATCAACTCGGATGTGGTGGGCTTTTTCTTCAAACCGGGCAGGGCACGAATGCCAAAAAAACTGGCCATGGCGGCATCCAGCAGTTCTTTCTTCAAGTTCTTGAAGTGAACAGCCACAATGCTTTCCATTGTCGCTTTGTCCGGGAACTGGATGTAGTGGAAGAAGCAGCGACGCAGGAAGGCGTCTGGAAGCTCTTTCTCGTTGTTCGATGTAATGATGACGATGGGGCGGTGCCTGGCCTTGATCAGCTGCTTGGTTTCGTAGCAGAAGAATTCCATGCGATCAATTTCGCGAAGCAGATCGTTGGGGAATTCAATGTCGGCCTTGTCAATTTCGTCGATCAGCAGCACCACCGGTTTGTCACTTTCAAATGCCTGCCACAGCACGCCCTTCACGATGTAGTTCGCGATGTTTTTAACGCGCTCTTCACCCAGTTGTGAGTCGCGCAGGCGGCTAACTGCATCGTATTCGTACAGGCCCTGTTGGGCTTTGGTGGTTGATTTGATGTGCCATTGCATGAGTTCCAGGCCCAGCGATGCGGCCACTTCCTCAGCCAGCAGGGTTTTGCCCGTCCCGGGTTCGCCTTTGATCAGCAAAGGGCGTTGCAGGGTAATGGCGGCATTCACTGCCAGCTTCAAGTCTTCGGTGGCGACGTAGGTTTTGCTACCTTCAAAACGCATTTTTGTAATTCCTTGTAATTCAGTATCGTCAGTGTAAGTGCAATTCAGTGCTTATTTGCTGAATTTTTCATCCAATTTGGCGCTTTTGGTGGCCTGTTCATAGACTAAGCGCTCGATCAACCGTAAAATGGCAAGGTTTTTGTCCAGCGCCACAGAGCCGCTGACCACCAATTACATTTGTTGACGAGAGAGCGAGATGAAACGTATCGGTTTGACTGTTTGCGCAATGCGCGCAATAAGCGCAACAGGCTTGTTGGCTGCCGTGGCTTTTGCCACCCCTGCCACGGCTGTTGAAGGCAACGCCGAAGCTGCGGCATCCAAGAAGTCCATGTGCATCGGTTGCCATGGTATTCCCGGTTACAAAGCCAGCTTCCCCGAGGTGTACAACGTGCCCTACATTGCAGGCCAGAATGCCAAGTACATTGAAGCGGCGTTGACTGCTTACAAAAAAGGCGATCGCAAGCACCCCACCATGCGCGGTATTGCTGAAACACTGACCGAACAAGACATCGCTGATTTGGCTGCGTACTACGCACAAGCCAAGTGATTCGCAACAAGGACACATTGAAATGAAAACTACATTCGCAATTGCTGCTGCCTTGTTCGCAGCGTCATTTTCCGTTCAGGCTGCCGACATTGCAGCAGGCCAAGCCAAGGCGCAAGCACAGTGCGCAGCTTGCCATGCTGTGGAAGGTAACTGGAACAAAACCATGGATCCTTCTTACCCCAAGCTGGCTGGTCAACATGCTGATTACATCGCCAACACTTTGAAGCAGTACCAGAAAGGTGGCCGAAACAACGCCATCATGGGTGGCATGGCCGCTGGCCTGAGCCAGCAGGATATCAAGGATCTGTCTGCTTTCTTCGCTTCGCTTGAAGGCGATTTGTACCTGAAGAAGTAATAAGACAATTGCTAACCTGGTTTGTCAGGCACAGTTGATTGAAACCCGCTTGGGCCTTTGAGCTGAAGCGGGTTTTTTGTTGAGCCAACCCGGCGCGGGGTTGCCCGATTCCGCACTGAAAACCGCTATTTCCCTTGTTGAATTAACTCTCGCTCACCGAATCAGGCAAAACAGACGGCCTGATTCGGAGTCGGCTTGCAGCCGAACGCTGCGAATCAATTCAAACGGGGCGGTTTTCTTCAATGTGCGGAACGGGCAGACCCACTGCCGAGTTGGCGAAATGCTGGCGCCTGCGAATTGCTCAAACCCCGCTGTGTTCCAGAATGCACTGAATGTAGTTTTCGCTGCTGAACGCCACGCCATTTTTCTGTTGCTGGTAAATTTGTTCAGCCAGGCACTCAAACACTTGATGTGCGGCCTTGTGTTCATCACCCATTTTTTCGCACAGCTTGGCAAACGCACCCCGAATGCCCGGGGGTTGGTCAATGCTGACCTGTTCGGCCACAGCCAAGTGCATGGACAAGTGAAGGAATGGATTGCTTTGCCCGGCTTCGACAGAATAGTCGGCAGCCAGAATGGCTTCGGGTTCGGCATCAAACACGGCGAAGTACTCCGGGTGGCGGGTCATCCACTGCAGGGCCAGGCTTTCTGCCTCGCTCAGCGGTTCTTCCTTGTGGTATTTTTTCCAGCTGTTTAAGAAAAACAGGCGGGCTTGATCGCGTGTGGGGTTGAACATGGCAATAATCTTCCGGGTGTTACACCTGTGGGCTGTTAAACAGGCACAGGCTGAGTCGATTGTTTCGCGGTGGTGTAACCACCACATTTCCGTTGTTTAGCCAGGCGGCCTGACCGAACACGCCAATCCATTCGGTGCGTGGGAAATTGGCCAGTACGGTCGCAATGTCGTTGTCATCGGCGTGGCAGATTTGGCTGCGCTCAAAGCCGGCAAACAAAATACCAATTTGGGGTGGCGTGTCGCCGAAATGTGCCTTTACCTTTGGTATCCACTGCATGATTTCCAGGTCGATTGCCTTCGGTGTTCGGTGGGCAAGGCGAACCTTCTGTCCTTTTAACACAGGTGCTGCCAAACCCAAAGTGCCATCGGCGTGAATTTCCATCACCGGTATCCAGCTTTCGCCTTGGTCATGAATCACCTGCAGGCGCAGGCCCACTGGACGTGGTTGCTCGGGGGGGCAATTCAGGGTTGTCGCTGCCTTGTTGTCGTCAACCTTTATCAAAAACAGGCCATTGCTTTCGCTGACGGTTTTTGGGGCAGTCAAAAAAGTCAGCCCTTCGGAATTCAACACCATGGGGTGCTGAACCAACAGTTCAGTGGAACAAATCGCTTCCCCACAGATTCGACCGTGTTCCACGCGGGGCATTTTGGCGTAGTTGGCACCGTAGGAAAGAAGCCCCAGCGCATCTGCCTGTACTTGCAGGGAATCGGGTTCGGTCTTTGCCAGTTGCCAGTGATCGGTCAAAACCTGTTCATGCTCAACCATGCGCAAGGTCAAGGCGGCATGATTGTCCGGTTTTTTGTCTTGGCGCACTTCAAATTCTTTGCCAAACACAGCAACCAGAATGGTGGCCTCGTTGCTGAAAACCTGACCTTCTCCCAATAGGCCAGACGCACAGCCACCCCAAACATTCATGCAGTTGGTTTTGCTGACGCAGTGCTGGGCCACTTCCGAAAGAATGGATGCGAAGTGGGGGGTGCACAACAGGACAACACGGCTGATGTAATCGGAGTGTCGGCGCAAGCCCGCTTTTTCCACGGCGCTTTCAATCACCGCTGCGGCGTTCTCCAGCGTGGCTTCCTCAAACATTTGAACGCTGATCGCGTGGCTCATGTTGTTTTCTTTTTGAATTCGCACAAGTCCAAGATACTACAACGAGCGCATTCAGGTTTGCGGGCTTTGCACACATAGCGGCCATGCAAAATCAACCAGTGGTGGGCATTTAGCATGAACTCTTGGGGGATGAATTTGAGCAGGCCTTTTTCCACGGCCAGCACATCTTTTCCCGGGGCAATTCCGGTGCGGTTGCTGACCCGGAATATGTGGGTGTCTACAGCCATGGTCAGTTGGCCAAATGCGGTGTTCAGCACCACATTGGCAGTTTTTCGACCCACGCCGGGCAAACTTTCCAGCGCTTCACGGTTTTCAGGTACCTCGCCGTTGTACTGGTCGCGCAAAATTTCGGCGGTTTGAACAAGGTGCTTGGCCTTGGATCGAAACAGGCCGATCGTTTTGATGTATTGCTCAACACCTTCAATACCCAGGGCTGCGATGGCAGCAGGTGTATTGGCCACAGCGAACAGCTTTCGCGTGGCGATGTTCACCCCCTTGTCGGTGGCCTGGGCGCTTAACAGCACCGCTGCCAATAGCTCAAAAGGTGTGTTGTATTCCAGCTCGGTTTTGGGTTCGGGGTTGGCTTGTTGAAAGCGTGCGAAGATTTCGGTTCGTTTTTCTTTGTTCATTGTGTTTGGGCATGTCGGCGTGCGCGTGCTCGGGCCAGTGCAGCCTGCACCACGGCTTTCTTGGTGGCAGCATCGGGGCTCGGGGAATCGTCAAGTTCGTCCAGCTTGTGAATGGCCTTGGCTTCAAGGCGCTGGGCCTGTTCTTCTTTCTGGCGCTCCAGGCGAACTTCGCGGGTCTGCATTCTGGCGCGTGCTGCATGGGCTTGGGTTTTATCCCAGTTGCTGTGTTCCGGCATGAATACCATGTCGATACAGTCCACAGGGCAGGGGGGTATGCAAAGCTCGCAACCCGTGCACAGTTCAGCCAGCACAGCGTGTCTGCGTTTGCTGCTGCCCACAATGGCATCCACTGGGCATGCTTTGATGCACAAGGTGCAGCCAATGCAATGTTGGGGATCGATGCTGGCAATGTGCCGTTCTATTGTGGTGCCGCAAGCGGGGTCAACGGGCTTGGCAGGTTTGTTCAATAGCCGGGAAAGTGCGAGGGTGGTGGCTTCGCCGCCAGGGGGACATCGGTTTAAGTCTACTTCTTCATTGGCCAAAGCGGTGGCGTAAGGCAAACAGCCCGCAAACCCGCACTGGGTGCATTGGGTTTGGGGCAGTAAATCATCTATTTGCTGTACAAGCTGCTCATGCATTCTTGACGATGAATTCACGGATTTTCGGGTAAGTCTTCTCGCGCCAGCGGCGACCGCTGAAGATACCATAATGTCCGCATTCCATGGCTTCGTAATGTTCCTTCTTGGCCGTAGGCAGGTTTTTACAAAGACCCAAGGCCGCTTTGGTTTGGCCCGGGCCTGAAATATCGTCCAGTTCGCCTTCAATGGTCAGCAAGGCAACGGTTTTTATATCCTGAGGTTTCACAAGTTGGCCGCGAACTTCCCATGTGCCCATGGGCAGGGCATGGTCCTGGAACACGGTCTTGATGGTGTCCAGATAATATTCGGCGGGCATGTCCAGCACGGCGTTGTATTCATCGTAGAACTGGCGGTGAGCTTCCGCACTTTCACCGTCACCTTCTACCAGGTGTTCGTAAAAATCGTAGTGGCTTTGCGCATGCTTGTCCGGATTCATGCTGACAAAGCCCAGATGCTGCAAAAAGCCGGGGTACACGCGGCGCAGGTAACCGGGGTATGTGTGTGGCACGCTGTAAATCACATTGTGTTCAAACCATGAATACGGTTTTTTTGTGGCCAAGTTGTTGACGGCGGTCGGGCTTTCGCGGGTATCGATAGGGCCACCCATCATGGTCATGCTTTTGGCTTGTTTGGGGTCGTTGTTCGATGCCATCAGAGACACGGCTGCCATGACTGGCACCGTGGGCTGGCACACGGAGATCAAATGAACATCGGGGCCGAGAAGCTGGATGAACTCGATGCAGTAATGCACGTAGTCATCGAGATGGAATTCGCCCTCGGACAAGGGCACCATGCGGGCGTCAATCCAATCGGTAATGAACACATCGTGGTCTTGCAGCAAGGTTTTTACTGTGTCGCGCAGCAGGGTGGAGTGGTGGCCTGACAAGGGTGCGAAAACAAGCACCTTGGGCTGCTGCTTCAACGGCTTGGCTTCAGCCGGAATCATTTTGCGGAAGTGTATTAGTTTGCAAAATGGCTTCGTTTCCACAATTTCTTGCGCGATGGACACTTCGCGATCACCACATTTCACGGTGGTGATGCCAAATTCGGGTTTCTCGTATTCTTTGCCCAATCGGTACATCAACTCGAAACCGGCCGAAATACGGCGGGCCATGGGCAAGTGAGCCAAGGGGCTAAACGGGTTGCTGTAAAGCTTGGAACCGGCTTCTGCCCAAATGGTCATTGGGTTGAGCAGTGCTCGCTGGAATTCGTGCATTTGGTACAGCATGTGTGCCTCCGGTTTTTTAGGCAAATTTAGTGATTTGACAATTATGAATCAACTGTTCAGCCATTATCGTGCAAACATTGTTGCAATGCAACATGTTCAAATGCTTTACCAATCACCAATAGTTTTCAACTGCAATTTCACCCGGAGTATTGCGGCGCGCTGGTGAGTAGCCTTTCAGTTTCAATATCTTGCGAATGTCTGTGACCATTTCCGGGTTGCCACAGATCATGAAACGGCTTCGCGTGGTGCTTATCGGCAGGCCCGTTTGCCTCGACAATTCACCGTTTTCGAGCAAGGTTGTAATGCGTTCTGTAAGGCAATTTGACAATTGTTCACGCGTCACCACGGGCACGTAAAAAAACCGTTTGTCCACATTCTGGATCAGTTCGCTGAGAACCGGGTGTTCGGTAAAGCCGTTGATCATGTCCTGATAAACCAGTTCTTCGGCCGTGCGTGCACTGTGCACCAACACAATGTTGTCGAATTGTTCCCAAGTGTGCGGGTCGTGGAGAATGGACAAAAACGGTGCCAAACCGGTGCCCGAGCCCAATAACCACAGGTCTTTTCCTGATTCGAAGCGGGCGGTGGTCAGGAAGCCGAAATTGGTTTTGTCGATATAAATGGGCGAACCCACTTTGAGTTGGCTAAGGTGGCTGGTGAATGCACCATCAGGAACCACGATGGAGAAAAACTCTAGGTGTTCATCGTAGGGGCCGGAAACCATGGAGTAGGCACGCCAGATGATTTCCGGTTCGCCGGGCAGTTGTAGCGTGTTGTCCACGCCAAGCCTGGCGAACTGCCCTGCCGTAAAACGAAATCCCGTGGGGCGAGTGCAGGTGAAGGAAAACAGCTTGCCGGGTACCCACACCTTCAGGCTGGTGATGGTTTCCCGGGTGTATTTGCTTTCTACTTCACTCATGAAACAGCCAAGGGTTGTTTGTTACTTTTCGAGGTACTGCAGTTTGTCTTTGACGTCTTTCCAGTCATCTGCATCGGGCAGATGGTCTTTCATGCGCGTAATGCTGGGCCAGCCTTTGGCCAGGTCAACGTTCATTTCAATGAACTTGACTTGGTCGGCGGGTACGTCTTCTTCGGCGTAGATGGCGTTCACCGGGCATTCTGGAATGCAAACTGCACAGTCAATGCACTCATCGGGATCGATCACCAGAAAATTGGGACCTTCACGGAAACAGTCAACTGGGCATACGTCCACGCAATCGGTGTATTTGCATTTGATGCAGGACTCGGTAACAACGTGTGTCATGGTAAGAATGTGTGGTTAAACAAAGCAACGTCATATTGTAATCCATCGCGCCGCTTTACACCCGAAGACTTGCTCCATTTCATTGAATGTCATGGGGCATTCCCTAGGGGTAAGGGGAACTTTGTTTTTCTATAATGGGGGTTCCGGTATATCGTTGACCATCTTGGGCAACGTCCCCCTGGCTGAATGCAGCACATAAAGGTGAATTTTGAACACTCCTGTCAACGACGACGATTTGGACACCACCGCTGCCAAGTCAGAACTTCTGAAGCGAATCCGCAGCCTGCAGTCCAGACCGGTTTCCCTGCACAACAACGAAGTGACTTTGGCCAAGGGGTATATCGACAGGCACAACAGGGGGCCTGCGCCCAAGCCGGTGGAAAATGTGGTCGCCCTGTTTGAAGAAAAGTCCAGGGCGATGCTGTGCACCGTGCAGCGCGTCAAGACAGAACAAGCGGCGGCACAGGTCTGTGCCGATTACCTGGCAGAACACCAGCTGGAAGGTACGGTGGCCATTTGGCCCGCCTTGAAGCACATGGACTGGACTGTGTTGACCCATGAAAGCCGCCTGGGGGCGCCCACCGGGGACGACCTGATTGGCATCAGTGCCGTAGCGTATGCCGTTGCTGAAACAGGCACACTGGTGTTTGCAAGCCAGCCCGATCAACCGGCCAGTACGCATTTGCTGCCCGAGACCCACGTTGCGATTGTGCGAGAGGACCAGGTGGTGCACACCATGGAAGACGCATTTGAGCGTTTGCGACAAGACGGGCGGGCCATGCCGCGTGCCTTGAATTTTGTGTCCGGGCCATCTCGAACAGCCGACATTGAACAAACCATCGTATTGGGTGCCCATGGCCCCTACCGGGTGCATTTGATTCTGGTCGGAAAGTAAAGCATGGGCGACAACTCGAGACGACGCTTTGTTCAAAAAGCACTGGCGGTTGGTGCGGGTGGCGTGCTGGCCACCCCATTGCAGGCCCAGGCCCCAGCGGTGATTAAAACCATTAAGCCGGTTGTGTTCAAGTTTCAGAGCACTTGGCCTACCAAAGATATTTTCAACGAATTTGCGCAGGATTTCGCCAAGAAAGTGAACGACATGTCGGGCGGCGAATTGCGCATCGATGTGTACCCCACCAACAGCATTGTGAAGGCCTTCGGGATACAGAACGCTGTGCACAAGGGGCAACTGGATGGGGGCCATGGCGTGCCCACGTATTGGCATGATCGCCACGCGGCGTTTTCCCTGTTCGGAAGTGGGCCCAGTTTTGGCATGAGTTCCAATCAAATTCTTGCGTGGTTCCAGTATGGTGGCGGCCAGCAGTTGTACGACGAGCTGGTGCAAAAGGAAATGAACCTGAACATACAGGGTTTCATGTACGGGCCATTGACACCCCAGCCATTGGGCTGGTTCAAAAACCGGATTGAAAACATCAAGGATCTCGACAAATTGCGCTTCAGGGCGGTGGGTTTGGCCGCCGAAGTTTTCAAGGAATTGGGTTTGAACACCACTGCGTTGCAGCCAGCCGATATTGTGCCCTGGCTGGACAAAGGGCTGATTGACGCAGCAGAGTTCAACAACCCCAGTTCAGACCGCGCATTGGGTTTTCCCAGTGTGTCCTCGGTGTGCATGATCCGCAGCTTTCACCAAAGCAGCGAGGTGTTTGAAGTAATTTTCAACAAACAGCGCTTTGACAGTTTGCCGTTTGCATTGCGATCCATCATTCGATATGCGCTGCAGGCCTCTTCGGCTGATTTAAGCTGGAAAGCGTCGGATCGTTTTTCGACCGACTATGAGGAAATGCGCCGCAAGCAGGGTGTTCGTTATTATTTCACCCCCGACGACATTCTTAAAGCGCAGTTAAATGCCTGGCGAAAAATTATTGCCCGGGAATCGGCCAGCAGCCGAATTTTCAAGCGCATTATTGATTCGCAAATGCGTTTTGCCAAACGGGTGGTGGGGTTTGAGAATGACCTGACACCTTCTTCTAAAATGGCCTTCGATTTTTGGTTCTCCACCGTGTAGGGGGTTGCTGGGTTAATATGCTGCGACAACACCTTGAAGAGTGAAAACACCATGTCAGACATTCAGGCACGCAAAGAACACAATTTGTCTTTGGAAGACGCAAAGAAGACTGCCCAGAAATTGGCCGATCAACTGCAAAAAGAGTTTCAGCTTGACAGCCAGTGGCAGGGCAACACATTGAACTTCACGCGTTCTGGTGTGAAAGGCAAACTGGATGTGACCGACAAAGACGTGTCGCTCGACATTTCACTTGGCTTCATGCTGAAGGCCTTCAAGGGAAAAATTCAGGCTGAAATCGACAAGAATCTGGATAAAATGTTTGCCTGAAAAAGTAGATTGAATCGCCTCAGGTTCTCGCTTTCAAAAAGTCTGCAACGCTGGGGTAGCGCAAATGAAACCCCAGCTTCTTCTGGTTCAGTGATTCAATTCGCCGCGATTCCGACATGAAGCTCCACATCATGGGGCTGACCAGCCGTTTCACTTCTTCTCGTGAAAAGCGGGGCGGGCGTGGCAACTGAAAGGCATCGGCCACCAGGTCAAAATAGTCGCCCATTTTGCTCGGCTTTGCATCGCAGGCGTTGATCATCTCAAACGCGCCACCTGTGTAATTCACCCAGCGGCAAAGCCGACCCAAATCCAGTTCATGAATGTGGTTTGACCATGCGTCTTCCTGCGGGATCAGCGCTGGCGTTCCATTTTTGATGCGCTCAACCGGCAAGCGTTGATCGCCATATATACCGGGTGCTCGCAGCAGGTGAACATGCACACCGTGCTTTAAGCCCAGCCGCAATTGTGTTTCGGCATGTACGCGCCTTTTGGCCCTGTCTGATTGCGCATTCAGGGGTGTGTATTCATTGATCCATTGCCCCTGCGCATTGCCATACACACCTGTCGTGGATACATAGCTGATGCGTGGCGCAGGCTTGTTGAATGTGTGTGCACGGGTTGACGCCCACAGCACCAGTTTTTTCAGGGTGTTGTCTGCATTGGCTTGCGCATTGGGTGGGGCCATCCACACAATTCGACTGGACACAGCGATCAAACGCAACAAACCGGTTTTGCAATTCAGGTCAGCAGCCAGTGGCCGTGCCTTGTGCGCTGCGATGGCGCCACGCTTTGCCGAAGTGTCGGCACCCGGGCGGTAAGTCGCTGTAAAATGTTGACCTGAAAAGGTTTGCAACATCACCAAGCCCACTTGCCCACAACCTGCAATTGAAATATTGCTGCGCCGAAAGCGCCGGGGCAAACTGCGTTTGAAAAAGGACCCGCTGGGTTTGTCGCCATCACGGAAAGTAGTTTGATGAATCACAACGTAGAAATTCTTCCCAGTCAAAAACAGTTTGAATGCGAGGCCGACGACACCATTTTGTCAGCAGCACTTCGCGCAAATGTTATTTTGCCATACGGCTGCAAAGACGGTGCGTGTGGATCGTGCAAGGCGGAATTATTGGAAGGCCAGGTGGATTACGGCACCTATCAGTCTCGCGCCCTGAGCGAGGAAGAGCGCGTGCGCGGCAAAGTGTTGACCTGTTGCGCCAAGCCCCTTGGCCCTGTCAAATTGAAAGTTCGCGAGCTTTCCGGTTTGGGCGATATTCCAGTGAAGAAAATGCCCTGCCGTTTGCAAAGCATTGAAAAACCTGCTGCCGATGTGGCGGTGCTGAAACTTCAGTTGCCCGCCAATGAGGTGTTGCAATTCAATGCAGGCCAGTACATCGAGTTCATGCTGCGCGATGGCTCGCGGCGAAGTTATTCGCTGGCCAATGCGCCGTATCAGGAAGGTGGGATTGAACTGCACGTTCGGCACATGCCCGGTGGTGTGTTCACCGACCACGTATTCAGCACCATGAAAGAGCGTGAAATTTTGCGGTTCGAAGGCCCTTTGGGCACTTTCTTTTTGCGCGATGATTCAAACAAGCCCGTGGTGTTGTTGGCCAGTGGCACCGGCTTTGCACCAATCAAGTCGCTGCTTGAACAGGCCTTTTTCAAGAACAACACCCGCGAATTCGTACTGTACTGGGGGGCGCGCACCAAGGCCGATTTGTACATGCAGGAATTGCCTGAACTGTGGGCCCTGGAACACGGCAACTTCAGGTTTTTCCCCGTGTTGTCTGACGCCACACCGCAATGCAACTGGCAGGGTCGAGCCGGTTTTGTTCACCGCGCTGTGATGGAAGACTTTCCCGATTTAAGCCAGTACCAGGTGTATGCCTGCGGTGCGCCCATTGTGGTGGATTCAGCCCGGCAAGATTTCACCGCCGTGTGTGGCTTGCCTGAAGAAGAGTTTTTTGCGGATTCATTTACGTCATTGGCCGACGCGCCGGGTTAACTCACAGGCCAAGATAGGTTTCACGGATTCGACCATCGTGAATCAATTCGCTGGCCTTGCCTTCGAAGTCAATCAAACCCGAATCCATCACATACGCTCGGTTTGCAATTTGTAGGGCGATGTGGGCATTTTGTTCAACAAGCAGCACGGTAATGCCTTGCCGGTGCACCTGCTGGATAACCTCGAATATTTTTTCAACCATCAGCGGGGCCAGGCCCATGCTGGGTTCATCGAGCAGCAACATGTCGGGTCTACCCATTAGCGCACGCGCCATGGCCAGCATTTGCTGTTCGCCACCGCTTAATGTGCCGGCCGACTGTTTGAGTCGCTCCTTCAGGCGGGGGAAGGTGCCCAGCATTTGATCCAGATCAAGTTTAATTTCGTTTTTGTGGTGGCCCCGTTGCAAGCGTGGGTAAGCACCCAGTTCCAGATTTTCCTGCACTGTCATCCGTGTGAAAATACCTCGCCCTTCCGGCACCAGGGCCATGCCGTTTGGCAGGTGCCGGTGGGCAGGCAATTGGCGCAGGTCAAGTGCGCCTTTGAACAGTGCCATGTGCGCATTGAATGGCAGCAGGCCGGCGAGGGCTTTCAATGTGCTTGTTTTGCCAGCACCGTTGCAACCGATCAGGCACACCATTTCTCCCTGCTCAACGTGGAAACTCAGACCCTTTACGGCTTGAATGCCATTGTAATTTACAGTCAAACCTTGAATGCTCAGTATGGGGTCAGCCATGGTGCAAGCCCCCAAGATAGGCTTCGATCACAGCCGGGGACTGTTGTACTTGCGAAGGCGTGCCGTATTCAATAACTTTGCCGTAGTCCAGCACGGTGACCTGATCGCAAATTCCCATGACCAGTTTCACGTCGTGTTCAATCAGCAAAATTGATTTGCCGTCTTCCCGAATTCGCAGCAGCAGTTCGCGAAGCTTCAGTTTCTCTGTGGCATTCATGCCTGCAGCGGGTTCGTCAAGTGCAAGCAGGCTGGGCTTGCTGGCCAAGGCCCGCGCAATTTCCAGCCGCCGTTGATCGCCGTACGACAAATGTGCAGCCAAATGGTGGGCGCATTGCCCAATGCCCACGTAATGCAACAAATCAAGCGCGTGTTCGAGCACTTGTTGTTCTTCGCGGCGTTGGGCCGGGGTTCGCAGCACGGCACCCAATACACCCTGACGGGTTTGGGTGTGCATGCCCACGGCCACGTTTTCAAGTGCTGTCATGCTTTTGAACAGACGAATGTTTTGAAAGGTGCGGGCGATACCCATGCGCGCAACCTCGTTGGGCGAAGCCGGGTTGTAGGTTTTCCCCTTGAATGAAAACTGCCCTGCATCGGGCGTGTACAAACCGGTGATCAAATTAAAGCAGGTGGTTTTGCCTGCGCCGTTGGGGCCGATCAGCCCGAATACCTGGCCTTCCTCAATGCGCAGGCTGACATTGTCAACAGCGCTGACACCGCCAAAGTGTTTTTTCAAACCTGTTGCAGAAAACAAAAACTGCGTCATGTGGGCACCTGTTTCCGGGCCGCTTTGCTTTTGCCTTGTGGCCATAATCCTTGGGGGCGATACAACATGGCCAGCACCATGGTCAGGCCATAGATTAGCGAACGGATAATTTCTGCATCCACCAACACAGCACCAAACAGAAATTCCTGAACGGGCGTAACCACTTGCCGCAACATTTCCGGAAAACCTGCAAGCAGCAATGCACCCAAAATTACCCCGGGTATGTGGCCCATTCCACCCAGCACTACCATGCACAGCACGATGATGGATTCCATCAAGCCAAATGATTCCGGGCTGACAAATCCCTGAAATGCCGAAAACATGGCGCCAGCCACGCCACCGAACGAAGCACCCAAGGCAAAGGCCAGAAGCTTCATGTTTCTTGTGTTGATGCCCATCGCTTTGGCGGCGGTTTCGTCGTCGCGAATGGCTGTCCAGGCCCGCCCGATCCTGCTTTGCTGCAAACGCATGCACACCCCGATGATGATCAGGGTAAGCGCCAGAAACAGGTAGTAATAAAGGTGCAGGGCAGGCACATCCAGCCCAAATAAGTCAACTGTTTGCGAAAAACGCAAACCGGCAATGCTCACAGGCTCAATCATGTTGATTCCTTGTGGGCCATTGGTAATGTTCAATGGTGCATTCAGGTTGTTCAAAAACAGCCGAATTATTTCACCAAATCCAAGGGTCACTATGGCCAGGTAATCACCGCGTAAACGCAGTGTGGGCCCGCCCAACAGCACACCGAAGAATGCAGCGACCATTGCGCTCAATGGAATCAAGACCCAGATTGACAGGTGCAGGCCACCGGGAAACAGTGCCGCAATTGCTTCGAAATTGTCGGTTAGATGTGGCGAAGCCAGCAACCCATACACGTAGGCCCCCACTGCATAAAAGGCTACATAACCCAAGTCAAGCAACCCGGCAAAACCCACCACAATATTCAAGCCCAGGGCCAGCATCACGTAAAGTAACGCAATATTCAGAATGCGCACCCAGCTGTTGCCCAACATACCCGCTACCCAGGGCAGGGCAGCCAGTGCAATGGCCACCAGCAGGAATCCGATAATTTGCTGTTGACGTGTGTTGAACATTTTCATGCGCGATCCGACACTCTTTCACCCAGAAGGCCGGATGGGCGAAGTGTCAACACAAGGATAAGCACGGCGAAAGCGAAAATGTCCTGGTAGTGTGAACCCAGAAAGCCCCCCGTTAGTTGGCCCAGGTAGCCCGCACCCAGGCTTTCAACAATGCCCAGCAGCAGCCCGCCCAGCATGGCACCGTAAATGTTGCCAATGCCACCCAGAACCGCAGCGGTAAATGCTTTCAGACCTGGCAGAAAACCCATGTAGAAGTGGGCTACCGAATAATTGGCAGCCACCATGACCCCGGCAACGCCCGCCAGGGCAGCGCCGATGACAAATGTCGCAGCAATGATCGAGTTTGCATTGATGCCCATCAGGCCGGCAAATTGCGGGTTTTCCGAAGTGGCCCGCATCGCTTTGCCCAAGCGGCTTTTGTTCACCATGAAGGCGAGAGCAAACATCAGCACAGCAGACACCGCCACGATCAGGATTTGCACGGGCGTAATGGACACAGTTCGTTCGTAATCTGCCAGCGGGTCTGGGGCGAAGGTGTGAAGGATGATGGGATCGGTGGGCAGGGTGCTGGGGAATATCAAATAGTTTCGACCCCAGATGATCATGGCCAGCGTTTGTAAAATGATGGAAACACCGATGGCGGATATAAGGGGGGCCAGGCGCGGTGCATTGCGCAAGGGGCGATACGCAAAACGCTCAATGGTGAAGCTGACCAGCATGCACACGGGTACCGCGCACAACACACCGACTAGAAACAGCACCCAGCCAGGCGCTTCAGGAAACACCCCCATGAAAAAAGTGATTGCGCTGAAAGCCACCATGGCCCCCACCATGACTACTTCGCCATGCGCGAAGTTGATCAAGCCCAAGACACCGTACACCATGGTGTAGCCCAACGCGACCAACGCATAAATGCTGCCCAGTACCAAGCCGTTGATGATTTGTTGCGCAAAAATATCCATAGACCGGAAATACAATTGAAAGTTGGTGTGCTGGAAAAAAGCATAGTGCAATAACGGTCTGTGTGTGCATGCCTTATTCAGAAAGAAGGCACTTAATTCAGATGTGTCGTTGAAGAGGATTTAGATGCTACATTGCACGAATCAAGAACAAATAAAACTGAACGGAGGTGTTTATGCGCGTGAATTTGGCAAGGCATTGGAATTGCCTGGTGTGGGCTGCGCCCGTATGGATGGCGTTGTTCGCTGGCACTGTTGCAGCCAAGGATGTGATTGTGAAGATTGGGCACATCGCACCGTTGTCCGGGCCACAGGCGCATTACGGGAAAGACAATGAATCGGGCGCCCGCATGGCAATTGATGACCTGAACAAGATGAAAATTCAATTGGACGGGGGCACTGCCAAGTTTCAGTTGATTGCTGAAGACGATGCGGCCGATCCCAAGACGGGTGCCATCGTTGCACAGAAATTGTGTGACATGAAAGTCAATGGCATCGTGGGCCACTTGAACAGCGGCACCACCATTCCGGCTTCCCGCATTTATTACGACTGCGGCATTCCACAAATTACACCCTCGGCCACAACACCCAAGGTCACCAAGCAGGGGTTTGAGTCCGTATTCCGCGTAATTGCGCACGACGGTGTCCTGGGTGTTGCTTTGGCCAAATATGCAGCAGACGATATGAAGGCAAAGCGAGTCGTGGTGATTGATGACCGCACGGGTTACGGGCAACCCTTGGCCGATATTTTCACCAATCAGCTTCAGGCCAAAGGCGTGAAAGTGCTGGAGCGCCATTACACCAACGACAAAGCCACTGACTTCGCGGCTATTTTGACTTCGGTCAAGCGTGTGAATCCGGACCTGGTGTTTTATGGTGGCATGGACGCACAGGCTGGTCCCATGTTGCGTCAAATGAAACAGCTGGGTATCAAGGCGAAACTGATGGGTGGCGATGGAATTTGTACCGCAGAGCTGGTGCGCCTTGGGGGCGACAATGTGGGGCCGAACGTGCTGTGTGCTGAAGGGGGGATGGCCTTGAGCAAAATGCCCGGCGGCCCTGCTTTCGAGAAGCGTTACAAGGAGCGGTTTAAAACCGATATTCAGGTGTATGCGCCTTTTGTATACGATGCGGTCATGACCATGGGTATGGCCATGAAAAATGCCAAATCGGCTGACCCGAAAAAATACCTTCCAAAACTGAAAGACATTCGGTATGACGGAGTGATTGGAACCATCGCGTTTGATGAGGTGGGCGATGTGCTGAACGCCGCGGTAACCTTGAATTCTTATGGGCCGAAGGGCAAGTTTCCGATCAAGATTGTGAATTAGCCTGCACAAAGGGGTGCGTAAAATTCAGCAATCCCTTTGTTTTGTGAAATTTTTCAATAAATATTTTTAACGTTTCAGAACTTCTGTTGAATGCAAACCACTTAGCTACTGAATCCCCGGCTACCTAACATGCCTGGGGTTTGCGTCTTTTTTCGACGCCCTACAAAACAGCAAGTGGAGAACATGAATGATTTTCTGCAGTGTAAAAAAAGCGATGCTGGTCGCCAGCATTCTGGTCTGTTCAAGTGGAATGGCATTTGCCGACACCTATCCTGCCAAAACAATTACCCTGGTTGTGCCTTTTGCGGCAGGTGGCACCACTGACATTGTTGCCCGGATCGTGGCAGACAAACTGGGTAGAGAACTCGGCCAAGCTGTCATCGTCGATAACCGTGGCGGCGGCGGTGGTGCCATTGGCGCAGGTCTGGTGGCCAAGGCGGCTCCCGATGGTTACACCCTTGGTGTTTCAACGTTGTCCACACACGCGGTGATTGCTGCATGCAATCCAAAGGTGCCCTACAACCCGGTAAAGGATTTCAAAGCGATCACCAACATGGCGGGTTCGCCCAATGTACTGACCGTCAATCCAAAGTTCCCGGCACAAGATTTCAAGCAGTTTTTGGCGCATGTAAAAAAGAATCCGGGCAAGTTGAGTTTTGCAACATCAGGTCAGTGCAGCATCCAGCAAATGGTGGGTGAACAGTTCAAGGTGGAAACCGGTACGGACATTCTGCACGTGCCGTATCGCGGTGCCGGGCCTGCATTGAATGACTTGTTGGGTGCTTCAGTGGACATGATGTTTGACAACTTGCCTTCCTCCATGTCACACATTAAATCAGATCGCCTTCGGGCATTGGCGGTTGCCTGGCCCAACCGCCTGGATACGTTGCCCAACGTGCCCACATTTAAAGAGCTGGGCCTTGCAGCTGTCAATGAGCCTGTGTGGTACGGTTTGGTTGCACCCGCCGCTACACCCGACGCCATCATTCAGAAGTTGAATGCGGCCACGGTGAAAGTGCTGAAACTGCCAGAAGTGCAAGAGCGGTTACGAGCCAGTGGCGCAGAGCCGGTGGGCAATACACCTGCCCAGCATGCGGCTGAAATCAAACAGGAGATGGAAAGAATGCAGATGTTGGTCAAAAAGCAGAACATTCAGTTCGATGGTTCTTGATCAGGGAACTTCCGTTTTGTGAATTCTGTGTGGTGAAAACAAAAAAGCCAAGGTACAACACCTTGGCTTTTTTGCAGGAAAACCTTGAATTACAGAGACAGTACCCAGGTCGCCAGTTTCTTGGCTTCGTCTTCGGTTACGTTTTGAGCAGGCATTGGGACTGGACCCCAAGCACCCTTGGTGCCATTTTTGATTTTTCCGGCCAGCATGGCTTCCGCGCCAGCTTGTCCTTTGTATTTGGCCGCCACGTCTTTGAAAGCTGGGCCAACGACCTTTTTCTGAACCTGGTGGCAGGCCAAGCAGGCTTTGCTCTTGGCCAATGCTTCATCGGCGCTGGCAGACAACGGTAGAGCAACCATGGTGGCTGCAATCGCCAGAACACCCATTCGCTTGATCATACTGAACTCCTTATCTTGTTACAGTTATCACATTAATAACGTCTCGGGCGTCATTTTGGCAGACAATCCGCTTGTTTGTCATGTGGAATAGCATGATTTTTATCCTTCTGGGCATCCTTTTGTTGACTATGAAATTGGTCGGCATTCATCCTGTCGCCGATTGGCAATGGTTTGAGATTGCCATTCCCTTTCTGTTGGCCATGTGCTGGTTTGAAATGGTTGAACCTTTTTTGGGGCTGGATGTGAGGCGTCAACGACATCGAAAGCAACAGTTTGAAACAAAGGTTAAGCGCTTCCATAACAAAAAACCCCGACCTGCACATCGGGGTTTTCCGTTCAGGTAAAGTCGGATTCTTGTTTACAGATTCAGGTCGCCATCCGTTACTGCGCCCTTGCTGGCGCTGCTGGCCAATGCGGCAAATTTTGCCAGCACACCGGTGGTGTAGCGTGGCTTTGGTTTCACCCAGCTTTCGCGGCGCTTGGCCAGTTCTTCATCGCTTACATTGATTTGTAGCAATTTCTGGTGTGCATCCATGGTGATCGAGTCGCCCTCGTGAATCAACGCGATCGGGCCGCCCACATAGGCTTCGGGTGCAACATGACCCACCACCATGCCCCAGGTGCCGCCAGAGAAACGACCGTCAGTAATCAAGCCGACTGTTTCACCCAAGCCCTTGCCAATAATGGCCGATGTAGGCGCCAACATTTCAGGCATACCGGGGCCGCCTTTTGGGCCAAGGTAACGAAGAATAATCACGTCGCCGTCTTTAATCTTGTCGCCCAGAATTGCGTCCATCGCACTTTGTTCGTCGTCGAACACCTTGGCTGGGCCGGTAATCACAGGGTTTTTCAAGCCAGTGATTTTGGCCACAGCGCCTTCAGGAGCCAAATTGCCTTTCAGGATCGCCAAGTGGCCTTGCTTGTACAGAGCCTTGTCAATGGGCATGATCACGTTTTGATCGGCACGTGGCACTGAAGGAATATCCGCCAGTGTTTCCGCAATCGTTTTGCCGGTGATGGTGATGCAATCGCCGTGCAGCAGGCCAGCGTCAAGCAAAATCTTCATGACCTGTGGAATGCCGCCAGCATCGTGCAGGTCGGTTGCAACATACTGGCCAGAAGGCTTCAAGTTGCAAATAACAGGTGTACGCAGGCGCACACGTTCGAAGTCTTCGTAGTCCCAAGCCACGTCAGCCGCCTTGGCAATGGCCAGGAAGTGCAGCACAGCGTTGGTTGAACCACCAGTGGCCATCAGCACGGCCACTGCGTTTTCAATCGACTTCTTGGTGATGATGTCGCGTGGTTTCAGGTCGTTGCGCACGGCTTCGATCAACACACGGGCAGATTCAGCAGTGGAAGTAACTTTTTCCGCATCAATGTTCGACATGGTGCTGGAATAGGGCAGGCTCATGCCCAAGGCTTCGAAGGCCGAGCTCATGGTGTTGGCGGTGTACATGCCACCACAGGAACCGGAACTTGGGCAGGCGTTTTTCTCGATGCCCTTGAAGTCTTCCTCGCTCATGCGGCCAGCGGTGAATTCACCCACAGCTTCAAAGGCCGACACAATGGTCAAATCCTTGCCTTTGTAGCGCCCGGGCTTGATGGTGCCGCCGTACACGTAAATGCCGGGCACGTTCATGCGGGCCATGCCGATCATGCCGCCGGGCATGTTTTTGTCGCAGCCGCCGATCACCAGCACACCGTCCATCCACTGGCCTTGTACTGCAGTTTCAATGCAGTCGGCAATTACTTCACGGCTTACCAGCGAATATTTCATGCCTTCGGTGCCCATGCTCATGCCATCGGAAATGGTGGGGGTGCCGAAAATTTGTGGGTTGCCACCAGCTTCTTTTACTGCCGCCACGGCTGCATCAGCCAAGGGTTGCAAGCCGCTGTTGCAAGGCGTGATGGTGGAATGGCCGTTCGCAATGCCAATCATGGGGTTGTTGAAGTCTTCGTCTTTGTAACCCATGGCGAAGTACATGGCGCGGTTGGGCGAACGGGCCACGCCCTGGGTGATGTTCTTGGAACGTCGATTGATGCTCATTGCAAAAGCTCGCAGGTGGAATTGGATTCAAAACGAGAATTTACCATTTTATGACGCACCGCTGGGCGCATGAGGGCCCTCATTCATCAACCGGTAGTCCGCGGGGCAGTACAATTGAGCGGTTTCCATATTCCGGGCTTCCCATGTTTGTTCATCCTGAATTTGATCCCATTGCCATTTCGATTGGGCCCGTGGCCATTCGCTGGTACGGTTTGATGTATTTGCTTGCTTTTGTTGCGTTCATCATGCTGGCCAAGCGCCGCTTGCATTTGTTTCCAGCCATCAAGGTGGTTGATGTGGACAATATGCTGACCTGGGCTGTGTTGGGCGTTATTTTTGGCGGTCGTCTGGGGTATGTGCTTTTCTACAAGCCCGACTATTACATGGCCAACCCTGGTGAAATTCTTGCTATTTGGGAAGGGGGTATGTCGTTTCATGGTGGTTTTCTGGGTGTACTGCTGGTGTGTTTCATCTATGGCCGGTTCAAAGGCTGGAAATTTTTCGATGTGATGGATTTTGTGGCGCCAGCTGTGCCCATTGGCTTGGCTTTTGGGCGTTTGGGCAATTTCATCAACGGCGAATTGTGGGGGCGCCCAACAGATGGTTGGTGGGGTGTTGTATTTCCCCAAGCTGGCGACACGATTGCGCGCCACCCTTCACAGCTTTATCAAATGAGCCTGGAAGGCCTTGCCCTGTTCGTTGGGCTTTGGTGGTTTGCAAGCAAACCCCGTGCGCGCGCTGCCGTTTCAGCATGGTTTTTGATCGGCTATGGTGCGGCCCGCTTCATTGTTGAATACGCCCGCGAGCCAGACCGGTTTTTGGGCACTTTGTCGCTGGGTCTTTCGATGGGGCAGTGGCTGTGTGTGCCGATGATTCTGGGCGGGTTCGCGCTGTTGGTGTGGTCAAGGAACAAGCCCTCCGGGCTTGAAACCATGACCGCCTTGTTGAAACAACAAAAAGCTTAAAACCCGGTGCTCGCCTTGTAAATCATCGACAAGGCGATGAAGGTCAGCAAAATTGCGAAAATTCGTTTGATCTTCTTCACCGGAAGTGTGTGTGCCAGTTTTGCACCCTGCGGTGCAAAGAACACGCTCAAGCCAGCCACGCACACCACCGCGGGCAGGTACACATAGCCCAACGAGCCGGGGGGCATGCCTTGCAGGTGCATGCCGTTGATGATGTAGCCCATGCTGGCAAACACCGCAATTGGCAAACCCAACGCGGCTGATGTGGCCACTGCATTGCGCAGTGGCACATTGCTCCACACCATGAATGGCACGGAAATAAAACCGCCGCCCGCACCCACAATGCTTGAGATGGTGCCGATCACTGTGCCCACACCCGTTAGTCCAACCGCTTTGGGCAGGGTTCGTGTTGGCTTGGGTTTTTTGTCAGCGTAAAGTTGATAGGCTGAGAAAAAAACAAAGATACCGAACACCAAAGCCAGTTCACGGGTTGGCAGGTAAGAAACAATTTTCGAACCAATGAAGCCACCAATCAAAATGCCAGGTGTCAGAAATTTCACGATGTCCCAACGCACCGCCCCTGCCTTGTGGTGGGCGCGCGCGCTTGAAATGCTGGTGAAAATAATAATGGCCAGCGATGTGGCAATTGACGAGTGCACCACATATTCAACCGGTACACCCTGGCCCACCATAAGGAAGGTGAGGAAGGGCACCAGCAGCATGCCGCCGCCAATGCCCAACAAACCGGCCAACACGCCGCTGATAACGCCCAACACAAGCAGGGAAACAATAAATACCGGATCAAACATGATGAATGGAACCAAAACAGACAAAAAAAGAGGCGATTGAACGTGGGTTCAATCGCCCCGGTGTGGGGTCTCTGCCGATGCCATACTGGCCCGATCCCTGAACCTAGGGTTCAAGTGGGTCGCAGTATTGAAGTCTTCAGGTTTCCCTGACTAAGAGGGAATCACACCGACTTCGAAAAGTCCGCAACCGGGATCACAGATATTGGTTCACGGAATACTGACCAATACGGGCACGGCAGAGATTAAACGAATTTATTACTCGAACAAGTCGGCGTTTTTAGGCTTGCCGGCCGGGTTGCTCAAACTACTGTCAACCATTTGTTCTATGGCCTCGATTTTACGCTCAATCGTCTCAATGTCCAGCCCTAAAACGGGGTTAGACGGATTACTTCCAACGAGCGATTCGTGGGCGATCTGCAAAGCAGCCATGACAGCGATTTTGTCGAGCCCAACCACCTTGCCGGTGTTGCGGATGCTTGACATTTTTGTTTCGACAATATTCACAGCTTGTTGCAAGGCTGCGCGTTCTTCGGGTTTGCAGGCAATACGAAATTCCCGACCCATGATTTTGACGTCAAGTGCTTCCAACTCATTCCTCCGCGTTCAGTTCCAGTTCAGGGAACCATTGGTTCAGCATTTGATTGATCTGACCTTGGGCGTGATGCACTTTTTTGTGCAGTTGCTCGTTTTCGCGACGCAAGGCTTCGATTTGTTCCTTGGTGGCTTTGCTTTCATACCGACTTTGTTCAAGCGCTTTGGCCAGGCTGGACACTTTTACTTGAAGTTCGTCGAGTTTCGCAAGCAGGGATTGCGTCATTGGCTGGCTCCATCTTCGAGTGGGTTCACTCTAGGGTTACTGTTGCATTTATTTTAACTAGACTATACAGGCGCTTACGGCAATCTACTACAGTTTTGCATGAGGTTAAAACAAAGTTTTAAGGGCCAACACGTCTTGCATGTCGAACAAGCCTTTGTTTTGGTTCATTAAAAACTGTGCAGCGCGAATAGAGCCTTGCGCGTAGGTCATCCGGCTTGACGACTTGTGGGTAATTTCAATTCGTTCGCCTGCACCGGCAAACAGCACGGTGTGGTCGCCCACAATGTCGCCGCCGCGAATGGTGGAAAAACCTATGGTGCCCGATTTCCGCTCACCAGTAATGCCTTCGCGGGCAAACACACCCACGTCTTGCAGATCAACCCCCAATCCATTTGCGATTACTTCGCCCATGCGCAGCGCTGTGCCCGAGGGTGCGTCTACTTTCTTGCTGTGGTGTGCTTCTATGATTTCAATGTCGTAGCCGTGGGCCAGAATTTTGGCAGCCACTTCCAGCAATTTGAATGTGGCATTCACCCCGACTGCCATATTTGGTGACCACACCATGGCGACCTTTTCTGCGGCTTGCGTGAGTGCTTCCAGTTGCTTGGGCTCGAAACCGGTGGTGCCGATCACGGCTTTCACACCATGTTTTTCGCACAGGGTAAGGTGGTGCAGTGTGCCTTCAGGTCGTGTGAAGTCGATCAGCACATCGGCTTGGGACAGTGCCGTATCGGCGTCGCCTGTCACGAGCACACCTGAGGAAATACCCATGAAGTCGCCGGCATCGCGACCAATGCTGGTCGAGCCTGCCTGGTCAAACGCACCAATCAGTTCACATTCAGGGTGGTTCAAAATGGCTTCGATCAAAGTTTTGCCCATGCGCCCACTGGCGCCGGCAATTGCAATTTGAATGGGTTTGTTGTTCATGGCAATTTATTTAAGTACGGGTGCGCGTTCAGAGCCGCCCACCGGGGATTCGGAATCTTTGATGTCGTCTGCAGGCTTTTCTGAAGGCAGCGGTTTGGCGGGTACTTTGCCAGCTGCATCTGGACCCAGCACATCGGTGGGGTCGGCAGGCAGGTTTTCGCCGCCGTGGCGGGCCACGACATTGTTTTCGAAAATCACGGTATATCGGGACTGGGTTGTTTCACCGTTGGCGCGAAGCAGCCGGTACACGTAATCCCAGCGGTTGCTGTGAAACGCATCGTTGAGCAAAGGTGTACCCAGAATGAAACGAACCTGTTCCTTGGTCATTCCAACCTGTAACTTGGCAACATCTTGCTGGGTTACAAAGTTGCCTTGCTGAATATCAAACCTGTAGGGTTTGACGAAAGAGGGCACGTAATTGTCGGGAAGAATTGAACAGGCCGATACCCCAAGGGCGAGCACTGAGCAAAAAATCAAATTCAGTCGTAAAATACGCATTGTTTTGTGAATTCGCATGTGAAGTGGGAACAGAGTACCTTATCCGGTGCGTTAACTTGTCCTGCAAAGGCGTTATCATAAGCTACTTGAACTCGATTAGCCTTCAGAATGGTACCAAAGTCATGACTACAGCAACGGATCTAAAAAGCATTGGTTTAAAGGCAACGTTGCCACGAATGAAAATTCTGGAATTGTTTCAAAGCGGAAGCCACCGCCACCTCAGTGCTGAAGACGTGTACAAACTTTTGCTGCAAGAGGATCTGGACATTGGTTTGGCCACTGTTTACCGTGTTTTAACGCAGTTTGAGCAGGCTGGTTTACTGGCCCGCCAGCATTTTGAAACCGGTAAGTCGGTGTTTGAGTTGAACGAAGGTGCACACCACGACCATTTGGTGTGTGTGCAGTGCGGCAAGGTGGTTGAGTTTTTTGACGAAGAAATTGAGCGTCGCCAGAAAATGATTGCGAAAGACCGCGGGTTTGAGCTTCACGACCATGCCCTGTCGCTTTACGGTTCCTGCACCAAGAAGGATTGCGAGAACCGCAGAAAATAAACGTTTACTGACTTGCCGAGGCAATCATTTCATGCGCCGCTGTGCGTGTGGCCTCAGTAATTACCTGCCCACCCAACATGCGTGCAATTTCCTCTACACGGGCTTTGGTTTCCAGTTGAACAATTTTTGACCGCGTTGTTTGCGCGGAAATCTCTTTGCTTACCTGAAAGTGGTTGTGCCCCTGCGCCGCCACTTGGGGCAGGTGGGTGACGCACAACACTTGCTTGTTTTTGGCCAGAAGGCGCAGGTAGCGCCCCACGGTTTCAGCCACCGCACCACCAATACCGCTGTCCACTTCGTCGAATATCAAAGTGGGCACGGGCGTGCTTTCCACCGTGTTGACAGTGATCGCCAGGCTGATCCGCGCCAACTCACCCCCCGAGGCCACTTTTTGAATGGCTTGCGGCGTAACACCAGGGTGCCCGGCCACGCGGAATTCAATCGCGTCGCTGCCTTTGGCTGAAGGCTCGCCCTTGGCCACATCCACCACAAACACACCGCCTTGCATGCTCAGGGTTTGCATGGATTCTGTAACGCGTTTGGACAAGGTTTGGGCGGCCTTCTTGCGGGCTGCCGTCAACAGGCTTGCCTGTGTTTCGTAGGTTTGCCGGGCTGTGGTCAATTCTTTCTGCAGTTTTTCTACGTCAAAGCCTTCTTCAAGGCCTTTGATTTCGGACTGAACGCTTTCCAGTTCTGTGTGCAGTGTTTCTGGTTGAAGGCGCAACTTGCGCGCAGTTTCATGCCATAGCGACATGCGTGCTTCAACCTCAGCCAAAGTATCGGGATCCAGGTCGCTGTGTTTCAGGTAATGGCCCAAGTCGTAACTGGCTTCGCGAATCAGGATTTCGCCTTCTGACAGGGTTTTTACCACGCCTTCCAGTGCGGGGTCGCGGGTGCTCAGGTGCCTCAGTTTTTCGATCACATGGGTAAGTTGGTCCAACAAGGCGTTTTCGTTTTGCGACAGCACGTCGCTTGCGTGTTGGGTGCCTTCGATCAGTTCAGCGCTGTGGCTTAGGCGATCGAAATCGCTGCTCAGGGTTTCCCATTCGCCCGCTTTGGGGGCCACTTTGGCCAGCGAATCCATTTTCCACTGCAGGTTTTCAAGGCGTGTAGCCCGGTCTTCCTGACTGCTTTGGGCTTGCTTCAAGGCTTTTTCAGCGTTTCTAAGAGCGGAATGTGCCTGGGATGTGTTTTGAACCAGCGGAGCATGCTGCCCAAAATCGTCGAGCAGGCGCAACTGTTCGCCGGGTTTGGCCAGGGTTTGAAAGGCGTGTTGACCGTGAATGTCGATCAATGTTTCCGACAATTCCTTCAATGTACTTGCGGGCACTGGCGTGCCATTGATGTATGCCTTGGATCGGCCATTGGATTCCACTGCGCGGCGCAAGTGCATCTCGCCTTCACTGCAGTCAATGGATTGTTCTTCAAGAATGGCTTTGGCTGCCGGGTTGATTTCAAACACTGCAGTAATGTTGGCGCGCTCACAACCTTCGCGAACCTGCGAGGCATCGGCGCGTGCGCCCAGGCACAGCGACAGGGCATCAATCAAAATTGATTTGCCAGCGCCGGTTTCACCGGACAGCACCGACATGCCCGGTGCGAAGTGCAAATCGAGTTTGTCGACGATTACGAAATCCTGAATGGTCAAACTACTTAGCATGGCCGCTGTCTCTAAGTCCGCGTGTTTTGTTGGGGGCTTCTGTCGGGCTTGCACTCCAGTGCAATTTTTGCCGCAACATGGCGAAGTAATCATAGCGCGCCGGGTGCAACAACTGGATGGGGTGTGGTGACACCTTGATCCGGATTTGGTCACCCACTTTGGCGCGGCCATTGAATTGCATGTCGAAATGCACGCCGGTTTGCTTGCCGCCCGTCACAATGATATCGATGGTGCTGTGCTGTGGCAGGGCAATTGGACGGTTTGTCAGTGCGTGCGGTGCCACTGGCACGATCAACAAGCCGGCAAGGCTTGGGTGTAGTATGGGCCCGTCTGCTGACAAGGCGTAGGCTGTTGAGCCTGTAGGGGTTGAAACAATCAGGCCGTCTGCACGCAGGTCGTACATGAAGGTGCCGTCCACTTCAACACGCAGTTCAACCATGCCGCCCACAATGCCGCGACTGATCACAATGTCGTTCAGGGCAATGTGATTTTCAACCACTTTGCCCTGGCGCAAAATTTGGCCTTGCAGGTACGCACGTGCTTCTGATACAGATTGCCCTTTGATGGTGTCAATCAGGGTCGGGTCGATGTCGTCCAAGCGAATGTCGGTCAAAAAGCCCAGGCGCCCCTGGTTAATGCCGATCAGGGGAATGTTGCACTCGGCCAACTCGCGGGCGGTGCCTAAAAATGTGCCGTCGCCGCCAATGATGACCGCAATTTTTGCTTTCTTCTTGATTTGTTCAAGGTTGGCAAATTCAAAATTGGGGTGATTGTCGTCAGTTTTGCCTTTTCTGGAAGTGCTGCGGGTCAACATGGAATCGCAAACCAGCACGTCGAACGCGTTTGCGGCCAACAGGTCCACCACACTTCGCCAAGTGGCCTGTTTTGGGGAGGCGCCATGCTTGGCAAACACAGCAATGCACATCCCTTTCTGTTTTGGCATTCTTGATTCCCTGTTTTTGTCGTAAAGTGAGGCCTGAGACCCAATCGTATCGCAACACGCATTTGAAGTGACATTGATGATAGACGAACGCGCCCGTTCCATATTGAAAACATTGGTTGAAAGGTACATTACCGAGGGTAGCCCGGTGGGTTCCCGGGCTTTGTCAAAGTGGTCCACCCTTGACTTGAGTCCGGCTACTATTCGAAATGTCATGGCCGACCTTGAAGAATTGCGACTGGTGGCGTCGCCGCACACCTCTGCCGGGCGGGTGCCCACACCGCAGGGTTACCGCATGTTTGTGGATTCCCTGCTCACCGTGAAGCCGTTGGCGATTGACGTTCAAACCGCATTAAGCGGCGGTATTCGGCGCGAAGACCCCAACCGTGTGCTGAACAAGGCAGTGAACCTGCTTTCCAGTTTGTCCTCGTTTGCCGGGGTGATTACCGCCCCGAGAAAAACCGCGCTGTTTCGCCATGTTGAATTTTTAAGTTTGTCTGAACGCAAGGTGTTGCTGATCATCGTGACGCCCGATGGCGATGTACAAAACCGTGTCCTTATTGTTGAAAAGCCATACACCCAGGGCGAATTGACCGTGGCTGCCAATTTCTTCAATCAACACTTTGCCGGTTTAAGTTTTCAACAGGCCAAACAAAGATTGTCGGAAGAATTGCACCAGATTAGCCAGGACATCAGCAAACTGATGCAGGCAGCCGTGAATGCCGGTACAGAATCGGAGGAAAGCCAAAATGATGGTGTGCTGTTCTCCGGCGAACGCAAGTTGCTGGATGTGTCGGATTTGTCGACCGACATGGAACGCCTGAAAAAAATGTTTGGTGTGTTCGAGCAACGCACAGCCTTGTTGCGTTTGCTGGAAAGTTCGAACCGGGCCGAGGGTGTACAAATTTTCATCGGTGGTGATTCAAGCCTGGTGCCGATGGAAGAAATGAGCGTGATTTCTGCCCCCTATCAGGTCAATGGCGAGGTGGTTGGTACTTTGGGGGTGATTGGTCCAACCCGCATGGCCTATGAACGTTTGATCCCGATTGTGGACATCACATCGAAGCTGGTGTCATCGGCATTGTCTGATCCGGACTAGGGCTGCCCATACACTTCGCAGGGTTTGGGTATACTTTCAGGCTTGATGTTCACTAGGTAGTATTCATGCGCACCGAAGCCCCTTTCCGTCACGGCACGCCCCAGAAAACTGCGGTTTTACTTGTCAACCTTGGCACGCCTGACAACGCAGACACCCCGTCTTTGCGGCGTTACCTGAAAGAGTTTTTGTCAGACCCCCGTGTGGTCGAAATTCCCAAGCTGGTGTGGTGGATCATTTTGAACTGCATTATTTTGCAGCTTCGTCCTAAAAAATCTGCGGCCAAATATGCCACCGTGTGGACTGATGAGGGTTCTCCGTTGTTGGCCATTGGCAAGCGACAGGTAAGGGTGCTTAGCGACGCTTTCAAAGCCCGCAGATGGGACGTGCGTGTTGAACTGGCAATGCGCTATGGCAACCCGTCGGTGGCCAGCCGCATGGATCAACTTCGCAAAGATGGCTACGACCGTGTGTTGGTCTTCCCGTTGTACCCCCAATACGCTGCCGCCACCACTGCTTCTGTGTTTGATGCAGTATTCGACTGGGCCAAGCCGGTGCGCAACATTCCTGAACTGCGCTTGGTGAAGCACTACCACGATCACCCGGCCTACATTCATGCTTTGGCAGAAAGCGTGCGCAAGCACTGGCAAGCCAAGGGCAAACCGAATTTCACGCACGGTGATGTGTTGCTGTTCAGTTTTCACGGCGTACCTGAAATGACCTTGCTCAAGGGTGACCCCTACCATTGCGAGTGCCAGAAAACCGCGCGCTTGCTGGGCGAGGAACTGGGGCTGCAAAAGAGCAATTACCGGGTTACTTTTCAAAGCCGTTTTGGCAAGGCCAAGTGGCTGGAGCCCTACACCGACAAAACATTGCAGGCGTTGGGGCAAGCGGGTACCAAGCGCATTGATGTGATGTGCCCTGGTTTCATGGCCGATTGCCTTGAAACGCTTGAGGAAATTAACCAGGAAGGCCGAGAAGACTTTCAGCATGCAGGTGGTGGAGAATTTCACTACATCGCCTGTTTGAACGACAGTGAGCTGTCTGCAGCCATGTTGTCTGAAATTACCGCTCAGCACATGCAGGGCTGGCCGGTCGACATGGGGTATGAAGAATCCATGGCGCAGGAACTGGCCGAAAGCCGAAAACTGGCGCTTGAAATGGGCGCGCAGTAAGAGTTTTCAGCAATTAACAGCAAATAGTGGACCTTGGGGGCTTGAAATTCATGTTCAAGCCCCCATTTGCCGTCCAGTGTGGGGGCGATGGGTGCGTGCTTGTCGCCTCCTTTAAATTCATTTGGAGGAAAAGACATGTCAGAACCCACTGGAAAGCCGAGCGTCGACGAACAAACGTCAGCCGCCGAGGCCCCAGAAGGTCAGCAGCAAGGTGCGCAGACCCAAGGTGAAACCGAGCAGGAGGCTGTTCAGCAAGAAGCACCTCAAGACGAAGTTTCTGTGCTGAAAGCTGCACTGGAAAATGCGCACCATGAAGTTGAGAAGTCCAAGGAAGTGTATTTGCGCCTGGCTGCTGACATGGAAAACCTGCGCCGCCGCACTCAGGAAGATGTAGCCAAAGCCCACAAATACGCGATTGAATCCTTCGCTGAAGCGCTGGTGCCCGTGCGCGACAGCCTGGAAATGGCGCTGGCTGTTGAAAATCAAACCCCTGAAGCGTTGAAAGATGGTGTTGCCGCCACGTTGCGGCAGCTGGAAGCAGCATTTGAGCGTGGCAAGGTGGTGGTGTTAAACCCTGTGGGCGAGAAGTTTGATCCCAACAAGCACCAGGCTGTGGCCATGGTTCCAGGTAGTTCAGTGGAGCCTGCGGTGGCACCCAACCATGTGGTGATGGTGTTGCAAAAGGGGTATTTGATCAATGACCGCGTGCTGCGACCCGCTTTGGTCTCCGTTGCACAATAAGTTGCGCAATAAATAAGCATCTGGTTTGAAAAACCCCTTGAACTGCAGGGCTTTGGCCCCACATCAGGGATAACTGAAAAATTTAAAGAATTTAGACATTACGGAGAGATTCATGGGAAAGATTATTGGCATTGACTTGGGTACCACCAATTCTTGCGTTGCAGTGTTTGAAGGCGGCGGCTACAAAGTCATAGAAAACTCGGAAGGTGCGCGTACTACCCCTTCCATTATTGCGTACATGGAAGACGGTGAAATTCTGGTGGGCGCCCCCGCCAAGCGCCAGGCTGTGACCAATCCAAAAAACACCCTGTACGCTGTAAAGCGTTTGATCGGCCGCAAGTTTGAAGACGCTGAAGTTCAAAAAGACATCGACATGATGCCTTTTACCATCATGAAAGCCGACAACGGCGATGCATGGGTTAGCGTGCGCGATCAGAAACTGGCACCCCCACAGGTGTCGGCTGAAGTGTTGCGCAAAATGAAGAAAACCGCTGAAGATTACTTGGGCGAAGAAGTGACCGAGGCCGTGATTACTGTGCCCGCTTACTTCAATGACAGCCAGCGCCAGGCCACCAAAGACGCGGGTCGCATTGCTGGTCTGGATGTCAAGCGCATCATCAACGAACCGACTGCAGCCGCTTTGGCTTTCGGTATGGACAAAGCCGAGAAGGGCGACCGCAAGATTGCGGTATACGACTTGGGTGGCGGTACATTCGACGTGTCCATTATTGAAATTGCTGACATCGATGGTGAAAAGCAGTTCGAAGTGTTGTCCACCAACGGTGACACCTTCCTGGGCGGTGAAGACTTTGACCAGCGCATTATTGATCACATCATCGACGAGTTCAAAAAGAACAACGGCGTTGATTTGTCCAAAGACCCAATTGCTTTGCAGCGTATCAAGGCTGCGGCCGAGCGTGCGAAGATCGAGTTGTCTTCTTCACAACAAACAGAAATCAACGAGCCCTACATTGCGATGGCCAATGGTGCACCCATGCACCTGACCACCAAGTTGAGCCGTTCAAAACTGGAAGCATTGGTTGAAGACCTGATTGCCCGCACTGTTGATCCCATGAAAATGGCATTGAAAGATGCTGGTTTGTCGGCTTCACAAATTGACGACATCATTTTGGTGGGCGGTATGACCCGCATGCCAAAAGTGCAGGAAGCGGTGAAGAACTTCTTTGGCAAAGAGCCCCGCAAAGACGTGAACCCCGACGAAGCCGTGGCCGCTGGTGCCGCAATTCAAGGTTCAGTGTTGAGCGGTGACCGCAAAGACGTGCTGCTGCTGGATGTGTCGCCATTGTCACTGGGTATTGAAACCATGGGCGGCGTGATGACCAAGATGATCGAGAAAAACACGACCATCCCCACCAAGTTCAGCCAAGTGTTTTCAACGGCCGATGACAATCAGCCTGCTGTAACCATCAAAGTGTTCCAGGGTGAACGCCAGATGGCGAATGACAACAAAAGCCTGGGTGAATTCAACCTGGAAGGCATTCCACCTGCACCACGCGGTGTGCCCCAGATTGAAGTGACTTTTGACATTGATGCCAATGGCATTTTGCACGTGTCTGCGAAAGACAAGGGCACCGGCAAAGAGAACAAGATTGTGATCAAGGCCAACTCTGGTTTGAGCGAAGACGAGATCCAGAAAATGGTGAAAGACGCCGAAGCCAATGCGGCCGACGATGCCAAGCGCCGCGAACTGGCCGAAGCCAAAAACCAGGCCGATGCGCTTGTGCACAGCACCCGCAAGTCGCTGGGCGAATACGGCGACAAGCTGGAAGCAGGCGAGAAGGAAAAAATTGAAGCTGCATGCAAGGCTTTGGAAGAAGCTGCCAAGGGTGACGACAAGGAAACCATTGATGCACGAAGCAAGGAATTGGCTGAAGCCGCTCAAAAGCTGGGTGAAAAAATGTACGCCGACATGCAGGCCCAACAGGCTGCTGAAGGTGCTGCAGAGGGTGCTGCGCCCGGCGGTGGTGATCAGCAGTCAGCTTCCAGGAATGATGCCGATGACGTGGTCGACGCTGATTTCAAGGAAGTGAAAGACAAGTAATTTGGGTGGCGGGGCGTGCTGACGCTCCGCATGAAACCAAGGGCACACTGCTTGGCTGCATATTCTGCGGTTTTTCAGTGAAGCCCTTTTTGTACGAATAAAGCAGTGTTTCGCGAACAACTGCACGAATTGAGACTGACATGGCAAAACGGGATTTCTACGACATTTTGGGTGTACAAAAAAATGCCACTGACGATGATCTGAAAAAAGCTTATCGGAAAATGGCGATGAAGTACCATCCCGACCGCAACCCCAACAATGCGGATGCGGAAGCCAAGTTCAAAGAGGCCAAAGAGGCCTATGAAATGTTGACAGATCCCAAGAAGCGCTCGGCATACGATCGTTATGGCCATGCTGGTGTTGATCCCAATATGGGAGCTGGTGGTGGCGGTGGTGCTGGTGGTTTCAACGATTTCTCGGATGCCTTTGGCGACATATTTGGCGATATATTTGGCGGCCGCGCCGGTGGGGGTGGTGGTTCACGTCAATCCCAGATGTACAGGGGTTCCGACCTGAAGTACAACATGGAAATTACGCTGGAGCAGGCCGCAAAGGGTTTCGATACGCAGATCCGTGTGCCCGTGTGGGACAACTGTGGTACCTGCTCAGGCAGTGGTGCCAAGCCGGGAACCAAGCCTGAAACCTGTTCCACCTGTGGGGGTTCTGGCGCGGTGCGCATGACCCAAGGGTTTTTCAGTGTGCAACAAACCTGCCCCAAGTGCCATGGCACCGGCAAGATGATCCCGCACCCTTGCCACGATTGCGAAGGTTTGGGGCGCAAGAAAACCAACAAAACACTGGAAGTGAAAGTGCCTGCCGGTATTGACGATGGCATGCGTATTCGCTTGAGTGGCAAAGGCGAGCCGGGTGTGAATGGCGGCCCTGCGGGCGATCTGTACGTCGAGGTGCACTTGAAAGAACACTCGGTGTTTCAGCGCGATGGCGATGACCTGCATTGTGAAATGCCGATTTCCTTCGCGGCGGCGGCATTGGGCGGTACCATCGAAGTGCCTACCTTGGGTGGCAAAGCATCGTTTGATATTCCCGAAGGCACGCAAACCGGTAAAACATTTCGCTTGCGGGGCAAAGGCATCAAGGGTGTGCGTTCATCTTACCCAGGCGACTTGTTCTGCCACATTGTGGTGGAAACACCGGTGCGTTTGTCAGAAAGACAGAAAGAATTGCTCAAGGAGTTCGAGCTTTCCTGCACCGCAGATGGTGACAAGCATTCACCACGGGCGAAGGGGTGGATGGACAAAGTGAAAGACTTCTTTGGTTGAATGTTGATGTGGAATTGTGGTGATTGGTGATTCGCAGCGCCTCCATCATTCTGCCTTGATCAAGTCGAATTCCCTGGTGTTGATTTTTGCTCGGTGCATGCGAAAAGCCAAAGGCTTGTTCGCATCGATCTTGCAGGTCGCCCCTCGCTGAGAATCAAACCGGGCGACTTGATCTTGAATCGGCAGAATGACGTGACGCATCTGCGAACCACCACAGCCGCATTCTCGCCAAGTCACTGACCGTTTTCAGCATTTGCGAAGTTCGCATTGTCGTCCAGCCGCCTTCAAGAAAGCCTGCCCGTTTGAGTTCACACGCCATGTTCGGCTGCAAGCCGACACCGATCCCGGCCATCTTTTTTGCCTGGATCGGTGAGTCAGTGTGAATATCAAAAAGGGAAATACAGGCTTTCAGGCGGAAGGAGGGCATGCGGCTTCGCAGATGCATTAAAACAGTGGCTTTACAACTGCAATCAAATCGGCACGATGCTGTCCGCGCCACTACCACCGGTGGCTTCATACCCCAGCCGAACATAGATGGGTGCAAACGGCTCGGCCTGTGTTACCTTCACCAAGCCTTCGCGGGTCAACTCCAGCATGGCAATGAAGTTCACTATCACCACGGGCACGCCGCGCTCGATGTCAAACATGTCGAAAAACTCGACAAATTTTTGAGTTTGCAGGCGGCGCAGAATCATGGTCATGTGTTCACGCACTGACAATTCTTCCCGCGAAATGGTGTGCGCTTTCACCAGCGAAGCTCGCCGCAAAATGGCCTGCCATGCATCGCGAAGTTCATCGGGGTTTACATCCGGGAATCGCTCAACGGTATTGGGGTCGTGAAACGCGTGGGCAATCCAGAAATCGCGGCCAACCAAAGGTACTTTGTCCAGTTCTCTGGCTGCCAGTTTCATTTGCTCGTACTCAATCAAGCGGCGCGCCAATTCCGCGCGCGGGTCTTCCGCTTCTTCTTGCCCATCCTTCGGGATGACTGGCAACAGCATGCGCGACTTGATTTCAATCAGCATGGCGGCCATTAGCAGGTATTCGGCAGCCAATTCAAGGTTACGTGTGCGAATTTCTTCAACGTAGGTGAGGTATTGGCGGGTCAGCTCCGCCATGGGAATGTCGAGGATGTTGAAGTTTTGCTTGCGAATCAGATACAACAGCAAGTCCAGCGGTCCTTCAAAGGCCTCCAGAAAAATTTCCAGCGCATCGGGCGGAATGTAAAGGTCTTTGGGCATGTTGAACAGCGGCGAACCATACAAGCGGGCCAGTCCAACGCCGTCTACTGTGTTGGGTGTGCTGTCTTTGGGTGTCAGTGTGCTGACATCATCCAGTTCGCTGTTCAATTGCGGGCTGCTTTACTTGCTTTGATACACGTAGGGCTTCTGGGGCACTTTGGCTTTTTTAAAGCCTTCCTGAAGTGTGCGATCCAGTTGTTTGTCCCACAACAGGGATCTGCCTTTTTGCTGTTCACGTTCAAGGTGGGGCCGTTCGTCTTTGAGCTGGGTCAAAAACTGGGTCACTTCAGATTCGTATTTCATGGCGGTGTACCAAACAAATGGTTTAAAAGGAATTTTTTTATTTTATCAGGCGCCAGCCTGATCCTCGATGGAAATTGCATGGGCGTGCAATATCGCCGATGAAAAGTCCTCCTGAATTTGCCCCGGCAGCAATTGGGCTGCAAAACCACTGCGTTTGAACAGTGACAAAGCCTGATTGTTCAAACCACAAAAAACCAGTGTGTGCCCTGCGCGTTGCAGTTCGGCGTTCAATTCTTCCAGCCCTTCCAGCGCAGTGGTATCGATTGAAATGGTTTGATGCAGGTCCAGAATCAGCACTTGGGTGGATTTTTTGGTGTTCAAAATCAGGTTTTCAATTTTGCCCACCACTGCGAAGAACAGTGAGCCGTAAATTTTGTAAGCCACTATGCCTTTGGCACGGTCTTCATCTTTCAGGTAAATGGGGATGAATTCCGTCAGGGTTGAAACCCGGTAGATGAAAAACACCCCGGCCAATACCAAACCAACCTGCACGGCCACTGTAAGGTCAACGACGACTGTCAACAGGAATGTAGCCAACATGATGACTTTGTAAATTGTGCTGTACTGTTTCAGTTTCGGGAATTCGCGCCATTCGCCCATGTTGTAGGCCACAAACATGAGCACCGCCGACAGCACGGCCAGTGGTATGTGGAATGCCAGGGGGGCGGCCACCATCATGATAATCAGCAAGGTAAACGCATGAACAATGCCTGCAACTGGGGAATTGCCGCCTGAACGAATGTTGGTTACTGTGCGGGCAATTGTGCCCGTGGCGGGCATGCCACCAAACAAAGGCGATGCCATGTTGGCCAGGCCTTGCGCCATCAGTTCCTGGTTGGGGTCGTGCTTTTCATGGGCAATGCCATCGGCCACGCGTGCACACAACAGCGATTCAATTGCACACAGAAAGGCAATGGTAAGTGTGGGGCCGATGAGTGTTTGAATGCTGGCCAATTCAATGGATGGCAGGGCCAGGGTGGGCAGGCTTCGGGGTATTTCACCAAACTTGCTGCCAATGGTTTCAACATCAAGCCCCAGCCCGAACGACACCAAGGTGCCAACCAGCAGCAAAATAACCGAACCCGGAACACTTTGAAGCATTTTTGGAAAAACACTTTCAGTGCGCCCTTTGCACAAGGCGGCAAACAGTTTGGGCCACAAAAAAAGAAAGGCAAGGCTGATGCTGGCCAACAAGAATGCAGACCAGTTCAAGCCGGGTATGGCTTGAAGCAACGCCCAGTTTTTCTCGAAGAAGTTGCCTTGAATTGTGTCGATGTTCAGGCCGAAGAAGTCTTTGACTTGCGACAGTGCTATCAACACTGCAATGCCGTTGGTAAAACCGATCACGATGCTGACCGGGATCAACCGGATCAGGCTGCCCAGCCCGGTCAGCCCCATCAGGAAAAGAAGGGCGCCTGCCATCAAGGTGCAGGCAATCAAATTGGCCACGCCGTACTGGTTCACAATGCCCAGTACCACCACAATGAATGCCCCGGCAGGGCCACCAATTTGATAGCTGGATCCGCCAAAGGCGGAAATAATGAAGCCCGCCACAATGGCAGTGAACAAACCGGTTTGCGGTTCAAGCCCGCTGGCTATGGCAAAGGCCATGGCCAAGGGGAGGGCGACTACACCCACGGTGACACCCGCCCCCAGGTCTTTCAGAAATCGTTGGGAATTGTATCCCTGCATGCTTTCCACGATGCGTGGTTTGAACGGCTTAAGCGTTTTCAGAAACTGGGGGGTGGCCATGCTTTCCTTTAGCTGATTTTCATTCCTGGGGTCAGTTTGCCCAAAGCGGTCAGGGTGCTTAGTGCCGCGTCATTTTCTGACGCTGCACACAACACCATGCCTTCAGAAATTCCAAACTTCATTTTGCGTGGTGCCAAATTGGCGACCACCACCACGTGCTGCCCCGTCAAATTTTCCGGCGTGTAATGCGCTGCAATGCCCGAGAAAATATTGCGTGGCTTTTCCTCACCCAGATCGACGGTGAGTTGCAGCAACTTGGTTGAACCTTCAACGGCTTTGCATTCTTTCACCAAGCCGATTCGCAGATCAATTTTGGTGAAGTCGTCAATACTGATGAAGTCGCCTGACGTGGTGCTCGCTGTTTCCTTGGCAGGTTTTTTGGCGTCGGTTTTTACCGGGGCTGATGCCGCCGGTGCCAGCGATTGTTTGTTGGCGTCAATCAGTGCGTCAATCTGCTTTTGTTCCACGCGTTGCATCAGGTGTTTGAAGGCTTGCACCGGCGTTGCGCTGCCCAATGGGGTGTTCACATCGGCCCACGTCATTGGTGCAACGCCCAGAATATTTTCAGCATTGCCTGCAAGCACGGGTAGCACGGGCTTTAAGTACAGGGTGAGCAGGCGGAATGCTTCCAGGCAAATGGAACAAGCGGTTTGTAATTCAGCTTGCTTGTCTGGATTTTTTGCAAGCTCCCATGGCTTTTCCTGATCCACATACGCGTTCACTTTGTCGGCGCAGGCCATCACTTCACGAATGGCTTTGCCGTATTCACGTTCGTTGTAGTGTTCTGAAATGGCAGCAGCTTGCGTGCGCAATTCAAGTAGCAGCGGGTGCTGCATGGCTGAGTCGAGAACACGGCCTTCGAAATTCTTCACCAAGAAGCCGGCGCTGCGGCTTGCAATATTGATGTACTTGCCCACCAGGTCGCTGTTAACGCGCGCTGTGAAATCTGCGAAGCTCAGGTCCAGGTCTTCCATGGAAGAATTCAATTTCGCGGCAAAGTAGTAGCGCAGCCATTCCGGGTTCAAGCCCTGCTGAATAAAACTTTCTGCGGTAATAAAGGTGCCACGGCTTTTGCTCATTTTCGCGCCATCCACGGTCAAAAAGCCGTGCGCATTCACCTTGGTGGGCGTGCGCAAGCCCGCAAATTCAAGCATGGCGGGCCAGAACAGGGCGTGGAAGTAAAGAATGTCTTTGCCGATGAAGTGAATCATCTCGGTGTTGGTGTCGGCGTTCAGGAATTCCTGGTAATCAACGCCAATGCGTTCGCACAGGTTTTGGAAGCTGGCGAAGTAGCCCACTGGCGCATCCAGCCATACATAAAAGTACTTGCCAGGTGCATCGGGAATTTCGAACCCGAAGTAGGGGGCATCGCGGGAAATATCCCAGTCAGCCAGTTTGCCGCTGCCTTCCTCGCCCAACCATTCCTGCATTTTGCGGCTGGCTTCTACTTGCAAACGCCCAGGGCTTTGCGTCCACAGGCGCAAAAAGTTCTCGCAGCGCGGATCAGACAACCTGAAGAAATAGTGATCAGAGCTTTTGCGCACCGGCGCAGCACCTGACACGGTTGAATATGCGTTTTTCAGTTCTGTGGGTTGGTAGGTGGCGCCGCACACTTCGCATGAATCGCCGTATTGGTCTTTCGCACCGCACTTTGGGCATTCGCCCTTGATGAAGCGGTCGGGTAAAAACATTTCTTTGACCGGGTCGTAGAATTGTTCAACTGACCGGGTTTGAATCAACCCGGCATCGCGCAAGCGCGTGTAAATGGTTTCGCAATGCGCCTTGTTCTCGGGCGCGTTGGTGGAATAATAGTTGTCAAAGCCCACATGGAAGCTGGCGAAGTCGCGCTGGTGTTCGGTGCTTACTCGCGCAATCAATTCTTCCGGGCTGATGCCCTCGGCTTGCGCACGCAACATCACCGGGGTGCCATGCGTGTCGTCTGCACACACGTAGTACACCTCGTTGCTTTGCATTTTCTGAAAGCGAACCCAGATGTCGGTTTGAATGTATTCGACCAAATGGCCCAAGTGAATGGCGCCGTTGGCATACGGCAGGGCGGAGGTGACTAAGATACGGCGAGTCATGATTTATTCTCGGGGTTTGTTCATGATGTGGACAGTATTGTACTCGCCCTGTGGTTATTTCACGTCTCGAGACAACGGCATCGGGGCGTCGGTTTTTTTTGGCTGTTTTGATTCGGAACCTTTCTCCCACCGCACATCACTAAAGTAGTGTGTTTTCAATAGTTTGAAGTTGAAGGTCTGTAATTAATGCTCCCTACAAATACCACGATCAAAAGTAACGGTGCAAATGGGGGTATTAATCAGCCTGCCCACCGCGCACCTGTTAAGCCTGGCGCATGGCAGCGATTCACTGCCGCGTGTTCGCGGATCGCTGAATCGTTCCTGCGTGATTCGGATCGGTTTTGTGGTGACTGCGCCGGTCAGACCCCCCCAACTCAACAAGCACCAGCTGTCCCGTTTGTTCACGTGCAAATGCTGGTGGGTGACAAGGTTGTCAAAAAGCTCACCAAACGACGAATCACCTTAGCAATACTTCGAAAGGCCGGTCCTGAGTTTAAATCGTCAATGCTTAAATTTCAGGAGAATCTGCAGAAGAGTTTGCCCGCTGTTTCAGAAGAAACCGAGTATGAAACGCTATCTTCTGACAGCAGTCTGTTTGATCAAAGTTTGGCTGAACAATTTGCTGACATGGGTGATTTTAATTTTGACGAGGCACCAAAAGAGCAGGCCTCGTTTAGTCGGACAGTTTTCTTGGATTTTTAGTAAAGATCCAGCCCTGCGGGTTAAGCGGCAAATGCCGCAACTTGGTTGACGAAATACGCCTCGTCAGGGGTTTTG
>JAHIXK010000001.1 GCA_018815245.1 Gammaproteobacteria bacterium
AGCTGATTTTCTGGATCGTGGCCGTGCTGGTCCTGGTCGCGCTTGGATTTCCCTATGTCGTTCCATTTTTCTATTAACCAGGAGTTCATCATGAAGAAACTGTTTGCCTCCCTTGCCCTTGCCGCCACCTTCGCTGCCCCTGCTTGGGCCGCCACACAGACGGTCACCTTGACCGTTCCCGGCATGACCTGCGCAACTTGCCCGATCACCGTGAAGAAGGCACTGAGCAAGGTAGAGGGCGTTAGCAAGATCGAGGTCGACTACGCAACCAAGCTGGCTGTTGTGACGTTCGACGATGCGAAAACCAGCGTCCAGGCGCTGAGCAAGGCGACGACGGACGTAGGCTACCCGTCTGAACTGAAGAAATAAGGCAGCAAATGACGGAAGCGTCGCCAGAACCTAGGTAGATATGCCGGTCTGGCGATTCTACTGGCCGTCATTGCGTGCACAGCCTGTAAATGACCCACCGAGCCTGTTCGCTGATGCGAAAGACTGTTCCACTTACCGAGGCGTCGTACCAGTCGCCGTGGGCAGAATGGATAAAAGAGAGAGCAAAATGCAAGAGTTAAACAAAGTTGGTCTGAGCGTGGCGGGAATGACCTGCCCAAGTTGCACAAAGCACGTTGAGGACGCCCTGCTGGCAGTTCCTGGCGTGACAGCAGCGTCCGTCGACTATCCTACGAACAGGGCGCAGATCACGGGCAATAGGCTTGACATGTCGGCACTCGTGACGGCAGTGGGGGCACTTGGTTATCGTGCTATGCCTGCAGACGAAGTCGAAAGCAAAGGGAGCAGTACCGAACGGCCGGGACTTCTTGGCAGAGCCGCCCAGTGGCTGAGCGGCGACCGACCGGTGGAAAAGCCAGCCGGTCAGCTCCATGTGGCGATTATCGGTACCGGTGGCGCCGCTGTGGCAGCTGCGCTGAAAGCGGCTGAAAACGGTGCCCGGGTCACGCTGATCGAGCGGGGAGCCATCGGCGGCACCTGCGTCAACGTGGGCTGCGTTCCTTCCAAGATCATGATTCGGGCAGCGCATATCGCTCATCTGCGCCGTGAAAGTCCCTTTGACGTGGGGCTGTCGGCGGCGGCGCCAGTCGTCTTGCGTGACCATCTGCTTGCGCAGCAACAGGCTCGCGTGGACGAGCTGCGTCATGCCAAGTATGAAAGCATCCTCGAAAGCAATCCGTCAATCAATCTGGTACGAGGCAGCGCCCGCTTCAAGGATGGCCAAACGCTTATCGTGGAAGCGGCAGAAGGCGGCACACGCGAAGTGGCGTTCGATCGCTGTCTCATTGCAACTGGCGCGAGCGCAGCCATTCCGCCGCTGCCCGGTCTTGCAGAAACCCCTTATTGGACTTCTACAGAAGCTCTGGTTAGCGAGACCATTCCGAAACGGCTCGCAGTGATCGGTGCCTCAGTAGTTGCACTGGAACTGGCACAGGCGTTTGCACGGCTGGGCAGCGAAGTCACGATCCTGGCGCGGCGCACCTTGTTTGCGAGCGAAGACCCTGTCATTGGCGAGGCCGTGACCGCTGCCTTCCGCGCGGAAGGCATCACGGTGCTGACGCAGACGCAAGCAAGTGCCGTGGCCTATTCCGACCGCCAATTCATCCTTACGACACCGCAGGGAGAGTTGCGCGCGGATCAATTGCTCGTCGCTACAGGCCGCTCACCGAATACCACGAGCCTGGATCTTGAACGAGCTGGTGTGGCGCGCGACTCGCAACATCGCATCGTGATCGACCAGGGAATGCGAACGAGTGCACCGAACATCTATGCAGCTGGCGATTGCACCGACCAACCGCAGTACGTCTACGTTGCAGCCGCCGCTGGCACCCGAGCCGGTATCAACATGACAGGCGGCGACGCAACGCTCGATCTCGACGCTATGCCGGCAGTCGTGTTCACCGATCCGCAAGTTGCCACGGTTGGCTACAGTGAAGCAGAGGCGCAGCGCATCGGCCTGCAAACCGACAGTCGTACCCTCACGCTCGACAACGTGCCGCGCGCACTCGCCAACTTCGACACGCGCGGGTTTATCAAGCTTGTCGCTGAAGTTGGATCTGGACGCATTCTTGGGGTTCAGGCTGTGACACCGGAAGCAGGCGAGATCATCCAGACTGCCGCAATTGCGATCCGTGCCCGCATGACCGTCCAAGATCTCGCCAACCAACTTTTCCCCTACCTCACCATGGTTGAGGGTCTCAAACTGGTGGCGCAGACTTTCTCGAAAGATGTGACACAGCTATCGTGCTGTGCCGGCTAAACCAGAGACACGAAAACAGCGACAGAGGAGCTTTTATGTTTTGCGACATCAGACTGACAGCACGTTGCGCACGTGCTTCCTTAACAATCCTGCTGGCGAGTACTGCAGCATTTGGCTTGTCAAACAATGCGCTGGCGGCTTATGACTTTTCAAAGCTGGGAACAGCGATCGAGACATTGTCGCCGGAGACCGTCGATGACTGGGAAAAGAAAGCCAAGGCTGGCGATGCCATGGCGCAGAACATCATGGGTCTCGCCTACAAATGCGGCATGGGCGTGAAGCAAGACCACGCGGCGTCCATCAAGTGGTTCCACAGGGCGGCCGAGCAGGGTGAAGCTGATGCGCAGTTCAACCTGGGGCGCCTCTACGGAAGCGAAGTCGACGGTATGTATAAGAATGGGCGTGCGGCTCCTGCCAACGATGCACAAGCGTTCAAGTGGTATCGCCTCTCTGCCGAGCAAGGGCATACTCAGGCGCAAGTCAGGCTGGCTCAGCTGTTTGTAAAGGGGGGCGGTGAGGTCGCGCGCGACCAAGTTCAGGCCTACAAGTGGATGAGTCTGGCAGCAGCGTCGGGAGAACCGACGGCAGCAAAAGCCATTGCCGACTATGCGGGTCGAATGAAACCCGAACAGGTATAGACTGCATTAAATGTAGCACATTGCCAATTACATCAACAAGCAAACTCACGGCCTATTTTCATTACAAATTTGTAATTCAATTGAGAGGATCTGGTCATTCGCCCCTGCGTAAAGTGTGAGTCATGCCAACGCTTGATTGAAAGCAAAGGCAAAACCCAAACTGATTCACTCAAGGAGAATTACCATGAAAACACGTCAATTGATCGCATCCACAGTGTTTGCCATTTCCGCAACGCTTCCAGCTTTTGCCTTGGCCAGCGGCCCTACAGATCACGGTGATGGCACCGACCATGTGGCACTGATCAGCCAAGGCAAACTGGCCACCCAAGCAACGGTGCTAAAAGAGTATCAACAAGCGGTAAAAGCAGATCAGTTCAACCCTCTGGCCGGAGATTCGACAGTGTTGGTACACGAATTCGAATCGTCGAAGTCACGGGCTGAGGTACTGAGTGAGATCAAAAGCGTTGATCTCACAGAAGGCGATGCAAGCTAATGAAGGGGTTAAGGGTTGGTGTTAATTCGCCGCCAACCCGTGCATAATTAACAAATCACTTCAGCAGTTTTTCAGCTTTCCGAAGTTTTTCTTTGGCTTCCAAATAACCTGTTTTAAATACCCAATGACGATCATTCAAACCCAGTTGACCAACATTGGTTAACTGAGGGGCGATGATCATTGTCGCCTGTAACATCTCCAGTTCTTTGATTCTAAAACTCGATATCAAAAAGGTTTGAAACATCAAATCGGTAAGCGTAGAGACCTCAGCAAGCTCGGGGGGATACACCACGTCTACGGCAAGAATTGGAAGATCACTCAAGCGTTTTGCCGGAACTATCGGCAGTGGTGAACTGGCCTGACCATCGATGTAAAGACGTCCATTAATGGAAGGTGGCGTGAAGATGCCTGGAATTGTTGAAGATGCCCGCACTGCCCGGGCGATATCGCCTGCATTAAAGACCACGGGACGACCTGTTTCAAGGTCTGTGGCCACTATGGCAATTGGTTTCGGGAGATCTTCAAATGTTTGAATGCCGAAATCCCTGCGCAATTGCCGTTCAAGAAACTGACCCGAAAAAACTCCAGCCTCGCCCTTTAAAACTGGCTGTCCCAGATTCGGTAACACGGGTACAAACAGATCACTGTTATTTAGTGATTCTGCACGTTGCATCATTTGATCGGCTGTATAGCCCAAGCCCCAGTACGCAGCCACGACAGCACCCGCACTGGTGCCAATCACCATTCGGGGCTCAAGCCCCAATTCCTCCAGGGCTTTAAGAACTCCGATGTGGGCAAAGCCACGAACCCCTCCACCGGAGAGAACCAAAATAAAGCCCTCCTCCATTTTCTGTGTGCGGGTGGCTCGCTCGGCGCTAAACCAAGGTTCCTTCTTTACTGTAACCGTTGGTTTGTGACTTTCCGGATGAACAAAATTTCCGACTGTTTGACAGGCGCAAAGCACCATTGCGGAACCCAGCAAACTCAACATCAATCCCAATTTACCCACAATGACCGATCCATTGGGAAATCCAGGTTTACTTTGCAATGGTGCTTCTCCTGATTACTGTTTCTTCTCGATGTGGGTGATGTTCATGTTTTGATCCACAGCAAATAGAACATTGTCGCCCTTATTCAGGCCTTCCAGTTGCGCCGCCTCTTTGGCCGAGAAAACCATAGTCATAGGCGGCATTTGAAGGTTCTTGATTTCGCCATGCTTTAAGGTGACCTTGCCGGTTTTCGAGTCAATTTTTTTCACCTCACCCTGCGTCATTTCCATGGTTTCGGACTGCTTCATCTGCATGCCTTCCATGGACTTTGGATCCGTGGGTTTACTTGAATGGGAACCGTGATCTCCTCCGGCAAAGACCGAAGTCGAAATTGACAGCGCAACGATTGAAGCAAGTTTGATTAAATGGGTTTTCATGATTTTTTTCCTTTCAGTTTTTGTTAAGTCGGGTGTTTTTTCAAAATTGATCTTGATAGGTTTTCACTTCCGCATAAACAGAAGCGCTCCCATCCTTCTTCAGGAGTAATACCTGATACGGCATGAATTTGTTGCCATATTCCATGCCAGGAGAGCCAACTGGCATCGCTGGAACGGACAGGCCAAGTGAATCCTCGGGTGTTTCGTTCAGAAATTCCCTTATGTACTTGGCTGGAACATGGCCTTCAAACACAAAGCCATTCGCCGATACTCCTGTGTGACAGGATTGGTAATTGTTTTCGATACCGAACTGCGCCTTAATGCTGTCTAGGTCTTCGTGATTCGAATACTTCACGGAAAACCCCGATTTTTCCAAGTGTTTAATCCATTCGCCGCAGCAACCGCAGGTCGCTGTTTTGTGTACATGAATGGGTAAAACTTGATTGGCATCAGATTCTGTTGCAGCCACTGAGACTTTCTCAACAGTTGAGAAAGTCTCAGGTTTGATGGCAGCAAAAACACCCAATGCCAAAATTGCAGTTGCAATACCAACAAAAGCAATTCGCTTCACTTTTCAGCTCCAGAGGATTTGGCTACGCGCAGTGGTCCGCGCATACCTGCATCAAAGTGGCCTGCAATCAAGCAGGCAAACTCAAACTCGCCACTTCGGTTGAAAGTCCACACCATCTCAGTGGTTTTGCCCGGAGCCACATGTGCCATATAGGGCTCTTCATGCTCCATGTTTGGAAACTTCTTCATTAAGTCTGCATGCTCCAGGTTCTTGTCTTTTGTCCCCAGAACAAACTCATGCATCAGTTTTCCCTCATTCTTGACAACAAACTTCACAGTTTCACCTTCCTTGAACTGCAACGAGGATGGCTCAAAGCGCATGCTGTCGGACATTACGACTTTGACAGTGCGGTCTATCTTGGTCGGAGTGCCGGCAATGCCCCAGTCGGTTTGCTCAAAAACTGGTTGTGCATTGGAAGCTGACTTTTTGTGCTCTTGAGTACCGTGCGCCAATACGGCCACGGGCAATAAAAGCCCAGCGCCAAGCAGCAGCGATAGGGAATGATTTGCGAATGATTTTTTCATGGTTGACTCCTTAGTGGCCGGAATGGCCTTGAGGTTTTCTGACCTTCAACTCGATTGTTTCCTGAGGTCGATTACTGGATTTCATGGCGGGCTTTCCCGCCTTGTCGGATGTTACGGGCTTGGGCATGTCTGGGCCTTCGTATTCAAAAGCCACGGTTTTGCTAGGATGTTTGTACCAACCGGGGTCTGAATAATCCCCAGGCTTTTGGTCTTTGCGCACTTTCAACATACTGAACATGCCGCCCATTTCCACTGAGCCAAACGGGCCATCGCCTGTCATCATGGGGATGGTGTTATCTGGAATCGGCATCGTCATCTCAGTCATATCGGCCATACCCCGTTCACCCATCACCATGTATTCGGGAACGAGCCCTCGGGCTTTTTTCGTTATTCCCCGGTGATCCACGCCGATCATGGTGGGAAGGTCGTGTCCCATCGCGTTCATCGTGTGGTGGCTTTTGTGGCAATGAAAGGCCCAGTCGCCTTCCTCATTGGCCAGAAAATCAATCTGCCGCATTTGCCCAACGGCGATGTCGGTAGTCACTTCGGGCCAACGACTTCCTTTGGGTGTTGGGCCGCCGTCGGTGCCGCTCACCTCGAATTCATGGCCGTGCAGATGAATGGGGTGATTGGTCATGGTCAAGTTACCAATTCGTATCCGAACCTTGTCGTTTTTTCGAACACACAAGGGCGAAATTCCGGGAAACAAGCGGCTGTTCCACGTCCACAAATTAAAATCGAGCATCGTCATGATCTTTGGTGTGTACGCACCAGGATCAATGTCGTAGGCATTCAGCAGAAAACAGAAATCTCGGTCCACGTTATCAATCAAGGGATGTTTGTTTTTGGGGTGAGTCACCCAAAAACCCATCATGCCCATGGCCATTTGCACCATCTCATCGGCATGCGGGTGGTACATGAAGGTACCGGGACGCTTGGCCTCGAACTCATACACAAAGGTTTTGCCGGAAGGAATGGCCGGCTGGTTCAGGCCTGCAACACCGTCCATGCCATTGGGCAGGCGCTGGCCATGCCAGTGCACGCTGGTGTGCTCGGGTAGTTTGTTCGTCACAAAAATACGCACGCGATCACCTTCCACCACTTCAATGGTGGGGCCTGGGCTTTGTCCGTTGTAGCCCCAAAGGTGAGCGACCATACCTGGTGCCATCTCACGCACCACGGGTTCCGCCACAAGGTGGAACTCCTTCACGCCATTGTTCATGCGCCAAGGCAAGGTCCAGCCATTCAGGGTAACAACCGGGTTGTAAGGCCGCCCTGTGTTTGGGGTCAAAGGGTCCATGGTGTCCGGCGAGGTTTGAATGACGGGCTCGGGCAGCGCGGCCATGGCCACTTTGCTGACACTGGCTGCCGCCACTGCGCCACCGGCCATGCCGGCAAACTTGAAAAAATCTCTTCTGGAATTCATTGCTCTTACTCCAAATCTTTTAATGACCAGCAGCGGCTTCAGCCGCTGGACTTTGGGTGCCCATGGAAAGCTTTACATTGCTTGGACTGCCCATCAATGCAGCATCCAAGGCCAGTTGAGCTCGCAGAAAGTTCGCTGATGCGTCAATGGATGACTCGATGGAACGCACCTGATTGCGACTGTCGGCAAGTAGCTCGAAAGTACCAATCAACATGCCGTTGTAACGCAGTGTGTTTTGCTCGGCCAAGGTATCGAGCATTGGAACCACCTCAGTTTGATAGTGCTTGGCAATGTCATAAGCTGTGCGGTAATTGGTGTAACTTTCCCGCAGGTTTGAATCAACATTCCTCATGACAGCCTCAAGCGTGTTGGCCTTGGCCAGTAACTCAGCAGAAAACGCGTCACGCCGCAAGCCACCCCAATCGAACAGCGGCAATCGAATGTCCAGTTCATATCCCTTTGGGTTGGTTTTGGAGCCAGAGTCTCTGTCAAATACAGAATCGCGGCGAATCCCAGCCTCAATGTCCACAAAGGAGCTCACGGTTTCAGCACCAGACACTTTCAGCGCCGCGTCGTAAGCTTGTTTGGCCATTTGAACATCCAGCCGCGAGGTGGCCTGTTTTGAAACTTCTTCAGGCTTTTTCACCATGGCGGGTAGGTCTGGCAAGCGATCTGGAAGTTTTAGCTCCTCAAATTGCTGTGCATCCAACCCGAGTACGCGAACCAGCTTTTCCCGGGTAGATGTAGCCTCTTGACGTGCCATGGCCAAGCCAAGCGCGGCATCGGAATAAAACATTTGCTGACGAATACGTTGAATAATCGTGAAGTTACCCACTTCTTCCATGCGTTTGGCCAATTCGGCACTGGCTTGAGCATTCTCGAATACTTGCTCCGCATATTGCTGTTTTTGCAGGGCGACCACCGCATCAACCCAAGCTGAGCGCGCTTGAGCCACTTGCCCAATCACATCACCAGCCAACTGCAGTTGAGCTCGCTCAATTCGAAAAGTTGCAGCCTGTTGACGCCAAGGAAGAGTGATTAAATCCAACAGGCCAAAACTGAACAATCGCCCAATTTCAAGTTCATCTCCAACGGTAATTCGTTCAAAATTGAAAATTGGATTGGGGATTCGACCCGATTGGGCGGCCAATGCAGACTCGCTGTAACCCCGAGCCAACAGCGCCTGAAATTCAGGGCTGTTCACCAACATTAGCTCCACTGTGGAATTTAATCCGAGCGGGGTTTTCAACAACTCATCTGCTTGCGCGCGCAACTGATTGCGCTGCTCATCGTTCAGAGCAAGAACCACTTTCTTTTCGGTCATCGACGCAGTGGTTTCATTCAGGTTGGCCATGGACTGATCCATGTTCACTGTGGCGCAGCCGGTCAAGCCTGCAATCGCTAAAGCAATTGCTGTGTATTTCAAAGTTCTCATCGGTGCCCCCCTTGGTGAGCTTCGCCGGGGCTCATGGGCTTTTTCATTTTGCCCATGTCATGCCCCATGCCGCCATCCTGCATGGGTTGCTGGTCTTCACCATTTTTCAGGTAAGGCTCACGGGCGTAATATTGCCAGCCACCAATTTTCTCTACATTCTGATTGGCCCCCACCCAATCACGGTCGCCTTCTTTGGGCTTCCATGCTGAGTAGTTCTCAAAAGCTGATTGATATTCAATCTGCAAACCTTCCGACTGGGCGTTTGCAAATCCTGTGCTTGCTGCGAGAATTGAACCCGCTAACAACAACTGCATAACCGTACGCATACACGTACCTCCACCAAATGAATTGAAATCATTAAACGAAATTCAGGATTGGCTTAGGCCAGGATGGGCGGTCGGTAAGGCAGCGCCAGGTCGGTACTGGGCAGGATTGAAGAGAAAGGAACGGAGATGAGAAGGTTGGATTGGATCAAACCAACTTGAACAACTGGAAGGTCGAGCTTGGCTTTGTAAATGGCATCACAACTGCAACAGGGCCTTTCATTGGACTCTTGTTCGTCCGAAACAGCATCGTGGGCAGTTTGGTCTGACATGTGCTCGATGCAATGCTCGGACGAAAGTGATGAAGGATCCGACTCATCCGAGGTTTGCTTGAAGGAACCGGTATGACATCCGACCATGACCGCAAACGCCGTACCCTGAAAAATAACAGAGGCGGCGATTACAAACATCAACAGTGATTTGATCACTTTGGTCATGGTTGTGCGGTCTGGTGATTGTTCAAAAGAATAACATCGCTTTCGCAGATGTCAAACCTTGCCTTTAGTTCGAATTAGCCAAACGACGCTCTTCTACAGTTTGGCTTTGCAATTCACGCAACACCTCTTGGCGGGTTTTTCCAGACCTAGAGTTGCCCCAATCACCGTGTGTGGTCCCATCACCGCTGGCTTCAGAACCAATAATGTTTGCGCTGTAGCCGCGAAATCCCTTGCTGGCGTGTGACGCAGATTTCGCTGGATCTTTGTATCCCAGATGGGGTTCATACACCGCATCGCCTTTGCCGGGGTGGAAGGCAGCATCTGCAAGGACCAATGAAGGTGCAGTAATGGCGAAGGTGGTAATCAGAACAGCGGCAATTTTAATATTTTTCATGATGATCTCCTGATTGATTCGAATTGGAGGGTTGTTTTTCTAGACCCACGCCTTCAGTCTAGTCAGGGGCACCTGTCAGGCACCTTCCCTACACATTACAAATATGTAATCTTCACCAAATTCGGGGTGGTTATACTGGGCACCTGCACAACAATGAAGAAAAGTCGATGAAACTGCTTTTGATCGAAGACGACCTGCGGCTGGCTGATTACCTAAAGAAAGGACTGACCGAAGAAGGTTTTGTAGTTGATTTAGCGCGCAACGGGATTGATGGCCTGCATTTGGCTACGCAAGGGCTATACGAAGTGATTGTTCTTGATGGCATGTTGCCCGACATTGATGGTTTGGCTGTTTTAAGTGCCCTGCGCCAATCAAAAAGTATTCCGGTACTGATGCTTACCGCCCGCGCCATGGTTGAAGACAGGGTGAGCGGCCTGAAAGCCGGCGCAGATGATTACTTGGTAAAACCCTTTGCGTTTGCCGAGCTGGTGGCCAGGCTTCACGCCTTGGGGCGTAGAACATCGACCGTAGCTACCGAGAGCCAGACAACCTTGTTGACATTGCTGGATCTGGAATTGGACGCAGTACGCCGCACCGCCAAGCGCGGAGGCAAGGATTTACGGTTAACTGCGAAAGAATTTTCTCTACTTTGGCTACTACTGCGAAGAAAGGGCGAAGTCATCAGCCGCACAGAAATCGCTGAGCTGATTTGGGATATGCATTTTGACAGCGAGACCAATGTGATTGATGTGGCGATTCGCAGGTTGAGGATTAAGCTGGACGATCCGTACGAAATCCCTTTGCTTCATACCGTTCGCGGCATGGGGTACGTTCTCGAAATCAGGACCCAGGGCAAGGAGTGAGCGTGAAATCAATTTCCAGAGCCACCATCGGTTTGACCAGCTCCGTCAGTGTACTGGGAGTGGTGTTACTCGCTGTACTCGTGCATTGCTGCATCCACTATTGGCAGGCCAGGCAACAAGAGGAAACTGCAAGCCGTGCGCTTCATGCAGTTGAACACCTTTTACTAAAACCTACTTCCGAATATTCACCCGAAGACGTGAAACATGGCCTGGAAGAAGTGTTGGGTGGGCAAGGTCGAACCCAAGCCCGAGTTGTTGACAGCCAGGGCAATCGCATGTTCGGGCCAGAGGTGTTCTTCAACGGAGAGGGATCTATTCGGGAATTCTCTCAAGTGTTTGAAACAGAACTTCCCCAACTGCAAGCCAAACGGGTTGAACTGGCAGTAAGCACCGTAGATGACGAACGTTTTCTGAACTTCATTTCAGGAATATTTGCATCGTCCATCGTGTTGTGGATCCTGGTGTCGGTGTTGATCAGCATGCGACTGATTCGCCTGGTTTTGCGCCCCATCAATCGACTGACAGAACGCATTCACAATTTGGGGCCACGCTCGCTTGATGTTGTGCTGGACGACCAGAAGGCCCCGCTTGAATTGCGACCCTTCATCGACGGATTCAACCGCTTACTGGGACAACTGCGCGAGAACCGGGAGCAATTGAAACTGTTCAACAGCAATGTTGCACATGAATTGAATACACCACTGTCGAGCTTGACCATTAGCCATGAGCTGCTTCAACGCCGCAAACTGATCGAAGGTGAGGACCTTCAAAAAATTGTCGGTGATCACCTCGACGAACTCGACCGCATGGCACGAATTATTCGCAGCATGCTGTTTCTGGCCAATGCAAACCAGGGCAGAGAACTGCAACTTCAACCTGTGCCAAGTCTTCGTCAGTTGGTGGTATCAGTCGCAGAATACCTTGAACAGTTGGCCGAAGACAGAGATCTTCGCATCACAGTTAAAAGCGATGCCACGGTGGAAGCTGAAACCGAATTGATTAAACGAGCAGTGAGCAATTTGCTGTCCAATGCAATTCGGTATGCGCAGGCCAACACAGAAATTACCGTGCACATTACCCGAGAAGCAGAGAGGGTGTGGATCAAGGTTTCGAATGAAGGCCCGACAATTGACCCAGTCAAATTGAACCGTTTGTTCGAACCCTTTTTCCGTGCTGAAGAGGGGCGAAGTGACACTGGGAGCAATCACGGACTTGGCCTGGCCATTGTGGCTGCAATTGCGAAACTGCATGGTGGTGATGTGTTTGCAAGCAGCGAAAATCAAGTTACGGTGATTGGCTTTTCATTTCACAGCATCACGGTAGCAGGAAAGCCTAGCCCCCCATAATTGACCGTTCAGGAGCCACGCATGGATAAACCACACGTCAACTCACATTCTCATCCAGTTTCCGCTGACCCTCAGTCAACTCTTGCTGCAACTGAGACAACGATCTACACCTGCCCCATGCATCCGGAAATTCGACAGACCAATCAGGGGAGTTGCCCTGTTTGTGGAATGGCCCTGGAACCTCTGATCCCCATGGCTGAGGACGAAGATAACCCTGAGTTGAGAGATTTTCGCCGACGGTTTTGGTGGACATTGCCACTGACCATAGTGGTGACATTCATCGCAATGTTTTGGCATCGAATTGTCCCCATCGAACTTCCAGAACAAAATTTCATAGAACTCGCACTTAGTACCCCCGTGGTTTTGTGGGCAGGTTGGTCATTTTTTCAACGTGCAGTTCAGTCGGTTGTCCGTGGGAGCCCGAATATGTGGACATTGATCGGATTAGGTGTCGCTGCGGCATACGGATACAGCGTGGTAGCCACATTGGCCCCTGGTGTGTTTCCCGCTGCCTTTGCTGTACGGGGAAGAATTGGTGTTTACTATGAGGCTGCGGCAGTGATTGTTAGTTTAACCTTGCTGGGGCAGATTTTGGAGTTGAGTGCACGCTCGAAAACTTCAGCCGCCATAAAATCCTTGATGGGACTTGCCCCCAAAACTGCCCGACGCATTCTGGATGATGGTACCGAGGAGGATGTACCACTTACCCATGTGCATATTGGTGATGTTTTGCGTGTGCGACCTGGCGAGAAAGTGCCGGTCGACGGTGTGGTAAAGGATGGAGAAAGTGCCGTCGATGAGTCCATGCTGACCGGAGAGCCTGTGCCTGTGATCAAAGGGCCAGGCGACAAGTTGATTGGCGCGACATTGAATACCAGTGGAAGCCTCATCATGCGATCCGAGAAAGTTGGTGCCCAAACAATGCTGTCACAGATTGTTCAACTGGTGGCGCAAGCGCAGCGATCGCGTGCGCCGTTGCAGCGTCTTGCTGACTCAGTGGCGGGTTACTTTGTCATTGTTGTTATTGTGATAGCGACGTTGACACTTGTTGGATGGGGTGTATTTGGACCAGAGCCAAGCTGGATTTATGGCTTTGTCAATGCAGTGGCTGTGTTGATCATTGCCTGCCCGTGTGCACTGGGGTTGGCTACCCCGATGTCTATTATGGCCGCTACGGGACATGCAGCCACCCAAGGTATTTTATTTCGAGACGCAGCGGCAATCGAAGCCATGCGAACAATTGATACATTGATCGTCGACAAGACAGGCACCCTTACGGAGGGTAAGCCCGCATTCGATCGAGTCGTTGCTGCCCCCGGATTTTCTGAGGAAGAGGTACTTCGCCTTGCTGCAAGTATCGATCAAGGCAGCGAACACCCTTTGGCGCATGCCATAGTAAGTGAGGCACGAAGGCGCGGCTTAGAACTGGTAAAACCCGATGAATTCGAGTCGTCAAGCGGCATTGGCGTTCGTGGCATCGTTTCCGGAAAAAACATCGTGCTTGGAAATACCGCACTCATGGATGCAGAAAATATTGACTGGCGTTTTATGGCAGAAAGCGCTGAAAACCTGCGACGTGAGGGCGCTAGTGTGATGTTCACAGCATCAGATAAAAAATTACTGGGGTTAATTGCAGTCTCCGATCCACTGAAGGAGACAACGATGGAAGCAATACACACCTTGGGTGCTGCCGGCTTGTCAGTCGTAATGGCTACTGGCGATGGCACGACGACCGCAAAATCAGTCGCAAGCAAATTAGGTATTACCGATTTTTACGGTGAAGTTACACCACATGAAAAACAAAAACTGGTCGAAAAATTACAGGCTCAAGGCAAGGTTGTTGCCATGGCAGGAGATGGAATCAATGATGCGCCCGCGCTTGCCTTAGCGAATGTCGGCATTGCAATGGGAACGGGCACGGATGTGGCCATCAACAGTGCGCATATAACCCTGGTTAAAGGCGATCTGCGGTCAATCGCGCAAGCAAGAAGAATTTCTGAGGCTACAGTTCGCAACATGCGCCAAAACCTCGTATTTGCTTTTCTCTATAATTCGCTCGGCATTCCTTTGGCAGCCGGTTTGTTATACCCGTTTACAGGGCAGCTCCTGTCTCCCATGATTGCTGCTCTCGCAATGAGTCTGAGTTCAGTTTCAGTAATTGCCAATGCGCTTAGGCTAAGAAATACCGGCAAAAGGTAGTCAATGAAACATCCGTGAATTGATTCTGTTCACCACTGTTCAGCCGCAGAAACAGCGGCTGAACGATGATGGTGTTTGTTCAAGAAAACTATTTCTGAATTTTCGTGACCACGATTCTACCGTTTACTTTTTCGGCCTGAAATTTGACCTGGTCACCCACCTTTACGGCGGAAAGCATTGCTGGATCCGCAACCTTGAATACCATGGTCATCCCAGGCATTCCGAGATTATCAAGCGGCCCATGCTTCAGCGTGACCGTATCTTGAGCAGTATCAATCTTCTTGACTTCGCCATCGGTCATGGCCATGTCTGCACCCTTGGTGTCATTCATGTTTTTCATTCCATCCATTCCCTGCATGCTTTGATTACCCATGCCTTTCATATCAGCCATGCCGGGATCAGCTGCAAAGGCAGAAAAGGTCGATGCGGCAGTCAAGATTAAAGCAATTCCCAATTTATTCATTTGTTTCGCATATTTCATTGCTAAACCTCTCAGGTGGTGTGTTTAGGTGTTGTTTCATTGAAACTTACAGTGCAAGTTCACGGACTCAGAATACTGCCTGAAGCCATTCAATTGTCTGACTCTTTCATTACATGTTTGACAGATTCACTCACCTGAATCGGTCCAGAAGTTTTGGCTTCAAAAAATCAACCGCAAACCAACTCGGTATTCTGTAATCGGAGAAAGATTCGAGCCACTTTGGGTTTCTGGATAAAGTGTTCGACTCACTTCAATGTAGGGAGCAAATTTTCGGCTGAACTCGTAGCGTGCCTGCACACCAAAATCCGCCTGATACAAGCCACTTGCCACTTCGTCACTAAGATTTGAGGCAGACCATTCGCCATTGATGAATGGCCGCAGGATAAACCGGTTTGTCATCAGAAAATCATTCTCGAAGCGGGTACGCGCAAGCACTTTACCGTCGCTTCTGACAAACATCTGCAAATCCACATCAAACGCATAGGGCGCAAGGCCTCGCAAGCCAATTACGGCATAGTCTTCACCCACAGGCTTTGAATCGTGGCGGATACCGCCCTGCAAATCCCAAAATGGTGCAATGTAGCGACTGTACAGCGCCTGGGTTTCCACTACTTCAGTTTTGCCTTGGCGTCGTTCACCATCAAAACGCCACGCGAATCGATTGTAGTCCCCACCAATCCAGCCTTCTGCACCGAGAAGTTGAATTGAACCCGGTTGATTTCTGACTTTTCCGCTATCCACTTCAATTAACGTGTAAGCGTAAATTGATTCATCTTCCATGGCCATCGCAGGCGTTGAAATTGCCCCAACAGCAATCACACCCAACACTCCCAGAGAACGAATCCACTGGAACGACCAGGTTGATTTGTATGAACGAACATTGCGGTTCATTACGCCACCTCCATCAGTTGAAACATGCCCGCGGCAGCGTGATAAAACAAATGGCAATGAAAAGCCCACACGCCCTCATCCTCGTAAGTTGCGTCTACTTCGACAGTCTGTGCGGGGGCCACAATCACCGTATGTTTTCGGGGCGCAAATTCACCATTTCCGTTAACCAGTTCCATGAATACTCCATGCAAATGCATGGGGTGTTCCATCATGGTGGTGTTTACAAACTTGATCCTGAAGCGTTCGCCCAACTTCACTTTGAATGGTGTTGAGTCCGAAAACTTTTTATCGTTAATACTCCAGAAGTAGCGGTTCATGTCCCCTGTCAGGCGAACCAATATTTCCCGCTGTGGAGGACGGGGGTCTTTGTTGGGTTCCAGCGATCGCAAATGTTGATAAGCAAGTCGACGCAGACCGTCTTTATCTGGGGCAACAACAATGCGCGTTGAGGGCACCTCCGCGACTTTGGCTGGAGCCATGTCCATTCCCGGCATCGTGTCTTGTTCTGGAACAGGGGCAGTAGGTTCAGACATGTTGTTCATGTCCATGCCCGCCATTGAGTCCATAGCGGGGCCTTCGTTGGGCGGTGGCATCGACATGCCTTTCATGCTGTCGTTGGTTTGTGTTGATGGAGGTTCAGGCATTGTGCCATCTCCCATACTGGCCATTCCGTCCATGGCCCCCATGCCCATGTCAGCCATGGTTCTAACGGGATAAGGCCCCAGAGAGGGAACTTCCGCACTCATGCCTGCCCTCGGCGCAAGCGTGCCTCGAGCGTATCCGATGCGGGCAATGGTCGGTGCGAAAATAGTGTAAGGCTTGTCCTCTTTGGGTTCGACAATCACATCATAGGTTTCACCGTTGCCAATGCGGAACTCATCCACCTGAACAGGTTGAACATTCTGACCATCGGCCTGCACGATCATCATGGGCAGCCCGGGAATCTGGAAATCATATAGGTTCATCGGTGACGCATTGATCACGCGAAGCCGCACACGCTCACCGGGTTTGAACAATGCCGTCCAGTTTTGATCTGGGCGCAAACCGCCCATGAGAAATGACCATTCCTCACCGCCATCACTGTAATCGGTGGGGTCCATTCGCATTTTCCCCCACTCCATCCGATCTGCCCAAATTGCTTTGCGTGTCGCCTCATCAGGCGCGTCTGCAAGCTGCTTCAGGAATTGGGGCGTTGTAATGCGCCGATAGTTGTAATAGCCGTCCACCTTCTTCAGATTCGCAAGCACTTGTGCAGGAGAGTCATCATTCCAGTCGGACAATACAACCACATAATCCCGGTCATACTGAAAGGGCTCGGGCTCACGGGGTTCTACAATCAGTGGCGCAAACATGCCTGCTGCTTCTTGCAGGCCTGCATGGCTGTGGTACCAGTAAGTACCGCTTTGGCGCAGTGTGTAGCGATACGTGAAGGTTTCTCCCGGAAGAATTCCAGGAAAGGTAACACCCGGCACACCATCCTCGGAATTCGGCACCAGCAGGCCATGCCAATGAATGGCTGTGGCCTCATCAAGCTTGTTGGTTACATTGACAGTAACCTCATCACCTTCCAGAAACCGTAACAAAGGCCCCGGCATGGTGCCGTTCAAGGTAATCGCACTGGTCTCGCGGCCGGTGATATTGATCTTCGTGTTTGCGATGGTCAAGTCAAACTGCTTGGCAGGGCGCCCCTTGGGAATCTCGACTGCGGTAATTGCCCCAAAAGCAGGATCCCAAGGCAGCAAGGCCGCCGCCCCCAAAGCACTGCTTTGTAGCAGGAACTTTCGCCTGAAAGCATTGAGCCGTTCATGTTGAATTGTTTTTATTTGCTTCATACCCGAAATCTCCAGTTGTCTTTTCTTTAACATGCCATGTGATTGACAAAAAGTCACTTAACTCAAGTCTCGTTAAAACCACATCCGTCCAAATACCTCATCTTTATTCACCACCAAATGCTTGAGTGCGGCCAATACATGGATGGCCACGAACACCACCAAAACCCAAGCCGTCAATTCGTGAATGTAAAAAAGTTGATCGGATAGCGCAGGGTTCTGAGCCACCAAGCGCGGGATTTCGATGCCGAAAAAAGCGGCGCCCTCCTCGCTCAATGAAGCGGCAGCAAATCCCGTGAGCGGCATTAAAATCATGGCAGCGTACAACAGACCATGCGTAAACTGCGATACAACCAATTGCCACGTTGGCTGACGCGTTGCGAATGTTGGCGGCTTGTGGGTTAAACGCCACGCAGTGCGCAAAGCAATAAGCACAAATGCAATCAACCCCAGGGATTTGTGCAAATTGAAATACCACTCACTGCCCGGCTGGCCTTCAATATCCATCATGTACCAGCCCAGTCCGACCAAAATCACAATCAGGAACGTCAATGTCCAGTGAAGAAAAACAGCAGGCTTGCTGTAACGATTCAGGGAAGATTGACTTGAATAACTCTCTGTATTTGTACCCACGCAATTTCTCCGCAAGATCGACAAGTGTATTTTTTACTTTGTATAAATATTGTCGAAAATTGAAAACACAGGCAAGTTTTTTTGAAAGCCAAGAAAATTTCTGCATGCATTCATTTTGAGTCTCGAAGAGGTTACAGATACGCGGCACAACTTGACAGCGACTAAATTGCTGTGGTGTAGTCTGAGTATGTATCGCTCACTTATCTTCATGTTCCTCATGGTTCTGCTGCCGCTCCAGGCCTCTTGGGGTGCAGTGGCGGATTACTGCGCGCATGGTGAGCTTGTTCAACAATCATCACATTTCGGTCACCATCAAGATGAACATCATGCCCACGATAGCCAAGCTGATGCCGGTGACGATCAAGATAGCCAATATCCGCAACACCACGACCATTCGCATTCATCCAGCTTTATCGGCTTTTCGGCTGACAACGCTGATAGCGTGATCATTGATTTCAGTTCACCCCAACAGGTGCTGAGCACTTCAAAGTATTCCTTCTTCTGTCAAACCCGCCCTGAACGCCCCAAGTGGCCTGTGTCTGCCTGATTACGGCGACACGACACCTGTCTTTACACCTTATTAAACGACTGCGTTAATTCGTCTCGCCGATTCTTTCCTTTGTACACCGGAGAAATCGATGCGAAAAATATTGCTAACGCTGGCTGCGACCGCGTTGCTGCCCAGTGCCGCCATGGCTCAGGGCAACACCCCCGAATACACCAGCAATGGGCTTAATTCCCCATCCGGGCAAGCCAGCTTGCCGCGAACAACAAACCTTACTTTGAACACCGCACTTGAAAGGGCCTATGCGGCAAACCCTGAACTGGCAGCGGCCCGAAATGCGCTGCTGGCACAAGACGGCACCATACGCCAAGCTGAAACCCGCCCCAACCCCGAATTACAGGCCCTGGTTGAAGACACGCGAAGTGCAACCCGCACCAGCACCCTGCAACTGAACCAGCGCATTGAACTGGGCGGAAAGCGTTCTGCACGAATTGATGCAGCCGAGCGCGGCAAGAACCTTGCTGAAGCTGACCTTGCCATGGTGCGGGCCACCCTGCACACCGAAGTCACCTCTGCGTTTTACGACACGCTGGTTGCACAGGAACGTGTGCGGCTTGCCCAATCTTCCATCGACCTGGCACAAAACGCCCAGCGCGCTGCACAAAAAAGGGTTGAAGCAGGCAAGGTATCGCCTGTCGAGGCCACCAAAGCGGGCATTGCATTGGCTGGCGCACGCGTGGATTATGTACGCGCTGAAAGTGCGCTGAAATCGTCTAAAAAGCGTTTGGCCACCGCCATGGGAGAATCCCAGGTCGGTTTTGAAACCGCTGAAGGCAATCTTGAAAACCTGCCCGAGCTGCCCGCCATCGAGACACTGGAAGACAGGTTGCAGCAATCGCCTGCATACCGGAAAGCCCAAATTGAAGTGGACCGCCGCAAGGCCATTAGCGAGGTTGAACGCAGCAAAGGCGTACCCGATGTGACGGTGAGCCTTGGTGGGCGAAAAAATCAGGAACTTGGCTTGAACCAGGCCATTTTTGGGGTATCCATTCCCATCCCTGTTTTTGACCGCAACCAGGGCAACTTGCTTGAATCACTGCGACGCGCTGACCAGGCCAAAGATGAACTGACAGCAACGCAATACCGCTTGTCTCGCGATTTACAAGCCGCATACGAAAACCTGAGCGCGTCCCGCGAGGAATTCCTGGCCTTGCGTGACAGCATTTTGCCCAGTGCAGAAAGCGCCTACAACGCTGCAAGCAAGGGTTTCGAGATGGGCAAGTTCAGTTTTCTGGAAGTGCTGGACGCACAACGCACCCTGTTTGATGCCATGGCGCAAAGCCAGCAATCGCTCGCCCAATCCCACCGGTATGCCGCCGAACTGCAAGGGATTCTTGGGCAAACACCAGCCAATATTCAGTAGGACCACTTAATCATGAAACGCAATTTCAGCAAGAAACAAATCATTTCCATCGCCCTGCTTGTTGCAGTGGGTGCCCTGCTGCCAGCCCTTATTTTAACCACAGGCAATTCCCAGCCTGGGCAAACCAATGGCACACAACTTGAACAAGCCAACCCCAATGAACCTGTCAAAGGACCCAAAGGGGGCAAGTATTTCGCGCAAGACGGCTACGGGGTCGAGGTGACCATTTTTGAGGACGGTGTAGACCCCGAGTTCAGAATTTACACCTACAAAGACAACGCCTTGCTGCCCCCCGAGGCCACCAAGGCAAGTATTGAACTTGAGCGCTTGGGTCGAAAGCCGCAAACCATCAACTTTGCACCTGCAAACAATTTTTTGCGCGGCGATGCCGTGGTGTTTGAGCCCCATTCATTCCGTATTGCCGTGAACGCTCAGCACCAAGGCAAACAATACCGCTTCACTTATGACCAGATTGAATACCGCATTGACATGAGCGAGGAGCAAATGAAACAAAGCGGCATTGAACTGGCCACAGCCGGCCCGGCCAAAATCAAAAGCAGCATTGAATTGATCGGCGAAATCCAGTTCAACAGCGACAACACGGTACGCGTGGTGCCACGCTTGAGTGGCATTGTGGAATCTGCCCCCGTGAACGCGGGTGATCAGGTTAAAAAGGGACAAGTGCTGGCCGTAATTTCCAGCCAAACCCTGGCAGACCAGCGAACCGAGTTGCTGGCAGCGCAAAAACGCCTGGCATTGGCCAACACCACATTCGAGCGGGAAAAGAAACTGTGGGAAGACAAAATTTCAGCCGAGCAAGATTATCTGCAAGCGCGCAATACCAAGCAAGAGGCTGAAATTGCAGTGCTGAACGCACGGCAAAAGCTCGCCTCGATCAATGGCGGCGCCACCATTGGAAGCCAACTGACCCGCTATGAAATTCGATCTCCGATATCGGGCACTGTTGTGGAAAAAAACATTGCTTTGGGGCAGGCGTTGAAGGAAGACGCCAATATTTTCACGGTGGCCGATTTGTCTACCGTGTGGGCTGAAATGACGATTTACCCCAAAGACCTGAATACAGTGAAAGTGGGCCAGCAAGCCACCATAAAGGCCACGGCATTTGAATCGGAAAGCGTCGGCAAAGTGGCTTATGTGGGTTCCCTAGTGGGTGAACAAACCCGCACCGCCACTGCACGCATTGTGTTGCCAAACCCCAATTCTGTGTGGCGCCCCGGCCTGCCAGTGAAAGTTGAACTGGTGGCCGAGGAAAGTGAAGTACCTGTGGCCATTTCAACCGAAGCCCTTCAAACCATTCTGGATGGACCCGCCGTGTTTGGCCGCTATGGCCAACAGTTCGAGGCACGCCCGGTTGAACTGGGCCGCAGCGATGGCAAAACCGTTGAAGTGTTGAGCGGCCTGGACGCGGGTGAGCAATACGCCGCTACCAACAGCTTCCTAATCAAGGCGGATATCGGCAAATCAGGGGCAAGCCATGACCATTGATTCAATGTTTGCCAAAACCTGCTCAAACCTTTGCCACTGCATGCGAACAGAGGAAGTACCGAATCATGTTTGAAAAAATAATCCGTTTTGCCATCGAACAACGATGGTTTGTGATGCTTGGGACCGTGGGCCTGATTGCCCTGGGTATTTACAGTTATCAAAAATTGCCAATCGACGCTGTACCCGATATCACCAACGTTCAGGTTCAAATCAACACCTCCGCTCCTGGCTACTCGCCATTGGAGTCTGAACAGCGCATCACTTATCCCATAGAAACTGTCATGGCGGGTTTGCCTGGCTTGCAGGAAACCCGTTCCATTTCACGCTACGGCTTGTCACAGGTCACCGTGATTTTCAAGGAAGGAACCGACATTTATTTCGCGCGCCAACTGGTCAATGAACGCATTCAGCAAACCAAAGGGCAACTGCCCGCTGGAATCGACCCCGCGATGGGGCCAATTTCCACGGGTTTGGGTGAAATTTTCATGTGGACCGTGGAAACCAAAGAAGGGGCTGTGAAAAAAGACGGCACACCCTACACTCCAACGGATCTTCGGGAAATTCAGGACTGGATCATCAAACCCCAACTGCGAAATGTACCTGGTGTGACTGAAATAAACACCATCGGTGGCTACGCCAAGCAATTCCAGATTGCACCCTCGCCCGACAAACTGGTTGCCCAAGGTATTTCCCTAGACGATCTGCTGCGGGCTGTTGAACAAAATAACAGCAACGTGGGTGCTGGTTACATCGAGAAGCGTGGCGAACAATACTTGATACGGGCACCTGGTCAACTGACCGATATTGCCGACATCGAAAACGTCATTGTGTCGAATCGTTCGGGGGTACCGATTCGAATTAAAGATGTGGCGCAGGTCTATATTGGCAAAGAACTCCGAACCGGTGCCGCCACAGAGAACGGCAAAGAAGTGGTGTTGGGCACAGTGTTTATGCTGATCGGCGAAAACAGTCGCGTGGTGTCGCAAGCGGTGTCAAAAAAACTGGAAGAAGTAAACCGGAACCTGCCGGAAGGGGTAGTTGCGCAAACCGTTTACGACCGCACGGTGCTGGTGGACAAAGCCATCAACACCGTGAAAAAAAACCTGATTGAAGGCGCCATTCTGGTAATTGCAATCCTGTTTCTTTTTCTGGGCAATATTCGCGCGGCCATCATCACGGCGATGGTAATTCCACTGTCCATGCTGTTCACGTTTTTTGGCATGGTCAATAACGGGGTTAGTGCCAACTTGATGAGCCTGGGCGCACTGGATTTCGGCATCATCATTGACGGTGCCGTGGTCATTGTTGAAAACTGTGTGCGCCGCTTGGCCCATGCACAAACCAAAGCGGGGCGAACACTCACGCGCAAGGAACGCTTTCATGAAGTGTTTCTGGCCTCCAAGGAAGCGCGACGATCCCTGCTGTTCGGCCAACTCATCATCATGGTGGTTTACCTGCCCATTTTTGCGCTCACCGGTGTGGAAGGAAAAATGTTCCACCCCATGGCCTTCACCGTGGTGGCGGCACTGCTGGGTGCCATGATTCTCTCGATCACCTTCATTCCGGCAGCGGTGGCTTTATTGATCACCAACAATGTCAGCGAGAAAGAAAACCGCATCATGACGTGGGCAAAGCGTGGATACGAACCCGCACTGGTCAAGTCCATGGCCAACAAACCGGTGGTGCTTTCAATTGCCGTGGTGTTGGTGGTTTTATCGGGTTTGCTGGCAACCCGCATGGGCAGCGAATTTGTGCCCAGCTTGAATGAAGGGGACATTGCCCTGCACGCCTTGCGCATACCGGGCACCAGCTTGAGTCAGGCCATTGATATGCAAACTGAACTGGAAAAAACCATCAAGCAGTTTCCGGAAGTGGATCGTGTGTTTGCCAAAATTGGCACGGCCGAAATTGCAACCGACCCAATGCCACCAAACGTGGCAGACAATTTCGTGATGCTGAAACCCACCTCGGAATGGCCAGACCCCAGCCGCAGCAAAACCGACCTGGTGGAAGCCATGCAAACCGCTGTCATGAAAATACCAGGCAACAACTATGAATTCACCCAGCCCATTCAAATGCGATTCAATGAATTATTGTCGGGTGTGCGAAGTGATGTGGCTGTGAAAGTATTTGGTGATGACCTGGACACACTGAATACCGTGGCCGGAGAAATTTCCGAAGTGCTGGAAAAAGTCGATGGCGCAGCAGACGTGAAAGTAGAACAAACTACGGGCCTGCCCATGCTGACCGTTCAAATTGATCGCGAAAAAACCGCACGGTTTGGTATCAACGTGACCGATGTTCAAAACACCATTGCCATGGCCGTTGGCGGGCAGGAAGCAGGCGTGCTGTTTCAGGGTGATCGAAGATTTGACATCACGGTGCGATTACCCGAGGAACTTCGAAATGACCTGCAAGCCATTGCCCGACTACCTATTCAGTTGCCCGGCAATGTTTCTGGAAGTGACATGCCGCTTTTCGTACAATTGGGCGATGTGGCCAGCTTGGACATTGCACCTGGCCCCAATCAAATTAGCCGCGAGAACGGCAAGCGCCGTGTAGTGGTGACTGCCAACGTACGTGGCCGTGATATTGGTTCATTTGTGGCTGACGCGCAAAACCAGATTCAGCAGAAGGTGAAAGTACCGGCAGGCAACTGGATCAGTTGGGGTGGAACGTTTGAACAGTTGCAATCGGCCTCCAAACGACTGCAAATTGTAGTTCCGCTGTCACTGTTTCTGGTGTTCCTGTTGTTGTTCATCATGTTCAACAACGTTCGGGATGGCTTGATTGTGTTCACGGGTGTGCCGTTTGCATTGACTGGCGGTATTCTTGCTTTGTGGTTGCGCGACATCCCACTGTCAATTTCAGCAGGGGTGGGCTTCATTGCACTTTCTGGTGTGGCGGTGCTGAACGGGCTGGTGATGATTTCATTTATCCGCAGCCTGCGCGAGGAAGGCATGCCCCTGGACAGGGCCATCCATGACGGTGCCATGACACGGCTGCGCCCTGTATTGATGACCGCGCTGGTGGCTTCGCTTGGCTTTATTCCGATGGCGATTGCCACTGGCACAGGTGCGGAGGTCCAACGACCCCTTGCCACAGTGGTGATCGGGGGAATTCTGTCATCAACCGCCCTTACCTTGCTGGTCCTTCCAATTCTTTACCGGTTGACCCACCGCAAGGAAGAGGAAATGGAAATTACGGATCAACAAGCAAAACCTGCTTACACCACATAGGTTACCAACATGGGCTGGATTATTTTGAAGTACCTCACCACCGCAGGCCTGGTGGTTCTGATTTCCGAGGTGGCCAAGCGCAGCGACAAGCTGGGCGCGTTGATCGCAGCGTTGCCCATGGTCACTGTGCTGACGCTGATTTGGCTTGCCATTGAAAAAGCACCACAGGAAAAAATTGCGAACCACGCCTACCTGACGTTTTGGTATGTACTACCTACCCTGCCCATGTTTTTGGCCTTCCCCTGGCTGTTACCCAGGGTGGGGTTTCTGATGTCACTGGCAGGCAGCGCCTTGCTAACGCTACTTTGCTTTGCAATGACAGTGAAAATTGCTGCGGGTTTTGGTGTTCAACTTTGGTTTAAATAAGGGAGTAAGTTGTATGGGTGCAGGACATTCACATGACGTGAAAGTTGAGGGATATGAAAAGCCATTGTGGATTGCTTTGATATTGACCGCCAGCTTCATGGTGGCCGAAGTTGTTGGGGGCATATTGACCAATAGCCTGGCTTTAATCTCTGATGCAGCGCACATGTTCACCGACTCGGCGGCATTGGCTATTTCCCTGCTGGCAATCCAGATTGGTAAAAAAGCAGCGGATAAAAAACGTACATTTGGATACCACCGCTTTGAAATCCTGGCGGCGGCTTTCAATGCCATTCTGCTTTTTGGAGTGGCCATCTATATTCTTGTTGAAGCATTCCTGCGAATTTCGAATCCACCAGATATTCAATCCAAGCTGATGCTGATCATCGCTTCCCTGGGCCTGCTTGTGAATCTGATTGCCATGAAACTTCTAAGCCAGTCAAAAGATGACAGCTTGAACGTCAAAGGTGCCTACCTTGAAGTGTGGAGCGACATGCTGGGTTCAGTGGGCGTGATAGTTGGTGCTTTGTTGATTCGATGGACAGGCTGGGGCTGGATTGATTCTGTGATTGCGGTAGGCATTGGCCTATGGGTGCTGCCACGTGCCTGGGCCCTGTTAAAACAAAGCACACATATTTTGCTGGAGGGCACGCCAGAACATTTGAACATCGACGAGATCAGGCAGGCACTGTCAAGCCACTGGGGTGTGGGCAGCATTCATGATTTGCATGTGTGGTCCATTTCCAGTGGTAAATCCAGCTTGTCAGTTCATGTTGTATGCCAGCACCGGGAGGTGGATTGGACTGATTTGCTTCAACAAATGCGCACCATGCTGGCAAACCGGTTTGACTTGCACCACACCACGATTCAGCTTGAGGCTACACCGTGTAGCGATGCAAGTGGAGAACACAGCTACACCGGAGAACCAGCAAGCACAAAACATCACTAATGTGCGCCTAAGTGTCACTGCATAACATTCATGCACCGTGACACACCAAAGGGGAATCAACATGAACAACGGTACTCAACCCGGCATCGGGAAATTTTTACTGAACAAGGTGCCTGAAGTCACCTTGTTGTTCTGGCTCGTCAAGATGATGTCAACGACCGTGGGTGAAACTGCGGCAGACTTTTTAAACTTCAATTTGAGCTTTGGATTAACGGCTACCTCAGTGGTGGTGGCCGTTCTCACTGCGATTGCTTTGGGCGTGCAACTTCGGACCAAACGTTACGCCCCCTCGGTATACTGGTTAAGCATTGTGCTGATCAGCGTACTGGGCACCTTGATCACCGATCACCTAACCGACAACCTGGGTATGCCATTGATGGCTTCAACTGCCGCTTTCTCGCTGGCTCTTGCCCTCGTGTTTGCCTTGTGGCATCGCCGTGAAGGTACGCTGTCCATTCACCACATTGATACACCTGCCAGAGAATGGTTTTACTGGCTCGCGATTCTGGTTACCTTTGCTTTGGGCACGGCTTCGGGCGACTGGTTCGCAGAGGGTTTGAACTTGGGTTACGCCAATTCCACATTGGTGTTTGGTGCCTTGATTGCAATGATTGCAATTGCCCGTTTTCGATTCAAGATGAATGCGGTGTGGGCCTTCTGGCTTAGCTACATTCTTACGAGGCCATTGGGCGCATCCTTTGGCGATTGGTTATCGCAACCAGCCGACAATGGCGGGTTGGGCTTGGGCACCACACAAACAAGCCTTGTATTTTTAACCCTGATCGTGTGCAGTGTGACCTGTTTAGCGTATCAAAATAAAAAACTCATCCGTTCAAAGTAAGCTGCGTAGCCTAATTCAGAGCTAAGTTTTCCTGCGCATGATGAAGCCATTCCGGTTGGTATTCAACTGGTTCATTGTTGTCACTCTTGAAAGGAACGAGACCATGACTTCTTCATACTCAAACAGCAAACGCCCCTCACGCCTGATGTTGGCCTTGATTGCCGCAGGCATGTTGGGCGGGGCAAGTGCCAGCTACTTCAATGGCACCCCGGCAACGGCAGCTACACCCCTGCTAGATAAACAGGGACAAGCGCAAACTCAAAATACCACACTGCCCGACTTTGCCCAGATTGCACAGCGTTACGGCGACACGGTGGTGAACATTAGTGTTCGGGGAATCAAGCAAAATGTAGCGCAAGCCGGTGTATCGCCAAACGATCCCATGTTCGACTTCTTCAAGCAGTTTCCCAATCCCAACGGTCCGGATAGCGGCCCAGTACCCACCTACGGGCAAGGCTCCGGATTCATTGTGTCCCCAGATGGTCTGATCCTGACCAACGCGCATGTGGTTCGGGATGCTTCCGAAGTGGTGGTCAAGCTGAACAACCGCAAGGAGTATGAAGCCAAGTTGTTGGGCAGCGACTCAAGAACCGACATTGCGGTATTGAAAATCGACGCCAAGAACCTGCCTAGTGCCCCATTGGGCAACCCGGATGCGCTTCAGGTCGGCGAATGGGTTCTGGCCATTGGATCCCCTTTCGGCTTCGAGAACAGCGTAACAGCCGGCGTGGTCAGTGCCAAACGCCGTTCACTTCCCGAAGACAGCTTTGTACCATTCATCCAGACTGATGTAGCAGTGAATCCGGGGAACTCAGGCGGCCCGCTTTTCAATTCCAAAGGTGAAGTGGTTGGCATCAACGCGCAGATCTTCAGCCAAACCGGTGGCTACCAAGGTTTGTCTTTTGCCATACCAATCGATCTTGCCAACAAAATCAAGGCCGAGATTGTGGCCACGGGACAGGCAAGCCACGCCCGCTTGGGTGTTGCAGTTCAAGAGGTCAACCAGAGCCTTGCAGATTCTTTCAAACTGGACAAGCCCGAAGGTGCGCTGATTTCCAGCGTCGACCCAACAAGCCCGGCGGAACAAGCCGGCTTGCAGTCTGGCGACATTATTTTGCGGGCCGATGGTAAACCTATTGTGGCCTCCGGTGATTTGCCCGCCTTAATTGGTGCTGCCAAGCCCGGTCAGAAAATGACGCTTGAAATTTGGCGGCAAGGTGAAGTCCTGAAACGAACCGCTCAACTTGGTAATATCGAGAAAGATGTGGTGATAAGTGCCCAGAAAACAGATGCTGTTGGCGAAGGCCGCCTTGGCCTCGCACTGCGGCCCTTGCAGCCCGATGAACAGCAGCAGGCTCAGGTGCAAAACGGCATGCTGATTGAGCAGGTGCGCGGTGCAGCAGCCATGGCAGGCGTACAGCGGGGCGACGTGCTGATCGGGATCAACGGGGTTCGTGTAAACAACATTGAGCAGGTTCAAGACACGATGAAACAGGCCAAAAAATCAGTGGCTCTGCTGGTTCAGCGCAATGGACGAAAAATTTTCCTGCCTGTGAGGATTATTGGTTGATTAAAACAGGATCAGGACTTGGGGTGTTTGCTGAAATACACCTTCACCACAAGTCCTGTTGAAAATCTGCTTGAGTCCAGCAATTCAATTTTTCCCCCCAACCCGTCCACTAAGCCTTTCACAATCGCAAGGCCCAAGCCCGAACCGGTTTGCTCAAGACCGGATACTCGGAAGAATGGGTCGAACACCCGCTGGCGATCCGCCTGCGCAATGCCGGACCCATTGTCTTCTACGGTGAAAACCACCCAGTCCGGTTCGTGATGAATTCCCAGATCAACCATGCCGCCTGTTCTGCCATACCGAATAGCGTTGTCCACAAGGTTACGAACAATCAGCAGCACTTCCGTTTCTTCCGCATGCACAAGGGCATCTTGTGTGTCCTCGTCCATGCCCAAATCGACACCCTTGGCCTGGGCCAAAGGCATAGCGTCCTCTAGCACATGGGTGCACACTCCGAGCAAGGAAATAGGGCCACGCTCCACAACCGGGTTGCTCTGTGCCCGGGCCATGCTGAGCAACTGGCCCAACAGGCGCCTGCTTCGCTCAATGCCCTTTTGCAAACGGACGGCTCGCTCACGCGCTTCGGGATTCAAATCGCAGGCACTCAAACGCTCGGCCTGCAATGACAGCGCCGCGATGGGCGAACGCAATTCATGCGCTGCATCGGCCAGGAACCGCTGCTGGTTTTGTACTGACTGTGCAACCCGCACAAACAGCCGATTGATGGCATGAACAAAAGGCTGAATTTCCCGTGGCAAGTTTTCTTCCGGCACCGCGTGCAACTCCAGATCCCCACGAGAATCGATCTCTTGGGCCAACACACCAATTGGCAGGAATATTTTTCGCACCAGCCAGGTCACCACCAAAAGAAGAATGGGTACCAAAATCAGCAATGGCAACAGCGTGCGAATCGCGCTGTCATTTGCAATTTCATCGCGTAACTCCGTTTTCTGGAGAATGGCGATTCGCGCAGTGTCTGGCAAGGTTCTAATGAACGCGCGATATTTTTTTCCCGATTGATCAAGCGTGTGCAAACCATCCACTAAGCCAAACAAAACCGGATCTGAAAACGGATTCAGGTTGAGGATGAGCAGGTCAGAATCTGTATCACTTCCGCGGTTGCCATTCACCAGAATAATTTCATCTGCTGAGGGAACGTGATCAATCAGCGAAGCAGTCTGCCTAAGACTTTCGTCTTGCAGTTCATGGGCTTCATCAAATGCAAACAAGAATGATAACGCCCCGGTAACCACTGCCACCAGCAGAATGGCCGCCGACAGGTACACCGACAACCAGAATTGAATTGACCTGTTTAATTGCTTTTTTGAACCATCCAACCCACACCCCTCACATTCTTGATTGAATCGGCACCCAGTTTTTTGCGCAAGGCATGAATCAAAAACTCGATGGCATTGCTTTCCACTTCTTCACCCCAACCATACACGCGGTCTTCAAGATCAGCTCGGGACAGTATGGCACCCGGGCGAATCAGCAATGCGTGCAACAAGGCATATTCCCGATTACTCAGTTGCACCGGCTCGAGGTCAACCCGCCAGGCCTGTCGGGTTGAGGGATCCAGATTCAATATCCCATTGCCCAACACTGGCGCAGCGCCGCCCGACTTGCGGCGCACAACTGCACGGATTCTGGCAAACAGTTCGGCCATTTCAAAGGGCTTTAAAAGGTAATCGTCTGCGCCATGATCCAGGCCCTGAATGCGGTCAGACAACTGGTCGCGGGCAGATACAATCAGCGCAGGAATTGGATTGTTGCTGGCTCGAATGGCTTTCAGCACATCCATACCATCGCGCTGCGGCAAACCAAGATCCAACAACAACAAGTCATAGTGCTGGGTTTTCAGGGCACTGAGTGCGGTTTCACCATTCTTGACCCAATCCACGGCGTAGGAAGCATCTTTTAATGCATCCTGCACTTCTTCTCCAATCATGGGATCGTCTTCAACCAGTAGCACGCGCATTGGAGTTTTCCTTGTTCATAACAATCAACACCATGGCAGCAGCGGCAAAAAAAGCCCCTGCATAAAACGGGAACGCTGCACCCCAGCTGTCCCAAAGCCAGCCCGCCAACACACTGGCGACCAATGTAGTTAGTCCGCCGACAAGACTAAAGACTCCAAATGCCGTGCCTCTTAAACCCGCTGGTGCGGTTGCTGCAACCATGGTGGAAAGCAGCCCCTGGGTAATACCCATGTGCAGGCCCCACAACAGAATACCGGGCAACAAGGCCTGCCAGGATTCACCCAAGGCCAAAAACAAGTCAGCTACAACCAATGCTGCCAAGCCTAGAAACAGCAACCTGGTATGTGAGATTCGATCTGAAAGTTTTCCAAATGGATACGCTGACAAAGCAAAAACCAAATTCATGACAATCAACACAAGCGGAGCCCATGTCACAGACAAGCCAGCTTGTTGAACACGCAACACGAGAAATGCCTCGCTGAACCTGGCCAGCGCAAAAGCGCCGCCAATGCCGACAACCCACCAATAGTCCCGCCCCAGACTTCGAAACGTGCGCCAATTGATGGGGGCTCTCGCACCTCTTTCACTTGCTTTCTCGGGCTCTGCCACACCAAAGTACAGCAAGGCCACAGCAAGCACAGCCGGAATAACCGCCACCCAGAACACGGCCCGGAAATCATTGGCCCACAACAGCATCAACCCAACGGCCAGCAAGGGGCCAGAAAATGCGCCCACAGTATCCAGTGATTGCCTTAAGCCATATGCGGCCCCGCGTGCTTCGGGGCGGACCAAGTCAGCGACCAGTGCATCTCGAGGCGCACCGCGAATGCCTTTGCCTACCCGGTCAACAAAGCGAGCCCCAAACACCATTCCGGTGCTGCCCGCCATTGCAAAAAAAGGTTTGCTGATGGCACCAAGGCCATATCCAAATACAGCCAAAGCCTTGCGTTTCCCCAAATAATCGCTCAATGCACCTGAAAACACTTTGACCACCATGGTGGTCGATTCGGCCACACCTTCAATCACGCCGACCAACAAGGCGCTGGCCCCCATCACGGTTACCAAATAGACCGGTAACAGGCTATGAATCATTTCCGAAGAAATATCCATCAACAAGCTGACAAAACCCAATACCCAAACGCCGCGAGGAATGACTGAAGTGGTGGCCGAATTGAATTGCATAGATCACGTTTGTTTGTGTTCCGGAAGGTGCCAATATGCCATGGCTTGCAAAGCGCCGGGCATGGTTTTGTTGCCATACCCGACTATTGCACATCAATCGTCGTCATCCTCGCCATCGGCCTGATCCAGTTTCGATGACAAAACCTTGGCGCTGGCAGCATCCACTTTAACGTCGTACACCTTGTGGTCTGCGGTAACCACTTCGACATCATAAACCGGACCGCCCGAGGTCTGTTGCTCAAGCTCCACCTGAACAGCTTTACCCCCTGCATGCTGTTCCGCTGCCGCAATGGCCTGAATCAATGTAACCTTTGCTTTTGAAAACAAAGCCACTGCATCGTTCGGTGGTGGTTCCTTGCTGGCGTATGCAAGGCTTCCCCCGGCAATCGCGCTTGCGGTTACAATCAGGGCGGTAAATAATTTTCTCTGTTTCATGATTTCACTCCGTGGTTGAAAGTCAATCAAGCGGGTTTGCTTGCGACAGTTCCCACTTTGCCCATGCAAACTTAGCGCAACATTAGTTCATTCATCCAAAACATGACACCCTCGAACTTTTCACAATCCGCCCACGAGTTTTCATTAAGCAGGGTACTGATCGTTGTTGTATGGATTTGTGCCGCATGGTTCTCGGTGCTTGCGTTGCACCTTACACCGGCCGTTTTCGCGATCTTGATCACTTATGGGGCCACTACACGTTTGGCACATCGTCTGAAAGCTTGGCTGCCAGCGCTTCGTCACGTTGAGGCAATCGCTTTGTTGCTGGTTTTGTCAGCCATTGCTCTGGGTTTGGGTGCCTCACTGGAATATCTGCTGGAATCGGGTTCAGCCAACGTGGGCGTGCCTGCGGTGCTTGAACGTTTGTCTAAGGTACTTGATCAGTTGCGCCTTGCCCTGCCTGCCGCCTTGTCGGCTCATGTGCCCGCTTCAATTGACGGGGTTCGTGCCGCAGCGGCTGCCTGGCTTCAAAATCATGCTAGTCAGCTTCAAACCTGGGGAGGGCACACTCTTCGCGGTGTGGGCTATGTACTCGCAGGCACCGTGATTGGGGCCTTGTTAAGCATTCAACTGAACCGATCAACCGGTAAGGTGAGCAGCAAACACCTGCCACGCTTGCTTCGCCTGCGCTTTGACGAACTGATTGAAAGTTTCACTCACATTGTGTTTGCACAATTCAAAATATCCGCAATCAACACTTTGGCCACTGCCATTTTCCTGCTGGGTGTGCTGCCCACTTTGGGTACACCCATCCCCTTGGCAGGTACTTTGGTCAGCATCACATTTGTGGCGGGCATGATTCCGATTGTGGGTAATCTGGTGTCAAACACAATCATTGTTGCAATCGCCTTGAGCCAATCATTGACCATGGCAATTTTGGCGTTCATATGGCTGGTGGCGATTCACAAGGTTGAGTATTTTTTGAATGCGCACATCATTGGTTCAAGTATCCGTTCCAAAGCTTGGGAACTGTTGCTGGCCATGCTAGTAATGGAAGCACTGTTCGGGTTGGCTGGCCTAGTTACTGCACCCGTGCTGTATGCACAAATCAAGCACGGTTTGTACAGCCAGGGCTGGCTGGATTAAGCCTCAATGCCAGCCCGGCACAGTTTAAGGTTAATGCGCTTTTGAGCTCGCTTTCTGCTTGAAAGCCAACAGGCACACCACAATAAAACCCAGCAACACGGCCGATGCGGTGTACCGGCTTAGCGCAAGACCACCCATGTCAACCGGCTTGTCAAGGTAATCGCCCACCACAGCGCCAAGGGGTCGGGTTAGCACGAAGGCAAGCCAGAACAGGGTTGTTCTGGAAACACTAGTGAAGAAATACGCACCGACGACAAGCAGCAAAAGTCCACTGAACACCATTGCACCCCCGGTATACCCCAGGCCGGCAGTATCGGCGGTCCAATCGCCCAGCGCTGTGCCCAGTGTTTGCGAGAACATTATGGTGATCCAGTAAAACATTTCTGCTTTTGGGGTGTTCACCGAACTAACAGACACCGTACCCATGGTTCGATACCAGGCAAACAGGGACACGATCAGTAAGGTGGACAAAATTGCGGTTCCACCCGCATAACCTACCCCCAAGGACCTGTCCGCAAAATCCGCAAGTGTGGTGCCCACCGTGGTGGTGGCAATAATGGTGGTCCAATACAGAAATGGGTGAAATCGATCCGCCTTGATTTGTGCAGCGACCGCGATGAAGAAAACTACCGCGAAAATTACTGTGCCCATCAAGTAGCCCAAATTCATGGACATCGACACAGCATCGCCCCCTGTTTCACCCAGTGTGGTGGCTGCAATCTTGATTACCCAGAACAGCAAAGTCACTTCAGGTACTTTGCTCAAAGCCGCTCTGGCGGTTTCCTTCAAGTCGTGGTTTTGCATGCCGGTGTTCTCCAATCGATTAAATGATGGTGGACTGTTCGCTTATTTCGATTCGCCTGAAATTCACAGAATTTGGAAGTTTTTACGATTCCGGTTAACATACCATCACTCATTGGGGAGTAGCCTCCTTTTCTCGAAAAGGGCTTGCATCAACATACTTGGCCCAAAAGCCATGGTGCAAGCGGTTTCCACACTTGGCAAGACCTTTGACTGCATTTCCACCGCTTCGGCCTGGGTGGAATGTGGTCATTTGGTTCTCAAGGCCGTGGAATTTTGTAATGGAAGCTTTTCTCGTGTCCACCGGTGTTGTTGCACTGGCTGAAATCGGTGACAAAACCCAATTGCTGGCCTTGCTTCTGGCTGCGCGTTTCAAAAAACCCATTCCCATCATTCTTGGCATTTTGTTGGCCACCCTGCTGAACCACGGCTTGGCTGGAGTAGTGGGAGGCTGGGTCACGGCGAATGTTGGTGCGCAAACTTTGAAATGGATTTTGGGTGCGTCGTTCCTGGCGATGGCTGTGTGGGTGTTGATTCCTGACGAGATTGACGATTCTGGTTTGTCTTTCACCCGTCGGCTTGGCGTTTTTGGCACCACATTCATTGCGTTTTTTCTGGCTGAAATGGGCGACAAAACACAGGTTGCGACTGTGGCCATGGCGGCTCACTATGCCAGTGTGTTTTGGGTAGTGGTTGGCACCACGCTGGGCATGCTGATCGCCAATGTACCGGCTGTGTTGCTTGGCGACAAGCTAACCCAAAAAATTCCAGTGCGATGGGTACACATCAGCGCCGCTATCTTGTTCGCCTTGCTGGGTGTGGCAACCCTCACAGGGCTTGGAGATCAATTTGTTTTCTGAAAACTCACGTCCCATGCACCACTGGGCAGCTTGGACGCTGCTCGGTGTGTTCATCGTTTTTTTGAACCGCTACACCGGCTGGGATCAAGCCATTTCCAATGTATTTTTTGACCCGCAGGCAGCCAGTTTTCCACTGAAGCAAAACCAGTGGCTTAGTTTGCTGTTGCACGACGGGTTGCGCTGGCTTGCCGCGGGCATCTGGCTGGTTTTTGTTTTGCTACTTTGCTTAAAGTCTGTCAGGCAGGTCTATTGGAAAGAAATTCTTTTTATCCTGTTGGTTAGCTTGCTGGCCGCGCTGGTGGTGAGTGTGCTCAAAGCCCTGTCTTCACACAGTTGTCCCTGGGATTTAAACCTGTATGGTGGAGCAGCCGATTATTTTCGGCTGTTTCAAAACACCCATGCTGTTGCAAACCCGGGGCCTGGAAAATGTTTTCCCAGCGGGCATGCATCCACCGCATTCATGTGGATTGTGTTGCTGTACAGCCCAATGCCGTGGCTAAAGCGGCATCAAACGACAGTAGCCATCGTGGTGCTGTTCATGGGCGGGCTGGCCAGCGGCGTGCAAATTGCCAAAGGAGCCCACTTTACAAGTCATGTGCTTGCCACCGCGTGGCTTTGCTGGGGGGTTAGCTTGCTCGCCGTTGACGTTCGAAATACGCTTTCAAGGCATCGGTGCGCTGCGCGCACACGCCACTTTCCACCTCGAAAGTCAACATGAGCGAACAAAACAAATCGTCGTGCGTGAAAGGATAATCTTTGACCAGCCTCAAGTCTTCCGTGCGGTAGTCAAAGTTTTTTCCGAACCACAATAGTGACGCCACATGGGTTTGTTCCTTGGGTGAAAACACATAAGGTGCACCGTGCAAATACATGCCCTTTTCACCCAAGGACTCACCGTGGTCGCTCACATACAGCATGGCGGTCTCATGGCTTGCATCAAACTCTTTCAGCAATGCAATGGTTTGCGCCAAAAAATAATCGGTGTACAAGATTGCGTTGTCATAGGCGTTGTTGATTTCCTCGTCGGTACATTTTGACAATTCATTGGTTTTGCACACCGGGGTGAACCGCTCGAATTCTGGCGGGTAGCGCTTGTAGTAGGCGGGGCCATGGTTGCCCATTTGATGCAACACAATCAACAGGTCTTTGCCGGGGTGTTTGCGTATGTGTTCCTCCAGCCCAACCAGCATACCGGTGTCCCGACATTCGGAATCGCACACCGGATTGATGGCCGGGTCGCGAAAATTCTCGTAGGGCAAACGAACAGCAACACCCTTGGAATCGGAATTGTTGTCGCGCCATAAAATTTCAACACCCTGGCGTTTCAGCACATCGAGTACATTTTCAAATTCATGCACGGTTTCGCCATCAAAGCCTTCGCGCCCAGCCAGAGAAAACATGCAGGGCACCGACACGGCGGTCGACGTGCCACATGAATTAACATTGCTCAGAGAAACCACGTCTTCTTTGCCCAGCGCTGGGTTGGTGGGCTTGGTGTAGCCATTCAGTGCAAACCGGTCAGCACGCGCCGTTTCGCCCACCACCAAAACAATCAGTTCTTTGGGGTGCTGCGGGGGTTCATCATTCAATGCAGCGTCTGGCGCAACTGCTTGCACCACCACGGGGCCAGCACTGCCTTTGATTTTGCTGCTTGCCAGGCGAATGGCCGAGTAAGTGAAGTAAGTTGGGTTGGCGTAAAAGCGCAGGCTTTTGTGTTCACGAAAAAACGAAGCGTATTGAGAAGTAAATGGCACGATCAGCAGCACCATGCCAACCAGCAAACACAAACTGAATAGTGTTTTTGCACGTAGTTCTGTTACGAAGCCTGCAGTCTTGGGCATGCGGCGCAACACATACCAGGCAGGCAGCACACCCAGGCCCAACAGGTAAAGCAGCATGGAAGTTGAGAAAAGATCCCCTGCTTCGGAAGCATTGGTTTGCAGGGTATTTTCCAGCATGGTTTGATCGATCACGGTGCCATAGGCTGACATGAAATACGCTGCCATGCTTGAAGCGAGCAAATAAAAGGCCAACACCCATCTAGCCGCACGTCCATGGCAAAGCCAAAGCAGCATGAAAGTGGTGGCCAGGGTAAACAACAAAAGTACCGAACTGACGAACAACAAGTTACCGTCGCTAAGCGGGTAGGCCAACAGCAACTGGCTTGCAAAGCTGCCATTGGCTACCAGCATGAGAAAAACTGAAACACCGGTGATCCAGCGGTTTTGTGCATTAAGAATGTTGTGCCACATGTTTATCCAAAAAATAATCAAAAATTGGGTCAGGGATGCACTCGAGTTGATTGCGATAGTTGTTCGCGCTACGGGCTTGGTTGCACCATGATAACCGCCATGCCCGCCAAAGCCAGGCCTGCGCCAGCAATGTCCCAGCGGGTCAAACTGATGCCTTCAATCCAATAAAGCCACAGCAGCGCCACCGTGATGTACATTCCGCCATAGGCGGCGTAGGTACGCCCCGCAGCCGAAGGGTGCAAAGTAAGCAACCAGGCAAACAGAACAAGAAACCCGATGGCCGGGAGCCACAACCATGGGGACTTGTCTTGTTTCAGCACCAGCCAGGGTAGATAACAACCTAGGATTTCGGATAGGGCAGTAAGCGCAAACAGAGCGGAAAATTTAATTATCTCCATGGTAATACAGCCCTTATCGGTGACGATATTCGAATTATTTTGACTTGAATCGAACGGTTATCCGTTTCTTGTTGGAAAACTCCACCGTGGTCAAAGCAGTAAAGGCTGGGGTTTTCAGTTCAACACCCTCACCTTGAAGCATGGTTGAATTGCCGGTTAATGCAACTTCTTTCTTTTGCCCACCATTCAACAAAATCACTTTGCCAGAGGCCTCGCTGAAGTCTACGGCCTTGCCGTGATCCATGGCGTAGAGCGAAGTGCCTTCGGGCTTTACCACAAGCTCAAACTCTATGTGATTGCTTTCAGATACGACACCGCCGTGCTTGGGCTCCATGCTGTGTATGTCTTTTCCTTGCGCAATTGCAGATACGGTATTTAAACCGAAACCCAATACCAATGCACACCACAGCAATTTGATTGATTTCATCTTCATCTCCATTCTGTTTAAAAAATTACAATGCTTGAGCATCGGATTGCTCCATTAACCTCTCGGCATCCTTGCGCCCAAAAACCCAAAACAATGCTGGCGTTAAAAAGGTATCCAGCAAGGTTGAACTGATCAGACCAGCAAAAATTACAACTGCAACCGGGTGCAAAATTTCGGTGCCCGGGCGCTCTGCCTCAAACAGCAATGGTGCCAAAGCAAATGCAGTGACCAGTGCCGTCATCAACACGGGACTTAACCGTTCCATGGATCCGCGCACGATCATGGACTGGGTAAAACTCTCGTGTTCGAATCGCATCAGGTTGATGTAGTGGCTCACCTTCAAAATGCCGTTGCGAACTGAAATACCCGCAAGCGTGATAAAACCAATCAATGCAGCCACTGACAAAGGCTGTCCGGATAACCACAAGCCAAGAACTGCACCTACCATGGCCAATGGAATATTGCCCATGATGATGGCCGACAAGCGCACCGACTGATAACGGCTGTAAAGCACCGCAAACATCAGCACGAGTGAAATGATTGACAGAAAACCGACTAAGCGTGTGGCTTCTTCCTGAGCCTCAAACTGGCCGCCCAGAGTAATGAAATAGCCTTCCGGTAAATTAGTATTTGCAACTGTGGTACGAATGTCTTCAACCACTTCGGAAAGCGCTCTGCCTTGGGCGTTGGCAGAAATCACGATTCTCCGTTTGCCATCATCACGACTTATCTGGTTGGGGCCATCACTGTCTTCAATGCTGGCCAACAAAGACAATGGAACTGCACCCAAGGGGGTCGGTATCAGCAAAGTCTTGAGTTGCTCCAAACTGCGGTCTTTTTCTGCCAGTTTCAAAACCAGGGCAAAACGCCGGTTGCCTTCAACCACCTGAGTGATTTTCTCGCCCTCAATCAAAGCCTGTAGAGAATGCAACACTTCCGATGAAGACACACCATACCGGGATGCGGCATCGTAGTTGATCCGCACTTTGATCTCTGGTGCGAGCACCTGCTTCTCAACTTCAAGGTCAACCAGTCCATCGATTGTTGACAGCTCTGCACGCAGAGTTTCAGCGGTGCCACGCAAGGTATCCAAGTCTTCCCCGAATACCTTGATCGCGATTTGCGAACGTACACCGGAAAGCATGTGATCAATGCGATGTGAAATGGGCTGCCCTACCGCAATAGCCGCCGGCAAGTTCTGGAGTCGTTCGCGTATTTCCGCTTGTAACTCCGCCATGGGGCGAGTCATGTCACCGGCAGGAATCAACCCCAAATCCAGTTCGGACACATGCACACCTTCGGCATGTTCATCCAGCTCCGCACGACCACTTCGCCGCCCAATGTGTGTAATTTCTGGAATGTCTTTGAGCAACACTTCCGCTTGAGAGGCCAATTTCGAGGACTCTTCCAAGGTGACGCCAGGATTTAACCTCATACCGATCAGCAAGGTGCCTTCATTGAAAGGCGGAAGGAATGTTTTAGCAAAAAATGGTACTGATGCGCCTGCAACAATTACCGCAATCACACCCGCCCAAATCGCCGCTTTCGGGTTATTCAGCACTCCAGACAAGCCAACCTGATACTTGGACTTTAACCAAGCCAACACGCGAGTATCGCCATGATCAAGATCCTTGATGCCTGGCAACAGGTAATACGACAACACGGGTGTCACCGTGACAGAAACCACCAGCGATGCGAGGGTAGACACGATAAACGCAATGCCCAAGGGCACAAACAACTTGCCTTCAATGCCAGGCAAAGCGAACAAGGGGATGAACACCAACACAATAATCACCGTGGCGTACACAATACCTGTTCTTACTTCAAGCGATGCCTTGCGCACAAGGCCCACCAGGTCGAAAGCAACACCAGGGTGTTTCGCCCGTTGTTCCTTCAAACGGCGAAGAATATTTTCTACGTCTACCACGGCATCATCGACCAAACCACCAATGGCAATGGCCAACCCACCCAGCGTCATGGTGTTGATGGAAAGTCCAAAATACTCAAACACCAAGGCGGTGATGAAAATAGACACAGGGATGGCAACCAGTGCGATCACGGTCGGGCGAATCGTACCCAAGAAAAAAAACAGCACTGCAGCTACAAATATCGAAGCGCCAATCAGCTTTCCTTGCAAGGTGGAAATTGAGGCCTCAATGAAACTGGCCTGTCTGAAAGTCACACGCGGTGTTTCCATTCCTTCTGGCAAGCTGCTGCCCATGGAAACCAGGGCCTCTTCAATCCTTTTGGTTAAGGCAATGGTGTCAGCGCTTGGCTGCTTTTGTACGCCCAAAATTACAGCGGGTTTGCCTTCAAACCCGGCATCACCCCGTTTAACTGCGGCCGCAAAATCCACCTTGGCGACTTGCTTGAGCAGCACTGGCACACCGTCTTTTGAACCTACAGCCACCTTTCCAAGGTCCTCCAAAGAGGACGTTCTTCCAAGGTTTCGAATCAGGTACTCACGGCCATTAAGCGCCAAAAATCCGCCCGATGTATTGGATGCAAAACCGCTCAAGGCCTGCTGCAGGTCCTCAATGGTAATACCCAAATTAACCATCCGCTGCAAATCTGGTTGAACCTGAAACTGGCGTACTTCACCACCAATCGGGATCACCTGTGCCACGCCTTGAATCGATAACAATCGGGGGCGAAGCACCCAATCAGCATACTCGCGCACTTGCATGGGTGTGGTCTTGCTCGAATCAATCGGTATGGCGATTTGCATGATCTCGCCCATGATTGAACTGACTGGCCCCATCACCGGTGCCACGCCTGCAGGAATGGATTCCTCCAGGCTGGAAAGCCGCTCAGATACCATTTGACGTGCCCGATAAATCTCAGTATCCCAATTGAAAGTCACGTAAATGAACGAGAGTCCGGCACTGGATACCGAGCGAATGACCTCGACACCCGGAAGACCGTTCAAAGCTGTTTCCAAAGGAAACGTAATTAATTGTTCGACTTCCTCCGAAGCCATACCACCGGCTTCAGTAATCACGGTCACCGTTGGTTTGTTCAGATCGGGAAATACATCAACCGGTGTTTGGGTCAGCGTATAGGCCCCATACACGGTCAAAATAAGCGCGCCGAGAAGTACCAGCAGCCGGTTCTTCAGGCTGCTGTCTAATAACATTTGAAACATGTCGGCGCCCCCTTATCGAACCTGGTTGATCAAGGTCGAACCTTGAATCACCACGCGTTCATCACCGGTCAGACCGCTTCGTACCAAAACCTCAACGCCGTTCAACGGCTCAGTCAACACCACCTTGGGCTCGAACAGTTCCGGTTCTTTCTTGACCCATACAATGGTTTGATTGGCAGCGTTTTTAACCACCGCAGCACTGGGTATGGCAATACCGTCTATCTGATCTACTAGCTCCCCATATACTTTCAAAAGTTGCCCTGTCGGAAAGCGGATACTCTCAACATCGCGGGCTTCAAATACCAAAGACAGCGACTGATTTTTTACGCTGCTGGCTGCACCCACGTAATTTAGTTTTAAAGTTTTTTCACCTGCAGGAATCTGAGCGGAGGAAAACTGGGGAACAGCGTTGGGCTCAAACCAAGTGGCTTCAATACGAACCACTTTGGGATTCACGATTTCAAACAGCACATCGCCTTCAGAAAAAACCTTGCCAGCAATAGCTGCTGTCGAAGCAACAACACCGTTTGACAAAGAACGAAGCTCCTCGCGCGAGCCAATACCGCCAGATACCGCAGACACTTGCTCACCAAGGCTATGTACCTGCGCTTGGGTGGCTTGAATTTCTTTCTTGGGTACGGTGTCAGCCAGTAGGGTTAACCGATCCAAGCGTTGTTTGGCCAACGCCAATTCAGATTTCAATTGTGACAATTGCGCCAGTTGGGCAGACTTTTCAAGGGGGGCTTGGGGGGTCTGGATAAATCCCAAAATTTGTCCTTTCGTTACCGGCTCCCCAAGTTTCGGAACACCATTGCTGGAAGGCACAAAAAAACCTCCCAGGCTGGTTTGCACCACACCGCCCGATTGGGGATCCAGCGCCACTTGACCATTCATTTCAATTACCTTGGCCTGTGGTTTTACTTGCACAATTTGTGTTCGCAAATCCAACTGCCGTTGTGCCGGTTTTGGCAGGAACACTTCACCCGTAGCAAGTCGCTTGGGACCATCCCCAGTGCTGGCAACGGCTGCTTCGTCGCCGTGATCGTGCCCAGGGCCTGCGTACAAGGGAAGCGGTGCCAACAAGCCAAACGCCACCACCGAGAGAATAAAATTTTTCTTCAGCATGATTATTTGCCTCCCTTTGATTTCAGACGAACATACCCAAACACAATCAAAGCGAGAATCAATAAACCACCCACTCCATACAAGACTATTTTCGAAAGACGTGACTGCACTTCTTCAACACTATCGAGATCATCGTGGTGACCAACAATCAGATCCCCAGCCAAAAGATCAATGTCTTCGCCTGCGGATACAGTCATGCTGACAGCCACTGTCCCATCCTCGATTCCCTCGGGTAACTGCGCATCAAATTCGCCTTCACTGTGCAACTCAACTGGCACTTGCTGACCGTTCAGTTCCAATTCCACCTTGGCGTTTTGCACGGGGGCATTGGTGGCTGCATGGTCAATGTAAATTTCAAGCATGCGGCCTTTCAAAATGCCAACCGCCTCGAACAGTTCCGATTCCATGACCACGCGGGGCGACGCTTCACCAACTGCAACCGGTGCTTCATCACCATGGTCATGACCCGGGCCTGCGTAAGCTGTCGTGAAGAGGAGCGAGCCGGCAAGCACTGCGGCTGACAATACATTGGTTAAAAATTTGCTCTGTTTCATGACGTTGATCTCAATGTTATTCATGGTAGAAGTCCCAAGGCCTGTTTGTAGGCTGAAACTTTTGCGGCATATTCAATGGCAGATTTCCGGGCCAGTTTGTCGGCCTCAAAGGCCTTTTGCTCGGCAATCAACAAAGTGGGCAAATCGGTTTCACCCAAATCGAATGACTTTTTGTACAACTGGAAGGTTTTTGCGGCCAGCTTGGCCTGCTCTTGGGCTGACACCCTGATTTGCGCGAACAGGTCCAAGTTGCTCTCGGCGGCACGGCCAACAACAACTATTTGCCGCTGGGTTTTTGTCAGTACCGCTTCGGCGGCAATGCTTTCACTTTCTGCCTGCAACACCCGGCTTTGGTATTCCGACGAGTTACCCAAAGGAATTCGCGTGGAAACCACCAAAGACTTCTCGCTGGCCGAGGTGAATGCGCCACGGTCGCTGATGATGGCCAAACCCACCTCAGGATTCGCCCGCGCTTGGGTTTGCACCAAATCGCTTTGTTGTTGCTGGGCCAACACCTGAAGCTGCGCCAGTTTGATCGCGGGATGATCCAGCGGTTTCAGCCCATTGGGAATGTCGGTGCTCTCGGTTTGAATCTGTGAAAGCACTGAAACAGGCAAACCGATGGTGGCCGCGTAATCTGCACTCACATCACTTAAAGCGCTTTGAGTTCGAGCAAATTCTGCTCGGGTCTGTTCATACAGGGCAGAAGCCTGATAAAAATCGGTTTGGGCCAAATCACCAGCCTTCACCCGCTTTTCAACATCCACCATCAACTCTTTCGCAGATTTAAGTCGCGCCTGTGAGATTTCCGCATCAAGGTTCGCTGCCAAAGTATTCCAAATCGTTTGACGTACAAGACCAGCGAGCTCAAGTTTTTTCTGTTCAAGTTGTAACTGCACCAACTCAATTTCGGTGTCTCGTAATGATTGGGTACGCGCCCGCTCATTCCAGTTCCAGATGGGTGCGGACACACCGAGCTCTATTTCTCGCAAGCCTTGGTTGTTGTAGTTCCGGTCGGATCGATAAGAGCCTTCCAGTGAAAGTGGTTGGGCAGTCAAGGCGCTGGCCGCACTCCTTCTCGCTTTGAATGCTTCAATGCGCTTCAGTGCAGACTGCACTTCTGGATCAATGCTCAAGGCCGATTCAAAGGCATCTTGAACCGTCACTGGGGTTTCCACAGGTATGGCTTGCTGAGTAAACGCAGCAGGAGAAGCGCTTAAAAACAATAAGGCCAAGCAAGTGGACACCACGCGATGTGGTGAATTCATGGAGTATTTCTCCAAACAAAACAGATGAACTACCCTTTTTAGCCTGCACAAGCAGGTAACCAGGGGTGGTTAATTCAGGTTTTGTTCAGACCCACTTCGGGCGTTCGATGCGGTTTGACGAGAAAGATTGAAAGCCGTTGAACTCTTCGGGTGCTTGGTCCAAGGCATTGGGAAGTGTGGCGAAAGTCAACAAACTGGGCAGCACGCTCACACTGTGGGCATGGCAATGGTGGTGATCACCATCGCAGGTTTGGTCTAGCTGCTTGTTGTTCTGATGAGGGGCATGTGCCGCGTGGTGATCATGCCCATCGTGGGTGTGAAGCACTGCCTTAATCGCAGAATCATGCTCTGCGCCGTGTCCATTATAGGTTTCAACCGCTGCAAGCGCTGCTTGAAGCGGTAGTACCAACATGAGAAGGACAAGGAAAAAATTTTTCATGAGCGTAAGAGTATCACACACTGGTTTGGTTCAATTCGCGCCATGCTTGAGCGATGATGGTTCTAGCCGCGGTAATACCCAAAGTAGCCATCAACGCCGCTACCGCCAAATCGGGCCACGCACTGCCGGTCCAAGCAACCAAACCAGCGGCCGCGACCACAGCCACGTTTCCAATGGCGTCATTGCGGCTGCAAAGCCACACCTGCACGATCAATCGTACCGGATAGCCGTTTAACAACGGCAAATCGGCACCGTTCATTTGCCAGGCCAGCATCACTTCGCCGTTCAGGGCATGGTCGATGTTGAGCGCCTTGACAAAATCCGGACCGTCACCAACCGGAGGTTTGTCAAGGCCATTGAACGATACCTGAACGCTGCCGGCCTTGACGCCGGCTTTTTCCAGTACTTTTTTCAAAGGCACGCCGGTCCAGCGGGCATTGCCCATGGCGCCGTTCTTGTTGCAAGTGAAGCACTAGTTTTTTCCTTGCTGGGCTACCGTATCGTTGTTGTTTTGTTTCACAATCCATCGTTATTTATAAACCGACCGATCATAAGCAGGCTTACATTGCGCTTACCAGCACGGCTTTGGTTGCATCTGCTGGCGCGTCGCCTTCCATCACGACGATCTTGCTCGGTGTCGGCTGCTTGTCGGACAGCGTCGTGGTGATGTCGCGCAACGGTCCGATCGCCGTGCCGTTGGCGCCGCCCATCGGGTTGGTCTTGAAGCTGGCCACCGCTGCTTTCTGACCTGTCACATAGACGTTGTACACCGTTTGCGGCTTGAGCTTGAAAAGCGACACTTCGAGCGCGTCGACCACGCCCAGGTTGCGCGACACCACAAATCCCTTGGCGTCTCCGGCGACCGCCTTGAGCGCGATATTGATCGGTTCACTGTTGCCGCGCGGGGTCAGGTTGGCCATGCCGTCACCTTCGGGTACCGCTTTCGATACGTACACCAACGCCTGCGGCGCCTGGCCTACGGGAACGCGGGCGATGACCTTGTTGCTGGCGGTGTCGATGACATCAACGGCGTCGCCGTTTTCCAGTCCGACATAGACCCGGCTGCCGTCATCCGAGGTCCAGACACCATGTGGCAGGGCGCCGGTGGGAATCGTCGCCGTCAGCTTGGGTGTGTCGTCGGTGGTGTAGACCTTGACGGCGTTTTCGCCACCAATGGTGATATACGCATAGGTGCTGCCACCAACCTTGGCGAACGCCAGATGGTTGGTAATCATGCCGGTGTCAAACACCCCTTTTACTTCCAGCTTGTCGGTGTCGATGCGCGTGACCTTGCCGACGTCCTTGTGCGTCATCCACATTTCCTTGAAGTCCGGCGAAAACTGCAGGAATGGCGAAAACGGGCTGACCACCTTGATCTGCTTGACGATCTTGTGCGACTTGACATCGATGATATCGACCACCGGATTGAAACTCGATACGACGAAGGCCAGTTTGCCGTTCGGATGGAACAACACCATGCCGGGGCCGGCGGTGGTCTCGATGCGTCGCGTCTCTTTGTAGGTAATCGGATCGATGACCGAAATATAATTTTCGCCACGCACCACCGCCCAGACTTCCTTGCTGTCGGCAGTAAAAAAGCCTTCATGTGGTGAGCGGCCGATGTAGGTCACGCCTTTGACCTTATTGGTTGCGGTGTCGATGAAGGTGACCGAATTGGAGCCGTTGGCAATGGCGATCAGTGTTTTGTGATCCGGGGAAAAGCCAAGCCCGTGGACGTTGATTTCACCCTTGTAAAGTGGCGACAAGACGTCGGGCCGCTGATTGCCGAGTTTGATCTGACCCAGCAACGTGTTGGTAACCGGATTGATCACCGACACCGTGTTGCTGTTCTGGTCAGCGGTATAGACGCGGTCCCGGCCATCGGGTGCGGCGTGGGCAGAATGGGCTAGCGCGACACTGACTGTCAATGCGCAGAGAAGGGACGAGTTTTTCATATGAGAATTCTTCCAGAGTGGATTAAATTATTTGGCGGGGACCGGCACGCGCGGTTGCCGCGCCTGGTAGCGCGTCAGCCATGCCTGCATTAGCTTGATTTCGTTTTGTTGTTCGGTCAGGATGCTTTGCGCAAGGTTTTGCAACTCAGGGTCCTTGTTGTAGAGCATCAGCGCCTTTGCCATGTCGATGGCGCCCTGATGGTGGGGAATCATCATCGTGACGAAGTCGTGTTCGGCCACGCCGCTCATCGGCGCGCGCCGCATGCCGTCGTCCATGACCGCCATCGCATCGTCCATCAGCGCGGAAAACGGCTTGGCGGTACTGGCCACGAACGGCGGCGGCGATTTTTGTGTCGGTGCCGAATGCTGATGCTGATGCCTATCTTGTGCAGCGGCCGGCAGCCACGCAACGCTTAGCGAGCAGGCGATGCCGACAACCAGCAACCGACTCCGGCGGGTCCGGAGCAGGCAGGCTGATTTAAATGCGGGTAATTTCATTATGGTTTCTCCAGTTGTTCGTAAACGGTCGTGGCAATGCGCGTGAGCTCGGCTTTATTGATGCCAGCTGACAGCGCATAACCGAATTTGCCATCGATCCAGTAAAACACGTTGACCGGACCTTCCTGCGCAAACTTGAATCCGGTGTCCTTGTTCTGCGCCTGTTCGGTCGAGACATACAAGGTCAGGCGCTGACCGGTCGCATCGTGATACATGAACTGCGCCACCGGTCCGCTTTGCCCAGGCAACAAGCGCCCGCCGATCAGTTCATAGCCGAGCTTGCCGAGCTTGGGTGGCCGGATCGGGGTGCCGATACGCTTCGACAGCCACGCCACGAGCTGATCTTCCTGGTCCGCGCCAATTTCAACCGGACGTTTTACATCAGGACTGAAAACGACATGCGCAATGGCAGCCTGACGCGCAAGGCTGGCGAACTGCTGCGTCGCAGCCGGCGTCGCGACGGTGCTGCGCGCAAGCTGGGCGTTTTGCTGTCCATGCAGCGCCCAGCCGGCGCCGCCGCTGGCAACGGCGATCACCAGACCGGCTGCCAGGCGCTGCAGCATCCAGCCAACCTTGCGCGGCGGTGCCGACAGGCGCGCCGGAACGGGTTCGTCCAGTACCGGATCGAACAGTGCGCGCAAGCTCGCATTTTGCGCCTGATACGTCTGTACCCGAGCCAGCTCATCGGGACGTGAGGCGAGATAGGCGTCAATTTCCGCGTGCCGCACAGCAGGCAGCAAACCATCGACATAGGCGTGCAGATCGGCTTCGGTAACAGGAAAATTATTCATTTCACGACTTTCAATGGCGAAATAATGGTGCGACCCTCCATCACCGCGCGCAGTTTTTCCCGGGCGCGGGACAAGCGGGACATGACAGTGCCCACAGGGATCCCCAAGCTTGCCGCGACTTCGTCATAAGTCATTTCTTCTAGCGCAACCAGAAGTAGGATTTCACGCTGCTCGGTTGGTAATTGGCGTAGAGCATATTCCATATCGCGTATTTCCAGTCCCTGTGTCTGCGTCGCTTTGACGTGCGGCATCGGGGTGTTGTCGTCCAACTCCTCGGTCATCAGTGTCGGCTTGCGGATCCGGTCGACATGCATGTTGTGCATGATGCCAAACAGCCAAGCGCGCATGTTGCTGTCTTGCTGGAACAAGGCCAGCTTCTGCAATCCACGTTCCAGCGTATCTTGCACTAGGTCATCGGCGCCAGTGCGATTGCCGATCAGCGCCCGCGCATAGCGGCGAAGGCGAGGAATACAGGCTAGCAACTGCGTACTTGCATCTTGCATGAATGTTCCGTCACCTTAGTCAAAAAAACCAATGCCCATTCCAAAAAATATTAAACCTTAGTCTTTGACAACATGCCACACATTCTTGAAGTTGTCTCCGGCGCGCTCACCTGGCTTGGTATCGGCAGCATACCGATAGAGCGGTTTGCCGTTGTAGGCAAGCTGTTTTGCGCCGTCGTCACGCGTGACGACAGAATACGGCAAAGATACTTGCGATCCTGCAGCCGAAGGCACAGATGGCCAGATGGCTGCGCAAGGTCCGTTGCAGGCGCTTTTTCCACTGTTTTGCACATCCTGGTCAAATGTATACAGCGTCATGCCGGCGTTGTTGACCAGGACCCCATCCGCTTTCAAGGCGGGTGCCGCTTGACTCAATGCTGCACCTGCATAAAGCAGACACGCGGCAATGGCTGGCAACGATTTGTAAAAAGTTTTCATCGGAGGTTCCGGTTCAATATAAACATGGGCCGAACATCAATTGGCCATGACGGATGCGAGCAGTTGGCATCGCATCCATCGCGAGTTGTTAGTACGCGGCAATTGCCAGCTTCGGATCGATCTGCCATGTTTCGCTCACCAGCTTGCCATCGCGGTAGGTCAACACATACCGTACCTTGATTGGCATTTTTCCTTCGAACTGGACATTAGCGAGTACCGTTGCGCCTTTCGGATTGACCGATTCTTCCAGATTGTTGATCGTTACTTTCAGCGGGCCGACTGCCTTGCCAAATTTCTCCCAGGTGCCGCGAATGGTGTCCTGACTAACGTAGGTGCCATCGAGAGGGCCGCCGACCCAGTTGAGCTGGGCGTTATCGGCATAGCCGCGCATGATGATTGGTATGTCGCCGGCACCGATTGCCGCGAAATGCGTCTGCGCCGCGTCAGCCGCGGGACCGGCCAGGGCGCTGCCGATAGAGAGTGCGAAAAGCGATGCCGCGATAAATAATTGTTTCATGATCTTGCCTACGAAGGGGTGGTTGAGTGTGCTCACATGAAGGTAAACGCGTTGCGTGGCGATCTATTCCATATTTTTTAAAATATTTTTATCTTGGTGTTCCGGCGACTGGATCCTTTGAAAAAATTAACCCATTAAAAACACGACAATCCGGTTGATTGCGGCACCGCCAGCGATCAGCCAGCAGAATAGCAACGTTGCCAGAATCAGCGGTTTCGGACCCGCACGTCGGATCGCCGACACATGCGTAGTTAAACCAAGGGCCGCCATCGCCATTGCCAGCAACAGCGTATCAAGCTGCGTGGCTTCGATAACCAGCCGCTGTGGCAGTATCGAAAAGGAATTGATGCCGACGACGCCAACGAAAGCGAAGGCAAACCACGGAATCGCCAGACGCGGTTTCGACATGCCCGATGCAGTGCCGGCGCCGACAACGCGGCCCATGCACACCGACAGCAGGACAAGAAACGGCGCCAGCATCATTACCCTGACCATCTTCGCGATCACGGCGGCGTTGGCTGCTTCCTGGTTGATTGATTTGGCAGCCGCCACAACTTGCGCCACTTCATGCACGGTCGAGCCGATGTAGATGCCAAAATCGGCGGCTGACCGGCCAAGAATGTGCCACTGCTGGTTCAATTCATACAACAGCGGGTACAGGAAAATGGCAATGCTGCCGAACACCACGACCGTCGACACGGCAACCGTGACCTGCTCCGATTTCGCACGCACCACCGGTTCAGCCGCCATCACCGCAGCCGCGCCGCAGATCGCACTGCCGGCGCCGATCAGCATGGCCGTGTTGCGATCGAGCTTCAACAGCCGGGTACCGAGCACGAGGGAGAGCGCAAATGTCGAACTTAGCACCAAGGCATCGATGACAACGCCAGCCAGTCCGACCTGACCGACATCCTGGAACGTCAGCCGCAAGCCGTACAAGATAATGCCCACGCGCAGCAGGCTTTGTTTGGAAAAATTCACGCCGGGGCCGCAGGTTGCAGCCATCCGTGGAAACACGGTATTGCCCGCCAGGATGCCCAGGACAATCGCCAGCGTCAGCGCGCTCAAGCCATGCGCCTGCAGCCATGGGAGTTGAGCCAGGGCGATCGCGCATGCTGCGATGACCGCGCTGAGTGTTAATCCAGGCAGCAAGCGCCAGACGGAGGCGCCCTGAAGTTTTGCGGGCAAGCAGGGGGTCGATGTGGTGTTGGATGGTCTCATGTGGATCTCGGGATGAAGGGTTGGTCCGAACAAAGCCCAGTGTGCGCCGTGAAGCAAAAACAATAAAACAAATTAATAAGCTAATATCTACCTTAAATTAAGGTTAATCGAATGCGTTTGACTCTTCGCCAGTTATCGATCTTTATCGCCGTGGCCGACCACGGCAGCACGACGGCGGCAGCGCACGCGATCGCCCTGTCCCAGTCGGCGGTCAGTGCTGCTCTTAACGACTTGGAAGCATTGCTGCGCACACCCTTGTTTGACCGGGTGGGAAAACGCCTGCTGATTAACGACAGTGGCCGCCTCTTATTGCCCCAGGCGCGGCAGGTGCTTGACGCAGCGACTACCATAGAGCAGCAGTTTGGCCCATCCGGTGCAGGTGATGCGACGGGGCTGCATATTGGTAGCAGCACGACCATCGGCACCTATGTCTTGCCGCAGATCCTGGCAAATCTTGGGGTGCAGAGTGCACCTGGCATTGCACGGGTGATGGTGGCCAACAGCGCCGATGTGGCGCAGGCGGTAGCCAATTTCACCGTGGACGTTGGCCTGATCGAGGGAACATGCCAGCAGCCGGAACTGCACGTTGAGCCCTGGATCATCGATGAATTGATTATCGTGTGCGCGCCGTCGCATCCACTGGTCGACGGCAAGACGCATGGCAAGGTTACGCTCGACCGCATGCGGGAGACGGGTTGGCTGCTGCGTGAACCGGGATCGGGTACACGCGAAGCAGTGCAAAATGCCTTGCTTCCGCATCTGCACGTCTTACGGGAGACAGGTGAATTCAGCAATTCGGAGGCGATCAAGCACGCTGCGGCAGCCGGCATGGGCGTGGCGTGCCTGCCCCGGCTAGTGGTCGCGGATTTAATCGACATGGGCAAGCTGGTGGAGATAAGAACGGCACTGCCGCCCATGCAGCGTCAATTCTACCTCGTACATCGAAAACACAAGTTGCTATCGGCACGCCTGTCTCGGTTCATGAACGTGTGCCGTCGCTGGAACGTGCAACAGTGAAACGAGTCGGTTACCCTCGTGCGATGTTGCGTGAAGAATATCAGGAAGGGTATCTTCATGGTCTAGGTTCCAAGATGGTTCGTACGGCAAGACCCTTTCCAAGATGGCCACTGCGCTCATGCCTGCACCAGCAACCAAGATGGCATACGGCCAATGAGAAATACCTGCTTCAATTAATAAGAGCTGAGCAAAGGCGGTGATACCGAAAATAATCGGATATGAGCCCAAGCGAACTAATTCATTCATGACGGATTCCCCAAGATTTGTTGATGAACGCCAATACTCAACGAATCTGTTCCCTTTGTATTGAATGAAAGAGCTACCGATTTTTATGGCTTGTTATTGCCGTTTGGGCGCTCATGTAGGTAATTCCAAACGCATGTGCAAACGCCCGGCTCATGTGAGCCTGATCACTAAATCCTCCAGCGAGGGCTGCGTCGATTGGAGACTCTCCCGCTAGCATCGCGTTAATCGCCAAACGGAGTTTTAGCCATTTTTTGTAACTCCTAACCGGAATTCCGAGTTGTTCCACGAACCAATGTGAGAATCTGGAAGGCGACATACCCGCGATCTCTGCCAAAGAGAAGCGGTTTGTGTAATCTTCCTCATTCAAAGCAGAATTTATGCGGGAAAGTACAGAATATATTCTTGAATCCATTGTTCGACTTGGACGCAAGACAGTCAGTATCGCTTCTAGAGGGTTTTTTGCAGTGACCAACGTCTTAAGGCAACTTGTGAGCTCTAAAGCCCCCCAACTGTCATTTAGACCTGAGCTTGGGTCAACCAAATGGTCGAACAATCGGGATGCTGGGTCAAAGTAAAACGAGCAAACTTTTCCGGTCACAAGGCGATGTTCGACGTTGGGTCTGAAATACGCAGCTTGAACAGATAAACAGTCTAGACCTGGTATCTCCAGATAAAAAGTATCCTCTAGCGCGATGGTGATTTGGGCTGCCCAGTGCCGATGCATTGTGTTGTCTCCGACATTGCCTCGGAATACGCCGATGCCATCTGAAATCAACAAGTCACCCATCCAGTTCGTTTTTTCACTCACGTGAAACTTTACCCAAAAGACAACCGGGCCGATGCGGCCCGGTCTAACTAACGCTTTACGCGCAAAGTGGGCATGCTGCCAAGGCTACCCCTACAAGACCAAACACACCAACCGCGGCTACGAACATTTTAACTTTCATCACAAAATCTCCTTTAACAAGACAAGGGAACACTCCCATACCGATCGTGGACCTTCCATCCACTGGAAGGTCAAGCGCTATTTTTTGGCATCGTTTCTGATGGGAATAATGTAGTCAGCAATTAAAAACTCACCTTCAGGTTCGTTCGGGTTTTGTGCAAGTTCATGCGCAATTGCAGCATTATTCGCCCGAATGTCAGTCAACTTTTGTTCTAGCGCCTCGAGGTGAATCTTCACTTGCTGGACTTCAATTAATTTTAACGCGATTAATTCGTCTACTTTCGCTCTGGAGCCACAACCGCAGGCTGGTCCCTGATCGTAATAATCCAGCACTGACTGAATTTCTTTGATCGAGAAGTCAAGTTCGCGTGCCTCTTTTTGACAAAATCAAGTCTGGACAAGTCCTCTTGCCCGAAAACGCGGTTTTTGCCGGAGGTAAACCAAGACTCGGAAGTAGCCCTTTTCGGTGCAATCAAACCCTGGTCCTCGTAGAATCGAATAGTTTTAGGACTCAAACCGAGTTTCTTAGCTACTTCGCTGATTTTCATATACTAGAACCTCAAGATTCGACAGTCAATCAACTAAGTGAATGATGCACTAGATGAATGTCACATTTCAATCAATTTGAACATTAAACAAACGGTATTGATCCTGAACCTTTTGAAGTGATAGCAACGCCCGACTTTTTGGTGGAAAGTGATCCGGTTTTTCTCCACATTCAATTCTATTAAGCCACACCCTAGCGTCATGAATGTAAGACTTTACAAGTTCATCGCACATAGAATCTAAGGCAAGCATCTGTTCTGAAGAAAATTTGGGTATAGAAAATTCTTGAAAGTTTACCCTGTTAAAACTAAAAAGAGTGTCAATTTTATTTTCAGAAATATTGCTTTTTACTGGAGTGAACATAGTAGATTTTATCAAATCTTCATTCATTAAATGAAAATTATTAAAATATTGAAAGCGCCTACTACGAGTGCTGGTATAAAGAGGGGGAAGCCATAACTCAGTAAGCCAATCTATCAATAGATCATGAATCAGCGCCCCACAATATAGACTCTTGCTATCAGAAGATGTCCATATTCCATCATTTTCATGTAAGTACCAGAACTTTTCATTTTTATTTATTAATTCTAATTTTAATTCATCGAAAAAACTAAGTAAAGATTGAATAAATGACGCTTCATTTTTTCGATGAAGGTAACAAAAAGATGAATAAACTACAGGAAGGGCAGAAAATTGGAAGTATGTGAATTTTTCAAAAAATGAAAAACCAGAATTGTTAGAAATTGAGAGTGAATTTATTTTTCTGATCGCGTTAGTTGGAATCGTAAACTCACGAAGAGACTCTGGGAGTGATAATTCTTTTACTAAAACGAAATGTGCGCATTGTTCGGGAATAGCACAATCCATATTTTTGAATGTATGAAGATGTTTGCCTAATTTTTTATCGCAAATTTCTTTCAAAGAAAAATTCCATTTGTCTAGGTCGTTAAGGACAGTGGAGAACTGACTTGGTACATTATGCTTTTTCGTTTGTGGTGTAGGGAAATCTGGGCAAAAAATGCGAATAAAGTTTATGTGGCATTTGACACTTCTTTCTTTTAACCGAATGACTCGATGATTACAAGAGAAAATTTCAAACTTTACGTTGTGAAATAGGCATCGATCTAAGTACTTCAATGACGCATGTTCTGGCAGTTTGTAACTTTTAATGCATTCTGGACAATAACGAATAATTTTTTCTTGATGACGTGTATTCACGTAGTAGTCTTGTATTAAAGGAATTCCAAGAATATTTAAATCGCCAGAACTTTTTGTAATTAAATTATTTTGTATGTAAGCCTGGTTACTAAAGATTGAGAAAATATACTTTAAAGAACGATGCTCAGATAAATTTAGGTTAAAAATATCAATGGAAAAGTATTGATTAAAAAATTCATTGACTTGTTCAATTTTTAACTTATTGAGTAATGCAAATTTCGCTAGCAAAAAATATGTATTGTCATTAGCATCGTACAGCTCTGATCTCCAGTTGAATAATTGATATTCAATTTGTTGTTCTTTTTGAGAATTCAGCTCAGTCAATCTGTGGAGGTTGTCCATATCTGTGATATAAGGTTTTGTTGAATAAGTATATTTGAAACGTAATTGGAACTAAGGTTCGATTCAAGTTGTTCAAATGTTTTGTTGGCCATGTCTTTTAGTATTCTTTCAATTAAATTTGCAATTTGATTCATTGGAATTTCAATCTGACCTGATTTTGGTTTATATGATTTGAAGGCTAAATTATACTTTTCAATTAGTTCATTCCAAATTAAGAATGATAATCTTCTTAAGCGAAAGCCATCGTCAAAAGCGTCTGATAAAAAATACTTTGTATAACTCACGCCGCTTTGATCTGGCCATTCGGAATCCTCATCGTATCCGTCTAGAATATATTCCAATTCGTTTAATGATCTAATTCCGTGAAATCGAGCGTGATGCATTAGAAATCTTGTAACAATGTGCGCATCACCCGTTCTAGCAAAAAAATTGGGTTGAAATGAAATCTGATGGGAGCCTACTGAAATGATACTCAATCTATACCCTTCCAGATCGAGTTCATTTTGTAAACCTAATAGCCAATGCCATTCATTCAGTAGAACCAATTGAGCTTCATCAATCAAAATTACGATATAGTTGTATTTGACTCTATTGGCCAGTGTAATTAGATGTTGTTTGAATAGATATTTTGCCTCCATTTTTGCTTTTGGTTTGATTGGATTTTTGAACTCAAACCTTGAGGCCATTAGAAGAAGATTCCAAAATTCTCTTTCGGATTTGCTATTGGTTGGATGTGACCAAATCATCAAAGGGAATTCAGTATCGAACTTTTCATTGAGTATCTTTGCCAAGAAGGATCTTATGCCTTTCGATTTTCCGAATCGGGAAGGTCCATAAATGTAGCCACCAGTCTGACGCTGTTCAATCCATCTGGTGATTGTTTCGCACATGTCATGAATAGGAGGGGTATAAATTGCATATTCTTGTGTGCAAACCGGATGATCACGTGAAATCTCAGTCATCTTCGTCTCTATTTATTTTCAGCTTTTCGTCGGGGTGGAAGTGATACGGAATTTTGGGCACGCGCTGCTGCTTCGGAGGTATGAGGGGCGGTTTTCTGCTTATTTTCACTAGCAGTATTGTTTTTGCTTGTGGAACGGAACTTGGATTTATCTTCAGCGCTGTAGGTAATCCGGCTTTCCGCGCTATTATTGGTTATATTTGAAGCCATATCAGGCCGTGTGGATTCGATGTCAGGGGCCTGCTGAATCGTGTCGTTGGATTGAACCAGAAAATTTCGAGCTGTTAAATAGGCTGGATGGGGAGGAAACTTACCTCCTGATGCTTCCACCTCTGCAATGTAGGATTCCACAGCATCTTGCTGATTCTGCAAAGAGAATTTGCCTTGACGAATCAATCCGCAAATTAACTTTCGGGTCTCGAAGTTATGAGGAACTCGATTCCATGGGGGTGATACGCGTAAATTGTCGATATGCTCACCAGTCAGTGCAGATGCCTTGATGACCCTGGAATCGGAATCAGAATCGGCGGTAATCCAGATTTTTTTCCCCGCCAAATCGAGTCTTTGGCCCAATATGGGACTTGTGTAGACACCATTCTCAAAATTGACATATGGCCTCCTTCCGGCGTCTAGACCACCTTTGACCATGCACAGCTTTCTATAACTGAAAAAAGTGCCAAGGTGTTGTGGATCAATCACTCTGGGTTGGAATGTCTTGCTAAGTACCAGATATTGTAGGTACTGAAGTGGTGATCGACCGCTAAGTCTTGAGTGGATTCGTGCGTTGTAGTTAGCGATGATGATATCCAGAAGTTCCTCAGCATATTCATACTGGAACTCTGAGGCTACCGCGACTCCGATTGGATCTCTGCCCTTCGTTGCGCCAGGGTAATTGCCCGTAGTGTTGGAAATTTTCTGAAATCCCATTACTCCGAGTTTGTTAAAAAAGCTTTCAATGAACGGTCGGTCGTCTTTTGTTCGCCTTATCGAATACGAATTCTCTGGAGTAAGAAGAATCGACCCAACCGAATTTTTTAGTACTTCTGTAACCACCTTTGCTTTTTCGGCCAGTGCACCATCAATTGAGGTTTCGTCCCAGCATATGCCCACAAACTGCTTACCTAAAACACTGGGAAACCCGGCACCATCGATATAAAAGTCCTTGTCGGTGTGGTGTAGTTTTTTCTTCGCCCAGGGCGAAAGGGACTTCTTGATTACCCGAAGCACATCTTCTTTAGAAATCTCCTTTCGAAGACTCATGTGATATCCAAGCACCAATCGAGTTACCACCTCAATAATCACGATCACCCAGATTCTGTGGATCAGGACGTTCTGGTAGCCACCCTCAAGTAAAGGAATCGCAACAGTGAAGCGCCCATCAATTTTGTGGGCGTCCATTTCTACACGTTGAAACGGACGGTGAACTGGTCGATCAACACCATCTCCCGCCTGCATTTTTCTCTGAAGTTCACTTCCACCGTGAATTAAGATCGCTTTGTTCGGATTGTCTTTAAGGACTTTATCGATATACTTAATGACCGAGTGATACCCGTTTGTTTTAGTAGAAAAAGGCCACTCCCCCTTGATTTCAAGGCCCTTCTCCCTAAGGTTTTGGAGAAATGAGAGCCAAATCGATCTTTTCGAGGTGGATAACATCCCAAGTTTTTTTCGGGTATTAGGAATTTTAAGAATTTTTTTGTGTAGAGCTTCCCTGACGTCCGGATAAGTGTCTAGTAGCGTTTGAAAAGCGCCCACACCACCATGCCCCCAACGATTAATAACGATTGGTGTTCGCCTTTTAAACTGGACAATTCTGGTTTGTGGAATTAGTGCTCGCCAGCCGTAAATTTGGCCGTCTGGATGATCTCGAATACACCTTTCGGTAATTAACCGATAGATATGCGGTTCTGAGATGCCGTATTCTTCACGAATCGCAGCGACTTTGCTACCGCTCAAATAGGCTTTGATTGCTTCTTTTCTACTGAGAAATTTGGCGAGCGTAGCTGGCTCTAGGGAGGCCTCGTCAAAACCTGGCCAAATAGTGAAGTCTGCCCAAATGGTGTCACTTAAACCTTTAATATGTCGCGTCGACTCTGAGGCCATCGTAGAACCTTTGGCAGGACCGTGTTTATTTACTTTACCTTTTTAATCTATAGTCTGTCTACTTTACAACTGTGCTTTCAAGGAAAGTTAGCTCACTTGTCAAGCACACTCAATCAATGTGTTAATTATCAAAGACTTGCGTCGAACACCATCTTTACAACTCTTGTAGAACAGCCGTGAATCCGCATCCCCACCTGCCCGGTACTACTTATATACAAACTCCGATTTAGGCCGCCATGCAGTTACGACCTGTTGTCGCTTGCGCCATAGCACTTTCTTTTTCCATTGTTTCGTCAGCAGTTTTTTCTGCAGACCGCTGGGTGATTCAATTCAAGGCTGGTACCGTTGACAACGAAAAGTCTCAAGACGCCGTTGCATCCCGCGTTTCTGAGTTGGCCCGCGTTCACAAGCAGAACCTGCGTTTAATTCGCCCTTTCGGCGATAGCGGTGCTGTGGTGTTCTCCGGGGACGGAGAAAACCTGGAACAGGTTCGCCAACGTTTGGCGTCTGACCCCTTGGTTGAATCGGTCGCTCGGGATCGCCGCATCCGTTTGCACGCTCAATCTCCTTTGGTGGGTTTGCTCAATGCCCTTGACCCTTCACGCCAAAGCCGTTCATGGTTTCACCAGGACTTGGCAACCCAACCCGCCTCGATCAACACGGGTGAAATGTGGAAGAATTTTCACGGCACATCGCCAGCCGTTGTTGCCGTGCTGGACACGGGTGTATTGCCTTCTCACCCCATGCTGCAAGGTCATTTGTTACCCGGTTATGATTTTATCAGTGATCCGCTTATTGCAGCGGACGGACAAAACACCGGCTCTACTGACCGTGATTCCGATCCATCAGACCCCGGTGATGGTGTAACCGCAGCCGATCTTGCCAACGACCCGGGTTGCAGCGGGCTTAGTCAATCAAGCTGGCACGGCACGTTTGTAAGCAGCTTGGTGGGTGGTAACCCCATAGCCAGTGAAGGCATATTTTCCGTGAACTGGAATGCAGCGGTTTTGCCAGTTCGCGTATTGGGCAAGTGCGGTGGGTTTTCAAGCGATTTGGCCGACGCCATTCGTTGGGCTGCCGGGCTTGGTGTGCTCGGGGCACCGGCCAACCCCTTCCCTGCCAAAGTAATTAATCTTAGCCTTGGGGCCGAAGGTGCATGTGTGGCGTCTATCGAAGGTGCGGCAATTACCGCAGCGCGCCAGGCTGGTGCTTTGGTGCTGGTGGCTGCTGGTAATGATGGCAGCACCGTTGATTCGCCTGCCAACTGCCCCGGTGCATTTGGTGTGGCCGCCATTGATCAGGAAGGCTTGAAGGCCAGTTACAGCAACTTTGGATCAAGTATTCAACTTTCAGCGCCCGGCGGCGATGGTGCGTTTCCGATCTGGAGCGCCTCGAACACAGGCACGGATGGGCCAGTTAGCAACACCTACAGCACCAAGGTGGGCACCAGTTTTTCCGCGCCCTTGGTTGCTGCGGCGGCATCCCTTTATTGGTCATTGAACCCGGCGGCATCGGTTGACATGGTCGAGAACATGTTGAAATCAACAGCTCGCCCTTTTTTGTCCCTGAACAACCGCCCTGCCTGCTCGACGGATTTGACGAATACCGAATGCAACTGCACACAAGCGCTTTGCGGTTCTGGCATGTTGGATGTTGCCAATTTGGTCAACACACAAAGGTCGGACGGCTTGACCAACCTGTTTTCCAACACAGGCAATGTGATCCCACCTGGGCAAACTCGAACTTTTTCATCCGGGGGATCTTTCAATGCATCTGGCCAAGAAGTGTCGGCAGTGTCGTTCGATGTTATCAATGTGATTAAATCAAGCCCCGATGCTGCAAACCCAGTCTTGGTGGTCAATGGTTTGAATGTCGACATTACTGCCCCCGCGGGTGTTTCCGGTTTTGATTTGCGCGCGCAGCTCTCAAGTGGGCGCACAGCAGTGGCTTCTGTGTTGGTGGCAAACCCTGGTGCCACCTCTCCCACCGTGTTGGCCAGCTTGCTTTCACCGCTGGTTGACGGTACATCGGCTGGTTTCGGAGGTGGTGCTGCGGGTACGGTTGTTGGCGATTCAGGTTCTGGTGATGGCGCAAGTGGTGCCTCCAGTGGCGGCGGCGGCGGTGCCTTGAACCTGTTTGGTTTGTGGTGTGCAGTTTTTCTACTGCTTTGTTTTAAAAAGGTAAAATAAGTTTAATTTGAATGGGTTTGGAGAAAAACAACGTTAGAAGTTTGGCTCCAATCAACGACATTTCTCAATGGTAAAGTGTGATTAATGACCTCATGGTCAGTAACCAAGCGGTACATTTTTGAGAGGTGTCACATGAAAGCCCTTCGTTCCTATCCCGGTGTGTTGGCGTTGATGTTGGTCGCTGCCGCCATGTTGGTTCACGGCCTGGTTGATTACCTGAACTACGAGGTGGCCAGCCCCAGCTTTTTGGCTGCAATTGCCTGCATTTTTTCTGCAATCCTGCTGATTGCAGTCTATGAATTCAAAGCATTCAAAGCCAATCGCAAACTGTTGCGCGGCAATGCCAAAAGTTAATTTTGTTTTGAATTTTGTGCCGCGATAACAGCTTGCAGGTTTTTTTGTGTGCTCAAGGTTAAGGGGTCTTTGTTGCCCAAGGCGTCGTTGCGTATCACGTAGGCCTTGCTCAACGCAATTTCTGCCCGCTTCAAATCCCCTGCCCTGTACAGCACAACGCCCAGGTTATTCAAAGATTGGCTGGTGCGTATGTCGTTCGGGCCGAAAGCGGCTTGCCGCACTTCAAAGGCGGTTTGATAATTCCGTATAGCCTCTTGAAGCTGATCGCTGCGCATTTGCAAGGTGCCCAAAAAGGTCAGAATTTCCGCGCGAATGGGCTCGGTTTTGTATTCTGGCAACGAATTGATAATTTCTGCCAGCACCTGAAAGCTTTCCTGCGCCTCTTTTTCCCTGTTCATGTCCAGCAATCCGATGGCATGATTCATGCGGGTTTCAAGTGTCCTGGCGTTGGTTTTCCCAAGACGAATTTCATACACAATTCTTGAACGCTTGAAGGCATCTTCGGCTTCTTTGGCCTTGTTCTGAAGGGCGTAGTAAGTGCCCATGGCGTCTTGCGCCATGCCAGAAGGCAAGGAATAACGCCCAATCGATTCTTCAACAGTAGTGAGCGTTTTCCTGAACTGCTTCTCGGCCTTGTCCATTTGACTGGCCTGTGCGTATGTTTGCCCGATCAATATCTGCAAACGGGTCCACGCCTCAGCGGTGGCCGGTTCTTCCCGGCTTGGGCTGCTGTACTGGCTTGCTTCATTCCAGGTGGAAATGGCCAGGTCCGATTCCTTCTGGGCCAAATAGGCTTTTCCCAGTGTTTCCAGAATTGCAATGCGCTTTGCCGTGTTCACGGGGCCAATTAATTCCAGCCGACAGGTTTCTACTGTGTTTGCCACAGGCTCCTTGCCAAAACCTGTTTCGCAGCGGGTTGATGGTGTTTCTGCCGCACTGGCATGCGCAAGTGTAAACACAAGGCTGATGGTCAAAAAAGAGTAAAGCCAGGATGCGCGTGTACAAACCATTGTTGTCGTTTTCATTTGATTGTTGTTACTGAATGGTATTACTAAAACCAATTGCTGCGTTTGGCAGTACAAAGGTTAATAGCAACATTACTAGTCATCATGGGCCATCATTCAAGCGTTGAAGTAAACAGGGTCGAAAGTTTGGGTAAGAAATTTGAAACTCTTGCACTGGTTGACAGACTCATGGAAGAGAACGAAGCTCTTAGACGTGAGCTTAACCTAAAAACATCGAGGTTAAGAACATTGCAAAAAGCAGTGCATGCGTTTTTGATGGGCACAGACGATCAAGACAGCAACAAAGCCAAGCTGATTGAGCAAAGCAAGGAGCAACCATGACACACTTTGATTTCAAGGAATGGGCCGATTTGTACCAGGTGGACCCTGCTGCCTTCGAGCAGCGCCGTGAGGCCGTGCTGGAAAGTTATGTTGCCAGTGTGGATCCCGAACGCCGCCAGTCGCTGGAACAAACACTGTTTCGTATTCGCATGATTCGTCAAAGGGCGAAAAGCCCGCTTCAATCGGCACTGGAATCATCGAAGCTGATGTGGGAATCGTTTGGCAAATTGCGTGAGCAGGTTCAAAAGCTGGAGCGGGAACTGACCCCCGCACCCTTGAAGCAAAACGGACTTAGATTGATCAGTTCTGACGGGACAGGCAACGGGGATCCAACTGACCTGGATGCCACCGAAGTACCTGCATCGCCTTGCGTCTATTCTTCTGCACGCATTATTCAGTTTACGGCTTCAGGCAAACGCGCCCATTGACCGAGACGCTCAAGCGGCTGGAACCGGCCGCGGGCGTTACCTCTACCCCTTTGGCCATCATGTCGGCAGAGGCGGCATACATTCTGGGATAACCCGGCGAACCTTGGTTTTCATCGTTGATCGACACCTCCCCAATGGTATAACCCGTTTTGCCAAAACCTTTGGCTGCCACACTGGCCTTGTTCTGAAATTCCTTCATTGCACTTTGCAACAATTTTTCCCGGCTTTGTTCAATGCGGGCGTCGCTTGGAAAATATTCCAGGTTATTCAAGGTTAAGCCTTCGGCAACATTCAGGTTTTTCTGGTTTTTCAATGCTTGCACCGGCATCTCGAACGTGAGCGTGCCTACGCCCTGCCAGGTTTGAATGCTGCGGTCTTTGCCGTACTGCGGGTAGGTTTGAATGTTGTTTCGCAGCTTGCTGATGCTGGTGTTGCCAGACAAACCCCGGATTGATTTTTCCAGCACGGTGTTGATGGCAGTCATGGCCTCGTTTGCGGTGCCTGCCTGAATTTGAACCTGCCAGTTCAACCGCACCATGTCATTGTCCACGTCTTCACTGCTGACTGCGTTCAGGTTCACGGCCGGTGTTTTTTCACAAAGGTCAGCGTGGGCCACTGTGGGTGCAAGCAAACCGAGGGTGGTGCCAAAAAGTGCAATACGTAATGCATTTGATATTTTCATTGGTGTTCTCGTGAATGGAAACAATGGTGGTGTTTAAGTGACATCAAAAGGGCGCCCTTGCCTGCCGGATCATAAAACAGTCAAATTGCAATTCAGGCATTGCTACAATGATTGAACCACAAACAAGCATTCAACTAACGCGTAAATCTCACCACTGGCTGACATGGCAGAACACCTGAAACAACCGAAATCCCTGATCAGCATGCTCTTTACGATCCTGATTTTGGTGGGTGCAGCCATTGTGTTGTCTCCCTTCCTGTTGGCCATTTTGTGGGCGGGCATTATTGCCACCGCATTTTGGCCCCTGCATTGCCGTATCCGTGGGCGGTTTCCCGGCAAGCCCAATGGCGCTGCATTTCTAACTACTCTTGTGGTTGCGTTCTTGCTGGTCGGCCCCATGATCGGTTTGATCGTGTTCATGGTTCAAGATATTCTGGAAATTACCACCTTTCTTCGTCAAGCCGACGATTCTGGTGTGGAAGTACCGCAGTGGCTTCCCCAAATTCCGGTTCTTGGTGACATGCTGGTTGCCAGCTGGAAAGAATATCTAAGTGTGCCCAAACAAATTTCTGGCTTGCTGCGTGAAACGTTGACACAGCGCCTGGGCGATGTTCAAGGCACAGCGTCCGCCATTTTGCTTGAATTGCTTGGCCGGGTGGCCACGCTGTTTTTTGCGTTGTGGGTGCTGTTTTTTTTCTACCGTGATGGCTCATCCATCAGCATCCGAATGAACCGGATTGGCAGCGATTGGCTGGGGCAACGCTGGAAGCCATATGTTTCCCACATGCCACCTGCCCTGCGCGCAGCAGTGAACGGTTTGGTGATTGTCAGCTTTGCCGAGGCGGTTATTCTTTCGCTGTTGTTCGCCGCCTGTGGCGTGTATGCCCCTGTGCTGCTGGGCACGGTGACAGCTTTGATTGCTTTTATTCCCATGGCGGCCCCCGGCCTGTTGGCGACATTGGGTATGATCCTGTTTTTAAGCGGCAACGGTGCCGAGGCGATTGTGCTGATTACCGTCGGCATGCTGGTGGTGTTGATTGCCGATTACCTGGTGCGCCCCCTGCTGATTCAGGGGGGTACCCACCTGCCCTTCCTCGCTGTGTTGTTTGGCGTGTTTGGTGGCGTGATTACCATGGGCATTGTTGGTTTGATTATCGGCCCCGTGCTGTTGGTGCTGCTGGTGGTGTTTTTCGATGAAGCATCGCATGCGCACCACCAGGACACCCCCGAGTCCATTAACTGATACACATTGGCGAGATTCAAAATGACTTCGATTCAATTTCCAACCCGGATTGGCACCCCATTGGCCGACAATGCATTGAAAGTAATGCTGTTGGGCAGTGGCGAACTGGGCAAAGAAGTGATTATTGCCTTTCAGCGTTTGGGGGTCGAGGTTATCGCGGTAGACCGTTACCCCAACGCGCCAGGCCATCAGGTTGCGCATCGGTTCTACGTGATCGACATGACCAATCCACAAGCCCTGAAAGCCTTGATTGCACAGGAAAAGCCGCACATTGTGGTGCCCGAGATCGAGGCCATTGCAACACCGGCCTTGAAGGAACTTGAGGCCTTGGGTACTGTGCGCGTAGTGCCCACGGCCAATGCCACCTGGTTGACCATGAACCGCGAAGGCATTCGGCGTTTGGCGGCAGAGGAATTGAAATTAAGCTGTTCGCGCTATGCATTTGCAGACGATTTCGACACCTTGAAGCGTGCGGTGGAAAAAGGCATTGAGGGACACAAACCCGTTGGCTACCCTTGCATCATCAAACCCGTGATGTCGTCTTCTGGCAAAGGGCAATCAAAGGTAGACCATGCCAGTGAGCTGGAGGCGGCCTGGGATTACGCTGGCAGCGCGGGTCGCGTGAATTCGGGGCGTGTCATTGTTGAATCGGTTGTGGAATTCGAGTACGAAATTACCTTGTTGACGGTGCGTGCCCGCAACCCGAAGAACGATGCGATTGAAACGTCTTACTGTGAGCCCGTGGGTCACATTCAGGTAAGCGGTGATTATGTTGAAAGTTGGCAGCCGCAGGCCATGAGCACGAAAGCGCTGGATGAAGCCAAACACATGGCCGACCGTGTAACCACTGCCTTGGGCGGCACCGGTTTGTTTGGCGTGGAAATGTTTGTGAAGGGTGACCAGGTGTGGTTTTCCGAAGTAAGCCCACGGCCTCACGACACCGGCATGGTGACCATGATTACCCAGTGGCAAAACGAGTTCGAGCTGCATGCCCGTGCTATTTTGGGCTTGCCCGTGGACACCAGCCTGAAAACACCGGGCGCCAGTGCTGTGATTTACGGTGGCATTGAGAAAGTGGGCATTGCCTTTGAGGGTGTTGCCGAAGCGCTGGCCGAGCCCGGAACGGATGTGCGGTTGTTTGGCAAGCCGGAATCGTTTTTGAAGCGCCGCATGGGCGTTGCGTTGGCCCGAGCCGAGAATGTTGAACAAGCGCGTGCGAAAGCGAAACGAGTGGCGGGGAAAGTAAAGCCGGTGGCGTGACTGGGGTCGATGATTTAAACTGCGGCGATGTGAAGCGTGCTGGTGGAGCCACCCCGTGAAATTCAAATGGCTCGCTCCAGTCCCCATGCCGAGCTAGGATAATCCCCACGCTGAACTATCTGTATAGGGATTTTCTGTGCCATCAACGCTGAGGAGATCGTTGTAGACATGCAGACCCTCTGATAAGCGGTAAATTGATGTTCCCTCCGACTGGGGCGTGTCTCGAAAGTGTTGCCACTCCGCTTGCTGATAATTGAAATAGCTTTGACCCTGGTTGGGATTGTCATTCCCATAAGCTGACCAGGCGTATCGCAAATATTCGAGCTTGTCATCCCAGTCTGCTTCGGCCAAGCCCTGATCTGCCAAGCGCTGAAAGAATTCACCTTGATCGTCCGTATTCTCCTGAAACATTTCATTTTTTCGATGAACCGAAACACCAATCATGACAACCAGTGCAACAGCGCCTATTGCCGCACCTGCTATAAACAGCGGTGCTGCGGCACCAGCCAGCGCAGCGGGTAAAGGCGCAATCAACGCAGCGGTGCCTACCGCTCCGGCAGCAGCCGTAAAGCCTCCGCTGATTGCTTGCAAAGACGCCACAGCAGCCATGGGCCGATCGCCAGCGTCTACGGCCTGTTTCGCCGCAATTCCACCCATTACAACATCCGCCACGCCAAACAGATCGGACACATTACCCACCACTTTCAACACCGTTCCGGCAATTTTGGTGGCGGTACTGGCTTCGGTCAAAGGCGCTTTTGCTGTGAAGATGTCTTCAACAATCGACACTGAATGGTTTGAACTATTGAGTGAACCCGAGCTTGAACCATTGAAATCGTTCCCCGTGGGATCGATCAAAACCTGCTTTGCAGCATCCGACAGATATTCGCTTTTATTTTCATAACCCTTCCAGAGCTCGCCCCAGTTCATCTCCACTGGGAGTAATGAGGTTTTACCGTAAAGCTCAGGCAATGTGCGGTCCAGGCCCAAAGCTTGCCAGGCTACGTTACCACCAGGAGATTCATTGAAATAATTAATGACCGAATCAGCAACCGTAGCCCCAGTATTCGATACATGCCCGACCACAGAACCGAATGAAATCAAATCACGCGCAGCGCCCCAGCGCTCGGTTGCCGTGCTGTTTGCACTGAATGCGCCTTTCGCTACTTGATAACCAAATGATGCCAAAGATGCACCGCCAGCGATGGTACCCCACACACCCATGTCTTGGGCCTTTGCCACAAACTCAGTCAATCCCCCCTGCATATTGGCTGGTATGTAGGTGCGATCCATCGCCGATTGAAATGACTCTGGGGAAACGTTACTTAAATCAACAGGCAGCCCATTTTTGGCATCAATCACCAGCTGTTTGAACACTGTGCTCAGGGCTTCGACTGATTTTGGATCACTGGCAAAACCCTGTGCGTATGCAGCAAAATAATCAATTGTTCCGGGTGTATGGCGAATGAGGGTGGCCCCTGAACGCAACCCCCTGATGGTGAGTTCGATGCTGTCTTGAATTGCCAAGCCCATTGACTCAGTGTCCAGCATTGACGGATCAGCCAACAAAGTATTGAGTTCGCTGGCAACGGTATTGAGCGCCAAATCGGTTTGCGTTTGCGTGGCCAGACCGGGATCAAGCAGGGCCAAATTACTCAAATTGCTGGCCGTCAACTGCATGGCTTCGTCAGAAAAGCCCGATGCAGCCATGTCTTCCAGCGCATTCATGTAGGCCGGGCTGCTGATTGCATTGCTCAGTTCAGTGGCCAAGGCTTCTTTGTTTGGCAGCGAGTCGACAACTGTTTGTACTTGCCTTGAAAAATCGACCTGGATGATGGGGTCGTTCCACAGGGCGTTTATTTGCTCATCGACGGCCTTTTGGTCGATCAACGCATCCGCATCCGCTGGGCTCAATTCATAAGTGATTTGACCATCGGCATTTTTCCCTGCATTCACGTTGCCTGTTTCGGGATAATCCCTATTGGTCCGCTCGCCAATGCGATCTTTTTCGTAGTAGGGGATCAGATTGTAGCCGCCCTGAAGGGCCGCTTTGGCGTCCAATGCATCAACTAACTTGGCGCGAGGTCCATCTGCAGGGAGGGTTCCATTCTCTATACCTGCTTTGTATTCCAGGTACATTGCCTGCTGCGCAGCTTCCGTTACAGTCAATTCCTTTGAGCCCGGATCGTCTGGGTTGGTCGAAACACCGCTTGGCAGATCCATCACACTGAATTCGTCAATGGATTGACCGCCCACCGAAGGCACACCATTGGCCTTTATTGCTGCTTGCGGACTGCTGTAGGTGACCTGAACAGGTGGCGGAACGGGTTGCGCAACAGGTTCAGGTACTTCGTCGATTTCACCCACCGTATTAATTTCTGAAGGTGGATCGAAATGATCGAGTCGAAATTCCGAGATGTCGGAAAAAGTTGGAGCGATGGAAGAAAAAAAGCGATTGGCGTTAAATTCGATGCCCATGGTATTCCCCCAAGCGAATATCGCGCTTATTGTCCGTTGAAAACAAACTTCGGCTTACTCACCTCTTTTTAGGGGCATTTAAACGCATGGAGTTCACATATATCAGCGAGCTACCACGTTTGGGTTAATTCTGGGGTTGGTCTGAAAATCGATGGCTCAGGCTGGCGACTTGATCAAGGCATTATGAGCAAAGCCATTTGCATCTTCATCAATCAAGCCCCAAGCTCTCGCGATATTCCTCGTATGTACCGCGATAATCCGTGATGCCATCTTCACGCATTTCGAAAATTCGCGTTGCAATACCCGACACGAATTGGCGATCGTGTGAAACCACAAACACGGTGCCTTCAAATTTTTCAATCGCGTATTGCAGGGATTCAATTGATTCCATGTCGAGGTGGTTGGTGGGTTCGTCCATCAACAACACGTTGTGCCTGCCCAGCATCAGGCGACCAAACACCAGGCGGTTTTTCTCGCCACCGGAACACACTTTCGCTTGCTTGGTAATCTCATCGTTCGAGAACAGCAAGCGTCCCAAAATACCGCGAATTACCTGATCGTCATCACCTTCCTGGGCAAACCGTTCGGTCCACTCTCGCAGGCTTAGTTTTGTGTCAAATTCGTCACTTACATCTTGCGCCATGTAGCCAAGATCTGCATTTTCAGACCACTTCACCTCACCGTAAGTTGGTTCCAGTGCTTTGGCCAACAGTTTCAACAAGGTGGTTTTTCCCACGCCGTTGGCACCCACAATACCCACTTTGTCGCCTGCTTCAACCATGATTGAAAAGTCGCGAATCACTTTGTTCTCGCCATAGGTCAGGCTGACATTGTCCAGTTCCACGGCAAGGCGGTGCATTTTCTTTTTCTGCTCAAAACGAATAAACGGGTTTTGGCGTGAAGATGGTTTCAAAATCACGGTATCTTGCTTGATCTTCTCGATCTGCTTTTGACGTGATGTAGCTTGGCGAGCCTTCGATTTGTTGGCGGCAAAACGGCGAACGAAGTCTTGCAAATCAGAAATGCGTTCTTTGGCGCGTGCGTTCGATGCCTGTGCGCGTTCACGTGCCTGTGATGCGGCCAGCATGTAATCGTCGTAGTTGCCGGGAACCACCTGCAGCGTGCCGTAATCCAGGTCGGCCATGTGCGTGCACACTTCGTTCAGAAAGTGGCGGTCGTGGCTGATGATGATCATCGTGCTTTCATACTGGTTCAGCACATTTTCCAGCCAGGCAATTGTATTGATGTCCAGGTTGTTCGTGGGTTCGTCCAGCAACAGCACATCGGGTTTGGAAAACAGGGCCTGGGCCAGCAACACGCGCAGCTTCCAGCCCGGTGCAATTTCGCTCATCAGGCCGTTGTGCTGTTCAGTGGGTATGCCCGCCCCCAAAAGCAGTTCACCTGCCCTTGATTCAGCTTCGTATCCGCCAAATTCAGCGTAAACAGCTTCCAGGTCGGCTGCACGCATGTAGTCTTCATCGGTGGCTTCGGGGTTTGCATACAGGGCATCACGTTCTGTCATGGCGGCCCACATTTCTTTGTGGCCCATCATCACCACGTCCAGCACCCTGAATTCTTCAAATGCAAATTGGTCTTGGCTCAGTTTGCCCAGGCGCATATGGCGGTCAATGTCTACATTGCCGCTGCTGGGCTCCAGGTCGCCACCCAGAATTTTCATGAACGTGGATTTTCCGCAGCCGTTTGCGCCAATCAAGCCATAGCGGTTGCCATCGCCGAACTTGGCATTGATATTTTCGAAAAGCGGCTTGGCGCCGAACTGCATGGTGATATTGGCTGCGGTGAGCATAAGTATTGGAAAATTCAGTGATTTTTAACAAAGGTGGCATTATACATGCCCAAGCAAGTCACGGGTAATGCAGGGGTGCTTGCCGGGCCAGGCTTTAGCGAAGGAACTGGGTCAGGCGCGTGGCCTGCCCGGGTGCAATGCCCAACTGCCCCTGCCCACCCTGAAACCAGCAGGCTTTGGGTGTGCAGTGGCCGAACGGGAAATTCAATACAACGGGTGTACCCCCAAGTTGCTGGTGTACAAATTCTGCCGCACTGTGCAGGGTGTAACCGTTGTCGTGATTGCCCGGTTTTGGTTCACAAAAATTGCCCAACACTATGGCCTGTTGATCAGCCAAAACACCTGCGTGCAACAGTTGCAGCAGCATGCGTTCAATTTTGTAGGCTGGTTCGTTTACGTCTTCAAGAATCAAAATTCCGCCGGGCATGGTGGGCAGCCAGGGCGTGCCGATCAGGCTGCACAGCAGGGTCAGGTTACCGCCCCACACCGGACCGTTGAGATGCAGTTTTTCCGTGGCACTTTGCAGGTCTGAACATTGCGCATGCCATTGCACATCAACTTGCCCGCGTTGAACCGCGCGCAAAAAATGTTCTTCTGTTTGCGCATTTACACCTTCTGGCTGGCCGAAATCGAAACACGCCATGGGGCCATGCAGCAAAGTTTCGGGTTTTGCACCGGCATTCAGCAAAGCTAGCTGCAGGCTTGTAATGTCGCTGTGCCCGCTTAGCAGGTGGCCATGTTCGTTCAGGCACTGTGCAAGTTCTGGAAAATTTAGCTTGGGCAGCAGGCGACTTAAGCCGTAGCCTCCGCGTGTGGCCATCAGCAATGTGGGGGTTTGTGTTTTAAAAGCCTGTTCCATGCTTGCAGCACGCGTGGTTTCATCGCCAGCAAAGCGCTGTACGCGCAAACGTGTTTCAGGCATTTCAGTGGTTGAAAAGCCCAGCGATTGAAGCTGCAGGTTGGCGCGATCAAGCAATGCTTCATCGATAAGCGCGCCACTTGGCGAGAAAAAAACAAGCTGATTCAACACTGCGTTCAATTCATCTCCATTTTATAAATACTGTTTCCAAGACCGCACGGGTTCACCGTTGAAATAATCGCACAAACTGGCCAGAATGGCGGCCTGCTGAAGCGCCTGCCCGCTTTTCAATGCGTTGCTGCGTTGGGCCAAATCAGTGGCTACCTGTTCAAGCCCGCGATTCAAAATGTCTTGGGGGCAATGGTAGCCAAGTTGCGCAAGTTCAAGCAGCGTTTCTTTGTTGGCGTTTGGCAGGTGCAACAGGCTGGCCAGTTCAGCCACTGCCTGTTCCCGTTGTTTGCGGCGGGTTTTGAAAAAACTTCCCAGAATGCTTTCACATTCATCGCCCAGGCAACCCGTTTCAAACTGGCAAGGGTGCCACGCTTCCGATTTTTCAAACACCGCCAATGTATCGCTTAAATTGCCGTTGTAACGTGATTGCGCACAGCCAATCACCACACGCCCAATGCGCGCATGCAGTATGGCCCCCAAGCACATCAAGCAGGGTTGCAGGGTGACATACAAGGTGGCGTGCACACCCAAACGGTAATTGCTTATTGATTTGCAGGCCTGTTGAATGGCTTGAATTTCAGCGTGGGCGCAGGCGTCGTTTTTTGAAATGGGTGAATTGTGTGTAGCTGCTATTGCTTCACCGTTGATCACCAGCACCGCACCAATTGGCACCTCCCCTTCTGCTGCGGCAGCCCGGGCCTGTTCCAGTGCCAGTTGCATCCACGGCACATCGGCAACTTGCCCGCCATGGGGGTTAAGCGGAAATTTTTTTGGCTGCATAGTCAAGATAGGCCACATGAATGGCGTCAGTGTGACACAAAAAAACCCGGTGCTGGACCGGGTTTTTCTTCACTTGCCTGCCTTAAGCAACCTGCGGCTGTTCCAGGCCAGTATCTCGCCCACAATGCCTTTGCGAAAGGCCAGCACGACCACAATGAAAATGAATCCGGTCACAATCGTAACTTGTTCACCCAGCGACCTGAACCAGTCGATGTTGGTGGTCACTGCCATCCAGGTGCCAAATTCGCCAATGCGGTTTTCCAGCGCAATAATGACAATGGCACCCACGATGGGGCCAGCGAGCGTGCCAAGCCCACCTACCAGTGTCATCAACACCACGAGGCCGGACATGGTCCAGTGCACATCGGTCAGCGTTTCGAACCCCAACACCGTGGCCTTGGTGGCACCCGCCAGGCCGGACAACGCTGCCGACAATACAAACACAAGAAGCTTGTATTTGTCGACGTCGTAACCCAGCGAAATGGCGCGTGGCTCATTTTCCTTGATGGCCTTAAGCACTTGACCAAATGGCGAGTGCACGGTGCGCACAATCAGCGCATAGCCGGCAATGCAAATGGCCAACACCACGTAATACAGGGTCAGGTCGTTGCTTAAATCGATCACGCCAAAAAGGCTGCCGCGTGGTATGCCTTGCAAGCCGTCTTCCCCGCCTGTAAACGGTGCTTGCAGAAAAATGAAATACAGCATTTGCGCCAGCGCCAGCGTGATCATGGTGAAGTAAATGCCCTGCCTGCGAATGGCCAGTGAACCCATGACCAAACCAATGAAGGCTGCGAAAGCCACGCCTGCAACAATGCCGATTTCGAAAGGCAGGCCCAGGTCGCGAATGACATAGCCGGCAATGTACCCTGCCCCACCCAAAAATGCGGCATGCCCGAACGACAACAAACCGGTGTAACCAATCAGCAAATTGAATGCGCAGGCAAACAGCGCAAAGCACAGCAGCTTCATCAACAGCACCGGATACATCATGAATGGTGCTGCCAGTGCGATGAGGATGGCCACAATGGCAATGATTGTATTTTTATTCATCAGTTTGATGTCCCTTTTACTTCTCGCGACCGAACAAACCGGCCGGGCGGATCATGAGCACAATGGCCATGATGATGAACACCACAGTGGCCGACAATTCGGGATAAAACACGCGGGTCAAACCCTCGACAATGCCCAGGGTAAGGCCGGTAATAATTGAACCCAGAATGGACCCCATGCCGCCAATTACGACCACAGCGAACACGGTGATGATCAAGTTTGAACCCATCAGCGGCGATATCTGAATAACCGGTGCAGCAAGCACGCCAGCAAAGGCTGCCAAGGCAACGCCAAAGCCATATGTCAAGGTAACCATCAAGGGCACATTGACGCCGAATGCTTCAACCAGTCGCGGGTTTTCGGTGCCGGCACGCAGCAAGGCGCCCAGCTTGGTTTTTTCAATCATGATCCATGTTGCAAAGCACACCAGCAGCGACGCAACCACAACCCAGGCACGGTAATTGGGCAAAATCATGAAACCCAGGTTGGTCGCGCCCTGAAGTGCTTCGGGCACCGAGTACGGTTGACCAGACACGCCGTAGATTGAGCGGAATACACCTTCCAGCATCAAGGTGATGCCAAAGGTGAGCAACAAGCCGTACAAATGGTCGAGCTTGTACAGCCAGCGCAGCATGGTTTTCTCGATGAGTATGCCGAACGCGCCCACCAGCAGGGGTGCCAAGGCCAGCATCACCCAATAATTCAGGTCAAAGTAAGCCATGCCCATCCAGGCCAGGAATGCGCCCATCATGTAGAGCGCACCGTGGGCAAAGTTGATCACGTTGAGCAGGCCGAAAATGACTGCCAGGCCCAGTGACAACATGGCGTAAAACGAGCCATTGACCAAACCTAACAACAACTGCCCCAAAAAGGCTTGCAAGGGAATACCAAAAATTTCCATGAATACGAATCCGGGAGCAGCCCCCCTGCCACTTGGGCGAAGGGAGCTTTGGTCTTATTGCGGTTTTACTGATTTACTTCCACAGGGCGCACTTGGTTTCAGCTTTGGTGGTGAAGGCTTCCTCACCTGGAATGGACTGCACTACCTTTAGGTAATCCCATGGCTTTTTGGATTCCTTGGCGTCTTTTACCTGCATCAGGAACATGTCGTGAATCATGCTGCCATCAATACGGTAATAGCCGTTTTTGGCGTACATGTCGTTGACTTTTTGCTTGCGCAGGGCGTCCATCACTTTCGCGCCGTCATCTGTGCCAGCGGTTTTCACCGCATTCAGGTACTGCAATGTGGCGGAGTAATCGGCAGCGTGCAAGCTGCTGGGCATTTTTTTCATTTTCGAGAAGAAACGTTGTGCCCATTTGCGCGACTCGTCACTTTGATCCCAGTACCAGCTGTCGGTCAGGTACATGCCTTTGGTTTGACCCAGGCCCAGGGCATGCACATCGTTGATGAACATCAGCAAGCCAGCCAGTTTCATGGTGCCGGTTACGCCAAATTCGTTCGCTGCCTTGATGGAGTTAATGGTGTCGCCGCCAGCGTTGGCCAAACCCAGAATTTGCGCGCCAGAAGCCTGCGCCTGCAACATGAATGATGAGAAATCAGACGCTGACAATGGGTGGCGCACCGCGCCCTTGACCGTGCCACCATTGGCTTTTACCACCGCGGTCGTGTCCGTTTCCAGTGATGTACCGAACGCATAATCAGCGGTCAGGAAATACCAGTTTTTCCCGCCCTGCTTGGTGACTGCTGAGCCGGTGCCTTTGGCCATGGCCACAGTATCGTAGGCGTAGTGAACGCTGTAGGGGTTGCATTCCTCGTTGGTGATGCGTGCTGTGCCCGCGCCAATCACAAAATTGGGTTTTTGCTTTTCTGCGGCCACTTTGGCCATGGCCAGTGCGGTGCCGGAATTGGTGCCGGAAATCAGCATGTCAACGCCCTCGGTGTCGAACCACTCGCGCGCTTTGCTGGCTGCAATGTCAGCTTTGTTCTGGTGATCGGCAAATACAAATTCGATTTTTTTGCCGTTCAGTTTTCCGCCGAAATCGGCGATCGCCATTTTTACCGCTTCAACGCCGCCAGGGCCGTCGATGTCGGCGTACAGGCCAGACATGTCGGTGATCATGCCGATCTTGATCGTGTCATTGGACATTTGTGCCTGGGCAGATCCTGCGGCAAAAGCAAACAAGGCCATTAGTCCGGTTGCGATTGGTTTCAATTTCATCATCATCTCCTTTGGTTTAAGTCCAATCCTTGAAAGGTTGGTTTTTATACGCCCAGCAGCGAATGCAGCACGGGCATTTTTTCATCGAGTTCCCTGGACGCAAATGCTTCCACAATTTGGCCATGTTCCACCACATAGAACCGGTCTGCCAAGGGGGCTGCAAAACGGAAATTCTGCTCCACCATCACGATGGTGTAGCCCTTGGCTTTCAGGGTGGTGATCATTTTGGCCAAGGCCTGAACAATCACGGGTGCCAGCCCTTCTGAAATTTCGTCCAGCAGCAGCAGTTTTGCCCCGGTGCGAAGAATCCGCGCTACAGCCAACATTTGTTGTTCACCGCCGGACAATCGTGTGCCCTGGCTGTTTTTGCGTTCAGCCAGGTTGGGAAACATCCCGTAAATTTCCGCAACGCTCATGCCCTTCTCTGTTTTCGATACAAAGGGGGGCAGCATCAGGTTTTCTTCGGCGGAAAGTGACGAAAAAATACCGCGCTCTTCGGGGCAATAACCCACGCCAAGGTGCGCAATTTTGTGGGTGGCCAGGTTGATTGCTTCGACCCCGTTGATTTTGATCGATCCTTTGCGTGAACCCGTCAAGCCCATGATGGCGCGAAGCGTGCTGGTGCGCCCTGCCCCGTTGCGACCCAGCAGGGTCACCACCTCGCCGGTTTGAACGGTCAGGTTCAGGTCATGAAGAATATGCGATTCACCATACCAGGCGTGCAGCCCCTTGATTTCAAGTGCCGGGGTGCCCATCAGTGCGCGCCCTCCAGTATTTCTGTGCTGGAACCCATGTAGGCTTCCATCACAGCCGGGTTGCGAGACACCTCTGCGTAACTGCCTTCAGCCAGCACGGCGCCACGTTGAAGCACGGAAATTCGGTCGGATATACCTGCCACCACGTTCATGTTGTGTTCCACCATCAGGATGGTTCGACCGGTGGATACTTTCTTGATCAACTGGGTAACACGGTCCACATCTTCGTGTCCCATGCCCTGCGTTGGTTCATCCAGCAGCATCAACTCTGGCTCCATGCCCAATGTGGTAGCAATTTCAAGTGCGCGCTTTCGGCCATATGGCAGATCGACTGTCATCGTGTCTGCAAAAATTTCCAGATCGACCAAAGCCAGCAATTCCATAGCCCGGTCGTTCAACACCGAAAGTTTTTTCTCGCTTTGCCAGAAGTAAAACGAATTGCCCAGTGGACGTTGCAGGCCGATGCGAACGTTTTCCAGCGCAGTAAGATGCGGGAAAACCGCGGAGATCTGAAACGAACGAATGATGCCTTGCCGCGCGATCTGGGCAGGCTTGGCCGAGGTAATTTCCTTGCCGTTGAATAAAATCTGCCCCGATGTGGGCGTTAAAAATTTCGTCAACAGATTGAAACAAGTGGTTTTACCCGCACCGTTGGGGCCGATCAGCGCGTGAATATGCCCGCGCCGCACTTTTAAGTTCACATCGCTGACCGCCGTGAATCCCTTGAATTCCTTGGTCAGATTTCTTGTCTCCAACACTACTTCTGCCATGGGTTCTCCATGTTGTCTTTGTCGTTGTACCGTTCTGTGCCGGGCTGCACGGATGGTTAAATTCCGTCAATGATGTTGGCATGTGAGTATTCATTCGGGAATTAGGGCAAACCTCACCCCCGGAAAGAAAAAAAGCCCGCAATTGCGGGCTTCTCTGTAAGGCTAGGGTAAGTGACTGGCGCTGTGGGGTTGCTTTATTCCCACTCAATGGTGGCAGGTGGTTTTCCCGACACATCATAAACAACCCGGTTTACGCCGCGTACTTCGTTGATGATGCGATTGGAAATGCGCCCCAACAAGGAATAAGGCAGGTGTGCCCAGTGGGCGGTCATGAAGTCCAGGGTTTGAACGGCGCGAATGGCCACCACGTATTCATAGGTGCGGCCGTCGCCCATCACGCCCACCGATTTCACTGGCAAAAACACGGCAAAAGCCTGGCTTGTCAGGTCGTACCAGGATTTGCCAACTTGGTCTTCCGTGCACAGTTCAGCTGCTGCGTCTTTTGCAGTGGCTTTGGTGTTGCGCAGTTCTTCGATGAATACGGCATCGGCCAATTGCAGAATTTCTGCATATTCAGCCTTGACTTCGCCCAAGATTCGAACGCCCAGGCCAGGGCCCGGGAACGGGTGGCGATACACCATTTCAGGATCAAGGCCCAATTCAACACCCAGTTTGCGCACTTCGTCTTTAAACAAGTCGCGCAGGGGTTCAAGCAATTGCAAATTAAGTGTGTCGGGCAAGCCACCCACGTTGTGGTGGCTTTTAATGCTGGTGGCTTTGCCTGTTTTGGCACCCGCCGATTCAATCACGTCGGGGTAAATGGTGCCCTGTGCCAACCACTTGGCATTGGCCCGCTGCCCTGCCTCACGCTGGAACACGTCCACAAAAGCCTTGCCGATGATTTTGCGTTTGGCTTCCGGGTCGGTTACGCCCTGCAACTGGCCCATGAATTCTTCGCATGCATTCACATGCACAACGCGCACGCCCAAGTGCCTGGCGAAGGTCTCCATGACCTGTTCGCCTTCCTTCAAGCGCAACAGGCCGTGATCCACAAACACGCAGGTGAGCTGGTCGCCAATGGCTTTGTGAATCAGCGCAGCTGCCACGGAAGAATCAACCCCGCCTGACAAGCCCAGAATAACTTCATCGGTGCCCACTTGTTGACGAATTCTTTCTACAGCCTCTTCAACAAAGCTAGGCATGGACCAATCGCCTTTGCAGCCGCAAATATTACGCACAAAACGGGCCAGAATTTCCTTGCCCTTTTTGGTGTGTGTTACTTCGGGGTGAAACTGAACACCGTAAAAACCACGGGTTTCATCGGCCATGCCTGCGATTGGGCAGGACGGTGTTGATGCCATCAGTTTGAAGCCGCCTGGCAGTTCAGTGACCTTGTCGCCATGGCTCATCCACACATTCAGAAGGCCGTGACCTTGCTCGTTGGTTTCGTCTTGAATGCCATCAAACAACTTGGTGTGGCCGTGTGCACGAATTTGTGCATGACCAAATTCCCGCACGGTACCCGCTTCTACTTTGCCGCCCAGTTGCATGGCCATGGTTTGCATGCCGTAGCAAATACCCAGCACGGGAATGCCCAGTTCGAATACCAGTTCAGGCGCTTTGTCGGTGCTGTCGGCATAAGCCGATTGGTGGCTGCCCGACAAAATGATGCCAGAAGCGCCGTAGTCTTTGATGCGTTGCGGTTCGACGTCGCAAGGCAGAATTTCACAAAACACACCACATTCGCGCACTCGGCGTGCAATCAGTTGAGTGACTTGTGAACCAAAGTCGAGTACCAGAATTTTTTGATGAATCATGAAATGCTTTATTTGGGGATCTTTAAAAAATTGTGTTCCGTTTAAAATGCGGGGATCAGTGTGCGTTCAACAAAGCGTCTATTGCGTCACCGGGGGTGCATTTCAATTTGTCGTCCGTGATTGTCAGTGATGTTACTTCGACATCCACCAAGGCCTTGATGCCATGTGTTTCAAGTGTGGTTTTCAAAAAACGTTCTTTGATGTGCGCTACAAGTTGTTCTGTATCTGTAGCCGACATGCCAGCACAGATCGCCACAAATGCGTCTGTGCCTATGGAGCCAATGCTTGCCCCGTTGGGCAGGGTATCCCGGATCAAAGAGGCCGTGAACTTGCGGAAATCGACAATGCGATCAGAACCAAAGCGGCTCATTATCATGTCAATTGAACCAAACTTCACGTAAACCAAGCTTAACGTTTCTTTTTGCAAAACTGTTTGCTCAATTTGTTTGTTGAGCAAGGTTTCAAAGCCCAGTCGGTTCCATGAACCCACAATTGGGTCGATCAATAGTGAGCGTTGTTTTTCTGATAACGAGCGAATGAAGCGTGTCAACACATTGTCTTCAATGGGCTTGGCAATTTCGGCCTCTACCAACCTGGCAAAGTCGCGAAGGTCTTGACGGTCCTCATCAGAAAAATTGCGTGGCGTACTGTCGATCAAACACAAGGTTCCGATGGTTAGACCAAACGCGTCCTTGATGGGCTGTCCGGCATAGAACCTTATTTTTGGACCATCAAGAACCAAAGGATTGTCAAAGAACCGGGGATCAAGCAAGGCGTTTTCAACCACCAATGCTTCTTCGTTCACAAGGGCATGCCCACAAAAGGAAACTTCTCGATCCGTGGAACACGCATTCATTCCCTGAAGCGACTTGAACCATTGAATTTCTTTGTAAACAATGGTGACAAGCGCGGTGTGAATTTCAAAATGCCGGCAGGCCAGGCGTGTGATTCGATCAAAGCGCGCTTCAGAGGGGGAATAAACAATCCCCAGTTCGTCAATGGCGCGTGTTCTTTCTTCCTCGTTGGCGGGTATGCCGGGCTTTATCATGGTGCGGAACCTTAACTGACCTTATTCGACATGGTAATTGGGCGCTTCTTTGGTGATTTGCACGTCATGAACATGCGACTCCCGAATACCGGCAGATGAAATTTCAACGAACTCTGCTGTTTCATGCATTTCCGCAATTGACTTGCAGCCCACATAACCCATGGATGAGCGGACACCACCAACCAGTTGGAAGATGATGGAAAGCACGGAGCCTTTGTAAGGCACGCGGCCTTCAATGCCTTCCGGCACCAGTTTGTCCGCGTTGTTTGCCGGATCCTGGAAATAACGGTCAGCGGAACCTTGGGTCATTGCCCCCAGTGAACCCATGCCACGGTAAGCCTTGTAGCTTCGCCCCTGGAACAGCACCACTTCACCCGGCGCTTCTTCGGTGCCAGCGAACATGCCGCCCATCATGGCGCAACTGGCGCCTGCAGCCAAAGCTTTGGAAATATCTCCGGAATAGCGAATGCCGCCATCGGCGATCACGGGGACACCAGTGCCTTTCAAGGCTTTGGCCACATTGGCAATCGCACTGATTTGCGGTACACCCACACCAGCAACAATACGGGTTGTACAAATAGAACCGGGGCCGATGCCTACCTTTACGCCATCAGCGCCGTGTTCCATCAAGGCCAGTGCCGCACTGGCTGTGGCGATGTTGCCGCCAATCACATCAACCTGCGGGTAGTTTTGTTTAACCCAGCGAACGCGGTCCAAAACGCCCTTGCTGTGCCCGTGTGCCGTATCGACAACAATGACGTCTACGCCGGCAGCCACCAGTTTTTCAACACGTTCCTCCGTGCCATCGCCCACGCCCACGGCAGCGCCTACGCGCAACTTGCCGTGCACGTCTTTGCTGGCAAAGGGGTGTTCAGTCGCTTTTTGAATGTCTTTAACTGTGATCAAGCCCTTCAGGGTGTTGTCAGCATCCATCACCAGCACACGCTCAAGGCGGTGCTTGTGCATCAAGGCTTTGGCCTGTTCAAGGCTGTCATCTTCAGTCACGGTGACCAAGCGTTCGCGCGGGGTCATGACGTTTGATACGGGCTGGTCCAGCTTGGTTTCAAAGCGTAAGTCGCGGTTGGTCACAATACCAACCACTTTGCCGTGTTTCACAACCGGCAGGCCAGAAATTTTGTGTTGCTGTGTAAGTGCAATAACCTGGCGAACGGTCAGTTCGGGTTCGATTGTGATTGGATCACGAAGCACGCCCGATTCATGGCGTTTTACCTTGGCTACTTCGGCCGCTTGCTGCGTTGCAGTCAGATTCTTGTGAACAATACCGATGCCGCCTTCCTGAGCCATGGCGATGGCCAATCGAGCTTCTGTAACAGTGTCCATGGCGGCAGAGACCAATGGAATGTTCAGGCTGATGTTTCGGGTCAGTTGGGTGGACAGTGATGTGTCTTTTGGAAGAACGTCTGAAAACGCAGGAACCAGCAATACATCATCAAACGTTAACGCTTTTTGCGTGACACGCATGCAATTTCTCCTTGCGCAAAAGCGAATTATAAAGGATACCCAGCCTGGCTGTTTTGATTTACAAACAGAAAAACAGGGGAATTTCAGTTTTAGGTGTTGGTTTTGCCTTGCTTGCGGCTTCGGCGCTCGTATTTGGCCAGTTCTTTCTGGCGTTTGGTCAGCACTTTGTGCTGCGCACGCCTGCGCCTGCTTTCCATGGGGTCGAATTTCAGTTCGTCCAGAATTTCAAGGCGATCCCCGTCGTGAAGCACCGTGTTTTCGGTGGCATACAGGCCATACACCGCCACCGCACGCTGGTTTAGCAACGCTGTAATTTGTGAATCATTCAACCCAATCGCTTTCAGTGCTTGGGCAGCGGTGCTTCCTGCGGGCAATTCCAGCGTGGCAGGTGCCTTGGTTAAAACTCCGCCATCGGAGGGCTTAAGTGCAAGCCACTGAATGTGGATCACTGACCTGCCCCGCTGTTGTGCAGGGTTTCTGCACGTTTGATGAATGAATCCACAAAGCTGTTGGCCAAGCCCGCAAAAACAGGCCCCACAAGTTGCTCCAGCAGCTTGCTGGAGAACTCATATTCCAGCTTGAAGTGCACTTTGCAGGCCTCTGGGGTCAGTTCCAGAAAATGCCATGTGCCTTCAAGATGGGTGAATGGTCCGTCCACCAGGGTCATGTGGATTTCTTTGTGCGGTGTAAGCCTGTTCATGGTGCAAAAGCTTTGCCGGACGCCCTTGAACGCAATTTCAACAGTGGCTTTTTCAACGTTGGGTTCAACTGGCTCGGCACTGCCCGCGCCACACCAAGGCAAAAATTGCGGGTAGTCAGCCACAGCCCGCACCAAATTGAACATTTGATGCGCTGAAAAATGAACTAATACGGATTTCTCTACAATGGCCATGAACGGTGCCGGGTTTGTTTCCCGTGGGGAGAAAGGATTAAACTCTACATTTTAGCGGTTTTCACGCTGCACAGCACCCAAAGGAAGTATTCGTCGAATTCATGAGCATTATTGAGAACAAAAAAGCAGGTTTTGATTACTTCATTGAAGAGAAGTACGAGGCAGGAATTGTGCTGGAAGGCTGGGAAGTCAAGGCCATCCGCGATGGGCGCGTTCAAATCAAGGAAAGCCACATTGTGGTTCGCAATGGCGAACTTTGGCTGTTGAATTGCCATATTTCACCGCTAACCAGTGCATCGACACACGTAAACCCGGTGAATACCCGCACGCGCAAGCTGTTGATGCACAAGAAAGAAATTAGCCGCTTGATCGGTAAAGTGGAGCAGAAAGGCTATTCCCTGGTGCCTTTGAACATGCATTACAAAAATGGACGTGTGAAGGTGGACATGGCGCTGGCCAAGGGTAAAAAGCAACACGACAAGCGAGACACACTAAAAGACAAAGACTGGAAACGCGAGCAGGAACGGTTGATGAAAATCCATCGGGTGTAAAGCATTGCAGGAACCTTTCGTGTGGAAACGTTACAAAGGCGCTTCCAAGGTTTTTTAAGGCCCGTCTTGCAATGGATCGAATCACACGCAGTTCTGCACCACAAAATAATGCAATCGCAAATGACAACTTGAATAATCGCCCTTTGTCTGAAAACTCGCCAAGTTCGGCGTTTGCAAGAGCTTCGGCATTCATTGGCAATAGCGTGGGCAGGCGGCCACTGGCCGCGCCACCCTCAATAGCCCCACCACCTCTTTCCGTCAACCGGCAAAGGCAAACCTCCGCTAGGCCAAGTGCGGATTTTTGTTCGGTTGAAAGTTTAGAGGACGAGGTTATGGCGCAGTCTGTTAATAACAACGCGCTGGGCAAAGTAGATAAAGTGAGTGTCAGACATTTGCCAGATGGCAAAGTCCATCTGTGTTTGCCATCGTCTGTAAACGATTTTTTATTGAGCAACTTTGCGTCAGTTCAAAGTCAAAACATCGATCTAAGCAAGGTAGCGGGAATAAGCTTGGCGTTTTGCAAACAATTAACTGGTGCAGCGTTGCGGGTTTTAAGCGAGCGATTTCCAGCATTAACAACTCTGGACCTGACAGGGTGCTCCCAGTTTAACGATAACGACTTGGCTCACCTGGCGCAGATGGTCAACCTGGACAATCTTTGTCTTGCTGGTTGCAGCGGTATGAGCAAAAAGGGTTTCCAGTACCTTTGCTCTTTGCTTGACAGGATTGAAGTGCTGGATTTGACTTCTTGCCCTCAAGTTGATGATGAGGTTTTAGCTTCCCTGCCAAAAATGCATGAACTGAAACACCTTACCCTCACAGCTTGCACACAATTCACCGACGCCGGCATCAGTGAATTGGGAAAGCTGGGCAAACTGGAATCACTGTTACTGGATCAGTGCACGCAAATCTCTGATGTGGGTTTGAGCAATTTACACGCCTCTTCCAGATTCAAAAAGTTGACAGAAATCAATTTGAGCAATTGCCCGCGTATTACCAAAAATGGCGTGTCTTCCTTCAAGCAGGGGCTCAAAGCGCTTAAGCTTGTAAACACAAGCCCGGTATGAAATGGTGTCTTAAACGCAATCAAATATCAGTGTTTATTTGCCACCCTGTTTAACCACCTGCATCGCAGCCGCCACCATTGAACCCATGTTCGAAAGGTCGCCTGGCAAAATCAGCGTATTGCCCACTTTGGCCACGCCTGAGAATGCTTCGATGTACTGCTCTGCAACCCGCAAGTTCACTGCTTCCATACCACCGGGCTCGGACACTGCAGAAGCCACCTTGCGCAAGGCTTCTGCGGTTGCATCGGCAATTTCCTTGATGGCCCCCGCTTCACCCTGGGCGCGGTTGATTGCCGCAATCCGGTCACCTTCGGAACGGGCAATCGATGATTCCCGTTCACCGTTGGCAATGTTGATCTGTTCTTGCTTGCGGCCTTCAGAAGCTGCAATCAACGCACGTTTTTCACGTTCGGCCGTGATTTGCGCCTGCATTGAAAGTAAAATCTCGCGTGGTGGAGTTAAGTCTTTGATTTCATAACGAAGAACCTTAACGCCCCAGTTCATTGCCGCTTCGTCCAAAGCCTGAACAATTGCGGCGTTGATCATGTCGCGTTCTTCAAAGGTTTTGTCCAGTTCCATGCGGCCGATGATTGAACGCAAGGTGGTTTGGGCCAATTGTGTGATCGCACTGATGTAGTCACTTGATCCATAGCTGGCTCGCATCGCGTCGGTTACCTGAAAGTACAAAATACCATCGACTTGCAGCTGGGTGTTGTCCCGCGTTATGCACACTTGGCTGGGCACATCCAGTGGTATTTCTTTCAGCGAATGTTTGTAGGAAACACGCTCGATAAATGGCACCAGAAAATTCAAACCCGCCTGCAGGGTGCGGTCATATTTGCCCAAACGTTCTACAACCCAGGCACTTTGCTGCGGCACAATTCGCAGTGCCTGGCTGACGAAAACAATCGCCAAGACCAATATGACTATGGACACTTCCATGAATTTCTCCTTTGATTGTGGCAGCCTTGGGACAAGGTCATGCCGTTTATGCGTGAGTGGAAATGCTTTTGACTTTCAGGACATTGCCCTGAACATCCACAATTTGATGCAGGCCTGTTACAGGCGTGCTGTCGGTGCTTTCGGCGGCCCAATTGGCTCCGCGGTACTGAACATTGGCGCGGCCACCAACACCCCAGCTTGAAATTTCAAGCTTGTTGCCAATGTCGAGCACATCATGCTGTTTGTCGGTTTTGGTTCGCTTTAATGATCGATTGCGAAGAAGAAGGCTGCCTGCCACCGCAAACACGGCGGCAGCGCCAATTTGTATTTCAAGGCCGTAACCCAGGTAGTCCATCAGCGCACCGATGGCCGCTCCAAGTGACACCATGAGCAAGTAAAACGTGCCTGTGGTGATCTCGGCAATCAATAAAATACCCGCCAGTACCAGCCACAGTGAAAAATTGCTCAATGGTGTTGCTCCTTGTTTGTGGCTTAGCCTTTGCTGAACCTGTCGGCCAGCTTTTGCCAGGTGTCGATCACGGTGTCGGGGTTCAGGGAAATGGATTCAATCCCCTCGCCCGCCAGCCACAAGGCGAAATCCGGGTGGTCTGAAGGCCCTTGTCCACAAATGCCCACGTATTTGCCTTTTGATTTGCAGGCCTCAATGGCTTTACTCAACAAGGCACGCACTGCGGGGTCGCGTTCATCAAAGTCAGCGGCCAGAATTTCAAGCCCGGAATCACGATCAAGCCCCAAGGTAAGTTGGGTCAGGTCATTAGATCCAATCGAGAAACCGTCGAAGTACTCCAGAAACTGGTCCGCCAACACGGCGTTCGATGGCACTTCGCACATCATGATCAGCTTCAGGCCGTTGTCGCCACGCTTCAAGCCATTGCGCGCCAACAGGTCAACCACCTTGGCAGCTTGGTTCAAGGTGCGTACAAATGGAATCATGATCTGTACGTTGTCCAGCCCCATTTGTTCGCGCACGCGCTTCAATGCCAAACATTCCATCTCGAAGCATTCCGAGAATTCTTCGGAAATGTAACGCGCTGCGCCACGGAAGCCCAGCATCGGGTTTTCTTCCTCGGGTTCGTAACGGCTGCCGCCGATCAACTTGCGGTATTCGTTCGATTTGAAATCGGACATGCGAACAATCACGGGCTTGGGGTAAAACGCCGCCGCAATGGTTGCAACGCCTTCCGCCAGTTTGTCGACGAAAAACGCAACCGGGCTTGCATGGCCACGGGCAACACTTTCCACAGCTTTCTTCAAATCCGCATCTACGTTCGGATAATCAAGAATGGCCTTGGGGTGAATGCCAATCGCGTTGTTGATAATGAATTCCAGGCGGGCCAAGCCTACGCCTTTGTTGGGTAACTGGCAGAACTCAAACGCCAGTTGTGGGTTGCCCACGTTCATCATGATTTTTACTGGAATTTCAGGCAGTGCGCCACGCTTTACTTCGCTGACTTCTGTTTCCAGCAAGCCGTCATAAATATAGCCTGTGTCGCCTTCGGAACAACTGACAGTGACCAGCATGCCTTCAGTCAACTTCTCAGTGGCATCACCACAACCCACCACGGCAGGAATACCCAGTTCACGGGCAATAATCGCTGCGTGGCAGGTACGGCCACCGCGGTTGGTTACAATCGCGGCGGCGCGCTTCATGACCGGTTCCCAGTTGGGGTCGGTCATGTCGGTTACCAGAATATCGCCGGCCTGCACGCGGTCCATTTCCGAGGAGTCGTTGATCACGCGCACGGAACCTGCGCCAATTTTCTGGCCAATTGCACGGCCAGAACTAAGAATGGCGGAGTTGCCTTTCAGCTTGTAGCGCAACTGCACGTCGTTGTCTTTCTGGGAATTCACGGTTTCCGGGCGGGCTTGCAAAATGTACAGCTTGCCGTCAATGCCGTCTTTGCCCCATTCAATGTCCATGGGGCGGCCGTAGTGTTTCTCGATGATCATGGCGTATTTGGCCAGCTCGATCACATCTTCGTCGTTGAGGGAATAGCGGTTGCGTTGCTCGGCCGGTACGTCCACGGTGCGCACGCTTTTGCCGCTTTCCTTTTGCAGATCAAATTCCATTTTGATCAGTTTGGATCCGATTTGGCGGCGAATAATGGGGTACTTGCCTTCAGCCAGTTTGGGCTTGAATACGTAAAATTCGTCGGGGTTTACTGCGCCCTGCACCACTGTTTCACCTAGGCCGTAGCTGGAGGTAATGAACACAACCTGATCGAATCCGCTTTCGGTGTCCATGGTGAACATGACACCCGAAGCGGCTTTGTCAGAACGAACCATGCGTTGTACACCAGCACTTAAGGCCACATCGGCGTGGGCAAAGCCCTTGTGCACGCGGTAAGAAATGGCGCGGTCGTTGTACAGCGATGCAAACACTTCCTTGATTTTTTCCAGTACATCGTCGATGCCGGTCACGTTCAGGAAAGATTCCTGCTGGCCTGCAAATGAAGCATCTGGCAGGTCTTCGGCTGTGGCTGAAGAACGCACGGCCACGGAAATATCGCCGCCACTTTGCGCCATCATGTTGGCGTAGTATTCGCGAATTTCTTTTTCCAGGTCGGCAGGCAAAGGCGCATCAATCACCCACTGGCGAATTTCCGCACCCGCCTGGGTCAACGCCCGAACATCTTCTACGTTCAAATCATCCAGTTTTGCGTTAATGCGCTCAACCAGATTGTTGGTTTTCAGAAATTCACGGAAGGCATGGGCAGTGGTGGCAAAGCCCCCGGGCACACGCACACCTGTTTCCGAGAGCTGGGAGATCATTTCGCCCAGGGACGAATTTTTACCGCCGACAGTTTCTACATCTTCCATTCGAAGTTTTTCGAATGGTGCAACCAGAGCTGTTGGGCTAACTCCTTGATTTGTTGACATTGATTCACCTTGTAGTTCAAAAGAAATAGTGAATGCGGCGATTTGGGTGCACACGCATCGACTATTTCCCCTGATTTCTTTTTATGATTGTAACTGCAACCCGACCTTTTGCCACCGACACACACAGGATTGATTCATGTCAGAAAATGTAAGCCAGGAACGCACCGTGGTTTTTGTGTCCGATGGGACCGGTATTACTGCGGAAACCCTTGGTCATTCAGTGTTGTCACAATTCGAGGGCATCCGTTTCAAGCAGATTCGTATTCCCTTTATTGATTCAGAAGTGAAGGCAATTTCAGCCCGGCAAAGGATCAATGACATTGCCCAATACGATGGCCAGAAACCAATTGTGTTCAGTACCCTGGTGAATTCCGTCATCAACGATGTAGTGAAACAGGCCAACGGCGTGTTCATGGACCTGTTTCTTACCTTTGTTGAACCGCTGGAAAAGGAATTGAGCGCCAAGAGCACACACCGCATTGGCCGTTCCCACACCATTGCTGACAACGAGCAGTACAACAACCGGATTGAAGCGATCAACTACACCCTGGCGCACGATGACGGCCAGACCCACAAAGACTTGCAGGCTGCCGATGTGATTTTGGTGGGTGTGTCCCGTTCAGGCAAAACCCCGACCAGCCTGTATTTGGCCATGCAGTATGGCATCAAGGCGGCCAACTATCCCTTGATCCCCGAGGACTTTGAGCGGGGCGAATTACCGACTGCCCTGCCCCCATTCAAAGACAAAATTTTTGGGCTTTCCATTTCGCCAGAACGCCTGAGTGTAATTCGCAACGAGCGCCGCCCTGGCAGCAAATACGCATCGCTGGAAAATTGCAGGCAGGAAATTAAAGCGGCGGAATTCATGATGCGCCGCGAAGGGATTAGCTGGTTGAGTTCAACCAGCAAATCGATTGAGGAAATTTCAACCACGATTTTGCAGCAGTTGAATTTGGGGTCGCCGATTTATTAGTGGTATAGCGGAGTTCTCATAAGGTGGATTCTCGACAGTAGCCTGGGTTGGCGATACCAGTTGTGCACGGTCATCGTGTAGCACTTCCATTTGAAATTTCACCAAAGATGTAGGCAAGCAAAGTATTGTTGATATTCACTCCCTGTATTTGCCCATGGAAATAGTGACCAGGTACCCTTTGTTGTCCGGATAGCGGTTGTCCTCGTAACAATCAATAGCCACCATCAGCTGGTACAATTTTCCTGCATTCCAGTGAGTACTTTGGGCGGAGCAGTTTTTAAGCGCTTCGTGCCAAACAGGAGTGTCGTCATATGCGGGAAACTCTTCTGGCTCATCGAGCTCCCACCCGGATCTTCTCCATTGATTCTGCAGATCCAGTACGATATCCAAGGCCTCCTGAAGCGGCAGCGGTTCAACCTGCGGGGACATTCTGACAGATCGAACGTTTGCTTTTTCATCGAAGCTAACCGTGAAAAATTTGGCTGGGGGGGTTGCGAATCCGTATTGGGTGTCGGCAAAACGCAAATACGATAATTCCTTGGG
>JAHIXK010000015.1 GCA_018815245.1 Gammaproteobacteria bacterium
AGTGGAGTCTTTCGTCCAGAATCAGTGGAGCCTTTCGGCCAGAATCACTGGAGTCTTTGCTTCAGAATGTGCGGAGCCTTTCCGCCAGAATCAGTGGTGTCTTTCGACCAGAATACGCACTTTGTAGTAAAGGGGGCGGTGTCTTTCAATTTGTCGGTCAATCGAGCTGATTTGAATGATCGTCTTAAGTTCAGAATCCTCAGATTGCAATAATGCTATCAAAAACAAAGCGCGACCCAATCGACCATTGCCATCTTGAAATGGATGGATGGCGAGAAAACGAAAAACAAATTCTGTCGCCACCAACAATGGCCAAGGATTGCTCCTGATCACAGAATTGTACCAATCGACTAACTCTTGCATTGCTGAGTCTGTTTGGGGGCCGGGTGGAGTTGGGTTTAATACGACTCGTTGTTCCTTCGTGTCATGATTGATCGACAGGACTTGGTTTGGGCTGGTTTTGTATTGGCCCGCATACCGTTTGCCATTTGGGTAAAAGTCCAACAACGTGTGGTGCAAGCCTCGAATAACCGTTTCCGAGAGCGGATAAAAGTCTTCATATTGAACATAGACAATTGATAGCAGCTCACGACACCCAACCACTTCCTCCAAACTTCTTTTTCGGTCTTTGGATAATTTGTCCAAGATCTCTGCTTTTTTGGATTCAAAAGCGGTTGTATGGCCTTGCTGGGTGAGCGTGGTGTCAACCCACTCGATTTCGGCATCGGTCAAAACTGCATTTTCAATTCGGGTTGATGCTCCCACAGTACTAATCATCGCCCAGCGATGAAGCCAGTCATGTTCGTCAGGGTCTATCTGTTCAATTTGTGCAGCAAGTCGAGCCATCTCACTTTGAGTGGCCTTTAGAGACTTTTGTAACTTCTCTGAGGGGGTGAAGGAAAGGATTTTTGTACTCATCGCACAATAATACACCTTAATATGCAATAAAAAATCAAAAATAAAGGTGCAATAAGGTTTATTTGTAACTCCCCAGCCACTTCCAATAACAACTTTTACGCTGTTTAAAGCGGTAAGAATCGTTACCTGTTTCAAGGATGTACGAATGTCGCGGCAAGTACGTTCTATGAATGCTTGAAGTGGTGCAATGGTTGCACTAGAATACGTAGAAATGGCGGAGGTTGAACCCATGAGCGAATTTTTTCATCCCAAGTTGCAGGCCGTTGAGGCATTGGCACCGTATCGGTTGCGCACTACCTGGAGCACAGGTGAAATTCTGGAAGTGGATGTTCAGGCAGTGCTGCAAGGTATCCCTGCGTTGAGTAAGCTGCTTGAGCCAAAGGTTTTTTCCAAGGTGCACCTTGCCGAATGGGGCGGGGGTATTGAATGGTTTGATGCTGAGCTGGGCGCGGATAATGTTTACGCTTGGGCTAAGGAACAAGCGGGCGAGGTTAGCCACCAAATGTTCGACACCTGGATGCATCGAAACGGGCTGTCATTGAACACAGCCGCCGATTCTCTGGGTATTAGCCGTCGCATGGTGAGTTACTACCGCACGGCGCAGAAGACAATTCCACGCGCCATTTGGCTGGCTTGCCTTGGCTGGGAAACTACTCGACCAAGCCCCAAAACATTGCCGCGTACTTTGCCAACGGCCAAAGAATACGCGTTGGCACATGCTTGATGCCTAGGTCTTGCGCAAACAGAAGTGGCTCGGTGCCTCAATGCTCAGTCGTTGCCGACGGCGAACGAAGTTTGTATCGCCCGCGATAGCGGCCGGGCTTTGTCTGCTTTTTTACAAACTCGCGCGGAAACCCAGCAAATCGAGATCTTCGACGACAAGGGTGCGGCTCCTCGTCGACGTTTTGACCGAAATCGGTGAGGGCAACGCGGTCAGTATTATCCCAATCCATGCTGAACTGACGACCCAAGAGGCGGCTGACGTGCTCAACGTTTCACGGCCTTTTCTTGTGCAGTTGTTGGAGCGCGGTGAAATTCCCTTCCACAAAATTGGAACGCACCGCCGCGTTCGTTATCAAGATGTGATTGCGTACAAAGAACGCATTGATGTTGATCGCGGCAAAGCCCTTGATGCGCTGGCTGAGCAAGCTCAAGCGCTTAAAATGGGGTATGAATGAGTTCAAAGTTCACCGTCATCTACGACGCTTGTGTACTTTACCCTGCACCACTGCGCGATCTGCTGATGAATACGCACGTCCGCGACAGTCTGGTCACCGGCTTTGAGTATTTGATTCCTGTTGTTGAACTTCCAGACGTCGATGATCGGCATGTAGTGGCCGCAGCAATACACGGTGACGCTAGTTTGATCGTGACTTTCAATTTGAAGGACTTCCCGCCGGAACGACTCAAGCCCTACAATCTAGTTGCTCAGCACCCGGACGACTTCATTTTCGATCTGTTGGATTTGCACGCCGCCCGTGTGTGCGAGGCGGCTTCAAGCCATCGTCGGTCGCTACCAAAATGCCAGTTTGACAAAGTGATCGCCACATGTTCCCGCGTCCAATGATTAAGTAATCCACTTGCCATAACCCAACTCAGCGCTTCTCACCCTGCTGCTTTTCCCCGTAAATTGGGCGCAATGTTTCACGCGCACATTTCCGGAGGTTTACGTGGCCCATTTTATTCACCGTTTCTGCCTGTGTATTTTGTTGCTGGCCACAGCAGCATGTGCCAGCAAAACCCCGCTTCAGGTCGAGGGGCTTGCTGACACTGGCAAGCAGTACACCAGCACGCTGAAGAAGGTGAACAGCTTTGCGCTGGACCACACCCTGGAATTCACGGCCGACCTGCTGCCCAATTTGCCCCGCGACAACACCACTTTGCAGCAGCACACCGATGCCATGCGGCAACGGGCAGCGCTGGTGCAAACCACTGCGAACTATTTCGACACGCAGGCTTTGTATTTCGCCGAGCTAAGCGCCCTGGCCAAAGGCGACCACAGCACGGGCACCACGCGGGCTTTGAAAAAGCTGGTGGAAGCTTTGAACAAGGCCCCCGATGTGGGCGGCATACCGCGCGTAACCAAGGATGCGGTGGCGGGCATTGCCGGGCATGTGGTCAGCTGGAAGCATTCGGCGCAGGTTCGCGAGGAATTGCAACGCAGTGCTGAACCCGTGGCGCAGGCGCTGTTAACAAACCAGTTGATTCTGGACGAGCAAATACAGTGGATTACCCAGCGCGAAACCCTGGCCCGCCAGCTTGAATACCGCGAGGAAATACTGAAGCCTTTTGTGGGCGATAAAAAACTGCCCGAGCGCTGGAAGAAGGCGTGGATGGCCGACATTACGCAGCCGCCCACCATTGCGCTGCTGGAGCAGGCCAAGGCAGCAAGCATCGAGATGCAGCAGGCTTGGGTGAATGTGTTGCGTGGGCAGGGTAGTTTTGAGCACCTGCGCAGCGTGTTCGATCAAATCAACATCAACATTGTGGCGGAACACAACCATGACCCCAAGTGATTTCCATTCGATTCAAAACGACGTTCACACGGTGTTTTCTGCGCTGTATTTGATTGATGCAGAGCATTTAAGCAGCGATCAGCGCAAGCAGCACCAGCAGGCGCTGTCAGTGGCTTACCTGGCCTGGGTGAATGCCGAGAACGCGAGGTTTGAGCTGTTGAGCAGCCAGGCGAAAGCCGAGCTTGTTGCGTTGACCGGGCAGGTGAAAGCAGTTCGCGATGGTGTTTCCGGTTTGGCCACTCCCCATGAAAAGCTGGGTGTGTTGGCGCAGGGAATGGATGTGTTGGCGCGTTTGGCGAGGTTGATTCCGTAATTAACGGTAGTACATTCCGGGATTTACGTTACCAAGTGTCCATGAGCACATCCGTTTTTTATCCACGCTGGCCTTGCCAACCGTGGCCGATTCCCTGGTTGACCGCATCAAGTTGGGTTGGACAGCAAAACAGCTTCGAAATACATCGGTGTTTTCGAGCAAATGTATTTGTTGAAACGAATCAATGTGTGGGCCCGCAACCGCATAAGCTGCGTGGTGAAACGTTGCCCTTGGGTGATAATTTGTGGGCGGTGCCGCTTTCAACCCTTTGGGGATCAAGGTAAGTCAGTTTGCCCAAAGGTAGTTCATGCCCAGCACGGTGGGGCGCGGTTCATACACCACGCAGGGTTTCAGCGTGCCTTGAACAATCCAGTCAAAAAGTGCATCAAGCAGTTTGATTTCTTCCTGGGCGTGTTTGCAATAGGTGCGAATCACTTCATGGCACACTATGCGAAACCGTGTGGGGTGCGCCAGCAGTTCGCGGTATTGCAACGGGTTCAGGTTCAGCAGGGTTTCAATGTGGTCTATACCCAGGCGTTGTTGCTGAAAGGGTTCAAGGTCGGGCCGGTCGTGAAACCACACCGCATTCCCGGTTTGTAGGGTGCTTGCCCAGCGAAGGCCTTGCAGTTTGTTGGATGGATCGGCGTTGGTTTTTTGCATGCAAAAGTGCTGCGTGCAATTCTTGAATTGAACCTGGTTTTTGTAGCAGGTACACCAGCAAATTGGGTGCGTTGTTTCTGGTCTGGTTGCCCACCAGAAATGTGCTGTGCAATTCACCTGTAAACCCTTGCAACAGGGGTGTTCCCAATGTGTTTGTTTGGTCGCCGGTAATTTGCTGCAAACGCTGCGTTGTTGTGTGCATGCGGGGTTGAACCATGGGTGCATCGGGGTTGGAAAAGCTTAAGCTGCCAAGTGTGTTGGCCCCGGCCATGGCCAGCAGTTCAAGTTCGCCAAGCGGGGTGCCGGGCATGTGTTGTTGTAGCCATTCACAGCCTTGCTGTGTGGGCAGGTGTTGCTGAAACACAGTGAACAGGTTTTGTTGTTGATAATGGTTTTGGGTGGGCGGCATGGTGAGGCACAACCAGGGCTGTGTGTTTGCACCGCTGTTGTAATGGAACCAGAAGCCTTGCGCGGATTTTCCAAGCCAGCCGCAGGGCAAACCTTTGTTGAATACTTGCAGCAGTGCAACCTTGCCGGTTGGGCGTGGCAGTTGAATGCCGGGCGTTGGCAATTTCACGGTTTGGTTTGGAAATAATGTTGCGCATTTTCCAGTGTGGGCCATTGAACGGGGGCCGCATTCAGGCCCAGGCCAAACACCCGCAACACGCGCATGGCAGTGGCAAAAGAAACATCTTCCCCGCGTTCAATTCGAAAAATGGTGTCGCGCCCAACCCCTGCCAAATCGGCCAGTGTTTGTGCTGTCATTTTGCCGCCCTTGGGGCCAGCTTGCAGTCGTTGGTTGCGCACCAGTGCCGCCAGGTCGAGTTGGTTTTTGAGAGTTTCTACGTTCAAGTTTTGCTCCTCAACATCAAATTGAGGACGGAAATGGTTGGCGCGTCAAAAATTCGATGCATAAATTCGGTGTCTGTTCCCTTGGCAATAGACCCGAATATAAACGCACGGTCTATCTTGGTGGGGTGATTTTGCAGGCAGTTCGCGTTGTACCGTGCCTTTGCTTGGATATTAATGTGCAGGGGGGATTAAATTTTGCATACCCCCAAGCGCAAATCCATCACCCCCAATATTTTATTCATGGTTTGTACTGTGCCCTGGCTTCGGCCTTGTTCAATGTCTTGCAAGGTGCGGGCTGAAATTCCCGCAACTTTGGCCAGTTCGGCGGTGGTTAGCCGAAGGCTGGTTTTCAGGTGTTGAACCACCTGCTGCAAGGGCCAGTGTGGGTTGGCCAAAATATCTTCAACCACCTGTTGGCGTATGCGCATTTGTTCGCTAAGGCTTAGGGGTTTGTAACGTTTGTCCATGGTTATTGCAGTGCCTGCAAGGCGTTGATTTGCGCTTTCAAATGTGGGTCGATTAGCTGAAACAGTTCGGGTTCAATGCCGTGCTTGCTTGGGTTGTTTTGAATTGCGGCAAGCGGTTGAATCAGGCTTTGCAAGCTGGCAACAAGATAGGGGGTGGCACCTGCTTGTAGCTGTTCGATGAACTGGATGACATCAGCCCACTGGGGCACCGATGCGGTTTCCTGTTGCCAGCGCATGCGGCGTGCAATGCCATCGGGGTGCAGCACCATGGGTGCGAAATCAAACAGTGGCGTTAGTTGAAGATTGCCTTGCATATTGCGTGTGAACGCAGTGTTGCGTGCATGGTTGTCTTTGTTTCCCAGCGCCAGGTTAAGTGCATCCCGGCAAATGTATTCTGCAAGCTCGGGCAACGGGTTTGCGCAGTGTTGGCAAATGGCGGTGCAAGCGTCGTTGTGGCTTGGGTTGGAATCGAAGCCGGGTACATCAAGAAGGCTCGCGAGGCTTTCCTGCGCATGGCGATTTACCTTGCCGCCCAGTGCAGTGCGGTCGAAACGGGGAATGAATAATACGCCGTTGTTGAAGGTGGGCAAATTGTACACGCGAAGGCCTGCGTACTTTGCAATTTGCATGTAGGCGGCTTCGTGGCGCAGTATGCTTGCCAACCTTTGGTTGGGGCCGCGGCTGAACTTCACGATGTAATGTGCTGCCGCTTGTTCATCGTTCAAGGTGTGGTCCAGATACAGCTTGTTGTCTTTGGCGCGTGTTAACAGCAACTTTGGCCATTCGCCTTGTACGCCTGATGACCCCGCCACAAACAAGCCGAATTGGGCCAGGTGTTCTACGAATGATTCCGCACGGTCTACAATTTCCTGGTCATGAAAGCCTTGAAGTGGTGTGGTTTGTTGAGCCAACCATTCAGCGGCTTGTTTAACCCGCATGTGTCCAATGGGGTTGCCTGCACCGTGTTGCAGCAAAAGCCAGTCAGATTCCGGGCCTGATGTTGGTTTTCTGTCGAGTTGCCGAAGCAGTTCGGCGCGCCCATACCCTTGAGGCAACAAGTCAACCAGAAATGCAGGCCAATGCGGGCGTTGCTTATGCGCCAGCGAAACAGGGTACCGGGTAGCCAGTGCGGGTAAACCTGTGGAGGCGGCATGTTCCACTGCCCAGTTGGTTTCATAGGCAAGGTATACCGGCGCAAGTACGCCTTGGCCTTCGGATTGAAGCAAAGCAATTTGTGCTGCATCAACCCATTGCCCATGAATACACAATTGAAGTGTGATTTCTTTTTCTATCATTTACACAGATTACTATATGAAGTAATTTAGTGAAAGCATGTGGTTAATATATTTTTCTGTGTAAATAATGCATCTAATGTTGCAACAGTAAAAGCCTGCCGGTGCACCGCACAAGCCGATGAACGTTGAATATTGGCCCGCGAGCTTGTGATGGACTTAAATAGCGAATGAATATAATATTGGCAAATATAAGTTACAACTTTAAATTAGCATGATTATTCCAAGATTAGCTGCCAGTGCGGTTGAGCGTTTGGCCAAAGGGTTCCCTGTGGTGGCAATTACGGGGCCCAGGCAATCGGGCAAAACCACGCTGACCCGTCAATTGTTTGCCCACAAGCCCTATGTTTCGCTTGAAAGCCCCGACCAACGGCAGTTTGCAAGCGAAGATCCAAAACGATTTTTGGCGCAGTTCAGCGATGGTGCCGTGATTGACGAAGTGCAGCGGGTGCCCACGCTGTTTTCCTGGCTGCAAGGTCTGGTCGACGATCGACAGCGCATGGGCGATTTCGTGCTGACGGGTTCTTCCCAGTTTGAATTGGTTCGTCACATGACGCAATCACTGGCTGGGCGTGTGGGGCGCGTGGAGTTGCTGCCGCTGCAGGGAATTGAGTTGCGCAATGCTGGGCAACAGCCAGAAAGTCTGGATGAACAAATGGTGAAAGGGCATTACCCTGCGCTATACAGCCGGGATCTTCTTCCACAAGACTGGTTTGCGAATTACGCAGCAACCTATGTTGAGCGCGATGTGCGGCAGTTGTTGCAGATCAAGGATCTGCAGTTGTTTCAGCGCTTCTTGCGTTTGGCGGCGGCGCGTTCAGGGCAACTGTTGAATTTGAGTGCATTGGGCGCTGATGCTGGCGTTAGTTCGGTAACCGCGCGCGAATGGATTGGTGTGCTGGAAGCCAGTTATCTGGTGATGCGCCTGCCACCGTATTTCGAAAACTTTGGCAAGCGTTTGGTAAAAACACCCAAGCTGTATTTTCTGGACACCGGGTTAATGTGTTGGTTGTTGGGCATTCATTCTGCCGGGGTGTTGAGTACACACCCGATGCGTGGCCACATATTTGAAACCATGATGGTGGTTGAGGCATACAAGGCAGCATTGAACCAAGGGCGGCCAGCGGAACTTTATTTTTGGCGAGACCGCGCAGGTGATGAAATTGATTTGCTCAAAGCAAACGGTGGCGTGTTTGAGTGTTTTGAAATTAAATCGGGTGCAACATTTACGCCGGACTGGTTCAGGCAACTGGGAAAATTTGAAAAGTTGAACCCAGGCCAAGTGCGTTCAACGGTGGTGTATGGCGGCGCAGAAAGCAGTACCCGCACCCAGGGTGAGGTGTGGGCTTGGCAGCATGCATTGGAAAATTTTTTATAATGGAAATGACGATGAAGAACACAAACCGAGTAATCCCAGTGATTTTGTGTGGTGGCGCAGGCACACGCTTGTGGCCTTTGTCGCGCAAAAATTTTCCGAAACCGTTTTTGAAGGTGGGTGCCGAAAGTTTGATTGCGCAAACCGTGCGGCGGGCGGTGGCGGTGGCCAAGGCTTCTGAATCGCAAGACATACTGTTGGTCAGCAACGAAAGTTATCAATTCCTGCTGCAAGATGAATGCGCGCCAGTGCTGAAAAGCGAAGGTGGGGGCATGGCATTGCACCAGTTGCTTGAGCCGCAAGGCCGCAACACCGCGCCCGCGATTGCTTTGGCTGCACAGTGGGCACAAGCCAAATACCCCGATGAAAACCCGGTGTTGCTGGTGCTGCCAGCCGACCATTTAATTAACCCGGTGGCTGAGTTTGTGCGCGTTGCGCAGCAGGCGGTGGCCGCTGCACGCAAGGGTTGGCTGACCTGCTTTGGCATTACCCCCAGCACGCCTGAAACTGGTTTTGGTTACATTCAACAAGGCGCAGCAGTGGATGAAATTAACGGTGCATTTGCAGTGCAGCGTTTTGTTGAAAAGCCCAAACTTGAACTGGCCATGGAATATTTGGCCTGCGGCCAGTATGTGTGGAACGGCGGCATGTTTGCACTGCGCACTGGCGACCTGTTGCAAGCTTTGGAGAAGAACGAACCCGGCGTAGCCACCCAAGCGCAAACGGTGTGGGCGGGTGCGAAGGAAAGCAAAAATGCCAAAGCAAGTGGTGCTGTGTTTACCTTCGACAAAGACGAATTTGCCAGGTTGCCCGACATCAGCATTGACTACGCCGTGATGGAAAAAGCAGGCAATGTGGCAGTGGTTGCGGCCAGTTTTCAGTGGAGCGACATTGGCAGCTGGGCTGCATTGGCCGACCAATGCACGGCCGATGAACAGGGCAACACTGTGCAACAGGAAGGTGAGGGCCAGCTGATTTCAATCGACAGCAACAACACCCATGTGCGCATGGGCAACCGCGCAGTGGCCACGCTGGGTGTTGAAAATTTGTTGATTGTTGACACGCCCGATGCTTTGCTGGTGGCCGACAAAACCCGCCACCAGGATGTTAAAAAAGTAGTGGAAACCTTGAAGCTGCGGGGCAGCGACCTGGTGAATTTTCACCCCACGGTGCACCGCCCTTGGGGTACTTACACTGTGCTTGAAGATTCCGCAGGCTACAAAATAAAACGCATTGAGGTAAAGCCGGGCGCGTCGCTAAGCTTGCAAATGCACCACCACCGAAGTGAACACTGGATCGTGGTCAGCGGAACTGCTGAAGTAACCAATGGTGAGAATGTATTTTTGGTGCGCAAGAACGAATCCACCTACATACCCGCGGGCAACAAGCACCGCTTGGTCAACCCCGGTGTGATGAACCTGGTGATGATTGAAGTGCAAAGCGGCGATTACCTGGAAGAAGACGACATTGTGCGTTTTGATGATGTGTATGGAAGGGCTTGATTCATGATGGCAATGCCTGGAGCGAAGCGCAAAGAATGCGAAATTTGTCGAGCCACACTTACGATGAGAAGTTGGCGGATCAGGTTTATGGGTTTGTGAAAAACAAGGGTGATATCCTGTTTCAGGGAACAAGGATTCACAGTGAAGCACGGCTTGTCCAGCGAAATAGTGCGGCAGTTGAAGTCTGTGTTCGCCCTTGAAATGAAGCCTGAGATTTTCACACAGCTGTGGAATGAGGGCGAGGTGTTTTATCAAGCCTCAAGTGCTGGTCGATCCACTTAATCGCTCGCCCATCAATTCACTGAGCGTGTTTCGCAGTTGCACGCCACTAAGTGGTTTGTGCAAAATCAGGAAGCCCGACTTTCTGGCTTCCTGAATGCGGCCAGGTGCGGTGTCGCCGGTCAATATGACGGCAGGAATATTTCCAAGTTGTGCCTGCAAGGCGTGAATGGCCTGCACGCCGGTACTTTTGTTGCGCAGGCGGTAGTCCGCCACAATGGCGTCGGGCATTTTGCCGCGGGCCATTAAAATGCGCAGCGCTGTTTCTGCATCTTCGGCAGAAATGGTGCTGCACTGCCAGCGGGCTAGCATTTCAGTGACGCTGGCGCGCACCAGGTCATCATCGTCAATCAGCAGTACGGTTTTGCCCGCCAGCGGGGTTTTGTTCGTGTGTACATGCCCGGAAGCGTCCTGCAGTTGGCTGGTGTCACCCTTGGGTACGGTGACATAAAACATCGACCCTTTGCCCATGGTTGAAATGACGCCAGTCTCGTGATTCAGCAGTTTGCCCAAGCTGTGTGCAATGTACAGCCCAAGGCCCAAGCCCTTGGCTTTGTCGCGTTCGGGGTTGCCAAGTTGGTAAAACTCATGAAACACGGTTTCCTTTGCGCTGGCGGGTATGCCAATGCCGGTGTCGTGAACTTCGATGCGAATGTGTGCGCCTTGTTTGCGGCAGCCCACCAGTACCCGACCCTCGCGGGTGTATTTGATGGCGTTTTCAATATAGTTGCGCAGAATCAGCTCAAGCAGTGCAGGGTCGGTGTAAGCGCAGCAGCCTTTGGTGTTGGCCATGCGAATGTCCAGCCCCTTGTGTTGCGCCTGGGTGTTCAGTTCATTGCAAATCCGTTTTAGCAAGGGGGCAAGCTGAATGTGTCGGGGCTTGGTGGTGATGGCGGCCGCATTTATTTTCGCGGAATCAAGCAGCGCATTGAGCAAATTGCGTAGCCCGTAGCCTGCTTCCTGAATGCGGTCCAGCAAACTTCGGCTGGGGTGGTTGGCCAGGTCTTCACTTAATGCGTCCACCAACAATTCAATGGCTTGTACGGGTTGGCGAAGGTCGTGGCTGGCCGCCGCCAGAAAGCGGGTTTTGGCGACGCTGGCTTGTTCGGCCACACGCTTTTGCATGGTAAGTTCTTCTATCAGTTCGGCATTTTGAAAGCGCAGGCGAATGGATTGAATCACCATGTTTTGCAGGTTGCGACCATAGTGAATGTTGATCAATACGAACACCAGTGCAACAGTACCCAGCACAAGGAAGAAGGGTTCCACTTCCCAGTAGCAGCGCAAGATGAAAGGCAGGGCTGCGGGCACAGCAAATGCAATGTAGGCCGGGGTGTGGCATGCATGTGATGACACCGCACCCGCCACCATGGCTGCCAGAAATATGGACAGGGTCATGAGGACCAGTGGGTCGGACGAAAAAAAGATGACGCCGGCAAGGCCCCACAATATGCCGGATGCTGCGGTAAGTTGAATTGCTATTTGAAGCCAGTAGTGTGCGTTGAAGTTGTCGTTTTCACGCAGAAAACGCCTGCGCACCAGCCAGCGCAACCCGGTAAGCAGGTAGACCGCAGTAACCCACAACATCAGTGCGGTGTTTTGGCCTGTGTTCCACAGCAAGGCAACAAAGCCGGCCGCAGCGGCCATAACCCCATACAGTACAAACGGAAGGTGTTCAAAAAGAAGTTTGGTTTGTTCCCGCAGTACAACTTGCTGGTGGGGATCTTGGAGTTTCATAAATAGTGCGACAAGTAAATTCTACCAAGCATAAGTGGTGTTGCAAGCGCCGTGCAATGCCTAATTGTGTACCCCCCTGTTTATGGGTTGTCGTAAACTGTCGGCAGAGCAACAAACGCAGGTTAAAGAATGAACCGCAAAGGCATTGTGTTGGCCGGTGGGCAAGCCACCCGCCTGTACCCGGCAACCGCAGCGGTCAGCAAACAGTTGCTGCCCGTTTACGACAAGCCCATGATTTACTACCCGCTTGGCACCCTGATGTTGGCTGGTGTGCGCGAGGTGCTTGTTATTTCCACCCCGCACGACACGCCCCGCTTTGAACAACTGCTGGGCGACGGCAGCCGTTGGGGCATGCGAATTGAATACGCTGTGCAAGCCACGCCGGGTGGTGTGGCGCAGTCTCTGATTGTGGCTGAACCCTTTTTGCAGGGCACCCCCTGCGCCTTGGTGCTGGGGGACAACCTGTTCTACGGCCAGAACCTGGTGCGGCAAATGCACGATGCCTTCGGGCAGAAGCGCGGTGCCACTGTGTTTGCCTATTCGGTTGCCAACCCGCAGGCCTATGGTGTGCTTGAACTGAATGCCAAGGGCACGGTGGTGGGTGTTGAAGAAAAGCCTGCGCAACCGAAAAGCAAACAAGCGGTAACCGGCCTGTATTTTTTTGATGGGCAGGCGGTTGCCATTGCAAAAGGGTTGAAGCCTTCGGCCCGGGGCGAGCTTGAAATTACCGATGTCATTCGTGCCTACCTAAGCATGGGGCAGCTTGAGGTGCAGCACATGGGGCGTGGCCAGGCCTGGCTGGATACTGGCACCGCAGACAGCCTTCTGGACGCGGCCAACTTCATTCAAACCATTGAGCGCAGGCAGGGCCTGAAAGTAAGTTGCCCTGAGGAAATTGCATGGCGCAACCAGTGGATCACTTCTGCACAATTGGCGGCGCTTGCAAAGCCACTGCGCAACAGCGGTTACGGCGATTACTTGTTGGGTTTGATTGAAGCGGGGTTTTGAAGAATTTGATAATTTGCCTGAATGATTTTCTGGAAGTCTGGTGAAATACTGTGCCAGTCAACCAGATCGACTTTCCAGGGAAGATCAGATTCTGAAAATGCGTTGTTAAGTTCGGCACGAATGCCCAGTGGCAATGGTTTTGAATCAATTAAAACCAGATCAAGGTCTGAAAAAGGCTTCGGGGAGCCACCCACCCGGGAGCCGAAAGCCCAAACCACGTGGTTGGGGACATGTTTTTCTAGCAGATCCAAAACAATTTGCAATTCATGGTTCTGAATTTTAAGCTCGGAATGAGATGGGCCCATTACTTGTTTCTGGTCTGTAGCTGTTGGACAAGGTATTGCGCTTCATTCAAAAAAGCCGGAATTTCTGCGACCACCTGAAGGGCTACTGATTCGTAGTAGGTGTGGCTGGTTTTGGAACGCATTTCCCGGTATTTTCTCCACACGGTCCAATCGCTGAGCAGCAGACCTTGTTCGTTACCGGTTCGAATCAAATCCTGAAATGCGAGCGCATCAATTTCTGCGGGGCTGGGCGATGTAGACTCCAGAAAGCGCTTCAGCATTTTGTGGCTCAGTTCATATGTGAATTCAAAACGCTGGATCAAGCCATCTCGAATTTGTGTGTCGCTGGTGTCTTGGTCGTAGCGTTGAATGCCTTCGTTAAGGCGAAGAATTGCGTTTTGAAGTGAGCTTAGGTCTAGGGTCATGCCAAGAATGATACACCGCGAATTTGTATGAAATGTAACTCTACTCCTTTACATGGTTTGTTGCTGCTGACCCCGTCGGTCTACACCGATGCGCGTGGGCATTTTTTTGAAAGCTTCAACGCGAAAACTTTTAAACAGGTGGCTGGCATTCAACCCGATTTTGTGCAAACCAATGAATCGCTTTCAAGGCGCGGCGTGTTGCGTGGTCTGCATTGGCAAACACCACCGAAGGCGCAAGGCAAACTGGTGCGTGTGGTGCGCGGCGCAGTGTTTGATGTGGCTGTGGACTTGCGTGAAAACTCAGAAACATTCGGGCAATGGTATGGCTGTGAATTGAGTGATGAAAACCATGCGCAGTTGTGGGTACCCCCAGGTTTTGCACATGGTTTTTTAACGCTGACTGAAACCGCAATTACCAGTTACCAGGTGACGGAACACCACAGTCCCGACCACGAGCAATGCCTGGCCTGGAACGACCCGGTGCTGAATATAGCCTGGCCCTTGAAGCGGGTCGGGGTGGCAAAACCAATCCTGTCGCCCAAAGACGAACAGGGTGTGCCGTTCATGGAGTTGAAGTAATGGCCAAGTGGTATGTGATGTACACCAAACCCCGTCAGGAACACATGGCGCTGGAGAACCTGCAGCGCCAGAATTACACGGTGTTCTATCCTCAGGCCCGCGTGCTGAAGCGCAAAGCTGGCAAAGGCAGTACAGCGGTGGTGGAGCCCTTGTTTCCCCGGTACATGTTTGTAAACCTGGAGGTGGGCGTTAGCGATTTCTCCAAACTGCGTTCAACCAAGGGTTGTATGGATTTGGTGAAATTCGGGGGCAAGCCGTCAACTGTACCTGCCGAGTTGATTGAGCTGATTCAAAGTCAGATAGACGGTGAGTGCGTGATTGACCTTGCCAAATTGCCAGAACTGGAAGTGGGCAGTGGGGTGCGCATTGCCGAAGGCCCTTTTGAGGGCTTGATGGGCACCATTGCTTCGCAGAAAAGTGATGAGCGCGTGATCGTGCTGCTGAATATTCTGGGCGCAGAACGCAGCGTGGAGTTGCAACGCAATCAGATTGACTCGGTTTGAGGCTCGCCCAGAACAGCGCGAAGTGTGTTCAGAAAATATTCTGGCTCAACGGGTTTTAGAATCCACCTCATGATTCCCAGGGATTTGGCTTCAATCACCAGACTTTTGTCTGAATATGCACTCATCACAATGATGGGTGTGTGTTTGGTGAGCTTGCGCAGACGTTTGCAAAATTCAATGCCGCTGGTATCTGGCATGTTGATGTCGGTCACGATCAGGTCGGGCGCACCGTGTTCGGCAATGTGCTGAAGGCCTTCTTCGGCGCTGGAGGCTGTGTAGGCCTCGAACCCGGCCTGCCGGATAACTTCGGCATACACGCTGCGAATGGCGCGCGCATCATCAAGCAACAAGACAGTTTTCATGCTGATTTTCCACATTACCGGAATGAATACGGTTGAATGTTAAATCAGCATGAAAGGTTAAAGACAACTTTTAACCAAAGTTAACCTGAAACTTACAGCGGGCTTACTTTGTACGGTTCCAGTCATTGGCGCAAGCCAGTTGGACCTTGCTGCGCTCAACCGGGCCGGTTTGGGTCAGGGTGCGGTTTTCACCAGGCAGGATGTACAGTTCGGTGGCCTGCGCACCCACCAGAACGCGACAACGCTTGGGGTGCTCCTGGTGCTTGTTTTCAATGTAAATTGCAGTTTCTTCACAAGACTGCTTTACGCTGGCTTTGGTGGTGCCGTCGGAAAGATCCTGTTCCTGCCGGCCTTCAATATTGCACAGGCTTGCCGATGTGTTGCCATTTGCGTTGTTGTTGGATTGTTCGTTGCCGGGCGTGGGAACTACGGCAACGCATCCTGCGGCCAAAGCAGAAATGATTGCAGCCAGGCTGATTCGGGTAAAAAGTGTTCGATTGGTGGTCATGTTCTGTCCCTAATGAAATAAAAGGCCGGCGTGGGCCTGCAATAACGAACGGTCGCCCTGTGCCACGGGGTGTAATGTGGCATATCGTTTATAGTTGGTTTATTCCCAATTCTATGCAAATTACTCACCCATCATGACCCTTCTTGTTACCGGATCCGCAGGTTTTATCGGCTCTTGTTTTGTGCGTCAGCATTTTGACTACAGCGTAGAGCCTATTGTTAGTCTGGATGCCCTTACTTATGCCGGGCACCTTAGTACCCTGGCCCCGGTGGCTGCAAAATCACAGCACTTTTTTGTTCATGCCTCCATTGGCGATGTGGAGGCGGTGCGCGCAATTTTGAAGGAACACAAACCACGCGCCATTGTGAATTTTGCAGCAGAAAGCCATGTGGATCGATCCATTCTTGGCCCGGGTGCATTTATTGAAACGAATGTGGTGGGCACTTACCGCTTGCTGGAATGCGCACGCGAATACTGGAACAGTTTAACGGGCGACGCAAAAAATGCATTTCGCTTTTTGCATGTCAGTACCGATGAGGTGTACGGTACGCTTGGCCCGGACGACGCTCCGTTTGCAGAAACCAACCGTTACGAGCCCAACAGCCCTTATTCAGCCAGCAAGGCGGCCAGCGACCACTTGGTGCGGGCCTGGCACCACACCTATGGCTTGCCGGTTATTACCACCAACTGCAGCAACAACTACGGCCCTTACCACTTTCCTGAAAAGCTGATTCCCTTGTGCATCATGAATGCACTGAATGGAAAGCAACTGCCCGTGTATGGCGATGGCCAGCAAATTCGGGACTGGCTGTTTGTTGAAGACCACACCCGTGGCATACGCGCTGCGCTTGAGCAAGGCAGCGTGGGCGAAACCTACAACATTGGTGGCTGGAATGAGAAAGCAAACCTGGATGTGGTGAGGCTGATTTGCAGTTTGCTGGATGAGTTGCAACCGCGTGCGGATGGCATTTCCTATTCAACACAAATTGCTTTTGTAACCGACCGTCCCGGCCATGATCGCCGCTACGCAATTGACGCGCGGAAAATTGAACGCGAGTTGGGATGGAAACCCGCAGAAACATTCGAGACCGGGATTCAGAAAACGGTGCAGTGGTATTTGGCGAACCAGGCGTGGGTGGATGAGGTAACTGCAGCGCGATGAGCATGCAAGAGTTTGCGATTGTCGTGGTTCAGTTAAACTATTTCATCTGTTTTTAGGAGAATTTGCTTTGGGAATTCGCGTACTCGTGCTTGGCGCACAAGGCCAGCTTGGCCACACAATTGGTCAACACGCCAAACCCGCCTTGATGGAAACGATGGACGCATGCATAAGCTACGGTCGCGACAAAGCCGACCTTGCCAACCCCGACACATTGATCAACGCGCTGAAAGATGTTCGGCCCGATGTAGTGATCAACGCCGCCGCATACACGAATGTGGAAAAAGCAGAAACGGAAAGCGAGTTGGCCCATGCCATCAACGCAAAAGCTGTTGGCATTTTGGCCGAGCAATGCAAGAAACAGGGTGTGGCGCTGGTGCATTACAGCACCGATTACGTGTTTGATGGAAAAGCCACGAAACCCTACCTTGAAACCGATGCCACCAACCCGCTAAGCGCCTACGGCAAATCGAAACTGGAAGGTGAAAAATACCTGAAAGAAGTGGGTGGCAACTGGGTGGTGTTTCGCACGGGTTGGGTGTACGGTCAGCGTGGCAATAATTTCTGTAAAACCATGATCAAGCTGGCGCAGGAACGCGACACACTTAACGTTGTAGACGATCAAACCGGCGCGCCCACACCCGCCAACTGGCTGGCGGAACTGGGTTTGAGTGTTGCCGGTGTGGTGGCCATGCACCGCTACAAATCAACTGGCAAGTTGGCCCCCACATTCCTGCCTGACTTTCCTTCCGAAATTCCCAGTGGTGAAATTTTTCACGCCAGTGCGGCGGGTGTTACCACGTGGTTTGACTACGCCCGTTTGGCCCTTGAGCTTGCACACAAACAAGGCATTGTTCAGCACATGCCGAACATTGAGCGTGCAAAAACCGCTGACATGAATTTTGCTGCGCAGCGACCTGCGTATTCGGTGTTGAACAACAAAAAGCTGATGGACGCCTTCCGTGTGAACCCACCGGAGTGGACCAAAGGTGTGCGCAATTTTGTGTTGAATTACTGAGGGCTGAGCAAACGGTGTTGAATCAGCGAACGTTCAAAGGCGTTGCAGCGCTTCATTTCTGAAATCACGTGATCAAGATTTGTCGCGTTTTTGGTGGTTGGTTTTATTTTCGCCAATGCTAATGAATGCGCAGTACCGTGCTTTTCACAGAAGCCCAGGCACCCACCATCACCAGCACCACCCACACCAAAACAAGCCCCAGTGCGGTAATGCCACTGGGTTGTTCAAAGCGGAAGTCGCGGTCGAATTCGCGAATGAATTGCCCTGCTGCGTCGTCGGCCAACCCCATGGCACCACTGACCACCGCATATGCCAAACCAAACGCCACAAGCGCCAGGCTGACTGACCACCACAGGGTGGGGCGTCCCACCTCTGTGTCGGTTGCACCCAGCGATTTCAGCACATGCACTTCGGCCTGGTTGCGAATCAGTTGCAGGCGCACGGTGTTGAAGGTCACCACCAACACCATGCCAGCTATCAACACGGCCAAAGCCACGGCAATAATTTGTGTGCCGTTTAACACCGATTGAAGGCGGCGCACCCACTGTGCGTCGTACTGTACATGTTCAACACCGGTGAAGTTTTGCCACTGTGCAATTTTGTCTTCAATGGCCTGGGTGTTGGTGGTGGTGTCCACTTCCAGCACCACCACCACGGTGTAGGGCAGTGGGTTTTCGGGCAAGGCTTCGGCCAGGTCCGGGGTTTGGCTTTGTGTGCGCAAACGTTCCATGGCCTGTTCAGGTGTGACGATATTCACGCTGTCCAGGTCGAAATCGCGTTTCAATTGTGCGGCTGCAGTTTTTACGGAATCAAGCGATGCATCGGGTTTGAAGTAAAGGCTGATTTCCGGGTCGCCCACCCAACGGTCCATGCTGGGCACAATGGCGCTTAGGCCCTGCGCAATGGTCCAGGGCATGGCCAGTGCAATGGCCAGCACCAGGGCGTTGAACAAGTGGCCAAGTGGTTCATCAAGCCAAAGTTTCAAACCGGCAGAAATGGAAAACCACTGCAAACGTAACCAACGCATGTGTTGTCTCTTAAAAGTGGATCAAGCCCCGTAGGCCTTGCTCAGAAAGTCTTTGGAAAAAGATTGCACGCCTGCTTCGCGCCCGCCGTTTTGCGACAAATCCGCCGGGGCGGGCAGCACAGCCCCTTCACCCAGCTTCAAGCGGTGTGTTATGCGGTTAAAGCGGTGTGCTTCGTGCGTGGCCACAATAATGGTTACGCCTGCGCGGTTGAATTCTTCAAGCAAACCGACCACGCGTGCGGCTGATTCATCATCAAGCTGTGCAGTGGGCTCGTCGGCCAACACCAGTGCAGGGCGGTTCACCACCGCGCGTGCAATTTGCAAACGCAGTTGCTGCCCGCCAGACAATTCGCTGGGCAGCATGCGGTCGGTGTGGCTTAGGCCTACGCGTGCCAGTGCCGCTTTTACACGGCCTTGTATGTCACTTTCGCTCAAGCCCACCACACGCAGGGGCAGTGCCACGTTGTCAAAGCAGTTGCGGTTGTGCAGCAGTTCGACATCAAAGCCGGTGTAGCCCACACTGCGTCGGTAGTGCGAGCGTTCGCGGCGGTTCAAGCGTGCAATCGAGCTTTTGCCCACCAGAATGTCGCCACTGGTGGGTTGTTCGAAAGTGGCCAGTAGCCTCAATATTGAACTTTTGCCCGCACCGGAATGGCCTTCCAGCAAGGTGAAGGACCCCTTGGGTAACTGGAAATTCACGCCCTTCAAAGCGGCGTGCGTGCCGTACTTCAAGGTGACGTTTTTAAATTGGATCATGCGGTTTGGTTTCCGTCTGTATCAATGCCAACCAGCGCGTTGGCGAATTCGCGGGGGCTGAAGGGGCGAAGATCGCCCAGCTTCTCACCCACACCAATGAAGGCCACTGGCACACGTGTGCTCATGCTCATGGCGGCCAGAATACCGCCTTTGGCCGTGCCGTCGAGCTTCGTGACCACCAGTGCCGTTAATGTAAGCGCATCGTTGAAGGCTTTGATTTGTTGCAAGGCGTTTTGGCCGTTGGTGGCGTCGACCACCAGCACAATTTCATGCGGTGCATCCATTTTGGCTTTGCCCAGCACTTTCTTGATTTTCTTCAATTCTTCCATCAAGTGAAGCTGGGTGGGCAGGCGGCCTGCAGTGTCTACAATCACGATGTGGCTGTTGCGGGAAACACCCGATTGAACAGAATCGAATGCCACTGCGCCGGGGTCGCTGCCTTCGGCGGAAATCACATCAACATTGCTGCGCCGTGCCCACACATCCAGTTGTTCGCGCGCTGCGGCTCGAAAGGTGTCGCCAGCGGCCAACAGAACGGAGTAACCAATTTCCGCGTAATGGTTGGCAAGTTTGCCAATGCTGGTGGTTTTGCCTGCACCATTGACGCCCACCACCATCATGACCAGGGGGCGTGCACGGTCTACGCCCATGCTGGTTTCAAGGGGGCGCAGCAGGTCGAATACGGCATCGCGCAGCACAAGGCGAACATCCTCGGGTTTGGTCAAGCCTTTCTGGTACACGGTGTCGCGCACCTTCTGCATTAGCAGTTCGGTGGCTGGCAGGCCGCAATCGGCCAGCAGCAGGCGTTCTTCCATTTCCTCGAAGAAGGCTTCGTCGACTTTTTCGCCCGTGAACATGGAGGTGAGGCCGGAACGGGTCTTGGTCAATCCCGATTTCAAACGACCAAGCCAGTCCTGTCTCTGCCCAGGAATCTGCATGTAAAACTCCAGTTGAGGAAACTAAGCTGTGCGAACGACTGTCACACAGCGAGATGTTGAATAACTTATTCTACCATTGAGCTTAAAACGGACGTTTGCTGTAAAAGGTGTCTTGAATGATAAAAACAGGTTTTCAACTGAATCGATGCTTCGCAACACTTGCGGGCGGCATGTTGCTGCTGGCGTCAAGCATGCTGCCTTTGGCCCACGCGGCCGACGGTGACATCACCGAGTACAAACTGAACAATGGCCTGAGGGTGGTGGTGAAGGAAGACCACCGTTCACCCACCGTGGCGCACATGGTGTGGTACAAAGCCGGCTCGATGGACGAGTACAACGGCACCACGGGTGTGGCGCACGTGCTGGAGCACATGATGTTCAAAGGCACCAAACGTTTGGCCGTTGGCGAATTTTCCAAAACCGTGGCGGCTTTGGGCGGGCGCGACAACGCTTTCACCAGTCGCGATTACACGGCGTACTTTCAGCAACTTCAGGCCAAAGACCTGAACAAGGTGATGGTGCTGGAAGCCGACCGCATGGCGAATCTGGTGCTCAGCGAAACGGAATTCAAAAAAGAAATCCAGGTGGTCAAGGAAGAACGACGCTACCGCACCGACGACCAGGCCCAGGGCAAGCTGTATGAAGCTTTCATGGCGACAGCTTTTCAGGCGAACCCCACACGTTATCCCGTGATTGGCTGGATGAGCGACCTTGAAGCCATGACCTACAAGGACGCCCGCAAGTGGTACGACACCTGGTACACCCCGCAAAATGCGGTGCTGGTGGTGGTGGGCGATGTGCAGCCCGCGCAAGTGAAGACCATGGCCGACAAAACTTATGGCAAGGTCAAGCCCAAGACGCTTGAAGAACGCAAGCCGCAGGTGGAGCCCAGGCAGGAAGGTATTCGCCGCGTGCAAGTGAAAGCGCCCGCCGAAAACCCCTACCTGATTATGGGTTTCAAGGTGCCCAAATTAAACAATGTGTTGAAAGACCGCGACGCCTATTCGCTGGCTGTTCTAAGTGCTGTGCTGGACGGTTATTCCGGTGCACGCCTGAACCGTGAACTGGTGCAAAACCAGAAAGTGGCTTTGCAGGCGGGGGCCAGTTACGACATGACAGGCCGTGGCCCTTCGCTGTTTTACCTGGACGGCACGCCAGCGGCAGGCCAAACCGTGGAAAGCCTTGAGAAAGCCTTGCTGGCACAAGTGAAGAAGGTGGCCAACGAGGGTGTTAGCGAAGCCGAACTGGCCCGCGTAAAAGCGCAACTGATTGCCAGCCAGGTTTACAAGCGCGATTCCGTGTTTGGGCAGGCCATGGAAATTGGCCAGAACCTGATGATTGGTCTTGAGGTGGCGGACATTGACCGGATGATTGAGCAGATCAAAACCGTGACCACGGCGGAAGTGCAGTACGCCGCGCAAACCTTTTTTGATCAAGACCAGTTGACGGTGGGCACCCTGTTCCCCTTGCCGATTGATCCGAACAAGAAAGACGCGCCGCCCAAAGGCCTAAGCCACTAAGCCACTGCACAAGACACACAGGGATGTAACACCATGTTGACTAGCAAAAACAAAGTATTTATTCGCGGCCTTTTTGCCGCAGGTGCCACCGCAGCCGCAGTATTCGCTGCGCCTGCAAGTGCCGCCTTGCCCATTGAAACCTGGACTGCCGCCAGCGGTGCGAAGGTCATGTTCATGCGCGCAGAAGCCTTGCCCATGCTGGATATTCGTGTTGATTTTCCGGCAGGCAGCCGGGCCGACCCCAAGGGCAAGGAAGGGCTGGCCAGTGCCACTGGCGACATGATTGGCCGTGGCGCGGAAGGCTTGTCCGAGAATGAAATTGCCGATGGTTTTGCCGACACGGGTGCCCAGTTCTCGGGCGGTGCCGGCACCGATTCGGCAGGCGTGCAGTTGCGCACACTGACTTCTGAACCTGAGTTTTCAAAGGCCATTGCGCTGATGAAAACCCTGCTGCAAAAGCCCGTGTTCAATGCCGACATTCTGGCGCGTGAAAACGCACGCTCAATTGCCTCATTGAAAGAATCGCTGACCAAGCCCGACACGCTGGCTGATCGCGCATTCGCCACAGCCCTATACCCGAACCACCCGTATGGCACGCACACCACGGAAGCCAGCCTGAACGCCATTGCCCTGGCCGATGTGCAGCAGTTCTACAAAACCCGCTACCTGGGCAACAAGGCGGTGGTTTCACTGGTGGGCAATATCACCCGTGCACAGGCCGAGAAGCTTGCCAATGAATTAACGGCTGGCTTGCCCAAGGGCGAACTGGAAAGTAACCCTTTGGGTAGTGCCGGTTTTGAAGAATTGCAGGCTGCCGTGAAAGGCCAAACCATTCAAATTGATCACCCAGCCGCGCAAAGCCATGTGTTGATGGGGTTGCCAGCGATGCGCCGTGGCGCACCGGATTATTTTGATTTGCTGGTGGCCAACCATGTGCTGGGTGGCGGCGGTTTTGTGTCGCGTTTGATGGATGAAATTCGCGAGAAGCGTGGGCTGGCTTACAGCGCCTATTCTTATTTCATGCCCTCTGGCGACGCGGGTCCTTTCCAGGCGGGTGTGCAAACCAAGAAGGAATCGACTGCCGAGGCCGTCAGCATCATGCGCAAAACCATTCTGGCGTTTATCGAGAAGGGCCCCACGCAGGCCGAGTTGAATGCAGCCAAACAAAACCTGATCGGCGGCTTTCCGCTGCGAATTGACAGCAACAGCAAGTTGATTGCCAATATTTCGATGATGGGCCTCTACAACATGCCCCTGGATTACCTCGACAACTGGACTGCCGAGATTGACAAGGTGACTGTGCAAAGCGCCCGCGCGGCGTTTGCCAAACACGTGAATGCCGACAAGCTGGTGACTGTGGTGGTTGGCGGCAAAGTTGAGTGATCTGAGTTGAACAAGTTACGGATTATTGGCGGCGTGTGGCGCAGGCTCCAGCTGCCGGTTGCGCCCGTGGAAGGGCTAAGGCCCACGCCCGACCGCGTGCGCGAAACTGTGTTCAACTGGCTGGGCCAGGATTGCACCGGCATGGACGTGCTGGATTTGTACGCAGGCACTGGCGCTTTGGGCTTTGAGGCCGCTTCCCGCGGGGCGGGCAGGGTGGTCATGGTTGAACAGAACCGCAAGGTAGTGGCCCAGCTTCAGGAAAACAGGGCTTACCTGCTTTCCAAGTGGACTGAAACCACTGTGCCCAAGCCCGCACTGGTGGTGGATTCTGGCGATGTGTTGGCAAGCCTTAAGCGTTTTGCCATGGCTGGGGCAGGCTTTGACCTTGTTGCGCTTGACCCCCCTTTCCGAAGCGAGTTGATGCTGCTCACCCTGCCGTTGCTCAAACCGGTACTTAAACCCGGTGGCTTGGTGTACGCTGAATGGCATGAAAACCTGTTTTCTGACGAAGCGGCACTGTGCAAGGTGTTGAATGTTCGGGAAATTGAGGTTTTGAGGCATTTAAAAGCTGGTCAAGTGCATGCGCATTTGTTCGCCCTGCCTGCTCTGTGATACAAAGCGGGGATAGTGCATTTATCACGCTAAAGAAACCCTTCACATGGAGATCAGCGATGCGCATTGCTGTGTATCCCGGAACATTTGACCCGCTTACCCGTGGCCACGAAGATTTGGTTCGCCGCGGCGCGAAAATATTCGATAAACTTGTAGTTGGTGTGGCTGACAGCCCCAACAAGAAGCCGTTTTTCTCCATGGACGAGCGCGTGCAAATTGCCCGCGAAGTGCTTAGCCACTACCCCAATGTGGAAGTGAAGGGGTTTCGTGGTTTGCTGAAAGATTTCGTGCGCGAAAACAACGCCAACGTGATTATTCGTGGCCTGCGCGCCGTCAGCGATTTTGAGTACGAGTTTCAAATGGCGGGCATGAACCGTTATTTGTTGCCCGATGTGGAAACCATGTTCCTGACACCCTCGGACCAGTACCAGTTTATTTCCGGCACCATCGTGCGGGAAATTGCTTCGCTGGGTGGCGATGTCAGCAAGTTTGTGTTTCCGTCCGTTGAACACTGGTTGAACGAGAAACTTGGTTTGACACCCCCCCAGGTGATCAACAAGTAGAAAGAGTTATGGCTTTAATCATCACCGATGAATGCATCAATTGCGACGTGTGCGAGCCCGAGTGCCCCAACGGTGCAATCAGCATGGGTGAAGAAATTTACGAAATTGACCCCGGCAAATGTACCGAATGCGTGGGGCATTTCGACGAACCACAATGCGTGGTGGTGTGCCCGGTTGAATGCATTCCCCTAGACCCGGCCCACCCCGACACCCAGAAGCAATTGCTGGGCAAGTTCTTCAAGCTGCACCCCGACAAAACGCCTTATTTGCCTGCGGGTGACGCACCTGTTCCCGTGAAAACATCACCCGCTGAAGGTTGTTGAATGGGACACAACACCACACCAAATTTGTCTTTCGGATAATTGTTCAGTACCCTGAACCAGCCTACCTGCCACACCCAATAAGGCTTGTCCTCCCGGATCAGTGTTTCATCTGGATCGCAATTCATTTCACGAACCTGCGCCTCGGCAGGAATGCCCTCACTGCCTTCAATGGTTTCTGGCGCAATGTTCAGGAGCGATTTTTCTGCATCGTAATTCAGGTTGAAAGTCCACGCCTGTGCATCTTCATGCGTGTAGGTCCATTCCGCCTTGTTCAGCACCCAGTCTTGCGCGGGCAAACCGCCCTCAAATTGCCGCACCGAAAACGCAGCCTGATGGGTTTCGGGCAGGTCGTCGCGGCGAATATAAGTGCGAAGGTTTTCACCATTCAGTTTTACAAACGGCGCACCTTCACCACTGTTGGTTTGTTCAATGGTAAGTACCAGTTGGTCTTGCTCAGCAGTGCCGGTCCATGGAAAACTGTGCCATTGCCCGTCAATGTCCAGCTTGATCTTGTTCAGTTTCAGTTCACCACCTGGCAATTGTTCCGGCTGGGCGCTCATCGACACGTAAAGTTGATTGTCAATTTCAGGTGCCTTTGCGCTAAGCCTCCAGCCCAGGCTCAATTGGCTTGCATCTGCCGAATTGCCAAGTTCAAATTTGAATTGTTCCAGTTGGCCACTTAACAGCTGTTGCGTTTGGGGATTGCTGACAGCAAACACGGCTTGTTCAATGTTCAGTTTTTTCAACGAAATGAGTGGGGTGAAAAACCCCGGGTTCGCCACTTGGGTGCTTTGCCAGCCACGCGCGGCGAGGGCCAGCGGCAACACGGGTGTGCAATCCAGTTTTGGGCTGCTGCAATCGCCTTGTTTTTCAGATTGAGCCGCCAGCCCTTTCAGGGTGATTGCATCTATCAGCAGGCGGCCCTGCTTCACCGATTCCACGGCGTTTATGCCAAGCCTGAGCAAAGCCAGCCGAACGTTTTCCTTGCGGGTTGGGTCATCGATTTCAATTTCGGAAACGATGAGTTGTGGGTTTAATGAAAGCGCCAGCACCACGCGTTTCGCATCGATTCTCTGGTCGGGATACTGGTTTTTGAGGCTTTGAAGGCGGGGTTCCCAGATGACGCGCGGAACGACAACGCCGTGGGACAAAATGATGCCCGTCAGGACAATCACAAAGGCGAGAATGGACCACTTCAGGGCTTTGGACATGGCAAGGTAACGACAAGTTGAACCTGCCGATACCGTAGCACAGAAATGAGATGTCCCAAAAACAAGGCCCCGAAGGGCCTTTGTTTTAAACGCTCAATTAAACATTGAACAGGAAGTTGAGCACGTCGCCGTCTTTCACCACATATTCCTTGCCTTCGGCCCGCATTTTGCCGGCTTCTTTGGCACCGTTTTCGCCCTTGAACTGGATGTAGTCATCGTAGGCAATGGTTTGCGCGCGAATGAAGCCGCGTTCAAAATCAGTGTGAATAACGCCTGCAGCCTTGGGCGCCGTGTCGCCAATGTGAATGGTCCAGGCGCGTACTTCCTTCACGCCGGCGGTGAAGTAGGTTTGCAAGCCCAGCAGTTTGAAACCGGCACGAATGACACGGCTTAAGCCTGGTTCAGTCATGCCCATGTCGGCCAGAAATTCCATTTTGTCTGCATCGTCCAAGTCTGCAATTTCAGCTTCAATGGCAGCGCACACAGCCACCACAGGCGCATTCTGCTTGGCCGCGTATTCCTGAAGTCGTTCCACGAAGGGGTTGTTCTCAAAGCCGTCTTCAGCCACGTTGGCTACATACATGGCGGGCTTGGCGGTGATCAAGCCGAAGCTTTTGATGGCAAACAGTTCTTCTTCGTCCAGACCCAGTGCGCGAATTGGTTTGGCTTCGTTCAACTGAGCTTCACAACGCTGCAGAATGGCCAGAATTTTGGCGGCTTCCTTGTCATTGGCGCGGGCTTGTTTGGCGTAGCGGTGTACCGCCTTTTCAACCGTGCCCATGTCAGCCAAACACAGTTCGGTTTCAATGGTTTCAATGTCGGAAAGCGGATCAACCTTGCCGTTCACGTGAATCACATTTTCGTCTTCGAAACAGCGCACCACGTTCACAATTGCATCGGTTTCGCGGATGTGCGCCAGGAACTGGTTGCCCAAGCCTTCGCCTTTGGATGCACCAGCCACCAGGCCTGCAATGTCCACAAACTCAACGGTGGCGGGCAGAATACGTTCGGGTTTTACGATGTCAGCCAGTTTTTGCAGGCGTGCGTCGGGTACCTCGACCATGCCGACATTGGGCTCAATGGTACAGAAGGGATAATTTTCTGCTGGAATGCCCGCCTTGGTGAGGGCGTTGAACAGGGTGGATTTACCGACGTTGGGAAGGCCAACGATGCCGCATTTGAGGGTCATGAGAATTCGCTAAGTGCTTAATTGAATGGGGTGAATTGTACCTCGTTCACCCCACCCTGTTTACTTTTGCAGCTTAAATTTGGTCGCAGCTTGTTCCAGTTGGTTTGCAACATCCAGAATGGATTGCGTGCTTTGGAGGTTTTTGTTCATCGCGCGTTCGCTGGTGTCCATCAGCGTCACGATTTTGTTCAGGTTTTTGGACACCAAATTGGCAGCTTGAACCTGTTCTGTCACACCGTGGGTAATTGCTTTTACCTCAGACAGCGAACGTTGCGCTTGCTGTGCCGTTTCAACAATGGCGCTTACAGCCAGGTCGGCATAGCCGCGCGAGCTGGTGATCGAGTTCAAACCCTCGCCCACGGCACCCTCAACCACCTGCGCGAGGCTGTTCAACTCTGCAGTTGTTTCTGAAATCTTCACGGCAGAGCAAGCGCTTAACTCCGCAAGTTTGCGTACTTCGTCGGCCACCACAGCAAAGCCTCGGCCTTGCTCGCCCGCCCGCGCCGCCTCAATGGCAGCATTCAAGGCAAGCAAATTGGTTTGATCTGCAATTTGTTTGATTTCATCGGTCATGGTTGTAATATTGCGCGTGGCATTGATGAATGCGCTTACGCTGGTCGACATATGCTGTACAGCGCCTTCGACCTTGCCGATTTCACTCACCAGTACAGTGATTCGTGTTTTGCTTTGTTCGGTTTGCTCCAGGCTTTGTTGTACATTGCCCAGTACCTGATCTGCCGATTCGGACACCGAGTTCATGCTGCTGCCCAATTGCTCGACCGCAGAAGAGGTGCTGCTGGTGGACTCTGACACTTCGCTGGACGAATGTTTCAATACCTTGGACGATGAGTTCAGCATTTCTGTTGCCGATTTTAACTGGTGCGTGCCGTTGATCATTGACGACACAGTTTCCCGCAAACCTTTTGTCATGGCATTCAGGTTGGTCAGCAAGCGGCCAGTTTCATCTTCACTGGTGGTTTTGATGTCTTGAGTCAAGTCGCCGTTTTCAATTGCTTTGCTGATTTCAATGGCCTGGTCCAGCGATTTGCGCATGTGGCTGATCGTTCTGAAAGCCAGGGTTGAAGCGATTCCAATTGCCAACAGGGCGATGATGCTTGCGGTCAAGGTAAACGAGTTGATGTCTGCAATGTTGGCTTCAGAGGCTTTTTTCATCTCCAAATTCAGCTGATCAGCAAATTGGTTGAAGCCGCCCACCGAGCGACTTGCTGCTTTGTAACAATCTGTCAGCATCAGTTGAATTGCCACATCAAAATTTCTTTCCATTGTGGCTTTTTCAATTTTCCCAACTGTTATTTTTAACTCAGCCCAGCCAGCCACTCCTTCATTCAAGAATTGGGTTGCTTGTGGAGAAAGTTGTTGTTTTTTCAGTTTTTCAACCAACTCGTCCACTTGTACGGCTAGGTTTTGATACGTGTCCCTGTAATAACGAACTCTTTCTTCAGGTGCGCCAGATTGGGTGGCAAAAAGTGCATCGCGTAAATTCAAACGGGCTCGCTGAATGAAGTTCAGTGTGTGACCTACATCAATAATCGGCTCAGCGTTAAGTTGAGTTAGGTTGGTTTGGCCTTTGAGTTCGAATGCAAACACCGAGAGGATAGAGATGGAAAGGACAATCAGAATGCTCATGGAAACGGTTAACTTCTTTGCAATTGTCCAAGTCTTCATGCTGCGCGGTTCCTAATACATGGGATGGAACGCATATGGTAGTGGTTGGTGTAATGCGCGGGTTCCCCCAAAATACTTACCTTCGGAAGGTGATGTGAATCGCGGACATTTACTGGGCTTTTAACCGGAGTTCAGATTGCGTACCCAGTTGGAAAAATCATCTGCCATGCGTTCGCTTTCCCGAATCGCACTTTGCCAAAGCGGTATGCGAATTCGATGATCAAAGTTGTAGCGTTTGAAATCGCTGCGGTCGGGGATTTTTTTCGCGGGCAAACGCTTCACAAATTCTGGTGACGGGCACACCAGAATCACATTGCTCATCCATTCAGGTTTTGCTTTGCGCACTTTCAAAAACTTGTCGAGCCAGCCGGGCGTTACGGTTGGAGCAAAATGCGGGTACAGCACCAAACCTTCCAGGCGATTGTAGGGCAGGGCGAGGTGGTAGTCGGTCAGGCCGCCGTCCCAAAAAGGGCCTTCGTGGTACTTCACTTCCGGGTGGTCTTCGCGCAGGGCTTGGGCAATTTTGTACACTGGGTTCAGTACAAATGGAATGCTGCCACTGGCCAGCAATGCATCGTGAATGTTCAGTGCATCCAGGTCTTCAATGTGGGTTGGAATGCGGTCAAAGGGTTGTTTTAACCAGTCGGTGTGCGCGCCCGGGCTTTGAAACACCCACCGTTCGAAGTAAGTGGACAGTTTGTTGCGGTTTACGCTGTTGGCCAGCACCGCACTGGCAAAGCCGCGTTTGCGTGCGCGCAGTTGTTGCGCATGGTGCAAGGGGGTAAGCCCTTTGTTGACCCACACCAGCAGTTCTTTACCGACCGGTTTCACCATGTGCTGCGCTTCTTTAGCCACCACAGCCTGCACCATGGCATGGCACACGCGGCTTATTTCATGGCGGTCAACGCCTTTGCTGTAGTCTTGCGTTTCAACATACTGCTGGGCAAGTCGCTTCAAGGTGGCTGCCGGGTTGCTGCTGGCTGCTGCTGCCATGCGCCACGCGCCAATAGACGCACCAATCAATTGCAGTGGTTTTACACCGTTGCTTGCACGCGTTTTTAAATGCTCGGGGCCAAGCCAATCGTTAAACAGGTATTGGTCTAGACCCTGCAGAATCAAACCTTTCGGGCCACCCGCTGCCGCAGGAATTGCGCAAATGTCTTCGGGCCTCAAGCCCTTGTTGGCAATGTGCGCCTTGGCGCGGTCGCCCATAATGATTTGAATGCTGCTTCTCATGCGCACTCCGTGTGTATGTGCGTGGTGGCTTGGCCAATTTGGCCCTTCAAAATAAGCTCGGTGTGCTTGAGCAACACGTCGATCGATTTGTCGATGGTCTGCTGTTGTTCGCTGCTGGGCCGATGCAACACAAAATCAGCCACGCCTTGTTGCAAGTTTAAGCTTCTTGGGTGACCAATGCCAATGCGTGCCCGCCAGAATTCATTGCTGCCCATGTGGGCGTGAATATCTTTCAAACCGTTGTGGCCTGCATGGCCGCCGCCTTTTTTCATCTTGATTTGGCCGGGCAGCAAATCCAGTTCGTCATGTGCAACCAGAATTTCTTCGGGTTTTATTTTAAAGAACTTTGCCAGTGTGCCCACAGCTTGCCCAGACCTGTTCATGAAGGTGGTGGGAAACAGCAGCCACACGTCTTCGCCTGCAAATTTGATGCGTGCCATGTCGCCAAAAAAACGCTTGTCACTTTGCAAAAACACATTGTGTTTGCGCGCAAGCGCTTCCAGGTACCAAACGCCTGCATTGTGGCGGGTGTCTGCATACTGCGGGCCGGGGTTGCCAAGGCCTACAATCAATTTGATGGGGGTGTTGCTGGACATTTGTAATTGTTTGCTCGCTGGCTTGTTTATTCAGGGGTGAGTCCCATTACACTTGGGTAGTATTTACTTTATTTTCGCCGATAGTGCACGGCATTCCAAAACTTATTGTTTATTGATTGACTCCATGAATCCTTTAACCGATGTTAACTGGCCTCCCGTGGCTGCAGCACAGGGCACTCACCAAAAGTCCCTTGCTTTTTTACATCAATACTTGCCTGTTACCGGTGCCCGAATTCTGGACCTTCCTTGTGGAGCAGGGGCTTTCGCCAGTGCGGCCACGCAGCTTGAGTACGATGTTCACACCATGGATATTCACCCGAATGAGCCTTACTTCGCGGAGGCGGGCAAGCGGCGTATTGGGGATGCGAATCAGCCGTTGCCCTTCGAGGATGATTTTTTTGATGGGGTGTGTTCAATCGAGGGCATCGAACACCTGGAAAACCCCAGCCAGTTTGTGCGCGAACTGTTTCGGGTTTTAAAGCCTGGTGGCTACTGTGTGTTGAGTACGCCCAATGTGGACAGTTATCGTTCGCGTCACAACACCTTGTGGCGGGGTTATCACCGGTATTTTCGACCAGAAAGTGACACTGAGAAAGACAGTGGACACGTGCATCCCATTGATTTGTATTTCCTGATGGGGGCTTTCAAGAAGGCTGGTTTTGACATGCTGGAACTGGGTGTAAACAGCATGAGTGGCCGCGCAGGCCCAAGCCTGTGGCGCGAGTTCGTTCGGAAATATTTAAGCGGTTTGTATCCGCCACGATTGCGTGAAAAAGTGCCTTTTTATGGCGATGTACTGATTTACGTGTTGAGTAAACCAGCCGATGAAACAGAAATTTGATCAACCCTGCGCCAGGCGCTTACCAGCGCCATCAAACTGGCGGTGGTGATGTTGTCGTGAAAGCCCACGCCAAATTTGCTGCCCGGTACGTTGGGAACGCTTACTTCAATAACGGCCATGGCCTTTGATTTCGCGCCTTGACCAACGCTGCGTTCTTCGAAGCCCACAATGTCCATGGGCACCCCAAGCGCTTGCACGGCAGCATCCAGAGGGCCGTTGCCCAAGCCTTCAAGCCGTACAATTTCACCATGCTGTTGCACGGTGATTTCAATGCCTTGGCCGCCCTCTGCATCAAAAACTTTGTGGCTGATGTAGCGGGGCTGGCTGTCATCATTCTGCAAATAGGTTTGTTCAAACAAGGACCACAATGCAGGCGATGTCATTTCCGCTGCGGTGCTGTCGCTCACCTTTTGCACCACGCTTGAAAACTCAACCTGCATGCGGCGCGGCATCACCACGCCATGTTCGCGTTCCAGAATGTAGGCGATGCCGCCCTTGCCAGATTGGCTGTTCACGCGGATCACGCTGTCGTATGTGCGGCCCACGTCCATCGGGTCGATGGGCAAGTAGGGTACTTCCCAAATGCCATTGGGTGTTTGAATGTCGAAGCCTTTTTTAATCGCGTCTTGGTGCGACCCTGAAAACGCGGTGTACACCAGGTCGCCTACATACGGGTGGCGGGGGTGAATGGGCAGTTGCGTGCAACTTTCCACCACGCGGGCTACGGCGTTGATGTCGGAAAAATCAAGGTTCGGGTGCACGCCTTGGGTGTACATGTTCAATGCAAGGGTAACAATATCGACGTTGCCGCAACGTTCGCCATTGCCAAACAAGCAGCCTTCCACGCGTTGTGCGCCGGCCATCATTGCCAGTTCGGCGGTGGCCACGCCGGTGCCGCGGTCGTTGTGCGGGTGCACGGAAAGCACCACATGCTCGCGGCGATGTAAACGTCTGTCCATCCACTCAATTTGATCGGCGAACACATTGGGTGTGCTCCATTCCACCGTGGTGGGCAGGTTGATGATGATCTTGCGATTCGGCCCGGCTTCCCAGGCCTCAATGGCGGTGTTGCAGGCCTGCAGGGCCACATCCAGTTCAGTCATGTTGAAACATTCGGGCGAGTATTGCAAAACCCACTGTGTTTCAGGGTGCGCGTCGGTCAGTTCTTTCACCTTTTGCACGCGGTTTTTTACCATGTCGATTACTTCGGGCACAGTCATGCGGAACACCGTATTTCTCCACACGGGTGCGGTGGAGTTGTAGATGTGGACGATTGCGCTTTTGGCGCCAATCACCGATTCCACTGTTCGCTCGATAAGCTCATCACGAGCCTGGGTCATGACCATGGGGGTAACGCCTTCCGGAATCAAATCATTGTTGATTAAATGCCGAACCACGTCGAAGTCGATCTGCGAGGCGGCGGGAAAGCCCACCTCAATTTCCTTGAAGCCAATGCGCACCAATTCCTTGAAGAAGTCCAGTTTGGTGGCCACGCTCATGGGCTCGAAAATCGCCTGGTTGCCGTCGCGCAAATCGGTGCTTAACCAGATTGGCGCATTTTCGATGGCCTTGTTGGGCCATGTTCTGTCGGGCAGGTCCACTTTGTAAGCGGGGCGATATTTGTTGGCGGGGTTCTTCAACATGCTGCGTTGGCCTGAAACGTTAATCCATGAAACACAGTGTAGGTGTTATGCCGCGAAATATGATTGCGTTTGTTGCTTTGATAAATCTAATAATTAGCAGATAATTGCTTATATTTTGAATTTATAGGAATAAAAATCGAAATGCAGGAACTTGACCGATACGACAAACGAATTTTGACCTTGTTGCAAACCGATGGGCGAATGAGCAATCAGGATTTGGCCGATGCAATCGGCTTGTCGCCCTCGCCATGTTTGCGCCGTGTGAAAGCGCTGGAGGATGCAGGGCTGATTACAGGTTACAGGGCATTGGTGGATGCGAAAAAATTGGGCTACAGCTTGATGGCGCTGATTTACATTTCAATGGACCAGCACACGCCTGAACGCTTCGCCAGTTTTGAAGGGGCAATTGCCGCAATTCCCGAGGTGCTGGAATGCCTGTTGATCACCGGGCAGCAGGCCGACTACCAGTTGAAGGTGATTGTGGCCGACATGGATGGTTACCAGAATTTGTTGCTGAATAAAATTACCCGCATCAAAGGGGTAAGCGGTGTGCATACCAGTTTTGTACTGCGCCGGGTGGTGGACAAAACCGAAGTGCCGGTGCCTTAGGCGTCAGGCTTGGTTTTGCAGCATGTTTTGAATCATCATGCCGCCCCCGCCAATCAGCACGCCGAAATACACAATCGAGGCCACATTGGCCAAGTGGCCCAGCAGCACTGCTGCGCCATCGCGTTGAATCAAACCCACTGCCAGGAACAACAGGGCGATGCCGGGTACCGTGTTGCTAAAGGGTATGAATCCAAAAGGTGCCATCAGCAACACGGCGCCCAATATCAAGGCGCCATCATTGATGATGTTCATCATGCGGCCTTGTGTTAGCCAGGCCATGCGGTGTGGGCGGCTTACTTTTTCCAGGCGCGGAATCCACACCAAACCTTTTTCAAGTGCGTGGCGCAATTTGTCGGCGGGCAGGGCGCGTTCTTTGAAGCGTTTGGGCAACCACAGGGTGCGTCCGAAAATCCGGCTAATGCCGATCAGTAAAATGGCAGCGCCAAAAATAGTGCTGACCCCGGGAATGGACACGGGCACCATGAACACCAAGGTAAGAAAGGCCACCAGCAGCAGCATGCCTTCGCGGCCAACAAGTTCCAGAATTTCACCCAGGCTGACCGTGTTGGCTGGAAGTTGTTCAATGACAAGCCTGATTTGCTCGCCCAGCGTGCGTTCGTCGGTGGAATGTATATTGTTCAATTCAGGCACTGTAATTGATGGTGATCAAGGCATTTATTGTGCCCATAAAAAAAGCCGCTGGACCAAGGTGCAGCGGCTTTTACGAAGACTAACTTGCAACAGCGATTTACTCGTCGCCGCCTTTTGCAGCACCAGCCTTGATTTTCACGCTGACCACGGACAGGTCTTGCTGGCCGTGGTTGGGGATGCTTACGCCTTCAGGGAACTGAAGTTCAGTCACGTGGATGGAGCGCTTGGTAACATCCAGTACGCTGCAATCTACAGCGATGAATTCTGGCAGGTCTTTGGGCAAGCATTCGATTTCGATCTGGTTGGCTACAAAAGTAACCAGACCCGCGTACAGCTTCACAGCAGGGCTTTCCAGGTGGCCAGAGAAGTGCAAAGGCACGTTCATGTGGATCTTCTGGTTGCTGTCGATACGCTGAAAGTCGATGTGCAGCAACTGCGCCTTGTAAGGGTGTGACTGATAGTCGCGCAGCAACACTTGCTGTGACTTGCCGTCAATTTCCAGATCCAGAATGCTGGAGTGGAATTTTTCCTTTTGCAGCGCGTGCCACAGGGGGTTGTGTTCAATTGACACAGCCTGAGCTTCCTGATTTGCGCCATAAACAATGCCAGGTACCTGGCCAGCACGACGCAGGCGGCGGCTCGCTCCGGAACCCTGCTCTGTGCGGGATGTTGCAACTACTTTCATGTTGATTCTCCAAATTTGACTTCACCGCGACCAGTGAAACCAAGTTATGCGGCACTTGAGGGCGTCCGCAAAAAAGCCCAAAAACTGTTTTGCTACTTCTTAATCGATAAACAGCGAACTGACGGAATCGGAGCGCACGATGCGGCGAATGGTTTCGGCCAGCAGTTCGTCTACGCTCAACACCCGAATGGTATTGCTGTTTTGGGCTTCCTCTGACAAAGGAATGGTGTCGGTTACCACCAGTTCGTCCAGATCCGATTCTTCCACGCGCTGAATGGCGCCGCCAGACAACACGGGGTGTGTACAGTAAGCCACCACTTTCTTGGCACCGTTGGCTTTCAGGGCGGCTGCGGCTTTGCACAATGTGTTGGCTGTGTCGACCATGTCGTCCATGATCACGCAGGTGCGGTCTTTCACGTCGCCAATAATGTTCATGACCTCGGCCACATTGGCGCGGGGGCGGCGTTTGTCGATAATTGCCAAATCGCAATTCAGGCGTTTGGCCAGTGCGCGGGCACGAACCACGCCACCCACGTCGGGTGACACCACCATCAGGTTGTCCAGGTTTTGCTTCCACACGTCGCCGAGCAACACGGGCGATGCGTAAATATTGTCCACAGGGATGTCGAAAAAGCCCTGAATCTGGTCGGCATGCAAGTCCATGGTCAGCACGCGGTCTACACCGACCACCTGCAACATGTTGGCCACTACCTTTGCGGTAATTGCAACACGGGAAGAGCGCACTCGGCGGTCTTGACGGGCATAACCAAAATAAGGAATTGCAGCGGTAATGCGGCCGGCTGATGCGCGCTTGAGCGCGTCGATCATGACCATCATTTCCATGAGGTTGTCATTCGTGGGGGCGCAAGTAGATTGCAGCACAAACACGTCTTTCCCGCGGACGTTCTCGTTGATCTCGACCATCACTTCGCCATCTGAGAAGCGGCCCACGGTGGCTTTGCCCAGTGGAATGTTCAACTGTTTTGCAACAGACTCAGCCAATGCGGGAATTGCATTGCCGGTGAAGATCATCAGACTGCTGTCGCTTGCCATTGTTTACCCCGGGGCTTGACGTGTGCGTTGGCGAAATAAAAAAAGGGCCAACCTGTGGCTGGCCCTTTGGTATTGGCAGAGGAGGAAGGACTCGAACCTTCGAATGCCGGAATCAAAATCCGGTGCCTTAACCAACTTGGCGACTCCCCTAAAACTTTTTTCGATTCAAGCCATGATTTTACATTCAAACCATTTTCCGGCTTTCAATTCAGGTGCGTCGGCAACTGCTGCCACTGCGCTGCTGAGCTGGCTTGGGCTGGCAAACACAGCAAACATGGCGGAGCCGGAACCTGACATTCGAATCAATTGCGGGTTGAACCTTGCAACACAGCTTGCAAAAACACCAAATTGGTGTTCCCAGTCTGGGAAGTTGCTCGACACAACAGCTTGCAAAGCATTCTGTGTGTTTGCCTTCAAAAAGGCCATCAACTCGCTATTCATTCGGCGGGCCGAATCGAAGACCGCTATTTTGACGTCACTTGAGTTGCGTGTCAATTGCGGATCGCTAAAAATTTTTGGTGTTGGGCAAGAAAGTGGTGGTTTATAGACAATTAAATGGCCCGAGACTCCGGAAATCGGCGTGATGATCTCGCCAATGCCTTCGACAAAGGCACTGTTGTTCTGCAAAAAGAAGGGCACGTCGGCGCCCAGTTGCAAACCGGCTTCTGCCAGTTTTTCATCGGAAACCGGATTGCCGTGGTGGTGTTGAAGCAGGCGCAGCACGGTGGCCGCATTGCTGCTGCCGCCGCCCAGCCCGGCTTGTTCTGGAATATTTTTCTTCACTTGAATGCGTACAGCATGGCTTTGGCCAAGGCCTGCCTGCGCGTAAAACGCTTTGCAGGCGCGAACGGTCAGGTCAGTTTCCGCTGGCAGGTGCACCAGGTCACCCTCACGTTCAATGTTCAGCTGACCGTTTTCGGTGGGGCGCAAGCTTAGTGACACTTCGTCGGCCAGGGTGATCGGGCAGAAAATGCTTTGCAGCAGGTGATAGCCGTCGGCCCGGCGCCCGGTGATGTGTAAAAACAGGTTGATTTTGCCCGGCGACAATGCAGACAGGGTGGTGGTTGGCTGGGCGGTGTGCACGGGTTTACTTGCGCAAGGCACCGCGTGGGATCAGGTCAATTCGGCCCGATGTGTTGTTCTCGACAAATACAACGCGATACCGACCGTTGTTGTTTTCCCAGGCCCAATTGGCGGGCAAGGTGGGTAGCTCATCGGGGTTGGGGTTTTCCATCCACTGAACCAGTGCCTCGGCGGGCAGCTCAACAGGGAACATCAGGTCGAACAGGCTTTGCCAGTTTTTGGCCAGGTACACGCGGCCGTCGGCAGCGCGCACTTCATAGAATTCACCCAGACGCTTCGCGCTGCCCAGGGACGGGCCAAGCGTTGAATTCACTTCGAGGTAGGCAATTTCAGGAGCCTGGCTTGGCCCGGAGCGGCCTGACCGCCATTCGTAGGTGCCGGAAATGGAATCGGCCTCTATTTTGCCGTCGGCTTGTTCCACTTTCCAGATCAGGCCGAAGCGGCCGTGGTGGCAGCTGGACTGAATGGCCCCGCAATCCACTTCAGTGGATTCGTCTTTTCCAAGGGTGCTGCAGGCACCCAATGTCGCGCTGATCATGGCCATGCAAACAAGGCGCAAAAACGACAAAGACATGAATTTAAATATCCTCAAGCTGTTGAACCAGTTTTTTCAAAGGCTTGCTGTCGGGGTAGCGGCCTGTCAGGTTTTGCCCAAGTTGACGGGCTTCGTCTTGTTTGCCGGACTTGATCAACACTTCCATAAGGTGCAAACCGATTTCCTCATCTTGCCGCAAACCATAGGCTTTTTTCAACGTGGTTTCGGCATTGTCCATTTCACCCAGGCGGTAGTGAACCCAGCCCAGCGAATCGAGAATAAAAGGATCATTGGGTGCAAGTTCAACTGCTTTCTTGATGAGATCCAGTGCTTCATTCAGGCGAATATTGTTTTCGGCCCAAGTGTAGCCCAATGCATTGTAGCCGTGGGGGTTGTCTGGGCGAACGGTGATCAGGCGCTTGAGGAATTGTTCGACATTTGGCAGGTCGTCTTGCCGTTCGGCCACCATGGCGCGCTCGTATAGCAGATCAGGTTGATCCGGGTAGTTCAACAAAGCCAGTTCAAGTTCGGTGGCTGCTTCAGCGGGAGCTTTCTGCGATTCAGCCAACTGCGACTTCGCCAGTGCAAGGCGAACAGATTCATCCTCATTCTTGGCTTTGAACTGGTTCAGCACTTTTTTGGCAGATGGCGCTTTGCCCTGTTTTTCAAACAGTGCTGATTTTTTGAGTTGAATGTCCAGATCGTCCGTGGCATTGGGCGTGCTGTCGAGCCATTTCAGGGCGGCTGTATAGTCTTTTCTCTCCACTGCCATGTCGGACAGGGTGGCGTGGATCAGTACCTCGTTTTGCCGGTCGGCTGGTGCGGTTTTGTCCAGGTAAATCCGGAAATGTTTCTCGGCTGCTTTGTAATCCTTCAACTGGGTCAACACAAACCCCTGGCTTGAATACAGTGGAATGTTGTCGGGTTGCAAGGCAATCATTTCGCCGAACCGTTGGCGGGCCTGCTGCCATTGTTGCAGTTGGGTGTGGTTGCGTGCCAGGTACAGGCGGGCGCCAAACCAGTCCGGGTTCTGGTTGGCCAGCCCGTCGATCAATTGCATGGCGTTGTTGGGGTTGCCGTCGCGTTTTTCCATGAATTGCGCCATCAACACGTAAAAACGTTCCTGGGGTAGTTTCCGGACAACATTTTCTATGTGCCCAACAGCCTGGGCGTGCAGTTCAGATGCATTTGCAACCTGTGCAAGCATGGTTTGCACTTCGACATCTGCGGGGTCGTTGCCAAACAGATCCAGTGCGGTGGCGTAGGCCTTGGGCTTGTCGGGAATGCGCATCAGCATGTCCAGCGCAGCCTTTTCAACGGTCACAGTGCCCAGGCCTGGATGGCTGGTCTCGGCGTTTTTGATGTCGTTCAGATAAGTTTTCAGCGCGGGCAGGGCTTCATCTACTTTGTTGGTGCCAAGTTGCAGCAACATGACGGAACGGCTGGCCTGTTTGTCTTCGGGCGACAATTCAGCCCACACTTTTGCGGCGTTCAGGGCCAGTTCAAGTTGACTTTCAGCCAGGCTGATTTCAACGGCTCGTTTGGCAAGGTCGGGGTTCCTCTGCTGTTTGGCTGCTTCGGTGTAGGCCAGCGTGGCAGAATAGGTGTCGCCGCGCTGGCTTGCAATTTCTGCCGTCAGCAATGCAAACAAAGGGTCTTGTTGCACCAGTTGTGCCACGCGTTCTTCGTAGGCTTGCTGTTTGGAAGAAACCGGCGTTTGCGGCGCGGTTTGTTCGGTTGGGGCTGTTGCACAGCCTGCCAGCATGGCGGCGGCCAGTAAAATCACTGGGCCTGGGGTGGTCCATTTAAAACAAGTCATACTGTTGAACCCAAAGAAAACTGGTGAATCCACATTCATTTTTATCACATTAACAGATGCGCGTGCGCGCTTTAGCTTATGCCTGAATTACCCGAGGTAGAAATCACCAAAAGAGGCGTAGACCTTCATTTCACTGGACAACGCTTGTTGACTTGCACGGTGCGCCAGCCGCGTTTGCGCTGGCCTGTACCTCCGGATGTGCAAAGTTGTGTAAAGCAGGTGCTGTGTGCGGTGGAACGCCGCTCGAAATACATGTTGATGGATTTTGGCGGGCATGTGCTGGTGGTGCACCTGGGTATGTCGGGTTCCATGAAAATTGTCAATGCCGGTACGCCTTGGGACAAACACGATCACATTGAGTGGAATTTTGGTGAGAAGCTGCTTCGGTATAACGACCCGCGCCGGTTTGGCAGTGTCGAATATGTGTTGAAAGAGCCGGGCTGGGAAGGCCGGTTTGTGCGCTTTGCAAAGTTGGGCCCAGAGCCATTCGATGATGCCTTCACGCCGGAATCTTTTTTCAAGGCCACGCGTGTCAAAAAAGTGTCCATCAAGGCGCTGTTGTTGAGTGGCATGGCGGTGGTGGGCGTGGGCAATATTTACGCCTGCGAGGCCTTGTTTCGCAGTGCCATTCGGCCGGGCAAAGCGGCTGGCCGTTTAAGCCGTGCCAATGCGGCCGTTTTGCACGCAGCCGTGGTGGGGGTGTTGACAGAAGCGATTGAGCGGGGTGGTTCTACCCTGCGCAACTTTCAGGCCATTGATGGCGAGCTGGGGCATTTCCAGCTGCATTGCGATGTGTATGGCCGGGAAGGCATGCCCTGCAAGCGTTGCGGCGCAACGATCAAGCGCCGTGTGATGAACCAGCGCAGCACGTTTTACTGTGCGCAATGTCAGCAATGAGGCCAGCATTGAAGGGTGAACAATTTGCCAGTGCCCTGGTGTTGTGGCAAAAGCAGCACGGCCGCCAGCACCTGCCTTGGCAGCACACGGGTGATGCCTACAAGGTGTGGTTAAGCGAAGTCATGCTGCAACAAACACAGGTCGCCACGGTGCTGGCTTATTACGCTAAATTTTTACAGGCGTACCCCGCAGTGGCCGATTTGGCAGCGGCACCGGAACAAGATGTAATGCAGTTGTGGGCGGGTTTGGGTTACTACACCCGTGCCCGCAATTTGCATGCGTGTGCGAAGCAGGTGGTGGGCCGGTTTGGCGGGAATTTCCCGCGTACGGTGGCTGAACTTGAAAGTTTGCCCGGCATTGGGCAGTCCACAGCGGGTGCAATTGCATCGCTGGCTTACGGCGTGCAGGCTCCCATTCTGGACGGCAATGTGAAGCGTGTGTTTTGCCGCTACTACGGCGTTGAGGGCTATGCGGAGCAAACACCTATCAAGAAAAAATTGTGGGCAATTGCGGCTGAGAATGTACCTGTTGCCGAGCCGGGTGTTTACAACCAGGCGTTGATGGATCTTGGCGCCACGTGTTGTTTGCCACGCAACCCGGCATGTGCAGCATGCCCCTTGATGGACAGCTGCGAGGCGTTGCGCAAAGGCATGGTAGGCCAGCTGCCCACACCCAAGCCCAAAAAGCCCCGCCCTGAATTGTATTTCATCAGCCTGATTGTTCAGGATGAACATGGCCGTGTGCTGCTGGAGTTGCAAACAGGCAAGGGAATTTGGCAAAGCCTGTGGACCCCGCCTTGTGCGGCCTGCAGCGTGCACCCAGCCAAGGCTGAATTGTTTTCACTGGTCGATCAATGGATTGAGCAGTATGGTTTGGGCGGTTCTGATTCCGATTCCCAACCAGTCAAACCGGCCTTGCTTGGGCAGATTGAAACCTTGAACGATCAGCCCTGGCTGGTGCATGAGCTGACCCACCGCAAAATGCATTTCAAGGTGTTGGTGTTGAAGTTGCCGGGTGCGCGTGTCGGGTTTTATGGCGCCGATGAAAAGCCTGTGCCCAAAATTGTGCACAAACTAATGGGGCGGCTTGATCTGCTGGGGCAGTCAACCCAGGGTGCGGTGGCGAAGCAGAACGCTCTCGATTTCTGAAAGCGGTGTTTGTGTGAAACGTTGTGCCAGTGTTTCAGCCACATACACGGAACGGTGTTGCCCGCCTGTACAGCCAATGGCCACGGTCACGTAGCTGCGTTGCTCGTTGAGATAAGACGGCAGCCATTTGCGCAGGTAATGTTCAATGTCGTTGATCAGCGCCCCACTGCGTTCGTCGGCTTGAATGTAGCGCTGTACTTCAATGTCTTTGCCGGTCAGCGGACGCAAATTCCTGTCGTAGTACGGGTTGGAAAGGCAGCGTACATCGAACACCAGGTCAGCATCACTGGGCAGGCCTTTCTTGAAGCCAAATGTTTCAAACACCAGCGTAAGCCTGGCTGATTCTTCTTCTACTGTTTCCAGTACCCAGCGGCGCAGCACGTTGGGTAACAGGGCTGAGGTGTCAATGCAGCTTGCAATGGCGCGAAGGGGTTCCAGTGCATCGCGTTCGGCGTCCACACATTCCTGCACGGTGGCTTGTTCGCCCAGGCGGGCGCTCATGGGGTGGCGCCTGCGGCTTTCAGAATACCGGGTGATCAGTGTTTCATTGTCAGCATCCAGAAACAGGATGCGAACGTCGGTTCCTTTGGTTTTCAGGTCTTGAATGATTTGTGGCACATCAATGATGTCGCGGCCAGTGCGTGCGTCTGCGGCAATGGCAACTTGCGTAATGCCCTCGGTGGACAGCCGGTTGATGACCTGTGGAATGAATGAGGGCGGCAGGTTGTCGACGCAATAGAAATGTGAGTCTTCCAGCGCGCGAATGGCAACTGATTTGCCGGATCCGGACAGGCCGGTGACCAATATCACTTTCATGTTAATCATGACCCATGTCGGTTTCCGTGTCGGGGTCGGCCTGCAGGTAGTCAATGCCCCCCAGTTCACTGAGCATTGCTTTTTGCTGGCGAACCATGAATTCATCCAGTGTGTTAATGCCTCGCATTTGCAAAATGGTGTTGCGCACGGCAGCTTCCAGCAGCACCGCCAGGTTTCGGCCTGCGGCAACCGGCAATATCGCCTTGCGAATGGGCAAACCCAGTATTTCCTGAAACTGTTGCTCGGTTGCCAAGCGCTCCTGGTGCAGTTCAAGTGAGGCTTTGCGCACCAGGTGCACAATCAGCTTCAGCCGCATTTTGCGGCGCACTGCGGTTTCACCAAAAATTGCTTTGATGTCGAGCAGGCCCACGCCGCGCACTTCCATCAGGTTGCGGATCAGTTCCGGGCAACGCCCTTCAATCAGGTTGGGTGCCACTCGCGAGAATTCCACTACATCGTCTGCCACCAAGCCGTGCCCACGTGAAATCAATTCCAAGCCTAGCTCACTTTTGCCCAGGCCCGATTCCCCACAAATAAGTACGCCCATTCCCAACACGTCCATGAACACGCCGTGCATCATGGTGGTGGGGGCCAGCCATTTGTTGATGTAAACGCGCAGAAAGTCGATGATTTCCGCAGCTGACAGGGGCGTGGCCAACAAGGGGATATTCGCTGCGTTGCAGGCATCCTTGAGCAGCACATGGGGCAGAAAAGACTCTGCCACGATGATGGCGGGGGGGTCGCCTTCAATCAGTTTTTCGATTTGGTGTTTTTTGCGATTGTCGTCTATACGCGAGAAGTATTCAATTTCCTGCCGACCAAACACCTGAATGCGTCCAGGGTGAATGGTGTTCAGGTGCCCCACAAGGTCAGATGAAGCAAAGCACTGAAGGTCAAGGTGGCGATCGCCGCCATTCAGACCCGCCAGCCAATCCAGCTTGAGTTTGTTGCGGTTGGCTTCAATCAGTTCTTTCAGTTGCTTCACAGGCTTAACTCGCGGGTTGGTAGGGCTCCCAGTTGGCGATGAGCTGATGCGTGGCGCCCGGATCGACTTCCGTCAATAGTTTCTCGCGGAAATCTTTGTCAGACAACATTTGAGCCAGTTCGGACAGTATATCCAGATGATGCTGGTTTGCGCTTTCAGGGACTAGCAAAAACATGAGCAGCTTGACAGGTTGACCGTCGGGAGCGTCAAAAGGGATGGGATCTTGAACGCGAACCAGTGACGCAACAGGTTCCCGCAGGCCTTTGATGCGGCCATGCGGAACGGCCACTTGTTGGCCCAGGCCGGTGGATCCAAGGCGTTCGCGCGCAAAAAGGCTGTCAAACACTTTGGATCTTGCGATACCTTGGTTGTTTTCAAAGACCAGTCCAGCTTGCTCGAATACCCGCTTTTTGCTGGTGACCTGTGTGTCCAACAATATGTTGGATGGAGGGAGTAGATTTGCGATCAAGTTCATCGCTGTTGATTCCTGAGACCCGCTTCTAATCGTGGGGCCGATTATACGCCATAAAAACAGAAAAGGCGGATGTATATCCGCCTTTTGAAATTACCTGCAATTACAGAGGTTTATTCAGCTTCTTCGACCACTTGGTGTTTCATGGGGGTGTGGTTGTGGTTGGTAAGTTTGTCTTTGTGACGCAAGACCTGCCGATCCAGCTTGTCGGCCAGTGCGTCAATGGCAGCGTACAGATTTTCGTGACTTGATTCTGCATGAATGTCTTTTCCACGAACGTGAAGCGTGACATCTGCCCTTTGAACCAGCTTGACCACCGAGATGGTCACCGACGCATCAATGACATGGTCAAAATGCCTTTTCACCCGATCCAGTTTTTCAATCACATAATTTCGAATTGCTGGGGTAACTTCCAGATGATGACCATTGATGTTCAAGTTCATAAGGTATCTCCTTTCGTTGCTGCGGGGGAGGCTTTAACAGTTAAAGCGACTTTCGCATGTTCACCGGGGGGATTTTCAGTGATTCCCGGTATTTAGCGACCGTGCGTCTTGCGACCACGATGCCCTGTTGACCGAGTAGGTCGGCGATTTGGCTGTCAGATATCGGCTGCTTGGCGTCCTCCGCAGAAATCAGTTGCTTGATGAGTGCACGGATGGCCGTGCTGGAAGCCTGACCACCTGAATCAGTGGAAACATGGCTTCCGAAGAAATACTTTAGCTCAACCAACCCATAGGGCGTCAACATATATTTTTGCGTGGTGACCCTTGACACGGTCGATTCATGCAGTCCCAGCAAATCCGCAATTTCTCGCAGAACCAAGGGCTGCATTGCGATTTCGCCATGGTTGAAGTAACCAATCTGCCTTTCAACAATCGCTTGGCTAACCCGTAAAATAGTGTCAAATCGCTGTTGAACGTTTTTTAGCAACCATCGGGCCTCTTGCAGTTGGGCGCTTAGTTGCGCACTTTGCCCGCGGTGTGAGCGCAAAATTGAGGCATACATTTCATTGATGCGAATTTTTGGCATTACATCGGGGTTCAGTTGCACATGCCATTGGGCACTTATTTTTTTGACAATGACATCCGGTACTACATGGTCGTCATCAATTCGTCGAAAGCGTGCGCCGGGGAAGGGTTCCAGTGAGCGGATGATCTGGTGGCACAATTTCAGCGCATCTTCATCAATGTTCAGCGCTTTTTTCAGTTTTGTGTAGTCGCGCTGTGCCAGCAAACCAAGGTGATCACGAATGATGATTTGGCAGGGCGTGTACAGGCTGATTTGCTGAACAATGTCGCGGCGTTGGGCCAGTTGAAGCAACAGACATTCCGAGGCGTTGCGCGCACCCACGCCGGGCGGGTCGAAACTTTGAAGCAGGCGAAGTGCTGCGCTCAGTTCTTCAAACTCGAGGTCAGGTTCGTCTTGCAGTGTTTCCCACAAGTCTTCCAGCTCAATGGTCAGGTAGCCGTCGTCGCTTAAATAATCAATCAGCCACAGCACCAGGTTTTTGTCGCGCTCGCTGGCCTGTGTCATGCGCAATTGGTCGATCAGGTGCTGGTGCAGGCTGCTGTCGGGGGCGGCCAGTTGCAGGCCCGGCTTTTCCTCGTCGCCGTCGGCGTTGGCGCCGCTGTTGTCGCGCCAATCGCCTTCCCAGTTGTCTTGAATGGAATCGATTGTTTCGCGCTGAACAATTTCCTCGCCCTGGTTGTCCTGCTCCGCTTGCTGGTCGCTGACGGGTTCCGGGGTTTTGCGTGGGTCGGGTTCTGCCTGGAAGCTGTCGCCCTGGGGTTCGTGCATTTCCCCGTTGCTGCTGTCCAGGCTCAGGGTGCGCTCGCCTTCTACGGCCTCTTCGTCTGCCAGTTCCAGCAAGGGGTTCTCGGCCAGGGCCTGTTGGATTTCCTGTTGCAATTCAAGCGTGGACAACTGCAGAAGCCGGATGGATTGTTGCAGCTGTGGCGTAAGCGTGAGGTTTTGCGAGACTTTAAGCTGAAGGGATTGTTTCATGGCGTTTTCAGCGTTACATCCGGAAGTGTTCGCCGAGATACACGCGGCGCACATCGTCGTTTTTCACAATTTGCTCGGGGCTGCCGGATGCCAGCACATGGCCCGCGCTGATGATGTAGGCGCGGTCGCAGATGCCCAGCGTTTCACGCACGTTGTGGTCTGTGATCAAGACGCCGATGCCTTTTGATTTCAAGAAGGCCACAATGCGCTGAATTTCCAGTACAGCGATTGGGTCTACGCCGGCGAAAGGTTCATCCAGCAAAATGAAACGCGGTTGACTGCCCAGGGCGCGTGCAATTTCAAGGCGACGGCGTTCTCCACCGGAAAGCGATGCAGCCAGCGAGGTACGAATGTGGGTAATTTGCAGGTCATTGAGCAAGTCTTCAACCGCTTGGTCGATCGATTTGTCTTTGGGCGGGTTGATCTCGAGCACAGCGCGTATGTTGTCTTCCACGGTCAACTTCCGGAAAACCGATGCTTCCTGAGGCAGGTAGGACAGGCCCGCGCGTGCGCGCTCGTGGATGGGTTGCAGGGTGATGTCGCGGCCTTCCAGGCAAATATTGCCTTCGTCGGCGCTGACCAACCCAACGATCATGTAAAAGCAGGTTGTTTTACCTGCACCGTTGGGGCCTAGCAGCCCAACCACTTCACCGGTGTCCACATGCAGTGAAACATCTTCAATGACGCGTTTGCTGCGGTAGGCCTTGCGCAGGCTGAGTGCTTGCAGGCGACCTTGCCCCGTTAGCGTTTGGGCGGGTGGCGTGTTGTTCAATTTGCAGGTTCCATGGCTTGTTGGTTTTTAGGCTTGATCACTGCCTGTACCCGCGAACTTCCCTTGCTGTTGGGCGTGCCCACGACGCTGAGGAACTCGGTGTTCTGTTCATAGGTTATCTTGTTGCCCGAAATGGATTCGGTCACTTGCCCGTTGGTGCTTTTTTGGATACTGGCCGCACCTGTCAGTGTCACGATGGATTTGTCGCCGTCAAATTCAATGGTGTTGCCAGTGCCGTTGATTAACAGAATTTCGTTGGGTACTTGGGAATCGCGTTGTTGTTTGAACCGGGCAGGTTTGCCTTCCACTTTGGCGTTCTGTGTGCCATCGCTGCTTTCCGTCAGTGTCAGTTTGTCGCCGCGGATCACAAGGCTTCCTCGGGTCAGTAACACATTGCCGGTGAACACGTTCACGTTGGACCTTTCGTTGTAGGTCATTTGATTGGCGTCAATGGTCGTGGGCTGTCGCTTGTCTGATTCCAGTGCCTGAGCGGGGACCCCCATGGCCAATATGTGCGCGGCCAGCATTGCTGGAATCCATGATGTGCGTTTCATCGTTTGGCCTCTATGCGAAACTTGATAGACCCTTGCGCTGTCAGTTCGCCGGTGTCGTTGTTCAGGGTGGCGCCTTGGGCTTCAAATCGTTGCCCTGGACGGGTTACCAGAACTTTTTTGTCAGTTGTAATTTCATTGGTAATGTTGTCTATCCTGATTTCATCGGACTTCATCACGGTGAGCAATCCATTGTTGCGGCTGTTCACGACAACATCTTTTTTCAGAAAGATTTCATCGGTGTCCAGCAAGTAGACTCCTGTTTTGGCATTGCCATTGACCATCACATTGTTGGGCTCGAACTGTTCAAGTTCAGGGCTGGTGATGTTCCATACATTGCCTTGGGGTATGTGTTCCGCCGATTTGCTGCGAATGATCGAATATTTGCTCTCGGTCAGGTTGTGGCTTTGTACTGAAAAGTTGCGCACATAGTAATCGCTGCTGGCCGGATCGGCCTTGCCGCTGGCACTGAACAGACTCAGTTCGGATTGAATGGCAAACCAGTACGATGCGGCAGCCAACAAGAATGTGAGCACCAAGGGAATGAACTGCGAGAGCAGGTTGAAAAAAGCGCTCAGCGGTTTCACTGCGATTCCCATGGGTTGATGTAGCCAGCCTGATTGCCCAGAATGAAGTCGCACAGTTCTCTAGCAGCACCGTCGCCGGCTGGGCGGGTGTTGATCCAGTTGGCAATTTTCTTCATGGCCGCTGGCGATTGCGGTGTGGTGGCGGCCAGTGCCACGTGCTGAAGCACGGGGTAATCGGGCCAGTCGTCGCCGAAAAATCCACATTCGTGCCACTCCAGGCCCAGCGATTGGCGAATGCCATCGTAAGCTTGAAGCTTGGTTTTGCAACCCTGCACCAGTTGGTAAATGCCCAAGTCTTTGGCGCGTTTCTCGACAATGGTACTTGACCGTGCCGTGATCCACACCACTTTTATACCGTGGTCCATCAACAGGCGAAGGCCTTGGCCATCGAATACGCTGAAGCGTTTCATGACTTCGCCATCGTTGCCGAAATAAAGCCCGCCATCGGTTAGCGTGCCATCCACATCGAAGCCCATCAGCCTGATTTGACCTGCTGCCTGTTTCGCATCGGGTTTCACATCCATCACACCACCTTCGCTTCAAACAGGTCGTGAAAGTTCAGGGCGCCCACGATGTACCCTTGTTTGTCGGTGACAACCACCTGGCTAATGTGGCACACCTCCATCATGCGGACGGCCTCCACAGCCAGTTTTTCTGGAGCAATGCACTTTGGCGCGGCGTTCATGACTTCGCTGACCAGCAGGCCACGAAGATCCAGACCCTGTTCGATCAGGCGACGCAAATCGCCGTCGGTGAATATACCCAGCAACTTGTTGTCCGGGCCCGCCACGGCGGTCATGCCCAAGCCTTTCCGGGTGATTTCCAGAATGGCGCTGGATATGCTGGCCGAAGGGGCCACTGTTGGAATGCGTTCGCCCTTGCGCATGACATCACTGACATGGGTCAGCAACTTGCGACCCAGGCTGCCACCGGGGTGCGACAAGGCAAAGTCTTCTTCGCTGAAGCCGCGCGCTTTCAAGACCACCACAGCCAATGCGTCGCCCAGTGCCAAGGCGGCGGTGGTGCTGGCGGTGGGGGCAAGGTTCAATGGGCAGGCTTCTTTCTCAACACCACAGTCAAGTACCAGATCAGCCTGACGGGCCAGCGCCGAATCCAGCTTGCCGGTCATGGCGACAATTTTTGCACCCCGCCGTGTAATGGCTGGCAAAACGGCAACCAGTTCTTCGGTATTGCCCGAATTGGACAGGGCGATGACCACGTCTTCGGGGGTGATCATGCCCAAATCGCCATGCGAGGCTTCGGTGGCATGCACAAAGAAAGAGGGGGTGCCGGTGCTGGCAAAGGTGGCGGCAATTTTTTTGGCAATCAAGCCAGACTTGCCCACGCCGATCAGTATGACCCGGCCTTTGCAGTTCAAAATTGCGTTTGCAGCTTCACTGAATTGGTCATTCAGTCGCTCAGACAAAGCGGATACTGCCTGCGCTTCAATGGCCAGTGCTTCTCTGGCCATGGCCAGAAAATCATGATTGTCTATATTCGACGGCGTTTGTGACATATTAGACCCTGATAGACTTAAGCATTAAAGGTGCTTGAGACTGTTCGCTTTTCAGGGCAGTATAGCAAAGCGCGTGCCAATTCTCTTCACTTCTTAAGCATTAAACGTGCCTAACGCTCTAGAGCTTTCTCTGATTCTTATGCTGATCGCCGTTTTGGCGGTTTCGCTCTTCCGACACTGGAAGTTGCCTGCCATGCTGGGCTATCTGTTTGCGGGCACATTAATTGGCCCCAATTCGCTGGGCATCGTGCCCGATTCACCGGAAACCCGACACCTTGCCGAGTTTGGCGTGGTGTTTCTGATGTTTTCCATCGGCCTTGAATTCAGTTTGCCCAAATTGCATGCCATGCGCCGGGTGGTCTTCGGGCTGGGGCTTGCGCAGGTCAGCTTGACCATGCTGGGGGTAATGGCGCTTGGGGTATTGGCGGGCTATTTTTTCAATGTGCCTTTCAGTACGGCTTTTGTATTGGCGGGCGCAGCAGCCATGTCGTCCACGGCGATTGCCAGCAAATTGTTGTCGGAAAGGCTCGAGCTTGATTCGCCGCATGGCCGGCAGGTCATGGGCATTTTGCTGTTTCAGGATTTGGCTGTGGTGCCGCTGCTGATCATTATTCCAGCTTTGGGGCAAAGCGCGGAAAACCTGACCTTGACATTGAGTGTGGCTTTGGTGAAGGCCGCTTTGGTGTTGGGTTTGATGTTGGTGTTTGGTCAGCGCATGATGAACTGGTGGATGACCTTTGTTGCCCGCAGCAAGTCGCAAGAATTGTTCGTGCTCAATGTGCTGCTGATTGTTTTGGGGTTGGCCTGGCTGACTGAGCTGGCGGAACTGTCCTTGGCTTTGGGCGCATTCGTGGCAGGTATTCTGATTGCGGAAACGCAGTACAAGCACCAAGTGGAAGAGGACATCAAACCGTTCCGTGATGTGCTGTTGGGCTTGTTTTTTGTGACCACCGGCATGCTGCTCAATCCGCAGGTGGTATTGGAAAACTGGTATTGGGTGCTCGGGTTGGCAGTGTTCCCTGTGTTGGCCAAACTGATTTTGATTGCGGTGCTGGCCCGAATTTTCGGCGCGAACACCGGCACTGCCATGCGAACTGGTATTTACCTTGCCCAGGCGGGTGAGTTTGGTTTTGTGTTGTTGGCCAATACCGGATCGGCTGGTTTTGGTTTGGTGCCCGATCCCTGGCTGCAAACCATTACGGCCAGCATGGTGCTGTCGATGCTGGCCGCGCCATTCATGATTCAACACGCGGATCGAATTGTGTTGCGTTTCTCAAGCCAGGAGTGGTTGCAAAAGTCGCTGGAGTTGCACCAGATCGCCCAAAAAAGCCTGGCTACCAACAAGCACGTGCTTATTTGCGGTTTTGGGCGCAGTGGCCAACATCTGGCACGTTTGCTGGGCAGGGAAGACCTGGACTACGTGGCGCTGGACCTGGACCCGGACCGAATTCGAGAGGCCACCGCAGCAGGCGATTCAGTGGTGTTTGGTGATGCGGCCAAGCGTGAAACCCTTGTGGCGGCAGGTTTGTTGCGGGCCTCGTGTGTGGTTGTTACGTTTGCAGAATTCAAGTCGGCTGAAAAAGTGTTGTTGACTGTTCGCGCCTTGGCGCCGAACGTGCCCGTGGTGGTTCGCACTTATGATGAAAGTGATCTGGAGCGGCTGACTGCGGCAGGTGCCACCGAGGTTGTGCCTGAAATTCTCGAAGGCAGTTTGATGTTGGGTTCGCAGGCGCTGATGCTGCTCGGCGTTCCGGTTTCTCGCGTGGTCAAGCAGATTCGGGCCATCCGCGAATCACGCTACCAAATGTTTCGGGGCGTTTTTCGGGGTGTGGACGATGAAGCCGACACACCAGAGAATCAGTGGGTTCGTTTGCACTCCGTGTTTGTTGAGCCGGGCGCAAGTGGTGTGGGCAAAAGCCTGGCTGAATTGGGTATTCTGGATTTGGAAATAGAAGTGTGCGCCATTCGACGGCGCGGTATTCGGGGTGGCGACCCATCGCCCGACACGCAATTGGAATCGGGCGACATTCTGGTGTTGAAGGGGCAGCCCGATTCATTGAGTTTGGCCGAAGCAATTATTCTTGGGCGAACTGTTACTGGTCGATAGGTGTTTAGCGAAGAACGTAAAGTGCCGCGCAGGGTTGACCATTGGATTCATCCCATTGGCCGTCTTCGGTTGTACAAAATGCCTCTTCGCCGCCAAGTACCTGCACAGCGCCACGCAAGGGGTTGCCGTCATCCAGTTTGCGGTCAATTTCAGCAAGCTGACTGACTGCAATTGCTTCCCCCAACAGCAAGGTCATTGCGTTTTCTCGCGAGTTGGCACCTTGAAATGTGTTGCTGAGCAGGTAGTGACTGCTGAACTGGTTTTCCATTGAACTGGCCGGTGTGCAGTTGCCCGATGCGTCAGCACCCGCCTGGAATTCACCCTGAATAAATCCTGACAGTTGAAGGTGTGTAAATACATTGCATGTTTCATCGCCTTCAATCAGTCCGTTTCCGTCCCCACCTGCGCTGGACAAACCCGCGGCGGCTGCTGCAATGAAGTCGCCGGGCAGGGCGGAATAACGGGCCTGAAATGCTGAAATTGCAGTTTCAAGGTTTGCAATGTCGGTAACTGTTGCCTGCACGCGGGCGCTGTTCAATAATTCGCGGCCCTTGAGCACGCCGCCTGCCAGTATGGCGACAACGGCGAGTGCAATGGCCAGTTCGAGCAATGAAAATCCGTGTTGTGGGTGTTGTTTCAATTTGATTCTCCTGAATAAGCAATTGGGTCGAGCGCACCACGTTTCATCCAAAGCCAGTTCATTCGTTCAAATGAAATCCAGACCGGGTTTTGCGCTGTTTGCTCGGGATCGATAAAAAATTGTTGAAAGCGGTTTTGGTTAATACCGTTGCCGTCTGTGCCGTTGTTGGTCAACACTGGATAAGCGACCCACACTGCAGTGGGGCTAAGTAGTGTGTGTTCACCACAACCATGTTCCGTGTTGGCGGGCAGTGTCTGGCCTGCAATGCTTTGGCACAGGTGAATGGCGGGCAAGGGCCCGGTGCCCACGCCGTGGTTGATCGTGAATGGGGCCATCACTATTTCGGCCAGTTGTTGTGGGCTTAGTTGTTCAAAAGGCTGGGTGGAAACCAAGGTGTTTTGTGCTGGTTCACCTGCACTTTCAAGCGTGGCCACGGCCATTTTCCACTTGCCGGAAAGCCCCCAGGTGCTCAGCGTGGCGTTGGGAAGCCAGCCTTCGGGTCGGGTGCACGCGTCACCGGCTCTGGATTCGTGTCCGCCAGCCTGCAAAGCGGGGCATGGCAAGCGGCCTGTGGCCAGAACAAAACCCTCAACTGCTTCAACTATTTTCTGTTTGCTGGCCAGGTCGTGTGTTAAGCGGTTTTTATGTTGCTGACCAGCAAGCAAATTCAATATGGGGCCGAGAATGATGGCCAGCACCACAATAACGAGTGCAATTTCAATCAGCATGAAGCCTGCTGTATGTGGCCCGGAATTGCGAGGTCTGTTCATGGTTGCACCTGATTCACCACCATGCTGTGGTCAGGCGAATGGGTAATTTGGAAGTTTGCAAGGTCCGCCTTGGTGTTGTCTGGCCAGGAAAAATCGCAGGTGCATGCCGTGCTGTTGGCACTTAAGGGGCATTCTTGCCGTTGGGTGGGGCGACACGATTTGTTGCTGGCTGCCACCGGTTCAAAACGACTGACCGGCCATCGGCTTTTCAGCGATGCGGGGCCGGCAAATATGCAAGGCGATTCAGGGGTGCTGGTGCAGGTGGCTTGTTCGCTTGAAGTGGAGACCCATTGCCCTGAGGCGTCGCAGGTGCAGGTGCATTTTGTTTTTGTACACCTGCAGGCGCAGTTTGAATTCACCGGCGTGTACGTGTTGCTTTTTCCTGGCGTCTCAATCAGATTTTCGTGGGGCGGATTGTTTGTGTTGCTCAGTGTGTCCCGAAGCAAATGGATTTGTGCATTCGCCATGTGGGCGCGCAGTTCGTTCACGCGGATCAGCATGTACGGTGGCGTGACATCGTAGTGATGTTCGCCTGTGTTTTGAATTGCTTGTGCAACCACTGCAACAATGTTTTCTTCGATGCGGTTGTGTTGCGCGGGGATGCGAATTTGCATGGCGGGTTTTGAGTAATCAACCCAGCGGCTCCACCCCAATGCGTTGGGTTGCAATAATTGGGCGGAAACAGCGTATTGCCAATTCTTGCTGGCAGAAGGCTGCAATTCATGTTTGCCCGCGCTGATGCCCTGGTTCAAGTAATTGATGCCAGTTTTGCTGTGAAGTGGCAAGTAAGCCCACGGCTTTGCCAGGCAGGTGGTTTGTGGTGGGCCTTCTGGAATGGTGGCCGGGCAGGGCAGATGACCCAAATGACTTTGACTGTGAATGCCCTGGTTGGCTGCGAAACCCAGCAGGCCTGAACGAATGTGATCAAGGATCTGGCTTTGCCGGGCTTGTTGTTCAAGCTGTAGTGCGTGCTGGTGCGTGCCAGATTCAGCTATTTTTGAGGTAACAAAACCAGCCAGCATTACCAGCACAAGCACCACGAGAAAGGCATACCCTTTGTGGTTCGCGCGCATGTTCAAGGAAGCCACCTTTTTGAAGCAGGATCAAAATGCCGGCGACCTGATGGGGTATTGATCCAGCCGCTAACAGGAGTCGTATTTTTTTCTGCTGCGGCACGGTTGCCGTGTGTTTCGTTTTTTTTATTTGTGTGATGAGAAATTTTCTCTGGTGCTACCAGCACATTCGAAGCGAATAGCGCGTTCTGGTTCGCGTTTTTTTCGGGCCTGTTGTTCTTCGTGTTCGAGCTGCCGGCGCATTGCATTGAATACGGGGTTTGATCCAAATCTGGGCGGGTCTCAATGCGACAGTTTCCTGATACAGCCTCGGACGCATACAGCCAGTTGGAAAACGCATGCCACATTTCAGTTTCACTTGAAAACAGTTGAACAATGGACACCGGTTTTTGTTGGTTTCCCACGTGTTTTGCGGGTGCCTGGATTGCATGACTGACCCGGTTTGGCTTGTATTTTTCCACCTGTTTTTTCATGGAAATGTTGTCAAAATACATGAATACAAATAAGCCAAGAAGCAGCAGGCAACAATCAATCAAGGGCCGCACGCAACGCATCCATCGAATACCCCGGACTGCAGCAACAGTGGATTGCTTCATGGTGCAAGTGGTGCGGCGCTGCACGTTGCATGTGTAGATGATTCAAGAGAGCACCCTTTTGGCACACGTTTGCGTTCCCTGTTCAGTTGCACCGTGGTGTTGATATGCCCATTGCCGTGCCAGTGAATATTGAGTGCGTTCAGGTTTGCGCGATTGCCTTTGCCGAATTTACTGATCTGATTTGACCATTGGTCCAGTGAAAGAGGTGTGGCGTTGGTTTGCGCTTTGTTGGCCGTTTGTTGAATGTGTTGACGTGTCTGCTGTTCCTGTATTTTTATTTGCTGGTTTGAATGCAATTGCATCAGCAGTGCAGTGGTTAAGGTACTGGTCAGGGCGACCATGCGCAGTTGTTGGTATGTGGTGCAGGGTTTGCGCCACAAACCGACAAGAAGCTTCAGCGTTGTGATGCGTTTTCCAGCGCCGTTCTTTTGTTCTGTTACCCATTTTCCAAGGTGCTTTAATTCGTTGTCATTCACGCGCATCATGGGCGTTGCACGTGAGAAATGAGAGGATTTGCCGGTGGAAATAACCGTGATTGTTTGCCCCATGGATGCAAGCGATTGTCGCTGACGTCGATGAACAGGAAGTTCTGGTATTTCAACAAGTCGCAGTGGGTCGTATTCAATGTTTGTCCAGTGGTACATGGCTGAATGTTCTTCGCTATTTTTTGATGCGCCCAGATTCAGATAAACACGGGTGTCCGTCAGGGTGAAGCTGGACAGTGCTGCGGCGCTGCCCAGAAATGCATCAAATGGCAGGCTCATTTTTTCTTGCCATACGCCTTCTTGTTGCTGAAACAGCAAGGCATTGTTTTCGTGGATAACCCACACGTCGGCATTGGCGGAGATATCTTTCATGACAGGCCTGTCAGGTTGCTGTAAAGCGGAGCCAAGGTAAATTGGTATGCCATGGCAAGCGCAAGTGCTGAAATGCTTAAAGCCAGTGGTGGCAGAATGTTTTGCAGGCGTTGTTGCGCGGTTCTTGCATGCATTTCATACACCTTTGAGGCCAGTAAAAAGCAGTGGGCCAGGTTGCCTGTTTGTTCGGCCAGTTGGCATTGTCGAATCAGGAATTGTGGCGCCTGGGCGTGTTGCATGGCCTGCACCAAGCTCATGCCCTGTTTCAGGTTTTTCTGAATGTGCGCTACCAGCAGGTTCAAGGTGTTTTGCATGCCGTGGTTCGGGTTAAGGCGACCTGGCAGCCTGCCCAACGGCATGGCGCGGTAACGCAGGCAGTGCATCAGGTCAATGCCCGCATTCAGTTCACACGCTATGACATGGTAAAAGTTGGATGCAAGCCAGGCCTTGTTGGGCAATAGAAACCGGGTGTGCAAGCCTGTTTTCTGTTTTCTGGAAAGGCGTATAAAAAGCAGTAAAAAAAATGCAATGCCGCCGCTAACAAGTAGCAGCTCCGCCATGCCAAACGTGGATTGGGTGTGGCCCACGTGCGGGCTGCTGACATGGTGCAGAAACACCCAGCAGCAAATGGCCATTGTCAACACCACGCCGGGGTAGATCAAACTTCTCGCCAGTGTTTGCGTGGCTGTACTGGTGGTGTGCCAGCGTTGTAGCTGTTCCTGCAAAGCAGTGCCCAGATCGCCGTTGGCCTGTGCGCACAGCAAAGCCACTTCCAGCGGCATTGGCAGGGTGCCACAGCTTGCCCGGAATGCGGTTTGCAGGTTTTGCCCGGCTTGAATAAAAACAGCCGTGCGTTGCAGTTTTTCATGCAGCAGTTTGCCTTGCCTGTTGCTGCATTGTAGTTCGCTGCTAAGAACAAGGGCATCAAGTACTGACATGCCGGATTGCAGCAATTCTGCCCACTGGCCCATCCATTCACGCCAGCTTGCTGCGCGTATTGTTTTCCTGAACAAGTTTGTTTTCATGGAAAAGGTACATACGAGAGCGCTGTACAAAGGCGCATCAGTTGTTCGGTGCCTGTGCAATTCAATACCAATTGCCGTTCCATGTTTTTCAAATTCATAACCTCAGCGAACAATTGTCGTGACTCGCAATTGGGTGCCGCTTTCAGGCGAAGTGTCACAATTCCATTCAAACAATTCAGCAGGCTGCCAAGGCGTACATTCAATTCGGTTAATCGGCACAATGCACCCAGACAATCGGGTGCATGAATGGAGGCAAAAACCCGGTGCCCGGTCAATGCGGCATTCAAGGTGAGTTCGGCTGTTTCTTCGTCGCGTATTTCGCCGACCAGAATGGTGTCGGGGTCTTGCCGCATCAGTGACCGCAGACCGGAGGCAAAATTTAGATGCGGCAGTCGGGACAAGTCAGTTTGCATGGCATTGCTGTTCACAATTTCTACAGGGTCTTCCAGCGTGGCAATTCGCCCGGCTTGTTTTCCCAATGTATTCAGCATTGCGTGAAGGGTTGTTGTCTTGCCGCTGCCTGTTGCACCAGCCACCAATGTCAAGCCGTTTTCGTGTTGCAGCAGTTGTTCCATGTGGTGTTGAGCAAGGGTGCACAAACCCAGGTCATCAAGGTGTTTTTTCTCGCTCGTGTTCAATAGCCGAATGACCAGGTTTTCACCGTGCAGTGTAGGGTGGGTGGCCAAGCGCAGTTCAATATTCTTTTTGCAAAGGCGTGCGTCTTGGGGGCGCCTTGTTTCGGCAATGTTCATTTTTCCTTCGGCTTTGAATGCCTGAATCAATGAGCGGCCTGTTTCGTGCTGCACTTCAATTGCGTGGCTCAGTGCGCCATGAATACGCAGTTGAACCCTATAGCTGGATGCGGTGGGTGTAATGTGTATGTCAGATGCATGCAATTCAACCGCGTGGTTGATTGCGGAGTCTGTGGTGCGCAAAAAGTGCACTGCCGGTGCTGGGCTGCCAGGTTGATTCATGGGTGCCGTGCTTGAATCAGTGCGCGCACTGTGATGAACGGTAACGTGCAATCCAGTTTTTCGCACATCGCTTCTGCAACAGTCAGTTGCACGAGTGCTTGTTCGACATTGCCCTGTCGGGCTTCTAGCAGGGCCATGTTATAAAAAGGTTCCGGGGCATTGGGGAATCGCTGGGTCAGCAGTTCAAGCAGGGATTGCAGCTCCCGGTGTTGTTCAGACTGATACAGCCCAAAACCCGTTGCCAGTGCGTCAGCCAGCTGATGTTTTTTCTTGTCGCTTGATGGGTTGTGGGGCAATGCGGTGTGATGTTGCTGGTTCGATGCGCTATCAAGCACAGTGGCTTTCAACAGCACCACCAGTTCAATGTGGTTTTCACTGCGCGTTGCACTTTGGGCAATTGGGTTCAGTGCTTCCGGTGCACCGGGAATTCCTCGGTCAAGGGTCGCATTTTCTTTTTGCCGCAAGCCGCCGAGCAATGCCATTTCCCCGCTTTTCAAACGCAAGATCGATTCCAGTTCCCGGGTTTGAACCTCCGGCACCCGGCTGACAATGTTGAGTTGTTGAAGCGCGGGGTTGGGGTCTTGAACAAAGCCAACGATTCTGCTGAGTGTTGGGCGTACACGCAGTTGTATCGCGTTGTTGTCTGCAATTTGCGGTGTCACCGTCATCAAAAATCCCACGGGTACTGTTTGCACCTGCGTGGTGAATGTTGAAAATGCCGGGCTGTTTTGCGTGGGTGCACTGGTTTGCACATCGGTAGTGAAGTAAACCCGGTTGTCGATCACCTTCAGCACGGCGGCCTGCTGGTTCATGGTCACAACCCTGGGTGATGACAACACCGAGGTTCGCCCAAACTCCTCAAGCAGACGCAACACCACATTCGCATCGGTGTTGGCAGTGTTTCGCAATGCGCTGAACGTGATGGCTGGGTTCACTACGTTCAAACCCTGCACGGCCAGACCCGCGGTGATGCCGTTTTGGCGAAGTACGTTCCAGTCAATGCCGCGTTCGTAGCGGTCGTTCAGGGAAATTTCAGTAATAACAGCTTCAATCACGATTTGTTTGTCGACGCGGCGCTGAACCTGTTCAAGCCATTGAAGTACCCTGCGGTGCTGGCTGGGTTTGGCAATCACTGACACCGTGCCGGATTCCGGATTGGCAATCACCCGGCCCGATTGTGTTTCCTTTCGAGTGGTGGTGATGTCTCGCCGCTCGGTCGACACTTGCGTGGCGCTTCTCAAGTTGGGTTGTGCCCGCCTTGTTTGTGGTGCGCGCGTGTTGGTGTAAGCCCTGTCTTCGTCTTCGTCGACCAGGCGTTCACGTGTGGACAGCTCCACAGGTTTGATCTGTGTTTGAATAATTTGGTCGATCTGCGTGGCAATGTGTCGCCACAGGTCATGCTGTTGCGAATTGTTCAGCAGCAATTCCGAGCGGTTGCCCGTGTCTCGCCGGTCGGGCAGCTCGCGTGAGTTGCCCGCGATTGCCGAGCTAAGGCTTGAGGAGTCGTTCATTTGTCTGGCAATAGACAAATAATCCAGTGTGTACACACGCAGTTGGTCTGCTTCGCAACGCAGGGTCAATTGTTCGCCCTCAATCACCACGCTGGCACCCGATTGTGCCTCCATGCTTTCGACCACCTGTTGCAAGGGCATGTTGCGCCCCACCAGGCTGACACGCGCCTCTCCACACGTGTCCATGTCATAGCCCAAGTTCAATTCGGTGGAAATCAATTCGAGAACATGGCTGGCTGGTATGTTTTCCAGCCGGAAGGTGAAAGTTGCCGGATGTTCGGCCCAGGCGTTTGAGGTGTGCAGAATTTTGTCCGCCCAAAACTGGGCGTTTAAATGAAGGCCGGGATGTGGGTCAGGCTGACTCAATGCCCGAGAAAGCGTTTCGGGTGGCGTGGCGCATCCAGCCAGCATCATGCCGGGTAGTGATATGCAAGCCGTGGCGGTGCAGTGAAGCAGAAATTTGCGCAAGTTGACCACGGCATCGTTGTGGGTTGTTATGGAGGCCCGAATACTACTTCGATGAAACCAATGCCACGCTTCATGGTCATCCCATGCGGGTGAGCCCATCACCAATTGTATGGTGGGCTTGTGCTTAATACCAACGCTTTCACAAATCCTGCCTGACCTTCAGGGTACAATAAAGGTCAATTTGAATCCGCTTCCAGAGGAGCCCCCATGGGCTTTGTTGCTCAATTAAAAAACGTGGATTTTGGCTACAACGATCGCCTGATTCTGGAAAACATCTCCCTGGACATTCCCAAGGGCAAGGTGGTTTCTGTAATGGGTGGTTCCGGGTCGGGGAAAACGACACTGTTGCGCCTGATGTGCGGCCAGTACAGCGTCAACAAAGGCGATGTCGAGGTACTGGGTCAAAATGTGGTCACTGCAAGCACCCAGCAGTTGTATGGTTTTCGCAAGCGAATCGGCGTGCTTTTTCAGTTTGGTGCGCTGTTTACCGATTTGTCCGTGTTTGACAACGTGGCTTTTCCTTTGCGTGAACACACCAACCTGCCGGAATCCGCCATCCGCGATTTGGTGCTGTTGAAGCTGCATGCCGTGGGTTTGCGGGGTGCAAGTCATTTGTTTCCGTCTGAAATTTCTGGCGGCATGAGCCGTCGTGTGGCTTTGGCGCGTGCCATTGCCCTTGACCCGGAACTGATTTTCTACGATGAGCCTTTCGCCGGCCTTGACCCGATTTCCCTGGGAATTGCTGCCAACCTGATTCGCACACTGAATGACGCATTGGGTGCCACGTCGGTGGTGGTCACCCACGACATTCACGAGTCTTTCGCAATCAGTGACCATGTCATTGTGATTGCCAATGGCAAAGTGCTGGCCCAAGGCACTCCCGCCGAAGTCGAGGCCAATCAAGACCCGTATGTGCAACAGTTCATCAAGGGTTTGCCGGAAGGGCCTGTGAAATTTCACTACCCGGCCACCGATTTGCAGGAGGACTTTGCATGAATCCTGCCATCCTGATTTCCCGCCTGGGTGCGGGGGTAGTTGACGCAGTTTCGGGTCTGGGGGTGTTTGCCCGTTTTGTGCTCGCCTTGTTTACGTTGCTGCCCAGGGTTTTGATGCGCCCCCGTTTGATCATTGATCAAATTCACTTCATCGGCAATTATTCGCTGGTGATCATCGTGGTGTCTGGCCTGTTCGTGGGTTTCGTGCTGGGTTTGCAGGGTTATTACACCCTGAACCGGTATGGTGCCGAGCAAGCCTTGGGTTTGCTGGTGGCTTTGTCGCTGGTGCGTGAACTGGGGCCTGTGGTTTCTGCGCTGTTGTTTGCGGGCCGCGCGGGTACTTCCTTAACCGCCGAGATTGGTTTGATGAAGGCCGGTGAGCAGCTAACAGCCATGGAAATGATGGCTGTGGACCCGAAGGCGCGTATTGTTTCCCCGCGTTGGGTTGCGGGGCTGGTGTCAATGCCCTTGCTGGCGGGTTTGTTCAGTGCTGTGGGTATTTTTGGTGGTTATGTGGTGGGTGTATTGTTGATCGGCGTGGACGCCGGTGCATTCTGGTCGCAAATGCAGGCTGGGGTGGATGTGCGTGACGACATTCTCAATGGCGTGATTAAAAGTGTGGTGTTTGGTCTCGCTGTCAGTTCGATCGCGCTGTTTCAGGGCTACGCCTGCCAGCCGACGCCGGAAGGCGTGTCCAGGGCCACCACGCGGACTGTGGTCATTTCATCGCTCACAATTTTGGGCCTCGATTTTGTGCTTACAGCACTCATGTTCAGTATTTAACGGGTAAATGGTATGAAAAAAAGCACAGTAGTGGATTTTTGGGTGGGGTTGTTCGTACTGATAGGCGCATTGGCCTTGGTGTTTCTGGCCTTGAAGGCTGGCAACCTGAGTTCCTTCACCACGGGTGCCCAGTACCGCGTCACAGCCGAATTCGACAACATTGGCGGCTTGAAGCCGCGTGCCCCGGTAAAAAGCGCCGGTGTAACAGTAGGGCGTGTGGGCAATATCAACCTGGATCCGGTAACCTTCCGGGCAGTCGTGGCGCTTGATTTGGAGGAGGGTTTCGAGTTTCCGAAGGACTCTTCAGCTAGAATCCTGACTTCCGGGCTGTTGGGCGAACAATACGTGGGTATCGAGGTCGGTGGCGATCTGGAAAATATTGAGGGCGGCGGGAAGTTTGCGAGAACCCAGTCGGCCGTGGTTCTGGAAAATTTGATCAGCCAGTTCTTGTTCAGCAAAGCGTCTGAAGGCAAGTCCGAAAAGTGATGAAGGGGAATTGAAGTGGTAACGTCCATTCGAAATTTGTGTTTGCTGCTCGGCGTGGTGAGTTTGACCTCCGCCTGTACGGCCATGCGTGCCCCTTCCGATTCGGATCCCCTTGAAGGGCTGAACCGAACGGTAGACGGATTTAACCAGGTTGTTGACAAGGCCGTGGTCAAGCCTTTGGCTCAAGGTTACGACAAGGTTACTCCGCCGGAAATCAAAACCGTGATTGGTAACTTTTTCTCCAATCTCGACGATGTCAGCGTGGCGTTCAACAATCTGTTGCAGGGTAAACCGAAAGCTGCAGGCAGCGACATTACCCGTTTTGCATTGAACACCACCATCGGTATCGTGGGCATTGCTGATGTTGCCACGGAACTGGGATTCCAGAAACACGATGAAGACTTCGGTCAAACGCTGGGCGTTTGGGGGGTGGGTTCTGGCCCGTATCTGGTTCTCCCTTTGCTGGGGCCCAGCACCTTGCGTGACGCACCCGGCCGTTTCGTCGATGCGCCATTGGACCCCCTGTACCACTACGACGATGTGCGGGTTCGCAACAGCCTGTTTGTGGTACATGCGGTCAACACACGGGCCCGTTTGTTGCCTGCCACCGATTTGGTGGAACGGGTTGCGCTGGATCAATATGCCTTTGTGCGTGACGCGTATTTGAGGCGCCGGGCCAGCCTGATACGTGATGGTGCGCCTGACCCCGCTGAGCGGGTATATGAAGATTTCGACGATGAACCCAGCAGCAGCGTGGCACCGCAGGCGTTTCCGCCTTTCAGGGCAGCCCTGGTTCAGCCAGAGCCCGTGGATCAGCAGGCGGACGCGGTCATTCCTGCAGATTTGCAACAAAGTGAACGAGCACGGTCTGGCTTGGGCTTGCTGAACTGATTCGCGTGTCTGTGGTCAACCACAGGGAATGCGTTGCGTTTTTAGCTAACCAATTATAGTTTTTGGAAAAATCATGAATATTGCTGTGAATAAATTGTTTCAATGGATTGGTGTCGCCGTACTTGGCATGGGCGTGCTTGTGCAGCCCGTTTTGGCCCAAGACGTGCCTGCCAACGAGTTCGTCGAAAAGTTCAGCAATGAAGTGCTGGCAGAAATCAAGGCCAGAAAACAGGAATTGGTGTCTGACCCCAGGAAACTGGACGCGTTGATCGACGAGAAAGTAATGCCCAACGTGAACTTCCGCAAAATGACCCAGTTGGTGGTGGGTCGCCCATGGCGTGAAGCAACGCCCGAGCAGCGTGAGGAAATCACCAAAGAATTCCGCACCCTGCTGGTGAAAACCTATTCGGGTGCTTTGTCGCAGGTGGGTGACCAAACCCTGCAAGTGGATCGTTTGCGCGCCCGCCCCGAAGACAAGGATGTGGTTGTGAACAGCCGGGTGCTGCAGAAAGGTGCCCCGCCCGTTGATTTAGCGTATCGCGTTGAGAAAAAAGACGGCAAGTGGCAAATTTATGATCTGAGCGTGTTGGGTCTGTGGCTGGTGGATTCCTACAAAGCCCAGTTTGGTCCAGTGCTGGCCAATTCTGGTGTGAATGGTTTGATTCAAACCCTCAAAAGCCTGAACGCCAAGGGTTGATATGAAAATTGGAGTCGATCAAATAACGGTTCGCAATGGCGAGCAACTGATTGCAGCGGTCACCAAAGCATTTTCCCAGGGTGACCATGTGATCGACTTCACTGGCGTGAAGGTGATTGACTCCACAGCCTTGGCGGTTATCCTTGCGGCCAAGCGCGTGCTTAAATCAGACAAAACCCTCGAACTGCAACATCGTCCCGCGCAGCTGGACAGTTTGATTGCCGCCTACGGAGTACAATCTCTGTTCTCTTAAAACCCAACGCGCCACCCTTGGGCGCGCGAAGTCATGTCGTTTGCTCTAGAGCTTAGCTCGGTATCCAAGTTATTCGGTGAATTCCGTTCTTTGAACGATGTCTCCCTGACCGTGAAGGAAGGGGAGTTTTTTGGCTTGCTTGGCCCCAATGGCGCGGGCAAAACCACGCTGATCAACATTATTGCTGGCTTGAGCCGGGCCACCACGGGCGCGGCCAAGGTCATGGGTTTTGATGTGGTGGAACAGTTTCGCGATGCACGCCGAAGTATTGGAATTGTGCCGCAGGAACTGGTGTTCGATCCGTTTTTTTCCGTGCGGGAAACCTTGCGGTTTCAGTCCGGTTATTTTGGATTGAAGAAAAACGACGACTGGATCGACGAATTGTTGCATTCGCTCAGCCTGATGGACAAAGCCGACAGCAATATGCGAACCCTTTCCGGTGGCATGAAGCGCCGCGTGATGGTGGCCCAGGCTTTGGTTCACAAGCCCCCTGTGATTGTGCTTGATGAGCCAACCGCCGGTGTGGACGTTGAGTTGCGCCAAACCCTGTGGAAGTTTATTGCTGGTTTGAACCAAAAAGGCCACACCATTTTGCTGACCACGCACTACCTTGAAGAAGCGGAAACGCTTTGCAATCGCATTGCCATGCTGAAAAAGGGCGAAGTGTTGACCGTGGACACCACGCCCAATTTGCTGAAAAAGCACGCCAGCCAAACCTTGAATGTGCAGTTGAACGGCGTGTTGCCGGTCAACCTGCAACAACGGGTATTGAAAGCCAATGTGACCGATGGCCGCTACACCCTTGGTTTGAGCAGCCCGGCGGAAATCGAGGAAATTTTGGCGCAGTGCCGCAAAGAACACCTGGACGTGCTGGAGTGCAGCATTGACAAGCCCGATCTTGAAGAGGTTTTTGTGCAGTTGATGAACGGGGATTCAAAATGACCGGTTGGCAAACCCTGTTCAAAAAAGAAATTCTGCGCTTCTGGAAGGTCAGTTTTCAAACCGTGCTGGCCCCAGTGGTTACGGCGCTGCTGTACCTGATGATTTTCTCGCATGTGCTGGACGGCAAGGTCGAGCCATATCCCGGTGTCAGCTATGCAGCATTTCTGGTGCCGGGCTTGGTCATGATGTCCGTGTTGCAAAATGCGTTTGCGAATTCATCGTCCAGCCTGATTCAGTCCAAGATCACTGGCAATCTGGTGTTTGTGCTGCTGCCGCCGTTGTCGCATTTTGAATTTTTCTCGGCTTATGTGTTGGCCTCGGTGGCCCGTGGTATTGCCGTGGGCTTGGGCGTGCTGCTGGTCACGCTGGCATTTGTGGGTTTGCATGTGCACAACCCGGTCTGGATTTTGGTGCATGCGCTGGTGGGCTCCGCTTTGCTGGGCACCATGGGTGTTATCGCTGGCATTTGGGCTGAAAAGTTCGACCAATTGGCTGCGTTTCAAAATTTCATTATTATGCCCGCCACGTTTTTGTCAGGTGTGTTTTATTCCATTCATTCCCTGCCTGCTGTGTGGCAAACGGTGTCGCATTTCAACCCGTTTTTTTATCTCATTGACGGGTTTCGGTATGGGTTTTTTGGGGTTAGCGATGTTAGCCCCTGGGTCAGTTTGGGTATCGGGGTGTTTGCATGGGTTGTTCTGACCGCAATTGCGATGCGCATGGTGACCTCTGGCTACAAATTGAGGGGATAATAGTGCTGTTGAATCAAAAGGATAGGAAAAATCATGTTGTTGCCTGAAACGGTTCGCGGCTATATTGCGCAGGGGCTGGAATGCGAGCACCTTGCCGTGTCTGGTGATGGTCAGCATTTCGAAGCAGTCATAGTGGCCAGCGCCTTTGATGGCTTGCGCCCAATCCAGCGGCATCAAAAAGTGTATGCAGTACTGGGTGACAGAATGCGTGCGGAAATCCACGCCCTGTCGATGAAAACATTGACGCCCGCCGAGTGGGCACAACAACAAGCGTAAAGGACTGCCCTTCAATGGATTCATTTTTGGTTCGTGGTGGAAAGCCACTTCATGGCGAAGTGTCAATTTCCGGTGCGAAGAATGCCGCCCTGCCAATTTTGTGCGCCAGTTTGCTGACCGCTGAGCCGGTCACCATCACCAACGTGCCCCGCCTGCGCGACATCAACACCTGCCTTCGCCTGTTGGGCTCCCTGGGTGTGCAGTGCTTCTGGCACGGCGAAAACCAGTTGGCTTTGCGCGCCGAGGAAATTTCCGAGCCCATCGCCAGTTACGACCTGGTGAAAACCATGCGCGCCAGCATTTTGGTGCTTGGCCCCCTGGTGGCCCGCTTTGGTGAGGCCAGTGTCAGCTTGCCTGGTGGCTGTGCCATTGGGCAACGGCCCGTGGATCAGCACATCAAGGGGCTGCAGGCCATGGGTGCTGAAATTACCATTGAGAAAGGCTATATCCACGCCAAAGCCAAGCGCCTGAAAGGTGCCCGCATTGTGACCGACATGGTGACCGTAACCGGCACTGAAAACCTGATGATGGCCGCAGCGCTGGCTGAAGGAACAACCATTATCGAGAACGCTGCCCGCGAGCCCGAGGTGGTGGATTTGGCCAATATGCTCGTGAAAATGGGCGCGCAAATTGAAGGTATTGGCACTGACACCATTACCGTGCATGGCGTTGAAAAGTTGCATGGTTGTGAATACCAGGTAATGCCCGACCGCATCGAGGCAGGCACCTTCCTGTGTGCAGTGGCTGCATGCGGTGGCAGCATTACCTTGAACAACGCCGATGCTGACAGCATGGACGCGACCATTGAAAAGCTACGCACTGCTGGTGTCAACATTGAAGTGGACGGCACGAAAATTCATGCCAGCATGAACACACGCCCCAAGGCTGTGGGTGCGCGCACCGCGCCATTCCCCGGTTTTGCCACCGACATGCAGGCCCAGCTAATGGCCGTGAACTGCGTGGCCGATGGCACGGCTGTTGTGAATGAAACCATTTTTGAGAACCGCTTCATGCACGTTCAGGAAATGGTGCGTTTGGGCGCAAACATTGAAATTGAAGGCCATACAGCGATCATTAAAGGTGTTGAGCACCTGGAAGGCGCCACAGTGATGGCCACCGACCTGCGTGCCTCTGCCGGCTTGGTGATTGCAGGCCTGGCGGCCAGCGACGAAACGCGGATTGATCGCATTTATCACCTGGACCGCGGGTATGACAAAATGGAAGAAAAGCTGCGCAAGTTGGGCGCAGACGTAACGAGAGTAGCGCAATGATTACACTGGCCCTGTCCAAGGGACGTATTTTTGAGGAAACACTGCCCCTGCTTGAAAAGGCGGGCATTGTGCCGTCTGAAGATCCTGAGAAATCCCGCAAGCTGATTATTGGCACCAACCGTGCCGATGTACAAATTATCATCGTGCGTGCAACCGATGTGCCCACCTATGTGCAGCATGGCGCAGCCGATTTGGGCGTGGCCGGCAAAGACGTTCTCATCGAGCATTCTGGCGTTGGTTTGTACCAGCCGCTCGACTTGAACATTGCGAAATGCCGCCTGTGCGTGGCTGCCCCGGAAGGTTTTGATTACGCCACTGCCGTGAAGCAGGGCGCACGCTTGCGCATTGCCACCAAATACGTGAACAGCGCCCGCGAGCACTTTGCCAATCGCGGCGTGCACGTTGATCTGATCAAGCTGTACGGTTCAATGGAGCTGGCACCGCTGGTGGGCTTGGCCGATGCCATTGTTGATTTGGTCAGCACCGGCTCCACGCTGCGCGCCAACAAGCTGGTCGAGGTTGAGGAAATTTGTGAAATTTCTTCGCGTTTGGTGGTGAACCAAGCCGCTTTGAAAATGAAGTACCAGGCATTGCAGCCTATTCTGGATGTGTTTACCCAAGCAGTTGCGTGAAATTTTAAAGGTAGTAAAAAATGTCGTCCCAAATTCGTCGATTGTCTACAGTAGAAGCCAACTTTGCCGAGCAGTTCCGCGCATTGCTCGCCTATGAAGAACAACGCGATCCCCATGTGGAAGGTGCAGTCGCTGACATCATTCATGCTGTGCGTCAACGTGGCGATGAAGCCCTGCTGGAATTCACCGATAAGTTTGACCGGGTGAAAGTCGGCAGTGCCGCCGAGCTTGAAATTGGGCAAGACGAACTGAAGCACGCATATGACACACTGGATTCTGCCCAGCGTGAAGCCTTGAAGGTTGCTGCACAGCGCGTGCGTACTTTCCACGAACACCAGGTTGCAGAAAGCTGGGAATTCACCGAGACCGACGGCACCCGCCTGGGTCAGCGTGTTACGCCCCTGGACCGTGCTGGTTTGTATGTGCCGGGTGGCAAAGCGGCTTATCCCTCTTCCGTACTGATGAATGCTGTGCCTGCCAAAGTAGCGGGTGTGAAAGAAGTGATCATGGTGGTGCCCACGCCCAGTGGCGTGAAAAACCAGATGGTGCTGGCCGCTGCCCACCTGGCGGGCGTGGATCGCGTGTTCACCATTGGTGGTGCGCAAGCCGTGGCTGCTTTGGCGTATGGCACACAAACCGTGCCGCGTGTGGACAAGATTGTGGGTCCCGGCAATGCCTATGTGGCCGAAGCCAAGCGCCGCGTGTTCGGTGCAGTGGGCATTGACATGATTGCAGGCCCTTCCGAAATTCTGGTGATTTGTGATGGCACCACCAACCCCGACTGGATCGCCATGGACCTATTCAGCCAGGCTGAGCACGATGAAATGGCACAGTCCATTTTGCTGAGTCCCAGCAAGGAATTTCTGGACAACGTACAAGCCAGTATCAAGCGCCTGATGGACACCATGCCGCGTGCCACTGTCATTGCCACTTCACTGAAAAACCGCGGTGCCTTGATTCAAGTGCGAGATATGGATGAAGCCTGCGAATTGAGCAATCAAATTGCACCAGAACACCTGGAATTGAGTGTTCAAGATCCCGACGCCTTGTTGGGCAAGCTGCGCCACGCGGGTGCCATTTTCATGGGCCCGTACACCAGTGAATCGTTGGGCGACTATTGCGCTGGCCCCAACCATGTGTTGCCCACTGCGGGCACTGCGCGCTTCAGTTCACCATTGGGTGTTTACGATTTCCAAAAGCGCAGCAGCATTATTTTTGCCAGCCGTGAAGGGGCCAGCACCTTGGGCGAAGTGGCCGCTGAATTGGCCTACGGTGAAGGCTTGCCTGCGCATGCGCGCTCTGCCGAATACCGCGTAGGCCCCAAGTTTCGAAAGGCAGACTGAGCGCACCATGAGCCTTCTTCAAAAAACAATTCGTGCCGATGTACAGGCCACTCAAGCCTACGTGGTGGCTCCGTCTGCAGGCATGCTGAAACTGGATGCCATGGAGAACCCGCAAGGCATGCCCGCAGCCCTGCTGGATGAATTGGCGCAGCGGCTGAAAGTCGCTGAGTTGAATCGCTACCCTGCGCCCAAGGCGCTGGAACTGGAAGTGGCACTGCGTGCCTGCGCAGCCATTCCCAAGGCGGCGCATGTGTTGTTCGGCAATGGGTCTGACGAGTTGATTGACCTGATTATTCGCGCCTGCTGCATGCCCGGCGATGCCGTGCTGTCGCCTGTGCCCACCTTCGTAATGTATGCGGTGTACAGCCAGTGGAGCCACGCTCGGTTTGTCGGCGTTGATCTGAACGCTGATTTCACGCTGAACATGCCCGCCATGTTGAAAGCAATTGCCACCAATCAGCCCAAGGTGGTGTTTTTGGCTTACCCCAACAACCCAACAGGTGTGGCGCTGCGCGAAGCCGAGATTGTACAAATTATTGAAGCCACACCGGGTCTGGTGGTCGTTGATGAAGCCTATGAGGCTTTTGCTGATGCGTCCTTCATGTCACGCGTGCTTGAATTCCCGAATGTGCTGGTGTTGCGCACCTTCTCAAAACTTGGCTTGGCCGGTGCCCGTTTGGGTTACGCTGTCGCCAGCCCTGCCTGGGTTGAGCAAATCGACAAGGTGCGCCCGCCTTACAATGTGAATGTGTTGACCCGAATTGCCGTGCAGTTTGCGCTTGAACACTTCGATGCCTTTAAGGCGCAGGCGGCCCTGCTGCGCGAACAGCGCAACCTGCTGACAGATGCCCTGAAAAACCTGAATTCACCCAGCGGCGGCGTCGAAGTGTTTGATTCTTGCGCCAATTTTGTGCTTTTCCGTACGCCTAACGCGCTTGAAGTCTTTGAGGCCCTTAAAAACAAGGGTATCTTGGTGAAGTACGTGGGCAAGGCGCACCCCTTGCTGCAAAATTGCCTTCGGGTCACCGTTAGCACGGCACAAGAAAACCAGTTGTTTTTAAACGCCGTGCAACAATCCATTGAGGAAGTGGCCGCCAAGGCTGCATAACCATTCAGAACATCATGAGAACCGCAGAAGTTACCCGCAATACCCTGGAAACCCAGATCACCGTCAAAATCAATCTGGACGGTACGGGCGAACGTCACCTCGATACCGGCGTGCCATTTTTGGACCACATGCTGGAACAAATCTCCCGCCACGGCCTGTTCGACCTTCACATTGTGGCCAAGGGAGACCTGCACATTGATGCACACCACACCGTGGAAGACACGGGTATTACCTTGGGCATGGCCTTGACCAAGGCACTGGGTGACAAGAAGGGTGTTGTTCGTTATGGCCACAGCTATGTGCCCTTGGACGAAGCCCTGTCGCGTGTGGTGATCGACCTGTCTGGCCGCCCTGGTCTGCACCAGGACATTCCGTTCACACGCGCCAGCATTGGTGCATTTGATGTAGACCTGGTGTTTGAGTTCTTCCAGGGCTTTGTGAACCATGCCCTGTGCACTTTGCACATTGACAACCTGAAAGGTGTCAATTCCCACCACCAGTGCGAAACCGTGTTCAAAGCCTTCGGCCGTGCATTGCGCATGGCGGTGGCCATTGATGAACGCCAACAGGGTGCCATTCCCAGTACCAAAGGTGCTTTGTGAGCCTGGTTGCCGTTGTCGATTACGGCATGGGCAACCTGCGTTCGGTGGCCCAGGCCTTGAAGCATGTCAAGCTGGAAAACCAGGAAATCTGCATCACGGCTGATCCATCGTTGATCGATCAGGCCGAGCGCGTTGTGTTGCCCGGCCAGGGAGCCATGCCCGATTGCATGAAAGCCCTGCGGGAATCGGGCTTGATGGATGCCGTGTATCGCGCCGCCGAGAAAAAACCCCTGTTTGGTGTGTGTGTTGGCGAACAAATGATGATGCAGTTCAGTGCCGAGGGGCCTGCAGATTGCCTGGGTTTATTTCCGGGTGAAGTGGTGAAATTTGACCCGCGCCTGACAATTGAATGCGGCTTGAAGGTACCCCACATGGGTTGGAACCGGGTAAACCAACGCATGAGCCACCCTTTGTGGAATGGCATCGAGAACGGCGCGTGGTTTTATTTTGTGCACAGTTACCATGTCAACCCGGTGAACCCGAACCACGTTGCAGGTGAAACAGATTACGGTGTCCGCTTTACCTGTGCCATTGCACGGGATAACATCTTTGCAACACAGTTCCACCCCGAAAAAAGCGCAGATGACGGCTTGAAGCTGTACTCGAACTTCCTTCGATGGAATCCGTAAGCATTACTTGGAAACGATTTTTTTCACCCACTTGAATAGTTAACACAACACAGGCTCATGTTACTCATCCCAGCAATCGACCTGAAAGATGGTCAGTGTGTACGCCTTAAACAAGGCAATATGGACGATGCCACCATTTTCTCGGCAGACCCGGTTGAAATGGCCATGAAATGGGTTGAAAGCGGTGCACGCCGCTTGCACCTGGTCGATTTGAACGGCGCGATTGCGGGCAAGCCCGTGAACGAAGGCATCATTATCGACATTCTGGATGCAGTGGGTGGCGCAATTCCCGTCCAGCTGGGCGGCGGCATTCGCGACCTGGACACCATCGAGCGTTATCTGGACGATGGCTTGAGCTACGTGATCATTGGCACGGCTGCGGTGAAGAACCCCGGCTTTTTGCACGATGCTTGCGGCGCATTCCCGGGCCAAATTATTGTGGGTCTGGATGCAAAGGAAGGCAAAGTGGCAACAGACGGCTGGAGCAAAATTTCCGGTCACGACGTGGTTGACCTCGCCAAAAAATACGAAGGTTACGGCGTGGAAGCCATTATTTACACTGACATTGGTCGCGATGGCATGTTGGGTGGTGTGAACATTGAGGCCACCGTTCGTTTGGCCAACGCCTTGACCATTCCTGTAATCGCCAGTGGTGGCATTACCAACCTGGACGATGTGAAGCAGTTGTGTGGCGTGGAACACGAAGGTGTGATGGGCGCCATTTGCGGCCGTTCCATCTATGAAGGCACGCTTGATTTTGCCAAGGGCCAGGCACTGGCCGATGAACTGAACGGAAAGTCTTACTAATGCTTGCCAGCCGTATCATTCCCTGCCTCGATGTAACCGCAGGCCGGGTGGTCAAAGGCGTCAATTTTGTCGAGCTGCGCGATGCAGGCGACCCCGTTGAAATTGCCCGCCGCTACGACGAGCAAGGCGCAGATGAACTTACTTTTCTTGACATTACGGCGTCGTCAGATGACCGTGACCTGATTCTGCATGTCATCGAAGATGTGGCCAGTCAGGTGTTCATTCCCCTGACTGTGGGCGGTGGCGTGCGCAAGGTGGAAGACGTGCGCAGGCTGTTGAACGCAGGCGCAGACAAAATCAGCATCAACACATCGGCAGTTACCAACCCTGAACTGGTGGGCGAGGCTGCTGCCAAATATGGTTCGCAGTGCATTGTGGTGGCCATTGATGCCAAAGCGAAGTCCAATGGAGAACCCGGCTGGGAGGTTTACACCCACGGGGGGCGCAAGCCCACCGGGCTTGATGCAGTTCAATGGGCGCGCAAAATGCAGGCCCTGGGTGCAGGCGAGTTGCTGTTGACCAGCATGGACCGCGATGGCACCAAAATCGGGTTTAATCTGGAGCTGACCCGGGCTGTGTCTGACGCTGTTTCCATTCCCGTGATCGCCAGTGGCGGCGTGGGCAACCTGGATCACCTGGTTGACGGTGTCATTAAGGGCAAGGCCAGTGCTGTGCTTGCCGCCAGCATTTTCCACTATGGCGAGTACACGGTGCAGCAGGCCAAAGCCCACATGGCCAAGGCTGGTATTACCGTGCGGCTGTAAAGGGGGCGTGCGCCATGAGCAAAGACGTAGTGATTACCGCCAACTGGCTTGACAGTGTCGGTTTCGATGAAAAAGGCTTGGTCAATGTGGTGACGCAAGACCACATCACCAAGCGTGTGTTGATGGTGGCCTGGATGAACCGGGAAGCCCTTGAAATTACCGCCAGTACCGGCTTTGCAACGTATTATTCACGTTCACGCGGTAAGCTGTGGCACAAAGGCGAAGAATCGGGCAACCAGCAGAAGATCAAGGAAATTCGCCTGGATTGCGATGGCGATGTGCTGATTCTGATGGTGGAGCAGGTGGGCGGCATTGCTTGCCACACGGGCCGTGAAAGCTGCTTTTATTACGCGCTGGAAGGCACACAGGGCGACAAGCCCCAGTGGGTTGCCAAAGACCCCGTGCTGAAAGACCCTTCCGCCATGTACGGCAAAAAATAAAGGAATACACACCATGACTGACCTTGAAAAAGCGTCTGGAGATTTGCTCGAGCGTTTGACGCAAGTGTTGGAAGAGCGCAAAAAAGGCGATCCTGAACAATCGTATGTGGCGAAGTTGCACCACAAAGGCCAAGATGCCATTCTGAAAAAAATTGGTGAAGAATCGTGCGAATTGGTCATGGCCTCGAAAGACCAGGACCCAGCCAAGGTGGTCGCTGAAACTGCCGACTTGTGGTTTCACAGCCTTGTGTTGCTGGGTTGGCACGGCTTGCAGGCTGCCGACGTGCTGGCTGAGCTGGACCGCCGCATGGGGCTTTCCGGGCTGGTTGAGAAGGCTAATCGGACAAAATAAGAACAGGCAAAAGGGGCAAAAAATGACAGATTGCATATTCTGCAAAATAGCCGCTGGGGAAATCCCTAGCAGAAAAGTGTATGAAGACGAGGATATCCTCGCGTTTCATGACATCAAGCCTGCTGCGCCCGTGCACTTTTTGATCATTCCCAAAAAGCACATTCCAACGCTGGCCGATGTTGCTGAAAACGACATTCCGGTCATGGGAAAAATCATGGCGGTTGCCGGGAAGCTGGCCAAGCAGGAGGGTTGTCACGATGGATTTCGAACCATTGTGAACACCGGAAGGGTAGGTTGCCAAGAGGTGTATCATGTACACATACACATTCTTGGCGGAGACAAGCCCTTGGGCTTGATGCTCGGCAAGTAAATGACAAACACGCAGCAATTAGGCAGACACATTCAAGGAGTAGGTTATGGGTTCATTTAGCATTTGGCACTGGGTAATCGTGCTGGTCATCGTGATGTTGGTGTTTGGTACCAAGAAATTGCGCAACATTGGTTCCGACCTGGGTGGTGCCGTGAAAGGTTTCAAACAAGGCATGAAAGATGGCGGTTCGGACGACGAGCAAAATTCTGCCAAACTGGCCGACGACAGCAACAAGAAATCCGACACCATCGACGTAGAAGCCAAAGAAAAGTCTTCCAGCTAATTTTCCTTTTTTTCGGCGCGCAGCATGTTCGACATCGCATTTTCAGAAATGCTTATCATCGCAGTGATTGCACTGGTGGTGATAGGTCCCGAGAAGTTGCCCAAAGTGGCCAAAACTGTAGGCCACTTATTGGGTAAGGCACAGCGTTACGTCAGTGACGTGAAGTCTGAGATCAATCGGGAAATGGAAATTGACGAGCTGCGCAAACTGCAAGCCGAGATGCAGACTGCGGCCCGCAAAGTGGAAAGCGATGTGCAAACCACCCTGCGCGACACAGAAACCGATTTGAACAAATCGGTGAAATCCATCGAAGATGACATTGCTGAACTGGAAAACACCCCGGCAGCAGAGAACAAAGCGCCAGAGCAGCCTGCCGGGCCAAGCCCCAAGGCAGAGGCCAAATAACAAGGTGCACGGGTTATGAGTCAGCAAGAAAATTTTGTCAGTCACCTTGTCGAGTTGCGCGACCGTTTGTTGCGTGGTGTGGTCGGTTTTTTGATTGTGTTTGTGGCACTGATGGCCTATCCGGGTGCAGCTTTCATCTTTGATTTGCTGGCCCAGCCCATTCAAAGCGCATTGCCCGAAGGCACCAAGATGATTGCCACCGGCGTGGTGACACCTTTCATGGTGCCCGTCAAATTGACGGCCATGGTGGCCTTTGTCATTTCGCTGCCCATTTTGCTTTACCAGGCTTGGGCTTTCATTGCGCCCGGCTTGTACCAGCACGAGAAAAAAATGGCGCTGCCCATTATTTTTTCAAGCACCGTGCTTTTTTTGATTGGTATTGCCTTTTGCCATTTCATCGTGTTTGGCAAGGTGTTCGCTTTCATCAACGACTTTGCCCCGCAAAGCATTACCCCCGCACCAGACATTGAAGCCTACATGAGCTTCGTGTTGACCATGTTCATGGCCTTTGGCATGACGTTTGAAGTGCCAATTATTGTGGTTGTGCTGGTTTATCTTGGGGTCATCAGTGTTGAAAAGCTGCAGGAGATTCGCGGTTATGTGATTGTGGGCGCATTTGTAGTTGCAGCCGTGGTCACCCCGCCCGATGTGATGTCTCAGTTGTTCCTCGCCATCCCTATCTGTATTTTGTACGAGGTCGGTATTCTGGCTGCAAAAATGATCGGGAAAAAACGCCAGGAAATACTGGAGTAACTACTCTGGTAATTACTGGCGTTTGATGAAGTCGCCCGGTTTCGGGCGCACCCCGATTTCAATGCTGATTGTCTGGTTTTTGCCTTCCCGAAGCAATTCAACCGACTTTTTTTCACCGGGCGCATACGCCGCGATCTGGTTCAGCATTTGCGTGGTGTCCCTGATTTTTTCATTGTCCAGCTTCAATAAAATGTCGCCTACTTTCAGGCCAGCCTTGTCTGCGGGGCCATCCTTGACGATTCCTGCAATGATCACACCATCCCGTTGTGGCAAATCAAAGGCTGTGGCCAGTTCCTCGGTGATGTTCTGTTGTTCAACCCCAATGTAGCCCCGCGTCACGGTGCCAGTGCGCACAATCTGGTTCAGCACACTTTGAACTGTTTTGGCTGGAATGGCAAAGCCAATGCCAAGCGAGCCGCCTGACCGGCTGTAAATGGCGGTGTTAATGCCCAGCAGGTTGCCTGCTGTGTCAACCAGTGCGCCACCTGAGTTGCCCGGATTGATGGCTGCATCGGTTTGAATGAAGTTCTCGAAGGTATTAATGCCGACATGGTTTCGACCCAGTGCACTGACAATGCCCATGGTCACGGTTTGGCCCACGCCGAAAGGGTTTCCCATGGCCAGTACGACATCGCCGACCCCCACCGTGCCTTCTGCTGCGAATTTCAGGCTCGGCAGTTTGTCCAGGTTGATTCGCAATATGGCCAGGTCTGTTTCTGGGTCCATTCCGACCAGCTGTGCGGATGCAGTTCGCCCATCGTTCAGGCTTACCTCGATTTCATCGGCCGCTTCGACCACATGCTGGTTGGTCACAATCAAGCCTTCGCTGTTCACGATCACGCCCGAACCCAGGCTGGATGTCTGCTCTTCCTGTTCGAATTGTTCTTCCAGTTCGTCACCAAAAAACTTCCGTATTTCCGGGTCTTCAAAAAACGGATGCTTGGGCAACTCTGGGGTGCGCTTGCTGGTGAAAATGTTCACAACCGCAGGCATGGCCTTGTCCACTGCATGCCGGTAGCCCGCCACGCCCTCGGGTTGGGCGGTTTGGTGGGCTGGCTTTTGCATCCAGTCTGGAACCCATTCAGGGCGCAGCACTTCCGTGATGAAATACAATGCAAGAAGCACTGCCAGGGCCTGGGAAAAGGTCAGCCAGAGTTTTTTCAACATATCAAATAGCAGGGGTGCGCCGTTGGTTTCAGTGGATCGGAAAGTACTTGAACATGATTTGCGGGAATTGCTGGATCAGGCTCGTATATCAGATTATTGCCCAAATGGCTTGCAGTTGGAAGGCAGGCCCCGTATTCGGCGTTTGCTCACCGGGGTTACCGCCTCGAAGGCATTGATTGACCTTGCGGTTGAGCTGGATGCGGATGCTGTTTTGGTGCACCACGGATTGATGTGGAAAGGCGACCCACAGGTGATTGCCGGGTTTCGCAAAGAACGCCTGCAAGCCGCCTTGGCGCACAACCTGAATGTGTTTGCCTATCATTTGCCGCTCGACATACACCCCGAGCTGGGCAACAACGTGCAACTTGGGAAAATGTTGGGCTGGCCCAGCGACCGCGCGGTTGGCGAGAAGGGTTTGATTCGCATCGGTACGCTGGATACCCCGCAGCGCCTGGGTGACCTGGTGGCGAAAGTGGCTGCTGTGTTGGGCCATCGCGTGCAGGTGGAGGGTGCGGATGACCCCGCGAGAATGGTGGGCACGGTGGCATGGTGTACCGGTGGCGCACCGGGTTATGTCGAAGCGGCGGCGTTGGGTGGTGCTGATTTGTACCTGACCGGAGAGTTGTCTGAACCCGCTGTGCATGTGGCCCGTGAATGCAATGTCAGTTTGCTCGGTGCGGGCCACCACGCCACCGAACGTTGCGGCGTGCAGGCATTGGGCGAATGGATTGCCCTGCGCCATGGTATTGAAGTCATTTTCCGTGATTTGTTTGTCGCGGTTTAGATGGTTTCTAATGTACAATCTCGGGTTGCATGGATTACTGGTTTTTACTTTCGGGGTTATTTTGATGAGCAATAATCAACCTGTAGACAAAGAACGCCGCGTGTGGATGATCGCCTGTGGCGCAGCGGGTGGTGTGGCTGCTACAGCAACTGGCGCAGCGTTTCTGTCCTCAATGGCACCTTCCGAGCGCGCAAAAGCCGCCGGTGCTCCCGTTGAACTTGATATTTCCGGCATGCAGCCGGGTGAAATGAAAACCGTGGAATGGCGTGGCAAACCCGTGTGGGTTGTTCGTCGCGATGAAGCCATGGTCGAGGCCCTGCCCACTTTGGACAGTCAGCTTGCCGATCCGAATTCAGAGCGCAACCCCGATGGCCTGACCCCCGAATATGCACGCAACACACATCGCTCCATCAAGCCTGAATACCTGGTTGCTGTGGGCATTTGCTCGCACCTGGGTTGTTCGCCTTCTGCCCGCATTGAAGCTGGCCCCCAGCCAAGCCTGCCTGATGACTGGAAAGGCGGCTTCTTTTGCCCCTGCCATGGCTCGACATTCGATTTGGCTGGCCGCGTGTACGCTGGCAAGCCCGCTCCAGACAATCTGGAAGTGCCACCCCACAAGTATTTGTCAGACACCAAGTTGTTGATCGGTGTAGACGAGAAGAACGCCTGACATCTGAGATCGAGGAGTAGTAATTATGGCGGCAGATAAAAAAGTCGAAACCACAGGCGTGTTGGGCTGGATTGACCAGCGCTTCCCCCTGACATCGACCTACAAAGCGCATTTGTCCGAGTACTATGCGCCCAAGAACTTCAACTTCTGGTATTTCTTCGGCTCACTGGCCTTGCTGGTGCTGGTGATCCAGATTGTGACCGGTATTTTCCTGGTCATGCACTACAAACCCGATGCCGCCAAGGCATTCCAGTCTGTGGAATACATCATGCGTGATGTGCCTTGGGGTTGGTTGGTGCGCTACATGCACTCCACCGGTGCCTCCATGTTCTTCGTGGTGGTATACCTGCACATGATGCGCGGTCTGCTGTATGGCTCATACCGCAAACCCCGTGAACTGATCTGGATTTTCGGCGTTGCCATTTTCCTGTGTCTGATGGCTGAGGCCTTCTTTGGTTACCTGTTGCCTTGGGGCCAGATGAGCTACTGGGGTGCTCAGGTAATCGTGAACCTTTTCTCTGCAATTCCCGTGATTGGTCCTGATCTGGCCATCTGGATTCGTGGTGACTATGTGGTTTCCGATGCAACCCTGAACCGCTTCTTCTCCTTCCACGTGATCGCCATTCCGTTGGTGTTGCTGGGCTTGGTGGCTGCGCACTTGGTCGCCTTGCACGAAGTGGGTTCCAACAACCCCGATGGTGTTGAAATCAAGGAAAAGAAAGGTGCTGATGGCAAGCCATTGGATGGTATTCCTTTCCATCCTTACTACACCGTGCACGACATTTTGGGTGTGGGCGTGTTCTTGATGGTGTTCTCTGCCATTGTGTTCTTCGCGCCTGAAATGGGTGGTTACTTCCTGGAATACAACAACTTCATTCCGGCTGACCCATTGAAAACGCCAGCGCACATTGCGCCTGTCTGGTACTTCACGCCCTTCTATTCCATTTTGCGCGCGATTACTTTCCCGTTCTTTTGGATTGATGCCAAGTTCTGGGGTGTGGTCGCCATGGGTGGCGCTGTGGTTATCCTGTTCTTCCTGCCTTGGCTGGATCGCAGCCCGGTGAAGTCCATTCGCTATCGTCCTGCTTTGCACAAGTGGATTTACGCTATCTTCGTGGTGAACTTTGTTGTGCTGGGTTACCTGGGTGTGAAACCACCTTCAGACATTGGTCAAGTCGTGTCTCAACTTGGAACCCTCTATTACTTCCTGTTCTTCCTGGCAATGCCTTGGTGGTCAAAGATGGGTACTTTCAAGCCCGTGCCTGACCGTGTTGTGTTTCACGCGCACTAAGCCTGACTGGACGACGAACTGGATAAGACTGGGACTAAATGATGAAAAAATTATTGGCTTTGTTGGCGCTTGTTCCTTCACTGGTGTTCGGTGCGGGAAGCAACTATCCGCTGGACGCGGCGCCCGACCTGACGAACGACATGGCTGCGCTGCAACGCGGTGCCAAGTTGTTCTCGAATTACTGCCTGAGCTGTCACGCTGCTGAAAGCATGCGTTACAACCGCCTGCGCGACATTGGTTTGACCGAAGGGCAGATCAAGGAAAACCTGATGTTCGCGTCTGACAACGTGGGCGAAACCATGACAGTTGCCATGGATCCCAAAGATGCGAAAAAGTGGTTCGGTGGCGTGCCTCCTGATTTGTCCTTGATCGCACGTTCACGTGCTTCGGGCAATGGTCCTGGTGCAGACTACATTTACACTTACCTGCGCACTTACTACCGTGATCCCGCCAAGCCAACTGGCTGGAACAACATGGTGTATCCCAATGTGGGCATGCCCCACGTGTTGTGGGAGCTGCAAGGTGAGCGCGTTGCAAAATACGAAGATGTGGCCGATCCACATGATCCGGAAAAAAAGGTGCACAAGTTTGTGGGCTTTGAGCAGGTAAAGCCAGGCTCGATGAACCAGGTTGAATACGATCAGGCCATGGCCGATCTGACAAGCTTCCTCGTGTTTATGGCAGAACCAGTTCGTGAAGGTCGTTTCAAGCTTGGTGTAATCGTGTTGCTGTTCTTTGGTGTGTTCACCGTGTTCGCCTGGCGCCTGAACGCCGCTTACTGGAAAGACATTAAGTAAGCGCTCTTGGCTTTAATTGCATACAGGCTGGGGTGTTTACTCGCCCCGGCCATTTTTTGTTTTGGGATGACAACATTATGATGGTTCTTTACTCTGGAACAACTTGCCCGTTTTCTCAGCGTTGCCGGTTTGTTTTGCATGAAAAAGGCATGGATTTTGAGATCAAGGACATTGATCTGTTCAACCGGCCTGATGACATCAGTGTGATGAACCCGTACAGCCAGGTGCCTATCCTGGTTGAACGTGATTTGATTCTTTACGAATCGAACATCATCAATGAATACATTGATGAGCGTTTTCCTCATCCCCAGTTGATGCCGGCTGACCCGGTAATGCGTGCGCGCACACGCCTGTTTCTGTTCAATTTTGAGCGGGAACTGTTCCAGCATGTTAGCGTGCTGGAGAAAGCGGGCAACCCGAAAGCCATGGACAAAGCCAAGTCGGCCATTCGTGAACAGCTTACTCAGTTGGCCCCGGTGTTTGTGAAAAGCAAGTACATGTTGGGCGAAGATTTCTCCATGCTGGACGTGGCGCTGGCCCCGTTGCTGTGGCGCCTGGAGCATTACAGCATTGAGCTGCCGAAGTCTGCTGCACCACTGATGAAGTACGCCGAGCGAATTTTCGCAAAGCCTGCTTTCATTGACGCGTTGACACCTTCCGAGAAGGTAATGCGCCGTTAATGGGTGCCAACTGACCCGTTACCCGGAACCGTCGAGGACATTGCATTGAGTGAAGTTTCTACCAAGCCTTATTTGATTCGCGCCATTCATGAATGGTGTGTTGACAATGGCTACACGCCCTACCTCGCTGTGGCTGTCAATGAGAAAACCCATGTGCCCAAAGAATTTGTGAAGGCAGGGGAGATTGTGTTGAACACGTCGCCCTTGGCCACGAATAAATTGAGCCTTGGCAACGAAGCAGTTGAGTTTGAGGCTCGTTTCGGTGGGGTGGTGCGTGAAATTTACGTGCCGATCGAGCAGATCAGCGCCATTTATGCCCGTGAGAACGGACATGGCATGGCGTTTGAAGTGTTAAAGCCTTTGGCGGAAGTTGAGGGTGATGGCGCTGAGGCTGTTCAGTTTGTTTTAGATGAGCAGGATGAACCTGTTTCCGATGATTCCGAGAACAAACCCGCTGGTTTGCGTTCGGTTTCTGGTGCCAGTGAAGATCCAAAACCACTGTCTGTTGCTAAATCAGATAAATCTGATGAAAAAACACCAAAAAAACCCGGTCAGAAGAAAAAGAATCATCTGACTCGAGTAAAATAGCGCTTCTCTTAAGTGCCGCTTTAGCTCAGTTGGTAGAGCAACCGCCTTGTAAGCGGTAGGTCGTCAGTTCGAATCCGACAAGCGGCACCATTCTTCTCCCGGTATTCTTGGGAACCACCAAATTAATTTCATATGCACGGCTTAGGTTTTGTGTAGATTCGGTGTTGATGGCTTGCTTTTTGCCAACCCGGCGTGGGCTGTTTGTGCCGGCTTCAAACCCGAGCTGATTGGTGTAATCGACGGGCAAGTGAGCAATCAATGCACCCGCTGATCGGTGCGATGAACGAACAGGCGAACAATCAATATACCCGCCGATTGAGCCGCAGAACCTTTACACTGTGCGCATTGAATTCAACGCAGCAACTCAGCATGCCCAAACCCAAGAAAAATCCGTTAGACGCACTGGAGCTAAAGCCCGGCCAGTCGATTGAACTACTCAAAGCGCTTCACATTGTGACGCGTGAGGGCGGGATCAATCAAGACAGTCGCAGGAAGTTAAAGCAGGTGTATCACCTGACCCATTTTATTGATCCGTTGATTGAAGAAGTACGGAAGGCCAATGATGGACAACTTTATTTGGTGGATCATGGCGCTGGCAAGTCGTACCTGGGGTTCATTCTTTACGATCTGTACATCAAGCAGAACCCGGAAGGTGCGGTGGTGGCCGGTGTGGAGACCCGTCAGGAGTTGGTGGACAAATCAAACACGCTGGCCAGGCAATTGGGGTTCGGTCAAGGCATGAAGTTCATTAACCTGCCTGTGGCGCAGGCCACGGAACATCCGGATTTGCCACGGCAGGTGGACATTGTGACGGCATTGCATGCATGCAACACGGCCACCGACGATGCCATTTCTTTTGGCTTGAAGAAGCAGGCGAAGTTCATGGCCTTGGTGCCTTGTTGCCAGGCCGAGGTGGCCACACACTTGCGCAAGAATAAAGCCAGCCAGTTGGGTAAAACCAGCTTGGTTGAAATGTGGCGCCACCCTTTGCACACGCGTGAATTTGGCAGCCAGTTGACGAATGTTTTGAGGTGTTTGCAATTGGAGGCACACGGTTACCAAGTGACTGTGACCGAGTTGGTGGGCTGGGAGCATTCCATGAAAAACGAGCTGATTATTGCGAAAAAACACCAACACTCAAACCCGAAAGCCGCCCAGCGTTTGCTCGACATGCTGTCTGAGCTGGGGTTGGGTGGTGATGAGGGTTTGCTGCAGCGTTTTCATGTGCCGCAGTTATAGGGAATGTTTTGAAACGCAGCGACTGCGATTAGTTGCTGCGTAGACCCTGCCATTCGGTGCGCGGCACGTTTGGCAGACCCAGTAGCTGCAGGGCGTGCTGGGCGGTGTCGGTGACCATGGCGTCGATGCTGCTGGGGCGCTGGTACAAAGCGGGCACAGGTGGCATAACGATGCCACCCATTTCGGTCACGCTGACCATGTTTCGCAGGTGGGCCAAATTCAATGGGGTTTCACGCGGCAATAAAACAAGGCGGCGGCGTTCTTTCAGCACCACATCGGCGGCTCGGGTAATCAGGTTGTTTGACAAGCCGTGTGCAACGGCGGCCAGTGTGTGCATGGAACATGGTGCTACCACCATGCCCATGGAAGGGTAGGACCCACTGGCAATGCAATTGCCCACTGATTTGGGCGAATGCACCACGTGGGCCTTTGCCTCAATTTCTTCTTTGCTCAAATCGCTTTCGCTGGCCACGGTTAGCCAACCTGATGGGGATACGACCAGGTGAATTTCCGTGTCGCCGCGTGCGCGAAGCAGATCCAGAATTTTCAGGCCAAACAAGGCACCACTGGCGCCTGTGATGGCGACGGTGATGGATTGTTTGAATTGGGCTGGAAGGGTGCTGCTCAAGTTGAGAATTACTCGGACTTGGTCGATGCGTTGGCTGTTGCGATAAGCGCCTGCAGTTCGCCGTTTTGGTACATTTCGGTCATGATGTCGCAGCCGCCCAGAAATTCGCCGTTCACATACAGTTGCGGAATGGTGGGCCAGTTGGCGTAGTCTTTGATGCCTTGGCGAATTTCGGGGTCGTCCAGCACGTTCACAGTGACTACTTTCTCGGCTTCGCAGGCTTTCAGGATTTGAATGGCGCGGCCAGAAAACCCGCACATGGGGAACTGGGCTGTCCCTTTCATGAACAAAACCACTGGGTGGCTGGTGACGGTTTCGTGAATGGAATCGCGAGCGCTCATAAAAACTTCCTTTCAATGGGGTGAATTGCTACAACCCTGTAGTGTAATGGATATGGGTATTAAACGCTCGTTTTCAATGGCTTGCGAGTGTTTTGATTGCAAATTAAATGTGGGCAAATACAAAGCGCGGGGTGCCGGCCAGGTCGGGCAGGCCTTGTACGTGCACATAAGGTGGCATTGCAAACAGTGCTTTGACAGCGCCTTGTTGGTCGTGGCCATGTTCAACCAGCACGCCGCCACCGGGGCGAAGCAGGGTGGGGCTGTTGCGTGCAGTTTCCCGGTAGAAGCGAAGGCCGTCGCCCCCGTCAGTCAAGGCAAGCGAGGGCTCGAACCGCAAGTCGCCCTGTGAAAGGTGGATGTCGCCTTGTTCAATGTAGGGGGGGTTGCTGCAAATCAAGTCAAAGGCCAGTGCGGGCGTTTGGTTGAGAAGCCCTGCGAACAGGTCGGATTGAATGAAGCGCACGTTCTTGGCGCCCAGTTCATTGGCGTTGTGTTGGGCGACCCACAGGGCATCTGCCGAAATGTCGGTGGCGGTCACTTCAAGGATGGGGTTTTCAAGGGCGAGTGAAATGGCAATGGCTCCGCTGCCGCAGCCAATGTCCAGCACGCGGGTCAGCAGGTTTTCGGTCGATTTGTTCTGCAGAAAGCCCAAAGCGTGTTCTACCAGTTCTTCGGTTTCCGGGCGGGGTATCAACACGCGTGGATCGACAAAAAAAGGGCGGGAATAGAATTCTTTTTGCTGCACCAAGTAGGCGATAGGTTCGCCGTGTTGCCGTTTGGCGGCCAGCGACTTGAACGCGCTGAGCTGGTCCATGGGTAGTTCGCGGTTGCCTTTGGTGACCAGGCCCACGCGGTCAAACCCGGTGATGTGTGTCATCAGCACACGAAGTTCACTTGGTGGCAGGCCGGTTTCCTTGCGGGTTTGTTGTAACACCGATTCAATGGTGGGCTGGGGCAGAATACTCATTCTTTGGCGGTGATTTCGGCCAGCAGTTCCGCTTCGTGGAACGCGGTCAGGCCATTCATCAGGTCGGTTAAGTCTCCGTCCATGATGTAGTCGAGTTTGTAGAGGGTCAAGTTGATTCGGTGGTCGGTCATTCGCCCTTGCGGGAAGTTGTAGGTACGAATGCGTTCCGAACGGTCGCCAGAGCCGACCAGGCTGCGCCGTTCGCTGGCTTCTGCAGCCTGGCGTTCGCGGTCAATTTTGTCTTGAAGGCGAACGTTGAGTACCTTCATTGCTTTGGCTTTGTTTTTGTGCTGGCTGCGTTCGTCCTGGCATTCCACCACAAGGCCGGTGGGCAGGTGGGTAATGCGCACGGCAGAATCGGTTTTGTTGATGTGCTGGCCACCTGCGCCGCTGGCGCGGTAGGTGTCGATGCGCAAATCGGCCGGGTTGATTTCAATTTCCTCCGCTTCGTCGGGTTCGGCCATCACTGCGACGGTGCACGCCGAGGTGTGTATGCGGCCCTGGCTTTCGGTGGCCGGAACACGCTGTACGCGGTGTCCGCCTGATTCAAACTTCAGGTGTTTGTAAACGTTCTCGCCGGCAAGGCGAACAATCACTTCTTTGTAGCCGCCCAATTCCGATTCGCTGGCGCTCATCACTTCAATTTGCCAGCCCTTGCGCTCGGCATAACGGGTGTACATGCGAAACAGGTCGCCTGCAAACAACGCAGATTCATCGCCACCTGTGCCTGCGCGAATTTCCAGCATGGCGTTGCGGTGGTCGTTGGGGTCTTTGGGCAGCATCAGGCGTTGTAGTTCGGCCTCGATTTGCAGCAGTTTTGCTTCGTTTTGCGCAATTTCTTCGCGGGCCATGTCGCGCATGTCGGGCTCGGAAAGCCACTCCCGTGCGGTGTGCAGGTCGGTTTCAATGCTTTGGTATTCTGCAAAACGTTCAGTGGCGGGCAGCAGTTCGGATCGTTCACGCGTGATGGCTTTGAACTGCGCCATGTCATTGGCTGCGTTCTGAGAGGATAAAAAATCTTCAAGGTCGGCCAGGCGTTCCGTAAGACGCGTGAGCCGGGCCCGCATGCTGTTGTTCATCTATTTGTCGGTGTTTTTAATGTTGAAAAGCTGAGGAAGCCACTTCAGCAGGGCTTCGCGTTCAGCAGGGGGGGCCTTGTGCAGGGCTTGCATCGGTCCATGCATGAATTTCGCACCAATTCGGTGGGCCATCAATTGCAATACGTCGTCTGCCGGTATGCCTTTGGCCAGTTGTTTGCGGGCGTGTTCCAGTTCAAGCTGGGCTATGTCGTCTGCTTTCTGGTGTATTTCCTGAATGGTGGGAACCAGTGACCGTTCGCTCATCCAGCGCATGAAGCCCTGAACCTGGGTTTCAATGATGGCTTCTGCTTGTTCTACGGCAGCGGCGCGTTGTTCGCGACCTTCCTGAACAATCTGGCTAAGGTCGTCAACGGTGTACAGAAATACGTCGTCGAGCTTGCTGACCTGTGCTTCGATGTCGCGGGGTACGGCCAGATCAAGCATGAAGATGGGTTCGTGTTTGCGCTTTTTGCACGCTGCTTCGACCATGCCCAAGCCGATTAATGGCAGGGTGCTGGCTGTGCAGGAAATGACGATGTCGGATTTTGCAAGTTGGTCCGGTACCTGGGCCAAACCAATCACGTTGGCATTGTGTGTCAAGGCGAGCTGGTGGGCGCGTTCGGCGCTGCGGTTGGCAATGGTGATGCTTTTTGGTTGCTGGGCTGCGAAGTGGGTGGCACATAACTGGATCATTTCGCCTGCGCCGATGAACAGCACATTGCGTTTGCTCAGATCGCCAAAAATTCGTGTGGCCAGTTTGACCGCCGCCGAAGCCATGGAGACCGAATGGGCGCCAATTTCCGTGTGTGAACGAACTTCTTTGGCAACCGAGAAGGTGCGCTGAAAAAGTTGGTGCAGCATTTGGCCCAAGGTGCCCGCTTCTTCGGCGGTGCGGGCGGCTTGCTTCATCTGGCCCAGAATTTGGGCTTCACCCAGTACCATGGAATCCAGCCCGCTGGCCACGCGGAATGCATGGCGAACCACTTCCTGCTGGGGCAGGATGTACAGGTGGGGGCTAAGTTCCTTTGGGGAGATGTTGCGGTTGCTGGCCAGCCAGTCCAGTAGTTCACGCTCCAGGTGCGCAAGGTCACTGCTGGCGCAATACACTTCGGTGCGGTTGCAGGTGGAAAGTATCGCTGCTTCCGGGGCCTGTACCCGGTGGGCCAGCGCACGCAGAGCTTCTTGCAATTGTTCGGCCGGAAACGCCAAGCGCTCGCGAAGGGCGAGCGGGGCGGATTGATAGTTCAGGCCGACTGCGAAAAGCTCCATAATACCTACTGAGCGGGAAACCCTGCATTATAACCCGTGATGCCGGGGATGCTCTTAGCCGTTTTCTGCGAGCTGTCGTTTGATTTTCGCGAGGTCGGCAGATTTTCCTTCGTGGTCCACCTGTTCCAGTTTGTAACCAAAGCCATACACGGGCGTCAGGCGAAAACCTTGTTCCGGGCGCAAAGCCAGTTTGGAACGCACCCGCGATATGTGAGTATCCATGGTGCGCGAGGGCAAGTCCGTGTCTCGGCCCCATACACATTCCTGTATGTGTGAGCGGGAGAGCGGTTTGCCCAGATTGCGAAACAGCAACAAGGCCAAATCAAATTCTTTCTGGGTCATGGTCACGCGTTTGGCGTGGCGGACGATGGTTGAAAATTTTGGATGAAATTCGAGGCTGGCAATTTCAAACACCTCCGGTGCAGTCAGTTCCGGGTAGGCGCGGCGCAGTAGTGCGTTGACACGGGCAGTCAGTTCGCCACGCCGAATTGGCTTGATCATGTAATCGTCTGCACCCGCATTCAGTGCTTCAACAATGTTTTCTTCGTCGGTTTTGGAGGTGATGAACAGAACCGGAACCTTGATGTGCAAGGTTTCACGAATCCAGTGCATGACTTTGGGGCCGGAGCTGTCGGGCAATATCCAGTCCAGCAGCACCAGGTCAAAGCTGTCGCGGTACAGCGCGGTTTGGAAGCTTTTGAACGAGGCAAATGAATAACATTTGTGATTAATCGATTCAAGCACCCAGCGCAGCATTTCGCTTTGTGTCAGGTCGTCTTCCAGTATGGCAATGCGCATGGGTGTGGCTCCTGCGGGGGGATTTTGTTACCACAATGTTAATTTGTGTGTTGACAGTTTAATCCTTTAAACAGGGCAGGAAAGACAATGTTGCTTTTTTGTTAAATGTTGGTGTGTTCCGACGTATCAATCGGCGGGCGTCGCTGATTGTTCTGTTCGATTTGAAGCGCGTGAATGGCATGGGCCCCGGCAAACATTACGCCGACAATGCGAAGCGTTTTGTCGTAAATTGCGGGGCGCTGCTCGGGCTTTTCGATGTATTCAACCGCCATGAACAGCACGTTTTGAGCAATTACTTCCAGTACTTCGAACATTTCTTCTTGTGGCAGACCCGGCAACAGGGTGGCAATGCGGTTGTCGCTGCAGATGTCTTCGCTGACGGCGCGGATGGTTTTTTTCAATCCATCGCGCATGCGTTCCAGTGAACCAAAAGCCTCAGAAGCACCCACCACCACGGGTTTTGGATTTTCCACAGCCCAGTCAAAGAAGCGTTTTACCAGCATGGGGCGAATGTCGAGGTCGGCTTCATTGGCAGTGCTGATTCGTACTTCTTTGAAGGCGTCGATCACCGCGGTTTCTACTTCCCAAATCACTGCGGTTCCCAGGTCGGCAAGGTCGCTGAAGTGGCGGTAAAAGGCAGGTGCGGACAGGTTGGCTTCGCGGGTTATCTCGCGAATGCCAAGGCTGGAGAAACTTCGCCGGTGATAGCTCAGGTTCAATGCAGCGTCGATCAGCCGTTTGCGGCCATGTGTTGTGGGTACGGTAGATGCCATAAGCGATCAATTATATCCAAAACCCGAACAACTGCTATGAAACATTGGTTGGGGGTATTGACGAGTATGTTTACAATCGTTAACATTGGTGGTATTGAAACAAAGAATTCATTGGGAGACCTTTTATGCTGCATTACTTGAAATTCACGGCATTTCCATTGATCGCCCTTGGCGTGATGCACGCCATGATGCAGGGCGGCCCCTGGATGTACACCGGTATTGTTGCTTTGGTGTTTGTGGTTGCACTGGGAGACATCCTGCTGCCCGACGACCGCAGTGAGCCCCGCATGGAGGGCGAATTTTTTCTGAACCTGATGCTGTGGCTTACCCTGCCCATTTTGATGTGGGTGACCCTGTGCTTCACTTGGGCTGTTTCCCCTGTGGATGTGCTGGGTATTGATGAATTCATGCGCAATATGTTTGGTTATGACCGCATGCAGTTGCAGGCCGACACCACTTGGTACCAGTGGTTGATGGGTGCACTGGCCGGGGCATTCCTGTTTGGCGCGGGTGGAACAAATGTGGGGCACGAGTTGACCCACCGTACCTACAGCATGCGCGATATGGTTCTGGGCCGGTGGATGTTGGCATTTACCTGCGATGCATCTTTTGCGATTGAACATGTGTACGGTCATCACAAAAACCTGGGCACACCTGCGGACCCCGCCACGGCCCAGCGTGGTGAGAACGTGTACGGTTTTGTGCTTAAAAGCACTGTGGGCGGATACAAGTCGGCATGGAAGCTGGAAAAGCAGCGCCTGGCAAAGTTTGACCAATCGGTGTGGAACCCCATTCATAGCCGCATGATGCGCGGGAATTTAATGAGCTTGAGCTTGTTTGTGGCGGCGTTTTATATCGGTGGCTGGGCCGGTGTTGCGATGTTCTGGATTATGAGTGCAGGTGGTAAAACACTGCTGGAGGTCGTGAACTACATGGAGCATTACGGCATTGTTCGCCGCCCCGAGGACAAAGTAGAGCCTCGCCACAGCTGGAACACCAATGCTTCGGTTTCAACGGCTTTGCTGTACGCACTGACCCGCCATTCGCACCACCACGCTGAGGCCGATCAGGAATACTGGAACTTGCGAAGCTACCGCCACGCACCCATGTTGCCCACTGGCTATTTGGGCACCATTTTGCTGGCGCTGGTGCCGCCCCTTTACAAGAAAGTGATGACACCTTTGCTGAACCATTGGGATGAAACCTTTGCCACGCCTGAGGAGAAGAAACTGGCGATTGAAGCCAGCGTGAAAAGTGGCATGAAAGGTTTGAATTCTGCGCAAGCTGTAGCTTGAGTCAACAAGGAAAAGACGATGAAACTACTTGAATGGTTTGGTTTGCAAGGTGGTGCGGCCGCCGGCAACAAAGGAAAATTGACCCACAAGGTGAGCGTGACCCCTGGTGGTCAAAGCTTTGAGGTGGAGAAGGGGCGCAAGGTGATTTTGAATTCTGCGCTGTCTGCGGGCTTGGGCTTTCCCCACAATTGCAGGGTGGGCAGTTGTACCCAATGCAAGTGCAAATTGAAAAGTGGCAAGGTGCGTCAGTTGACCGATTCAAGCTACGTATTGAGCGCTGAAGATTTGAAGGCGGGGATGATTCTGGCTTGTCAGTCCATTCCGGAAACAGACCTTGAAATTGACGTGAAGTTGACGTCGGGCGGTGACCGTTTGGTGGAAACACGCGGCACGATTGTGAGCCAGAAAGAGTTGACCCATGACATTGTGGAACTTCGCGTTGCGCTGGATGACAGCATGCCGTTCAAGGCGGGCCAGTACGCTGAAATTCGTCTGGAGGAATTCAGTTTGTCGCGCAACTACAGTTTTGCGATAGCACCCAAAGGGCATGAGGCCAATGAATTGGTGTTTCATGTTCGAAAGGTGCCGGGCGGAAAGTTCACGCAGTGGTTGTTTGCCGCAAACCGGCAGGAAACGCGCTTGAGTGTAAGTGGGCCATTCGGCGATTTTTACCTGCGCCCGGCCGACGGTGAAAAGCCTGCGCCAATTGTTTGTGTGGCGGGTGGCAGCGGCATGGCACCCATTTTAAGTTTGCTGGATCAGGCAAGCTGGGCAGGGGAGACGCGCGATGTGGTTTACCTGTTTGGTGCGCGCACGCAGCGTGATTTGTATGCTGATGCAGATATTGGGCGCATTCAGCAAGGCTGGCGGGGTTCATTGAATTTCAAGCAGGTGTTGTCGGAAGAGCCTGCCAACACAAACTGGACTGGTGCGCGTGGTTATGTGACTGAGGAGTTGGACAAGCTGCAGCTGGATTGGCCCCAGGTTCAGGCCTACCTGTGCGGCCCGCCTGCGATGATAGATGCGGCCATTGCGAAGTTTTCCAAACTGGGTGTAAAAGTGGAAAACATTCGCTACGACAAATTTGAGTAAAGTGTTGCTGTCAAACTGGTAGGTTGCTGGTGATTGCGTCTAGCGGCAAGCTTTCAAGCGGGTTGGGTGCAGAACCAATTGGCGATGAAGCCACGGCATCAAGCAGGGGATCAATTACCGCATCCAGCGGTGTGCCAGTGGTGCCTTCGTCAACGGGTTCTTCCGGTGTTTCGGGTTCTTCTTCGTTGGGTGTTTCATCTTCTGGCTCGTCCACTGGTTCGTCCACTGGCTCGGATGTTTCATCGCCGTTGTCCACGCGAACGTCTGTGAAGGTGGCACCTTCAATGGAGTTGCTGTCGTCGCCCGATGATGCCGCCAACGCTGCAACGCCCACGCCGCCCCCAACAACGGTGGCCAGGCTGCCAACACCCCCGGCTGATCCTGCTGAAAGCAGGCCTGCGCCTACCAGTCCATTGAAGCCCGTGCCTGCATCAGTAAGCAGTATGGCGCCGTCAGTACCATCGCTGATGGCGTACAGATCGACGCCTTCCGTAAGCGATGTCACTTCTATAACGGCCCCATTGGCTGCAGCGTTGCTGGCGATTTGCGCTGCAGATTCCGGTGCCAAAGTCACCAACGAATCTGCCTGCCCTTCTGTCAGCGCGGGCAGTTCGATGTCCACTGGAACAAGGTCCTTGTTTTGAACTACGTCGCCCGCTAGAATCGCGTCGCCTTGGCGCAGTGTGAATTGCTCACCTTGACGTTGAACGACCAGTTTCTCTGTTGTGGACGCAACGATTCCAATTTTGGGTGCTGTGCTCATGGGTGGTGTCCGTTGATTTGTCAGTAAAGTTGTTATTTTTTACTTGTGCATGTCGTGGTTTGGATTCAAATAAAAACCCCCTCCGTGGAGGGGGTTCGATTCGAACAACCACCATGCAGCTTAGAGCAGTCCGCCAGTAATCGGGCTGCTTGCGTCCAGTAGCGGGTCGGTGACGGTACTGATCGGTGTGCCTTCTGTTGCTGCCAACAGGTCATCAACTGGCGTTGTTTCACCTCCACCATCTCCACCACCAGCCAGTGCGTCAGCCAACGGCTCGGTTACGGCTTCCAGTGGGGTGTTGGCGCCAATGTCTTCGATCACTCCGCCAACGCTTTCGCCCAATACTGCGGGATCCGAGTTTTCCATCAGCGCGTCTGTCAACGGATCCAGTGGTGTGTCGGGTAAGGCGTTGCCTTCCTCAGCCGGGGGTTCTTCTGTGGCAGGTTGGGTCTCGCCACCCAGCAGTGTGCCTGTTGTTGTCACAAGTTCTTGGCCAGGGCCAGCCATTTCAGCATTGTCGATGAGGGCGTCGCCAGCATCCGAAATGCCGGAGGACAGTGGTGCTACCAGCATGTCGGATACCGCAGTAGTGAGCGGATCCAGTGGTGCCAAAGCACTGTCTTCATTGGTCAAGTCTGTCAGGCCTTCGCCTGTTTCGTCCAGCGTACCGCTTAGACCTGTTGATCCACCCGATTCCTTGTCGGTGCCAACCACAGGGGCCAACACATTAGAGGTCAGCGGGCTTAGCTGGCTTTCATCGCCAGCCAGTGTGTCGCCCACGCTGCTCAAGCCAGCGGCCACACCGTCTGTGCCGTCTTCTTCGCTGTAACCCAGGGTTTGAGCCAGTGGATCAACGACTGGATCCAGTGGCGTGCCTTCTGCACCTTCGGCCAGGCCGAGGGACAGGTTGCTGACAACGCCAACCAGGCCCTCTTGGTCGTTGGTGTAGCCTTCTTGCTCTTGGCCAATTGTTTCGGCAAGCAGATTGCTGACAGGTGTTGGGTCTTGCGCGGAGGCGTCGGCCAGCCCGTCAGAAATGGTACCCAGTCCATCGGCAAGCGGTGCCGTTGCGGCAGCCAAAGGGGCCAGTGGCGTTTCTTCCAGACTTTGATCCAAAGAATCCAATCCGCCGATCAGGCCGGCAGGGTCGCCTTCAGCATCGGAATCGGAATCGCTGTCGGAATCGCTGTCGGAATCGCTGTCGGAATCGCTGTCGGAATCGCTGTCGGAATCGCTGTCGGAATCGCTGTCGGAATCGC
>JAHIXK010000016.1 GCA_018815245.1 Gammaproteobacteria bacterium
CGAAATACCCCCACCTCCACCACCCCTTTGGTTAACCAGAAAGGTACGTCCACTGCCGCCATCGCGGTTCCACTGTAAATAGGAACCCTGCGTTGCAATTGCCTGGCTGCCGCGCACAAGCAAAGAGTCCACTGTGGTGTTGCCGCTGAAGGTGGCGGTGGTGCCACGCAAATCACCGTTTAAACTGGTTACACCGTTCACATACAGCTTGGTGTTGGCAAACGTGTCGTTGCGGGTGTCGGTGCCTAACACCACTTGGTCAGTCGCGAAGATGCGGCCCAGTGCAATGGTGCCGCTGGTGGCTACAGTGCTGCCAGCACCAATTGCGGTTGCGTAAGTTAATGCGCCCGTAGTTGCGTTGGCTTGAGCACCCAGAAATGTGTTGTTTGAACCCGTGGTGTTATTGGAACCGCTCAACCTGCCCGTGGCGGTGTTGTCAAAGCCTGTGGTGGTGTTGGCAAGCGCAAAATAGCCGCTGGCGGTGTTGTTATACCCGGTGGTGTTGGATCTCAGTACGTCGGAACCATTGGCAGTGTTGCCGTAGCCCGAGGTGTTAACTTCAAGTGTACGATAACCGCTGCCGGTGTTGGCATACCCCGTGGTGTTAGCATTCAACGCATTAATGCCCAAGGCTGTGTTGGCACCCGTGCCACTTTGTACACCCGCCATGGCACCCGTGCCCACAATCATATTGGCGAAACTTACCCCGCCAGCCGATGTAGATACATTAATTCGCTGTGCAGTCAACGAATTTACGGTTACCGCTCCACTGAATGTGCCTGTGGTGCCGCTAATTGCGCCACCTGCGGCCAACCCGCCTGTCAGTGAGACGTTGCCCGCGCCGCTTACCGTAAATACCTCGAAACCTGTGTAAGTTCCACCAGTTCGAACACTGAATCGCTGTGATGCACTGGGTATGAAGGCCGTCAGGTTATTGCCATTAATTCCAAAACCATAATCTGTATACAGGTTCAACTTGTCGCCAACTACGTCATTGAATGTAATTTCGGAGTTGTTGACTGCAACCGCGCCATTTAATGTGGTGCCGCCTGTTACCGCCAAGGTGCCGCCCACTGTGGTGTTGCCGCTGAAGGCACCTGTGGTGGTGCTAATACCACCGGTCGAGGTAATTAAACCGCCGCCTGTTACCGTGAAAACCTCCGAGCCCGTGTAAGTTCCGCCGGTTCGCAGACTGAATCGATCTGCTCCACCAGGTACGTAGGCGGTAAGGTTGTTGCCGTTAATTCCAAAGCCATAACCTGTAAACAGGTTTAACTTGTTGCCAAGTATGTTATTGAATGTAATCGCGGAGTTGTTGACTGCAACCGCGCCATTTAATGTGGTGGCGCCCGTTACCGCCAAGGTGCCGCCCACTGTGGTGTTGCCGCTGAAGGCACCTGTGGTGGTGCTAATACCACCGGTCGAGGTAATTAAACCGCCGCCTGTTACCGTGAAAACTTCGGTACCAGTATAAGTTCCACCAGTTCGAACACTGAATCGATCTGTGTTACCAGATACGTAAGCTGTCAAGTTGCCGCCGTTAATTCCAAAGCCATAACCTGTATACAGGTTCAACTTGTCGCCAAGTATGTCATTGAATGTAATTTCGGAGTTGTTGACTGCAACCGCGCCATTTAATGTGGTGCCGCCTGTTACCGTCAAGGTGCCGCCCACACTGGTGTTGCCGCTGAAGTTGGCTGTGGTACCGGTAATTCCGCCACTCGCGGTGACGGAACCAACCACTGTCAAATTGCCTGTAGAAGACAAAGCCATGTTCTCGGTGTACACGTCGCCTGTTGTTGCCTCACCAAACGAAATACCGCCGCCGCCGCCGCCCCGCTGGTTAATCAAGTAGGTTCGTCCGCTTGCACCATCGCGGTTCCACTGCAAATGCACACCTTGGGAGGTAATTGGCTTGAATGCGAAGGATTGAAAGGTACTGGCTGTTACGTTGCCGCTAAATGAGCCTGTGGTACTGCTGATTCCACCATTGGCTGCTAGCGCACCTGTCAAAGTGGTGGCACCTGTTACGCCCAAAGTGCCGCCCAACGTGGTGGCACCTGTTACCCCCAAAGTGCCGCCCAACGTGGTGGCACCTGTTACGCCCAAAGTGCCGCCCACTGTGGTGTTGCCACTGAATGCAGCGGTGGTGCCGCTGAAGCTGTTGGCTGTAACACTGCCGACCACCGACAAATTACCTGATGCATCCAAAAACATGTTCTGTGTGAATGCGTCGCCAGTTGTTGACTCACCAAAGGAAATACCGCCACCGCCGCCGCCCCGCTGGTTAATCAAGTAGGTTCGCCCACTAGCACCATCGCGGTTCCACTGCAAATGCGCACCTTGTGAACTGATTGACTTGAACGCGTTGGATTGCAGTGTACTGGCTGTTACATCACCGCTGAAAGTGGTGTTGCCGTAGACCGAAACTAGGCGGCTGCCCGCAACGGTTGTTTTGGTGCCCACAATATTCAGGCCTTCGCCAAACAGCCCTGCGCCAATTTTACCGTCGTCGGCGTTTAGCTCATTCGCATGACCAAACCGCACAAAATTGCCCTGCGTAACATTCAAATTAGACACAAGGTTGCCGCCAACCGACAAGTTGCCGCCCACTGTGGTGTTACCGCTGAAAGTGCCTGTGGTCGTGCTAATACCCCCGGTCGACGTAATCAAACCGCCGCCTGTTACAGTAAAAACCTCGGTGCCATTGAAATTTCCGCCAGTGCGCAAACTAAATCTGTCACTCGCGTTAGGAACATAGGCCGTCAAATTACTGGTGTTAATTCCAAAACCAAAACCGCTCCACAGATTCACCTTGTCGCCAGTCACGTTGTTGAATGTAACGGTGGAGTTGTTTATGTTCACCGCACCATTCGAGGTTATTCCACCAAACGTGGGTGTGCTGGTGGTGGCAATGCTTTGCGGCAGGCTTAGGGTAATGGTGCCCGCACCGTTTGTTACGTTGACCTGGTTGGCTGTGCCGGTCAGTGTGTTCAAGCTGTAACCCGTGCCGTTGCCAATCAGCAAGCTGCCGTTGGGCGCTGCTGAACCATCAAGCCCAGTGCCGCCCCTTGCCACTGGCACGTTGCCAGTGGTGAAGTTGCTGGCATTCAGGTTGGTCAATGCTGAGCCATCACCGGCAAAGCTCAGTGCGTTCACTGCACCACTGAAGGTTGCTGTGGTGCCACGCAAATCGCCATTCAGGTTGGTTACGCCGTTCACATACAGCTTGGTGTTGGCGTAGGTGTTGCTGCGGGTGTTGGTGCCTATCACCACCTGGTCGGCTGTGCTGTTGCGCCCCAAAGCCAATGTGTTGCTGGTGGCTACAGTGGCCAGCGCACCAATTGCAGTGGCGTAGGTAAGCGCACCAGTTGTCGCATCAGCACTATAGCCCAGAAAGGTATTACTTGAACCGGTGGTATTGGCAAAACCACTTTCGCGCCCCAAAGCAACGTTCTCAAAACCTGTGGTGTTGCCTCTAAGTGCATTATTACCAACAGCAACGTTGTCATACCCAGTGGAGTTGCTGAAAAGCGCCCGAGCACCCGTTGCAGTATTCCGGTAGCCTGTGGTGTTTACATACGCGGCCTCATTGCCCATGACCGTATTATCGGACCCCGAGGTGTTTTGCTCAAGAGCGCCCCAACCAGTGGCGGTGTTCTTAATGCCGGTGGTGTTGGAAATCAGGGCACCTGAACCAGTCGCCGTGTTGGCATAACCTGTGGTGTTGGATCGAAGTGCGTTGATACCCAATGCTGTATTGCCACCAAAACCGCTTTGGGTACCTAACATGGCACCCGTGCCCACAATCATGTTGGGGGTGGCTAAACCGCCAGCCGAAGTGGACACATCCAGCCGCTGCGCACCCAACGAACCCACTGTTACTGCACCACTGAAATTGGCGGTGGTTCCGGTTAATCCACCATTCAACATCATTCCAGCAAATGTGGGCATGCTGGTGGTGGCAATGGCTTGGGGCAGGCTAAGCACAATGTCGCCATTGTTCGCGCTGGCAATCACTTGATCAGCCGTGCCGGTGATGCTGATCACACCGCTGTTGACCAGTGTAATTGCGCCCGCGTCGCTTAACACGGATATACCCGCACCACCGGTCAGGGTGCCCAATGTAAACCCACTGCCATTGCCGATCAGCAGTGTGCCGTTTGCAGCAGCCGAAGCGTTCACACCGGTGCCGCCAAACTGGGGACCAAGCACACCGCTGCTGAAATTGTCTGCATTCAGGTCGACCAAACCCGCGCCGTTGCCGGTGAATGTGTTGGCTGTTACAGCACCTGTGAATGTGGCGCTGCTGCCGCTTAAAGCGCCTGTAATGCTGGCTGTGGCGGCCTGAAAATCGGCCACTGTCACTTTGCCTGTGGTGTAAGCAATGGCGCCTGCGCCGCCGCCTGCGTCGGCTTCAAACGGGCCGGCCTGTACGGGCGCCCACACCCCACCCACGTAACTGTAAAGTTTGTTGGTGTCGCGCACCAGCCGAACATCGCCCTCGACACCGGGCGGCAAATCGGCGAACGTGCCTACGGCCGACTTGTATTGCACACTGGAAACCTGCATGGGCGCAGCCACTTGCACGTGGTCGTCACCCACGCCCGAACCGGTGGCCAATACGTCGGCACAGGTGGTTTGCATGTTGCCGTTTAACCCTGGCGACACAATTGCGTACACCAAGGGGTTGGAAATACCCTGGCCTGCGTTGTAATCAGCAGTGGCCAAGGCGGTAGCATTGTCCCAGGCGCAGTAACCCAGTGGGCGGCCTGCACCGTCGCGCCGGGGCAAGTTCACTGTGGTGGGCACCGAACCCATGTCTGAAGGAAAGCCGGGGGGGCGTGCACCCATCGCGGGGCCGCGCTGCTGTCCGTTTACCTCAGCCACATACCCTTGCATGCCCATTGAAACCTGGCTAACCGTGTTTTTCAGCGTGAACTGGCGCACCAACTGTGTGGCCGTGAATGCCGCGGCAGAATCGCTGCTGCGGCTGGACGCGGTTTGAACCATGGACAATGCAAGGCTTAAACCCATCAGGTAAGGCAGGGCGTGCCGTATGGCAACAACCAAAGGGCGCTCTTGAAAACAAACCGATTGCTGTGGATGTTTCATGTTTTTTTTCATCACGACCTCTAGTTCAAAATAATGAACACAAGCTCATCGCCGACCTGCGATGCGGTGCTTGGGTATTGCCGAAGCAGGCGGGTACGGGTGGAGGATGCGCCATCCGCAACACGTGGATTCAGGCGCAGCCTGATGCCATTTAATTCTGTGTGTTCGTAAACCCATGGATCAAAATCGGGCGGGCTTTCGGGCAAGGGGGCTCCGTCTGGCATGTTTGCAAGCAAGCGTTCACCCAAGGGTGCGCCGGGGCATTCAACATTCGAAACAGGACCTTGATTGCCGACGGTTGAAGGTGCGGGGTAGGCCCTGCGAGCACCGAATTGACCATGATCGCCATCGGGATACACCGCCCCGCACAACAAAATTTTTCCGCGTATTACTTCAAGCTGGTTGGCTACGTCGTCTACAGTTTCCTGCACCGCACGCCCTTGTTCGCTGCTCATGTTCAAACGACCATAAGCGGCGCCCACAATGGCCAGCAAACCGATTCCGTACAATATGTAGGAAGCGATAAAACCTGCCTGTTGTTTATAGGGTTGCCACCTGTTCATTTTTCCAATCCAGTTGCATCGACGGATTTCGCCATATGTTTATTTAACGGTCTACTGAAGGGAAACAAATATCCCTAGATCAGGTTAAAAACACATGAATGAAAATCCCCGGTTGACCCTGTGGCCAAACCGGGGATGATCAGGAGAAAAATGCTGGATTAGTTTTCTTGCACGGTTTTAAAGTAAACATAACGGCTGTCACTGGTTTGAATACAACCCTCGGGCCAGCCGGCAACACCGGCCACAGCGGAGATTCCGCCATCCACGTTTGTTGTCCACGCAGACAAGGCGCCAGTACCCACGGGTATGGTATTGGCACCATACAACAGGGTGTTAACCCGGCCACACACGTCGGCTCGAAGACCTGGCAACACAACCATGGGGTCTTCGCCTGCACCGGCCAAGCCATTGCCAGCAGTGGTGCGGTTGAGGTACCAATGACCGGCCACCAACGCAGCAGGGGCTTTGATATCGTCAACTGTTGCGCCGATCGATATGTCAAATGTAGAAGTAGGCATGATTTGTGGTGAAGCATAACGCGCAGACGCATTGAACAAACCATTATTGCCCACGGACTCAAAGGTCATTTCGGTGGTTACCGCTGACGAACCAAAATCGCTTGAATAGCGCGCCACACCGTCGCGAAGGTCGCTGGCCTGCTTCAAAATAACAGAGGCATTGACCTTGGCCTGTTCCACGTCGGTTTGCGAGGTGGGGCTGCGGTTGGCCAATGCAAAGCCACCCAGCACCGCTGTCATCAAGGCAATACCAAACAGCAGCGCTGCCTGTATGAAGCCCGATTGGGCCGACTTCTTGGAAAATGTTGCTTGATAGCTGGGTACTTTACACATGATTTTCTCCTGATTGCTAAACACTTCATTTGTTCTAAGCGGTTTTGTTACCCAAGTTCTACCTTGGCTTTTTTGCGAGCCTGCTCCAGTTCTTCATTGAACTTTTGCAAAGCAAGCGCCTGAACAATGTCTTGCTTCAACTCTTCAACAGTGGGCTTTTTTACTTGCCTGCTTTCATCAACTTTCAAAACCAACAAACCGTTTCTAAGTTGCAAAACCTCGCTGTATTCGCCTTTTTTCATTTTTGAAACAACTCGCCCCAGGTTGTAGGGCATGGCCGCCGCAGCGGCGAAGCCATCGCCCTGCTCGACCAAGGGTTTCAGTTGAGCTTCAGCGTCTTTGTCGCCTTTCTTCAGGCTGGCCAGTGTTTTTTGTGCGTCAGCAAAGTCTGTGCTCAAGTAGTAACTGACCTTCCACAGCTGAAAATTCTGATCAAGCACATTGGCGTTGTAATAATTTTTTACATCGTCGTCGCTGATCGCCTTGCGCAGCTCTTCCAAACGGCGGGTGGTGTACAGGGTGGACAGCACTTCACGCTCTGCGGCTTGCAAGGTTGCCTTGGCTTCTGCCGCATACATTTCACGACCCAGTTCAGCGGCAATTACTTTGTTGATGTAGCGGTCCACTACGATGGCTTTGTCGATGCCTTGTTGTAACAGCCCGCCCACTTCCATTTCGGTCACTTTCATGCCATTGACGCTGGCAAGCACGGAATCGATGCCCTTGACTGCTGCGTTTGCATTGGCCACTGGCGATACGCTGTTGGCGCCGTTTGGTACAGATTCGCCAAACACGGCGAGACCAGCCCACCCCACCACGCCAACCAGCCCAAGGGCTGCCACGCCCATGATGATTTTGTTGCGCATTCCAAAGCCAGTTGGCTGGCCTTCGGCGGGCTGGGAAAACTCTTCGTTCAAAGCGTTCATGTCATTCATTTTCAAGCCCCCTCAATTTAACTTCCACCTTCTCGGTGATTCCGCTGACCAATGCCGTTGAGGCGCTGCCCCCACATTCCGCGAGGCAAATCTCTTTGGCTTGCCAAACCACATCTTTTGAAACACCTTGCACGCTATTCAGCACAAACATGAATTCCGCATACTTTGCCGCGTCGGTGATGCCAATTCGTATGCCGTCTTTTTCGGCGGTCACTTTGACATGCGGGCTTAACCTGGCCAAGACGACGGAATAATCCTCGTAAATCTTTTTGCCCACTGGCAATTTTTTTAATGTAAAGGTTGGCAATTCCATACTTTTCTTTTCTTTTTGGGTTTCGGTCAAAAATCCCTGAACCGAAAAAACTACCAAAACCAGCATGATGATCGCCACCATCATGGTAAAAACCGGTGCAAGGCCGAGCATTCGGCTGACTTCCGTCATCAGCAACGATGAATCGGTTTTAAAGTCGAGCTTCATGATTTCTTCCCTTTCTTATCTAGTTTACGGACAGTTAGCAGCCCTTCAATATCCCTAAGATCGGTGGTTACCCCGTTACGCCCCAGGGAATCGAGATAATCCTGACTCACCCAGCTGGGTAGTACGATCTCGAAACTTTCATTGTTTTCCCCTTCCAGGCGGTAGGACTGTATCCACCCCCCAGAACGCACCACGGTGGCCGACACAATTTGAATTCGTGAAATTTGGCGTGCCAGGGGTTGCTGCACGCTGAGGTCTTTCAAGGTGGCATTCAGGTCGTTCTCAACGGCTTGGGCATTCAATGCTGTGTCGTCGCTGCGGCTTAGCACGGTGGTGCCCACTTGTATGCCGACAAAGCCCATCAGTGAAACCATCAGGACACCAAGGGAGCCTTTCATCAACCAGGAACTGACACGGTCTGAAATACCGCGAATGGCCTGTGGCACGCTGTTGAGCGATTTGCCACCGCGGTTGTCAATTTCAACAATTTGCAGGTCGAGGTCAATCAGGTAGTCTTTGATGGCTTCAACGTCATTGCAAAGCAGGCGCAAACTTCCACTTTCAAGCACCATGGCCACCGAAAAATCGCCGCCATTGAGCAGGTAAATTGCATCGCCCTGGTACAAGGGGCCACCTGGCAACACGTCAACAAACGGCAGGTTGAAACCGGGCGCGGACGCCAGAAAACGGCTCTCAATCGCGAAGTAGTACACATACCCCGCGCGCTCTTCGAAATAGGTGTGCAGGCGGCTGGTGCCCAACAGGGCGTAGGCATGGTTTTCGACCACACGGCGCGGGCTGGCGCTGCCCACTGGAAGCCGGCCAGCGATCAGATTGGAATAAATTGTTTTAAAATTGCTTTGTTTTTCCACGGTCATGCTCCTGAAATCACCAGCTCGTTTTGCAGATACACCACGGCCAGGCTGAACAACACAGCAATGCCGGAATACAGCAGCGAACCGACAAACGCCAACACGGCGAACCGGCGCGCGGCGGAATTGGCCCTGTCTTCACGGGTTTGGGAAATGGATGCCAGGCATTCCGCAAGCTGGGCCTGGTCTTTGTGGGCGCGGATCAACAAGCGCTCACTGCTGTCTAACTGCAGGTGGTTAAATGCACTGGCGGGTTGCTCGCCAATTTCGGTTCTGTTGATGATGTCTTCCCAAAACCGGTTGATGGTCGGGGTAATGGTGCCCTTGCGTGCAATTTGCACTGCATTCAGAAATACCACACCCCCCGTAAGCAGCGAACCCAACACGCGGGTGGTGGCGGCCATGCCGGATGAAATCAGCAAGTCGCCAATCACCGGCATTTTTTCCAGCATGCCGTATGCTTGTGTCCTGGTTTTTTGGTCGGGCGACAACACCATCATGGTGAAATAAATCAGCGCCAGGGCAAACACAAATGAAAATATCAACAGACCGTTGTTGACGTGCTCGGCCAACATCAGGGAGCTATTAAACTGCGCAATTTTTTCAGGGTTTTCGCTCATCAAGGGCGTGGTTTTCAGTTGCTCGATCAAGCCGAAGCGCATCCCGATGACCGTGGACACGGCCATGATCAAATCCAGTGCGGTCCAGGTGACAGCGCCAAACATCAGCTTGAGCGTGGCCGAGCCTTTTTCGTAAAAACCCACTGCGGTTTCAAGCGCCTGGCTTAGCTGCCCGGCTGATTCACCAGCGCGCAACACCGCAAGTGTTGAGTCGTCGAACCAGTTCAGCAATTCCAGCGATTGAACAAATCCAAAACCCTGACGTAGGGCATTCAAGGCTTGGTTCAGCACCAGCCGCTGCTCGCCAAGCTCGCCGAGAATAACCTGTTCCAGCGCTTTCTCGGGCGACAAGCCCGAACGCACATTGAAGGCCAGCGCCTGCAAAAACTTCTGTTTATAACTTCGATTGACTTTGGACCCAAAAATCCTTTGCAAGCTGCCTTTGGAGCGCACCTCAAGAATATCGAGAACCACGCCACCACGATCTATCACTTGCTGTATGGCTTCGCGTTTTCGGGACGCGGTGATCACCAGTTCATGGCGGAAGTAACCGCTTAAACGATCGTCTGGCCTTGCCGTGGCGTCGAGCATTTGGGGCGCAAGGTAAAAAACCCTGTAGTTGAAAATGGCCATTTTTTACTCCACCACGCCGAACAGTTGGGCCAGGCTTGGCCAGTCCACCAGGCCTTGGTCCATCAGGGTTTGAAGTGTTTCCAATCGGCTGGTGTATTGCACGCCATTTTCTTCGCGCAAATCGATCGGCAGTTCCAATTCATGATTTTTGAATGCACGTACGAATTTGGCGCGCATGCCGTCGTCTGCAGGAATGTGCAAGGTTTCATGCGCAGCCACACGGCCTGAATAACCCGTGCTAAGGCAGCGGGTGCAGCCCATTTTTTTTCTTAAACCGGTACGTGCCTCAATCAACCCGCCGGTCAAGCGAAGTGCGTGGGGCTTAAGGTGCTCGATCTCGTCGTTATCCATTGGCTTGGCACAGGAACACAAACGACGCATCAAGCGCTGATGCACCACCATGCGCAGGAAGTGCGCAATCAGGAATTCTGAATCGGAGCGGTGGGAAGGGTCGATCATCGACAAAAATCGTTCGGTCACCTGAATCACGCTGTTGGCGTGAATGGTAGAAATGACCAAGTGCCCACTTTCTGCGAAAGCCAGCGCCGCGCGTGCAGAATCGGCGTCGCGAATTTCACCGAAGATCAGGATGTCGGGGTCTTGCCGCAAAATTGAACGCTCAAGATCAATGGCTTTTTGTTTCACCAAGGCCTGCAACTGAATTTGTTTTGCAAAAGGCAAAATGTATTCAACCGGGTCTTCAACCGTGATGATGTTCATGGCGTCGCGGCGAAAACCGCAGGCCACGGTGTACTGCGTGGTGCTTTTACCGGAACCAGTGGCACCTGAAATAAATACCAGGCCACCGGTTTTTCCGGTTTGCTGCGTAATACCGCGGATCAAACCCATCATCTTGGGCTGCCCCGGGAACAGGGCTGACAAACTGGGCAACAGCGACACGTCGAGCGCGCGCAGCACCAGCGATTCACCATCGACCAGCGGTTGTGTTGAAATACGAAAGTCGACCACACGGCCTTCATGCTCAACCGTCAAACGACCGTCTTGCGCAGTGCGGTTGTTCGACGCATCCATGCCCGCTTCAATTTTGATACGGGCCACCAGCGATTGCATCAGCAATTCAGGCAACAAATGGGTTTGACGCATCACGGAATCAACGCGGTAGGCTATCCATGCATCGGGATCAGACTTTCGGCTTAAGTGTATATCGCTGGCCCGCAGTGACAGGGCTTCTTTCAACACCGCATACACCAGGCCACGCAAGCGCCCGGCCTCCAGTCCGTCGGACCGAAGAATGGAGACCAATCCGTTGACCGAACCCGATTGTTCGATCCGCATCAGCACATCAAAAACTTCCTGTCGACTGGCAGGTAAAACCCGCAAGGATTGAACCGGTGTTCTTAACACTTCCTGAATGCGTTTTCGCTGGGATGCGCTTAAAGGCTGCGCACACTTCAGCGTCAACACGCCCTTTGAAAATTCGGTGGGCACACAAATAAATCGGCGGCAGTACTCAAGCGGCAGAATTGTTTGAAGGGTGAAATGATCTCCAATCACACCAAGATCACTTTGCTCGTCATCCTCCTGCAGATCATCACTGTTGATAAAACGTGAACGCAGCGCCAGGCTTGACAAATCAGCGGAGCGTCCCTCCGATCGCAAGTGTGCATGCTGTTGACGCAACATGGTTAACTGGTTGCCATCCAGGCCGGCTTGTGTCAAATCGCTTTCGGTGCTTTTCATGGTGTGTTGCCTTGCGTGCCGCTAGAAAGGTGCCGAAGAACCAAAACCAGGTTGACCAAAACCCTGGTTTCCACCACCAAAAGGTGAACCGGAATTGCCCTGTTGATTTCCACCCGGCGTGTTGGATGAAAAGGCTTGTGTGTTTAATTTCGGAACCAGGTGATCAAACGCCTCTGTTTCGACCTTCAACAACTGCGAATCGCCCGGCACTTGCACAACCCCGCCATGGCTCGATTCAAGTGCGCCATAAAACACGTTGACCCAGGCACCCCTTTCGCTTAACCAGTCCACAGTCACATCCTGACCTGTCACTTTCGCGCGCACGGAATAACCCGCCACATTGACCACCTGCCCCACACGCAGGCGTATTACTGCAGTAGAGCGGGATACGTTGCGAACAGCCGCTGCTTGAGCCTCCTGCGAAGCTGGGTTGTTTGCTCCAGTGGAGCTCGGGGCGACCACCTGGGTTTGCACCACTTCATTGCTGATCTTGCGCATCACAATTGCATTTTGAAAGTACGCAGTAACCTGCATGTTCGTAAACAGATTGACCAATGCCAGGGGTACTACAGGGGAATTCAAGGCCTGCTGTTGTATGTTCAAATCTTCCTGGGTTATTCGTCGAGCGGCCTGGCGCTTCACGTCTTCGGGGTCGCTTTCGTTAGCGTTTACTTGTGTAGCGCCGCTAGGCGATGCGCCAGGGGATGACTCCTTGCTTTCGGCCAAAGCAGAAGGACGTATCAAAGGGTTTGCAATGGTCTGTGCAATTGAAGGCGCTGGACAGGCACCGGCAATCAAAAGAACCAGTAAACCTGGTTGAATGAAGTTTCTCATGCTGGCCTCACGGGTTGACTTTGCCTAGTCGGGACAACATTTGAGTTGGCCGAGGCATCACGCTTAGTTGACTGGACATTCGCAACGCACCATTCTTTATCGGGGTGGCCGCAAGTTGTGCAACAGGCTCAACAACTTCTTCAGGTTCCGGCTCGGGCGTTGAACTTGGCACGGGCTGCGAAGGTATTTCCTTGCGAACCGCGGGCTTTGCATCTTGTTCGACCGGAATATTCAAGGCGGCCTGACGTGTGTCATCAAACAGCAGCAAACGCGGGCGAATGGTCACCACCAGTTCTGTTTGCTTGGTGCTTTTCACTTTGCTGAAAATACCCAGGCCTTCCTGTGAATCGTCTTGCGCACGCGACACGGTAATGCCACCCAATAAAATGGTGTCGCCGGGGCGACAGCGAATTTGGGTTTTCAGTTCGCGATCTGCCACTTCAGGCAGATTCAGGTCCACACCCAAGGCGGTGAAACGCTTCAAGGCAAGCAGTTCGGTGATGGAAATATTGATCCGCGTGTAAATGGTGGCATCGTGTGCCTCACCGGTCAGCGACACCTCCAGGCCGGTGCGCAGGTTTTGTGTATCGGCCGTGGATTGGGCCACACCGTTCACAATTTGCGAGCCAACCCGGGAAACAAATGTCGTTGATTGCCCCACGCGAATATTGCCGTTGGTGCCGTTCATCAGGCCAATCTTGGGTTGGCTTAGTGTTTTCACATCCCCTTGGGAACGCAGAAAATCAATCAAAAAGTTCGTGGAGAAATTCTCGCCAAAGATCAGTGTTTCAATGCCGGTTGAAGAACGAGCTATTTGTGTAACCCGACTTAGATTGTCATCAGCACTGCCTCCTATGAGGCCAGAATCGGGTGCAGTGTTAATTCCTGTGCCGGTTTTGTAAAGCTCCCAACGAATCCCCATGTTGGATGAATCATTCAGGTCAACCTGCAACACATTCATGTCGTACACAATCAGAGAACGGGTTGCACGGGCCTTTTCCATGTAACTTTTGATATCGGTCAGCGCGCGGCGGTTCGCGCGAAACACCAGGGACCGGTTGATTCGATCCAGATAAACATCCTTCGCACCCAGGTACTGCATGGTGTTGGTTACACCCGCCATGCTGTCTTCGTTCAACACAGGCGGCATGGTCACCACAAATTGTTGTTCAGGCATGATGCGCAGCACACCCGATTCACTGACCGCCCAGAAAAAGCCCATGATCTCGCCGAGCTGATTCATTACGCTGGTCAAATTGCCGTTCAAATTATTCAATGTGACCACGCCGTATCGGGAGGCCGTGTCTGCACCACCCTCAAAACTCAAGGGCATGTTGGTGTCTGCAAAAATAATTTGCAGCACATCGAACAACCCACGTTCAGTGACAGACAGGTTTCTGATCTCCAGGCTGGGTAACGGACCACCCGACATTTGGGGACGCACCCAGAAAGTATCGGACGGCAAACGCTCAATTGGCAGGGTTCGCTGCGATATGCTGCCATCAGACGATGAAATTTCGGGTGCAGTCAGTTCAGGGACCTTGATCTTGTCTTTAAAAAACTGCATTTCCCCCATTGGGCGCATGGTCGAGCAAGCAACCGCCCCCAGGGCGACAGCCACGTAAACACCAATTTTGCTCACCGACAATGCGGTGTTTAATGCGGTGTTGACTTTCATACTGTTGCTCATCCTTTACAAATCAGTACTATTGAGTATCCAAACAATGGATGGGTTAAACATCCCTCTAAGGAGTCACCTCACCAACCCCACCTTTTCGTGGGATAAAACGGAACCAACCACAACACAAGGAGACAATCATGAAACTACTTTCCATCAAGAACGCCCTGCTGGGCCTGGCTGCAAGCGTGGTGCTGATTGGCACTGCCAATGCCCAAAGCGCAGCACCAGACAAGCGGATGAATACGCAGGACATCACCTCGAAAGTGGTGTATCACATCAATGATGCCGACACCCAAGCCTTGGGGGCGTTGAGAAACTTGCGCAACCACCTGGATGTGGCCCCGAAAACCACCATCATTGTGGTGAGCCATGCCACAGGCGTGGATTTCCTGATGGAAGGTGCCAAACACGAGAAAACGGGCACCGCATACGCGCCATTGGTAAGCGCACTGACAGCACGAGGTGTGCGGTTCGAGGTGTGTGAAATTACCCTGAAGAACCGCAACCTGAAAAAAGAACAATTTGTGATGGAAGCGGAATTCACACCCTCAGGTGTGGTTCGCATTGCCGATTTGCAAACCCAGCAAGGCTTTGCCTACCTTAAACCTTAATATCAATTTGCCATGCACTTGAATTCAAACAAGTCTGTATCGCCCCTCACCGTGTTGTGGTGCGGGGCCTTCATCATGACCATCTCATTGGGCATACGCCATTCATTTGGCCTGTTTCTGCAACCTGTCAGCTTAAGCAATGAGTGGGGGCGGGAAATATTCGCTTTCTCGATTGCCATGCAGAACCTGGTGTGGGGCGTGGCACAACCTTTCGTGGGTCGAATGGCCGACCGGCTGGGTTCGGCCATCACCATGATTCTGGGTGGCGTACTGTATGCACTGGGCCTGTTCTTGATGAGTACTGTTGACAGCCCCGGCATGTTGACTTTGAGTGCTGGCATTTTGATCGGTTTGGGATTGAGTGGCACCACCTTCCCAGTGGTGTTTGGCGCGGTCAGCCGTGCCATGCCACCTGAAAAACGCAGCATGGCCATGGGTATTTCCATGGCACTCGGTTCGCTTGGGCAGTTTGCTTTTCTGCCGGGTGGCCTTTTTTTGATCAATGAATTGGGTTGGTCATCAGCCCTCACCGTGCTGAGCTGCATTGCAGTGGTGATTTTGGCACTGGCCTGGCCACTGGTGGAGAAAAAAGCAAAAACCGTGCTGTTGGACGAAACGCCCTGCAGCGCAGAGTGCCCGAATACCGCTTCCCACCACGAAACTTTGCCCACACCTGCCGAGAAGGAAATGGGCATGTGGGCTTCGCTTGCCCAAGCCATGCAACACAAAGCCTTCATCATGCTAAGCGTGGGTTATTTCGTGTGCGGCTTTCAAATTCTTTTCATCAGCGTGCACCTGCCCAGCTACCTGCAAGACAGCGGCATACCCGCCAGCGCTGGCAGCAATGCACTGGCGCTGATTGGCTTGTTCAACATTCTGGGCAGTTACCTGGCCGGGCTTTGGGGTGGGCAGTTTCGCAAACCCATGCTGCTGAGTGGCATTTATGGCTTAAGGGGGTTGCTGATCGCGGCTTTTGTTTTGTTGCCACTCACAACCTGGAGCGTGTATTTGTTTGCAGCGTGCATGGGCGTGCTGTGGCTTTCTACGGTGCCGCTGACCACGGGCACGGTTTCAGCCATGTTCGGGGTGAAAAACCTGTCCATGCTGGGCGGCCTGGTGTTCATGTTCCATCAAATTGGTGCATTTGTGGGTGGCTGGCTGGGTGGGCTGTTATTTGACGCCACAGGCAGCTACCAACTGGTGTGGTGGCTTTGCGTGGCTTTAAGTGTAATTGCGGCTGCGGTAAACTGGCCTATCGAGGAAAAAAGCGCTCAAGCCAATGAACCAGCAACACAAGCCGCCTGAAACCAGAAACAGTTTGATGCCACGCTGGGCCCTGGTGGCCCTGCTGCTGGTCGCTTTGCTGCTTACGCTGGGTTATACCAGCCCTGACATGCGGGCCGTTTATGTTGCCGCATGGGCGGCTTGCTTTTGACTCGCACTGATTGCTTTACACGATTGCTGGGCAGGCACTGCGCTGGGTCAGCAATTTGGTGCCAACGAGGCTTCTGGTTAAGTTGCAATGCCTGCGATTCAAGGAAATCTGCCGACATCAAACTGGCGACACTGCTCACCGAAGGTGAGAACCCGAGCTCGCCCGTCTTTTTTGGCGAGGCGGGTTTAAGTGGGGGCAGGTTTGTATGGCGGGAATTCAGATTTCCAAGCAGGCCTTGCAACTTAACCAGAAGCCTCGCGATCAGCCGCTTGGCTATGCCAGCATCGCGAACATCCACGGTATTAACAGCGCACCAAAAATACCATGCAAACCCATGCCCAGGCTGGCGTACCGCCCAGCCTCAGGATGCACGGAAAACGCACGCGCAGTGCCAATGCCATGCGCTGCCAAACCCATGATGAAGCCGCGCACCCACCAGCGTTTCATGCCCATTGAATTGAACAGCACAGTGCCCACCGCTGCGCCCAGAATTCCGGTCACAATCGCGAACAAGGCGGTCAGCGTGGGCGATGCGCCAATTCGTTCACTAACCCCCATGGCAATCGGTGCCGTAACGGATTTCGCCCACAGGCTTTGCACAATATCCAGGTTGGCACCCAGCAGGTAAGCCGTGCCCAACGCGCTTGCTATGGAAAGAGCACCCCCCACCAGCAAGGCGACACTTAACAACACCAAGGTGCGGATGGTTTGCCCTTTCACTGCCGTTAAGCCTTGGTAAATCGGCACGGCCAGTGCCACTGTTGCGGTACCCAGCAAAAAGTGCACAAATTGCGCGCCTTCAAAATACTGCTGATAACTTAAACCTGTGATCTGCAAAAAAGCAGCGAGCAACAGCACCGCGATCATCACTGGGTTGGTAAATGGATGTTGCCCGCTTTTTCTGTAGCACCACAGGCCAATTTGATAGGCCAGCAGGGTGAGAAACAAGGCACTCAAGGGGTTTCCGCTAAGGTAAACCCAGATTTCTGGCAGTTCAGCCAAACGGCGGGTGGTTTCAGTCATTTTCTGGTGCCTCGCTTACATCTCCCGGCATGAAGCGGGCCGCCAGGCGATCCAGCACCAAGGCAGTACCCACCAGGGTTACAACAACACTGGTCAGCAAAGTGAGCAAAATGACCGCACCGAATTCAGCCAACACCGGCCAGAAGACCACCACGCCCACAGCCGCTGGAATGAACAGCAAGCCCAGGTTGGCGGTGAACACATTGGCCGTGGTTTGAATATCGATTGGCACACCGCCTTTGGCGAAAAAAAACAGCAGCAGCGCAATCAGCCCCAGGACTGGCCCCGGAATGGACGGAAACAGCGCAAAACTGAGCAACTCGCCCAAAGCCTGAAAAGCAAGAAGTATCGTGAGGGATTTAAGCATGTGGCAGTGTAGCGCCATGAAATTTTCATAGTCAACCTGAAAAAGCCATAGGCGTTAGAATGGAACCTGAAAATAACGCTTTGAAGAATAAACCCAAGGGGAACAATACAATGAACAAATTCAAATTATCTGCTATCGCACTGACCCTGTTTGCTGCGGGTTGCGCCACAAACGGCAACGGCATTTACCAGCAACCACAGGCTCCAGTACAGGCAGCCCCAGGTTCGCCAGTTGCGGTAGCGGGCTGCCCCATGGCACCCGAGCGCAAAGTAGACAACACCAAAACGGCCATTGGCACTGCCGTGGGTGCTATCGGTGGGGCAATTGTTGGCAACACGATTGACGGCAAAAACACCGTGCGCGGTGCCGCCTTGGGTGGCTTGTTCGGTTACCTGGTGGGCAGCCAGATTGCAGTGCGGGAACAGCGCGATGGTTCCGTGATGCTGGACATTCCCGGTGCAGCATTGTTTGACACCAACAAAACCGCCATCAAGTCACAGTTCGCCGGTACGCTTGATCAAATTGCAGCAACACTGCGCGACAACCCCAACACCATTGTGTGCGTGATCGGCTACACCGACAGCACAGGCAGTGATGAATACAACCAGGACCTGTCAGTGCGCCGCGCACAGTCAGTCACCAGCTTCCTGAGTGGCAAGGGCATTTCAGGTTCACGCTTGACACCTGCTGGCTTGGGCGAACGCTTCCCGGTCGCCAGCAACGACAACGAAGCGGGCCGCACACAGAACCGCCGCGTTGAAATGTACGTGCGCAACTAAATGCTTGCTGCATAAAAAAAGCCACCTTGCTGGTGGCTTTTTTTGATTTTAACTTTTACGCTGTTTCTTTTGGTTTGTCGCGTAGCTCGCGGCGCAGAATTTTCCCCACCGGTGTTTTGGGCAGGTCGTCGCGGAATTCCACGAACGATGGAATTTTGTAACCAGTCAGGTTTTGACGGCAATGTGCAATCAAGTCTTCCTTGGTTACGCTTTGGTCTTTCTTCACCACAACCAGCTTCACTTTCTCGCCGGTTACCGGGTCGGGTACACCCACCACGCCACATTCCAGAACACCCGGGTGCTGGGCAACCACGTCTTCAATTTCATTGGGGAATACGTTGAAACCGCTGACGATAATCATGTCTTTCTTGCGGTCCACAATTTTAACAAACCCGTTTTCGTCCATTGTGCCGATGTCGCCTGTGGCCAACCAACCATCTTTGTCGATGGTTTTTGCAGTTTCTTCAGGGCGGTTCAGGTAACCCAACATCACTTGCGGGCCGCGCACACAAATTTCGCCGGGCTCATTCAAGCCAGCCCACAAGCCATCGTCACGCTTCAATCGCACTTCCGTACCAGGAATGGGCAAGCCCACATTGCCGCGGAATGCAGGGCGCTCACTGCCGTGCAATGGCGGCACGGTTACCACGGGAGAGGTTTCGGTCATGCCAAAACCTTCAGAAATGGCGCAACCTGTGACCTTGTACCAGCGCTCGGCGATGGGCTGTTGCAAGGCCATGCCACCACTCATTGCGAATTTCATGTCGGAAAAATCACGGCTGCAAAATTCTTCATTGTTCAGGAATGCGTTGAACAAGGTATTCACCGCGGTGATCACATGGAATTTTTCCTTGCGCAACACTTTCATCACCGTGCCTACGTCACGCGGGTTGGCAATCAGAATGTTGCGCGCGCCAAAGGTCATGAACAACATGCAGTTCACGGCCAAAGCATAGATGTGATAAAGCGGCAACATGGTGACCACACAGATGGGGTCTTTGCCGATGGCTTCGCTCATCCATACAAGACCCTGTTCCATGTTGCTCATCAGGTTGCGATGGGTCAGCATGGCACCCTTCGATACTCCGGTTGTGCCGCCGGTGTACTGCAGCAAAGCAACGTCATCCAGCTTTAGGCTGGGTTTGGGGTAAGCCACGCCATTACCAGCAGCCAGCGCTTTCTTCAAGGGTACGGCCTGGGGCAGGTTGTAAGCGGGCACCATCTTTTTGATCTTGCGCATCACGAAGTTGATGATCAAACCCTTCAAGCCACCAAGCAAATCGCCCAACTGTGTGATCACGATGTTCTTGATTTTTGTACCATCGAGAGACTGCTGCAGAGTATTGGCAAAGTTCTCAAACACAACAATGGTGGTTGCACCGGAATCTTTCAACTGGTGATTCAATTCACGCACGGTGTACAAGGGATTGACGTTGGTCAGAGTACAACCCAACTTCATTGCACCCACAAAACACGCCGGGAACTGCACACAGTTGGGCAGCATGATGGCCACCACATCACCAGCTTTCACGCCGATCGACTTCAAATACCCGGCAAACTGGTCAGCAAGATCATCAACCTGTTTGTAAGTAAACTCCGTACCTGCTGACACAAATGCCGGGCGATCCGCATACTTGATCAAACTTTCCTGAACAAGTTCCAACATGCTGTTGTAGCGCAGGGGGGGCATGTCGCCAGACACACCCGGGGGATAACTTTTGGTCCAGTAATGGGACTCGAAAAGTTCTTGTGCTTCTTTGCTGACAAAACCATTGAATTGATCGGGCGACACCTTGGGGGCGGCCTCATCGGGACGTGCTGACATGTGGCTAATCTCCATGCAAATCAAAGCTGACGCGCAGTGGTGCCGGGTTTTTGGTGCCTCCCTGACCAAGCGTATAGCCCTGACTTTTTATAAGTGTTGTATAAGTCTTCAGACAGTCGTAACGATATCATTCTTCACTCGATTTGGGTAAGGAACATGTAAGTTTTCACCCTGAATCAACCACTTAGACCATTCGCGCGTCGCTTAAAAATTAACAAAACCGGCAACGCCGCCAACAATAATATTTCAGGCTTGGTGAATGATGAATTTCAAAAAATTTGAACACCCATTTGGCAGCCACCAGGCGTGGGTCATTGCTCTTTTGTTACTGAGTGCCGACTTGGCTTTCATGACCATGCATACGGTCAATGCATTGACTGTGTGGTGGAACAACCCCATGCTCAATATTGAAAAAGACCACGGTTACCCAGAAACTTTTCAGTACTTGAAACACTTTTGGGCAAGCATTCTGTGTGTTGTTTTGGCGGTCAGGGGCAGAGCATGGCAATTTCTTGCATGGGCTTTTTTGTTCGTCTACTTGCTGGCCGACGATTCACTGACACTTCATGAGCAAGCAGGATCGGCCGTTGCCGTTTAAAAGTACTTCGACTTTCGCTGCGGCGAGCTGAAATAAGTTGCAAGCAACCCTGTGGCCACCAGCCAGTGCATGCGCGCCCGGTCTGGCCTGCGTCGCACAAACGCAAGTGCGGCACGCACCAGCCTGGCTGCAATGTTGTGGGGCCAACGCTCATGTCGGTTCACGAAACACGCCACAGCCAAGTCTTCATTCACTTTTTTCTGAATATTCAAGTGTGGGTTTTCATAAGAACACAAGGGCGATGTAAGCCGCAACACGCTGCCTTTGTATTCACGAATAAACCACGCCGCCCATTCTTGGTCTTCTGCTGAAAACACATCTTCACGAAAGCGGCGCTGTAAAAGCAAATGCCGTGGAATCATGGCGCAAGAATTGGCCAGCCCATTGCGCCCGTCAAATGTGCTTTCGTCAATTTTATCGTGCGCTACAGCGCTGCCTTTGCGGCAATAAAACACCTCGCATTGCATGGCATGGGCTTGCTGAAATGTTTGTTCAATTAACTGCGCACCCAACAAGGCAACATGGGAACTGTGGATGAGCACATGATCACCCTGAGCTGCGGCAACACCCAGGTGAATGGCACGTGAGTAATTGAACTCGCCTTCACCGTAAAGCACATGCACATCCGCCAATACGCGCAAGCCTGCCTGCGTTTCAGGCGTGTTGGAGGAATCGACAATCACGATTTCCAAAGGAGGTTTCGATTGAGCACGCAGGCATTGAACAGCGCGAAAAATTAAAGGCGTTGCCTCATGCGCGCGGATTATTACTGAGTAAGCCATTGGATATGCAGACCAACAAATTCAGCCTGTAAAAGTGAGTACCACCAATGCTAACGAAAATGATCTGCTGGGGATGACATTCACCCTTACAGTATTTTTCTGGACTTCACCTCTGCCCGGCTCAGCACTGGGGTAATACAGGCGTCGACGCCCCCAAACACCTGTTCCCAGTGGCTTAAGGGTTGAGAGGCGATAAGCTGCGTCATCTCGCTGCGAATTTTTACTGCCTGCGGGGTACCGGGCATTGCGCCACGACTCCAGTGAATGTTGATCCATTCCGGTTTGTCCATCGCTTCACAGGCTACTTTCCAGAATTTGTGTTCAAGCGAACCCACCGCCAAATGGCGATTATCAAGTGTGCGGTACACGTTATAGCAAGCCAAGCCACCACTGAGCAAATCCTCTTGATGGCTGGCCGGTTTGCCTGTGAGCATCACCCACATTTGCTCCATGCTCTCGGGCATGATGTTTTGCTTCCACAGGTTGTGGGTCATGGACACATCAATACAAGTGCCATTCCCGGTGCGCTGCGCTTTCAGCAAAGCCGCCAAAATGCATTGCACGGCCGCAGAGGTACCCCCAAACAAATCACCAAACTGAACTGCCGGCACGGGAATATCACCGTTGGCCGTTTGCAGCCCATCAAGCACACCGCTGAGAGCCATGTAATTGATGTCATGCCCGGCTTTTTCTGCCAGCGGGCCTTTTTGTCCATAACCGGTGATGCAACACATGACCAATTTTGGGTTCAGTGCTTTCAGGGTGTCGTAACTGCAACCCATCTCGGCCATGACACCGGGACGAAAGCCATCAATCAGCACATCCGCCCGGGTGGCATGGTCTTTCAAGGCCTGAATACCTTCCGACGTGCGGAAGTCGGCGGTGACAATTGTTTTGCTGCTGTTCAAGGCGGTGTAAAGCATGGGCATGCTTTTCGCATCGTCGCCATGCGGGGGTTCCATCTTGATGACGGTTGCACCCATTTGCTGCAGAATCAGCGACGTGGCTGGGCCGGGCAGATTGCGCGACAGGTCAAGAACTACGAAACCATCCAGAAAGGATGAATCAACAACAGGACTCATAACTTGGCACCACCCCTTTTGAAAGGAACTTTTCTTGCAAAAAAACCACAAAAAATTTTAGTTATTAACGGCTAACCAACCATGCAACCAGTCCATCGTGCTGCTAGCGCCTCACCAAACTCGGTAACAGAACACCCAGCTGTTCAACAATCCCGCACAAGGGCAGGGATCAGCGCTGCCCCCTACTTACCAATGCAACTTCCACCAAATGCCGTGGCGTTGCGGTTGCCAAGTTCACTGACATTACAATTCCGTGCAACAAGCAATCCGTTTGCAAACACCGATGGTGAAACTGGATACATTGCGCCGTCGGCGCCACCACATTTCCCAAGGCCCTGACTTTCTTGACCGTCGATTGCAAGTTGCATCAAGTAACGTTGGCACGAACTTGAGTTCGGCATGTTTTCCAAATGATCCATCACTTTCCGGTCATTGTAAAAATGCCTGGACTCAAGAATTGACAACCCTTAGGCGCTCACCCCCCTTCACCATCGCACCATGCGCCACCTCATGGCTAACATTGGGCACATTCGCACACTCAAAGCCCGGTGCGTAGGTAACAGATTCATCACCAAAGAATTCTTGCGGTGTGAATTCGTCCACCATGATGGCTTCCAGTCCCAAACGGTTGGCACGGTCCAGCAGTTTCTTGTCGGCTGCTGTAATAATGCCCCTGGCCAATGCGGCTTCGGCCATTTCCTGCACGGAACCCTTATCCACCAGCTTCGAGCGTCGTGCCTGCATTACTTTCATTTGCACCACTTCGGCTTCTTGCACGGCCTGGAATGCCGCCATCAAGCGCTTCACGCCTGTTGTGTTGGCCAGCACTTCATCGCTGTCCAAGTCAGCCAGGTTGAATTTGGGCAGGTACAAATCGCCGGTAATGCGGGCTTGTTGCGCGCCACTTTTGGTGATTGTTTTTGCCACGGTAGGCACCAAACGATCAAGGCCTGAACCCACCAACGGGTTTACGCGCAGGCTGAAGTAACCCACTGTACGCAGCAAGAAGCCCACCGCATTGTTGCCGAAGTTGGAATAGATCGATTCAAATGCTTTTTGCACTTTCGCCAAGGCGTATTCACAGGCGTACTGCACCAGTGGCAAGTCTTCCTTGATCTCACCTTCGGCCACGTAGCGGCGTACGGTTGAAATGGCCAACAATTGCCAGCCCAAGGCATCGGCAAAATGGCCGGTCAGTTGCTGGCGTGCTTTCAGCTTGCCACCCACGGTGATCAAGGCCATGTCGGTCAGGAATGAATAGCGTGAAGAGGCCCAGGCCAGCTTGCGCAGGTAAGGCGTTACGCCATCAATTTTTGGTGTGTTGGCCATGTGGCCACGGGTTAACGTAAGGCCAACCAAGCGGCTTGTGTTCACAACCATGTGGCCGATCCAGCCTTTCAACGCGCTGCTGAATGTGGGCAGGTCGTTGGCTTCCAGTGCATTCGCAATTTTGAATGCATAGGGGTGGCAACGCACGGCGCCTTGGCCAAAGGTAATCAGCGAACGGGTCATGATGTTCGCGCCTTCAACCGTAATGGCAACAGGGGCCGAACAGTAACCGCGACCAATCACGTTGTTGGGGCCTTGCATTACACCGGCACCGGCCATCACGTCCATGGCGTTTTTTGCTTGTTCGCGTGACAGCTCGGTGAGGTACGCTTTCCACACGGCCGACACCACAGGGGGCTGCTCGCCGTTGTCCAGCGCGCTGAGCGCATATACCCGCGCAGCTTCGCTGAGGTAAGCCATGGCTGCAATTTCGGCCAGCTTTTCCTGAATGCCTTCCATTTCAGCAATGGGCATGCCGAACTGCTGGCGCACACGGGCATACGCGCCCGATGCAGCCGCTGCTGCACGCACACCGCCCACCGCACCGGCTGGCAAGGAAACTGCGCGGCCACCAGCCAGCTGTTCCATCAACATGCGCCAGCCTTGGCCTGCACATTCAGCGCCACCGATAATTTCATCAGCGTCAATAACAACGTCGTTGCCAATAATGGGGCCGTTGTAAAAAGCATCGCCAATTGGCTGGTGGTGCTTGCCCATTTCCAGGCCGGGTGTGCCGCGGTGTACCAGTGCCACGGTAATGCCAGGTTCGGCACCCTTGCCCAACAGGTTGTCGGGATCATGCAGTTTGAATGCCAGCGAGATTAAATTGGCCACGGGTGCCAAAGTGATGTAGCGCTTGCGGAAATTCAGCTTGATTTGTACTTTGCCCTCGGCATTTTTAAACACCACGCCACGCGCCAGAATAGAGGCTGCGTCCGATCCTGCTGTGGGTTCGGTCAAACCAAAACACGGCAGGTATTCACCACTGGCCAAGCGTGGCAAGTAGTGCTCTTTCTGCCCCTGTGTGCCGTAGTGCTTGATCAGTTCGGCTGCACCCAAACTATTGGGAATCACCACCAATGTAGACAGCAATGGGCTGTGCGCCGTGATCACTGACATGATGGTAGAAATGGCATTGGCCGAGAATTCCAGGCCACCAAATTTTTGGGGAATCAGAAAAGAATAGAAACCTGCAGACGCCAGAAAATCGACTGCGTTTTTCGGAATGACACGTGTCGTCGCAATTTCATGCGGATCGCACATTTCGCACAACTGCTGCACGGGACCATCAATGAAATCACGCTCGCGCTGATTCAATTTCGAATAGGGTTCGGCAAACATTTTTGCAAAGTCGGGCTTTCCGGAAAACACCTGCCCGTCGATCCACACCGTGCCCGCTTCAAGCGCCTGGCGCTCGGTGGCGGAAATTTGCGGCATGGCTTTGGCTTTGATCAAGCCATTCATGATTGCTTTGAATACCATGGTTACTGCTCCTGTTATTTCAAACGCTTAGTTCAAATTGTCTTCAAGTTTTTTTCCTTGAGCGGCCATTTCCACCAGCATGCTGGCAGGCTTGAAACGTTCACCATACTTGGCAGCCAGTTCTTCGCAACGCTGCACAAACTGGGGCAAGCCCATCGCGTTGATGAACTGCAACATGCCACCGGTAAATGGCGCAAAACCCAATCCAAAAATGGAACCGATGTTGCCGTCGGCCACTGAACGCAGCACTTTTTCCTGCAGGCAGCGTGCGGCTTCATTGGCCTGGATGTACATCAAGCGATCCTGGATTTCCTGCGAAGAAGGTTGCTGCTGTGCAACCGGAAATTCTTCGCCCAAACCGGTCCACAGGGTTTTGCCTGCTGGGGTGTAGTCGTAGAAACCCTTGCCAGCTTTCTTGCCAATGCGGCCATGCTTTTCAGCCACGGTAATCAGCGTGTTGTAGCCTGGGTGCTCGGGGAAAGTTTGGCCCGCAGCTTCCATGTCTTTTTTGGTTTGCTTCATGATCAGCAAACTGAGGCTGAGCGACACTTCGTCGTACAGCGCCAACGGTGGCATGGGCATGCCGGCTTCCAGACCTGCCATTTCGATTGAACGGGGGTGAACACCCTCGCCCACCATGGCTGCGGCTTCCATCAGAAATGTGCCAAACACGCGGCTGGTGAAGAAGCCGCGGCTGTCGTTCACAACAATCGGTGTTTTGCCGATTTGTTGTACATAGTCGAAGCCCTTGGCCAGGGTTTCATCGTCGGTTTTTTCACCCATGATGATTTCAACCAGCGGCATTTTGTCCACGGGGGAAAAGAAGTGCAAACCGATGAACTGGTTGGGGCGCTTGGACGCTTCAGCCAAGCCAGTAATTGGCAAGGTTGAAGTGTTGGATGCATACACGGCGGTGGCAGGAATCACGGCTTCTGCCTTGGCCGTTACTTCGGCCTTTACGCCGCGGTCTTCGAATACAGCCTCGATGACCAAATCCGCACCTTCCAGTTTGGAATAGTCGGTGGTGGCGGTAATCAAATTCAGCAGTGCGTCTTTCTTTTCAGGTGTGCTGCGTTTTTTGGCAATGGCTTTGTCCAGCAGGTTGGTGCTGTAGGCTTTGCCTTTGTCGGCGCCTTCTTGTGTGGCATCAATCAACACCACTTCAATGCCCACTTTTGCAGACACATACGCAATGCCCGCACCCATCATGCCTGCACCCAGAATACCCACCTTCTTCACCTTGCTTTTTGCAGGTGCGCTTGGGCGGCTTTGGCCTTTCTTGATGCTGTTCAGCTGATACCACAGCGTGTTCATCATGTTCTTGCTTTCTTGCGACAACACGCAGGCAGCGAAGTAACGGCTTTCCACTTTCAGGCCAGTGTCGATGTCGGTAATGCCGCCCTCAAACACGCAGCTTGCAATGTGGGTCAACGCTGGGTAATTGCCGAATGCTTTGGCATTGGCCATGCTCGGTGCGATCGCCCAAATTTGCGCAATCGCGGGGTGCTTGGAATCGCCACCGGGAAATTTGAAACCCTTCACATCCCAAGGCTGCAAGGCTTTGGGATTGGCCAATGCCCAGGCTTTGGCCTTGGCAATCATTTCTTCGGCTGTGTCCGCAGTTTCCTGCACAATGCCTTTTTTCACAGCCTGCTCAACGCGCAACTCCGTGCCCTGGGTCATCATTTCAAGTGCGCCTTGAATACCGACCATGCGGGGCAAACGCTGTGTACCACCGCCGCCGGGCAACAGGCCAAGCTTTACTTCAGGCAAACCGAATTTGGCTTTGGGGTTGTTCAACGCAACGCGGTGGTTACAGGCCATGGCCAGTTCCAGGCCGCCGCCCAATGCGGTGCCGTTCAAGGCGCACACAATGGGCTTCTCGCACTTTTCCATGCGGCGCAACAGGGTTTTGAAGGCCTCGGCCAAATCAAAGGCCTGCTGGGGGTCGGTAATTTTGTAAACCGTGTCCAAATCGGCGCCAGCCAAAAACTCCGGCTTGCCGGAAGTCAGCACCACGCCTTTTACGGCTGCATCGGTTTCAATGCGGGTCAGGGCTTCTGCAAACGGGCCCATCAATTCTTCATTCAATACGTTCATGGAACGGCCGGGCATGTCGAGTGTGACTACCGCGATACCGTCCTGACCGAGTTCAAATTTCACTGCACTCATTGTTGTTTCTCCTTCGGCCAATTAAATGCGTTCGATGATGGTGGCAATACCCATGCCGCCGCCCACACAAAGTGTGGCCAGGCCCAGGGTTTTGTCTTGCCGCTCAAGCTCATCAAGCAAGGTGCCCAAAATAATTGCGCCGGTTGCGCCCAGTGGGTGGCCCATGGCGATTGAACCGCCGTTTACGTTCACGCGGTCCAGGCTAACGCCCAGGTTGCGCGCAGTTTGCATGGGGACCACTGCAAACGCTTCGTTGATTTCCCACAAATCGATGTCGGAAGCTTTCAAGCCTGCTTTGTTCAGGGCTTTCAAGCAGGCCGCTGTTGGGCCAGTCAGCATGATGGTGGGCTCCGATCCAATCACCGCTGCGGCACGAATGCGTGCGCGTGGCTTCAAACCTGCCTTGCGGCCAGCCTCTTCGGAACCAACCAGCACCAGGGCGGCACCGTCGACGATGCCCGAGCTGTTACCCGCGTGGTGAATGTGGTTGATGGTTTCTACGGTTGTGTACTTGCGAAGCGCCGTGGCGTTAAAGCCCATGCTGCCCATCATCGCAAATGATGGCTGCAAGGTGGCCAGGCTTTCGACTGTGGCGTTGCCACGAATGAATTCGTCGTGATCCAACATGATCAGACCGTTCAGGTCTTTTACAGGCACACGGCTTTTGTTGAAACGGCCTTCAGCTTGCGCTTTGGCAGCACGACGCTGGCTTTCCACGGCGTAGCTGTCTACGTCGTGGCGGCTGAACTTTTCCAGCGTGCCAATCAGATCAGCAGAAATACCCTGGGGAATGAAGCCCAGTTTGTCGTTGATGCGGGGGTCCATGAACCACGCACCGCCATCACTGCCCATGGTCCAGCGGCTCATGCTTTCCACGCCACCTGCAACCACCATGTCTTCAAGACCACTGCCTACCTTGGCAGCTGCCAGGTTCACGGATTCCAAGCCCGAAGCACAGAAACGCGACTGGGTAACACCGGCCACGGTTTCGGCCCAGCCGGCATCCAGCACCGCGGTGCGTGCAATGTCGGCGCCTTGTTCGCCCACCGGGGTTACGCAACCCAGCACCACGTCGTCAACCAGGCTTGTATCGAGGTCGTTGCGCTGCTGCAAAGCGGTTAGCAGGTTGTTCAACAACCACACGGGTGTGGCCTGGTGCAGGCTGCCGTCTTTCTTACCTTTGCCCCGTGGGGTTCTTACTGCGTCAAATATCAGTGCCGATGGCATCTGTGCCTCCTGGATTTTCTGGACTTGGTAATCGAAATTACCGAAAGTATCGTGGATTCTTCACGTTCCAGAATGGCGATGTGCAAACGCACAATCAACCCAAGAAGTTACTTTAGAGCAATGGCTCTATGCATATGGTAATTTGGCTTACCGTTTGTTTTCTGTTGAATAGTATGCTCCGGTGTCGTGCATGAAAAAACGGTCTTGAATGGGTGGCTGCAAACCAAGTTCATTAACCACGCGCAGCAGTTGAATGTCCCGGGTCCACAGCGTGGTACCCGGCGACAACAATACCGAGGCCAGCAGGTGGGTATCCACATACCCCAAACCTTGCCCGTACAACTGACGAAGATCAACCAGTTCAAGCACTTCGCTGGGCGAAGCGAGTACCGTGGGCTGCAGATCCGCCATCCAGGTCAGCACACGTTCTCGTTCGTTGGATGGGGCCAGATTGGCCAGCGCCATTTCGCCCAGAATGAATGGATGCCCAAGCACGCTGCCGTCATTGAGCAGGCGCACCAGTTGGGGTTCGGACTGGTGAAAGTGATCCACCCACACGGAGGTGTCAACAAGCACTTTCACAATTGCCACTGCCTGCGTGGAATGTGTTGCAGATCGGGCTGCGTTCCGCCCAACAAGGCAAGCCTGCGTGCGCTTTCTCGCTGAATCAGGGCACGCAGTGCTTCACGAAGCAGTTCATTTCGCTCGCCCAGCCCGGAAAGCTGCTGGGCTTTGTTTAATAATTCATCATCCAGATTGACAGTGGTTCTCATACACAGTTCCAATTGTTAAGCGCATCAACAATAGCACCACGTGATTCACTTTTAGATTCAGGCACGCAACACAAATGAAACAGGTTCCGGTCACTGATAACCCTGCAAGCCAACAGCCATGAAAAAAACCGAGACCAATGCACACCCGGCCAGCATGCGCAAAGCCACGCTGGACCGCATTGAAAATGCGGTGCTGGAACTGTTTACCACCCGCGATTTCAACAGCGTGGCGCTGATTGAAGTGGCACGCAGCGCCAACGTTTCCTTGCAAACCATTTACAAATATTTCGGCAGCAAGGAGCAACTGGTGGCCTATGTGCTGGACACCACACTAAGCCGCTTGGCCAGCCGCATGATCGACCACCTGGAGGGCATCGAGGACTACCGCGAACGCCTGCGCAAAACCCTCTGGGTGATGCTGGATTATTTCGACAAACACCCCAAGGTAATCTTGTTGCTGACGGTGTCAATTCCAGCAAGCCGCTACCAGGACCTGCCCGTATACGAAAGCCCGGAATTAATGGGCGCCTTTCTGGGTATGTTGAAGGCCGGACAACAGAAAGGCGTGTTCAACAACACCGTATCGAGCAAAGTGTTGCTGGATGTTTTCATGGGGGTGTTTGGCCGGGTGGCACAAATGCATTTTCTGCGCAAAGAACAAGACCGCCTGATTGATCAGTTCGACGGCCTGTTTGCCATTCTGTGGGGGGCCCTAAAGGCCAATTGAATGGAACCCTCAACCGGTTGTTGCCACTCAAAACCAATGAACCTAAGAGTCCACACGGCATGGTATTACCTGTTCAGCATTCAAATGCAGAAACTTGGCACAGCTTGGGGCAATTGGCACGCAATGAAAATGGACAGCCGACCAATCACGGGGGCGACCCTTTGCCGTCCATTGCGCCCAGTGGAAACGCTTGGGCAGAATTTAAAAGCAATCCAACTTTACACGCTCCTCACATTGCGCAACTGAACCGTTCCACCAAAGACATCCACACGTTCATCGCAGAGCATGCACCCACGGGTGCAGGGCGACAGGAAGCCCTGAATAATCTTCAACATTACGTCAATACAAAAATCAATTGCCACCCAGGCAACCTGTCTGCATTGACCATCAACGAAAACCGGCGAAATTTGCACCTGTTTGCCCAACAACTGAACAACCCCACAATTTCCACCGACCAGAAATTGACTGCGGCCCTTAACCTGGGCAAAGGCTTGGGTGTGTGCACAGAAGGTGAAACACTGAACATACTCGACAGCACTCAGCAGCTGTGCAACCGGCAACAGGGACTGGCGGGTCTCTTGGTGAAAACCAAGAACCTGTTGGTCGAGCAGCACTTGCAGCAACTGGTCAAACACGAAGATGCAATACACCTGTCGCACAAACTGGCCAACGACATGGAAATTCACCATGTGCAGGCACTAAAAAACCATGTCGCCGGGCAGTGGGGCCTTGCCGTGCAAGAAGACCGTTACGCCACGTCCGCCTATCAGGCACGGACGGGGCAAATGGCCAGTGCCCTGCTGGCGAAAACCATTACCCCGGCAACATTGGCACACCATGCGGCTGAACAACTGGAACAGGCCTTGATCAGCCAAACCGCACCTGGCCTGCGCGAAGGCATTCCAGTAGAGCTATTGAAAACGGAACCACTGCGCCGGGCCATTCAAGCGGAATTCGGTCAAAGCATTGATCTGGAACAATGCCTGGAATTCAATGACGACTACAGTGAGGTGCGCCTTAAGCCCCACGAAGACCTTGCGTTGCACATCGTGAAGGCTTTTCAGGGCATTGGGCTGGTGCCCATCCACGCCAACCCGATGCATGTATTGAACCAACCCACACCCGGCCTGCAGCAGGCGATTGAACAAGTGGGAACACTTCGCGGTGAAGTGGTGCGCCGACCATTGCACAACGACTACATCAACAGCTTCTGGTTTGGTCATGCGCAAACACAGCAAGATTCAAAACGCAAAGAAGAGCAAGAACATCAATTCAGGCGTCGATAGCCCATCAACCGCACCATTATCGTGCATTTTTTGATTCAAAAAGCGGGCATTGTTTTTGCTGGTAATGCCCCACTTTTAATCAAAAACCTGAAAATTCACCAAAATGGAACAAATCACTCTCGCACTGGACACTCTTTTTGTGCTTCTAGGCGCCATCATGGTGCTTGCAATGCACGCCGGTTTTGCATTCCTGGAAGTGGGCACAGTGCGCCACAAAAACCAGGTCAATGCCCTTGTTAAAATTCTCGCCGACTTTTCGGTCAGCACCATCAGCTACTTTTTCATAGGCTACGCGATAGCCTATGGCGTGGGTTTCTATGAACCCGCTGCCGTGTTGAACGAGGGCAGCGGTTACGCATTGACCAAGTTCTTCTTCCTGCTGACCTTCGCTGCGGCCATTCCGGCCATTGTGTCGGGCGGCATTGCCGAACGCGCGCGGTTCGTTCCCCAACTGGTGGCCACAGCAGCCTTGGTGGGCTTGGTGTACCCAGTGTTCGAGGGCATTGTCTGGAACGGCAACTACGGCTTTCAAGACTGGTTGACTGCCAGCTTTGGCGCGCCGTTCATGGACTTCGCGGGCAGCGTGGTGGTGCATGCCGTGGGTGGATGGATCGCCCTGGCGGCGGTGTTGTTGCTGGGTTCGCGCCGTGGCCGCTACACGAAAGACGGCCGCATCAGTTCACACCCGCCCTCTTCGATCCCCTTTCTGGCCTTGGGCAGTTGGGTGCTGGCTGTGGGCTGGTTCGGCTTTAACGTGATGAGCGCCCAGAAAATTGAAGGCATTTCAGGCCTGGTGGCCGTGAACAGCCTGATGGCCATGGTGGGCGGCACACTGGGTGCCTTGCTTGCTGGCCGCAACGACCCGGGCTTCGCCTACAACGGCCCGCTGGCCGGTTTGGTGGCGGTGTGTGCGGGCAGCAATATCATGCACCCGCTGGGCTCACTGGCGGTGGGGTCGATGGCTGGCGTGCTGTTTGTGTACATGTTCACGTTCACCCAAAACCGTTTGAAAATTGACGATGTGCTGGGTGTGTGGCCATTGCATGGCATTTGCGGTGCCTTCGGCGGCATTGCAGCCGGTGTGTTTGGGCAGCAAGCATTCGGCGGCATGGGCGGCGTTTCCTTCATGAGCCAATTGATCGGCACACTGGCGGGCGTGGTGTTTGCGCTGGCAGGCGGACTGCTTGTGTATGGCCTGTTGAAACTGACGGTGGGCATTCGTTTGAGCGACGAAGAAGAATTCAACGGCGCTGACCTGACCATTCACAAAATCAGCGCAAGCCCCGAACGCGAAACCAGCAGCTGGTAAGTCGCGTTCCGTTTTACTTCGACATGATCTCCAGGGCTTCTGAATAGAAGTCCCTGCGGATCAACACAAAAACAATCAGTGCACTGAAAGCCACCAACAAACCGGGATGAATCATCCAGGTCACCGATGCAATTCCAAAGTAATAACTTCGCAAACCACGGTTGAATTCATCTCCCGCCAAACTGTTGATGCGCGCCATGCGCGAGACATAGGCTTCGTTGTATTCCTGATCAGGATTTCCATCGGGCGCGGCGCCCACCAAAATTGTCAGCAGGTTGAACTGACGCAAGCTCCAGGTGAACTTGAAGTACGCGACCACAAATACCGCCAGCACCAGCAGCACTTTGATTTCCATCAAACCACGGCTGACCTCTCTGCTGAAGGGCAGGTCAGAAGTAATGTTCACCAATTGGTCAAGCGTTCCCAACAGGGCAAACAGGCCAGCGATGATGTAGATGGTGGTGTTGGCATAGAAGGTGACACTGTTGACCAGGTTGCCGATCAGGGCGGTGTCGCCCACGCGGTTGCTCCGCTTGATCAGTTCACGCGCCCACAGCTTTCGAAACTCATGGGTTTTCTGGGCAAGGCCGCGACGGCCAAACCGCCGGGAGCCATCAAACACATAGTTGTATCCGCGAAAACAAATCACGAAAAATGCAACGGCGACCCAGTCGAAAATGGTCAGCAAGGAAAAAGCGGTTTGAAATGCGTTCATGTTGTTTGTGTTGTTGTAGAAGTTGGCACTGTCGGGAAACTCATCATGTTACTCAGCCCTATTTTTCAAAAATACCCACAGAGGAAAACAGGGCACGCCACTGATGCGCATGTTCAGCATGCCTGAAACGCAAGGAGTTTGCGCGGGCTTGTTCGCTTAACTGCTGATGCCAGGCGGGGTTGTCCAACACGGACAAAATTGCAGCCGCCAAACCTTGCACGTCGCCGAAAGGCACCAGCAAACCGGTTTGCCCATGTTCAATCAAATGTGAGGGCCCGTAGGGAACATCAAAAGCCACTGGGGGGCATGCATGGCAAAGGCTCTCCATAATGGCCAGCGAGAAGGCTTCGCCCTGACTGGTCAACAAGGACAGCCCCGCTGACTCGTAGTGCAACGCTGGCTTGTCTGCCCAACCATTCAGGCGCACCTTGCCCTGCAAACCCAAAGCTTCAATGCGGGCGGTCAAGGTAGCCAACAATGGATCGCCCGCCACGGCGAACCCGTAAAAATCAAGGGTGGCGTGGGGATACTTTTGCAGCACCTGCGCAAATGCATCAATGGCCAAATGCTGGTTTTTCTCGCTGCTGTACCGCGCCATCGACACCATTCGAAAACGATTTCGCTGCTCAAAAGGCGTGGCGGGCAGATCCGTTTCGTAGGAATGACCTATGCTGAACACGCGCCTTGGCCCGTAACGCGCCTGAATGTCTGCTTTTTGCTGACGTGTCAGGGTCACAATCGCATCGGGGCGTTCCATGCCATGCAAGATGTCCCGAAAATTGGAGTTTGTGGGGCTGCTGGCCATGTCGCTGGCGGTCTGCGTGTGCAACGCATGAATGATGGGCACCACCGCCACATGATTGGGCGTGTTGCGGTGAATGTGGTCCTGGGCTGCAATTGCAGGTTTGTACAGCAAGCGATTTTTATCGACGATCAGCACATGCTTTCCGCCCTGCCTGGCCAGCATGGCAATCAGCGCATGGGTAATCAACGCCTGTTCGCTTGGAAAAGACTCCAGCAAATCGCCCTTTGCGTTGTGCAGGCGAATATTCTGCAACACCATTTTTCCTTCAACACAGCGATAAAACTTGGCAATGGCCAGGCTTCCATCCGGGCGCAGATAATGCTCATACGCAGGCGACGCCGTGGTTTCGTGCAGGTATTGAATGCAGCTTAAAAAGCCCCTTGCGTCGTAGTGATCTTTTCGAAACTTCACACCATTGCAAAAATGATTGATGTAATCAAGCGCCTCATTCTCGGGGTTGCGCACCAGGTACATCATCAGGTGGTCCTGCAAGTTACTGACCCGCACATCGCGCCTGTTCGCAACGGCCTGCGTGTCAAACGCGGGGTTGGTCAAGATTGTTTCACCCGTGTTCAACACGTGGGGGACGTGTTCGGCTTTCTGCAAAAAATCATAAACGGACTGATACTTTTGCGTGGGTGGCAACGCACCGCCTGCCACCAAACGTTGAATCGACTCACTTAAACGCGGGTTGTAACGGCAGGTTAACAACATGGGTTGCACCTGCATTTCCCGGATAAATACCTGGTTTCGAAGCAAGGCTGCGTTTTCAACACCGCTGCGCTGAAAGGCCATGTTCTGGTTCAGAAACCACACCGTGACATCTGCCAGCCTTGCGTTCAGGCAGACCGGTTCCGTGCCAGTGCTGTTGTGCACCGGCACCTGCGATGGCATTCTTTGCAATAACTTGCGATAAGCCACCAGGCCCGACACATAGTGTTCCACGTCGTCAATTCTCACACGGTATGAATGGTGGCGAATGAAAAACGCACCCGCAACGGAATCGGGCTTTGCGAAATACATGGCCCATTCCGGCCAGAAGTAACCAGTCAACAGGTAATTGGCACGCCAGTGCAAAGCCCGGCCAAACTTTTCCCGATCCACTTGTGCATACAGGTCTGCAAATTCTGGCAGGCTTTGCAGGCGTGTCAGCATTTGTTCGGCGGCCATCATCAATTCAAGCAGGGTCGGAAAGGTGGTAATTCTCGTCAACACAAAATCAAGGTGATTTGCAAAGTTGCGAATGCCAAATTCAAAATACTCCCGCTTGGGTCGGTACAGGGTCAGCTCATTCACACAGTAGCTTAGCCAGTGGTCGTTCGCTCTCCAGTGCTGTGCTTCAATGAAATATTCAAAGGCCAGTTCAACCGCTTGAAGCCAGCGCGCCCTGCGGGTAATTTTGTACAGGCGCATCAGCGCAAATGCGGCTTCGCCATCGTAGTAAATGATCCTGAATTGTTCTTTCACCGACAGGTCCGGAAAATTCAACACATGCACGAATTGCCGCGTGGAGGGATTCAGCATGGCCACAAGGCCTTGCGCAAGCAGTTCCATCAACCCGATGTATTGCGCATTGCCCGTCAATTCAGTGTATTTGGCCAAGGCCAGAATACACACTGCGTTGCCACCCAGTTTGATTTCATTGTTGGTGTCAACCAGAAACGCGGCTTCAATTCCACCGGGCAAAACAACTTTCCTGATCAGCTCATGGGTCAGGCACAACAAGGAACGATCAATCGCTGATTTCAAAAACCCGCTTTGTGTAAGTTCCCAGGCCTCGATCATGGCGTAGGTGGAACTGGCGTGCCGCAAGGTGTTGTAGCTTGCAACTTCCTTATTGAAACAGGGAAACAAACCATACACAAACTGGCCACTTTCCTTGACTTGCCTGGCCAGAAATTCACTGGCATTGGTCACAAGGTCAGCGCACAGCGCAGCATCCAGCTGGGGCAGTACACGCCGCCCGGTGGCAACACCTTCCTGTTCAAGCGGATGCACCACCGCATCTGTACCGCAGTAAGCCCCTTGCGTGTCGAACAGCCACACGGGCTGCCGCCCAGCGTGGTTCAGCGTGAATGTTTTTCCGTATTTTTTGCGTGCGTATTTTTCAAAATTGCCCACGTGCAATTGGGCACATTCAACATCAGCACCGCCATACAACATGGCGTTCCCATTGAGTTCACCCCACAAAAAACTGTGTTCGAATTGCGCATCCAGGGCAATGCCGCGCGTGAAATAATTTCGCTTGCTTGCTGACAGCCTGTTTTTCAGTTCCTGCCAGTTGGTTTGCTCAATGTTGCACACCAGGTCAACGCGCAGATGTTCAGGCTCAGCGCCGGGTTCCTTGAATGTCCTCGCGCCAAACTCATGCAGCGAAACCCAGGCATTCTCAAAATCGGTGTCGCGAAAAGTGTGAACCACCGCACGCGTGCTGCCATCCGAATGCGACAGCATGAGCACACAGGGCTGCACCGTTGCAACAACACGGAACCCCTTAATGTGTGCGCGAAGCGATTCAAGTCTGTTGGCAATAAGCATGTTGTTTGACTTCAATCAAAAGAGAATTGATAAAGCACATCCACTGCATTGTCAGCGCCCGTCCGTGCAATAAAACTAAGCTTTCGGGAATACTGATAATTGAGTTTCAAAATACTGGCAGCCGTGGTGACCGATTGATCAAAACTCAGGTACACGCGGTCACTGAAACGTTTGCCCAAAGACACAATACGCTGCGAGAGCAAGGGATCGTCAGACCCCACAATGTTGGCCGACGCGTCCGCACCCGGTGCAATGGCCACCTTGCTGCCCACGGCCCGGGAATCGGCGGCGGTTAGCGAACCAGTGCTCAAACTCAATTCATCAATGCCAATTGATTTGGCAATTTTTCGGGTGGTGCTTTCATCCTTGTCGCCAAAAATTGCGGCAGCAGCTGTCAACAGCAATGTGGAATCCCTGTCCGACGAACCGCTGCCCCGGCCAAGGATCATCCACGACAATTTTTCAGAATCGGGCACTGCCGGTTCACTGACCAAAGTCACTTTGGGCCGCTGTGCTGTGCCGGTAATGGCCACCCCGGCTTCCACGGCCACGCCCTTCCTAACGGCGCGAACGTTCAATCCAGGATTGTCCAGTGGCCCCTGAAAATTCACAACGCCCCGTTCGATTGACAGGTCTTGCCCATACGCGCGATAGGTGCCGTCCACCGCCTGAATGGTGCCTGTGGCGCTGAGTCGCCTGCCCGAACGGCGTTGACCGCTACCGCCCACACCTTCCAGCATGACCAGCCGCAAACCCCCTTCAAGACGCGCTTTCAGGCCTTCGGCATTCACATAAAAGCGGTCGCCCAGATTGGCCCTGATCTGCAAGTCGATGGGTAAGCCTGGGCCCGACACCTCGCTTCGGCCCTGGATGAAGACATCATCGCCCAAGGTTTGTGGCCCGCTTTCCGGCATTTCAAAGTAAGCACCCAAGGTGTTCAGCTCGCCACGAATTTTCAACGGGTCCCCATCCTTTTGGGGCTGTTGCACCAACACGCTGGAATTGATCATCATCCATCGATCCGCGCGCTGCAACAGTGGAACCCTGTCCATGTTCAGGCGGATCTCACCACCCAGCCCGGTCAGGTTCCACACCCCCTCCGCGTTGATTTTGCCACTGCCCTGAATCAGCGGACCCAATTCTTCAATGTAGCGGCGCGGTGGCTGACGGTTGTACACCGTGAAGTCAAAGGTGTCGATGCTGGCTTTGTCGGTTGTGAAATCAACCACCACATTGCCATCTTCAAGCCGAACGCCCTGATCCAGCTGAAACACATTCAGACCCATGCCAAACAAGCGCCCCTGAACATCCGGGTTGTTGGCGGTGCCACCAATGGCCATGGCCACCTGGCCAGTGCCGCTTGTGCGCACGCCGCCACTGATCATGGGGCCAAGCCAATTCAACTTGGTGAAACCAGCTGCCACAGCACCCTCCATGGCCTGGTTACCCGCAATACCCCAGGCCTTGGTTTGCGGATTTTGCTCAACAGGCACACGCAAATCGGCAGTGACTGCACCAAATTCATCAGCCAATACATTGAGCTCAAGGCTGGCGGCCTTGCGGTCAAAATCAAGCCTGGCAGTCAGCGTTCGAATGTCGACATCCACCTGCGAATCTTCAAGCACCTGCAAACCACCAGACACGTGGGTAATGTCCACATGACCATCCACTTTGTCTGGATTGGCCAGGTAATTCCAGCGCACCTTCGCAATTAAATCCTTGGGTTCCACAGTAAGCTGTTTGCGGAAAATTGGCGACATGCGGGGAAAGGCAAACTGGGGCATTTCGCCTTCAATGCGTACTTCCTGGTTGGCCACACGCAGGGTTTTGTTGCGAATCAGGGAGGTGTCTTCGCCCTTGATCTCCAGATCAAGCAATTCAACATATCCGCCCGCCAAGGTCAGCGGTGCCGGTCCCTGCAATGTAAAACTGCGCGCGGGCAACCACATGCCCTCCACTTTTAATGCAGTAATGGCACCTTGCCAAGCAATGGCCGATTTCAAAACAGGAATTGGTTTCACACCGCCCTTGAGTGCAAACTGCCCTTTCAAGGGGCGAATGCGGCTGAACGGTTGCAAACCACTGGAGAAAACACCTTTCAATTCGTGTTGATTGCGAACGCCACGCAAGGTCATGGTCAGTTCATCCACGGTATTGGCCAATGCACCCGGCACCTTGACTTTGCTGACCACGATGTCGCCCACCCAAGGCGATGTGGACGATGAACCCAACTTGAATTGACCCGATGCCTTTTCAATTTGCACGCTGTCGTTCAGTTTCAATTGACGAATATCGATATTGCCGTCACCAGAAAAATCGCCTTGAATACCGCGCAGCTTGCCTTGCATCCGCGCAGTTCCGGCAAGCTTCATGTCGATCAGTTTTCCCAAACGCGCCAGTTCATCAAGATTAACATCCAGTTCAACAAAATCAGTTTGTGTGCCATAACTTCCAGCGGCGCGCGCGGTATTGCCCACCACATCCAGATCAAGCAGCACATTGGTCAAGCGCGACAAACCCCCATTGGCCTGCGCCTTTAATTTCAGCGGCGCATTGGCCAGTGTGGAATTGTCCAGATTCAGCCTGAACTGGCCAAACGGGTCGATGGCCTTGATGTTCCCGCCGGGAGCCAATTCACCCTTAAAATAAGCATCGCCGTTCAAATTGCCCTGCAACAAGGGGCCCGAATCGGGAATGTAATTTCCGGGGTTGACGCCTTTCAGATCAAGCTGAACATCCAGTGGCATTTTTCCAGTCAGCCCCGCAATCAGTTTTCCGTTCAACACAGCTTGCCGATCACGCACATTCAAGCGAGTCAGGCGCAACTGTTGCCCGTTTTTTCTGCCTTCGATGCTCGACGTTAAAGCCAGGCGCCGGGGCAATTTGGCAAACACCGATGCATCCACATCGCGGGTTTGAATATTGAAATCCGCGTCACCCGCCATGAGGTTCGGGTTGGGTTCACCATCTTTCAACAGTGCAGGCGCACGCCATTGCAGGGTAGCAGTGGCGGCCCCCGCCTTGCGCTTGCCATCGGCAAAAGTCAGCTCATTCACCAGCAAATCAAGTTGCTGCGGCCGCTGCTCCTTCAAGACCAGCTCAAACCTTGCGCGCATGGAAGATAAAGGTACACCCCCCGATTGAACTGTGCCGGGCTGCGCATTGCGCACTGAAATTTCTCCAACACTTTTCGAGAAATCTGCGTTCGGCTGAACTTCAGCATTGATGCTCAAAGACGCACGCGGTGCGCCATTGATCCAGTTCGCCGGGTTAAAACTGTCGGCGTACAAGGTCACTGTTTCAACCAAAGCGGCGTTGAAAAGCGTGACAACGGCATGGGCTTGCACGGTTTGGGATTGATCGCTTCGAGCAGTGTTTTGTCCCGCTGCATTCAGGTTCAATTCAAGTCGCTCTAGTGATCCGCTTGCCACCAGCTTTGCATCAAGAACAAGATCATCAAAACTGCGTTGTGCAGTCACCAGCGCATCAACCGTGTATGGCTTTTCAAGCCGCACACCAAGCGATGAAGTCAGTTCAGTGTCTTGGGCAATCATGGCCAAACGTTCAACGTCAAGCCGGCCGCCTTTAACCCGCACCCTGCCACCAATCGATTTGAATTCTTGCCCATTGAAAAACAGCTGCGCCACTTTCAATTGTTGAAGATCAATATCGACAGGCAACTTGATTTGATCGGGCAAGGTAAAAGGTTCGTCATCCTCCGAGGGCGGCACCTGCACCCGAACAAGTTGCGCAGCCAAATTCCTGATCACCAGATTGCGCTGCAGCAATTCGGCCCAGTCGGGCTGAAATTGAAGTTGCTCGGCCTGCACCACGGTTTCGCCGTTTTGCCAGCGCAGCGAATCAAACTGAACTCCGTGCCAGAACGTGCCCTGAACCTTGCCCACTTCAAGTTCTTGCGTGGTGTTGTTGCCCAGCCAGCTTTGGGTTTTATTCACCGCAAATTGCAGCCCCTGTTCTGTGCCGGTCAACCATGCCGCACCTGCAAGCAGCGCGAACAACACCACAAACACCAGCATGAACAGGGCAAGCAAAATACGCTTCAAAACGCCACCCCCAACGCAAAGTGGATGCGTACTTTGTCCTGATCCGCCGCTTTGGCCACATCAAAGGCAATGGGACCCGCGGGGGTTTTGTAGCGCAAGCCGACACCGATTGCCGGCTTGGGATCGAAATCGCCCCAACTGTCAGACACATCACCCACATCCGTGAACACGGCTGCACCCAAGGGCCCTGCGTCAAACCAGCGCGTGTATTCCAGGCTGCCAATCATGATCCGCCTGCCACCCACCAGCACGCCTTGGTCAATAACCCCCAGGTCCAGAAAGTCAAAGCCCCGAAGGCTGTTGGTGCCCCCAGCCCGAAACAGATAGTCCTGAGGAATATCGCGCCGTGCACTGGCCACCACGGTACCCAGGTCAAACCGGGCAGTGAACACATTCTCGCGGGAGGGCGACCAGAATTTTTGAACACGCCCATACAAACGGATGAAGTCTTGGTCTGACGCCAACTGCTCCGCAGCCACCGCAACTTGACCAAATGCAATATAGCCCTCCGTGGGATTCAAACGATCATCCACCGCATTGCGTGTCCACGAGGAACTTGCAACCAGCGCCTGCGTTGCTCCAAAATCAATACCTAGTGCCCGGCGTTCTTCCTGTTGAAAATTCAAACCCAGGCGATACTCATTGTTGCCCTTGCTGAATGCCCGAATTGCACCCACGGATGATCGATCCACTTCCAGGTTTGAAATTTCCTGGTGGTCAACCGCCACGCCCACGGAATCTGTAATGCCCCGCCTGGATGGAGGGAGAAACACATCGGCATAAGCCGACTGGCGCTTCTGCTCAATCCGTACACCAGTGACCAATGAGTATGCGCGATCAAACAAGTTGTTGTATTGGTAGGTGGCTTCCGTACGAAAACCCGTGTTGGAACTGTAACCCGCACCCAAACCCAAACGCTTGCTGTCGCTCTCCAGCACAGTAACGTCGATCGGCACATTGCGTGGCTGGCGATCGTCCGCATCAATTTTCACATCCACAGAAGAAAAATAAGTGGTCCCCTGCAACTCGTCCAGCAAACGCAACAAACGTTCCTGTTCGTAGCGATCACCCGGTTCAATGGTGTTGTATCGCGACACCAGGTCGGCCGGGTATTTGTTCAAACCCTCAATGTTCAGTTCGCCAAATGTAAACACCGGGCCGCTGTCGTACACCACTCTCAGCGCCACCGTGTTTTTCTCTGGATCAACATCGGCCAGGCTCTCTGCAAGCGTTGCTGCTGCGAAATCTTTTTCGAGCAGTTCACGCAATAGTCTGTCTTTGCTCGCGCTCCAGTCCGACTGACTAAAAGGCTGGTTCACACCCAAAAGCCAAAGCGTTTTCAGCCGTTCCCTGCGGGCGGCAAATTCATCGTTGTTGATTTCTCCGTCAAACTGAATATCGACCGACACAACTTTGCTTTGTTGACCTGGGTCAACCGTGATGTTGAGCGGAGGTGCCTGATCTTCCGGCAGTTGCTCGTCCACGACTCGCCGGATGGTGGGTGAGAAATAACCCCGCGTACCCAAAGCGTCCTGGATGGCGGGACGCAAACGCCTGAACAATTGCCAGGCGTCGCCATTGTCGTTGACTTGGGCAGTGGCCAGAATTTGCCGTGTGGACTGATCAATCAAATCACGAAACTGATCTGGCATTTGATAATTAACCGTGGGCGGAGCGAACACCATGACCGAGTCTTGTGCACTTGCAACACCAAACTGGAAAATAAATACCCAGCACGCAACGCCAACCAGCCAAGGCAAAAACCGCAATTCACGGGCTATCAACAGCTTTGTCATGATTCCTTAGGTAAGTTTGTCTTTTTTTCAAGTCGCCTGTCACCACGGCAAGTTGATACTTTGACACCCATCGAGCACCACATGCCTCACTTTCATTCAAAAGATCAAGAAAACTACACAAATTTACCCTGCGGCCACACAGATCAATTTCTTCAAAACAAGCAAAACGGAGTCGCGAGAATCATTACTAGAATAATTACTTAATCACCCACCAAAATTGGTCCCCCTTCACCGGAAATACCACAGCAAAGCAAGCCCGAAATTGAGTAAATATCCACCCTCAAAGTACTCACATCGACCACCTTAAAGAAAACCGGATTATTCGAGCAATGTTCTCAGGAAGCAATTAGCAAAACATTTATTAAATTAAAAAATTAAAGATATTTAACATTCAAGATGTCAAAAATCCGTCAGAAACCGGCTTTTGAATAAATAATTAAAAAAACCTTGAATCCATTAGAAACCGCTGTGAGTAAAACCCGTATAGCAGTGAATTTGCCTGAACAATACTCAAGCCCCGAGGAATCGAATAATGGAAACTACAAACCCCGATGTGGGAATTATTAAATCACCTGCTGCACTACAAGTTGAACGCGGCGGACAAATTATTGAACTGGGTCAAGGCGATGCGTTGAAGTGGAATGACGTGGTGACCAACACCGGCGCTCAAAACGTTGAAGTGCTTATGCCTGCCGTATCGGCCGGGCACGGCAACACGCTATTGCAACTTGCCCCGAACGCTTCGGCGAAACTTGAACAAATTGCATCGACTGTTGCCGATGGTGCAACACGCACTGAGGTGGTTGCCCTGAGTGAAGGCGTGGAACTTTACGACATCGACAACGACATCAGTTCTGCAATCCTGACCCCCTACGAAGGCACCATGTCTGGCCTGGTGGGTGCGGGCTTGTTGGCAGGTGGCAGCAGTGCCGCGGGCGTTGGTGCTGCCGTTGGCGGCGCAGCGCTGGGTGCTCTCGCACTGGGAAGTGGTGGTGATGACACAATCCCCTCCGACGATTCCGACAGCGATTCCGACAGCGATTCCGACAGCGATTCCGACAGCGATTCCGACAGCGATTCCGACAGCGACTCCGACAGCGATTCCGACAGCGATTCCGACAGCGATTCCGACAGCGATTCCGACAGCGATTCCGACAGCGATTCCGACAGCGATTCCGACAGCG
>JAHIXK010000002.1 GCA_018815245.1 Gammaproteobacteria bacterium
CAAAACCCCTGACGAGGCGTATTTCGTCAACCAAGTTGCGGCATTTGCCGCTTAACCCGCAGGGCTGGATCTTTACTAAAAATCCAAGAAAACTGTCCGACTAAACGAGGCCTGCTCTTATCTCAGCCTCACTGATTGCGCCGTCACCGTTTTCATCGATGTGATTAAAAGCTCTACTGCCATCTCGCATCCCGGCGTTAGCTGAAGCCGCAATCAACATAGATATAACTACTGCAGACAACTTGAAGTACTTCATCATAAAGAAACTCCCGTTCAAAATTGGATGAACTCAAACTGTTCATACTCTTAAACACCTAAGGATCGAAAATCCTTCGCCTAGAATTTCAATATTTGAGAAAAAAGTTGAATCGCTTTACAACCGAACCCGAAGGCATTCGCTGGACTACCGCGCCCAAATTTTTTGGGCATAACATGGGCGCAGGAGCAAATTTGAAACAGAAATTTGTGGAATCAAGATCGGCTACTAAATCGCCAAAACAAAAAGGACCTAGCACTTTTCAGCGCTAAGTCCTTGATTTTATTTGGGGCGATGTATGGGGCTCGAACCCACGACCCATGGAATCACAATCCATTGCTCTACCAACTGAGCTAACACCGCCACCGTAAACCGGTACTGAATTCTTGGCCTGCCCGGAGGGGTTCGAACCCCCGACCCTCGGCTTAGAAGGCCGATGCTCTATCCAACTGAGCTACGGGCAGAAATTGCATTGTAACTCGCACACGCGAATGGGTATGAACACCCACTGGACAAGGATAGAACATCCTTAAAATTCGGTGGTCGGGGCAGAAGGATTCGAACCCTCGACCCTCTGGTCCCAAACCAGATGCGCTACCAGACTGCGCTATGCCCCGACAAAGAAGCGGAATTCTAATGCCTATTGACCATTCCGTCAAGCACCCGAGTGGTTTTAAGACGCCTTTTGCAGGGTGTCAAGAATTGAATCCACCAACCGCGTTGCAATCAACTGGTCTGCCGTTTCCACCATCACGCGCAGAACAGGTTCCGTACCCGAAGGCCGAATCAACAGACGGCCTTCGGCCCCGAGTTCGGTCTTCACGGCCTCACAAACACCCTGCACTTTCACATCATTAGCCCAATCATAACCAGCGGGCAAACGCGCGTTTTTAAGCACCTGTGGCAGCATGGCAACAGGCTTCAGAATATCGGCCAAAGGCATGCCCAAATTGCGCACAGCACGCAGCACCTGCAGGGCGCTTACAATGCCATCGCCCGTGGAATGGCGGTCTAGAACCAGCAAATGGCCAGAGCTTTCACCCCCCAACTGCCAACCATTGGCCTGCAGTTTTTCAAACACATAGCGGTCGCCCACCTTGGCGCGCTCAAAAGGCACATTCAGCTGTTTCAAGGCCAATTCAAGGCCCAGGTTGGTCATCAGGGTGCCCACAACACCCTCCACCTTGCCTTGCATGTGCATTCGCTCGGCCACCAAGGCAAACAGCAATTCGTCACCATTGAAAATTCGGCCTGTGCCATCGACACAAATCAGCCGATCGGCGTCTCCGTCCAAAGCGAAACCATAGTCAGCCTTGTGTTCCAACACAGCCTTGGCCACGAAATCAGGGTACGTGGCACCCACCCCACGGTTGATGTTCAGGCCATCGGGCTGGTCGGCCAGCACCACAACATCAGCACCCAATTCGCGAAATACGGCCGGCGCAATTTGATAGGCTGCACCATTGGCGCAATCCACCACAATCTTCAGGCCACGCAAGTGTTTGTCGCGCGGAAAAGTACCTTTGCAAAATTCAAGGTAGCGGCCAGCCGCATCGTTCAAACGCCTGGCCTTGCCCAATTCTTCGGAAGACTTGCACGGTGCACCCAGCGCCAGTTGGGTCTCAATTTCCATTTCCCAGGCATCAGGCAGTTTGGTGCCTTCACCCGAAAAAAACTTGATGCCGTTGTCTTGATAAGGGTTGTGGGAAGCGCTAATGACCACACCAGCCGACATATTCAATGCACGCGCCAAATAGGCCACGCCCGCAGTGGGCATGGGGCCAACCATCACTACATCAACCCCCACAGAGGTAAAACCCGCCTCCAGGCAAGATTCCAGCAGGTAACCACTGACGCGGGTGTCTTTGCCGATCAAGACCTGTGGGCGGCGCCCCTCAACCTCATGTTTGGCCAACACGGTTCCCGCGGCTTGCCCCAAACGCAACAGGAAGTCAGGAACCATTGGGCTTTGCCCCACGGTGCCGCGAATGCCGTCCGTGCCGAAATATTGTCTGCTCATTGAAAATCTACAGTAAGGTGAATTGTCATAATTAAACCGATTTTACGGGAACCCGATCACTAGAACGCAGAAATACCGATTAAGTACGCCCCAAGTAATCAATCTTGCTCAGTTTGGAAAAGCTCTCCAAATAAGCAGGGTCGTCAATGCCGTACACACCCAAATCGGAACCAGGTGTGAACAATGCATTCGTGCGCTCATTGGATCGTTGCTGTAGCCAGCCAAACGCGCTGTGGCGCTTTGCCTCCATGTCGGGCCGCCAGTGCTGCCCCGCATACAGCTTGCCCACTTCCTTATACAGGTGGTAGAGCGGAATCAGATTGTGCCGGGGGTGAAACACCTGATAACCCTTGGCGTGCGCCCGCAAGGAAAGGCTTTGTTCCTCACCCCGAAAGTAGAGGTAGGGATCATAAGGCACCTGCTGGGTGAAATCGCCCGTGGTGAACAGAAAACAGGCACCAATGTGAAAACCGGGCAAATGTGTAGTGCTGCTGGATTCGGGTTGTTGCCGAATGACCCTGAACTGTAACACCGCGCGATCCGCTGCCAAGGTACTGCCCGGATCGCGATCAATCCGGAATATCTCGCTCGATTTAACCGGCTCGTCCGCCACCGCCCTTCCCTGCGCATCAAACTTAAAGCCCGGCGGGTAGGTGCTGATCAAGGGCCTGGGGTGGGTATGTTTCAATTGCTGCATTTGTTGAATCAGTGCTTCATCCCAGCCCGCATCGAACAGGGTGTGAGAATCGATTTGCAACAAATAGTCTTGCTCGTTGTACAGCGAGAATGCAATGGCGCGCGCCCAGCTGACCCCGCGAGAATCAACCGGCGACAAACCCACGTAATTGATGTTTTTTCTGGCGGGAAACTCGGTCAACCAGCCTGGATTCAATTCCTCAGATTGATCCACCAAACCCACAAAAATTCGTTGCGGGTATGTCGCTTTGGCGTACAACTGGTGAACGGTCGGTTGAAGATGTGGCTCGCAAAAAGCGGCAACACTGACAAAAATGGTGGGAAGCCGTGCCATCTTGTTGGCCCGTACTATTGATTCAACGCAAAGGCAACTTTCAAGGCCTCCACGGTTTCACGCACATCGTGCACACGCAGCACTGCAGCACCATGCTGTGCTGCGAAGGTGGCCGCAGCCACGGAGCCCGCCGTGCGCAAGCCTGGGTCTGTTTGCCCGGTTAACTCCGCGATCATGCGCTTGCGCGAAACCCCCACCAACACGCCCGCTCCCAGGGTAGAAAACAAGGCTGTCGCTTTTATCAAATCAAGATTGTGTTGCAGTGTTTTGCCAAACCCAAAACCAGGATCAACCAACATGCGGTTTGACTGAACCCCCTGCTTTTCAAGCGCAACAATGCGTCTGTTTAGAAACGCTTCAACATCACTGACCACATTGGTGTATTCGGGGGAATTTTGCATGGTGCGCGGCTCGCCTTGCATGTGCATCACCACCGCACCGGCATTGGATTGCGCAAGCACCGCCTCTGCGCCCGGTTCCCGAAAACCATTCACATCGTTCAGAATATCCACACCCAAATCAACAGCTCGCGCCATCACTTTGGTCTTCATTGTGTCGATGGACAAAGGCACGTTCCACGTCATCAATTCCTTAAGCACATCGCCCACGCGCTTCCATTCTTCATCGGCATCAACGCCTTTTGCACCGGGGCGAGTGGATTCACCACCAATGTCCAGAATGTTCGCACCGCTTTCGATCAGCTGGCGAGCATGATCAATGGCTTTCAAGGTGTTGAAGAAACTTCCCCCATCAGAAAAAGAATCGGGCGTCACGTTCACAATACCCATGATCAAGGGTTTACCGTGCGAATAGGTAAGCTCGAATCGACCTGCTTTCCAAGTGCGAACCATGTGTTGCCTTGTGAGTTGCTGTATTGGTTATTTTACGGCAAAGGTGAAGTTCGCGTTGCTTGCTCAGGCGCATCCATTTGTTCGGCGAGCTAAGGTGCATACCCTCTCGCGCCAGAAAACCTGTATTTCCCTTTTTGAAGTTCACACTGACTCACCAAGCTTGGCAAAACATATAGCCAAGCCTTGGTGTCGGCTTGCATCCGAACGCTGCGTGTGAATTCAAACGGGCAGGTTTTCTTGATCGGCGCCGCAAGGGCATTGCCACCTGAGCTCGCTGAGCGACTGAGTTGGCAACGCGCAAGGCTTCCCGGCGGATTCGCAGCGAGGGGCGATTGCGCAGCAATCGATGCGAAGACGCGCACGCGTTTCGCATGCCCCAAGCCAGAAGCATCAAGCCGGAATCAGAAGACTTGCTCAGGCAGGGCGACGCAGCATCCAAGCCTCGCAAGAAGCCAAGTCAATCGCGCAACAAAAAGCCGCTGGTCTAAACCAACGGCTTTTTTGGCATTTTACAAACCAGATGATTAATCTGCCTTCACGCTCATCGCAGCAGGTGCAGGCTGTGGAGCAGGGGCAACCTTGTCGCCACCGCCGCTGGAGCTTGGGCTACCACCCGTGGGTGGCGTGCTGCCGCCAGTTGTAGGTGGGCGTGGGTCTTTGCCTTCCATGATGTCGTTGATTTGATCAGCATCAATGGTTTCCCATTCCAGCAAAGCCTTGGCCATCACATGCACCTTGTCACGGTTCTGGTCCAGAATGTTCCAAGCCACTTTGTACTGCTGGTCAATGATCTTGCGAATTTCTGCATCCACCATTTGCATGGTCTGCTCGCTCATGTGCGTGGTCTTGGTCACAGAACGACCCAGGAACACCTCTCCTTCGTTCTCGGCATACACCATAGGGCCCAGGGCCTCGGTCATGCCGTAACGGGTCACCATGTCGCGGGCAATGGCTGTGGCACGCTCAAAGTCATTTGATGCACCAGTGGTCATCTGGTTCATGAAAATTTCTTCAGCAATGCGGCCACCAAACAATACGGCAAGGGTACACAGCATGCGTTCCTTGTCCATGCTGTAACGGTCACCTTCGGGCAACTGCATGGTTACACCCAAAGCACGGCCACGGGGAATAATCGTGACCTTGTGCACAGGGTCGGTTTTGCTCATCAATTTGGCAACCACGGCATGGCCAGACTCGTGGTAAGCCGTGTTGCGGCGTTCCTCTTCAGGCATCACCATGCTGCGGCGCTCGGCACCCATGATGATCTTGTCTTTGGCTTTCTCAAAGTCGCTCATTTCGACCACACGGCCATTGCGGCGTGCAGCAAACAAAGCGGCTTCGTTCACCAGGTTGGCCAAATCAGCACCGGAGAAACCGGGGCAACCACGGGCCAGCACAGAGGCATCCACATCAGGCGACATTGGAATTTTGCGCATGTGTACTTTCAAAATCTGTTCGCGGCCACGAATATCAGGCAGGCTGACCACCACTTGACGGTCAAAACGGCCGGGGCGCAGCAAGGCTGGATCCAGTACATCGGGGCGGTTTGTGGCCGCAATCACGATAATGCCCTGGTTGGTATCAAAACCATCCATCTCAACCAGCATCTGGTTCAGGGTTTGCTCGCGCTCGTCGTTACCGCCGCCCAAACCAGCACCACGCTGGCGACCCACGGCATCAATTTCATCGATGAAAATAATACAGGGTGCCTGCTTTTTGGCCTGTTCAAACATGTCGCGCACACGGGCCGCGCCCACACCCACGAACATTTCCACGAAATCGGAACCTGAAATGGCGAAGAATGGCACTTTGGCTTCACCTGCAATGGCTTTGGCCAGCAGTGTTTTACCGGTACCGGGAGAACCCACCATCAGCACGCCACGGGGAATGCGGCCACCCAGTTTTTGGAACTTGGTGGGGTCTTTCAGAAACTCAACCAGTTCGTGCACGTCTTCCTTGGCTTCGTCGCAACCAGCAACGTCGGCAAAGGTAACGGGGTTGGTGTTTTCATCCAGCAGCTTGGCTCGGCTTTTTCCGAAGCTGAATGCCCCGCCCTTGCCACCGCCCTGCATTTGACGCATGAAAAACACCCACACGCCAATCAGCAGCAGCATGGGGAACCAGCTCACGAACAGGCTCATCAGCAAAGAAGGCTCTTCTTCGGGCTTGGCGCGCACCTGCACGCCGTATTTCAGCAGATCACCGACCATCCAAATATCGCCAGGCGAGTACACCAGGCGCTCGCGGTCATCCGTGGTGAGGGCGCGCACGGTACGGCCTTCAACGATCGCGCTCTTGATGCGTCCATTTTGCGCATCCTGCATGAACTCGGAATAGGTCATTTCGTTGGAACGAACCTGCTGGCCTTCAAACTGCTTGAACACAGTGAAGAGCACCAGCGCCACGACCAACCAAACTGCTGCTTTGGAAAACGAATTATTCAATGCCACTTCTCCTCGAGGACTCTGGCCCCACCCTAGGGAAATGGGGGCAGGATGTCCATTTTAAACCCAAGCCACTGAATTACGCCATCACACTAATTCATGATGAACATAAACAATGGCAATCGCTTGGGTGATGCTGCTTTAAATTACCTACTTAAGACCCTTGCAAAGCAAAAAGGTTTCCCGGGAACGATCGCGGGAGGCCTTGGGTTTGCGCGGCGACACACTTTTAAACACTTGCTTCATCTGGTGCACGATGTTGCTGTAAGACGATCCATGAAAAATTTTCACAATCAACACCCCGTTGGGCTTGAGGTGGTTCAGGGCAAAATCAATGGCCAATTCGCACACATGCTCAATGCGGGCTGAATCAGCCGCAGCAACACCGGAAAGATTGGGCGCCATGTCGGAAACCACCAAATCCAGCTTTTCGCCACCCAGGCGCTGATTCAGGTCTTCAAGCACCGCATCGTCGCGAAAATCCCCTTGAATGAATTCAACACCCGCAATGGGTTCCATTGGAAGCAGATCCAGTGCGATAATACGGCCATTGATAACACCACCGGGCCCCACCAAGGCTTCCCGAAGCACCTGCGACCAACTTCCCGGCGCGCTGCCCAGGTCGACAACCTTGATGCCCGGCGTCAACAAGCCTTCCGGCTCTGCAATTTCCTTCAGTTTGAAGGCTGCACGGGCGCGATAACCCGCATTCGTGGCCATTTTCACGTAAGGGTCGTTGATGTGGTCATGCAACCAGTTTTTATTGAGTTTTTTCTTTTTAGCCACCGATTACCCAACCGAGTGAAAAATTAATATGACGGACACCGCTGCTGTAACCCTGACACCTGCTGAAAAAAAGGCGCTTAAAGCCCAGGCCCATGCGTTGGATCCGGTGGTTTTGATTGGCGACAAGGGCTTGACACCCAATGTGGTCAAGGAAATTGACATGAATCTGAGTGCCCATGGCCTGATCAAAGTGCGTGTGGCTGGCGACGACCGCGAAGCCCGCCTTGAATATGCGCAAGCCATTTGCGGAGAAACTGGTGCGGCCCTGGTTCAACACATTGGCAAGTTGCTGGTGTTGTTTCGACCCAAAGCTGAAGACACCGAAAAAACCAAAGCCAAAAGCCGTCCAAAACCCAAGGGGCCACGCCAAACCAAGCGCCAGTTTAATTCAAAAAGCTAAAAACCTGCCCGTGAATCAAGCCTCTCCAGCTTGGTTCACGCCATAGCGGCTTAAGCCCCAGACCAGCGCACCAATCATTTTGATTGAATACAGCACAGTTGAAAGTGCATGTATATTGCCGAATCTGCTGCGCATTTCAACCAGGTCATCACCTTGCAAGGTGCTCATGCCTTCACGCAATTCATTCATGTGCGGGTGCAACCATGCCAGTTCCAGCACACACACACCCAAAACGACTGCCATCAGCACATTGACTTTGGTGCCAGCGTGCAACCCGTTCACGAAATTGGACAACACCAAAAGCGCTGCGCTGGTAAACAGCGAATACAAAGCCAACATGTAGAACAGGCGGCCAGCCACCAAGCCCGCTTCCGGGCGCGGCAACCACTTGAACAAGCCCGGCGCAACCAAAATGGCCATGAACCACAAGGCACCGAGCCAAATCGCCCAAAATGCCAGTTCGGTACCTCTAAAGCCACGCCAAGTCATTGTTGCTGCACTCCTTTAGATGTACTTCATCAGATGTACTGAACTTCCAGCACTTCATATTCGCGCAAACCACCCGGTGCCTGAACGTGCGCAACATCGCCTTCATATTTGCCGATCAAGGCACGGGCAATCGGGCTGGAAATGGAAATCAGGCCCGACTTGATGTCGGCCTCGTCGTCGCCCACAATTTGATAAACAACCTGCGAACCCGCCTCGATATCCACCAGCTTCACGGTTGCACCGAACACCACACGGCCTTCGGCATCCACATTGGTGGGGTCAATAATTTGCGCATTGCTCATTTTGCCTTCAATTTCCTTGATGCGCCCTTCAATAAAACCCTGCTTTTCCTTGGCAGCATCGTATTCGGCGTTTTCAGACAAATCGCCCTGCGCACGCGCTTCAGAAATGGCATTGATCACGGCTGGGCGATCAATGGTTTTTAGGCGGTGTAATTCTTGTTTCAGCTTTTCAGCGCCCTTGACTGTCAATGGGATAGTGGCCATAACTTCCAGTATTTCCTGCAAATGGAAAGCCGCCTGATAGCAGAAATTGCTATAAGACGGCTTAAAGGTTCAGACAGGCAGATTAAGCGGAGAGTTCCGCATGCAGGCTTTGAACGCTGTAAACGTCCATCGCGCCGAGGTGCTTCATGCCCTCAACTGAAGCCAATGCACCTGCCATGGTTGTAAAGATCGTAACACGAGAACTTAGTGATGTGGTTCGAATGTAGCGGCTGTCATTGATCGCACTTCTGCGCTCCTCGACCGTGTTCACCACCAACTGCACTTCGCCGTTTTTCAACATGTCCACAATGTTGGGGCGGCCTTCCAGCACCTTGTTCACCACGGTACACTCGACGCCGCCCGCGGTAATGGCCGCTGCCGTGCCGCGTGTCGCGATGATTTTGAAACCCAGATCAACCAGGCCCTTGGCCAGTTTGACTGTGTGTTTCTTGTCCTCGGTTTTCACGCTGATGAAAGCTGTGCCACCTTCAGGCAATTTAACCGATGCGGCCAGCTGCGACTTCACAAACGCTTCGCCGAAGGTGCGGCCTACGCCCATCACTTCCCCGGTGGACTTCATTTCAGGACCCAAAATGGTGTCCACACCCGGAAATTTCACAAAGGGGAACACGGCCTCTTTCACAGAGAAGTACTTGGGCACCACTTCGCCTTTCACACCCTGTGCTTCGAATGTTTGGCCTGCCATGCAACGCGCCGCAATTTTGGCCAACTGCAAACCGGTGGCCTTGGAAACATAAGGCACGGTGCGGGATGCACGTGGGTTCACTTCCAGCACGAACACGGTGTCGTTTTGAATGGCGAATTGCACGTTCATCAAGCCGACCACATTCAGGGCCTTGGCCATCACTTCGGACTGGCGCTTCAATTCGTCCACCATATCAGCGGACAGGCTGTATGGGGGCAGGCAGCAGGCGGAATCACCACTGTGCACGCCAGCTTGTTCAATGTGTTCCATCACGCCGCCGATCATCACGCGTTCGCCATCGCACAGGGCATCAACATCCACTTCAATGGCGTCGTTCAGGAAGCGGTCCAGCAGCACGGGGCTGTCGTTGCTCACTTTCACGGCTTCGCGCATGTAGCGCTCAAGGTCTTTCTGCTCGTGCACAATTTCCATGGCACGGCCACCCAGCACATAGCTTGGGCGAACCACCAGCGGGTAACCAATTTCCTGCGCATGCGAAATGGCTTCTGCTTCAGTGCGTGCAGTGCGGTTTGGTGGCTGGCGCAGGTTCAGCTTGGTCAACAGTTTCTGGAAACGCTCGCGGTCTTCGGCAATGTCGATGCTTTCAGGGCTGGTACCGATAATCGGTACGCCATTGGCTTCAAGCGATTTCGCCAATTTCAGGGGCGTTTGGCCACCGTACTGCACAATCACGCCGACCGGCTTTTCAATGGCCACAATTTCCAGCACATCTTCAAGGGTCAGTGGTTCGAAGTACAAACGGTCGGAGGTGTCGTAATCGGTAGAAACCGTTTCAGGGTTGCAGTTGACCATGATGGTTTCGTAGCCGTCTTCACGCAGCGCCATGGCGGCGTGAACGCAGCAGTAATCGAATTCTATGCCTTGGCCGATTCGGTTGGGTCCGCCACCCAGCACCATGATCTTTTTCTTGTCGGTGGGGTTGCTTTCGCATTCCTCTTCGTAGGTGGAATACATGTAGGCTGTGCCGGTTTTGAATTCAGCCGCGCAAGTGTCCACGCGCTTGTAAACCGGGCGCACATTGTGGTGGTGGCGCAGCTTGCGAATTTCTGCCTCGGATGTATCGAGCAAATAAGCAAGGCGACGATCCGAGAAGCCTTTGCGTTTGAGCAAACGCAACACTGGCTCGGTCAGGTCGGCCAGGGTTTTGGTTTCCAGTTCCAGTTCGGTGTCGACGATGTCTTGAATTTGAACCAGGAACCAGCGGTCAATTTTCGTGAGTTGGTGCACCTCTTCAAGGCTAAAGCCTTGGGCAAAAGCATCGCCCACGTAGAAAATACGCTCGGGGCCGGGTTCGCCCAGCTCGCGCTCAATGACTTCGCGGTCGGTTGTTTTCTGGTTCAAGCCATCCACACCCACTTCCAGACCACGCAGGGCTTTCTGGAAACTTTCCTGGAAGGTGCGGCCCATGGCCATCACTTCACCCACACTCTTCATTTGGGTGGTCAAGCGGTCATCCGCTGTGGGGAATTTTTCGAATGCGAAACGTGGAATTTTGGTGACCACGTAGTCGATCGAAGGCTCGAACGACGCAGGCGTTAAGCCGCCCGTGATGTCGTTTTTCAATTCATCGAGCGTGTAGCCCACGGACAACTTCGCGGCCACTTTGGCAATCGGGAAACCAGTTGCCTTGGACGCCAAAGCGGACGAACGTGACACACGCGGGTTCATCTCGATCACGATCATTCGGCCGTTGGCCGGGTTGATCGAGAATTGAACGTTCGAACCACCGGTATCCACGCCAATTTCACGCAGAATCGCAATCGAAGCATTGCGCATCAATTGGTATTCACGGTCGGTCAGGGTTTGTGCGGGCGCAACTGTAATGCTGTCGCCGGTGTGCACGCCCATGGGGTCGAGGTTTTCGATGGAACACACGATGATGCAGTTGTCGGCGCTGTCGCGCACCACTTCCATCTCAAATTCTTTCCAGCCAATCAGGCTTTCTTCAATCAACAGCTCGTTCGTGGGCGATGCTTCCAGGCCACGGCGGCAAATGGTTTCGAATTCTTCAGCGTTGTAAGCAATGCCACCGCCGGTTCCACCCAAGGTGAAGCTTGGGCGAATAATAACCGGGAAGCCGTTGCTGCCCACTTCTTTGGCAATGCGGGCCTGCACTTCCAGTGCCTCTTCCATGGTGTGGGCCACACCGCTTTTTGCGGAATCCAGACCAATGCTGGTCATGGCGTTCTTGAATTTCAAGCGGTCTTCGGCTTTCTCGATGGCCTCTTCTTTCGCGCCAATCAATTCCACGTTGTACTTGGCCAGCACACCATGCTTGGCCAGATCAAGCGCGCAATTCAACGCGGTTTGACCACCCATGGTGGGCAACACGGCGTCAGGGCGTTCTTTCTCGATGATGCGCTCAACAACCTGCCAGGTGATGGGTTCGATGTAGGTGACATCGGCCATTTCCGGGTCGGTCATGATGGTGGCCGGGTTGCTGTTGACCAACACCACTTTGTAGCCTTCTTCGCGAAGCGCTTTGCAGGCTTGGGCACCTGAATAGTCGAATTCGCAGGCCTGGCCAATCACGATGGGGCCGGCGCCAATGATCAGGATTGTTTTTAGATCGTTACGCTTTGGCATAACTTCCCTTTAATTTTAAAATTTTCAATACGGTTCAAACTGAGGTGTGCACCAAGGCTGCTTAAGCGAGCTTGTCAGGCCTTGGCTACCTTGATGTCTGAAATAAAACGGTCAAACAGTTCTGCCAAATCGTGTGGGCCTGGGCTGGCTTCCGGGTGTCCCTGGAAGCAGAAGGCGGCACGGTCGGTGCGTTCAAGGCCCTGAATGGAACCATCAAACAGCGACACATGCGTGACACGCAGGTTGGCGGGCAATGAATCGGCATCGACCGCGAAACCATGGTTCTGGCTGGTAATGGCCACACGCTTGGTTTTCAGGTCTTGCACCGGGTGGTTGGCACCGTGGTGGCCAAACTTCATTTTCAGTGTTTTTGCGCCGCTGGCCAACGCCATAAGCTGGTGCCCCAGGCAAATACCAAACACGGGCAGCTTGGTGTTGTCCAGAATGTGCTTGATGGCGGAAATGGCGTAATCGCAGGGCTCGGGGTCGCCAGGGCCGTTTGAAAGAAACACACCATCCGGGTTCAAAGCCAGCACTTTTTCAACCGGGGTTTGAGCGGGCACCACAGTGACGCGGCAACCACGCTGAGCCAACATGCGCAGAATGTTGCGCTTGGCACCGTAGTCGAATGCCACCACATGGTGAGGACGCTCGCCGGTTTGGAAATGAGGTTCCTCGGCGGCAACACCCAAGGCCCATTCACCTTCCACCCATTCATGGGCCTCGGTGCAGGAAACCACCTTGGCCAAGTCCATCCCAGCCAGGCCGGGGAAGCCTTTGGCCAGTTCGATGGCGCGTTCGGCGCTGAATGTTTCTCCGCTGCCTTCTGTCAACAAGCAGCCGTTCTGAGCACCTTTTTCACGAAGAATACGAGTCAGCTTGCGGGTATCAATGCCTGAAATGCCTGGCACACCGTGCTTTTTCAGGTAGTCGGCCAAAGGCATGGTGGAACGGAAGTTCGACACCAGTTCGGGCAGATCTTTGATGACAAGGCCCGACAAATGAAGCCCTGCAGATTCTTCATCCTGGGGATTGGTGCCCACATTGCCAATGTGAGGGTATGTCAGGGTGACAATTTGACGGCAATACGATGGGTCGGTGACAATTTCTTGATAGCCCGTGAGCGAGGTATTGAAAACCACTTCACCCACTTTCGTGGTGGGGGCGCCAAAAGAAATGCCCTCGAATACTGTGCCGTCTGCGAGCGCGAGCAAGGCGCGCGGGTGGGCGCTTGCGACTAATTTCGACAAGGGAAACTCCAATAGATGCGACAAAACACCCGGGGACAAATAACACCCGCGCAGGCTTTTGCCTAAGAATCATTTAGCTAGCCGTGAATTATACCCGGAACGGCGGGGTTCGGCCATAGACAAAGCGTCATAGTGGAAGGGAACATGAATTGGGGGGCCCCCATTATTTGGTCACAATAGGGATTGACCACCCTTTGTGCCTGCCTCTAATGTCTCGGATCCATTAAACGAGAAAAACCAAATCACATGAAAACAACTATTTTAACGATGAGCGCTGCTGCAATTTTGTTCACTGGGTGTGCTTCGATTACCAAAGGTACCTCCCAAACGCTGGCTTTCAAACTTGACCCGAAAGAGACCAGATGCAGCCTGACCCGTATCGGCGACGGCGAGCTTGGTTCAATCAGCAGCGCCAACAACACAATCAATGTGGGCAAGGACAAAGACGACATTGTCATTACCTGCAAGGCAGATGGCTACGATGACAAAACAACACGCTTGGTCAGTTCAGTATCAACAGCAGGTGTGGTTGGTGGTGTATTTCTGGACCTTGGCATTACCGACATGATTACCGGTGCTATGTACGAATACCAAACCGACATCAATGTGGCGCTTGACAAGACAAAACCATTGGCCTCGGCCGATCAGGCGCAATCCAGCAACACGAAGTAACCCCCCTCCCAAGATCTGCTTACGGCAGTCGCCTGCCGTACCAGCACAACACCGCAACGGTGACGTACATTAGCAAACCGTAAACCACCACTGGCACGGCAATTTCGGCGTTTTGCAACAGCGAAAGTGCAATGGTCAAACCCAGGGTGGAGTTTTTGACACACATTTCAATCGACACGGTCAGGCTGTCGCGCGCATTCAAGCCGCTGATTTTTCCTCCCAACAAGCCCAAAGCAACGGCTGCAAGGTTCAGCGCCACCACCGGCATCCACGCTTGGGCAAACCAGCCGGGCATGTTGTCTGATTCACTGATACCAATCAGCACAACGATGGCCACAAGAACAAATACCGCGAACTTGTTGATTGCTGGCTCAAACTTCTTGGACAGTTCTGGTCTCTTGGCGCGGACAAACATGCCAATGCACACAGGAATGATCACAATGACCATCATGGTGATGAGCGTTTTCAAAAAAGGAAGCTGCAACTCGGTTCCCACCCCGACAAACATGGGCAAGGCGTACGCCATGTAAAACGGAATGGTAATAACGGTCAACAGGCTGGCCAGCACGGTCAGGGTAATTGACAAAGCAAGATTGGCTTTGGCCATGTAGGTCAACACATTCGATGTGGTGCCCCCGGGCATGACGGCAGACAACACAAGCCCGGCCGCCATGACCCCGCCGCCGAACAGGCCGCCAATGGCGAAGCCCAGCAAGGGCACCCCCACCAACTGCAACACCGTGCCCACTATCACGCCTTTGGGCTGTTCTTTGACACGACGAAAATCTTCTACTGTGAGACTAAGCCCCATACCGATCATGATGATGAACAGGGATACCGGTAAACCGATGGTTATGTAGGAATTGCCGAGCATTGTGTCTCCATGGGTCATTTTTATTGTTCGACTACTGTAGCCGAAGCCGCACCCATACGCTGTCAGCAAATTGACGTTTATCTAGAAAATCAGCAACCACACAGATTTTCACCAACAATGACGAGGAGTGACCGCTTTATGCTGGATGGATTCTCGCTTCCCAGAGTTGGGGGTAGGTGATGTTACTTGAGTTGATGTGGTGGCCACCGCCACCACGCCGCTGCCACCGCAAGCCCGAACAAGGCATAAACCAAGGTGAACACCCAGGCCGGCGCCCGGTAAAACATGACGCCATGCACCCAGTGCTGAATGAAACTGCCTTGGTACACGCCCTGCCCGGCCTGCAAACGCAGCCAGTTTTCAAACGTGGTCAGCGGGCATTCAATACCCAGCAGGCTTTCGGCAAGCACCACGGAAATTGCCAGCAAATGCAGTGCGCGAAACCACCAGCGGTTAACCCATGCCCAACGCAGCAAATTGCCCAACACAATCAACAGCAAACCGCCCACCACAAACAACACGACGGAGAGATGAATTAACAGGACAACATCGGCGACAAATTCGTAATTCATTGATGTTTTGAAAGTTTGCGACCAAAGCGGCGGGCATAAAGAATTATTTTGAAATCAAGGCTTGATTGTATTGTGCATCAAGTTGAGGTGATGCTCTTGAAATTCGGAAATCAAAAAGCGCTCACCTCGCTCCAGTATGAAATAGCGGAATGCCTCCGCAGTGGGGGAAAGGTACTTCCCCAGGGTGTAGGTTAAATTCCATGCCCGCATGACTGGTGCACCTACTACATCCAGCACACAAAGCAGTTCCTGATCCAGCTCAAGCTTGATCGTGTGCAAAGACAAAAACGAAATCCCCAAACCCGCCATCACCGCCTGTTTCACGGCTTCGTTGCTTTCCAGTTCCATCGCAACCGGGGGGGTGATGCGATGCTGCTCGAAAAACCGGTCAAGCGCAGCCAGTGTGCCCGATCCCGGTTCCCTGACGATGAACGGATGCGCCTCCAGCACAGCAGGCATGATGTCGTCGGTGCGGGCCAGGATGTGTGAAGGCGAACACACAAACACATGGGGGTGCGCTGCAAAAGGTTCTGCTCGCGTGGAAATTTCCTTGGGTGGCCTGCCCATGATCGCCATGTCAATTTCACCATCCCGCAGCCAGGCCAAAAGCTTTTGCCGGTTTCCCATGGAAATCCTGACATCGACACCAGGATGATCGGTTTTAAATTCAGACAGCAGCTTGGGCAGGAAGTACAGGGCCGTGCTGACCATGCCAATAAGCAACGTGCCCGTTTGAATTCCGGAAAGCCGTTCGGCGGCGTCTTGCGCATCTTTCAAGGTGCCCAGCAATTTTCTTGCATACACCAGCATGTACTCACCACCAGTGGTCAGGTAGGTGGTTTTGCCTTTTCTTTCAAACAAGGGGAAACCGATTTGGGACTCCAGGTCTTTGACCTGCATGGTCACCGCTGGCGGCGTAAGGTGCAGCGCCGATGCGGCTTTGCTGAAACTGAGATGGTGGGCAACCTCAGTAAATATTCTGAGCTGTCGAAAGGTTGCATTTTTCATGATTAAGTAAAAGCTGAACCGAATGTTAATAAATCATGAATTTAACTTAACTGTCAATCGGTTTATTTTGTCCCTATGGCAATTCACATTGAATCGAACCACCGGGAGACACGAATGAATAAACCCATCGAAAACACAGCAATTACAGACAGCAAAAAACGTTACACAGCCGGGGTATTGAAATATCGGCAGATGGGTTATTGGGAACCTGACTACGAACCGAAAGACACCGATGTTTTGTGCCTGTTCCGAATTACCCCACAGGAAGGCGTGGACCCTGTTGAAGCAGCCGCCGCTGTGGCTGGTGAATCGTCCACCGCCACTTGGACAGTGGTGTGGACCGACCGCCTGACCGCCTGCGACAGCTACCGTGCCAAGGCCTACAACGTTCAACCGGTTCCAAACAACCCCGGGCAATATTTTGCCTGGATTGCCTACGATTTGATTCTGTTTGAAGAAGGCTCTATCGCAAACATGACTGCCAGCCTGATCGGCAACGTGTTCAGCTTCAAACCCTTGAAGGCTTGCCGACTGGAAGATATTCGAATTCCGGTGGCTTATGTCAAAACGTTCAAGGGCCCCCCCACCGGCCTGATCGTTGAACGCGAGCGCCTGGACAAATTCGGCCGCCCTTTGCTGGGTGCCACAACCAAACCGAAGCTGGGTTTGAGTGGCCGCAACTATGGCCGGGTTATTTACGAAGGCCTGAAAGGCGGGCTGGACTTCATGAAGGACGACGAGAACATCAATTCCCAACCCTTCATGCACTGGCGTGACCGGTTTCTGTATGTGATGGACGGCGTGAACAAGGCGCAAGCCGCCACCGGCGAGGTCAAGGGTTCTTATCTGAATGTGACCGCAGCCAACATGGAAGAGATGTACGAACGTGCCGAGTTCGCCAAGGAACTGGGCTCGGTCGTGTTGATGGTGGATCTGGTGATTGGCTGGACTGCCATTCAAAGCATGTCCAACTGGTGCCGCAAAAACGACATGGTGATGCACATGCACCGGGCCGGGCATGGCACTTACACCCGCCAGAAAACACACGGCGTCAGTTTCCGCGTCATGGCGAAATGGTTGCGCCTGGCCGGTTGCGACCACATGCACGCCGGCACAGCGGTGGGCAAGCTGGAAGGGGATCCCAAAACCGTTCAGGGCTTCTACAACGTGTGCCGCGAAAGCTACAACAAACAAGACCTGGAGCGTGGCCTGTTCTACGACCAGGACTGGGCAGACCTGAACAAGGTGATGCCGGTGGCTTCGGGCGGTATTCACGCGGGTCAGATGCACCAGTTGATCGATCTGTTTGGCGACGATGTCATTTTGCAATTCGGTGGCGGGACGATTGGCCACCCAGGCGGCATTCAAGCTGGTGCAGTCGCCAACCGGGTTGCGCTGGAATGCATTGTCAAGGCACGCAATGAGGGCAAGGACATCCTGAACGAAGGCCCTGAAATTCTGCGCAAGGCGGCCCAGTTCTGTACACCGTTAAAACAGGCCCTGGACACGTGGGGAGAGATTTCCTTCAACTACACATCGACTGACACGTCTGACTTTGTCACCACAGCCAGTCCGTCCAACTGATTCACAGGAGAACACGATCATGATGACCAACCCTACCGGAAAAATTACGCAAGGGCAGTTCAGTTTTCTGCCCGAGCTGACCGACGAAGAAATCGAGATGCAGATTCAATACGGTTTGGACAAGGGCTTTGCATGGAGCATCGAATACACCGACGATGCACACCCGCGCAACACCTACTGGGAAATGTACGGCAACCCGATGTTTGACCTGAAAGACGCTGCCGGCGTGATGATGGAAATGCGCGAATGCCGGGAAACTTTTCCGCACCACTACATTCGCCTGATGGCATTTGACTCGACCCGCGGGGTGGAGTCCATCACGATGAGTTTCATTGTCAACCGTCCCCCCGTAGAACCAGGCTTCACCCTGAGTCGCCAGGAAATTGGCGGGCGCAGCATGCGCTACACCACCGTAGGCGTTGCTGCAAGCAAACCCGAAGGCGAACGGTACTGAGCAGGAGCAAGCCATGAACCAGACCATAGAACAGGAACAAGTTGAGGTCGATCCACTTTCCATTGCCCGTACCGTGGCCGATGTGCTGAAGGACGCCGATGTTGAATCGGTGCTGAGCGAGCTTGAGCAAGACCTGGTGGGTCTGGTTCCCGTCAAAACCAGAATTCGCGACATCGCAGCGTTGCTGGTAATTGATCGCTTGCGTAAAAACCAGGGATTGACGGCAAACAACCCTTCACTGCACATGTGCTTCACTGGCAACCCTGGTACCGGCAAAACCACGGTGGCCATGCGCATGGCGCAAATTCTTCACCGTTTGGGCTATGTACGAAAAGGCCACCTGGTGGCGGTTACGCGGGATGATCTGGTTGGCCAATACATCGGGCACACCGCGCCAAAGACCCGTGAAATCCTGAAGAAAGCCATGGGTGGCGTTCTGTTCATCGACGAAGCCTATTACCTGTATCGCCCGGAAAACGAACGCGACTATGGTCAGGAGGCCATTGAAATCCTGCTGCAAGTGATGGAGAACCAGCGCGATGATTTGGTTGTCATTCTGGCGGGCTACAAAGACCGCATGGACACCTTTTTCAAAAGCAATCCGGGCATGAGTTCACGCGTGGCCCACCACCTTGACTTCCCGGATTACAAAGTGGATGAACTGCTCTCGATCAGCGACAAAATGCTGGATGCGCAAGCCTACCGTTTTGGCCCGGGAGCCCGTGACGCGTTTGACCAGTACCTGAACTTGCGGGTGCAACAACCCAACTTTGCCAACGCACGCAGTGTGCGCAACGCACTGGACCGCGCCCGTTTGCGGCAAGCCAGCCGCCTTTTTGCAGACCGCAACAAAACTTACTCGGCAAACGACCTCAGCACGCTGGAGGTAGAGGACATCAAGGGCAGCCGACTATTCCGATCACATGAACATTAAAACAACCAAACCTGGAGACACCGTTATGGACAAGGGAACATCACACAGCACTTTCGCAGACTGGGCGCAACAGCAGAGCAATCCGGCATTGGCATCCGTGTTACAAGTGATTGTCGATGTCTGCAGGGACATTTCAACGGCCGTCACCATGGGCGAAGTGCAGGGCTTGTATGGCTTGGTTGAAACTGCCAATGTTCATGGCGAAGATCAGAAAAAACTCGACATCTATTGCCATGAACTGATGGCACGCGCACTGCACCAATGTCCACGCGTAGCTGCCTGGGCCAGTGAAGAAATGGAAAAGCCGGAATGTAACCCTGCACACCAGTGCGAAGGGGACTTTCTGGCGGTATTTGATCCACTGGATGGATCGTCAAATGTCGAGCCGAACGGTTCCATCGGGACGATCTTTTCCGTGTTGCCGCATATCTATCAAGGAACGCCTCCGGGAGAAGCGGCTTTTTTACAACCAGGCACATCACAGCTTGCCGCGGGCTATGTGTTGTATGGCCCGGCAACCGTGCTGGTAATCACGACTGGTGCAGGCGTTGATTCGTTCACGCTGAACCCCCAGACCGGCGACTGGATCCACACACGCACGCAAATTCAGGTACCCAAAAGTACACGCGAATTTGCCATCAACTGCTCCAATCAGCAGCACTGGGAAAAACCGGTTCAACGCTACATTGGTGAATGTATTGCCGGGCAGAACGGTCCGCGACGAACAGCATTCAATATGCGCTGGGTGGGTGCAATGGTGGCCGATGCACACCGCATTTTGTGCCGCGGCGGGGTGTACCTGTACCCGCGAGACAACAAAGAACCCCAAGTGGCAGGCCGCTTGCGGCTGACCTACGAGGCAGCGCCCATTGCCTTCCTGATGGAGCAGGCTGGCGGCCAGGCAATCACGGGAACACAACGCATCATGGAAGTTGTGCCTGACCTTGTTCATCAAAAAATTCCGGTGATTTTTGGCTCAAGCAACGAGATTGAAATCATACACAGCTACCACGAGGACCCGAGTGAAAACGTGACACTGCAGTTGTTCAAGAGCAGATCCCTGTTCGTTCAGGCTTAAGGGGGCAACATGTCCAAACGCCATCCGATTGTTGTGGTTACTGGTTCCTCTGGCGCGGGCACCACCACAGTCAAACGAACCTTCGACAACATTTTTCGCCGTGAAGGTTACCGTGCTGCCGTCATCGAAGGCGATGCATTTCACAGGTATGACCGCAAGGAAATGAAAGCTGAAATGAGACGTGCCGAGGACAATGGTGGCTTCCTGAGCCATTTTGGTCCGCAGGCCAATTTGTGGGCTGAACTGGGCAAGCAGTTTGATGCCTATGCACGCACCGGGCATTTTAAAACGCGGTACTACCTGCACAACGACGAAGAGGCAGCGCCCTACCAACAGGAAGCCGGCACCTTCACACCCTGGCGCGATCACATTGAGGATTCCGAGCTGCTGTTTTATGAAGGCTTGCACGGTTGCATACAGGACGGTGAGATCAACCTGCACCAATTTGCCGATCTGAAAATTGGCGTGGTGCCGATCATCAACCTGGAGTGGATCCAGAAAATACACCGCGACACGAAAGACCGCGGTTATTCAATGGAAGCGGTGCAGGACGTCATTCTGCGGCGCATGCACGACTACGTTCATTATGTGTGTCCGCAATTCGCGCACACCGACATCAACTTCCAGCGGGTCGCCGTGGTGGACACATCCAACCCCTTTATCGCCCGCGACATTCCCAGCGCAGGTGAAAGCCTCGTGGTGATCCGCTTCAAGAATCCGCGCGGAATTGATTTTCCGTACCTGCTGTCAATGATTGATCAAAGCTTCATGTCCAGGGCAAACACCATCGTTGTGCCGGGGCAAAAAATGGACTTGGCCATGCAGCTTATCCTGACCCCTTTGATTGTTCGTCTGATGGAGATCAAACGCGCGCAATACAGCTGAACCGCATTTCTTTTGAATCAGGAGACCCGACCATGATACTTCACAACGAAATGGCCAATGCCATCCGAATGCTTGCAGCAGATGCAGTGCAAACAGCCAATTCCGGACACCCTGGTGCACCCATGGGCATGGCAGAAATGGCGGTTGCACTGTGGGGCGAACACCTGGCGCACAACCCGGCCGACCCCGCCTGGCCCAATCGCGACCGGTTTGTGTTGTCCAATGGCCATGCGTCCATGTTGGTTTATGCCCTTTTGCATTTGACGGGTTACAAGCTACCCATGGACGAACTCAAACGTTTCAGGCAACTGCACAGCAAAACGCCCGGTCATCCTGAGGCCCACATCACCCCCGGTGTTGAAACCACCACCGGCCCACTGGGGCAAGGCCTGGCCAATGCCGTGGGCATGGCACTGGCAGAAAAGTTGATGGCCGACCGTTTCAATCAGGATGATTTTCCAGTGGTGGACCATCACACCTACTGTTTTGTCGGTGATGGCTGCCTGATGGAAGGCATCAGCCACGAAGCGTGTTCGCTCGCGGGAGCGCTTGAACTGGGCAAACTGATTGTGATGTATGACAGCAATGGAATTTCCATTGACGGGCAAATTACACCCTGGTTTGCAGACGACACAGCCGAGCGTTTCCGGGCCTATGGCTGGCACGTGATTGAAGGCATTGATGGCCACGATGTGGATGCGGTTTCCCGCGCAATTGCTGGCGCCAAATCGACCCGGATGCCAAGCTTTCTGGTTTGCAACACACACATCGGTGCAGGCTCGCCCAATCGCGTGAACACAGCCCGTGCCCACGGAGAACCGCTTGGCGAGAACGAATTGAAACTTGTGCGCGAGCAGTTGAATTGGGCCAGCGCACCCTTTGTCATCCCCGAGAAAATTCGACAAGCCTGGGACAACACCGCCAAAGGCGAAAAGGCCCAGGCAACATGGGCACGCATGATGCACAGTTATGCAAAGGCCCATCCCGATTTGTACAATGAATTCAATCGGCGGCAAGCGGGTGAATTGCCAGATGACTTTGAAGCAAAAGCGGCGAGTCACATGGCCCAAACCTGCCAGCAGGCACAAACCATGGCCACGCGAAAGGCGTCCCAGAACTGCCTGAATGCACTTGCACCAGACCTGCCCGAATTGCTGGGTGGTTCTGCCGACCTGACCGGAAGCAATCTGACAAATTTCACCGACTGCGGTGCAGTACGCGTCGGGGAAAAAGGTGGACGCCACATCAATTACGGCGTGCGTGAATTCGCCATGACCGCCATCATGAACGGATTGGCACTGCATGGTGGCATTCGGCCTTACGGTGGCACTTTTGCCGTGTTCAGTGATTACTCTCGCAACGCAATTCGCATGTCGGCCCTGATGCGCCTACCCGTGGTGCACGTTCTGACCCACGACAGCATAGGCCTTGGTGAAGACGGCCCCACACACCAACCCATTGAGCACGCCTGGTCCCTGCGCGCCATACCCGATCTTGACACTTGGCGCCCCTGCGATGCGCTGGAAACCAGCGTGGCCTGGGTATGCGCATTGCGCCAGCGCAAACGACCCAGCGCATTGCTGCTGTCGCGCCAAAACCTTCCTGCCATGATCACCGAAGCAGCGCAGCAACTTGGTGCATTCAAAGGTGGCTACAGCCTGTACCAAAGTGAAACGTTCAAAGTGCGCGTGCTTCTGATTGCCACCGGCAGCGAGGTACATGTGGCAAGCATTGCCGCTGCGCAACTGGAATCGCAAAACATTGGCGTGCGAATTGTTTCAATGCCCTGCACCAACCTGTTTGACAGGCAAAGCCAGGACTACCGTGCAAAAGTATTGATGATGGAGCGTGGCGATTCCGTGTTGCGCGTTGCCATTGAAGCGGGCTGCACACAGGGCTGGTGGAAGTATGTCGGCTTCAAGGGCGATGTGATGGGCATTGACACCTTCGGCGAATCAGCGCCCGCTGTTGAACTGTTTCAGCATTTCGGGCTGACAGCACAACATGTGGTGAACCGTGTGCTTCAGCGCATGGAACGCAACGAACCCGCAAACACGGAGGTCGACGATGTCACGCTATAAATTGCTGAGTTTCGACCTGGACGGCACGCTGGTTCACACCGCACCCGAGATAGTACAAGCCTGCAACGAAGCACTGGTGGCCTGTGGTTACGGCGAACTGCCCGATGCGCAGATTGAGCACCTGATTGGCAACGGCACCTACGAGTTGATGCGCAAAGCCCTGGAAAGGGTGGTGGCACCCACGTCGGAATCCACGCTGGATTTTCTGCTTCAAGACATCATGCCCGTGTTCAACACCATTTACGGCGAAGTAAGCGGCACACGCGGGCAGCCCTACCCCGGCGTACTGGATGCACTGGAGGAGTTCAAGCGCCAAAGCATTCCCATGGTGGTTGTCACCAACAAAGAACATTTTTTTGCAATCAAGGTTCTGAAAAACACTGGATTGCTTAATTACTTCGACGGTGTGGTCGGAGGAGACAGCTTGAGCAAGAAAAAACCGGACGCATTGCCCTTGAACCATTGCATGACGCATTTTGATGTGCAGGCCTGTGACACAGCGCACATTGGCGACTCCAGCATTGATGTTCAAACCGCGCGCGCTGCACAGGTTTGCGCCATTGCGGTCAGCTTTGGTTACAACGGCGGCGAACCGGTTGCAACATCAAAGCCCGACTTGTTGATCAATCACTTTGACGAACTACGCGGGCATGTGCTGAACCGCCCCTCATTGATCAGTCATTAAACAAATTCAGGAGTTTGAACATGGCATTGGTTTCCCTTCGACAATTGCTGGACCACGCAGCCGAATATGGCTATGGAATACCGGCGTTCAACGTGAATAATCTGGAACAGGTGCAGGCCATCATGCAGGCCGCACAAGCCACCTGCAGCCCGGTGATACTGCAGGCTTCAGCCGGGGCAAGAAAATATGCCGGCGAAGCATACCTGCGCCACCTTGTGTTGGCTGCGGTTGAAAGCCACCCGGACATTCCTGTTGTTCTGCATCAGGATCACGCCACCAGCCCGGCCATTTGCCAACAGGCGATTCGATCCGGATTCACCAGCGTGATGATGGATGGTTCGCTGATGAGCGATGGAAAAACACCGGCAAGCTACGACTACAACGTGCAAGTAACCCGACAGGTTTGCGACCTGGCTCACGCCATCGGCGTGTCGGTGGAAGGCGAACTGGGTTGCCTTGGGTCACTTGAAACCGGGCAAGCAGGTGAAGAAGACGGCATCGGTGCCGAAGGCGCACTGGACCATTCACAGTTGCTGACCGACCCGGCACAGGCCAAAGAATTTGTTGAACTGACAGGAGTTGACGCACTGGCCATTGCCATTGGCACCAGCCACGGCGCATACAAGTTCACGCGCAAACCGAGTGGCGACATTCTGGACATTGCGCGCATCGAAGCCATTCACGCCATGATTCCGAATACGCACCTGGTGATGCACGGCTCATCCAGCGTGCCGCAAGACTGGCTGGACATCATTCGCGAGTTCGGTGGCGAGATCAAGGAAACGTATGGAGTACCGGTGGAGGAAATTCAGCGTGGCATTGCACATGGTGTGCGCAAGGTGAACATTGACACCGACATTCGCCTTGCGATGACAGGCGCCATGCGCCGTGAAATGGCGTCAGCACGGTCTGAATTCGACCCGCGCAAGGCCTTGATTGCCGCCCGCAAAGCAGCACAAGCCCTGTGCGAGGAACGATTCAAGGCCTTCGGCTGCGAGGGGCGTGCCCAGCAAATTCGGGTCGTCCCCCTGGAAGCCATGGCACAAAACTACGCCGTAACGACCTGAACCGGTTGATCAGAAATTGGCAACCGCCATTTCTGTCACTGCCTGATAGCCGTTCACGATGCTGTCGCGCAGGCCGGGCACGGCGTTCAACACGTGGTCGGCAAAAAAGCGTGAAGTCAAAATCTTGTCGCTGTAGAAACTGTCTGTTTCGCCAGCCTTGATTTTCGCTTCTGCTGCCAGCAGCGCGCGCGCCATTTGCCAGCCTGCCACTGTAGTGCCCGCCAGTTTCAGGTAAGGCACTGAACCAGCAAACACGGCGTTGGGGTTGCTCTTCATGTTGTCGACAACAAACTGTGCAGCATCCAGGAATGAAGCACGGGCTGCATCCAGGCGGGCTGCCACTGCCTTGGCATGGGCAGAGTCCGATTCATTGAGTTGAACCACGGTGCGCGCAATTTCTGCACACAAGGTTTTCACCATGGCGGCGCCATCGCGGGAAGTTTTCCGACCCACCAGGTCGTTGGCCTGAATGGCGGTGGTGCCTTCATAAATGGTCAGAATCTTCGCATCGCGGTAGTACTGCGCTGCGCCTGTTTCTTCAATAAAGCCCATGCCACCGTGCACTTGCACACCAGTGGATGCCACTTCAATGCTCATTTCCGTAGACCAGCCTTTTACCAGCGGCACCATGAATTCATACACGGCCATGTTCTGTTTGCGTGTGGCTTCATCGGGGTGATAATGCGCAGCATCGTATGCTGCACCAGCCACACACGCCATGGCACGCGCGGCTTCAACTTGCGCACGCATGCTCATCAACATGCGCTTTACATCGGGGTGATGAATGATGGCAACGGCTTCGTTCGAAGAACCATCCACGGGGCGAGACTGAACACGATCGTTCGCGTAACGCACAGCTTGCTGGTAAGCACGCTCGGCCACACCAATGCCCTGCACACCCACCTGGAAGCGCGCTGCGTTCATCATCACAAACATGTACTGCAGGCCTTTGTTTTCTTCGCCCACCAAATAGCCAATCGCGCCCTGGCCTACGTCACCCTTGTTGTCGCCATACAGCAGAACAGCAGTTGGGGATGCCTTGATGCCCAGCTTGTGTTCAATCGATGCGCAATACACATCGTTGCGCTTGCCCAAAGAACCGTCGCCGTTGACCATGAACTTGGGCACCACAAACAGGCTAATGCCCTTCACGCCTTCAGGCGCATCGGGTGTGCGGGCCAACACCAGATGAACGATGTTCTCGGCCATGTCGTGTTCACCATAGGTGATGTAAATTTTCTGGCCAGAAATCCGATAAGTGCCGTCTTGCTGTGGCACGGCCTTGGAACGAACCATGGCCAAGTCCGAGCCAGCCTGTGGCTCGGTCAGGTTCATGGTGCCAGTCCATTCGCCGGAAATCATTTTGGGCAGGTAGGTTTCTTTTTGTTCCTGGCTGCCGGCAACCAGCAGTGCTTCAATTGCACCGTCGGTTAGCAGCGGGCACAGCGCAAAGCTGAGGTTGGCGCCATTGACCATTTCCATGCACGGTGTTGCCACCAACTTGGGCAGACCCTGACCACCAAATTCAGAAGGATGCTGCAAACCTTGCCAGCCCTGTTCGCCAAAGGCCTTGAAGGCCTGCTTGAAGCCTTTGGCTGTGGTTACAACGCCGTCTTTCCAGTTGGCGGCCTCTACGTCGCCCGACCAGTTCAGCGGGGCAACCACTTCACTGGTGAACTTCGCATTTTCGGTCAGCACTGCATCCACGGTTTCCTCGGTTGCGTCTTCACAACCGGGCAACTGGGATACCTGATCCAAACCGGCCAACTCTTTCAAGACAAACATCATGTCTTTGACTGGGGCGTTGTAACTCATTGTCGTCTCCTGATACAGCTTTGCGTTTTTTGATTTCTTACAATTTTTCAGTCAGTTGTGGCACCACGTCGAACAGGTCGCCCACCAAACCGTAATCGGCCACGCCGAAAATCGGTGCTTCGGGGTCTTTGTTCACAGCAACAATAACCTTGCTGTCTTTCATGCCAGCCAAGTGCTGAATGGCACCGGAAATGCCGAAGGCCATGTACAACTGGGGCGCCACAATTTTGCCTGTTTGGCCAACCTGCCAGTCGTTCGGTGCGTAACCTGCATCCACCGCAGCGCGTGATGCGCCAATGGCTGCGTTCAGCTTGTCAGCCAAGGGGTTCAACACGCTGAAGTTTTCGGCAGAACCCATGCCACGGCCACCGGAAATAATGGTGCTGGCAGCGGTCAATTCAGGGCGGTCGCTCTTGGCCACTTCACGGCTTACAAAAGTAGACTTGCCTGAATCGGCAACAGCACTCAGGTTTTCAATGGCAGCAGAACCACCTTCGGCCGCAACTGGGTCGAATGCGGTGGTACGCACGGTGATTACCTTGGTGGAATCCGATGATTGCACCGTGGCAATGACATTGCCCGCGTAAATTGGACGCGTGAATGTATCGGCACTTTCAACACTGATGATGTCGGAAATCTGCGCAACATCCAGCTTGGCAGCAACACGTGGCAACACGTTTTTGCCCACGCTGGTCGCGGGGGCCAGAATGTGGCCATAGTTGCCAGCAATGGCCAGAATTTGCGCGGCAAAGTTTTCGGCCAACTGGTCACCCAATGAATCAGAATCAGCGACCAATACTTTGGCCACGCCCACTGCTTTCGCGGCCTGTTCCGCAGCGGCACCACAACCCTTGCCGGAAACAAGCACGTGGATGTCGCCACCAATTTTCTGGGCCGCAGCGATGGTGTTCAGCGTGGCGGGCTTGATACTTTGATTGTCGTGTTCGGCAATAACGAGTACTGACATTTTTTGCTCCTTAGATCACTTTCGCTTCGTTCTTCAGCTTGTCAACCAACGTGGCCACATCGGGCACGGTGATACCAGCGGAACGTGTGGGAGGGTCGCTCACTTTCAGGGTTTTGATGCGAGGATCAACATCCACACCCAAGTCAGCAGGCTTGATGGTGTCGATCTGCTTTTTCTTGGCCTTCATGATGTTGGGCAAGGTCACGTAACGTGGCTCGTTCAGGCGCAAGTCGCTTGTTACCACCGCAGGCAAGCTCAGGCTGACTGTTTCCAGACCACCATCCACTTCACGGGTTACGTTCACTTTGCCACCCTCAACCACCACTTTGGATGCGAAGGTGCCTTGCGGCATGTCGGCCAAAGCAGCCAGCATTTGGCCAGTTTGATTGCAATCGTCATCAATGGCTTGTTTGCCCATGATAATCAGGTCAATGCCCTCTTTTTCAACGATGGCTTTCAAAATTTTGGCAACAGCCAATGGCTGCAATTCGACATCGGTTTCAACCAGAATACCGCGATCGGCACCAATGGCAGCGGCAGTACGCAAGGTTTCCACGCACTGGGCAACGCCACAACTGATAGCGATCACTTCAGTGGCAACGCCTGCTTCTTTCAGGCGAGTGGCTTCTTCAACAGCGATTTCATCGAAGGGGTTCATTGACATTTTCACGTTGGCGATATCCACGCCAGAACCATCGCTTTTGCAGCGAACTTTCACGTTGTAATCGACTACGCGTTTAACGGGTACCAGGATCTTCATGCAAGCCATCCCTTTGTTGAAATTGGAGAATAGATGATTGGATTATACGAAGCGTTTTGAGAAAAAACGCACGATCGTTCGATTTTTCATAGAGTGTACACTCTAAGGGACTTGCTGTCGAGGTTATCGGTAGCGGGCGCAGATCGAATTCATGGCCCCAAAACAGCGCTCATCTATTTTGCCCCGGCCCCAAGCGGCATTCACCGCTGGGCTCAGCGCTGCCAGCCGCACCTGCTGAATCACATTCAGTTCACACAGCTTATCGACATTCCGGTTGGCTTCCTCCAGCGACGAAGGGTTGAACAGCAGGTGGTCGTGCGCCAGTTCGCGCACACCCGCAAGCCGCTCTTCCGAATAAGGTACCGGAGTCGAGAAAATCATGTCGCAGCCAAAGCCTCTACATGGGCATGCACAGAATCGGCCAGGGCCTCCAGCTCATACCCACCTTCCAGTGTGCTGACCAGCTTGCCATCACAGTATTCATCGGCCACGCGAACCAGAAATTTGGTTATCCAGCCATAGTCTTCCGTGGTCAGGGTCATGTCAGCCAGCGGATCACTTTCGTGTGCATCAAACCCGGCAGACACCAACACCAGTTGCGGCTTGAACCGGTCAATGGCATCCACCCAGTGGGTTTGAATGGCATGTTTGATTTCCTCCCGGCCACCGCCGGGTTGAATCGGGCAATTCACCATGTTTCTTGCACCGTCCAGCCCACCACTGAAAGGGTACAGCGGCGATTGAAAGGTGCTACACATCAAAATTTTCGGGTTGTTGGCAAACACATGTTCAGTGCCGTTGCCATGGTGCACATCAAAGTCGACAATCAGCACCCGTTCCAGCCGATAAGCATCCATGGCGTGTTGCGCAGCAATCGCCACGTTGTTGAACACGCAAAAGCCCATGGCGCGGTCTACACAGGCATGGTGACCTGGCGGGCGCACGGCACAAAAGGCATTGTTCACGGCGTGCGCCATGACCAGATCGACCGCATGCACGCAAGCACCGGCAGCGCGACGGGCTGCATCGAGGGAGAATTCCGACAAAGTAGTGTCTCCATCAATGTCGATGTTGCGCTTTAGCGGAAAACGCGCCTTGATACTTTCAACATAAGCCGGGGCGTGCACCGCAGTGACCGCAGCCCAAGGTACGGCTGGGGCATCGCAATGCACCAGCCGTGGCCACAGATCAGACGACTCAAGCCGCTGGCGAATCACCCGCAAGCGGGCCATGCTTTCAGGATGACCCACACCCGGGTTGTGCAGGGCGCAATCAGAATGGGAAATAAAGGCAGTGGTCATGGCTCAGGCCCAAACAGCGTGTGGATGCTGGGTTATAGTGAATACAAGACCCTCTATTGACTGCAAGCACGCACCGGGTCGACCTTGTTTACCGCTTATTACGCCCATACCGGACATGCTGACTCCTTTTTTGACCACTCATCGAATATTCAAATACTTAGCCTCCATTCTAATCAGCACAGCGCTGTGCACTCAAGCCGTGCAGGCAGAAGACACCAACCGGGTGAATTTTGCCGACAGCGTGCAAGCCAAGGCCATGGCCCAGCGCCTGCAGGAAAAAGAAGGCATTGCTGTGGCAGACACCCTTGCCTTGCTGCAAAAAGCAGAGTTGTTGCCCCAGGTGGTGCAAGCCGTCAAGCCGCCAAAAACCAAGGGCGTGCGCAACTGGGACACCTACCGCAACCGTTTTGTGGAGCCCTACCGAATTCGCAAAGGCGTGGAATTCTGGAATGAGAATGCCGGAATTTTGAAAGAAGCCGAGGCCAGGTATGGTGTTCCGCAGGAAGTGATTGTGGCCATCATCGGGGTGGAAACCATTTATGGTCAGCACATCGGCAACTACCGTGTACTTGATTCACTGGCCACGCTGGCCTTTGCCTACCCCGAGGGTCAGAAAGACCGTTCAGAATTTTTTCTGAACGAACTGGAAGCCTTCATTGCACTGTGCAACAAAACACACCTGGATGCACTGGAAGTGAAAGGATCATATGCGGGTGCAATTGGCCTGGGCCAATTCATGCCAAGTTCATGGATAGCTTATGCTGTTGATGGCGATGCAGACGGAATTGTAGATTTGTTTAACAGCAGGAAAGACGCCATTTTCAGCGTGGCCAACTTCCTGAAAGTGCATGGCTGGGAAACCGGCAAGGCCACCCGTGTACTGGTAGACATTCAGCACGCCGACAACCTGACCGAACTGCTGGCCCCCGACATTGTGCCCACGTTCACGCCCGCCGTGTTACACGAAAAAGGTGTGAAGCTGACGGGCCAAGCCCTGCCCGACGAAAAGCTGGCGCTGATTGAACTGGTTCGCGGCGAAGCCGAAACTGCCTACGTGGCGGGCGGACAAAACTTCTATGTGGTAACCCGCTACAACCGAAGTTCCTTCTATGCCAACGCCGTACTTGAATTAAGCGAAGCATTGAGGTTGAGAAAGCGCATGGCGAACTGATTTGCCAAATTACGCCGGAAACACGCCGGTCGACAAATACCGATCGCCACGGTCGCACACAATAAACACGATGGTGGCGTTTTCAACTTCTTCTGCAATTTTCAGTGCAATGTGCGCTGCGCCGGCTGCTGAAATACCGCAGAAAATGCCCTCTTCCGCCGCCATTTTGCGCGCCATGTCTTCGGCTTCAAGTTGTGTAACCTGCACCACACGGTCTACGCCCTCTGGCTTGTATATTTTTGGCAGGTATTCCTGTGGCCACTTGCGAATACCGGGAATTTGCGAACCTTCGCTGGGTTCAGCGCCAATAATTTGAACATTCGGGTTTTGGCTTTTCAGGTATCGCGAAACACCCATAATAGATCCGGTGGTGCCCATGGCACTCACAAAGTGGGTCACTTTACCAGTCGTATCGCGCCAAATTTCCGGGCCTGTTGTTTCGAAGTGGGCCAGCGGATTGTCTTCGTTGGCAAACTGATCGAGAATTACGCCCTTGCCCTGGTCGCGCATTTGCTCAGCCAAATCGCGTGCGTATTCCATGCCGCCTTTTTGTGGGGTCAGAACAATTTCCGCGCCAAACGCACGCATGGTTTGACGGCGTTCAATACTGAGGTGTTCCGGCATGATGAGCACCATGCGGTAGCCTCGAATGGCGGCCGCCATGGCAAGTGCAATGCCCGTATTGCCAGACGTTGCTTCAATCAGGGTGTCGCCGGGCTTGATGGTGCCACGTGCCTCAGCGCGCTTGATCATGGAAATTGCAGGGCGGTCTTTGACCGAACCCGCCGGGTTGTTGCCTTCCAGTTTGCCCAGAACGACATTGCCACGGTCGGCGTTGCCTTGGCCTGGCAAGCGTTGCAATTGCACCAGTGGGGTGTTGCCAATGGTGTCTTCAATGGTGAGGTATTTCAAAGCCGGATCACTTTATTCAACAAGGTAATCCAGCTATTTTACTGCGCTTGCGCGGCGCGTGCTCAATATGAACGCTTAATGCAGATGCACAACACCATCACGCAAAGCCGGGCGGTGCTCGATCCACTGCGGCAACAACGACGCAAGAATCATCGTGAACAAGCCCAGCACCATGCCCAGCAACTGGGGGGGCCACACTTCGCTTGGAAAGAAGTTTTTGGCAATCAACCAGCTGCTAACCCCCACAATAATGGAAAAAACCGCACCTTGTGACGTGGCCTTTTTCCAGTACAGGCCAAACACCAGTGGCACGAACGCTGCGGCCAGCGTAATTTCGTAGGCGCTTTCCACCATCTCGAAAATGGACGATTCACTGTTGATGGCAAAGGCCACCACAATGATTGTGAACACAAACACCGACACACGCATGGTGAGCAACAAGGCCTTGTCGTCCATTTTCGGGAAAGCCACTTTCACAATGTTTTCCGAGAAGGAAACAGCAGGCGCCAACAAAGTGGCGCTTGAGGTGCTCATGATTGCCGACAGCAAGGCACCAAAAAACACGATTTGCGCAAACAGGGGCGTGTGGTTCAATACCAGGTTGGGCAACACCATTTGCGAATCTTCCGACACCATGGCTGTGAAAGTAGCGGGGTCGATCATGATGGCACCATAGGCCAGAAATACCGGAATAAAGGCGAAGAAGAAATAGAGGGAGCCACCCAGTACAGCACCACGCACCGCCGTTTTTTCATTTTTCGCGGAACTGATTCGCTGAAAAATATCCTGCTGGGGAATAGAACCAAACGCCATGGTCAGGAATGCACCCACGAAAGGTACCCACATCACATAACTGAATTCTTCGGGGAAAAACTGCAACTTGCCCGCCGCTTCGGCATGGTCCACCACCGTGGCCACACCACCGGCCAGGTCGGCCACAATCCACATGATGTAAACCAAACCGGCCGCAATCACGACCATTTGAATGAAGTCGAGTACAGCCACAGACAACATGCCACCGAACAAGGTGTAAATGAGCACCACGCTGGCGCCCATCACCATGCCCCATTCCTGTGAAACGGCGCCATCACTGAGCACGTTGAAGATCAAGCCCAGCGCGCTGATTTGTGCTGCAACCCACCCCAGATACGACACCACAATGCAGGCACTGCAAAACACTTCCACCGCCCGGTTGTAACGCACGCGGTAGTAGTCGCCCAAGGTCAGCAGGTTCAAGCGGTAAATTTTGGGGGCAATGAACAAGCCGGCCAGAATCAGGCACATGGACGCGCCGAAAGGGTCGGCCACAATGCCGCCCAAGCCCTCTTCCACAAAAGTGGAAGAAATGCCCAGCACGGTTTCCGAGCCAAACCAGGTGGCAAACACCGTGGCGGTAACAATGGGCAATGAAAGGTGTCGGCCTGCAACGGCGTAGTCGGCCGTGCTTTTGACATTTCGGGCCACATACAGGCCAATCAGGACAGAAACCAGCAAATACGCAACTACAGAGGCAAGCAACATTGTTAAAACCCACCAGTGAACAAGAAATGATTGCGGATTATAGGCAAGAAACGTGCACGTTGCTAGAACAAGCCTTTCGGGCCCGTATAACCCACTAAATATGGCCACAGCAAATCGAGTGCCACCACACCAAACAGCACAGCAAGCATCAGCACCATCCAGAACAGGGCGCGGTTCAAACGCTTTTGCTGCTTGGCCAGTTGCTCTATCTGGTTGTCAACCCGGTCATTGGACTGGGTCAAACTTTGGTGCAGCAAACGCGGCAAAGCTGGCAAAATTTGCGACCATTGTGCGGCTTCCCATTGCAGGGACGACTGAAAACCTTTGAAGCCGATTTGCTGGTGCATCCAGTTCTCAAGGTAGGGTTTGGCCGTTTTCCAAAGGTCAAGATCGGGATCAAGCTGACGACCCAAACCCTCCACGTTCAACAGGGTTTTTTGCAACAACACCAGTTGCGGTTGAATTTCTACATTGAAGCGGCGAGAGGTTTGAAACAGGCGCATCAGCGCTTGCCCCAGCGAAATTTCTTTCAGTGGTTTGCCGAAGAAGGGTTCAATACAGGCCCGAATGGCCGATTCCAGTTCATCGATGCGTGTGCCCTTGGGCACCCAGCCCGATTGCACATGAAGTTCAGCCACCCGTTTGTAGTCTTGCCGAAAAAAGGCGAGAAAGTTTTGTGCCAGGTATTGTTTGTCCACATCGCTGAGTGTTCCCACAATGCCAAAATCAAGCGCAATGTAGCGGCCGAAATCTTCGGGCTGATCACCCACATAAATATTGCCGGGGTGCATGTCCGCGTGGAAAAAACCGTCGCGAAACACCTGCGTGAAAAAAATTTCAACGCCCTCGCGAGACAGCTTTTTCAAATCAATATTGTGTTCAAGCAGCCGTTCTTTCTGCGAAATCGGAATGCCATGCATGCGCTCCATGGTGATCACAGTACTGCAGCAATAATCCCAATACATTTCGGGTACACGCAACAGGTGCCCGCTGCCCGATTCCGCTGAAAAATTGCGGCGCAACTGCGATGCATTGGCCGCTTCACGCATCAAATCCAGTTCGTCGTGCAGGTATTTGTTGAACTCAGCCACCACCTCGCGGGGCTTCAACCGCTTGCCATCAGATGAAATTTTTTCAATCCACTGGGCTGCGGTTTTCATCAAGGCAAGGTCTTTATCAATCACCTCGATCATGCCGGGGCGCAGCACTTTCACCGCCACTTTTTTGCCTTCGTGTTCGCCGGCCCGAACGACTGCGAAGTGAACCTGCGCAATGGACGCACTGGCCACAGGGATGTTCTGGAAATCCAGAAACATGTCGTCGATCTGGCGACCAAGGCTGGCCTCAATCAATTCACGCGCTTTTTCCGAGGAGAATGCTGGCACCTGGTCTTGCAGCTTGGCCAGTTCATCGGCCACATCTTCGGGCAACAGGTCGCGCCGGGTTGACAGCAATTGACCAAACTTCACGAACAGTGGGCCAAGGTCTTCCAGTGCCCTTCGCATGCGTTCGCCACGGGGCGCCTGCACATGCGAGCGCGATGAAATCAAGGTAAGGAACCATTTGGCCAAACCGTTGTTGATGGAATCGGCCGCTGTCAGGAACAGGCCATATTTCCGGGCAACCAGCACAATGCGTGCCAAACGGCGAAGCTTCATGACTGCCCACCCAGCTTGGCCAAACGCTTTTCGAGGCGGGCCACTTCGTCGCGCAGCTGGTTTACTTCGCCACGAAAAGCGTCAAATTCAGACGCGGTGGGGGCCATGGACTTTTCATGCACCACATATTCACGCAAATTGTTTTTAAAGCGCTGCACCACATCGCGGGCATTCGTGCCGAAGGCCGACAAGGTATTCATCACCCAAACAGCCTGCGCGTCGCCCACCACACGGGCCAAATCACGCTCGGGATCCCAGCTTAGATCGTTGATGACCGTGGACACGGTTTGCGCAAAATCCATGTCGCCTTCAATGGCGGCCTTTCTGGACATGGCATTGGGGTTGCTGACCGAACCGATCAAATCAGCCCATTGCATGGAAATTTGCGTGTCTGCTGGTGCAGCAACGCCGTTGCTGGCTGCGCTGGGCTGAAAATAACCCTGGTCGTTCACGCGCAACCCCAACTGCATGGGCGCAATGCGGAGGGCAAGCACCTTGCCCGCTTCTTTTTGCAACTTGAATTTGCTGCTGCGCTGCTGGTCAAGCAGATGGTTCAACACCAAGCACACCATTTGAGTGACCGCGCCAGACATAAAACCCAAGGGCGCGGACAACAAGCCCCCTGCCGCTACCAGGCTTTTGGACTGGCCAGCAGAAAACAATTTCGAGGCAAACTGGAAAAGCAATTCGGGGGGACTGGCCAAGGCACACTTCCAACAATCAAAATTTGTTTGAGTGTAACCCAGCCGGGCAGGCCACGCCCGGCGGGTGGGTTCAAAAATTACAGATTGTGAATGCCTGACAGCACCCAGCCACCGCCAGACACGGGGCGAGACATAATCCACAATTCGTTGATTTCTGCAGCGGCGGCATCTTGCTCTTCGCGCAGCATGCCCGTGAAGGCCACCGTGGCAATTTGCTCATCCACATCAGTTTCGAAACCAATCAACTGGGCATCCAGGGTAACCACATCCGTGCGGTTTACAGTGTTGCCGCGGGATTCGATCTCGGTTTTCAGGTGATCAACCACCTCATCGCTGCAATATTCACGCAGACCCGCCACATCGCCCTTGTCGAACACACCTTGCATGGTCACGAAAAACTTCTTCGCGCTGTTCACAAAATTGGCTTCATCAAAGCCGGCAGGCAATTCTTTAAGGGGTGTACTTGCCGGCATGGGCGCATCAAACGCATCTGCATTGCCGAACTGGCCGAAACCCTGATTGCCACCGGGCTGCCCCATGCCGGGCACGGGATCATTCACCGGGCCTTGACGGTAACTATTGCTATTGCCAACAGAACCGCCGGGCACACTGTAGGCTGGGCGCTGCTTGCTGGCCTGCTGCCCACGCAACATGCGCACCAGAAATACAACTGCAAACACGGCGGCTGCGATCAACAGCATGGTTCCCAGAAATTCGGCCATGCCCGCGCCAAAACCAAGGTAACCAAACAGGGCTGCCAAACCCAAACCTGCCGCCAAGCCACCCAATGGGCCCAGAAAACGGTTGCGGGGGGCAGCAGCGCCCGTGGTGGATGTTCCGGAATTGGTCGCCTGTTGCTTGCTGGGCGCCGTGGATGTGGTGCCTGAAGGTGATGTCGGGGTGGTTTTCTGAAACTGGGAAGGCGCAGTGCGGCCAAAACTGCCGCCACCGCCCAAACGGCGGGCTTCCGCATCGGTTGGCAGCACACTTAAACTTAAAAAGGCAGCAACCACTGCCAACACAGACAATCGAACAGACCAAACACGGGTTTTCAAAGCAAAAGCCTCCTGAGTATTGATAATTTGCTTGTAGCGGATAGACCGGATCAAGCGAATTTGGTTCCTTGGTGCAAAGCCACCACTCCAGCAGTGAAGTTGGTGTACTTCACTTGGTCGAAACCACTTTCAAGCATGATGCCCTTCAGGGTTTCCTGATCCGGGTGCATGCGAATGCTTTCGGCCAGGTATTGGTAACTGGCACTGTCTTGCGCCACGATTTGACCAATTTTTGGCAACACCTGAAAGGAATACAGGTCGTAAGCGGGTGCCAGCAAAGGGTTCACCTTCGAGAACTCGAGCACCAGCACTTTTCCACCGGGTTTGATCACACGGCGCATTTCAGCCAAAGCCACGTTTTTGTGGGTCATATTGCGCAAACCAAACGCCACGGTGACCACATCAAAGTAATTGTCAGGAAATGGCAGTTTTTCAGCATCGCACAATGCCATTTTGGGCAAATACCCATGATCAATCATGCGGTTGCGACCAACGCGCAACATGCTTTCATTGATGTCCGTCAGCCACACTTCGCCACCGGGACCCACTTTGTCGAGAAAGGCTTTGCTGAGGTCGCCGGTGCCACCGGCAATGTCCAGCACCCGCATGCCAGGCCGAACGCCCGCTGCGCGAACCGTGCTGGCTTTCCAAAGGCGGTGCATGCCGCCCGACATCAGGTCGTTCATGATGTCGTATTTGGCGGCGACCGAGTCAAACACCTCGGCCACTTTCCTGGCTTTCTGGTCCTCAGGCACCTTCTCGAACCCGAAATCGGTAATTTTGTCGTTCATGGTTTTAGTGGCTTGCGCAGGCGCCGCCCTTCTTTTGTTCAAATGGAATGTTTTCAGGGGCATTGGGCTCGCGGCTGGCACCGGCGGCCTTCATGCGTTCCAGGTAGTCTTCCCACAGACCTTCCTGGTTTTCACCCATCCACAGCAGATATTGCCAACTAAACAGGCCTGAATCGTGACCATCCGAGAAAAACGGCTTGACCGCATACATGCCCACTGGCTCCAGATTGGTGATGCTGACTTCTTTTTTACCCACTTGCAGGGTTTCCTGCCCGGGGCCGTGGCCACGGACTTCGGCTGAGGGTGAATACACACGCAACAGCTCGAACGGCAGGTTAAAACACGCCCCGGTGTCAAACTCGATCTCGAGAACACGTGATTTCTGGTGAACCACAATGCGGGTTGGGGTAGGAATGTTGGTGGTTTCCATGCTGCGTTGAATCTTTGGGATACGTAATCCTCAAGTGTATCTCATCGCGGTGGGCTACGGTTTGCAACAGGCTCAGTGATTAATTTGATGACGATTCATTCAAGTGTCATATTACTGTCATGTTAATCCACTACTTTAGGTGGCATTGCACAAGATCAAATAAGCCAAGGAAAGGAACACACGATGTCCAGCACCATTTTAGTTGTAGAAGATGAACCGGCGATTGCAGAACTGATTGCGGTGAACCTTAGCTTTGCTGGGCACAAAGTGCTGCGCGCCACCGATGCAGACCAGGCCAAAACCCTGATCACCGCAGAACTGCCCGATTTGGTGCTGCTGGACTGGATGCTGCCGGGAAAAACCGGCATTCAGTTTGCCCATGAACTGCGTGGTCATGAGCGTACACGCGCTGTGCCCGTGATCATGCTGACAGCCCGCACGGAAGAACAGGACAAAGTGGACGGCCTTGAAGCGGGTGCAGACGACTACATCACCAAGCCCTTCTCGCCCAAGGAATTGCTGGCACGAATCAAGGCTGTGTTGCGCCGCCGCGCGCCCCAACTGACAGACGACATTGTTGAAGTACACGGGCTGAAGCTGGACCCTGTGACGCACCGCATCATGGGTCATGACAAAATCATCGACATGGGCCCCACAGAATTCCGCCTGCTGCACTTTTTCATGACCCACCCCGAGCGCGTGCACAGCCGCACCCAGTTGCTGGACCAAGTTTGGGGCGACCACGTGTTTGTGGAAGAGCGCACAGTGGATGTACACATTCGCCGCCTGCGGCAGGCACTGACCATTTCAGGCCATGACCGCCTGATTGAAACGGTTCGGGGTGCTGGCTACCGTTTTACCGCAACGCAAAGTGAAGGTGCATTGAACTAAGGACACCCCCCGGCGGGATATTCCCCTAAAATACGCATCTATGGCATTCATCCTTTTTCGATTGATTTTACTGGCCATGGTGCTGGTTGCTGCCGCCATTGTGGGCCAAATGATTGCTGGCCACAAAGGCGCGGTGGCGGGTTCTATTTTGGCCTCGCTGTTTGTGTATGCCCTGCACGTGCGGTCTGGCCTGCGAATTATTGAGTGGCTGGACAACTTCAAGGTTGAAAACGTACCCGATGTATCGGGCTGGTGGGACGACCTTGCTGCCAAGCTGTTTCGCTACCTTCGCTTGCACCAGCGCCAGCAGCAGGCACTGACCAATGCCCTGGTTTCATTTCGCACCGCCGCGCAAGCCCTGCCCGATGGGGTGGTCACGCTCGATTCGGAAGGTCACATTTCCTGGTGCAACGACACCGCACAAGAACACCTTGGCCTGAAACTGGGCAGTGACATTGGGCAGCCGCTGATCAACCTGGTGCGCAATCCGAATTTTTCCCAGTACATTCGAAGCCGGTCTTGGGAACAACCCTTGATCATGACCGCGCCGCGCAGCCGCAGCAAGGTGCTTTCTGTGCAACTGGTCAGCTACGGCGACCAGCAAATGCTGGTGCTTTCCCGCGATGTAACCCAGGTTGAAAAACTGGAACGCATGCGCCGCGACTTCATTGCCAATGTATCGCATGAACTGAAAACACCGCTCACCGTGCTCAGCGGCTTTCTGGAAACTTTCCGCGACCTGCCGTTGAGCAAAAAACAGCAAACCGAGTACCTGAACCTGATGTACACCCAGGCCAACCGCATGCAAAACCTGGTGGAAGACCTGCTTGCATTGTCTGCGCTGGAATCATCCCCCAACGCCGGTGAAGGTGGCGAGCCGGTTGATTTAAGCGGAATTGCTCAAAAAACCGGCGATGAAGCGCAGCAACTGTCTGCGGGCAAACATGAAATTTCCGTGGATGTGGAAAAAGGTTTGGTGGGGTTTGGCAACTCAACAGAAATATTCAGTGCGTTCTCAAACATTGTGACCAATGCTGTGCGCTACACGCCTGAAAAGGGAAACATCACCATTACCCTGCGCCGGGCGGAAAACGAGATTGGCAAAGCCTGCGCCGCATTTGTGGTGCGCGACACGGGCATAGGTGTTTCACCCGAACACATTCCTCGATTGACTGAGCGTTTTTATCGCGTTGACCGCAGCCGTTCACGCGAAAGCGGTGGTACCGGCTTGGGCCTGGCGATTGTGAAGCATGTGGTGCAACGCCATGATGGTGAACTGGACATTCAAAGCCGGCCGAATGCGGGCAGTACATTTACGATTCTGCTGCCGCTGGCGAAGGCTGGTTTGGCTTCGAAGCCTGCGGTTTCTGAGGCAACGACTATTTGAGCGAAGCATAGTGTGACGTTCGGTATGGCGTTCGAAGTGGCGCTCAACTTGAATGCTGTACCGCCTTGCCTAAGCAATGCTTCTTGATCCGGTTTGATGCTTCTGGCTTGGGGCATGCGAAACACACAGCGTCACCGTAAGCCCACAGCAAACCCACGTAATCGACAAAGGCACGCTTTTAACCTTTGTTTTCAAGTAAATCTTGCATCAAGGGTTAGGCCCGAAAACAGGGTCCTGCGGTACACTTGCTCTTATGCCAAAAGCACCTCAGATCAATCTAATTCGAGCAATTTGCCCCATTGTATTGGTTGCGATTCTTTTGGGTTTGTCTTGGGTTGAATTGTTGCCCGAGTTGGACACTGTAACGCTTGATGCTCAGCAGCGTTTGCAGATTCGTTTCTCCCAATCTTCAAACAGTAAAGCCAGCGAGTTACTGCCTCGCCTGAATCCTGTGATTGTAGGTATGGACGATCAATTTGTTGATCAGGTCGAAACGCCGATTGCCCTTAGTCATGTTTGGATTGCCAAATTGCTGGAGGCTTTGGCCTCAGCCAAACCGGCTGTAATCGGGGTTGATTTTGCCTTTCCCGTTAAACGTTTTGATTCGATCTACCTTGCGGACAATCCGCAAGTTAATTTTCATCAACGGTTGATACAGGGCCTTGCCAACGCAAGTCGTTCAGTACCGATTGTTGCGATCAAGGTATGGGATTCAGAGAAATCAGATTTCAGCCCGATTCACCCTGATTTTCAAAACGTATTGGACAGCCAGCCCGGCGAGTTTGAGGCGGTAACCTCCGCGATGTTTTGTCAGGATGTGGACGGAATGATCCGGACACTTCCAGATTCAGTGTGCCAGCCAGACGACACAGAACACGGTTTGGCCAATGAAATGGCTGTGGCCATGGGTTTGCCAGGAGTTAAAGCCGGGTGGATTGATTTCAGTATTGGCGAAAAATTTGATTACATCCCGATGATGGATGTGATTCAGGCGAGTGAGCGTGGCGACAAAGCGTGGCTTAGCTCCCGGTTTGAGGGTCGACCTGTGCTTTTTGGTGCGGTAATGCAGAACATGGACAGTCATTTTTCACCGCATCCTTTGGCGGCTTGGTTGGGGGACACAACCTACGTGCCGGGTGTTCTTTTTCATGCTCAAATTTTTCGCAGTATTGTAAGTGAACGGGGTATCAAGGCACTCCCTGATTGGATTCCGATTGTTTTAACACTTGTTACAGCGACTTTGTGGTGGCTACCATCACAGCGTTTGTTTGAGTTGTCAGTGCTTGTGATGATGCTTAGTGCTACTGTAGTTCAAGTGCTGCTGATTCACCGGTCTTTGTGGTTGCCTTTGAGTTTGATGTGGTTGTGCGGGGCTTCGCTGGTGGTTTTGCGGCTTGTGTTTGACAATATTGTTAACTTGTCTGAAAAGCGGCGACTTAAAAAAGTATTTGGAGGGTATGTCAGCCCTTCAGTGCTTGATGGAATATTGAAGGGGTCGATTGACGGATCTGGGCAAGGCAAAGAGGTTGAGGTTGCCATTCTTTTTTCAGATATTCGTGGATTTACTCGCTTCGGAGAAAAGCACTCAGCCGAGCAAGTGGTGCAGTTGCTCAATGATTATTTTGGACGGATGACACGTGTGGTGCATGAGTCTGGGGGCACTGTCGACAAGTTCATCGGAGATGGTTTGATGGCCTTTTTTGGTGCACCCAATTCATTGCTAAGGCCTGCCACGCAAGCTGCCTGTTGTGCCCTGAAAATGCAGAATGAACTAGAAAGTTTCAATCAGACGCTTGAAGCAAGGGGGCAGCAACCCATTCAGATCGGCATTGGATTGCATTTTGGGTGGGCGGTGATTGGTCACATTGGCAGCCCGGATCGTTTCGAATACACGGCGATTGGCGATACGGTCAACGCCACTGCGCGAATTGAAAGTTTGAGCAAAGACCTGGGCACATCTGTATTGTGTTCGAAAGCATTTGCTGAGAGGATGAATCAAGAAGACTCAATACCTGTTGATAAACACTTTGCCGAGTTTCCGAATTTAGGTAATCTGAAGATGACAAATTTTGGGCCGCAAGCGTTAAAGGGGCGAGCCGACATGGCGGTTTTTGGAATGGAAATGAAGCGATGATCAAGCCTTTTAAATTGTACCGAATGAACGCATTGATTGCTTGTTCGAGAAACTCATGTATCGCTTTGACAGCTGTTATGCTCACTTTGCAGGTTAATACTGGGCAAGCTGAATCTGGCGATGTCAACACCAAGGACATTCAAGAACAGAAAACGGAAGACGTAAGACCGTCGGCGATGCCATCGCCGCCGCCAAGTCCGTCGGCAACGCCGCCGCAGGGCTCTGGGGAAATGATGAGAATGCCGCAAGATGAAGAAAGCACCAGGCAGAAAAAGCATAAGCCAGTGGCTGGCGGTGTTGTTATTCGCAAAGATGCCACAGACGAACGCGGTGCCGACTGACAAATTTTTTTCTAGCTGAGCACACGGGCTGCAACTTAGCCCGGAAACGCAGCCAGCAATTCAGCCCGCAAGGCCAGCATCCATTTCGGCTTGGAATCAAACACCCATTGCTGCCGGGGCGACAGCGAAACACCTGCTTTGGCCGCAGCCCACACCGGCGCAGGAAAGTGTTTGTCGTCCGTAAACCGCGGAATGACATGCCAGTGCAAATGCGGCACAACATTGCCCAAGGTGGCAATGTTGGCTTTGTCGGCTTTGAACACACGCAGTACAAACTGTTCAAGCACCACCACTGCATCCATGCACAGCATGCGGTCTTCTCGACTTAAATCAGAAAACTCACGCACATGATCGTTCCAGACCAGACGAAGAAAGCCGGGGTAATCGGCATCCATTGCTTCGATCACGCGGAACTTGCTGCAGTTAAAAACCCAATCGCCGCCCGGTGTGGCACACAGGGGGCAATTGGCGTTTTGCTCAACGTTATCTGTCATACCAGAATACGTTCAATGCCGCCGTCGTTCGCGTCTTTCACGTAGTTCTGCAACCAGTCCTTGCCCAGCACATGCTTGGCAACTTCCACCACAATGTAGTCGGCCTCAAGATTGGCATCGTCGCTGTAGCGGCTCAAACCCTGCAGACAAGACGGGCAGCTGGTCAGAATTTTTACATTCGCCTGGGGTGCCTTCTCTCGCAGCTTGTCGGCGCCCTTGCGCATTTCCTCTTCCTTGCGGAATCGAACCTGTGTGGCCACGTCGGGACGTGACACACCAAAGGTGCCTGACTCGCCACAGCAGCGGTCATTCTTGGTGATGTTCTGACCTTGCAGATCGCTGTTCATCAACTGGTTCACAACCTTCAACGGGTCGTAGGTTTTCATGGGCGTGTGGCAAGGGTCGTGGTACATGTACTGCGTACCTGTCACGTTGTCCAGCTTCACGCCTTTTTCCATGAGGAATTCGTGAATGTCGATGATGCGGCAGCCGGGGAAAATCTTCTCGAATTCATAACCCTGCAACTGGTCGTAACACGTGCCACAGCTGACCACCACGGTTTTAATGTCGAGGTAGTTCAGTGTGTTGGCCACGCGGTGGAACAGCACGCGGTTGTCGGTGATCATTTTCTCGGCTTTGTCGTACTGCCCTGCCCCGCGCTGCGGGTAGCCGCAACACAGGTAGCCGGGTGGCAACACGGTTTGCACGCCCACATTCCACAACATGGCTTGCGTGGCCAAACCCACTTGGCTGTACAAGCGTTCAGAACCGCAACCGGGGAAGTAAAACACCGCTTCCGTGTCGGCCTGCGTGGTTTTGGGGTTGCGAATCACCGGTACGTAATCGCTGTTCTCAATATCCAGCAACGCGCGCGCAGTTTTCTTGGGCAAACCACCGGGCATGGGCTTGTTGATGAAGTGAATCACCTGCTCACGAATCGGTGCCTTGCCCACGGTGGCGGGCGGCTTGGCGATTTGCTTGTTCAACATGCCCAGCGACTTGGCGACTTTGTAAGCGCCGCGTTGCAGCTTGTAGCCAATGCCAGTCATGCCCACACGCATGGCCTTGATGGTGGCTGGGTCTTTCGCGTTCAGGAAAGTCATGGCCAAGGCAGTGCCGGGGTTGAAACTTTTCTTGTCCATCTTGCGCAGCAAGGCGCGCATGTTCATGGACACATCGCCAAAGTCGATATCAACCGGGCATGGGGTCAAACACTTGTGGCACACCGTGCAGTGGTCAGCCACGTCTTCAAATTCTTCCCAATGCTTGATGGACACACCACGGCGGGTTTGTTCTTCATACAGGAAAGCCTCGACCAACAAGGATGTGGCCAGAATTTTATTGCGCGGGCTGTACAGCAAGTTGGCACGCGGCACGTGGGTGGAACACACGGGTTTGCACTTGCCACAACGCAAACAATCTTTTACCGAGTCGGCAATTGAACCGATGTCGCTTTGGCTCATGATCAGGCTTTCATGGCCCATCAAATTGAAGCTGGGCGTGTAGGCGTTGGTCAAATCGCCACCCGGCAACAACTTGCCTTTGTTGAAACGACCTTCCGGGTCAATGCGTTGCTTGTAATCCTGGAAAGGCTGCAACTCTTCCTTGGTCAAGTACTGGTATTTGGTAATGCCAATGCCGTGTTCACCGGAAATAACGCCATCCAGATTGCGGGCAATTTGCATGATGCGGTCCACGGTGCGTTCCGCTTCGTGCAGCATTTCATAATCGTCGGAATTCACCGGAATGTTGGTGTGCACATTGCCGTCGCCTGCGTGCATGTGCAAGGCCACGAACAAACGGCCACGCAACACCTGCTTGTGAATGGCCTTGCATTCTTCCATCACGGGCACAAACACACCGCCCTCAAAAATGCGGTTCAGGTTGTGGCGCAGCTCGGTCTTCCAGCTAACGCGAATGGTGCGGTCTTGCAGCACATCAAACACAGTGACTTCGGGCTGATCGGCAAGGCGCTTTTCCAGCGCGGCATCCAGATGACCCAAGCCAATGGTTTTCAGAATGGGGTTGGCCTGTGCCAGGGGCATGTTCATGTTGCCAAGCAACCAGCTCCAGCGGTCGTGCGTGGCTTCAAGCAATTCAACAGCACGGCCAACACGGTCGCCCACCAAATCTTCGGTAGATAGCTTGGTGGAATCGACTTCGTCTGTTTTGCCCAAGGTAAGCGGCTTCTCGAAAAATGAACGCAGCGCAGCAACCAGTTTCAGCTTGTTGCGGATCGACAGTTCAATGTTGATGCGCTCAATTTCATCGGTGTATTCGCCCATGCGCGGCAGGGGAATCACCACGTCTTCGTTGATCTTGAAGGCATTGGTGTGGCGTGCAATGGCCGCCGTGCGGGCACGGTCGAGCCAGAACTTTTTGCGGGCTTCGGGGCTAACCGCCACAAAACCTTCACCGGCACGCCCGTTGGACAGGCGCACCACTTCAGAAGCGGCCTGAGCCACCGCATTTTCGTCGTCGCCCACAATGTCGCCGAACAACACCATTTTCGGGAATGCGCCACGCTTGGATTTCGGGCTGTACTTCACTGCCCGCAAATAGCGCTCGTCCAGGTGCTCAAGGCCCGCCAAAATGGCGCCCATGGCTTTGCCTTCTGTATCAAGGTAATTTTTGATTTCAACAATCGAGGGCACTGCGTCACGGGCTTGGCCGTAAAACTCCAGGCACACCGTGCGGGTGTGCTTGGGCATGCGGTGCAAAATCCACTTGGCCGATGTAATAAGGCCATCGCAACCTTCTTTCTGAATGCCGGGCAGGCCCGCCAGAAACTTGTCGGTCACGTCTTTGCCCAAACCCACCTTGCGGAAACGCGCGCCCTCAACTGTGAGGCGTTCAGTTTTCAAAATTTTGGCGTTGGGTGGCTGGCGGCCATCGGACCACACCAGGTCAAAATCGGCCTGCGGTGCGTCGTGAATCTTGCTCAGATTGTGGTTGACCCGCGTTACTTCAAGCCAGTTGCCCTGTGGGTCGACCATTCTCCACCATGCCAAATTATCCAGCGCGGTGCCCCACAACACAGCTTTCTTGCCGCCTGCGTTCATGGCCACATTGCCGCCAATACAGCTGGCTTCAGCCGAAGTGGGGTCAACCGCAAACACGCGACCAGCGGCTTCTGCCGCTTCCGACACGCGCTTGGTGACCACACCTGCACCGGAAAACACGGTGGCGTATTCTTCAGAGAGGCCGGGCAGCACTTCCATTTTCACCTGGCCAAGTTCTTCCAGCTTTTCCGTGTTGATGATGGCAGACAAGGCCGTAAGCGGCACTGCTCCACCGGTGTAGCCCGTGCCACCTCCGCGTGGAATGATGGTGAGCCCCAAATCGATACAGGCTTTCACCAAACCAGGAATTTCAGATTCACGATCGGGCGTAAGCACAACAAAGGGGTATTCAACGCGCCAGTCGGTCGCATCAGTTACGTGGGACACGCGGGACAAACCATCGTATTTAATGTTGTCTTTCGCAGTGTGTTCGCCCAATACCTTGCGGGCACGACCACGCAATGTGGCCATGGCTTCCAGTTCGCGCTGGAATTCAAATACGGCTTTTTCTGCGGCTGTCAGCAACGCACGCACTTTGGCGCTGCGGTCCGCAGAGTCCGCTTCAACTGCGGCTTCTTTCACTTCCACGCGGCGGGCATCAATTTCGCTCAAGCGATGGAACAATGCTTCGATCAACGCAGTGAGGCGCTTGGGGTTGTCCAGCAGGTCATCTTGCAAATAGGGGTTGCGGCGCACCACCCAGATGTCGCCCAGTACTTCAAACAACATGCGTGCTGAGCGGCCGGTTTTTCTTTCCTGGCGCAGCTCTTGAAGAATGTTCCATGCGGACTCGCCCAGCAGGCGGATCACGATTTCGCGGTCCGAAAACGAGGTGTAGTTGTATGGAATTTCCCGCAGACGAGCGGTTTCGCCGGCCGAGGGTTTCAGTGTGTTCAATTCAACGGGTGCGTTCATGCAAAACCTTTAGACTGCTTAGCCTTTCATGGTAACAAAAACCGGGTACTTGCGCCTAGAGTGGCGCCTCCTCAATTTTCACCCAAAACCCTTACAGCATAAGGGTTTTGCGGCTTTCTTCCTGTAACTTTTTACATCCGCTTGGGTGCTGAAACCCCCAACACTGCCAAGCCGTTGGCCAACACGGTGGCTACAGCCACCAGCAAGGCCACGCGCGCGGTTTTCAGCGACAAATCGTCAATTCGAACCCGCTCGGCGTTGTAGAAGGTGTGGAAAGCAGCCGCCAGTTCACGCAGGTAAAAAGCGATGTGGTGTGGTGCCAACTCTTCGGCCGCCTTGGACAAAATGTCCGGGTAAGAAACCAACGTTCTAAGCAAAGCGAGCTCGGAAGGTGCGCCCAACAAGGTTAAATCGGCCTGATTCAGCGTGGTCAAATCGACCTCGGCCTGATCCAGAATGGAATGAATGCGGGCATGGGCATACTGCACGTAGTACACGGGGTTTTCATCGGATTGAGCCAAGGCCAAATCGACATCAAACACAAATTCGGTGTCCGCTTTGCGGCTAACCAGGAAGAAACGCACCGCGTCGCGCCCCTTGGTCAGCGCGTCGGGCTGGCTTAGCATGGGTTGGGTTTCATCCACGCCGCCGGACCAGCAAATCAGGTCTCGCACGGTCACGTAGCTGCCGGCACGCTTTGAAATTTTCACTTCCTGCCCGCCTTTCATCACGGTGACCATTTTGTGCAGCACGTAGTCGGGATAGCCCTGCGGAATGCCCACATTGCAGGCCTGCAGACCTGCCCGAACACGCGCAATGGTGCCATGGTGATCGGTGCCCTGAATGTTGATCACTTTGCCGAAGCCACGCTTGAATTTCTGGATGTGGTAAGCCACATCGGGCACAAAGTAGGTGTAACCACCTTCCGATTTACGCATGACCCGGTCTTTGTCGTCGCCGTAATCGGTTGAACGCAGCCACAGCGCACCGCCCTCCTCGAAGGTTTTTCCGGAAGCCACCATTTTTGCCACGGCTTCTTCAACCTTGCCTTCGGAATACAAGGAGCTTTCCAGGTAAAACTGGTCGAAATTCACACCAAAGGCTTTTAAATCAAGGTCTTGCTCGGCGCGCAGGTAAGCCACTGCGAAGACGCGAATGGATTCAAAATCGTCTACATTGCCACTGCCTTTCACTGGCTCGCCGTCGGCCGCTTTCACTTCTTTGCCTGCCAAAAAGTCGGCTGCAATGTCGGCAATATAATCCCCGTTGTAGGCACTTTCGGGCCATGCTGCATCGCCTGGATTGATCCCCTTGGCGCGGGCCTGGACGGACGTGGCCAGCGTTTGGATTTGCACCCCGGCATCGTTGTAATAAAACTCTTTGTGAACTTTCCAGCCTTGGGTTTGCATCACTGCGGCCATGGCATCGCCCAGTGCGGCTTGGCGGCCGTGGCCCACGTGCAGGGGGCCGGTGGGGTTGGCCGATACAAATTCGATCAGCACTGTTTCACCAGCATGGGCTTGGGATTTGCCAAACTCAACGCCCTGCTCAAGCACCTGTGCTACCACGGCCGCGCGGGTTTGCTGGCTTAAACGAATATTGATAAACCCTGGACCGGCAATTTCAATGGCTTCAACCAAACCTGCACATGCAGGGTTGGCTTTTACATGGTCGGCCAGCAGTTGGGCCAATTCACGGGGGTTGCGGCGGGCGGGCTTGGCCAACTGCATGGCCAGGTTGCATGCCACATCACCGTGACTGGCGTCTTTGGGTTTTTCCAAGGCAACCACACCCTCAAAAGGCTGATTAAGGGCAGCGGCAGCGGCCGCTTCAAATGCGGCGATCAGCGTATTTCGTTGTTGGGTAAGCATGGGGAGGTGTTGGGGCTGTGTTGAGCTAAGCCTCTGATTGTAGCAAGTATTCCGTGCCTGGAACCCGGCTGCGCGTCTGACCGCCTCAATGTCTTGCGGCAAAGCCACCTCACCGTGTATAAAATACGCCGATAAAAACAGACAAGGCATTTTGCGAAGTGTCGTCGGCCAACACCTCCGAAAATGCGCAGAGCTTCTTGGCGATGCTTACTTCAGAATTTGGACTTGCGCGGGGTCAAATACAAGAATTCGATTTTGCCCTGCAAACTGCTCTACCAAACCCGACACTACAATTGTTTTACCGAAAAAGAACTTCGGCAAATCATGTATTCCCTGATAGGAATACCATGCTGCCACGCGGCCATCGATCACCACCGCCAGGTTGGCCGGATCGCGAAAATTGGTGTGGGAATTCAAGTCAACTTCATCGCGATCGGTTCGCAATTTACTCGATCGAACTTTCATTTGAACCTGTACTTCCTGATTCAAACGGGTGACTGCCTTGTCGGCAGTAATCGGCGCTGCTTGAACAAGACCCGCACCAACCAGCCCCGCCAAGCCTGCCAACACGCACATTGCAACAAGCATGCGCCGCATGTTTTGCTCCCAGGCATTTGTGTGGCTTTCAGTGTATATCAGCCTAGAGCCAAAGCACACGGGCAATCATGTACCCACCCAAAACCAGCACCCCCGCCATGGTGGGGACAAGGCCCAAGGCCTGCAACAACTCGTCTTTGCTCATGCCGAGCGAATTCATATACGGTGCGGAAGGTACGGACGACACACCCGTTGCGCCCGCCAAAAACCCGGCGACCAGAAAAGCCACGCCCACAATGAGGGTGTAGTCGTTGAATCCCACAATGTGTCCTTCAGAGCGGTGCTGGGGGTTGATACCCGGTCTGATTTTCCAGCCATTTTGTGACGGCAGGTGCCTGATAGCATTTGAAAGCTTCAAGCAAAGCGGTGGCGCTGGAATCGGCCATCAGCATGTTGCGATGCTGCGGGCGAATGAAGGCCTCAGAATGTGCATGGTCCAAAAATGAAAGCAGGCCATCGTAATAGCCATTCACATTGAGCACGCCCACAGGTTTGTGGTGAAAACTGAGCTGCCCCCAGGTCAGGATTTCAAACAACTCCTCGAATGTTCCCAAACCACCAGGCAAGGCAATGAAGCCATCCGACATTTCGGCCATCATGGCTTTTCGTTCATGCATATTGCGGGTGACATACAATTCAGTCAGTGCCGGGTGTGCCAGCTCCTTGGTCACCAACGATTCCGGAATAATGCCAATCGCACTGCCGCCCTGCGCCAATACTTCTTCGGCCACCACGCCCATGAGCCCAAGGTTTGACCCCCCGTAGACCAAGCCAAAGTTGTTGGCGACCAAGGCACGGGCCAGGTTTTTGGCACCCTCGGTGTATTCAGCACGGCTACCCGAACTGGATCCACAGTACACACAAATATTTTGTTTAGGCGGCAAAGCGAGCTCTTTTTTCAAGAATCAAAAATGTTTGGAATGCAGGGCACAAAGCCAGGCCTGACGCGCTTGCGCAGCGACATCGGCCACCTGCTCGCCAGCCTGCATGCCCGCAATTTTATCACCCAGGCAAGCTTTATAACGCCCTTGTTCCACCTCTGCCACCACGACTTGAACAAAGGCATGCACCGGGCTTTCTCCCAACAATTGCTGCACAAGACGATTAATGCGCAGCAAACGGGCAGGCTTGCGGTACAAGTCGACGCGATTAAAAAACTGCCCAAAACTGACCGAGTCAAATTGCCCATGCTGCACAAAGCCAAGGAAATGCGATGCAAGCACAGCAAGGTCTTCGGTTTCACGGGGCAGACGCCAAGCCTTGGCCAGTGCTTTGATTTGGGCCGAAGCCATAAAAAAACCAAGGCAGTACACCCAACGATCCTCGGCTTTCTTCAGGTCATTCAGACGATCGTATTGCGCTTTTTCAAACGCAGAAAACGGCACTGCGCATGAACCTGCAAGCTCACCCCAGGCGTTCAGTTTGCTGATCAGCTTGATCATGCGCGAGGGCTTTTCCTCCCCCATGCCTTTGTTGAACTCGGCGTACACGCGCTCGGCCACCAAATGTCGTAACTCGCCGCTTTCTCGCAGGGTTAGACACAAATGAAATGTTTCTTCAGCCACAGAAAAATCAAGAAAACGCGCCAGAAAACGCGCCAGCCGCAACACGCGCAAAGGGTCTTCGGTGAAGGCCAGGCTGACATGGCGCATCAACTTCGCACTCAAATCTGCCAGGCCACCATAAGGATCGATCAAATCACCTTCAGCGCTCATTGCCATGGCGTTCACCGTGAAATCGCGGCGGGCCAAATCTTCTTCCAGGCTAACCGTGGGGTCGGCCTGGAACGTAAACCCTTTGTAACCATGGCCGCTTTTGCGCTCGGTGCGGGCCAAGGCATATTCTTCTTTGGTGATTGGGTGAAGAAACACGGGGAAGTCGGCACCCACTGGCGTGAAGCCTGCAGCCAACATGTCATTAACGGTTGCGCCCACCACCACCCAGTCTTTGTCGCTACTGCTGCGGCCCATCAAGGCATCGCGCACTGCACCGCCAACCACGTACACCTGAACAGTGGGGGGCAATTGCGCAACTACAGAATCGACTTGAAAACCTTGAAGTTCAGGATGCAGAGCCATGAATAACACAAGAATAAATGTTACCCAAGGTTACCATTGAATCAGCCACCATGGCTTGAGGACAAACGCACGCAACGGGGCGAAACCTTCCACCACTTGTCAACCTTGACAAAACGAACGCCTACAGTTGTTCAATATTCTTGAAGGTATCAGCCACTTTTTGCCGAAGTGCAGTGCGCTGGGCCTCATCAAGCCGGGCAATGTTTTTGGCCATCAGCCCTGTGCGCGGGTTGGCCGACAACATTTTTTCATGCTGATCCAGAAAACCCCAATACAGCGTGGTAAACGGGCAGGCTTTGTCGCCTGTTTTCTCGGCAGGGTTGTATTTGCAACCGGTGCAGTAATTGCTCATGCGCTTGATGTAGGCACCCGATGCAATATAGGGCTTACTGGTAAAGCGCCCGCCATTTGCAAACAGGGCCATGCCAGCTACGTTCGGTAGCTCAACCCACTCCACAGCATCTACATACACGGCCAAAAACCAGTCTTCAACCTGCTGCGGCACAAGCCCTGCAAGCAATGCAAAATTGCCAATCACCATCAGCCGCTGAATGTGGTGCGCATAGCCGTAATCCAGCGTTTGGCCTATCGAGTCTTTCAGGCAATTCATGTGGGTATTGCCAGTCCAGAACCACTTGGGCAAATCCACTTTGGCCTGAAGGAAGTTGTCTTCACGCATCTTGGGCATGTCGAGCCAATACACACCGCGCATGAATTCACGCCACCCAAGAATTTGGCGGATGAAGCCCTCTGCACTGGCCACATCCACTTTGCCTGCGCGGTACGCAGCTTCCGCTTTTTGAATCACTTCCAATGGGTGCAGCAAGTGCAGGTTGATCGAGCTGGATATCAACGAGTGCCAACCAAACGGCATGTTGGTCCACATGGCATCCTGATACGCACCGAAATTCGCGAAGCGGTTTTCAATGAACGTGTTCAGTGCCTGCAAAGCCTGTTCACGCGTAACAGGCCAATGAAAGTTGGCAAGCGTGCCGGGGTGGTCAGGGAAATGTTGTTCCACTTCTGCAAACACCTGACGGGTAATTTCATCCGGATCAAACGCTGCGGGCGGTGTAATGTCGCCCGGCCCTGCCTTGGGAAAAGCATTGCGATTGTCTGCATCAAAATTCCACTTACCGCCCACAGGCTCTGCGCCATCCATTAATACGCCACTGCGCTTGCGCATTTCACGGTAGAAATATTCCATGCGCATTTGCTTGTAGCCACTGGCCCACTTGCCAAATTCCGCACGGCTGCACAAATAATGTGTGTCTTCAAGCAAACGAAGTTTAAGGTTTTCGTTCTTGGCAAGTTGCAGAAAATCCTGTTCCAGCCGCCATTCACCCGGCTCGGCGATGTCAATGCTGGTGTAACCATGCTGCCGGCACACCAGCCCCACTTCAGCAACAACGCTGCTAGCGCCCGTGTCCGAAAGGCTACGGTAATGCACGGTGTAGCCCGCTTTGCGCAACGCATCAGCAAAATGGCGCATGGCACTGAGAAACAAAGCAATGCGCACCTTGTGCACCCACACCACGGTTGATTCACAAGGCGATTCAATCATCACGATGTGTGCAGATTCCGGGGGGTTGGCCAACAATGCGGGGTTGTTCAGGTCGAGTTGATCGCCCAATACCACCACGGCTTTCGATGTGCTGCTCATATGATTAGATGCCAGTTTATTTGCTGCCTGTTCTTGGCGCTGCCTTGCGGCAAGCGTCTGAACAATACTTCACTTCATCCCAATTTTTAGCCCAGCTTTTGCGCCAGCTCATGTCTTTTCCGCAAACAATGCAGGGCTTGACAGGCAAAAAGGATTTGTTGCCTTTGAATGACGGCGGTGCCTTGGCCACAAGTTGACTTAGCTGAAGTGATGAGGGTTTCGGCTGCGCCAATCTACAATCGACTCGCCAATCGACTCCAGGCTGGACAACAGCACGAAGTCTTCAGAAGGTTTTTTTCGCAAGGCGGTGGATGAACCACCGCACCAAACTTCAACCGTGGGCGGCAGTTTCTCGCGCAGTTCGGCAATCGCCTCAAGCACCGCAGGCGAACTTTGTATCACCGAGAACGAAAGGGCCACTATGTTAATGTTCTGCGCACGCGTAGCCAAAACAATATCGTAGATTGGCGTTTGCGTTCCCAGCGAAACACACTGCGCACCCTCCATCGAAAAAATGCATTCTGCCATCAACAAACCCAAGCCATGCAGCTCGTTTGGCAAGGTGGTCAACAACACACGTGGCCCCTTTCGGGTTGAGGGGATGGTATTCAGGGCGTTGCGCAACACCACTTGAATGGTTTCGGTGTAAATGTGCTCTTCAAAAATTTCAAAGTAGCCACGCGCCCACGCGTCGCCAACCATCGCATTCATGGGCGCCACAATTTCAACCACAAACCGGCGCAAACCCAAGGTAAGGGCAAGGCGCGACATGGCCTGACGAAACTCCTCTGCATCATGGCGCTTGATCAACTCCATGTAGCCGTTCAATTCGTCCAGGCTGTCCGGCGCCACATTCATGCGGGAACCGGCACTGCTGACCTCGGCCAGCTTCACAAGTTCATCAATACTTAGACCGATGATTTTGCCGGGGCGATGGCCGCCATCGAGAAGTCGTTTGATAACGCGAAGTTTCTCAACCTGCTCAATGGGGTAAATACGCTCTCCGAAGGGGTCGCGATCCGGCCGGGGAAAATTGTAACGCTTTTCCCAAACCCGCAAGGTATCTTTCGGCAAACCGGTGTCCCGTTCCACTGCCGCGATAGAAAACGATGGTTGGCTTAAATCTGCACGTTCATTCATGCCGAAAACTAATCTCTTTGAACTTCAACATCTTTACTTTGTCCTAGACAAATTGACTTGTCAAACTGAACGAATAATAATGGAACTGAAACCTTGATTTGCAATCAAATTAGCATATTGGCAGAGATTTCACCACACATATAAAGACAGTCTGGCACACCGTATGTGTTGTAAAGCGCACAGTCTGTCTAGCCCAACACGTTTCTGGGCCAACAATATAGTTCGTCGTGCATTTGATGCACATCCAATCAACGCGCAGTAATTATTATTGGACCGTTTCATCATGAATGCACCTGAAGGACTTTACTTACCAGACGAACAATCCCGTGCCGACGAGCGCAACATTGCCATTCAGCGCGTGGGTGTGCGGGCTATAAAACACCCGATTATTGTGGAAACACTCGAAGGCCCACAGCCTTCGGTGGCCATCATCGACATGTCGGTTTTTCTGCCCGCAGATGTCAAAGGCACCCACATGTCGCGGTTTCTTGAAATTCTGCAGACCCAGGAAAATGCGCTGAGCCCGGCAGGCATGAAGCAGATGATGCGGGACATGTTGCACCGGCTCGATTCCAGCGCAGGCAGCATCACCATGAAGTTTCCTTATTTCGTGCGCAAGATCGCGCCGGTTTCAGGCGTGGCCAGCTTGCTGGATTACGAAGTAACACTGGAAGCAGACAACAACGGTGCATCCACCGACGTGTTCATTGGTGTTGTAGTGCCAGTGACCAGCCTGTGCCCCTGTTCAAAAAACATTTCTGAATACGGCGCCCACAACCAGCGCAGCCACATCACCATTCGCGCCTTGGCCGGCGATGGGCTTGCCGTGGAAGATTTGATACGGATGGCAGAAGAATCTGCGTCGTGTGAATTGTGGGGGTTGCTCAAGCGTCCCGATGAAAAATATGTCACGGAACGCGCTTACGACAACCCCAAGTTTGTGGAAGACCTTGTTCGCGATGTGGCCATTCGCCTGAAGGCGAACAAAAAAGTTCTTGCTTACCGAATTGAAAGCGAGAATTTCGAGTCCATTCACAACCATTCTGCAGTGGCCTGGATTGAGGAGGACAAACGCGTTTGAAGGCCGAACCACAGCCACTTTTAAAGATCAATATCGGGTTAGCATGCTAGCGTTACCTAATGAATTCACTTTTTTAGATCATTCATGACTCAGATTACAAAAGACCACCTGCCCACCGTTGCCGTCATTGGTGGCGGCATTTCCGGCCTGACCGCTGCATATGCCCTGCGCGACCATGCCCATGTCACGCTGTTTGAGTCCAACGATTACATCGGCGGGCACACCCACACTGTTGACATTGAGGTGGAAGGCACCAAAGTGGCCGTGGACACCGGATTTCTTGTTTACAACGAACGTACCTACCCCAACCTGATCCGCCTGTTCGATGAACTGGACGTTACAACAGTTGAATCGGACATGTCGTTTTCTGTCTGCTTGCCAGAACTGAACATTGAATGGGCCGGCACCAACCTGAACACTGTGTTTGCACAACGCCGCAATTTGCTGCGCCCGCGCTTTATTCGCATGCTGCTGGATATTTTGCGTTTCAACAAGGAGGCCACCGCCATGGTGACCGACGCAGGTCGTGCCGATCTGTTTCAGAGCAAGGCAAAAATGCACTTGGGCGATTATCTGATCGACGAAAAGTACAGCGCCGAATTTCGCGACTGGTATCTGATCCCGATGGCTGCTGCCATTTGGTCATGCCCCAGCGAACAAATGCTGGCGTTCCCTTTGGCCACCTTCATCCAGTTTTGCCACAACCACGGCCTGCTGCAAGTAAGTGACCGCCCAAGATGGTTCACAGTTAAAAATGGCGCGCGCAATTATGTGAACAAAATTTTGCCATTCATTGATGTGGTCCACAAAAGCACGCCTGTACAAGAATTAGACACCACCGGTGCAAAACCCGTTGTGACCACACAACTTGGCCAGCAAGCATTTGACCATGTAATCGTGGCTTGCCACAGCGACGAAGCCTTGGGAATCATCAAAGGCAACGAAGCACAGAAAGAGCAGTTACAGCACATCAAATACCAGCCCAACGTGGCGTATTTGCACACCGACACAAAGTTGATGCCCAAAACGCGCAGCACCTGGTCGTCGTGGAATTACCTGAGCGATGTATTGAACCCACAACCCAGTGTATCGGTCACTTACTGGAGCAACCTGCTTCAGCCCCTTCCCGTAGAAAAACCGATTTTCGTGACCCTAAACCCGATCGTTGTACCCGATGCTGATCAGGTATTTCGGGAAATTCATTACTCACACCCAGTATTTGACTTGGCGGCAGTTCAAGCCCAACTGGCTTTGGGCCAGCTGCAAGGCCTGAACAATGTCTATTTGGCGGGTGCATGGATGAAGTACGGCTTTCACGAAGATGGCCACACTTCCGGGCTGAACGCAGCACGTGCCTTGACCGACAAATTGACGAACACCACACAAAAGGCTGCTTGATGACACAAGGGCTTTTTCAACTGCGAGAAGTCAAGCTGGCCTGGGGGCTTGTGAAGCATCGCCGTGAAAAACCAAAACTGAATGAATTCACCACGGGCGCATGCTTTGTGCGCCTGGTGTTTGGAAACGATCCGACCCGCAAACCGGACAGCACCCTGCCAAAATACCCGGTTATTGATGGCAAAGGTCTGGTGTCCGTGTCAGCCAGGCAATACGGCTTGAAAAAACACAATCTGAAGTTTCCGGAGTTTGTTTCACAACTACTTCAGCACGTTGAAAACAAGTGCGGCGAATCCCTGCCCGGCGACGTACACCTGCACACATTTCCCAAGGTGTTCGGGTATGTGTTCAACCCGGTGAGCTTTTGGTATTTCCACAATGAAATGCAACAGTGCCGCGCGGTATTGTGTGAAGTGAACAACACCTTCGGCGAACGCCACTTTTACCTGCTCAACAATCCCGGCAGCAATGCACCGCTGAACAAAGGCATGCTACTGCACACCAAAAAAGAATTCCACGTGTCACCCTTTTTTCCGGTTTCCGGCCGCTATGAATTTCGGTTCGCGGGCGGCGCAGACCGCACAATGGCACGCATCAATTACTTCGAAGGCAAAGTGCAGCAACTCAGTACCAGCGTCAGCGGTGAACTGGTGCATCCAAGCACCCTGCTTTGGGGTAAGACCTTATTGAAATACGGTTGGTTTACATTGGCCGTACTCGCAAAAATTCACTGGCAGGCCATCAAGCTGCTGTTCAAAGGCGCGAAGTTTCATGGCAAACCCGCACCACCCCGTAAAACCATTACGCAGACTGAATTCGACGCATGACACAAGCCATTACATTTTCGCAGTTCCAACTGCCAAGCCACGCCCCCTCTTCTGCCCAGTGGACACTGAAGCTGCTGACAAAACTAAAAAAGGGGCGCCTTGAAGTGATCACACCGGAAGGTGTACACCTGCTGTTTGGCGGTGAAGACGATCAACCCAGCGCGAAGATCAAACTGAATTCCTGGACGGTTTGCCAGCGCGCACTGAAAGCTGGCGACATTGGTTTTGCAGAAGCCTACATTGCAGGGGAATGGGAAACCAACGACATTGCCTCTGTACTGGGCGTGTTTCTGGAAAATCGCAAAGCCGTCGAGAAGGTAATTTACGGCAGTTTTCTGGGAAGCATTGCTTACAAAATCAAGCACCTGCTCAACCGAAACACCAAAACACAAGCCAAGAAGAACATTCATGCCCACTACGACTTGGGCAACCCGTTCTACCAGCTGTGGCTGGACCCCTCCATGACCTATTCCAGCGCGCTGTTTGACGGCGACACCAGCCTGAGCCTGGAACAGGCCCAGCACGCCAAGTACATGGCCATGGTGAACTACCTCAACCCGCAAGCGGGCGAGCAGGTGCTGGAAATTGGATGTGGCTGGGGTGGCTTTGCCGAAAAGGCCTGCGAGGCTGGTGCGAAACTGGTGGGCCTGACCCTGTCCACTGAGCAATTGGCCTACGCCAAAACGCGCCTTGCCCGGCTGGGTTTTGGCGAGCAGGCAGATTTTCGCCTTCAGGATTACCGCGATTGCCGCGGTCAATTTGACCACATTGCTTCCATTGAAATGTTTGAAGCCGTGGGCGAAGAATACTGGCCAGTGTATTTTGAATCCGTGAACCGGTTACTGAAAACCGGCGGTAAAGCCGCCATTCAAACCATCGTGATCCAGGACGAGCTGTTCGAACGTTACCGCAAGGGTACAGACTTTATTCAGCAGTACATTTTCCCGGGCGGCATGCTGCCCTCACCAGCCAAATTCAGATCGATGGCAGAAAAGCACGGTTTGCGCGTGGTCGCCGAAAAAGCATTCGGGAAAGACTATGCTGAAACATTGCGTCATTGGCGTGCCCAGTTCATGAAAACGCTGGCGCAGGTAAAAAACCAAGGATTCGACGACCCATTCATTCGCACCTGGGAATTTTATCTGGCCTACTGCGAAGCCGGCTTCGAATACGAAAGCACTGACGTAATTCAGTTTTATCTTGAAAAAGTGGAGAACCAATGAAGTTTTACCCGGCTCAAATCATTCAAAGCGCATTGCTGTGTGCTGCCCTGCTGGGCTTGGCACCCTTGGCCAATGCCAATGACAATTTGAACCCTCCGCCCAAGCAAGTTACCCAAACCATTGAAAACGCCAAGCTAATGGGCTGGGGCACCTTGCGCTGGTTTGGCTTGCGGGTATACGACGGGCAATTGTGGTCCAACGCTGAACCAGAGGGGTTTAACTACAAGCGAGACCCATCCTGGCTTGAACTGAAATACGCGCGTAGCTTTGACGGCAGCGACATTGCCGAACGCAGCATTGATGAAATGGAAGACATCGGCGCAGGCACCGAGGAAAAACGCAAGGTATGGCTGGCCAAGTTGACCGCCATCATGCCAAACGTGGAAAAAGGTCATTCATTGAGCGCCCTGCACACACCAGGCAAAGGCCTACACTTCTATCGCAATGGCTTGCCACTGGCGAAAGTGGACGACCCGGAATTGGCCGAGGCCTTCATGGGCATTTGGCTTGACCCCAAAACGTCTGCGCCTGAAATGCGCCGCGAACTGATTGGTTTGAAAAAGCGCTAAGCAACAATCCCGATGAACCAAACCAACACCCGCACCAGCGCCAAAGACCTTCTCAATTATGGCCTGTTGGGGTGGGCCTTGGGCGCGGTGGCCGTGCCCATTTACATTCAGGTGCCGTACCTGTATTCCCGAATTTACGAAGTCCCTTCGGCCTGGGTGGGCATTATCCTGCTGCTTTCACGCCTGCTGGATGCGCTGCTGGACCCAGCCATTGGTTTGTGGGTCGACCGGCGAAGCGGACAGGGCAACCGCTACGCCCTGCCCTTGCTGCTGGCAGTTCCACTGTTGCTGCTGGGCATGGCCGGTGTGTTTTTCCCCTTGGGCAACAACCCGGTTGAATACGCCGCAAGCCTGATGGGCAGCTTGATTGTGGTGCACCTGGGCTACAGCTTTGCCAGCATTGCCTATCAAGCCTGGGGTGCTGAACTGGGCCACACCGACAAGGAACGATCCACGTTTGTGGCCGTGCGTGAAGGCGTGGGCATTCTGGGTGTGGTGTTTGCCGTGTCGCTGGCCCTTGAAACCAATGCCGGCCTGATTTTTACGGTGTTTGCAATCATGCTGATTGTAGGCATGTTCCTGTTGCTGAAATTTTCGCCGCAACCTGACCAGGCAGCCAGAAACGCAGCCCAAAAAACAGCACAGCAACCGGCAAGCGCACTGGCGCAAACATTCAACAACACACAAATCAGCGCCGCCAAAGCAATTCGCAAAGGCTTTTCCGACATTGTGCAGCCTATGCGCCGGCGTAACTTCCGCAAACTGATGGGTGTATTTTTGTGCAATGGCCTGGCCGCTGCACTGCCTGCCACATTGGTGCCTTTTTACATGCGCGACCGCCTGGGTTTGGGTGATGCCGACCAATGGGTGCTTGCCGTGTACTTCCTGATGGGTGCAGCCTCCACAATATTCTGGGTGTGGCTGGCCAGTAAAATTGGCCTGGCGCGCGCGTGGTTGTTGGGCATGGTGATTTCCATCCCGGCATTCGTCGTAGTGATTGCATTGGGCCAAGGCGATTTGGCTGGCTACCTGCTGGTGTGCGTGCTGACAGGCTTCGCACTGGGCGCAGACCTGTCATTGCCCGCTGCATTGGTAGCCCGCCTGATCGAGGAAAATGGCGAACGCGGCAAAACAGAAGGCACGTATTTTGGCTTGTGGAACTGGGTGAACAAATTCAACCTGGCACTGGCCCCCAGCTTTGCGCTGGGCACCTTGCAGTGGTTTAATTATTCCGCGGACATGGCCACAACTGACGCGTATCAAAACATGGGCCTTCTGCAGCAAATAGCCAGTGACCCCTTGATCTGGGTTTACGCACTGGTGCCATGCGCATTGAAATTACTGGCCATTGTGTTGCTGGGGCGCAGCGGCCTGGCCAGCCTGAACACGACAACACCAAACACCGCAATCGGGAGCACCGCATGACTGGTACCATTCAAAAAACAAGCCGATGGGTTCAACAGCTGCAATTGGGTTTTCTGGCACTGGCCGGGGCATTGATGCTGACAGCCTGTGCAAGCCCCCAACCCAGCGACTACGCACAGGAAAAACCGGCACTGGACCTGAAAGAATATTTCAACGGCACCATTGACGCATGGGGTGTGTTTCAGGACCGTTCCGGCAAGGTGGTGAAACGGTTCACCGTGGTGATGAAGTGCACTTGGGATGGCAACACTGGTGTGCTGGACGAAGACTTCACCTATTCCGACGGCACCACACAAAAACGCGTGTGGACCCTGAAAAAAGACGGCAACAAATACACGGGCACTGCAGGAGATGTACTGGGGCAGGCAAACGGCGAAACTTCCGGCAATGCTTTTCAGTGGAAGTACACCATGTTGTTGCCCGTGGATGGCAGTACCTATGAAGTACAGTTTGATGACTGGATGTACCAGATGGACGACAAAGTGATGTTGAACCGCGCCACCATGAGCAAATTCGGCATTGAACTGGGCGAAGTGTTGTTAAGCTTTCGCAAACGCGACTAAAAAGGATCTCTGCCATGGGCTTCAACCCGAAACTGACACAGTGGGACAACAAACGCGTCTGGCTGATAGGTGCATCAACAGGCATTGGCGAAGCATTGGCGCGCCAGCTTGACCAACTGGGTTGCAAGCAAATGTTGTCAGCCCGAAGCGCTGACAAGCTGGCCACCCTTGCGGGCGAACTGAAGCACGCCACTGCGCTGCCGCTGGACATCACACAGCAAAACGCAGTGAAGACTGCATTTGAAAGTGTGATGGGTGCCTGGGGTGGAGTGGATTTGATTGTGCTGATGGCGGGCACCTATTCGGAAATGTCGGTGACTGAATTCGACCTTGAAAAGGTGCGCCAGCAAATTGACGTGAACCTGAACGGCACCATGCATGTGCTGGCCAATGCGCTGCCAAAATTGCTTGAACAGCAGTCGGGGCACATCGCGATTGTCTCCAGCGTGGCGGGCTACCGCGGCCTGCCCAACTCACTGGCCTATGGCCCCACAAAGGCAGCGTTGATCAACCTGGCCGAAGCCTTGCATGTTGAATTGCAGCCGCACCATGTGGGCGTAAGTGTAGTGAATCCCGGCTTTGTCGACACCCCGCTGACCCGTAAAAATACGTTTCCGATGCCGTTCTTGATCACCGCTGAAAAAGCGGCACAAGAAATTATCACGGGCCTTGAAAAAGGCGAGTTCGAGATCCATTTCCCCAAGGCATTCACGCGCACCCTGCGCACCTTGCGAATTCTGCCCTATTCCCTGTACTTTGCAGCCGTGCGCAAAATGACAGCCAACAAGAACAAACCGGATGCGGGCAATGAGCACGCCAAATAAGCCAAGCGGACTTGCCCCGCTGGATCGCCAACAACTGTCTGCGCCCCTGCGCAGACTGATTGATTTTTTTGAGCACATCACAGAGCAAACCGTGGCTGACATGCCCTCATTCTATGCGGCGGATGCCTACTTCAAAGACCCATTCAACGAAGTAAACCGGGTTGAAGACATTCAACGCATTTTTGGCGACATGTTCCACCAGGTGGACAAACCACGCTTTGTGGTGCATACGGCGTTTGAATCCGGGCAGCAGGTGTTCATGGCCTGGCACTTTTTGTTTGAAATGAAGCGCTTCAAGGTGGGGCAGGTGCAGTGTATCAAGGGATCGTCACACCTGCTATTGAACCAAAACGGGCAGATCCAGTCCCACAGAGACTACTGGGACACGGCTGAAGAACTTTACGAGAAGATCCCGGTACTGGGTGGGCTTATGCGCTGGTTAAAGAAACAGGCAGGCTGAATCAACGGAGCCAAACACATGTTTCAGCGTACAAATGTGCACATAAATGACCCGTGTCACCAAATCTTCATGCGCTTCATGACATGTCTTGTTAAAATCACAAAGTTAGATCAATTCAGTGAAGGCGGAACAACATGTTGTATCCAGAGTTATTCAGGTCATTGGAATCTGTTCGTTGGAACATGGAAAAAGACATCAACTGGGACCAGTTCGATGCCTCCAGGCTGTCTGAAGAGCAAGCCCAAACCATCAAGATGAACGCGATCACCGAGTGGTCGGCATTGCCCGCCACTGAAATGTTCTTGCGCGACAACAAACACGACAGTGATTTTTCGGCATTCATGTCGATCTGGTTCTTCGAGGAACAAAAGCACTCGCTGGTGTTGATGGAATACCTGCGCCGCTTCCGCCCCGATTTACTGCCCACCGAAGAAGAGCTGCATGCCGTGCGCTTTGAATTCGATCCGGCGCCACCGCTGGAAACACTGATGCTGCACTTCTGCGGTGAAATTCGCCTGAACCACTGGTACCGCTGCGCCTCGGATTGGCACACTGAACCCGTGATCAAGCAAATTTACAAAATCATTTCCCACGATGAAGCACGCCACGGCGGTGCTTACCTGCGCTACATGAAAAAAGCCCTGATCGAAGTGGGTGATGGTGCACGCGCTGCCTTCAGCAAAATCGGCGTACTGATGGCTTCAGCCCGCCGCACCCAAAAACCACTGCACCCCACCAACCTGCACGTGAACAAGGATTTGTTTCCGAATGACACGGTGCAAAGCCGCCTGCCCGACCCCGACTGGCTTGAGAATTGGCTGGATGGTCAAATTCGTTTCGACGCGGTCTGGGAAAAGAAAGTGGTCGACCGAATTTTGCACAACATGAGCCTGCTGTTTGAACGCACCTTTGAATCAGTGCAAGACCTGAACCGCTACCGCAAGGAAGTGATGGCGCGCTTGGGTGCAACAGAACCCCCTGTTGGCAACGCTGCTTGATTGAAGCGAAACGCGCAATGACAACAACTGGAAAACCGGCACGCTTTGAGAAAAAGGTGTGCCCCCCAAGCGAACTTGCAGAACGTGCAAAACAGCTCAAAGGCCCCGTGGTTTTTACCAACGGGGTTTTTGATTTGCTGCACCGTGGGCATGTGACCTACCTAGATCAAGCCGCGCAGGAAGGCCAAAGCCTGATTGTGGCGGTGAATTCGGATGAATCCGTGAAGCGCCTGGGCAAAGGGCCGGACCGCCCAATCAATACACAAACCGACCGCATGCATGTGCTTGCCGCGCTTGAATGCGTGGCGCTGGTTACCTACTTTGAAGAAGACACGCCACTGAATGCCATTTTGGCTGCAAGGCCCGATGTGCTGGTGAAAGGTGGCGACTGGCCAGTTGAAAAAATGGTGGGCGCCAAAGATGTGCAAAGCTGGGGCGGCACTGCGCTGTCAATTGCGTTCGAGCACGAACGCAGCACCACGGCCACGCTGGAAAAAATTCGCAAACTTTAAACCTTGTTTTGAAGCATGCCGGCCTGGGCAAACTGCTCGGGCAAACTGGCCACATGCAACGTTGTGGTGGGGAAAGCAATCGATGCGCCGTGCTGCTCGATAATCTCGGCGATTTTTAGCAACACGTCCTGTTTTACTTCGTGATACTTCACCCATATTGTGGTTTTGGTGAAGGTGTACACCATCAAATTAACACTGGAATCCCCAAACTGATTCAAGTTGACAATCAGGGTTTGCTTGTCGTCAATTTCAGTGTGATCAACCAACATGCATTTGACTGAGTCAACAATATTACGAACCTGCGCGATGTCCTCATATCGCACACCAATCGTTTCCTGAATTCGCCGGTGGGTCATTCGCGACGGATTTTCCAGCGAAATGGTGGAGAAAGTGGCGTTGGGCACATACAAGGGACGTTGATCGAAAGTTCGAATACGCGTCAAGCGCCAACCAATGTGTTCCACGGTGCCCTCGATGTTTTTGTCTGGCGAGCGCACCCAGTCCCCAACTACGAAGGGTCTGTCCATGTACACGGCCAAGCCACCGAAAAAATTGGCAAGCAGGTCTTTCGCGGCAAAACCAACAGCAATACCACCCACGCCACCGAAAGCCAGTACGCCGGAAATGCTGAAACCCAGATTTTGAAGAATGACCAGCGTGGCTGTGATGATGATGGACGCGCGCAGCAACTTGCCAATGGCACTTGCCGTGGTGGCATCCAACGGCTCTTTGACACGCCCCGGGCTTTGCAAGGCAAGCTCAAAACGCTTGGCCAGACCAAACAGAAACCAGGTAATCACCACAATCACACCGACCCTGCGAATTGGATCAATGAATTGAAAAACTTCAGCCTCACTGGCTGTGTGGGCAATCTGTGCTGCCCACAAAATACCAATCAACCAAATCAGCACACGCACAGGTTTGCGAGCACTTTCCAGCAATACATCGTCCCAAAGGTTGACGGAATTCGACGCAAAACGACACAAACGATCAAATACCAAACCCGCAATGTAACTGAGCAACAGGGTCAAGAACACCACAGCAAATACCTGATATACCCAAGTGTTGTGGTTCAGAACACTGGACGGAACACCCACACTGGCGAACCATTGATGCAAGCTGTAGAAACTCATGAATATCCGTCAAATCAGGCAATACAACAGTCTAGCGGTTGAGCAAGGTTGAACAACAAAAATGCCCCCGAAGGGGCACTTTTATTGGCAGCAATTCAACTGAATATTATTTCTTTTCAGCCTTCATTTTGCCACTGGCTTTCGCTTCAGCTTTCACATCGGCATTTGCATTCACATCACTTGCCGACTTCAATTGATCCGTGCGCTTGCCTGCTTCGCCCTTCACTTCGGAATGCAAGGCGCCTGCTTCATTGCGCATTTCATCACCCTGAGATTTCGCACCCTTGACGGCTGCGCTGGACTTGCCTTTCAAATCGGCATTGGCGTTTGCTTTTGCGTCAGCCTTTGCGTCCGCATCCACAGACATGCCTGGCATCTTGGCATTCACGCCAACGCCCGCATTAACCCCAAGCCCAACTGCCATAGTTGATGCAGAGAACACTAGAGCACTAGTAGCAATAGCAAATTTCAAAGTCGCTTTGTTCATATTTAAAGTCCCTGTCAAAAGTTGTTTGGGAACCATAATAACGATTACGCTCCATGAGCGGTTGACGTTTTCTTCCAAAACTCACTTTTGGCCACAGCCGGATCAGGTTCCGGCCAAGCCAGCCCCATACGTTCCAGTGTGCCCACCAGAATTTCAGCCACCAACATATTGCGCAGCCCTTTGTGGTCAGCAGGGATAATCCACCAGGGCGCGTGTTTGGTGCAGGTTTTTTCCAGCACCTGCTCGTACGCATTGGCATACATGCTGTAGTTTTCGCCACAATGCAGGTCTTTTTCGGTCAGCTTCCAGCGTTTGTCCACGGATTCCCATCGGTCAACCATGCGTTGGTGTTGTTCCTCGCGTGAAATATTCAAGAATATCTTGAGCACCGTGGTGTCTGTTTCAACCAAAAGCCGCTCAAAGTCGTTGGCTTGCCGAATGCGCTCATCAATCCAGTTGGTGGACACATTGTTGTGAATGATGGGCATGATGATGCCATCATAATGCGAGCGATTGAAAATGACAGACTGACCATGGCCAGGAACATGAGGATGAACACGCCACAGGAAATCATGTGCAGCCTCTTGTTCAGAGGGCTCTTTGAATGACACCATGCGCAAGGCCATGGGGTGCACTGACCGCATAATGGCACGGGCTGCACCGTCTTTGCCAGACGTGTCCATGCCTTGCAGAATCACCAGCAATTTGTGTTTGCCCTGTGCATACAGACAGGTCAACAGCTCATTGAGCCGATCGGACAATTGATCCACCCGCTCGTGCATGTCCTCATTGGAGGGCATGTCGCCATAACGCGTGGGCCACTGACGCAAACGCACCGCCTTGCCGTTGACCATGCAGGCCTGGCCCAGAATCTCCCACTGGCTTTCTGGCACCAGGGCGTTAGGAAGTACTTTCTCAGAGCGCTTGGGCTCTTTTCGTTTGGCGACTTTGGTGTCAGGTTTGTTGTCTGTTTTGGTCATACTGATCCAGCTTGGGCTTGAATTCCACGGACTTTTGAATCTCGAACCGCACTTTTTCAAATGATTCAATACGTACCTGACCAAAACCTTTCACATGGTTATAAAGGTCAAGTACTTGCCCCACACTTTTGCTGTGCTGCAACATTGAAGGATTATTGTGCATCAGTTCTATCCATGTTTCAAACCAGCTGACCAGTAAAGTCTGGTTTTTACGCTCTAAACTGCCTTTGAACGGATCCATCCAGGTGCCCCGAATACCCCGCGCGGCCGCCAATGCCTTAAGTACCACTTGAATCCAGGGGCCCAGTTTTATTTTTCGGGGACGCGCACTGTCGCCAGCCAGCCAGGTGGGCGCAAAGTGAAAATACAGGCGTGCCTTGGGTTCAAACTGCCCCATCGCACCCTTTACCCAAGCCGGGTCGGTGTGCAGGCGGGCCACCTCGTATTCATCCTTGAATGCCAACAGCTTGAAATAGGTGCTGCACAGGCGCATCCACAGGTGTGCCTGGCCTTGCGACTCAAACACCGCACGCAAAGGCAGTACCTTGGCGGCAAACCGATCGGCCAATGTCTGGTTTTGGTATTGGCTCAACTCAAGTTGGTAGCGTTGCAACATCTCGTCTGACGTTTCAACTTTGCGTGGTGTGTCCGGGTTGTTGAGAAGTGCATTCAAGGCATCCGGGTTTTGTACGGCCAAGCGCCCCAAATCAAAGGCAAGCAGGTTCTCCGCAACTTTCACACCGTTCAATTCAATGGCGTGGCGCAAGGCAGCCAAATGCAGGGGCAAATACCCGCGCTGCCAGGCCACACCCAACAACAGTGCATTGGCATACACGGTGTCGCCCATCAATTGCCCCGCAAGCCACTGGGCTCGTATGGGTTGGTATTGCTTTTGGGGGTTGCCCAACGCGCGTGCGATGTCATCGTGCATCACGTCCACAGGGGCGCACCAGTCGCGCTGGTTGATGAAGTCTGCGGTGGGCGGGGTGTCGGTGTTCACCACGGCAAAGGCGTTGTTGTTCAACAGTTCCAGCGTTTTCTCATGGGCAGACACCAACAGGTCGCCGCCAATCATCAGGTCAGCTTCCCCCACTGGAATTTTTGATGACGCCAGTGCGAACCCGCTTGGTGCGAACTGAAAATGCGAAAACACCGCGCCGCCCTTTTGCGCCAAGCCTGCCATGTCCAGCCCCAGGGCCTCCATGCCCTGCAAATGCGCAGCCATGCCCAACCATGCGCCAATGGTAACCACACCTGTGCCACCCACACCGTTGATTAATACAGAGTAGCGGTGATTCAAGTCGTCGGGGTGAATGGCAAACCCGGGTTGAGACAATTCTGCACAGGCCCTGGCAATTGCGCCCGCATCGGCAGTTCCTGAATGCTGTTTCAGTTCACCGCCTTCCACGGTTACCAAACTGGGGCACAGGCCTTCCAGGCAACTGTAGTCTTTGTTGCAAGTGGACTGGTTGATGATTCGCTTCACACCCCAAGGAGTGGAAACAGGTTCAATCGACAAACAGTTGGAATGCTTTGAACAGTCACCGCAACCTTCACACACACGTGGGTTGATCAACACGCGCTTGGCCGGGTTGGGAAACAGCGGCTGCCCCGTTGAAGGGTTGGTGCGTTTGCGCCTGCGACGTTTTTCCGAGGCACAGGTTTGTTCGTAAATCAGCACGGTGGTGCCTTGGGTGTCACGCAACATTTTTTGTACAGCGTCCAGGTCGCGGCGATCGAACACCTCAATGCCATCGGCTTTCAGGTCATGCTGTAAATTGTGGCGGTGCGCATCCGGGTTGTCGCTGACAATCACAATTTTTGCAACGCTCTCGGCGGCCAGTTGGCGCGTCAGTTGCGGCACAGTCAGCGTGCCATCAAGATGTTGTCCGCCGGTCATGGCAACAGCGTCGTTGTACAACAGCTTGTAGGTGATGTTCACGCCCGCAGACACGCTGGCGCGAATGGCCAGAATGCCGGAATGAAAATAAGTGCCGTCGCCCAGATTGGCAAACACATGTTGTGTTTCCGTGAAAGGTGCCTGGCCAATCCAGGGCACACCCTCGCCCCCCATTTGCGTAAATGTTTCCGTGCTGCGGTCCATCCACACCGCCATGTAGTGGCAACCAATGCCTGCCATGGCCCGGCTTCCTTCCGGCACTTTGGTCGATGTATTGTGTGGGCAACCCGAGCAAAAATAAGGTTTACGCTCCACAGGCAAATGGTTGGCATGGCCCACCTGCTGGCGGTGTTCAATGGCGCGAATTCGATTGTCGATGTAGGCCTGTATGTCGTCAGGCAGCGCGAAATGTTGTAGCCGTTTGGCAATGGCCTGCGCGATCAACGCCGGGTCCAGTTCATTGTGGCTGGGCAAAAGCCAATTGCCCTGTGGCAGCGACCATTCCCCACCCTCGCGCCCGTCTTGGGCAAGGCGCTCATCAAACTTGCCATACACCTTGGGGCGAACGTCTTCCCGCCAGGCATACAACTCTTCCTTGATCTGGTATTCCACCAGCTGGCGCTTTTCCTCAATCACCAGAATTTCCTGCAGGCCTTGGGCAAACTCCCGAATACCCACCGCATCCAACGGCCACACCATGCCCACTTTGTAAACGCGCAAACCAATATCAGCACAGCGTTGGGGGGTCAAACCCAGGTCGTTCAAAGCTTGCAGTGTGTCTTGGTAGGCCTTGCCTGTGGCCACAATGCCAATGCGGGCATGGGGTGAATCAATCACGGTTCGGTTGATTTTGTTGGCGCGGCAAAATGCCAGTGCGGCGTACAGCTTGTGGTCAATCAGCCTGGCTTCCTGGGCCAGCGCCGTGTCGGGCCAGCGAATGTTCAAGCCACCTTCAGGCATGCTGAAGTCACTTGGCAACACAATGTGCTGGCGCTGTGGGTCAATGTCCACCACGGCCGAACATTCCACCACATCGGCCACGGTTTTGAAGCCAACCCACACCCCTGCGTAACGGCTCATGGCATAACCCAATATGCCGAAATCAAGAATTTCCTGCACATTGCTGGGAAACAACACCGGGATCATTGCGGCTTTCAGTACATGATCTGATTGATGCGGCAAGGTGGAGCTTTTCGCTGCATGGTCATCACCGGCCACCAGCAGCACCCCGCCGTGCTTCGATGTACCCGCCGCATTGGCATGTTTGAACACATCCAGGCTGCGGTCTACGCCCGGCCCTTTGCCGTACCACATGCCAAATACGCCATCGACCTTTGCCCCCTGAAACAGATTCAGTTGCTGGCTGCCCCACACCGAGGTGGCGGCAAGGTCTTCATTCAAACCTGGCTGAAAATAAATATTGGCTGGCTTTAAAAATTGCTTGGCAGCCCAGAAAGCCTGATCCACCCCCCCCAATGGTGAGCCACGGTAACCCGAGACAAAACCGCCGGTATTCAAACCGTTGAGGCGATCCATCTCGGCTTGTAGCAGCGTAAGGCGGACCAGTGCCTGGGTGCCGGTGATATAAATTCGGCCTTTCGGAAGGATGTATTTGTCTTGCAACGAAACGGTGCGATGCAGCGGGTGATACGGGGCGTTCATGACCACAATCCTCCACGGAACGGATAGGCTCCTGCGAACTCGAGGTGCCGCGTTGCCTTGTGGGAAGCGCGGGGCTTGTGTCAGTTTTACACAGAGCCCATGGGCATTCAAGCCCCCGGTGGGCTGGTTTTTACAAACTGATCGTCTTCAACATGGATGTCTTTAACATTGTCTGCGTTGAACATCTCTTCTGCGCGCGGATAGCTTTTCCTGTTTTTGCGTGCTGGCAGTTTGTCACCGGAAAACATCTCCACCGCAGTGCGTGCAACCTCTTTGGTGTCCAGCGCGGCATAGGCCGACACAATGGCAGCGCCCGCCAAAGGCACAATTCTGGAAGCGGCTCGCTTGGCCACACGTTCAATCACAGCTTGCCCAATTTGTTTTGAAACCCGCACTGCCAAATCGCGGCTGCCGCTGCGAGTGAAGTGATCAATCAAATCAAGAATGGATTGACCCGACTTGTCGTCGTGCTCAATCGGAATGGCACGCTCATATTCCCGCAGCGCGGTTCCAGCAACATGGCTGAACAGGCACGTCATCAAGTCTTGCTCGGTAAGGGGTTTTTTATGGCCAAACGCCGCTGCAATGTCAGCCACCATTTGCGCCTGAATGCGCCACACCAGCACCAGGTCAGGCAACACGGTCAACATGCCCAGCGGGCCAACAGGCAGGGCTAGCCCACCCGACACAGCCGCAGCTTTGGCGCAGGCCTTCTGGGTAATCTCCTTCGAACGTTCGTAAGGCCTTTTTGCCTTGCCGGGCTCTTTGGATTCGGGCACCCCGCCCGTTACAAAACCCAACACAGTGTGGAGGGGACCCAAAAGGGCTCTGGGTAAATTGGTCTTCAGCATGAATAATTCATCAAAAGCAAATTGTTTCTAACAGGAACAAGCAACAAATTACAGACTTGGTTTACTATCGTAACTTACAAGGTGTAATCATTTTGGGTGTAACTACCTACGATTACGTTCAACCTTGGGATCAAAATCGTGAATAGACGGCCAAATCTACGCTCTGATCTCTGTTTTGATCCAAATGGTGTACCCCTAATATGGGGATATTCGACCTTGAGTTCGATGTTTTCACGAAGGAGTGAATGATCATGATCAAAGTAACAAACAAACGATTGGTTTTGAAGCGCAAAGAAGACGGTGCATCACTGATTGAATACGCAGTGATTGCAGCGTTGGTGGTGGGTATTGCGGTGGTTGCGTTTGGCGCACTGGGTACTGGTTTGGGTGGTGCTTTTGATGCCATCATCGCCAAAATCACTGCTGCTACAACCTGATCTTTGCATAGCCTCACATGATGACAAACAAAATCAGGTCCAGCTTTCAAGGAACGCACCGCGCTTCACAACAACGCGGTGCCCAACTTATCGAGTTGGCCCTGATGTTGCCCATCATACTCACTGTCATTTTCGGGATCGTGGGCTTCAGCCTGGTGTTCATGGTTCAGCACACATTAAGTTCGGCAGTTTCACAAGGTGCCCGCAGTGTTGCCATCGCGGGCAGCACTGCCGACCCTGAATCTGCAGCACGCCAACTGCTGTTGAATTCCCTGCCTGGCTCCATTTACCCGGCTGGTTTCAGTTTTTCGTCCCAGCAACTTTCTGGCGCAACCGATTGCGGCAATGCCTTGGGCGCTGGCACCAACCCTTCATTGAATTGCCTGGAATTTCGCGGTTTTTTCAACCCGGCAGAAAATCCATTTTTATCCAACATTCCTTTTTCGGACACTTTCTTGCCGGAACAACTGGGCGCCACCGCCGTTGTTTTGTACCAAAACACCAACGCACTTTAATAATTTAATTAAAACCAGGAGCCTTTTGCGACATGTCAGGTAAAACAAAAATATTCGCACTGCTGTTGTTGGGCGTTGGGCTAGTCTTCATGGTCATGGCCTTTCTTTCTGGGCAAAACGTTCAAAAAAGTGGCGAAGCCATCAAAACCGAGCTTGAAAGGTTTCCCGTGGTGGTCAGCACCACCGAGATTCCGTTCGGCAAACCCGTCACCTCCGACATGCTGAAGGTCGACAAATTTGCGATTGCGCCCAGTGGTGCTTTCACAGACATTGGCGATGTGATTGGCAAAAAACCCTTGTTCAACATCGGCAAAGGCCTTCCCGTAACGAGCCAGTACTTTGAATCGGGCGCCGTGGCGGCTGAGGTGCGTGAAGGTTACCGCGCCTTCGCCTTGCGGCTGGATGAAAACAATGTGGCAACAGGCAAGATCAAGCCGGGTGACTATGTAGATGTTTTCTCCATTTTCAAATCCAACACACGGGATGTAGAACAAACCCTGTCGCGAATGGTAATGCCCAAGTTGCGCGTGCTGTCGGTGGGCGACCAACTGGTCAATGCACCGGAAACTACCAACAATGACGAGAAGGATATCAACAACAAACAGGTTCGGCAGCGAGCCATGATGGTTGAAGTGCTCACCGCCGATATCAACACGCTGGCCATTGCCCAATCCCAGGGTGAATTGTTTGTGGTACTGCGTGGCCTGGAAGACGAGGAAGTGCCAGACATGGCCAAATACCCGCAAGCCGACACCGTGCTGAAACCCGTGCCCGTGAAATCGGCCGACGGAAAAGTATTGAAGCCTCAACCCCCGGTTGAATTGAGCGCCAGCGACAAGGCATTTGCGGGCACCTCCCTGGGCAACGCCGTGTTACCAGGCAGCAGCAACACCAAAGACAATAAAAAACCACCTCAAACTTCGCAACGCAGTGCAGAAGCCGCCACAGTGGAGATGATTCGCGGTGGAGAAACAACCCGGGAAACAGCGCGATGAACAATAAAAACATCCCCTTGAAACGCGTACTTACTGCTATCGCGTTGATTGCATCTGCTGGATTGGTGACTCCGCAAATTGCCACAGGGCAAACCCCGGCCACCGCGCCCAGCACTGCGCCTTTCGTATTGACCTTAAGCACAGGCTTTCAGAAAGTAATCAGCCTGCCCGGCATTCCGGCGCGCGTATCGATTGGAGACCCCACCATTGCATCTGTCACCGTGTTGAAACCGACAGATCGTGGCGGGAAAAACGCAGGTGTACTTGTAACCGGCCTGAAAACGGGGTCGACCTCGCTTTTGATCTGGGACCGGGGTGCCAGTATGGCCCGGGTCATTACAATCGCTGTCACGGGGAAAGCGGCTGAAACAATTTCCACCCTGAAAGACCTCAGCCTGGAAACCGAAGGACAAGTGCTGAAATTGTCAGGCTCAACACCGGATGTGGGTACCTATCAGCAAGCGCGCGAAAGCCTTGTGAAACCAGGCCCTGACGGCAAACCAGCCGAACTGATTGACCAGGCCACCATTCAAACATCGGGCACAGTGCAGGTGGACGTGAAGGTGGTTGAATTCACACGCAGCGAATTGCAGCGTTTGGGGATTAATTTGACGGGACAGCTTAATGGGGGCGGTTTCACGTATTCAATCGCAGGGCCAGCAAGCAGCAGCGGCAGTGGTGGCGTTTCCAATGCTTTCTCTTTGGCTTTTAACAGCGGAGCCTGTGCCAGCCTGCCCTTCGGAACCGGTGGTTGTGATCTTTTGTCTGGCCTTAACATCCTTCAAGCAGATGGCTACGCCAAAGTGCTGGCCGAACCATCCCTGATTGCGCAATCAGGTCAGGATGCATCCTTTCTTGCTGGTGGCGAAATTCCAATTCCCGTGCCCTCCGGCAACGGCACCATTGGCATTGAATACAAAAAGTTTGGCGTGGGTTTAAGTTTCACACCCACCATTTTGTCAAACAAAACAATTGCACTTCGCGTGTCACCGGAAGTCAGCGACCTCGACTTTTCACGCGGCACATCCATTCAAGGCGTACTGGTGCCCGCCATCCTGACGCGCCGCGCCAGCACCACAGTTGAACTGGGTGAAAATCAAAGTTTTGTGATTGGTGGCTTGATCAGCCGAAATATTATTGCAAACGCCAACCGGGTACCCTGGTTGTCTGAAATTCCAATTCTGGGTGCCTTTTTCAAAGGCAATACCTACAGCAGGGAAGACAAGGAACTGCTGATCATCGTGACCCCCCGCTTTGTGAAACCGCGTGCTGCCGATGCGCCTGCCTTGGCATTGCCTGGACAAAATGTGGGCATGCGGCCACGCAGTGTCTGGAGCCAGCTTTTCCTTCCAGCCGCAGCAGAGCCTGTACCTGGCTTCACCAAGAACTAAAGGGGATCACGCGATGCAACAAAGCATGCCCCGAATATTGTTCATCAGCGGGTCTGATGCAAACTGGCTGTGGTTATCCGACGCTGTGGGCGACCGATTCATGCTGGTGCGTGAGTCAGGTACGTTTAGCGAAATCACCAAACGCGTGGGCCTTGTTTCGCCCAGCATGGCGGTGGTGGACTATTCACCACAAGTGGGTCTGGATGCGAGCCTGATCGTCAAGGAGTTGCGTGAACTGGCACCCGATTTGCCCGTTGTGGCCATGGGCTCCAAAGACTCCACAGAAGACGTAGTGAACGCCCTTCGTTCAGGTGTGAAAGACTTTTTAAGCCTCGACTCAAGCGCAGGCGAAGTTACAAAAATATTGACCGGTGTTGTTGAAAAAGCGCCCCAACCCACCAATGAACGCAAAGGCTACGCGCTGGTTATTCTGGGTGGCCGGCAAGGCGTGGGCTCAACTACACTTGCCGTGAACCTTGCTGTGCAGCTGGCCAAACAAAACAAAGACAGCACCTTGCTGCTGGATTTTGGCTTGCCGCTGGGCGACGGTTTGGTGCACTTGCCAGCCGAAGACAAACAAGGCGCCATGGATTTTGTGGAATGCGTGCGCAACCTGAAACGCTTTGATGCCACCCTGGCAAAAACCGCATTCAGGCGCCACAACCAGACTGGTGTGGCCATACTTTCCCTGCCGCGAAATCTTGCAGACCTGCGCGACATTTCTGCCTCGGATGCACTGAAGTTTCTGAACCTGATCAAATCATTCTTCGAGAACATCGTGATTGATTTGTGCGGCTTCTCGAACATTGAATTCGTGGCCAGCCTGCTGCGCAGTGCCGATGCCACCATGGTGCTGACTCCGCAATCTGTTCCGGGCATTGTCACCGCCGCCGAGATGATCAAAAGCCTGAATGACAAAGGCATTGCCACCCAAACCTTTGACCTTGTTGTTACACCTTGCCACAAAGATGTTGCGCTGGATGCTGAATCAATCGCCAAAAAGCTGAACATTGAAACCGTGCATGTATTGCCCGATCGGCGTGCCCAATTGATCAACGCCGTCAACGGCGGACAGGTGCTGTCGGCCATTGATACAAAAGACCCCTATTCAAAAGCAGTGACTCAACTGCTGGACAAGGTCAACGCCAACAGAAAACACCATGAGAACGCCAGTGGTTTGGCATCCACCTTCAAGAAGTGGTTCAAGAAATGAGCGACATCATATTCGGCCAGGAAGCACCAGCCCCCAAACCCAAAGACATTGAAAGCACCGACAAACAGACAGCAAGTGCGGCCAACGCGCCTGAAGACCTGCAGTTTGCGGCAGCAAAAGTCAGCGACATGGATTCTGCCGTGCTGGCGGACGTGAAGGAAATGGCCCATGAACATATTCTGGCCATTATCGAAAAGAAGGGGGCTACATTCGCCAAAATGGACAGCAGCGCCCTGGAGAAATTTATCCAGGGTGAAGTGCAAAGCCTGATTTACGGCAAGCAGATTCCGCTCAATGATTCTGAAGTGGCTTATGTTGCAGATTCCCTTTACAAGGAAATTGCGGGCTTTGGCCCACTGGAGGATCTGCTGGCCGATCCCAACGTTGAAGACGTTATGATCAACGGCTATAAAGATGTGTATGTGTCCAAAATGGGATGCATGGAACGTGTGCAAGCCCGCTTTGTCGACAATGCCCACCTGTTGAGAATTGTGCGTCGAATTCTGGCCCCACTTGGCCGCAGGCTGGATGAATCCAGCCCCATGGTAGACGCCCGCCTGCCCGACGGCAGCCGGATCAACGTCATTATTTCTCCACTGGCCCGTGACGGTGTTGTGGTGTCAATCCGAAAATTCAGAAGCACCCCACTGCGCGCGGAAGACCTGATGGGCCTGGGCACCTTTGATTCGCGCGTGTATGAACTGATGCAAGAAGCGGTGCGCAAGCGCTGCAACCTGGTGGTCAGCGGCGCAACATCCACGGGTAAAACGTCGATGCTTAACGTGCTGGCTGAATTCATTCCAGCGGGCGAACGATTGATCACCATCGAAGACACGGCCGAACTGCAACTGAACCACCACCACGTGGTTCGACTGGAAAGCCGCCCAGGTGGCCACGAAGGCGCTGGCTCCATTTCCATCCGCGACCTGGTCAAAAACAGTTTGCGCATGCGCCCCGACCGCGTGGTGGTGGGCGAGGTTCGCGGCGCCGAAGTGCTGGACATGTTACAGGCCATGAGCACTGGCCACGACGGATCCATGGGCACCATTCACGCCTCCACACCACGCGATTGCCTGCACCGCCTTGAAATGCTTTCCGGGTTTGCCGGTTTTACTGGCAATGAAATGAGTTTGCGCAGACAAATTGCATCCGCACTGGACCTGATCGTGCAAATCGTGCGCCTGCCTTCTGGCAAACGCCGCATATACAGCATCACGGAAGTAGCGGGAATTGTGGACGACAACATTTTATTGCAAGACCTGTACCGCCATGAAAGTCGCTTGGGCCCCGATGGCCAGGAACTGGACAACTGGGTGCCTGTGGTGCCTTATCCCAAAAACCCGAAAATTTCGCACATCCGCCTGACATGACATTCGGACTGATCGCCGCCGCCCTGGTATTCATTTCACTGGCCCTGCTGTTGATGGGGCGGGGCGTGGAAGAACAAAACCGCAAACTGGCGGAAAGCCGATTAGACGTTGCACTTAGCAAATCCAGAGACCCGCTGGCACTTGAAAAAGATCCGCTGCGAAAAAAGTACATTCCACAATGGGTCACGGACAACCTGATTTCTGCCGGTTTAAACATTGACCGTGCGTTGGGCATTCGCTTCGGCTTGATACTGCTTGTACCGTTCATGGTTGCATTTGCGTTTCGCGGCCTGGCCAGTGGCAGTGGCGCGTTAATGCTCGCCCTGTTGGGCATTGGTGCTTATGTGTTGTACCGCCAGCGCAAACGCCGGTTGCAAATGTTGAGCCAACTGCCCAACTTTCTGGATGGTGTGGTGCGGGTCAGCGCAGTGGGTTACAGCCTGACCGTGTCATTCAACACAGCGCTTGAAAACGCAGAATACCCGCTGAAAGAAGCTCTGGGGCTGGCTGTACAAATGCAATACGCAGGCCTTGAACTGGACCAGGCCATGCACAGGCTGGCGCGCGTGTATGGCTTGACTGAATTCAAATTGATTGCTTCTGTGGTGGCATTGGCCCTGAACTACGGCGGCAAAAGCGATATTTTGCTGGGCCGCCTGGGGCAGTACCTTCGCGACCGCGAACAACATCATCAAGAAATGCTGGCCATGTCGTCAGAGGCTCGCATGTCGGCCGTGTTCATGTGTTGCCTGACCCCCGCCCTGGCTGGCCTGATCATGACAGTGAACCCAGGCTACCTGGGCACCATGTGGAACGATGACACGGGCCGCATGTTGCTGTTTGTTGCAGCTGGTTTGCAAGTATTTGGTGCGGCAATCATTTACCGCATGGTCAAAAGTATTTAGGGGTGCCCGCATGGACATGAACACATTGTTGGCGATTGGCATTTTTCTGCTGGGGCTGGGGTTTTTCGGCGTGGCCTGGAGTTTGTTAAGTCAATCCAACCGAAAAGAAAAAGCGTTGGCCCGGATTGATGAATACACTGAGCAACGACGCCGCGTGCAAAGCGCCGTGGTAACACGCAACCAAATCCCCACCGCCCACCTGACTGGCAGAATCGATCGCCTTGCCCAGCAATTCAGCCAAACCAAGGCATTTGCCCATTTTGTTGAAGACGAAGACCGAAAGCTGCTGGGACGTGCGGGCTTTGGGCGTGAAGACGACCTTGCGCGTTTTGTATTGATGCGAATTGCCCTGGGTTTGACTGGCTTGGTGTTTGGACTATTCCTGAATTGGGGATCAGGGTTTGGCGCTGTCCCCATGATTCAGGTCACTGCAATAACGGGGCTTGGCTTCATGCTGCCAAAGTGGCTGCTGAAGGCTGTTGGCGAGGGCCGTGAAGCCGCCTTCGAACGCGAACTTGTAGCTGTTGTCGACGTGATGCGCCTGTTGCAGGGCGTGGGTTTGAGTGTGGACCAATCCATCGAAATCATTGCCACGCAATATTACGAACTTGTCCCCGTCACGGGGCGCATGCTGCGCCGGTCACGCGCACAGGTGAAGTCTGGAATACCGTGGCTGGTCATGCTTAAAAGAATCAGCAACATGTATTCAAGTGAGGAATTCAAATCATTTGTTCAGGTACTTGGGCAAATTGAAAAGTTTGGCGGCGCAGTGCAAGAACCCCTGAAACAGTTTTCAGACCGACTGGTGGAGAAAGAAAGAGCCAACGCCAAAGAATTAATGGGCAAGCTGACTGTTAAACTGACTGGGGTAATGGTGGTGACCATGCTGCCGGCCCTGCTGATCATGACAGGCGGGCCGGGCATCATCTCCATTATTCGTGCATTTGAACGAGTCGGAGGATAAAAGCGTGTCGAGCAGTATTCAAATTGTCAGGAAACTGGGCCAACAAATGAGCACGTGCTTGCTGCCACTTGCGCTTGCGGCATGTGCATTGCCTCAACAAGGTGCAAACAAGGCGCCAGATCCCGCATCGGGCCCTGAATCAACCGTCAATTATCCTTCACCCAATGTGACAGCCACTACCCCCAGCCAAGGTGCTTTGATTGAAGCTGAACGCAGGGAACTTGATCGCGAAGACGAAGAAACACGAAAGGCACGCGCCGAACGTGAGAAAAACCTGCACTTGAAACTGGTGCAAACCATGATTGAGCAAGACAACGCCTACGCGGCGCTGGCCCACCTTGATGCTTACGACCAAAAGTGGGGTTCAGACCGCCAAAGCAAGCAACTGCGGGCAGACTCACTTCGCAAAACCAGCCAGCTGGATCAAGCCGAACTGGTGTATAAATCGCTACTGGGTGGCAATGAACAGGTCAAAAGCGGCCCGGTGTGGTACGGCTTGGGCAAAGTGGCCATTGAGCGTGGCGACCTGAAAAGCGCTGCCACCCGCCTGGAGAAGTCCATTCAGGTGGACCCTTTAAACATCAATGCCTATTCAGACCTTGGTCTGGTGTATTTGCTGGAAGGGCAAAAAGAGCCTGCCTACAACACACTGATGAAAGCCAACCAACTGGCCAGTGGCGATGTAAAAATCATGGCCAATCTCGCTTTGTGGGGCTTGGTCTTTGACGACTTCAACATGGCCATGGACATTGCAGATCGCCTGCAGTGGTCTGACAACACCCGGAACCAGGTGATGTCGCAGGCCAATTCCATCAAACGGCGTTTCGACGCCAAAGGAAATGCACGATGAAACAGACACTGAAGTGGATCACAGCCATGCTGGTGTGTGCAGTACCCCTGCTGGCAAATGCACAGGAAAACACAGGCACCACCGATGCCGAAACCGGCCCGAGTGCCCGCATGTGGCTGAAAGAACAGGCCGAAGGCGCCAACCGTGGTGAAGTAGAACCCTACCGCGCGGAATCTGCTGGCAAAGCTTATCGTGCCTATGTGGATTCAATTGGCGCGAAAGAGCAGGCGGCCCCCGTGTCTCAAATCTCCACCATTCAAACCAACTAACACCCAAACGTGCTGCGCCTGCTGATTCAACTGCTGTCGTTCGTTACAGGGCAACGGTTGCTGACACCCGAGCAGGCAAAAAAACAGCAGCTTGAACTGGAAGACCTGCGCAGCAAACAACTGGCGCTGGAAGCGCTCTCGAACAAGCTTCGGAGCGAAATGAAACGCCAGCAAGCCGTGACGCGGGAAGCATTGAAAAGCAGGCAAGGCAGGTACGAAAAAGCGATTGCTGCCAAGCAAAGCGAAATTGACAGTCTGAACGAAACACTGAGGCAGTTGAGCCAAAGCGTGGACTTTGAAACCCAGCGTCAAATGAAAGAAAACACTGATCTGCTGGCCCAATTGAACTGGCTTTCAGGGGCCATTGCACACGACTTCCGCGCGCCACTTCGCGCAATCGATGCCTACTCGTTTTTTCTGGCCGATGACCTGGGCGACAAGGTTCCTCCCGAGGCTGAAAAATCGCTGGAGGAAATTCGCCGCAACGGCAAACGCATGGGTGTGCTGCTGGATGCGCTGATCGAATATTTGCGCCTTGGCGTATGCCCCCTGAATATTCAGCCCCATGACCTGGGCGAAATCCTGACCCAGGTCATCAATGAACACTTTGACTTTTCGCCCGTGCCCATTGAGGTACAGGTTCAAGGCCAATGGCGTTTTGACAAAGCATTGATGATGCGAACCTTCAGGGAATTGATCGACAACGCGATCAAATTTTCCCGCGATGCTGAATCACCAAAAATCATCATTCGACAGAGCAGTCCCAATTGCCTTGAAATTATCGACAACGGCGTGGGTTTCTCCGATGAATACAAAGCCCAAAAGTTTCAGCTGTTTCACCGCATGCACGGCAATGACGAGTTCGAAGGCGAAGGCATTGGCTTGGCAACGGCCGAACGCATTGCTTCACGCCATCACATCGCCTTGCGCCTGAACCGGGTGGGCAGCCAGACCGTGGCCAGTCTCCAACTGCCCGAAAACTCAAACACTTAAACAACCTTCGACAACAATTCCAGCAGACCTGGCAGTTTGCCAAGGTCACGTCGGGGTAACGCATTCCTTACTTTGCAACCCTCGGCTAATGTATCCACCAAAACCGCGCTGGGCCCGGGTGTAGGCAGATTCCGAAACACCAGAACCACTGGGCTGATCGCAGTTTCTCCACGGATCAAGCTGCAGCCGATCTGGTTTCCTTCCAGTTGCACCAAACTGCCAGCCGGGTAAACACCCAACTGTTCCAGAATGATGGCCGTGAAACTGCTGTACAAATGATCGGCGTGGGCAAACAAATCTTTCACCGCCTGTTCGGCCGTGAAATTACTTCGGTAATCCCGCTGCGCCATGCGCGCATTAAAAGAATCGCACACGCTAAGCAACACCGACCCCACATTGTTATTTGAAATCTGATTGGGGTAACCTGTGCCGTCTGGCAGCTCGTGGTGCATCAACACCGACTCCATCCAGACTTCATCTTTCACGCCAAGCAGCTTGAGTTTGTTGGCACTTTGCTCCGGGTGCTTGCGGATGGTTTCGCGCTGATCGCGGGACAACGGTTCGGTTTGCGCCCGCAAACGCGCCTGCAAAGTCAACATGCTGATGTTCATGGTCAGTGCCGCTTTCAAGTGCGACGTCAACTCAGGTTCTGAAAACTGGTTGCTGCACATGCCAACGCGTACAAGTGTCAACGCCACAAGCAAATGATGCATAACCGGGTAATCGTCAGAAGTATGCCAAGCAAGGTATGCATACGCCAAGTCAAAATGATGAACGGCAATATGCTTGAATCGCTCCGCAAGCTCCTCCATCACAGGCACAAAACTCTCGGGATCTTCATCCACAATCGCCTTGGACAAGACCTTGTAGCAACAATCCAATTCCTCGAAAAGATCCTGGGCCTGCAAATACAAAAGACTCGACTGCGTAAGCTCGGTTTCAAGTGCTACCAGGCTCTCCCCAGACACCCGGGCCTTGGGGTTGTAACGCATGCCGGAATACAAATATAAATGCTCCGGCGACAAAGATTTGCGCTGAAGCAAGGGTTGGATCACCTGAGCATCTGAAATATTGATCAACATATGGATAGACTCCTCTCTGATCAATTAATAACGTATCAGCCCCAAAAAAAGAGATCGCCCAAGCTGCGTGGCTCGTTTGGGGGATACCCCAAACTGAGAGAAAAAAACCGTCTTATTCAGACACTGCAGGGCAACAAAAAAATGAGAATCTTGAGCCATGTCAGATTCGGGTTTAACACCATGCAAGCCATTCAGTTACACGCCACGCCACAGCACGACTATCGATTCCCCGAGACAGTTGAATTGCAGGTGAGCACGCCATTGCAGGAAAGTGAAGCCAGCCTGGACGATGCCCTGGCCGTGATTGTGCACGCAGTACGCCAAAGTAAAAACCCGCATGCCATGGACGCACTGGGTACCTTGCTTGCCTACATGGCGAACCTGGAAAAAAAGCAGGATACATCGACCAGCGCCGCCCCATGGGTGACTTTGGCCAACCCCGTCACCATGAGCCTTTGACGTATCGGCGTGCCCGAACCGTAATCAACAGCACCACACCCTGAGCCAGAAACCCGATTCCACTCCACATGGGTAACGACAACCCAAATAGCGGAGGATATTCTTCAGTACACAAGCCATCGGCCGTGAACATGTCTGGCCAATGCTGCACCCAAGGCAAAGCATTCAAGGTGTTTTGTAAGGGGTCAACCCCGCAGGTTTGCATGGGGTTGGACAAAACCCACACATGATAGAGGGCCACTGCGGCCCCAGCCAGAAAACCAGCCAGCGTCAACAGCACAAACAGCCCGGAGAAAATGCTTTTGGGGTTGGTCAGGCTGACACCCAAAAAACCAAGTGCAGTGGCCATGTACGCGTAACGTTGGACAATGCACAAGGGACAAGGAAACCATTCCTTGCTGATCTGGAAAAAAAGCGCGGCGGCCAAAGCCCCCACACTGATCAAAATCCCCAGAAAAGCCCAAGGCCGGGCTGATGAATATCGCATGTTTTATTGATTGTTTTGAACCCATTCCTGGGTGGATTGAAAAATCCCGGCCATTGCTGTCAAGTAACGGCGGGTGTTCTCATCAAGCGGGTTGTGTTCCATGCACAGAAAAACAAACCTCAACTTTTTGAAGCCAATCGTTCCCGCCGCACCTGCACTGCGGTGCGCCATGGATTTGAACGACTTCTCATCCATGGAAAACGGATCGACCCCCGAAGCAAACCAAATTTCACGGGTTTCTTCGAAAAACTCTTGAGCAAACTCTTGGAGCATTTCGAGACCCAGTTCACTTTCCAGGCGACCCCATTGGTCGTCATCGATCAATGGTTGTTGTTCAAGTTCTTGTTCAGAATACATGGCAAATACTCGTCGATTGTTGTGTTTTTCTGGTTCGAATTCAAAGGATACTATTTCATTCATCAAATAGGCGCCTCAAAAGCCTATACTGGATTGGACTTTGATCAATTTTCACATTTCCACAACATGAGCAACGCTTTAGATCAACTGAAAAAAGTCACTACCGTGGTAGCTGACACCGGGGACTTCCAGGCCATCGCCGCTTTTTTGCCGCAAGACGCCACCACCAATCCTTCCCTTATTTTGAAAGCGGTTCAAAAACCCCAATACCTGCACTTGCTGGAGCAAGTGAAGTTAAAGTATGGACACGAACCGCTTGAGTTGCAAACAGACCGCCTTTTGGTGGCCTTTGGCACCGAAATTCTCAAAATCATTCCTGGCCGGGTTTCCACGGAAGTGGATGCCCGCCTGAGCTTTGACACTGCGGCCACTGTTGCACGCGCAAAAAGAATTGTGTCGCTGTACAAGGCCGAAGGAATTAACACGGAAAAACGATTGTTGATTAAAACTGCTTCCACGTGGGAAGGCATTCAAGCAGCAAAAGTTCTGGAAGCCGAAGGCATTCACTGCAACCTTACCTTGCTGTTCTCGCCCATTCAAGCCCACGCCTGCGCACAAGTTGGCGTGAAACTGATCTCCCCCTTCGTGGGTCGAATTTACGACTGGTATAAAAAATCTGCAGGCAACAACTGGGATGAAGCTGTAAATGCGGGCGAGAACGACCCTGGCGTGAAGTCCGTGCGCCGCATCTATGCCTATTTCAAACAAAATGGCATTCGCACCGAAGTAATGGGCGCAAGCTTTCGAAACGCCGGGCAAATCAAGGCGCTGGCTGGCTGCGACCTGTTGACCATCAGCCCTGAACTGTTGGCCGAGCTACAAGCTGACAATGAGTCGCTGAAAGTGGACTTGAACACCGAATGGGCTTTGTCGCAACCACGAGAAAGCTTTCCGGAAGGTGAGGCTGCTTTTCGATATGAACTGAATGCAGATGCGATGGGCACAGAGAAACTGGCTGAAGGCATTCGGGCGTTTGTGAAAGACTCGATTACGCTGGATGGTCTGTTGCTTAAATAACGCCTTCATCCGCCATCCGCTGAATATCCTCAGCCGAATATCCAAGCTCAGCCAACACCTGCGCATTGTGCTCGCCAAGCTTAGGCCCAAGCCAGCGGGTTTGCCCTGGCGTGTCGCTCAGCTTGGGCACAATTCCCGGTACTTTCAAGGTGCGGTCTTCGCCAAAGGCATGTTCCTCGATCATGCCGCGTGCTGCAAATTGTGGGTCGCGCACAATGTCTTCAATGCTGTAAATTTTGCTGACTGGCACGTCGGCTTTTTCAAGCACTTCAAGTGCTTCATCAATGCTGCGTTCCTTGCACCACTGCGCAATCGTGTTGTCGATTAATTCAGTGTGGCGAACCCGGCCATCGTTACTCGCCATGTCGGGGTTCTCCGCAAAGTCTGTTCGGCCAATCGCCACCATCAGCCGCTTGAAAATGGCATCGCCATTGCCACCAATCACGATGAAACCGCCACAACCACAAGTGTAGGTGTTCGATGGCACAATGCCGGGCAAGCTGGCGCCTGAACGTTTGCGCACCACGCCCGCGAAATCGTATTCAGGCAGCAGGCTTTCCATCATGTTGAACACCGATTCATACAGTGCCACGTCCACCACCTGCCCCTTGCCGGTTTTGTGGCGGTGCTGCAAGGCCATCAAAGCGCCAATCACCGCATGCAAACCCGCCAGTGAATCACCGATGGAAATGCCCACACGCACGGGCGGCCGGTCGGTGTCACCACTCAAAAAACGCATGCCACCAATCGATTCGGCAATGGCACCAAAACCCGGGCGGTCTTTGTAGGGGCCGGTTTGCCCGTAGCCGCTTAAGCGCACCACAATCAGGCCGGGGTTAATGGCCTGCAATTGTTCCGGGCTTAAGCCCCACTTTTCCAGTTGGCCAGGGCGAAAATTCTCTACCAGCATGTCGGCGCTTTCAATCAGCTTGCGCAACACGGCCAGCCCTTCTTCCGCTTTCAAATTCAATGTAATTGATTTTTTGTTGCGGGCCTGCACAGCCCACCACAGTGAATTGCCCTCGTGCAGCACACGCCATTTGCGTATGGGGTCGCCACTGCCGGGCGTTTCAACCTTGATCACCTCGGCCCCAAATTCACCCAGCATACGGCTGGCAAAAGGCCCGGCAATCAGTGAACCCAATTCAAGCACACGAATGCCTGCCAATGGGCCATGGTTGGTGGGTGCATCGTTGTTGGTTTGATTGGTCATGTTGGGGAATTTCAGTCGATGTCTGAACCCAACTGGCGGCGATCCAACAAAGCCCGCGCCACGGTGCTGGGGTCGGTGTATTCAAGCTCGCCGCCGATGGGCACACCGCGTGCCAGGCGGCTTACTTTCAGCGCCATGCGGCGAATTCGGTCGGTGAGAAACACGGCCGTGGCCTCGCCTTCATTGGTGAAATTAGTGGCCAAAATCACCTCCTTCACTTCGCTGTCATCAAGCCTCTGGCTTAGCTTGGGCCAGTCCAGTGACTCGGGGTGCACACCATCCAGTGGCGAAGCACGGCCCATCAACACGTAGTAGTAACCGCGGTAAGTTTGGGTGGCTTCAATGGCGGCCAAATCGGCCGGGGTTTCTACCACACACAGCAAGCCAGGGTTGCGGCGTGTGTCACTGCAAATGGAACACACATCGGCATGGCAAAAATTGTTGCACATGCTGCAATGGCGAATTTCAGCCACCGCCTTTAGCAGCGATTCTCCCAAGGCCGTTGCGGCCTGGCGATCATTTTGCAACAGATGAAAAGCCAGGCGTTGCGCCGACTTTGGCCCCACGCCGGGCAAGCGCTTCAACGCCTGCACCAAATCAACCAAAGGGTCGAGGCCATCGAAGGCGTCAAACGCGGAACGGCTCATGAATGTTTATCAGAATGGTATTTTGAAGCCGGGGGGCATGGGGAAACCGGCCGTGACTGAGGACATTTTTTCAGTCATGGTGGCTTCGGCCTTGCGCACAGCGTCGTTGAACGCAGCCGCCACCAAGTCTTCCAGCATGTCTTTGTCTTCACCCAGCAGGGATGGATCAATGGTAATTCGCTTGCAATCGTGCTTGCAGGTCATGACCACTTTCACCATGCCACCGCCAGATTGCCCTTCCACTTCCAGGGCACCAATTTCGGCCTGCATTTTGGCCATTTTGTCTTGCATTTGCTGGGCTTGTTTCATCAAGCCGGCCAGTTGGCCTTTCATCATGTTCATATCGAAATCTCTCCTGTCAAATATCGGCTGGGCCCGTGTTGCTCAGCGTCCTTTCTGAACCTGAGACCACAGTTGCGCCCATCAAGTTCTGAATGTCTTTCAAAAACGGATCTTCCTGCAAGGTTTGCTTGGCCCCCTCAAGGGCTTGCCTGCGGGTTTCACTTTGCACCGCATGCGCGGTTTGCTGTGCCTCGCCAAACTGCATTTGCAATCGCACAGTGCTTTCATAGTACTGACCAAGCACGCTTTCAAGGCGGGTCACCATGGTGGGTTCAGTGTAGGCTTTAATCGCGGTGCGCAATACAATTTGCAGCACATCGCCCTCTCGACTGGCATCAACCAATTCTGCCTGAACCAATGCCTGGCGCGTCAATCCTTTGGCAGGCACTTCCTGCGACACCTGCGGCCAGTTGGCCGCACTGGGCAAATCGCCGCGGGCTGATTGGGCTACTGGTGCATCGTCTGCCGTGTCCCAAGGAGGCGAATCATCAAACTCATCGGGCGGTGCTGCCTTGGGTACAACCGGGGCAGCAGCAACAGCAGCAGGCATAGCCGCCGCCGGTGTTGGCAGGTTGAGCGGCACCGTGGCTTTTACAGCGGCCGGAGCCAAAGGAGCCGAACGGGCAACCGCACCCTGCCCACCCGGCTTGAAGGCCAGCATGCGCACCAGTGCCATGGAAAATCCAATCGATTCCTCTGGGGCCAAATGCAATTCAGCGCGGGCGTGGGTGGCAATTTGGTAAATCAGTTGCAGGTCTTCGGCACCGAATGCGCCTTGCAGGTTTTGCAAAGCGGCTTGATCGGGGTCATCGGCATCAAGCCCACCGGCAAAATGCGCCACCGAAAGCCGGTAAGCAATGGCCGCCAATTCATCCAGAATGGCGCCAAAAGGCGCACTGGCCGTGGCCAGCGCATTGCTCAGTTCAAGCAGGGCTTTGCCATCGCCTTGGGCCAGGGCTTGCAGAATTTGGTGCACTACTTGTTGGTCAACTGCACCCAACATGGTTCGCACGGTTTCCTCGCCCACATGGCCGGCGCTGTAGGCAATGGCCTGGTCGGTCAGTGAAAGTGCATCGCGTACACTGCCGCGCGCAGCCTTGGCCAACAGGCGCAATGCACCGGGCTCGAATGCAATTTTTTCTTCCGTCAGAATGTGGGCCAAGTGGTCGGCCAACTGATCGGGCGGCAATTGGCGCAGGGCAAATTGCAGGCAACGCGACAGCACCGTGGCGGGAATTTTTTGCGGGTCGGTGGTGGCCAGAATAAACAGCACATGGCCCGGCGGTTCTTCCAGCGTTTTCAGCATGGCATTGAACGCACTGGTCGACAACATGTGCACTTCGTCAATTACGTACACTTTGTAGCGGCCTGCAGTGGGCGCATACATGGCGTTTTCAAGCAGGGCGCGCATTTCATCAACGCGCGTGTTGGTGGCCGCATCCACTTCCAGCAAATCAACAAACCGGCCCTGGCTAATTTCAACGCAGGCCTGGCACTTGCCACAGGGTGTGCGGCCAATGCCTTGCTCGCAGTTCACTGCGCGGGCAAGAATTCGGGCAATCGTGGTTTTACCCACACCGCGTGTGCCGGTAAACAGGTAGGCGTGGTGAAGGCGTTGATTGTCGAGTGCGTGGGAAAGGGCTTTGACCACATGGGCCTGGCCCACCAGCGAATCAAAGTCTCGCGGTCGCCATTTTCGAGCCAAAGCCTGAGAAACTGTTTGATTCATTCAGATTGGTTCCACGTTTGGTTCCACGTTGGGGGCCAACAAATTAAGAGGCGAGCCAGAACCCCGGCACTGACTTCACGGTTGTGGCTGCTTCCTTCCGGACCTGACCAGGTTGGCCGCTACGCCATGCGGGGAGGCCCGCCAGACTGAATTCTACACCGAAGTCAGCCAATGAACTTCACCATGCCGGTCAATCAGCGCAGCTTGTGTGGGTGCCTGCTTTTTGCCATTGTTCAGGGTTAAATCAACTAAGCCCACGTATTCAAGCACTTGCCGGGTGTATTCAGGCAAATTACTTGAATTCACGGCCCATTTGTAGTCCAGCACCAGGAAGCGATCGGCCAATTCCAGCACACGGTCGGCCCGCAGGGATCGCCCATCGCCCAACACCCATTCCAGTTCATTGAACACCCGGTTGTTACTGGCGGCGGCACCCTGCAACCAGGGCTGTATCTCAGGTTTATTCACCAGCAAACGGCAAGCTTGTTCCACATGCTGCATTTCGTCCTCCCGCAAGGGCCGAAATACCGTTTCACAACGCACCTGCACCCAAGTCCACCAAACATCGAAAGGCGTATCAGCCAGTTCATCCACCCATTCAAGCGCGGCGTGCAAGGCAGTGCCCTTGCGCAATTCAGGCGAGGAAATGCGAGGCACTACGTTTCCAACGGGTGTGCTTAAGGCGCGCAACACCGGAAATTGCGGGCGCACCCACATGGCAGGCGGATCAAACAACCCAGCCAGTTCGATTTGAGCAGGGCCAAGGCCCGAAACTTCAACCTGTGGCCATGTGTCATGCACCTGCGTGGCAAAGGGAAGCAGGCGCTCATACCAACCTTTGCTGGCCCCGCGTTTTTCACTGCCGCTTAAGTGAATGGAGTGCCGTGCACGGGTTAGCGCCACATACAGCAGGTGGTCTTCTTCATCGGCGTAGGCTTGTTGTTCAATTGCTTGCGCTGCGGTGCGGCCCGGGCTGGGGTTGCTCAAATTGCCCATCACCGTGACCGAATTCGGGTGCGATTCACCCAAGACCCAGTCAATCAGCAAGCCCGCATTGCTGCCACCTGGCTTGGGCGATGAATTTGCATCGAACAACCACACATGATCGGCTTCCAGACCCTTGGCGGAATGTACAGTCATGATGCGCAACACATCGGGATTGCTGGCTGCGCCCTCGCTGTCTGAACTGGCGTAGGTTTGCAGCTTCACGGCCTCGTCAAATGCCTGCTGCAAACCCGGGAAACGCCCCTTGTTCAAACCCAGCGCCCAGGCCTTTAACCAATCCCAATGCTCGGCCATCATGACCCGTTGGCGCGGCGATGCCGAATTCAAATATTTCTCGGAAGCCCGTGTATCGGCCACCACTTTTGACAAGGTTTCAAACAGTGGCAAAGCCCGCGCCATGCCCAACCAATTTGAAAGTTGAGCGTACAAAGTGACCCACGGCTTTTCGCCCTGCAAGGAAAGGGTTTCAAGCGTGCCCCACACGGTGGTGGCCTGGCTTGTTTTACCCGTTTGAATCAGGTGTTGGAATTGCGCAGAAGACAGTGCAATCAGCGGGCACCGCAGCAACTGAAGCAGGTGCAAATTCAAATGGGGGTCGTTTAAAAAACCCAAAAGCGCAACGGTGTCTGACCACACCTGCGAGGTGTAACGCTCGCCCTTGTCTTTGATGGTGTAAGCCAGCCCTGCTTCACGCAAAGCAGCCATCAATGGCAAGCCACTTTTGTGGGCACGCACCAGCACCATCGCTTCACTTAAATTTTTGATACTGCCGTTTTTCAGCCACTGTTGCAGGGTGTGCACCACACGCTTTGCTTCGTCCGGGCCAGCATCTTCTTTCAACAGTTTGGGGTAAACATTCAAACCACGCAGTGTTGAATCGCTTGCTTCGGCCAAACTGGTGTGCGCACGGAAGGCAGTTTGCCCTCGTGTTTGCCCCGGTTCAAATACGGTGTTGACCACATCGACCACAGCCTGCGAACAACGCCGTGTTGAATCGGATTCCAAAGTTTCAGCGGCAAAATTTTCAACCAGCCACGTTCGTGCGTGGTTGAACAAACGTGCTTCGGCACGGCGAAAACGGTAAATGGATTGCTTGGGGTCGCCCACCAAAAACACGCTGGGTTTGTCATCGCCGCTGTAATCTTGCAACCAAAGTTTCAGGATATTCCACTGCACCGGGTTGGTGTCTTGAAACTCATCCACCAACAAATGGCGAACGCGGGTGTCCAGTTTTTGTTGCATGTAGGCGCGCTGTTCATCATTCATCAACATGCGCAATGCAGTGGCTTCAAGGTCATCGAAATCGCACAAACCCTGTTCAAGCTTGATCGATCTGTAGGTTTCAAACAACGGCTCAATCAATTGGGCCAAAGCAGCTGTAGCCTGCATGTCAAGCTGGTCTTTCTCCAGCTGCAAAGCCTGCGCAGTTTGCTGGGCCAAGCCCTCTAGTGTTTGAAGATATTCCGTTTCATCCACTGCTGCTTTTTGAGCTGCTGTGGGTTTGCTGAAGGTTTTACTCGGCTCGTTTTTTGAGGTTAAACAAACCGCTTTCAGTTGTTCAAAAACATCCCCTGCATCACCGCCTTCCCGCAATGCAGTCAGTGCCTTTTCTATTTCCACGGCATTGCTTTGTTGCTTGGCTGTGCCCAAGGCCAGCCAACGTGCAGCGGTGTTCCATTGCTGAAGGTAATCGCGGTTTTTCAATACCTCTAGCGGCCATTGTTGATCAGGCTCAATACCAAACACCATGCTCAACGGCGGCGCTTCGCTGTTGTGCAACCACAGGCTGCAGGCCACGCGATTGGTCAGTGCATGCTGCAACACTTGGCGCACCACGGCGCGGTCCATTTGCAATGCCAGCGTGTCAAAGGCTGGCAGCAATTCCGGTTGTTCGTTCAGCAAATTGGCGGTGAACACATCAATGGCCGTGTCCATCCAGAACAAGGTTTGATCGGTGGGTTCACTTTGCCTTGAAAAGCCGCTGGCCAGCGGTGCCATTTGGCACAATGAGGCGAACCAGCCATGAAAAGTGTCAATGGTAACGCCACGGGAATTGGTCAACACCTCGCCGGCCAGCGCACGCGCTTTTTTCAGGTTGGACTCACTTGCAATTGCACCGCGTTCGGTTAGCAATGTGCAAAGCCGTTCATCACTTGACAAGGCGCATTCCCGCAGCAAGCCAAAAAGGCGTTCCTGCATTTCCTGCGCCGCTTTGCGTGTGAAGGTAATTGCCAAAATTTGATCAGGTCGTGCACCATCGAGCAACAAGCGAAACAGGCGCGCTGTAAGCAACCAGGTTTTACCGCTGCCCGCACAGGCTTCCACCACCACACTGTTGGCGGGGTTACAGGCGATCGACGTAAAGTCTCTGGACGAATCACTCATCCTCGCCCTCCTCGCCTGCGGTGTTCTCGTTGAATGCGGGGTGTGTTTCCGGCCTGCACACGCCGCGCACGGCGCAATATTCACAGGCGTCGCCGGGGTTTGCTTGCCACACGGCCTTGCCTTCAAAAAATGAATTCAGTTCAATGGCCAGGTCACTGAGCAACACTTGTCCCCACGACTCGAAACCCTGCTCGCGGTAATCGTCGCTTAGCGGTGGAAAACTGACCCAGTCCACTTTGTCTTTGTGCAAGCCCAGAAAATCAAGCTGCGCAGCGGGGCTGTTCAACATGGCTTGATACGCGGGCAACTGGGGTTGGCTCAAAGGCTCCGCCAATCGTTTCTTCAACACGGAAGGGTTAGTGAATTTGATGTCGGAAATGGCCAGTGCATCACCCCGAGTGTCCAGCCTGTCCACCCGACCTTTCAATGCCAGCGAGGCACCACTGGGTTGAAGAATCAAGGTGTGTTCCACCTGCTGCTCTGCACCCTTGAATTGCCAACCCTGAATTTGCCGCTCCATCAGTTTGCCCGCGATGCGCGGCACAATTTGATCAAAAAATTTCAGGAAAGGGTAAACGGTTGCGCGGTCGGTTAATTCAAGCTTGTTCCACACCAACCTGGCCTGGTCCAACAGTGCTTGTTTCCAGGCTTGCAATTGATTCACAGGTTGGCCTGGCAAAGCCATGTGCTGCGCCGTTTTTTCCAACACCTTGTGCACAAAAATGCCGCGCAACTGTTCATAGCGCATGGCCCCGTTGTCGCGCTGCGGCGGCCAGGGCAAGGCATGCTTCAAACCAAAACGAAGGCGGCAAACTGCCCAGTCGTCCAGCGCGGTAACCCGAATTGATTCGGGCAATGAACCCGCATTGCCCAAAGCCGTAATTTGCAAAGCTTGCTCAGGCTGTTCGCGCACCTCAATTTCAAGGCTTGAAAGTGCACGGTGCCACTTGCGTGACCAGTGCTGAGCCAGGCTTTCAGAATCCCGAAGCACAATGTCCAGCCAGGTTAATTCCGGCAATAACATTTCAGGCTTGCCAGCCACCTGCGCGCTGTGAACCAAAGTCACCTCACCACTGTGCAACAGCAGTTCATACAGGGCAGAAATTTTTTGAATGCGTGCCAGGCGTGGGCCGGGAAAACCCAATTCCTGTGCCACGGCAGGTGGCAACAAACCGGGTGGGCTTTCCTGAAAATGCGATTGCGCACAACCCAACACCAACACGCGCTTGAATTGCCGCATGCGGGTACTTAACAGCGGCACCATGCGCACGGGGCTTTCGATATCCAGCGGGCGAAAACGTTGCGACTCAGCCCAGCTGCGCCAAGCGGCCAAAAATTCCTGCGCATCAAATTCGGTTTGTGCGGGCACCTGCCGCATCAAGCCCAGCACAGTCAACAGTTGCAGCCCTGCTTCGTCGGGCTGCAACGCCGCATCCAAACCATGCTTTTCAAACAAAGCCACGAAAGCGGACGCCCACTGCGCCAGTGTGTGGCGGCTTCCTGTTTTGCCAAAGCCCCAAGGCTCCAGGTGCTCAAGCGGCACGCCAGTGAAGGGTTGGGTAATTGAAGTGAGCTGGCCATGATGTACAAACTGTTGCAACAGGTGGTCAAACCAGCCCGCCACGTTCGACGTGGACAAACGCCAACCCGTGCGGTCGTCCACCAACACACCCACTTCGGCCAGCAAACCCACCATGCGGCGCGCAGCCAAACGATCCAGCACGGCCACAGCTATTTCAGTTGCGGGGTCGGCACGCAGCCATTCCAGAATTTGATGGGCCGCTTGCTGCGCCTGTGTGGTTTCATCGGGCGCCACCTGCAACACCACGGGGCGGGGCTGTGCAGCAAAACGCCTTGCGCCCAAGGCTTGCCACGGCAAGGGCCCTTCTATGGCGGGTAACTTGAACACTTGCACCGGCACATTGGGGTAAAACAGTTCCAGCCAAAGGCCGGGCACAGTTTCGCCGTCGTCAAACCACACCACATACGGGGGTTGTTTGCGCATGGGTTCTGCCGGTTTGGGCAACAGGTCCATCAACTCGGCGGCGTAGGTTTGGGCCAGGGTGGCCACCACTTGCGCCTCTTCGGCCGCAAAAGTGTTGTTCTCCGAATACTCGGCCAGCGCAATTGTGTTGCGTTTTTGCACCAACACCTGCCGCAGTGCCAGCTCCAGGTATTCCTGCGCCAAGCCCCACAACTGCGAGGGTGATGAACCACCTCCCAGCAAAGGCAAGCGGCGCAACACACCCACCAAATCGGCTTGCAGGGCCAACCAGGGGCCCATGGCGGCAGGCTGACTCAAGCGGTCAGCCGTTTGAACCCAAGGCCCCAAGGCCGCCTGCCCCTTGTGGTGCAGGCCCCAGCGGCGTTTAAACGTTGCAACCGTTTCGATGCGCGGCATGATCCACAACACCGACGAAGGATCGTGCCCGGCTTGTTCAAGCCAGCCAAAGGCCTCATCAAAGGCGCTGGAGAAAAATGGATCAATATTGATGGGGGGCTGGGTCAAAACGCGTGTTTGGTTTGTGTTTCAGTTCAATTTCGCTGTACCATTCAGAATAGCATTTTCTTAAATGAAGAACTTTCATTGTCTGCGTGTGTGCTTTAATCACCCAGATGCGCTTTGTGAATACCCTCCGAAGCACTTTACCCAGTTGAGGACTTAAATGAGCAGTGACCTGATCAAACACGTCAGTGACGCATCTTTTGACGGCGATGTCTTGAAAACCGATGGCCCCGTGCTTGTCGATTACTGGGCCGAATGGTGTGGCCCTTGCAAAATGATTGCCCCGATTCTGGACGATTTGTCGACGGAATACCAAGGCAAACTACAAATCGCCAAAATGAACGTGGACGAGAATTCCGACACGCCCGCCAAATATGGCATTCGTGGTATTCCAACCCTGATGCTGTTCAAAAATGGCGCTGTGGTGGCCACGAAAGTGGGTGCCCTGTCGAAATCTCAGCTGTCGGCGTTTATCGAAAGCCATCTGTAATAGAATACGAATTGAGTTGCCTGGCCTGGTGCCGGGCATCGAACCCCTTCACCGCAGTAACACCCCACCCTTCGTTAACCTGTTTACCTCGCGGCGTTCGCCACCTACACAAATAGCCAAACATGTATCTATCTGAACTAAAAACGCAACACGTCTCTGCCCTGCTCGAAGTGGCTGGTGGCCTTGAAATTGAAAACGCCAACCGCATGCGCAAACAGGAATTGATGTTCGCAATCCTGAAAAAGCGCGCCAAGAATGGTGAACAGATTTTCGGTGACGGCGTACTTGAAGTATTGCCCGACGGCTTTGGCTTTCTGCGCTCGCCAGAAACGTCTTACCTGGCCAGCCCCGATGACATTTACATTTCCCCCAGCCAGATTCGACGCTTCAACCTGCACACCGGTGACAGCATTGAAGGCGAAGTACGAACCCCAAAAGATGGCGAGCGTTACTTTGCGCTGGTGAAAGTGGACAAGGTCAACGGCGAAGCGCCTGAAGCCAGCAAGCACAAAATTCTGTTTGAAAACCTGACGCCGCTACACCCCAACCAGCCTTTGAAGCTGGAACGCGACATGCGCGGCGAGGAAAACAACACAGGTCGTATCATTGACCTGGTGGCCCCAATCGGCAAGGGCCAGCGTGGTTTGCTGGTAGCCCCGCCGAAATCGGGCAAAACCGTGATGCTCCAGCACATTGCGCATGCCATTACCGCGAACCACCCCGACATCACATTGATCGTGTTGTTGATCGACGAGCGCCCGGAAGAAGTAACAGAAATGATGCGTTCAGTGCGAGGCGAAGTAATTGCCTCTACATTTGACGAACCCGCAACCCGCCACGTGCAAGTGGCTGAAATGGTGATCGAAAAGGCCAAACGCCTGGTTGAACACAAGCGCGACGTGGTCATTTTGCTTGACTCCATTACCCGCTTGGCCCGCGCTTACAACACGGTGGTGCCTTCATCAGGCAAGGTGCTGACCGGTGGTGTAGATGCCAACGCCCTGCACCGCCCCAAGCGCTTTTTCGGTGCTGCCCGCAACATTGAAGAAGGCGGATCACTGACCATCATCGCCACAGCACTGGTTGACACCGGTTCGCGCATGGACGAGGTGATTTACGAAGAATTCAAGGGCACCGGCAACATGGAAATCCACATGGAACGCCGCATGGCGGAAAAGCGTGTGTACCCGGCCATCAACATCAACCGCTCATCCACACGTCGCGAAGAATTGCTGATCAAGCCCGATTTGCTGCAGAAGATCTGGCTGCTGCGCCGCCTGCTGCACGACATGGACGAAATAGCTGCAATGGAATTCCTGATGGACAAGATCCGCCAGACCAAGAACAACGCAGAATTCTTTGAAATGATGAAGAAGTAAATCAAATCATCTTTTCTGACCAAAGCCCATGCTGCAGTTGCGCCATGGGCTTTTTTAATTGCACAATCAAGCAACCACCCACCAAGGAGCGTTTGAATGAATCGCGTACTTTCCCGTGCACTGCCTGTCTTCACCCTGTTGCTTACGCTAAGCGGCTGCGGTTACAACACCTTTCAAACCACCGATGAACAGGTGAATGCCGCGTGGGCCGAAGTGCTGAACCAATACCAGCGCCGTGCAGACCTGGTGCCCAACCTGGTGAATGTGGTGAAAGCCGAAGCGAATTTCGAGCAGGAAACACTGACGCAGGTGGTAGAAGCACGCTCGAAGGCCACCTCGATTCAGGCCACACCGGAACTGATCAACGACCCGGAGGCTTTCAATAAATTTCAGCAGGCACAAGGTGAGTTAAGCGGAGCGCTATCTCGCCTGCTGCTGATCACTGAAAATTACCCCAACCTGAAAGCCAATCAGGCATTCCGCGACTTGCAGGCGCAACTGGAGGGCACAGAAAACCGCATCACCGTGGCACGCAACCGATACATCAAAGCGGTGCAAGAATACAACGTGACAGTGCGTTCATTCCCCAGCAACCTGACCGCCATGGTGATGGGCTACAACGTCAAACCCAGCTTTACGGTTGAAAACGAAGCGGCCATTTCCAAGCCCCCTACAGTTGATTTCGGCACCAAGTGATGCAAAACATCTACTCGGCATTGGTTCGCGTTTGGCTGTGCGCAATCATTCTGCTCGCCCCAAGCTTGCTGAAAGCCGAGGTGCCTGTACCTGCATTGACCGCGCAAGTGGTCGACAGCACCGGCACCTTGAGCAATGAAGAACAAGCAACCTTGATTCAAAAGTTGCAGGCATTTGAAGCAAGCAAAGGCAGTCAAATTGCCGTGTTGCTGGTGCAAACCACGCAACCGGAACCCATTGAGCAGTACGCGCTGCGTGTAGCCGAGAGCTGGAAAATTGGTCGAAAAAACATCGACGATGGCGCAATTCTGGTGGTGGCTTTGCAAGACCGTGCCCTGCGTATCGAGGTGGGTTACGGCCTTGAAGGTGCGCTGACTGACATCACATCCAAACGCATCATTGAGGAATTCATCACCCCGCAATTTCGCCAGGGCGACATTGCTGGCGGTGTGGCGGCAGGCGTGGATCAAATGATCCGGGTAATTGAAGGCGAACCCTTGCCTGAACCTGCGCGCGCTGCGACCAAGAGCGGCACCAATTCCATTGAAGACATTGCCCCGCTGGTCTTCATGCTGGCCATTTTTCTGGGTGGTTTTTTGCGAAAGGCCATTGGCAAGCTTCCTGCTGCGCTGGCCACGGGTGGTGTGGTTTTTGTGGTGGCATGGCTTTTTGCAGGCGCGGTGATCATCGCCATTCTGGCTGCCCTTGCGGCGGCGGTTCTGACTTTGTTCGGAAGCAGCATGGGCGGTATTGGTGGTGGTCGTGGCGGCTTTGGCCGGGGTGGTGGTTTTGGCGGCGGTGGTGGCTTCAGCGGCGGCGGCGGCGGTTTTGGTGGCGGTGGCGCCTCGGGAAGGTGGTAGACATGGACTTCAAACGCATTCTGAAACACCTGATGACCACAGAGCGGCATGTGCGCAAAATTTTCACGCCCACGCACCTTGAACACATTGCGCACTCCATTCAGGCCAGCGAAAGACAACACAGCGGAGAAATTCGTTTTGCCGTAGAAAGTGCTCTGGAATTACAAACGTTGCTCGACAAGGCAACACCCCGGCGACGCGCCATTGAGGTGTTCAGCGAATTGCATGTGTGGGACACTGAACTGAACAACGGCGTGCTGATTTACGTGCTGCTGGCCGACCATGCCATCGAAATTGTGGCCGACCGAGGCATTCATGCCAAAGTGGGCACACAGTACTGGGACAATTTGTGCAAAGCCATTGAAACTGCATTTGCGAAGGGACACTACGAAGAAGGTGTGAAAACTTGTGTTGCAGCAGTGAGTGAGAAATTAATTCAACACTTTCCGCATGATGGGGGTGGGGAAAACGAACTTCCCGACACCCCGGTGGTAATTGCTTAAGCCTCGAGTCTGCCAAGCGCCTTGATACAAGAAAAAATCACACGGATTTTTTTCCTGAATGCATGGCGCGCAGCGTGATGATCTGCGTCAGATTCACCAGGGTTTTGGTCATCATCCGGTTCCAGATCAAATCAACCATGACGGCCTTGAACCCAATCCGCTTGAGCGCTGTCGCCAAACCTGGCTTCAAATAAAACAGGTAGCGCCAGGTCACCAGGGTGGCATCATCGCCGTCTTTCTCAAATTCAAAAGAGCCCTTTGCGTGATCAAGCCAGCTCAGCATGGGTTGGTTAAAGCCTACCCCCCGGTAAACAAATTGCCTGTTTGGCAGCACAGCCAGCAATTCTTCATCAATGACGGCACCACCCTTGAACGTGATGCGCTGAATATCGCCCACCTCATTGAACGATGTACCCTGAATCATTTCTATATTGGTGATCGGGGCGATCACTGCATCACTGTGAATGTACTCATTGGCCCTTAAGCGCATGTACAGGGCAAAACAATCGGCCAATGGCACAGGAATGCGGCACGAACGCTGGATCATCAAGGGTGCTTGGTTCACAATGATTCCTCTGATTAAAGTTGAGTACTGCGCATGTTCACACGTTTTTTTCCGATACTGACTAAACTCAAAGCACTTAAAACACATGGGCGCATGCTATGGCATGCATTTCGGCACGCTGATACGCCGAAATGGATCAAAGGATTCATGCTGGCTGTGGTGGTGTACCTGTTCAGCCCGATTGACCTGATCCCCGACTTTCTGGTGCTGCTTGGCATTACTGACGATCTGGTCGTTGTCACGGCCGCAATGTGGTTTTTGGGCAAAGTAATTCCGGAGAAAGTTAAAAACAACCTTCCCATGGAACAACCCGACAACACAAAAACAACACACAATACCACCGCAAAACCCCCGGCAGCGGTCAGCAGCAGTGTATCAAAGCCTTTGGGCCTGTTGTTGCTGGCCGTGTTGTTGATTGCGGCACTGGGCAGCCACCCGTGGTTTCAGGCGCAGTTTTCAAACATTGGCACATTTTTCTGACAAAAATAAAAAGCCCGGTGATTTCTCACCGGGCTTTCAAGCTTCTCAAGCCCTGCTTTTCGATGAAAGCAGTGGTTATTGTTGAACAGTCAATCAGTGACCGGTTGCAACACCCGCACCACGTGGGGTACGAACATCTTCAACCAAGTGCTGAATGTGCTCAGGCGGTGGTGCCGTAACCTTGCTGACCGCGTAGGCAATCAGGAAGTTGGCAATTGCGCCGACCGTACCGAAGGCTTCAGGCGTGATGCCGAAGAAACCGTTGGTGCCGCCCACCAGTTCAACATACTCGGTGCCCTTGATGAACAAGATGCCTTTGTGTGCGAACACATAGAACAGGGTCACACTCAAGCCGGTCAACATACCCACGATTGCGCCTGTGGAGTTCATCTTCTTGGAGAAAATGCCCATCATGATCACAGGGAACAGTGAGGATGCTGCAATACCAAAGGCCAAAGCCACGGTACCGGCCGCGAAGCCCGGTGGGTTCAAGCCCAGGTAACCGGCCAGAACAATCGCTCCAGCCATGGAAATTTTACCGGCCAGCAGTTCGTTCTTTTCAGAAATGCCTGGATTGAACACGCCTTTGATCAGGTCATGAGACACAGCCGACGAAATTGCCAACAGCAAACCAGCCGCAGTTGACAACGCCGCAGCCAAACCACCCGCGGCCACCAAGGCGATCACCCAGTTGGGCAACAACGCAATTTCAGGGTTTGCCAACACCATGATGTCGGCATTCACTGTCATTTCACTGCCCTTCCAGCCAGCAGCTTCTGCCTTGGCAAGAAACTCAGGATTTTTGGAAGCATCGTTGTAGTACTGGATACGACCGTCACCGTTCTTGTCATCAAACTTCAACAAGCCCGTTGATTCCCAGCGACCCATCCATGCAGGTTTCTGGTCGTTTGGCAGTTGTGCTTCAGGTGCAAACAGATCACCACCCGTGACCACATTGGTGTTCACAGTAGCGTGCAGGTTGTAACGGGCCATTGCGCCAACAGCAGGTGCTGTTGTGTACAGAATTGCAATGAACACCAAAGCCCAGCCAGCAGACGAACGCGCGTCTTTCACAGTAGGAACCGTGAAGAAGCGAATGATCACGTGGGGCAGACCCGCGGTACCAATCATCAAGCTGATGGTGTAGAAGAATGTGTTCAGGTAACTACCCGCCGGTGTGGTGGTGTAGCTGCTGAAACCAAGGTCGGTTACCACTTTGTCCAGTGTTGCCAACATGGGTTGGCCGTTGGCCAGCATGTCGGAACCCAAGCCCAGTTGTGGCAATGGGTTACCAGTCAGGTTCAAGGAAATGAAGATGGCTGGAATGGTGTAGGCGAAAATCAGCACAATATACTGCGCAATTTGCGTGTAGGTAATGCCCTTCATGCCACCGAATACGGCATACATGAACACAATGCCCATACCCACATAAATACCCACTTCAGCGGACACACCCAGGAACCTGGAGAAGGCCACACCCACACCTGTCATTTGCCCGATTACATAAGTAATGGAAGCAACCAGCAAGCAGATCACAGCCACTGTTCGGGCTGTATTGGAGTAATAGCGGTCACCAATAAACTGAGGAACCGTGAACTTGCCGAATTTGCGCAGGTACGGTGCCAGCAACATGGCAAGCAACACATAACCGCCGGTCCAACCCATCAAGAACACGGAACCACCGTAGCCCATGTTGGAGATCAAACCCGCCATTGAAATGAACGACGCGGCAGACATCCAGTCAGCTGCAGTCGCCATGCCGTTGGCCACGGGGTGTACACCGCCGCCAGCCACATAAAATTCACCCGTGCTACCAGCACGAGCCCAAAACGCAATACCGAGGTACAGCGCGAAACTTAAACCCACGATCACGTAGGTGATTGTTTGCAAATCCATCAGCAATCTCCTTAGTTTTCGTGAACGTCGTGTTCGCGGTCAATCTCGCCCATTTTTTTCGCGTAGTAAAAAATGAGGATAATGAACACGTAAATGGAACCTTGTTGGGCAAACCAGAAGCCCAGTGGGTAACCACCCAGGCTAATTTGATTAAGTTGCTCAACAAACAAAATACCAGCGCCGTAAGAAACCAAAAACCACACAATCATGATCTTGGTCAACAGGCTGATTGTCGCTTTCCAGTAGGCTTCACCGCCATTTGGGTTGCTCATCGCTTGTCTCCTTTTTAAGGTTGTTGTTAACCGCGAGCTTGGAAAACGAGGTCACATCCCTCCCAAGCCTAGGCTTGGAAGCCAGTATCAAAGCGAAAACTTACGCCAAACTGAAAGCCTGCCAGATACCTTGGTTCAGCTTCAAACTGTGGAGTTCTGTGCCTCTTGCTGACCGCGCAACAAAGCGAATTCTGTCGTAAATTCATCGAAGCGGTCTTGTTCAATCGCTTCGCGCATTTCACGCATCAACTCAAGGTAGTAGTGCAGGTTGTGCATGGTGTTCAAATGCGCGCCCAAAATTTCTTTGCTTCGGTCCAAGTGGTGCAAATAGGCCCGTGAAAAATTCTTGCAGGTGTAGCAAGCGCAAGTAGCATCGAGCGGGCTTTCATCATTGCGAAATTTCGCATTGCGAATCCGTATGTCGCCTGTGCGTGTGAACAACCAGCCATTGCGCGCATTGCGGGTGGGCATTACACAGTCGAACATGTCGATGCCCTTGCCCACCGCATTCACCAAATCTTCAGGCGTACCCACACCCATCAGGTAACGCGGTTTATTCTGCGGCAACTTTGGCGCGGTGTGCGCCAAAATTCGCTGCATGTCGTCTTTCGGCTCACCCACAGAAAGTCCGCCAATTGCATAGCCATCAAAACCAATCTCTTCCAGGCCTTGCAGGGAAATGTCGCGCAGGTCTTCATACATCCCACCTTGCACAATGCCGAACAAACCATTCTGGTTGCCTTGTTCATCAAAGGAATCTCGAGATCGTCTGGCCCAGCGCATGGACATTTCCATCGACAGGCGTGCTTCAGTGTGCGTGGCGGGGTATGGTGTGCATTCATCGAAGATCATCACGATGTCGGAATTCAGCACGGTTTGAATACGCATGCTTTCTTCGGGCGTGAGGAACAGCTTGTCGCCGTTGACCGGGCTGCGAAAATGCACGCCCTCTTCCTTGATTTTGCGCATGGCGCCAAGGCTGAACACTTGAAAACCACCGGAATCTGTCAGGATTGGGCCTTTCCAGCCCATGAACTGGTGTAGCCCACCGAATTTTTCCATGATGTCCAAACCGGGGCGCATCCACAAATGAAAGGTGTTGCCCAGAATGATTTGGGCATTGATCTCGTTCAAATCGCGTGGCGTCATGCCCTTGACTGTGCCATAGGTGCCCACTGGCATGAAAATCGGCGTTTGAATAACACCATGTGCGGTGGTAATTTCACCGCGACGGGCTTGGCCAGACGTGGTTTTGAGTTTGAATGACAGTGCGCTCAAGAAAATGCCTTTGTGGCCGCTGGGGCCGGGGATTCAAGGGTTCGAAGAATTTTGATTTGGCCGTATTTTAAATCATTTCAAACACATGGGCCTGAAAACGACGATTTGAGTGCCCATTCCAGCAATTCAAGCACTTGTTTGGCACAATGGGGCCATTCGACACAAAAGAAGTACCCCATGCAATCACCTGCAAAACCCGAGTTTATTCGTGCCGAGAAACGCGAAGAAGATGCCGAACTGGATGCGCATCTGTTTCGGCAAGCACTCGCCCAGTTTGCCACTGGCATCACCATCATCACCACCAAGAATGCCGAAGGCAAGTACGTGGGCGTTACCGCCAACTCGTTCAACTCAGTGTCACTGCACCCCCCACTGGTGCTGTGGAGTTTGTCCAAAAAAGCCAGCAGTCATGATGCATTTGCTGTGGCCACGCACTATGGCGTTAGCGTGTTGTCTGCAGATCAGGAAGAACTGTCGCACCACTTTTCCACATTCAAAGGCGACCGTTTTGCGGGCCTTGAAGTGATCGAAGGTTTGGGTGGCGCACCGCTGATACCCAATGCCTTGGCGCACTTTGAATGCAAGGTGCGCAACCGCCACGATGAAGGCGACCACTTCATTATGGTGGGCGAGGTGTTGCGTTGCGATTTCCGGGAAGGCGAAGCGCTGGTGTACCGGTCAAGGAAGTACTTTCGGAACTGAGCCTGCTCAGCGCGAGCCCCAATGATTCGCCTAAAAACCTTTATTTCCCTTTTTGAAGGCGAAGCGATTGGAACATCACTGCCGATTGGGCTGAAACGGGACAGGTGATTGATCACGCACAGCTCGCGGGAGCCGGTTCAAGCAACTCGACAGTGAGTTTGCCTGTTCTGCACTTGAAGAAAATCGCCCCGTTTGAACAAGGCTTCAATGTTCGCGTGGCGACACCCAAGACCCGACCATCTGTTTTGTCGGGCTTGGGTGAATTGAATGCCTTTTTTCAAAAAGGGATGAAGTGATTTTCAGTGCGGAACGGGCAATCCGCGACGAGTTCAACACAGCCATCAAACCGCTTTCTTGCGCCTTGGCACCAAAATCACCGCCATCGCCCCGAGAATCAGCACCAGCGCTGCGAAGTCGGGCCAATGCGGCACTTCGCCCAAGAAGAAACTGCCCGACATCACACCCACCACCGGAATGATCATGATCGACAAGCTCGACACCACCGGGGGCAACGACTTCGCCAAACTAAACCACGCCACCTGGCAAAACGCGAACACTCCAAAAGCGTTGTAGAAAATCGGCCACCACTGCGACCAACCCTGCGGCAAGCCCACATTGGCGCCTTCAAACCACAACCCGGCCAAACCCATCGCAATGATGGTCGGCGGCATCATTGCGTGCGTGAACGCAAGTGCATGCAACTTCAACGGGTAATGTCGAATCAATGTGGTGCCAAATCCCCAACTGGCTGCAGCAATCAACATCAGCACCACCCCCAGCGGGCTGCCAGCAATGGCTGCAAATTCAGAAGAAAGCAACAACATGGCAGCCACCATGGCCAGGCTTAGACCCACCCAGCCACGTCGCCCCACCGGGTGCGCAAACATCAGCCCCGAAAGCACCGCCCAAACCGGCATGGTGTAGCCCAGAATGGCTGCACGGCCTGAACTTAATTCTTTCACCGCCAGAATACAGAACACGTGCCAACCAATCATGTTGGGAATGCACAGCAGCGCCAGCCTGCCCCACATTTCACGGGGCACCTTCAGCGACACCTTCATTTGCCGGGCCACAAACCACATGGCCACCATGCCAAACACCATGCACAGGGTGCGGAAATGCAGGGGCGGGTATTGGGTAACCGCATACTTCATCACAGGCCAGTTCATGCCCCAAATGGCGGTGATACCAAGCAGTAGTTGTATTTGCTTTAAGGATAATTTTGCAGCAGGCACGAAGGTGAATGATCGTTCAGTAAAGCGCTCCAGTGTAGAGCATCAGCCCGCAATTGCCCCTAGGGGCTTGCCCTGATCCTGTACAATAAGCCCACTTCCAACAGTTCAATTGCGCAATGGCCAGCCACCGTTTTTCCGAATTCAACACGTTCCCGCAACGCCTTGTGCACAGTTGGCAACACAGCAATTCCATGTTGTGTGTGGGCCTGGACCCCGATATTTTCCGCATGCCGGAAGGTTACGGCGGCAGCCCTGCGGAAATTGAACGCTTCTGCATGGAAATCATCAAAGCCACCGCAGAATTTGCGTGCGCATTCAAACCTCAAATTGCCTACTTTGCAGCCAACCGCGCTGAAGCGGCACTGGAAAACATTCTGGCTTATGCCAATGAAATTGCCCCGCACGCCACCACCATTCTGGATGCCAAGCGCGGAGACATTGGCGCCACCGCCAAGCAATACGCCATTGAAGCATTCGAGCGTTACAAAGCCGACAGCGTAACGCTGAGCCCCTACATGGGCAGCGACTCCGTCGAGCCCTACCATGACTACGCCGATCGCGGCCTGTTTTTGCTGTGCCGCACGTCCAACCCAGGCGGCAACGACCTGCAGTTTTTAAACACAGAAAAGGCCGAGCCGCTGTACCAAACCGTGGCAAAAATAGCCACCACCACCTGGAACCCGCACCAACAAGTGGGCTTGGTGGTGGGGGCCACTTACCCGGAAGAAATTCGTGCAGTGCGCAGCATTGTGGGCAACGCCCCCCTGCTGGTACCCGGTATCGGCGCGCAAGGTGGCGACTTGCTGAACACGGTGAAGAATGGGTTGTGCAGCCAGGGCTGGGGCTTGCTGATCAATTCATCGCGGGCCATTTTGTATGCCAGCGGCAAAACCGATTTTGCAAGTGCTGCCGCGCTTGAAGCGCGAAACACCCGTGACGCCATACAAGCTGCAAAAGCCGCTGCACTTTCAGGCTAAAATCAAATCAATACAACACCATTCATGTTCAGGTAAAAAGAGCCAAACCGGCCAGCCTGCACTGGGGAGACAAGGGATGAAAATACTTCTGGCCGAAGACGACAGCTTGTTGTCTGAAGGTTTGTCGCAATCACTGCGCCAAGCCGGTTATGCAGTGGACTGCATGTTCAAGGGCAGCGACGCCGACACCGCGCTAACCACCATGAACTACGACATTTTGATACTCGACCTGGGCCTGCCCAAGATGAGCGGACTTGAAGTGCTGCGCCGCCTGCGTGCGCGCAACAACAACATGCCTGTGCTTATTTTGACCGCTGCCGACAGTGTTGAGCAACGCGTACAAGGGCTTGATGCAGGTGCCGACGATTACATGGCCAAACCCTTCGACCTGAAAGAACTCGAAGCCCGCGTGCGTGCATTGGCCCGCCGAGGCACGGGTGGCGGCGCAAGCATCTGGAAACACGGACCACTGACGTTCGACCAGGTTGGACGTATTGCATACATCAACGAAGACATGCTTGACCTGTCCGCCCGGGAAGTGGGCCTGCTTGAAGTGCTGCTTCAACGCGTTGGGCGCTTGGTCAGCAAAGAACAGTTCGTTGACCATTTGTGCGAATGGGGCGAAGAAGTGAGCAACAACGCAATAGAGGTGTACATTCACCGCCTGCGCAAAAAAATTGAAGTCAATGGCGTTCGAATTGCCACTGTGCGTGGCCTGGGTTATTGCCTTGAAAAGTACACTGAGAAAGAAGCAACACCCAATGCCAACGCCAACACATAAGGCAGGTGCCTGATTGGCTTGGTACAAACGCAACCCGCTTGCATCGGGCCGCAACCAACGCCGGTCACTGTTCGGCGAAATTCTGGACTGGATGCTGGCCCCATTGCTGATTTTGTGGCCCATGAGTATCGGCGTTACATATCTCGTGGCCAAATCGATTGCCAACGACCCCTTCGACCACATTCTTGACGACAAAATTACAGCCTTGGCACAAGAAGTTGCAGCCCAGGCGCCTACTGGTCAATTTGGCATGCCCAAAGAAGCCATGGAAATTTTACTGGCCGATGGCACCGACCAACTGCGCGTGCAGGTAATTGGTAAAACTGGCGAGTTTTTGCTGGGTGACGAACGAAGCTTGCCCATACCCAAACGGGAAGCACGGCAAATTGGCGTGGTGAATTTTCGGGACATTGTGGTGAATGGCGAAGATTTCCGTGCAGGCCATTTGTGGATTGAACTACCCACCGCGGGCGAAAACCGCTTCATGCTGATCCAGATCGCGGAAACCCTGGGCAAGCGTGACAGCCTGGCCAACGAAATCATCAAGGGTGTAATTTTGCCGCAGTTCGTGATTCTGCCGCTGGCCGTATTGCTGGTGTGGTTTGGCTTGTCGCGCGGCATTGCACCTTTGAACAGCCTGCTCGAAATTATTCGCACCCGCAAGCCCGACGACCTGAGCGCACTACAAACCAAAGACACCCCCGAAGAATTGTTGCCAGTCATTACTGCATTGAACGAACAGCTGGAGCGACTTGAGCAAACCATCGACACACAAAAACGTTTTGTCGCCGATGCCGCGCACCAGTTAAAAACGCCGCTGGCAGGCCTGCGCATGCAAGTTGAATTGCTCAGCGACGAGACCGATGAAGCAGCCAAACTACGAAGCCTGCGCCGCTTGAAAGTGGGCACAGAACGATCCACACGCCTTGTGAACCAATTGCTGGCCTTGGCCCGAACCGAAGCACCTTCTGTGTTGCAATTCGAAAAACTGGATTTGACCCACATTGCACGCACGGTAACCCGCGACTTCGTGCCCGAAGCCATGAACAAGCACATTGATCTGGGCATGGAAGTACCCGACCATGCCGTGTATGTAAATGGCCAAACCCTGATGCTGACCGAGATGTTGAAAAACCTGGTGGAGAACGCCCTGCGCTACACGCCGGAAGAAGGCTGCGTAACCGTGCGGGTGGATGACAGCCCGCAGCGCGAAGCCATTGTGCTGGAAGTGGAAGATGATGGCCCCGGCATCCCAGCTGGCGAACGCAACCTGGTATTCGACCGCTTTTACCGTGTGCTGGGCACCAGCGAAGACGGCTCAGGCCTTGGCCTTGCAATTGTGCTGGAAACAGCACAGCAGCACGATGCCAATGTGACCATTCACGACAACCAGAAATCTGCCCACCCCGACAGGCCCGGCACCCTGATGCGTGTCAGTTTCCCGCCGCGCCACCGGCAGCTGGAAGACTGATTGCTTAAAATAGACACTTAACTTTTCAAGAAGCATCCAATGAAAGCAAAAGGCAGTGAATGGCAAGCCCCCGAAGACGACAACCACAAACTGGCCAACCTGTGCGGCCCCGTGGATGGCAACCTGCGGCAAATTGAAGCCGCCTTGCAAGTAAAAATTTCACGCCGCAACAACACACTGAGCGTGGCGGGCGACAAGGAAAATGCAAAACAGGCATTCATCCTGATCAATCACTTTTTTGAAAAAAGCGACAAGCCCGTTACAGCCGATGAAATTCAACTGGCGCTGGTTGAACTGAAAAACACCAACACCGTGGCCAACCCCAGAAAAGAAATTCCGACGATCACAGGGGCCGACGAGCCCGTGGTGCTGCGAACCAAAAAAGTTGACCTGCAACCACGCACCGAGCGTCAGAAGGATTACCTGAAATCGGTGATGGAACATGACCTGACTTTTGGCATTGGCCCTGCCGGTACCGGAAAAACCTATTTGGCCGTGGCATGCGCCGTGGACGCACTCGAACGCGACAGCGTGAAACGCATTATTCTGACCCGCCCGGCCGTAGAAGCGGGTGAACGTTTGGGATTTCTGCCAGGTGACCTGAGCCAGAAAGTAGACCCCTACCTGCGCCCCCTGTACGATGCTTTATACGACCTGGCTGGTTATGACCGTGTTCAGAAATGGTTCGAGCGCAATGTGATTGAAATTGCGCCGCTGGCCTACATGCGGGGCCGCACGCTAAGCCACGCCTTTGTAATTCTGGATGAAGCACAAAACACCACGCCCGAACAGATGAAAATGTTTCTGACCCGGATTGGTTTTGGCAGCAAGGCCGTGATTACCGGTGACGTAACCCAGATCGACCTGCCCCGCGGCCAGCAAAGCGGGCTGATACAAACCCAGCATGTGTTGCGCAACGTCAAAGGCATTGCAATGACTTACTTTACCAGCGCAGACGTGGTTCGCCACCCCTTGGTGGCACGCATCGTTGAAGCGTACGAACGATTCAACAACCCCGAACGACCCAATGCACTGGACACCGATGAAGAATAAAGCAAGCACACCCGTCAGCGTGGCCATTCAGTGGGCCATGCACGCAGACCACCCGCCCTTCTCGGAAGTGGACAACAGCCGCATACGCCGTTGGGCCAAAGCCTGCTTCATGGACCGTGCTGAAGTGACCATTCGCTTCGTGGGTGAAGAAGAAGGCAGACAGCTCAACCGTGACTTCCGCAACAAAGACTACGCCACCAATGTGCTGACCTTCCCCATGGACATGCCCGACCTTGGGGCCGATTCTGGCCTGCCAGTGTTCATGGCCGATATCGTAATTTGCCCCGCCGTGGTTGAACGCGAAGCCGCCGAGCAGCACAAAGACACGGTTGAGCACTTGGCCCATCTGGTAATTCACGGTTGCCTGCACGCCCAAGGCTATGTGCATGAAAGCGACAATCAGGCCGAATTGATGGAAAACCGTGAAATTGAAATATTAAAACGCTTCAAGATTTCAAACCCTTACGTTAACTCAAGCAAAAAATAGTGACTTTTTGCGGAATCGGGGCTTGACCACTTTTGAAAACTTGGCCATAATCGCGGTCTTCGGTTGAGGGCGAAAGCCTGACAGCGAAATGTGGGTCGTTAGCTCAGCTGGTAGAGCAGAGGACTTTTAATCCTTTGGTCGTGAGTTCGAATCTCGCACGACCCACCAAAAATTCAAGGACTTAGATGCGCAAGCGTCTAGGTCCTTTTTCATTTCTGGCGATCTGGTACCAAACTGGTACCCAAGTACATTTGACCTGCCCGGGAATTTCCTACCACTGAGAACTTAACTTTCTGGTCTCGGTTGATAAATCGTTTTGCAATCCTGCCACGAATTCATTCGGGGTCAGGTAGTTCAAACTGGAATGCGGTCGAACCGCATTGTAATGCTGCCTCCAGTCTTCAATAATTACTCGTGCTTCTAGTCGGTTTCGAAACCACTCCATCGACAGGCATTCATCCCTGAATTTTCCGTTGAAGCTTTCGTTGGTGCCGTTTTGCCATGGCTTGCCAGGATCAATCAACACACTTTCAAGTTTCTCTTGCACCGCCCATTCCAGGAGCTTGGTCGCCACGAATTCCGGGCCGTTGTCGCTCCTAAGGTATCTCGGTGCGCCCCGCACACTGATCAGCTTGCTCAGTACATCAATGACTCGTTTGGAACGAATACTGCCTGCTACATCAATTGCCAAGCATTCCCGAGTGTATTCATCCACAACGGTCAAACATTTGATGGTTTGACCGTTAGCACAGGCATCGTACACAAAGTCATAGCTCCACACCGTGTTGCGTTGATCTGGCATCTTGGGCCGCGGGGCAGCGCTTGCAATCGCTCTACGCAGCTTCTTCTTGGCAGGCACCTGCAAGCCTGCCTGACTCCAAAGCCTTGAACAACGCTCTTTGCCAATCTGCAGGCCTTCTCTGGCCAAGAACACACGAATCCGACGTGATCCAAATCTTGGATATTGCCCTGACAAACGTTTCATCACGTCAATCACAGGCAAGTCTCGACTGGGCATCTTGCGTTCGTAATACAGGCCTGATCGGGCCACTTGCATCAGCGTGCACGCACGTCTCTGACCCACACCACGACCGATCGCGTAATGGGCCTGTTCCAAACGTGCTTGCACGCTCACCACTTTTTTCTGTTGATTTCCTTCATCACCTCGATTTCAAGGTCGCGGTCCACCAACAATTTGCGCAGCCGGACATTCTCGGCCTCAAGCGTTTTTAGGCGTCGAACCTCATCGGTTTCCAGATCGCCAAATTTCTTGCGCCATGCATAAATGGTCGGTTCGCTCACACCGTGGCGTTTGGCAACCTCTACAACCGTGTCTTTGTCTGTTTCTCTCAGGATTCGAACAATCTGCTCATCGCTGAATCGGGCTCGTTTCATTTCGTCTCTCGCTGCGTTGAGAGACCATTGTAGTTAAGTCACGCTGGATCGAAAAATCCGGGGCAGGTCACATTCAATCCCGCCAACGTTGTTAACTTACACGCCACTAGTCTTTGGATCGCAGCAATGGTGACCTTCCAATCACCTGTCGTTTTGGCTTCTTCACAGGCACGGGATCTGAGAATCGAGCGTTGGTAATTACCGGCCCCACTGAAGGTAAACTCCACGTCCTCTGTAACCGCAAGCTGTTTATGCCATCATTCCAGGCCCATAACATCCGCTTTCCGATTTCTCTAAAATGCGGGTACTCTTTTGTTGCCTGAACCACTTGAGGCGAAACGTCTACCACTGCCTGGCTTAGAACCTCAATTCGTTCCTTTATCGCTGCGGGCATCAATCCACAACGCGTTTGTAAAAACAGCGGCAATTCTTTACCTGGGTTCCAGGTTTTTCTGCCGGCCAATGGCAATCCCGGAGGATTGTTCAAGTAATCGTCGTAAACCGTTATTGTCAGCATGTCGTAGATTGGGGCAAGTCGAATGTCTTCGTAGCTCGAGTACAGCAAAGCCAGGTTCTTGCTGTGGCAATCCGCATTTCGTAACAAATAAGTCAAAAGCAATAAATCCGCCAGATCCCTGAGTGCCTTGTTTCTCTGGGCGGGCAAAGTGATGACATCTTTGATTCGGCTCGCTACCTGTTCCCAAGTCGTTTCGTACTTCTGTTCTGGCCTCAACGCAAGCAAACTACAAAGGTCTTCCATGCCCAGCCGTTGACCTGATTGCTTGTCCCAATCGAATCGGGTAACTATTAGCGCCTGCCCGTCATCTGAGACCTGTGTTTCAGCGACATTTAGTTTCGCTTTGTGGGCCACCTGCATACAGAGATGTTCGTTTAGGGCAATTCCTGGCAGCTTGTCGGTGGTGCCTTTTATGATGTACCTGTCTGTGGTCAATGTACCTTTTTTGTGCGTTCCAATTTCATTGGTCAGGAACTTGGGTACAACCCCGGACACGCCGGACGCTGCAAATTTTCTCACTAGATTTACAAAGGCTTGTTCTGAATTATCACCTTTCAATATTTCAGTGAGTTCAAAAGCTACGGGAGGTGATGTTGGGTCTGCGCCAACAGGGGCAACTTTTACCCGCCCTATGGAATTTCGCCCGACAACAGACAATAAATTCAGGGGTGACGCCCCAACATGTGGGCCAAGCTCTTCTTGCAAAATAGAAAGTAAAAAACCTTCGGGAAGATTCATCCTGAAAACAGGATGCAGCTCGGGGTAGGCATAAGATTCGGTTTGTACCGGCATGAGTAAAGAAACAAACTGGTCTGGTCGCACCCCATCGTGATAAGTCATCACATGCTTAAATGAGTCCGGGCTATCCAAAGTGGCCACCGGAGCATCGTTAACAAATATGTGTAGTTTCAAGGTTGCTTTTCTCCTGTAGCTGCTCAGCAACTTCATTGAGATCAAAAATCACACAGATCAACCTTTGACTATCTCTCTTGGTTCTGAGATTTTGCGGCCAATGCATCCTGTAGCGTAAAAACACGTTTTGTTGGAACAAAACTTATTTCATATCCCAGGACGGACAATAGCCTGAGCAACTTGGCTGAGCCGAACTCTGCGACTCCAGCCTTCTCAAACCGGGCCAGGGTTGACTGCCCCATTCCGGCCAAATCGGCCAGTTGCTTTTGGGTCATTTGCTGCTGAACGCGTAAGCGGGCAATTTCAGCGCCTAATTCATCAAACTCTTTCATATGCTGTATTTGCTATAAATATTTAGCCTGATGGTAAAGAGTAATTTCAATAACTTCAAGATATATATATGTATAAGAATACAAGAGGCTTCAAGGTTCAAGTATTTTTATAGCAAATACAGCACTTTTCAAAGATGTTGTTACCCAGAGGACGACCTTAAGTACACATATCACGCTGACATACGCGATCAATTCGAGGACTTAGATGCGAAAGCGTCTAGGTTCTTTTTCATTTCTGGCGATCTGGTATCAAACTGATACCCAAGTACATTCAATTCGACCAAAAAATCAAAGCCAAAATACTCTCTGTTCAGTTTTGCCGGGCCACTTCTTTTGGCGATGGATCCAATTCTTAATCGAACGCTTTTTAGCCAATAAAATATATATTAATACGATATAAAAACTATTTTATTAGACTATAAGTAGAACAGAAGAGCAAATCCAGGTGCAAACAGCGGCATAGTTCGCTACAATAAGTATATAAGCTAATAAATTAGCTATTAAAACAATAATAAGCCTAATTTATTAGACTTTAAGGAACACGAAAATGACCAAATCAATTGCCAAACTTTCTGCACAGGGGCACTCTCAACTGGAGCAGTTCGGTGCTCGGATCAAGGCCGCTCGCTTGCGACGCAATCTGCCCCAGGCCTTGGTGGCCGAACGCGCTGGCGTGTCCATCATGACGTACCGCTCGGCAGAAGCCGGCGCACCCGGTTGCGCACTGGGTACGTATATGGCCATTTTGGAAGTACTCGGTCTGTCAGCCGATTTGAACTTGGTGGCCAAAGAGGATCCCTTGGGGCGCAATTTGCAAGACAGTGCACTCAACGTTCGGGCAACCCCGCGTAGCCCTGCACGAATCCGCTCACGCGTGAACAAGGCGTTTTGGCCGGTATTTGAGGCACCCCACCCGTTCTTTGAGAACAACAAGTCAGAGATCACCAAATCTTCATTGAAGACCGAGAAGACAGTCAGCAATGCAGTGACCTTGGATGACTTGGTTTCTTTGTTGGTCAAACCCGCGCCCAAGAAGGACTAAGCACCATGCCTAAGGAAAAGGTTGAAACCCTGGAGGACAAGCAAAAGTTCGAGTTCTTTGACTTTGCCAAGGGCACGGTTGAGATCTACGCCGACTGGGCAGCACCTGAAAAGCCCCTGTTACTGGGCTATTTGAAGGCCTACAAAACAAGCAACAGCTGCTCGCATTCAGTGACTCTGGCGCAGGAAGGAATTGATTTGCTGAACAACACAAGAGCGAACCTTGATCCCGAGATCAAAGCCATCGCCGGCGAACAGTTCTCGCTCAAACCCTTTTTCAATTGCATGGAAGACTCCAGCCCTGATCGATGGGGCAAAACGCTTATGCGCAGGTTCTATGAACGTCGTCAAAAGAACCAAGCGGAAGCTGAGTCAGCGATAGGCGCCGCCCGTAAATCCAAACGAGGGGCTGTGGCCGTACATTTGAATGCCGTGCAGTACATGCTCGGTGTTCACGACCAGTTCCGCATGGGCGCGCTTCGGTACAAGATTCAAGGAAAGCCCGAGTTTCTGGATCATCACAATGATCAGAAGTGGGCCATTCCAGCCATGATGAACCTTCAAGAGTTGGCCAACGCCGCGGCCAGAATCGAGGACGAAACCCTCGACATCACCGATGAGGAATACGAGTACCTTCGCATGCTGCTGGCACCAGGCGGGTCTCTAGGTGGAGCACGACCCAAGGCCAGCGTGGTGAATACAAACGGGCAACTCTGCATTGCCAAATTCCCAAGCAACAAAGACGAAGTGGACAAGGCAGCCTGGGAGTCCGTTGCTGCGGCGCTGGCCAAAGGCTGTGGCATCACCACACCAAACAACAAGATCATGAAGCTCAACCACAAGCACCACACCTTTGTCAGTGAGCGTTTTGATCGCATCGGAGTCGATCAACGGATTCACTTTGCCTCGGCCATGTGCTTGTCTGGACTCACAGACGGCCAGGCTAGTCATGACAACGGGATCTCATACAGTCGAGTGCTTGAGATTTTGCGCACCGGTGGAAGTCAAACACGAGTCGATGCTCGCGAGTTGTGGACTCGGATCGTTTTCAGCATCCTGATCAAGAACACGGATGACCACATGCGAAACCACGGTTTTATCTTGGTTCCAGGCAAAGGCTGGCGCTTAAGCCCTGCCTACGACATCAACCCCGAGCCAAAAGGATCAGGGCTAAGCTTGAACATTTCTGAACACGACAACGCACTGGATTTGGACTTGGCTTTGTCTGTGTGCGGCAACTACTTTTGGAAGCTGGCCGATGCCAAGGACAAGATTTCGGAGATGAAAGGCATTGTCAGTCAATGGCGAACACTGGCCAAGGCTTTGCAACTGAATGGCCGAGAACAAGAATATATGGCTGCTGCTTTTGACTCGCAGGCGGACTGATTCACAATCTTGGTAGCCAAGTACATTCAATTCCGCTTTTGTGAACGTTACAGCGCTGCTCTTATTTCCCGGAAGTGTCGCCCTTTTTACATTACCGGCATTCTCTGTGTCACAAACACATCTGAATTGCACCCCCGCTTGGTACCAGAAAACCACCATTAAAATTTCTGCGGGGCTTGCCTGATGAAAACAAGAAAAATTCTGGCCATTGGCGTTTTGGCACTTTTGGCAGCGTGCAACGCCACGGAAGAAACAGCCGTCAGCGGCAACAGCACTGCAGCCCAGCCGGTTAACTCTTCGGAGGCCGTGCAGTTGTCGCAGTTTTCCATTGCGAATGGCTGCTTCGGTTTGCAATCGGCTTTCAGCCGCCAGTTTGTGCAACCCGCTTCTGCACGCTATGCAGCCGGCCCCGCCACATCGGCTGAAAGTTTCACCATGCGCCCCACCGAATTGGGCAACTACCTGATTTACGGCAGTGACCGGCAAATGGTCACCGTTCAAGGCGACATCATCGTGGCCAGCGCAGAACCCACCGATGCCGGTGTGTGGAACGCAAGCTTTGACAAGCAAGGCAAACTGTTTGGCTTCACCGATTCCGCAGGCCGCCTGCTGGCGCTGGATGAAAACAGCGGCCTGGTGCTTGCCACCGCCAGCAACGAACGCACCCAATTCCGATTAATACCCGACAGCGATTGCACCCCCTACCCCGAAATGCCCACCGGCATGGAAGGCACACCGTACACCGGGCGTGGCGAAACCCAACCCATCATCGGCTTTGCCGACACCCACACGCACATGGGCATGTCCAGCGAAATGTCGCTGGCTGGCGATGTCGGCCCCTCGGCCGGTGGCGTGCTGTATGGTGAAGTGGTTCACCGCTTCGGCATTCCCCATGCCTTGGACAACTGTGAAGCATTTCATGGCCCCAATGGCATTCGCGATGCAAACAACATTCTGGAAACCAACCCCACGGGCACCCATCAAACACAAGGGTGGCCCACCTTTGTGGACTGGCCACGCCGCAACTTCCTGACCCACCAGGTGATGTACCACGCGTGGGTTGAGCGCGCCTGGCGTGCCGGTTTGCGCGTGATGGTGAACCACGGCACCAACATTGCGTCGCTGTGCCGCGTCGGCCAAACCTACGCAGGCAAGCCTGAAGCCGACTGCGATGACATGAGCGTGGCTACCAAACAGGTGGAATACCTGTACGACGTACAAGACTACATTGACGCGCAATTCGGCGGCCCCGGCAAGGGCTGGTACCGAATCGTCAAGTCGCCGGCCGAGGCGCGCCAAGTGGCCAACGACGGCAAACTTGCAGTTGTGCTGGGCATTGAAGTGGCGCAGGTGTTCAACTGCGGCGTGACCTTCTTGCCAGATGGCAGTGAGGTGCGCAAATGCGACCAAACCCAGATTGACCAGGAAATCGAAAAACTGTGGGCACTTGGCGCACGCCACGTGTACCCCTTCCACGACATTGACAGCTCCTTGGGCGGTGCCGGTATTTTCAGTGGCGACGTGATCAACTTCCTGAACTTTCTGGACACCGGTGCATTCTGGAAAACCACCGAATGCCGCGAATTTCCCGCCAACGAACCCTCGGTTCGCGAGCCCGGCACCAACATGACAACGGCCGTCCCGGGTAGCAGCAGCAATGCTTTGAGCAAAATGCTGCTGGAAGCGGTGGGCGGCATCACGCCACTGTACCCCGATGGCAAACGCTGCAACGCGCGCACTGTGACTGACCTGGGCCAGTACGCGCTCAAAGCCCTGATGCAAAAAGGTTTTGTGATCGACATTGATCATGCTGCTTACCACAGCAAAGACCTGATGCTGGACCTGGCCGAAACCATGAACCCGCCCTACCCGATGGCATCGTCACACGACGCACACGGTGGCTTGACCAGCGACCAGGCCATTCGTATGTTAAAAAGTGGTGGCGTTATTTACCCGTACAAGGGCAACGGCATCAAGCATGTGGAATTTCTTGAAAAGCTGAAATTCTGGCGCAACAAGGCTGGAGTCAACGACAAACTGTTGGGTCTGGGCTACGGGGCAGACGCCAACGGCTTCGGTGGACACCCCGGCCCACGCGGCGGCAACAGCGAACCTGTGACATATCCATTCACCCTGTTCAGGGGCGACGACTGGGGCGCGCGCTACCAATCGCTTCCACCCATGAAAGTGAACATGCTGACCATTCCGGAAAGCGGCAAGTTCTGGCACATCGACGAAGTGGGCATGGCCCATTACGGCCTGGTGGCCGACTTTGTTGAAGAAGTTCGGCTGGAAGGCGGCGGTGAAGCACTGGATGCCCTGTACAACAGTGCTGAAGCCTACGTGCAAATGTGGGAAAACGTGTACTACCGCAACAACCCGAAATGAAATGTGTACCAACAGGTGCAGGGCTGCTGATGGCAGCGCCTGCATCGGCATGGGCGCATGCATTCGGTGAACCGGTGCAATTGCCCATGCCTTACGGGCTGTACATTCTGGGCTCGGTTGCGGCACTGGTGCTGTCATTTCTTTTGCTGGCCCTTGCAGGGCGATATTCTACGCACCTGCGTGCGCATGGCCAGCTGCCCTTTCCTGCATGGCCCAATGCGTGGGTAAATAGCGCCCGCGCAAGCGGCTCACTGCTTTGCCTGGGCGCACTGGTGTTTTGTATTGTTACCGGCCTGCTGGGCAGCAACGACAGCCACCGCAATTTCAACATGACCTTTTTCTGGATCGTGTTCATTCTTGGTGGGGCTTACAGCGCCATGCTGATTGGCGATTGGTACAAGCACCAACACCCCTGGCGTTTTCTGTTGCCAAAAAACTGGGCAGGACTGTTCAGCTACCCACGCTGGCTGGGGCATTGGCCTGCGCTGCTTCAACTTGCTGCGCTGGTTTCAATTGAATTGTTTTTTCACAGTTCGCCGCGCAAGCTTGCTTTGCTGTTGATCGCACTGGGTGCATTGAATCTGGGTGGCATGGTGTTGTGGGGTACGCGGCGCTGGCTGCAGCGCGGCGAACCATTTGCGGTGTTGTTTCGAATTTTCGCGGCTTGCGCGCCACTGCGCAGAATAGCCTGCACCGATGGTCGCCACCGCTGGCGCGTCAGCCTGCCGTTTTCAGACCTGCGCCACCTGCGGCTGTGGCACCCGGCACAATGCATGTTCGTGCTGTTTTTGCTGTCGTCCACCGCCTTCGATGGCCTTCGCGAAACGCAGTTGTATTTCAATCTTTTCTGGCAAGACCCGTTCGGCATTTTAACCAGCGCCTTCGGACAACACCCCTTGAAAATTTATCCGCAGGTGCGCCCATTTTTTGTGGCCTGGGAAATCGTGCTGCTGATCATCTCGCCACTGTTTTATCTGCTGTTGTTCATGGCGTTTCTGGCACTGGGGCGTTGCATCACCGGCGGCGGGCAAACCATGGGGCTGTTGATGCGCCGCTACTTGCCAAGCCTGGTGCCAATTGCCGTGGTTTACCACCTGACCCACTACTACACACTGCTGTTTAGCCAGGGCCTAAAAATTCGTGGGCTTGTGTCCGACCCCTTCGGCTGGGGATGGAATGTGTTTGGCACTGCAATCACAGGAAGACTGCCCTGGTTGCCCGACATGGCCAACATCTGGAGCAGCCAGGTCATTCTGATTTTGATTGGTCACATTGCTGCCGTGTGGCTTGCCCATCAAGAGGCGTTGAAACTTGAATGCACCACCGGGCGCGCCACACTAAGCCAGCTGCCCATGCTGGTGTTGATGGTGGTGTTCACCAGCGTGGGGCTGTGGGTGCTTGCGCAACCACTGCAAGGCTGACAGAAATATCAACCCGGCATTTTGGTGGTGCGCAGGTACGGCAGTTTGATGTCAATGTCGCCATACTTGGCTTTGGCTTGCTCGTCGTTCAGTGACAAAGCCACAATCACATCTTCGCCCGGGGTCCAGTTGGCCGGGGTGGCTATCGGTTTTCCCCAGGTGGCTTGCAACGCATCCAGCGCACGCAACACCTCGGCAAAATTGCGGCCAATTGTCATCGGATAGGTCATGGACAACTGCATTTTCTTGTCGGGGCTGAAAATAAAAACCACGCGAACGCTTGCGGAATCTGCAGCAGTTCGACCATCGGGCAGGTAAGCATTGGCGGGCAGCATGTTCAGCGCCTTGGACACCTCAAGCGATTTGTCTGCGATGATCGGGAAGGATGCTTTTGCACCTGAAAACTTCTCGATGTCGCCCTTCCACTTTTCGTGTTCCTCAACACCGTCCACGGACAAACCAATCACTTTCGCGCCACGCTTTTTCCATTCCTCGCTCAGCTTGGCCACAGCGCCAAATTCAGTCGTGCACACGGGTGTGAAATCTTTGGGGTGACTGAACAAAATGGTCCAGTTATCACCAATGAAGTCGTGCAACATGAAATTGCCTTGATCCGTTTCCAGATTCAAATTAGGTACCACGTCATTAATTCTCAAACCCATTTCGCGCTCCTTTCAAAGTGGTGACAGGGACTAGCCACCAAAGCCAGTCAACAGTGCATCAGTAAGTTGATGCAACCCCCCCAAGGGTACTCGCTTCTTCGGAGTCAATCCATCCGAAAAGCCCATTGCACGAAAACGATCAAGCAGGCGATTGTCTTTGGACACAATGAATACAGGGACGTCCCAGGGTGTGGGCTCACGCGACACGCTACCCGTGGGTTGGTGATCGCCGATCATGACATACACGGTTTCGCGCGGCTCGGGCTGCATGAAATACCCGGCCAGCCAGGTATTGGTGTAGTTGATGGTGCGCAAATAATCGGGCTTCATGTATTCCCAATTCACGGGCTCAGCCTGCGCACGCGCAGCAGCCTGGGCGTCAAAAGGTTGAGGCCCCAACAGCTTGCGCCAATCGGGCTGGTAAGGCGGTACCTGGTGAAACGGAAAATGACTTGATATGGTCGGAAAAAATGTAAACCTGGGCTTGGCAGACGCATCCCGTGGATAAAGTTGGTCAACGCGTGCGGCAGCGTATTGGTCCGGAATTTTCCAGAAACCAAACGCCGGGCCTTCATAACCCAGGGCTGGGCCATTGATGTATTTGTCAAAGCTGTAATACTCGCGCTCCACCCACTCCCAGCCAACCGAATGGTACAAGCCAAAGGTTTCATAACCGTCGCGCTCGAACACATCCAGCAGGGTGGGCCGCGTGGTGGTCAACAACACATCATGTTTGCGGGAATCTTTCAGATCAATACCCGACAACACCGACAAATGCGCCAAATCGCTTGCGCCGCCGATGGTCGGCGACACATAGAAGGCGGACACCACTTTGCGTCCACTTGCCAAAATTGCCTTCTCAAGTTCAGCGCGTGTTTGTGCCACGGCGCGTGATGAATCGGGCTGATCATACAACACCGCGCCGTAGGTTTCGAGAAATATCATGTTGACATCGCGGTGGTTCAAGCCACCCAGCAATTCACTTGCCGGCCTGGCCAGCGCGTCATCCACCACTGTTGCTGGCGGCAGCAACCGTGCCGCGCGCTCGGGTACCAGAATATCGCGAAGCTTCATCGCTTCTTTCCAGTACACGGGCACCACTGCTTTTGACACAAAAGTCGGCTTGTCAGGGTCTTCGGAATAATTCACCACCACCACTGCACCCAGCAACAACAAACCACTCCACCACCATGTGGTTCTGGCGGGCCGCTGTACTGCACCCGCCACCACGCGCATGGCAATTACCAGCAGTTGGTGATACGCCCACAACACTGCAACGGCCAACAGCCCAACCAATACAGTCAGCCACACCGGCAAACCCTGCACCGTCACCCACAGGAACCGTGGCAATTCGGGCAGATCCCAATACAGGTTGACAGGGCGCCCCAACAAATTGGGCACCACCACATCAGCGTAATGACCGATGGCCAGCAACAGGTACGCTGCGGAAAAAACGCCCAAAACCCGCAACGAAGGTTTGCCAAACAAGGCCGACCAGGCCGACAACACCATCAGCAAACACACAAATTCTGGCGAAATGCCTGCGTCGGGCAATACATACACGGTGGGCCAGATCGCTGAAAAACACAGCGTGGAGTTCAAAAAAAGCAGGGCCAGCGTCATGCGTGCGGCAAACTGCCACCCCGAAATTTTCGGGCGCTGGCTGGCAATCAATTTTCCGCTGCGGGGCAGCGCGATATCCGATGAACTCATGACCACTTCACACAAAAATAAATCAATAAAAATCAGCTTGTTTCTTCCACCCTTTGCAGGATTGGTCGAGCGGGCAGCGCGCTGAGCATGGAAACCACCAAGGCTGCCAAAAACGGCAGGCTTTGTGACACCAGCACCACGCACCACGCCAGGTTTTCTTTTGAATCAAAACCCAGTTTCAAATACACCAGCCCAACCAGACACAACAACACAAACGCCAAAATGGATTCATCACGGGCCGCAGTCATTGCGCGCAGCAACGGAACGTGGCTTGTCATCTTGGGTGTGCGAATGAACGGTATTTTTCGACCCAAAAACAAACCCGACAAAGTGGCCCTGCCAATGGTGTAACTTAAAGAAAGGCCCGCCAGCGTTGCCGCCATGGCTGTTCTGGTGTTCGTTTTGACTTGCCACAAGTACAAGGTAAACAGCTTGGCAATCTTGAACACGAAAAACATGATGGGCACCACGCTGATCAACAAGGGGGGCGCATTGTAGGCAACCGGGTCAAACAGCATCAACGCCGACCACGCAACGGCCAACACGGTGAACATCAGGTTGAAGCCATCGGCAATCCAGGGCAACCAGCCCGAAAAGAAGTGATACCGCTGGCCCGGATTCAAATTGTTTTTCCTGAAACCCAACAAATGGCCAGCATGCTCGCGCAAAATTTGCATGGCCCCGTAAGCCCAACGGTAACGCTGTTTTTTGTAGTCCGTGAATGTATCGGGGATCAAACCTTTGCCATAACTGTGGTCGATGTAAACCGCTTCATGCCCGTGCTCAAAAATTCGCAGGCCCAACTCCGTGTCTTCGGTGATGGTGTTCAAGCCCCAACGCCCGACATCCTCCAGCACGGAACGCCTGACCATGGTCATCGTGCCGTGCTGGATAATGGCGTTGCGCTCGTTGCGGGTCACCATGCCCAAGTGAAAGAAGCCTTTGTATTCTGCATGGCACAGGGCCTTGAACGCATTTTCTTCACCATCCCGATAATCTTGCGGTGCCTGCACAATGGCTATTTCAGGCTTTTCAAACTGTGCTGCCAGGTCGTTCAACCAGTGTGGCAGCACTTTGTAATCGGCATCAATCACTGCAATCACTTCTGCTTTCTCGCAGGTTTGCTCCAACGCATAATTCAAGGCACCCGCTTTGTACCCGGCCAATGGCTTGACATGAAAAAAACGAAAACGCTCGCCAAGCAACTCGCAATGGGCTTGCACTGGTCGCCAAGTGGCTTCGTTCGCAGTGTTGTTGTCGACCACAATTACCTCGAAGTTCGGGTAATCCAGGCGAGCCAAGGCATTGAGCGTTTCGACCAGCATTTCGGGTGGTTCCTCATAAGCAGGAACGTGAACCGACACAAAAGGCTGACACGTGGCGCTCGGCAAACTTTTCCCCACCGACAACAAGCGCCGACGACTTCGGTACCACATCGCCTCGGCCCATTCATGGGCTTCTGACAACACAATGACAAATACCCCTGCCACCCCCAGCAGCAAAAAGACGGAAATGGCCACCGAGGTCCAGGTGTGGTACTGCAAGGTGAAATCGTAGATCACGTAGATGATGAGTGAAGACACCACAAACGCATTGAAAATCAAAAATGTTCGACCACTGTGGCGCAGGGCAGCACTGTCAATCAACAACAAAATGGTCATTAACAAGGCAACAACGATGGATGCGGCAGCCAGAAGTTTCCATTGTGGAATTGCAATAATGGGTTGCTGTGGCTCAAACTTGGCCGCACGGTCACTGTTGTACACACCCCAATGCCCGCCAACACTGCCCTCGATGTCCGACTTCCAGGGCTGATCGAACGCTTCCATCACGTAATACAGAACCCCCTCTTTCTCGGCGCGCTGAATAAAACGCCTGAGAAACTTGGCCTGATTGGCCTGGGAAGCGTCGGCCTGCTTGATCGATCGACCATGGCTGGGCCAACCCACTTCCGTAATCACAATGGGTTTGTCTGGGAATGTTTGTGCAAGCCGCTGGTAGGTATCCATCGTGAAATCGACCGCTTGATCCAGCGCAATCCCTTCCCAGAAAGGCAACAAATGCACCGCCAGGTAATCCACGTGTTCGGCAAGCTCGGGGTTCTTGAGCCAAATGTGCCAAGGTTCCGCTGTGCTTACCGGAAGATCGGTTTGCGCACGCACCTTGTCCAGATAGGCAATCATTTGTTGTGCACTCAAGTCTTTGCGCAAAATGGTTTCGTTGCCCACGACCATGCGGACAATGTTGTGCGGTGGGCTGTGGGCAATCTCGACAAGCCTTGCAAGTTCTTTGTTATTGGCATCCACATCGGCACTTAGCCAGGCACCCAGGGCCACATTGATGTTGTGCTGTTGGGCAAGGCGGGGAATATCGCCAAACACGCCCGCCACGGTGTAGGTGCGCACTGCCCGGGTTTTGCCCTTCAGCAAAGCCAGGTCGCGTGTGATGTCATCAACCGTCGGTTCGATGTTGTCAAGCGGACTTTGCCCTGCTTGATAGGGCGAGAATGCAAAACCGGGGATGACTTTTGTCCAAGGCGGCTCCTGGACAGGCTGGTTGGTGTAACCATAGCTTCCAACAACCAATAAAACAAAAGCAAACAGTACAAAGATAGACGGCATGGGTGAAGCTCAAGAAACCAGGTGAAATCCGGAAAACAGATTTACATTGATTATAGGTTCACCTTTAGGTTGCGGTTGGTTTTCTGTATTCGCAGCCAGGCACGTTCCGGTTACAAGGTTCGACCAAAGTTACCACGAAAAAAGGCTTCCAGCCGCAAAGTCAACGCAAGGTAGGGGTCCCGACCGCCTTCGGTCGGAAAATGAACTTCAGGAATAATGTCCACAAACAGGATATTTTTGTGGATGTCGCGCCTGTAGTAGGCTTGCAAAACGTAGTCCTTGATGGTGTTCTCGCCCCTGTCCTCGCCCACCACAATCAGGGCGTAACGAAGCGCGGTGCGCGAATCCAGAATTCGGTTGATTTCCGCGGTTTGTGAAAACACCACGGAACCCCGCATTTCTTCATATTCAACATAGGTTTGAAACCGCAACGAAAGGTCTTGCTCCAGTGGTTTGTTGACATCGAAGTTGGTGCGCACCTGCAGACCGCGCTGATTAAACTGCGTGACCCGGCTTAGTGAATTGATTTGCCATTTGCTTTCGCTAAAATTCCATTGCCGCGCAGCGGAGTACCGAACATAGGGGTCCAGCGGCGAACCAAACTTCACCCCCAAACCCAGGCCTTGAACCCAGGCTTGAGTAGGGTCTTTCGAGGATCGCTGCTCCAGCCCCACCGCGGAATTGTTGGTGTCGAAACGCTCACCGCCGCGCACCTCTCGAACCCCTTGCTCGGTCAATCGCCCCAAAGGTTCTTCAATATCGCTTTCGATAATCAGGCGCAATCGCTTTTTGGTGGTGGGCAGATCCACACGAAAACGCACGCTGGGATCCAGCTTGGATTCACCGGGTTGCAGACGTTGATCCAGAGCCACACGCAAAAAAGACTGGTTCTCGACAAAAAGACTGTCATCGGTACCAAAAAATTGGTCAAGGTTGCGGGCCGTGTTGTCCACAAAACGGGTCAGGTCATAGTGCACCGGCTCAAACTTCTCTTGAAGCCACACAGGCAAATCGCTTTCGGTGCTCTCGGCATTGGCGTGAGCACCAGAAAACAACAATACGATTCCAAACGCCAAGGCGCATTGTTTGTTCATGAATCGATCAATTCGGTGGTGGATACTGCGCTCAAAATTTTCTCCTGAACGGACTGTCTACTTTACGAGAATGCTCACTTCCAATGTACGCGCTAAAACAAAGCGTTGTAAGTCCCCGGATCTAGTGATAAACGTGCAAAAACCGGATGAGTTTACTCGATTGAACGACAACGCAAACAAACCATGACAACCCCATAGTGAGGGATAAAAAACGCCAAAATTTCTCACCCTCACCTTGTTTCTCGTAGCATATGAAAATTACTGTTCGAGCCGGACCGCTGCATGAAACCCGTAATTTTCTGCCTTGAAGACTTTGAGATGCACCGCTTTGTGCTGGAAACTCATTTGACACGCCTGCTGGAAGACCGCGTCGAAGTGCGCTACTTCCGAAGCCTGGCCCAATTAAAAGCCTCCAACAGCAACTGCCAACTGCTTATTTCAGACCTGAATGTCAGCGACTCCAAAGCGGAAAACACTGCGCAATTTTTGCTTGAATACTGCGAACACACGCCTGTTATTGTTCAGTCTTCAGACCCCGACCTGCCAGAACAGCTTGAAATGAAGGCACCCGGCCGAATTTACGCTGCGGAAAAAGGTGGACATGGGCAACGGTTTGCAGACGCGATTGAACACTTCATGACACACAAGCATGGTGTGTAACCAAATCGACCAGTGGCGCGAATAGGCTTGGGTAGGCCATTGAACTTGTCAGGTCTGCGGGCACTCCAACCGACACTTTATTGCAGACCAAGCCACCATGTTGAAAACCACCCGAAAATTTTTCCTGCTGTTTGTACTTTTATTCAGTACCACAGGCTTTGCAGCCGATTTTGACCACAACTACAACACCTGGAATGAGTTGTTGCAAAAGCATGTGAAGTGGCTGCCAGACAACAAACAATCGCGCGTAGACTACGCCGGCTTCCAAAAAGACCGCGAAACCCTGAAACAAGTGCTGGGCCAATGGTCTGCGGTAAGCCAAACAGAATTCAATGCATTCAGTAAAAACCAGCAAATGGCATTTTTGATCAATGCTTACAATGGTTTTACTATTGAACTGATTCTGACAAAGTACCCGAAGATCAAATCCATCAAGGAAATTGGCGGGGTGTTCAGCAGCCCTTGGAAACAGGAGTTTTTTACACTGCTGGGGAAAAAGCACCACCTGGACTGGATTGAACATGAGCAACTTCGCCCACGGTACAACGACCCCCGTGTGCACGCGGCCGTGAATTGCGCCAGCATTGGCTGCCCTGCCCTGCGCAACGAGGCATTTACTGCCACACAATTGAATGCACAACTGAACGATGGCATGCGCCGCTTTGTGGCCGACCCCAGCCGCAACCGCGTGAAGAATGGCGAACTTCAAATCAGCCCAATTTTTAAATGGTTCGCTGAAGACTTTCAAAAAGGTCATCAAGGTTTCAAGGAAGTTAAAGATGTATTTGCAAGATGGGCAAAAGACATGAGCGATTCACCAGAAATAGTCGATAAAATCGCATCCAAATCGTTGCCAATTGCGTATAGCGATTACGACTGGTCACTCAATGACATTTAGTGAACCGCCAGAAAACTGCCCTGCTGCGAGACAATACGCCCAACATGCCACATCCAAAAACACTGCTGCTGTTCAATTACGACTGGGATGAACAAGGCGCCAAACGACTTCAGTCACATTGGCCCAGCGTGGTGTCCGGGTTTGACCTGTTCACGTTTCCAAGCAATGCGCGCCTGCTTTGGTTTGACACTGAACGTTTTGTGGCCAAAGCCGCTGTGCTGGCCAAACTGACTGGCGCCAAAGCGGTTTCGTCCAATCACGAACAATTCGGCGCGTTGTGTGCCGCCCTGCTGGCGGAAAAAATGGGATGGCCCGGTACCCCGGTGAAGGCAATTCTGGCTTGCCAGCACAAACTTTATGCCCGCGAGGTTCTGGAACGCGTTGCCCCTGAGGCGAATCTTCCATTTGCCCGGCTTGACGCAGCCTACGGTGGCCCCGTGCCCAATCACATTGAGTACCCGCAATTTGTAAAACCCGTGAAGGCAGCTTTCTCGGTGCTGTCCAGGCAAGTTCGAAGCGAGCATGAACTGCACGCCCACACACGCTTTGGCCCATGGGAATTGTGGGTCATCAAGCATCTGGTTGAGCCCTTTGAACGCGTTGCCAAAAAGCGCCTGCCACAGGCGGGCACAGCCCACAGCATGTTGCTGGAAGCACCCATGCGTGGCCGCCAGTACAACCTGGATGGTTACGTGTGGCGCGGACAGGTTCGAAAGCTGGGTGTGGTGGACGAAGTGATGTACCCCAACACCGACGCATTCATGCGCTTTGAATACCCCAGCAAACTGAACGACGCGGTACAAGATCGCGCGCACGACATTGCGCGGCGGTTTCTCGAGGCTGTCGGGTTCGATCATGGCCTGTTCAACATGGAATTTTTCCACGATGAATCCAGCGATAAAATCACCGTGATCGAATTCAACCCGCGCATGGCCTCGCAGTTTTCTGACCTGTATTTGCGTGTGGACGGGATTGACTTGCATGAAATTGCATTCGCCCTGGCTCACAACATGGACCCTGCCACCTTGGGCAAAACAGAACCCACTTCAGGGGCGGCTGCCAGCTTTGTGTATCGAACACTGGAACAGACTGCTGCGGTGAGCTTTCCAAATTTTCTGCAACGCAACAGCTTCTGGAAATCGTTTCCCGACGCGTTGCTGTTTGAGTACCCCAAAGACGCAAAAGAACTGCAGCGAGATTTCAAATGGTTGCGCAGCTACCGCTACGGCATCATGCACTTGGGCGGTGAAAACGCCCGCCACTTGCGCCTGCGCTGCGAACAAGCCAGCGCCATATTGGGTTGGCCAGCGCCTTATTTCGAGGATGCGCGGGAAATGACCGCAGACACAATTCCAGATTCTGTGGAACTGTTTCCGTGCGCGCAGGTCAGTTCACCGACGTGAATCAATTTTAGTACAGGAGAATGGTTTTGAGATTTTTACCCACACACAAACTACTGATCGCGGGCAGTTTGATTATTGGTCTGAGCGGCTGCGGCGCGATGACCGCCCAAAACCCGGCCAGCGACCTAAGCCCGGTCAACGCAGCAGAAATGGAAGGCGCGGATCGCTTGATGCTGTTTGGTGCGGACGTGGTGGCTTACTTCACGCAAAATGCTTACGTGCAGGGAAACGCCCTGTACGCCAGCAAGTATCAGGATGTAGACTTTCACTTCTCCAGCGCAGAACACAAAGCGATGTTTGATGCGGAACCTGAAAAATTCCTGCCCCAGTACGGTGGCTACTGCGCCAACGGCATCATGTTTGGCATCCCATGGGGCGGCAATGCCAGCGACTTCAAAATGGTCGACGGCAAGCTGTATATCTTTGGTGGTGAAGTGTCACAAGCGGCTTTTGAACTGGAACTGGAAAAGAATATCGCCCTGGCTGATAAATACTGGGAACAGGAAGTGAAAGGCAACAACAGTTTTATTCAGCGTGCCAAACGCCTGGTGGTGCGGGTGCCGCATTACAAGAGCGGCGAGGAACAAGCTGCCGAGGTTCAGGCAGCAGGAAAAACAGGAAGCTGAATGCTGGGGCCAGATTGACCAATTCCTTGCGTGTTAATTCATCAATCTGGTTCGGCTGAAGTAACTGAGCACATCCACCAACGCCACCAATATCATCATCGACAACAGCACGGTGCTGGTTTCGGCCATCTGGAACAGCCCCATGTGGTAAGACAACATTTGCCCCAATCCGCCTGCGCCAACCACACCCAGCACAGCGGCTGCGCGAATGTTGTTTTCCCAGCGGTACAAGGTGTAGCTTATTAATTGCGGCAACACTTGCGGAAATGTGGCGTACCAAAACACCGCCACAGAACCCACCCCCCGTGCGCGCAAGGCGAAGGCGGGTTGGTCGGTCGCATTTTCGATGCTTTCCGCAAACAGACGCCCCAACACCCCCGTGGTGTGCAAAGCCAATGCGAAAGTACCTGCAAATGGCCCCAGCCCGACGGCGATCAGCAACAAGGCTGCCCACACCAATTCAGGAATGCTGCGCAACACATTCAACACGCCGCGGCTTAAAGTGCGCCAACGCGCGGGGTCTTCAGCATAGGTTTTGCTGGCGGGCAAGGCCCACAGCAAACCAAATATGACCGCCAGCAAAGTGCCCAATGCGGACATGGCCAGGGTTTCAACCGTAGCCCATGCCACTTTGGCAACAAATGCCGGTTCAAAATTCGGGGTCAGCAGCTCGCCGATGAATTTGCCCATGCGGGCCATTGCATCCATGGATGCAAAACGCTCCCACTGCAAATCAAGGCTCCAGAAGCTTAGAACCACCAACACAAGCAAGCCAAATACCATCCAGCAAGATTTGCAACGCGCATCAAAAATAGGCGCAGGCAGTTTAGGGGCAGAATCATTCATGGGTTTGCTCATGCCAGTGCGCTCCGCAACCAACTGCTGACACGGTCAGCAAGCCAGACCAGAAATACGAACACCAGCAACATGGTACCCACTTCGCCACCCGCAAACATTTTCATTGAGGAATCCAGTTGTTGGCCCAAACCACCTGCGCCAACAAACCCCAATACAGCCGAAGACCGAATGGCGCATTCCCACCGGTACACGGTGTAGCTGGCCAATTCCGCCGCATTCTGAGGCAATGCACCATAAAAAAAGGCCTGCAAACGACCACTGCCATTGCGCAGCAAATTCTGCGACACATGGACGTCTCCCGATTCCAGAATGTCAGCATACACTTTGCCCAACATACCGCCGTAGGTCAGTGCAATGGCCAACACTCCCGAAGTGGGGCCCAGGCCGACCACCCGCACAAACACCAGCGCCCAGATCAATTCAGGCACACTACGCAGCACAATAGCCACCCAACGCACCAGCTGACGAAGCACCGAGGGCAAAGGGGCCATGCGACCAGAAATGGCGGAAATGGAAATGACACGCACCGACAACAATGCAATAGGAACAGCAAGCAGCCAGGCCAGGGCCAAGCCCGCGGTGGCAATGGCCACTGTGCGCCATGCCTCTTTGGCCACCATGGTCAAAAACTCAGGATCAGTTTTCGGGGGAACCATGTCGCCCAGAAAGTTCAGTGTTGGGCGCAGGTTGTCTTCGTCCAGCAATATCCAGGGACGAAACTCGGTGAGCTGAAACATCGGCCACACCAACACAATGGCAGCCAAAAACCAGAACACCCGCATGGACCACGCCGGGTCCCGCAGGGCGGGGGTTTTGCTGCTTGCAGACACGCTACTCATCAGTTCACCTGCAATTCATCGCCACTGGTGCGGGTTTGTTCTGAGTGGGTGGGCGTTCCGGCGCGGGGCCAGTCAGCTCGTCCAGGTGCTGGGCGTACAGATCGACCAGCCGTTGTTCGGTCACTTCGCTGGCGGGCAGATCGAAGACCACTTCGCCGTCACGCAGACCAATAATTCTCGGAAAGTGCTTCAACGCCATGTCCACCTGGTGCAGTGTGGAAATCAGGGTAGCCCCTTGCTCCCGGGCAACCTCGGCCAGTGTTTGCATGGCTTGTTCCGCCCGCGCGGGGTCTAAAGCCGACAAAGGTTCATCCACCAAAAACATGTTTGCGCCCGACACCAAACCGCGAGCCAGGCCAACCCGCTGACGCTCGCCACCGGAAAGCCGGTCAACCCGCTCGAACAACTTTTCTGACAAATCAAAACGCGCCAGCGCTGCGTGCGCTGCACCCGTGTCAATCGGATAAAACAAACTTCGCAGGCTGGTCCACAAGCCCATGTGCGGCAGCTTGCCTGCCAACACCGCGGTGACCACGCGTTGCCGTGGGGGCAAAGGTGGAACCTGGGGTGCCAAAAACAAATTGCGGCGCACATTGCGAAGCCCGCGTTTGTTCAAGCTCCAGGGGTTGGTGTGGTCAAGCAGCACCTTGCCCGCAACCGGCTCAAGCGCGCAGGCCAACAGGTGCAACAAAGTTGTTTTACCGGCCCCAGAGGGGCCGATGATGGCGACCTGCTCGCCCGCCTGCACTGAAAAACTAACGTTCTTCAGTGCAGGCGGCGTGTCGCGGCCAGCCGCCGGATGGCGGCCAGCAATTTGCTGCAGTTCAATGATCACTTCAGCAGACCCGCCGCACGTGCAGCACTTTCAATGCCGGCATAGTTGTCCACCTTGGTGGGAATGAATTTTGTTGCGCGTTGCAATTCAAGAATTTCCTTGCCTTGGGGCGTTGACGGGTCCAGCGCCAGGAAAGCATCCACAATCTTCTTGCGGGTTTCCGCTGGCACGCCGCTGTGTACGGTCCAGTTGTAATCGTAATACGCCGGGGTGGTGTAAATCACGCGCACCTTGGCAGGGTCTACTTTTTTATCTGCCACAAACTTTTCCCACACGGAAATATTCAATGCGCCTGCATCCACTTTACCTGCGGCCACCGCGGCAATGGTGGCATCGTGTGCGCCGGAAAACGACACGCGTTTGAAATCCTTGTCCGGGTCAATTTTGGCCACGGTGTTCAAGTAGCTACGGGGCATCAAGTGCCCGGAAGTGCTGGAAGGTGAACCAAAGGCGACGCTTTTGCCTTTGAGATCGCTTAAGGCCTTTACTTTGGGATTGTTGGTGATGAAGACCGATTTGAATTGTTCGTCTTCAGCACGCTGAATTAGCGGGATTACCTGGCCATTGGAGCGTACATTGGCCTGAACAAACGTGAAGCCGCCAAACCAGGCCATGTCCACTTGCTTGTTCGCCAGCGCTTCGACAGAGGCGGCGTAATCCGTTACGGGGGTGTACTCGACTTTCATGCCAAGCTTGTCAGAAAGGTATTTCATCAAAGGAGCGGCCTTGCGGGCCAATTCGGTGGGTGATTCGTCCGGTATGGCGGTGACTCTGAACACTTGTTCCGCGTGCGCTAAACCGGCCAAACCGATCATGGCGCAAGTCATCAGACACTTGAATGTACGGGAGGGTGAAAAGCTGATCATTTTAAACTCCTTGTTGATTAAAACACCGCCGCCGCATGGCAGAAATTTCAGTATAGGTTAGAAAATAAGGCACAATCCTTGTATAGACTCGAGGCGGCTTTTTGATTACTGCCCACTTCATTATTACACTGACGAAATATGACACCCACCCCACAGTTCATCCAGATTTATCAAGGCCAGGCCGCGCACATTCGCGAAGAATTGCTCAGCGGGTTGAGCTCCAGCAAGGCGCACACCTCGCCGAAGTACCTGTACGACGAACTGGGTTCGAAATTATTCGAAGCCATCACCTGCATTCCCGAGTATTACCCCACCCGCACTGAAGCACTTGTTTTCAGCGTGCATGGCCACGACATGGCCAAACACGTACCCACCGGGTCGGCGTTCATCGACCTGGGGGCGGGCAACTGCGAAAAGGCAGCAAAACTGTTCAATGTGTTTCACCCAACGCGATACATTGCAGTGGACATTTCCGTGGATTTTCTGAAAGGTGCGCTGGAATGTTTGCAACGCCAGTTTCCAGCGCTGGAAATGGCGGGCGTGGGCATGGACTTTTCCAGTGAACTGAGCCTGCCTGCCAGCCTGGCCCTTCACCCGGCGCAACCACGGGTCATGTTTTACCCCGGTTCCAGCATTGGCAACTTCACGCCCGAAGAGGCACTGCTGTTTTTGAAGCAGGTGCACGGCGTGTGTTCAGGCGCAAATGGTGGCGGCTTGTTGATCGGTGTTGACCTTGTGAAAAGCAAGGCTGTGCTGGAAGCTGCTTACGACGATGCCCTTGGCGTAACAGCCGCGTTTAACCGCAACATGCTGCTGCATTTCAACACACTTGCGGGCACCAACTTCAAACTGGAAGACTGGAAACACATTGGCCTGTACAACACCGAACTGAATCGCATTGAAATGCACCTTGAGGCGCTTCGGGATGTGGTGGTGACCTGGGACGGCGGCGAGCGCCAGTTTGTGGAGGGCGAGCGCATTCACACCGAGAATTCCTACAAGTGGACGCTGACCGGGTTTGAAGATTTGCTGAAACGGGCAGGGTTTGTGGTGTGCAAGGCGTACACCGACCCGGAGCAGAAATTTGCGGTGTTTTGGGCGCAGGCTTGACAGTAGTGGCCCGGCAAAACTGAACAGTTGAGATAAGTACCGATTTGGATCAGCACCCAAAGCCGGAGAACTGGCGCTGTACTTTATTCGCTGCTATCGCGCCTTGTACGCGCTGATGGGTGGAGATCAGGACAACATGCGCCACTGGATTAAAACAGCCAACAGTCATTTGGGTGATGCCAGGAGAGCGTGGCCACAAACGAAATTGTTGACACCCAATTTTCAGCGGATTTACAAGCTGATCGCGCTGTGTTGCTCAACAACCCGAAGTTTGACCACATTCAATCGCGCTTAAGGCACTTAAGTGATTACACCTTCACCCAGCAATTGGGTTCCCACATGCGTGCAGTGGGTGTTCAGGCATTTCTTTTCTACTCCGCCAGAGACCCGGACAACGGTCTTAATGCAGGTGTATTCGATCCTTCTTGTTTTACAGGGCAAGAGCCTCGGGGAGAAAGGGAATGGTTTTGCCAGGTTGATCAGTCTGCCGATGAAATCACTTTTTACTGCCCCGCCACAAAGCAAAGTGCGCAGTTTTCTGCCGGCTTGTACCGCGTGAACGGGGTGCTGCCAAAGCCAGCGTAAAGAGGAGTTGTTTCTAACCCAATCGGCAGCGATGTTCCAATCGCTTCGCCTTCAAGAAAACCTGCCCGTTTGAATTCACACGCCACGTGCGGCCGCAGGCCGACAATTCGCTCGACCTTCAGTTTTGCCGAGCGAATTGAGTCAGTGTGAATTTCAAAAAGGGAACAACAGGTTTTCAGGCGAGGCATTGGGATTCGCGCCGATTGGGCCATAAACCGGTGCGCTAGCAATTCACACCGCAGCCAGTCGCCACAAGCTGGTCACTTCCTTGCACCGTGCATCAAACAGCGCATCACTGGCATCAAAGGCTTTGCCGTGTTTGGGCTTGGCATCGATTCGGGCAAGCACTTTCAAACCAGCCAACTCGATCCAGCCCAGCAATTCTTCCCGCGTACGCAGTTTCAGGTGTTCGGCCAAATCAGACAATATCAGCCAGCCTTCGCCCCCCTTATTCAAGTGGGCAGCCAAGCCCGCCAAAAACGCTTTCAGCATGCCGCTGTTTTCATCGTAAATGGCACGTTCAATCGGTGAAGTGGGCTTGCCCGGCAACCAGGGCGGGTTGCACACAATCAAGTCGGCTTTGCTTTCTGGAAATAGATCGGCTTGCACCACAGTCACCTGTTTGACCATGCCAAGATTTTGAATATTGAACTGTGCACATTCCAGTGCGCGTGGGTCATTGTCCGTGGCCACAATATTGCTCAGCCAGCGTTGCGCCAATACAGCGGCCAACACACCGGTGCCCGTGCCCACATCAACCGCTGAACCATTTACCTCGCAGGCTTTGGGCATGGGCGCTTTCAACACCAAATCCACGTACTCGCCACGCACCGGCGAAAACACGCCGTAATAAGGGTGTATGCGGTTGTTGGGCGGGTCGCCAAGTGCGGAAACCTCGACCCCTTTTTTGCGCCATTCATAAGCGCCCACCACACCCATCATTTCACGCAGCGAGGTCACGATCATCGGGCCATCCACTTGCGGCTCGCCCCAAGCCTCGGAGCACGCGGCCAACACATCGGGTGCGCGGCGCAGCGGAATGCTGTAATCGGCGTTAAAAGGAATCAGGATTGAACCCAGAATGCGCGCTCGCTGGGCCTGGCCTTGGCGGTACAGGTGGAATCTTTGTGGGTACTCCACATCGGCTTTTCCGGACTTGGCTGCTTTGCTTTTCTTGTGCTCCGCGTTTTTGTCCACACGGCGCACCAAGGCCTGCATCAGTTGGCGGGCGTTTTGAAAGTCGCTTTGCCACAGAAACACCGTGCCTTCGCAAGCCAGGCGATAGGCCATGTCGGCCGTTAGCGTGTCGTCGGCCAGCATCACCTTGCCCGGTACAGCCAGGTTCCGTTCTGATTGCCAGCGCGCACTGAAGGTTTCATCGCCCTTGGTCCATTGAATTACAGGGCTTTCGTCGGCTGGGTGCATGCGTGTTCTCGCGGTGAAGGGCGGGTTGGATCGTGTAAACTGCTTAAGGCTCGCAGTGTACCACCTTGGGTGGTTTACACCCCGAACCATCCTGTATCAATTAGAGTGGCTGTTGTCTTGATTAAACCATCGATTGTCATTGTAAGCCCTGCCCTGGCCGACTCCAACAACGGCAACTGGCAAACCGCTCGCCGCTGGCAGCAATTCCTGTCTGAATTCTTCAATGTGCGCATTGTGAAACACTGGGAAAACACGCCCGCAACACAAAGTGATGTAGCCATGGTTGCACTTCACGCGCGGCGTTCTGCTGATTCCATTGCTGCCTGGGCACAAAGCCGCGGCATGGAGGGCCAGGGAAGCCCCGGCCTGATACTGGCGCTGACCGGCACCGACTTGTACCGCGACATTGAAACCGATGAAACCGCACAGAAGTCGCTTGAGTTGGCTCGGCATTTAATCGTATTGCAAGAAAAAGGGGCGGAGAAGCTCAGCGAGGCCCTACAGGCAAAAACATCTGTGATTTTTCAGTCCACTACTTCGCGCAAAACCCTTGCCAAACCCAAACGCCGCCTGAAGGTGGTGATGGTGGGCCACCTGCGCGATGAAAAAATGCCCCAAACCCTGATGGAAGCCGCAGTGCTGCTGCGCGGTTATGGCGACATATACATCGACCACATTGGCGGGCCTTTAGACCCTGAGCTGGCACAGGCGGCCGAAGAAACCATGCAGGCGTGCCCCAACTACCGCTGGCTGGGCAACCAGCCACACGGCGCCACCCGCACACGCATTCAACGCGCCCATGTGCTGGTGCATGCCAGCAAAATGGAAGGCGGGGCCCATGTGATCATGGAGGCAGTGTGCAGCGGCACACCCGTGGTGGCCAGCTACATTGATGGCAACATCGGCATGCTGGGTGCAGGCTACCCCGGCTACTTCCCCTTGGGCAATTCCCACGCGCTGGCCAATGTGCTTACACAATTGCAGGAAGACATTGTGAATCCGAAACCCCTGCCACCGGGTAAGGTTAATCTGTACACCAAACTGAAAAACCAATGCGCGGAGCGGGCGAAACTGTTTGCCCCGGAAAACGAACAAAACGAATTAATTCGACTCGTACAACGAGCTGCCAAGAACAACAACACTGAAGTAGAAGTACATCATGCAAACATCTGACCAACCCATCCTTCGTGACATTGTGCTGGTAGGCGGCGGCCACAGCCATGTGGGTGTGCTGCGCATGTTTGGCATGAAGCCTTGGCCCGGCGTGCGCTTAACGCTGATTTGTACTGACATTCACACCCCCTATTCCGGCATGCTGCCGGGCTACATTGCCGGCCACTACAGCTACGACGATGTGCACATCGACCTGGGTCGTCTGTGTGCTTTTGCGGGTGCCCGTTTGTTTAAGGACGAGGTGGTTGGCATTGACCGCGCCAATCAAAAAGTAATTTGCAAGAACCGCCCGCCCGTGGCCTACGATGCGCTTTCCATCAACATTGGCAGCACCCCACAGGTTCAACTGGTGCCCGGCGCCTTGGAACACGCAGTGCCAGTCAAACCCATTGCGAAGTTCAATGAACGCTGGGTGAATTTGCTGGATCGTGTGAAAACCCACGCAGGCAAAACCACCATTGCGGTGGTGGGTGGCGGCGCAGGTGGCGTTGAACTGGCCTTGGCCATGCAGTTTCGCTTGCGCAATGAATTAAGCGCCATGGGGCGCAATCCCGATGAACTTGAGTTTCACTTGTTCACGGCCGATGCCGATGTGTTGCCCACCCACAACCCAGGTGTGCGCACACGATTCGAGAAAGTATTGAATGAACGTGGCGTGGTGCTTCACCGCGACGCGGAAGTGGTGCAACTTGATGGCCACACCCTGCAAACCAAGCAGGGTGAACGCCTGCACGCCGATGAAATTATGTGGGTGACGCAAGCTGGTGGCGCGGCTTGGCTTGGAAATAGCGATCTTGAACTGGATTCACGCGGCTTCATCAACGTGGGCCCTACCCTGCAAACCACGCGCGATCCTAAAATTTTTGCTGCAGGCGACATTGCCAACTTGACCAGCACACCGCTTGAAAAAGCAGGCGTGTTCGCTGTGCGCATGGGCAAGCCACTGACCAAGAACCTGCACCTGTTTGTGCAAGGGGCCGACCTGCTGGAATACCGCCCACAAAAAACCTGGCTGGCCTTGATCAGCACAGGCGACAAATACGCGGTGGCATCCAAGGGGTCGCTCGGCTTTGCCGGCGCGTGGGTTTGGCAGTGGAAAGACTGGATTGATCGCCGCTTCATGGCGAAATTCAGCGAATTTCCCGATATGGCCAATAAGATGGACCCCAATGCAAAACCCGCTGGTGGCAACACACCGAATTTGGCATTGACGCAGGAAGAAAGCCTGCAGGCCATTTCCGCCATTGCCATGCGCTGCGGTGGTTGTGGCGCCAAGGTGGGCTCCACAGTTTTATCTCGCGCACTTGGTAACCTAAAGCCCGTTGATCGCGAAGATGTATTGGTGGGCCTGCATGCCCCCGATGATGCCGCGATTGTGAAAGTACCAACTGGCAAAGCCATGGTGCACACCGTCGACTTTTTCCGGGCGTTTGTTGACGACCCTTATATTTTCGGCAAGGTTGCAGCCAACCATGCACTGGGTGATGTGTTCGCCATGGGTGGTGAAGCGCAATCGGCTACCGCCGTGGTGACCGTGCCGCCGGGGCTGGAATCGAAAGTAGAGGAATTGCTGTTCCAGATGATGAGCGGTGCAGTGGAAGTATTGAACGAAGCAGGATGCGCCCTGGTGGGCGGGCACACCGGTGAAGGCCGTGAACTGGCACTGGGTTTTGCCATCAACGGCTTGGTGGATGAAAACCTGGACGGCGTGATGATTAAGGGCGGCATGCGCCCCGGCGATGCGATTTTGCTGACCAAACCGATTGGAACTGGAACATTGTTCGCCGCCCTGCCGCAATTGAAAACCAAAGGTCGCTGGATAGATGCGGCACTGGAATCAATGGTGATCAGCAACCGCTTGGGTGCAAAGTGCCTTCGGGAATTCGGATCAAAAGCCTGCACCGACCTGACAGGTTTTGGTTTGCTGGGCCACCTGGTGGAAATGACACGCCCCTCAGAAGTGGATGCAGAACTTGATTTAAGCGCCCTACCCCTGTTGGATGGCGCGCTTGAGATGGTCAGCGCTGGCATTGTGAGTTCGCTGCAACCCGCCAACGTGCGCTTGCGCCGCGCCATTCGCAACCAGGCTGATTACGTGAATGACCCGCGCTACCCGCTGATATTCGACCCGCAAACTGCAGGCGGTTTATTGGCCACAGTACCCGGCGACAAGGCGCAAGCCTGTGTGGCTGCATTGCAGAAACTGGGTTACGAACACACCGCGATTATTGGCCGCATATTGCCGCAGGGCAACGCGATTGAGCCGATTGTATTGAAAGGCTAAGGAAGTACCATGCCGTTTGCTGTACAACAACACTGGAAGAAAACAGCCTTGCTGCTGCTGGCGGCGGTGTTGTGCGTCATTTGGCTTGGCATGGATGTGTCACTTCAAGACATGCTGGCGGCTCAACGCGAATTGGCCATGCATTTCATGGACCACCCCACCTTGGTCACCCTGATTTATTTTCTGGTGTTTCTGGTATTGACCGCCCTGTGCCTGCCCGGTGCAGGGGTGCTGATGCTTGTGGGTGGCGGCTGCATGGGCTTTGGCCTGTGCATGGTAGTTTCCACCGCAGCATCGGCCTTCGGCGCTTTGCTGACCATGCTGTTTGCCAGGCACTTCTTTCGAGATTCGGTGGAAAGCCGGTTTGCAAACAAGTTAAGCGATATCAACAAAGGCATTGAGAAAAACGAAGTGGTGTATCTACTTAGCCTGCGGTTGGCCCCGGTAATTCCATTCGTTGCATTCAACTTGCTGGCAGGCCTAACGCGCGTACAGCCATGGACCTTCCTGTGGACCAGCTTCCTTGGCATGCTGCCCGGCACCATGCTGTACGTGAATGCGGGCAATGAACTGGCCAAGGTGAACCGGCTGGAAGAACTGATCTCGCTGGAAGTGGTGATCTCGCTGGCTGCACTGGCTTTGGTGCCGTTCCTGATTCAATGGGGCGCGCGGCAGTTTCAACTACGCAGGGTGGCGTAGCGCCCACGGCGTGAGGACGGCACTTCAGCCAACTCGGCAGTGGGTTTGCCTATTCCGCACATTCAAGAAAACCGCCCCGTTTGAATTCATTCGCTGCGTTTGGCGATTCGCCAACACCGAGACTTGGCCATGTTTTTTGCCAAGCGAGGTGAGCAAGAATGAATTCAACGAGGGATTAAGCGGTTTTCAGTGCGGAATCGGGCAACCCAACCGAGTTGGCTTTAACGACAACCCCGACGAGTTAGTGAAAACTTATCGAATGTCAAACAACTCGACATCAAACACCAAATCGGTGTTACCAGGAATGGGGCCTGCACCACGCGCACCATAGGCCGTGTCTGAAGGGCAGAACACGATTGCACGATCACCCACCACCATTTCGCACAAGGCTTGCGTCCACGCAGGAATTACGCGGTTCAACGGGAACGAAATTTTTTCATTTCGGGCAATTGAACTGTCAAACACCTTGCCATCCAGAAAAGTGCCTTCATAGTGCACTTCCACAATGGAATTTGGTGTGGGCTTTTGTGTGCCAGTGCCACGCTTGGTGAAGGTAAGCTTCACGCCAGAAGGCAGCACGAGTTCGTCGCCAGCGGCGGCATTGTTTTCAGTTGAATCAGTCACGGCTTTACCCCAGGTAAGAAATAAGACAAGCGCCTATTCTAACCCGGGGTGTTCAGCTGGCTCGAAATTCGGCCTTGAAATCAATAGGTTTTATACGGCAAAAATTTACCGCTCATGTTGATGCTGACGCGGTCGCCCATGGGGTTGGGTTCGCGCTGCAAATCCATCTTGAAGTCGATTGCGCTCATAATTCCGTCGCCAAACTCTTCGTGAATCAATTCCTTGAAGGTGGTGCCGTACACGCTGATCAACTCGTAAAATCGATAAATCAGCGGGTCTGTAGGCACAGCGGTGGGCAGTGATCCCTTGTAAGGCACCACTTGCAAGCAATCTACTGCCTCGGGTGGCAATGCCAAATACTCGCCAATCTTCTTGGCCTGCTCTTCAGTCAAGGTCATTTGGCCCAGCAGTGCTGCCGTGCTCCATTCCTTGGACTGACCCAGTACCTTGGCGCAGTCGTCCCAAGTGCATTTTTTCTTGCGCTTGGCCAATACAATCATTTCGGTTACGTCGGTTCGTTTCATGGTGCACTCCTTTGAATCAAATTAAGTGGGGGTGTTGTTTCGGTGTTGGCCAGGGCTTTCAAGCCGGGGCGAACCACGGTGGGTTGTTTGTGCAATTCAGCGTTCAACTTGTTGCCATCGGGTTCCGTTGATGGTGCAGGTGCTGCCCGGTTCACCAGAAAATCAACCAGGTGGTTGCGAATGGCGTAGTACTGGGGGTCGTGGTGCACGGTGCTGCGGGTGCGTTCACGCGGCATGGTGTTTTCAACAATTTCTGCAATGCGGGCACGCGGGCCGTGGCTCATCAGCATCACTTTGTCGGCCAGCAAAATGGATTCATCCACATCGTGGGTAATCATGAACACGGTTTGCCCGGTGGCCTTCACGATTTGCAGCAACTCGTCTTGAATGGTGCCGCGCGTTAGCGCATCCAACGCACCGAAAGGTTCATCAAGCAACAGCATTTGCGGCTGAATGGCAAATGCACGGGCAATGCCCACACGCTGCTTCATGCCGCCTGAAAGTTCATGCGGTTTTTTGTGCGCTGCTTTGCCCAAGCCCACCATGTCCAGGTACTTCATGGCATGTTCACTGATTTCCTCGGGCGACTTGTTCGGCCAGCGTGAACGCACACCAAACTCCACGTTTTTCAGCGCTGTCATCCAGGGCATTAGCGCGTGGCTTTGAAACACCACACCACGGTCCAGCGAGGGGCCAACCACCTCCCTGCCGTTCATGATCACGTAGCCTTGGGTGGCTTCATCCAGCCCGGCCAGAATGTTCAGAATGGTGCTTTTGCCGCAGCCTGAATGGCCGATGATGCATACAAACTCGCCTTTCTGAATGTCAAAGTTCACCGCTTCGAATACGGGTGGCACATTTGAATCTTCTGGCGCATAGCTTTTTACCAAACCCTCTACTTGCAAGAAGGCAGCTGCTTTTTCGGTGGGCACCAGGTCTTTGCTGAAAATCTTGTGTTCAGTCGTCATTTTTGTTTACTCCTTGTAGCTGACCAGCTTGGCCATGCGGGCCAGCAGCGTGTCGAGCAACATGCCGATCAAGCCGATGAACAAAATGGCACTGATGATGTTGGCAATCGACAGGTTGTTCCATTCGTTCCACACGAAGTAACCAATGCCAGTACCACCCACCAACATTTCCGCGGCAACAATTACAAGCCACGCAATGCCCACGGAAATGCGCATGCCAGTCATGATGGTGGGCGCTGCTGCGGGCAATATCACTTGAAAGGCGGTGCGCAGGGAACTGACTTCCAGAGTTTTTGCAACGTTCAGCCAATCGCGCCGCACACCGGCCACGCCAAAAGCGGTGTTCACCAACATGGGCCAAATCGAGCAAATGAAGATGACGAAAATGGCAGAGGTATCGCTGTCTTGAATGGTGTACAAGGCCAGCGGCATCCAGGCCAGCGGCGACACGGGTTTCAGAATTTGAATGAAGGGGTCAAGCGCCTTGTACAGCAAAGGCGACATGCCGATCACAAAGCCCAAAGGAATGGCCACCAGCGCAGCCAAACCAAAACCCACCAGCACACGGAAAATGGAATAGCCCAACTGAATGCCAATGCCTTTGTCGTTTGTACCCCGGTCGTAAAACGGATCGCTAATGTGGCCCCACAACTTTTCACCCACATCGCCCGGTGTGGGCAAGGGGGTTTTGCTGCCCGTGGATGCAGCCTGACCTACCAATGCTGCGTATTCCGGGTCGACATTCACTGCTGCCTCCTCGGGCAAGGTGGCAATGGTCCAGATCGCAATCAACACCACCAGGATCAAACCCGACAAAGCCCACGGCGCCCACTTTTGCTTCTTGAAGTCTTTCATGCCGCTTAACCCTTGGTTCTTGAAATCGCAAAGCTGTTGAGGTATTCCTCAGGCTTTTTCGGATCAAACGGTTTGCCCATCACGCTGAATTTTTTGTCCAGCGTTGCAGGAGGCTGCATGCCCACTTCTTTCATCAAACGGGTTGCGTCGGTTGCCAAAAACACGTCTTTGGCAATTTTGTTGTAGTCCACGTCGCCCTTGATCTGACCCCAGCGTTTCATCTGCGTCAAAATCCAGATCGCAAAACTTTGGTACGGGAAAGGATCAAAGTCAATGCGCTGCGGGTCTTTCTTGATCCCGCCCAAACCATCGGCGTAAGTGCCGGTCAACACTTGCTCAACCACCGTCAGAGGCTGGTTCAAGTAGTTGGTGGGTGCAATGGCTGCGGCAATTTCCTTGCGGTTTTCAGCCTTGCGGGCGTAAGCGGTTGCGTCCAGAACAGCCTTCAACAATGCCTTGTAGCTGTTGGGGTTTTGGGTTACGAATTCCTTGCTTGCCGCGAATGCACAACAGGGGTGCCCGGACCAGATTTCTTTCGACAAAATGTGAATGAAGCCCACGCCGTCGTACACTGCACGCTGGTTCACCGGGTCGGGCGCCAGGAAGCCATCAATGTTGTCGGCGCGCATATTGGCAACCATTTCGGGAGGTGGCACTGAACGAATTTGCACATCGCGATCGGGGTCCAAACCAGCTTCCGCCAGGTAGTAGCGCAGCAGGTAGTTGTGCATGGAATAATCAAACGGCACCGCGAACTTGAATCCTTTCCAGTCTTTCGGGTTGCGTTTGTCCTTGTGTTTCATCGCCAAAGTAATTGCCTGGCCGTTGATGTTTTCAACCGCAGGCATGGTCCATGGAATGGCGTTCGAACCCACGCCCATGGAAATGGCCAAGGGCATGGGCGAAAGCATGTGCGCGGCATCGTATTCCTTGGCCAGCGATTTGTCGCGTACCACAGCCCAACCTGCCGTTTTCACCACTTCAACATCCAGGCCTTGCTTGGCATAAAAACCCAAGGGCTGCGCCATGATGATCGGCGTTGCGCAAGTAATTGGAATGAAGCCCACTTTAAGCTTCTGCTTTTCCAAGGGGCCATTGCTTTGCGCAAAAGCTTCTTTGGCCGCAGCCAAAGGGAACATGCTGCCGATGGCCGCCATGGCCGTACCACTGCCCACCGCCCGCAGGAAATTGCGGCGCAACTGGTCGTTGGGAAACAGGGCATGCATCACTGCGTTTTCAACGGCACGCTCTTCCATCTGTTGCACAGCCAGTTGTTGGTCATGTTCAGCCTGGCTGTTGTGTTGGCCACAGGCGCAACGCATGCCAAGGCGGGTGTTGGGGTCAAACGGGTTCTTGAAAAAGGACATGGTGAACTCCTATGCGGTTTTGCAACTCATTGGCAATCATCAGGCAGACGCGCGGTTCAAGGCTGGTCTGAAGTAATCAATATCGTGTTGGTATTGCTGGTAAGCCTTGGTGTATTCCATCACTCGGGCCACCTCGGCAATAAATTCTTCGTCGTAACCTGCGCGGCGCAGCAGGTGAAAACCCACTTCCATTCCGCTGGCAATTCCACCGCCCGTCACAACCCGCCCGGCATCAACCACGCGCGCGCGGCTGACCTGGCAAGCTGGTGCAATTTCCGCCAGGCGGTCGATGGGTGTTTTGCCAAGGTGCGACGCTTCAAGGCGATCGGGTTCTTTTCGGTTGGTGGCAGCAAGGCCATCGAGCAAGCCCATGCGGGCGTATATCCACGAACCGGTGCACACACTGGTCAGCAAGCAATTCTCTGGGAGCGAATGAATATAACGGTGCAAATTGCCGTTGTTCATTTCCTGCCGGGTACCAAAGCCACCCGGAATCAGAAACGCATCCATGGCGGGCGTGTCGGAAAACGAATAGTTTGGCAGCACAGTGAAGCCCGCTTGTGTTTGCACCGGCCGCATGCTTTCAGCAACAAGGAACACTTCCAGCTCAGGGTCGAACCGCTTGGCCACCGAGAACACACCGTAGGGGGCTGCGTAGTCCACCACCTCGGCTTCCTTGAACACGTACACACCCAATCTGAAACCCTGCATTCTGGCCATTGGCGCTTCTCCGGCAACACTGCGTTGAACAGGGTTTCAGTGTGCCGTGAGTGGCACAGGTGGGGTATCACTGCATTTGTGATTGTGTTGTAGTGCTGGCCCTACAAGAAAACTACAGACCGTGCTGCTTGGTGTAATTCACCAGGTCAACCAGATTTTTCAGTTCCAGCTTTTCGAACACGCGGGCGCGGTAAGTTGAAACTGTGTTGCCAGACAGACAAAGCACTTGGGCAATGTGTTGAACGGTTTCGCCTTGGGCCATTAAACGCAGCACCTGCATTTCCCGGTTCGACAATCGTTCGTGAGGAGCGCGGTCAGCAGGCTTGCGCAAATCATTGGCCATCAAGCTGGCGGTGGCGGGTGTTAAATAAACCTGCCCTGCACAGGCCATTTGAATGGCCTGTGCCAACTCTACCGGAGAACATCCTTTGTTCAAATAGGCATTGGCACCACTGCGAATGGCACGCAGGGCAAACTGCGCCTCCGGGTAAACGGACAACATCACCACACCCAGCTTTGGAAATTCGCTGCGCACGCTTTTCAGTACATCAAAGCCGTCGCGTTCGCCCAGCGCAACGTCCAGCAGCATCGCATCGAAGGGGGTCTTGCGAAGTTTTTGCATGGCCTCTACGCCATCGGCTGCCTGCTCAATCACATAACGCCCCTCAAACTCTTCAAGTATTTGAACCAGGCCGCGGCGAATAATCATGTGGTCATCCACAATCAAAATATTCATAAGGCCAACACCTCGGGCAAACGCAGCTTGATACACACGCCCTGCCCCAAACTTGAATCGATTGAACAACGCGCGCCAATGTCCCAGGCGCGCTCTTCAATCCCCATTAAACCGAACCCGGCATTGAAAGTGCGCACAGCCATGCCCCGGCCATTGTCTTTAACCTGAAAAACAATCGCACGCCCTTCGGTGTGAACCAACACATCTACTTTGTTTGCACCAGAGTGTTTGCCAACGTTGTTCAATGCTTCCTGCAAAATTCGGTACAAAGCGGTCTCCGTCGCTTTGCTTAAACGGACATGTTCCAGCGCCGGGTCAATGTCGAGAGAGCTCACCACATTGGTGCGTTGTGAAAACTCGCCCAGCAAATGTTCCATTGCAGCCCAAAGGCCGAGATGATCAAGAACACCTGGCCGAAGGTCGGAAAGTATTCGACGCAAACTTTCCATGGCACCCTGCGCAAGGTCCAGCATGCTTTCAATTCTCAGGGTCAGTTTTTCATCGTTGGCACAACGGTAGGAAAGTGCTTTTAACTCCAGATCAAACGCAGTCAGTTTTGCACCCAAGTCGTCGTGCATTTCCCGCGCAATCCGTGTTCGCTCTTCTTCACGCACGGTGGTCAGGTGCGCTGAAAGCCGGCGCATTCTGTCGTGGGCTTTTTGTAATTGTGCAGTGCGTTCAATTACGCGGCGCTCCAGTTCTACCTGCGCAGCGGCCCGAATGTTTTGTGCCTCCACCCGCGCGGTTATGTCGTTGAACGTGACCACAGCGCCCACCACCGCTTGTTCTTCAAAGATCGGGTAGGAAGCGTACTCTGCATGAAAGCAGGTTCCGTCACGGCGCCACAGCACTTCATTGTCAACGCGGCAACCCTTGTTTTCCTGAAACGCACGAAAAATTTGACACTGGCACACGGGCATTAAATCGTTGTTGGCATACGAGTGATGCATCAGGTAATGCATGTTCCGGCCCAACACTTCATCGGCGGAATACCCAAGCATTTCCGCACCTGCTTTGTTGATGAATACGCAACGGCCCTTCAGATCAATTCCGTAGATGCCTTCGCCGGTAGAATCCAGCAACAATTCAAGTTGCCTTCGCCACGCTGCGTGATGAGAAAGTTTGGAAAGATGCTTGAACAATTCAGTGCACTCAAAGTTGAATCAACTGAAAACTAGCAAAAGCAATGCCAATTAAATACAGAAATTTTTATACGAATCGCACTGACATGGTGCGAAAAAAAAACGACAAATTTTATTGAAAATTACACACAAACGGGTTGTTGATCATGTATTGATGAAAAAAGCTTTTCAGTTAATTAAATTTGATGTACACATAACTCACCACACCGTTTAAGGAAGGTTATAAAACATGGTTACAACAGATCAAAAGCCAGTCGAAGCCGAGGCAAGCAAAGCAACCCCAGCTCCAAAAAAACCAGTAGCCAGAAAACCGGCCGCGAAAAAACCAGCTGCTGCAAAACCAGCCGCTGCAAAAAAACCAGCCACAGCGAAACCTGCTGCTGCTAAAAAACCAGCTGCAGCGAAACCTACTGCCAAGAAACCAGCTGCTGCAAAACCTGCTGCTGCAAAACCTGCTGCTGCCAAAAAGCCTGCTACCAAAAAGCCCGCCGCTGCGAAACCAGCTGCAGCTAAAAAGCCTGCTGCCAAAAAGCCTGTTGCTGCGAAAAAACCCGCAGTCAAAAAACCAGTTACTTCACGCGCCAAGGCAGCCACTGCCAGCGTAGCGAACGCTGCGGCCAAAGCAAAGAAAACAGTTGCCAAAGCAAAACCAGCAGCCAAGGCGAAAGCCGCAGCCGCTAAGTCAGTATTCAGTGCAACAGACCGCAAGAAGTTGTTGAGCGATGTTCAGAAGCAGATCAAGGATCTTGAAAAACAGGTCAAAGGCATGGTCAAGACAGTGCAAACTGACGTGATTGCCAAGATCAAAAAGCAATTGGGCATCAAGTAATACAGGAATAGCAAAAACAACAAAACCGCTACACGACCCTTCGTATGAAGGGTCTTCTGTAGACTTTATTGAAACCCGCTGTGCGAAAGCTCCGCGGGTTTTTTATTGCCCCCATTTATTTCAGCGGATTCATCTGTGGATCGAAATCATCCAGACTTGGATATTCGATCAAAGGGCGTGTGGCCAACGTATCCACTGCTGCATCCAGTTGTTCCAGCATTGCCACCCTTTCCTCGTGGGCAATGTAAGGCACGTGGTAAGCGGCGAATGGCTTTAACACGTCGAAACCGGCGTAGCCCAAACTGCCACGCAACACCGGGCGCAACATGCTTTCCAATTCGCCATGAATTGCATTTTTGCCAAACATATGCTCCCGGCCACCCAATGTGAATGCAAGCAAGGCGCGTTTTCCTTTCATCAAACCACGGTCATAAAAATTGCGCCCGCCATAGACCACGCCCGATAAAAACACCCGGTCAATCCAGCCTTTCAGGATTGCGGGCAAAGAAAACCAGTAGAGCGGGAAATTCAAGATCAACAGATCACACTGTTCAAGCAAGGCAAGTTCTTCAGCAATATCGGTGGGCAGCGAACCCGTTTTCTGCGCATGGCGTTGCTCAAGTGCATACACCAGGTAGTCGGGGTTGTTGCGCTGTGAAAAATCAGCAGCACTTGCCACGGGGTTGAACTGCTTTGCGTACAGATCCGACACTGAAACAACATGCCCCTGAGACTCGAACCGATTGCGCATGCGTTGCATCATGGACGTGCAAAAGGATTGTGGTTCCGGGTGGGCGTGAACAATCAAAACATTCATGGCAATCGCTTTATAAAAACAGGATGAGCCATGCTACCAAAAGAAAAGGGGCCACCCATGTTCAGGCAGCCCCTTTGCGATTGAAAGTAATCGGGTTTAAATTACACCGTACGCCAGCATGGCATCGGCCACTTTGACAAACCCCCCTACGTTGGCTCCTTTCAGGTAGTCAATGTGGCCATCGTCCTCAGCCCCGTACTTCACACAGCGGGCGTGAATGTCTGCCATGATTGCGCGCAAACGCTGGTTCAGTTCTTCACGCGACCAGGAAAGACGCATGCTGTTCTGCGTCATCTCAAGCCCGGACACGGCAACGCCACCCGCGTTGGCTGCCTTCGACGGGGCAAACAAAATGCGCGCATTCTGGAACACATCAATTGCCCCTTTTTCTGAGGGCATGTTTGCGCCTTCCGACACGCCAATGCACCCGTTCTTCACCAGCAACTCGGCTTCTTGTGCGTTGATCTCATTCTGGGTTGCGCAGGGAAATGCCAGCTCACATGGAATGTGCCAGGGACGCTTGTCTTCGATGAATTCAGCTTGCGGATACTTGTTGACGTACTCGCTGATCCTTGCCCTTTTCACTTCTTTCAGCTCTTTCACATGGGCAAGTTTTTCCATGGTGATGCCGTCTTTGTCGTGAATGGTTCCCGAGGAATCGGACATGGTAATGACCCTGCCACCCAAAGCGATAATCTTCTCAACCGCATACTGCGCCACATTGCCTGAACCACTGACCGAGCATGCTCGCCCCTCCAGTTTCAAGCCCTTGTGTGCAAGCATGTCCTCCATAAAATACACCACGCCATAACCCGTCGCTTCGACTCGAATTTCACTGCCACCAAAAGCCAGGCCCTTGCCGGTCAACACCCCGGTGAATTCATTGCGAATGCGTTTGTATTGCCCAAACATGTAGGAAATTTCCCGCGCGCCAACACCGATGTCGCCAGCAGGCACATCCGTGAATGGGCCAATATGCCGTGAAAGTTCTGTCATGAATGCCTGACAAAAACGCATGATCTCGCGATCGCTTTTGCCCTTTGGATTGAAGTCCGATCCTCCTTTGCCGCCGCCCATGGGCAGCCCGGTCAGGCTGTTTTTGAAAGTTTGCTCAAAGGCCAGAAACTTCAAAATACTTTGGGTCACGTTGTCGTGAAAACGAATGCCGCCTTTGTAGGGGCCAATCGCATTGTTGTGCTGCACGCGATAACCACGCTGCGTGCGCACATTGCCGTGGTCGTCTTCCCAGCACACCCGGAAGCTGATGATGCGATCTGGCTCGGTCAGGCGTTGAAGAATTTGTGCAGATTCATACTTCGGATTTTTTTCAACGTAAGGAATAATGTGTTGCGCGACTTCGTGAACGGCCTGGTGAAACTCTGGCTCGCCCGGATTGCGGCGAATCAGACCGTTCATGAACTCTTCAAGTTGTGCTGAGGTGCTCATCTCTTGTTCTCCTTGTAGGAACCACGTGGAACTGCGTGTAGGCAGTTTACCTAAACGCTGAAAAATGAGCACTGCTGAATGGCGGGGATATCCCCAAAAAATGGGCACAACCTAGGGGATAGCATGTGGACAAGTAGCCCAAGCCATTCAAAACATGAGGAATTAGATGGTGTGACTAAATATTGTGCAGACTCGGTTCTGTTTGCCTGGTTTGCTGCATCTGCTTATGGCGATAAATGATGGAAGCTTCCATTCGGTTCTTGGCACTCAAGCGTTCCAGAATGTCTTTCACGTGTCCTTTCACGGTTTCAACACTGATGCCCAACAGGGCTGCAATTTCCTTGTTGCTGTGCCCCGCCCCAATTAATTCAAGCACCTCGATCTGTTTGTGGGTCAAGCCCCTTGACTGTTTGGGTATTTCCAGCACGTCAATATTGGCCAGCGCGAGCCCCATTCTGATGAGATCAATCAATTTTGGGAACGGGGTGAACTTGGAAAATGCAATAAAGCGGTCCAGTTGATGGCGCTTTAACTGAGACATCACTTTGTCGTCGTTCGAGGTGATCAACACGGGTATGGCAGGAAACAAGGTTTCGAACAAGCCGATGAATGTATCTGGGTGAACATCCCGCAAATGGAAGTCTGAAATAATCAGGGCCGGGTATTCGCGCACTGCATGCCGTGCAGCCTCTTTCAAGGTTGAAAACTGGCGGATGCGTGCATGGGGTGCCACGTCCTTGACCAATTCAACCAAACCAAAGCTGACAATGGGGTGGTCGTCTATGACGAACACCACCTGTCGCTCAAGGCCATCGCGCTTATTCACCACCATGCGTCTCACAGAAACAATTCACCATTGTTAAACTTTAAGACAGTTCAGGCAAAAACATTGTCGCGAACAAAGCGGGGAAACTGAGTCAACTCACGGTTTTCATCTATTCCAAAGCAAATTTCGTTGACACAACGTCAATGGCTAAACTATGATCCAGCTCATGAATTACGTTACAGAGCGTCGAGAAGAGGAAAAAGAACGTCGTCGGGAAGAAATTCTTGATGCGGCGGAGCTTGTTTTTTCTGAAAAAGGCTTTGACGCAGCCACCATGGATCAAGTTGCACGCAAAGCACGGGTTTCCCGCGCCCTGGTTTATGTGTACTTCAAAGACAAAACTGCATTGCACCTGGCAATTTGCCTGCGGGGCCTGAAAATTCTTCGTGAACTGTTTCAAAGTGCCCGCGAGACACACCTGACAGGCAGGGAGCAAATTCGCGCAATAGGTCAGGCCTACATGCAGTTTTCAGAACAATACCCCACGCACTTTGCCGCCATGTCAAGGTTTGAAGCGGCTTCCCATGAAATTGTGCAAGGTGACCCCTGTTGTGCCGCAATGGAAATGATTCAGGCTGGTCAGAAGGTTCACGAGGAAACGGTGCTGGCTTTGGCCAAAGGCATGGCCGACAAAACCCTGCGCAACGACCTTGGCAACCTGATGCAAATTTCAATCACCCTATGGGGTTTCACCCACGGCACCATCCAGTTGGCACAAACCAAATCCAACTTCATGGCCACCTTGGGAATCACCAAAGAATCATTCATGAGCCAGGCTGTAGAACTGGTCATGCAATCATTGATCAACCGCACTGGCGGAGGAAAAAAATGAACCTGGTCAAGCTTGCAAGCACCCCATCTCGCGGTGCTTTTTTTTACACTTTGTTTGACAAGCGTCTAATGGCTGCATTGCTGTTTATGGCCGTGCAAATTAAAGGGGTTGCATTGGCAACCACACCGCTAGATGCATACCTGAATGACGCCATGGCCAACAACCCGGCCTTGGCCCAAGCCAGTTTCGAAGTAGAGGCAGAACGCCAGCGACTGGAAAACCTGCGTGCGCGCTTTTACCCCAGCCTTGCATTGCAGGCGCGTGCCAGCGTGGCCGAAGGAGGCCGAACCATTGATTTTCCAGCGGGCGATTTGCTGAACCCGGTGTATTCCGCCTTGAATGCACAAGCGATGGCCAACGGGCAACCCGCGCAATTTCCAACCGTGCAGAACCAGTCCATCCCCCTGCTTCGCCCCACAGAACAAGACACCCGGCTAATTGTGCGAGGCCCGATCTACGAACCCGTACTTGACCAACAGGTGCTGGCTCAAACGCAGGCCATGAATGCGCAAGAAGCTGCACGCCAGCAAGTGAAAGAAGAGCTGGTGCGCGATTTAAAAACCGCGTACTGGCAACTTGCGCAAGCCAGGGCACGCGAGAAAATTCTGCAAGCCAGTGTGCGCACACTTCAGGAAAATGAACGCGTCAACGCTGTGTTGTACAAAGCAGGCGAAACCACGCTGGACGCCCCCAAACGCGCTGAAGCAGAAACTCTGGAAATTCAGGTTGCACTGCGAGAGGCCAGCACCCGGGCGCTGCTGGCGCAGGAATATTTCAACCTGCTGCGTTACGCCCCCAACCACGGCGATGTGGTTTTGCCTGATGAAGAATTGACGCCCCAGAAAATCGGCACTTTGCTTGATGAATTGAAACCCAACACCCAAGGCAGCACGCCAGCCCCTGCAATAACAAGGCTTGAACGCAGCCTTGCCGCGCAACGCGCACAACTGGACGCAAGCCGCGCTGCGTACAAACCCACCGTGGGTTATTCCATCGAAGGGGGTTACCAGGGCCGCGACTACAGCACAGGCCCCAACACCGGCTTTGCCAGTGCATCCGTGGTATTGAACTGGACCCTGGCCGATGCCGGCATTCGCAGCAGCGAGGTAGCCCGCAGCCAGGCACAAGTCCAGGCGCTCGAAGCCCGCGCGCGACAGGTAAACCGGCAGTTACAACTGGCCAAACTTCAAGCCCGCGAAAACCTGCTGGTGTCGCTGGACAACATTCAAGCCCGCATTTCGCAACGCGCAGCCGCCGAGGAAAGCCTGCGCATCAACGAACGCAAACGCAACGCCGGAGAAACCACGCAAGTGGAATTCCTGAGCGCAGAACAAACCGCAACACGTGCCAGCCTTGGTTTGGCCACCGCCGTGTACCAGGCGCGAATTGACCACGCCGTTTGGCAATACAACAACCGAAACATTCCAGAGCCAGGCCCACAGGAAGGAGCTCAACCATGAAACACCTCACATTGCTCAGTACACTTTCCATGTTGGTATTGGCCGCATGCGGCCCGGCCACGCCTGAAGAAGCTCCCGCTGCCGAATACCGCCTGGTGAAAATTGAAACTGTTCAACCAGGTCCTGCTGCAGGCTTGATCGAAGTGCCGGGCATTGGCGCTTTTCGTGACGAAACACGGTTAAGTTTCAAGGTTGGCGGAGTGATAGAAAACATAACCGTGCGAGAAGGCGAAGCTGTCGAGAAAGGGCAGCGCCTTGCCTGGCTGAACAAGCAAGATGTTAACGCTGCAGTCAGCCAGACCAGCGCAGTTTTTGACAAAGCCCAACGCGACCTTGTTCGCGGACAGGCCCTGCGTGAACAGGAAGTGATTTCCAAAGTGCAACTGGACAACCTGGAAACCGCCGCCCAGGCTGCGCGTGCCCAGCTTAGCCAGGCACAGTTTTCCAGCCAGACCGCCGAGATCAAGGCGCAAACCAAGGGCGTGGTGTTGAAGCGCTTTGCCCAAGCGGGTGAAGTGGTGTCACCAGGTCAACCCATATTGCTGCTGGGCAGCAAAGCCAGCGGTTTTGTGATGAAAGCCAGCCTTGCCGACAAACAAGCCGTGCATGTTCAACTGGGCAACAAAGCCGAACTGGAATTTGATGCCCTTCCCGGTGTGAAATGGATCGGCAAGGTGATTGAACTGAGCCAGGCCGCTGACCCCGCAACCGGCACCTATGGTGTGTTGGTGGCCATGGATGCCAATGCACATAAAGAATTGAATCTGCTTTCGGGCATGCAAGGCCGCGCCCGAATTGAACCCGTGAATTTCAGCGGTACCCGCAGCTACCTGCCCATCGAAGCGGTGGTGGAAGGCGACAACAAGGCCGCATGGATTTACACCGTGCAGGCTAACAACACCGTGAAACGACAGAACGTGCAAATTGCATTCATTGCGGGAAATCAACTGGCGCTTTCAGACCCACTGCCCGATGGCACACGCGTGGTCAGCACTGGTGCGGCTTACCTTCAAGACGGTGAAACCGTGAAAGTTCAGGAGTAATTCACATGAAACTCTCTGATTTCTCGATCAAAAATTACCAGTTCACACTGGTCATTTTTTTCCTGCTCACCGCCATTGGAATTAGCGCATACCAAAATATTCCGCGCACAGAAGACCCCTACTTCGACATCAGCGCATTTCGCATCAATGTGATTTATCCCGGTGCCGATCCACGCGAAATGGAGCAGCAGGTGGCCAAGCCAATTGAGGATGCACTGCGCGGCCTTGATGACCTGAGGGAAGTGCTGTCCACATCGCGCAACAGCGGCGGTGTGGTGTTTGTCCGTTTCAATGCCGAAGTGGATGTCGACAAAAAATTCGATGAAGTGAACCGCGAATTAAACAGCATTCGCGACAAGCTGCCAGCGGGTATTCAGAAACTTGAAATTGAACGGATCAACCCCGGCTTCACCAACATCATTCAATACTCGCTGGTGTCAGAAACAGCCAGCTATGCGGACCTGGCCGACTACGCAGAAGATTTGTCTGAAGCATTCGAGCGCATTGCATCAGTACGCCAAAGCGAAAGCTGGGCGTACCCGGAACAACAGGTTCGCGTTAGCTTGAACTTCAAGAAGCTGGCCGAACTGGGCATTCAGGCCGCCGATGTGGCGCGCGTCATTCAGGGTGAATCACTGAACATTCCGGGTGGCCCGGTAGAACAAGGTGCACGCCGCCTGAATGTACAAACGTCTGGCCAATACCGAAGCGTTGAAGAAATCAGAAACACGGTGATCGCAGGAACAGGTACAGGTGGTGATTTGGGTGGTCGCATGGTTCGCGTGGGCGACGTGGCCGACGTGCAATGGGACTACGAAAACCAGGAAGTGATGGCCCGCTTTAACGGCAAACGCGCGGTGTTTGTAACCGCCAACCAAAAAGACGAACGCAATATTTTCGTAACCCAGCAGGCACTGCGGGAAACCGCCGATGAATTCGAGAAAACCCTGCCGCCCAACATCACACTGGAACGGGGATTTGAGCAGTACAAAAACGTTGAAAAAAGAATTGACCGCCTGACCTTCGACTTTGGGCTGGCCGTTACACTGGTGTTGATCACCTTGCTGCCACTGGGTTTGCGCGCGGCTGGCATTGTGATGGTAAGCGTGCCTTTGTCCCTGCTCACAGGCCTTGCCTGTTTGTACTATGCGGGCTTTTCCCTGAATCAGCTTTCAATTGCCGGCCTGGTGGTTGCACTGGGCTTGCTGGTCGACGATTCCATTGTAGTGATCGAGAACATTGCCCGCTACCTGCGCATGGGATACAACCGCGTTGAAGCCGCAAAACTTGCCACCCGCCAAATTTCGCTGGCAGTGCTGGGCTGCACGGCCACCTTGCTGTTTGCCTTTTTGCCATTGCTGATGCTGCCCGACAACGCGGGCAAGTTCATTCGATCCCTGCCTGTGGCTGTGGTGTTCACCGTGATTGCATCGTTCTTCGTGGCGCTGACCATCATTCCGTTTCTGGCCAGCCGCGTGTTGAAAAAAGAACAAAATGAACACGGCAACATTGTGCTGCAAAAACTGATGGGCTTGATCGACAAAATTTACACTCCACTGCTGCACCGCGCACTGCAAACACCAAAAACCGTGGTGGCTGCGTCGCTGGTGCTGTTCGTGGCCAGCCTGGGCCTGGCTCCGCTGATGGGCATGTCGCTGTTTCCGAAAGCAAACACACCTCAATTCATCGTGGAGGTCAGCCTGCCAGCAGGTTCAAGCCTTGCCGCAACAGATGCCGTGGTAAAACAGGTCGAGGAGAAACTGAAGCAGGTCAATGAGGTGAAGGCCGTGATGGCGACTGTGGGTGAAGGCAATCCGCAGATTTACTACAACGTGTTTCAACAAGACAAACAATCGAATGTGGGTGAACTGTTTGTGCAGTTAAACAAGTACACCGACGACACACCAAACCTGCTTGACAGCATTCGCAATGAACTGAAAACAATTGCGGGTGCCAACCTGATTGTTCGCGAATTTGAAAACGGCCCACCCGTGGACGCGCCCATCGGAATTCGGCTGGTGGGCCCTGAAATTGAAACCCTGCGGGAAGTGTCGGCCCAGGTTGAACGCATCATGAGCCAGCACCCCGGCACGCAAAACGTGGACAACCCACAACGCACCGGACGCAGCGACCTTCGCTTGAAAGTGAATTTCGAGAAAGCAGGTTTGCTGGGCGTGAATTCAGCCGAACTGGATCAGGCTGTGCGCCTGGCCATTGCAGGTGCGCCTGCTGGCGAAATTCGCCAAAGTGATGGCGAGGCCTACACCATCAGCGTACGCGGCCCTGCCGGGGCACGCAGCAGCCTGAACGCGCTGGACGATTTTCATGTGATATCCCGCACGGGGCAAGCCGTGCCACTGACCCAGCTCACTACACTGGAACTGGACGACAACCTGAACAGCATTTACCGCTTCAACCGCGAACGTGCTGTGCTGATGACTGCCTACACACGCACCGGCTACAACACCGAGAAAGTGGCGGGCGACATTGCCAGCAAGATTGACGAAATGGGCTTGCCTGCAGGCTATCGTTACAAAATGGCAGGGGAAGTGAAAAGCCGCCAGGAAAGCTTCGCGGGTTTCGGCACCGCCATCTTGATCACCGTGTTTGGCATTCTCGCCATTCTGGTGCTGGAATTCGGCAGCTTCAAAAGCACGCTGATTGTGTTGTTCGTCATCCCGCTGGGGGTTACGGGTGGCATGGTCATGTTATTTCTGACCGGCAATTCACTCAGCTTCACGGCCATGATCGGCTTCATCGCATTGATTGGTATCGAGATCAAAAATTCGATTCTGCTGGTCGACTTCACAAACCAGCTGCGCGAGGAAGGCAAAGGGCTGGACGAATCCATCGAAGAAGCAGGCCGAATCCGCTTTTTACCAATTCTGCTGACCAGCGCCACGGCAGTGGGCGGTTTGCTGCCGCTTGCGCTACAAGGTGGTGGTTTGTACTCCCCCATGGCGTGGGTCATTATCGGCGGCCTGATTTCGTCCACCTTCATTGGGCGGCTTGTTACCCCGGTGCTGTACAAGCTGCTGCCGCCCGATCTGCAAAGAACATAGCCTAAGCCATTGATTTCACCTACAATACGGCCTCAACGCAAGAGGACATTCTGAAATCATGAAAAAACCCGCAGGCCGCAACGGCAGCGCAGGCCGCAGTGGCGATTCAGGCCGCACAGGCCCACCCAAAAGACCCAGCACCCGAAACCAGCCTGAAGCAGCCAAACCAGCCGCTTCGGGTCGGGGACGCCCCAGCACGGGCAGCAAAGCAGCGCCTGCCAAGCCAGCCGCACCGAACCGCAACCGCGCCGCCACACGCAGCGCCCCTGTCGCGCCACCAGCTGGTACAGTACGCCCACGCCGCAGCAAGGTCACGGGGACCAACACGATGGACATGCTGGATCCCTTCGAGCCACAGCGCCTGAGCAAGATCATGGCAGCGAAAGGCCTGTGTTCGCGCCGCGAAGCGGACTTCCTGATTGAAAACGGCTGGGTGCGGGTGAACGGCAAAGTGATGGACGAGCTGGGCGCCAAGGTATTGCCCACAGTAACCATTGACCTGGACGCCAAAGCCAAAAATGTGTTGGGCAAGCAAGTCACGATTTTGTACCACAAGCCAATTGGCGTGGTTTCCGGGCAACCGGAAGGCCGCTACAAAGCCGCCATGGAATGCCTTGGTCTTGAAAACCAATTCGACCGGAAAACGGCCACCCCATTCCAGCCCGCCATGCTGAAAGGCTTGGCACCTGCCGGGCGGCTGGACATCGATTCAACAGGCTTGCTGGTGCTAACCCAGGATGGTCGCATTGCCAAACAATTGATCGACGCAAATTCTACCGTGGACAAAGAATACCTGGTGCGCGTCGAAGGTGAACTGACCGATCGCGGGCTTGAAATGCTGCGCCATGGCTTGAGCCTGGATGGTGAAGCCTTGAAACCTGCCCGCGTCAGCTGGCAAAACGAAGACCAGCTGCGCTTTATTTTGAACGAAGGCAAGAAACGCCAAATTCGCCGCATGTGCGAAATCGTGGGGCTAAAAGTGATAGGCCTGAAACGGGTGCGCATTGGGCGCGTGATGCTGGGTGACCTGCCAGTTGGGCAATGGCGTTTATTGACCCCGGAGGAACGGTTCTAAAAGGTAAAAAAATCCACTCTATTCGGGTGATTGATTTCAAATACCCTCGGTTATTCTCGAACGTGACCCCTGAACAAAGTTACTTCGAGAACCAACCATGCAAGCCCAGCACTCGGCTCTGAACAATGCAGCGACTCGCGCCAAAGTGCAGTACCGGCCATTCGGCATTCACCCAGCAAGCACTGATTATCAATCGATCCGAAGCAATGCCGATTGCCTGTGCGCATGGGTCAACTTCGCCTGCCTGATTTTGGCAGTCATTGTGGGCCTGATTGACAACAACGCAAGCCAAGCCATTACCTGGGGTGTTCCTCTGCTGGCGGTCAGTTTATTGGCCTACCGGCTGTACGCTGGCCAAACCATGACCATGCACTTGAATGCAGCGGCACTTGTTGGCATGGGCGCACTGCATGTTCACATTGCGGGAGGACAATATCAGTTCATCTTTTTCATGTTGCTGCCCGTGATGCTGGCTTATCGCGACGTTCTCCCCTTGCTCAGCATGGGGCTGCTCATCATCATTCACAATCTTGTGATTGGCGTGCTTCAGCACACCGGCTTAGCTGCCCTGGCCCTTCACGGCATGTATGTTGTACTGGAAGTGGTGCTGTTGTCCGCAATTGCACAAACACTGCAACAGCATGCAATTGCCGCCGAAGAAAGTGCCAAATTGCTAAGCTACCTGAACAAGGAAAAAGGCATCAACTTGCGCGTGCGTGCCCACACCGATGAACAAGGCCGAATGTCCCCCATGGGGCAGGTGTTTAACGACTACGCCGACAACATGGCTTTTGTGGTGGCCGCATTCAAAATGTTGCGCACCGACATTCGGGAACTGTCGCAGATTGCAAAAGAACTGGGGGCTGACAACCATCAACAGATGGAGGACAGCACCCAAGCCTCAAGAAAACTGCGCGACTTCGTGCAAAGCCTGGGCAACCAGACGCGCATGGGCCAAAGCACCGCCGAACTTTCAAAAAAAACCACAGAAGATTGTTTTGACCTGCTCAATGAATTGAATCAATCGCTTGAACACCTGCAAAAAATCAGCAAGCAAGCCTTTGACAGCAATCAGCAACTTCAATTGCTGCAGAAAGAAATTCAAAGCCAGGCAAACCAGGCCGCGAACCAGCACTTAAACGCCGCACTGAGTACGTTGGACAACTTGAATGAACGTACCAATGCATTCATGGCAAAAATGGATGTCTTGAAAAGTGGCTTGAGTGCGATTGAAAACCAGGCAGTCTCGATCGACAGGGCAACCCATCAATGGGTCGAAAACGGCCATGGCAATCAACGACAAGGCTGGGAAGTACTGGGGGCCATGGAAGGTATGCAGTCGCGCAGCGAGAACGCGTTCCGGACACTGGGCAGCACGGTACAAACCATTCTAAGGGCTGACGAACTGATGCGCGAGATGGAGAAACGCCTCGCAAGGTTTGATGTATGAACCTGAGCACCATGCTGGATGACCCGTTGATCAATGAATTGCTTGAAAGCAACACGTGCAGCCACGCACTTTTGGGGCACGTGGGCGACGAACTGGGACTGATCGCGGCAAGCAAATTCTTTCGTCAGCACATCGGCTTCAAGTCAGGCAGCGAACTGATTGTTGCGCGCTATGGCATGTCCATTTACCGGGCCTTGTTCAATTCGCTGCTAAAACATCAAGGCTGGACTGGTCATGTCAAAGTGGATGCGCGATGGATCCGCCTTCAAATGAGCGCCCACGGCGAATTTGGCGTATTGCATGAACAGGATGTTTCGAGCGTGGGCAGCACGCACGCCAAAAGCATTGAACTGGCCAGCGATGCGCAGGATGCCGCCGAAAGGAAAATTCCCGCCAGTGTCTTGTTGAATGTGGATGACAAAGGACGAATCAAAAAAATCAGCCCTTCACTTGAAGAGTTTCTGGGACAAAGCAGCCAGCAACTGGAAAACCTGGATGCAGCAAACCTGGTGTTCCGAACCGATGTGGGACAGTTCAAACGACTGCTTGAGCAGGTCAAATACCAAACCGGCACTGCCGACGGATCATTCCGCTTGCGCAACACAGACAACCACGTGGTGTACTTCGACTGGACTGCTGCCTGCAGCGGTGCCGATGTGTTGTTGATTGGTCGATCCAGCAACATCCACCTTGAAGAAGCCCTGCTGAAAAGCGAGGGGCGAATCAACAATATTCTGGAGTCAATGGACGATGCTTTTTTCGCCATCGACATGAATGGCTATGTGAATTACCTGAATGAAAAAGGTGCCGAGCTTCTGGGGAAAAGCGCACCGCTGTTGCTGGGCAGAATGGTGTGGGAACGTGCGCCGCATTTGAAGAAAACGCCGCTGTTCAAGTTTGTGAATCAGGCCAAAGGCAGCATGCAACCGGAAACATTTCAATGGCAGGATCCGGCCAATGAACTTTGGTACCAGGTCAAGGCGTTCCCGAGCGAGGAATTGATTTCAATTTTCTTCACCGACATCAGTTCAATCAAGCGAAATGAAAGCAAGATGCGCCACCAGGCCACGCACGATTCATTGACAGGCTTGCCCAACCGCCTTGCCTTGTCGCAAACGCTGCAGGAACTGCTGAGCAATGACCAGGTGCAAGACTTCAAACTGGGCTTGCTGTTCATCGACCTTGACGGATTCAAAGCGGTGAACGACACCCTGGGCCATGATCGGGGCGACGACCTGCTGATCGCAGTCTCGAAACGCCTTCGCAGCGTTGTGCGCAATTCAGACATTGTGGCCAGGCTGTCGGGGGATGAATTCGTGATCACCCTGCCCTACATCGCAGACCAGGACACGGCATTCAACGTGGGCCGCAAAGTGGTGGATGCCGTCAGCAAGAAACCGTTTGAGCTGGGCGACAAGAAAATTTATGTCGGTGCCTCGGTTGGAGTTGCCCTGTTTCCGGCCGATGCCACTGATGTGGAAGGCTTGCTGAAACATGCAGACATTGCGATGTACCAAGCCAAACAGGCCGGCAAGAACACTGTGCGCGTTTTCCATGCGAACATGAGCGCCACCCTTCAAACCAAGGTTGATCTTGAAAACGATTTGCACGATGCCATTTTGCACGACCGCATCGAACTGCACTACCAGCCACGCTTCAACGCCAACGGCACTATTTGTGCAGTTGAAGCGCTGGCCAGAATGCGCTCGCGCACTGGCGAGCTGATACCACCGGCCCAATTCATTCCAATCGCAGAAGAAACGGGGTTGATTATCCCAATGGGTGAACAGGTGATGCGCAAGGCATGCCGTTGGCTCAAGGACACCAACAAAAAACTGAAAGTCCCCATCAGCGCGTCTGTCAACGTGTCGGGTATTCAGCTACTGGATGGCAAGCTGTGCGGAACCGTTGAGAAGATTCTGAAGCTGACCGGCCTGCCACCAAGGCTGCTTGAACTTGAACTGACTGAAACCGTGCTAATGCAAAATCAGGAAACCGTGCTGCACGACCTGAACCGCCTCCATGACCTGGGTGTGGTTTTGTCAATCGACGATTTCGGAACCGGCTATTCGTCATTGGCCACGCTGCACAAAATGCCAGTTCAATCCATCAAGCTGGATCGGTCATTTGTCAGCGACCTGCCCGGCAAAGCCGACAGCGTGATCCTGTCGCGCACCGTGTTGGCCATGGCTAAGGCACTTGGAATGAGTGTGGTTGCAGAAGGTGTTGAAACGGCAGAGCAACGTGATTTCCTGATTGAATCAGGCGTGATGGAACTGCAAGGCTTTGGTTTGGCGCGCCCGATGACTGCCGATGATTCACGGCAGTTTGTGTGGTCACAGCAAATTACAAGCGACTCGGCGAGGAAAATAATTGCGTGATCACGAGGCGACATCACGCGGGCTTTAGAAATGTACCACCCGCTGACCTGGGCAGCTATCAAGAGGCCCAACCCTCTTCCGCCCCAGCATAACCGGGATCATGAGAGACACGCGCAAGTTCCAAACGCTTGTATAGTTGACCGTACGAATTCGCCAAGGCCATTAACCCTGTCTTATAGCGTTTCTGCCAACCCTTACCCTGGCCAATCAACAAGCTTTCTTTGTCCAGCGGTGTTATTCAAATACCATTCAATCAATGCTGCCGCTTGATCCAAGTCCTTCCTGGCCTTACCAAGGTAAGTGCCCGATCTTTCCCCAAATACCAACAATTTGTGCACCGCGTATCGAGCGGGGTGAGGCACGGTAACGAATACAGGTCCAAGACCCGACAACAGCACCACCTGCTGAACTTCTTCGAGTGAGTAGTGAAGGAATGGCAAAGGTTGTAAAGATGTGCCCGGTTGCTCGTTGAATATGGGGGCGTCACTTTCACTGGTTTTTGCAGTGAGAAAATCGAGTCTGAATTCTGGCTGCTTTGGATGCACAAACGACCCGCCAAATACTTTCCCAAATGTTGACGCAGGTAAAAAGCCCATTTCAAGGGAACGAACAACGTCTTGGGTATTTAATGAAAAGTTGGTCGACAAAGCCACCGACACCGATCGGCCCGCATGTGCGAAACCCAAATCTTCAGTGCCCTGTTGGTCTTTCCAACGCACACCCAACATGTTCCCATCCGTGTTTGCAAAGGCTCTGAATCGGGTCCTACAAAAAACTGCACCAGCTTGCGGTTCGCGCTCTGTCATTTTCTGTTCATAAATTAGTACCTTCGCGTAATCGCCAAAGTGGCCTTGGCTTGAAGCTCTGTGGTCAACTGGCTCAACGCCCAGCGCACCACGGCCACTGTCAGTTGATCCGCAACAACATGGCTGCTTCGCCCCAGAAACTTCATGATCGCCCCGACAATGGCCTTGGCCTCTTCTTTCATGATGAAAGATTGGGTTGCACACGCCATCAGCAGTTCAGCCAACCTGTCCATCGCCTCCGCGCAGCCCTCAAAAAAGCGTTGTGTGGTCAGCAATGCGGCCTGCGAAATCTTGCTGCACAATTTGTAAATGGCCTGACCAATCAACACCAGCAGTTGCCCGCTAAACAACAAGCCCGTTCCCAGAATTTTGATTGAATCGTCCAGCGTCTCATTTAACGCCCCAACCCTGACCATGGGTTGCTTTAAATCTGCCCAGGTTTTACCTGGATGATTCATGGGCACGGCATACCCCGGTTTGTTTGGGTCGGTCGAGTGGGCTTCGAAATTGATCAGGGTTCCGCCTGCGTGCGTGATGTAGGTGTCGTCTTTCACCGCTGCATGACAGTATGGAAATACCGGCATCATTGCCACCGGGTCAAACCGGTTGGCAACCCGGTACACGCGGCCTTTCAGTTTTGTTTCAAGGTCTTTGGCAAAGGGGTAATGCCCAACCCGTGGTGCGCCCAAGGTGTACAGGCAAACCGTGTAACCCCGTTCATGCAACAGGGCTGCATTCAGGTTGGCCAGTGCGCCACCCAAACTGTGGCCTACGCAGTGAATAACTGCGGGCGGTGGGCCCACTTGCCGAAGCAGGGTCTCCAGCTGGGTTCGATATGAATTAAACGTGTCGTTGAAGCCTGCGTGAACCAGCTTGCTGCTTGGCCCCGTGGCAACGCCCACGTTCAAGTTGCTTAGCCAGTCGGGGGTCATGTCGGTGCCGCGCGTAACCAAAACATATTCGCTTGCGCCCAGACTTTGCTGGCGGGCCAAAAACCCAAAACCGGTGGATGCAGTTAAAAACTGAAGCGATTGTGAAGTGAACCGAACACCCGTTCGGCCTTTGAAAGCGTTCAACGTGGCGGGGTCGAAAGGGGCTTTGACGCCGGGGAATGATTTGTGTGAGCGCTGCTTGTAAATGTCCCGAACCACCGACTCTGCTGAGGCTCGAATTGAGTACACGCTATGTGCCAAGAACAAAACTTCATAAGGACTGAGAACTTTCATAGAGGCTTCTCCGTCACCTCGCAGTTTCCGATAAGACGACCATCGAACGCTTCCAAATTACTCAAATCACATGTCATCAGATCGGTGGCTTCGAAACCACCTTTGTGTGTATACGTCCCGTTCGCCGCAGCATAAAGATTGATCAATCGCCCCTGAAATGTTGTATCGATACCCAACCCAATCCCAGGCTGATGAAACAGCCTCGTTAAAAAACCGGTGCTTATTTCCCCGGTAATTTTCGGAAAAACAAAACGCCCTTCTGCATCGGTCTTCACCGTCAACACTCGGGGGGGCGCTTTACTCTCCTCATAATTCCAGTAAAGGGTTTGGGTCAATTCAAGCCCGTGTACCGGCTTGCCTGCATTCAAAATTTGACCTTCAATTGCAGGCCACAAAAGGACTTGTTCGGTTGCCATGGCGCAAGAATAAAAAAGAGGGGTTAAGGCCAGCAGAAACTGAATGGCCCGGAGTCGGATTACTTGCATCTTGAAGTGACGCCTGCAAAAGTTTGCGATCGAAAAGCAAGACTATGAAACCGGAAATCACCAAAAGCAATAACACACCCGAAAGGATTAACCGCCGGGTGAGACATCGGTGCAAAGTGGTCAAGGAGCCTTAATTCGCTGGCGTGCCGCCGTCCCGTATTGTTCCCATGCTGGCCAGCCAGGATCTATCTGACCATCTTCTTCAACGCCCTCTGTGGCTCAATGTGCAACGTACAGCCATGCGGTTAGCCCAGGCGGCTTGGTGAAAAGTGAAACACTTCAATTTGTAGAGGCGCTGAACTTCCCGGTTTGTTGATCGTGCCGGTTCAGCCAACTCGGCAGTGGGTTTGCCTGTTTCGCACTTCAAGAAAACCGTCCCGTTTGATGTTTAGCCGCAGCGTTCGGCTGCAAGCCGACAACGAATTCGGCCATCAGTTTTGCCGAATTCGGTGAGCCAGGCTACACATCAAAAAGGGATCAAGCGGTTTTCGGTGCGGAATCAGTCAAACCCACTGCCGAGGTGGCTGAAACCCAAGCACGTTAAGCCCGCCCTTCCGCCTTCGCATCCTCAAGATCAAACTCCACCCCAAACCCGATCGACCCGCGAAACACTTTCACCTTGATCAACGGCCCAACGGGGCGAAGTTGATCCCAGATCCAGCGCGCAATGTTTTCTGATGTGGGCAGCTCAATGAACTCATTCAGGTACGAATGATCCAGGCGCTTGTGCACTGCGCCAACCTGTTCACTCAACAGACTTTCAGGCACCACATAACCATTGGTGGCAGGGCCTTCAAACCACACCTCGGCGGTATAGCTGTGGCCGTGCAAGCCCGGCCAGTCAGGCAACTGGTGGGCAACGTCAAAGGTGAATTGCTTAAAAACTTTCATGGCATTCCAATTACTTTGTGGGTTTGTACGCTCAAACGCCACTGGGGTTTGTTCAGGCAGGTTCGAATGGCCACCTGCATATTCTGTGCTTTTTTCACGGGGTCTGCATCGTCCATGGCCTGCACAAAATAGTGATCAAAAGCCAACAGGGCCAAGGCATCCAGATTCTGCCCCACTTGCGGCACCACCACTTTCAATTCGTGACCGGTGGTTTGCACCAGTTCACTGCCAAACTTGGGGCTGACGCAGATCCAGTCAACGCCAGCAGGCACGGGCAAGGTGCCGTTGGTTTCTATTGCAATCTCGAAGCCTTGTGCGTGCACAGCGTTAATCAGGGCAGAATCCAGTTGAAGCGTAGGCTCGCCACCGGTGAACACCACATAGGGCATGCCCTGACTGGGGTCGCCCCTGAAAGTGTCTGCAATGGCTTGGGCCAAGGCGGCTGCTTCCTTGAATTTTCCGCCACCCACGCCATCTGTGCCCACAAAATCAGTGTCACAGAATTTGCACACCGCCGTGGCACGGTCTTCTTCACGCCCGGTCCACAAATTGCACCCGGCAAACCGGCAAAACACAGCCGCCCTGCCCGCTTGGGCGCCTTCGCCCTGCAGGGTGTAAAACATTTCTTTGACGGTGTAGGTGGCCACTTTCGAATCGCTTGTTTGTTACAGGCGCAATGCTACTTGAATTGGGAAACGGTGCCCAGAAAAAGGGCAAAAAAAATGCCCGATATGGTTAATCGGGCAAACCTCAGAAGCAAAAGAGGAGGGATGTGAAACCGTAGTTTGCAAGCACCCGCTTTTCCTTTCAACTATATTTTTCGAGGCTTTCCTCGAAACTCCAGAGTTACATCCAAGGTTTTCGACTAGAGTTAAAACTCAAAAATCGGGAAATATAACGCCCGCTTTGCTTTCGGGTTTACAGCGGTTCGTGGCAACACCAATTAGAACAAAACACCCAAATTTCCAATGCTGTTGTTATTTTCCGCCGCCCGGCTTCAAACAGGCCTCAAGCAAGGCACGCAACCTGTCCACACCCTGTTCATTCATGCATTCGATGTTTCGCTCGGGGATCAAATCCACCTCGGGATAATTGTCGATGGCTTCGCTCAGGCTGTCTTCCCGCAGCAAATGAAGCATGGGGTAAGGCGAGCGGTTGGTATAGTTCTCGGCATCGTCTGGTTCTGTGCCGCCAAACTGGTAATCCGGGTGAAAACTGGCCACTTGATACACCCCTTCCAGATCCATGTCCACCAGCAGTTCGTCAGCGGCCTCCAGAAAATCGTTGTACCGGTAAAAATCCCGCAGCACCTGCGGGTGAACCAGCAGGGTGGTTTCAATTGAATCATCCACATTCAACAAGGCCAGTTCATGTGCCAACTCATCCAGCAAAGTGGCTTCATCAACTGCTTTACTCACCACAAAACGCACCCGTTCTTTCACCAATTCGCGCTTGGCAAAAGGACACAGGTTAAAGGCCACAACCACCTGCTCCACCCAGCGGCGGGTGGCGTCGATGATATCTTGATCGCTTGAATAGCTCATGCTGCTGACATTTAAAACGGCAATGTCACTTCAGGCGCCACCGCCAGAATGGCCGCTTTGAACTCGCCTTGAATGCGAGCCAGTGCAGCATCGGTGTCAGCCTCAAACCGCATGACCACCACGGGTGTGGTGTTCGACGGACGGGCCAGCCCGAAGCCATCGGCATATTCAGCACGCACACCGTCAATGGTGTTCACTGACTCAGAGCTTGGAAATTTACCCTCGGCTTGCAAACGCTTCACGATGTCAAAGTTCACGCCTTCGGCAGTTTGCAATTGAAGTTCCGGCGTGCTGGATGAATTGGGCAACGCATTCAATTCAGCGCTGGGGTCGCTCCCGCGCGACAAAATTTCAAGCAGACGCGCCCCCGCGTACAAACCATCGTCAAAACCAAACCAGCGTTCTTTGAAAAACACATGGCCACTCATTTCCCCCGCCAGTGGAGCACCTGTTTCTTTCAACTTGGCTTTGATCAGGGAATGGCCTGTTTTCCACATCAAGGGCTCGCCCCCCGCAGCCTTCACGGCTTTGGCCACATGGCGGGTACACTTCACGTCGTAAATCACCGTGGCACCCGGGTTGCGGGCAATTACATCGCGGGCAAACAAAATCAGCTGGCGGTCGGGATAAATGATTTCACCGTCCTTGGTTACCACGCCCAAACGGTCGCCATCGCCATCAAAGGCCAAACCAATTTCAGCATCGCCATTCTTCACGCAGGCAATCAGGTCTTGCAGGTTCTCAGGGTGAGCTGGGTCGGGGTGGTGGTTTGGGAAGTTGCCGTCGACTTCGCAGAACAGCTCTGTCACATCACAACCCAACGATTCATACAGTATTTTGGCGAAAGCACCCGCCACACCATTGCCGCAATCCACCGCAATTTTCATGGGGCGTGCCAGCTTGACATGCCCAAGAATGTTGGCCAGGTAATCGGGCCAAACATCCAGTTCACGGTAACTGCCACGCTCTACGCCGGGCACCACGCCACGCTGGGGGTTCTCGGCCTGAATCCATGTCAACAAGCCCTGAATGGTGTCGCCGTACAGGGTTTCACCGGCCACCATCATTTTCAAACCGTTGTACTGGGGCGGGTTGTGGCTGCCGGTTACTTGAACACCTGTGCCACTGTCCAGCAAAAATGTGGCGAAGTACACCAGGGGGGTAGCCACCATGCCCACATCGACCACATTTACGCCTGCATCACGAAAGCCTTCGGCCAAAGCCCAGCACAGCCGGGGGCCGCTGAGTCGCCCATCGCGCCCCACCACCGCTTCGGTTTTGCCACGGCTCAAGGCCAATTGCCCCAAGGCACGGCCCACGCAATAGGCGGCGTCTTCGGTCAAGGTTTCATCCACAACACCGCGAATGTCATAAGCCTTGAAAATGGAGGGGAAAATCGTCATGGGTGGATACCTGAAAAAATCAAAATGGGAATGGGTTAGCTCAATAACGCTGCCGCAACCTTGCCGTTTACACAGGGCATAATACTACTTTCAGTGTTTCGGTAAGTTTTCACTATGGCCAACTATGTGATTGGCGACGTACAGGGTTGTCTTGACTCTTTATTGAAGCTGCTTGAGAAAGTGCAGTTCAACCCACAGGCAGATACGCTTTGGTTTGCGGGCGATTTGGTGAACCGGGGGCCCCGCTCTTTGGACACCTTGCGGTTTGTTAAAAACCTGGGTCCTCGCGCCCACACCGTACTGGGCAACCACGACCTGCATTTGCTGGCCTTGTGGTGCAACAGCGGGCGCAGCCACGAATCAGACACCATTGCGGAGGTAGTTCAAGCCCCCGACGGCGAGGCACTTGTTGACTGGCTGCGCGGCCAGCCACTGGCCCTGCCCCTTCCCGGGCCACAAAATGCCTTGTTGACCCATGCTGGCCTATTGCCAGAATGGAGCTTTCAACAGGCACAAGGCTTGTCCGCGGAAGTACAGCACGTTCTTTCCGGCCCCAACTGGCAAGCCTTCATGGCTGAACTGTATGGCAACAAACCCAACCGCTGGGAGGCCACGCTGGAAGGGTTCGACCGCCTGCGATTTGTCGTGAACGTGTTTACGCGGATGCGCATGGTGCGCGACGATGGGAAAATCGATTTCAAGTACAAACTGGAACCCGCTGATGCACCGCCTGACCTGAAGCCCTGGTTTGAAATGCCGCGTGAATACCCAGGTGAAGGCCCAATCATTTTTGGACATTGGTCCACCTTGGGGCAGATTAAAAACAAGGCCGGTTATTGCCTGGACACCGGTTGTGTGTGGGGTGGGCAACTAAGCGCGCTGCGCCTTGAGGATGAAGCGATTATTCAGGTGGAATCTGTGGAACCACCCTTGTCTACCATTCCCTGAGTGGCAGTTTGATAACACAGGGCACGAACGTGCGCGTGTGCTTCGTCACTTAATTCGTGGCGCGTTCGTCCGTCAGTGCTGATGGGTGCATGAATGTACAACTGCACCACAAAGCCGGTTTCACTGTTCAGCAGCACCTTGATGTTCTCCATCAATGTTTGATCGCCAACAAAAGCAGGCGAATCAGAAAACTTTCCATCGGGTGTGAAGTACTGCAGGCTGACCGGCAACAAAGGCACTTTGGCGTGTATGGCGGGCTGTACAAAGTTGCTGTGAAAGTGCAATGGTGTATCGCCCGCGCCGGTGGTGCCTTCGGGAAAAACCGCCACGCAGCGACCTGTACCCAGCACCTGCACTGCAGCATGAATTACATCGCGCACCGCATGGCGCTTGCCCCGTTCAATGAACAAGGTTCCGCTGCGTTTGGCCAGCAAACCGCCGATGGGCCATTTGGAAATTTCAGACTTGGCAATAAAAGTAACCGGGTGCACGCTATTGAAAGCGAAAATGTCCAGCCAGGAAACATGCGTGCTGTACAGCAAACAGGGCTTGTGGATTGCATAGTTTGATTCAGGTGTTTCATATACCACCTTCACCTGGACGTTAAAAATACCCAGCAATTGCCTGGCCCAGCGCTTTTCAATTTTTTCGCGAAACGTTTGCCCAAGCAAAGGCCACAAGAAAAGTGCCACAACAAAACCGTACAGCAGGTGGCACACCATCCGAAAAATCACCCAGGCTTTGCGCATCGTGAACAACCCTTATGCGGCCAGCACTTTCATTCTGCTTTTCTCCAGGCTGCTGTAGCCCACGTTGCCGTTGACCATGGTCAGTTGCACTTTGCCTTGCATGGGAAAACCATTGAAGGGTGTGTGCTTGCCCTGGCTGATCAAGCTGGCTTCGCCCACCACCCAGTCCACTTCCGGGTTGAACAGGCACAAGTCTGCAGGCATGCCGGTGCGCAAGCTGCCCGCCTGCACCTTGATGATGTCGGCCGGGCCGCTGCACAACAATTCCACAATGCGTGCCGGGGGAATATTCTGTTCACGCATCCACTTCACAGTCAGCGTCAAAAGCAGTTCAAGCCCGGTTGCACCAGCTTCACTTTCCGCAAAAGGCAGCAGCTTGGCATCGTCGTCCACGGGGGTGTGGTCAGAACAAATGGCATCAATGGTGCCGTCCAGCAAACCAGCGCGAATGGCATCGCGATCACGCTGCTCGCGCAACGGCGGGATCAGGTGCGCATTGGGATCGAAAAAACCGATGTCCATGTCAGTCAGGTGCACATGGTGAATGGCCACATCGCAGGTAATCGGCAAGCCCTCTTTCTTGGCCAAGCGAATCAATTCCACGCCCTTGGCCGAACTAACGCGGCAAATGTGCATGCGCGTGCCCGTGGCCCGCACCAATTCAAAGTACGCCTGCAAGGCGATGGTCTCGGCCATCACGGGAATGCCACTTAAACCCATGCGTGACGCATAGGCCCCGGCGTGGGCCACGCCACCGTGGCTGAAATTCGGCTCGGTTGGACGCAAGAAAACGGTAAAGCCAAAGTTGCGGGCGTATTTCATGGCTTGCAGCAGCACGCGCAAATCGCGAATGGGCAATTCGGCTTGCCCAAAGCCCACACAACCGGCCTCGGTCAACTCGGCCATTTCGGTCAGGGTTTCGCCAGTCAAACCGGTGGTTAATGCGCCTAGCGGGTACACCTTGGCCAGGTTCAACTGGCGGGCCTTGAATTTCAGCATTTCGATCAGACCGGGTTCATCCAGCACGGGGTCAGTGTCGGGCGGGCACACCAGGGAAGTAACACCGCCAGCCATTGCCGCTTCAATTTCGCTTTCCAGCGTGGCGCGGTATTCATAACCGGGCTCGCGCAGGCGCGCCGACAAATCCACCAAACCGGGCAACACCCACAAACCGTTGGCATCAATGGTTTTGCTGGGTGCAAAGTCGGCGGGTACCTGGCCCCTTGGGGCCACCGCAACCACGCGGCCCGCGGCCACGGCCACATCCATGATTGCATCGGCACCAATGCTGGGGTCTATTACACGTCCACCATAAATCAACACTCGCATTGTTTTTCCTCGTTGCTCAATTTAAGCGCCTTTGCTGGACGAAGCCAGAATACTCATCACCGCCATGCGCACGGCAATGCCAAAAGTAACCTGATTCAAAATCACGCTTTGCGGGCCGTCGGCCACGGCAGAATCAATTTCAACGCCACGGTTCATGGGGCCGGGGTGCATCACAATGGCGTCGGGTTTGGCGTGGCGCAACTTTTCTTCAGTAAGGCCAAAGTGTTTGAAATACTCTTGGGCTGAAGGAATTAACGCACCTGTCATGCGCTCTTTCTGCAAACGCAGCATGATGATCACATCGCAATCTTTAATGCCTTCCACCAGGTCGTGATACACGCGCACGCCCATGTTGTCCAAGTGGCTGGGCAGCAAAGTGTTGGGCCCCACTGCCCGCACCTCGGGGCAACCCAGTGTGGTCAGCGCGTGAATATCGGAACGCGCAACGCGGCTGTGCAAAATATCGCCCACAATGGCCACGCGCAACTTGGTGAAATCTTGTTTGTAGTGGCGAATGGTATACATGTCCAACAGCGCCTGCGTGGGGTGGGCATGCCGCCCATCGCCCGCGTTGATCACATGAATGGTGCCTCCACTGGTGCGGTTCAGATGCTGGGCCATGAAGGTGGGCGCACCGCTTTCGGAATGGCGCATCACGAACATGTCAGCCGACATGGCCGCCAGGTTGTCGATCGTATCAATCAGCGACTCGCCCTTGCTGGTCGACGACGACCCAATGTTCAAGTTCACCACATCGGCTGACAAACGCTTGGCCGCAATCTCGAAGGTGGTTCGGGTTCGGGTGGAGTTCTCGAAAAACACATTGAACACGGATTTACCGCGCAGCAAAGGCACTTGTTTTACTTCGCGATCGGTCACGGACAAAAACGATTCCGCCGTATCCAAAATGCGGTGAATCATCGCCTTGGGCAGCCCTTCAATGCTCAACAGGTGGATCAGTTCACCTGCGGCGTTCAGTTGAGGGTTATTCAATTTGGTTTTACCTCCAGCTCCAGGCGGAAAGCACCTTGATCATCTTGGGTCAATACAAACGCTTCATTGGGCTTTAAGGGCAAGTGCTTGCCCACATACTGCGCGTCAATCGGCAATTCGCGCCCCCCACGGTCCAGCAACACGGCCAGCTCAATTTTTGCCGGGCGACCAAAATCAAAAAGATGATTCACAATGGCGCGCGTGGTGCGGCCGGTGTACAGCACATCGTCCACCAGCAAAATGGTGCGGCCCTGCACATCAAACGGCACCTCAGCGGGCTTGGGGGATTCTTTCAAACCACGCTCGGAAAAATCATCGCGGTAAAAGGCACTGTCCAGAAAACCGCAGGGCAAGGTAAAGCCAAGGTCTTCGTGCAGGCGTTGCGCAATCCATGCGCCTCCGCTGTGCACACCGATCAAGCCAAGTTCACTGCGGTCAGGAAAGGCTTTCTCGATTTGGTCGCGCAGGCGGGCGTACAGGGCTTCAGGGTTAGGCAGGCTCATCGCCCCTCCAGAAAAAATTGTTCCAGAATCAGGCAGGCACTGCCCATGTCGATTCGGCCTTTCTGTTCGCGGGCGGCCTTGCCACCCATGCAGCTTTCCATAATCGCACTGGTGTAGCGTTCATCGACCATGGCGCAGGGCAAGGCAAAACGCCCTTCCAGTTGACGGGCAAAACGTTCGCAGCGTGCCGTCAACTCATTGTCGGCCCCGTCTGGCTGGCGGGGCACGCCCACCACCAGACCCTCGGGCTGCCATTTCTTGATCAAACCATCAATTTTACTGAAACGCTGCTCATCATTTTGGGCCTCGACCACGGCCACACCACTGGCAGTTTTGGTCAGCGAATTCCCAAACGCCACGCCAATTCGTTTCAATCCAAAATCAAAAGCAAGGTACTGGGTCGGCTTGGGTGCGTGCATATTGTTAAGCATGCCCCGCTGCGCCGCTCATCAAGGCGGGGTCGACACCCAACATGGCGTATGCGCTGGTGAAGCGCTCCTCCAGGGGGGTGTCGAACAGAATTTCGTGGTTGGCGGGCACTGTCAGCCAGGCGTTCTGGGCCAGTTCTTCTTCAAGCTGCCCCTCACCCCATCCCGCGTAACCCAGGGTGATCAGCCATTTGACCGGCGCTTCACCACGGGCCACTGCTTCAAGAATATCGCGAGAAGTGGTCAGGGAAATTTGATCATTCACCTTGAGCGAAGAATTCCAGTCCAGGGGCTCGGTGTGCAGCACAAAACCCCGTTCAGAAGCGACCGGGCCACCCATCATCACCGGAAAATGGGCAGGCATTTGCCCCTCGACATCAACATTGATTTTCTCTAGCAGGCCTTCGATGGCTAAATCGGTGGGGCGATTAATTACCAAGCCCATGGCCCCCTTGCCGGAATGTTCGCACAAATACACCACGGCCCCTGCAAAACTGGGGTCGAGCATGTTCGGCATGGCGATCAACAACTGACCGGACAGGCTAAATTCATCGGGTGTAGAAATTTCGGTCTCGCTCATGCCAAAATTGTAATGCCTTTTGACTGTGCGAAAGCGGGTGGGCGTTCCTCTACCCGCCTTAAAGCGCACAGACCAACCCAAATTAAGTTGTTCACATGCCCGCATCACTTCTGGAAAACCATCCCCTGTCCACCCAGCCCAAGCCAGGCGATTACGCCAAGGGCTTGATGTGGTTTCGGCGCGACCTGCGCACCCACGACAACGCCGCACTGTTTTATGCCCTGAAACACTGCCAACAGGTGCACTGCGTATTCGTTTACGACAAAACCATTCTGGATGCTTTGCCCAACAAAGCTGACCGGCGGGTTGAGTTCATTTGGGAAAGCTGCATGGCGCTGAAGAAAAAACTGCAAAGCTTCGGGGGCAACCTGCACCTGGTTTACGACCAGGCCGAGAAGGCCATTCCGGCTTTGGCCGCCGAATTGGGCGTTCAGGCTGTGTTCACCAACAAGGATTACGAACCCGCAGCCATGAACCGCGACATCACGGTGGGCAAAACGCTTCAAGGCAAAGGTGTTGCACTGTTTCGCTTCAAAGACCAGGCCATTTTCGAGGAAGACGAGGTACTGACCCAAGCGGGCAAGTTTTTCAGTGTGTTCACGCCCTTTAAAAACGCCTGCCTGAAAAAGCTGGACGAATTCCACCTGACACCCTACCCCAGCGAAAGCAGCATGCAATCGCTGGCTGGCGAGAAGAATTTGCCCGCCCCCAGCCTGGAAAGCATGGGGTTTGAGCGCACCAATTTGCTGGACATGATCAAGCCCGGTGAGGAAGGTGCGCTGGATGCATTCGAGGACTTTCTGGATCGAATCGACAAATACAAAGTGGCACGCGACTTCCCTGCCGTGAAAGGCGTGAGCTACCTGAGCGTGCACAACCGCTTTGGCACCATTTCCATTCGCAGACTGGCCAAGGCAGCTTATGACAGGTTTAAGTTCGACGGCAGCGAAGGTGCGATGGGTTGGTTGAATGAATTGATTTGGCGCGATTTTTATTTTCAAATTATTTACCACCGCCCCGATGCCGCCGAAAAAGCTTTCAAGCCCGAGTACGACCAAATTCAATGGGACAGCGATGAAAAAGCCCAGCGCCTGTTCAAGGCATGGTGCGAGGGCAAAACCGGCTACCCACTGGTGGATGCAGCACAGCGACAGCTGAACCAAACAGGCTTTCAGCACAACCGCCTGCGCATGGTGACTGCCAGCTTTTTGACCAAAGACCTTGGCATTGACTGGCGCTGGGGAGAGAAGTATTTCGCAGAGCACTTGAACGACTTTGATTTGTCCGCCAACAACGGCGGCTGGCAGTGGGCTGCTTCAACGGGTTGCGATGCACAACCCTACTTCCGTATTTTTAACCCCCACAGCCAGTCGGAAAAATTCGATGCCGATGGCAAATTCATTCGCAAGTACTGCCCGGAACTTGCGAAGCTGTCGAACAAGCACATTCACAACCCGGCCGAATGCCCACCGTTTGAATTGCAAATGGCCAGCATTGTGCTGGGTGAAACCTACCCAAGGCCTGTGGTTGAACATGATGTGGCGAGGAAAAAAACACTGGAGCGGTATGCGGTGGTGAAGAAGGTGAAGGAGTAATTTGCAGGAACCAGATTTTGTCCGAACTTATGATACCCGGCGCCCGCTGCTTCACCCATAATCAGCGGTGAATTGAATTCACCAACCACAACAAAAGGAGACAAAGTAGTGAACGCTTACACCACCGTATTGCTTTACGCCGGCTGGATCTTGGTTCTAGCCCTGTTTTACGCGACACCCCGAATTCCACAAGCCTTGCTGGGCCAAAAACGGATTGACAGCTGGGAACGCGGCAAGGAGCCCATCGACCCCATGATGTTGCAGCGTGCAAAGTCTGCCCACCTGAACTGCCTGGAAAACTTTCCGGTGTTTGCGGCGATTGTGGCGATCGCCGGGCTGATGGGCCAAATTGACGCCATCAACGGCATTGCTGCATTTGTACTGTACGCCCGCATTGCACAAAGCGTGGTGCACATCACCGGCACATCTTTCATTCAGGTGTTTCTGCGCGCCAACTTTTTTCTGGCCCAAGTGGGCCTGATGCTTTACATGGTGTATTTGCTGGTCAGCTAGAAACCCAAAACTGATTTGAACAACAAAGCCGCCGAGGGTGCACAACCCCGGCGGCTTTTTTAAGCCAGCACTGCCACAACAGACCCTCTTGTGAACATTTCCAACACAGATACCACTCAAGGTAACAGGCTGTTTATTAAAGCGCCTGAACCACCAAGGGATCAACGTGAAAACATTCAAACTGGCTTTGACCATATCGCTGGCGCTGTGCAGTGCCAATTCGCAGGCTGAAGAATTCCGCATTGACCGGCTGTTCGTGCTGGGCGACAGTTTGAGCGATGGCGGCACCTACACCGGCACTGCCACGCAAGGGTTGCTTGGTGCGGGTGTACCGGCAGGCGCAATTCCCGACAGAATGAAGTTCACCACCAACTCGCCAACCGCGCAAATTTGGGCAAACATTGTGGCGGGCAAACTTGGTATTCCCTTGGATGTTGATGTAATCAACGGTGTAAGCACCACCATCAACGGCGGCAATTATGCACAAGGTGGTTCCAGAGTTTCGAACCCCATGGGTATTGCCAACAACCCGGCCATTGGCATTACCACCATTCCCGTTACCCAACAAGTTGACCGCCTTTTGGCCGACACGCCAACCTTCAACCGGAATGACTTGATTGCACTTTGGGCAGGATCAAACGACGGTTTCATTCAATTCGCCACAGTGGCCGCAGGCGCAATAACCCCATCAACAGCGTTGGCAGAAATGTCGATTGCCGCCACAGCATTGCTGACACAAATTGACCGCCTGAAAGCCGCAGGCGCCCAGAACATTGTGGTGGTCACCGTTCCAAACCTGGGGGCCACACCGCAAGCACAAATTATTGAAGATGGCTCTGTCAGCGGCACACCTGCACCGGGCTCAATTGCGCTGTTAAACGCCCTGTCTGCCAGCTTCAACAACACACTTGCCTCGGCAGCAGCCAGCAAAGGCGCAGTGATCGTGGATTCAAACCGGCTACTGAATGCCGTGATAGCCAACCCGGCGCGTTACGGCTTCACGTCAGCCACTCCCTTGCAACCCGCTTGCGGCGACAACGGCGGCAACGACCCCAACACTTTTTTCAATTCAAGCCTTACCTGCATTCAAGGTGTGAATGCAGCGGCAGACAGCGAACAACGCATTTTTGCCGATGGTGTGCACCCCACGGCTGCAGCACAACGCCTGTTTGGTGAAGCCGGTTTTGCTGGCCTTCAAGCCGCCAGCCTGAACGGCGCACTGGCCGTGGCCCCGCTCACCCCGATTCGCCAACATGCGCTTGGCCTTGAGAACCGGCTGACTGCACTGGCCTTGGTGCGTGAAGATGCAACGGGCAAAGCCACCTTGCGCCCGGTTGGCGACACCGAATGGTACGGCGGTGTGGAAGCGGGCCAGTTTGAACTGGACGCACAACAAGTTCAGGCGGGGCTTGAAGCAGACACGCAAATCGTGAAATTTGGCGGCGATAGAATGATTACCCGCAACGCCTTGCTGGGCTTTGGGATCAGCATAGACAAAGCCCAAACCGACATCGCAAACAATGGTGGCGGGTTCGACAACGACATTGTGCTGGGCACTGTGTTCAGCACCATTGCCTTGTCGAAATCGCTGTATTTAAACGCTGCCCTGGCCTTGGGAAAAATTGATTACGACGTCACGCGCCAATTCACACTCGGCCCATCGACTGAACGCTACACCGCCAGCACCGAGGGGGATTTTTCTTCTGCTCGCGTGGGCTTGGGCAGTATTCACGGCTTGCCACAAGGCTGGACCCTGAACCCGCAAGCTGCCTACACCGTTGAAAAAATTGACTTGCAAGGCTACGACGAATCAAGCGGTGCAGCCAGTTTGAGTTTCGGCGACACGCAGTACAAAGCCGAACGAATCAGCCTGGGCTTTCTGGTCACCAAAGCACCCAGTGTGCACGGCGGCTGGCGACCCCTGTTGCGCTATTCGATTGAATCAGACCAAAACGATGATGATTTGAAAATTCGCATGGGGCCCAACCAAAACACGCTGGCCACCATTTTGGCACCTCGACCAGACGGCGATTTTCAGCTGTTGTCAGTGGGTGTTGTCAAAGAAATTGACACCGGTGTGTTGAACATACACTTGACCAGCACACTGGGGCAGTCAGGCGTGAAAGGGCTTGGTTTGGGCGCGGCTTACAAGGCAGTATTTTAAAACACTGCCCCCTTTACTTATTTAATCGCCGCAAACGCCTTGTCGATTGCCACCTTGGTGGCCTCGATTACTGCGTCGTCGTGCGTCACTGAAACAAACCCGGCCTCATAGGCCGAGGGCGCAAGGTAAACCCCCGCATCCAGCATGGCATGGAAAAATTTGTTGAAACGGTCACGGTCGGATGCACTTACTTCGGCAAAACTGGTGGGTACTTTGTCGCTGAAATAAATGCCGAACATACCGCCAATGCTATCGGCGCAAAACGTTTCGCCGTGGGCATTCGCTACTTCATTAAAAGCCTCGACCAATTTGTGCGTTTGGGTTTCCAGCTTTTCATAAAAACCTTCCTGCTTCAACAAACACAGGGTGGTTAAACCAGCCGCCACGGCAACCGGGTTGCCGCTTAAAGTACCTGCCTGGTACACAGGGCCAAGCGGCGCAATGCACGCCATAATGTCCTTACGGCCACCGAAAGCGCCCATGGGCATGCCACCGCCAATAATTTTGCCAAGCGTGGTCAAATCGGGCGTGATGCCGTACACGCCTTGCACGCCCTGCGGGCCGACACGAAAGCCTGTCATCACCTCATCGAAAATCAACACGGCACCGTGCTGGGTGCACAACTCGCGCAACGTGTTCAAAAACTCGCGCGTGGGTTTGATCAAATTCATATTGCCGGCAACCGGCTCTACAATCACGCAGGCAATGCTGCTGCCACTGGCTTTAAACAGTTCAACCAACTGCTCCACATTGTTGTAGTCCAGCACACGGGTGTGCTTGGCAAAGTCTTCAGGCACACCGGCCGAAGTGGGGTTACCGAAGGTTAGCAAGCCTGAACCAGCTTTCACCAACAGGCTGTCGGCATGGCCGTGGTAGCAACCTTCAAATTTCACAATGGTGTCGCGGCCGGTAAAACCACGGGCCAGGCGAATTGCGCTCATGGTGGCCTCGGTGCCAGAACTGACCAGACGCACTTGCTCCATGGATGGCAGCATCTCGCACAAAGTTTCCGCCATCACAATTTCGCCCTCGGTGGGGGCACCGAAACTTAAGCCGCCCACTGCGGCTTCCTGCACAGCCTTGATCACTTCAGGGTGGGCATGGCCCAACACCGCAGGCCCCCAAGAACCAATGTAGTCAATGTAGCGCTTGTCGTCGGCGTCCCACACATAGGGGCCATTGGCACGCTTGAAAAAACGCGGCGTTCCACCCACGGAACGAAAAGCGCGAACAGGCGAATTCACACCTCCGGGAATTGTTTTTTGTGCCCGTTCAAACAGCACTTCGTTCAGGCTCACTTCTTTACCACTCATTCTCAAGACTCCGCTTAATTAAGTGCATCCATTAACTGCATCCACCCACTGCTGCGCCACACGGCAAACCTGCGCTGCATCGGGTTCCATTCCAAACAAACCATTCACCACGGCCACCGCGTGCGCACCGGCTGCCATCAATTCAGGTACACGCGCCAGCGTAATGCCGCCAATGGCCACAGTGGGCACGCCCAATACACGCGCATTTGCAAACAATTCCAGTTCTGCCCGCACGGCATTGGGCTTGGTGCCGCTGGGATACATGGCGCCAAAGGCCACATAACTTGCGCCATCGCGCACTGCCTGTTCGGCCAAATCAAACCGATTGTAGCAAGAAGCACCCACCACCCATTTGGCACCCAGGCAGCTTCGCGCCTGCGCGATTGGCTCATCGGTTTGCCCCAGGTGCACACCGGCAATGGCAGCGCCCTCAAACTTTGAAAACCCGGCAGAGGGCACATCATTCAAAATCAGGGCGGCATCGTATTTTTCGCACAGGGCGTTCAGTTGCTCAACAAACTCAATCAACTCGGCTTGATCCCAATTTTTCTGCCTGCACTGAAACAGACGCACGCCCCCGTCTAGCGCAGCGCCCACGCAATCCACAATCGCATCGGGGGGCCACACGGCGGAACGTTCCGGCGTGACGGCGTACACGCCCTGAATCAAACTGCCCAAGTCACTCCTCATCAAACTCGTCATCCTCTTCGCCCAAATGCTGCATCAGGTGCATGCGGTCGGGAATCAATTGGCCCTGGCCCACGGCAAAACCATAATTCAAGGCCTGCCAAGTGTATTCAAGCCCCAGTTCCACTGCTTCCCGCACATTCAAACCTTGCCCCAAACCCACAGCGCAAGCGCTGGCCAACGTACAACCCGAACCATGGTATTGCCCCGGCAAGCGCTCACACGGAAACTCAAGCACTTTTTGGTCGGCCACATACAGGCGATTCACCACCTCGCCAGCATCCAGGTGCTCACCTTTCAGCAACACCGCCTTGCAACCCATTTGCAACAACCTTGCTCCGGCCTCATCCACTGTGGTGGCGCCAGTGAATGCTTGTGCCTCGGGCCAATTGGGAGTCAACAGGTCAACTACCGGGAAAAGTTCATTTCGGACACAGTCAAACAAGGCTTGCCCTCCAAAGGCGTCGCCCCTGCCAGAAGCACGCACCGGGTCAACCACCAGCGGCACACTGGGCCACAAGGCTTTGGCTTTCAACACAGCAGCCACCGCCGCCGGGCTGCCCAACACCCCGGTTTTAATGGCACTGGGCTTGACCCCGTCATCAAGCAAGGTCTGTAACTGGTCATCGATCCAGCCGAGGGTACAAGCCTCAAAGCGCTTCACGCCAACCGTGTTCTGCGCGGTCAAGCCCGTGAGCACGGTCAAGGGGTGTGCACCCAATGCGGCAATTGTTAATACATCGGCCTGCAAACCCGCGCCAGAAGTGGGGTCAGATGCTGAAAAGGTCAGCACCAAGGGAACGGTCAGTGTCATTGAAAACCCAAAAAAAACCGACAACCTTTGTAGTCGGCTGCCAAACTCAGTATTATCCACCCGTTGCAATTTTTTTTCTGGAAGTAGCTCAGAATGAATACTTGGATTTGTTTGATTTGCGGTTGGGTATACGATGAAGCGGCTGGTCTGCCTGAAGAAGGCATTGCCCCCGGCACAAAATGGGAAGATGTTCCCCCGAACTGGGTTTGCCCGGAATGTGGCGCCCGCAAAGAAGATTTTGAGATGACTCAAATCTAAAAACCCAAGCCAATGGATCAATGACCGAACAAAAACCTGACCCACGCCAAGCGTTTGAAGACCACGCCCCAACGCCGGTCAGGCCTAAGTTTGTTCGGCAATTGGGCCAGTTCTCAGCAGGTTTGCTTGTTGCGGCCTTGTTGTTGTTCGTCGGAGGGTTGTTCGCAAAGAACCAGTCTGACAACATTCGCAATTCCCAGCTGACCCAGCTTACTTTGGTGGAAGGCCGCATTCAGCAGGAATTGATTGTGCTGAACAGCCCGCCCGCTGAAACCATTCAACCCCTGGGGTTGAAAGCGTTGCTGTCTTTGGGCCAGCAGGTCAGTCAGCAAAACAAGGGCTTTCAGTGGCTTGGCTCCCTGCACAACCAAACCCTTCAAGTGTTGCTGACCCAGGCCATTGAAGCGCTGTCGCGCCCAGTGGCAGGCATTGATTCCAGCGAGGAAACCCAACGCCAACTGGAAGCCCAGTTGCGGCTGGACACACTGCCCAAACTGGCCCAACTGAAAAACCACATCGCCCAGGCCACCAATGGTTACCTCGTGCTGCTGTTCGGGCTGGGTACTCTGCTTGCGGCCATCGGCCTGTCACTTGGTTTTCACTGGTTTACCCACCGCAAAACACTGGCCCTGAGCCGCCGCATTCAAATGCTAAGCCGCGCACTGCACAGCCAGCAGGAAAATGACCAGAAGCGCGAAGGTGCCCATGCAGCGCTTGAAGGCGTGTTGAAAGCACTGAACAGCAACCAGCAGCTTGAACACCGGGGCACGCTGATGCAGATCGGCCAGCAACTTGAGGAATTAAACCAAAGTGGCCGTGCAGTGTTGCAATTTGCCAAGTCATTCCACCAGTTGTCCAACCAGGGCACGCAGGTGGTTAAATCGACCTTGAACAGCGAGCAGCGCAACGCCAAGGCCGAAAACCACATGGAAATCATGCAAATTCAGCTTGAGGGGCTGCGCTCAGACATTCGAAGTGCGGCGCAAGGCTTGCGCAAAGCGGGCGAAGTAAGCCGGCAACTGCTGGGCAGGCTCGATGCATCGCAAATGGAATTGACCCTGACTGAACCAGAAAACAGCCGCCAGCTTCAGCAACTGGTGGAGCAAAGCCAACAGGCCTTGAAAGAATCGATCGAGGGTTTGGTGTTGGCCAGCCAGAAGATCAACATGGGTCAGAATGAATCGAACAAACTGGCTGAATATATGGCGGTGAATCAAACCGCCTGGTCTAACCTGTTAAGCCAGGTTGAGCAGGTGGCGGAATCTGCATCGCAAGAATCAGAAAGTGCCCTTCGCCTGGCCAAACGCCTGATGAACAAAAGCCAGCAACCCATTCAAGCAGCCAAAGCACCGCCGCAACTGCTACCCTGACCTGCCGTGCAACCATAACAATGGTCGCCAACCACCACCTCAATTGAATCAAGCGCGGTTTGCGTTAAATCCGCCAAAGTTAAAGCGCGACCCTGTGAATCGCGCACAGGCCAACCCAGTTGCTGGTTAAAATCGCAATCGTAAAGCTTGCCTTCGTAGTCAATCGACACAAGGCTGCGGCACATGACTGCAGCCAAATTACTTTCCCGGTAGGCACCTTTCAGGGTGTTCATGTAAGTCTCGAATGTGCCCTTGCTGATCAAGGTACTGCCAAAACGGGCAATCGGCATGTTGGTGATCGTCACCAAACCGGTGAAGCGAATGCCGAATTTGTCGAGCAAAACTGCCTTGTAATCGGCTTCCAGCGCCTCTTGAGGCGGTGGCAGCGATGGGCCTTGGGGATTGAACACCAAGGTTAAGCGCAGTTTGTCACCATAGCCCAGTGCATTCAGCTTTTGTAACCCGGCAATGCTGGCATCAAACACACCCTTGCCACGCTGCTTGTCCACGTTGTCTTCAAGGTAACAAGGCAGGGATGCAAAAATTTCAACTTCATTTTCGGCCAAAAACTGCGCCAGGTCTTCGTAACCCGGTTCGCTCAAAATGGTCAGGTTGCACCGGTCAATCACATGCACACCCGCCTTGCGAGCCGCCACCACCAAGCGCTTGAAGCGGGGGTTCATCTCGGGGGCGCCGCCCGTCAAATCGAGCATCTTCACCCAACCCTGGTTCATCAGCGCAATCAACTGATCAATTTGCTCATCTTGCATCAACTCCGTGCGGTTCGGACCGGCATTCACATGGCAATGGGTGCAGCTTTGGTTGCACAAGTAACCCAGATTCACCTGAATGGTTTCCAGGCTCAAACGCTTCACGCTTGGGAAGGTGGTACTTTTCAACAAATGAACGACTGAGTGCATGTAGGCTCCGGTTTCTGTGCGCCGCACGGTTATTTCGTTTTCAGATAATGAGAGAATCAAAGTTCTCAATCAAGATTGCTGCGGTTTGTTTATCGCGTTAATCGATAGTAGCAAACTTACGGAACCTCATTCGCTCAAGCCATGATTCAAGTTACAGTCAACGGTGAAAATCGTAAAATGCCCGAGAACAGCACTGTGGCCCACCTTGTGGAAAGCCTTGAACTGACCGGAAAGCGCATTGCCGTCGAGCTGAACGGCGAAATTGTGCCCAAAAGCCAGCACGCCACCACACAACTTCCCGCAGGGGCCAGTCTGGAAATCGTGGTGGCGGTGGGTGGCGGCTAAACAATCAGGAACAATACCCACATGAATACGTCTATCGAAAAATCCAACGACACCTGGAAAGTAGGCAACCGTGAATTTACCAGCCGTTTATTGGTGGGTACGGGCAAATACGCCAGCCTGGACGAAACCCGCGACGCCATTTCCGAGAGTGGCGCTGAAATTGTGACCGTGGCCATACGCCGCACCAACATTGGCCAAAACGCCGGTGAAGCCAGCTTGCTCGATTACATTTCACCCAGCAAATTCACCTACCTGCCCAACTCCGCAGGTTGCTACACCGCGAAAGATGCAGTGCGCACCCTGCGCCTGGGCCGCGAACTGCTCGATGGCCACAACCTGTGCAAACTCGAAGTGCTGGGCGACCCCACCAACCTGTACCCCGACATGGAAGAAACCCTGATTGCCGCCAAAGAACTGGTGGCCGATGGTTTCGACGTGATGGTGTACTGTTCCGACGATCCCATTTACGCCCGCAAACTTGAAGATGTGGGTTGTTTGGCCATCATGCCCCTGGCCTCGTTGATTGGTTCCGGCATGGGGATTTTGAACCCCTGGAACATCAACCTGATTCTGGAAAAAGCGCAAGTACCCGTGATTGTGGACGCAGGCGTTGGCACAGCTTCCGATGCAGCCATTGCCATGGAACTGGGCTGTGCAGGCGTGCTGATGAACACGGCTATAGCCAAAGCACAAAACCCGGTGCAAATGGCGCGCGCCATGCGTTTGGCCACACAGGCCGGTCGCGACGCCTTTCTTGCAGGTAGAATGCCGAAAAAGTTTTACACGGCCAGCCCCTCTTCCCCTGTGGAAGGCGTTATTTCTTCCAGCTCAAAATGACAGACCAAACCCTCGACAATCCGTTTCGCGACCAGCACATCAAAAGTTTTGTGAAGCGTCGGGGGCATATTTCGCGCGCCCAGGAACGTGCCGTGGAGGAAGGCATGCCCAAGTGGGGCATCGCCTACAATGCGCAAACGCAAATTAATTTCGATGCACAATGGGGCACGCAAGGCCAACCCAACTGGCTGGAAATTGGCTTTGGCATGGGTGAAACCACCGCAAAAATTGCCAAGGGCCACCCCCATGTGAATTACCTGGGCGTTGAAATTTACACCGCTGGCGTAGGCTCACTGATCAAAAAAATCGAAGAAGAAAACCTGACCAACATTCGAATCATTTCCCACGACGTGGTGGAAGTGCTGCGCGACATGATTCCCGATACCAGCCTTGACAAAGTGCTGCTGTACTTCCCCGACCCCTGGCGCAAGGCCCGCCACCACAAGCGCAGGTTGATCCAGCCCGAGTTTGTAGCCAGGCTCGCCAGGAAAATGAAACCGGGCGGTGTATTGCACTGCGCAACCGACTGGGAAAACTACGCCCACCACATGCACGACGTACTGAGCGTGGCCCCGGACTGGCAAAACATGGCCTGCACACCTTTCGCGCCACGCCCCGAAGACCGACCGCTGACGAAATTTGAAAACCGGGGCCTGAAGCTGGGCCATGGCGTTTGGGACCTGTTGTACCAAGTGCGCTAAATAAGGCACAACACAAACAAACCTCCCCTCTTGCGGTATGTCACAAAATTACTGAACTTGCTTTAATCAGGTTCGATCCCGGTAATTTTGTGACTGCATGCATTCATCGCATAAAAATGGACCACTGCGTGCGCTGTTTACAGGCGGGGCGCTGATATCGCTGAACACGCGCACACTGATTGTATGCATTGTTGCGTTGTTCGCCTTGTCACTATGCATTTACGCAATCCTGAACAACCAGCTTGCGACACACCGCGCAGAACAACTAGACCAACTGCTTCACAGCAAAGCCTTGGCTACACACAGCAACCAACCAGTCGAGAATGACAACTCAGCCACAACATTGACCCCAGTGTACTTCCACCAAGGCAACTTGCTTGAAGCCCAAACCACCCTGCACTGGCCAAAGCACTGCAAATCCATATCGCCCCCCCTGGACTCCGGGATTCATCGATTTAAATGTAAGGGGGGACTTCGCCTTCACGCCCTGCAAACCACATTGAGCACTGATCCAGAACGCGCTGATCGGCAAATTACATTGTGGGCGATTAATGACACCGATGCGTCTTCTCTCAACATGAGAATTGAAGATGCACTTGGTCTGGCCATGTTGGTGTTGGTCATCAGTACCCTTTGCAGCCGTTGGATTAGCAGATCTATTACACAGCCACTTGACGAAATCACAGTCAGTGCAGAGCATTTGGCCGAGGGTAATTATGATTGGCGTCTTCCAGAAAGCAGCATACGGGAAATTAACCAGCTCGCTTTCACTTTCAATCACATGGCAAAAAGCCTGCAGGAATGGGACAAAGTAATTCGCCGAACGGCATACAAAGACCAACTGACTGGCTTGGATAACCGCTCTTACCTCAGCGTCGCCCTTCGGGAGCGCACAGAAACAGCTCGCGAACCCCTGAGCATTGTGACCTGGGGGATCGACAACCTCGACAGCATCAACGAAGTACTGGGCCATGATGTTGCCGACAACGTATTGATAAAAGTGGCACGCAAAGCCAGCCGCACATGCCGGGAAAGCCTGGTAATTGCACGACTGGAGGGCAATGTGTTCTGCGTATTGCTGCCTCGCTCAGAATTAGACGAATTTCTGAGCAAACACACAATGAAACGACTGCTCAACAGTTCCATGCGCATTCAAGGCTACCAATTGGATATTCAAAGCCATGCCGGACTGGCACACTACCCAGAACACGGCCAATGCCCGGATACGCTAATGAGGCGTGCTGAAATTGCACGCCAATTGGCCAAAAAGACGCGTCAAACCATCATCACATTTGAACAGCGCATGGAACAGCGATCCGCCAACCGCCTGGAGCTGATCGCCCAGCTTCGAAAAGCCATTACCGACGAGGAGTTTTGCCTGTACTTCCAACCCAAATTAAACCTTCGGACCAACAGCATCAACCAGGCAGAGGTTCTGCTTCGCTGGAACCACCCCACACACGGGCTGATTGCTCCGGGGGCGTTTATTGAACTGGCTGAGCAAACCGGCATGATCCGGGAAATCACGCGGCTGGTATTGAAGCAAACCTACGCCATTATCAGCCTGTGTGCCCACCAAAACATTCGCCTGTCCGTGAACTTGTCAGCCATGGACCTTGAAGACAACAGCCTGATTGATTTTGTGAGGCAGTTGCACCGGGAACAACCTGATGCCTCGCGGCACATCATGCTTGAAATTACAGAAAGCGCGGCCATGCGAGACCCCGAACAAGCACTGGAAATTTTGAACCAGTTGGCCTCCATCAACTTTCAAATTGCCGTAGACGACTTTGGCACAGGCTATTCCTCACTGGCTTACCTGAAACGTTTTCCCGTGACCGAACTGAAAATAGACCGATCACTGGTACAGGGCGCAGACTTTGACACCGATGGCCAAATCATCCTCGAATCAACCATCGAGATGGGGCATATCATGGGCTTGCTGGTGACCACTGAAGGCGTGGAAACACAGGCCGAATTTGAACTGGTTAAAAAGCTTGGAGCCGACTACGTTCAGGGCTTCTGGTTGTCAAAACCCATGCCTTTTGATGAATTCAAGTTGAAACACCTTGTGGGCAACCACGACCAACTGGTTCAACACCTGTAAACCACGCAAATAGCACGGCAATTTCATTGAAGCTTTCCCCGAGCAGGCGCCGCTTCGCTATGATGTTGTGACGACAATTCACACAACGCACACATCACAGTGAAAATGAAACAATTCGACGTCGCCATCATCGGCAGCGGCTTGGCAGGACTTACCACCGCCCTGCAATTGGCAGACAAACTCAAAGTGGCCATCATCTGCAAACGATCGGTGTCCGATTCCGCCAGCCGCTGGGCGCAAGGAGGCATTGCCGCAGTGCGCGACCCAGCCGACAGTGTAGAGGAACACGTGCAAGACACCCTGGTAGCAGGTGGCGGCTTGTGTGAACGGGATGCTGTGCAGTTCATTCTGGAAAACGCATCCAAATCAATCGACTGGCTGGTGGAACAAGGCGTACCATTTTCCCGTGAAGACGAAGAAGGCCCCAGCAACACCGAACCCAACGGCTTTCACCTGACCCGCGAAGGTGGGCACAGCCGCAGGCGTATTTTGCACGTGGCAGACGCCACCGGCGATGCCGTACAAACCACGCTGGAAGCCAAAGCACGCAACCACCCCAACATTCAATTGTTTGAACACCACATGGTGATCGACCTGATCACAGGTGACCGGCTCAGCGAGAAAAAGGCCGGCATTTTGGGTGCGTACGTTCTGGACGAGCAATCGCAACGCGTGCTTACCCTGACCTGCCCTTATATCGTGCTGGCCTGCGGCGGCGCGGGCAAGGTTTACAACTACACCACCAACCCGGATACCGCCACTGGCGACGGCATTGCCATGGCCTGGCGGGCTGGTTGCCGAATTTCAAACATGGAATTCATTCAGTTCCACCCCACCTGCCTGTACCACCCTTACGCAAAAAGCTTTTTGATCACTGAAGCCGTGCGTGGTGAAGGCGGATTGCTGAAGCTGCCCGACGGCACCCGCTTCATGCCGGAACACGACGAGCGTGCCGAGCTTGCGCCGCGAGATGTAGTGGCCCGCGCCATTGACTTTGAAATGAAGAAACGTGGCCTTGATTGCGTGTACCTGGACATCAGCCACGAACCAGCCGAAAAACTGAAAAAGCACTTCCCGACCATTTACAAGCGCTGCCTGGAACTGGGCATTGATATCACCAAGCAAGGCATTCCAGTGGTGCCCGCGGCGCACTACACATGCGGCGGCGTGGTGACCGACCACAATGCCCGCACCGACATTCCTGGCCTGTACGCCGTGGGTGAAACAGCCTACACCGGCCTGCACGGCGCCAACCGCCTGGCCAGCAACAGCTTGCTGGAATGTGTGGTGCTGGGGCAAGCCGCGGCCAACCACATTCTGACCAAACCCCACCGCGAAACCATGGGCCTGCCCGACTGGGATGAAAGCCGCGTGACCGACCCCGACGAAGAAGTGGTCATTTCCCACAACTGGGCAGAACTTCGCCAAACCATGTGGAACTACGTGGGCATTGTGCGCACCGACAAACGCCTGGAGCGCGCGCAGCATCGCATTCAACTGCTTCGCGAGGAAATTCTGGAGTTTTACAGCAACTTCCGCGTAAGCCGCGACCTACTTGAACTGCGTAACCTGGTGGATGTGGCCGATCTGATTGTAACCAGCGCATTGAGCCGCAAGGAAAGCCGTGGTTTGCACTTCAGTGCCGACTACCCCAGTACATTGCCCAAGGCATTTCCAACAGTGTTGCAGCGACCTAAGAAGAAGTAAGTTTGCTCCATCCGCTTCAATCGGCGGGTGTTTGCTCAATCGACGCGAATCCCAATCACTCGCCTGAAAATCTGGCTTTCCCTTTTTGAAACTCACACTGACTCAATCTGCTCGACAAAACGAACGGTCGATCGGATTGTCAGCCTGCGGCTGAACGCCCCGTTTGAATCAGGGCTTCAATGCTCGCCTGCTGGCGACACCCAAGACCCGACCATCTTTCTTGTCGGGCTTGGGTGAATTGAATGCCATTATTCAACAAGGGATTAAGCGGTTTTCAGTTCGGAACGGGCAACCCTAACGAGTTGGCTCCTTTAATGGCAACATGCCCTCAATCCAACACCCGCAGCGAATAATCCACCGCGGCAATGTCTTTGGTCAGCGAGCCAATCGAAATACGGTCAACGCCGGTTTCAGCAATCGCGCGCACCGTTTCTTCATTTACCCCACCAGAAGCCTCCAGAATGGCCCGGTTCTTGTTCAACTCCACCGCCACACGCATGGCTTCCAAGCCAAAATTGTCGAGCAATACAGACTTGGCCCCTGCCCGCAAAGCCTCCTCAAGTTGCACCAGACTTTCCACCTCAATTTGAACCGGCACATGTGCCGCACCCAAGGCATCCGCATTGGCCAGCACTTGTGCAATGCCACCTGCGGCCGCAATGTGGTTTTCCTTGATCAAAATGCCGTCGTACAAGGCCAGGCGCTGATTCAACCCACCGCCCACACGCACAGCGTACTTCTGCGCCAGGCGCATGCCAGGCAACGTTTTCCGGGTGTCCAGAATCGACGACTTGGTGCCTTCAATCAAGTTTACAAAATGGCGGGTGCGGGTGGCCACTGCGGAAAGCAGCTGCACATAGTTCATTGCCGATCGTTCTGCAGTCAGCAGGGGTCTGGCAAACGCTTCAATTTCACACACCACCGTGCCGGGCTGAACCTCCTGCCCTTCCGTCACTTGCCAGCGCACCTGTGAGTCCGCGCACAGGGCGCTGAACACACCATTGAACCAGTCCTGCCCACACACCACCGCTTTGTCGCGGCACAGCAACTGCGCCTTGCAGCGCTTGCCCTCGGGCACCAAAAGGCCCGTCCAGTCGGTGTTGCCCATGTCCTCGGCAATGGCATCGTGCACATTTTTCAGCAAGGCCAACTCAAGCGCAGGCCCAAAAGATTGAAACAATTCAGAACGGCTCATGCTGGCCCCACCCCCTTGTGTGCCTGCTCAAGACGACCCTGGCCACGTGGCCCTGAAATGCCATGCGTTTTTGCGAAATCCAGCATTCGATCCATGCAACGGTAGGCTTGCTTGCCAAGCACAGCGTCCACATGCACCTCACCCAAGCCGGTGTCGAAGCCATTTTTCAACACATCACGCAGATTTTTCAACCCATTCATGGCCATCCAAGGGCAATGTGCACAACTTTTGCAAGTGGCCGAATTGCCGGCAGTGGGGGCTTCAAGCAACGTTTTGCCCGGCGCAAACTGACGCATTTTGTGCAAAATGCCGTTGTCAGTGGCAACAATGTATGTGTTCACGCCAGGTGTTTGCGTGGCCTTGATCAACTGCGTGGTAGAACCCACCACATCGGCCAAAGCCACCACATCAGCCGGCGATTCCGGGTGCACCAACACCATGGCTTCGGGGTATTGGGCTTTCAGCATTTTCAGCTCTTCAGCCTTGAACTCATCGTGCACCAGGCAAGAGCCCTGCCACAACAGCATGTCGGCACCGGTCTGCTTTTGAATGTATTGACCCAAATGACGGTCGGGTGCCCAAATCAGCTTCTCCCCCTTCGCATACAAATGACCAACAATGTCCAATGCAATGCTGGAAGTGACCATCCAGTCTGCCCGGGCTTTCACCGCAGCACTGGTGTTGGCGTACACCACCACCGTGCGGTCAGGGTGCTGGTCACAAAAAGCAGTGAACTCGTCTGAGGGACACCCCAGATCGAGTGAACAGGTGGCGTCCAGATCGGGCATGAACACCCGTTTTTCCGGGTTCAAAATCTTGCTGGTCTCACCCATGAAACGCACACCAGCCACCACCAGGTTCTGCTGCTTGCTTTCACGGCCAAAACGCGCCATCTCCAGTGAATCAGATACACAACCTCCGGTTTCTTCGGCCAAGTCCTGCAATTCTGAATCGACGTAATAATGCGCCACCAACACGGCATCACGTGCCTTGAGCAAGTTTTTGATCTCCGCTTTCAGCGTGATCCGCTCATCGGCACTGGGTTGCTGCGGCACCCGCGCCCAAGCCTGCGAAGGCTTACAACTGGCGGAGGGGTTCGCTTGCACGGGGAGATCGAACTCCACAGGCTTGATATCTGCTTGCTTCACTGAAACGCTCGATGCATGGCATTGAAACCCTGCATTTTACACTTCTGGATCAAGAAAATCCTCAACTTTCAGGACGGAGTAACTCTGTGAACTTTCCCCAGCAAGAGGTTACTTAGTTGAAGCATTTAGACAATGCTGCAACGCACATAGCTTAAGCGCTAAATTTTACTTTGCATTTTTATTTTTTTGACAAATCTTGGAGCAATTCTTATGTTCAAACAAACTGTTCGAACCCTCTCAATCTTGGCAGCACTTTTTTCAATTCACACAGCGGCTTCTGCAACTTGCACAGGCACAGACTGCCAGGTAGACGTAAGTGGCAGCTTCGATTTCTCACTGGGCGAAAACACCAATGGCATTTACGTTCAGAAAAACGTGGGCACCAACACCGCCATCGTTGACCTGAGCCGCGTAGTAATGCGCGACAACGGTGACGTAGCCGCCAATGCAACTGCTATTGGCAACAACATGAGCGTGACCTTGGGCGCAGGTTCCACCGCGCCAATTCGTCACGTTTCCCAAAGCAACTACGGCGACCAGACTGCAAGCGTTCGTTTGCAGCAGAGCCACCTGTCTGTTACTGGTGAAGTTACGCTTGAAGCGATCAGCATCGGCAACAACTTCAGCCTGAGCCTGGACAACACCAGCTTGAGCGAATTGTCTGTTGCCCAGTGCAACGTAAGCGACAACGTGGCCCTTACTTCTTTCGTTTGGGATCCAACAAAGCTGACAGCCAATGCCACTGCGATTGGCAACAACATTTCAATTGGCGGCGTACGTCCTTAATTGAATTTTTTGCCCCGGGCGAACTACCTTACTAGTCAGTTTTATGTTTCCAGAGGTTGCCCGGGGCAATCTTTTCAAATATACCCAAGTTAAACAACCATTGAAAAAATCGAATGAAAAAAACAGCCGTGTTCATCACCATGTTTGCCCTTCAAGCAAGCAACACATACGCCCAAACATTTGAAGGCAACGTCAACACATTCGAAACCCCTTTCGGCATGAAAAGCGTTACCGATATTGATACACCTGCCGGCACACGTCGCGATGCAAACTTCAATCGCACCCAAATTGAGGCACCAGGCCTGGGCTTTTCCGCCACTGCCATCGGCAACCTGATCAATGTTCAAACAGACGGAAACAACAACACCGTGGTGATCAATGCAACCCAAATTAACAGCGGCCCACAGAACGCCACGCTAGACGGTGGCTTTTAACCCATCACCACTTTCGTTACTGAATACTGAAAAGGTTTTTACTATGTCTTGCCATCCATTACACAAAATTGCATTCATCATCGCAATGGCTGCATCAGCCAGCGCTTGTACAACGCTTCCTTCGTTCAGCAAAGCCGAGTACGTCAGCCCTTTTGATGGAGCAAGCGTAGTAGAAAATACCACGCGTTACAGCAGCGCACTTGAGTGCCTCAAACCCATGATCGGCGGACGCGGGCCATCGGCAAAGCGCTTTGCCGTGGGCCGTGTTAGCGACTTCACCGGGAAAGAAGACCTTGTCAACGGCAAGCGAATCTCGCAAGGTGCCGCCCTTATGGTCATATCAGCCTTGGCCAAAACAGGTGTTCCAATTGTGGAACGCTTTGACACCAGCATCGCCGACATGGAATTGAAGTACGCTGACAACAAACTGATCACCGACAACCCCGAGGGCAAAGCACACCGTCAAATTTTATCCGCTTCCCTACCCGGTTCGGATTACCACATTGTTGGCGGCATCACCGAGGTGAATTACAACATCCGCAGTGGTAGCCTTGAAACATCATTCCGCTTTATCGGCGCAGCCGCCCGTTACTTCGTAATGAACGTGGCCGTTGACTTGCGCGTGGTGAATACCAAAACCCTGGAAGTTGTAAATACACAAAGCCTGCAGAAACAAATTATCGGTACCGAATTAAATGGTGGTTATTTCCGTTTGTTCTCTGATGGCTTGGCTGATGTTAATGCAGCGGAACGCACCCAAGAACCCATTCAGAAAGGTTTGCGCATGGTTATTGAGCATGCAGTGTTCAAAATGATGACAGAAATGAACAATGTGCCTGCCGCAAACTGCTCAAAAATGACCACAGCAGCCACAACGACACCAGCAAAGCAGGCCATCAACCCGATTGTGCTGACTCCACCGCCAACAGCCAATGGCGCAACCGAAGAAGCAAGCGTACAGATCGATCCGTACACTGGCGAAATTGTTCGGGGAAACAGCCCTACCGGAACAGCCCAGACAAAACCGCAAGGTGAAACAATTGGTTTAAAGGGACTATTCGGATCTTCTGCAGCACCTACACCTCAAGACGCAAGTGATAACACGAAGCGCGAAATGCAAGAAAAGTTGCTATGGGGTAACAGGCCTCAAATTCGGTAGCACTTCGATCAAAAAATCAGACAAAAAAAGCCTCAAATTAATTTGAGGCTTTTTTTTACACTTTTGCACCTACAAAGGCCGCTATTCGGGCAACTCACGGTCATTATCAACAATCAAAGTCGCCAACACCTTGTCGATTCGCTTCTGGTCCATGTCCACCACCTCGAATTTCCAGCCATCCCAGTCCACCGTATCGCCAGTGGCTGGCAAACGCCCTGTTAACAGCATCATCATGCCACTCAAGGTGTGGTAACGGCCTTTCTCTTCCTCAGGAACGTTCTTAATATTTAAAGTGTCCTTCAGCTCCAGAATAGCGATGGCACCGTCGAGCAACCAGGAACCATCTTCCCGCTGCACGGCCCATGAGTCTTCCTTGTTGTGAGGCGTGAACTCGCCAGTCAAGGCTTCCATCAAATCATGCAGGGTCACAATGCCCTCAAGCTCGCCATATTCGTCAATCACGAATGCGATGTCCATGTTGTTACTTCGGAACTGGGTCAGCAGCTCCATCCCCGTCAGGGTTTCAGGAACAAACACGCATTGCTGCAAATTGGTTGAAAAGTCGGGCATTTTGCCCTGAGCGGCATAAGCCAAGGCCTGTTTGGCATGAATTACACCAATCAGATTGTCCAGATTGCCATCCACCACCGGGAAGCGTGAATACTCCGACTCAATGACTCGCTTCAGGTTTTCCTCCTGCGGCAGGCGAATATCCAGATACAACACGTCCGAACGGGGAATCATGAGCGATCCCAACTGGCGATCGTCCAGACGAAATACATTGCGCAGCATGGTGTGTTCGCTGCTTTCAATAACCCCGGAAACAGAACCCTCATCCAGCATGGCGTGAATTTCTTCTTCGGTCACGCCATTGTCCATGTTCTCTTTCACACCCATAATGCGCAGCAAACCGCGCGTGGAAAAAGACAAAAACATCACAAAGGGGCGGGTGGCAATTGCCAGAAAGTGCATGGGCCTTGCAACCAAACGGGCAATGGCTTCCGGGTTAAGCTGCCCCAAACGTTTGGGCACCAGCTCGCCGATCACAATGGCCACGTAAGTAACGCCAATCACCACGATGGCAGTGGAAACCACGTCAGTCATCGCAGCTTCCAAACCAAACGTTTGAAGCCAAATGGCCAAGGGCTTTGCCAGCACCGCCTCACCGACAATACCGCTGAGCACACCAATGGACGTAATACCAATTTGAACAGTGGACAAGAACTTTGTGGGATCTTCAGACAATTTAACCGCAACTGCAGCCGATTTGTCCCCTTCTGAAGCCAACTTCACCAAACGCGCCTTTCGGGCAGTAACCAGTGCAATTTCGGACATGGCAAAAAGGCCATTGGTCACGATCAATCCGAGCAGAATCAGCACTTCCATGTGAATTCTCCTTGCGCAAAGTGCGCAACCAAGGCGGCAAGCGCAAGGCTTGATTGACCATTGTCAGGCTGGAAGGGCTTTTTGAACTGGTGCGCTAAACGCGCTTTGAAGGGGGTTGCCAATGAAGGCGTGGTGAAGTTTGAGCAACTTCGACAACTGGAACTATCCATAAACGGTCGGGAAAGGCCCGAGCACTCCTGTAATAAAAAAACACCGCCTAATCGTACAAAGACGAAGGGGCGGTGTCAATTTATCTTTTAAAAATCAGGTCTTGTGGTAAATCTCAGACCCTTTCTTGATGAACTCGATGGATTTTTCTTCCATCCCCTTGCTTAGGGCATCTTTTTCAGAAACACCCAACTTCTCGGCGTACTCGCGCACGTCCTGGGTAATTTTCATGGAACAGAAGTGCGGTCCGCACATGGAGCAGAAATGCGCCACTTTCATGCTCTGCTTGGGCAGGGTTTCGTCGTGATATTCGCGTGCGGTGTCAGGGTCAAGGCCCAAATTGAACTGATCGTCCCAGCGGAACTCGAAACGTGCTTTCGATAACGCGTTGTCGCGAATTTGCGCACCGGGGTGACCCTTGGCCAAGTCGGCAGCATGGGCTGCAATTTTGTAAGTGATAATGCCGTCTTTCACGTCCTTCTTGTTCGGCAACCCCAAGTGTTCTTTGGGGGTGACGTAACACAGCATGGCACAACCGTACCAGCCAATTTGCGCAGCACCAATGCCACTTGTAATGTGGTCATAGCCGGGGGCAATGTCGGTGGTCAGGGGGCCGAGGGTGTAAAACGGCGCTTCATGGCATTCCTTTAACTGAATGTCCATGTTTTCCTTGATCAACTGCATGGGCACGTGGCCAGGGCCTTCAATCATCACCTGCACATCGTGTTTCCAGGCAACTTGGGTCAACTCACCCAGGGTGCGCAATTCGCTCAACTGTGCTTCGTCATTGGCATCCCACACTGAACCGGGGCGCAGGCCATCGCCCAGCGAAAAGCTGACATCGTAGGCCTTCATGATTTCGCAAATGTCTTCGAAGTGCTCGTACAGGAAGCTTTCCTTGTGGTGGGCCAGGCACCACTTCGCCATGATTGAACCACCGCGAGAAACAATACCGGTCATGCGGCTAGCTGTCATGGGCACATAGGCCAGTCGAACGCCCGCGTGAATGGTGAAGTAATCCACGCCCTGCTCGGCTTGCTCAATCAGGGTGTCGCGGAAAATTTCCCAGGTCAGGTCTTCGGCTTTGCCGTTCACCTTTTCAAGTGCCTGGTAAATTGGCACCGTACCAATGGGTACCGGGCTGTTGCGCAAAATCCATTCGCGGGTTTCATGAATGTGCTTGCCGGTGGACAAATCCATCACGGTGTCGCCACCCCAGCGAATCGACCAGGTCATTTTTTCGACTTCCTCACCAATCGATGAAGACACAGCCGAGTTGCCAATGTTGGCGTTGATTTTCACCAAAAAATTGCGGCCAATGATCATTGGCTCAATTTCAGGGTGATTGATGTTCAAAGGAATAATGGCGCGGCCACGGGCAATTTCCTCACGCACGAATTCCGGGGTAATTTGCTCAGGGATCGATGCACCAAATGACTCACCGGGGTGTTGCCGGGTTAACAGGTCAACCATTTTGGCGCCAATTTTACCGCCCGCGTGTTTCAGGCTTTCAATGTATTCCTGGCGGCGCATGTTTTCGCGGATGGCCACGTATTCCATTTCAGGCGTAATAATGCCTTGGCGGGCGTAGTGCATCTGCGTTACGTTTTTGCCAGCCTTGGCCTTGCGGGGCTTGCGCTGCAGGTTGAAACGCAATTCGGTCAACTTGGGGTCGTTCAGGCGTTCAATACCATATTCCGAACTTGGGCCGTCCAGCATCTCGGTGTCGTTGCGCTCGTCGATCCACTTGCTGCGAATTGGGGGCAAGCCCGAACGAATGTCGATTTTTGCATCGGGGTCGGTGTAAATACCCGAACAGTCGTACACATAAATCGGTGGGTTTTTCTCGCCACCAAATGAAGTGGCAGTGTCATCTTGCGAAATTTCCCGCATAGGCACTTGAATGTCGGGGCGTGACCCCTGCACATACACTTTTCTTGAATTTGGCAGTGGTTTGACCGCAGCTTCGTCAACCTTGGCGGTTGCGGCTAGGAAGTCGGGATTGGCGCTCATGAATACTCCTGTTGGGCGTAAATTCTTGCGTGAATTCGGGTGTCGGTCTGTTCATGCTGCATGCAAAAACATTCCACCCAGCCACCCCAAAGGAGCAAAGCCCGTGAAACGCTTCCTGCAAACAGCATTATCTGCACAGGTGTGAGGGTTTTTCTCACCCGGCAACAATTTGCCAGGACCCCTGCGTTAAACTTTATCAAGCCCAAAGTATAGGCTTGCCGCATTAAGACCTCAATACGCGATCTACACAAGCGGCTCTTTTTGTTCAACTTTTTCGGATCACGCAATTCAATGGGTAACAGACTTAGTTCAATCACCACCCGCACAGGCGACGACGGTACAACAGGCCTTGCCGACGGTAGCCGTTTGGCCAAAAACGACCTGCGCGTACACGCCATGGGCGATGTCGATGAATTGAACAGCCACATTGGCTTGATACTGACTGAAGCGCTTCCCGAACGACTGGCCACCGAACTCACCCGCATTCAACATGACCTGTTTGATTTGGGCGCAGCCCTGTGCATGCCAGGCTTTGATGTGTTCCCGCCGCAGGCCGTTGCCCGCCTTGATGATCTGATCAAGGAATTTAACGAGCCCCTGCCCCGCCTTGAAGAATTCATTTTACCGGGCGGCAGCAAGGCCTCGGCCTACACACACATCGCCCGCACGGTGTGCCGCAGGGCTGAACGGGTGCTGGTGGATCTGAATCAACAACAAAAACTGCCTGAAGATTTATTGCTGTATTTGAACCGATTGTCGGACTTTCTGTTTGTGGCATCGCGCTGGATTCACCACAAGAAAGGTGTACGCGACGTGCAGTGGAAAAAAGGCTTCAACCGCCCGCAGGAATAAGGCAGTAATTAATTACTTAACCTCGGTTTTGGCAGGCACTGCAGCATTGGGCCGTTGTTGCTGCACCGAGTCTTTGGGCGGGTAGAAAAATTCGCCAGGGGTCATAAAAAACCGCTTTGCGATCCGCCCGGCAAGTGCCAGGCTTTCCAGTCTGCGAACGCCCCGCGCACGCAAGGCCGTGAAAAACGCCAAACTGAAGCTGACCCCCAAATTCACCATGCCGATCAAAAACACACCGACAGCAGCCACAGCCACTTCCCAACCACCGATCACAAACTCATGGGCCTGGATGCCATAGGCCATGTTGGCGGCGGCAAAGGTAATGTGGCGAATGTCGATGGGCAAACCCAAAATCAAACCCACAAACCCGGCCGAACCCAACATGCAACCAAAAAAGAAGTTGCCCGCCAATGCGCCGGTGTGCTTGCTAAGGTAGTCAGCAAGCTTGTTCAGGCGCACCACTCCGAGACGCCGGCGCAACCAAAGCACTTTGCGGATTCGATCAGGAATGCGGTAGTAAATCGACAAATTGTCGTAATAACCCGCAATGACACCCGCCAGAAACAGAAAAATACCTGCAATTGCCGCATGTGGCAGGGCTGCCGACAGCAAGGGGTGCAGTTCCAGCAGCATTTTTTCGCCCTTCTCCAAGCCCACGGGCGGCTCGCCCAGCAGGAAGGTTAGCCCCACCGCTACGGCAGTCGCCGTGGCAAAAGCGGGCAACACATTGCCCCAAATCGAAATGAACTGGGTTCGGGCCACCTGTGTAATCAATTCCACCACCCGGTCTGCAGAACTCAACCGGCCATTGGCCGCGTCCACCGCCGCGGCAATTCGCGCTGCAGTCATCGCCGGCTGTTTGGTGGCAATGGTGAAACCCAGCAAGTGGATAATCACAAAGCCAATGCCGTAGTTCAGGCTGAAAAACACCGCTTCCCAGAATGGCGGCAAATGCCAACTGGAAATACCTGCCTTGAATAGAGACAATAAGGCAATGATGATGCCGGCACCCATGGCCGCACGCGCCATTTTCCAGTATTCAGAGCGGGTTTCAGTGGCGTACTTTTCACCAGACTGGCTGGCGTGTTCCGTGATACGCAAGGCCAATTTATCGGTCAAGCCACGCCACAAGTCGCTGATGGAGTGCTTGCGGTTTTCTTCCTTGGTCAAGGTGCAGAAAAACTGAACACAAGTGCCCACACGGTTTTCTGTGGGCAACGCACCCAACAACTGCAACAGGCGACGCATGCGGTTAATCGACTGTTCCAGCCGAATCAGCTGCATGCTCAAGGTAACTGAAATGCCCTGCACGCGGGCCTGGGCGTATGCCTTTTTAATTTGCACCTGGCATTGGTCCAACAACACATCCTGATGGTCGCCCAAATCGTGCAGGGGCTCCATGTTGCTAAGCTTTTCATGCGCCTGACCAATCATGTTGCGCAATTCCAGATGCTGCTCGACGAACGGCGACGTGTGGCGTTCAGCAATACCCAAACAACGAACCACTTCGGAATCTATGCCCAAGGCGGCAATGCGCACAGCCAACATTTCCATGGCTTCCAGCATTTCGTGCTGAATTCGCTTCCACAAGGGCATGGCGGGGTCAAGCCACTCCAGCACGTGAAACAGACGGGTCCAACTGGCCACGCTGATGGATTCCAGCCATTCATGGTCATTGGATTTGGTGAACACCAGGCTTAGGGATTCACGCACGGTCTTGTCTTCCACCGTGGCAGGCAGCAGGCGTTGAAAAATTCGGTTTTTCATGGCCTGGCCAAAGGTTTCATTGCCCAGAATACCCAGTTCTGCAAAGGTGTAGCGGTAACGCGATTCTTTCAGAAATTGCTCAAGATAGCCCTTGACCTGAACACGCAGGTCGTTGGATTGCTCAAGCGCTTCCACCAGCATGGAAAATCGCCGCTCGATCTCGAAATCAGAGCCGGGAGCCCCTTCGCGAAACCATTCCATAAGGTGGCACAGGTGGACGATGTCCGCCTCGTGCTCGCCATCTGGCCCCATCCCGTTCAGGATGGTCAGCAGCGCACCTCGAATGTTGTAGTTTGGGTTCGTTGCCATGTTCTAAGTACCTAGTTCGAGGGCTAGTGTACCCGATGAATTGGCTATTTACTCCAACTGTCCTTCAGCGTTGTGGCACGGTTAAACACCGGGGCATTCAGCGTGTGGTCTTTCAAATCAGGCACGAAGTAACCATGCCGCTCGAACTGGTACACCGTGCCTGACCATGCATCTTTCAACCCAGCTTCAAGATAAGCCTGCACCTCTTTCAGTGAATTGGGGTTCAGACTGTCCATGAAATTCTTGCCGCCTGAGTCGGGATGCTCTTCAGTGAACAATCGGTCATAAAGGCGCACTGTGGCGGGCAGACAATCCTCTGCATCCACCCAGTGAATATTGCCTTTTACCTTGTAAGCATCAGCGCCGGGCGTGCCAGACTTGCTATCCAGAAACACTTGGGCGTGGACGGCAATCACCTTGCCGTTTTCATCTTTGTCGCAGCATGTGCATTCAATTACATAGCCGTAACGCAGGCGCACTTTGTTGCCAGGGAACAAACGGAAAAACTTTTTCTCAGGATTCTCCTGAAAGTCTTCGGCTTCAATCCACAAACGTTTGCCGATGGTGAACTGGCGCACGCCCCACTGGGGCTGGTGCGGGTGAACCGGGGCAGTGCACATATCGGCCCAATCGTCGTCCACGTTGTCCAGAATCAGCGGAATGGGGTCCAGCACTGCGATGGCTCGGCGGGCCACGGGGTCCAGCGTGTCGCGCAAGGCACCTTCCAGCACAGAATAGTCAATCCAGGAATCGGACTTTGATACCCCTATGCGGGCGCAGAACAATTGAATGGCAGCGGGTGTATAACCACGGCGGCGCAAGCCCACAATGGTGGGCATGCGGGGGTCGTCCCAGCCGCTCAGCTTGTTCTCGGTCACCAATTGCTGCAGCTTGCGCTTGCTGGTTACTACGTAACTCAGGTTCAAGCGGGCAAACTCAATTTGTTTGGGTAGCGGATGGCCAAACAAGGGCTTGAGCACCGTGCCATCGGCGGCGGTGTGTTCACGCGCCAAATTGGCCAGCAACCAGTCGTAAAACGGGCGCTGATCTTCAAATTCAAGCGTGCAAAATGAATGGGTGATGCGTTCCAGCGCATCTTCAATGGGGTGCGCGAAGGTGTACATGGGGTAAATACACCAATCGTCGGCCGTGCGGTGATGAAAGGCGCGGCGAATTCGATAAATGGCCGGGTCGCGCATGTTCATGTTGGGGCTGGCCATGTCGATTTTCGCACGAAGCACCGCTGCACCATCGGGCAGGTCGCCCGCGCGCATGGCGCGGAAACGGGCCAGGCTTTCCGCGGCTGGGCGGTTGCGGAACGGCGAATCAACACCCGCTTGTGTCAGCGTGCCACGGCTTGCACGCATGTCGTCCGCATTCTGTTCATCCACGTAAGCCAAACCAGCCTGAATCAGAAATTCAGCGGCCTGGTACATGAACCCAAAATAATCGCTGGCGTAGTACAGGTTGTCGTCGCCAAAGTTCTCCCACTTGAAACCCAGCCAATTCACCGCGTCCAGAATGGAGTCAGCAAACTCTTCACTTTCTTTCTCGGGGTTGGTGTCGTCAAAACGCATGTGGCACGCGCCACCGTATTCCTTGGCCAAACCAAAATTGATGAAAATGGCTTTGGCATGGCCCACATGCAGGTAGCCGTTGGGTTCGGGCGGAAAGCGCAGGCGAATGGCTGCGGGGTCGGCGGGAGCGCCTTCGTGCACATCGGCCCCACCGGGTTTTCCGGCCCATGGGCGCGACTGGTACTCAGGCTTTTTCAAGTCCGCATCAATAATGTTGCGAAGGAAATTGGAGGCTGGGGCGTTGTCGGCCCCAGCGGCGGTGTTTTTGTTTGCAGAATCAGACATCAGCACATCCTGTTGGCGAATGCGCTGATGTTAGCAAAAACGAGCCTTAGGCAGCGGCCAAAGCCTCACCCTTCTTGGAAGAAATTCCAGTAAATGCGAAATCAAGCTCGGGCTGCTTGCCATTCATGATGGATGCAATGGAACGTGCAGAGCCACAAGAATGCGTCCAGCCCAGTGTTCCATGGCCTGTATTCAAGTACAGGTTCGGGATTTTCGACAGGCCAATGTAGGGCACATTCGAAGGGGTGGCTGGGCGCAAGCCCGTCCAGTACACCGCCTTTTCAGGGTCGGCCATGCCAGGGAACAGTTCCATGACGCGGCGGGTAATTGCCTTGCAACGGACATCGTTCAGTTCAGTGCTGTAACCATTCAATTCGGCGGTGCCGGCAATGCGCAGCTTGTCGCCCAAGCGGCTGAACACCAGTTTGTACTCGTCGTCTGTCAGGCTTACCTGGGGCGCTTTGCTGGCATCATCGATTTGCAATGTGGCTGAATAACCCTTGGCTGGGTAGATCAGCAGGTCGACGCCCAATTCCTTCACCAGCATGGGGCTGTAGCTGCCCATGCACAGCAGGTACTTGTCGGCTTTCAGAACTTGCACCTGGCCATCGGCACCACGCACGCGCACACCGCTGATTTGGCCGCCTTCACTATCAAGGCCCAGAATGGCCGTGTCGTACTTGAACTCAACGCCCTTTTCCATGCACAGCTTGGCAAGGTTCTGTGTAAACACATGTGCGTCGCCGCTTTCATCGGCATCGGTGAATGTTGCACCGGCAATTTTATTTTTGATGGTGGCCAATGCAGGCTCCAGACGAACCGCATCATCGGCACTGATCACTTTGCGGTCACAGCCAAATTCACGCATGATTTCTGCGGGTTCCAATGCCTCGTCAAATTCTTGCTGGTTAGTGTAGAAATGCAAAATGCCTTTGGTCAGGCAGTTGTATTCAATGCCGGTCTCTGAACGCAGTTCTTGCAAGGTGCTGCGGCTGAATGTGCCCAGATTCACCATTTGAATGATGTTGTGGCGGGTTTTCTCCGGGGTGCATTCACGCAGAAACTGCATGCCCCAACGCCACTGGCGTGCATCGGCACGCAGGCGGAACAACAAAGGTGCATCTTCTCGCATCAGCCACTTCAGCACTTTTTTAGGGGCGCCGGGGTTGGCCCAGGGTTCGGCATGGGAAACGGAAATTTGGCCGCCGTTGGCAAAAGAAGTTTCCATGCCGGCGGCCGGCTGACGATCCACCACTGTGACGTCAAAACCTTCTTTTTTCAAAAACCAGGCGGAAGTTATGCCGGTAACACCAGCACCAAGAACAATAGCTTTCATGAGAAACAGGCTCCACAAACAATAAAAAGGGCTTTCGGCAACGCGTGCCTTTGAGCCCCTCTCTGTCCGTTTGCCTGAAAGATTCACAACGGTTTGCGTTGCTTGCCTCTTCGGCGGCTGTACTTACGCGGCGATTGGCCGCGCACAGCGCTCTCCAGATTTGAATTTCTGAACCTGTACTGAAGCCTGAGCGTTCATGGGGATTGCGCCTTCGGCGAACTGGCGCAGGTGCGCGCCAGTTACTCTCCAGATTCAGCTTTCAATTGTACTACCGGGGATCTGGAGAAGCCAGTCTAAATCAGAAGTTGTTTTTTACCTGGTTTTTAATGCATCGCGAATTTCACGCAATAAAAGCACATCTTCTGGCGTGGGTGCAGGTGCTGTGGGCGCCGCTTCCTCTTCTTTAACCAATGCCTTAGTCAGCTTGCTGACCTGCCGCACCATCATGAAGATAATGAATGCCAAAATAATAAAATTGATCAGTACGGAAATAAAACTGCCGTAGGCCAACACAGGAATGCCTGCCGCCTTCACAGCAACCAGGGTGGGCTCTACGCCTGCCGGAATTTCGGCCAAAGGCAAATAAAGGTTGGAAAAGTCCAGTTTGCCAAAAATACGTCCTACGATCGGCATGATCACATCGTCAACCAGACTTTTCACGATGCCGCTGAATGCACCACCGATAATCACGGCCACGGCCAGATCAATCACATTGCCTTTCACGGCGAAAGCTTTGAAATCGTTAAGCAAACCCACGCTGCCTCCTGAATTGTTAAATTATACGAATCGCCAGTACCCGCGCAGATTATCGCCGTGGAATCCTTTCCGGGCAATACGACAGGTACGCTGTGGTGATAAAATCGCACCTCTTTGATTCAACAACAGAAAGTGAGCCATGGCAGGACACAGTAAATGGGCCAACATTCAACACCGTAAAAACCGCCAGGATGAAAAGCGCGGCAAGGTGTGGACGAAAATCATTCGTGAGGTGACCGTGGCGGCCCGCGTAGGTGGTGGCGACGTGGCTACCAATCCGCGTTTGCGCCTGGCCATGGAAAAAGCTGCCGATGCGAACATGCCCAAAGACAACGTGTTACGGGCCATTGCCAAAGCAACGGGCGAAGCCGAAGGTGTTAGTTACGAAGAAATTCGTTACGAAGGTTATGGCGTAGGTGGTGCGGCGGTGATTATCGACTGCATGACCGACAACAAGGTGCGCACCGTGGCCGAAGTTCGCCACGCGCTGACCAAACACGGTGGCAATTTGGGCACCGACGGCTCGGTTTCCTTCATGTTCAAACACTGCGGCCAGTTTATTTTTGCTCCCGGCAACAGCGAAGACGCAATCATGGAAGTGGCACTGGAAAACGGTGGCGACGACGTTGTGGCATCTGAAGATGGTGTCATCGAGGTGACCTGCCCCGTGCCTGAATTTCATACCCTGAAAACCGCATTTGAAGCCGCAGGCATGAAGTTCGAGAACGCTGAACTGACCATGAAGCCAGCCAGCGAAACTGAACTGGAAGGCGACGACGCCATTCGCATGCAGAAAATTATTGACATGCTGGAAGACCTGGACGATGTGCAACAAGTTTACACCAACGTGATCATCAACGAATAAAAAGTACGGAGTACCGCAAACATGAAAATTTTGGTGATTGGATCAGGTGGCCGCGAGCACGCCATGGCGTGGCGAATTTGCCGAACCCCGGGCGTAACAAAGGTATTCGTAGCGCCCGGCAATGGCGGTACTGCCCTTGAAACCAAAATGGAAAATATATCCATCAGCGACTTGAATGCGCTTGCGGATTTTGCCGAGAAAGAACAGGTACACCTAACTGTAGTTGGCCCGGAAGCTCCGCTGGCTGCCGGTGTGGTTGACTTGTTCCGCCAGCGCGGCTTGCGTATTTTTGGTCCAGCCAAACTGGCTGCCCAACTGGAAAGCTCGAAAGACTACGCAAAATCCTTCATGAAGCGCCACAAAATTCCCACCGCGGAATATGAAACATTCACAGATGCCGCCAAGGCCCACGACTATGTGAATGCAAAGGGCGCCCCAATCGTGATCAAGGCCGATGGTTTGGCCGCGGGCAAGGGCGTGGTTGTCGCCATGAGCACAGACGAGGCACATCAAGCCATCGACGACATGTTGTTGGGCAACAGCATGGGCAGTGCTGGCTCGCGTGTGGTGGTTGAAGAATTTCTGGAAGGTGAAGAAGCCAGCTTTATCGTGATGGTCGATGGAGTCAATGCCCTGGCCATGGCCAGCAGCCAGGACCACAAACGCCTGCTGGACGGAGACCAAGGCCCCAACACCGGCGGCATGGGCGCCTACAGCCCTGCCCCAGTGGTTACACCCACCATGCACGCACGCGTGATGCGCGAAGTGATTTACCCCACCATTGCCGGCATGAAAAAAGATGGCCTGGTGTACACCGGCTTTTTGTATGCCGGTTTGATGATCGACGACAACAACGACATCAAGGTACTGGAATTCAACTGCCGCATGGGCGACCCTGAAACGCAACCCATCATGATGCGCCTGAAAAGCGATTTCGTGAATTTGCTGGACCACGCCATTGACGGCACGCTGGACAAAGTAGAAGCCGAGTGGGACCGTCGCACCGCTTTGGGCGTGGTGATTGCTGCGCACAACTACCCGCAAACCCCACGCACTGGCGACGAAATTACCCTGCGCGCTGAGGCCAGCGATGAGGCCGTTGTATTCCATGCCGGTACGGTTGAAAAAAACGGCAAGGCAGTCACAGCAGGCGGGCGGGTACTGTGTGCCACCGCCTTGGGCGACACTGTGCGCCAGGCCCAGGCCAAAGCCTATGAACTGGTAGACACCATCGGCTTTGATGGCATGCAGTTCCGCAGCGACATTGGCTACCGCGCCATCAATAGAAAATAATTCGAAAACAAGCAGGGCAAAGCAACCATGACGTCAACTGAGCTGAACCAGGTGAAGCAATACCTTCAAAGACTGCAAACCAGCATTGTTGAAGGCATTGGCCAGTTCGAAAGCAAACCGTTTTTGAACGACAGTTGGGAGCGCGCAGAAGGGGGCGGCGGTTGCAGCCGCGTACTGGAAGAAGGCAGCCTGCTTGAACGCGGCGGCGTGAACTTCAGCCATGTGATGGGCGACAAACTGCCCGGTTCTGCCACAGCCAGCCGCCAAGGCTTGGCCGGTGCCAGTTTCGAAGCCATGGGTGTTTCGCTGGTGTTTCACCCACGCAACCCCTATGTGCCCACCGTACACATGAATGTGCGCCTGTTCGCTGCCACCACGGTGGAAGGTGAATCGGTGTGGTGGTTTGGCGGCGGCATGGATTTAACCCCCTACTACGGCTTCGAGGAAGACGCAAAGCACTTTCACCAAAGCTGCAAAAACGCGCTTGACCCCTTTGGTGCGCAATACCACGCCAAATTCAAAAAATGGTGCGACGAATATTTCTACCTGAAACACCGCAAAGAACCCCGCGGCGTGGGCGGTGTATTCTTTGATGATTTTTCCGAGCTGGGTTTCGAGCAAAGCTTCGCCATGACGCGCAGCGTGGGCGATTCATTCCTGAAAGCCTACCTGCCCATAGTCGAGCGCCGCATGAACATGGCCTATGGTGAACGCGAACGCGACTTTCAGGCTTATCGCCGTGGTCGCTACGTGGAATTCAACCTGGTATTTGACCGTGGAACCCTGTTTGGCCTGCAAAGCGGCGGGCGCACCGAATCAATCCTGATGAGCATGCCGCCGCAAGTGAAATGGCGCTACGACTGGCAGCCTGAAGCGGGCAGCGCCGAAGCAAGGTTGTACACCGATTTTCTGGTGGACCGCGACTGGCTGGCAGCTTAATCCATGGCCAGCCGTCAAATCTGCATCATCGGCGGCACGTTCAACCCCATTCACATGGGGCATTTGCAAATGGCGCGCTCGGCCCAGGCCCAATGCATGGCCGATGAAGTTTGGTTCATGCCCGCAGGCCAACCTTGGCAAAAACCCAACGCCGATCTTGCAGCAGCCGATGTACGCAAACACCTGGTTGAGCTGGCCATTGAAGGCGTCCATTCCTGGCGCGTGGAGCCTTTCGAAATTGAACATGAAGGCTCCACCTACACCGTTGATACGCTGGAAAAGCTCTCAGAAAAGCACCCCGACCACAAGTTTTCCTTTGTAATTGGCGCGGATCAACTGGACAACCTGACCAGCTGGAAACATTGGCAAAGCCTGTTCGATTACGCCCGCATTGGCGTGGTTGACCGAACGCAGTGGGGGGACTTCAAGGTACCCGAGGCTTTAAAACGACACTTGCTGCAAGATCGCTTGTTTCGCATACCCATGCCCAGCGTGAACATCAGTTCAACTCAAATTCGCCGGCAATTCGAGCTACTGGCCTCACCCAACACGGAAATGGCCGAGACCGCCCGCTCCAAGCTGGAAGCCAACCTGCCTGCCACCGTGTTCAAGTACCTGCTCAAGCACCCAGTTTATGGTCGCGCCCAGCCCTGAAAGTTGTTAGAATTCAGGCAATTAACAAACCTTTGGAATTGCATGGAATTGCGTAAATTACAGCGCGTCGTGATTGACGCCCTCGAAGACATCAAGGCACAAGACATCGCCATCTTCGACACGACCCACCTTACCGGTGTTTTTGACCGGGTGGTCATCGCCTCGGCCTCTTCAAACCGCCAAACCCGCGCTTTGGCCAACAACGTTCGTGAAAAAACAAAAGAAGCTGGCGGTGAAGTATTCAGCACCGAAGGTGAAGACACGGGCGAATGGGTTCTCGTGGATTTGGGTGATGTGGTGGTGCACCTGATGCAACCCGCCATTCGCGAGTACTACAACCTGGAAGAAATTTGGGGTGACAAGCCAGTGCGCGTGAAGTTGAACCCGCACAGCCTGAGCAAGCCCATGCCCGGTGTGGACTACTTCCCACAGCAGGCCGAGGCTTATTCGAGCCAGTACAACTAAAAACTCTTCCTGCTTTGAAAATCCATGTCATCGCCCTGTCTCACAAAATCGAGCCATGGGCGCAACAAGCGGTTGACCAGTTCCAGAAGCGTTTTCCGAACGACTGGAAATTGACCCTCAAAGAACTGAAACCTGAAGACCGGTCTGCGGGCAAGCCTGTGGACCAAATTCTCGCCAAGGAAGCCGAGCGCATTCGTGCGGCCATACCCAACGGCGCACGGGTTGTGGCACTGGATGAACGGGGGGAACGCCACACCAGCAAAGCGTTGGCAGAGCAACTTCAGAAATGGCACAACAGCAGTGAAACCCTTTGCTTGTTAATTGGCAGCGCCGATGGTCTTGATGAAAACCTGAAACAACAATGCCAGGGCATGTGGCGCCTTTCTGACCTGACCCTGCCCCATGCACTGGCCCGCGTATTGCTGGTAGAGGCGCTGTACCGGGCATTTTCCATTACCATTGGGCACCCGTACCACCGCGAGTAAGTTTGCATCATGAACACACCCGTTCGCCCAGAACACAGCGGTTTGCCCACAACAGTGTGGCTTGCCTCACGCAGCCCGCGCCGCCTTGAGTTGCTGCAAACCCTGGGCTTGGATGTGAAAGTATTTCTGGCCCAAAACAGCCCGGAAGCCGAGACCTTGGAGGCACCCCTCGAGAATGAAGACCCACTGCTTTACGTTCAACGCGTTACACAACTGAAACTGGATACGGCACTTCAAGCAATGCGTTCGCAGCAATTAAGCGGACTTGTTCTGGCCGCCGACACCACCGTGGCGCTGCACGGTGCCATTCTGGGCAAACCACAAAATGCCACGGAAGCACTACAAATGCTTCAACGCCTTTCCAACACCACCCATGAAGTGCATACCGCTGTAGCGGGCACTTGGCTCAACATGAATGGCAGCAACAACGCCACCAAAAATACCGTTCAAACTTCACATGTCGAGTTTGCAATCCTTCCCGACCACTTCATCCAGGCCTACATCGCCAGCGGCGAGCCATTTGACAAAGCGGGTGCTTACGGCATCCAGGGGATCGCAGGGCAATACGTTCGTCACATTTCCGGCAGTCATTCTGGCATTATGGGTTTACCACTGTTTGAAACCAGCGAATTGATGCGCTACATCCAAACAGCGGCCCAATGAAGTAACTGAGCAGCAAAAAGAATCGATTAATACCCAAGAAGCAAAAAATGATCAACGAACAAATACTGGTGAACGTGACACCGCAGGAAACGCGCGTGGCCATTGTTCAGCATGGTGCTGTGCAAGAACTTCACATTGAGCGCACGTCCACCCGCGGCATTGTGGGCAATGTGTACCTTGGCAAAGTGGTGCGCGTGCTGCCCGGCATGCAATCGGCCTTTGTCGACATTGGGCTGGAACGCGCCGCGTTTTTGCACGTGGCCGACCTGTGGGAACACCGCACCTACAACCACCACCAATCCAAACAAAATGGCAATCCGCCGCCCGCCATTGAAAAAATGGTGTTCGAAGGGCAAACCATTATTGTGCAGGTGAGCAAAGATCCCTTGGGCACCAAGGGCGCACGGCTGACCACGCAAATCAGCCTGGCTGGCCGCATGCTGGTGCACCTGCCGCAAGACCCGCACATTGGCGTTTCTCAGCGAATTGAAAACGAAGGCGAGCGCGAAGAGTTGCGTGCGAAATTAACCCGCCTGCTGCCTGAAAACACCGGTGGCTTCATCATTCGCACCCACGCAGAAGAAGCCGCCGACGAAGAACTGACCGCAGATGTGAACTACCTGCGCACCCGCTGGCGCGAGATGCTGGAATTGACCCGCACCAAGCCCGCACCCAGCCTCATTTACGAAGACCTGACCATGGCCCAGCGTGTGGTGCGCGACTTGGTCAGCGTGGACACACAAGCCATTCTGATCGACTCCAAGGAAACCCTGAAAGGCCTGCAAACATTTGCTGAAACGTATGCGCAGGAAACCAAGGACCGCCTGCAACTGCACCAAGGCGAACGGCCGCTATTCGAGCTGTACAACATTGAAGATGAATTGCAAAAGGCGCTGGGCCGCCGGGTCGATTTAAAATCGGGCGGATATCTGATCATTGACCAAACCGAAGCCCTGACCACGATTGACGTGAACACTGGTGGGTTTATTGGTGCACGCAATTTTGAAGAAACCGTGTTCAAAACCAACCTGGAAGCGGCCCACGCCATTGCCCGTCAATTGCGCCTGCGCAACCTGGGCGGCATCATCGTGATCGACTTCATCGACATGAGCACCGACGAACACAAAAAAGCGGTGCTGGCTGAACTTCAAAAAGCGCTGGACCGCGACCGCGCCCGAACCAGCGTGACTGATTTTTCCACGTTGGGCTTGGTGGAAATGACACGCAAGCGCACCCGCGAAAGCCTGGCACATTTGCTGTGCGAACCCTGCCCAAGCTGCCAAGGCAAAGGCCAGGTTAAAACTGCGCAAACCGTGGCCTATGAAATAATGCGGGAGATTGTGCGCGAAAGCCGCCAGTTCAACCCCAAAGAATTTCGCATACTGGCCAGCCCCGCTGTAATCGACCTGTTTCTGGAAGAAGAAGCGCAGCACCTTGGTATGCTGGAAGAATTCGTGGGCAAACCGATTACCCTGCAAGTGGACAACCTGTTTGTGCAGGAACACTACGACATTATTTTGACCTGAACAAGAATGAACCTGAGCCAAGCCAGCCTGCAGCGCCTTGAACTTCTGGCCCAAGACAGCCTGAAGCGTGTGCTGCTGCCCTGCCCCTTGGACCAACGTGCATTCGACTTTTCCAGCAACGATTATTTGTGCTTGAGCCAACGTGCCGACATTGTTGAAGCCGGTCACGCCTGCGCAGGAAAATACGGCGCAGGCGCCACAGGTTCGCGTTTGTTGTCAGGCAACCTTGAATGTTTTGAAGAACTGGAAGCGCAAGTTGCCGAATTTAAAAATGCAGAAGCTGCGCTGGTTTTTTCCACCGGCTACCAGGCCAATTCCACTGGCCTGGCTGCGTTACTCGACAAAAACCTGTGGGGCGGCATGGTGGGTGGCACTGAGCCGCTGGTATTCACCGACCGCTTGAACCACGCCAGCCTGCACCACGCCTGCCAACTGGCGGGCGTGAAACAGGTTCGGTTTCGCCACAACGACATGGCGCACCTGGCCGAATTGCTGAACAAGCACACCGACTCCACACAGCCAAAAATCATCGTTTCAGAAACCGTATTTGGCATGGAAGGCGACCTGCTGCCCATCGATCAACTGGCCGAACTGGCCCTGCAACACAAGGCCGTGGTGTACCTGGACGAAGCCCATGCCACTGGCGTGTGGGGGCCGCAAGGCCGCGGGCTGGGTGCAATACAACACCCCGCAATCGACACCCTGAAAACCATGGGGCACTGGGTGATCATGGGTACCTTCAGCAAAGCAGTGGGCGTCAGCGGAGCGTACATTGCGTGCAGTGAAATTTTCAAACAATATTTATTGAACCGCTGCACCGGCTTTGTGTATTCCACCGCGCCCTCGCCCTTCGTGATTGGCGCAGTGCGCAAAGCACTGGAAATTATTCCGGGTCTGAACGTGGAACGAGAAACCCTGCACACCGCTGCTGAAACATTGCGCACCAAGGCGCAGGAACTGGGCTTCGACACGGGCTTGTCCAACACACACATTGTGCCCTTGGTGGTGGGCAGCAACACGGCATGCCTTAAACTGAAAAGCCACTTGCAACAGGCGGGCATTCGTACATCGGCTGTGCGTCCACCCACGGTACCGCCCAATGCTGCGCGTGTGCGCCTGGCACTGAACACGGGCCACAGCCCCGCAGTGTATGAACAACTGCTACAGGCCTTGGCCAGCTGGAGGGTCAGCACATGAAAAAGCCCGAAATTCAGCAGGTGCTGCTGATGGCACACGGCTGGGGCTACAACCACCGGTTTTTTGACGCGTTCATCAATTCATTGCCAGCGAACACGCGCGAAACCACCCTGTTCGTTTGTCTTGAAGCTGGCTACTTTCCCGAACAGGCCAAGGTCGGCCTGATGGTCCAAGTAAACCACGCATGGGTTCACCACCCTGTCGAAGCTTTACATAGCCTGGTGTTGGCATATGCCGAAGTGCCTTGGCTGGGCTTGGGGCATTCACTGGGATTCTCGAAACTGCTGGATTTCTCAGTGCGTTGGCACAGCCTGTTCAGCCTGCATGGTTTCACCCGCTTCACCAGCAGCGAACAACACCCGGAAGGAACACCGCCGCGTGTGCTGGCACGCATGATTCAGAAAGCAGAGCAAAACATGGCCGAAGTGCTGGCCAACTTCCACGCACGCTGTGGCCATATTGCCGACTGGGCCACGCTGAATGAACACACACTGCTGACCGACCTGCGCAGCATGCAACAACTGGATACCACAGTTGCCCTGCAAACCGCCCTTGCCCACGGTACAGATTTTTACGCCTGGGCCGGCACAAACGACGACATAGTGCCCTTGCCACTGACCCAAGCCTGCTTCAACGGCACACTGAACAGCCAGGGCCACACGCTGTACTTACTGGCTGCTGAACACGCACGGTTTGCAAACACGCCTGCGCGGTATACTGACACTTTGTTGCCGCTACTTGGCCAGCATTAACACCTGCCCGCATTGAAATGTCTGAACACGCCATGCCGCGAAAACTGAACTCTGTATTGGCCGCATCAAATCGGTTCTCGGATGCCGCACGCGACTACGACCACCATGCACGCGTACAAAAACATGCCGCCCAGCACCTGTGCCACTGGCTCGATCAAATGCTGCCCACAAATTTCACCCCCAAGGCCTGTGTGGACGTGGGAAGTGGCACGGGGTTTTTAACCGACCACCTGCTAAACAAATTCCCGGAAAGTGCCGTGCATGCAGTTGACCTGGCCGAGGGCATGCTGTCTGAATTGCAACGCAAATACCCCACCGAGCGCTTGCACACCCATTTGCTCAATGGTGAAGAACTGGCCGTTGAACACCTGTGGGTCCCCAACCATTCATTGTTGGTTTCCGGTATGTGCGCCCAGTGGTTTGGCAACATTGAAGAAGCCATTCGCCGCTGGTTGTCAGTGTCCAACACCGTGGCTTTCAGTGTGCTGCTTAACGGGTCATTTCAAGCGTGGGAAACCGCGCACGAAGACACCAACCAAGACAGCGGACTACGGCCACTGCCCAGTGACGAGAATTTGCAAGACATCATGAATGCGCTGGTGGCCGAGGGCATTGCCGCCAGCACCGCGCACCACACCAAGGATTTTCTGGACCATCACCCCGATGGCCTGTCGTTTGCCCGCAGCTTGCGCGCCATTGGCGCGGATCAACCCCGCATGAACCACAAACCAGTGAATTTGCGCAAGGTCATTTCTGCATTGGGCGAAGCCTGCACCATGAACTACCACGTTGGTTTTTACTACCTGGAACGACCGTGAAACAATTGTTTGTGACTGGAACCGACACCGGCATTGGCAAAACAATCACCAGCGCCTGGCTGTGCAAACACTGGCAGGCCGATTACTGGAAACCGGTTCAAAGCGGGCTCGATGGCGGCACCGACAGCCAGTGGATTGCCAACCTGAGCGGCGCTGTTGTGCACCCGGAAACTTATCGATTGACCCAGCCCTTGTCGCCCCATCAAGCGGCAGACATCGATGGCCTTAAAATTCAACTGAGCGACTTCCACCTGCCCCAAGCCGAGCGCTTGATTATTGAAGGCGCAGGTGGCTGCATGGTGCCCCTGAACTGGCGCGACACCATGCTTGACCTGATGACACACCTTGGCAGCTGCGCCCTGCTGGTGGCCCGCAGCGGGCTTGGCACAATCAACCACACCTGCCTGTCGCTGCAAGCCCTGAAAGCGGCCGGAGTGCCTGTTCTGGGCGTGGTGATGGTGGGCCAACAGGGCCAATTGGGCAGCGCCGCCAATCGCGAAGCCATTGAGCATTTTGGGGAAGTTCCTGTACTGGCGGAACTGCCGCACTTCAGCACGGTAAACCCCGAAGCGCTGGCTGAATTTGGCATGGCCGAACGCCTTGTTCGTGCACTCAATAGCTTGTAAAGCCGCTTGCCCATGAACCTTGCCAAGAAACAACTTTCCCACGCCGAATTACTTGAACTGGATGCACGGTACTGCTGGCACCCCTTCACGCAAATGCAAACCGCAGCACCTCCCCTTCCTGTGGTGCGCGGGCAAGGTGAATTTCTGTTTGATGCCCAAGGCAACAAATACTTCGATGCAGTTTCAAGCTGGTGGGTAAACATACACGGCCACAGCAACCCGGTCATCGCCCAAGCCATTTCAAACCAAGCCCTTGAGCTAGAACATGTCATGTTTGCCGGCGTTACACACCCGCCAGCTGCCCTGCTGGCAGAAAAGCTGATTCAACATGCACCTGCGCCCATGGCCAAGGTGTTTTATTCCGACAATGGCTCAACTGCCATTGAAGTGGCCCTGAAAATGGCATTTCAGTATTGGCAAAACAAAGGCATTGCCAACAAAAAGCGCATCATCGCACTTGATGGCGGATACCACGGTGACACCTTCGGGGCCATGGCCACCGGCAAATCCAGTGGCTTTTATGACCCTTTTGCCCCTTGGTTATTCAAGGTTGATTTCATACCCACGGGCGTGTGCGCCTGCACCGAAGAAGAAGCCCTGGCCGCGCTGGATCAACTGCTGGCTGACGGCGCCCGGGAAATCGCTGCACTTGTTCTGGAGCCTCTGATTCAAGGCGCCAGCGGCATGCGTTTCACGCGCCCCGCCCATGTGGCCGAACTGTGCAAACGCTGTGAGGCGGCTGGTGTGCTGGTTATATTCGACGAAGTGTTCACCGGCTTTGGCCGAACCGGCACCCTGTTTGCAGCCGAGCAAGTGACCCAGTTTGGCGGACAAGCCGACATCGTTTGCATTTCAAAAGGGCTGACGGGCGGCTTCATGCCCATGGCAGCCACACTGACCAGCCAGGCTGTTTACGATGCATTTTTAAGCAACAACGTAGGCCACGCATTGCTGCACGGCCATTCCTACACCGCCAACCCACTGGGTTGCGCAGCCGCCCTGGCCAGCATGGCCTTGTTTCATGACGAAAGCACCTGGGCGAACATTCGGAAAATTGAAGCCACGCACCAGCGCTGGCTGCCCGCCCTAGCCTGCCACCCTTTGATTGAAAACCCACGGGTGTGCGGCACCGTGGCGGCCTTTGAGCTAAAATCCAGTCACAGTCAGTGTGGTTCAGGCTACGGTTCCAGTGCCAGTCAATGGATACGCCAAACGTTTCTTGAACTTGGCATTGTGGTGCGCCCCTTGGGCAGCACCGTGTATTGGGTGCCACCCTATTGCACCGCGCCCGAAACGCTCGAGAATGCCTACCAAACACTGATAAACGTATTACAACGCTGGGGCAGCCTGATTGCACCCAGCCCCGGAAGCGAATTGTTCTGAAGGATCCACATGGAAAGCCAAATTACCTGGGTTGAAAACAAAAAACCAACCCCACCCGCTCCCGAGAAGCAGCGCTGGAGCATCGAAGCCATTGAGGCCCTGTTCGCCCTGCCTTTCAACGACCTTATTTTTAAAGCTCAGCAAGTACACCGCGAACACTTCGATGCCAACACCGTGCAGCTTTCCACCCTGTTGTCGATTAAAACAGGCGGCTGCCCGGAAGACTGCGGCTACTGCCCACAATCAGCCAAGTACAACACCGGCGTAGAAGCTGAAAAGCTGATGCCCATCGACGACGTATTGAAAGCCGCCCAAGCCGCCAAAGACAAAGGCGCGACCCGCTTCTGCATGGGCGCAGCCTGGCGCAGCCCCAAAGACCATCAAGTTGAAGCCGTGGGCGAAATGGTTGCAGCCGTGAAAGCCATGGGACTTGAAACCTGCGTAACCCTTGGCATGCTGAAAGAAAGCCAGGCCAAACAACTGCAGGAAGCTGGCCTTGATTACTACAACCACAATCTGGATACCTCGCCCGACTTTTATGGCGACATTATCAGCACCCGCACTTACCAAGACCGCCTGGATACGCTAGATCGTGTTCGCGACGCTGGCATTAAAGTGTGCTGCGGTGGCATTGTGGGCCTGGGTGAAACTGTGACCCAGCGAGCGGGCTTGATTGCGCAACTGGCCAACATGGCCGAGCCGCCCGAAAGCGTGCCCATCAACAACCTGGTGAAAGTGGAAGGCACTCCACTGGCCGACAACGACGAAATTGACCCACTCGATTTTGTACGCACAATCGCGGTGGCACGCATTACCATGCCGGGCAGTTTTGTGCGTTTGTCCGCTGGTCGCGAGAGCATGAGCGAGAGCACACAGGCACTTTGTTTCCTGGCCGGTGCCAATTCGATTTTCTATGGCGAAAAACTGTTGGTAACAGACAACCCCGAACTGGAAAAAGACACCCGACTGTTCAAGAAACTGGGCTTAAAGCGCCTTGAGAACTAAGCTAAAAAAGCCATTGTTTTTAATCAAGAAAACTGCAATGCCAAGTTTAAATACATGATTCAAATCAATGGTTTGGCGGGGCGAAGGCAAGCCTTCTCCCGCTTTATCCAAGCCAAATTTACGCGCATAATTAAACCCTTACATGCGGAACAGCTCAAATTGCTTGAATTGACGCTGCCCAAGGGAATAAAAACATGAAAAAAATACTACTTTGCGCCTGTGTCGCAATAATGCCCACGCTGGCCAGTGCCCAAGCTGGTGGCGTAACACTGGATATCGATGGCCAAAGCCCATTGAGCAAGTGGGGGCGGTGGACAAGTGCCGAAAATGGCGGCCTGGGCTATGGCTTCAAACTGAACCAGGACCGCAGCAAAACGCCCCTAGGCGCACAATGGGGCACGGGCGACTGGGTATTCAAGCTTAGCCGTGAAGAAGGCGGCAAGATGCCTGATTTGTTCTTTGGGCTGAAGGTTTCTGAAAATCAATTACAAACCACATCGCTGGGCTGCATGAGCAACAGCGGCAGCGCCACCCGATACAGCAGCACCATGTGCGGTGTTCAACTGGACATGAATTTGCAGTAATTGTTTGAATCAAGTTTTAAAAGAGAGAAAGCACCTTGAGTCCAAGGTGCTTTTTTTTCGCCTGCGCAATTCGCAGGCGAAAAATAGAAAAAGCCACCCGAAGGTGGCTTTTTCAAACTTTGCATTCAAACCAAGCTTAAGCTTGGCATTGAATTAGAAGTTGTGACGCAGACCAATTGTGAAGTTGTCCTGGTCTGTTTCAGCACCAGATGCTTTTACTTCAGTGTTCAGACGGTTGTAACCCACGTATGTACGTGTACGCTTGCTCAGGTCGTAGTAGTAAGCAATCTGAACTTGAGTAATATCAGAAGCAGCAACCAAATCGTTGCGCTCTGCATCAGCGTACATACCAAACACGCCGCTGTTCGCGCTCAAAGGCAGAGTTGCAGACAAAGCATATTCAGTGTTGCTGTCTTCGCCGTTTGCATTGGCTGCGTACAGGTTCTTCTGGGCAACCAAGCCACCAACAGAGAACGTACCGAAGTTGTATGTAGCAACACCCTGAATAACTTGCTCAACACCAGAAGTCGCGTTCAATGTGTTCTGAGTGCGTTCTTGTGAATCGATGGATTGCAAGCCACCACCAACTGTCAACGCACCAACTTTGTAAGTTGCAGCGATTTCAGTTGAACGTGTGTCGTTTTCTTTGTTGGCCGCGCCTACGTTGTTTGCCGCATTGTCTGTGCCGTTGCTCAAAGCGTGACGAGCATTAACCTGTACACCAGCGAAAGTTGCCGCATAACCGAAGGAGTTACCAACGCGCTGTTCACGGGTAATGGCTTGGCCTGTACCCGCATTTGTTGAACCAACTGTAGTCAAAGGACCACCGTTGTTTGATACAGAACCGATCAAGGAAGCCTGGTTGTACAAAGGGGCTTGTGAATCGTTACCGCCGTCTTGTGAACCGATTACGAACAGGCCATATGCACCCTTCAGGCCCAAATAGGCGTGACGAGTAGACAAAGGACCAGCTGCGCCAGCAGAGCCTGAGGCTACGTTGTCAGAATCAACACCGAATTCGTAGGCGAAAATCGCGCTCAAACCACCGCCCAGATCTTCCTGACCCTTGATACCGAAACGTGAGGATGCATCTTCAACTACGAAGTTGCCACCAGCGTCAACGCCGGCAGCTTCAGTGGATTGGTGATCCAGAGTTTGGTGTACACGACCATACAAAGTTACATTTGATGAATCAGCAAATACTGGAGCGGCAAATGCCAGGCCCAGAGCAGCAGCTACTAGCTTCTTGTTCATATTTCACCCTTATTAGTGTTGGTTGAATCTTTGCCGCCATTTCTAGCGGCACGAGAGACAATGTACACGGGGACCCTTGGGCCGACCAACCAAATCATGGTGCGAGAATCACGAAAACGCCGTTTTTGTCGCTGACGTGCAACAGGCAAAATCGATCGTTCCGATAGTTTTGTGTCATCGCCGATTCGCAAGAATTGACCTAAGACCCGCAAAAACCCTTGATTATTAAAAACTTAGAAATAAACAAAACACTTTTCATGCCCAACAAACATACCCAGCAGGGGAGACATCATCAACTGTCTTTTTTATCCAACACGAGACGATCCGAACGCCCCATTTCAGCGCAAATACGGGTGATATCCGGCGAGAAACTAATCACCCGATCCGCGTAGGCCACAAAACCCATGGCTTGATGCAAATCAAGCCGCAGCCAGTCTGGGTGGGCTTGAGCCAACCGCCGGGCCTGCAATTTGCCTTTGCCGCAAAGCACCGCCATGGTGACATGAGCAACACCTTCACGCGCCAAAATGTCTTGGGCCGCTTTCCATTGCGCATCCAGCCCCAGGCTTTGACCCGGCGCATCGCCAAAGACCACCAGTACTTTCAAGGAATGGGGCGGTGACACGCGGTAGTGCTGTGTAGCCAAGGCCAGGGCCTGCGCTCCGGCTTGCAATTCGGGGCGTGGGCTGGAAAGAAATACAGACAAATCGTGGCAAATAAAGCGACCGGAAACGTTTAACAGCTTCAGGAAATGTTGAAACTGCTTCCCGATCTGGGCAACCGAGACGCCCAAACAAAGGTCAAGCTGCAAACCCCTCAGCTTTTTGTATTGCACCTTTTTTTCCAGAAAAAAGGACAGGCGGGATTGCGCGGGCCGCCTGGGTTCAAGCGCCCGCAATGGAATATAGGCCGAAATACGTTCATCCATTTCAAACAGAAACAGGCTTTCGCGGGGCCCCAGCAACACCCAGTCTGCACCTGGGTACTCCGCCTGAAGTCCGCCCAAGGCAGCACGCACAGCCAAGGCATTTTCCAAGCCGACGTTAAACCACACACCAATTCGCTTTGCAACTGCCATCAAGAACGGCCCAAGCGTGGTGTTTGAATGGTGTCGATCAGCCCGTCGATATTGCTTTGTTTGCCAAACTGGGCCAATACAGCTTGCTGGCCTTGTGCAGCCATGTCGCGGGCCTTTTGCGGCTCGGCCAGAACAACGCCCAAGGCTTGAACCCAGGCATCAAGCGCCCCAGGCACATGGGGTGCAGGGCAAACATAACCAGTGATGCCACTTTGCACGGTTTCCGGCAAACCACCCACGTTGCTGACCACCACGGGTACGCCAAGACCCAAGGCCTCTATCTGGCTCATACCCAGTGGCTCGTAACTCGACGGCATCACCAATACGTCTGCCCTTCTAATCAGTGGCGCAACCGGGTTCAGCATGCCGGGCAGCACCACATGCGGCGCCAAACCCAAACGCTGCACCTCGGTTTCAATGGCTTGGCGGGTTTCACCCTCGCCTGCCCCCACGTACAACAAATTCGGAAAACGTGGCAGCAAAGCCTTGACCACCTGCAGCATGAAACTGTGACCCTTTTCAACCCTGAACATGGCGGCATGCGCAATAACCGGGCGTTGCTGCAGGTCATTTAACCGCTCGTCCAGTTCAGCGGGCAGGCCAAGTGAGGCAGCAGCGGCAATGCCTTCGAAATCAATGCCGGGGTACAGCACGCCAATTTTTTCAGGCAGAACTCCGCTGTTTTGAAGCAGTTGATCTTTCAACGCCTGGCTGGGCGTGAAAGTTTGGTCAAACATCTGGTTGTAAGTAAACGCTTTGGCTGGGCCAGGCTGGTAGGTGCGCATACGGATCAGCCTTGGCCGTGGCTTCAACAAACCCACTTTGGCCAGTGCGTGCACTGTGATGGAACAAAGATTGGCATCGTGACTGCTGTGGCACACCACAGCCACAGGTTTGTGTTCACGCAGCAAGGCGGCCAGTTTCAGCACGCTGGGTGGGTGAATGGCATTGCGAAAAGGGATGTGCTCTACATTCAGGCCAAGCTTGTGTGCTTCTTGCGAAATTCGGCTGCCAAGCCTGCACAATACATAGGGCACGTACCCTTTGGCTTTCAGGCCTACCGCTTGTTCAAGCAACTGCAGCTCTTGACCGCCGATGTTTTTGGAACTTTCAGAAAAGAAAATGGGGGTCATTTGAATTTGAGGGCAAAATTGGTTCGAGTCGCGGTCTATATTCGCTCTATCTTACGCCGTCAGTTTAATGCGCCTTGGTAAGCGCATGGGCGTGAATTCACTCTAAACAATCTTGGGCTGAAATACCTTGCAAAAAATTCTGGTGATTAAATTAAGACACCATGGTGATGTGCTTTTAACTACGGCGCTGTACCACGCCCTGTACGATCAGTTTCCGGGCGCGCAAGTGGACACGCTGATTTACAAAGAAACCACGCCCTTGCTACAGAACAACCCGCATTTGAACCAGGTGTTGTGCATTGACCGCAAGCTGAAAGGCTTTGCGCGCCTGAAAACAGAACTGGGTCTGGTGTTCAAGGTTCGACAAACCCGTTACGACGCCGTGGTGCATTTGACCGATCAATGGATTGGCGCGCTGGTGGCCCGGTTTTCCAAAGCACCCGTTCGGGTACAAATGGCCTGCGCCAAACGCGACAAAGCCTTGTGGCACGCATGCTTTACCGACCGTGTTGTACCCCCGGCCCGTGGGCAAGCCCACGCTGTGGAGCTGAATCTGCTGTGCCTGCAGGCTTTGGGCATCAACCCACGCAGCATTCGCGGTGAAATGGTACTGCGCCCAAGCCCGGAGAACCTTGAAAAAGCTGATCACATGTTGACCGAACAAGGCATTGGCGAACCGTTTGTTCTGATTCACCCTGCCGCACGCTGGCCCTTCAAATGTTGGGAAGACGACAAGTTTGCAGACGTGGTGGTGCACCTGCTTAAAAAAGGTTTGCATGTGGTGTTAACTTGTAGCCCCGACCCGGTTGAGATGGCCACCACAGCGGAAATTGAACAGCTGGCACGCAACAGGCTTGGCGCGGCTTCAGGGAAACTGGGGAAGTTGGTGAACGTGGGTGGAAAAATGAGCCTGCCTTTACTGGCGGCCTTGCTGAAACTGTGCAAATTCTATGTGGGTGTGGATTCAGCGCCCATGCACATGGCCGCAGCATTGAATGTGCCACAAGTGGCCTTGTTCGGCCCTTCCTGGGTGCAGGAATGGCGACCTTGGTCAGACAAAGCAACGGTGATCTATGCGGGTGATTATGGGCCTCTGCCCCACCCTGACAGCATTAATACCGACGACCCCACGCGCTTGTTGGCCGCAATCCCCACCGAGGTGGTCATTCAATCTGTGGACAAACTGGTCGACTAAGTTTGCGATTGATTCTGAATGGAATGCAGGTAATGGTACTTGCCTTGCATGGCCAACAACTCTTGGTGGGTGCCCTGCTCAATCAGCTTGCCTTGGTCCAGCACAATGATGAAATCGGCCGTGGTCAAGGTGGAAAGGCGGTGCGCAATCACCAGGGTTGTGCGGCCGTGGCGCAAGCGTTCCATGTCTTCCTGAACTTCGCGCTCGGCTTCGGAATCCAGCGCAGAAGTGGCTTCATCCAGTATCAATATGGGTGCGTTTTTAAGAAAAGCGCGGGCAATTGAAATACGCTGGCGCTGGCCACCTGACAGGCGCAGGCCATTGTCGCCCAACACGGTATCAAGCCCGTTTTCCAGCTTTTCAATAAAGGGCAAGGCGTTGGCCATGCGGGCTGCTTCCAGTATGGCTTCGTCGCTGGCACCCCGCATTTCGCCATAAGCAATGTTGTTGCGCACGGTGTCATTCAACAAATGACTTTCCTGAGTAACCACTGCAATTTGGCGACGAAGGCACTGCAAATCCCATTGCTTCAAATCAACACTGTCCAGTTTCACCACACCGCTTGATGGGTCCAGAAAGCGCGGAAGCAAGTTGATCAACGTAGACTTGCCCCCACCGGAAACACCCACAATACCCACCGTTTGGCCGGGTTTCACCCACAAATTGATGCTATTCAGTGTGGGGGCGTCTGCACCAGGGAATGACAAACTGACACCGTTGAACTCGATGTAACCCAGGGCACGGTCCGTGGTGTGGGTACCGCTGGAGCTTTCGATGGAGCGATCAACCACACGAAATACGTTGTCTGCCGCCGCCAGGCCCTTTTGCAATTGCTGGTTGATATTGGTGAGACGCTTGACCGGGGCCAGCAGCATCATCATCGCGGTCATGAAGGAAGCAAAATCGCCCGCGGTCATGCTGTTGCTTTCAGCCAGAATGCCTGCGAAATAAACCACCGCAGCCACGGCCGCAGCCAGTATCCACTGAACAATCGCAGAGTTCGCTGCACTGGTGGCCACAAGCTTCACGCGCGACTTCATGATTTCATCTGCGCTTTTCATGAAGCGCTCGGTTTCTACTTTCTGTGCACCGTAAATCTTGATGATTTTTTGAGCACCAATCACCTCGGAAATGCTTTGAACCAAGTCTGCATGTGATGTTTGGGCGCTGTGTGCAAAACGATTCAAACGCTTGGCAGCCACAGACACACCAATTGCAATCAGCGGCAAAATGCCGAAGCAAATCAGGGTGAGCTGCCAATTGGTGTACAACAAAATTGCCATCAAGCCGATCACGATAGCCCCGTCTCTAATCAGCACGGTGATGATGTTGAACCCCGCTTCAGTCACCGCGTCTACGTTGGTGGACACTGTGGATATAATTTTGCCTGCGGGCTGCTCGACAAAATAGGCGTTTGGAAAACGCAAGATGCGAGAAAGCATGTCGAAACGAAGGTCGTGAACCACCAGGCCCGCCAGCTTGGCACTGCAGTATTCATTGATGTAAGTGGCCAAGCCGCGAACAAGAAACAGCACGATGATGATAACGGGCAACCACTTGGCCAACTCGGTGCGTTCACCCGAAAAGTTCTCGTCGATCAGCGGTTTCATGAGGCTGGCGAACAGGGGCTCGGTAACGGCGGCAAACACCAAAGCAATCAGCGAGGTGGTGAACAGCGGCCAATAGCGCAGGCTGTAGGAGAGCAGGCGCTTGTAAAGGCCTTTGGCGGTGTAATCGGTGATTTCTGGCATGCAGCGTGAACGTGGATTGAATGGTCGCAGTTTACACGGTTGTGATTCGCCTGTTTGTGTTGGTCGATCCAATCAGCGCGAGTGCCAGTCGCTCGCCAACTCGGCAGTGGGTTTGCCTGATTCGGTGAGCAAGAATACATTCAACAAGGGAAATGGCGGTTTTCAGTGCGGAATCGGGCAACCCCGACGAGTTGGAGAAATAAACCGCAGTTTGGTCTAGCCAAACACCCACTTGGCATTGCCCGCCCCCAACCAACCCTGCATTTCAATCAGCAAGTCTTCTTCGGGCCGCACTTTCCATTCACTGCTCAACTGCGCCACGCAAGCAGCCTGGCCGTTGTGGTAGTCAATTTCAACCAAGCAACCTTGTTCAGGATCACGAAAGGGCTCCAGTATGGCGCGCAATTTTTCTGCATCGGATTGCCCGTTCATGCTGAGGCGCAAGCGGCTGACAAAATGCGCCCGCGCACTGGCCAGTGAATGCAGATTCTCGGCAGAAATTCGCAAACCACCGGTGTAAGAATCTTCAGACACCTTGCCCTGCAACACCAACAGCGAATCTTCCTTCAGCAGGTTGCGGTTGGCTTCAAACTGCTCATTGAAAATAGACAATTCGACCTGCGCGGTTGAGTCATCCAGCAACACGATTGCCATTTTTCCGCGCTTGGTCATCATGGTGCGAAGCGAAGCAATTACGCCTGCCATCCACACCAAATCGCGACCCGGCGAGAGGTCTTTCAACTTCAGTTTTACAAACTGGCGCACTTTGTCTTCGTCGGCTTTGAACAAGTGCCCGCTGAAGTAATAACCCAGTGCCGCTTTTTCATACTGAAGCTTTTCGCGTTCGCTCCAGGTGGGTACTTCGACCAGTGCAGGTGGTGCGTCTCCGCCCAAGGCCTCGCCAAACAAGCTGACTTGCGCAGCAGTGGCGGCTTGCTGCGCAGCCCATTCCATGGCCTGGCCTGAACTGGCCAACAACTTGGCGCGGTCGGGGTTCAATGCGTCGAATGCACCAGCGCGAATCAGCGCTTCAATCACCCTGCGGTTAATTTGTTTGCTGTCGACCCGCTTTACAAAATCAAACAGATCAGTGAACGGGCCATTGGCATTTCGTTCGGTCACGATGGCTTCGCAAGCAGCTTGCCCGGTGCCTTTCACCGCACCCAAACCATAGCGAATTGCACTGGCGCGTTTTTCGCCATCAATGCGCACCGCAGTAAAACGGAAGTTGGATTCATTCACATCCGGGCCCAACATGCTGACCGTGGTACCGGCCTTTTTGCCGGGTACCTGGCACATGGCCATGGCGTCTTCAACAAAGATTTTTACCTTGTCGGTGTCATCCATGTCTGAACTCATGGACGCAGCCATGAACTCGGCTGGGTAATGCGCCTTCAACCACGCGGTGTGGTACGCGATCAGCGCGTAGGCTGCCGAGTGCGATTTGTTGAAACCGTATTCCGCAAACTTTTCCATCAAGTCGAAAAGTTGCTTGGCCACCGCCGGATCTACCCCACGCTCGGTTGCACCGGTCGTGAAAATTTCACGCTGCTTGGCCATTTCTTCGGGCTTCTTTTTACCCATGGCACGCCGCAAAAGGTCAGCACCACCCAAGCTGTAGCCCGCCAGAATCTGGGCAACCAGCATCACCTGCTCTTGGTAAACAATCACACCGTAAGTGCTTTTCAGAATGCCTTCAAGCTTGGGGTGGAAGTACCATTCGGCGCGCCCCCTGCCGGTTTTCGAGGTTTCTTTTTTACGGGCAATGAAGTCGTCTACCATGCCCGAACCCAGCGGGCCGGGGCGGTTCAGCGCCATCAAGGCGATGATGTCTTCGAAGTTGTCGGGCTTCAGCTTCTTTTCCAGGTCTTTCGCAGAGCGCGATTCAGACTGAAACACCGCCGTGGTGTTTCCATCCGAGAATAACTGGTACACCGCAGGGTCATCAAGCGGCAAGTCTTCCAAACGGAATTCGCGCTGGTCTTCGTAGTTTTCGCGCACCCAGCGCACAGCCCAGTCCAGGATAGTCAGGTTGCGCAGACCCAGGAAGTCGAACTTCACCAGGCCCACGGCCTCCACGTCGTCTTTGTCGTACTGCGACACCACAGAATCAGTGGAACCATCGGCACAGTACAAGGGGCAAAAGTCGGTCAACTTGCCCGGCGCAATAAGTACACCACCGGCATGCATGCCCACGTTCCGGGTCAGGCCTTCAAGGGGCCTTGCCACCGCGATAATTTCTTTGGCTTCGTCTTCGTTTTCCACACGTTCACGGAACGTGGGTTCGTCTGCCATGGCGCGGTCCAGGTCCCAGGGGTCGGCCGGGGTTTGCGGAATCAGTTTCGACAGGCCATCGCAATACATATAGGGCATGTCGAGCACGCGGCCTGCGTCACGAATAACCGCCTTCGCACCCAAGGTACCGAAGGTGGCAATTTGGCTAACCGCATCACGCCCATAGTTTTGCTTCACGTAGTCGATTACGCGGTCGCGGTTGTCTTGGCAAAAGTCGATGTCAAAGTCGGGCATTGAAACCCGCTCGGGGTTCAAGAATCGTTCGAACAGCAAGTCGTAACGCAACGGATCCAGGTCGGTAATGCCCAATGAATACGCCACCAGCGAACCGGCACCCGAACCCCGACCGGGCCCAACTGGCACGCCATTGCTTTTGCCCCAGTTAATAAAATCCTGAACAATCAGGAAGTAACCGGGAAAGCCCATGCCGATAATGGTGTCGCATTCAATTTTCAAACGCGCTTCATATTCCGGGCGCATTTTTTCCCGTTCCTCAATGTTCGGGAACAGGTGGACCAACCGTTTTTCCAGGCCTTCCTTGGACAAATGCACCAGGTAATCGTCCAGCGTCATGCCATCGGGCGTGGGGAATGCTGGCAGTTTGGGTTTGCCCAATTCAAGCGTTAAGTTGCAGCGCTGGGCAATCCGAATGCTGTTGCGAATGGCACTGGGAATGTCGGCAAACAATTCCGCCATTTCTTGCGCAGTTTTGAAATACTGTTCTTCGGTGAAACGGCGCGGCCTGCGCGGGTTCGACAATATTTCGCCCTGCGCAATGCACACCCGCGCTTCATGCGCGCGGAAGTCTTCGGGCTTTAAAAACTGAATGGGGTGCGTGGCCACAACCGGCAGTTGCAATTTGGCAGCCAGCTGACAACTTAAATTCACCAGATTTTCAGCCTGGGTAGAACCATCACGTTGGAGCTCGATGTAGTAGCGGCCTTCAAAATACCGCATGAACTTGCGGGCGGAATCTTCCGCGCGGGCCATGTTGCCGCCCAGCAAAAACTGGCCAATATCGGAATTCACGAAACCTGAAACTGCGATCAAGCCCTCGCAGCCCACCTCATCAAACCACTCAAATTTCAAGGTGGCTTTGCCGCGTTTCTGATTGCGCAAAAAGGCACGGCTTAGCAGCTCGCACAGCTGCAAATAACCAGTGTGGTTTTGCACCAGCAACAGCACACGGGCAGGTTGTTCTTCATCGCGATCGCTTTCGATCCACACATCGCAAGCTGCAATCGGCTTTACACCCGCGCCACGCGCCTTGCCATAAAACTTGATCAAGCCAAACAGGTTGGACAGATCAGAAATGGCCAGCGCAGGCATACCGCAGCCTGCGGCGGCCTTCACGGCCTCGCCAACGCGCACCATGCCATCGAGCACCGAAAACTCGGTGTGCATGCGCAGGTGAACAAAAGTGGAAGGCAATGTGGGGGATGGATTTGTCATCCCTCCATTTTATCCGCAAACGGATATTTGATTACAGCCTATTCACGTCTTGGACAAACTATTAGGCAGACAGCTTCCTCGCAAACTCCGCCACCCTACTGCCATAAATTTTTGCAGTTTCCAGGTCAGAAGCAGGCGGAGTCACGTCCGCAGGCGCGTTGTCCGATTGGGTCATCACACCCACCCAGGAACCCACGCGGTTCAGCTCATTCACATCGCCTGGCTTTTGGGCACCCGGTGTTGCGCTGCCCACCCAAATCATGCCGTGCTGCATGGCAAAGGTGACGAAGTACTGCAGGGTGCTAAGTTTGTCGCCACTCATCGACATGGAGTTGGTAAAACCACCGGCAACCTTGTTTTTCCAGCCTTGGTTAAACCACACTTTGCTGGACGCATCGGCAAACTTTTTGAAGTCAGCAGACGCGCCACCCATGTAGGTGGGTGAACCGAAAATAATTGCATCGGCCTTGGCCAGAACGTCCCATGCGTCGTCGTTCACGTCATTGACTGAAATGAGGTGACTTTGAACACCAGGTACTGCGTCTACGCCCTGCTGAACAAACCCGGCCACCTTGGCTGTGTGGCCGTAACCGCTGTGATAAACAATTGCTACTTGTGTCATGTCAACTCTCCTTGATAAAAATTTATGCGGGCAAGTCAAAGAACAACACTTCAGCCTGTCCGCTCACATCAAAATTCAGTTCACGTTCGCCGCTGATCAGCAAGGCATCTCCGGTTTGCAACAGCACATCACCCACGGTTACTTCGCCCTTGGCCACGTGAAAATAGCCTTTGCGCGCGGGGTCCAGTTCACGGTGCACGCTTTGCCCGGTTAGTCGACCTGCGTACATTTTTGCGTCCTGGTGAATAAAGGCGATGTTCTTCGCTTGTGCTTCATTCCTGTCGCCGGTGACCACCAAACCCAACTGGCCCGTGATGCTGCCCACATCCAGATCGTGGTCTTTGTAACCGGGATCAACGCCTGTTACAGAGGGCTCAATCCAGATTTGCAACAGGTGCGCCACATCGGTTTTGTGCGCATTCATTTCTGAATGGCGAATGCCGGTGCCCGCACTCATGCGCTGGATCTGGTTGGGCTTGATGGCTGAACCACCGCCCAAGCTGTCCTGATGGCTCAGTTCGCCGCCCAGCATGTAGGTAATAATTTCCATGTCACGGTGGCCGTGCGTGCCAAAACCTGTTTGCGGCTGAACCCAGTCTTCATTAATCACGCGCAGCGAGCCGAAACCCATGTGCTTGGGGTCGTAGTAGCTGGAAAAAGAGAAGCTGTGATAGCTCTCAAGCCAACCATGGTTGGCATAACCGCGTTCGTTTGATTTTCTGATCTGGAACATGTTCAACCTCCTGTTGAATGATAGGTTCAGTGTAGGTGGTGCCATACAGTCAAACAAGGCGTAGAATTTGATGAACTCATTCAAAAAAACTGAATCCATGACCATCAACCTCGACAGCCTTGCTCTGCTTGAATTGATCGAAGCGCGGGGCAGTTTTGCAGCTGCCGCAGTGGCCTTGAACAAAGCACCCTCGGCCATCACCTACCAATTGCGGCAACTTGAAGAAAGCCTGGATGTGCTGATCTACGACCGTTCAGGCCACAAAGCCAAATTAACGCCAGCAGGCAAAGCCTTGCTGGAGGAAGGCCGCAAGCTGCTGGAAAGCACCGAGGCACTGACCAAGCGCGTGAAAGCGGTGGCCAGCGGCTGGGAAGCCGAATTGCGCATCGTGCTCGATTCCGTGGTGCCGTTCGAGCAAGCAATACCGTGGATACAGGCCTTTGATGCACTGGAAAGCCCTACCCGGCTGCGCTTTTCCAGCGAAGTGTTGTCTGGCACTTGGGAGGCTTTGTATTCCGGTCGAGCCGACCTCTTGATTGGCAGCAGGCTTGACCAAAACCAGTTTGCCAGCGCCACGGGTCTTCATATTCAAAGTTTTGGTCAATCGCTGTTTGTATTTGCTGTGGCACCCAATCACCCATTGGCCCAAGCACAGGAACCTGTGTGCATCGACACCATTCGCCATTACCGGGCTGTGGCTGTGGGCGACACCTCTCGCAACTTCAAACCGCTCACCTTCGGCCTGCAAAGTGGGCAGGCCGTGCTGACTGTACCCAACCTGCAAGCCAAAGTGAAAGCACAACTGGCTGCTTTGGGTTGTGGTTGGTTGCCATGGAATTTGATTGAACAAGAGGTAGCGAATGGCGAGTTGATTGTGAAAAAAACTGAAGACAGCACCCGCCAAAGCAGCCTGTGTTTTGCCTGGCAACGCGGCAGCCAGGGCAAAGCACTGGACTGGTGGACGAAACACCTGGCCACCGTGCAGTTAAACTTTCAGCCAGCGCAATAAACCTTCAACCACATGTCTGCACACGCAAACTACATTGGCCGCTTTGCCCCCTCGCCCACCGGGCCGCTGCACCTGGGTTCATTGGCCGCGGCACTGGGCAGCTTTCTGGATGCAAAAGTACACCAAGGGCAATGGCTTTTGCGCATTGAAGACATCGACGAAGGGCGCTGTGATGCAGCCTCGGTTGAACACATAGTGCATACATTGAAACGCCATGGTCTGCAGTGGCAAAGCGAGGTGTGGGTGCAATCGCAACGGCATGCTGTGTATCAAGCAGCGCTTAAACAATTGCAAGACAAAAACCTGACCTACCCCTGCGCCTGCACCCGAAAAGAAATTGACGAGGCCAACTCACACCGAGCCCCCGGCGAAAACCGCATTTACCCCGGCACCTGCCGACACGGTATGCCTGTTGCGCGAGAAGCACGCGCCATACGTTTCCGCTGCCCAGCGGAACCCGTTCAATGGCACGACCACAGGCTGGGGCAATTCAGCGACGACTTGAACACCAGCAGCGGCGACTTTGTATTGAAACGGGGCGATGGTTTTTGGGCTTATCACTTGGTGGTGGTGGTTGACGACCTGGCCAGCAAGGTGACCCACATTGTGCGCGGCGAAGATTTAACCGACACCACGGCGCGGCAAATTGCGCTTTGGCAAGCATTGCAAAGCGGGGCCCATGAAAACCACTTCACCCCACCCCCGGCCTACTGGCACCTGCCGGTGATACTGGCCGCAGACGGGCAAAAACTTTCCAAACAAACCGGGGCACTGGCAGTGCCTGAACACGACCCAGTACCGAATTTGAACACCGTGTGGCAGCACTTTGGTTTAGGCAAAATAAAAGCCACTGCTGCTTCGCAGTGGCTTGAATTGGCGACCCCTGTGTGGGCCAACTACCGGTCAGCACAAGCTGCGCGGTAGGCATTGGTTACGCAGTTCAGTTGCGTGGATTGCCACCCAACAAAAACGCCACAGGCGCAGCAGTTTTGTTCTTGGGTTTGTTATTGCCCGCACCAGGCTGACCGGAAGCGGCGGCTTCAGCAGCAGCCTTGTCTTCTTTCGATTCCTGATAAGGCTGATTGAACAGCGAGTCTTTCACGCGCGTTTGTGCCAACTTCGCGCGCAGGCGCTCGTATTCCGCGTCGCGGTGAATTGGCGCATTGTCGTTAAAACGGGCACCCTGATAGGAAGTGTCCCTCGCTGGGCGGCGTTCACGGGCTGGCGCGGCTTCATCGCCAGTGCGGGTTGGGCGGCGGTCTGAGCGACCCTCGTAAGTGCGCCCCTCGGTGCGGCCTTCACTGCGGCCTTCACTGCCGCTGTCAGAACGCGAACCGCCCCGACCCTCGCGGCGACCCCGCTCTTCGCGCGGTGCGCGCACGCCTGGAACAAAGCCTTCCAACTCCTCACGCACAAAGGCCTTGTCCACCAGCTTTTCAATGTCTTTCAAAGCGCGTTCATCGCGCTTGACCACAAACGAATAAGCCGTTCCCTTGGCGCCTGCACGGCCTGTACGGCCAATGCGGTGCACATAATCTTCAGGCGTGGTGGGTAAGTCGTAGTTGATCACACACGGCAAATCGGCAATGTCCAACCCACGCGCAGCAACATCGGTGGCAACCAGCACGGTGACTTCCCCAGCCTTGAAGGCTTCCAGTGACTTGGTGCGTTCCGCCTGGGTTTTGTCACCATGAATGGCGGTGCTGGATACGCCTTGCTTTTCGAGATAAATCGCCAAACGGGCCGTACCCAACTTGGTGTTGGAAAACACGATAACCTGGCTTAGTGCTTTGCTTTGAATCAGATGGCACACAGCCATGCGTTTGTCTTCTTCGCTGTCGAGGGCAAAAATAACCTGCTTGATGTTCTCGGACGTCGCATTGCGGCGCGCCACTTCAATCAACGTCGGTGCCACCATAAAGCTTCTGGCCAACTTCTGGATTTCAGGCGAAAACGTGGCCGAAAACAACAGGTTCTGCCGGGTTTTGGGCAACAAATTAATAATGCGCTGCAGGTCGGGCAAAAAGCCCATGTCCAGCATGCGGTCGGCTTCGTCCAGCACCAGCACCTGCACTTGACCCAAATTAATACTTTTCTGCTGAACATGATCCAACAGGCGGCCCGGGGTGGCAATCACCAGCTCCACACCGCGGCGCAGGGCCTGAATTTGGGGGTTAATATCAACACCGCCATACACCACGGTTGAACGCAGCGGCGTGAACTTGGCATAAGTGTGCACGTTGGCAGCCACTTGATCGGCCAACTCGCGTGTGGGCGTCAAAATAAGGGCACGAACCGGGTGGCGGGCTGGCGAGGTATTTTCCGTAGCCAGCGGCATCAAGCGGTTCAAAATAGGCAGGGAAAAGCCGGCGGTTTTACCTGTGCCGGTTTGGGCTGCGCCCATGACGTCCACGCCAGTCAATACCACTGGAATGGCTTTGGCCTGAATAGGTGTGGGCTGGGTGTACCCCTGGGCATCGATGGCTTTCTGGATGTCGGGGTGCAGCGCGAAGTCTGCAAAGGTTACATTCGCGAGTGCGGCTTCTTCAGCAGCGCTGATGGTATTCGGTTCAGTTTGTGTCATGCACGCATTCTAAGCCTTTTTAATGCTTAATATTTGTGCAATTGCTTTAAATTTACTTGCTGCACCGGCTGGGTGCAGCAAATGTACTTTTCATACAACAGGCTTTCACCTGTCTTCAGATATTTTCTGCGATGAACTCGTCCACATGCTTGATGGCAATGCGACCAGCGTTGGCCTGTGAGCTTTCAGTACCCCAAGCCACGTGTGGCGTGATGATGCAACGCGGGTGCTGCCACTGCACCATCAAGTGATCGCGCGCGGGGGGTTCCACGTCCAGCACATCGAGTGCAGCGCCGCCCAGGTGCCCGCTTTCAATGGCCTGTTTCAGCGCATCAAACTGAACCAGACCACCGCGTGCGGTGTTGATCAAAATGGCACCCTTTTTCATTCTCGGCAGGGTTTTCGGGCCGATCAAACCACGGGTTTGCTCATTGAGCGGGCAATGCAGGCTAAGCACATCGCTGTGCGATAAACCGTGCTCGAAAGTGACGTAACCCTCTCGAGGTTTCTCAACGCCCTGGCGCTCGATGTGCAAAATGGTCATGCCAAAAGCCTTGGCGAACTCAATCAACTTGCCACCAATGGCACCGCTGCCCAGTACACCCAAAGTCTGGGTGTGCAAGCCGCGCATGGGCAACGTGTGCAGGCAGAAAAAGCGCGATGCGCTCCAGCTGCCATCGTGTACCAAACCCTGCCATTCCGGCACGCGGCGCGTTAGCTGAAGAATGCAAGCCATGGCGTGCTCGGCAACCGATTCCGGGCCGTAATTCACCACATTGCTTACCTTGACGCCGCGCTCGGCACAGGCTGCCTTGTCCACATTGTCGGTGCCCGTGGCCACCAGTTGAATCATTTTCAACTGGGGTGCAGCATCCAGTTCAGCAGGGCCAATTTTCACCTTGTTGATGATCAATATTTCAGCGTCCTTGATTCGCTCGTTCAAGGTATCCGCCGTGGTGAACGGGTACTCAGTCCAGGTGTGGGAACATTCTGGACGCGGCAGGGGGGTACGTACGGTTTCGCTTTCCAGCCAAACAATATTCATGGGCAATTTCTCCAGTCGAGTTGCTAGAAGGCTACCGCCTAATGGCAGGCTTCGACACTGGGGCTAACCATGAAAAAAGGAGAAGAAAATGCCAGTGATGGATCAAACCGACACGGACTTCACTTGAGGCTCCGTGACTCCGGCAATTCGATAGCAGTTTTTACCGGACTTTTTGGCTTGGTACATTTGTTCGTCGCTGATTTCAAGCAACGCTTGAATGGACGTACCGTGCAAAGGGTGCATGGCCGCACCGATACTACACGACACCGTCAAACCATGATTCTGGCGAATACGCACCAACAATTTGTCGCAGGCAAAAGACTCGATGATTCGCTCTGAAATATTCTTGAGCAGTTGTATATTGCAGCGGGCCACAATAATGGCGAACTCATCGCCGCCCAAGCGCGCCACATAATCCACATTTCGCGTAGCACCTTTTAACAAAGTTGCGCTGGTTTTCAGGATTTGGTCGCCCGCTTTGTGGCCCAACGTGTCATTCACGGCCTTAAAGCCGTCCAAGTCAAGGAACATCATGCCCAAAGTTTCGCCCGGCAGCAGGCGAGAAAGCCGTGCCTGCAATGTGATATCAAACCCACGGCGATTCAACACGCCTGTCAAGGGATCACGCTCTACTTCGTTGCGCAGGTCCTCCACATTCTTGCGAATACTGACGTCCTCCACAATCAACACTGCATGCGCGCCCTGCGACTTGTCGTTGTACACGGCGAACCGGAACTGCAATACACGGCCATCGTTAAAATTCAGTTCAATGGGCATTTCGTGATTGCCAAAATAATCGGTCACCATGTCTTTTAACAGCATGCGCTGCTCTTTCACCACCCCCGCCATCAGCAGTACCTGCTCCAGGCGCACGGGCTTGGCCGGTTGAATGGTTAACTTCAACATTTTGGCCAAGGCACGGTTCAGGTACAACACCTTGAAATTTTCATCAAGATAAGCCACGCCACTTCCCAGGGAAGAAAGGAGCATGTCCAGCCTGTTCTTCTCTGACACCGAATTTGCGTGGTTCTCCTCCATCACTTTCATTTGTTGTTCAATGGCCTGCGCCATGCTGTTGAATGCTGCACCCAAACAAGAAATTTCATCGCGCCCCCTCACTTCAATGCGCGATTGAATGTTGCCAGACTGCAATTCCATGGCCTTGCTGCGCAAATCTTCCAATCGTGCCGACAAGGTATTGCCAAGGCCGTACAAAATCATTGAGCATGCAATGGCACTTAACAAAAAAACACCCACAAGGTAGAACACCATTTCATCGCGGCTGCGGTATACCTCGTGTTGATCAAACAAGATGATCAACTGATGTCCGAGCGTGGGAAGTGCAATAGTCGACAGCAAAGGGGGGGGCAGCTGTTCAGTCGATTTCGGAACCTCCCCCAAAGTGTACAAAACACCATCCCCGGAATCGATCCAAACCGCAGTCGGTTTGTAGCGGGTGTAAAAATCCCGCACCATAGACGACACCGCATTCATGGAATAGGTACTGCCAGATCGATGTGCTTGCGTCAATTCGGCCTGAAAACTTTCGCGTGTGCGCTGTAGCTCGGTTTCAGCAACATTGGCCATGTGCGTGTATTGAATACCCGTGAAAATGCCACCCAACATCAGTTGGGCCACAAAGGTGGTAAGCAGCCATTTCCATTTAAAAGACATCGTGTCGGGCCAGCAGATTCAATTGATTGGTGTCAGTATCCACCCCTTCCGCGCCGCTTTGAATCCCACGAGAGGGGCATCTTTTTGCCGAAAACCAAAAAAAAGACTTATTTCTGCAAAGGGGTGTTGTGTTCAATATTGTTTTTTGACATAATTACGGGCTTGCCGAGGTGGCGGAATTGGTAGACGCGCTGGACTCAAAATCCAGTGGTAGAGATATCGTGCGGGTTCGATTCCCGCCCTCGGCACCAGCCCCCAGGACACCATGTCAAAACCCATGAAACTGTCCGAATTCGATTTTAATCTTCCAGAACAGCTTATTGCACAGCACCCCCCGGAACACCGAGGCGAGTCGCGGCTGCTTGTTTGCCCACAAAAAAAACCGATAGAAGACCACCAGTTTCTGCATGTGCTGAATTTACTGCAGCCCAACGACGTGCTGGTGATCAACGACACAAAGGTGCTGAAAGCCCGCCTTCAGGGCAACAAGGTAAGCGGCGGAAAAATCGAAGTCATGCTGGAACGCATACTGGATGACAAACGCTTCACCGCGATGATTCGCGCCAGCAAATCACCCAAACCCGGCAGCAATGTAGTGCTGGCGGGCGTAGCCACCGCGCGCGTGCTGGCCAAACACGACATGATGTATGAACTCGAGCTCTTGGAAAGCAGCCTGAGCCTGCCAGAGCTCCTAGACACACATGGTGCCCTGCCCCTGCCCCCCTACATCGAACACAGCGCCAACGCGCAAGACGACGAACGCTACCAAACCGTGTTTGCCCGCGAGCCGGGTGCAGTGGCCGCCCCCACGGCTGGCTTGCATTTCACGGAGCAATTGTTGCAACAGGTGCGGGCGCGCGGCGTAAACATTCTTAACCTGACACTGCATGTTGGAGCAGGCACTTTTCTTCCCGTGAAAACCGACAATGTAGATGAACACGTCATGCACAGCGAACGCTACACCATTTCCGTAAAGTTGATCGCAGCCTTGCTGAAGTCCAAACAAAGTGGTGGACGCGTTGTCGCAGTGGGCACCACGTCGCTGCGCGCACTGGAAGCCTGGGCCACAGAAACCGGTTGCGATTTGAATTCACCAAGCGGCCTGGCCAAGGCAGCCGAATTCGCAAAACAAGGCCACGCTGGCGACACGCAAATATTCATCAAGCCCGGCTATTCGTTCAAAGTAGTCGATCGCCTGATCACGAATTTTCATTTGCCCAAAAGTACCCTGTTAATGTTGGTGTCAGCATTTACAGGCAAATCCACAATTTTTACTGCGTACGAGCATGCGATTGCGCAACAATACAGGTTCTTTAGTTATGGCGATGCCATGTGGCTTGAACGCTCCGAATGATTGAATCCGCCTTTCCAATACTGACCCGCGATGGTGCCGCCATTCAAATGATGCACTGGTCGCAAAGCAATGAAAAACCCCATCTGCACTGGGCGCATGCCACTGGCTTCAACGCCAAAACGTACACCCCCTTGCTGCGTGAACTACTGCCCCACTTTAAAGTGCACACGTGGGACATGCGCGGACACGGCGAAAGCCGCTCAGCTGGCAACCCAAAAACATTCCGGGGCTGGACCACTTATTACAATGATTTGATTGCCGTGCTTGACCAAGCCAGTGAACCCATGTGGCTGGCCGGGCATTCCATTGGAGCCACCACCAGCCTGGCGGCAGCCGCCCAGCGGCCCGACAAAGTGAAAGGCCTGATTTTGGTTGAACCCGTGCTGCTTGACCCCAAACAAGGCTGGGCCTTGCGCCTGGCCAACTGGTTTGGATTTGCCGACCGCATTGCCATGGCCACCGCAGCAGCACGCAGGCGTGCAAGTTTTGCGTCGCATGAAGAGGCATTTGAAAATTACAGAAGCAAAAAAGCATTCAGCACATGGAGTGATGAATGGCTAAACGCCTATGTACAGTACGGCTTCATGACAAATTCAAATAACGAAGTGGAATTGGCTTGCCCACCAAGTTGGGAATCGCTGACCTTCCAGCACACGGAACCCGATGCAGCACGCTGGATTCGTGACCCCGGCTGCCCCATTCATATTCTTGCCGCTGGCAAAGGTTCCACATTTCCTTCGACCGCACATGCACGCATTCAAAAACGACTTCCAAAAGCACGCATTGAAGTGATTGCGGATGCCACACACTTTTTGCCGATGGAGCACACCGGGCTGGTTGTGCAACGAATTCGGGAAGTGGCAGGGCTAGGGTTTAAGTAAGCGCAGTACGCTTGGCTGAAGGGCTACAAACAGCGTGATTCACAAACAAAAAGCCCCGCGATTTCTCACGGGGCTTTTCAAACACGCAGCAAAAACGATCTTAATCAGTCAACCGCTTTCACCATGTCTTCAATCACTTTCTTGGCATCACCAAACACCATCATGGTTTTGTCCATGTAGAACAGCTCGTTGTCCAAACCGGCATAACCCGCATTCATCGAGCGTTTGTTCACGATGACTGTTTTGGCTTTGTAGGCTTCCAGAATCGGCATACCGGCAATTGGGCTTTTCGGATCTTTCGCGGCAGGGTTCACCACGTCGTTCGCACCCAGCACCAACACCACGTCGGTTTGCGCAAACTCGCTGTTGATGTCTTCCATCTCGAACACCTGGTCATAAGGCACTTCGGCTTCGGCCAGCAACACGTTCATGTGACCAGGCATGCGGCCTGCGACAGGGTGAATTGCATATTTCACGGTCACACCCATGTGGGTCAGCTTCTCGCTCAGTTCTTTCAGGGCGTGCTGCGCACGGGCCACCGCCAAACCGTAACCGGGAACAATTACCACGGTTTCAGCGTTGGTCAGCAAAAAGGCCACGTCATCAGACGAACCACTTTTCACGGTCCGTTGCTGGCCGTCACCGGCTGCGCCTGCATCGGCCTCGCCGCCAAAACCACCCAGAATCACGTTGAAGAACGAACGGTTCATGGCCTTGCACATGATGTAGCTAAGAATTGCACCGGATGAGCCCACCAGCGAACCCGCCACAATCAGCATGCTGTTGTTCAGCGAAAAACCAATACCCGCTGCAGCCCAGCCGGAATAGCTGTTCAACATCGACACCACCACGGGCATGTCTGCGCCGCCGATTGGAATAATCAACGTAACGCCCAGAATGAACGCGGCAATGGTCATGATGGCAAACGGTGTCCAGCTTTGTGTGATGGCAAACCAGATGCCGCAACCAATCATCACGATACCCAAAATGGCGTTCAGTTGATGCTGCCCCGTAAAGCGCACAGGTGCGCCCTGGAACAGGCGGAATTTGTACTTGCCACTTAACTTGCCAAACGCAATGACTGAGCCCGAGAAGGTAATGGCACCAACGAAAGTACCAATGAACAACTCAATTTTGTTGCCCAGTGGAATGTCGAACGTGCCTTTGGCCGTGATGCCAAACGCATCAGGCTCGGCCACAGCGGCAATGGCAATGGCCACGGCAGCCAAACCAATCATGCTGTGCATGAAGGCCACCAGTTCCGGCATTTTGGTCATTTCAACGCGCTTGGCCATCACTGTGCCCAAGCCACCGCCGACCACCAAACCAGCCAGCACCCAGCCCAAGCCGGTTACGGCCGACTGCCCGGCAATTTCAGCCAGTTTGAACACCAGGGCAATCGTGGTCACGATCGCAATACCCATACCCACCATGCCGAAGGTATTACCCCTGCGGGAAGTGGTGGGGTGCGACAGACCTTTCAAGGCCTGAATAAAACAAATTGACGCCACGAGATACAACAGCGTCACCATATTGAAACTAATTTGCATAAGGTTCTCCAGATCGCTGTTGGGTTACTTGTTCTTTTTCTTGAACATTTCAAGCATGCGGCGGGTGACCAAAAAGCCACCAAACACATTCACGGCGGCCAGCGCAACAGCCAGCACACCCATGAACTTGCCCAACGGCGTGACGGTCAGCGCGGCTGCCAGCATGGCACCCACAATCACGATTGCGGAAATTGCGTTGGTCACCGCCATCAAAGGGGTGTGCAACGCAGGCGTTACGTTCCAGACCACGTGGTAACCCACGTAGATGGCAAGTACAAAAATAATCAGGTTGACCACGGTGGGGCTGATTGCGTCCATGTTGGCTCCTTCCTTAAGCGTTTTTGCGTTTGAGTTCGCCACCGGTGCACATCAGGCACGCAGCAACAATGTCGTCTTCCATGTCGATCTTGAAAGCGCCTTCCTGGTCGAAAACAAGCTTCAAGAAGTCGATCACGTTGCGCGCATAAAGTGCGGAAGCATCCGCGGCCACCATGGCAGCCAGGTTTGCATAACCCACAATTTTCACACCATTCACGTCGACAATCTCGTTTAGCTGGGAGAAGGGGCAGTTGCCGCCCTGCTCCACCGCCAAGTCGATCACCACAGAACCAGGTTTCATGGCACGCACGGTTTCTTCGTGCAGTAGTGTTGGCGCTTTGCGCCCGGGAATCAACGCCGTGGTAATTACGATGTCGCTTTTTATCGCTTTTTCGTGCACGGCAACAGCCTGACGCTTCATCCAGCTTTCAGGCATGGGGCGAGCATAGCCACCCACGCCCTTGGCAATTTCGCGCTCCTCGTCTGATTCAAACGGCACATCGACAAACTTCGCACCCAGCGATTCCACCTGTTCTTTCGTGGCAGGGCGAACATCAGAGGCTTCAATCACTGCGCCCAAACGCTTGGCAGTTGCAATGGCTTGCAAACCGGCCACACCCACGCCCAGAATCAGCACGCGCGCCGCTTTCACGGTACCCGCGGCGGTCATCAACATGGGCATGAAACGCTGATACACATTGGCAGCAATCATCACGGCTTTGTAGCCCGCAATGTTGGCCTGTGAAGAAAGCACGTCCATGCTTTGAGCACGCGTGGTGCGCGGCGCAGCTTCCAGTGCGAAGGCGGTTAGGCCAGCCTTGTTCATGGATTCAAGCGCAGCATTGTCAAAGGGGTTCAGCATGCCAACCACAACCTGGCCTGCGCGGTAGGCAGACAGCTCGTTTTCCGCAGGTGCACGCACTTTGAGGATCATGTCGCAGTTACCGATCACGTCCATGGCACGATCAACAATTTTTGCGCCCACGTCTTCATAGGCCTTGTCGGTGATCGAACTGGAAATGCCGGCGCCAGCTTGAACAAATACGTCGTGTTTTTGAGAAATGAGCTTTTTCACCGTTTCAGGTGTTGCGGCTACACGCGTTTCTCCGGACCGCGTCTCGGCCGGGATTCCGATTTTCATGGAACTTCTCCTTGTGGGAAAGCGCTTTTATTTGATGTTTAGGAACTGCAAATACACTGCTGGTGCGGACTATAGCACGGTAGTATCACCCAATCTAAGGGATAACCACAACCCAGCATCTGACAATTATCAATGTCAAAATTCAAATCGTGCCCGTATTCCCTGCATTGAGTGCGTGATCTAACCACCAATTTTGAATAGTGAGAAGCGAAGGGGTGGTTCTGCCCACCCCATGTTCAATTAAAAATCAAACTGTGCCGTCAACTTGAAATTGCGCCCCGGGTCCGGGTACACACCCACAGGCTCTACACCCGAGAAAATTGCAAATGCGTTGTAAAACCCCTGGCTGTAGTATTGGCGGTCAAACAGGTTATTCACTGAGAAAATCAGTTTCATCTGCTCAAACCGATACTTGAACGAAAGGTCTGCCAGTGCATAACCGGGTACCTTGCCTTCTTCGTTCGGTGCATCCAGGTCACCCCCCAAACGCTGATCAGACTGTGCCGTGAACAAAATCTCGGAATCAAACCGGTCTGAAATTTCATACCCCAAACCAAGCAGTGCCCGATGCGCCGGCACCAGCGGTACGCGCGTACCGCGCAACTCGCCTGTACGAAATTCGGAATCGGTATACGTGTAGGCAGCGCGCAAATCAACGCGATCGGTCAATGCGGCCGAATGCTCCATTTCAACGCCCAATCGCTGGGTTTTGTCCAGGTTGATGTTCGTGAAGTTCACGTTGGCAATTTCATCGTCCAGCATGATCTTGAACAGGCGTAGCACCTGCTCGGTTTCACCCACCCTGCGTCGGACCCCCATTTCCAGCTCTTTGGACAACTGCGGATTCAGGAAAGTAGCTGGCGAAGGCCTTGATGTGGGATCGTTTTCATCAATATTGGGCACACGAAAACCTTTGTTGAACTTCGCAAAACCGGTCAGGGAGCCAGTCAACACACGGGAGAAACCAAGTTCATAAGCCTCAAGATCAATATTTCGCCGGGTTTCGCGATCAGCGGGCACATTAAAGCCCGAGTCGTCCGTGTCAAAACGGAATTGATCAATGCTTTCCAGCCTGTAGCCCATGTTCACACGCAAGGTGTCGCTGACCGCCAGATCGTCGCTGATGTGAAACGCTTTTGACTTTTGCTGCCCTTTGGCCACAAAAGTGCCAAACGAGAACAGACCCACGGAATCCAGACGCGCATCCTCGAATGCAGCACCCAAGGTCAGCTGGTGAACGCCGCCCAGGCCTTCCATTCTGTCAGAAACAAACATCGACACTTGGTCTTGCACAAGATCACGCTGACCACGCGGGTTGCCGTCTTTGAAGGTTCGGCTTTGGTCGCGGCGTGACACATCAACACCATAATCAAAGGGCATGTTGCGTGAACGCAGGTACACGCTGGTCAGGTCGCGTTTGAAAAATGAGAAATCGCCCACATTGCTCGGCGTTGGTTTGGCCTGACGGGGGTTGGCCTTGAACTGGGCCAGGCTGAGAGAGCCGGGAAATTGAACATCGCTGGACTCGGTCCCGAATTTCACACCAGCAAGCACCTGGCTGCCCATCCAGGAAAGCCCGGCCAGCGCGCTGCCAAAATCTTCAGCGCTTCGCTCTCGGTAACCCTCCGTGGCAGACTCGGTCACATCCAGCGTGAACCCGACAGAACCTGCCCCGCCACGCAAACCCAGCGTAGTTTCCAGTGAATCATAAGAGCCCACGGACACGGAACCAGTTCCGGACAGGGGCTGGTCAGCTTGGGGTTGCACGGTGACAATTCGAATTACACCGCCGGATGCACCATCGCCATAAGCCACCGAGGCGCCACCACGCATGATTTCAATTTGCTCCACAGCACTTAAAGGGATGCTTGAAATTCGGGCGGTTGCCAACTCTTTTTCGCTGTATCGAATGCCATCAACGATCACAGCAACATTGGTATCGGGACTGGAACCACCAAAACCACGCAGATCAAAGCTTGCATCACGCGAACCCACCAGGCCAGACCGGGTGTTCACAAAGCCCAACTTCTGGATCACTTCCGCCAGCGAGGTGTAGCCAGAATTCTCGATTTCATCCCTGGTAATCAATGTGGCAGAAGGGGGTACCGCTTGTTTGCTATCGACCAAACGGCTGGACTTGACAACCACAGAAGGCAGATCGCTGCGCCCCTCCCGGCTGGTTTCGATGGTTTGGGAGAAAGCAGCGCCAGCAACGCACGCCAAAGGAAGCAATACAAAAACAGTTGATTTCATGGTGTTCACCGCAGTAAACCGCACCCACCGCGCGGCAAGAAAATTCGCTGGGGTAACACAACACAGGCGGTGATTCAGAACGCGCAACAACACCGATGACTGCAAAGCCACAGTAAGCCACTGAGAAAGGTTCTAAAGAAACAATGGGTCGCCTGCGCACTGCCTCCCCGCAGCACCAGTCGCTCGCCTGAATGGGACAGGCTGAACGGTCAAGGCCGGTATCCGGGCTTGCAAGTTTTGATGTGTCGCCTTCCCAGTGGCTGCGTGTAAAGCAGCTTTACTACCAGTGGCAAAATGACACACCCGCACTTACTTACCGTTGCGGGGGCAGCGCAGGCTTGAACCTGCTTCCCGTTTAACTGCGCTCAAAAAATGAGCACAAGCACCTTAACCCTGCTATTCTAACGTGTTTTTTTAACTCCCAAACCTCGGCGCACCTAGTTTATGTAGTGCGATTGAAAAGCCATGTCAGAAGTCTGGAAACCCAGCGTTACCGTAGCGGCCATTGTTGAACATCAGGGCAAGTTCCTGATTGTGGAAGAACACACCACCGATGGCATCAAGCTGAACCAACCCGCAGGCCACCTGGATCCAGGTGAAACGCCGCAGTTTGGTGCTGCCCGCGAGACGTTGGAAGAATCAGCCTGGGAAGTGAACCCGGTGGGTTTGCTGGGCATCTACATGAGCCGCTACACCAGCTCGCGCACGCTGGAAGATGTCACTTACCTGCGCTTCGCCTTCGCCGCTGAAGTGGTGAAACACCACGAAGGTCGCGCGCTGGACAACGGTATTATCCGCACCCTGTGGATGACTGCCGAAGAACTGCGCGCCACCCAAGAACAGCACCGCAGCCCCCTGGTAATGCGCTGTGTAGAAGACTTCCTGAACTGGAAAGCCGGCAAGCAGCCGATTACGCCGCTTGAACACGTGTACACGCACCCCAGCGTGCTTGCCGGCCCGCTGCCCCCCGGCGTATCGTAAGTATTATGGCTAAAACAGTGGTTATTGGCATGTCGGGCGGGGTGGACTCCTCGGTGTCGGCATGGCTGCTTAAACAGCAGGGTTACAACGTGATTGGTCTTTTCATGAAAAACTGGGAAGACGATGACGATTCAGAGTATTGCTCCAGCCGTCAGGATTGGCTGGACGCCGCAAGCGTGGCCGACGTGGTGGGTGTCGACATTGAAGCCGTGAATTTCGCAAGCGAGTACAAAGACCGCGTGTTCTCGGTGTTTCTCGAAGAATATTCCGCAGGCCGCACGCCCAACCCCGACATTCTGTGCAACAGCGAAATCAAGTTCAAAGCATTTCTGGACCACGCCTACAGCCTGGGCGCTGATTACATTGCGACCGGCCATTACGCCCGCGTGCGGGAAGTGAATGGCGACTTTCAACTATTGAAAGCGGTAGACCACAGCAAAGACCAATCGTATTTTCTGCACCGCCTTAACCAGGCGCAGCTTGGCAAAACCCTGTTTCCGCTGGGCGAAACCCAGAAAACCGAAGTGCGTAAAATTGCGCTTGAACTGGGCCTTGCCAACGCCACAAAAAAAGACAGCACCGGAATTTGCTTCATTGGCGAGCGCCCTTTCCGCGAATTTTTGAACCGCTACCTGCCCACATCCCCCGGCCCAATTCTGAACGACGAAGGCCTGCAAATTGGCGAACACGTGGGCTTGAGTTTCTACACGCTGGGCCAACGCAAGGGAATCGGCATTGGCGGCCAGAAAGAAGGCAATGGTGAACCCTGGTTCGTGGCACGCAAGGATTTGAAAAACAACACACTGTATGTGGTGCAGGGGCACGACCACCCCTGGCTTCACCAGAAAACACTATCGGCAGAACAGACACACTACATCTCAGGCCTGACCCCGACTGAATTGCAGATGGCCTGCAAAGCCCGCTACCGGCAAGAAGACTCGGCGTGCCGCTTCAAGCCCACCGAACAGGGTTTCGAGTTGAACTTCGAACAAAGCCAGTTCGCGGTAACGCCCGGCCAAAGTGCCGTGCTTTACCAGGGCGAAGTGTGTTTGGGTGGCGGGGTCATTGTGTAACCGGTGAACACCCTGTCATCCCAGCAAATCCAGAAACCTCTCGGCCACTGGCTTTGACGCGGGACCGTAGAAATGGTCGCTGTCCGAGAAAACCGGGAAACCGTCCTCTAAATTAAGCCTGAACCCGCCCCTTGGGTCAGATTCCGATAAATAGTAAATATGCGGATAAAACACCGTCAAGTTCGAGTGTTTGTCCTCCAACGCATTCATGCATGCAAAAATTTGCTTGTTCTCTGCTTCAAATTCTTCTTTCGTTAGCTGACTGTGGGGAATAGTGCTTTGTCGCGCCCTCAACCAGTAGCTCAAACCTCTTTGAAAGTCCCTGCCAACTTCAGGGGTTGGCCCCCCAAGAACAATTTTTTCTACCCCGAGTTCAGTTAACCTGGTGATTGTGTTGTCGAGACTTTTACATGCTGACGAAACGTTCTGCTCGACGATTCCCGCTCCATGCGTGCTGGGGCGCGCGATTTGCTGTCGTTGATCATCATTGGCCAGGTAATACCTGTTCTCCGCTCCGTTGTATTTGATCTCGTTCAGCAAGCTGTATCTGGCGATAATCCCGACTTCTTTAATTGAGTGCTCTTTGACCAAGGCAAATGATTCTTCAATCACTCGCATACATCGTTCATCCTGCCTGTTGTTTGTAGAGTGAACAAGACCGAGCCCAGGAATACAATATCCGCTTGAGACCGATTTCACATTGATGCTTCTCTCGGATGCCTCAGAGTCAACCTGCCCCAGAATCATTGACAAGTGACTGTCACCCATCAATAAAACGGACTTGTTTGCGTCGGTATCACCAAGGTCACAGGCAAAACTTTGGGTATCAACTCTGTCCTCGGAGATATGGCACTCCGTATCGTTAAGAAAATCGTAGTTCTCAAGCGCAGCCAACCTCAAGCGGTCTTGATTCTTCAGTACACCCTCGGTCAAATGCAGCGAATAACCGCCTGAAGACAGTAAGCCAAGCCCTGTAACCGCCACGATAAACACCCTGGCCCTGGCGCTCTTGTTAAAAGTGAACTTGAAAGAATCAAAAAGCTTCAGTGCGGAGCCAGTTCGGAATGGGATCTCCACGAAATTGACAGTCAATTTGGCCAAGGCTAGTGTTAAAAACACTGCAAACAAGGAAACACCAATGGTTAACTCAATGCCCCTTAGCCGAAGGAAAGCCAATATCGGCTGATGCCATAGATAAGCACTGTAGGATATCAGGCCGATGAAAACGAATAATCGGCTGGACAACAAGCGCCCTACGATGTTTTCCCCAGAGCTGAAAGCAATAATCAGGCACGCCCCAATAACGGGTACGGTCGCATAAACACTTGGAAACGGCACCAAAGTATCGAAGTAAAAAATGGAATAAACAATTGCCAGAATGCCCAAGACCGAGGCAATTTCCGAAAAACGTCCGGTTCTTTTGTCAGCAGAAAGTTGCTTGGGGAAAAATGCCAGCAAAGAACCAGCCAACAGCTCCCAAGCCCGGGTTGGCAATAGATAGAAGTTCGCCACAGGCTGGTTTCGCCAACCCCATTCAGCCAACCCAAGCGACAACAACGCCGCCAAGGCTGTTAACCAGAAAAGCCTTGATCTACCAAATCGCCAGCAAAGCATGAGAAATAGCGGGAACAGCACATAATACTGCTCCTCGACGGCCAGACTCCAGGTATGAAGAAGTGGCTCCTCCTCGGCAGCAGGTGCGAAATAGTTTGTTGTTTTCCAGAAAAAGACATTTGATGCAAACAAAGATACCGCAATCATTGCTTGACCGAATCTTTTAATCTCGCCGGATGCCATCCAAATCACCGCAAACGGCAGGCAACAGACGATGACAAAAAACAGTGCAGGAAGGATTCGCCTCGCTCGCCTCTCGTAAAATCTGGCGATTGAAAACTTTCCTTGCTCCATTTCTCTCAGGATGATTGAGGTAATCAGGTAACCCGAGATGACGAAGAACACGTCCACCCCGACATAACCGCCCGAGAACAGATCAAAGCCCGCATGGAAAAGGATGACTGGAAGTACGGCTACGGCACGCAGACCATCAATTTCAGGGCGATACGCAATAGCCTGATTGTGATAGGTACTCATAATTTATTCAGAATGCGGCTGCACGCTCCCAATGACTGGGCAATGCGAGTCTTTTGATTTCACAGACTTTGCATGCCCACACAGGTTTTCGACATTAAATAGATCGCTCTATTCTATCCAAAAAAAAAGCACTGCTTATTTGCACAGCAATTTCTTCATATGTGAGAAATTCGGACATGCGTCAATACCCGCGTCGTGCAGGCAAAGCCCCCGAGAAGGGGCTTCACGCATGTTCTCATGCTGCTACCCGATGATGCGCCAAGGCTCAGATCACTCTGGCTTGGTGTCCTCGAAACTTGGTCTGCAAGCCAAGCGCTCGGAATACTCATTCAATTCGGGATACAACTCACGCCACTTCAACTCAGGCATGCGGAAATCAAGGTAGAACAACGCACAACCCACAGTGATGTCGGCCAAGCTGAATTGCTCCGTCAGGTAATAACCCGGGGTGGTTTTCACGCGATGTGAAACCCATGCCAACCCGTTGTGAATTTTCTGGTTTTGGCGATCAATCCAGGGTTGGCTTACCTTGTCGCCCTCGTGGAATTTCTTTTCCAGAATAATGTCCACCGCTGCCTGGCACATACCCTGCCCCAGCGATTCCATGGTTCGCACCAAGGCACGGTTATTTGGATTGGTGGGAAGCAAGGGCACAGTGGGCATCATGTATTCCAGCATGCCCGAAATAACCAGTGAATCAAACACGGTTTGACCACCGTCCAGAATCAGGCAAGGCACCTTGCCCAATGGGTTGTGGTCGGCGATACGGGTGTTTTCGTCCCACACGTTTTCCAGAACAAACTCGTACGGAATTTCTTTTTCTTGAAGCTGAACGCGTATTTTGCGCACGAAGGGGCTAGTCAGGGATCCCACTAGTTTCATCACAGTTCTCCTAAATACAATCCTGGATGAGATTGCGTCTTGTTTTTTACGACCTGAAAGTGTCTAACAGTTTTACAAATTGAACAAGCGGTATTCCAAAATACCACCTCAGACATCACTCTGTCCAAGCAGTTTTGGGCGGGACGGGTTACAATACAAGGCTTTGAAAAACCTCAATTTTTACCATCCGCATGATTTCTTCAGACTCTCTAAGTACATTAACCGCAATCAGCCCGCTTGACGGTCGTTACCAGTCCAAAGTGGCCAATTTGCGCCCCTTGCTTTCTGAAGCTGGCTTCATGCACCACCGCGTCATCGTAGAAATTGAATGGCTCAAGGCGCTGGCCAACGCCGGGTTTTCTGAATTGCCAGCTTTTTCCGCACAAGCACTGAGCAAACTCGAAGCCCTCAAAACCGAATTCTCGGAGACCGATGCCCAACGCATCAAAGAATTCGAAGCCACCACCAACCACGACGTGAAGGCTGTTGAATACTTTATTAAAGAAAAGTTTCAAGCCGATGAAGAACTGAAAAAGGCTGCCGAATTTGTGCACTTTGCCTGTACATCTGAGGACATCAACAACATGAGTCACGCGCTCATGCTGAAAGCAACGCGTGAACAGGTCATTTTGCCGACACTGGACCGCATGGTCACCACCTTGCGCAATTACGCCCACCAGTTTGCCGATCTGCCCATGATGTGCCGCACACACGGCCAACCTGCAAGCCCCAGCACCATGGGCAAGGAATTTGCCAACGTGGTGCATCGCCTGGAACGCGCCATTGCCGCCATCAAGGCAGTCGAACTACCGGCCAAAATGAACGGTGCTGTGGGCAACTTCAATGCCCACCTGTCAGCCTACCCTGAATTTGACTGGGAAAAGCTAAGCCGCGATTTGATTGAAAGCCTGGGGCTGACCTTTAACCCCTACACCATTCAAATTGAACCACACGACGGCATTGCAGCCCTGATGGACGCAATTGCCCGCACCAACACCATTTTGATTGATTTGAGCCGCGACATTTGGGGCTACATTTCCCTGGGCTACTTCAAACAAAGACTGAAAGCCGGCGAGGTGGGTTCCTCCACCATGCCACACAAAGTCAATCCCATTGATTTTGAGAATGCCGAAGGCAACCTGGGCATGGCCAACGCCGTGTTGAAGCACTTGGCCGAGAAACTGCCGGTATCACGCTGGCAGCGGGATTTGACCGACTCCACCGTGCTGCGCAATTTGGGCGTAGGCATTGGTTATGCAATATTGGCCTATGAAAGCTGCTTGCGTGGCCTGGGCAAACTGGAAGTGAATGAGGCGGCCATTGCAGCCGACATTAACAACGCCTGGGAACTACTGGCCGAGCCCGTGCAAACCGTGATGCGTCGCTATGGCTTGCCCAACCCCTATGAACAGCTCAAAGAACTAACCCGAGGCAAGGGCATTACCCAGGAAGGACTGAAGAAATTCATTCAGCAGCTGGACTTGCCCGACGGGGAGAAAACACGCCTGTTGGCCATGACCCCGGCCAGCTACATTGGCAAAGCAGCAGAGCTGGCTAAACGGATCTGACCATCGAATCTGACCTTCGAATCTAGGGCCTTGCAAATAATTGCGGGCCCAGTCGGTGGATCAGCCTGTCACTCACGAAGGCATGAATCACCGCGAACTGATCATTGTTAAGCGACTTCAAAGCCAAACCATATGCAGAAGACGACTGGCCTGCATCCTTCGACTTAGACACAACGTCAGCGCTGCACTCGATCAAGTATTTCCTGTCGTCCAGAACGATCTGGAAAGCAACTAAAATGCTTTGACCAATCTTCAGGGCAACTTCCCTTGAAAAAAGCAGCTCTAGCCCACCAGTGGACAGGTTGTCTATCACCGCAGCAACAGGCTCAATTGTTGCAGCACCTGGCTCGCCTGAATTCAATCGGATTGTAGCCGGCAAATCACAGGCAACACGCTTCGCTCGTCGAATGGCCTGTGATTCCAAATGCGTTTCATGTGGCCAAGACAGCACCAATAGCGGATGCGGCGACAGCAACACTTTTTCAATCATCGAACTGAAACGGAATATGGACAGGCCATAGGTGGCCTGAAACTCCCAGACCTGGCCCTCTTTGGCAAATACACATTTGCCATCGCGCATCGGGTGCGTAACCAGAACAGCGGCTTGAGGAATACTGCCAATTAACCGCACGTGGAATGGATCTTTAGCCTGACCGGGCACAAACATTTTGAGTTGGCTACCCGTTTCAAACGGATCTTCAAATGCCTGCTTGGTGGGCAGCATTCTGGGTAAAACCGTTGAGTCGATCTGCGGTTTGCCCGGCTGAATCACGAATTTCGAAGACCAACGGGGATTGTGATACAGACCTTTGGCTGCCAATTCATCAAGTTGTTTTTGGCTATTGACTGCTTGCCCTTCCGCAAGCAGCAAAACTCCGCTTCGATCAAAAATAGCGAATGGCAGCGCCTTGCCTATTTCAATGTCGCCTTTGGCCAGTGGCGAAAGGTCTTTGGGATTGTCCACGCTGCCTCACTTGCTGAACCCGGTTCAGGGGGTTTCGAATTCTTTTTCTTTCTTCACAGGTTTAACCAAGTCTTCACGGGTCAAACCCATCCACATCAGCATGGGGCTGGCCACCAGCACAGACGAGTAAATACCAAACAGAATACCAATGGTCAAAGCCAAAGCAAAGCCATGCAAGGTAGGGCCACCGAAAAACAACATGGAACACACCATGATCTGGGTGGAGCCGTGAGTAATAATGGTTCTGGATATAGTGCGGGTAATTGCGTGGTCGATGGTTTCCGACACGCTCATCTTGCGAACTTTCTTGAAGGTTTCCCGAATTCGATCAAAAACCACCACCGACTCATTCACGGAATAGCCCAGCACAGCCAAGACCGCAGCAAGAACAGAAAGAGAAAACTCCCAACCAAAAAAGGCGAAGAAGCCAAGAATAATGACCACATCGTGCAAGTTGGCCACAATCGCCGACACAGCGAACTTCCATTCAAAACGCAAAGCCAAGTAAATCATGATGCCAATGATTACGACCAGCAAGGCAATAACACCGTTTTCAGCCAGTTCGCGCCCTACCTGCGGGCCCACAAACTCAACGCGCATCAGCTGCACATCGGGGCCACCCAGGTTCAACACGCGGTCTGTCATCGCTTGCTGATTCAACTTGCCTTCTGAACCCAACACACCCGACTGCAGGTCTTTCACCGCCAGGCGTACCAGCACATCCCGTGCGGTTCCGAAGTTCTGAACCTGCGGCTCATCAATGCCCGTGGCACGTAAACCCTCGCGAATTTTCTCCAGCTCTGCGGCTTGGGAATAACGCGCCTCGACCAACACGCCGCCAGTGAATTCAACGCTGAGATTCAAACCCTTGGCGAACAGGAAAAAAACCGCCGCGGCAAAAGTGAGTAAGGAAATGATGTTGAAAATCTTGGCATGCCGCATGAACGGAATGTCGTTTCTAATTCTGAATAGTTCCATGTGCTTTTAATTCACTCAGTTCGGTTGGTGGTCAGGCTTTTTTGGCCACAGCTGTATTCGTATCGGGGCGCCATATTTGTCCAATGCTCACAGATTCAAGCTTTTTCTTGCTGCCGTACCACAGATTAACCACGCCACGCGACACAACAACTGCACTGAAAATCGAAGTGAGAATACCCAGGCAGTGCACCACCGCAAAACCACGCACAGGGCCCGAACCAAATACCAACAAGGCCAAACCAGCAATCAAGGTTGTGATGTTGGAATCAAGAATGGTGGCCCACGCACGCTCGTACCCTGCGGCAATGGCCTGTTGGGGCTGCGCACCGTCTCGCAGCTCTTCACGAATGCGTTCGTTGATCAGCACGTTGGCATCAATGGCCATACCCAGGGTAAGCGCCACAGCGGCCAAACCGGGCAGGGTCAAGGTCGCCTGCAACACCGACAACAAGGCAAACAGCAACAACACGTTCACGGCCAGTGCAAACACCGAAAACACGCCAAACAGCAGGTAATACGCCATCATGAAAATGCCAAGCGCAATAAAACCATAAAGGGTGGAGCTAAGGCCCTTATCAATGTTGTCTGCACCAAGGCTTGGGCCAATGGTGCGTTCCTCAATGATGTCCATGGGTGCTGCCAGCGAACCGGCGCGCAGCAACAAGGCAAGGTCAGCAGACTCTACCGTGTTCATGCTGCCTGAAATTTGCACCCTGCCACCACCAATTTCGCCACGAATCACTGGCGCAGTAATTACCTCGCCCTTGCCTTTTTCAATCAGCAAAATCGCCATGCGCTTGCCAATGCTTTCTGCGGTGATGTTTCTGAAAATTCGTGACCCTTGGCTGTCAAGCGACAGGTGTACTGCGGGCTCCTGGGTTTGATTGTCGAAACCTGCCTGTGCATCAGTCAGGTTGTCGCCAGTCAAAATTACTTCTGATTTCAACAACAAATCTCGACCGCCGCGTTCTGTATAACGCTCAAGCCCAAATGGCACAATGCCACTGGCCAAGGCCGATTGGGCCTCGGGACTGTCGTCCACCATGCGGATTTCCAGTGTGGCGGTACGGCCCAGAATGTCTTTTGCTTTGGCTGTGTCTTGAACACCAGGCAGTTGCACAACAATGCGGTCTGCGCCCTGGCGCTGAATTACAGGCTCTGCAACGCCCAATTCATTGATACGGTTGTGCAGGGTTGTGATGTTCTGACGCAGGGCGTATTCACGCGCCTGCTGCTCGATCTGCGGCGCAATGCCAGCTTTCAGCGCAAAATCAGCACTGTCCTCAATTGCTTGCAATTGCAAGTCGGGGGAATCTTTGACCAGTGCAGCTTGTGCTTTGGCACGGGTGTCCGCATCGCGAAATGTCATGCCAAAACCGGCAGGCGTGCGTGCAGCGCTGGCGTAACGCAGGTCTTCTTCACGCAGGGTTTGCTTGGCACTGGCCAGCAACGCATCTTTGCGTTTGTCCAGCGCAGCGTCCATGTCCACTTGAAGCAGGAAGTGCACGCCACCGCGCAGATCAAGCCCCAGGTACATGGGCAAGGCATTGATACTGGTCAGCCAGTCGGGTGACCGTGACAACAGGTTCAGGGCCACGATGTAATCGGGATCACTTTCGTCCGGATTCAGGTTGCTTTGCAGAAAGTCGCGCGCTTTCAATTGCTCCTCAGAGCTATTGAAGCGCAACTTCACTGTGCCACCGCCCAGTGTTTCTTCGAAAAATACCCCGTCGGGCCGGATACCCTGCCCCTCAAGCTGACCAGACAAGGTCTCTGCCAGTTCGGGCGACAACTTCATCGTGGACTTGCCACTTGAAACTTGCACTGCGGGCGCTTCACCGTAGAAATTGGGCAAGGTGTACAACACCCCCAGCACCAACACAACAGCGATCATCAGGTACTTCCAGACAGGGTATCGATTCATGACGGCAAATTAACGAGTTTCTTTCAGGGTGCCGCGGGGCAGCAGGCTTTGAACAGCAGCACGCTGCACCACTACTTCAATGGGCTTGTCACCCATCTCGGCCACTTCCAGCGTGATGTACGATTCGTTGATTTTGCTGATTTTGCCCAGCAAACCACCCGAAGCAATTACTTCATCGCCTTTCTGAAGGGTTTCCACCATGGCCTTGTGTTCTTTCTGGCGCTTCATTTGTGGACGAATCGCCAAAAAATAAAGCACACCAAACATCAAGATGAGGGGCAAGAAGCTCAAAAGGCCGCTTTCCGGGCCAGCGGCTGCGGATTGCGCAAACGCGGATGAAATCACAGTCATCTCCTTAAAGTTGTGATGGGTTCGCGCCGAGTATACAACGCCTGAAGCCTAAAATTCAGACCAAAAGGCTTGACTTGGGTTCCACTTACCGTTTCACTTAGCGATTGTGGGAACAATAAAAAATAGGCTTTGATCTATGTCGAGCAATATCGAACAGGCAACCCTGGGTGGGGGTTGTTTCTGGTGCACCGAAGCTGTGTTCAACCAACTAAAAGGCATCGCGCTTTGCGAATCAGGTTACAGCGGCGGTTCAGACCCCGCCCCGAACTACGACAAGGTGTGCGCGGGTAAAACCGGGCATGCCGAAGTAATTCGCTTGCACTATGACCCGGAAATCATATCCTTTCGGAAAATATTGGCTGTGTTTTTCGCCATTCACGACCCAACCACATTGAACCGGCAAGGCAATGACATCGGCACGCAATACCGCTCAGTCATTTTTTTCCACACACCGGAACAGCACGACGCCGCTGTTGCTTTTGTGGAAGACCTGGCAAGACGGAAAATATTCCGGGACAAGGTGGTGACCGAAATTTCACCGCTTTTAAATTACTTCCCAGCCGAGAAGCATCATCAGGAATATTTCGAGAACAACCCCATGCAGCCCTACTGCGCCTATGTGGTGGCCCCAAAGGTAGAAAAGGCTGAAGACCTGTTCGGCGACATGTTCAAACGTTAGTTTCCAGTGTGCGTTTGGCGATGCAATGCGAAATGGCCCACGCGGCCATCTGCATGCCCATGGTGGCGGTTACTGTGACGACCGAACCATAACCAGCGCAGTTCAACCCTGCTGCTGGCTCGCATACTTCACTTCGTTTCACTTGTTCTGAAGAATAAAACACCGCGACACCCAGCTTTTTCTTGGGGTCTTTGGCGTAGCCATGTTCTCGACGCAGGGTGTAACGGACCTTCGCCAGCAGGGGGTCGTTGGTCGTGTCGCGCAAATCCGCAGGCTGTACCAGCCAGGGTTTGCTTTTTCCGCCAGCGCTACCCGACAGCACCACTGCAATGCCCAAACGCCTGGTCCAATGCACCATGGCCACCTTGGCACGCACGTTGTCGCAGCAGTCCAGCAACACCTTGTGCCCACCGCCAGCCGCCGAAAACCGGTTCAACAATTCCTGTGCGCTGTCGGGTTCCAGAAAGGCATCGATCAAGGTAATTTCGCAACTGGGGAAATAGCTGTGTATGTGCGCCGCCAGTGCCTTGATTTTTTCCTGCCCCAGCGTGGCATCGGATGCCTGAATTTGTCGGTTGATATTGCTTTCAGCCACATGGTCGAGATCAACCAGCGTAATACGCCCCACGCCGCTTCGGGCCAATGCCTCGGCAGCCCAGGAACCCACCCCACCCACGCCCACCACCATGGCATGAACGTCTTGGTTTAAAAACCGGTGCGCGCCCTCGCCGTACAATCGGTCAAGCCCACCAAAGCGACGGGACAAATCAGCCAGGTCTGAACTGTTGTCCATCAACGCACTTCCAGGTCCACAACCAGCACTGCCACTTCGCGCGTTTCATCACCCCGCATCACCAGCAAATTCGCAGTGCCGCCCACGCCAATGGCCTCCAGCGCCTTAGACAGTTGCAACACATTGGCAACTGGCTTTCGATCCACGGCAATAATGATGTCGCCGACCACACCCGCTTGCAAGTCAAACGGCTTAAGGCCCGCCTTGGCCGCCGGGGATTCGGGCTCCACCCCCATAACAGCAATGCCGCGAATGCCCAAACGGCGTGCCAGGGCTTCATCGGCCACTGCAATGCCAATACCTGGACGAGGCAAGGCACCACGCTCTATCAACTGCGGCACAATTTCATTGACCAGATCAACCGGAATGGCAAAACCCACCCCGGCGGAGGTGCCGCTTTGCGACAAAATGGCCGTGTTCACACCAATCAATCGCCCGGCAGAATCCAGAAGCGGGCCACCGGAATTGCCGGGGTTGATGGCGGCATCGGTTTGAATCACATCGGGAATTTCGCGCCCATTGCTGACTGGCAGGGTTCGCCCCAAGGCGCTCACGATGCCCGCCGTCAGGGTTTTGGACAAACCAAAGGGGTTACCAATGGCAAACACCGACTGGCCCACCATGAGGTCGCCTGATGTGCCCACAGGGATGGGCCGAATGTTGGCCGGCTTGTTCACCAAACGAATCACCGCCAAATCATAGGACGGCGCAATACCCACCAAACGCGCTGGCAACGGCTCCTCGGCATCGTCGAGTTGCACGCGAATGCGGTTTGCACCTTGCACCACGTGCGCGTTGGTCACAATGTGACCCGCATCGTCCCAGATGAACCCGGAACCCGTTCCTTCAGCCACACGCCTGAAAAACAGTTGCCCCTGCACACTTTCAGTAAAAATGTAGGCGACGGAGCCCTTGGACACCTCAAACAGTTCCACCACGCTTTTTTCACCTGCCGACAAATCGCCACGGGCTTCAACTACCCGCGGGACCACGTTTTCAGGGCGGCTGGTGAAAAAGCCGTCGATGCTGGACTGGTTGTAAAGCACATACAACAAGGCCACGAACAACACAAACGCAAGCAATGCGGTGGTCGATGCCCCGCGCTGTTTCAAGATTGGTTTCACTTGTCTACTTCCGGGTTTGGATCAAATTTGAACCGTTCTGCCACGTCGGCAGAATGAATGGGGTGTACGGTAAACGAACATTCCCTGCGCCCGGTGGACGTGCCCGCCACGCAACGCAATCTGGTACGGGCTGCAATCAGGGTATCCGGATCTACTGGGGGCACTGCCCAGCTTGCACGGTGCACCAAAGCACCTTCTGCTTCTTGCAAGCCGGCTGCCAGCAAATCCATGTCATTGCTGTGCAACAGGCCAATGCCGTGCTCACCTTGAACCAGCACTCTGCCCTGCTCGTCTTGAAACATTGCCTGCGGCCAGCCAATCAGGCCGGTGTGGGTACTCAGCATCAAATCACCCTGCGCCAAGGGGTGAATGCGGTACACCCAAGGCGTGTAGACCAAATGTACATAAGCTTTCTGCGGGCCATTCTGAAAGTAATACCGCCCATCAGGCTCGCAACCGTAATTGCGCGCCATGAAGTTCAAAATGCGTGGGTGGCTGATCGTCAACCCTTCCGGCACCGGGCCGGTGAGCAACCAGTCACCTTGCGTGTTCAACTTCAGCCAACCCGAAATGGCAGGCACATTGGGCCAACGCGCCAAGGCCTTTTCAACCAGATCATCCACGGCTTGCTCCAGGGTGTTGCGCAAAGAAAGCATCGCACTGCTTGGGCAACCAGTCCAGCCCCAAACGCAAACTGCGCCCATTGGCAAAGCCCACATGGCCACCGTGCTCTGTGAACAGGCACGTCACCTGCCCTGAAACCTCGCCGGCCGTGGGCAAATGCTGCCCGCTCATGAAGGGATCATTCCTGGCATTAATCATCAAGGTGGGCACCGCAATATTTTTCAGCAACGGCTTGGCCGAGGACACCGCGTAATAATGTTCGGCGTCCCGAAAACCGTGCCAAGGGGCGGTGACACGGTTGTCGAAATCGAAAAAGTCTTTGCAGCTGGCAATTTCATCCGCCTTGCCCAACTCGGGGAAACGCTTGATCTTGTCAATCGACTTTGGAATCAGCGTGCCCAAAAACATGCGGGTGTAAACCAGATTAAAACCCTTGGCCAGTGAACGGGCACCCGCCAGCAAATCAACGGGCGCACTGACTGACACCGCGGAAGAAACCACTTGCCGGGCATTGCCTTCGTGTTCACCAAGCCATTTCAGCAGCACGTTGCCGCCCAGCGAAACACCCGTGACATGCAGGTGCTCCACAGCAGGAAACGTGGTGCGCAAGCGGCGCAGTATCCAGTCCATTTCCGCTGAATCGCCTGAATGATAGGCACGCGGTTTCAGATTGTTCTCGCCGGAACAGCCCCGGAAGTGTACAACCACACCCAAAGCCCCCGCCAAGCGGGCCTGGTTCATCACGGCCAGGCTGTAGTGGCTGCGTGAACACCCCTCCAGCCCGTGAAACAACACCCACAGGACACGGTGCTTTGCTGCACCTTCAGGTGGCTCGGTGAAATCAAGGTCGATGAAGTCTTCATCGGGGGTATTCCAGCGCACACGGTGGTAATGCACGCTGGGCTTGGTGGCCCAACGGGCAGCCAGAATGGTTTGCGAATGGCCGTCGGGAAGCCACCAGGGTGGACGATACACCATACTGCGTCAAACCCTTTAGTGCAGCGTGGGCTGCGGGTCGAAGTCGGACAGGTCGTCTTCAACCAGCTCTTCGGAATCCATGGCGGGGCTTGCGTGGTGCATCACGATTTTCCAACCGTTCGGGCCTTTGTGATACACATTGGTCGCATTGACCTGCACCACATGGGGCTCGCCCCTGGAACTGCTCATGATGACCTGCTCAACAATGTTGTGAACCGACACCATTACACCTTCCACACGGTGCACCGGCACCACGCGAATTTGCAAGGCGCCCGCTGAAAGAATTTCTTTCCAGGAATCGCGTACATCGTGGTACCCCTCAACGCGCGGCCCACCGGGGTGAATACACACCACATGCTCGTCGTCCGCCCACAGGTCCATCAGGGCTTCCAGATCTGCGGCCTCAAGCGCCTCATAAAAGGCTTGCTCGATGTCTTGGGGTGAAGAATGGATGACTTTAGATCGGGACATTCAACGCACTCCAACAAGTATCAAGGTGATTTGAATGGGGCTCACTGAAACACCACCGTTTTGTGGCCGTTCAGAACAACCCTGTGTTCGCAATGCCATTTCACCGCACGCGCCAACACCATGCACTCGGTGTCGCGACCGCGGGCGGTCAGTTCCTCCGGGGTTAAAGAGTGGTCAACACGCGCAACATCTTGCTCAATGATCGGGCCTTCGTCCAGATCAGAAGTGACATAGTGCGCCGTTGCACCAATCAACTTCACCCCCCTGTCAAAGGCCTGCTGGTAGGGCTTTGCGCCTTTGAAACTGGGCAGAAAACTGTGGTGAATATTGATTACCCGGCCCAGCATGTCGCGGCATAAATCGGGCGACAGAATTTGCATGTACCGCGCCAGCACCATCAGGTCGATTTTCTCGCGCTCAATGATTTGGCGAATCTGTATTTCCTGCAATTCCTTTGCTTCGCCGCGCACAGGCAAGTGATAAAACGGCACGCCATACGAGGCGGCCAGCAAGGCATAGTCTTGGTGATTTGAAACAATGGCCGGAATTTCGCACGGCAGTTGGCCACTTTTCCAGCGAAACAGCAGATCGTTCAAGCAATGCCCGAATTTGGACACCATCAACAACACACGCGGCTTCACATGGGCATCGAAAAACTGGTACTTCATTCCAAATGGTGCCGCAACCGACGCAAAATTGGCCTGCAAATCCACCTCCGTCAACTTGCAGTCAACAGGCAAGGAAAAGTGAACGCGCAGAAAAAACAGGTTTGTGGACTCATCGCCAAACTGGGCGGAATCCAGAATATTGCATTGCTGGTCAAACAAAAATTTGCTGACACTGTACACAATGCCCGTGGTGTCGGGGCAGGAAATGGTCAGAATGTAATCACGCATGGTAAGGCCAAAGTGCGTTGTTATGGGTTTGTAAGATCATACTCCCTGGGAAGCAGGCCCCAACTGATCAACCACCATTTTCGGGTCCAGCTTTTTCAGGCAATCCGTGTGCCCCAACGGGCATTCACGCTGAAAACACGGACTACACTCCAGATTCAGGTAATACACCTTGGCTTTGGCATTCAACGGCGGCGTGTGGTGCGGGCTACTGGAACCAAACACGGCATGCACTTGCACATTCAGCGCAGCGGCAACATGCATGAGCCCCGAATCGTTGGTCACCAACTGGCTGGCAGCCGACATCAAAGCCACCGCCTGCGCCAGGCTGGTTTTGCCAGCCAGGCTTTGGGCGCGGGCCTGCAGGTCCAGTGGCAACTGGCTAACAATCTCGCCACAAAAAGTATGGTCTTTGGGGCCACCAAACAACACCACGTTTTGTATCGGGTTTTGAATCAGGAATTCGGTTGCTACCTGCGCAAAATGTGAAGCTGGCCAGCGCTTGGCAGGCCCGAATTCTGCGCCAGGGGCAAGGGCCAGAAAACCGGGTGGCAGTTGAAATTCAGCACATGCCGCCAGCCGAAGACCCGCCGCAACATTCAGCACCGGGTTCTGCAAGGCAGCGGCATCGAAACCACCCAAATTGCCATACCACTGAATCATGGGTGGCTTGGCTTTTTTGTCAGGCTTGGGCAAGGTGTGCGTCAGCACTGCTGTGCGCAATTCACCGCTGTAACCCACACGTTTTGGAATGCGGGCAAACCAGGGAACAAGCGCTGACTTCAGGGAATTGGGCAGGATGAATGCGACATTGAAAGCGCGCTCGGCCAGCAAGGCCCCCACCTTTCGCCGCAAACCCCACTGCAATTTGCCGTGGGCAAAGGGCTCTACCTGAACGGCGCGCACCGCATCGCTGAACTGGTAAACCGGCGCGGTAACCGGTGGGGCCAACACGTGAATTTCGCAGGATTTGCCATCGACCCCGCGTAACGTGTTGTCCTGATGAAGCGCTTGAATCAGTGACAGGCTCATGACCGCATCGCCAATCCAGTTTGGAGCAACAATCAAAATCTTCATGCTGCCGCCTTCAGAAACAAACGCGCATCAATCGTGCACTCAATGTGCGTGAATTTTCGCACCGGGCTTCAAGGTGTACACAGTGCCGCAGTATGGGCAAGCAGCCTTGCCCGTTTTGCTTACATCCAGATACACCTTGGGGTGCGTATTCCAAACCGGCATGGCCGGGTTGGGACAAAACGCAGGCAATTGGTCGCCATCGAGTTGAACAGTTTCGTGTTTTGCTTTCTTGTCACTGATCATGATCAATTACACCCGGGTCAACCAGTGTTCATATTTGCTGTTTCGACCGTACACCACATCGAAATAGCGCTTCTGCAATTCTTCGGTAATGGGGCCGCGTGTGCCAGCACCAATGGTGCGGTTGTCCAATTCACGCACAGGCGTTACTTCGGCCGCAGTACCGGTAAAGAAGCATTCATCGGCAATGTAAATGTCGTCGCGGGTCAGGCGCTTGCTTTTCACTTCCATGCCCATTTCACGGGCCAGTGAAATAATGGTTGAGCGGGTAATGCCTACCAAAGCCGAAGCAATCTCGGGTTCGTAAATACAGCCGTCTTTGATCACGAATACGTTTTCGCCTGCACCTTCGGCCACAAAACCGTCCACGTCCAGCAACAGGGCTTCATCGTAGCCGTCTTGAATCGCTTCCGTATTGGCCAGAATCGAGTTGGCATAGGTGGCTGCAAATTTTGCACGCGCCATGGTCACGTTCACGTGGTGGCGAGCATACGACGATGTTTTGACTCGAATGCCCTTTTGCAAACCTTCCTCGCCCAGGTAAGCACCCCAAGGCCAGGCAGCAATTGCCACGTGGGTGGCTGCGCCTTTGGGTGAGACACCCATTTTTTCAGAGCCATAAAAGGCGATTGGGCGGATGTAACAGGAATCCAGATTGTTGGCGCGCACCACTTCGCAACACGCTTCCATGATTTGCTCACGGGTGTACGGCATGTTCATGCGGTAGATGTGGGCCGAATTGAACAGGCGGTCCGTGTGCTCCTTCAGCCTGAAAATGGCTGGGCCTTTGTCGGTTTTGTAGGCTCGCTCGCCTTCAAACACCGACAAACCATAATGCAAACTGTGGGTAAGCACGTGAATTTGCGCTTCACGCCACGGCACAAGTTTGCCGTTAAACCAAATGAAGCCATCGCGATCGGCCATTGACATGCTGAATTCTCCGAAATTCCAGGATTTACCAAACCGACATATTCTACAACCCAACCAGCACGGAATTGGGCGAGGCACGTTGACTCGGTGAAGAATGAACCACTATAGTGCAATCAACCACCCTAAAAAAAGAAGTACACCTATGAAGCAATGTCTGGCGAATGCTCAACCCCGTTGGACGCGCAGAAAACAGGAGCGCCCCCAAGAGCTGCTGGATGCTGCGTTGACCATTTTCAGCGAGAAAGGATTTGCAGGTGCACGGCTTGAAGACGTGGCCAAAAGTGCTGGCGTCAGCAAAGGCACGGTTTACCTGTATTACTCCAACAAAGAAGAACTTCTGAAAGCTGTGGTCAAGGAACACATTTCCCCGATTGTGGAAGAAGCCAAAAGCCTGCTGGAACCCGACAAAAGTTCAGCCAGCCTGATTCGTGAAGCCATTCACCTGTGGTGGCTGAAATATGGTTCAACAAAACTGAGCAGCATCACCAAAATAGTGCTTTCTGAAGCCAGCGCCTTTCCCGAACTGGGCCGGTTTTTCTATGAAGAAGTGGTTCGCCCCTGGTGGGACTACCTTGAATCCGTGCTGAAACGTGGTATTTCCCGCGGCGAGTTTGTCGACATTGACACCCAATACGCCGCGCAAGTGCTGTGTGCCCCACTGGTTACACTGGGTCTTTGGAAGCGAACCATGGACCACTGCTGCGGCATTGAAACCAACCCCATGCGTTATATCGAGGCTCACATTCAAATGGTGTTGAACGGCCTGACCTGCCCCCAGCACGGCGCAGGGCATGTTGGCGGGCAGACAGTGCGGAACGCCTAAAATTTGCTAAAATGGCAAGTTATCCATTTCCCCCCACGCGAGAACTCCATGGACTTTGAAAAAGCCCGCTTCAACATGATTGAACAGCAAATCCGCCCCTGGAACGTGTTGAACCAGGCCGTACTTGATTTGCTTGAAGTGGTTAAACGCGAAAACTTTGTGAGCACCGGGCTTGAAAAACTGGCCTTCACCGATTGCGACCTGCCCATTCGCGTGGATGGCAAAGACACCGGCGAAACCATGTTCAGCCCCAAGATGGAAGCCCGCGTGCTGCAGGAACTGGAACTGAACAATTACGACAAGGTGCTGGAAATTGGCACCGGTACCGGTTACATGGCCGCGCTGATGGCCCAACAATGCGCACAGGTAACCACCATTGAAATCAACCCGGCGATTGCGAAAATGGCCCGCAGCAACCTGACGAAAAACGGTATTACAGGCGTGAAAGTGGTGGACGGCTGCGGTTTTGAACTGGCCCCAAGCCTTGGCCAGTTTGACGCCATTGTATTGTCTGGCGCCAGCCCCACCATGCCCAAAGGCTTGCTGGAAGCACTGAACCCCCTTGGCCGCTTGATGGCCATCGTGGGCCAAGCACCGGCCATGCAACTGGTGCTGGCCAAAAAATCGCGGGACAGCCAATTGATCAGCACCCCATTGTTCGAAACCATGGCCAAGGTGTTGAACAACGCCCCCAAAGCCAACGAATTCGTATTCTGAGGAATATGGCTTCATGACTCAGCCCGATCAACCCAAGCTGCAACGAGCTTCTTCGGGCTTGAAGGGGCTGCTTACGTTCCTTGGCCTTGCGCTGGTCCACACACTTGGTCTGGCGCAAAGCCTTACCGGGCTGTATGAAATGGCCAAACAAAGGGACGCTACTTATCTTGCTGCCGCATCGCAACTGAAAGCCGACCTTGAAACAGAACACCAGGCATTCGCTGCCCTGCTACCCAGCATCAACCTGGGTGCCCGCATAGAGAAACAGGAAAACACCTACGATGCATTTGGCATGTCAATCGATGCCAGCCGCAACCCCGGCACCTATAGCCTGGTACTGAACCAGGCCCTGTTTCGCCCACAAGCGTGGGAAAGCTACCAACAAAGCCAGTTAAGCGGCGAAATCGCCAGGCTCAGCTTCCGGCAGGCGGAGCAGGATTTGATTCTGCGGCTGTCTCGTGCCTATTTCAACATGCTGGCTGCTCAAGACGAATTGGCGAATTTTCGCGACCAGAAAAAAGCCATTGTGGAACAGCTGGCATTTGCAAAAGCCAACTTCGATGTGGGTGGTGCCACCATCACCGACCAGCAAGAAGCACAGGCCCGCCATGATTTGGTGATTGCCCAGGAACTGGCTGCAGAAAACCAGTTGGCAGTGCGCTTGCTGCAACTGGAAACCATCGTGGGCGCGCCGGTCGACAAATTGGTGGCATTGCCACCAGCCACGCAACTAAGCGCCCCCAACCCCAACACGCCCGACGCTTGGGCGGAGCTGGCACGATACAACAATGTGCTGACCCAACAGGCGCAGTTGGCCCAATTGATTGCGAAAGGCGAAGTCAAAAAAGCACGGTACGGGCACTTGCCCACGCTTGACCTGACCGCACAGGTGGTGGAAACCGAACAGCAAATATTTGATGGCAGCAGCGGGCGACCCTTCGACATTGGTGTGGACAGTACCACCATCGGTCTGGTCATGAATGTGCCTATTTTCAGCGGTGGCGCCACCCAAAGCAAAGTACGCCAACAGGCTGCGTTGCTGGAAAAAGCATCGAATAACGTGGACCTGGCCAAACAAAATGCCACCCAAACCGCCAAGGCAACATTCCTGCAGGTGCAAACCGGGCTGGCCCAAGTAAAAGCCCTTGAAACCGCGGTGGCATCAAGTGCATTGGCCCTGCAGTCCAATAAAACGGCTTACGATGTGGGCATTCGAATCAATGTCGACGTACTGAATGCCCAACAACAATTCAACGCGGCACAACGCGATTTGTCAAAAGCCAAATACACCAGCCTGATCAACATGCTGGAATTGCAGGCCGTAACTGGCCAACTGAATGCCGCAGCCATTCAACAGGTCAACAGCCTGCTGGCTGATTAAGCACATCGAAGCTGCGCTGCGTGGCACCGCGATGCCCGCGTGCATAGGCAAAGGCCGCTTTTCTGGCCTGTTCATTGCCCTGAAATTCCGTCAGGTAGTATTCGCAAGCTGCCTGCAAATGTTCAAACCGGCGGGCGGCACCCGCGGCCAATGCATCGTCGGCAGCCTTCGCAAAGTTGAAAGTGTAGGGGCCCATCCAGACCGGGCAGCCATACGCACACGCCTCAATCAGGTTCTGCCCGCCAAACGGCAACCATGAGCCACCCAGCAAAGCGAGATCAGCCACACTGTAATAGGCGGGCATTTCACCCATGGAATCGCCCAGCACCAAACGGGCCTGGCTAAAACCAGCCAACGCGATGTTGTTGCCCGCATTGAATGACGCACTTCGACGCACCGGGCGAGCAACGCCCATCCGCGTTGCTGCATCAGCCATTTGTTCAAACACCGCATCAAACCGCTGGGGGTGGCGGGGCACAATCCATACACTTGCTTTGGGCATGCGTTTGAAAAACTGGCACCGATTCAGCACATCCAGCAACAACGCCTCTTCGCCTTCCCTGCTGCTGGCGAAAAGTAAAATTTGCTCAGCTTGCGTGGCTTCGCGCCAGGCTCGCCCCAAGGTGGTCAACTCAGGCTTCAGGGCCACATCAAACTTCAAATTTCCACACACAGCATTCACGGGTCGCCCAAGCATCTCGAATACATCTGCATCCGCCCGGGTTTGACAAATCAGGGTACCAAGGCTTTGTAAAACCGGCTTGCTGATGAGCCCGAATTGAGTAAGACGCTTGCCTGTGGTGGGCGAAACCCGCGCGTTCAACAAGGCGGTGCGAACACCCGCCTTGGCAGCACCCAGCAGCAGGTTCGGCCACAATTCAGTTTCAACCACCCACAGCGCTTGCGCCTGCACTTGCTTTATTGTGCGTGCAACCAAATAAGGCAAATCATAGGGAAGGTAAAAAAACCGCACACCATTCAAGCCCGCATACAGTTGCTCGCATGTGGCCATGCCCGTGGGGGTTGTGCATGAAATTGCCCACTCGTGGAGGGGGTACACTTTGGCCCAATGCCGCACCAAAGGCGACACGGCGTGCGCCTCGCCGACCGACACCGCATGAACCCAAATACGTTGCTGCCCATTGGGCACGGCTGCGAATTCCGGCAACAGCGCGAAAAAACGCTGCCCCCAACCAGCCCGGTATTCAGGCTGGCGAATACTTCGTTTCAGCAAATACAAAGCCAACACAGGCTGCAACACAAACAGCACAAGGCTGTAAAGCCACAAAAACAATCGACCAGCTGCACTCAAAATTTGTTACCCCGCAGCAAACGCGTTGCCGCCTCAAAGACCTCGCCCACCGCAGGTTCATGCCCCACATCACCCAGGCTGATGGCATGGGGGTTAAACCGTGGCGCGAAACGCCAGGCCGGGGTAGCAAAAAACAATGCGACCATGGGTAAATAATGCGCTGCGGCCAAATGCGTTATACCTGTGTCCACACCAATCACCAAGCCAGCGTCCTCCATTCGAACACGCAACGCCCCCAGCGGCATGCCAGGCAACACTTCAACATGTGCAATGCCCTCGGCGATACGCTGCGCCTGCAAGCGTTCGGCTTCACTGCCCCAGGGCAGCTTGACTGCATAACCCAGATCGGAAAACCGATGCGCCAGTTCGCGCCATTTCACCACGGGCCATTTTTTTTCATCACGCGCCGTGGCATGCAAAAACCAGATCTCGGTACCACGGGGAATGGCTGCCAATACCTTGCGGGGATGGATGTCGTAGAACACGGGTTTGCCGGTCAAGCGATAATTCAGCAGGTCTGCCGCCAACTCGCGAAGACGCTCCACGGCGTGGGCTTGCGGGTCCCACCCGGCACGCTTGCGGTAAAACAGGCTGGCCACACTTTCCTTGGCATATGAAAAACCGGGCCCCATCCGCATACCCCTTGCCGCACAGCCCAGCAAGGCGCTTTTGAGCAAGCCCTGTAGATCAATGATCGCATCGTATTCCCGGTCAGCCAGCTGCACTTTCAATTGCTTCCACTGTCGCCAGGTATGCGCAATGCCCAACTTGCGCCATTTGCGCAAATTGACAGACACCACTTCATTCACGTGGCGGTTGCCGCGCACCAGGTCGGCAAACGGCTCTTCCACCATCCAGTCAATTTGAACGTTTGGATTGTGGACATGAATGTCATTCAAAACCGGCAAGGCATGAATGACATCGCCCATCGATGTAGTCTTAACAATTAAGATACGCTTCATCTAGCGCTTGAGTTGGTCGCAACCGCATCATTGTAAGCAGAAGCGGGCAATCATTCTGAACCGGATCAGCCAAGGAACAATAAATTTGAACACCCCAACCAACAACACCATTGCTTTGTCTGCAGTCTTGATCACACTGAATGCAGAAAAACAGCTTGCGCCTGCACTTGAAAGCCTTCGGTTTTGCGATGAGATTGTGGTGGTCGACTCCAACAGCAGCGACAACACCGTGGCTTTGGCTGAACAACGTGGTGCTCGCGTGGTGCAGCAAAGCTGGCTTGGATTTGGCCCACAGAAACAGTTTGCCGTTGCACAAGCCAAAAACAGCTGGGTGCTTTGCCTGGACGCTGACGAACGAATTACCCCCGAGCTTGAGAAAAACATACGCGCCGTGATGGCCCAAGCCGGGCAAGGCCTGCTACCCAAAGATGTGGTGGGTTTTGACATGCCGCGCTGCAACTTCTTTTTAGGCCGTTACCTTCGCCACGGCGAAGGCTACCCCGATTATTCTCGCCGCCTGTTTAACCGACAACACGCCAATTGGAGCGACGACGGGGTTCACGAGAAAGTGGAAAGCAAAATGGCAGGCGCGCGTTTTGAGAAATTGCAAGGCGATTTGCTGCACGAATCGGCAGAAAGCCTGGAAAGTTATTTGCTGAAACAGAACCGTTACACCAGCATACAGGCGCGGGCTTTGGCTGAGCGTGGCAAATGGCCGGGGCTTGGGAAACTGGTGTTGTCGCCGGTGGTTCGGTTCATCAAGTTTTATGTGGTGCGCAAAGGTTTTCTGGACGGGTGGCCAGGCCTGGTGCACATCTCGATCGGCTGCTTCAACAGCTTCATGAAATACGCGAAGACGCGGGAGTTGATGCAGCAGCAGCGGGAACGGTGATTGGCGTGCGGCGGTACGAAGAATCAGGAGAACCACCGCCGGAGCAAAACTGCCCCGGCAGCAGTGAATGCTGGATCAGTGACCCAGAATTTTCGAGAGGAACAACTGCGCACGCTCGGAGCGTTGTGTACCAAAGAAATCCTCTTTGGTGCAGTCTTCAACAATATTGCCCTGATCCATGAAAATAACCCGATCGGCAACTTTGCGTGCAAAACCCATTTCGTGTGTAACGCACATCATGGTCATGCCTTCCTGAGCCAATTCAACCATCACGTCGAGCACTTCATTGACCATTTCCGGGTCAAGTGCAGAAGTGGGTTCATCGAACAACATGCAAATTGGATCCATCGACAAGGCGCGTGCAATGGCCACGCGCTGTTGCTGTCCACCCGACAGTTGACCTGGAAACTTGGCCGCCTGCGCCTTCAAGCCCACGCGATCCAAAAGGCCCAAGCCCTTGGCCATGGCCTCCTCTTTGGATCGACCCAACACCTTGATTTGTGCCAGGGTCAGGTTCTCGGTAATGGTCAGGTGCGGGAACAACTCAAAGTTCTGAAACACCATGCCCACGCGCGAACGCAGCTTGGGCAGATCGGTGCCCTTGGCGCCTACAGAAACACCATCGACCGTGATGGTGCCCTCCTGAAAGGGCTCCAGCATGTTCACGGTTTTGATCAGGGTGGATTTGCCTGAACCAGACGGGCCACACACCACCACAACTTCACCTTTCTTGACCGAGGTTGTGCAATTGGTGAGCACCTGGAAACTACCGTACCACTTACTTACTTTATTGATTTCAATCACAGTGCTCTCCTGCTATCGAATGATTTGGGTTTTCTTCTGAAGCGCCTTGACCAACATTGACAAGCTGAAGCAAATCGCCAGATAAACCAGGGCCACAAAGGTGTACATCTCAACCAGTGAACTGTCGCGCTGCGCAATTTTCGACGCGGCACCCAGGAAATCGGTTACAGACAGTACGTACACAAGTGATGTGTCCTGGAACAAAATAATGGTTTGGGTCAATAAGACCGGCAACATATTGCGGAAGGCCTGCGGCAAGATGATCAACCACATGGACTGGCGATAATTCAAGCCCAGGGCCTGGGCCGCACTGACCTGCCCCCTTGAAATGCTTTGAATACCCGCCCGCATGATTTCGCAGAAAAACGCGGCTTCAAACATGATGAAGGTAATGTATGCCGAGCGATCAGGCCCCACTTGCGGTGGACGCTCGTATCCCAACACAGATTGCAGAACAACCGGCACCAGAAAGTAGAACCAGAAAATCACGAGAATCAGGGGAATGGAACGCATCAGGTTAACGTAACCTGCTGCAATCATGGCCAAGGGTTTGATACTCGACAAACGAGCCAAGGCCAACAGGGTGCCAAAGAATATGCCCCCCAGACATGCCACAACGGTTAGCTGCACGGTGTAACCCAAACCCTGCATCAGGTAGGGCAGCGACGTCATGATTGCGCTGAAGTCAAAATTGTTCATTATTTGCCTCCCGCAATGAAACCGGGCACAGATGTGCGCCGTTCAATCAAGGCCATCACCCTGTTGACCGTCATCGCCACGATCACGTACAACACAGTGGCCGCAATGTAAGCCTCGAAAAAAGCAAAGGTGACTTCACCCATTTCACGGGTACGGAATGTGAGTTCCGTCAAACCGATGGTCAAGGCCACAGACGTGTTTTTGATCAGATTCATCGCCTCCGATGTCATCGGGGGAACAATGATTCGATACGCCATGGGCAACAGCACGAAACGGTAAGTTTGCGGCTCACTGAGGCCCAATGCATAGCCTGCTGCACGCTGGCCGCGCGACAGGGACAAAATACCCGACTTGACCTGCTCGGCCACACGCGATGCGGTGAACAAGCCCAGACACACCACAGAAGCCAGAAACTGGACAAATGTAGGGTCTTGTTCGATCGACCACTCTTTCAGAGCGGGGATGAATTCCGGCACCACAAAGTACCAGAGGAAAAACTGGACAATCAGCGGGATGTTACGAAATATTTCAACATACACATTGCCCAACATGGCCAAAGGTTTGTTGGATGCGGTGCGCAATACACCCATCAAAGAACCCACAGTGAAGGCTATTACGCCCGCAACTGCGGCAGTGGCAAGGGTCCACAGCAGGCCGGAAAACAACATTTCCCACCACACCAGGGTTTCACCTTCCACGATCGGCTGGAAAAACAACAGCCAATTCAGGTCGCTATTCATTTTGGATACTCCCGAGTCAGGATTCTCGGCCAATACAAGGAAAAGGCCGGCTAACGTGTGTAAACGCGCAGCCGGCCTGTGACTGACTAAAGCGTGTTATTTAACGCCCTTGTCGTTTGGATTTGCAAATGCTTCCTTCAGCAAAGGAGACATCGGGAAATTCAGGTTCACGTTCTTCGGTGGGATATTGCTCATGAACCACTTGGTGTACAGCTTCTCTGCCTCACCCGACTTGATCATGCCGTTGACGGTTTCATCCAGCAATGCCTTGAACTGGGGATCGTCCTTGCGCAACATGATGCCGTAAGGTTCAGTGCGCAGAATTTCTGGCAAGAACATGAATTCATCTGGGTTCTTGCTTTGCGCGACCAGACCAGCGATCAGAATGTCGTCCATTACGAAAGCCTTGGCACGGTCGTTGGCCACCAACAGGAAGCTTTCAGCGTGGTCTTTGCCGTAAATTTCCTTGAAGTTGATGTTCGCGCCTTTTTCGTTTTGCTTGATCAGCTGAACAGACGTTGTACCGGATGTGGTGGCAATCGGTTGCCCATCCAGATCGGCCAGGTTTTTGATGCCGCTGCTTTTCTTCACAACCACTTTAACGCTGGTGATGAAGGTGCTGTTGGCAAACGAAACCTGTTCCTGACGGGCCACTGAGTTCGTGGTCGAACCACATTCCATGTCCACGGTGCCGTTTTGCAGCAAGGGAATACGGTTGGCGGAGGTCACTGGCTGCAATTCAACTTTCAGGTTGGGCATCTTCAACTTGGTTTTCACCGCGTCAACGATCTTGTTGCACATGTCCATGTGATAGCCGATGGGCTTTTGATTGTTGTCCAGGTATGAAAATGGAACAGATGACTCACGGAAACCGACAACGATTGTTTTGGTGTCAGAGATTTTCTTCAAAGTACCCGTAAGATCTTGGGCAACTGCGGGCTGTACAGCCGCGATACTGGCCACGGCCAACGCTGCTGCGAAAATATTCCTTTTCATTTTTGCTCCTTGAATGAAAAAATTAAGCACAAACTGTGCGCACACCCTCCGAAACGCAAACATCACGCCGCGGTATTAAAGTTTTATTCTCCGGGGACGGGTGAGAACCTCGGGCCTGAGTATTTCATTCAACTGCTGCTCTGACAGTAAGCCTTTTTCGAGAACCAGATCAGAAACTTTCCGACCGGTTTTCAATGCAGTTTTTGCAATCTCAGATGCTTGATCATAGCCTATGTAGGGGTTGAGTGATGTAGCCAAACTGGCTGATTCTTCGACCCTTTGACGCAAAAGTGACTCATTTGCGGTAATCCCTAATACGCAATTTTTGCTCAGGGTTTTACATGCTGCGGTCAGGTGGTAAATGCTTTTGAACAGACTCCAGGCAATGATGGGTTCGAAGGCATTCAGTTGCAGCTGTCCGGCTTCGGCCGCCATGGTCACAGTGACATCGTTTCCGATCACCTCGAACGCCACCTGGTTCACCACTTCCGGAATGACCGGGTTAACTTTGCCCGGCATGATGGAGGAACCGGCGGCGCGCGGTGGCAAGTTGATTTCATTCAGGCCGGCTTGCGGACCAGACGACAGCAAACGCAAATCGTTGCACATTTTAGACAACTTCACCGCAACGCGTTTGAGTACGCCGGAAAGCTGCACGAACGAACCGGTGTCTTGCGTGGCTTCCACCAAATCCGCGGCAGTGACCAAACCCAACTGCGTAATTTCTTCCAGGTAATGCCGCGCGCGAGCCGCATATTCGGGGTCGGTATTAATGCCCGTGCCAATCGCTGTGGCACCCAAATTGATTTCGGAAATAAGGCTGGTGGCCTCGCGCAAGCGGGCCATGTCTTCACCCAGCATCACTGAAAATGTGGCGAACTCCTGCCCTAGGGTCATGGGCACCGCGTCTTGCAACTGCGTGCGACCGATCTTCAATATCTTTCGAAATTCAAAGGCTTTTTCGCCGAAGGCCTCTTTGAGTTCCTCCATCGCGACCAGCAGTCCGGAAATGGCGTTGATCAAGCCAATTTTTACAGCCGTGGGATAAACATCGTTGGTGCTTTGCGAGGCATTCACATGCTCGATCGGATGCACCATTTTGTAATCGCCCTTTTTACCGCCCATAATTTCAATGGCTCGATTGGCAATCACTTCATTGGCATTCATGTTGGTGGATGTACCCGCGCCACCCTGAATGACATCGACCACAAACTGATCATGCAGCTTGCCGGTACGAATTTCTTTGCAAGCCTGGGTAATGGCTTTTGCCAGCTCGGGAGAGACAGTATCCAGGTCAGCGTTGGCTTTCGTTGCCGCCCACTTGACTGCAGCCAGGGCATTGATCAATTCAGGGGCATGGTAAAGCGGGAAACCCGTGATTTGGTAATTGTCCAGGGCACGGCTGGTGTGAACCCCCCAGTAAGCTTCTGCGGGAATCTTCTTCTCGCCGAGAAGATCTTTTTCCACGCGGTGCTCCGAGTGCTGCTTAACCATGCCTTCCCCTGACGAATTTTGAATGTGGGCCATGCTAAATTGTTAGTGCTCCGCACTCCAATACTTAATCGGCATTAAACCATGCATTTCCCGCATATCCAAAAAAACCCCAATAAGGGTTATCCACAAGGGTGACGGTATCCCCCGGCAAAAACCCACTTCAGTCAGGCCAATAGTGCCACACCAAGTCAACATGTTCATGCCCTGCTGCTGCATCACGAGCCTTCTGGGCGCGGCGATACAGGCGAACTTCCATGTCGGTAAAATAAGGCCCGGGAATTTTGCACAAGGCAGCACCTGGTAAAACGGCACTTTCCGGCAACCAGGCCACACCCAAGCCCGCTTCGCACATCGACTTCAAGCTTTCTGACATGTCGGTTTCATAAAGCGATTTCTTCAGAAACAAGGGGCCCGACTCCATGGCGATGTCGGTCATTTTCGACAAGTAAGCATGCTTGGAATAAGACAGGAAAGGCACCGGCAAAGGTGCCAATGCATCAAGCGCATACAAAGGCTTGCCCTCGCCGTTTAATGCACTGTAGGGTGAAAAACGCTCGGTGCCCAACACCCGCACTTCAAACTTGCCGGGATCAAGTTCAATGGGTTCCCGGCTGTGGTGATAGCACACCAGAAAGTCACTTGCGCCGTCCGTGAAATACAGCACCGCATCGTGCACATTGCTGGCTGTAAGCTGGAAGCTAAGATCGGGCAAACGGTCTGCAAGCTTGGCCTTCAGGTTACTGACCCAATGCGGTGCCCTGCTGCACGCCAACGTGTGTGGCACCACCAGCCGAATGGGCTGCCTGCTTTGCAAACTGCCACCGCGAACAATGGTGCGGGCTTGGCGAATTTGTTCAAGCATGGTCAACGCCTGCTCATAAAACACTTCGCCCTGAGCGCTCAAGCGCGTGGGATAAGAACCGCGATCAATCAGCTCGCAACCCAACCACCCTTCAAGCGCCTGAATGCGCCGCGAAAAAGCGGGCTGCGTTACACACCGCAAATTGGCCGCTTTCGAGAAGTTCTTGGTTTGAGCCAGCGTAATAAAATCTTCAAGCCATTTGGTTTCCATGGGCAGATGCGTTGGGTTGACTGTGCTGTTGAATCAACCACATTCGGGCGTATTCACCATTCTTGTCAAGTAGTGATTCATGGCTGCCACTCTCGATCACCTCACCCTGATTAATCACAAGAATTTGATGGGCATGCACAACCGTGCTTAAACGGTGGGCAATGATCAAGGTGGTGCGGTTGCGTGACAGCATTTGCAGCTCGGCTTGAATGGCCCGCTCAGACCTGGAATCAAGCGCTGAAGTGGCCTCGTCAAACACAAGAATCGCAGGGTTCTTCAAAATGGTTCTGGCAATGGCAACACGCTGCTTTTCGCCACCTGAGAGTTTCAAGCCACGCTCACCCACCTGGGTGAAATAGCCATCGGGTTGGCTCACGATGAATTCATGAATGTGCGCGGCTTTGGCTGCTGATTCAATTTCCGCCTGTGTTGCATCAGGCCGACCATAGGCAATGTTGTACGCTATGGTGTCGTTGAACAGCACCGTGTCTTGCGGCACAATGCCGATGTTCTTGCGCAGTGAAATTTGCGCCACGTCCCGAATGTCTTGCCCGTCGATCAGAATCGCACCATCTGTCACTTCATAGAAGCGATACAGCAAACGCGACAACGTTGATTTTCCGGCCCCGCTGTGCCCAACCACCGCCACCGTGTGACCCGCAGGCACGGTGAACGACATGTTTTTCAACACCCTTCTGCGTTCGTCGTATGCAAAATTGACGTTGCGAAATTCAATTGCACCACCATTGATCCGCAAATCCGGGGCACCCGGTTTGTCTTTCACTTCCAGGTGTTCATCCATCAAACCAAACATGCGCTCGATGTCTGCCAGGCTTTGCTTGATCTCGCGGTAAATCACACCCAAAAAGTTCAGGGGTATGTACAGCTGAATCATGAAGGCATTGACCAACACCAGGTCGCCCAGAGTCATGGAGCCATCGAGCACCCCCGCGGTGGCGCGCCACAATACCAGGGTGACGGCAATGGCAATGATCGCGCTTTGACCGGTGTTGAGCAGGGTGAGGGATTTTTGCGAGCGTATGGCCGCTTCCTGCCAGGCCATCATGCTTTTGTTGTAGCGTTTCGATTCAAACGCTTCGTTACCGAAATACTTGACAGTTTCGTAGTTGATCAGTGAGTCCACAGCACGCACATTGGCTTTGGAATCGAGGTCGTTCATGGTGCGGCGAAAATGCAGCCGCCACTCGGTGATTTTGACGGTGAAAAAAATGTACAGGCTTAGTGCCACCGCCGTGATGGCAGAAAACCAGATGTCGTAATTGAAAAACAGGTAACCCACCACCAGCACAATTTCAATGAGTGTGGGCAAAATGCTGTACAGGGTGTAGCTGACCAGGCTGGAAATAGCACGGGAGCCCCGCTCAATGTCGCGGGTAACCCCACCGGTTTGCCGGTTCAGGTGGAAGCGCAGTGACAAGGCGTGCAGGTAATCAAACACCTGAATGGCAATGGCGCGCACCGCATTTTGCGTTACCCGGGCAAACAGGAATTCCCGAAGCTCGGTGAATACCGTGGTGGACAGCCGCAAGGCACCATAGGCCACCAACAGTGCGACCGGCATTGACGCAGCCGCCAACAGGGCATTGCTTTGCAACAAGGGCGTTAACGTGTCGATGATCTCCTTGAGCAGCAGCGGCACGCCCACGTTGGCCACTTTGGCCAACACCAGACAGGCAATGGCAAAAACAACCCGCCATTTGTATTCCCACAGGTAGGGCAACAGTTGTGCAACCGTGCCCCAATCACTTCGTTTTCGGGGGCGGGGCGGGGCGGATTCCACCGGTGAGCTTCTGCGCATGCGATACTTCTCGGTACAAAAAAAGAGGCGATGGTAAATGCTACCACCCGCCTTGCCAAACACAACACGGGAGACAGAACCAAATGGCAAGTATTCAAAACAAAGTGATCGTGATCACCGGTTCATCAGAAGGCATTGGCGCGGCTTTGGCAATCAAGCTGGCACCGGGCAACAAACTGGTACTGGCAGCGCGCCGCCTGGACAAATTGCAGGAAGTGGCCGGGCAGGTGCAGGCTGCGGGTGGCCAGGCCCATTGTGTGGCCTGTGACGTGACCGAGCAAACCCAGTGCGAGAACCTTGTTGAAGAGGCCGTGAAAACCTTTGGTGGAATCGACATGATTGTGAACAACGCAGGCGTTTCCATGCACGCGTGGTTTGAAGACATCTCCGACCTGGGCACTTTTGAGCGCCTGTTCCGCGTGAACGTGATGAGCATGGTGTGGATTACCCACAAAGCCCTGCCCCACATCAAGAAGGCGAAAGGTTTGATCGTTGGCGTTTCCAGCCTTGCAGGAAAAACCGGCGTGCCCGCCCGCACCACCTACTGCACCAGCAAATTTGCGATGAGCGGATTTATGGAGGCTTTGCGCATTGAACTGATGGGCACGGGCGTGGACGTGTGCGCAATTTTCCCCGGCGTGGTAGATACGGAAATTCGCCGCAACGGCTTGAACCCGGCTGGCGAACGTGCGGGTGTTTCCGGCCTTCGGGAAAAAGGTGCCATGAGCGTGGAACAATGCGTGGACGAAATGGTGGCCGCCATGGAAGAGCGCAAGCGGGAATGGGTAATGACTGCCAGGGGCCGCCTGGGCCTGAAACTGAAACCTTTCCTGCCCAGTGTGATCGACAAAATGGCCAAAGACGCGCTGGACGACGAGCACGGCGGTAAAAAACCAGCCTGATTCAAAACACGAAGGTTCAGGCGCTGAACACGAACACCGCTTGAACCACCACACCCAACACGGTCAAAGCCAACACGATTCCCAACACAGTAAGCGCTTTGCGATTGGCTTCAATTTGAGCAACCAACTGGGCATTCTGTTTGGCCAGCTCTTTAATAACCTCCGTGGACTGCACCATTTCGGCCTGCAGTTCGGAAATGGCATGCTCAGCCCCATGCAGTTGCTGCTGCAGCTGTTCGACCGTGGTTGAATCATTGCCAACAATCACATCGGTAACATCGCTGGCGTCTTCCGCCGACTGTTTTCCGGACACACTGTTCCACAGCTTTACGGCCCCATCGGCCACCTTTGGCGCGTTTTTGATTACTTCACCCCAGGGCACCATTTGCAACATTGCAACCCAACCTACTGGCATGGCCTGACCTCCTCAGTCTGTACGCTTGATGATCGTTGATTATCTCGCTTTTCCGTGAACGGCGTTTGTAGCAAACCCCTAGAATGAAATGCAGACTCTAGCCGCCCGGCGTTACAATCACCGCTCAAACCACTACACGCATACGCCCATTCATGAAAACACCTGAACCAATCCTTTTGCCTGTGGACCGCGAACCTGTCATTCGCGTGATTCCCATGCCCCGCGACTCCAATGCATCGGGCGACGTATTCGGTGGCTGGATCATGGCACAGGTTGACCTGGCAGGCTCGGTGCCCGCCACTGCGCACGCCCGGGGCCGCATTGTGACGGTGGCAGTGAACGAGTTCATTTTCAAGGAACCAGTTTTTGTAGGCGACCTGTGCAGCTTTTATGCCGAGGTGGTGAAGGTGGGCAGGACGTCCATGCAAATTTATGTGGAGGTGTTTGCACAGCGCCGCCTGCAACCAGACGATGTGGCCAAGGTGACTGAAGCGTATGTCACTTATGTTGCTGTGGATGAGAACAGGAATTCCCGCCCGGTTGAGCCACTGAAGTAATTTCGCGACAAACTAAAAATGACTGAGGTCTTGTTGATGCATCTCGAATGCAAACTCGACTTCGTTCACGTGTTGCCAGGAACTTTGACCTTTGGCTTGCTTGCGTGAAAGCTCGATCCGGTAATCGTAACGATCAGGGCGATACAAGCCCTTCAACACCTGCACGGGCCTGCCGTTTTCATCGTAAGCAACACGGGAAATGGCCAGCAACGGCGCGCCCACTGGCACCCCCAAGGCATACGCAACCGAGGCATCAGCAAGCCGCGCGGAAATTGTTTGGCGTGCCTTGGCTACCTTGACACCAGCTTCCTCAAGCAACACCAGAATTGGAAACTCCCGCAACCTGCGACGGCAAATTCGGCCTGACAAATCCTGGGGAATGAAGCTGGTCAGGTGGGCCACCGGCTGACCATCCAGCTGACGAATCCTGATCAGTTTTTCGACAATTGCGTCACTGGGCAAGTGCAACAATGTGGCAATGTCGGGTGGAGGAAGAATTCGTTTGGAAGTGATTAACTGAAGGTCGGAGGAATCTCCACTGGCTTGAAGGCGCATGGCCGAGGCACTGAGTAACTGGCTTTGGCCGACCAAGGAACTGCGCGACTCCGTTCGAGGTTTCACAAAAGTACCCTTTCCGCGCCCCCTGGCCACCAAGCCCTCTTTCACGAGATCTTGCAATGCGCGCCGCATCGTCACCCTCGACACATTGAACTGTTCAGCCAACACCAACTCACCGGGAAGCGGCTTGGCATCGTAATGACCTTCAATAATGCGTTCACGCAAAATCAGGTAAATCTGGTGATACAGGGGCACAACCTGATTCGGGTCAAGTTTGCTGTCCCCGAAGTTTGATTCTTCTGGCGACACTGAGGGAAACTGAATGTCCATTCTTGCTATCCAACCGCTGCTGAGCTACTGCATGGATAATACAACACAATGCAACACAATTCATACCGCAGCAAAAAGGGCTGCCGAAACATTCATTTCAGCAGCCCCCCGCAGACAGTTTTTATTAAACCTGCCTTTTTATTCCTCGTGAAAAGCCTCTTCACGCTTTTTCTGGATTGAAGGCAGGAACACCACAATCAATGCAATGACGGCAATTGCCAGCATGGTTGCACTAATGGGGCGCGTGACCAATACAGTGACGTCACCGCGGGACAACAACAATGCCCTGCGCAGGTATTCTTCCATCATGGGACCAAGAATGAAGCCCAACAAAAGCGGTGCAGGTTCGCACTTCAACTTGGAGAAGATATAACCCAACACACCGAAGCCAGCCAACAAGTAGATGTCAAAAACCTTGTTGCCCAAACTGAACGCACCGATACAGCAGAACACCAGAATGGCGGGGTACAGGAAGTGATAAGGCACCGAGATCATTTTGACCCAAATACCAATCAAAGGCAGGTTTAACACAACCAGGAACAGGTTCCCGATCCACATGGACACGATAATGCCCCAAAACAGGGTTGGCTGTTCTGTCATCACCGCGGGTCCTGGCGTAATACCCTGGATGATCATGGCTCCGATCATCAAGGCCATCACCGGATTGGAAGGAATGCCAAGTGTCAACAATGGGATGAACGATGTTTGTGCGCCCGCATTGTTGGCAGACTCCGGGCCGGCCACGCCTTCGATCGCGCCCTTGCCAAACTGCTCGGGTGTTTTCGAAATTTTCTTCTCAATTGAATAGGAGGCAAAAGAAGCCAGCATGGCACCACCGCCGGGCAAGATACCCAGCAACGAACCCAGACCTGTGCCTCGAATAATTGGCCAGGCCATTCGTTTGAAGTCCTCTTTGTTGGGCATCAATCCATGAACCTTGGCAACCATCGCAGAGCGAAGGTGCTCCTCTTCGAGGTTCTTGATGATTTCACCCAAACCAAACATGCCCATGGCAAGAATCACGAAGTTGATACCTTCGGCCATGTAGGGAGTTTCAAAGGTGTACCGCTCAAGCCCGGAATTCACGTCAGTACCGGCCATGCCCAACAGCAAACCAAGCACAATCATGCCGAGCGCCTGAAGCAACGAGCCACTGGCCAAAACCACAGAGGCAACCAGACCAACAACCATCAGGGAAAAGTATTCTGCTGCGCCGAATTGCAAGGCGATGTCCGCCAAAGGAGGCGCAAACAAAGCCAACAACAATGTAGCAACTGTGCCCGCAAAAAACGAACCTATTGCAGCAGTGGCCAGCGCCTTTCCAGCCCTGCCCTGTTTGGCCATTTGATAGCCGTCCAGCGCCGTGACTACCGAGGACGATTCACCTGGCAGGTTAACAAGAATGGCTGTGGTAGAACCCCCGTACTGTGCGCCGTAATAAATGCCGGACAACATGATGAGCGAGGACACTGGGGGCAACCCGAAGGTGATTGGCAACAACATTGCTATGGTTGCCGTGGGACCCAAACCAGGCAACACGCCAATGGCTGTTCCCAAAAACACACCGACCAAGCAGAAAAACAGGTTGTTGAGCGTGAGTGCTGTTTCCAGACCCAGAGATAAATTAGAAAGAAGTTCCATGATTACATTCCAAACCAAGACCCGAAGATGGGCAATGGAATTCCTAGACCTTTGACAAACAACAGGCTACAAAAAATTGATGAAGCCAATGCAATGCCAAGGGTGAACTTCCAGTTGAAAAATTTGCTACCCATTGCTGAAATGGCAAAAACCAGTATTACCGCTATGGCAAACCCAGCCCCTTCAACCACCAAGGCAAAGGCAACAATTGAAACGGTTACATATAGAATTTTCGATACGGCAAAACCTTCTAGCGGTTCGCCTTCAACAATGAACGATCGAATCAGTGAAATTGATCCGATCAATATGAGCAAACCACTTAGTACAATCGGAAAATAGCCGGGGCCCATGCTTACCGCAGTACCCATTTCATAGTCCTTGGCCATATACAAAGCTGCTGCACCAATAAAGAGGTACAGCAGCCCGGCCCAAAAGTCGCGTAAATCTTTTGGCATTTTTATTAGTCTCTGTTACAAATTAGTCAGCGTACTGACCTGCTTTGTCGATAATCGGCTTCCAACGTGCAATTTCAGAATCCAGGTGCTTGCGATGAGCCTCGGGGGTGGCCATTTCGGCAGAAACAGGTTCTGTGCCAAGCTCGGCGAAACGCGCAATCACTGCAGGGTCCTTCAACGCAACATTCAACGCTTTGTTCAAACGATCAACGATGGGTTTTGGTGTGCCTTTGGGGGCATACAAGCCGTGCCAAACACCCACTTCAAAGCCGGGCAGGCCAGATTTGTCGAGCGTAGGTAGATCAGGCAGTGAAGCAACCGGCTTTTTGGTGGTGACCGCATAACCCTTGATTTTTCCGCCTTTGATCTGGCTTGTGGTGTTCGTGGTTTGATCACACATGAAATCAACCTGACCACCCAGCAAATCGTTCATGGCTGGACCTGTGCCTTTGTAAGGAACTGTGGTCAGGTCAACGCCTACCGCAGTCTGGAACAACATGCCGCACAGGTGAGAAGCCGAACCAACACCCGCATTGGCGTAAGTTACCTTTTCTTTGTTGGCCTTGATGTAGGCCAGCAATTCCTGCATGTTCTTCGCTGGCATGTTGCCGCGCGCAACAATGGTCATTGGCACATCAGTGACCAAACCGATTGTTTCAAAGTCGCTGGATGCGTTGTAAGACAGCTTGCGATACAGCGAAGGCGCTGTGGATTGGCCAATGTGGTGCAGAAAAATGTTGTAACCGTCAGCTGGGGAACGGGCAGCCTTGCCAGCTGCCAGTGTGCCGCCAGCGCCACCCAGGTTTTCTACAATCACCTGTTGACCAAGGTCTTTGGACATGGATTGAGCGATCAAACGACCTACCGTGTCAGTGGGACCACCCGCAGCAAATGGAATCAGCATGGTGACAACTTTGGATGGATATGGGTCAGCAGCTTGCACTGAACCCATCAGGCCCAACAGGGCTACTGCCAAAACGGATTTAATCGATTTCTTCACGGAACTCTCCTTGTGATTGGTATCTATCGTCGACTGCCAAAGTTTTTTATTATTAAATTCCACACAAACCAGTGCGGGTGGATGGAGTATCGACACGTGGGATAGGTGCGGCAATTGTGGTTTTCCATATACGCAGAAACCACAAGGAGACGCACGCTCAAGGCAATTGAAATCAAAATTCGAACAGCAACAAATCCAATCCGAAACGAATGATTTAAAAAAAGAATTAATTATCTTTATAAAAAGCACTCAGAAGCAATATTCCTTCCAAATTAGTTCATAAATCGATATTAATTTTTGGCAGGATTTGCTGTGAAACAAAACTGGCTTGTAAGAAATTGACATGAATTTCGATTGAAAGCCATGTGAATTATTTTTTGACTTGCGTATCAAGCCATTCATTCAGCGCTGTGGCCACCAGTAAATTGATGCCGCCCTCGTGATTTAACGCCTGGTCGCGCAGGCGATTTACCAATTCGGCAGGCAAACGATAATTCACGGAAACCAGTTTGCTGGCAGGGATAGTGGCTGCGCGTTCGCGTTTGCTGGATGCGGCTTTGGAGGCTTGACCAAACCGGTCAGGAAGACTTTCAGATTTCAGGGAACCGTCGAGCTTTTTGGCCATGTTTTTGGCCATATCAGTGGATTTAAGCGCCATGTTGATCCTGGGGAATTTGGCTGATCGGGAGCGAAGTATAGCGCCAAACTGCGCCCCCGAGTGAACTGGCTGCAATGCCCTGGATCAAGCCCGCTTGATGAAGCGAATCAGCACCAACAGCACAATGGCACCAATGGTTGCCACGACAATGCTGCCAATCAATCCCCCTCCGCTGGAAACACCCAATGAGTTGAAGATATAACCACCGACAAAGGCACCGATCACCCCAACGACCAAATCACCCAGCAGGCCAAAGCCTCCGCCTTTCACCAACAGGCCGGCCAACCAGCCGGCAACGATGCCAACAATCAGAAAGACCAATAGACTCATTATTTCTCTCCTAAAAGGAAGGGGCAAACCATTTGGACGTTACCAATTCAGTTTGGCAATTGTCTGCTTTTTCGTAATCGGTAATTAAAGCAGCTGCTTGATCAAAGTCTTGAGGCGACACAAAAACATTCGCAATACCGGTGGGTGAAATGTCTCCCACCGCGCCTTGCAAAAAATAGCCACCGACGTAGGTCTGAATTTCGCAGGCATTGAGCATGCCCGCAACAATATGTGCTTCGATGATGTTGCTGGCCTTGAATACGATCTCCATGGTGTCCCCCTTTGATCCTAGCCTAAACCAATTTCAGCCACGCAGGGGAAATGATCAGCCCAGACCTTACTGTGCCGACACCCGAAGAACCCTTCCATCGGCGTTGTCGGTCAGCAGATAAATGGCGCCATCTGGCCCGGTTCGAATGTCGCGAATTCGTTCGCCCACTTCCTTGAACAGCACGTCAACCTCGGCGGCCTTGTTGCCTTTCAACACCACACGGCTGACTTGCTTCGCTTTTAAAGCACCCACCAGCAAACTGCCTTTCCACTGGGGAAACATGTCGCCGTTGTACACGGTGATACCGGAAGGTGCAATGGAAGGCACCCAGTAAATGGCGGGCTGTTGTGTGCCTTCGTATTCGTTGTACGGCGAAATTTGTGCGCCGGAATAATCGATGCCGTAAGTGGCTTTGGGCCAGCCGTAGTTGATACCGGGAGTGATCACGTTGACTTCGTCGCCACCGCGCGGGCCGTGTTCATGAGAAATCAACTGCTTGGTGGCGGCATCGTAAGCCAGGCCTTGTACATTGCGATGGCCGTAGCTGTAAATTTCAGGTTTGGCCCCAGGTTTGCCCACAAACGGATTGTTTTTGGGTACGGAACCATCTGCATTGATGCGAACAATTTTGCCGAGATGGTTGGACAGGTTTTGCGCCTCCTCCCGATAACTGTAGCCATCGCCCAGCGTGATGACCAATGTGTTGTCGGGCAACCAGACCAGGCGGCCGCCAAAGTGGGCACTGCCAGATTTCGCCATTTGGGAACGGAATATTTCCTTGACGCTTTCCAGGCCATTGGCGCCCAGCGTGGCACTGGACACGCAGGTGTGGTTTGCACTGCGGTTGCCACAGGCGTAGCTCAGGAAAATTTGCTGACTTTGTGCAAAGTCGGTGGCGGGCAATACGTCGAACAAACCCGCCTGCCCACTGTAAAAAACCTGCGGCACGCCGCTCAAGGGCTTGGCCTGAAGCTTGCCATCGGTGCCAAGCAAACGTAGGCGGCCTGGTTTTTCGGTGATCAAGGCCCGGCCATCGGGCAAGAACGCCATGGACCAAGGGCTTTCAAGCCCTTCAACGACGGTTTCAATTTTGTAAGGCTTGCTGCCTTGTGCAATTGCGTCGCCTTGGGGCAATGCCAGCCCGACCCCAAGCAACAGCGCCAACGCCGGCATACCAACAGCTTTGCCCGGTTTTGACAATTTGGCGAAAACCAGGCCAGAAACGGCAGCGGCGGCGAGCATGGACAACATGCCACCCACAGTTCGGGTGGAGGCAATAAGTACTGGCATTGGTGCAAACATGTCGACCACTTTGAAAGTTAACCACAGGCCCAAGGCGGCTCCAAATGTGCACCAGAAAGTGCGCCATATGGCTGCGGTAAATCGTGTGAAAAGCAATGCAACGGCCTGAGACGCCACAAAACTGCCTCCGAAAAGGACTGCGTACACCGGCGAGAAGTTCCCGAGATCGTGAAAACTGCTTGCAATGCGGGTTTGCAGATCAATAACAACACCAAGGTTTTGAAGCGCCAACAGGTTGATTTGGGTTTGAACAAGGGTTCCAGAAACCACACCGATCAGCAGTGCGATCAGGAAGGATGCAAGGGTTGTTCGCATGCGCGTGGGGCGATTCATCACAAGGGGCTTCCCGTCAACCGTAAACCGCAACCACTTGGTAACCCAGCGAGGCCAGGCGACCTTCGGGTGTCCACAGTTTGGCACTTTGATTAACGTAACCATCGGCGCCTGCCTTGGTTTCCATGTCGATCTGAAACCAGCCATCGCTGTTGGTGTCTGCGGGCAAAGGCGGCAATTCCAACGACCATGAGACAGAGCTTGCCATGACCGGCCCTTTGAAATGGCTTAAACACGGCGTGGGTGGGCCATCGCTGAGCATCACAATCAATACTTCGGGGCTGAGGTTTTTGTCGAGTGCACGGATATAAATACCGCTTTCCCAAAACGGATTGCCCATGTAGGGAATGCTGCCCACAGCCCAGCGCATTTCAACATGCTGCAAAAAATTGGGCGTAATTTTCGGAATGAATGGCAAGGCGGGAAGGTCGTCCACAGCTTTGGGCAAAGGTGTGTGTTCGGGCGTCAACACCGGCAAGGCGGTTTCGCGCGGTGCACCAAACACGCCCACCACCAAACCGGCCAGGGTTTCATCGCTGTAAATTTCACACTGAACCTGACTGACACTTTTTCCCTGCCGAAGCAGGCGCGTGCGGTACACCACATCCCCCGCGGGCACAGGGCCCACGAAATTGGTTTGCAGTGCGCGCAACGGCATGTCGATACCCAAGGTGTCGCGCATGGCCACCACCGCCAAAGCAGACAGAAAGCCGCCAAACATGGTGCGGCCCTGCGTCCAGTCATCAGTGGCAGTGAAGGTGACTGTGTCACCTTGCAATCTGCGGTTGGATAAAATTTCGGATAGTGCGACGGTCATGCTGAACCTTTAGAAATGGCCAAGCCTTGCAGGTTAAACCCGCAGGCTTGCACCGAACTGAATTACTGCTTGAAGTTGGGTGCGCGTTTTTCACCAAACGCCGCGAAGGCTTCCTGGGCTGGGGCCTGCGGAATCATGTTCATGAAAAGATGCCCTTCTTCTGCCATTTTTTCTGAAATTGCAGACTTGTTCACAGACTTCATCAAGCGCTTGGTGGCCAGCAGGCTGGCCAGCGGCAAATCAAGCAGCTTTTTCACCTGGGCCTGCACGTGGGCCTCCAGTGTTTCGGGCTCCAGGACATTAGAAACAATGCCCGTGTCGTAGGCTTTCAGGGCAGTGAACATATCGCCCAGCAACAGCAGTTCAGCGGCTTTTTGATAACCCGCTGAAATGGGCAACAACAGACTTGATGCGGCTTCAGGACACAAGCCCAATTTTACGAAGGGCATGGAGAACCTGGCTGTGCTGGCGGCATACACCAGGTCGCAGTGCAGCAGCACGGTGGTGCCAATGCCAATGGCCAAGCCTTGAACCTGCGCCACCACGGGCTTGGGAAACACGGAAATCAATCGCAGAAAGCGAAATACAGGCGCGTCCAGTGTGGTGGGTGGATTGTTCAGAAAATCGCCCAGGTCGTTGCCTGCAGAGAAGCAGCCTTCATGGCCTTTGAGCAACACCACTTTGACTGCGCTGCTGTGGGTGGCATCACGAAACGCATCGGCCAGCGCGGTGTACATGGCGTTGGTGAATGAGTTTTTCCGTTCTGGCCGGTTGATGGTGATGGTCATCAGGCCGTTGTTGATTTCTGTTTGGATGTCCATGTGTACTCGAAAGATTTTATGTATGGCTACATATTACACAGAGTCAACCGGAAAGTGACCGACCGGTAACAAAGTCAAAAGATCCGGGCTACTTTCACCGGTTAAATGCTTCCGAAGAACCCACAAAATGGGGATATCGACCTTTAAACTACTTGATTATCCTCAAAATCTTGATACGTTAAAAAATTGATTTTCATGGTTGATTTTAGGATGTCACTAGAACGGGCCAATCGCATTCTTCAAGATTTGGGATACTTCAACGGGATTGATATCGAGTTGAATGAAGAGGGTGTCGGCTTCGTTGAAGCTGAAAAAAAATACCCGATCACACTGCAACTCACCAATTCAGGCAACTTTCTGAAACTGACGGCCTATGTCGGGGAACACCTCAGCAACGCCAATCCAAAAACGCTGGAGTATTTGCTGGGTTGTAATTACGAGGCTGATTTTTTGAAAGCATGCACCATCGGATTGTGTACTTTGACCAAAAGATACACGCTAAGTTTTATGCACCCTATGATTAATTCAGACGCACGGCTGTTGAATAACTCCATTCTGAACTTGGGTGCGGTGCTTAAGGTTCTTGATGGACAACTCGAGCAACGAACCCGCGAAGATCAGCCAGCCAAACACAACCCGGGAAAACCGGTTCCAGCTGGATTGGTTAATTTTGTCACGAGGCGATGATGACATCGATTGGAAATAACAACACAACCGGGGCTGCAACAACAGCCATCAGCACGTCAACGACAAAAAAACAGGTGCGGGTCGATGACAGATCTCCTCCCTCGAAAGCAAAAAGCGATCCTTCTTCGACTGCATCCACGGTCAACAAAGTTACCAAGCCTGATGCGGGCAAGATCGAGTTTGGCAGCAAGCTTTACGCAGTTGCATTGATTAAGGAGGTAAGCAGCCTGCGAGCCAATCCAAAAAACTATGCAAAAGTTCTTTCGGAACACGTGAAGTCAAATCCCATGAAGTTCAAGCTCCAGGACAGCAGATTTATGGAGTCACTTGGTGACGCATTAAAAACCCTCAAGAGAAAAGGGAAAGACCTGGAGGCAGGGAAATTGACTCTTCCCCTCCTTAGTTACAACAGTGTACGAAGCGCAATAGCCAGCCAGGGGATGGAACTGCTTGCCAACAGCGGACTCCAGTTGACAGCGAGACAAGGTGGTGACTCTGGGGTGGATACCAGTAATTCAAACTTCCTGGATGGCTTTATTGATCACGATCTCATCGAGCATCTCCGGAAAGGTGGTGAGGGTGCAGATGGAGAAGTGATAGCCGGCTCGGACAATGCCTTGAACGCGCTGAAAGAGAAGGCCGGTGGGCAGGCCATGTTTCATGCCACCGATCTTGAGAATTTGCACGTAAGTACCGGCGACTCGGTGACAGCTCGTGACGTAATTGTTGGGTGGTTAATTGATCACGGTGTTGAAACACGAGGGCATAGGGACGCGTTGCTGAATGCCGGGATCACCGAAATTGGTGTTGGAACATCGACCGCCACGTTAATGGATACAACCGGTCGGGAGGTGAATGTGAAAATAACCGGAATGAATTTTTTTGGCGTCCATGACTTTTCAGCAGGCAAACTGATGGACAACCCGCCAGTCAGGTAAAGCACAACTCCTTGTTCAGAAGTTGTGCTTTTCAATCACCCAGAACGCTTTAATTACACGCGTTCGAAGATGCCTGCTGCACCCATGCCGGTGCCAATACACATGGTGACCATGCCGTACTTCAAGTTGTGCCTGCGCAGCGCATGCACCACGGTGGCGGCGCGAATTGCACCAGTTGCACCCAGAGGGTGGCCCAGGGCGATTGCGCCGCCCATGGGGTTCACCTTGGCAGGGTCCAGCTCCAGGTCTTTCATCACGGCCAGTGATTGCGCAGCAAAGGCCTCGTTCAATTCAAACCAGTCGATGTCGCTGGTTTTAAGTCCCGCTGTTTTCAACACGGCCGGAATGGCTTCCTTGGGGCCGATGCCCATGATTTCCGGCGGCACGCCGCGCACTGCAAAACCGCGCCACTTGGCCAGCGGGGTCAGGTTGTAGCGCTTCACGGCTTCTTCTGAAGCCAGAATCAAGGCGCCTGCGCCGTCGCTCATCTGCGAGCTGTTGCCCGCAGTGACAGAACCTTTGGCTGCGAATACCGGGCGCAGTTTGGTGAGGCCTTCAATGGAGGAATCGGCACGGGGGCCTTCGTCCAGACCCACCACGCGGCTAGCGGTTTTGATCTCGCCGGTGGCCAAATCGGGCGTGGCTTTGACCACGGTGAACGGGGTAATTTCATCGTTGAACTCGCCTGCCTGTTGGGCTGCGATGGCTTTTTTGTGGCTGTTCAATGCGAACTCGTCTTGCGCGTCGCGGCTGATGCCCCACTGCTGCGCAACCTTTTCAGCAGTCATACCCATGCCGTAAGCAATGCCTAAGTTTTCGTCTTTCTGGAAAATTGCGTTGTTGAAGCTGGGCTTGTTGCCACTCATGGGCACCATGCTCATGCTTTCAGCACCAGCGGCGATCATCACTTCCGCTTCGCCCATGGCGATTGCATTCGCGGCCATGGAAACCGCGGTAATGCCTGAAGCACAGAAGCGGTTGATGGTGACGCCACCCACGGTGTTGGGCAAGCCTGCCAGCAACACTGCGATACGGGCCATGTTCATGCCCTGCTCGCCTTCGGGGAATGCACAACCTACGATTGCGTCGTTGATTGAAGCGGGGTCGAGCGTGGGCACTTGGGCCATTGCGCTGGCAATGGCGTGAACCAGCAGGTCATCGGGGCGGGTGTCTTTGAACACGCCACGGGGGGCCTTGCCGATTGGGGTGCGCGTTGCTGCGACGATGTAAACATCTTTACAAGTTTGAGCCATGTTTGCTCTCCTTAATTAGTTACGCACTGGCTTGCCGGTTTGCAGCATGCCCATGATTCGTTCTTGTGTCTTGGGGTTGTCGAGCAACTTCACGAAGTGCTTGCGTTCCAGGTTCAGGAACCATTCTTCATCCACCAAGGAGCCTGTTTCAATTTCGCCACCACACACCACTTCGGCGATTACACAGCCCAAGTGGAAGTCGTAAGCAGAGATGAAACCACCGTCGCGCATGTTCACCAACTGTGCCTTGATTGTGGCGAAGCCAGATTTACCTGCGGCAGGCACACCCTTGATTTTGTGGGGTGGGCGGTAGCCGCCATCGAACATGGCGCGTGCGCGCGAAATAGCCACGTACAACAGTTCGTGGCTGTTGAACACGATGGTGTCGGATTCCTTGATGAAGCCCAGGTCGCGACATTCCATGGCCGATGTGCCCACCTTGGCGGTTGCAGCGGTCATGAAGCCGTCTTTCAGGAAGGCCAACACGTCAGCAGAACCTGCTTTTTGAGCGGCCAGGCCAGCGTTGACTGCGATTTCTTTCAAACCACCGCCACCGGGAATCAGGCCAACGCCCACTTCCACCAGGCCCATGTAGCTTTCCAGATTGGCCACACGTGCGGCACAGTGAATTGCAAATTCACACCCACCACCCAAAGCCAAGCCGGTGACGGCCGCAACGGTTGGAACCTGTGCATATTTCAGTGCAGCAGTGCCTTTCTGGAATTCAGCCACCATGGGTTCGATGGCCTTGCCACCACCTTGCATGAATGCGGGCAACATGGCCTGCAAATCGGCACCGGCAGAGAAGGGTTCATCCGGGCTCCACAGCACCAAGCCTTTGTAGCTTTTCTCAGCCAAGGCAATGGCTTCGTGGGTGCCGGTGATGACATCGGGGCCGATGGCGTGCATTTTGGTTTTGATGGACAACACCAAAACATCGTCGTGGCCGGGTGCAGTCCAAATGCGAACTGCATCGTTTTCCTTGATGGTGGTGCCACCATTGTGGCCGGTCACTGTGGTTTCGCCCAACACTTTGGCGCGGAAAATCTGGCGCTTGTACACCGGCAAATCCTTGCGGGGTACGAATGAATTGCTGGCCGGGCTGAATGCACCGGCGGTGCTGTATACGCCACCATTTTCAGCAACAGGGCCTTCGAATACCCAGGCAGGCAGCGGTGCATTGCACAGGGCAACGCCAGCATCAATGTCTGCTTTCACCCATTCGGCAACCTGCTTCCAGCCTGCGGCTTGCCAGGTTTCGAATGGACCTTCTGTCCAGCCATAACCCCAGCGCAGTGAGAAGTCTACTTCGCGTGCGGTGTCGGCGATTTCGTTCAAGTGGAAGGCGATGTAATGGAATGCGTCGCGGAATATTGCCCACAGGAATTTGGCTTGTGGGTGCTCGGAAGCACGCAGTGCTGCCATGCGTTCGGCCACGTTGCGGTTTTTCAGAATTTTCAACACGCCTTCATCAGCTTTGCCTTCAGAAGCCACGTAGCTGCTGGTGTTTGCATCGAACACCATGATCTGTTTGCCTTCTTTTTTGAAGAAGCCGCCTTTGGTTTTCTGGCCCAGTGCGCCTTTTTCAACCAGGGTTTTCAACACAGCAGGTGTTGCATAGCTGGGTGCAAACGGGTCGTTTGGCAATGTGTTTTGCATGGTTGCAATCACGTGGCCCATGGTGTCCAGACCCACCACATCGGCAGTGCGGAATGTGGCTGATTTGGCACGGCCCAATTTGGAACCGGTCAGTTGATCAACAACATCGAATGGAATGCCGTACTTCTGGGCTTCGGCCATGGTGGCCAGCATGCCAGCCACACCCACGCGGTTGGCCACGAAGTTGGGCGTGTCTTTCGCAGTAATAATGCCCTTGCCCAAGGTGGTGGTCAGGAAGGTTTCCAGATTGTCCAGAATATCCGGGCGCGTGGTTGACAAGGGAATCAATTCGCACAGGTGCATGTAGCGGGGGGGATTGAAGAAGTGAACGCCACAGAAGCGGCTTTTCAGTTCAGTTTCGAACCCTTCGCTGAGCTTGGAAATGGACAAACCCGATGTGTTGGTTGCGAAAATTGCGTTTGCATTGATGTGCGGCGCAACCTTTTTGTACAGGTCGTGTTTCCAGTCCATGCGTTCGGCAATGGCTTCAATCACCAAATCACAACCTTGCAGCAGTTCAAGGTGTTCTTCGTAGTTGGCCGCTTGTACATACTGCGCAACGTCTTTCGCGCCAAACGGGGCGGGCTTCAGTTTGGTCAGGTTCAGGATGGCTTTGTCGACGATGCCATTTTTGGGGCCTTCCTTGGCGGGCAGGTCAAACAGAACCACGGGCACTTTGGCATTGGCGCAGTGCGCAGCGATTTGTGCGCCCATTACGCCAGCGCCGAGCACGGCGACTTTGCGAACGATGAAATTGGACACGTGTGTCTCCCTAAAATTTTTGAAAATTTAAAACCGAACGTTCGTTTTATTTTAGTTCGATTCTAACCTGTTGAGGTTAAACAAGTCATCACTGCCAATCAATTCAATTGAACTACTTTCACACCAGAGGTACGAATTAGTCCACCAAAAAAAACCGGACTGACATGACCCCGCAAACCATTACACGACCAACGAATGCTTACGTACTGCTTCACGAGCTAAACAAATCACAACTGAACATCGGTGAGGTGCAAATTTCCGGGCTTTGCTCCAGATGTTCAGCTTTGGGCAAGTTATTAACGCAAGAGATTACACAACATAAATCCCCAATCAAAAAAAATAAAGCCAAACAACTGAGCAAAGAAATTAACGAGATCAGCACTGCCATCAACAAACACCTGGTCCAACAACTGCCACTGATTAAAAAACAAATGCAACAGTCGCTGGATAAGATGAAGGCACAGGAAAACCCATTCACGACAAACACCGGAATGGGCCAAGGTCAAACCTACATTAAAACAACCGATCTGTTGCAAGAAAACATTGTGCAAATCGATCGACAACTCGACATAACGATGAAGCGGGTTTTAGATATTATTCCCGAGGCCAAACAAAACGAGCTCCACAAGCTGCTACAGGCATTAACGATCTACCAATCAACACTGTGCGGAACCAGCCTGATCTCAACCGAATTCAGTCGACTCAGCATTTTTCTGGGCTGCCTTAAATCAAATATTGAGATGTACATGGGCGGGGTGAGCGCCGAAGCTGAAAAAGCTCAACTGCTTGAGTTTTCATCAATGGTCGACACACTGATCGAAGAAAACAAGTCAGTGTTCGAGTCTTTTAAGATGCAAACCATCAACAATCTTCCCATCATGAATGTGTTTGATTCGGCACAACAAAAACATCAAATTCTTGGTAGACAACTGACTGGGGGAGATACAGGCAATGCCGATATTGTGTTGGCCATCGCCCAACGGCACCAGGCAGAAACTGCAATCAAGCATGGACTAACGGAATTGCAACTGATTCATGGAGACCAGGAGGTCTTGTCCCAGGATGTGATGTCCTATCTTGAACAGATACAGCTTGAAGACATCAATTTGCTGACAGAGGAATTGATCCAATCCGAGCCGGTTGGCGTTCGCGCTGAACCGACGATGATCAAAAAAACCCAGAAAGCCGGGAAAGCTGCCGTTGAACAAGCGATCGAGCCCGAAGCAAGCAGCCGGCCAAACAACAATACAAATGAGCGTGTTGTGGAAAAATCGCTCGCAACGCCATTCCGTGCGGAGCTTTCAAAATTGGCGGATTGGTTAAGTCACGATATAAAAGCATTAAACATTTCAACATCGGATGAAAAACGCAAACTCGGGCAGATCATCACCGAGCAGCTTGACAATATCTACGGTCAAATTGATGCCGACAAATGGCCGGTTGAGAAAGTTGAAATTCAACAGTACAAAACCGACATTGAACAGAGGTTGAGTGCCCTTGAACAATTAATTGCCGAAGCGATGGCACACAACAGCCCGCAACCAAGCCCTCAGCCCAGCCCAGCAATTGTGATTCGCAAAACCCCTGAAAATATCGCCGTGCCGAACACCCAGCCACTTGAACAGCAAAAAAGTACCAGGCAGAATTTGCACGCAATACCCGCCCAAGAGGCAACTGCACAAATAGCCTTTATCAGGCATATGCCGGAGCCCGTAACATTTGACGGTCAGCTTCAATTGGCAATTCAGAAATTAAATTTAGCGCGCACCAGAATGTTTGATGCTTACTCCATACAGGAAGGTTTCAGGCAAACACTGCTTGAGAGCAATCAACCCAACAGCATTGCATGGATGAACATTCATCAAACCGACATGGTTTTGGACTACATCTCTCAAAATATCGCAATTCATCCCCACGCTTTATTTGTAAGGCCTTACCTGGAGCAGCGTCTCCCCATGGCTGAAATGATTCGCTGTATCCAGGCGGAAAGATTTCATCCCCATTTCGATGGGCAAAACTGTCAAGCCTATTTGGGACAGACCTCAAACTGGCTTGACACGTTCACACCTCATTTTGACTATCTTGACCAGTTGATGTCTGTCACCGAGTCAATGATGACCAACAAACAACGGGTCGCTTAAAACAGGTCGGCTTCCATTTCCATCAAGCTGGCTGAACCTGCACGCGCCTTGCGAATCAGCATGGCAGTTTCAGGCAGCATTTTCTGGAAGTAGAATCGCGCTGTGTGCAGCTTGGCAGTGTAGAACTTGTCGCCACTGGCTTGTTTTTCAAGTGCAATTTTTGCAGCTTGCGCGAAGAAGTAGCCGTAGAACAGGTGGCCGACCACACGCAAATAATCGACCGCAGCCGCGCCCACTTCATCGGGGTTTTGCATGGCTTTGCCACCAATTTCCATGGTCAGCTTGCTGACCTTGTCGCCCAAATCAGCCAATGGTTCGACAAACTCTTTCATGGCTGGGTTGTTGGCTTCTGCTTCACACAATGCACGCACCATTTTGCCAAACTTCATCAACTTGGCGCCACCGTCGCCCAACACTTTGCGGCCCAACAGGTCGAGCGATTGAATGGTGTTGGTGCCCTCGTAAATCATGTTGATGCGGCTGTCGCGCACGTACTGTTCCATGCCCCATTCAGCGATGTAGCCATGGCCACCGTACACCTGCATACAATGCGATGTCGCTTCCCAGGCGTTGTCGGTGATAAAGGCTTTCACGATCGGTGTCGCCAGTGCAACCATGTCGGCAGCTTCTTTGCGTACAGCTTCATCGGGGTGGTTCAGTTCTTTGTCCAGTTCAAGTGCGGTCCAGAAGCACAGTGCGCGGCCACCTTCAGCGTAAGCACGGGTGGTCAGCAACATTTTGCGCACATCGGGGTGAACAATGATGGGGTCGGCGGGTTTGTCTGTGGCTTTGGGGCCGGTCAGTGAACGGCTTTGAATGCGGTCTTTCGCATACACCACTGCGTTTTGATAGGCCACCTCGGTCAAGCCCAGTGATTGCATGCCCACGCCCAAACGGGCGGCGTTCATCATCACGAACATGGCTGCCAAACCACGGTGTGGCTGACCGATCAACCAGCCACTTGCACCGTCCAGGTTCATCTGGCAGGTGGCGTTGCCGTGAATACCCATTTTGTGTTCAATGGCACCACAGAAAATCGGGTTGCGCGCGCCAAGCGTTCCATCTGCATTGGGAACGAATTTGGGAACCAGAAACAATGAAATGCCTTTGGTGCCTTGGGGTGCGTCTGGCAAACGTGCCAACACCAGGTGAATGATGTTCTCGGCCATGTCGTGTTCACCACTGCTGATGAAAATTTTCGCACCGGTAATTTTGTAGCTGCCGTCGGCCTGTGGCTCGGCCTTGCTGCGCAGCATGCCCAGGTCGGTACCGCAATGGGGTTCGGTCAGGCACATGGTGCCTGTCCATTCGCCACTGGTCAGCTTGGGCAGGTACAGGTCTTTCTGTTCCTGGCTGCCATGTTCGTGCAAGCAGTCGTATGCACCGTGCGTCAGGCCTGGGTACATTGTCCAGGCTTGGTTGGCTGCGTTCATCATTTCATAAAATGCCTGGTTCACAGTCACTGGCAAACCTTGACCACCGTAGTTGGGGTCGCAGCTCAGCGAAGCCCAACCGGCTTCAACGAACTGCTGGTAGGCTTCTTTAAATCCTGTTGGCGTTTTCAGGGAGTGATCGCCCTTGTTCAGGGTGCAACCTTCGGAATCGCCCACGGCGTTCAGGGGCTGAAGTACTTCCGAACAGAATTTTCCACCTTCTTCCATGATCTGGTTCATGGTGTCAGCGTCAATTTCTTCAAATGAAGGAATGCCTTTGAAGGTGGCTTCTGCGTTCAACATTTCGTGCAATACGAACTGCATGTCGCGAATAGGGGGCGTGTATTGGCTCATTGTTAGGTGTCTCCTGGTGCTACTGGCTCAGAATCTCGGATCGGGTTTGCTGGTAATGCTGAATCATGCGGTCAAAGCCTGCACTGGCCCGCTTCACCGACAATGAATCGCCCATCAGGCGACCTTGTTGGTGGGCTGCCAGGATCAAACCGACCATCTCGAATACGAGTTGGTCCGCATGGGTTTGATTGGCTGGTAAATGATTTTCTTCGATGGCTTGTGCCGCTGCACGGTGCATTTCTTTCTGCCAGTCGCGATGCATTTTGACCAGCACATCGCGCACTGCCCCTGGCCTGTCATCGTATTCTGTCGCGCCTGAAATATAGATGCAACCACTGTCGATTTCCTTGCCGATCCGGTCAAGCCAGCGCATGAAAATTGCACGCAAACGCGGCAATCCACGGGGCTCTTTCAGGCAAGGGAACAGCACGGCATTGATGAATTGGGTCTCGTACTCTTGGAGCACGGCAATTTGAAGTTCTTCACGAGAACCAAAGTGGGCAAACACACCACTTTTGCTCATGGTCATTTTTTCTGCGATTGAGCCAATGGTCAACCCTTCGAGTCCTTGCGTGGACGCGATTTCTAGTGCCGCCTCGACAATGGCGGCTCGGGTTTGTTCACCTTTGCGCATATAAAATAGACCGAACGTTCGTTTTTTTACGAGTGTACGCTATTTTTCAGGGGAAAAGGCAATGCGCAGGGCTAGAGAAATTACTCTAGGCGCGGGGGCCGAAGACTGGGATCCTGGGCAACAATGAATATTCTCATCCACCTGGAATCTAATTCCAATTATTTGAACTACTAATCCGAAAAGGATCACTCGATTTCAGAGCCACTGTCGCGCATCACTCACCTATCGATTCGGTGAATCGCAAACCCAATACGGAGAATTGAAATGACTACGACATACAACACTGGAACTGACATCAGCACGCTGGGCACTGTTTTCAACACCTCGGCATCAACAATCGCCCTTGCAGGACGCGTGTTGCTTGCAGCGATGTTCGTTCTGGCCGGGTTCACGCTGGCTGCTTCGGTGCTGTTCCACAACTTCTGGGCCATGCCAGCCGACCAAGCCTACGTGCAGCAATTGATGTTCATGAAAAACATTAGCGTGGCAGGCGGGTTGTTGATGATTGTGGCTTTGGGTGGTGGTGCACTCGGTTTAAGCAAAGGCAAATAAACCATTCACACCACAGGAAATACCAATTCGCCGGTTTTGGGAATCACTTCATACCCACCGGTGAACTCGCCAAAAGACGGCAGAATCAGTTGATTTGCTTTAAGGTAGAAACACGGCAAACGCGCACGGCTTCTGCCTTTGCCATTGAGCACCACCACAGGGTGTTCATGCCCGGCCAGGGCGAAGGCCGCAGGTACATTTTGAGGGTGATGGCACAAGGCGAAACCTCCCAGGCGGAAGGGTTCGGCGACAATTGAAATGTTCAAGTTTTCAGGTGGGTCGCCCGCTTTGCTGTCGTGGTTGCCTTTAATCAGGGTCATGGCTATGTCGGCGTGCTGCATGCGCCACGCATGAAGCTTGCTGAGCAAGTCTGGATTGTGTGCCGCTTTGGCGTGCAACAAGTCGCCGAGGAAATACAGCGAGCCTGGCTGAAAGGCTGCAATGGCGACTGACAGCCGATCCAGATTTTCCTGTGTTGTGCCTGCAGGAACGGGCACACCCAAACTGCGGAATGTGGCCGCTTTGCCCAAATGTACATCCGCCACAAACAAGGCACGGTGCACCGGATCAAAAACCACTTTGTGACACGACAAAACCAGCGGCCCGAAGGACGTGTCAACCGTATAAACGGGAGAGTGACTGGACAACAGAATCACGCTTGGGCAGCCTTTTCAAGCTCAGCCACCATTCTGGCCACACGGTCACTGAGCTTTTCCGTGCTGACTGTTTCGCGCAAGCGCTCAATCAACAAGGGGAATGCAAACGGTGTGGGGCGATCAATCGGCCTGAACACCAACTGTTTGGATTGAATGGCCCGCAAGGCTTGCTCCATTCGTTTCAACTCCAATTCCTGCTCCAGCGCCTCGCGTTGCGCCTGGTCCAGCAGCAAATTGTGTTGGTCGTGTTTTTTGAATACCTCGAAAAACAATCCGCTGGAGGCCTGCAATTGCTTGGTACTTTTTCCAGCACCCGGATAGCCCTGAAACACCAGGCCAGCAATGCGGGCAATTTCACGAAACCGGCGCTGTGCCAGTTCAGATGCATTCAGGCAATCAAGCACATCCTGAAACAGGTTGTCGGTGGCAAAAAGCGGAGAATCAGCAAGGCTGCCCGTGATCCATTCCTGCCAGTTCACGGGTTCGGCACTCAGCAATTCAAAACCATAGTCATTCATGGCAATTGAAAATGTACCGGGCTTGTGGCGTGAAGCTCGCCAAGCCAGAAGGCTTGCCAACCCAATGTGCACAGTGCGCCCTTCGAACGGGTAGACAAACAGGTGGTGGCCTTCCTTGCTGTGCAATTCTTCAATCAACAAATTGCTTGTGTTGGGCAAGGCGCTCCAGCGCATTTGCAAAGCCAGCAAGCTTTCAAGTGCGCGCAATTCAGGCAGCGCCGGGGGGCGGCCTTTCGAAATAGCCTTGTGCGCCAGTTCCAGCATTTGCAGGGAGGCATGGGCAAGCTCGCTGCTCAGTGGCATTTTGCCGCCCTGCCACTGCGGCACAGCGGCCCTTTTGCGATCGGCCTTGCGCACATAGGCGGTCATGTCGCGCACCTTGACCAGTTCCAGCACGCGGCCTGCAAAACTAAAGCAATCGCCGGTTTTCAAGCGGGCTATAAAGCCCTCTTCAATGGTGCCAAGCCTGCCCCCGGTCATCCACGCCACATGCATGGCTGAATCAGACACAATGGTGCCCACCGACATGGCATGCCTGCGCGCAATGTCGCGGCGGGGCACGCGGTAAATTCCATCGACATCGGCAGCGATGCGTTGATAATCAGGATATGCTGCCAGGCTTTCGCCGCCCTTTTCGACAAAGGTCAAGGCCCAATCAAACTGCGTTCGTGTGAGCTGTCGATAGGCGAAGGTTGTGCGCACTTCGGCAAACAATTCATCGGGCTTGAAGCCACTTCCCATCGCAATGGTGACCAAGTGCTGAACCAGAACATCAAGCGGTGCCTGCGGACTGTAACGCGATTCGATCTGCTTGTTTTCAGCCGCGTGACGAGCCGCTGCTGCCTCAAGCAACTCCAGTGCATGGGTGGGCACCACGGTAATGCGCGAAGGCCTGCCCGGTGCATGCCCGGAACGACCCGCACGCTGAAGCAAACGGGCTACCCCCTTGGGCGAACCAATTTGAATCACGCGTTCCACGGGTAAAAAATCGACACCGAGATCAAGTGATGAGGTGCACACCACCGCCTTCAGGCTGCCGTTTTTCAAACCTTGTTCAACCCAGTCACGCACGGACTTATCAAGCGAACCGTGGTGCAAAGCCAAGGCACCTGCATATTCAGGCCTTGCATCGAGCAGGGCCTGATACCAGATTTCTGCCTGAGAACGTGTGTTGGTGAACACCAAGGTTGATGCGGACTGATCCATTTCACGCGCCACAAACTCCAGTTGCTTCAAGCCCAAATGCCCCCCCCAAGGGAAACGCTCAAAGGTTGGGGGGATCAGGCTGTCGACAATCAACTGCTTGGGCAACTTGCCTTGAACCAAAGTGGACTTGCCCTGATTTTTGACAGGATGCAAAAGCACATCTTTTGCGATTTGCAAATTGCCCAGGGTGGCGCTTAGGCCCCACACCTGCAAGCCAGGGTTGATTGCAGCCAACCGCGCAATGGCCAACTGCAGTTGCACGCCGCGTTTGTTGCCAATCAGTTCATGCCATTCATCCACGACCAACACTTGCAGCTTGCTCAAATTGGGCTGACTGCTTGCACGTGTGAACAGGAGGGTCAGGCTTTCTGGCGTGGTGACCAATGCGAAAGGTGGTTTGCGCAAAATAGCTGCTCGCGCTGCGGAATCGGTATCGCCCGTTTGCAGGGCGACATCGCAATCGCAGCTTAATGCCTTGGCCGATTGCTGCAAGGCCTTTGTGCTGTCTGCGGCCAAAGCACGCATGGGCGTGATCCACATAATTTGTGTGGCTGCGCCGCGGGGCCGGGGCAGTTGTGCCAACCGCAACAATGCACCCAACCACACAGCCAGTGTTTTACCTGCGCCAGTGGTGGCATGCAGCAGGCCGCTGTGGCCTTGCTCAAACGCTTGCCACACCTGCAGTTGATAATCAAATGGCTGCCAGCCCCGTTCAGTGAACCATTCAGTGACACGGCCCAGCGTCAATTCTGCCAAGGGGGGACATTCCGGAATTTCACCTGAAATTGTTTTCACGGCTTGCGTTGCAAGCTGTACAGCCTTGTCGGCTGCTTTCTTTTTGCGGCGCAAAGCCTTGAGTTGCGTGCCAACATTGGGGCCTGGTGGAATGCCTTGAAATTCAGACATGGGGAACTGCTGGAAAAAACGATTTCTGATTGTGCCACGGGAAACGCACAATAAACTGGCTTAAACCCCGGCAATCAATTCGACGTTGCCGCCTGCGGCTGTCGTGTTGGTACAAACAAGCTGCTCACGCACCAGTCGATAAGCCGGGTAAGTGCCATCTGCATTCGCGAGTACCAAGGGAAGAATGCGCTGTGAAGTTGCTGCCAGTGTGCGGGCTACCTGGTGCGCACACTGCGATGTGTGATCACACACCGCGGCATCAATGTGCTCCAGATGAATTTCATCAACCCAGTCGATACACCTGCCGTGCCATTGCTTGAATATGCCTGTTTCAACAACAGCAACGTTTCCCACAGCCAGCACGGCATCAATTTGTTGCCGAAGCAGTGTTTCATCCTGTGCTGTACACCACACCCGACCACGGGGTCGACAGCGGTAAAGGTTTTCTTCGCCGGTGGGGCCAGGCAAAATTTCATCCTGCAAATTCGCAACCCGGGCAAGACGCATCAAGGTGGGCAAGTAATGCGGGCCACCTGCTTTGGGCCCGGTTCCGGATTTTCCGTGCCCGCCAAAGGGCTGGCTGCCCACGACAGCGCCCACCATGTTTCTGTTCACATACACATTACCGGCCACCGTGGTGTTGCAGGCCAGATCGATGCTGGATTGAATTCGGCTGTGAATGCCAAAAGTAAGGGCGTAACCGGTGGCATTCAATTCGTGAAGCAAGGCGGGTAAATGGTCTGCATTGAAACGCAACACATGCAGCACCGGGCCAAATACTTCCCGCTGCAATTCATGCAGATGCTGCAGTTCGATCAGCGTGGGTGCAATGAAGTCTCCCCGTGTGGAAGAGTCAACGCGTTCAGCCTGAAACACAGGCAAACCGTTCGCTTTCATGCCGCCAATGTGGGCATGTACAGCCTGCCATGCATCTTGATCAATCAATGGGCCAAGGTCGGTGGAGAAACGTGCTGGGTCACCCACCTGAAGTTCTTGCATTGCGGCTTTCAGCAAGGCGATCAATCTGTCGGCAATGTCGGCTTGCACGCACAACACGCGCAGGGCTGAGCAACGCTGCCCCGCACTTCCAAAAGCCGATTCAAGTGCGTCGCCCACCACTTGTTCCAGCAATGCGGACGAATCAACCACCATCGCATTCTGCCCGCCCGTTTCGGCAATCAGCAAAGCTGGAATTTGCGAACCCTCACGGTTCAGCAAACTGGTTTGAATGTGTTTTGCAGCGGCATTGGAACCGGTGAACAACACGGTATTGACCGCCGGGGAACTGGTCAGCCAGGAACCCACTTCCCCGTCGCCATACACCAGCCGCAACACGGCAGCAGGTACGCCTGCTGCATGCAACAAGTGTGCTGCATAGCGTGCGATTTGCGGCGTTTGTTCGGCTGGCTTGGCCACCACGCCATGCCCACTTGCCAAAGCCCCAACAACCTGCCCCATGAAAATGGCCAGCGGAAAATTCCAGGGGCTGATGCACACCGCCAAGCGAGGCGTTGATTCAAGTTGTTGCGGTGGAAGTGTGGAAATTTGGGCAGCGTAGTAGCGGCAAAAATCAATCGCCTCGCGCACTTCCATGTGTGCATTTGGAATGGTTTTCCTGGCCTCGTGCACCAGCAAGTTCATCAACTGAAGTTGATGTGCCTCAAGCAGTTCCGCCGCCTGCAACAGGCAAGCGACCCGGTGTTCCTGTCCTTTGTCAAACCATTCACAGCCGCTGGTTTTCAATTGCACAACCGTATTCAATGTGTCCTGCACTTGTGCTTGCGTGCTGTAGGCCAAGGGTTTCAAACCAGACAAGGGACCGTCTCCCACAGACTGCTGCAAATGTTGCACGGTGCGTTTGCAGTACAAGTCGAGGCCTTTTGAATTCGGGCGATTCTCACCAAACAAATACGGCGCGGGCGTACAGGCTGGGTTGGCTTGAACGCCATGCTTTCGCAATGTGACAACCGGATGTTCTACCAGGTCATTCACACCCACATCCGGATCCACAATCTGGTTTACAAATGAGGTGTTTGCACCGTTTTCCAGCAAACGACGCACGAGATACGGCAACAAGGTCTGGTGCGTACCCACGGGTGCATAAATTCTGCATTGCTGGTAAAGGCCTTCGCCCATGCCATGCAAACACTGCATTTCAAATTTTTGTACATTCACTTGCGCGGCCATGTGTTGAACCGCAGCATAGGTGTGCGCATTGTGGGTGGCAAACTGAGGGTAAATATGCCCGTTGTTGCGCAACATCAATTCCGCACAACACAGGTAAGAAAGATCGGTGTGTGCCTTCTGTGTAAACACAGGGAAGTGCGCCAAACCCTGTATTTGGCAGCGCTTGATTTCACTGTCCCAATACGCACCTTTCACCAATCGAACCTGAATGCCCCGTTCACTGGCGCGTGCCAGCGTGGCAACAAATTCGATCACTGCCGTGGCACGGGTTTGGTAAGCCTGCACGGCCAAACCCAAACCATGCCAGTGCTTCAATTCAGGCTCAAAAGCCAGGCGTGTAAACAGGTCGAGCGACAAATCCAGGCGCTCACTTTCTTCTGCATCAACATTGAATGCAATGTTGTGCCGTTTGGCCGAAAGCGCAAGCCGATAAAGCCGCGGATACAGTTCAGCCTGCACGCGCTTTTCTTGCCACAGGGTGTAGCGAGGGTGCAGGGCGGATAATTTCACCGAGATGCCATGGCCCTCAATTACACCCTTTGAGTTGTCTTGCCCTATCACGTCAATGGCGTGGGCATAACTGTTGAAGTAGGCCTGTGCATCGGCTTCGCACACCGCGGCTTCACCCAACATGTCAAATGAAAACGTACTGCCCTGTGCTGCGGTTGCATGGCTATTGCGCAAGGCTTCCTCGATGGTTTGGGCTGCAACAAACTGTTGCCCCATGAACTTCACGGCCAGCTCAACCGCAGTGCGAACAAGGCCCTCACTGCTGCGCGCAATCAAACGCTGCAGGCTGGAATACAAGCCGTCGTCGCCTGGCATTTGAACCCAGTGCCCCGCGATGAACAAACCCCATGTGCTTGCATTCACAAACAAGGAAGAACTGTGCCCCAGGTGCACAGCCCAATTGGCATGGCTTAATTTGTCGCGAATCAATTCATCGCGTGTTTGGGAATCCGGAATTCGCAGCAAGGCTTCTGCAAGGCACATTAGTGCAACGCCTTCCTGGGTGGACAAGCGATATTCCCCCATCAACTGATTTATGCCAGCGCTGTGCTTTTGCACCTTTCGCAATCGCTCCACATGCCCGCGCGCGGCCTGTTCCACGGCATCAAACCCGGTTTCAAGCCAAGCGCATTGTTCAAGTAGAACACGCACCCTTTGCGTTTCATCCACCCTTGTCAGTGAATCAATTTTCGCGCGCAAACGGTCAAGCTCAGCCAGCATGTTCAGCCCAATCAAACGGGCGCTGCACATGCCTTTCCCAATCCGGATTCAAAAGCACGGTCAACAGTTCCACAGCGCGCTCAGCACTTTTGCCCGTTGGATCGGCCAAAGGATTCAGCTCAACCAGATCAACTGAAGCAACACAACCGGTTTGCGCAATGCGCGCCATGCAATAACGCAGGGTATCCAGCTGCAAGCCACCTTCTTCCGGCGTGCTTACGCCGGGCAGCACCAAAGGATCGATGCAGTCGACATCGAAACTGACATGCACATGCATGCCCGGATCAATGTCGGCCAGTGCTGCGTTCATGGCCTGCACAATTCCACGGCCATGAATGTGCCGCATGGTCACCATGGACAGTGCTGCACGGCGCAACGCGCGCTGTTCTTCAGGATCAATCGAACGTACTCCCAACAAGCGGATTTGAGACGCTTGCAGCGCCGGGGAGAATCCACCGAGTTGAGTCAGTTCGGGTGGCCCCTGCCCGCATAGCACGGTCAAGGGCATGCCATGCATATTGCCCGTGATTGATGTGCTTGCCGTGTTGAAATCGGCATGCGCGTCCAGCCACACCACACGCAACACTTTGTGTTCCCGGCGGCAGTGCGCCGACACTGCGCTGATAGAACCCATGGCCAGGGAATGGTCTCCCCCCAACAACACGGGAACACTCCCTTCTTTCAAGACGTTGGCCACGGCCGAACGCACTGCGCAATTCCAGGCCAGCACTTCATGGAAATTCCGATACCCTTGCACCGCCGTATTCTTTTCAGGCGTAACAATGTGCAAGTCTCCCAGATCCTCAACCTTGCAACCCATTTTCTGTAAACCGTGCTGAATACCTGCGCGCCTTAAGGCATCAGGACCCAATGCAGAACCTGCCGTGTTCGCACCGGCGTCGCATGGCGCACCGATCAGTGAGAGCATGCAGCCTCCAGTTGCGGGAGCAGACCGTACAGGTTTTTGGGATCGGGCAGTTCGGGAATCAAGGACAGATATTCAAGTTCACCGTGGTCTTGCGCCAACTGATGCATGTAGCGCAAAGCTGAAAAATCTTCCAGCGCGAAACCCACCGAATCAAACACTGTGATTTGATCGGCGTGGGTACGCCCCAACGCAAAACCCGTGAGCACTTCCCACAGCTGAATCACCGGAAAATCAGAAGGCATTTGCTGAATGTCGCCTTCAATTCGGGTTTGCGGTTCGTACTCAACACAAACACGGGCATGGCGCAACACATCGGGATGAAGCTCGGTCTTGCCGGGGCAATCACCACCAATTGCGTTGATGTGAACACCGGGCTTCAACATGTCCATGGTCAACACGTTGGCGCGTGTTTTTGATGCTGTGCCAGTGGTAATGACGTCTGCCCGCGCAACCGCCTGAGCCACGCTTTTGCAACGGGTGACATGAAAGCCGAGTTCATTCAAATGACGGGCTAATCTATCCGTGGCAGAAAGATCGGTGTCATAAAGGTAAAACCTGTCAATGCCCAAGGCCTCGTGAAAAGCCACGGCCTGAAACTCACTTTGTGCACCATTGCCAATCAGGGCCATGCTGCGCGATCCGGGTTTAACAAGATGACCCGCAGCCAATACGGATGTGGCTGCCGTGCGCAAAGCGGTAATCAATGTCAGTTCACTGATGAACATTGGCAAACCCGTTTTTACGTCGGCCAACACACCAAACGCCATCACGGTGGGCAATTCGTGGCGGTGATTGTTGGGGTGGCCATTCACATATTTGAAACCATAGGTTTGCCTGTCGCTGATGGGCATGATTTCAATCACACCCTGCGCAGAATAAGACGCCAGGCGCGCCGATTTTTCAAACTGTTCCCAGCGTTTGAAATCGTGCTCAATTGCATGACGCATGCCACGCAGGCAATGGGCCAGACCCTGCCGTGAAATCAACGCGGCCGCGCTGTGCGCGCTTAGAAATGGTGTGTTCATCTTGGCCCCTCCCGTGAAAGGCAACTGCCAGATGAACCCATTGTGCACTCTCTTGCGATTAAACAAAAGAGCGTGTCTGTTTACAAATCAGGGCCTTGCCACACCGAACTGCATGGCTTGCACACTTCGCTCCTGTTGCAGGCAGGCCGCCAGCGCCAATGCCAGCACCCGCCGGGTGTCGCGAGGATCAATCACGCCGTCATCAAGCAACAGCCCACTGGTGTAGAAGGCGCTGGTTTGCGATTCAAATGTGTCAACAATCTGTTTTTTCATGTTTTCCAACATGAATTCCGGTACTTCCATGCCCTTGCGTGCGGCGCTGGCCTGCATCACTGTGGCCATGGTGCCAGCGGCTTGCTCGGCACCCATCACCGCCGTTTTGCTATTGGGCCAGGCAAACACAAAACGGGGCCCAAAAGACCGGCCGCACATGCCGTAATTGCCTGCACCAAAACTGGCACCACACAACACGGTAATTTGCGGCACGGTGGCGTTGCTCACAGCCTGAATCATTTTCGATCCGTGCTTGATGATTCCACCTTGTTCTGCTTCTTTGCCCACCATGTAGCCGGTGGTGTTTTGCAGGTAGATGATGGGGGTTTTGGTTTGGCAACAGCTTTGAATGAAGTGTGTGGCTTTGGTCGCGCCTGCCGCGTCAATCGGCCCAAGGTTGCTGATGATCCCAATGCTGATACCCATCAGCTTCGCATAGCCACACAGGGTGGCTGAACCATAATTGGCTTTGAACTCCAGAAAATCGGAATCGTCCACAATGCGCGCGATGACCTCGCGCATGTCCACCGGGGTTTTAATGTCGGCAGGCATCACACCCATTAATTCTTCGGCGCAATATCTGGGCTCAGGCGCATCCGCATTTAACGCGGGCAGGGTGTTTCGGTTGCTGGAATTCCAGTCGATTTTGGCCATGACATCGCGAGCCAGCGCAATGGCGTGGCGGTCGTCGTCGGCGATGTAATCGCCCAAGCCTGAAATGGAACAATGCATGTCTGCGCCACCCAGTTCTTCATCACTGGCAATCTCGCCAGTGGCTGCTTTCAACAAGGGCGGCCCTGCAAGAAATGCGCGTGCGCGTTCGCGCACCATAATGACCACGTCGCTCAGGCCTGGGATATAGGCCCCGCCTGCGGTGGATGAGCCGTGTAGCACGTTGACCACGGGTAAACCAGCCGCACTGAGTTTTGCGAGGCGATAAAAATTGCCACCGCCCAGAATAAAGTGCTCGACTTTGTACTTCAGCAGGTTGGCCCCGGCCGATTCGCCCAGGTTAATAAAAGGCAGTTTGTTTTCCAGGGCAATGTCTTGCGCGCGCTGCATTTTCTCGATGCCCATGGCTTGCAAGGCACCTGCTTCAATGCCTGAATCACTGGCCACCACCATGCACAAAGTATTGGACACATACCCCAGACCCGCGATAATGCCACCACCCGGTATGCTTTTGTCTGCTTTTTGGCCATCTTGCATATAGCCAGCCAAGGTGCTTAATTCGAGAAATGGAGAACCGCGATCAAGCAACAACGCCACGCGGTCACGTGGCAGCAACTGCCCACGCCGGGCAAACGATGGTGCCGCCTTGGCCGATGCATCGCGCGTGCGTTGTTCGAGCGCGCGAAGCTCAAGCAACGCTGCACACATCATGGTGTTGTTTTCAGCAAAAGCTGGGGTGCCTTTGGACACTGAGGATTCAAGAATTGGCATGTAGGCACTCAAATTAATCAATCGAACGTTTGATTGATTTTGATATTCGACAGATACAGTGTCAAGGTTTAATCACTTTGCTGCCTTCTTGGCTTCGCGATCGGCATCGCGGCGCTGAATAACATCGGGCAATCCACCCAGATGAAAACTGTTGAATGCCGGGTTCTGCTGACCGTTGCCCACCACCGGCCATACCCGTTTCGCATTTGGCGCCGCGCCATCAATGCGAATGCAACTGCCGGAAATAAATGAGGCGGCAGGGCTGCACAGAAAAGTCAGCACGCCAGAGACTTCAGCTTCCAGACCCAAGCGCTGCAAGGGGATTGTTTTGTCCAGCTGCATGATGGTTTGCTTCATGGGCTCGGGATAGGTGTCCATTCCGCTGGAGGCAATAAAACCGGGGGCAACCGCATTGACTCGCACTGGCGCCCATTCCAGTGAAGCGGTCTCGGAAAAATTCAACATGCCCGCGCGAGCTGCCCCGGAATGTCCCATGCCCGGCATGCCATTCCACATGTCGGCAATGATGTTGGTGATCGACATGTCGGTTTTGCCCAGGTTTTTGGCCATGTGCTGGTTGTAAACCTCCCGGGCCACCAGAAAACCGCCGGTCAGGTTGTTGCGCACCACAGTTTCCCAACCCTTGGCATTGATGGTGCACAACGGCGCCGGAAACTGTCCGCCCGCATTGTTGATCAAATGGTCGATTTTGCCGTGTTCTTTTAGAATGTCCGCCACGGTGGCGGCCACCTTGTCTTCCTCTCGAATGTCGCAACTGTGCACGCTCACCTTCACGGCACAAGTTTTCAGGATTTCGTCGCGCACGGTTTCCAGCTTTTCAATTTTTCGCCCCACCAGGGCAAGGTCTGCCCCCAAACTTGCCAACTCGTGCGCGGTGCAACGGCCAATGCCTGAACCACCGCCAGTGATCACAATCGCCTTGCCTTTGAATAAATCTGCCTTGAATACGGACTGGAATGAGTTCAAAACGGTACCTTTGTATAATAAACGCTCTGCCCAAGCGAACGTTTGATTGATCAATTGCTGTCGATTGTCACGAAGTCACCTGGCACTGTCAACGATTTGTACCACTTTAGACTCAACATTCAAACGATCGTTTGAATAAATACCTGTTTTTTGTTTATGCTTGAGGTTCAATGACATTTTGCAGGCACAAACCATGATCTCAACTCCCGGCACCAACACAGCAAGCATCAAGATCGGCGGCGCCTGCGGCTTTTGGGGCGACAGCAGCCTGGGCACCGAACAATTGCTGCAAGTGCCGGGCATGCGTTACATCACCTACGATTACCTGGCCGAACTGACGCTGGCCATCATGGCCGGCATGCGCATGAAAAACCCGGAACACGGGTATGCACTTGATTTCATCGACCTGATGAAAAAGGCACTGCCCGTTGCAAAAGCCAAAGGCATCCGGATTGTGGCCAACGCAGGCGGCTTGAACCCTGCGGGTTGTGCCGCGGCATTGCAAAAAGCCATGGACGAATTGGGCCACACCGTGCGCATTGGCGTGGTCAGCGGCGACGATGCCACGCACACATTGATGCAATTGCGCAAAGACGGCGTAGAACTGGCAGACCAGCATTCGCACCAGCCAGCCCCACCCTTTTTTCTGACCGCGAACGCCTATCTTGGCGCGTTTCCAATTGCTGCAGCGCTAGACGCTGGGGCAGACATTGTAATCACTGGCCGGGTGGTGGACAGCGCCATGGTACTGGGCGCACTGGTGCATGAATTCAAATGGCGAACCACCGACCTGAACCAGCTTGCGCAAGGCAGCCTGGCCGGACACATCGTTGAATGCGGTGCACAGGCCACGGGCGGTTTGTTCACTGACTGGCAAACCGTGCCCGATTGGGCCAACATTGGCTACCCGATTGTGGATGTAGCGGCCGATGGCAGTTTCGAGTTGAGCAAACCGGAAGGCACCGGTGGTCTGATCAACAAAGCCGTGGCCACTGAACAGCTGTTGTATGAAATCCACGACCCCGCCCACTACGCCCTGCCCGATGTGGTGTGCAACTTCACCACGGTGCACATTGAGGAAACTGGCGTGAACCGGGTACGAATTCACGGAGCCACGGGCAAAGCCCCCAGCAACCTGTACAAGGTGTGCGCCACCTACCCTGATGGGTTCCGCTGCATCGGCATGCTGTCGATTGTCGGCATTGGTGCGCACGCCAAGGCAAAGCGCACAGGTGAAGCCATTCTGGAACGCACCCGTGCCATGTTCAAGCGCCAAGGCCTGGCCGATTACACCCGCACATCGATTGAAATCATTGGCAGCGAAATCGACGGCTTGTGCAGCGAGGCCATGGTGCGGATTGCCATTGCCCACGCTGACAAAAAAGCTGCCTCCATATTTTCCAGGGAAATAGCACCTGCTGGCACCAGCTACGCACCGGGCACCAGTGGCAACTTTGGCATGGGGCGCCCCAACGTCACGCCTTTGGTCAAACTGTTCAGCTGCTTTGTGCCCAAACAGTTGCAAACAGCCAAAGTTCAGGTGGGTGCTGAACAGCTGGCCTACAAAGAACCGGAACATCCCAAGACTGGCACACCGGAAGCTGCCATTGCAGCCACGGTACACTCACCCGTGGCCATTCCCGCAGAACTGAAAGGCAAGCGATTGATCGACATTGCACACGGTCGCAGTGGCGACAAAGGCGACACAAGCAATATAGGCATAGTGGCCAGAAAACCTGAGTACTGGCCAATCTTGCGGCAATTGCTGCAACCGGAAAATGTGCGCACCCATCTTTCCCACTTGGTGAAAGGGGGGGTTCATACTTTCGAATTACCTCAAGTTCACGCATTCAATATCGTTATGCAAGAAGCACTGGACGGTGGCGGAATGACTTCCATGCGCAATGACCCCCTTGGCAAAGGGATGGCTCAGGTGCTGCTAAACATGAAAATAAACGAATAATCTTCACCTGTTTGAAGGGGTACACCACGTTGGGCGTACCCCCTAGCTAGTTATCTTTTTCCTACAAGGTGTCTCCGTTAGGGAAGGTGTGGGGCGATTCAAAGTGCGCCTACTACATCCAACATTCAGGAGAAACACCATGCAAGTCAAACAGATCGCTATCGTTGCTGCCATTGCTTCCTCATTCGCAATGCCCTTGACCGCTCAGGCTTCCGACATTGCCACATTGAACGGCTGGGGTGCCTTGTTTGCTGCAGCCCATTCCGGTCAACAAGCATCCGCAGAAGGCCAAGCGCAAGCCAAAGTTCAGGTAAGTCTGTTCAAAGCTCCCAGCCAGCAGCCACCCGCAGCTCAGCCCACACCCGAGCCAACCCCAGTGGCAGAACCTGCCCCCACACCAGAAGCTGGCAACGGCGAAATGGCCGATGCGCCAGCAATGGATACACCTGAATCAGGCGATCAAGCCGCTGCCGCCGACAACATGGCAGGTGAATCTGCAGAAGCCGGCCAGGAAGACATGGGCAAAGCCACCGCAAGTGCCAATGCCAGCGTAAGTGCAACGGTTGAAATGGGTGGCGGTCAAAGCGCCCAAATGATGAATCAGGCTGATGCCGCCTACCAAACTGCAGGCACAGTGGTTGAAGGTGTCAGCAAAGGTGTGTTGGACACAGCGCAAAACGTGGCCAACAAAACTTCGGGTGGCAACCTGAGCGCCGATGTTTCCAAAAGTGGTTCGATGAATGTGGCAGGCCTGGCAACAGCCAATGTCGCTGGCAACCTGAGCGCCACCGCCAGCATGATGAATGCCGGTCAACTGAGCGCCATTACTGCAATGACATCGACACTGGTGCAAAGCGTGATCGCTGCCCGCCCAGCCTCACTGACAGGCTTGCTGCGTTAATTCAGCACACCGTTCAGCACACCGCAAAAAGCCCTCGCATGAAGCGAGGGCTTTTTATTTTGGTTCAAGCCTGCTGCGACAGAAAAAACGCAAGCACCTTGTCTGCCAATAGATCCAGATTTTCGCCCTTGCGTGGCTTGTACCAAGTCACCATGAAGTTCATGGCCCCCAGCACCATCAAACGCGCAAACTTTGTGTCTCCGCCCAGAAAACCCGCCTGATGCAAACCATTGACAGCTTCTTGCCAAATGGCATCGTATTCATCTTTTGTGGCGATCAACCTGCGTTGGTGGGCGTCATCCAGGCAACGCCAGTTGTACAGCATCACGGGAATGAAATCGTTGCCGTCTTCCAGAATAATGCTGAGGTGCACCTTCACCAAGGCACGGAATTGCGCATCGGCAGCCAGGTTGGGATTCACCACTGCACGGGTCTTCTCCAGGCCTTGGCGCAAACCTTCTTCCACCACGGCCACCAGAATGTCCTGTTTGCTCGCGAAATGGTAAAACGGGCTGCCACACTGCATGCCCACTGCATTGGCAATGGCGCGCATGCTGGCCCCATCGTAACCCTTGTCGCGAAATAATTTTGCAGCCGCGCGAACAATGTCGCCACGCCTGCCATCATCGTGTTTTTGTTCTTTCTGTACTCTTGCCACAACCCAGCCCTTTCTTATGTTGTCAGGTTCAGTGCCATCCACTGGTGGGGTATTCCCACTTCGCTGTGGGCGTCGCCCTGCGGCACAAAACCATGTCGACTGTAAAATTCAATTGCCTGTTGTTGCGCACTAAGGCGCACCACCTGCATTTTTTGTTCTCGCGCCACCGCCAGCAATGCCAGCAACATGGCGCTTCCAATTCCCCGGCTTCTGAATTCGGGAAGTACCGCCATTCGGCCTATTTTTCCTTCGGGCAACAGCCTTGCAGTGCCCACGGCTTGATCGTCAAACCAGGCCACCACATGGGTTGAATTCGAGTCGTGCTTGTCCCACTCTTCGGATTCAGCAATGCCCTGTTCTTCGATAAAAACAGAACGGCGAATGGTACTTGCCCATTCGCCGTTGACCAACCAACTTGAACAGTCGATTCGAATCAATATTGCAATCAGCCCAAGGCTGACAATTCGGCGTCCACGGCTTCCAGCATTTCCTGTGTGATCAGACCACCTGAAAAGTTGGCCACCACTGCCAGTGGGAAACCTTTGCCCATGCCGATTTGTGGGTGTGTGGAAATGCCAGGCATGTGTTTTTCGAGAATCGCTGCTGTCTGCTCGTTGTCCAGCAAATCGCCCAGTTTGGATTGGGTAGAGAAAGCCATGTAAATCATCTCCTAGAATTTAAAATGGATCCACAATTCAAACAAACGCTTGAATTATTGCCTCATTCTAGACCAAGAATTGATTGGCTGTAACGCTTTTTCAACGCCGCAACCGCACTGGTGTAAATCTGGTCAATTTCATGCCGGTTTGAAATCGAGATTTGCAGGTTGCGCACCAAACCATCTTTCAAGCTGTACAACCAGCCATGCACGGTCAGGCTTTGCCCGCGCTCCCACGCATCTTCAATCAGGGTGCTTTCACACAGGTGTTTAACTTGCTCAATCACGTTGAGCTCGCAAAGTTGATCAAGGCACCTCTGCTCTTTGTCTGGTTCAGAGGTGATCAGGTCGTGCCGTCGCGCAAGCTGGTGAATGGGGCGTACCCATGCATCGGCCAAACCCACCCGGTCGCCACGCATGGCCATTCGAACCCCTGAACACCCATAGTGACCGCACACAATAATGTGTTTTACCTTCAGGATTTCCACCGCAAACTGGGTGGCCGACTGGCCGTTCAAGTCACCGTGAAACACCTGATTGGCAACATTGCGGTGTACAAACACCTCACCGGGCTGCAAGTTCACAATGGTGTTGGCGGGCACACGGCTGTCGGAGCAACCAATCCAGAAGTATTCTGGCGATTGCTGGTTTTCAAGTCGTTTGAAAAAATCGGGGTCTTTGTCGACCTGGGCACTAGCCCAGGTTCGATTGGCATCAAGCAGGTGTGAAAGGTCTTTGGACACGGTGTTGGCCTTTTGAAATCAAGACGCGCATTTTACCGCGGCGCTCCATGCCGTGCCACTGGGGTGAGCCCGAGGTGACACATCCGTGTCACCCGAGGCTTGCCGTGAACTCAAGACTGTTTATTCAACCTGTGATACATAGCTGAATGAAAATACGTCATCAGGGCTGGCCGTGCTTCGGCCTTTGGTGTAGCCGAACTGCAGGGCAGAGGTTTGATCCAGTGCATACACTGCGGAAATGGCGCGTTCCTTGCGCTTCTCAGTGCCCGCCAACAGTTCATCGCGCTGCGATGTGTTCATGTTGATGAACAAGGCCTCACTCAAGGGAAAATTCACGCCAAGGGTGGCGTAATTGCCATTGAGCAGCGGCAATTCAGGCGTGTCGCCGTAGTACTGGCGTCCCACGATGGCGGTCAAGCCAAAACCATTGTCGAAACGATAGGCCAGGTCCGCCTGCAAACCGTAATCTGTTTTGCCGGTACCCAAGCCTTTTTCTTCGTTACCACTGGCAATTTTGACCAAACCTGTGGCTGACATTGCAAACCCTTTGGATTGAATGCCGCCCACGATGTCTTGCGTGTATGTGGCCACCATGTCGCCCAGTCCTTGCTGGCTGCGGCGCGCGTTACCAGAACCACCGGTTACAGTGCCCGCCACCAACGTGCCGGGGCCTTCCAGTGAAATGTAGGGAACAAACAGTGAAGCCCGGTAATCTTCGCCGACGAGCGTGGCCCCCAAGGTGAAAGACTTGGCCTTGGTTTCCTCGGCCTGACCAAACTTGCCAGACAGGCTGTCAAAGCTGTAGGTCATCAACAAACCGGGAGGTGCTGCAAAAACTGAAATGCTGGTTGCTGTTAAAGTGCAAGCCAGAAAAGCACGAATAAAAGAATGCCCCATGAACTGTCTCCTTTTTTTGGAACAGTATAGGGGCAAAAGCGCTGCTACTGGGATACTTCAAAAGGTGGCCGGGAAAGTACTTACAAAAAACCGGTATTACAAGGCATTGGTCGTGCCGCCTGACTCACCGTGATGGCGGTCTTTCATTTTTTCCCTCCACTGCGCACGAATGACTTTGGCCTTCTCGCGTTGCTCCGGGGTCAGCACTTTGTAAATTTCATGCTGGGTGCGCAACATGCTCATTTTCATGGCGCGCTCTTGGTCCTGTTGCTCGGCAATCAATCGCTCGGCCTTGGCCGCATCAAAGGTGTCATTTTCCACCAGCGACTTCATTTCTTCGCGGTGTGCGCGGCGATCGCTCATGGCAGTTTTCATGTCGCTCCTTTGCTTTTGCATGATTTGTTTGACCTGCGCTTGCTGGGCTTGAGTCAAATCAAGTTGCTTCAACATGCCCATGCCACCATGCTTTTGGTGATGGCGCATTTCCGAGTGCTGCTTCTCGCCGCCTTCCTCATGATGCCCTGCATATGCACCCATCGGAATCGCCATGGCCATGGCGGTTACAGCAATCATTTTCTGGATGGCCAGTTTCGATACATTCATTTGCCTTCTCCTTGTGTAATCACAACTGCATTGTGCAAAACCGCCCTGTAAACATGCATGCGGACCATGTAAAGAAGGGTAAAGCGATTACAAACAAATGCACGAAAACCAATGCCGCCTAGTAATATTGAGTCATGACAAAAATTTTGCACATTGACGACGACATTGAACTGGGCGACATGCTGTGCGAATACTTGCGCGGCGAAGGTTTTGAGGCCGAGCATTGCGCCAACCCGGTTGAAGGTTTGAAAAAACTGGCCAACGGAAAGTTTCAGCTTGTGATACTGGACGTGATGATGCCGCAACAAAGCGGCCTTGAAACCCTGAAACAGATTCGCCTGAAGCACAACACACCGGTGTTGATGCTGACCGCCCGTGGCGACAACATTGACCGCATCGTGGGGCTTGAACTGGGTGCAGACGACTACGTGCCCAAACCCTGCCTGCCACGCGAAATCGTGGCACGTGTTCGTGCCATTTTGCGCCGGGCCAGCGATTCAAACAACGCGCCCAAACAAGCACTTCAACTTGGCCCTTTGGAAGTACAGCCTGCCAAACGCAAAGTGCTGCTGAACGGACAGGAAATTGAACTGACCAGCGCAGAATTCAATTTGCTGGGGGTGCTGGCCAGCCATGCCGGCCAGGTGGTCAGCAAAGCCATGTTAAGCGAACAGGGCCTGGGCCGGCCACTGGAACGTTTTGACCGCAGCATTGATGTGCACCTGAGCAGCCTGCGCAACAAATTGAACCTGAACGATGCCCAACTGCCGCTGACCCTGCACACCATCCGCGGGCAAGGTTATCAACTCAGCCTGGACTAATCTGGAATTCAAGCCATGGGCAAACTGTTCTGGAAATTCTTCTTCGGCTTCTGGTTGTGCCTGATCGCAGCCGCCGTGGCCACGGGCACAGCCTTGTATTTGATGCGCGAAAAACCCGCCAGCAGCGACATCGCCGAAGGCCCACGTGCGCAGTTCATGCTGGAAACCATACAGGAAGTACTGGAAGGCAAAGGGCCCGATGCCTTGCGCGACCTTCTGGACCGCAACAGGAAACGAACTGGCCACGCCATACCCGTGTTTGCGGTGTCCAATGAAGGCGACGAGATTTTAAACCGTGAAGTCCCCGAGAACATTCAACAACGCATCGCCGCGCTGTTTGGTGGGCTGGAACAGCCCGAACAGGGCATCTTGATGGTAACGGCACAAAACAACTCGCAATGGATCCTGTTCATTCCACGCAATCGCCGCCCGCCCAACGGCGAAATGGACACAACAAACGAACCCCAAAAACCGGGTGGAAAACACCAGCATCGCGAAGCACTGGAACCCCCCTTGCCCCCCATGTCCGGCCCGGGGCTGTTTGCAGCGCTGCTGGCCAGCCTGTTGTTCGCAGGCCTACTGGCCTACACTTTCAGCCGCCCCCTGAATACGTTGAAGAATGCGTTTCGTGAAGCTGGCAAAGGCAGGTTGGGTGTTCGCATTTCAGGCGCCAGCCGAAGCAACAAAAAACGCAGCGATGAAATTGGCGAACTGCTCAGCGGCTTTGACCACATGGCCGAAGAAATTGAAACCCGCATTGAACAACAAAAAGCCTTGCTGCACGATGTGTCGCATGAACTGCGTTCACCCCTGGCACGCCTGAACCTGGCTGTGGGCCTGGCACGCCAGAACCCGGCACACCTGGACGCCAGCCTGAGCCGCATTGAAACCGAAGCGGAACGGCTCGACAACCTGATCGGCCAGCTGCTGAATTTGTCGCGGCTGGATACCAATCAGAATGCGGAAATTCTTCAGGAACACAATGTGATTGAATTGTTGTTGGCTGTGGTGGAGGACGCTCAGTTTGAAGCGGAGCAACAGGACAAGCACGTTGAACTCTCGGGCACTGTGAAACAGTGGAATTTGAGATGCCATGCTGAAAGCCTGCAAGGTGCATTCGACAACATTATTCGAAATGCGATCAAACACACACCGGAAAACACGGCAGTGAAAATTGATTGCTCACTTTCGGGAAAATCACTGCGCATACAAATCGATGACCAAGGGCCGGGGGTTCCGCCCGCGCTGTTGCCCAGGCTGTTTACCCCGTTTTTTAAACACGGCGAACACTCAGGCCACGGCCTGGGTTTGGCCATTGCAAAAAAATCAATTCAGCGTGCCAATGGGTCACTGACTGCACGCAATGGTGTGCCGCGCGGCTTGGTCGTCACCATTGAATTGCCGACGTGAATCAGGCCAACGGTGGCACACCTGCGATCCAGCCCTCAACAGGATCAATCAACTTGGGCAAACCAAAACTGGAGTCCGCCCGCTTGGCCGCCCAGCCCGCCACCAGGCAACACAACACAGCATCCAGGTGGTCTGCTTTCACATCGTCAAGCAAGCGCGCACGCAAGTAAGGGCGTACCTGCACCTTGATGCCAAACAACATGCCCTCTTCCAAAGCACACAACAATTCCGAACGTGCCATGCGCCTGTCAGCCGTGTCTTTTTTGAGATCGTCGCTTTTGTAACTTGCGCGGTTCAACACCTTGCGGGCCAAATAGCCAGGGTAGGCCTCCAGGGCCACGCGTGTTTTGTCACCACGCTGCATACCGGGTATGTGCACGCCGGTTTTCATCAACAAGGGCGCGCCTGCGTGCAACATGTAAGCCACGGGGGGATTCACCCATTTCATGGAAGGCGATGAACCGGCAGGGCCATCGCATTCGCGGTGTGCAAACTTGTGGCCAATGGGGCGCGCATCACACCAGGCTTTGAAGGTGGTGCGAATTTGCTCGCGGCTCAAGGCGCTGTAGTAATTGATCAGGTTTTCCCAAGCCTTGAAGTCGGTGCGCCCTGCACCGGGCCACTTTAGGCCCTCCACCAGTTTTCGCGACAAACCAAAAGGCATGTCAATGGCGGCCACAAACCCCAACTGTTCCAAAGGCCCGGCTGCGCGTTCAAGTTTTCCGAAGGCCTGTGGCCCCTCTTTTAACAAGGTTTCGAATTCGCCCAGCGTGGTGAGCGACAGCAATTCGTCGACCGCCAACACCGCCCCTTGCCACTGGCCCACAGCCACTGCAATTGGTTTTTTCTTGGTGGGGCTGCTGGAAAAATCAATGCCCAGCAGGCGACTGTTTTCGGGATTCAAACTGCATTCTCCGGGGGCAACAAAGCTTCGAGCACTGCAAGGTGATCGGCTTCATGCAAAGGTTTGTCATGGCGAATGCGAAGCATACGCGGAAAGCGAACAGCCACACCACTTTTGTGCCGGGTGGAGCGGGAAATTGCTTCGAATCCAAGTTCGAAAACCAGCACCGGCACCACAGTGCGAACCGGCCCAAACTTGTCCACGGTGTGCTTGCGAATCACGCGATCCACCTCCTTGAACTCATCATCGGTCAGGCCCGAATAGGCCTTGGCAAACGGTACCAAGCGTGGCAAGCCACGCGCCACCGTGTCGTCCACTTTCTCACCGTTCGCAATCGCCTGCGCCACTTCTTGCGCTTGCGCTGCATTGGCTGGCGGGGTTTCCCACACGGCAAAGGTGTAATCGGTGTAAAGGCTGGCACGGCGACCATGCCCGCGCTGGGCATACACCAACACACAGTCCACGGTCATGGGGTCGATTTTCCATTTCCACCACAGGCCATCGGCTTTGGTGCGGCCCACACCGTAGCGTGAATCGGTGTGCTTCAGCATAAAACCTTCCACACCCCTTGCACGGCTTTCTTCACGCAGCAACTTCAGCTCGACCCAGCTTGAAGCCTGCACACGCTGCGACAACAAGAAACGCGACATGGAATTCACGGTGCTTTGCGTGTGATACTCCGCATGAAATTCTTCCAGTGCAGTTCTGCGTTGCCATTGGGCTTGGTCAACTGTATTCTTGTCGCTCAAGCGAAGCAGGTCATAAGCCAGAAAAACCACGGGCGATTCAAGCATCAATTTCTTGCTGACCACCGTGCGATTCAAGCGACCTTGCAAGGCATTGAAGCCGGCCGGTGCATCGCCATGCCACACCAATATTTCGCCATCCAGAATGCAGCCTTCGGGCCAGTGGGCAAATGCGGTTTGCAGTTCGGGAAACTGTTCGCTGACCAATTCTTCGCCGCGCGACCACACCCACACCTGCCCAGCCTCTTTCACCACCTGTGCGCGAATGCCATCGTATTTCCATTCCACCAACCACTTGGCAACAGCACCCAAATTTTCAGGTTCTTCTTGCAATGGGTGCGCCAGAAAAAATGGCAAGGGTTGGCCCAGGCGGCTTGAATCTTGGCCAGCACTGTTGTCGCCGGGTGGTGCCAGCAAAGCCATGAATTGCTCGGCCGTGGGCAGGTTACTGCCATCGGCAAAGCCCATCATGCGCGTGGCCACCAGCTTGGCATCCAGCCCGGCCAGTTCAGCCAGTGCGCGGGTCACCAACAACTTGGACACCCCCACCCGAAAACCGCCACCGACCAGTTTCACGAACAGAAATCGTTCGTTGACTGCCAGCTCATTCCAGCAAGCTTGCACGGCAGCAATCCGTTCTTCATCGGGCATGTTGCGCAGGGGCAAAATGCGGTGGCGCATCCACCAGGCCAGGCCGTGTGACGGATCACTTTTCTGCGGGGCCATTGGCAACACATGGGCAATGGTCTCGGCCAAATCACCCACAGCCTGGTAACTTTCCTCAAACAACCAGTCAGGCAAACCACTTACCTGCAATGCCACCTCACGCAGGGTGCGTGTGGGCACGGTGCGCTTGGGTTTGCCGCCCGATAAAAAATACACAGCCCACGCGGAATCCTCTGCTGGCGCATGGTCAAAGTAGCGGCGCAAGGCTTGTACCTTGTGCAAGGTTGAGGTGGAGCCGTCCAGCTCGGTAAACAATTCCGCAAACTGTTTCATGTGGCGGGCGCCCCCCCTTCACCCTCACCCTCACCACCGTATTCGGTTACAAAAGCGCGTGCGTTCAATCCTTGTTCTTGCAACCAACGCACCATCACCTGCACATAACCGTGGGTCACAATCACTTGCTCGGCACCAGTAGCCCCAATGGCACGCATCAGGCCGGGCCAATCGGCATGGTCTGACATCACAAACCCCCGGTCTACATTGCTGCGCCTGCGCCCGCCGCGCAACTGCATCCAGCCCGATGCAAACGCATCGGAATAGGCACTGCCAAAGCGCTTCATCCAGGCTGCCCCTTGCGCCGCAGGTGGTGCAATTGCAAGGCAGGTTTTGTAAACAGATTTCTCGAGCACCTCGCTTACCGTCAAGGTATCAGGCAGCTTCACACCCGCTTCGCGATAGGCCTTGTTCAAACCCTCACACGCGCTGTGGCACACAATCGGCCCTATGCTTGAATCAACACCCGCCAATATTCGCTGCGCCTTCCCGAATGAATAGCCGTACAGCACACTGGCCTTACCCAGCGCGGCGTTGGCCGCCCACCAGGCGTTAATTTCTGCGTAAATTTCAGCATCGCTGCGCCAACGGTAAATGGGCAAACCAAACGTGGATTCAGTGATGAAGGTGTGGCATTTCACCGGTTCGAATGCGTCGCAAGTAAGGTCGGGGGCCACTTTGTAATCGCCACTGGTCACCCACACATGGCCTTGGTACTCAAGCCGGATTTGGCACGACCCCAACACATGGCCTGCCGGGTGCAGTGAAATTTTAACGCCGTTGTGAGTGGTGCTTGCACCGTAGGGCAGCGTGTCCAGGGCAATGTTGCCCAAGCGTGTGCGCAACACACCCTCGCCGGGCGCAGCACACAGGTATCGGTTGTGCCCAACACGGGCATGGTCCGCATGCGCATGGGTAATGATTGCACGGTCTACCTTGCGCCACGGGTCGATGTAAAAATCGCCCTGCGGGCAATACAAACCTTCGGGGCGACTCACTACCAAATCCATGCTGCACAACCTTCAAAAACTACAACTAATACCGGCTGCCAAACCCACCGACAAACACCGCCAACAGCATCAATTTATAACACAGCCAACTTAGCGCCCGCGCCTTGAAAGGTCGCTGGGCGTGATCATGAGGCAGAACCTGGCGCCCCCCGCGTTCAATGGCCTGTATCAATTCTTTTCTCAATTGACCCGCGAATTCCCGGTTGTGAACAATCACATTGGCCTCGCGGGCAAACAGGCTGCTTAACGGATCCAGATTCGATGAACCGACGGTGGCCCAATTCGAATCAATGACTGCAACTTTGGCGTGCAAAAAACCGGGCAGGTATTCATACACCTCCACACCTTCGTCAAGCAAGCTGGAGTACAGGTATTGCGTTGCATAGTGCTGGAAACGGTATTCAATCCGCCCTTGCAACAGCAACTTCACGACCACGCCACGCCTGCGGGCAGCAACAATGGCATTTCGCATTTTACGGCCGGGCAGAAAATAGGCATTGGCCAGAACTACCGTGCTTTGTGCACGCCCAAGGGCCTGCAAATACGCGCGTTCAATGCGGCGGCGCAAGCGAAAATTATCGCGCACGGCAAGTTGCACTTTCACCTTGCCGGCAGTCGGCGGCAAAGCCTGCGCGCGGTGCTGTGCAAGTGTGTCGCGGTATTGGGCAATGCGCCTTTTCCACCAGTCGGAATTGAAGGTGTCAGTCACCTTGCCACCCGGGCCAATTTGTAACCACAACCATTCCATGCTGTGCCAAATGTCGTGCACCACCGGGCCTTGCAAAGCCACCGCGAAATCATATCGCGGGCCAAGGTCCTGATCCAGAAGATCCATGTTCACTTGTAAATCCCGTGCGCTCAGGACGCCCGATTTACCGAATGAAAACTGCACCGGTTTTTCCACCCGTGCATTGGCCCGCATCAATTCCTTGCGTTCGTTTTCGTGATTCATGTCATCAATCAGATTGATGCCACCCACAAAAGCTGTTTGCCCGTCGACAGCAATCATCTTGCGGTGCATGCGCCGCAAACGCCGTGGGCTGGGTTTGAACACAAAGCCCTCCGGGCGAAACACACGTACTTTCACACCATGTTGTTTCAGGCGGGGCGCCCAGGTTTGAATGCCCTCGGTGCCACCAAAACCGTCCAGCACCAAACGCACTGTCACCCCCCGAGCAGCCGCATTGCACATGGCTTCACAAAAAGCCTCACCAACCGAATCATCGGCGAAGATGTACGTTTCAATGCGCACTTCCTGTTTGGCTTGTTCAATGGCTTGCAAGGCCTGGGGAAACAGTGCCACACCGCCCACCAGCAACCGGGCTGAATTGCCATCGCGCTCGGGTGCCTGGGGTGGCAGCATGCTCAGGGCCATGCGTACTCCAGATCCACCACAAAAGGCGCATGGTCAGACAACTTGGCCCACGCGCCGCCGTGCAGTACCGACGCTTCATGCACCTTAAAACCCCGTGTGAACACCCGGTCAAGACCCAGCAACGGGAACCGACTGGGAAAGCTGCCAACACGCGCAAGGCGATTGCTTTTGTCCAGCGGCATCACCTCGACCGCATTCAAACCTTGCCGCAAAATTGGCCCCAGCCTGCGTTGCCAATCGTTGAAATCGCCCGCCACCACCAACGGCGTACCCGCTGGCACATGGCTGGCCACATGTTCAATCAATTTGGTGGTTTGGCGAACACGGCTTCGGTAGAGCAAACCAAAATGCGCAACCATGGCATGCACTGGGCCGGCCGGCGTTTTCAAACGGCAATGCAACAAACCGCGCTGCTCCAGGCGGTGATCAGACACATCCTGATTCAGCATCCACTCAATTTCATAGCGCGACAACAAGGCGTTGCCGTGATGCCCGTGTGAATACACGGCATTCATGCCATAAGCGGTAAAGTATTGCTGGCTGGCGTGGCCCAACAGGTTGTCAATCGCCGACGGGGTTTGGGCCAGAAATTCATGCTGCCCGCCCTCTGGCCAGTGCTCGAATTTGCTGGCGTGTTTGTCGTGGCGACCCTGCACTTCCTGCAGGAACACCAAATCGGCATTCAGGGCATGAATTTGATCGCGCAAGGCATGGATGGTCAACGCCGGTTTGCGCAGGCCCATGACCCCTTTGTGAATGTTGTAGGTTGCGATTCGAAGTCGCATTACATGCAATACATAGAAAATTTACCGGTAAATTACCAAGCCAATTCATAACCTGTCACAAGGACAGGGTATTGAACCCAGATCAGGGTTACCCCTAAACTGGGTTCGTATATATTCATAACCACATACGCAGTTTAAAACCGTTTCTGGCAGCAGCTACACACCGTATATGAAAAAAGGGGCCCACGCGGCCCCTTTGTATTTTCAGGCAAGCATGTTTGCCAACGCCAGTATGGCCTGCGCATTGTTGGGTGAAAAACACCTTGCTGCCGCCTGCTGTGCATCCAGCCACGCATAAGCCACATGCTCATCGACAGCCAGCCGGGGTTTGAAATCAGCCGGCACACACACCATGAACCAGTGTTCGGTGTTGTGGGTCACGCCTTGCGGGTAGCGGTGGCGCCAATGCTCGAAAATTTCGTACTGCAAAGTGTGGGGCCAGGGGCGCAACAGGCCGGGTTGCAATAATTCGCTGGGTGCTGCATCAATCACAGTGGGGGAATCAATGGGCATGGCCTTGAAGCCGGTTTCTTCTTCCAGTTCACGCACTGCCGCCTGCAGGGGCGATTCTTCCGGGAAATCAAGGCTACCGGTCACCGATTGCCAATAGCCGACTTTGTCGGCCCGTTCGATCAATAAAAAATCCCCGCTCGGGCTGACCATCACGACCAGCACCGACACGGGGATTTTGTTGCCACTCAAAACGCGCGGCTTCAGGCTACGTTTTTAGGCTCGGCCTGACGAACGCGAATGTGCAGTTCACGCAACTGCTTTTCGTCCACAGGGCTTGGAGCCTGGGTCAGCAAGCACTGGGCACGCTGGGTTTTCGGGAACGCGATTACATCGCGAATGCTTTCTGCACCGCTCATCATGGTCACAATACGGTCCAGGCCAAAGGCCAAGCCACCGTGGGGTGGCGCGCCATACTGCAATGCATCCAGCAGGAAACCAAACTTGGCTGCTGCTTCTTCTTCAGAAATGTTCAAGGCGCGGAACACTTTGCTTTGAACCTTTTCCTTGTGAATGCGCACCGAACCACCGCCCAGCTCCCAACCGTTCAACACCATGTCATAGGCCTTGGCAATGCACTTGCCGGGGTCCGTGGTCAGGTAGTCTTCGTGGCCATCTTTCGGGCTGGTAAACGGGTGGTGGCAAGCCGCCCAGCGGCCTGCCTCTTCGTCCAGTTCAAACATCGGGAAGTCGATCACCCACAGTGGTTCCCACTGACCTTGCACCAAACCGGCCTTCTGGCCAAATTCGCTGTGACCGACCTTCAGGCGCAAAGCTCCTATTGCGTCGTTCACCACCTTGGTTTTGTCGGCACCGAAGAAAAGAATATCGCCATCGGCCGCACCGCTGCGCTTGAGCAATTCATTCAGTGCGGCGTCGTGAATGTTTTTCACGATGGGCGATTGCAAACCATCACGACCCTTGGCCAGTTCATTGACCTTGATCCAGGCCAAACCTTTCGCGCCATAAATGCCAACAAACTTGGTGTAGTTGTCGATTTCCGAACGTGGAATTTCAGCGCCTCCCGGCACACGCAAGGCAACCACGCGGCCATTGTCCATGTTGGCCGGGCCGGAGAACACCTTGAAATCAACATCTTTCATGATGTCGGTCAATTCGGTGAATTCCATTTTCACACGCAGGTCGGGCTTGTCGGAGCCAAAACGGGCCATGGCCTCGCTGTATGGCATCACGGGAAACGGGTTCTGCAATTCCGCATCCATGGTCTGCTTGAACACCTTGCGGATCATGTCTTCGAACAGGTCACGAATTTCCTGCTCGCCCAGGAATGAAGTTTCAATGTCCACCTGGGTGAATTCAGGCTGACGATCAGCGCGCAGGTCTTCGTCGCGAAAGCATTTGGTGATTTGGTAGTAACGGTCGTAACCGGCCACCATCAGCATTTGCTTGAACAACTGGGGCGACTGCGGCAAGGCGAAAAACTCGCCGGAATGCACACGCGAGGGCACCAGGTAGTCGCGCGCGCCTTCGGGCGTACTTTTCGTCAACATGGGTGTTTCAATGTCCACAAAACCTTGCGCATCCAGGTGCGTGCGAATGGCCATGGCCACTTTGTAGCGCAGCATCAGGTTTTTCTGCATTTGCGGGCGACGCAAATCGAGTACACGGTGGGTCAGGCGGGTGGTTTCAGACAAGTTTTCATCGTCCAGCTGGAACGGGGGCGTCACAGAGGCATTCAGAATTTCCAGCCCCTTGCACAACACCTCCACGGCACCGCTTTTCAGGTTGCTGTTTTCTGTGCCCGCCGGGCGCGAGCGCACAAGGCCTTCCACGCGCACACAGAATTCATTGCGCAGGGTTTCAGCGGTGGCAAACACATCGGCCAAATCGGGATCGCACACCACCTGCACCAAGCCCTCGCGGTCGCGCAGGTCAATGAAAATTACCCCGCCGTGGTCGCGGCGACGTTGTACCCAGCCGCACAGGGCAATGGTTTGGCCCAAATAAGCCTGTGACACATTGCCACAATAATCAGTACGCATTTTCATGAATTTGGTCTTGTTTAATTAAAGTTGAGTCGACACGTCTTCGGAAGGTGCAACCACCCCCAAAGACACAATGTACTTCAGCGCCTCGTCCACAGACAAACCGGACGGACGCAGTAATTTTTCGGGCACCATGATCACATAACCCGATGCGGGGCTTGGTGATGTGGGCACATAAACCGACACCAACACACCTTGATCCTGCAGGTTCTCCAGCAACACCTGGGGTGGGGTTCCTGTCACAAAACCCAAGGCCCATACGCCGGGGTGAGGATACGGCACCAAAACAGACCGCGTGAATGCTTTGCCAGAGGAACTTAAAAGTGTGTCTGACACCTGCTTCACACTGTTGTACACAATTTTGAACAGCGGGATTCTGGACAATACCCAGTCGCCCGCCTTGAAAAGCGAGGCACCAAAGTAATTGGCTGCCAACACGCCGGTGCCGAACAACACTGCCCCCGTCAGGATAATACCCAGGCCGGGGATGTGAATGCCCAACAAAACCCGTGGATGCAGGGAATCGGGCAGCAACATGAGGGTTTGATCCATCAAATCAACAACCAAAACCAGAACCCAAAGCGTGATGGCCAAGGGCACCCAGATCAACAGACCTGTAAGCAGGTATTTTTTGACAAGTGCGGCGTTCAACAATGATCCTTTAAGTGGCGTCCGTACTGGGAGCAGGCGCTACGGGAGCCGCTGGCGCTGCTGTGCCTGAGTTGCTGCCAGCTGCAGCCTCAGCCGAAGCGGTGCCGCTACTGCCACTGCCACTGCTGCCACCACGGAAATCCGTGACATACCAGCCCGAACCTTTTAACTGAAAACCAGCTGCAGTCACTTGTTTGGCAAAACTGGCCTGCCCGCAGGCGGGACAATTGGTCAAAGGTGCGTCACTGAGCTTTTGCAATACATCTTTCTCGAAACCACACGCTTCACAGCGATACGCATAAATTGGCATTTGCGCTTTACTCACATATACAAACGAAAAACCCCCCATTATAAGATGGAAGGCTGCATAACTCCAACACCCTGAATTTCAAAGACAAAAAAAGAGCGCATTCCTTTCGAAAAGCGCCCTTTGTGTCGGTGACACTGTACTACGCCGCCCCCTCTAGCAAAAAGGGCGGTTGGGGATCAACAAGCTCTTAAGCGGCTTGGTATCCAGCCTCCTCACGCCTTTGTTCTTTCGCTTCCCAGCGGTTGGCACGCTTGAAGGTACCCAGATCATTGAACCGCACACCATTGGCACGCATTACTTCGTGGCCTTTTTTGGCTGTCATTTGGCGAAGGTAGAACGGATCTCGCACTACAAAGTGGTGAATGCCGTGCGTGGAGCCAAAATTGAAGCAAAACAGGTGGGGGATGATGAACCACTTGCTATTCAACACCTGGCACTGCTGTACGAAGTTGCCGTCTTCAATGTCGCCAAAATAATGCATGTTCGAGCTGATGAAGTTGATCGAGAACGACCGCAACAGGTTGGGGGCAAATATCAGCACAGCCACCGTGTTGGCCGTGGCCACCAGTTCAGGCGTTACCAATGCAGGCCAAGGCACGTTATAACCCACGGCCCACGCCGCTGCCTCAACGGCCCAGTAGGCCACATACGCATGCCAACCTGCATAAAACACGGTAGCCAAGGGGAAATTGCCGATCGCGCCACGCATCAACGCTTTCAGGCGCAGGTGCTTGGGCACTTTCATGATGCGCAGCACCACTGAAAGCTCCAGGTCCAGCATCATCAGCAGGCGCAAGGGTGTGAAACGCTCGCCATTGGTAATCGCGCGCTCTTCCAGATCAGTTTCCGTGCCGGAATGCTTGTGGTGGTGCAAATGCAAGTGACGGCGCAACCAGGGGTTGATGGTGCTGGGGCGGCAGAACCACACCAACGTCATCATCAGGTTGTGCATGAACTTGTTCTTGCGGAAATACATGTAGTGGATCAGGTCGTGTTCCAGTTCATGCGTAAAACTTAGAAACACGGCAATTACTGGAATTGTGACGTACCACGCCAGCATGCCTTCCAGGTAGGCCCAGCCTGTCAACACCGCACCGGCGATTGACAACAGCAAAATGGCCATGCCGATGAGATCCTGGTGCTTGAGAATGGGGTATTTGGCGCGAATGCGGTCGCCTTCGGCAAGCACAGCAGTTTTAATGGTGGCAATGCGCTTTTGATCCAGTGCATTGATGTTGTTCTGCTTGATCCGTGAACCACCTTCGGCTTTGGCCGGCTGGCTCATCAGCTTTTCACTCAAACTTGACATACTGTTGCCTCTTTGTATTTTGGCTTTTAATGATTGAAGTATGCTTGGGGTTCACCAGTAAAGCTTGTTCTAAAACGACAATGTCATGACCTTCGGCGCCAAAATAAAGAATCAATGAACAACAAAGCGTCCAACCCGACCATGAACACCCCGACCGCGCTGGCCAGCTGGATGCGTGGCCTTGCCCGCGAACTGGCGCTGCAGGGTTGTGACGCGCAGGCCTTGTTTGCCCAGGTCGGCCTGGATTTTTCCTTGCTGGATTCACCCGAAGCCCGCTACCCGGTGCACCAAACCACCCTGCTGTGGCAAGCGGCTGTTCACGCCACGGGCGACGAAACACTGGGGCTGAAAGCCATACGGCACATTACCCCCGCCACGTTTCATGCCGTGGGCTTGAGCGTGATGGCCAGCGAAACACTTGAGCAAGCCTTTGGCCGCATGCGCCGCTTTGCCGACCTTGTGACCGATGCCAGTGAAATCGATTTGCTGAGCAGCGCGTCAGAATTCGTGGTTGAACTGAAGCTAAAGGAAGGGGCACAACCCGCCCACCAGTCTACAGATGGGTTTTTGTGCCTGCTTGCCAATGCGGGGAAGGGCCTGGGCGAACCGGGGCTGGTGCCACTGCGGGTTGAGCTAAGCCGGCCTGAACCCCACCCCCGGCACAGGGATTATTTTGAGCGCAGTTTCGACGCCCCCTTGCTGTTTGGCTGCAAGGCCATGCGCCTTGTGTTTGCCCTTGCCACTGTGCAAACCCGGCTAAAGGGTGCAAACCCCTTGATTGCCGAACACCTGGACCAAGCCAGCCTTGCCGCCATTGAAAGGCTGAAGCCCGCCAACAGCGCAAGCCGATTGTTGCGCACGTGGGTGGTTGATCAACTGGACAAGGGTGCGCCCAGCATTGAACAGGCGGCTGCGTACATGAACATGAGCGTGCGCAACCTTCAGCGCAAACTGGCCGACGAAGGCCGCAGCCTGGCCGCGATTGTGGATGACATTCGACAAGGCGAAGCGCAACGCCGCCTGAAACACACCCAGGATTCCCTGACCGCCATTGCACTTGATCTGGGCTTTTCAGACGCGTCAGCTTTCAGCCGGGCCTGCAAACGCTGGTTTGGAAAAAGCCCCAGCGAGGTTCGCGACATTTAGTTCACATTTATAGAGTGTTGCACCTACACGCAGGGCATGGGTTTTGCACTGCAACAAAAGCAAATCTGCTTTCTGCCGAATGTTTCTGACGGCAACTTGATTACTTTTGATTGGAGTTGGTGCAATGCTAAGTAATAAACCTACACGATTCTTTCTCTCCTGCGCACTTGTTTTGCCCCTTGCACTGGGTGGGCTGATTGCATTTGGTGCAGCGACGAGTGATCTGCAGAATCAGGACATCGCACCGAGTGTGCGCGACCAAACCGGGACCTCAAGAGTTTCCGAACCACTGGATTATCGATCCTCGCAGATAATCGTCACAGACCCTGAAGGCATAGCCTACAACGCGGATGTGAATGCATTGGTTCGCTATCCACTAGACGGCGACGGTCCATTTCCCGTCGTACTGTACTTGCATGGTCGCCATGTGACCTGCAGTTATTTGGGAACCGAGTTTCTTAGCACAGGCGAATGCGACCTTGAACTGCCCGGTGTGTTGGGCCAGCCGCTGAACGTGGTGAAATCAGTGGACAGCTACAAAGGGTACGACTACATGGCCAGAAATTTGGCTGCACACGGTTATGTGGTGGTGTCGATCAATGCAAACGATGTGAACGACAAAGACCTGGCAGGCGATGCCGGGGTTCAGGCACGCTCCGAACTTATCTTGCACCACCTCGACATTCTGCGCGAAATCAACCGGACAGGTTTTTACAGCAAGCTGGACGAACCCTACCTGCTGGCCAGCCTTCGAGGCAAAATAAACATGGGCAAGGTGGGGTTGATGGGGCACTCCCGGGGTGGGCAAGGCGTGACGCATTCGCTCAGCGTGAACCAGGCGCGCGGACCCACACTGGAAGTGGGCGAAGTGACTCCGGCAGGTAGCGCATTCAACCAGCCACACAATATCAATGCCGTGTTTGCCTTGGCACCGACCAACTTCGACATCATCACAGCACCCAACACCACTTTTGCTGTGTTGCTGCCTTACTGTGATGGGGATGTTTCCAACCTGCAAGGCGCATTCATGTATGACGAAAGCCGCAATCTGGAAGAAACAACGCCAAGCCGGAAGTTTCAGCTTGTGACCATGGGTGCAAACCACAACTTTTACAACACCACTTGGTCTGGGGACGATTATTCCAATGACGATCCGTGGTGTGACAGTGCCGCTGAAAGTAGTGGTCGAGACAACCCGATTGATCAACGCCGTCACGGCGAGTTCTTGATGTCTTCTTTCTTTCGCCTTTTTCTGGGCAATGAAACGGAGTTTGCACCTTACTGGTCAGGCATGGCCAGCCTGCCTGCCGACGCTTGCCCGGTCGAATCCAGCGATGCGGGCCAACGCTGCGATGAACGTGTGCACTTGAGCATTCAAACCCCAAAGGAACAACGCCTGGAGATAGACAACACAAGCACCACAACATCGTTGACAACAAACCAACTGGGCGGGGCAAACAGCACCAGCGACACTGACCGTTTCGAATTTTGTTCAACCCGCAATGAATCGGGCACTGTGAACTCAACTGGTTGCCCGAGCCTGCGCACCTGGGCCACCAGTGGCCAGCTTTACGTAGAATCAGACAACAGCGAATCGCGATTCAAAACCCAATTCAATGATCTGGATGTGACCGCTTACGACAGCCTGACGTTCCGGGTTGGCATACCAGTCAAGGCTGCAGACAACAACCCGTTGGTAATGGCACCCAACATGCGTGCCATGCTCACCGATACATTTGGACAAAGTACCGTGGTCGATGTAGCCAGCTATTCAAATGCTTTGTATTTGCCACCGGGCGACCCGCTGAACACCGAAGGTGCAAAAACCCTGTTGAATATGGTTCGTTTGCCATTGGCCGGCTTTCAAGGCGTTGATTTTGAGCACCTGGCGACACTGGAATTGATTCATGTGGGCCCCACCCAATTGCAACTGACAGACTTTCAATTTCAGGCACTCGCTGGCGAACTAACACTTGCGGATGCTGACACCGAAACACCCATCGGGGTAGAGCCAAACGAGGGCACTGTAAACAACACAAGCTCCGCAAGCAATTTGGGAGGTGGCGGATCAACCTCGCTGCCAGGGCTGGCGGCCTTGACACTCACCCTGGTGGCATTCAAACGCAAGCGAATTATCAAGGACGCGGGTCGTAATGGGTAAATGAGCTCACTTCACCCTGCTTGCTCACCAGCAACACGTCGTATTCGGCGCGTTTGCTGGGGTAATCGGGGTGTTCCATGCCGGGTGAACCCATGGGCATCGCAGGCACCGAGAGACCCACCACATCACCGGGCTTTTCAGCCAGCAGTTTTTTGATGTCTGCTGCAGGCACATGGCCCTCTACTGCATAGCCACCCACACGCGCACTGTGGCAACTGCCGTACTGCTGTGGCATGCCCAAAGCCGCCCGGAAAGAATCGGTGTTTTGCACATCATTCACCTTCACGGTAAAACCATTTTCCTCCAGGTGCTCAACCCACGCGGCACAACAACCACAGGTGGGCGTTTTCCACACCTCGACAAGCTGAACATCCGCAGTGTTTTCTGTGTCGCTGCAGGCCACCAAAAACACAGCAAATCCAATTGCCAAAAGCTTGTTAAACACAGTCATGATTAACCCCTTTAATTATCACAAGGCCGACTTTACCTGATTTGAACATTTGATTCTGCGGCCGGAAGTATAACCAATGCGTTACACGACACGTTATTGAGTGCAGACGCTGCTTCAGCAGGCGTGAACAATAAACCCCGGTTATCAGAACTGCATTGGAAAGACCCACGCCATGAATCAGCCCTCGACCCACCCAACATGGAACTCACTCGATGGCGCACGCGCCCTTAGCATTGGATGCGTGTTGGCATGCCACCTGCTGCCGCTTGGCCCGAAAACGGTTTTTGATTTAAACATTGCCGCGGGTCAGTTCGGCATGGCCATCTTTTTCTCACTGTCTGGCTTTTTGATTGCCCACAAGCTGATCACAGAACGATCATTGTTTGAGTTCGCGGTAAGCCGTATCTTGCGAATTTTCCCACTGTTGTGGCTACTCCTGTTGATCGACTTTGCGGTACGGTTACCCGAGATCAACATTGACACAATGGCCGTACATTTTTTATTGGTCGTCAACAATTTCTCGGATCACTATTTCAGGGAAACAGAACACCTCTGGAGTTTGTGCACAGAAGTTCATTTCTATGCGCTGGCTGCGCTGTGCGTTTTGATATTCAAACGGGCGGGGCTGCCATTGCTGGTGATCACGGGTTGCATATTGAGCATGTATCGCTTTAATGAGCAAGCCTTGTTCAACACCTCCACACTGTTCCGGCTGGATGAATTGCTCATCGGTCTAAGCCTTGGTTTGATCTGGCACTCTGATTCACCCGCTTCCAGGCACTGCAAGAAACTCCTCACTACGATCAATCCGTTTTACGCAATGGTCTGTTTGGCTGTTGCCAGCCTGGCACCACCGAACCCCGTGCTTTTTATTTTGCGACCCTACATTGCTGCGCTGTTCATCGGCTCACTGATCTTCAACACCCAAGCAACAACCAGCCAGATCATGACCAGCCCGACATTGAAGTGGATTTCACGCCATGCATATGCCCTGTACATCATCCACCCGTTCCTGCTTCTGACCTGGCTAGGTTCAGGCGACAAAATAACCATGTATCTCAAACGTCCACTTCTTTTTATTGCTCTGTTTGTCTTGGCGTATCTGTCAACCCGCTACTACGAACAATTTTTCATTCGGCTGGGCAAACAGTGGATCAGGCAAAGAAGAAATACCAAAACAACCCTGCCCTCACCGCCCGCAGTCACCAACTAAAAGCCAGTGGGCTCTGTGTACGGGGGGTATTTCAGTGCAATGTTGAAACAGCGTTGATCAGTGGGTTGCGCAAAAGATCGTTGTCCGGATACACAAGGGCCCTCGCCCTGCTTTCTTTACCGTCACTCGCGGTTTTTCGAACCGTGATCACGGTTCGAGTCTGCTCCCCAGGCCAAGTAAACTTCACGGAATCGCCATTGTTAAGCCAGTGTGAATTGAACAGCATCCGTTTGCCCTTGGTGCCAAAAATCTTCAGCTCCATCTGAATTCCTTCACTTGCCTTGAACTGCAATGTATAACTTTTTCCCGCTTTCATTCTGGCCCAGTCCACGGCACTGAAACTTCGGTTGTTGCGGTGCTGGAATTCCGAACCTGCAGATGCGCCAGTGATCACCATGGATTGCGTCCAGGTGTCGTAACGAGCCTCGCCGGAGCCTTCGGCTTTTACCCACGGCCCGCGCATGGAGAGCATGTTGAAATGTTCAACGGCATCGAACTCCTTGCCATGCCCGTCAATCCAGCCTTGAACTGACACAACCTGACGCAAGGCTTTCTGAATTCGCTTCAGGTCTTTTGTTACTGCGGCGTCCCATTTTGGCTTTTGGAACGCAAACTTCGAACCATTTTCTACATAAATATAAAAAGGCGTGCCGTGGTTGCGATCAACCACATAAGCACCGTAAACCTTCAGTGTTTCGGCTATTTTTCGCAAGCCTGGATCGTCGATCAAGTTCGTGTCAAACGCCTCGGGCAGCATAAGCAATGCGCCTTCAGGAATACCCCCGGTGTTTTCTTTCCAGGTTCTGTCAGCCGATGTAGCAGGAAATACATAACCCCTCTTGCTTGACAAACCATTGTGCGCCAGCGACATGGCCAAGGCATGGCGATACATGGGCTGCCCGTCATTGACCTCGTGTTTGCGGACGAGGCCCGCCATGGGCGGCACAGCAGCCGCGCGCGCACCTTGATAATAATGGGAGGGATCGCCCCAGCCACGACCATCAAGCCGAGTCCACGCATACATGGAGGCTGTCCAGCGGCCGTCTTGACCTTTTTTAAGATTTAGAAAGGAATGAATCACACCGTCAATGGGATCCACAATATCGGCATGCCCGTCGCTGCCGCTGGCAGGAATGGTTTCGCTTGGCCAGCGCGGAATGGTGACACCTGGAATGAACTGCTCGCCATCCAGCTCCCACAAACCAGGCTTGCCAGCAATGCCAAACACCTGCTGGGGCGAATCACTTTCATCGGCCAGAAATGCAGTGGTTGAGTAAGGGCCTTCGCCAACCAAAGGGCGATAGGTGGAATCGGGGATTTGGAAATCACCAAGCTGAACCCCAACGGGGCGGGCGTTCCAATAAGACTGTGCGGAAAACGGACGCTCGAATGTACCAAAACCAATGTGCGCAGAACCGCCAGTTTCTGGCTGTTCTGCCTGGGTTTTGCAGGCCACGGACAAGACCGCAGAAAAAACCAAACACAAGACAAGGCTTGGTTTTTTTGGTGTCGATCTGGTCAGATGGTTTTGCACAGTTTACTGCCCTCGCAACATGGCCATGGGTGTTTTCACCACCAGGGCAAGGTCCCTTGCAAAGGAAGCCTGCTCTACATACATTGCGTCGTACCTGGCACGGCAGGCGAAGGTGGTGTCGTGTCGTGCATAGACCTGCCATAGCCCCGTCAAGCCAGGTTTGACAGACAGGTATTTTGCCAGCGCCGCGTTGGTGTACAGGCGAATCTGCTCCCGTGCAAAGGGCCGTGGGCCTACAACGCTCATCGTGCCATTCAACACATTGATGAACTGAGGCAGCTCGTCCACACTACTGCGCCGCAACCACTTTCCAACCCAGGTGACTCTCGGGTCTGATTGCAGTTTCTGTGTTGTCTTCCATTCATGTGCAATTTTTGGATCGGTCGCAATCAAATGCTCAAGAACCTCTTCCGCATTGACAACCATGGTCCTGAATTTCCAGCAGTCAAATGACTTGCCTTTCAAGCCAACTCGTCTTTGGCTGTAGAACACCGGGCCACCATCGAGCGACACAAGCAACATGGCAATCAACAACACCGGCGATAGAAACAGCAACACCAGCAATGAAAAAACCACGTCGAATATCCGTTTGAGCGAAGACCGAAGGTAGGGTACAACTGCGAACGCCGAAACGTGCGCATAGTTCAGGTTGTTTAGTTTCATTTCACAAGCCTCAAAAAGTGAACAACAAAAATCGCACCTTTTAAAAAATTAAAAAGCTAAAAAGTGCGGTGATGATTGTTTCCTCGCGCCTGCTTGATGGAGCTACATCAATACAAGTAATTTTGTTTTGGTTTTTATTTCCTTGTTGCTAACGAGTGACTTTGAGATTTGGAAAACAAGACGTTCGAAATCAATGTAAATTTCTTCAAAACACTCTGAATATTTGGTCAAAAATTCAGAATGAATTGTGTGTGAAATGCATCCGGTTTTAGTTGTCGTGGTTCGCAGGAAAATGTGAACCCGAATTGATACGCAAGATTTTTTGTATTGCAGGACTCAGATCTGTTTCGGGTCCAAGACTCCAGGAACCCTTTACAAAATAATTCGAATGCAGGTAGGTCACAAACCGGTCAACCGCAGGAGCATCGACTGGCCAGTTGCCAAGTTTCAGCTGCTGAAGAAAACTGCTTGTTTGGCCCGTTGTACGAACCACCCCACAAATTTCATCACGGGAGTAAAAACTTTCACCAAATACCAGGGTGGGCTTGTGCGAGGCAATCGACTGAAGTCCTACTGAAGAATTGACAACCATGACAAAGTCGCAACGCTCAAGCAGCGGCTGAACGGGCTCGGCACCAACCCAGTGCACCCCCTGCATTTCTGCAGCCACATCGGCATAACTAATTCGGGACAGGTCCACGGGGTGAAGTTTCACCACGATGTCGTAATCGGGGCCAAATACGGCGCGAATGCGCTGATAGCAATGAAGTAAAAAATCCTTGGGATTATTGAACAACTTTGAATTCAGCAGAATTTGTGTGTCGTCGTGAACTTGCAGCACCACCAGCGCGAACGGTTTTTTCCGCGCCACAATTTCAGCGCTTGTTGAGAGAGGCAAGGTCATTTTCACGGCCTTGCGAATTTTCTGGTCACGCAACTCCGGGTATTGGTCATAAAACTTTGAATTTGCCAAAACCTTGATTTTCAACTTCAGGCGCTGAAGAAAGTGAAGGTGATCAATCGTTGTTGGTCTGGTTATGGCAACTGTTTTTTCAGTCAACACACGTGCTGAATCAACATTCCATTCGAGGGAGGTCACGTCGCAAAGACTGGACTCTGCGTTGACGCCCTTGGGATCAATTTGCAAGGTATTCGGGAAATAGCCATTCTCAATGTACACGGTTTTCAATTTGTAATTGGCCGCCACCAGTTGACATATTTTTCCCACACAATCACTGCCATTCCACATGACAATGCAAGTGATTTTGCGTTCAAGTACCAGCGACTCAACCCGTCGATAAATCAGGTTCACCCTTTGACGCCACACCGCATCTGTACCGCCGTACTTGGCTTTCATAAAGCCGTAAACAAAGTAATACTGCGCATCCGAATCAAACACGTCCGCACACGGACTTGATTCTTCGGGCGAAAGTGTAACCAATGAGCCTTCCGATACGTTATTGATCGCAAAGGCTGCTTCAGCAGGGGTAACGGCAAGATAGGTAGGCCTGTATGCCTGCTGGGCCTGAAGGGCGCGTGCCAGTACAATCAGGAACGGGCACAGACCCAAGTAAGTGAGTGGGTATAAAACATTGTGCATGATGCTGACCTTTAAGTTAATTGTGAGTAAATTCGGGCGTTGAGTTGGCGCATGCCACAATGTATCGACAATTGCCAAGCAACACTTTTTTCAAACCCTTGATTCAAATAACGACGATGTCAAATTTACGGTTACTGGTAGTAGGTGGTGCGGGCTATATTGGCTCACACATGGTCAAGCAGCTTGCCTTGGCGGGCTGCAACGTAACAACACTTGACAGCCTGGTAAATGGCCACCGGGATGCCGTGCTGCACGGTGATTTTGTGCATGCAGACCTGGCGGACAAAGATTCGCTGACCCAGCTTTTCAAACACCAGCAATTTGATGCCGTGCTGCATTTCGCCTCCTTCATTCAGGTCGGCGAGTCGGTTCAAAAACCAGCCTTGTACTACGAAAACAATGTCACCAACACACTCAACTTACTAAACGCCATGAACAACGCTGGCGTCAGGCGTTTCATTTTTTCCTCAACGGCAGCCACTTTTGGCGAACCGCAATACACCCCGATCGATGAACAACACCCTCAGTCACCGATCAATCCCTACGGGCGAAGCAAGTTGATGATTGAGCAAATTCTCAACGACTATGACAATGCCTACGGACTAAAATCAGTGTGCCTGCGTTACTTCAACGCAGCAGGTGCCGATCCCGACGGACAACTCGGTGAAAGACACAACCCGGAAACACACCTGATTCCACTGGTGCTTCAGGCTGCATCGGGTCGCAAACCATTTATTTCAGTTTTTGGACGCGACTATGACACACCCGATGGCACCTGCATCCGGGATTACATTCACATCAGCGACCTGTGCGAGGCTCACTGGCTTTCCCTGCAAAGCTTGCTCAAAGGTGCCAACAGCCAACAGTACAACCTGGGCAATGGTCATGGTTTTTCAGTACAGGAAGTCATTGATTCCGCTCGACGCGTTACTGGCAGGCACATTGAAGTTGTGGATGCGCCCCGGCGTGAAGGCGACCCAGCGAGGCTGGTGGCAGACTCCAAATCAGCCCGTTTGAACCTGGGCTGGTCGCCGCGGTTCTCAGACCTGGATGTGATGGTGAAGCACGCGTGGAACTGGGAACAGAATCAGCACGGAGCCAACATGCCATGACGACAATTCGAAAAAACCTGTTTGAAATAGAGTTCTCTGCTGTGACGCAAAAAGAGGCTGTTCAAACCATTCTGCAATGGGCAGACAACCTTCAAAGTTCCCCGAGAAGGGTTGTAACACCCAATGTCAATTTGACGGTGTTGCAATCGCGCAATCCTGAATTTCGTCGGGTGCTGAACGAATCGGACCTTTGCCTAGTGGACGGAAAACCCATCCTGTGGGCCTCCCGGCTGTTCAAGGTCCATCTGCCCGAAGTGGTGACAGGCAGCGACTTGGTGCCCGCCGTGTTTGCTGCGCATCAAGTGCGGGCGAACGGTAAACCTTTGAGAGTTTTTCTGTTGGGCGCCGCAGACGGTGTGGCGGAACATGCTGCAAAAAAAATCATTGCCCAATATCCATCAGTGCAGGTGTGTGGCGTGTACAGCCCGCCATTTGGTTTTGAAAGGGATGCAGCAGAATGCGAGAAGATTTGTGAGCGAATCTGCACCGCTCAGGCCAGCATTCTGGTGATTGGCCTTGGCGCACCGAAACAAGAATTCTGGGCGGCCGCACACCTTGGAAAAACCGGGGTCAATGTAGCCATTTGCGCAGGTGCCACCATTGATTTTCTGGCTGGCGAAAAATTGCGGGCACCTGTCTGGATGAGGCGCTACGGTTTGGAATGGTTATTCAGAACCTTGACCGAACCCAAGCGACTCGCGAAACGATATGTGGGGGACGGCCTGGCCTTGCCTGGTTTGTTGTGGTCTGAATACCAACGACAGAAAAAGGTGAGGCCGCGCATTTCATAAATCGTTTCGCGCTGCCCGTTTTACAATTCGGGCCGGATTGCCGACCACGGTGCAACCACTGGGTACGTCGGAGAGAACCACCGCCAATGCACCGATTTTAACGTGATCGCCTATGCGCACCGGGCCAAGCACATGGGCACCTGAACCAAAGTCAACATGGTCGCCCACCACTGGCGCACCGCTTCCGTTGCCTTTGTCACCCAATACAACGCCCTGTCGAAGGGTGCAATTGCAACCTATCACCACCTCGGGGTGAATAAAAATTCCGCCAAAATGCCAGATCCGAAACCCGGGGCCGATGCATGCGGCCTTTGGCAAACCAATTCCGGTCATTGTTTCCACCAACCGTTGCAAGAACCAGTACCAACGCAGCATCCATTTTTTGCGCAAACCATTAGGGCGCTGATCAATCCGACGCCCCAGACGGTAAACCCAAATGGCCCAAAGAGACTGTTCCCGCAACAATTCGCGTCGACTTCCGCCAACCCGCTTCAAATCGGCCAACCAATCCTGATCCATATTTGCACAGCACATTGAGAAAAATAATTCCCAACTCTACACCACCTTCATGCCAATTTTGCGGACATGGCGGGATATGACCAACGGGGTTGTGGACACTGTCGGATTGCCCTGAACCGAGTGCAATTTCAATTTTCTTGTTAGCCAATTTGGGCACTCAAGCGTTAACTATCCTGTTTTCAAGAATCAGGTATTCCATAAAAATCATGGCGCACCCCCTATTAGCGCTGCATACCGCCTGGCGATATGGCAGCAAGCCGCTTTTGACGCTGCTGTGTTATACATCGGCCACCCTGGCCGCTAACCCGGTTTATGGCGCTTCGTCTGAAGACGATCCGGGCATTGCACCGTTTGCCAGAGTGGACTACACCTACGATTCAAATCTGTTGAACAGAAGCGATGAAGGTGATGGGCCCGAACCGCAATCTGACCAGGTCAAACGCCTCGAACTTGGAACACTTTTTGACGCCCGACTAAGCCGCCAAAAATTCTCTGGGCTAATGTCCTTGAGTGACACTCGACACGAGCGATTTACAGAACGTAACACCGATGGATACGCCTATCGGCTGCGCTGGGATTCCGAGATTGGAAAAACAATTCTTGCCGCCGCCGAAAAAGGGGCTGTGTCCGATCAAGCCCCCATTCAAACGGGGCTTGTGTCCGCGACACTTCGAAAACAAGACACCGAACTGGCGTCGCTTACCTGGAATTTTCACGCCAACTACGCGGTTCTGAGCGAGTACAAACGCACAGAAACCCGGTTCGAAGGCGCCGATGACAACAGCACCGCCCTGCTGAACGGGTTGAATCGAGACGATCAGTCCAGCTACATCGGCCTGGCTTATCGACCGGCCTCTGGCAGTTCATCGGCAATTCTGCTCAAACAATCCAGCGGCTTCTTTCCATCGCGGCAAATCATTGGACCAGGACAAACCGTATCCAACAACTTTGATCAATCAGAAGTTGAATGGCTGACCCGTTGGAATTACTCAAAAATCACGATGCTGACCCTGTCACTTTCTTCGGTGGACAGACAGCATGATGAACTTCCACAAAGAGACTTTTCGGGCACCAACTACCGGGTCGCAGTGCGTTATGAACCAACGGTGAAAACAAGTTTTGACCTGATGGTGGCCAAGCAGATCGTGGGGGTGTCAGATGCCACCAACTCGGATGCACTGGCCAAACAACTGGGCTTGGGCATGCAAATGGAATTGACCAGCAAGCTATTTCTTCAACTGGGCTACATGCCACAGAATTTGCAGTTCAACGGCACCGACGGATTCAGCACCGTGCCCCGCACGGAACGCCTGAAAGAGAGTCGCATCGGGCTTGAATTCCAGATGGACCCGAGGTTGAAGCTGGGGGCAAACCTGCGCCAGCGAGACAGGGACAGTTCCCTGCCCAACTTGGATTACTCGGCACACTCGATGAACGTATTCGTGAAGTATGAACATTGACACACCATGGCCTTGCACCCACACAAACACCACACCTGTTTTACAGGCTGAAAGGAGGAACCCAACGATGAACCGGATCTTATTTTTAATCGTACTTCTTGTCACACTGACCCCCGTCCATGCAAACGAGCAGGGCGAGGACTACCGCCTCGGTGGTGGCGACCTGATCAGGGTCAGCGTTTTTCAAAATTCTGATTTCGACGGGGACCGGCGCGTGTCCGAGAACGGGGAAATTACCTTCCCCTTGGTTGGTGCCGTGTCAGTGGGTGACCTCACTGTTCGGCAAGCCGAGATGGCCATTGCAAAACGCCTGAGCGATGGCAAATTTGTTGTAAGCCCCCAAGTCTCCATTTTGCCGCTTGAAATGCGAAGTTCCCAAATTGCAGTTCTTGGTTTTGTTACAAAGCCCGGCCGTTACGCACTGGACTCGCGAAACACAAGGCTGACAGACGCACTTAGCCTGGCAGGTGGAATCATCCAGTCTGCCCCTGCTGTCAGCCTCAACGGTGGCGACATCGTTGTAATCAAGGGTAAGCGCGAAGGCAAACCGTTTCAGAAATCAGTTGATCTGCGGGAAATATTCCTGCAGGGCAATGATTCGCTGGATGTGTATGTGCGCGGTGGTGACACGATCTACGTAGACAAGGCTCCCCAGTACTACGTATACGGAGAAGTGCAGCGGCCGGGTGTGTACAAGATCGAAGCAAACATGACTGTCAGGCAGGCACTGGCGCAGGCGGGCGGGCTAACGCCCCGCGGCTCCCAACAGGGCATTCGGATTTACAGGAAAGACAACACTGGCAAGGAAGTCGTGATCGCACCCGATCTTGATCAGCCCCTGCTGGACAACGACACTTTGTTTTTTAAGCAAAGCTTTTTCTAATCTCGACAAGCAGGACAAGACCCATGACCCTTGAGCAACTACTTTTGATTTTCAAGGCCCGCATTCGAGTCACGCTGCTTACCTTGTGCATTGTGGTAACGGGTGCACTGGTGACCAGCTTTTTGTTGCCCGATGAGTACAAAGCAGACGCCACACTGGTGGTGGATGTGCGATCACCGGATGCAGGACTGGCCAACGCAGGGCTTCCTTTCACATCACCGGCCTACATGAACACCCAGGCGGAATTGGCTGCCTCCGGGCGGGTGATTGAACAGACAATTTCGCTACTTGACCTTCGAAACAACGAGGATTTGCAAGCTGAATGGGAAAATATCGGCGAGAACAGACCCGACTTCGGGCTATGGCTGGCTGCGCACGTCAAAAAAAGCGTGAAGGTTTCTCCGGGCAAAGAAAGCAACTCCCTTAACATTACGGCGCTGAGCAATACCCCACAGCTTGCTGCCGATTTGGCCAATGGCATCGCCCAGGCTTACATCAACACCTCCAGCGACATGAACACCGCACCGGCCAAAGCCTACACGAAAATGTATGAAGAGCAGCTTCAGGAAGCGCGTGAAGAACTGATCGAGGCACAGAAAAAATTGTCTGAATTTCAAAAAGAGCGTGCAATCGTCATTGCGACCGACGATCAGATTGATGTGGAAAATGCAAGGCTGGCTGAACTATCAAGTGCCCTGACGCAGGCCCAAAGCAAGCGTGCAGAACAGGCTGGGCGGGCAAGCAGCTCGGGTGAACAGGGATTGCTGCAAGACCTTGGCAGCAATACGGTTCTCAATACAATGAGAACACAACTTCAACAAAAACAATCCGCACTGGCTGAAGCGTCCTCAAGAATTGGCAGTAATCACCCGGAGTACATCCGCCTGAAAGCCGAAGTGGACGCACTGCAAAACAGTGTTGACACCGAGATCCGTCGAAGCAATGCAACTCTGCAGGCCAATGCACGAGCATCCGCCTCCCAGGAAGCATCCATTCGAAATGCACTGGAAGCACAGCGGGCGACAATTCTGAAGCTTGCAGAAAACCGCGATTCGGCAGCCACATTGCAACGCGACCTGGAGGCAGCGAAAAAGCAGTTCGAACTGCTGTCTTCACGAACCAGCATGTCGGAAATTTCCAGCAAACAAACCACCGCCAATACCTTTCTGGTAAGTGAGGCAAGTGTCCCAACCCGACCACGCACCCCGGGAATGCTGATAATCGGGGGCATTGCCTCCCTGTTTGGTCTGTTGCTTGGCCTGGCCCTTTCCTGCGCCATGGAATTTCTCGATCACCGCGTGCGTTCCACATCCGATCTACGCTCGATGGGTATTCCTGCACTTGCCAAGATTTCCACAAACCGTACAAACCGTGGAATGCGTCAACTGAATTACACCCAAAGGTGAACCGCACCATGAAAGTCAGAAACAATCTAGAAACCCCGCAGATTACCCATCTGGAAGACGATACCGATCAGTCGATTGGACACATTCTGGTGAGATCTGGACGGCTTAGCCCAGAGGCCGCCGAGGAAATACATCGCAGGCAAAAAGACAATGGTCTTTTGTTCGGTGAAACGGGTATTGCGATGGGCCTGCTCAGCCGGGAAGACGTCGAGTTTGCAATCGCCACGCAATTTGACTACTCGGTTCTCAAGAGAGGCAGCAGCAAGATTTCCGAAGATCTTGCGACAGCCTATGACCCCTTCGGCTCCGCAGCGGAGGCATTTCGGGAATTGCGTACCGAGTTATTGCTGGGCTGGTATGAAGCCGATGAGAATGCAAAAATTCTGTCCGTCATCAGTGCGCGACGCGGCGAAGGCCGCAGTTACGTTGCGGCGAATCTGGCAGTGTCATTTTCCCAACTTGGACTCAAAACCCTTTTGGTCGACACCGATTTTCGCAATGCCAGGCTACACGCATACTTTGGCGTGCCCAACCGTCGCGGGCTGTCCTCCCTGCTTCAAAACAAAAGTACATTCAACTTTTTTCTGCCCGTGAATGGCATACGCAATCTTTTTATTCTGCCTTCAGGGCCCTTGCCGCCCAACCCGCAGGAACTGCTTTCACAGGGTGCCTTTGCGGATTTGCTGGCCGAATTCACCAATTACTTCGACATCCTTATTCTAGACACCCCTGCGGCACTGATTTATTCCGACGCAGCCACTGTCGCCAAGCGATCCCATGCTTCCATCGTGGTGGCACGGCAAGACCACACCAAAGCTGAGGAACTTACACACCTGAGTGACAACATGCACCGGCACGGCGGAAAAGTTCTGGGATCGGTTTTGCTGGACTTTTAAATACGACAGATGAATTCAGCAACACATTCAAACCAAATTTTATATGGACTGGGCCTGATCACCGGGGTCGCGGCCCTGTTGCTGTTTGGTGCGGCAGTGGGCTTGTACGCGAACAAATTTGGCGAACACCTGGTATTGATGCTCGGGACGCCCTTGCTGATTCCGCTTGGCCTGTTGCTGTTTGTGAATCCGCGTTTGTTGTTTTATGTGTTGATCGGCACACGCTGTGCACTTGACCCGATTCTGGAATCGGCGCGATTTTCATCCAGCTTCGGCCTGGGCGCATTACTCAACATGCTGCTGGTCGCCTGTGCTGTGATGATATCCATTCAAGGCGACAAGGCCAGGCTGAAGCAAAGCGTGTTGTTGTGGGCGCTTCCGATTCTGGTGATGATTTTCGGCGTCACCTATGCACCCGATCCCCTTGCAGCACTGAAACGCCTGATTGCCTTCATCAGCTATTTTTCGGTCTTCACTGTTGGCATGATTCTGTTCGAAGAAAAAAAGCTGCGCACCCTGCTTCGGGTTGTCGTGATGTCCTCTGCGTTGCCAATTGCTGTTGGCCTGTACCAACTCTCCACGGGCTCACTGGCCGCTGAAGGGCGACTGGCCGCCACGTTTACCCACCCCAACATTTTTGCCTTTTATTGTTTGCTGGTCCTGATTGCGCTGGTCTACCTGCGAAGAACATCCGCAGGCCCGGGCGAGAGCGAACCCGGACGCCTGGAATCCGCAACACACTCCGTATTGTTTGTATTGCTGCTGGTATCGATCGTGCTGACCCAAACACGCAGTGCCTGGGTGGCGCTGACTTTGATTGCACTAACCTACTGCGTGGTGTTTTCCAGAAAAACCTTGCTGTGGCTGCTCCTTGGTCTGTTGCTCGCAGCGCTGACCCCAGAAGTTCAGGAACGCATTGTTGATTTGTTCAGTGGCAACGAGGTGGCGAACTACGGCAAGCTCAACTCGTTTGCATGGCGGCAATACATCTGGGAAAGCGGCCTTAACTGGATGAATAGTTCGCGTTATTTGCTGGGATACGGGATCGGCGGTTTTTATCATTACTCCCCCGAGTTTTTCCCGCTTTCCGGCGGCACCCACTACGGCGCCCACAATGTGTTTGTTGAACGCTTTTTCGACGGCGGGGTATTGGCAGTCGGCGTATTTGCGATCTTCTTTCTGGCCCAAATACGAAAGGCATTCGTTTTGATCCGGCACGACCATTTCACCGCGCTGGTTTTTCTTGGAATGATTCTGTCCTATCTCACCTTGAATGCGTCTGACAACGTGGTCGACTACCTGGCCTACAATTGGTACTACTGGGCTGTGGCGGGGGCTTTCTATGCAGCGGCCTGCCAGGCCACATCAAGCCGTCTTCGCTCATGAACGCAAAATCACTTCGCGGTGCCTACCTGATGGTGGCAGGCAAAGGATTGTCTGCGCTGATCGGCTTGGCCAGCATGCTAATCCTGGCCCGATTACTGGAGCCCGAGGATTATGGCCTGGTGGTACTGGTCGAGGCCGCGCTCACCTTGCTGGCAGCGGTCACTGAACTTCAGATGGTGTCTGTACTCATCCACCTTCCCAAGGTGGACGACGAACACTTCAGCACCACGTGGACCCTGAACCTGATCCGCGCATTTGTCCTGTGTTCACTGGTTGTCCTGATCGCGCCGGGTATCGCCGAGTTCTACGATGACCCCCGCCTGGTGGACATCGCATACGTATCCAGTCTTTCACTGTTTCTCGGTGCAATGCTCAACCCGAAAATGGCCTTGCTGGTCCGCGACCTTGATTTCAAGAAAGAGTTTTTACTCGGGCTTAGCCAGAAAGTTGCAGGCTTTGTGGTGACCGTAATCGTTGCTTACCAGTTGCGGAACTACTGGGCTTTGGTGTTGGGCACCTTGGCCACGCAAGTCTGCGGGCTGGTGGTTTCGTATTGGTGCTACCCGTTCAAACCTGCGCTCACATTGAGCAAAGTGCGTGAACTCTGGGGATTTTCCATGTGGCTTTCGCTGGCCAATTTTGTAAAAACACTGAACATCAAGCTGGATCAATTTGTGGTCGGTAAAATGTTCAACCCCAGCGTCACAGGTGTGTATTCTCTGGCCACGCGCCTGTCCACCGTGTTGTTTACCGACACGCTGGGTGCAGCGCTTCGCGTGGTGTCGCCCAGCCTTCGCGAGCACACCCACAACCCCCTTGAATTGAACAAGGCCTACCTGAAAACACAAAGCCTGGTCACCCTGATATTTTTACCGGTGGCCAGCATCACCAGCGCACTGGCTTCACCGTTGATTGATTTGGCACTGGGGCCAAAATGGATTGACGTCATTGATGTGTTCCGTGTGCTGGTGCTCGCTTTGTGCCTGGAAGCCATCGGCGGCGTTGGCCTGTCGGTGGTAATGGCCACATTGAACACACGACTTGCCTTTTATCGAAACCTGGTATCCATTGCAGGCCGCGCCGCTTTCATGGGCATCGGGCTTTACGCCGGTGGCTTTTATGGTTTGCTGCTTGGACGCGCCGCCTCGGCCTTGCTCGACCTCTTGCTGTACTTCGCCATTGCAGGAAAAGTGACCGGCCTTTCTGTTCGAAAACAACTGTGGCTGAACTGGCGCACCGTGCTGTCATGTGCACTTGTTTACCCGGTGCTGTATGCCTTGCAAACCCCACCCTGGCCATTAATTGGCAATTCCAGCCTGCTGCAAGCCTTCTGGTTGCTCGCCATGATTGGCGCGGGGATGCTAATGCAAATGTGTGTACAGGGCTTGCTTTGGATTCTCAGCAACAGGCCCGACAGCATTGAACCAATTTTTCTAGCCTACCTGAAAAGCAAATTTATTCACAAGGGAATGCGAAGCGCATGAACACGAACAAAGTTGCCTACCTGATCAACCAATATCCCAAAGTAAGCCATACATTCATTCGGCGAGAGATTCTTGCGCTCGAATCTTTGGGGCTTCAAGTCAGTCGGCTTTCAGTACGGGGTTGGGACAACCCCGTTGCAGACCCCATTGATGAAACCGAGCGGCAAAAAACCTTTTATTTGCTTCAGAACGGCGTGTTCGATCTTGTGCGCGCAAGCGTTGCCGTGTTTACCGAACGGCCCTTACTTTTCTTGAAAGCCCTTCGAGCCGCTTTTTCCATGGGTATTCGAGCCGATCGCCCTGTGCCTTTTCACCTGATGTACCTGCTGGAAGCCTGCAAGGCATTGCAATGGCTGCGCAAACAAAACATTGGGCATGTGCACGCGCACTTTGGTGCCAATTCCACCGAGGTGGCGATGATGATTCGCCTGCTAGGTGGCCCCACCTACAGTTTCACTGTGCATGGGCCTGAAGAATTTGACAAACCGGAATTCATTGGACTGGGCACAAAAGTTGAGCATTGTGCCTTTGTCGTGGCCATCACATCCTATTGCCGCAGCCAGATTTACCGCTGGATTCCGCAAACCATCTGGAACAAAGTCAAGGTAGTACGCTGTGGCATCGAACCGGATTTTCACCGCGATTTGCCCGATGCATTTCCCGGCGAACCACGACTTGTCTGCGTAGGGCGTTTATGTGAACAGAAAGGGCAGCTGATTTTACTGGCCGCAGCCGCAAGGCTGAAAGAACAAGGGGTCGACTTGCAACTGGTGCTGGCTGGCGACGGAGAAATGCGCCCGGAAATTGAGCGACAAATCGACCAACTGAACCTTCGCAACAACGTGCAAATTACAGGCTGGATCAGCAGCGAGCAAGTGCGGGAAGAGATATTGAAATCACGGGCAATGGTGTTGCCCAGTTTTGCGGAAGGCCTGCCGGTTGTGGTGATGGAAGCCATGGCATTGAGGCGCCCTGTTATCAGCACCTACATTGCGGGCATGCCCGAACTGGTGATACCCGGTGTGAACGGATTCTTGTGCCCGGCAGGCGACGTGAATGAATTGGCAATGCTTATGGAAACTTGCCTGAAGGCAGACGAAGGCACACTGCGCGAACTTGGAGACAATGCACAGCGCGCTGTGCTTGAACAACATCACATCCTGACCGAGGCAGGCAAACTGGCCGCGCTGTTTACAACGCTGCTCCGTCCAGAACAGACCGCTGGGGGTAAAGCACCGTGACGTTGATCCTGAACATGCTGATTTCCCTGCCCGCCCTCTTGCTGACCCTGCTCGCGCTGTGGTTTGGCATGCAAGTTGTGGCGGCCTGTTTGCCGGGAAGAGCGCCAACCCGTGACAATGCAACAGCATGCGGGCGGCTTGCTGTTCTTATCCCGGCCCACAACGAATCAACCAACATGATTCCCACCTTGCGTGCAGTTCACTCACAGGGCCTTGCGGGATTGCGTGTTCTTGTGGTGGCTGACAACTGCAGTGACGATACGGCGCAAGTGGCAAAAAACGAAGGGGCCGAGGTAATCGAGCGAAGCGACCCCACGCGGCGCGGCAAAGGCTATGCCCTTGATTTTGGAATTCAACATTTGAAGGCAGCCCCCCCCGACACTGTCATCGTAATGGATGCCGATTGCTTGCCAGCGCCCGGCGCAATGGCTCGCATGGTTGAACTGGCCACACAAACACAGCGCCCGGTTCAGGCGCTTTACCTGATGAACAACCCAAACCAACCCACAGTGAAATCGAGAATTGCAGAGTTCGCGTGGCTGGTCAAAAACCACGTGCGTGCACGCGGCCTTCATTGGTTTGGGCTTCCCTGTCAGCTGACAGGATCCGGCATGGCCTTTCCTTGGCACGTATTGCAAGGAGTGCCGTTGGCCACCGGCGAAATTGTGGAAGACATGAAACTGGGAATCACATTGGCTGCCCGCGGCTACGCACCTGTATTTTGTGAACAGGCGATGGTCAGCAGCACATTCCCTGCCAACGATGAAGGAGTCCGTTCGCAGCGCAAGCGCTGGGAACACGGTCACCTCGCAATCATCTGGAACGAAGGCTTGCCCAATTTGGGCAGGGCATTGCTGAACCGAGACCAAAACCTGTTGTTCATGGCCCTGGACCTTTGCATTCCGCCCCTGGCTTTGTTGGTCATGATGAACATGGTGTGGCTGATTGTGGCCAGTATTTATTGGGCGTGGCTTGGCAGCGCATGGGCACTGACAATCAGCTTAATTGGCATGTTGATAACAGCCGCTTCAGTTACCTTGGCCTGGTACAAATTTGGCAGATCTGTAGTGACTGGCACCGACATGCTGCGGGTGCCCATTTACATGCTGTCCAAACTGTCGGTGTATGCTGGTTTTCTGTTTCGAAGACAAACTACCTGGGTTCGCTCCAAACGCGACAACGAACCCAAATAGCACCCTGTTGAACACAGGGTGACTTCATTATTCCGCAATCTCGGTCAACATTGCGCGAATCACTGTTTTTTCGCCAATGCCACTGACCGTGCCCAGAATTGATGCGCCGTCGACCGTGGGCCAACGAAAGCGATAGGTTTCACCATTGCTCAACGCCCGGCTATGGAACTGTTGAACGCCCCCGCCCCAATACCGCAGGTAAGCGCGTCCGCCATTGCTGGCCTCAACCCGAAACTCATAAAGCCTGCCCTTGACTGGCTTGGCCCACTTAACCCGTGAAATAGCCCGGTCTGACGAACTTTCTGCCGTGTAAGCTTTGTTTGTGGCACCAAACACCACGCTTTGCAACGCCGATTCGAAAACAGGAAACGTTTCTCCTTTCACGATCGGGCGCCATGGGCCACGCATCGACACCATGTTCAGCGGCTCAAGCGACGCCACGGGTTCGCCACGGCCATTCACCCAGTCCCTGGCGTAAGTTACCTGCTTCAAAGCCGCCCGAATGCGTTGCAAATCATTGGCCACAGCAGAATTCCAGCCACCCCGGTGAAGGTTGAAGTCTGAACCATTTTCAACATAAATGTAAAAAGGGGTGCCCACATTCCTGTCCACCACGTAAGCACCGTAGGTTTTCAATGTGTTGACCACCTTTCGCAAATCAAGGTTGCTGATTTTTGTGGCGTCAAATGTCGGCGGCAACATCATCAGGGCTCCGGTTGGAATTCGCCCGGTGTTGTCCTTCCAGGTGCGGTCACCCGAAGTGGCCGGAAATACATACTGCTCGTACTCTGACAGGCCATTGTAGGTTAGCGACATGGACAGCGCATGGTTGTACTGGCTTGCCCCGTCGTTGATTTCATGCTTTCGGATCAGCCCTGCCATGGGCGGAATACCGGCAGCCCGCGCACCCTGAAAGTAATGCACACCATCGCCCCACCCGCGCCCATCAAGACGGGACCAGGCATACTGAACCGCAGTCCAGCGTCCATCGGTGTTTCTTAACTGCCAGAAAGAATGGATGATTCCGCTTTCAACATCGACAATGTCTGCGTGCCCATCCGTTCCGCTGGCGGGAACTGTCTCGGTTGGCCAATGGGGAATAGTTACCGACGCGCGGTTCACCTCCGCATCAGGATCCCAAACACCCACGGTGCCAGCAGGTGGATAAACAATGACCTCCGCATCATGGGGACTGCCCAAAAACGCTGTGCTGGAGTACTTGCCAGTACCGACCATTGGGTAATACGTGGATTCCGGAATGACCACATTGCCGTAAGCAACCTGTCGAGGCCGGATATTCCACAGTGAGTTCACCGAGAACGGCCGTTCAAAAGTAGAAAAATTACTTGCCTGATAAACAGATGGTTCCGGAACCTGTGGTACCAGCAAACCAGTGGATGGACTTTCTTTCTTGCAAAATCCGCTTGAAATACTTACCTGGCAAACAGGCTCAAATACCTGGGCGTGGGAAACCTTGGCTTGACCGGCGACGGCAGTGATCAATAAAAACGTGGTGTGAAAAATGAACTTGGGGGAGACGGCTCGAATACTCATGATGTGACTTTCGCTCAATGCAGTGTGGCTTACAAACTGCCTGCGGCAACAATGTGCAGGCAACCTGCCGACCCAAGCCTTTGATCAAAAAGAACTATTCGATCGGCAACCCGCACTTTATAGAGGAAGAAAAATGCCTGATACATCAAGAAGCAAATGGATTTGCCGTGTGATTGATGATTCAATGAAAAAAGTGTTGAGTATTATACTTACGCAAAATAAACTTTTAACAATGTATAAATCATAATATTTGCACCAACTTCGATGCACCTAAACTTGCAACTGACCAATGAATTCAATTCACTGTGAATTCAACATCAATCAAGCCGGGCATCACCAAGCGTACCGTGTCTTGGCCATTCAGCGCACCCACCCCTTCAGGCGTTCCGGTGAAAATCAGATCGCCCTCCTGCAAGGTAAATACCTTGCTTAAATAATGCACGATAAAAGGAATGGGAAACAGCATTTTGCGAATGTCCCCATGCTGCCGAAGCTGCCCGTTCAGGTGCATCTGGAATTCAATGTGATGAGGTTGTTCAACATGTTCAGCAGGAACAAACTGCGTCACGGTGGCTGCGCAGTCAAAGCCCTTGGCCACAGCCCACGGCAAACCACTTTGCTTGGCTTTGGTTTGTAAATCGCGGGCGGTCAGGTCCAGGCCTAAGCCATAACCCGCAATGTGTTTAAGTGCCTTGTCCTCGGAAATATTCTTGCCACCCTGCCCCACCAGCAACACCAGTTCGGCTTCGTAATGCACATCGCGTGAATGCGCGGGCAACACAATGGGCGTGCCCGGCGGGTGCAACGCTGAGGTGGGTTTGATAAACACCACTGGGTCTTCTTCCGGGCGATTGCCCAACTCCGCGATATGGGCTGCGTAGTTGCGACCAATACAAAAAACATTGCGAACCTGAACTGCTTTTGTTTGCTGAGCCAACAAGGTGACATGGGGCATGGGTTTAAATTCCTTCTTCTTTCAGGAATGGACCGAAACAGGTATCCAGTTCAGCCTTCTGGCACATCATGAATTTCGCGCCCGACACATGCATCACAATGTAATTGGTGGCCACATTGCCGTTGGGCACCACATTGCCCATGCAATCGGATTCGCTGTTGACCTGAATTACCGTGTCAACCCATTTGTAGAAACCCTGCGCATCGGGGCGCAGGCTAATGTCGTACCGGGTTTGAACCACCTGCCCGCCACTGAGAATTTGCGTGGTGCCATCGGTACGAATGTCATAAATTTCCGAACAATTTTGTTCGGGCAAATTGATGCGCCACAAACCCACCAGCGGGTGTTCTTGGGGCAGTGTGGTTTCGGCTTTAAGCGGGAAAGACAAAAAAGCGGCACTAAGACAGGCCAACAGGGAAAAGCGGTACTTCATGACAAACCTCTGCTGCAATGGTTGGTGCAATCAGCATAATGTGGCTTGGCACACAGAACAAGGCTGAAAAATAAAAAAGCCTGCAACTGCAACAGCCACAGGCTTTCTTATTGAAGATCTGAAAAAATCAAAACGGAATATCGTCATCCAGATCGGCCACGCTTTGCGGGGCTGAACGCTGTGGGGCGGGCGAAGACGAACGCATGCTGCTGCCACCTGAGCTGCCACCTGAGCTGCGGCTTGGTGCAGGTGACTGATCAAAATCATCACCACCGCCCATGGACGAGCCGCCGCCACCGCCGCCTTCGCGACCACCCAACAATTGCATTTGGTCTGCAATAATTTCGGTGGTGTATTTGTCCACACCCGACTGGTCTTGCCACTTGCGGGTTTTCAAGCGGCCTTCAATGTACACCGAACGACCTTTCTTGCAGTACTCACCTGCAATTTCAGCCAGGCGACCGTAAATGACCACGCGGTGCCATTCGGTTTCTTCGCGCTTTTCACCTGTGTTTTTGTCTTTCCAGTTGCTGGAAGTGGCCAGGGCCAGGTTCACCACGGCGCCGCCATCTGGCAAATAGCGCACGTCGGGGTCTTTGCCCAAATTACCAACCAGAATTACCTTGTTTACTGAGGCCATGGAATGAAATGCTCCTTAAATTCTTGAAATGAGTATTGAAATGCGTTTAAGTGGGGCTGGCTAAGTGGGGCTGATCGAGCCATCGACGGGCGGCATTGCTGCAGCACGTGGAGGCAAAGCCTTGATGCCCAAGGCCAACAAAAACCACAACACGACCAACAACAATACGCCTTCAAACACGCCTTGTGCGCCCAAATGGCGAAATGCCAAACCACCCAGCGCACCACCGGCAAAAAGCCCCAACGCTTGAGAAGTATTATATACACCCAAAGCCAAACCCCGGTGACTGAGGGGTGCCACTCGTGATACCCACGAGGGAAGGGTAGCCTCAAGCAAATTAAAGCCCACGAAGTAGGCCAACAACAGCACAACCACGGCCCAGCCTTGTTCTGCGAACAACACCAACCCCAGCAACACAGCGCCCATCAGGCCAATTGCTCCCAATTTCACCTGCTTCGTTTTTGCTTTTTTCTCGGCCCACACCATCAGCGGCACCATGAGCACGAACGAGCCCAGCACCACGGGCAGGTACACTTTCCAGTGTTCTTCCAGCGGCAACTCCAAGCCACTGAGCAACAGGCTGGGCACCACCACAAAAAGCGACATTTGCGTTAAATGCAGGGTAAAAATACCCAAATTCAAACGCAACAGGTCAGGCGTCGTTAGCACGGCCCAGCCATTGGCAAAACTACCCTTCAGCCTGGCTTCCTGATCCGCCAGATTCGGGGTGGGCAACAGCCAAATGACCACCCCAATACCCAGAATACTAAGCACACCTGTGATACCAAACAAACCGCCAAGTCCGAAAAACTTGTACAACACCGGCGAGAACACCAGCGACAGCGCAAAAGTAATGCCAATTGACGCGCCAATCATGGCCATGCCCTTGGAGCGTACTTCGTCGCGGGTTACATCAGCCAGCAAGGCCGACAAGGCCGCTGAAATTGCACCTGCCCCCTGTAAGGCGCGCGCCCACACCAGTTGCTCAACCGTTTCAGCCACATAGCCCAGCCAGCAACCCGCAGCAAACAGCAGCAAACCGCCAATAATGACGGGTTTTCTTCCGATTTTGTCGGAAGCCCAACCCAAGGGAATTTGCATGCAGGCCTGCGCCAAGCCGTAAATGCCCATGGCCAAACCCACCAGGCTTAAATTGTCGCCACCAGGCATGCCTGCTGCATGCAGGGAAAACACTGGCAGGATCATGAACATGCCAAACATTCGCAATGCATAAATGCTGGCCAGCCACCCAGCGGCTTTGCGCTCGGCAGGCAACATCTTGAAAGCATCGGGGGCAGGGTTACGGCTCACGGTGTTACGGTTCATGTGGTGTGGAAATTCAAGGGCTTGAACAACCCGTGTAGATGTGTTGGTCCGGGAAACCGTCTATAGTATCAGGTTGGCCGCTGATTCCATTTGCCGTACCGCATGAACTCCATTCGCATTCGTGGTGCTAGAACCCACAACCTGAAAAACATTTCGCTTGACCTGCCCCGCGATTCCCTCGTGGTGCTCACCGGGCTGTCCGGCTCGGGCAAGTCCAGCCTGGCTTTCGACACCCTGTACGCCGAAGGCCAGCGTCGCTATGTTGAAAGTTTGTCAACCTACGCCCGCCAGTTTTTACAGTTGATGGAAAAGCCCGATGTCGATTTGATCGAGGGCTTGTCCCCCGCTATTTCCATCGAGCAGAAGGCCACCAGCCACAACCCGCGCTCCACTGTAGGCACGGTGACTGAAATTCACGATTACCTGCGCCTGTTGTTTGCCCGCGCTGGCACCCCACGCTGCCCTGAACACGACATGGAACTGAGCGTGCAAACCGTGTCAGAAATGGTGGACACGGTACTGGGCTGGCCCGAAGAAACGCGCATCATGATTCTTGCGCCTGTGCTGAACCAACGCAAAGGTGAGCATGTGGATTTGCTCAACGACCTGCGCGCGCAAGGTTTTGTGCGAATTCGCCTGAAAAAAGGCCCGCAGGATACCCCCGAGATTCTGGAACTGGACAAGCTACCGCCGCTGGACAAACACCACAAGCACAACCTGGACGTGGTAGTAGACCGTTTGAAAGTGCGCGTGGACGCCCGCCAACGCTTGGCTGAAAGTTTCGAAACCGCGCTTCGCATCAGCGACGGCAAGGCGATTGCCGTGAATCTGGACACGGAAACCGAAACTGTGTTTTCCAGCAAGTTTGCCTGCCCGGTGTGTGATTACAGCCTGACCGAACTTGAACCCCGTTTGTTCTCGTTCAACAACCCGGCCGGTGCCTGCCCGGTGTGCGATGGCTTGGGCCATGAAACATTTTTCGACCCGCTGCGCGTGGTAGCGCACCCGGATATTTCGCTGGCTGCGGGGGCCATCAGCGGCTGGGACAGGCGCAACGCCCTGTACTACCAAATGATCCAAAGCCTTGCGGGGCACTATGGCTTCGACCCTGAGTCCGCGTGGAATGAATTGCCTGAAGATGTGCAGCATGTGGTGCTGTACGGTTCGGGCAGCGAACAAATTACCTTCACCTACCTCAGCGAACGCAGCAAGCCAGTTGCCAAAACCCACGCCTTTGAAGGCATTTTGCCCAACCTGACCCGCCGCCACCGCGACACCGATTCTTCTGCCGTGCGCGACGAGCTGGGCAAACTAATGGCGGTTCGAAGTTGCCAAGCCTGCCAGGGATCGCGCCTGAAAACAGGCGCACGCCACGTGTTCATTGGTGAACAAGAACACCGAAAGGCATTGCACCAGGTTACGGAATTGCCCATTCACAAGGCGCTGAATTATTTCGAAAGCATGCACATGCATGGCGCGAAAGGGCAGATCGCCGACAAAATTGTGGTGGAAATCAAGGCGCGCTTGCAGTTCTTGAACGATGTGGGCTTGAATTACTTAACCCTGAACCGCAGTGCGGACACGCTCAGTGGCGGCGAAAGCCAGCGAATTCGTTTGGCCAGCCAGATTGGTTCCGGACTAACGGGTGTGATGTACGTACTGGATGAACCTTCGATTGGTTTGCACCAGCGCGACAACGACAGGCTGATACAAACGCTGTTGCGCCTGAAAAACCTGGGCAACACCGTGCTGGTGGTGGAACACGACGAAGACGCCATTCGCTGCGCAGATTACGTGGTGGACATGGGCCCCGGCGCGGGCGAACACGGCGGCCAAATTGTGGCGCAAGGCACACCTGCAGAAATATTGGCCAGCCCGGAATCGCTGACAGGTCAATATTTGAATGGCAAGCGAAAAATTGAACGCTTAAGCCCCATGCGCACACCCGACCCGGCGCGCATGCTGACCATTCACAATGCCACTGGCAACAATTTGAAAGACGTAAGCGCCAGTATTCCGGTTGGTTTGTTTGTGTGTGTCACGGGGGTTTCTGGTTCAGGAAAGTCCACGCTGATCAACGACACGCTATTGGCTGAAGCGGCACACCAATTGAACCGTGCACACAAGGAAGGTGCTCCGCACAGCCACATCAGCGGGCTTGAACATTTCGACAAAGTAATTGCCGTTGACCAAAGCCCGATTGGCCGCACACCACGCAGCAACCCGGCGACGTACACAGGCTTGTTCACACCGATTCGTGAATTGTTTGCAGGTGTGCCCGCTTCGCGTGAGCGCGGTTACGATGTGGGCCGCTTTTCATTCAACGTGAAAGGTGGTCGCTGCGAAGCCTGCCAGGGCGACGGCGTGGTGAAAGTGGAAATGCACTTTCTGCCCGACCTGTATGTGCCTTGCGATGTGTGCCACGGCAAACGCTACAACCGCGAAACACTTGAAATTTTGTACCGCGGAAAAAGCATCGCTGAGGTATTGGAGCTGACCGTTGAGCAGGCACTTGAAGTGTTTTCTGCCGTGCCCAATATTGCACGCAAACTGCAAACCCTGATTGATGTGGGTTTGGGTTACATACGCCTGGGGCAATCGGCCACTACACTTTCCGGCGGTGAAGCGCAGCGCGTGAAACTCTCGCTTGAATTGTCGAAACGCGACACAGGCAAAACGCTTTATATTCTGGACGAGCCCACCACTGGCCTGCACTTTCACGACATTGCCATGTTGCTGAAAGTGCTGAACCCATTGGTAGAGCAAGGCAACACTGTGCTGGTCATTGAGCACAACCTGGATGTGATCAAGTGTGCCGACTGGGTTCTCGACATGGGCCCTGAAGGCGGAGACAACGGCGGCATGTTGATCGCTGAAGGCACGCCGATGGACATTGCAAAAAACGAAAACAGCCACACTGGAAAATTTCTCGCGCGCTTTTACAACGAGGAAGCGGAACCGACACTGCCTGGCAAAAAGTCGTCGAAAAGGGCTTAAAAAGGGTCGTGTACAATAGGGGCCTCTTTTAAGCAGTGGGAGCACCATGAACGAGCAACTCGAAACCCTATTCAAGTACATCGAACCAGCCAAGTTGCTGGACCTTGGTTTGCAAGCCACCAAATTTATTCTGGTCATCATCGTTGCTCTCACCGTGCTGCGCCTGGTGAAGACCACAATCGACCGCGTGGGCAAACGCATGCAAAGCCGCAGCTCCACACTGGACGATCAAAAACGGGTTGAAACCCTGACACGCGTTTTGAAGTACGTGGCCAATGTGGTCATCTTGCTGCTGGGCGCATTGATTGCACTGGGCACAATTGGCATTTCCATTGCGCCCGTACTGGCAGCAGCCGGTGTGGTGGGCCTGGCCGTTGGCTTTGGCGCACAAAGTTTGGTGAAAGACTATTTCACCGGCATTGTGTTGCTGATTGAAAACCAGATTCGCGCAGGCGACTTCATTGAGGTAGGCGGGAAGTCTGGCACCGTGGAAAACGTGACCCTGCGTTACGTTCGCCTGCGCGATGCTCAAGGCAATGTGCACTTCGTGCCCAATGGTCAAATTGATTCAGTCACCAATTCAACCATGGACTTCGCATACGCGCTGATCGACATCGGAATCGCCTACAAAGAGGAAGTAGATTCGGCCATTCAGGTGATGCAAAAAGTGGGGGTTGAGTTGGCAGAGGATGCGGAATGGGGTTCGAAAATTACCGAACCAATGTCAACATTCGGCGTGCAAGAATTGGCTGACTCAGCGGTCATTGTTCGTGTGCGATTCAAAACCACGCCAGGCGACCAGTGGGCTGTTCGTCGTGAGTACCAGAAACGCATCAAGGCGGCATTTGACAAAGTGGGCATCGAAATTCCATTTCCGCATGTCACGATGTGTTCAAGTGTTGAACAAAGCGCACTTCAATAAAAAACTTGCCCATTGCACTGCACAGCTGCATGGACACATGCATCCAGCCACCACGTTTTGATCAAGCTGTCTATGAAAACATCACCCCCTGGAACACCAAGCTGCAGTTTTCCAGCCAGCCAAAACACACCAAGCCATGACAAATCGACCGGCAAGGTGTTGTTCCCAACAACGGCCGAATGGCACTTTAAAAAAGATGACGGGCAATCAGCTGCTGATCTTGTAAGAAAATTACAAATACAGAAAAAACTGACGGATGTTGGTGCGTCAGTTCAAAAGCTATTGAACTACAGCCATTCCGAGAATAGTGGCAAGCATGTTGTTCGCGCTGAATTTGAAACCATTCCACGCCAATTTTCGCCAACATGGCGCCATGCAATTGAATGCCTTGATTCAATGATTGCCTGCTTTTCGTCATTGACTGAAATACACGCAAACAACGTTTATCATGGAAATCCGAGTATCGGTAACATCATTTTTCAGGATGCCAGTCATTCGGAATCAGGAATAAGATCGACCAAAGGCTACCTGACCAATTTCCACCATTGCGGCCACATCAACGGTGACCTCGCCCTGTGTGCGAAAGACGTGCAAATTGCCTTAAGCGATTTCGGTGGCAGGCTGTTGATGATCGCGGAAAACAGCAACTTCACGAAAATTCGGGTCCTGAGAATGCACCTGGAGTCACAGGTCAACTTTGCGGATCAAGATGACCTTGATACCCTGGAAAGTGCTTCAACCATGCTCAACCACCTGCGTTCGCTGAAAACTCTTTTGAACCTGAGAAGTAAAGACTATCCCAACAACCACAAACCAGGCTGGGGACCTTTGAATCAGGAACAGGTCTTTGACGAATACCTTGAACTTCAACAAAAAAAAGCCAAGCTCAGTGTTGCACGATTCAGCAACACAGGTTGATTGAACTTTGAAGATTCAAGATCAAGTAGCCCGCAAGGGCGATGCGAGGACGCTTTAGCGTCTCGCATGCCCCAAGACTCAACAACGGGGAATTCGACTTGATCAAAGCTGAGTGATTAACGCGGCAGTACAGTCGCCCCCATCAGGAACTCATCCACCTCACGGGCAGCCTGACGGCCTTCGCGAATGGCCCACACCACCAGTGACTGACCACGGCGCATGTCGCCTGCAGCGTACACCTTGTCCACGTTGGTGCGGTAGCAACCGTCACCATCGGTGGTGGCCCTGGCGTTGCCACGGTTGTCTTTCTCAACACCAAAAGCATCAAGAATGCTTTTTGCGGGGTTGGTAAAGCCCATGGCAAACAACACCAAATCTGCCTCGACCATGAATTCTGAACCCGCTACTTCCTGCATTTTCATTTGACCGGTGGCTTCGTCTTTCACCCATTCAACTTTGGCGCACTTGGCTGCTTTTACATTGCCTTTGCCATCGTCGATGAATTCTTTGGTGGTGACCGCCCAGTCGCGTGCCACGCCTTCTTCATGCGAAGAAGAGGTGCGCATTTTCATGGGCCAGTAAGGCCAAACCAAAGGCTTGTTTTCTTCTTCGGGTGGCTGTGGCATCAATTCAATTTGCGTAACCTGTTTGGCACCGTGGCGGTTGGATGTACCCACGCAATCGGAACCCGTGTCGCCACCACCAATCACGAGCACGTTTTTCTTCGTGGCCATGATCTGGTCTTTCAGCTTGTCGCCTGCATTCACACGGTTTTGCAGTGGCAAAAACTCCATTGCAAAGTGAACACCCTTCAACTGACGGCCTGGAATTGGCAAGTCGCGTGGCACTTCAGATCCACCTGTCAAAATAACGGCATCGAACTGCGCCATCAATTCTTTCGGTGTGATGGTTTCGCGGGCCAGGTTGGTGATGCCGCCCTCTGCCAGTTTTTCGCCCACAAACACGCTGGTTTTGAAGGTGACGCCTTCAGCCTGCATTTGCTCAACGCGACGATCAATGTGAAATTTTTCCATCTTGAAGTCGGGAATGCCATAACGCAGCAAACCACCAATGCGGTCGTTCTTCTCAAACACGGTTACATCGTGGCCAACACGCGCCAACTGTTGGGCAGCGGCCATGCCTGCGGGGCCTGAGCCCACCACCGCCACTTTCTTGCCGGTTTTCTGTGCCGGCACCTGTGGCACCACCCAGTTGTTTTCCCAGCCCTTGTCGATGATCGCGTGCTCAATGCTCTTGATACCTACCGGGTCTTCATTGATGCCCAATGTGCACGCTGCTTCGCAAGGTGCGGGGCAAATGCGGCCTGTGAACTCGGGGAAGTTGTTGGTGCTGTGCAGGGTGTGCAACGCCGCTTTCCAGTCTTGCTTGTACACAAGATCATTGAAGTCGGGAATGATGTTGTTCACGGGGCAGCCGTTGTTGCAAAACGGAATGCCGCAATCCATACAACGTGCGCCCTGAATTTTGGCTTCGTCGTCGTTCAGTGTAATAACAAATTCTTTGTAGTGCTTGACGCGTTTTTCTGGGGCCTCACTGGCTTCCTTCAAACGCTCAAATTCCATAAATCCTGTGACCTTTCCCATTTTTCTAAATCCTCGTTAACAGGTTGGTTCTCAAGCGGCCACTGCAGGTTTTTCCTGCGCTACCACGTACAGTTCTTTCAAGGCGCGGCGGTATTCGGTCGGGAATACTTTCACGAACTTCTTGCGCTCAGTGCTCCAGTTTTCCAGAATTTCCTTGGCGCGTTCGCTGCCGGTGTAACGGGCATGGCGTTCGATCAAGCTTTTCAGGATCACTTCGTCTGGCTGGCGGTCTGCACCACGTGCGGGGCTGTGCCAAATTTCACGGTTGCTCAAGGCTTCCTGTTCGGTTGCGGACACCACTTCTTCCAGTTCAACTTGTGCCATGTTGCAGCGCTTGGCAAACAGGCCGTCGATGTCGTACACATAAGCCATGCCACCGCTCATGCCGGCTGCAAAGTTGCGGCCGGTTTCACCCAGCACAACCACGGTTCCGCCAGTCATGTATTCGCAGCCATGGTCGCCAGTGCCTTCAATTACGGCAGCTGCACCTGAATTGCGCACGGCGAAACGTTCGCCAGCCACGCCGCTCAGGAATGCCTCACCGGCAATCGCGCCGTACAACACGGTGTTGCCCACAATCATGTTTTCTTCAGACAAACCGCGGAAGTCGTTGGTGGGGCGCACGATGATTCGACCACCACTCAAACCTTTGCCCACGTAGTCGTTGCCCTCGCCCACCAAATCAGCAGTTACGCCGTGCGCCAGGAATGCGCCGAACGATTGACCCGCAGTGCCAGTGAACTGAATGTGAATGGTGTCGTCAGGCAAACCAGCGTGGCCGTATTTCTTGGCCACTTCTCCAGACAACATTGCACCCGCTGTGCGGTTCACGTTTTTGATCGGTGTGATGAAGGAAACGCGCTCGCCTTTTTCCAGGGCGGGCTTGGCCAGCTGAATCAGTTTCTGGTCCAGGGCCTTCTCCAAACCATGGTCTTGGCTGCCAGTGTGCAACAACGGCTCGGAAGTGCCTTCCGGTACCCACAGCAAACGGCTGAAGTCCAGCCCCCTTGCCTTCCAGTGGGTGATGCCTTTCTTCATGTCGAGCAAATTCGCGCGGCCAATTAGCTGATCAAACTTGCGAATGCCCAACTGCGCCATGATTTCGCGCACTTCGTTGGCCACGAAGAAGAAGTAGTTCACCACGTGTTCTGGCTTGCCCGTGAACTTCTTGCGAAGCTCGGGGTTTTGTGTGGCCACGCCCACGGGGCAGGTGTTCAAATGGCACTTGCGCATCATGATGCAGCCTTCAACCACCAGCGGTGCAGTGGCAAAGCCAAATTCATCGGCACCCAACATGGCACCAATTACCACGTCGCGGCCGGTTTTCATCTGGCCATCTACCTGCACACGAATGCGGCCACGCAAACCGTTCAACACCAGGGTTTGCTGTGTTTCAGCCAAGCCCAGTTCCCAGTTGGTCCCTGCGTGCTTGATCGATGAAACAGGCGATGCACCTGTACCGCCATCCTGACCTGCGATCACCAAATGATCGGCTTTGGCTTTGGAAACACCTGCTGCAATGGTACCCACGCCCACTTCAGACACCAGCTTCACGGAAATGGAAGCCTGTGCATTCACGTTTTTCAGGTCGTGAATCAACTGGGCCAAATCTTCAATCGAGTAAATATCGTGGTGCGGGGGCGGGGAAATCAAGCCCACACCGGGTACGGAATAACGCAGTTTGCCGATGTAGTCAGACACCTTGCCGCCGGGCAGCTGACCGCCCTCACCGGGCTTGGCACCCTGCGCCATCTTGATCTGGATTTGATCAGCAGAAGTCAGGTATTCAGCGGTGACACCAAAACGGCCAGAAGCCACCTGCTTGATGCGTGAACGCAGTGAATCGCCTTTCTTCAAGGGGAAGTCTGCAACCACCACATCGCCCAGGAAACTTTTCAGTGTTTCACCGTCTTGAATCAAGCCTTGCCCGGGACCGAATTTCTCCAAGCCCGCGCGCAGTTCAGCGCTGTAACGCTTTTCGTCTTCACCGCCTTCGCCGGTGTTGCTTTTGCCGCCAATGCGGTTCATGGCAACAGCCAAAGTGGAGTGCGCTTCAGTCGAAATGGAACCCAGTGACATGGCACCGGTTGCAAAGCGCTTCACGATTTCTTCAACTGGCTCCACTTCCTCGATTGGAATGGCTTTGCTGGGATCAATCTTGAATTCAAACAGACCACGCAAGGTCATGTGGCGCTTGCTTTGATCATTGATGATCTGCGCGTATTCCTTGTAGGTGTTGTAAGTGCCGGAACGTGTGGCGTGCTGCAACTTGGCAATTGCATCGGGGGTCCACATGTGTTCTTCACCACGGGTGCGCCAGGCGTATTCACCACCAGCGTCCAGTGCGCCAGCCAACACGGGGTCGGGGCTAAAGGCGGCTTGGTGAATACGAATGGCTTCCTCTGCCACTTCAAACACGCCAATGCCTTCCACCTTGGTGGGTGTTCCTGCAAAGTAGGCGTCGATGAAAGCCTGATTCAAACCCACAGCTTCAAAAATCTGCGCGCCGGTGTAGCTCATGTAAGTGGAAATGCCCATCTTGGACATCACTTTCATCAAGCCCTTGCCCACCGCCTTGATGTAGTTGTACACGGCTTTTTCCGGGCTCAGGTCGCCGGGCAGGCCTTTGGCCATGTCAGCAATTGTTTCCATGGCCAGGTAGGGGTGAACGGCTTCTGCACCATAACCTGCCAAGAGGGCAAAGTGATGAACTTCGCGGGCTGAACCGGTTTCAACCACCAAGCCAGTGCTGGTGCGCAGGCCCACTTTCACCAGGTGCTGGTGAATGGCAGAAACAGCCAACAGCGCAGGAATGGCCACGTTGTCGCGGCTCATCATGCGGTCGGTAACAATCAACACGTTCACGCCTTGTTTCACGGCGTCGCGGGCTTCGGCACACAGTGAGGCAATACGCGCTTCAATGCCTTCCTTGCCCCATGCAACGGGGTAGCAAATATTCAGTTCATGGCTGGTGAATTTGCCACCCGTGAATTGTTCAATATTGCGAATCTTTGCCATGTCTTTCGATGTGAGCACGGGCTGTGACACTTCAAGGCGCATGGGCGGGTTGATGTTGTTCAGGTCAAGCAGGTTGGGCTTGGGGCCGATGAAGCTGTTCAGGCTCATCACCAGGTTTTCACGGATCGGGTCGATCGGCGGGTTGGTCACCTGTGCAAACAACTGCTTGAAGTAGTTGTACAGCGGCTTGAGTTTGTTGGACATCACGGCCAGTGGGCTGTCGTTGCCCATGGAACCGGTGGCCTCTTCGCCGTTTTGCAGCATGGGGGCCATCAGGAACTTCAGGTCTTCCTGGGTGTAGCCAAAGGCCTGCTGGCGATCCAGCAATGTTTCATTCGGCTCAATGGGTTCGGGCTGGCCTTCCACTTCATCCAGCTTCACGCGGATGGTGTCGATCCACTGCTTGTAGGGCTTGGCGGCGCTAAGCTGGTTTTTCAGCTCGTCGTCATTAATAATGCGACCCGCCTCCATGTCGATCAGGAACATTTTGCCGGGCTGCAGGCGCCACTTCTTCACAATCTTGCTTTCTGGAATGGGCAATGTGCCTGATTCAGATGCCATAACGACCAAATCATCTTCGGTCACGATGTAACGTGCCGGGCGCAAGCCATTGCGGTCAAGGGTGGCACCAATTTGCTTGCCATCGGTGAAGGCCATGGCGGCAGGGCCGTCCCAGGGTTCCATCATGGCAGCATGGTATTCATAGAACGCTCGGCGGTTGTCGTCCATCAAGGTGTGCTGTTCCCAGGCCTCGGGCACCATCATCATCATGGCTTGGGCAATGGTGTAGCCCGCCATCACCAGCAGTTCCAGACAGTTGTCGAAACAGGCAGTGTCGGATTGGCCTTCGAAAATCAAGGGGTACAACTTTTGCAGGTCGTCGCCCAGCACAGCGCTTTTCATCACGCCTTCACGCGCACGCATCCAGTTGAAGTTGCCCTTCACGGTGTTGATTTCACCGTTGTGCGCCAACATGCGGTAGGGGTGAGCCAATGGCCACTCGGGGAATGTGTTGGTGGAGAAACGCTGGTGGACCAGTGCCAATGCCGACACGCAACGTGGGTCTTTCAAATCGCGGTAATACTCGCCAACCTGGTTGGCCAGCAACAGGCCCTTGTACACAATGGTGCGGGCGCTCATGGAGGGGCTGAAATATTCAGTGCCGTGCGCCAGGTTCAGGTTTTTGATTGCGTGCACAGCGCGCTTGCGGATTACGTACAGCTTGCGTTCCAGCGCATCGGTCACCATGATGTCGCGACCACGGCCAACAAACACCTGGCGAATCACGGGTTCTTTCAGGCGAACGGTGGGGCTCATGGGCATGTCGGCATTGATCGGCACATCGCGCCAACCCAGCAACACCTGGCCTTCGGCTTTCACGGCACGCTCAATTTCCTGTTCGCAGGCGATGCGTGATGCGGTTTCTTTGGGCAAGAACAACATGCCCACGCCGTATTCACCAGCGGGTGGCAATGTAACGCCTTGCTTGGCCATTTCTTCGCGGAAGAAAGCGTCGGGAATTTGAATCAGGATACCGGCGCCGTCGCCCATCAGGGGGTCGGCACCCACGGCACCTCGGTGGTCCAGGTTTTCCAGAATTTTAAGGCCGCCCGCAATAATATCGTGCGTGCGCTTGCCTTTGATGTGCGCCACAAAGCCAACGCCGCAGGCATCGTGTTCATTGCTGGCGGAGTACATGCCTTTTTCTTCGGCAATCTTTCTAATGTCTTGTTGCATGGCAAAGCCCCTGATTTTCAGTATGTTGCTCACTTTACTGCAGTGCGGCAAGATTCTCAAGGAAAATAAAAGGGGTCTGACCCTGTTTAATACATCACCCCAAATTCAGGGGATAATAATTAGGGACACACAAAACAGCAATGCACTTAGCTTGTGCCCTGATTTTTTTTCGTTGGTCGTCCGCGGGGCCTTGGTCGAACCGGGCGGTTCGCAAGGTCTTGAATTTGCGCGCAAAAAGAATCGTCACTCCAAAGCCAACCTTTCTCCAAACAACCTGCAAGCTCGGCATCGTCCAGCGCGCTTAGGCCTTGCTCACTGAACTGCCGGTAGCGGCTTTGCCGCTCAAAAGGTGTATTGCCCAGTTGCCAGTACACAGGCAAATCGCTCAACCAGGCTTCGTTCACCACGCCGGCGTGGGCCGCAAAACTACTCCAGGGGTATGTGGCCAAATCGGGGGCTCCCGCAGCACGCGTGGCCAGTTGCTCAACGAACAGGCAAGCTTTCAGGCTGCGCGAACCGGGTTGCACCACAGTGGATTTGAAACGCGGCTCCCAAAGCGCGCTGGAATTGACGGTTTGTACTTGCCGCACAGCCGGCGAGAAATGGCGATTCAGGTTTTGTACAAAGCGACCCACCCTGTGAGCCTGGGAAGCGGTGATCATCAACAACGCGCCCGTGGGAACCAGGCAGTAGGCATGCATGGCAATCGCCTCCTCAGCTGCGCTCAACGGCAACTGGGCGTGAAAAAGCAAAAAAGCCTCGCGGGTTTTGAATACATCCTGCCCTGCAATGCCCCGCAGCTCAATCACCATGGGGCATTCGGGAATAAACAAACGGGCTTGGCGAGCCATTGGGATGCCTTAAGACTGCATGCCGGGAACAGTCAGGCGCTGGTGCTCTTTCATGGCGTAGCGGTCGGTCATCCCCGCAATATAATCGGCTATGGCGCGAGGAACATCCGTTTGCGCACGCTGAAAAAACTGTGGCGGCAACAGCCGCGGGTCGTCCATGAAAATATGAAACAGCTCCTGCACCACGCGGCGTGCCTTCAAGGTAGCCCGCAACACCTGGTAGTGCTGATACAGGGCTTTGCGCAAAAACACTTTCAGTTCGTGATTCAACTCGGCCATTTCGCTGCTAAATCCAATCAGCTTGTCGGCCAACTGTACGTCAGCCAGACTGGCCGGCTTCATCAGATGAATTCGTCGCTCGGATTCGTGCAACAAGTCCTGTACCAGCGCATTGATAATGCCGCGCACGGTTTCGTGGATCAGCCTGCGCCCGTCAATGCTGGGGTGCCGCGCCTTCACACGGTCCAAATGTATTTTGAACAAACGCACCTCGGCAGCCTGCTCCAGCGTAATCAGGCCCGAACGCAAACCATCGTCAATGTCGTGGTTGTTGTAGGCAATTTCATCGGCCAGGTTGGTTACCTGCGCTTCAAGCACCGGGCGTCGATTGCTTAAAAAACGGTCAGCGACCTCACCCAGCTTTTCAGCATTGGGCCTGGAACAGTGCTTCAAAATACTTTCACGCGTTTCAAAACACAAATTCAAACCGTTGAATGCTGCGTACTTTTCTTCCAGTTCATCCACCACACGCAGGCTTTGCAAGTTGTGCTCAAACCCACCGTACGGCGCCATGCATTCATTCAGGGCGTCTTGCCCAGCATGGCCAAACGGCGTGTGCCCCAAATCATGGGCCAGGGCAACGGCTTCGGTCAGCTCTTCATTCAAACCCAGATTGCGGGAAATGCTGCGCGCAATTTGCGCCACTTCAAGGCTGTGGGTCAGGCGGGTGCGGTACAAATCACCTTCGGTGTTTACAAACACCTGGGTTTTGTATTCAAGGCGGCGAAAAGCAGCGCTGTGGATAATGCGGTCACGGTCGCGCTCAAACTCGGTTCGGCCTTCCGGGCTTTTCTCGGGGTGCAGCCTGCCACGGGTGTTCGTGGAACTGACTGCGTAAGGGGCCAAGCCAAGTTCGAAGTTGCGCACTGTTAGTCCCCCGCCCCCATTTCCTGCAATGTTTGCCGCACCAGCGCCTCATCGGCGGGCGAGGTGGATGCACCACCCAGCCCATTGAGCAACACATACTTGATTGAACCGGAATCGGCCTTCTTGTCGTGCGCCATCAGTTCCATGAACTTGTCCACACCCAAGCGCGGCGGAATGGCGGGCAAACGGGCGTCAATTACAATTTTCCTCAGGCGTGCAGATTCCTCCGCACTTAGGCGACCCATGCGGCGACACAGCTCGGCGGCAATCACCATGCCACACCCCACTGCTTCGCCGTGGTACCACTGGCCATAGCCCATGCCCGCTTCAATGGCGTGGCCAAAGGTGTGACCAAAATTCAAAATGGCACGAATACCACCTTCGCGTTCGTCTTTCGACACCACACCGGCCTTGATCTCGCAAGAACGCTTCACCACCAGAGCCAGCAATTCCGGATCACGATTCAACAGGGCGGGCATATTGGCCTCAACCATGTCGAGGTATTCAGTATCGGCAATAGCGCCGTGCTTGATAATTTCAGCAAAGCCGCAGCTTAGCTCACGATCTGGCAGGGTGTTCAGCGTAGAAATGTCTGTGAGCACCATTTGCGGCTGGTAAAACGCGCCGATCATGTTCTTGCCCAGCGGGTGGTTGATGCCGGTTTTGCCGCCCACGGAACTATCCACCTGGCTAAGCAGCGTGGTGGGTACTTGAACAAACGCAATACCACGCATGAAGGCGGATGCAGCAAACCCCCCCATGTCGCCAATCACCCCACCGCCCAGCGCCACAAGCACGGTTTTTCGGTCGCAGTGGTTTTGCAGCAAAGCATCAAACACACGTTGCAGGGTGGGCCAGTCCTTAAATTCCTCGCCATCAGGAAGGCTGACGACATGCACAAGTTTTGCACCCGCTTGCTGCAGGGTGGCTTTCAACTTGTCCGCATACAAAGGACCTACCGTGGTGTTGGTGCAAACCATCACCACCTTTCCTTCCACATGCGGTGCGAATAGTTCGGCGTTGCCCAGCAAACCTGCACCAATGTGAATCGGGTAGCTGCGGTCAGCCAAATCAACTTCCAAAGTGTATCGGCTCATTCTGTTCCAGTTGCCTTTTGTTCAATTCCGGGCGCTTTCTGACCCAATTTTAAAGCATGGCTGATTTTGTGAACAATTTGGTAAACAGGTTGCCGACCTGTTTCAACAACCACGGTTGCGCACTCCTTGTACAAAGGCAAGCGGGCGACCAATAGCTCCTCGATTTTTCGGCGGGGATTTGGGCCTTGAAGCAAAGGCCTGTTTTTGTCCAGCCGCGTGCGTTGATAAAGGTCTGCAACAGAAGCGCTTAAATACACCACGGCGCCTATCTGCTTCAGTATCTCGCGGTTTTCAGCCGCCAGAACGATGCCGCCGCCAGTGGCAATGACATGACGTTCCTTTCCAACAAAACTGGCCAGCGCCATCGACTCGCGTCGACGAAAACCGGCCTCGCCTTCAATTTCGAAAATGACGGGAACACTGACACCCGTTTGTTGCTCGATCAAGTGATCGGTGTCAGTGAATTCCCAGGACAGATGTTTGGCCAAAGCCTTGCCGACAGTGCTTTTGCCGGCACCCATCATGCCCACCAGCACAATGCATTGATTGGACACTTCGTTGAATCTTTGTAAACAATCGAATCATTGTACGGTAAAGCATGTGTTATTGGTCTGCCAGCACAACGGGGGTCAAAAAGATTAACAGTTCAGCCCGGCGCTTGCTGTCGGTTTTACCTTTGAACAACAAACCAAGGCCTGGAATATCGCCAAAGAAAGGCACCTTCTCGTTTTGCAGGTTGTCATCTTCCTCAAAAATACCTCCCAGCACAACGGTACCACCGTCGGCCACGAGAACCTTGGTTTTCACGCGGCGCGTGTCAATGGCCGGGCCGTTGGGTGTTGTAATACCCACGGAGTCTTTGGCCACATCCACATCCAGCAACACAGTACCATCCGGCGCAATCTGTGGCGTTACAGCCAACTTCAGGTTCGCCTCTTTGAATTCCGTTGCAGTCGCACCACTGCTGGTGGCGATCTGATAGGGAATTTCCGTGCCCTGCTCAATCAATGCGGGCTCTTTGTTGGAAGTAATAACCCGAGGATTTGATACAGTGCGAATCTTGTTTTCAGTTTCAAGCGCACGCAATTGTAAATTGATCAGTCGGGTCGAATTGGCGTTGAACAGGGTGTACGCCAGCGTAGTTGACGCACTCGCCCCGGTATCTGCAAACCCTTTGCTGCCAAACTGCTCTCCAATTTCGGTAAATGCAGTCGCCCCGGAAGAGGCCGCCCGAATGCGCACACCCAGCTCTCTGGAAACCGATGTGTCCGCCAACACCACACGCGCTTCAATCATGACTTGCTTTACCGGCTTGTCCAAACTCGTGACAATCATGCCGATCCGCTCCATGCGGGTTGGTGTGTCCTGCACGAAAACCTGGCTCGTTCGCTCGTCTGAGATCAAAGTTCCGCGTGAAGACAACAGCTTCGAATCTTCCGATTTGATCAATGCGACCAAATCTGCCGTTTTTTGATAACTGACCTGAAACACCCTTGAAACCAGCGGCTCCATGTCATCCTGGGCCTGGCGATTGGCCGTCTGAAATTTATCATTGCTAACATCCGCAGGTGTTGAAACCAGCAACACGTTGCCAGACTGGCTTGAAACCAAACCTTTGGAGCGCATGACAATGTCCAAAGCCTGATCCCAAGGCACATCTTTCAAGAACACGGACACATTGCCCTTCACCGAGTCGCTTAACACCAGGTTCATTTTCGTAAAATCAGCAAAAACCTGCATCACAGTGCGAATGTCGGCGTCCTTGAAATCCAGAGTGATTGGACGGCCACTGTAACGCGCCACCAAGCTTTGCCCCTTTACTGCAGATTTCACTTCCTGCAGGCTGCTGGCCTGTTCAGCCTGCTTGACGATCGGCGTGACCTCAACTTCCACGACGGCCCCGAGCTGCCGAACAATGTGCGTGGCATTGTTCAAGTCCATCTGCACCAGAAGGGTTTGGTCGCCGGGTGTCAAAGTCAATCCCTGAATTGGCGAATCCGGCTTGGTTGACAACTGTTTGGGAATCTCAGGCTTTACCCCGGCATTGGCAAAGCGAAGCCGCAAACGCTCGCTGTTCAGCACTGCGTCTGCAACAATGTCGCTGCGATCAAATTCGATGCGAATCAACTGCTTGCCGTTTTTCTCACTTACACTCCAGCTGTTCAGCACTGGCCCCTCTTTCACCACAACTGGCTTGCCCAACACCTCAGAAACCGTTTCCTTCAAGGCACTTTTTGCGGGCAACACGGCGATCTGAGCAATACCCGGCACAAAGGGCTTTGGCCCTGAAAAAACAAGATCAACCGAACGATCCGATTGGCTCACTTGAACGTCATAATTTTGAGCCATTTCAAACACCAAACGGCTTTTACCCCCGGAGGCGATCAACTGCGACTTCTTTATCCTGCTGCCAGAGGCAAAGACAACCGGCAACGATTTGTTGTCTAGCTGCACGGAAAAATCAACCACCTGCCGCGCCGGGTTGGCGATGCGAAACAAGCCCGGCTTGTTTTCCAGTGCCTGATCAAACTGCAAGCTTACTTGTGTACGATCATCAAGCTCCTCCACTTTGACAGCAGTCACAGTTACTGCCCAAGTTTGTCCAATCAACATTAAAAACAGGCCCAAACCCAACAAACCATTTATCAAGAAAAAAGCGCTGCGATTGATCAATTTAATAGTCATCAAAATCCCCTAGGCAAATCACCAGGTATCAGGTTCAACTCCAGGCGTGCGCCCCCAGTTTCCACGTCCAAAGGTATTAGCACCGCATGTCTGCGGCCCAATGTCACCACTTTGTGTGTATTCAGTACGTAACTTCCAACCCCTACGACATGGTCTTTTTCACCATCATTCAAAATGGCAATTCGCTGCCCGGAAGTTTCGATCAACCCAGTCAAACGCAATGAGGCAGCAGACGAGCCACCTGCAGTCTCGTAGCCTTGACCGCTCATCGGCGTGATGCTTGACCATTCGAACAACCCGCCGGTGATGACAGGTAAACTTGAAGACCCTGGGTTCAACATGTTTAAAGTCGGGCTGACACCTGGAAGCGGATCAATTACAGAGCCCTCGGTAAACTCCATGGAACCAGGCCCACCTCGACTCAGCCGTCTATCCAATTCCTTTAGTGCCGTGGAGTGGCTCTCCGCAGGATCAGCCAACTCCGGTAGCATCGGAACCAGCAATAAAGAAAACAAAAACTCGATCATTCTGAAGCTTCCTCCCCGGACTCACCGGACGGTACTTTTGGAGCATTCGCTGAAAGCTGCACAAAGGCATTTAATTCGCCATTCATTTGCCAATCCCCAGAGTCGGGCAACACAGACATCTCAAACTCCTTCAAACTAACCTGACGAGTAAGACTCGCAATTTGGTTGGGCAGCTTGGCGATCGCACCACCCTGTCCACGCACACGAACCTTGACGGGAACTACACGCATCACCTCTTGGTCCACAGATTTTTGCGGGGTAAATTCAGACAAGCTCAATTCCTGGTCCAAAATCACTTCGTTGATTCGCCCCAACAAAGAGGCGAGCTCTCGCTCAGTGGGCAAGGCCACGGTTAGAGCCGGCAGCTGCGCCTCCATCTGCACCAACTTCGCTTCGATCGCGGGCGCCTCCAGCAACAGTAGCGACTGAGCATCAAGACGCGTCAACGAACCCTGAATCTCCATCTCAAGCCGGGAATTGGCATCAAGGCTGTGCTTCCAAAAAAGCAGGAAGCACACGATGCCCAGTACAACCCACACCCCAAGTACAAGAAGAATTCTGTTTAGAACACCAAGAAGCGGCAGGTCCTCTACAAAAGTCCGAAAATCCCATTCATCTAGTCGCATCTGAAGCCCCACGCAACAAAGCCTTGATCTCAAAAAGGTGTCGCTGTCCTTCCTTCACATCCTTGCCATCATTGTCGGGCTCTGTCAGGGTGACCAGATCGACCGAATGAAACAAGTGATTACCCCCCTCCATTTGATCGACCCATTCCGCCAGATGGGACACTACGTTGGTAAACCCGTTGATGGTCAACACATCTTTCGCGGCGGACAGACGGGTAATGGAAACACTGGACGGCACGGTACCATCTACAAACGAGACCCAATTACTCGCCAAAAGTGACTCCACCTCCACGGCCCTCAATGCACCAATCTGCCGCTCCAGCACAGCCAGACGATCTTTCTTGACTTGAACTTCCTGCACTTGGTTGGCCACGTCCGTCTCCATCGCGGAAAGATTGCTCAAAAAACGCTCTTTCTTTGCAGCACGATCCGAAAAATCATTACCCACCGAAAGACACAGCAGCAAACCGGCCACAACGCCAACAAACAGTTCAGCCATCACGCGTTGGCGACGCTTTTTCTCACGAAATGCCCGATACGGGTAAAGGTTGAACAGAATTACTCGCATGGCATCGCCTCCAGTGCACCAAAAGGAACAACATCATCATGCCAATAAGTTTGTAACTCCTTGCGCGGCGAGATGACCTGCAAACGAGGAGAAAGGGTTTGACTCCGCCTGACCGTCGCCTCACAGCCCTTGGTGTACATCAACTCTCCACCTAGAATTAACCGCACAGAGGCAACCTCTTCCGGTGCCCCATCACGCGTCCAGGTCGACACCAAACGCTCCAGCGCGGAGACTGCTTGAACCACAGAAAATCCCTCCTCACTGTGCTCCATGCTTTCGTTGAACAATACGCCCTGCGAAAACACTGCCAAACGAATTCGATGCCGCGACAATTCACCATGCAACAAAAACCGGATATTCGAGGTTTTTAACGCCTCCGGGGCCATTTGCATGTAGCCATTCATCGCTGCGATAGAGTCCAACGTGACCCCCAAGCAGGTCAAACCACAGGCCTGACAAGCAACTAGAATTTCATCTATCTGCTTTTGATCAATGCCAGCTACAGCTAGGTTCATACTGCCATCAGAAAGTTCTGACTTGACCTGCCAGTCAAAGGCGGCCTCCCTTTCAGAGGATCCGGCGGCAGCTTCCATTAATTCCTGAATCTGATAGCGGATCAGATTCTCGCGATCGTCCTTGTTCGCGCTGATTTCGCCCAAATACGCATGCTTGGATGGCACCGAGATCACGACATACGCAGGACGAGCGAACATCGTTGGCACCTGGGCCAAAGAACTGTTCATGGCCTGCTGTAGTGACACCGATGTCAACAAGGCATCATCTGAAGGAGTGAGACCCAACTCACATCCGCCCGAGGCGTGAATGGATTTAAATGACAACCGCTCTCGACGTTCGATTTCTCCATACACCCAGCGGCAACGATCACCACTGAACGACAAAGACAAAGCATGTAAAGCCCCTCTTTGAAAACCGTGCAGCAATCTTTGAATAAAAGTCATAAGTAAACTCTGAACAAGATAGAACTTCAGAGTAGAGAATTCAGGCGAGCCAGCTAACCCTCAATAGAGTGCCCAACCAGAAGGGGTAGATCCGAGATTTCGCCGCCACAGGTCAACGGCCTCAATTTCCAGTGCGTTGGCAGATACAATGTGTGCACTGTCACCTATCTTGCAACGACCTGTGAATTCAAACAAAACCCGCCTCCAGCCCCAACAATCCGGCTTCATCGCATCTGCACTGACCATACTCATCGGCTTGGGCGTGTCGGGCGTGCTTCTTGTAAGCGTTGCCTTGGCACTCATTTTTCCGAAGCTTCCTGATCTTGACACCCTGACCGACTACCGGCCCAAAGTACCACTGCGCGTTTTAACCACAGATGGTGTACTGATCGGTGAGTTTGGCGAGGAAAGACGACGTCCAGTGGACATTACGGAAGTGCCAGTCGTGATGCAACAAGCCATTTTGGCGGCAGAAGACGACCGCTTCTATCAGCACGGCGGCATCGACTTCATGGGCGTGGCCCGTGCTTTGGTCACCAACGTCACATCGGGCGGGCGGGCGCAAGGTGCCAGCACCATCACCATGCAGGTTGCGCGCAACTTCTTTCTAACCCGCGACAAAACATGGACCCGAAAACTTTACGAAGTGCTGCTGGCCTACAAAATTGAAGACAACCTGTCCAAAGACGAAATTCTGGAGCTGTACATCAACCAGATTTACCTGGGCCAGCGTGCCTACGGGTTCCAGTCCGCCTCGCAAGTGTATTTTGGCAAACCCCTTCGTGAAATCAACGCAGCCGAAGCGGCAATGCTGGCCGGTCTGCCCAAAGCCCCTTCTGCCTACAATCCGATCGTGAACCCCAGTCGCGCACGCATTCGGCAGGAATACGTACTGCGTCGCATGCACGATCTCGACTACCTGGACGACAAACAGTACGAAGAAGCGCTGAAAACAGAATTGGTGTATCGCAACCGCAAAGTAAACGGCGACGACGTCGAGGCCACCACCGGCCTGACCATCAATGCCGACTACGCCGCAGAAATGGCCCGTCAGGCCGTGGTTGCAATGTACGGCGAAGAAGCCTACACATCCGGCATCACCGTGACCACCACCCTGATTGCCAAGGAACAACGCGCTGCCCAGCGCGCATTGCGCAATACCGTCATGGATTATGAATTGCGCCAATTCTTTCGTGGTCCGGAAGGCTTCATGGAGCTGCCCAATGACCCCAAGGAGGCCGAAGAAGTTATTGGTGACAACATCAGTGATTTCACCGACTACGGCTTCCTTCAAAGCGCCGTGGTGCTGTCCGCCAGCCCCACTGAAGTGGTGGTTTCTCAAGGTGCGGGCGAGCCGCTAAAACTGACAGGCGCCAGCTTGAAACCCGCAGAAAGCTGGCTTAATGAACGTTCCCCGGCCAACAAGCGCCTGAAACGCGGCGCCGTGGTTCGAATTTTGAAACGAAAAGACCAGCCCCCCATGTTGACCCAACTGCCGGAAGTGGAGGCGGCCTTCATTGCCATTAACCCCAAAGACGGCTCAATCCGTGCCCTCTCTGGTGGCTTTGAGTTTTCGCGCAACAAGTTCAACCACGTCACGCAGGCCACACGTCAGCCAGGCTCCGCTTTCAAACCGTTTGTGTATTCAGCCGCACTTGAGAAAGGCGTCACGCCCACTACGCTGGTGGCTGATGAACCCATTTTCGTACCCGCTGACACCCCTGGCGGCAAAGACTGGAGCCCGAAAAACTACGACGGCAAATACGACGGCCCCATGCTGCTCAAAGAAGGCCTGGCCAAGTCCAAAAACATGGTGTCCATTCGCGTGTTGCAAGAAATTACGCCGCAATACGGTCAACGTTGGGCCACACAATTTGGCTTCCCGGCCGCCAATGTGCCCCCCTACCTCACCATGGCACTGGGCGCAGTCACAACCAACCCGCTGCAAATGTCCAGCGCTTTCGCAGTGTTTGCCAACTCAGGCTATCGCGTGAAGCCTTACCTGATTGAAAAAATCATCGATGGCAGTGGTCGCATCGTCGCCCAAGCACGCCCCGCAATTGCAGGCGATGAAGCCAACCGGGTTATTGACGCACGCAACGCATTCCTTACAACCCGCCTGTTGCGCGAAGTAATTGATCGCGGCACCGCCACACGCGCCAAAGTGCTGAATCGTGGCGACATCGTGGGAAAAACAGGCACCACCAACGACAGCCATGACGCCTGGTTTGCAGGCTACAACAGCGACATTTCAGCCGTCGCCTGGGTGGGCTACGACCAACCCCGAAACCTGGGTGCCCGCGAAACAGGCGGCGGGCTGGCCCTGCCCATCTGGATCGACTACATGAAAGTGGCACTGGCCGACTTGCCGGAGAAACCGCAAGCCGTGCCAGCAGGAATCGAATTCATTGATGGAAATTACTATTATTCGGAATACACACCGGGCTTGGGCGGAATTGCACGAATTGATGTAAACGGCAGCGGAGACGACATACCCAGCCTGTTTGACTTCCTGAAAGGCTTGGGCGGAATGCTGGAAAGCGGTGGCGGCAACCAGGGATCAAGTGGCAGCAACCCACTGACAGGCGACGGCACCACCCACACAGAACCCACGCGCAAGAAAGATCCGCCCAAAGATGATATCGAGCGGCTATTTGGAAATTAAGCGCTTGCGCTTAAAATTTTGGGCAGGCCTGACCGATCTGCCCGCTCAACAGCTCAACAAAGTGGGTTTTGAAAGGTGTCTTGCTGCGGGTATCATGCCACTCACCATTTGAATACTGATAGTGAAAGCCACCCGATTTCGCCGCCAGCCACAGTTCATGGTTGGCCACCTGGCTGTTTAGAATCATCTTTCCTTTGTCTTCAAAATCAAGGGTCAATACATTGCCTGAGCGCATTGAATCTGCATCAAGATCCAGCGTATCCACCAAGGATTCAATATACTCTTCTACTTGAACCAAGGTGGCATCCACCACCATCTGGAATTCCGTGTCTGTCATGAAAAAATCACCTTTAAGAACATTGGCCATTGTCACCCTGTTTGCACTGGGCCTGAACGCCTGCGGCCAGCGCGGCCCGCTTTATTTGCCCGAACCGCCGCCGCCCATACCAAAACCCGCAGGCTACGACAAACCCGAACAACAGCAAAACCGCTAAACCCACCATTACCGAGCAAATTTTACCGTGCAAAACAATTCAGTGAACCCCAGCGACCTTAACCCACACTTGCAGTATGACGCAGCAACAGGCGAACTTCAGTTCGAGAAAACTGAGCTCTCGGGTTTGGCTCAGGAATTTGGAACACCACTGTACGTGTATTCAGCCAGCTCCATCAAAGCAGCCTACCGTGCGTATGCAAGCGCCTGCCAGGGTTTGGCACAAGTCACCATTTGCTACGCGGTCAAAGCCAACTCCAACATTCACATTCTGAAAACACTGGCCCAGGAAGGCGCCGGTTTCGACATCGTTTCAGCAGGCGAACTGGCCCGCGTCATTGCCGCAGGCGGTGATCCTCAAAAAGCCGTATTTGCGGGCGTTGGCAAATCCACTCAGGAAATTGAGTACGCACTGGGCCAAGGCGTGGGCTGCTTCAATGTGGAATCAGAGGCGGAAATGGAACGAATTGCACACGTGGCTGAAAAGATGCAACGCAAGGCCAACGTATCGCTGCGCGTGAATCCCGATGTAGATGCAAAAACCCACCCCTACATTTCCACGGGCCTGAAAGAAAACAAGTTTGGCGTGTCCATGAACGCAGCCAAACGGGTGTACCAGTTTGCCCATGCACACCCCTGGTTGAACGTACACGGCATTGACTGCCACATTGGCTCGCAACTAACCGATGCAAGCCCCTACTTCGACGCGCTCGACCGGGTACTCGCATTGCTCGACCAGCTGGCTTTGGAAAGCATCCACATCAACCACCTTGATTTGGGTGGTGGCATTGGCATTCGCTACCTGGATGAAACACCACCCAGCCCCGCTGACGTGTTGCCCAAACTGATTGCCAAAGTGAAGGCCTGGACGCAGGTCAACAACCGATCCATGCCCAGCCTGTCCTTCGAGCCGGGCCGTTCCATCGTGGGCAATGCTGGCGTGCTGCTAACCCAAGTCGAATTCCTGAAGGAAAACGAAGGCAAACATTTTGCGATCGTGGATGCCGCCATGAACGACCTCATGCGCCCTGCCATGTACAAGGCGTTCCACGGTGTAGTGGCCGTGCAACAAAACCCGCACGCCACTGAGCAAGAATACGACGTGGTTGGCCCCGTGTGTGAATCAGGTGACTGGCTGGCCAAAAACCGCACCCTGGCCATTGAACAGGGTGATTACCTTGCAATATTGTCCGCGGGTGCGTACGGCCAAACCATGGCCTCGAACTACAACAGCCGCGGCCGGGCAGCCGAAGTGCTGGTAGAAAACGGCAAAGCCACCCTGATACGTCGGCGCGAAACCATTGAAGACCAGCTTCGCCCCGAACTGGATGTGTAGAAAAAGTTACAGCTCGCCGTAGGAATGCAGGCCTGACAGGAACATGTTCACGCCCAGGAAAGCAAAACCTGTCACCAGCAGCCCCACCAAAGCCCAATACGAAGCAACCACGCCACGCAAGCCTTTCACCAGGCGCATGTGCAACCAGGCCGCGTAGTTCAACCACACCACCAGCGCCCAGGTTTCCTTGGGGTCCCACTGCCAGTAGGCACCCCAAGCTTCAGCCGCCCACAGGGCGCCCAAAATGGTCGCCACGGTGAAGAAGGCAAAACCGACCGCAATCGACTTGTACATCACATCATCAAGCACTTCAAGCGGTGGCAATGCATCGGCAATTCGCTTGCGCGCCAGCAAAATGGCACCCACCACCACGCAGCCAATTCCGAAATACATGGCCCAGTAAACGGTCACACCACCACTGCGAAACACCAGCGGCTCCAGAAACATCAACACACCCAAAGCACCGGTTGGAATCAGCGCCTTAATGCTGGGCGCGTGGGCATACACCTTCAACAGGTAAGCAAACGCCACCATGGCCGACAGTGAAAACGTGCCATATCCAATGAAATTGGCAGGCACATGGATTTTCATCCACCAGCTTTGCAAGGCCGGCACCAAAGGCTGAATGGCATAAGCCTGGCGCTCAATGCCGTACCAGGCCAGAAAGCCCACAGCCGCCACAACCACCAACATCACGAACGCACCCAACTGGCGCGTTTTGTACACCTGCTCGTAGAACAGGTAATACATGGCCGTGATAAGCGCAAACAGCACAAACACTTCATACAGGTTGGACACGGGAATATGACCCACATCCGCACCGATCAGGTAACTTTCATACCAGCGAATAAACATGCCGGCAAAACCCATCACCACCGCACCCCAGGTCAGGGCAGTGCCCACAAAACCGGCTGTCGGTGAACGCCCCACCAAGCCAATCCAGTAGGAAACCGTGGCCACCACAAACATCACGCCCATCCACAAAATGGCGGACTGACTCGACAGCAGGTACTTCAGGAAGAACCGTTGCTCCGCGGCAGCCAAATCACCACCATAGCTTGAAATCGCCAACAGGCTTAAAGCGGCCACGCTCAGGATCAACCACTTCAGCGAACCCCAACGGTAAGCCATGTAAGCAGTCACTGGCACGCAACTCCACAAAATGCTGATTTCATAGATGTCCATGAAACTGTGGTACTGCTGCGAGGCATAACCTGCAGTCGCTGCCAACAAAGCCGCAAAAGCAAAGTCGCTCCAGTGGAACGATTTTGAAAACCAACCCGCCTTCTTGGTTGGCAAACCGGGCTTTTCACCGCCCGGTACCTGGTTGATCCACGTCGAACTCATACCGCATCTCCTGCAGGGGCCGCTTTCTTGGAAGCTCTGCTGTTCAATTCATTCACAAACTGCTCGTACTCTTTCTCAAAATCCATGGTCTTGCGCGTGGTCGACATGCCCATCATCACTTTCGATCCATCTTCATCATCTGTCACCCAGAAAAACGCACGGCGTTCACGGATGTAGAACATTGAAAATACGCCGATGCACAAAAACAAACAACCCAGGTACACAACCCATTGCCCCGGCGCCTTGGCCAACTGGAACACACTGGCCTTCACCTCGTCAAACTGGTCAAGCTGAAACATCACCGGCGCGCCGTACAGCGATAAATCCGACAAGGCAATTTGCGCATCCTGCACAAAACGGCCGTGCACCTCATCAGGCACAGCCGCTTGCAAATTCGCCGTGGTGCGGGAAAGCTGGTACACCTCCCACATGGCACCTTGCAACAGGCGGATAATCACATCGCTGGCCCGCTCACGCTCACCCTCAGGCACGGTGGATTCAATAAACTGCGCAATGGCTGGCAAACCGGAAAGTCCCCCATTCACGCCAGCAAAGCGCTCCAGCGCGCGCCGGGCGCTGTCCGCCACACTGGCCACCAATTGTGCAGAGTCAGGACGATCACCAAAGGCCTGTTGCGCGAATCGCCGGGCCGCAGCGTCGCGAATCTGCACGCTTTGCAACGCCGCCCTGAATCGCATGAAACCATCAAGCTGGCCATTCTCATCCACAGGCAACCGCAAGTACTTGAAACCATCGGCCGGGGTATCGCGCACACCCGCCAGATAATACCGGCCACCGTCTAAGTTGATCGGCAGCATGTAGTTGTGAAATTCACGGGCCTGCCCAGACTGGTCACGCAGCTTGTAGGTAATGCTGGGGCCAATGTTGGTAAACTTGGTTTTTGCATCCTCTTTCACGCCGGGGCCCAGCACGCTGGCCAAGTTTGTCTCGAACGGCGTCAAGGCATCTGCATTTCCCAGGGTCAGGTCATCCACACTCACCTGATCAGAATTTTCAACCGGCAGCGCCTCCACGTTGATCGACTTGAACGCTGTGAATTCAATTTTCATCTGCTCATTCATGTCGCCTTGAAGCTGGCTTAAATCACGGCCGCCACCCACCACACCATCCAGGTCAAAGCGGTAATCACGCGCACCACTCAAAGGAATGCCTTTCAACTGTACCTTGGTACCACCATCGTCAAAGCTAGACTGGTAAACAGTCACGCCCTTGTAAATCAAAGGCTTGTTCACCTCAATGGTCGCCTCGAAGCGTTCTTTTGTGTCCGGATCAAACACCACCACATCACTGGCAAACAGCTTGGGCATCCCGGTGCTGTAAAAATCGATGCGAAACTCTTTCAAGGTCAGCTCAAAGGGCAAATCCTGAACCAGCAAGCCATCGTCGGTGTTCAACACCGCCACACGGCTGGTTTCGCCCTCGGGAAGCAACAAGTTGGCACGGTAACTCGGGTTGGACACCGCCAAACGGGCCGTGTCTGGAATGCCTGCGTTAATTTCCGCACCACTCACCGGGGTTTTGCCCGTGGCCCACACCGCCACCTGCAAAGGCACACCACTGTCGAGCAAGCCACCAATGCAAATCACAATGATCGACATGTGCGCAGCAATATACCCAAAACGGTTCGCACTACCGGCCTTGGCTGCCACCATCGTGCCATTGCCACGCACAGACTGCTTAACCTTGAACCCTTTGTGCTCAAGCCATTCCGCAATAACGCCGGGCAAGGCTTGCGGCTTTTCATCAAATCGGCCCTCCCAACGGTGGGCAAAAGCCTTCAGGCTGTTCTCGCGCATATTCTCGCGATACACCCGCATTTCCTTGATCATCTTGGGCGTGTTGCGGTACACACACAACGAGGTAGATGCCACCAGAAAAGCCATCACAGCGATAAACCAAGGGGCGTTATAAATCCGAAACAGCCCCAAGGGCTGGAAAAATGACGCCCAGAAAGGCCCAAACTGGTTGACGTAGTTCACCCAAGGGTCAGCCTGCCCCACCACCGTACCAATGGCCGAGGCGATACAAATCAGGGTCAGCAGGCTGATGGCAAAACGCATCGAACCCAACAACTCCATCAAACTGACGCCAAACGACTGCCTGCCCGTACGTTGCGGGCTTAAATTATCGGTTATGTCCCCTGAACTACTCACTCGCTTCCCCGTTGTTGATTGCCCCTTCGACCGGCTCGAAAAAAAAGGGGCTAACCTTTAGCCCCTTTTTGACCGGCGGTTGCGTCAAATGTTCAACGCAAACCTGCAATGTAATCTGACACCGCTTTCATTTCCTTGTCCGACATCTTCGCGGAAATCACACTCATCTGTTCGCTGTTGTTGCGCACACCATCACGGAAGGCCACCAACTGGCTTTCTGTGTACTGTGCGTGCTGCCCACCCAGGCGCGGGTATTGGGCAGGAATGCCTGCGCCGTTCGGGCTGTGGCATCCAGCACAGGCCGGAATCTTTTTGTCAGCAATGCCGCCACGGTAAATCTTCTCGCCCAGCTCCAGCGTCTCTTTGCTCTTGGCTGAACCCAAAGTCTGCTTTTGGGTCGCCAGGTAGGCAGACACGTTTTTCATGTCTTCTTCTGACAAACCGGCCGCAAAACCGGCCATGATCGCGTTGTCACGCAATGGCTTTTCACCCTCTTTGCCTGCCTTGAAGTTGCTCAATTGCTTGTACAGGTACTCGGCATGCTGGCCGGCAATCTTGGGGTATATTGGTGCAGAAGCATTGCCATCGGCACCGTGGCAGGCCACGCACTGCTGCATGATTTCCTTGCCTTTGGCCAAATCGGGCTTGAACGCTTCCGCAGGGCCGGCAGCTTGGGCCGCAGACATTGAAAACATCAAAGCGGCAAACAGAGAACTCAGTTTTAGCGTCGTCAGCTTGTTCAGCATGGTCAAAAACCCATCAAAAAGTGCATCAATAAATAATAAGGCAAACCGAAAATCGGCATCCGCGCACCCAACAACAATGTCAAGTGCCAGCAAAGTTTTCACAAACCCTAGATTATAACCACTCAAGCGCCTGTCTTGCATCTAAAATGTGCGCATGACAATCAATTTCCACAACACGCATTTCGAGGTGTCCGCATCTCGCATGGCCGAATGTCCGGGCGCCAGCGTCCCCGAGATCGTATTTGCCGGGCGTTCCAACGCAGGCAAGTCCACGGCCATCAACACCCTGTGCAAGCAACGGCAACTGGCCTATGCCAGTAAAATGCCCGGCCGCACACAGCTTCTAAACTTCTTCCACGTCATCGAACAGGCCGAACCGATTGCACGTTTGGTCGATCTACCCGGTTACGGCTTTGCCCAACTGGCCCAAACCAGCCAAAGCGTATGGGACAAAGAACTGGGCAGCTACCTGGCAGACAGGCCAAGCCTTGTGGGCACTGTGCTGATTGTTGATTGCCGCCGGGGCCTGCTTGAACTCGACTTCGCCCTCATCAAATGGGTCGGTCATCGCCAGTTGCCAGTGCACATTCTTCTATCCAAAGCGGATAAATTCAACCGCCAGGAACAGGTGCTCGCACTGCGCGCCACCCAAAAGGCGCTTGCTCCTTATCGGGTCAACGGCCACGAGATCACCGTTCAACTGTGGTCGGCATTGAAAAAAATTGGCATGGTTGAACTTGAAACCCAATTGTCCAACTGGGTTCGTCCACCCGTGGCCGAAAGCGAACCCGACCAAACACTCGAACACTGAATCACCGGGAAGCACCTCATGACCCAACACCTGTACCACCGCCCCCGCCGCCTGCGCCGAACCGAAGCCCTGCGTCGCATGGTGTCGGAGCACACCCTGACCCCGGCCGACTTCATTTACCCCGTGTTCCTCATCCCCGGCAGCAAAAAGCGCGAGACCGTGACCTCCATGCCAGGCGTAGAGCGCCTGTCACTCGACCTTCTGTTTGCCAAAGCCGAGAAGTGCCTTGAACTGGGCGTGCCCGTCATGGCCCTGTTCCCGGTTATTGAAACCGACAAAAAAACCGCCGATGGCCTGGAAGCCACCAATCCCGAAGGCTTGGTGCCTCACGCCGTACGTGAACTGAAAAAACGGTTTCCGGAACTGATGCTGCTAACAGATGTGGCGCTCGACCCCTTCACCAGCCACGGGCAAGACGGCCTGATCGACGACACTGGCTACGTGCTGAACGATGAAACCGTTGAAGTGCTGCAAATGCAGGCCTTGGTACAAGCCCAGGCCGGCGTGGACATCGTCGCCCCCAGCGACATGATGGATGGCCGCATTGGCGCCATTCGTGAAACCCTCGAAGCCAACCGCTGCATACACACCAGCATCATGGCGTATTCCGCCAAATACGCCTCAGCCTTCTATGGTCCATTCCGCGACGCCGTGGGTTCAAGCAGCAACCTGGGCAAAAGCAACAAGAAGGTGTACCAAATGAACCCTGCCAACAGCAATGAAGCGCTGCTGGAAGTGGGCATGGATCTGGACGAAGGTGCAGACATGGTCATGGTCAAACCGGGCATGCCCTACCTCGACATTCTGTGGCGCGTGAAAGAAAAGTTCGCACGCCCCACTTTTGCCTACCAGGTCAGCGGCGAATACGCCATGATCAAGGCCGCCGCACAGAACGGCTGGCTCGATGAAAACGCCGTGGTACTTGAATCACTGCTGGCGTTCAAGCGGGCCGGGGCCGACGGCATACTCACCTACTTCGCACTCGACGCCGCACAACTGCTAAAACAAGGGTAACGCGCATGGGCATCTGGACGCACCTGGAACCACACAACATCCGAAAGCTGGACGACGCACCCACCGGGCTGCCCGACAAAGGCTTTCTGTGGCTGGACACCCAACTTGATGAAGAACTGGTCTGGGTACCCGCTGTAGAAGCATTGCTGGCACTCAAGCTGGATGAGCTTCACCTCGAAGACCTTGGCAACACCTTTCACCCCAGCCACTTCGACATTGGCGACGGTTACAACATACTCATTATCCGATCCCTGTCCAGCAAACCCCTGTTCGACGAAAACAATCGCCTCAGCATCAAAACCCGCCCGGTGTTTTTTGTGATCACCCCCAAATTGCTCGTCACCTTTCGCCCCAAAGACAGCCGCACATTCGCCATGGCCCGCAAATTTGTGGACAGCGCCCCCCCTAAAACACCCGATGAAATTGAAACCTTCCTGAAGTTCAAGCGCCCACCGGCCAGCACTGACGAACTGATGATTCAACTGGTCAGCAATCTGGTTGACCGTTTTATGGAAACACGGATTGAAATTTCCGAACAACTGGATCGCTGGCAACGCGATTTATTGAATCCGCGCAAACGCTTTCAAGACTGGAATGCCCTGCTCGCCGCACGCAATGAAATGAACCGCCTCGAATCGGTTGCCCAAGACCAGCGCGACGCACTCACTGACTGGCAAGACGACCAGGAACGCGAAGGCCGCATGGCCGCATCACTTCAAGTCAATGCCCGCGACACACTTGAACATTTGGAGCGCGTAGTCAGCCTGACACGCCGACTTGGCGCAAACACCGAAACAGCCGTTCAGCTCCATTTTTCAGCCACCGCGCACAAAACCAATGAAATTGTCACGGTGTTGACCATGTTGACCGCCCTGTTCATGCCACTTACCTTGATCAGCGGCATATTTGGCATGAACTTCGGAAAAATTCCCCTGCTGGAAAACCCAAACGGCTTCTGGATCACCATCGGCCTGATGGGCGTGTCCAGCGTGATATCACTGGCCCTGATTTTCTGGATCAAAGGCCGAAACCACCTTGGAAAACCCTAAGCATTAAAGATCCTGCGCCTTACAAACCCAGATTTGGGCGAATTTGAGCCAATGTTTCGTCAAACCGCCGCGCATTCTGAAAGCCGATCACGGTGTGAATCGACTCAGTCTCACCGGCAAGAAAAAACAGAATGGCAGGCGGGCCAAACAAATTGAATTGTTTCAACAAAGCACGATCGTCTGCCGTGCTATCAGTCACATCCACCTGAACCAGACGAACACCCTTTAACTTGTCTTTCACGTTCGCATCGGTCAAGGTAAACAGCTCGAACTCTTTGCAACTGACACACCAGTCCGCGTAGAAATCAAGCATCACAGGCTGTTTGCTGGCCGCAATCAGGGCCACCACATCGTCACTGGACACCTTCTCAAAATCTGGCTTGCCCTGCATACTTGTCGCCACAGACCCAGACAATGAACCGGAACCAGCCCCTCCCAAGCCCGCCAGGGGTTGCAACAGACTGGAAGAACCCGAAAACAGCCCCATCAGGTAAATCAAAGCCAACAGTGAAAACATCAATCCGAATGTTTTACTCAGTACCTTGCCCCGAGTGCCCATGGTGGCCATACTGACCGCACCGTGAAACAGCGCAGCCGCCACCATGCTGGCCAACAACGCCCACATCGCCATAATCAGCCAAACCGGCGTCACCGGCGTGATGGTCCACACAGCCACGGCCAACAGCACAAAACCAAATGCAGCGGACACCCAGCTCATCCATGCACCCGCCTTTGGCAAGGCAGCACCAGCCCCTGCCGCAAACAACACCAGCGGCAAACCCATGCCCAAAGCCAGCAAAAACAAGGCCGCACCACCCAGCACCGCATCACCACTTTGCCCGATGTACAGCAAAGCACCCGCCAATGGCGGCGCAACACAAGGACCCAGCAACAATGCAGAAAGCACCCCCATCACCAGCACAGGAACAAACTGACCACCCTTCAAGCGCCCGGTTTTTTCCTGCAACCAGGACTGAAAACTGGCTGGCAACTGCAACGAATACCCCATCAGCAATGCCACGCCCAACAAGCCCAAAATACCGCCAAAAGCCCACAACACCGAGGGCTGCTGCATGGCCATCACCAGGCTTTGCCCGGTCAAACCGGCCAGCACACCCAACAGTGCATAGGTCAACGCCATGCCCAGCACGTACACAAGAGCCAGCGCCATTGGCCGGGCCTTCCCAGCCGCAGCACCTGCACCGGTTTGCTGCCCCACCACCAAACTGCTGACAATCGGCAACATCGGCAAAGTGCACGGCGTAAACGCCAGCAACAAACCCAAACCGAAAAATACAGGCAAAACCACCAGCCAGGACTGATCAGCCAAACGGGACGCCAAATCCCCGGCCTCATCTGCAGGCAAGGTACTTGGCACACTGCTGGGTGCGGAAACATCTTCTTTCTTGCCAAAAAACGACCCCATCCCGCTGCCGCCCAACACGCCGCCCAACAAACTACTTTCCTTGAACGCCACCGGCGTACTCATTGGCGGGTAACACAAACCTGCATCGGCGCAGCCCTGCGACACCATCACAGCCGCTGCATCGGCAGGTGACGCGTCCCCTAGGCTGTAACGGATCTGAAAGGCCATCTCGCCCCGCAAAGCCTCAATTTCCTGATTCAGAAACTCATCAAACTTCCGGTCACCTCGGGGCAATTCCACAAATTCGAACACCGGAAGGCCATTCGGATTCTCCAGCGCAAACCGCTCCCGGTACAAATAATATTCTGGCGCCACAGTGGCTCGCACATCGATCAAGCAATTCTCAACACAGCCGGGGTCCTGCGCACTCAACTTGAACTGAAAGGCCTCCTCAGGTGGCAAAAAATCATTGTCTTGGGCTGTTGCCGACCCCGCCCACAAAGCCACACACAAAAAGCTGGTTTGAAGCGCATTTACCAAGGCTTGACGAAAAACACTCATGCCTTGCCCCTTGCGCTTGCACGCACCCAGTCCAGATACGGCGCATGCCCATCTGCCACAGGCAAAACAATCAATTCGGGCACAGCATAGTCATGCCAGTCTGCTACTGATTTCTTCAAACCCTGAAGCTGTTCATCTGCACATTTCATCATCAACATCCATTCCGTGGCGTGCTCTATATCGCCTTGCCACTCGTACACCGATTCAACAGGCCCCACAATTGTTGCGCAAGCCACCCACTTCTCTTTCACCAATCTGTTTGCCAAAGCCGCCGCTTTTTCTTTCGAATCAATCGTCGTGTAGGCCACCCAACAGGCCGTCATCTCTGCCATCCCATCAGCCCCTGCGTTTAAACCTGCGCTCGGTCAAATAAATTGCCAAGCCGATCCCCAGAATTGCATAGACAGCCATTTGCGCCAAAAGTGCCGCCAGCCCACCAAATTCGCGCGCGTAAATACCACGCAACGCATCCACCACCACCGACAAAGGCATGTAATCAGCAATAGCCTCCAGCCAGCCAGGCAACTGCTCCCGAGGGAAAAATGCTCCCGACAAAAATGTCATGGGCGTCACCACCAGCGTGAAATAGAACATGAAAAAATCGTAGCTCGGCGCTCGCGCATTCACGCACAAGCCAAAACCAGCAAACATCAGGCAGGCCAAAATCAGCACCAACCACGACAACAACCAGAACTGCAAGTCGCCAATGCCCAACAAAGCGATAATCAACAACATCGCCCCCGTGCTGATCAAACCCTTGCTGGCAGCCCAAGTGCATTCACCCAGCACCACCTCCCGTAGCCGAACCGGTGTGTTCATGATGACCTGCCAGGTCTTCTGGGTGTGCATCCGAGAAAATGCGGAATACAAAGCCTCAAAGGTGGGTGCATTCATGGCACTGATACTGACCGCACCCACAGCAAGGTAATTCAGATACGGCATACCCCCCACGTTTGGAAGCATGGAACCCAAGCCCAAGCCAAAAGCCATCAACGCCATTACCGGGTCAACCACATTGCCCAACAGCGAGGCGAAAGCCAGTTTGCGCCACACCATGAAATTGCGGCGCCAAACCTGAAATACTGCATGAAAGTTAATCATCGCGCAGCGCCCTGCCAGTCAAACTGAAAAACACATCCTCGAGGTTTCCGGGCCGGTAAATATAATCCACATCGTCTTGGGGCGATGCCTTCATTTGCGCCAGAACCTGGTCAGCCAATTCATTCCTGAAAAAATAAGTCTCTCCCCGCCGCTCAATTACGCCCTGCAACTGACTGTGATTCACATCGACCCAGTGTTGCGCCCCAATCCCCCACAATTCCAGCACCGCATAACCCACAACCTCCCGAATTAGCGTCAATGGCTTGTCGCACACCACAATATTTCCATGATCCAGCACCGCAACCCGATCCGCCAACCGCTGCGCCTCATCCATGTAATGGGTGGTCAACAGCATGGCCACACCCTGACGCTTCAAATCCACCAAACGATCCCAAATTACATGCTTGGCCTGGGGATCCAGCCCGGTAGTCGGCTCATCCAGAAACAAAACACCCGGGCGGTTGATCAAGGCACGGGCCAGCATCAATCTCCTTCGCATGCCCCCGGACAAGGTACCTACAGAATCATTGCGCCGGGAATTCAATTGGGCGAACTCGAGAAGACGATCCGCACGCTGGCGCAGTTCTGTGCCATGAATCCGAAAATAACGGCCAAACACCAACAAGTTCTCGTACACAGTAAAATCAGGATCCAGCGCGTCGTATTGAGGAACCACACCAACAGCTTGTCTTGCTGCATGCCCAGCCTTCGGCATGGGCTGACCCAACAGGTGAACCGTACCGCTGTCTGCGTCTGCAAGGCCCAGGGCCAACGAAATGGTCGTTGACTTGCCTGCCCCATTGGGTCCCAGCAACGCAACGCATTCCCCCGCAGCCAGGGAGAAATTCAAACCCTTGAGCACCGGGCGTCCCGCATAGCTTTTAAAAACATCACTTAAACGCAATACATCAGAAGCATTCAAATCAATACGCCCATTTTTCGCTAATCAAACACTTGTCTACAAGAATTGGTCCGGCACGACCAACAAGCAAAAAAGCCGAGTCAGCATAAGCTAACACGGCTTTTTCAAATCCGAATTTACAGCAATTCAATCAGTCGAAATTATGCAAGCCGAATGACCCCGGCGCAAGAATTTCAATCAAACAGAATTAAGCCTGTTCTTCAGCAATCTCAACGATTTCAGCGGTCTCTGGGCGATCCACCAGCTCAACCAGAGCCATCGGCGCATTGTCACCCTTGCGGAAACCGAACTTCAATACACGCATGTAACCGCCTGGGCGGGCAGCGTAACGTGGACCGATTTCGTCGAACAACTTCAGTACCATTTCACGGTCGCGCAAGCGGCTGAAAGCCAAACGCTTGTTTGCCAATGTAGGGGACTTGCCCATGGTGATAATGGGTTCTGCAATCTTGCGCAGTTCCTTGGCCTTGGGCAGCGTTGTTTTGATCACTTCATGACGCAACAAAGCGTTGGTCATGTTTCTAAACATAGCAAGGCGGTGGCTGCTGGTGCGATTTAGTTTACGCAATCCATGACGGTGACGCATTTTAAATATCCTTCAATCTAACAAACGCTAAGCTCAAGGCTTATCGAGACCGGCGGGTGGCCAGTTTTCCAATTTCATACCGAGTGTCAAACCGCGTGCGGCCAACACCTCCTTGATTTCGTTCAGAGACTTACGACCCAGGTTCGGGGTCTTCAGCAGCTCGTTTTCCGTGCGCTGAATCAAGTCGCCGATGTAATAAATGTTCTCAGCTTTCAAACAGTTTGCCGAACGCACAGTCAGCTCCAGATCGTCTACCGGGCGCAACAGGATTGGATCAACCTGAGGAGCGCGCTGGGAAACTTCTGGTTCCGCCGTGTTTTCCAAAGCAGCAAATACAGACAATTGCTCAACCAAAATGCGGGCGGCAAGGCGAATTGATTCTTCAGGTGACAACACACCATTGGTTTCAATCGACATCACCAAGCGATCCAGATCGGTACGCTGTTCCACACGTGCGCTTTCTACTGCGTAAGACACACGCTTAACAGGGCTGAACGACGCATCCAGTACAATGCGGCCAATCGCCTTGCTTGGCTCATCGGGGAAACGACGAACTGAACCCGGTACATAACCACGGCCCTTCTCAACCTTGATCTGCATGTCCAGTTTGCCGCCATGCGACAAATTGGCAATCACGTGATCGGGATTGATGATCTCCACATCATGGGGCAACTCAATATCGCCTGCAGTCACCACACCTTCGACTTCACGCTTCAAGGTTACCGTAACCACGTCACGTGATTCAAGCTTGAACACGATCCCTTTCAGGTTAAGCAACAGGTCAACGACGTCTTCCTGCACACCATCCAGAGTCGAATATTCGTGCACCACACCAGCAATCGACACCTCTGTGGGTGCGTAGCCGATCATGGAAGACAACAAAACACGACGCAGAGCGTTGCCCAGAGTGTGGCCATAGCCACGCTCAAACGGTTCCATCACAACTTTGGCGCTATTGGGGCCGACTGTTTCGACCTCAACGATACGGGGTTTTAGCAAACTTGCATTAAACATTCAAAATCCTTTTGAATACCCTCGGCTCGTTACACCGATAAGGCTGGGGATCAATTAATCGAATTAACGTGAGTAAAGTTCCACGATCAAACTTTCGTTGATCTCTTGGGACAGATCTGCACGGTCAGGAACGCTCTTGAAAGAACCTTCCAGTTTCTTGGCATCTACATTCACCCACAAAGGGAAACCCATTTGTTCGGCCAATGTGACAGACTCCACAATGCGTGCCTGTGTCTTCGACTTTTCGCGAATGGAAATAACGTCATTCAACTTCACAGAGTAGGAAGGAATGTTGACAGCTTTGCCATTTACCAAAATCGCCTTGTGGCTAACCAGCTGACGAGCTTCGGCACGTGTAGAACCAAAACCCATGCGATAAACCACATTATCCAGGCGAGATTCCAACAACTGCAGCAATGTTTCGCCTGTGTTGCCCTTGCGGCGTGATGCCTCAGCAAAGTAGCGACGGAACTGCTTTTCCAGCACGCCGTACATGCGCTTTACCTTCTGCTTCTCACGCAACTGCTGACCGTAGTCAGAAGTACGCGCGCCGGAAGTGCGGCCATGCTGGCCTGGCTTTGAATCAAGCTTGCACTTGGAATCTAGACTACGGCGTGCGCTCTTCAGACTTAAGTCTGTGCCTTCACGACGTGACAACTTACATTTTGGACCTGTATATCTAGCCACTTGAAACCTCTTTCATTACGCGATGTGAATCGCTTCAGTCCGCCAAATGATCTGACGAACAATGGTCTTAAAAAAATTAGATGCGACGACGCTTGGGAGGACGACATCCATTGTGCGGGATCGGAGTGATGTCAGAAATACTGGTCACTTTGATACCCAATGCATTCAAAGCACGTACGCTGGATTCACGGCCGGGGCCAGGTCCTTTGATAAGCACTTCAACTGTCTTGATACCGCATTCCTGTGCAGCCTTCCCAGCAACTTCAGCAGCGACCTGAGCAGCAAAGGGAGTGGACTTGCGTGAGCCCTTGAAACCCTGAGCACCCGATGTAGACCAAGCCAAAGCATTGCCCTGACGATCCGTGATCGTGATGATGGTGTTGTTGAATGATGCGTGTACGTGCGCAATACCGTCAGAAATATTCTTTTTGACTTTCTTGCGTACGCGGCTATTCGCTGTTCCTTTGGCCATTTGGCTAACCTTCCTATGATTACCTGATTATTTCTTCAGTGCGATACCAGCACGCTTCGGACCCTTGCGAGTGCGAGAGTTTGTGCGGGTACGCTGACCACGTACAGGCAGACCTTTACGGTGACGGAAGCCACGGTAGCAACCCAGGTCCATCAAACGCTTGATGTTCATGGTTACGTCGCGTCGCAGATCACCTTCAGTCAGGTACTTGCCCACTTCGTCACGCAGCTTCTCCAAATCTGTGTCGTCTAGGTCTTTGACCTTTTTGGACTCAGGAATTGAGGTCACTGCACAAATCTTCTTGGCGGTGGAACGACCAATGCCGAAAATAGCAGTCAGACCGATAACGGTATGCTGGTGGCTTGGAATGTTAATGCCGGCAATACGAGCCATTTAAATCCCCTTTTATTAACCTTGACGCTGCTTGTGGCGCGGCTCAGAACAAATCACGCGAACAACGCCTTTGCGCTTGATCACTTTGCATTTTCTACAAATCTTTTTCACTGAAGCCTGAACTTTCATGGCGAAACTCCAAAAAGAACCAAATTACTTGGCTCGAAAAACAATTCGTGCTCTGGACAAGTCGTACGGCGTCAACTCAACCGTCACCTTGTCACCAGGAAGGATACGAATGTAATTCATGCGCATCTTGCCCGATATGTGACCAAGCACCACGTGACCATTTTCCAATTTCACTCGAAAAGTGGCGTTAGGGAGGTTTTCTACTACCTCTCCCTGCATTTGGATAACGTCGTCTTTAGACAATCACTACCTCGTTAATCCAGAACCCTTGAAGCTTGATTTCTTCAAAAGGCTGTCGTATTGCTGAGACATCACGTAGGCCTGAACCTGAGCCATGAAATCCATCGCAACAACTACAATAATCAACAGAGATGTACCGCCAAAATAGAACGGAACACTCAATCCCAAAACCAGAAATTCCGGCAGCAAACACACCAAGGTGATGTAAGCAGCGCCAACCAGCGTCAAACGTGTCAACACCTTGTCGATGTAACGAGACGTTTGCTCACCTGGACGAATGCCTGGCAAAAACGCACCACTTTTCTTCAAGTTGTCTGCAGTTTCACGGCTGTTAAACACCAAGGCGGTGTAAAAGAAACAGAAAAACACAATGGCAGCAGCATACAGCAGCATGTACAGCGGATGGCCTGGAGACAATGTCTGAGACACTTCCTTCAAAAAGCCCACCACCGCACCGTCGCCTGACCCAAACCAGCTTGTCAGCGTTGCTGGCAACAAAATAATGCTCGACGCGAAAATGGGAGGAATAACACCCGCCATATTCAACTTCAAAGGCAAATGAGAAGTTTGTCCTTGGTATATCTTGTTACCCACCTGACGCTTGGCATAGTTCACCGTGATTTTTCTCTGGCCACGTTCTACAAAAACAACCAGGTAAGTAACCGCGACAGCCAACACCACAATCAACAACGCGATCAGTGAACTCATCGCACCGGTACGAACCAACTCAAAAAGCCCGCCAATTGCGCCCGGCAACCCGGCAGCGATACCTGCAAAAATAAGTATCGAAATACCATTGCCCAAACCGCGCTCGGTAATTTGCTCGCCAAGCCACATCAAGAACATGGTTCCAGTGACCAGCGACACAGCCGTTGTAAAGCGGAAAGCCATACCCGGGTCAATGACAAGACCCGCTTGAGATTCCAAAGCCACAGAGATGCCGATGGCCTGGAATGTTGCCAGGAAAAAGGTGCCATAACGAGTGTACTGGGTAATCTTGCGACGACCCGCTTCACCTTCCTTCTTCAGGGCTTCAAGCTGAGGAACAACAACGCTCGCCAACTGCATCACGATGGACGCCGAAATATACGGCATGATACCCAAGGCAAAAACAGTAAAACGGGACAAGGCACCACCGGAGAACATGTTGAACATGCCCAAAATGCCACCCTGCTGGCTGTCAAACAACTGCTTCAACTGAGCCGGATCAATTCCCGGTACGGGAATGTGTGCGCCAATACGATACACAATCAGAGCCAACAACAAGAACACCAGACGCTTTCGCAAATCTGAAAACTTGTTGGACGACGCCAATGTAGATGGATTAAAGGCCACGCGATGCTCTCTTAAGCGTTAATGGTGCCGCCAGCTGCCGCTATGGCCTCTGCTGCGCCCTTCGTTGCCTTAATGCCGTTCAATACAACAGCACGCTTGATCTCACCAGCCAGAATCACCTTGACCGCCAAAGTTTGGGCCGGTACAAGACCCGCCTGCTTCAACGTCAAAATATCCACTGTGTCCACCGCCAATGTGTCCAGATCTGTCAAACGGATCTGGGCATTGAAAGCCGCAGTACGTGATGAGAAACCACGCTTTGGCAAGCGACGATGCATTGGCATCTGACCGCCTTCAAAACCCACCTTGTGAAAGCCACCGCTGCGTGACTTTTGACCTTTGTGACCACGGCCAGCAGTTTTACCCCAACCGGAGCCAATACCTCGGCCCACGCGTTTGCGGTTGAACTTACTGCCTGGTGCAGGTGCAAGTGTATTCAGTTCCATTATGCAGCCTCAACTTTCAAGAGGTATGACACCTTGTTAATCATTCCACGCACTTCGGGCGTATCAATCAGCACACGGCTGTGATTCATACGACGTAGACCCAAACCACGCACAGTAGCGCGATGTGATTCTTTGGTCCCGATAATGCTCTTAACCAACGTAACTTTTACAGATGCGCTCATGATCAAGCCTCAAATAACTTTTCAACTGACAAGCCACGCTTGGCGGCAATTTCAGCTGGGGTTTGCAACTTGCCCAAGGCATCTAGGGTAGCTCGCACCAAGTTGTAAGGGTTCGATGAACCATGGCTTTTTGCCACGATATTGCGAACACCCACGACTTCCAGAACAGCACGCATTGGACCGCCGGCGATGATACCAGTACCTTCCTGCGCAGGAGCCAAAAACACCTTGGAGGCGCCATGCTGGCCGTACACAATGTGATGGATTGAACCATCACGCAAAGATACCTTTTCCATCTGGCGACGCGCCTGCTCCATGGCTTTTTGAACAGCCACCGGCACTTCACGGGACTTGCCCTTGCCCATACCTACACTGCCATCACCATCGCCAACTACTGTCAACGCAGCGAAGCCGAGGATACGACCACCTTTAACAACCTTGGTCACGCGGTTAACCGCGATCATTTTTTCTTTCAGGCCGTCATCACGCGCTTCAGGCGCGGCATTTTTACCTTGCATTCTTGCCATGATCACTCCTTAGAATTTCAAGCCAGCTTCACGCGCAGCGTCAGCCAGTTCTTTTACACGACCGTGATAGGCAAAGCCCGAGCGATCGAAAGCAACTTCGCTGATGCCTGCAGCCAAAGCACGCTTGGCAATTGCAGCACCGACCAAAGCGGCCGCAGCCCTGTTCGAACCGGACTTGCCTGCCAATTCAGCACGCAGGTCTTTGTCGTTCGTGGACGCAGACGCCAAAACCTGACCACCATCCGCAGAATGAACCGCAGCATAGATGTGGGAGTTGGTACGGAACACACACAGACGTGTTGCACGAGCAAGTGCGATACGACGTCTGGTTTGTTTTGCACGACGGGCACGTGCCTCTTGTTTAGTTTCCATAATTTACCTCTTGGTGCCTTATTTCTTCTTGGTCTCTTTGATAACCACACGCTCATCCGAATAACGCACACCCTTGCCCTTGTAGGGCTCCGGTGGACGGTATGCGCGAATTTCAGCTGCAGTCTGACCAACCACTTGTTTGTCGGCACCCTTCAAGATGATCTCTGTGGGCGTTGGCGTTTCAGCCTTCACACCCGCCGGCAGTTTGTGAATGACCGGGTGAGAAAAACCCAGCGCCAGGTTGATTGAATCCCCCTGAATGGCTGCCTTGTAACCCACGCCAACCAACTGCAGCTTTCGCTCAAAACCTTTGCTTACACCGTTAACCATATTGGCCAACAAGGCGCGGGCTGTACCGGCTTGTGCGTTCGCGTCGGTTGTGTCAACAACCGGCTTTACAGACAACACACCATTTTCGAATACCGGCATCACCAGCGGATTGACATTCAGCTTCAGTTCAGCACTGCCACCCTTTACGGAAACAACCTGACCATTCACATCAACCTGTACGCTTGAAGGCACAGAAATGGGAGCTTTCGCTACTCTTGACATTTCATTACCCCTTTAAGCCACGTAGCAGATAACTTCGCCGCCAATACCAGTGGTACGGGCCTTGCGATCAGTCATCACGCCTTTGGATGTTGAAACAATCGCCACGCCCAAACCGTTCATCACCTGAGGAATTTCGTCTTTACCCTTGTAAATACGCAAACCGGGTTTTGAAACACGTTCGATCTTCTCGATTACGGGGCGACCCGCATAGTACTTCAATTCAATTTTCAAAACAGGCTTTGCTGACTCGCCAACAATTGAGAAGCTCTCAATGTAACCTTCGTCTTTCAAAACTTGCGCAATAGCTACCTTCACTTTTGAGGAAGGCATCTCAACCGAAACCTTGTCAACACCCTGAGCATTGCGAATGCGGGTCAACATGTCGGCGATTGGATCACTCATACTCATAATTAGAACCCCTTACCAACTTGCCTTAGTGATTCCAGGAATCTCACCACGCATGGCAATTTCACGGATCTTGTTACGGGCCAAACCGAACAAACGGAATGTGCCGCGGGGACGACCAGTCAATTCGCAGCGATTACGCTGACGAGTTGGGTTCGCATTTCTTGGCAGCGCCTGCAGCTTCAGACGCGCCTCATAGCGGTCTGCTTCACTGACCGACTGATCTTTTACAATCTTGTTCAAAGCCTCACGCTTGGCCGCATACTTCTTGACCAAACTGGCGCGCTTTTTCTCGCGATTAATCAAAGCTAGTTTTGCCACGTCACACCTCAGTTACGGAACGGGAACTTGAAAGCGGTCAACAAAGCCTTGGCTTCATCGTTGGTACGCGCTGTCGTAGTTACGCTGATGTTAAGACCCCGAAGTGCGTCGATTTTGTCGTACTCAATTTCAGGGAAAATAATCTGTTCTTTGATACCGATGTTGTAGTTGCCACGACCATCAAATGACTTGCCGGACACACCACGGAAATCGCGAACCCGAGGAAACGCGATCGTTACCAAACGATCCAGGAATTCATACATGCGATCACCACGCAAAGTCACCATACAACCGACTGGATAACCCTCGCGAATTTTGAAACCCGCAATCGCCTTCTTGGCCTTGGTAACCACTGGCTTTTGACCAGCAATCTTGGTCAGATCACCCACAGCGTGCTCAATGATTTTCTTATCATTCACCGCCTCACCCACACCCATGTTCAGAGTGATTTTGGTAATGCGGGGCACTTCCATAACGGACTTGTAACCAAATTGCTTGGCCAGCTGACCAACCACTTCGTTTCTATAAAACTCTTGAAAACGTGACACGACGGCCCCCTTAGTTTGCCAACTGAGCGCCGGTTTTCACCAGAACCCGCACGGACTTGCCATCCACTTGCTTGACGGCCACACGAGATGGCTTACCTGTCTCTTTGTCAAACAAACTGACATTGGACTGGTGGATAGGCATTGTCTTATCAACAACACCACCAACATCTCCCTTCATAGGATTTGGCTTTTGATGCTTTTTAACGATATTCACACCTTCAACCAAGAGGTATTCATCATTCACGCGAGAAAGCACAACACCTTTCTTGCCTTTGAACTTGCCGTTAAGCACCAGCACCTCATCGCCTTTACGAATTTTGTTCATAATTCCCTCACAGAACTTCTGGTGCCAGCGACACGATCTTCATGAACTTTTCGTTACGAAGTTCGCGCGTCACTGGGCCAAAAATACGGGTACCGATGGGCTCTAGTTTTGCATTGAGCAAAACCGCAGCGTTGTTGTCAAATTTGATCAACGCACCATCGGGACGACGAACGCCCTTGGCCGTACGAACGACCACTGCGTTATAAATTTCGCCTTTTTTGACGCGACCACGAGGGGCCGCATCTTTAATGGTCACCTTGATGATGTCACCAATGCCCGCGTAGCGACGCTTGGAACCACCAAGGACCTTGATGCACATTACAGAACGCGCACCCGTGTTGTCGGCCACATCTAGCCGTGATTGCATTTGTATCATGGATTGTCAAACCAACTTAATCGCTTTCGCAACCAGTTTTGGTCCCGCATGGGTTGAAAAGATAGCCTGCTATATTAGCAGGCTTGAATTACTTGAGCAAGACAAAAATCAAATGATTTTCGCTTTCTCCAATACTTTGGTCACACTCCAGGACTTTGTCTTGGAAATTGGGCGGCCTTCGCAGATCTCAACCAGATCACCTTCCCCGACTTCATTGCTTTCGTCGTGGGCGGTGTACTTGTGAGACTTCACGATGTACTTACCATAAATCGGGTGCTTGATCCGGTTCTCAACCATCACCACCACCGATTTGGTCATCTTGTCGCTGACCACACGCCCCACCAGGGTGCGCTTCAAACTTGTTTTCGCTTCGGTGCTCATGCGGACCTCTTCGATTGTGTCATCACTGTTTTTACACGCGCGATGTCTTTGCGTACTTTTGCCAACTGGGAGTTGTTGGTCAATTGCTGCGTTGCAGCCTGCATGCGCAGGGAAAACTGCGCGCGCAACAACTCTTCCAACTCTTTCGTCAATTCTGCAGCGCCTTTACCGCGCAATTCAGAAGCTTTCATTGCTTAACTCCCAATCTGACGTGTTACGAACACGCAAGGAAGAGGCAGTTTGGCAGCCGCAAGGCGGAAAGCCTCACGTGCCAACTCTTCGCTTACACCGTCCATTTCATAGAGAACCTTACCTGGCTGGATTTCAGCCACATAAAACTCTACGTTACCTTTACCATTACCCATCCGAACTTCTGCAGGCTTATTGGTAATCGGCTTGTCCGGAAACACGCGGATCCAAATCTTACCGCCACGCTTGATGTGGCGGACCATGGCTCGACGGGCGGATTCGATCTGGCGAGCAGTCAAACGACCACGACCAGTTGATTTCAGACCGTATACACCAAAAGAAACACTTGCACCACGAGTGGCCAGGCCAGTATTGCGACCTTTGTGTTCTTTTCTATATTTGCGACGTGATGGCTGTAACATCATGCGCTCCCAGATTACTGTTCTGAGGAAGTGCTTGCAGCGCCTTCCTCTTTGTTTGCACCACTAGCTGCTGCGCTAGCACCTTCGGGTTTACGTGCCTTGCGTGCACCTGCAGGGCGTGTAGAAGGACGACGCGGACGACGCTCTTCTTTTTCTGCCTCAACTGGCGCTGCCGCTACATCGCCGCGACCCAATGTGTCGCCTTTGTAAACCCAGACTTTGATACCGATAATGCCGTATGTTGTCGCAGCTTCGCTGGTTGCATAATCGATGTCTGCGCGCAGTGTATGCAAAGGCACGCGGCCTTCACGATACCACTCAGTACGTGCGATCTCGATGCCATTCAAACGACCTGAAGACATGATCTTGATGCCCTGGGCACCCATGCGCATGGCATTTTGCATCGCCCGCTTCATAGCACGTCGGAACATAATACGGCGCTCTAGCTGCGATGAAATTCCATCGGCAATCAGCTGGGCGTCAATTTCAGGCTTGCGAACTTCTTCGATATTCACATGCACAGGAACGCCAACCAATTTCTGCAAGCTGGCCTTCAACAATTCAATGTCTTCACCCTTCTTGCCAATCACCACACCTGGGCGTGCCGAATAAATTGTAACGCGAGCGTTCTTGGCCGGGCGCTCTATCAGCACTCGACCAACAGATGCGTTCTTCAGCTTTTTCTTCAGGAAATCACGAACCTGGATGTCTTCAAGCAGCATCTTGGAAAAATCCCGGTTCGATGCGTACCAGCGAGAAGCCCAGTTGCGTGATACTGCCAGGCGAAAGCCCGTAGGGTTAATTTTCTGACCCATGTAACCCCCTTAGTTTCCAACCGTCACATAAATGTGACTGGTCTTCTTAGTGATACGATTGCCGCGACCCTTAGCGCGCGCCGTAAAGCGCTTCAACACAGGCCCCTCTTCCACATAAATGGTTTTCACCTTCAATTCATCCACATCCGCACCGTCATTGTGTTCAGCGTTGGCGATAGCGCTTTCCAACACTTTCTTCACAATGCCAGCCGCCTTCTGTGGAGAGAAAGCAAGGATATTCAAGGCCTGATCAACCTTTTTACCGCGAATCAGATCAGCGACCATTCGGCCACGCTGAGGAGACAAGCGAACACCCTTTAAAATTGCACGAGTTTCCATTTCCTACCCCTTATCGCTTGGCCTTCTTGTCAGCCGCATGACCCTTGAATGTACGCGTCAACGCAAATTCACCGAGCTTGTGACCAACCATGTTTTCGTTGATATACACAGGCACATGTTGCTTGCCATTGTGTACCGCGATTGTCAGACCAATGAAGTCTGGGAGTACAGTCGAGCGACGCGACCAAGTTTTAATTGGACGCTTGTCTTTCGACGCTGCAGCAGCCTCTACTTTTTTGATCAAGTGGGCGTCGCAGAAAGGACCTTTTTTTAATGAACGAGACATATCTGTTTACCCCACTTAACGCTTGTGACGACGCTGAACAATCATCGAATTGGTACGCTTGTTGTTGCGCGTGCGGTAACCCTTGGCTGGCTGACCCCAAGGACTAACTGGCACACGACCTTCGCCGGTTTTGCCTTCACCACCACCATGTGGGTGATCTACCGGGTTCATCGCTGTACCACGCACTGTCGGGCGAATGCCCTTCCAGCGTGTTGCACCAGCCTTACCCACCTTCTTCAAGCTGTTTTCTTCGTTGCTTACTTCACCAATCGTGGCACGACATTCGATGTGCACTCGGCGAATTTCGCCAGAACGCAAACGCATCTGGGCGTAAGTACCATCACGTGCCAACAACATGGCGGAGCCACCTGCTGAACGCGCAATTTGAGCACCCTTACCGGGCAACATTTCCACGCAATGCACCGTAGTACCTACAGGAATGTTGCGAATTGGCAATGTATTACCAATTTTGATTGGTGCTTCGGAACCGTTCACCACGGTTTGACCCAACTGCAAACCACGGGGCGCAATAATATAAGCGCGCTCACCGTCTGCGTAGCAAATCAAGGCAATGTGGGCTGTACGGTTAGGATCGTACTCGATCGTTTCCACTTTTGCCGGCACACCATCTTTGTTGCGCTTGAAGTCAACCATGCGGTAGTGCTGCTTGTGACCACCACCCATGTGGCGGGTCGTAATGCGACCGTTGTTGTTACGGCCGGCAGTCTTGGATTTCTTTTCGAGCAGTGGAGCGTAGGGCTCACCCTTGTGCAAATGCGGATGAACCACTTTCACCATGGCACGGCGGCCAGGCGACGTTGGCTTTAATTTAACTAATGGCATGTTACGCAGCCTCCGAGAAATTAATTTCCTGACCAGCTTTCAGCGCAACGTAGGCTTTGCGTACATCGGAGCGACGCCCGATAGTGCGGCCAAAGCGTTTCTGCTTACCAGCAATGTTCACTACACGCACGGCCTCAACTTCCACCTTGAACAACAGCTCAACAGCAGCCTTGATTTCTTGCTTGGTTGCAGTAGTGCAAACCTTGAAAGCAATTTGCTCATGCTTGTCGGCCAACATGGTGCTCTTTTCAGAGACGATGGGCGCCAACAAAATTTTCATTAAACGCTGAGTGTTCATGCGTACATCTCCTGCAGTTTGTCGATTGCAGCGCGAGTCGCAACCACTTTCTTGAAGTAGATCAAGGAAAGAGGATCGGCGTAGCGTGGCTCGACCACTGCCACGTTGGGCAGGTTTCTAGATGCCAAGTACAAGTTCTCGTCCACTGAATCCACAATCATCAGCACGGAATCAAGACCCATGGTTTTCAATTTCTGATCGAGCAATTTGGTTTTAGGAGCCTCGAGATCCAAAGACTCCACAACCACCAAGCGACCCTCACGGCTCAATTGAGACAAGATAGAACAAACACCGGCGCGGAACATCTTCTTGTTCAGCTTCTGCGTGAAGTTCTCATCTGGAGAGTTCGGGAAAGTTTTGCCGCCTCCGCGCCACAATGGGCTGGACACCGCACCAGCACGCGCACGACCCGTGCCTTTTTGCTTCCACGGCTTGCGAGTCGAAGCACGCACTTCCGAACGGTCTTTTTGCTGACGCGTACCCTGACGCGCATTGGCCTGGTATGCAACAACCAGCTGATGAATCAGCGGCTCGTTGTACTCACGACCAAATACCACATCGGACACCTGAACAGTTTGAGAGGCCTGCCCAGAATCACTAATGACTTTCAATTCCATCTGGTTCCCCTTACGCCTTTGCCTTGACAGCCGGCTTAACCAACAATTGGCCACCCTTTGATCCAGGCACTGCGCCCTTGATCAAAAGCAAACCACGCTCGGCGTCTACACGCACAACTTCCAGGTTCTGGGTAGTACGGTTAACGTTACCCAACTGACCTGCCATGCGCTTACCAGGAAACACACGACCTGGATCCTGGGCCATACCAATTGAACCAGGTGCGTTGTGCGAGATCGAGTTACCATGAGATGCGCGCTGCGAACTGAAATGATGGCGCTTGATGGCACCACTAAAACCCTTACCCTGCGTTACGCCACTTACATCAACCTTCTGACCAGGGGCAAAAATTTCCGCAGACACAGCAGCACCAACTTGCAACTCAGCAAGCTTGGCGGTGTCAACACGAAATTCAACAAGGGAAGAGGCCGCCTCAATTGAAGCGGCAGCAAAGTGACCAGCCTGCGCCTTTACAACGCGGGAGGCTCGCTTGGACCCGTAGGCAAGCTGAACGGCAGTATAGCCGTCTTGTTCGAGTGTTTTGAGCTGCGCAACACGGTTAGAAGACACATCAACAACGGTTACGGGAATAGATACACCCGCGTCCGTAAAGATGCGCATCATGCCGATCTTGCGACCAATAAGGCCTAGACTCATGATTTCTCCAATTTCGGCTACGATTGGCCGAATGATTAAATTCTATCTAAAGCTAACCTTTTGAAAAGGTTAGCCAAAGATTATATGCGTTAATTTGATTTACTGCAACTTAATTTCTACATCTACGCCAGCAGGCAGATCCAGCTTCATCAAAGCATCCACAGTTTTGTCTGTTGGATCAACAATGTCCATCAAACGCTGATGGGTGCGGATCTCGAACTGGTCACGTGAAGTCTTGTTCACGTGTGGTGAACGCAAGATGTCGAAGCGCTTGATACGTGTGGGCAAAGGAACCGGCCCCTTAACCACTGCGCCGGTGCGCTTTGCTGTTTCAACGATTTCCAGTGCGGACTGATCGATCAACTTGTAATCGAAGGCTTTCAAGCGAATGCGAATTTTTTGGTTATTCATGTCATTTCCTAAAGAGCAGTAAGAGTGTGACCATACTTGACTTCTGGCTCACCTCAAAGTTGGCCCGCACCGACAAAATCAATGCGGGCCGCTTCCAAGTCTATTACTTGGTAATTTTCGCCACTACGCCGGCGCCCACTGTACGACCGCCTTCGCGAATCGCGAAACGCAAGCCTTCTTCCATCGCGATCGGGGCGATCAATTCTACATTGATCGACACGTTGTCGCCTGGCAATACCATTTCCTTGCCTTCGGGCAGGCTGATTGAGCCCGTTACGTCGGTGGTACGGAAATAGAACTGTGGACGGTAGTTGTTAAAGAATGG
>JAHIXK010000017.1 GCA_018815245.1 Gammaproteobacteria bacterium
AGAATCTTGTGGCTTTTGACCCACTGAAACAGATTGTTGTGCACTGTCATCGAATAGCACTTCCATTTGAAATTTCGCCAATACTTTGTTCAATCAAGTGCCGGTTTCCGCTTCTTAGCAGCTTGTGGAATTGCCTTGCTGCGCGCAGAACGAAGGGCATGCGTTCATCCAGATTGGCCAGATTTGCAAAGGCACTGGAGCTGAATTCAATGCTGCGGCCATCTTGCAACGGCGCACATTGATTGGCCAGGGTCAATTGAACGGGTTGTTCAAGCCCTGTGGAAATATTGGTGACATAAGCAAGTGAACTGGCCGCCTGGTTGCCTTGCAACAACCCACGCATCAAGAAGTCTTCATAAATCGCGGGTTGAAGAATGTTCCTTTGCTCATGTTCGGCAAGTAATTCCACACTTCTGAAAATATCCCCTGCCTCAATGGCCTCGAATGCGGGAATAATTTCGGGAAATCGAAATCCGAATCTTACTTTTTCTTGAATGGGCCACAGCATAGGGAATTTTGGGTGTCCGTAGATTTTTTCTCTCTTGTCCAAACACTTTTTCATTTCCCCAATCCCCCGCTTCTTGTAAAACATGTGCAACGGGTAAATGTCCAGAAACAAGGCGGTGTTGCCCAGGGCCAGGGTGTCGAACACATATTGCATCGACACTTCTGCGCCTTCCATCCCACCGCGTACACCGGCAGATCCAATTTTCGCACCCGGTGGTACCCAAGGTTTTCGTTCAATATCCTCCAGTTCGCGCTGGGTGCGGTTAATCTGTTCCATGCCGGTTGCTGCGTGCAGCAGGCCACAACCCACTTGCTTGGACGCAAAAGCCGCAAGCCCGGCCCATTCAAACCGGCTGTCGGCCCGCCACAGTGCCGCATATGCGGCATTGATCCGCCTGTTGCGTGCAATTGGGTCGGCAATCAATACGCCGCCTGGGGCAACAATGCGCTGGGCTTCCCGTTGGTAAATGCGCCACAGGCAGTCGCAGGTTAAAACCTCGACCACGGCGATCAGTTTTTCGGTGTTGTCGTAGCGGTCGGTGCTGAAACATTTGCACTTGTCCAGCGTGCGCGCGCCTTTGTGTAGCGGAAGGTCGTCGCTAACAAGGTGGGGAAAGCAATTGTTGGTCATGGCATGGCGTGAACAATCAATTCAGCTTTAACGGTTTTGTTGACCACCAGTTTGCGGGTCAAACCATCGGCGTTGGAATGGCCTGTTTCCGTTGCGCCGGTGGACAATTTGATGCTGTAAGGCACGCCCTCCAAAGGTTCTTGGGTTTCATGGTGGCGGATTACGAACTGCACCACTTTGTCTTCGGTTTGATTGCCAAGCGGGTTGTCGGGGATTTGCTGTTCAGCCACCCGGGCAACAGAACCTGTTGGCGAGGTGTGGGTGGTGCTGGCTTGCGAGGCGATCAACGAAGCACCGCAGGCGGTTTTCATGCCTTCATAGGCCAAGGGCACGTTGTTGAATGTGTGGGCCGGGTTGCCCTGAGCAATCGGGAACACTCCTTTGCACAGCGGGCAGGCCACCTTGTGGCCCATGGCGGCCACTGCACGGCCTTCGACGGTGTAAAACGGAAAGCCTTCAAGCACGGTGCCACCGTGGCTGGTGGTGTCGCCTTGGCGAATCATCAATGGCATGAATGGATAGTCAAGTTCAGGGACTGAAAGGCTAACACGCAGGCCAAAGGTCAGCAAAAGCCTACCTTTTGTGGGTGATCACCGGGGCAATCATTTATCAAAACAAACTTTGCTGCGCATCATCTTGCAAGCTGGTTTCCGGCTTTCCGTGTTTTGCCTCGGTGCGCTTCAGTTTCACCATGCCATTTCGGTTCGGGTTTCGTGAACCATGTTTCTCGTACACACGTCTGGATTCTTCAACAAAACCTTTGCGGTGCCGGAATTCGGTGATGTTGGCCCGCGCCTGTGAAATCGCGGTGTCGGGATTCACAATTGGCCAAGGATAATTTTTCCCGATAAAACACTCGCACTCCTGTTGGATCAACAGGGGTGTGTTCCAGGGCTCGCCGATCCACTCGTTCGGAATGTTTTTTAATTCCGGTATCCAGCGGCGAATGAACACACCCTGCGGATCGTGGTCTTTGGCCTGTTTCACGGGGTTGTAAATGCGCAGGGTGTTGATGCCGGTCACGCCCGATTGCATTTGAAACTGCGGGTAATGAATGCCCGGTTCATAGTCCAGAAATTCGCGGGCCAACAGCGGCGCGGTTTGCCGCCAATCCAGCCACAATTGGTAAGAAGCAAACGCCACCAGCATGGCACGCATGCGAAAATTGACCCATCCCGTGGCGCGAAGCATGCGCATGCAGGCGTCCACCATGGGAAAGCCTGTGCGCCCCTCGATCCAGGCCTGCAACCTGCGCTCTTCCTGCGGTGTTAAATCGCCATAGTTGCGCATGTCATTCAAACCACGATGCGCAGATCGAAATTCCAGTTCAGGCTCGCTTTCCAGTTTTTGAATGAAATGGCAATGCCAGTGCAAGCGACTTTCAAACGATTTCAACGATTGCTGCCACTGCGTTTGTGCTTTGGGGGGCAGTTCACTTTGTGCAAGTTGCTCACGCGCCTGCCCCAGCAGCTCAAGAATTTCACGTATCGAGAAAACACCAAAAGCAAGGTAGGGTGAAATTCGCGAGCAGGCTGATTCTGCACTCAAGGGGCTGGACATTTCGAAGCGGTAATTCATGCCGCGTTCATTCAGAAAAGCCGACAAGCAGGCTTCAGCCTGGTTTTTTCCGCCACGCTGGCGTTGTGCTTTGTCGGTTAAATGACGCGGGTAGAAGTGTTCAACACCGCCCCAGGCTGGCCACGGTGATTTGTTCAATTGCACGCACGGCAAACCGTTTTCCTGCAACTGCTGGTGCAAAGCTTCCGGAAAATCAAATTGCAACATCTGGGGTAAATCATGAAAAGCAGGCACCGGCAGCACTGGTTTGCGCATGGTTTCAAGCCACAGCTTGCTCCATTCGTCGCGGTGGCGCAGGCGGCGAACCACTGCATTGTTGGGGAATTCCTGCCAGGCAATTTCCTGGCTTTCACACCATGCCTTTACTTCTTTGTCACGCTGAAAACTGGCCCAATTGCCCGTTTCTTCATGGCTGTACAAAGTAACTGTGTCAGCCCCACACATGGCAATGCTTTGCAGGGCCACCAAGGCATTTGCTTTTGCAATAAACAAGGGAAGAAGCTGCGGCAGCTGCCCCGCGATTTCCTCAAGGCATTCCCGCGCAAATTCAAAGTGCTGGGGCGCACTGTCAGGTTGCCTGATTAGCTTGGGTTCAAGACAATACAGCAAGGCCACGCTGCCACCATGGGTGCGCGCAGCTTCAACAGCCGTGTGCAAAGGCGCATGGTCGCGAATGCGAAGGTCTTTTTTCAGCCAAACAAGGTGCAGGTGCATGCAGCGATACTCAAATACTACTGTTTAAGTGTACACTTGATTTGATTCTACCGCCTTTGCCTGAATTGTTCAAACAAACACACTGCACTGCTGCTACCCACGTTCAAACTTTCAATGTGCTTGCTTTGTGGAATGCGGATGTGTTGAGTGGCCCTGTCCAGCCAAGGTTGGCTTACGCCCTGCCCTTCACTGCCGAACACCCACACACCCGCAGGCTTTAAATCGACATCAAACAGGTCAATGCTTTTGGGGTGAAGGCTTGTTACCCGAATGGGTAATTTCGATCCCTGGCTGCTTAAAGCCTTCAACAAATCATCTTCGGAAAACAGCTGCAAGCTGAATTGCGCACCCATGCCAGCACGCAGCACCTTGTCGCTCCATACCCAGGCGCTGTGGTCGCTCAACGCCACCTGTTGTACACCCGCAGCCGCGCAATTGCGCAACAAGGTGCCCACATTACCTGGGTCTTGAATGCCGTCAAGCAACGCAACTTCCTGACTTAAATCGATGCCCTTACTGGCATTCACAGGTTCGAAAAATATCATCGGCCCGGTGGGTGTTTTCAGTTTGCTAAGCTTCGAATACAAGGCGTCGGCAAGCACCATGCAACGCACATCGCCGTTTTCAAGCACATCGCTAAGTGCCGACATGGTTAACCATTCCGGCTTGTTCAACAGGCTTTGTGGTATCCACACCGATTCAATGTTGACACCGGGAAGGTGCAGCAAGGTTTCAGCCAGGTGCAAGCCTTCCGCGGCTGCAAGCCCGCCTTGACGCAGCGCGTGGTTGGAAGAAAGCAGCTTGATGGCAGCTTTCAGTCGTTCATTGTGGGCTGATTCAATCGTGGTGAAATTGCGTTCGTAACTCATCCTGGCCTTTAAAACGAAAGATCCTGCTGCGCGCGTTCCAGCGCTTCACGCACTGGCCTGAACGATTTTCTGTGTACCTGTGTGGCACCGTGCTGAATCAACAAAGCCATGTGGCGTGCAGTGGGGTAGCCCATGTGCACATCGAATTCATATTGCGGGTAATGAAGAGCGTGGGTTTTACACCATTCGTCGCGCGCCACTTTGGCCAAAATCGAGCCTGCGGAAATGGCTGGAATTTTCGTGTCGCCCTTCACCACCGCAATGGCCTTGTAGGGCCATTTGGGCAGTTTGTTGCCATCCACAGCGATCAGGCATTCTTCTGGTTTAAGGCCTGCCTGCTGCACCACCAAGTCAACTGCCCGCCACATGGCCAACAAACTGGCTTGCAAAATGTTCAGTCGGTCAATTTCCTCCACAGTGGCTTGGGCAATCGCGCTTGCTCGAGCGTGTTCCTGAATGCGCAGTACAAGCACATCGCGTTTTTTGGGGCTTAATGTTTTTGAACAGGCCAACCCTTCGATGGTGTTGGGTGTATCCAGCAATGCAGCGCCAGCCACCACAGGGCCACACAAGGGGCCGCGCCCTGCTTCATCCACACCAATTACCTGCAGGCCATGTTCCGTGGCGTAAGCCTGGATTTCAGGCCACTCCTGAAATTTAGCCATGCATCACCTGCTGGATCACGCGGCTTGCAATTTCGCCCGACGGTTTAAGCAAGCGTTGGTGTTGTTCTGCAAACAGCGTTTCAAGCCGGGTGCGGTTGACGTCATTGTCGAGTTGAAACAGTGCTTTTTCAGCCAGTGCGGTCGGTGTTGCATCATCTTGCAACAGCTCGGGCACTGCGAATTCATTCAACAAAATGTTGGGCAAACCCACATACGGCATATAGCCTTTGCCCTTCATCATTTGGTAGCTTAACCACGGCATTTTGTAGGCAATCACCATGGGCTTGCGGTACATCATCGCTTCAAGCGTGGCGGTGCCGCTGGCCAGCATCACTGCATTTGCGGCGGCAATGCATTCATGTGATTTGCCTTCCACCAGTGCCCAGCGATCCTGCAGTTGGGCCGGAATCATGGCTTTGAATATGCCCAGCAGGCTGCTGCCAGGTGGCATGGGTGTCACAAAACGCAACTCTGGTTTTTGTTTGAGTAACTCAACGGCGGCCTGCACAAACGCAGGGCCGATGTGTTTAACTTCTGCCCCACGGCTGCCGGGCAACACCGCCAACAATTGCCCATCACTTTGCAGGTTCAATTTGGCACGGTATGCGGTTGAATCAATTTTTTCCGGCACCAAGGCGGCCATGGGATGACCAATGTAAGTGGCTGAAATCCCTTCCTTGGCCAGAATTTCCGGTTCAAACGGGAAAATGCACAACACATGGCTGCAGGCCGCCTTGATTTTGTGAATACGTTCCATGCGCCAGGCCCAAATGGACGGGCACACCACGTGCACTGTAGGAATGCCGCTTTCCCGCAAGGCAAGCTCAAGGTTCAAATTAAAATCGGGGGCGTCCACACCCACAAACACCTTGGGGCGGTTTGAAACAGACCAGTGCCGAATCAGGTTTTTCCGCATTTTAAGCAAGCGGGGCAAATGCCGAATTACCTCGACATAACCGCGCACGGAAAGCTCTTCTGAACCGTGCAAGGGTTGAACGCCCAATTCACGCAGCTTGGGACCGGCAATTCCTTCCATGCGAACAGCTTGGGTTTGTATCAGATGCTCAATGGCCAAGGCACCAATCCAGTCCCCCGAGGCCTCGCCCACAGCAATGGCAAGATCCACAGGGACTGTGGGATAAGGTGTTGTTGAGCCCGCCATCGCCTAGCGAATGATGCCGCGGGTGGCTTCGTCCAAAAACACCCTCATGTGCACAAGGTGCGGCTTGGCGTCATCCGGTGCCGCCGCAGCAAGCGCATCAATGGCTTCTTTGGATTCAGCAATGCTTAAACCCTGGCGATAAATCGCCTTGTAGGCCCGTTTGATATTCAGAATTGCATCGGGTGAAAACCCCCGGCGCTTTAAACCTTCCGAATTAATTCCAGCAGGCGTTGCAGGGTAGCCTGCCGCCATGACAAAGGGCGGTACGTCTTGCATCAGCTTGGTTTGAAATGCAGTCATGGCGTGGTCGCCCACTCGAATGAATTGGTGTATGCCGCTCATGCCGCCCAGAATAACCCAGTTGCCAATAACAACATGGCCGGCCAATTGCACGCTGTTGGCAATAATGGTGTTGCTGCCAATGTGGCAGTCGTGCGCAATGTGCACGTAGGCCATAATCCAGTTGTCGTTGGCCATCGTGGTTTTGCCACCGTCTTGAACCGTGCCGGTGTTAAAGGTGCAGTATTCGCGCACGGTGTTGCGGTCACCAATAATCAATTCAGTGGGCTCACCCTTGTATTTTTTGTCTTGCGGATCGCCACCAATGGTGGAAGAGCCATGAAACACATTGTCTTGCCCAATGGTGGTGTGGCCGCTGATCACCATGTGCGGGCCAATTTTGGTACCAGCGCCAATTTTTACATGGGGACCAATGACAGAGAACGGCCCAACTTCTACCGTGCTGTCCAGTTCTGCCTTGGGGTCAACAATTGCAGACGCGTGTATGGGCATTTGAAAGTGTTCCTTAAACTTCGCGGGCCGTGCACATCAAATCAGCAAGCGCCACCACATTGCCATCCACCAGCGCTTTTGCGGAATACTTCCAGATACCACGCGAAACACGCTCCACCTGGACATCCAGCATCAAGACATCACCTGGCACCACGGGCTTTTTAAAACGGCAGTTGTCGATGCCCACAAAGTAGTACACCAGGTTTTTGTCAGGTGACGCTTCCATGGATTTGAACGACAAAAGCCCTGCTGCCTGCGCCAGCGCTTCCATGATCAATACTCCCGGCATGACCGGGTGAATCGGGAAGTGCCCGGGGAAAAAAGGCTCGTTGTAACTGACGTTTTTCTGGGCAAGAATGCGAACATTGGGTTCAAGTTCAAGCACCCGATCCACGAGTACAAAAGGGTAACGGTGCGGCAAATTTTCCAAAATGCCTTTGATGTCCATAACTGGCGTATTCATAGCTTCTGAGTTCACACTTATTAAGGTTTATTGTTTTTTCAGCTTATTTCTCAACTCACGCACTTCACCGCGCAACTTGAGTAATTGTTTGAGAGTAACGGCTGTTTTCTCCCAGTCTTTGTGTTCCTGCAAGGGGAAGATGCCTGTGTAGGCACCGGGCTCCTTGATACTGCTCATGACCACAGACGCACCTGAAACATGTGTGCCATCTGGAATATTCAAGTGGCCAAACACCATGGCGGCACCACCCACAGTGCAACGCGCACCAATGCGGGTACTGCCCGCAATGCCAACGCAACCAGCCATGGCAGAATGTTCACCAATTTCCACATTGTGAGCGATCTGGATCTGATTATCCAGTTTTACGCCAAACCCAATCAGCGTGTCATCTAGCGCACCACGGTCAATCGTAGTGTTGGCGCCAATTTCAACCTGATCAGCGACTACCACACGACCCACTTGTGGAATTTTTACCCAAGTGCCTTTTTCATTGGCGAAACCAAAGCCATCTGCCCCAATTACCGCGCCAGCGTGAATGATGCAGTGCGCACCGATCATGCACTCGTCATACACGGTTACATTGGGGTAAATGCGGGTAAAACTACCCACTTCAACGTGGTTGCCCAGCACCACACCTGCTTCAATGCGACTGCCCTCGCCTATTCTGGCGTGCGCACCAATCACGCAATTGGCCGCAATGCTGGCGGTGGCGGAAACGGTGGCTGTGGGGTCAACCACAGCACGCGGATGAACACCGGGCGCGGGTTTGAATTCGCTGCGGGCAACCCACCACTGTTGTAATTTGGCGTAATACAGATAGGGATCGCTGACCAGCCAGGCGATTGGCTTGATGCGTGCGTTTTGTTGGCTGTTCAGGTATTCACAAAGCGCGTGGAATTGCGATTCACGAACAAGGACCACCCCAACTTCAGTGCCAAGCAATTGATCACGAAACTTGGGGTTCGCCAGAAATCCAAGGTGATTTGAGTCACCTTTTTCAATGGGCAGAATACCGCGCAACAACACATCAGGCGCAAGCACTGCGCCACCATCAAACGAAGCAAGCCGACCACCAAATATTGCGACCAGGTCGCCCAGCTTCGTTTCAACGAAATTCATGCGCGCGCGTTCTCGTGTTACTTGGCGTTGTCCAGGCTGCCGAGCACTTGGTCAGTGATATCAATACGCTTGTGGGCGTAAACAGCTTCCTGGAAAATAATATCGTAATTTTCTTTCTCGGCAATTTGGCGAATCACACGGTTTGCGCGCTCCACCAGTTCACCCACAACCTGGTTTTTGCGTTGGGCCAGGTCTTCTTCAAATTCGCGGCGCTTGCGCTGAAAATCACGGTCCATTTCAGCCAGGTCACGCTGGCGACGAACCTTTTCGGCTTCTGGCAAGGTAATAGCGTCTTTGTCCAGTTTCGTGGCTTCAGTTTTTACTTTGGTGGCCAGGTCTTCCAGTTCTTTCTGGCGCTTGGAAAAATCGCGTTCCAGTTTTTTCTGGGACTCAACTGCAAACTTGGAGTCGCGCAAAATCCGTTCCGTGTTCACAAAACCAATTTTCGTAGCGGCTTGAGCCGTCGCGATGTTTGGAAGAATCACAGCCAGTGACAAGGCACCACCAATCAACAATTTTTTCACGCTATTCAAAACTGTTCTCCAATATAAATTCGAATAAGTTATTTAGAAACCCGTACCAATGGTGAACTGGACACGTTGGGTCTCATCCTGAGGTTCTTGGTTCAGCGGCACACCCAGGCTGAACTTCAAGGGCCCCACTGGCGACAGCCAGGAAATACCCACACCGGTTGAATAACGCAGTTCACCAAGCTTGACCTTCTCGGTACTTTGGAACACGTTACCGGCATCCAGGAAAGTGAAGGCACGGAAAGTGCGGTCTTTGGTCATGCCAGGAATGGGGAAAAAGAATTCAGCATTTGCAATTACGCGCTTGGAACCACCGATGGGTACGTTGTCCGCGTCACGCGGGCCAAGTGTGGATGAACGGTAGCCGCGCACGGTACCAATACCACCTGCGTACACATTTCGGAAAATTGGGTATGGCGAATCACCCAAACCAAAGCCGCCCGTAATTTCGCCGTTCAAAGCCAGTGTGTACAGTTTTCCGATCGGGAAATAATGCTGTTCCTGATAGGTAGTTCGAATGAATTCCTGATCGCCAAGCGGCGTTGCGTATTCAGCGGTCAAGCGCCGCACGCGGCCACGAGTTGGGGCAATTGCGGAATCGCGGGAATCGTAAGAATAGCCAGCGTTGAGCAAAACAGCGTAGCTTGAATTGCCGAAGTCATTCACATACTGCTGAAAACGTGCCGGGCTAAATGGTCCAACTTCAAGATCAGTGCCTTCATAGCCTGCACCGAAAGAAAGGCGCTCATATTCGCTGATAGGGTAGCCAAACCGCAGGCCTGCACCTGTGGTTTCGATGATGTAATCACCCAGATTCAATGCACTTGGATCAGTGCGGCGGTTGTATACCTCGAAGCTGCGAGACACACCGTCGATGGTGAAATACGGATCTGTTTGTGAAAAAGAAATGGTGCGGTTTACTTTGCTGGTATTTAATTCCAGCCCCACTGTTTTGCCTGTACCAAACAGGTTTTGCTGCTGAATGGCAGCGGACAACACAAGGCTGTCGGTACTGGAAATGCCAGCGCCCAGCAGCAAGTTACCGGTGGGCTTTTCTTCCACTTGCATGTTCACATCAATCTGATCGGATGTGCCGGGAACAGGTTGTGTTTCAATGTCCACTTTTGAGAAGTAACCCAAACGGTCGACACGTTCCTTGGACAGCTGAATTTTGCGGGAATCGTACCAGGATGATTCAAACTGACGGAATTCACGGCGAACTACTTCGTCTTTGGTCCGCGTGTTGCCACCCACATTCATGCGGCGAACATACACACGTTTACCTGTATCGACGGCCACGTTAATATTCACCACGCGGTTTTCACGGTCCAGTTCGGGGATAACGTTGGCATTGGCAAAAGCGTAGCCGTAATTGCCCAAGCGGTCTTGAATGGCCTTTGTGCTGTCAGTCAGCAATTCGCCGTTGAACGTTTCGCCTTTTTTGACTTGCAGCAGCGAACGCAGTTCTTCATCCCGTCCCAGCAGTTGGCCAGTCAGTTCTACATTGCCGAAGGTAAACTTCTCGCCTTCCTTGATTGTCAGTGTGATGAAAATGTCTTGTTTGTTGGGGGCGATCTGAACCTGCGTGTTCTCGATGTTGAAATCAGCGTAACCACGGTTCAAGTAAAACGAGCGCAGCTTTTCAATGTCACCGCTCAATTTCTGGCGAGAATACTGGTCGTTCTTGCTGTACCAGGACATAAAGCCGCCAGTGCTCAGCTCAAACTCGTCGAGCAAGTCTTCTTCTGAAAAGTCTTTGTTGCCGAGAATTTTCAATTGCTTGATGGATGCAGATTCGCCTTCATCCACATTGAAAGTAATCCCCACGCGGTTGCGCGCCAACTGATCCACGCGGGTTTGAACCTGCGCGCCGTATTTGCTTCGTGACAGGTATTGACGCTTCAATTCCTGTTCGGCCTTGTCCAGCAGGGAGCGATCGAAAATCAGCGAATCCCCGATTCCAACCCCTTTCAGGGCTTCCTTCAATGTTTCCTTGTCAAATTCCTTGGTGCCATTGATTTCTACCGACGCAATCGCCGGGCGTTCAACCACCGTCACCACAAGCACATCGCCCTTGGCAGAAATTTTTACATCTTCAAAAAAACCGGTGGCAAAAAGTGAGCGAATGGCTTGCAGTGCCTTTTCATCAGTGAACGTGTCGCCCACACGAATAGGCAGGTAACTGAATACAGTGCCCGCCTCGGTTCTTCTAAGCCCTTCCACTTCGATGTCTTTCACCACAAACTGGTTTGCTTGGGCATGTACAACGCCAACGGACAAAGCGCATGCGGCCACGACTGGGCACACCAACCGCGCTGGAAACAGAGTACTTCTTATTGTCATTCAGATCGTTCCTACCAGCCTGTTTCGGCTGGAACCAATATGTGAAGGCCTCTAGAAAATCAGCCTTTGAATATCATTAAAAAAAGCAACACTGGTCAATGCACCAATGAGCAAAATACCCAGCTTCTGGCCTCGCACTTGCCACACCTCATCGACGGGCTTGCCTCTGACGATTTCGGCCAAATAATACATCAAGTGCCCACCGTCCAAGAGCGGTATGGGCAAAAGATTCAAAATCCCTAGGCTAACAGAAACCATGGCCAGAAATCCGAAAAACGGCAGAATTCCAAGGCTTGATGATTGTCCTGCAGCACTGGCAATAGACACCGGGCCGCTAAGGTGGTTCCACGACAAATCACCGGTGACCATTTTACCCAACGCAGCCAGCGAAAATACGCTGACCTCTACCATTCGGCCTGTGCCTTCGACAATTGACTCAAATGGATTCAAGGGATTGTTCACAACAATGGGCTCGCCACCAATCGACAAACCCAAACGACCTATGACCGATCCATTGTCGAGCTGCATGCTGTCAGGTGTGGCACGCACCACCATGTCCTGCCCGGCCCGGAGAATTTGAATTTCAATTTCTTCGGAAGGACGCTGCTTGATCATCTCGGTAAACCCGGCAGACGTTTCAACGGGCAGCCCGTCAACACTTAGAAGTTTGTCATCGACCATGAACCCGGCCGAGGCCGCGGCACTGCCCTCGCCCACGGCGCGAACCAGCACGCTTTTTTCGATGGGAAAAAACCCGAGTTCCCTGCTCAGGCCGGGACCCAGTTCTGCGTCTAATTGTTTGGACGGAACCGGTTTTAGATCGACCGCCACACCGCCCCGGTTGACCTGAATGTTCAAGTCGTCACGAAACAGGCGCGTCTTGATCAATGCCCAAGACACTTCATTCCAGTTTTTTGTGTCTTCGCCATTGATGAAAGTGATCTCGTCACCACTCGCCAGGCCAGCACTGGCAGCCACGGTGTTTACGGGTGGCTCGGCGGTTTGTGTCGCAAGACCCAAGGGCTGCATGTACGCCAAAAATCCGTAGATAAGTGCGGCCAACGCCAGGTTGGCCAGTGGGCCTGCCAGCACAATAGCAATGCGTTGCCCCACCGGCTTTCGGTTGAATGATTCGGCAAGGTTGATGTCATGGCCCTTCAGGCTTTCGGGGTCACGCTCATCAAGCATGCGAACATAACCGCCCAGCGGAATCCATGAAATGGTCCATTCCACTTTGGACTTTTGATTGACCCATCGAAAAATCGGCTTGCCAAACCCCACTGAAAACCGGATCACCCGCACACCATAAAACCGGGCCACAGAATAGTGTCCGTACTCGTGGATGAACACCAGAATGCCCAGTGCGATCAGAAATGAAACAACGGAGTTCAACATTGAATACCTACCAGGTCAATTTTCCAACACATTCGGTGGCATGGGCCCTGACCGACAGATCGAGGTCAAATGCGTCATCCAGACTGCGAACCGATTCACTACCAAAGCGCGACAAACAACTTTCTGTTAATCGCACAATGTCCATGTAAGCAATTTTCTCATTCAAAAACAAGTCCACAGCCACTTCATTGGCCGCGTTGAAAACTGGTGCCAGCGTGTCTGGTTTGTTCAGTACATCAAAGGCCAGTTTCAGCATGATGAACCGGTTCAAGTCGGGTTCCTCGAAGTCCAGACGGGCAAGCTGGGCAAGGTTCAGGCGTGGCGAGCCCGATTCAATCCGGTCTGGCAAACCCAACACATGGGCAATTGGCGTGCGCATGTCCGGGCAGCCCAGTTGGGCCAACACGCTGCCATCTTTGTATTCCACCATGGAATGCACAATGGACTGCGGGTGAACCAGCACAGACAACTGGTTTGCTGGCAGACCAAACAACCAAAGCGCTTCAATCAGCTCCAGGCCCTTGTTGGCCATGGTCGCGCTGTCGACCGATATTTTCCGGCCCATGACCCAGTTTGGGTGTGCAATGGCCTGCGCCGGGGTGACCCTGGTCAGTTCCTCAAGTGTTTTCTTGCGAAAGGGCCCACCAGACGCAGTCAGAATAAGCCGTTCAATGCCAAACTGGCTCGCCCTGGCAATGTCGTAGTTCTGCGGCAAACATTGATAGATCGCATTGTGCTCGGAATCCACGGGCAGAATGGTGGCGCCCGATTCCCTGCAGGCCTGGATCATGAATTGCCCGGCAAGCACCAGCGATTCCTTGTTGGCCAAAAGCACACGCTTCCCAGCCTGCAACGCACACAGGGTAGGTTTCAGGCCAGCCGAACCAACAATTGCGGCCACAACCGTGTCTACGCTGGGGTTTGCACACAGTGAATCCAGTTCATTTGCTCCCCCGATGTCGGGCACGTACCCCAGCTTTTGATTCAACAACTGGCTGTAGCCATGCTGGTGCCAATCTGCAAGCGCTTCCGGGTCGCAAATGATCAAAGCCTGCGGGCTGTGCGCGCACGCCTGCTTGAACAGCAAATCAATGTTTTTACCGGCAACCAGTCCAAAAACCGAGAAGCGATCGGGGTGCCTGGCCACCACGTCCAGCGTGTTCACGCCAATGGTGCCCGTTGCACCCAAAAGTAGTAAATTTTGCACGGCCATTTTCCTGTCAACCCGCCATTGCACTGACCAGCAGTATGGCCAGCGGTAATACGGGCAACTGTGCGTCAATTCTGTCCAGTATGCCACCATGTCCTGGCAGCAACTGGCTGCTGTCTTTCATGCCGGCACGGCGCTTTAGCATCGATTCAAACAAATCGCCCACCACACTGTAGGCACTTAACACCAGCAACCAGAACGAAAACACCACAGGGTGCCATCGCTCGAAAGCCATGGCCTGCCAGGTATTTTCAAGCACAGGGAACTGGTCAGCCAGCAGCACCACTGCCCAACTAAGGATCAACACGCTGAATGCGCCACCAATTGCGCCTTCCCAGCTTTTCCCGGGTGAAATGCGGGGGGCCAGCTTGCGTTTGCCAAACGCCTTGCCGAAAAAATAGGCAAAAATATCGGCAGCAAAGCAAATGGCAATCGCGCTAAGCAGAAAAACAATGCCGTAGGTTTTGGTGACAACCAAGGCAAGCCCAGCCGCGGCGATCAACACGAAACCCACCGCACCGTACACAAACGGATTGGCCAGCACGCCAAGCGACACGTGTCGCAGGCACCATGGCGCGAACGCAACCCAAAACACACTGGCCAGCGCCAAAAGCGGAAACCCCGAGGTTTGCAGGCTGACAAACTGCGCACCCACCAGGCAAATGGCGCCGCCTGCAATTGCATAAAGTATGGATTTTGGTGCACCGAACTGGCCCAAACGTGCCCACTCCCAAAAAGCACCAAGCAGAACCACCAATACAAACAGGTTCCAGCCAAGTGCCCCGCCGTAGGCCAACACGGCAAGCAGTACGAGCAGCAGGATCACCGCAGTGATCACACGCGTTCTAAGCATGATTTATGTCTCTATTGAGAAACAGTTCACTGCGCCGACTGCAGAACATTCACCAGCTGTGGCTGAATCTGTTCGGATGTTCGACCAAAGCGACGTTCTCTGTTGTTATATGAATCAATGGCTTCCAGCAACATTGGCTTGCCGAAGTCGGGCCAGAACTTGTCTGTGAAGTAAAACTCAGTGTACGCCAACTGCCACAATAAAAAATTCGAAACACGTTGCTCGCCGCCGGTGCGGATAAACAGGTCTGGCTCGGGGCTGCCCTGCAGGCACAGGTGTTGTGACAGGGAAGCCTCAGTGATTAACTCAGGGTTGTCAGCCAGATCCGGCCGACTTTTCAACATGTTTTTGGTGGCTTGAAGTATGTCCCAACGCCCACCATAGTTTGCAGCAATATTCAAATACAAGCGGGTATTGTTTTTGGTCAGTTCCTGAGCGGATGCAATTGCCGCCTGCAATTCTGGTTCGAATGCTGTGGTGTCACCCACGATTCGCAAACAGATATTTTCGCGGTGCATGGCCTCAACGTCTTTGCGGAGCACGCGAATAAAAAGGCGCATCAACACGCTGACTTCTTCCGGGGGGCGGCGCCAGTTTTCCGAGGAAAATGCGAACAGGGTGAGGTGTTCCACACCCAACTCACAGCAGGCCTGCACGGTGCGTTTAACTGCGTCCACGCCCCGTTTGTGACCGGCCACACGGGGCATCAGGCGGTTTTTCGCCCAACGCCCATTGCCATCCATCACAATCGCGATGTGCCTTGGAATGCTGGATGTGTTGGGCACATCCAGCGTCGAGCTCGTGAAAATGGCCATGGTTGGTTTATACCGTCATGATTTCGGCTTCTTTCGACTGCAAAACCTGATCAACCTCTGCAACAAATTTGTCGGTCAGTTTTTGAATGTCGCCCTGAGCGCGGCGCTCGTCGTCCTCAGAAATTTCCTTGTCATTGACCAGGCGCTTCAGTGCCTCGTTGGCATCACGGCGCAGGTTACGAATGGCAACCTTGGTTTGCTCGCCCTCACCCTTGATGAACTTGGTCAGTTCCTTGCGGCGTTCCTCGGTCAAGGCTGGCATTGGCACGCGGATGGTTTCACCCATGGATGCCGGGTTCAAGCCCAAGTCGGATTCGCGAATTGCTTTTTCTACTGCATTGGCCATGTTCTTTTCCCAAGGCTGTACCACGATGGTTCGGGCATCAGCCAAACTGAGGTTGGCAACTTGGGAAATTGGCACCATTGAACCGTAATAGTCGATCTGGATGTGATCAAGAATGCCGGTGTGGGCGCGCCCTGTGCGAACCTTTTGCAGGTCCGTCTTCAGGGAATCAATGGACTTTGACATTTTTTCTTCGACTGTTGTGCGAATGTTTGCAACGCTCATAATTGAAATCTCACTGCATGAATCGATTGAATTACATGTGCACCAAGGTGCCCTCGTTTTCACCTGCAATGGCGCGGTGTAATGCGCCCGGCTTGTTGATTGAAAACACTCGAATTGGTAGCTTCTGGTCGCGACACAGGGCAAACGCAGTGGCATCCATTACTTCGAGATTTTTGGAAATTGCTTCATTGAAAGAAATTCTTTCATACCGCGTGGCGGTCGGGTCTTTGTTCGGGTCGGCCGTGTAAATGCCGTCTACCTTGGTTGCCTTCAGCACCACCTCGGCACCAATTTCCGAGCCGCGCAAAGCCGCCGCCGTGTCGGTGGTGAAAAATGGATTGCCTGTGCCGGCTGCAAAAATAACGATTTTGCCTTCTTCCAGGTAACGGATTGCCTTGGGGCGAATATAGGGCTCAACCACTTGTTCGATATTCAGGGCTGATTGAACACGTGCTTGAACACCGGCACGCCGGAAAGCATCCTGAAGGGCAAGGGCATTCATTACGGTGGCCATCATGCCCATGTAATCGGCTGTGGCGCGATCCATGCCTGCTGCGCCTGGCGCAATGCCCCGAAAAATGTTGCCCCCGCCTATCACCACTGCCAGCTCCACACCGGATGCGGACACTTCAGCGACTTCTGCCACCATGCGTTCGATGGTTTGGCGGTTGATACCGTAGGAGTCGTCACCCATCAGGGCTTCGCCTGACAATTTGAGTAACACACGTTTGTATGCTGCCATTCAAGCCTCTTGTTGGATCATTGTCAGGATTCTATAACGTAAAGCAAGGAACTTCGTCTACACGCAAATAAAAAGGGGCTTCCCGGATGGAGAAACCCCTCTTTTTTCCGAAAAGGAATTAACGGCCTGCAGCAGCAGCAGCGGCTTGCGCGGCAACCTCAGCGGCGAAGTCATTCACCTTTTTCTCGATGCCTTCACCCACAATGAAAAGCTCGAAGCTGTTCACTGTGCTGTTTTTGGCTTTCAACATGCCCTCAACTGTCAGCTTGTCGTCTTTCACGAAAGGCTGGGACAGCAATGCCACTTCTTTCAGGAACTTCTTGATTGATCCGTCAACCATTTTCTCGGCGATATCTGCTGGTTTGCCAGATTCAATCGCTTTGGCCTTGGCCACTGAGCGTTCACGCTCAATTTCGTCTTGTGGAACACCGCTTTCATGCAGCGCTTTGGGCTTGGTGGCGGCAATGTGCAATGCAACATCCTTGCCCACGTTTTCGTCGGCACTGGTGTAATCGACCAACACGCCGATTTTGCCGCCGTGAATGTAAGAGCTCAGGTTGCCAACTGCTTCAACGCGCTTGAAGCGGCGAACGGACATGTTTTCACCGATTTTGCCGATCAGGGCTGCGCGAACTGTTTCAACCGTGCCTTCGCCCAAAGGCAAGGCAGACAGTGCTTCAACGCTGGTAGGGTTGTTGTCGGCGATCAGCTTGGCCACGTTGGCCACAAAAGCCAGGAAATCGTCGTTTTTGGCAACGAAGTCGGTTTCGCAGTTCACTTCAACAATGGTTCCCAACTTGCTGTTGTCATTGATATAAATTCCAACCAAGCCTTCTGCGGTTACGCGTGCAGCGGCTTTGCTGGCTTTGCTGCCCAGTTTCACACGCAGAATTTCTTCAGCCTTGTCGATGTCGCCATCGGCTTCGGTCAGGGCTTTCTTGCATTCCATCATTGGCGCGTCGGTTTTCTCGCGCAGTACTTTCACCATTGCTGCTGTAATTTCAGCCATTGATTTTCTCCTAACTGTCGGATTCTGAATTGGATAAAAAAAAGGGGCGACTTGTCGCCCCATCGGAAGACGAAGGCTGGATTAACCCTCGGCTCCCTCTTCAGATACTTCAACGAAGTCGTCGCCGCCTTTGATTGCTTCCACCACGTCGTTTACTGCCTGGTCACGGCCGGCCAGTACGGCATCAGCCACTGAGCGGGCGTACAGGCGGATGGCGCGTGCGGAGTCATCGTTGCCAGGAACGATGTAGCTAACGCCGGCTGGGGAATGGTTGGTATCCACAATACCCACAACTGGAATGCCCAGTTTTTCGGCTTCAGTGATTGCAATTTTGTGGTAACCCACGTCGCACACGAAAATTGCATCAGGCAGGGTTGGCATGTCTTTAATGCCACCGATTGACTGGTTCAGCTTTTCGAGTTCACGTGCGAACATCAAGGCCTCTTTCTTGGACATGCGCTCTGTACCGCCGTCAGCGATAATGGCTTCCATGTCTTTCAAGCGCTTGATGGACGTTTTCACAGTCTTGAAGTTGGTCAGCATGCCGCCCAACCAGCGCTGGTCAACGAAGGGCATGCCGCAGCGTGCTGCTTCTTCAGCGATGATTTCTTTGGCTTGACGTTTTGTACATACAAACAGGATGTTGCCGCGGTTGGCTGACAGGCGCTTGATGAACTTCAGCGCGTCGTCGAGCATGACAACGGTTTTTTCCAGATTGATAATGTGAATTTTGTTACGATGGCCGTAGATGTAGGGGGCCATTTTGGGGTTCCAGAAGCGGGTTTGGTGGCCAAAGTGGCAACCAGCTTCCAGCATTTCGCGCATTGATGCTGCCATGAATTTCTCCAGTATAGACAGGGTTAAATGGGTTTGTACTGGGCCAGAAAACTCAATTTCGGTGAACTTTACTAGCACCCTGTCGCACAAACCATTAAATTTACTCTTGTGCGCCGATTAACTACACAAGTTAACGATGGCGCTAGAGCAGCCAAAGATTATACTCGGTTAAAATACGTTAGCTCAAGCAGGAATTTAACAAAACCATGAATATTGTGATTAAAAACGAGCACGACATTGAGAAAATGCGTGTTGCTGGCCGACTGGCCTCGGAAGTTCTGGATTTCATCGGCCCCCACGTTGTGGCCGGGATCACCACCGAAGAACTCGACAAACTTTGCCACGATTACATGGTGAATGTACAGGATACCATTCCGGCCCCCTTGAATTATGCGCCGCCTGGCTACAGCCCCTACCCCAAGTCAATTTGCACGTCAGTTAATCACCAGATTTGCCACGGCGTTCCCGGCCCAAAGAAGTTGAAGAACGGCGACATTATCAATATTGACATCACGGTGATTAAAGACGGTTATCACGGCGACACCAGCCGCATGTTCATTGTGGGCGAAGGCTCGCTGGCTGCGCGGCGCCTGTGCGAAATCACGTTTGAAGCCATGTGGATCGGCATTGAGCAGGTAAAGCCCGGTGCTACCTTGGGTGATGTGGGTGCAGCCATTCAGAAATTTGCTGAAGGTTTTGGTTATTCAGTGGTTCGCGAATTTTGTGGGCACGGCATTGGCACCAAATTTCACGAGGAACCACAGGTTTTGCATTACGGCCGCCCAGGCACAGGGCTGAAGCTGATGGAGGGGATGATTTTCACGATCGAACCCATGTTGAACGCGGGCCGTCGCGAGATAAAGGAAATGCCCGATGGCTGGACGATAGTGACAAAAGACCACAGCCTGTCAGCACAATGGGAGCACACAGTTTTGGTTACAGCTGACGGATACGAGATATTGACCGTGTCTGAAGGCACCCCAGCCAACCCCCGGTTGAAAACACAGGCAGCATGAATTTGAGAATCGGCGACTCTGCAACATCAGCAAATACCCCTCCTGAAACCGACCTGAATGCGGTCAGGATTGGAATCAAAAGCAAACTGAAGGCACATGCCCACTTGTGGCTGACCCCTTTTGATGAAAACACCCCCGCTGATGCTGTAGAAACAGCATTAAAAAAACGCTGTAACTATGTTGATGATGCGCTTTTTTCGCTTTGGAATGCACTTCAGATGCCGCCAGGCTATGCCTTGGTGGCTGTGGGTGGATACGGGCGTGGCGAGCTGTTTCCGTTTTCAGATGTTGATGTGTTGATTTTGATCGACCAGGAACCCGATGACGCAAATACAGCGAAACTTGAAAACTTTTGCGGTTCGGGTTGGGACATCGGTCTTGAAATTGGGCACAGCGTAAGGACACTGGACCAGTGCGTTGAAGAGGCTGCGAAAGACATCACCGTTCAAACCGCGCTTGTTGAGTCAAGAATTCTTTCTGGAAATATTAAATATTTCAATAAATTAAAGAAAATACTTCAGGAAAAACTTGATGTTAAAACTTTCTTTAGAAAGAAAACACTTGAATTGCGCCAGCGGCACGCGAAATACCAGGAAACCCCCTACAGCCTGGAGCCCAATTGCAAGGAAAGCCCTGGCGGTTTGCGTGACCTGCATGTTATTTCATGGGTAAGCCGCGCAGCCAATTTGGGTAACAGTTGGGCCGAAATGGCCAAGCAGGGTTTGATCACGCCCTTTGAAGCGGCCAAACTGCGCAACAACGAGCGAACATTGAAAAAAATTCGCTACCAGTTGCATGTCACCACCGGGCGCAGGGAAGACCGTTTGGTTTACGACGTTCAAACCCAGCTGGCGGAATCACTGGGCTATCGACCCACGTCAGCCAAGCGATCCAGCGAACAAATGATGCAGCGGTATTATCTGGCAGCCAAGGCGGTGATGCAGTTAAATACCATTTTGCTGCAGAACATTGAGCTGTCAATTTTTGGATCCAATGCGACGCCAGTTCCAATCGATGACGAGTTCCAGGAAACGGATTCTTTGCTCGACATCCGCGATGATCATGTGTTTGCCAAAAACCCCTCTGCCATGCTGCGCGCCTTTATCGTGATGCAGCAAAACCCCAGATTGAAAGGCATGAGCGCGCGCACCCTGCGACAGCTTTGGCACAACCGGATCAAGATCAACAGCGAGTTTAGAAAAGACCCTGTGAACAAGGCGCTTTTTATCGACTTTTTCAAGCAACCGCAGGGCATTGTCCATGAATTGCGCCGAATGAATGAAACCAGCGTGTTGGGGCGCTACTTGCCGGTATTCCGGAAAATCGTGGGGCAAATGCAGCACGACCTGTTTCATGTTTACACAGTTGACCAGCACATTCTGACCGTGGTGCGCAATTTGCGGCGCTTCACCATGGCGGAACACGCACATGAATACCCATATTGCAGCCAGTTGATGGCGAATTTTGACGATCACTGGTTGCTGTACATTGCAGCTTTGTTTCATGACGTGGCCAAGGGTCGGGGTGGTGATCACAGCGTGTTGGGTGAAGTAGATGCGCGCAAGTTTTGCAAAGACCACGGCCTGAATGAAGAGAACACCGATTTGGTGGCTTTTCTGGTCAAACACCACCTGACCATGTCGAACACGGCCCAAAAAAAGGACCTGTCCGATGTCGAGGTATTGCGTGAATTCGCATCACTGGTCAAAACGCCACGCAATTTGACAGCCTTGTACCTGTTGACTGTGGCCGACATTCGCGGCACAAGCCCCAAGGTGTGGAATGCATGGAAAGGCAAGTTGCTGGAAGACCTTTACCGGCTTGCCTTGAAGTACCTGGATGGCGAGGCGCCCAACCGAAGGCAAATGCTGGTGGAGCAACAGGCCGAAGCCAAACGGATTTTGCGGCTTTACGCCTTGTCAGATGACGTGCAAGACACCTTTTGGGCACAGCTGGATGTGTCTTACTTCCTGCGCCAGGGGCCAAGCGACATTGCCTGGCATACGCGCCACCTGTATTGGCGTGTCGACGCGGAACAACCGATTGTAAAGGCTCGTTTGTCGCCCATTGGCGAGGGTTTGGAATTGCTGGTTTATACCCGCGACGAAATGGATTTGTTCGCAAGAATTTGTGGTTACTTTGATTCCAAGAACCTGAGCATTCTGGATGCGAAAATTCACACCACATCGCACGGCTACGCCTTGGACTCATTCCTGATTCAGCACGACAACGGTGACGAGTTTTACCGTGAAACCCTTTCCTTGCTGGAAGCCGAACTTCAAGACCGCCTTGTGAAACGATTGCCGCTGGAAGCCCCTGTGTTTGGTCGCATGTCCAGGCAATCCAGGCATTTTCCGGTACGCCCTTCAGTGGATTTGAAACCGGATGAAAAGGGCAATCAGTACCTGTTGACCATTTCTGCGACCGACCGCACTGGCTTGCTGTATTCCATCACGAAGTTGCTGGCACAGTACAAAGTCAGTGTTCAAACCGCAAAAATCATGACTTTGGGTGAGCGGGCAGAAGACAGCTTTTTGTTATATGGCCAATCGCTGACATCGCAGAAGTTGCAAATTCAGCTTGAAACCGATTTGCTGGAACTTCTGTCGATTTAAATGCAAAAACTGGTTTATTCGTCGTGCAACTGAACCATCGATTTGATGATGCCCATCACTCGGCCCATGCCTTCATGCACTGTTTTGCTGATTTGGGCATGTGAAATTTCTTGTGCGCTTTCGCCCACACCCGCGGCTTGGTTCACAACCAAAGCCAGGTGTGCGTAGGGAATTTCAAGTTCACGGGCCAATGCTGCTTCCGGCATGCCCGTCATGCCCACAATGTCGGCACCGTCTCGCGCCAAACGCTTAACTTCTGCAGCGGTTTCAAGACGGGGGCCTTGCGTGCAGGCATAACAGCCGCCCTGCACCACCTGTTCACCCACTGAATCAGCGGCCAGGCACAAAGCAGTTCTCAACGCCTGATCGTACGGCCAGGTGAAGTCGATGTGCGATACGGCCTGGTTGTCACCTTCAAAAAAGGTGGCAGCCCGACCATGGGTGTAATCCAGTATTTGATCGGGTACCACCAATTGGCCTGGCTTTAAATCAGGGCGAATTCCGCCCACGGAGGCAACCGATAAAATTCCATCAATTTCCAATTGAGACAAGGCCCACAGGTTGGCGCGGTAGTTGATTTGATGTGGCGCAATGGTGTGCCCGTAACCATGGCGTGCCAAAAATACAATTTCATGGCCTGCAAGCATGCCGATGGTAAGTGCGCCCGAGGGCTCACCATAAGGCGTGCGTTGCACTTTGCGTTTTGTGACTTCAAAACCGGGGAGTTGACTAAGGCCACTGCCGCCCAACACTGCATACATTGTTTACTTCCTGTTGTTAAGGTAGTTGGAAAACTCAGCTGACACTTCCGGGTGTTTTAGACCCAGTTCAACCGTGGCTTTCAGGTAACCAATTTTGGACCCGCAATCGAAACGGGTGCCATTGAAGCGGTATGCCAGCACGGGCTGGTCTTTCAGCAGCGATGCAATGCCGTCGGTCAACTGGATTTCTCCACCTGCGCCTTTGCCGGTTTTGCGAATGTGCTCAAAAATCTGGGAATTCAAAACGTACCGCCCCACGACAGCAAGGTTGGTGGGCGCGTCTTTGGGATCAGGCTTTTCAACAATGGCGTTCACCCGTTCAGAACAGTTGTTCCATGGGGTGCTGGACACAATACCGTACGATTTCGTGTCCTCTCGCGGCACTTCCTGCACGGCCAGTACACTGGCGTGTTCATGCTCAAACACCTTGACCATTTGATGCGTAACCGAGGGCGTACCTTTGTCTACATCCATCAGGTCGTCGGCCAGCAACACGGCAAAGGGTTCCTGCCCTACCACGGGTTCAGCACACAACACGGCATGCCCCAAACCCAAGGGTTCCATCTGGCGAATGTAAATGCAGTTCACGTGGCTGGGGACAATGTTTTTTACCAACTCGAGCAAGGCAGTTTTACCACGCGCCAGCAACTCGGCTTCCAGTTCATAGGCCTTGTCGAAATGGTCTTCGATCGCGCGTTTGCTGCGCCCAGTGATGAACACAAGTTCGGTAAGCCCTGCTTCCAGTGCTTCTTCAACGGCGTATTGGATCAGTGGTTTGTCAACCACTGGCATCATTTCTTTGGGGCTGGCTTTGGTGGCGGGCAAAAAACGTGTGCCCATGCCTGCAACTGGGAAAACGGCTTTTCTAACTCTGGTCATGGCAATGTACTCAATAAATGAAAGTATTCAAATAACGCAACAGATTGATTAAAGCATACCTTGAAATGTGGGCTCATCTAGAACTGTGACCCCCAGGCTGGCGGCCTTGTCAAGCTTGCTGCCTGCAGCTTCCCCCGCCAGCACGAAATCAGTTTTCTTTGATACGGAACCACTGACTTTGCCGCCACGTTCAATAATCAAGGCCGCAGCGGCATCCCGGCTGTAGTTGCTCAGGCTGCCAGTCAAGACAAAAGTTTTACCAAAAAATGGATGGTCGCTGGGCATTTCATGGGCGTGTGCTTGCGGCCAGGTAACTTCTAATTCGAGAAGTTCATTGACCACCTGCTGATTGGCGGGTTCATCAAAAAACTGGCGAATGGACTTGGCAACCACCGGGCCCACGTCGTTCACTTCCAGCAATTGGTCCAAGCTGGCGCGCATCAGCTTTTGCACATCACCAAAATGCTGTGCAAGGTCGCGCGCTGTGGCCTCGCCTACATGGCGAATTCCCAGCGCGAACAGAAAACGCCCAAAGGTGGTTTGCCTGGCTTTTTGAATGCTGTCCAACAAGTTGTTTGCCGACTTTTCACCCATGCGTTCAAGCTGAACCAGATCTTCAAATTTCAGGCGAAACAGGTCAGCCGGTGTTTTGACCCATTCTTTTTCAACAAGTACCTCGACCAGCTTGCTGCCCAAGCCCTCTATATCAATGGCGCGGCGGTGCGCGAAATGAATAATGGACTGCGTCAACTGTGCCTTGCACACCAAACCACCTGTGCAACGGTAGGCTGACTCACCTTCTTCCTGACGCACCAGTGAATTACAAATTGGGCAGTGCGCGGGCATCTCAAATGCAACACTGCTGGCGTTGCGCACATTGCCCGGAAAGGGCAGTACTTCCGGAATCACATCACCTGCGCGGCGCACCAATACTTGATCACCCACGCGCAGGCCTTTGCGCTGAATTTCGTCCAGATTGTGCAAGGTGGCCGATGAGACCACCACGCCCCCTACTTTCACGGGTTCCAGTTTGGCCACAGGGGTAATTGAACCTGTGCGTCCAACCTGCACTTCAATGTTCAGCAAACGGCTAAGTACTTCATCGGGCGGAAATTTATGAGCCACCGCAAACCGTGGTGCCTTGGCCACAAAACCAAGCTGGTCTTGCAGGTCAAATGAATCGACTTTGTACACCACACCATCAATTTCAAAAGGCAAGGCGCTTCGGTTTTCACCCACCTTCCTGTAAAAGGCTAGCAAACCCTGTGCACCCTGGGCGGTTTGGCTAAACTGCGAAACAGGCAAGCCCATGTCGCCCAGCCATTTCATCATGGCCGATTGGCTTTTCAGTTCACGCAATTGCTCTCGCTCTAGCGCGGCACCGTAGCAGAAAAAACGCAAAGGCCGGCTGGCTGCAATTTTGGGGTCAAGCTGGCGAATGGTACCTGCAGCGGCGTTGCGCGGGTTCGCAAAAACTTTCAAACCAAGCTCGGCCTGGCGTTCGTTCATTTGCTCGAAATCGCGTTTGTGCATGAAAATTTCGCCACGCACTTCAAGGTGCTCGGGCACTTTGCTGCCTTTCAGTTTCAAGGGCAGGCTGCGAATGGTTTTCACATTGGCAGAAACATCTTCACCCACGGTACCGTCTCCGCGTGTGATGGCCTGCTGAAAAACGCCATTCCTGTAGTGAATGGATATGGCCAGGCCGTCGAATTTTGGATCAACGGAATAATCAATGATTGCATTTGCAGGAAGATCAGCCAATTCCTTGACGCGTCGATCAAATGCGATCACGTCTTCTTCTTCAAACGCATTGCCCAATGAAAGCATTGGAATACGATGTTTGACCTGATCAAAACCTTCTGCTGGTTTACCGCCCACACGTTGCGTAGGTGAGTCGGTTTGAATCAGTGTGGGGTGCAGGGCTTCAAGGTCTTGAAGTTCGCAATAAACACGGTCATATTCTGAATCAGGAACTTCCGGATTGTCGAGCACATAATAGGCATGTTCCCAATGGTTCAACAGATCAATCAAACTGCGCATTACCTGCACGGCTGATTCATCGGCTTCTCCTTCATTATTGCTGTTGTCGAATAAATCCAGATTGGTCATGAAAACAAAATGCGTGCAACCGGGCTGCCCGGTTTGAAACCTGAATCGCTCAGGTTACGCACCCGCTCAATTAACTGGTTGTAAATGCCTTCTATGGCTTGGGTGCTCAAAGTGCGGCCGGAATCATCCATCAATGGCGCACCAAATTTTTCATTCATGCCATGGCACACGGTCACAATGTCACCCAAGGCTTTCACGGGCTCGGCTGAATTTGGCACATCAATGCTGAAACTGAGCAGGCGTTTGCCCGGCGCGTTGTGGATGACCATGCTGGCCAAAGTACCCGAATCGTCGTTGAGGAACCACTGATGGCCTTTCTGTACCCAGCCTGCCGCTGCCAACATGTCGACTGCTGTACTTTCCTGCACGGTTTCGGGCAGCAGGCAATGCAAACCCAGCAGGGTATCCAGCGCGGCGGCGGCTTGGTCAAGCGTTTCAGCTTTTGCCACCACTTCTTTCATTTCCGGAAACTCGATGTCGGCGCTTTGATCTTCTGCAAAACGTTTCAACTTGCCCAGCACTTCGGAAAATTCGATTGAACTAAGCGGTCCCTTGCGGTTTGCAATTTGTACGCTGGCTTTCAGTGTCTTGGCTGTGCCCTGGTAAGGGCTGGCTTTGAACCACAACAATGTTTCACCCGGTTCACCGGCGTCAGGGCTTGCAGAATAAACAATGCGCTTGCGGTTGATTTGCTCAAACCCATCCACCAGGCTTTTCCAGGTGTTGGCATCTTTGGCGTCCTCAAAGCGAAGCACAAATTCTGCGAACAGGCGTTTGTCGATGGACACCTGAGGCTCGTTGTTCAGGCTCTCGTCAGCACTTTCAAATGGCGTGGGGTCTGTGATCTCGATCTGTGGTTCAACATCGGGAATGTCACCGAGCTCACGTGTGAAACCAGGTTCGGACCGCTCAAATGTAGACTTGCCACTTGGCACAGTATTCAGCAAGGGATCTTGGTCGGTCTCGCCGAACCGTTCACTGGCCTGTTTGCGCAAGCGATAGTCTTGCCACCAGTTGTACCCGATCATGGCGGCAATGCCGCCGCCACCCACGATCAGCAGTGTAAGTTGTAAATCGTTCATACGGTTTCCGTTGCCATTTTTTCTGCAGCAGCCAAATCAACAGCCACAATGCGGGAAACACCTTTTTCCTGCATGGTTACGCCGATCAACTGCTGCGCCATTTCCATGGCGATTTTATTGTGGGAGATGAACAAAAACTGGGTTTGTTCAGACATTTGTTTGACCAAGCGCGTAAAACGCTCTGTGTTTGCGTCGTCCAGCGGTGCGTCCACTTCGTCGAGCAAACAGAACGGAGCGGGATTCAATTCGAAAATCGCGAATACCAGCGCCGTGGCGGTCAGGGCTTTCTCTCCACCCGACAGCAGGTGAATCGTGCCGTTTTTCTTGCCAGGGGGTTGCGCAAACACCTGCACACCGGCATCCAGAATTTCATCGCCTGTCATGACCAAACGCGCCTCGCCACCACCAAACAATTTGGGGAACAGGCGCGAGAAATGGCCATTGACCACACCAAAGGTTTCGGACAGCAAATCGCGCGTTTCTTTGTCAATTTTACGAATCGCATCCTCCAGGGTTTCCATGGCTTCAATCAGATCGCCAGCCTGCTGATCCAGGAAAGTTTTGCGTTCGGTTGCTGCCGCCAATTCTTCCAGTGCAGCCAGGTTCACGGCGCCCAGTTCCTGCATGCCACTGGTCAATCGCGTTACCTCAGCCTGCAACACGGACGCTTTTGGGGGTACATCCATGGCAACGAGTTGATTGCCCAATTCGTTTACATTGGCCTGCACTTCATCCAACAAATTTTTGTATTGTTCAATGGTCAGCTCGGCGGCCTGAATTTTCAAGGCCAAATCCTGCACGGCATCACGCAGTGGATCCGCTTGCTTGTCGCTTTCTTTTTCAGCACGTTCAAGTTCTGATACTTTGGTCATGACCTGTTCCAGCGCATCCCGCGACACTGCAACTTTTTCCTCAGCAATTACCCGTTCTTCAAGCGCAGCCTGTAACGCTTCCTGACCATCGGTTTCCGACAGGCCTTCAAGCTCGGCCAAGGCCAATTGTTTGCGTTGCTGAATTTGCTGAATTTGACTGCTGGCAAATGCAATATCGCGCTCGCATTCACGCTGACGCGATTCCTGATTGCGGATATTGAACTCTGCATCTTGTTTTTTGCGCAATGCATTTTGCACTTGCGCCTGTTTGTCGCGCAGTGCCTGTTCCGCCTCGGTAACCCGATCTTTCTGGCTTTCCAGCGCATCGCTGGCCACGGCAAGCTGTTCATCCAGTTCGGCGTATTTGTCTTCCGATTCAAGCAAAATTGCCCGCTGTTCTTCCAGTTCGCTTTGCAACAGGGCAAGGTCCAAACCGATTTGTTCACGGCGGCTGTCTGCCCTGCTTTGTTGTTCTTGCAGGCGAATCAGTTGCACCTGTGCTTCATGCAAGCGTTTGGTCAGGCTTTCCACAAGGTTGCGCGCCTGCACCACATTGGCTTTCATTTCACCGGTGCGCAGTTGCAACTGGTCGCGTTTGGCCATTGACTCGTTTTTCAACATGTCCAGTGCACGAACTTCCGTACGCAGTGCCTCAATTTGTTGCTGGCGCTCAAGCCGGCCGCTTTGTGCGTTGTCTGCCGCGTAAAACGACACGCCTGTGGACGTTATGCAATGCCCTTGGGGCGTGAAAATACGCTGCCCTGCTTTCAAACTTTTTCGCTTTGCAAGTGCTGCTTGCAAATCGGGCGCCAACAGGTACCCCGCCAACAGTTGAATCAAGGATTGTTGAATGGCGGAGTCTGAACTGCGCACGAGGCTGGCCAGGTCTTCAGGCCCAACCGGCACGCTGGGGTTGTTTGTGGTCGATTCCATGAAAGCCACGCGCGCTGGCGGTGGCTGTTTGGCAAAACCCTCGACCATGTCGAGCGATCGCACCTGGAAACTGTCCAGCGATTCCCGCAGGGCCGACTCAAGCGCCCTTTCCCAACCGCGTTCCACCTGCAGCTTGCCCAAAAGGCGTGGGGTTTCTCCCAAACCGCTGCTTTCCACCCACGGTTTTAATTCCGCGCTTTCGGCCAGCTGATCATTCAGTTTTTCCAGGGCTTGCAATTGCGCCTGTGCGTTGGCGTATTTGTCACGTTCAGTATTGAATGCGACCTGAACATGATCCAGCTCGCTGCTGCTTGCGGCCAATTTGCTTTCAAAGTCGCTTAACTGTGCAGTGGCATGTGACAAATCACTTTCCAGTGATTGCACGCGCGAATGAACTTCATCCAGTTCATGCACTGAAGGCGTGGCAATTTGCTGCTTTTCCGACTCCAGCCGGTCTAGTTTCACTTGAATGGTGCTTTCTGCACGGCTGGCCGATTCCTGCTGGGAAGAAACCTGGCTCAAAGCCTGTTGAATTTGCATCACGCCTGCGCGCTTTTGATCCACCGCGGAGCGGGCGGCCTGCAAAGCCTGCTCAACCGGCTCCACTGCAAGCTCTGCCTCCTCCAGCGCAATTATCCGCTCTTCAAGTTCTGCTTGCTGCTCTTCGGCCGAACCGCTGATTTCCTCCAGGCGTGCCTTGGCGTCTTCTTCGCGCACAGTCCAGTTTTGAATTTCCAGCTCAAGTTCTGCCACGCGAGCACCCAAACGGGCACGCGATTCCGCCATTACGCGCAAATCGGCCTCCAGGCGGCTAACCTGCCGGTTGGTTTCAATCCATTGGGTTTGATCGTTTTCAAGCTGCTGTTGGGCATCCACCTGCTTTTCACGCATGGCGAACAATTCAGTTTGGGTGCTGATCGATTTGCTTTGAATGGCTTCAAGATCGGCTTTGGCGCGTTCCAGCTTGGCTTGCCCGGCGTTTTTCTGTTCCAGCGCTTCGGAATAACGGATGTACCACAGCAAGCGCTGCTTGGTGTTTTTGGCTTCTTCAAGTTCTTTAAATTGGCGAGCCACGGTGGCTTGCTGTTCCAGCCGCTCAATTTGGCTGGTCAATTCACGCAGAATGTCTTCAATTCGGGTCAGGTTGTCGCGGGTGTCGGCCAAGCGGTTGCCGGTTTCGCGGCGGCGCTCCTTGTATTTCGACACTCCAGCGGCTTCTTCCAGAAAAATACGCAACTCTTCGGGGCGGGCTTCAATAATTCGGGCAATCATGCCCTGCCCAATAATGGCGTAAGCGCGTGGCCCCAGCCCTGTGCCCAGAAAAATGTCTTGCACATCGCGGCGGCGAACCGCCTGCTGATTGATGTAATAGGTGGAGGCACCATCGCGCGTCAGTACGCGCTTGACCGATATTTCAGAATACTGGTTCCAGCTGCCACCCGCCCTGCCCTCAGCGTTGTCGAACACCAATTCCACGCTGGCTCGCGACGCAGCCTTTCGGTTGGTCGAGCCATTGAAGATCACGTCTTGCATGGACTCACCACGCAACTCTGATGCTTTAGATTCACCCAGCACCCAACGCACCGCGTCGATGATGTTGGATTTGCCACAACCGTTCGGACCCACCACCCCCACCAAATTACTGGGGACAGCAAAGGACGTCGGTTCAACAAATGACTTAAAGCCAGCTAAACGAATGTGAGTTAATCGCACGATGAAGTGGAAATGAGACCAATAGAACGAATAAAAACTTCAACCCACGGGATCTTGAAAACCCGCTGACCTTATAATAGCAAAGCCTTTGCGCTTTACGCCGGGCACCGTGCCCTTAGTTGGCAGGTTGATTGAATTGTTTAACGCCACACGGGCCAAGCGCCCGCAAGGCCCACGAGAGAAGCATGAGCAACAAACCCAGCCGCGATTTACAGACCTTCCCGAACCCAAACCCGGATCGGCCCTACCACGTACACATCGAAGTGCCTGAATTTACATGCCTTTGTCCTTTGACTGGTCAGCCAGATTTCGCCACTTTGGTGATCGACTACCTGCCCAACCAGAAGAATGTGGAGCTGAAAAGCCTGAAAATGTACATGTGGAGCTACCGCGAGGAAGGCGCCTTCCATGAAGCAGTGACCAACAAGATTCTGGACGACCTGGTGGCCGCAACCGACCCGCGCTACATGAAACTGACTGCAAAATGGTACGTGCGCGGCGGTGTGTACACCACGGTGGTGGCCGAACACCGCCACGCCAGCTTTCAGCCTTTGCCCAAAGTTGAACTGGATTCCATTTCAACGATGAACCCGACGCGTGGTTAAAACAAGGCGCGGCCAACACAGCAATTTCGGTGAACCCATTGAAAAACCTCGACAAACTTCAACCTTATCCATTTGAACGCCTGCGGGCCTTGTTCGCTGGCAGTCAGCATGCGGGTGGGCTTGCCCACGTGAATTTGTCGATCGGCGAACCCAAGCACCCAACCCCGGAATTGATTAAGCAAGCCTTGATCGACAACCTGGACGGTTTGTCGGTTTACCCCGGCACACAGGGTTTGCCGGTGTTGCGCAAAGCCATTTCCGACTGGATATTGCGCCGTTTCGATGCCCAGGTAGACCCGGAAACCCAGGTTTTGCCAATTCTGGGCTCGCGTGAGGCGTTGTTTTCTTTCGCGCAGGTGGTGTTGGACGGTTGTGAAGATGACAGCTGCGTCGTTTTTCCAAACCCCTTTTATCAAATTTATGAAGGGGCTACATTTCTTGGTGGCGCAAGCCCGGTATTCGTCAACATTGATCCAGCAACAGGTTTGTCGAATTTTCACGCACTCAGCCCCGATATATTGGCCAAAACAAAGCTGATGTATGTGTGTTCACCCAACAACCCCACCGGTGCGGTGTATTCGCTCGAGGATTGGCAGAAACTGTTTGATTTGGCGGATGAATACAACATCGTAATAGCATCCGATGAATGCTATTCAGAAATTTACATGGATGGCACCGCAGCACCCATCGGCGGGCTTGAAGCAGCAAGCCGTTTGGGACGGTCCGATTACAACCATTTGATTGTATTTTCCAGTCTGTCCAAACGTTCCAACGCGCCAGGTCTGCGTTCAGGCTATGTGGCCGGAGATGCCGACCTGATCAAGGCATTTCTACGCTACCGCACCTACCATGGCTCTGCCATGTCTACCACCATTCAAATGGCCAGCGTGGCTGCCTGGAATGACGAAGATCATGTGGCTGAAAACCGCCGCTTGTACACTGAAAAATTCAAAGCCTTCAGCGCCATTCTTGAAGGCAATCTTGAACTACACATTCCACCCGCCGGCTTTTATTTTTGGGCTGATGTGGGCCAAAGCGATACCGCGTTTGCAAAAAGGCTGTTTGAGCAGGCGCATGTTACCCTGTTGCCCGGAAGCTTTTTGGGCCGCGAGGTCGACGGATTTAACCCCGGCAGCAACCATGTGCGAATTGCACTGGTGGCCAGCCTGGCCGAATGCAATGAAGCCGCCAATCGAATCGCAAACCAAATTAAAAACATACTCTGACACAGGAAATTGCCATGACAACAAATCATCAATCCATCATAGAAGCAGCGTGGGAAAACCGTGCAGACATCTCCCCTTCTGCAGCGCCAACCGATGTTCGCGCCGCTGTAGGTGAGGTACTGGAAAAACTGAACACCGGTGAATTGCGTGTTTGTTCCAAAGAAAGTGGCGAGTGGGTTACCCACCAGTGGATCAAGAAAGCCGTGTTGCTTTCTTTCCGCCTGGAAGACAACAAGCCCATGGCTGCCGGTGGCTTCACCCAGTTTTACGACAAAGTGCCCACCAAGTTTGTGGATTACACCGAAGAAGATTTCAAGAAAGGCGGCTTTCGCGTGGTGCCACCGGCCGTTGCACGCCGTGGCAGCTTTATCGCCAAGAATGTGGTGTTAATGCCCAGCTACGTGAACATTGGCGCTTATGTGGATGAAGGCACCATGGTCGACACCTGGGCCACCGTGGGTTCATGCGCCCAAATTGGCAAAAACGTGCACTTAAGCGGCGGCGTGGGCATTGGTGGTGTGTTGGAACCGCTGCAAGCCAACCCCACAATTATTGAAGACAACTGCTTCATCGGCGCACGTTCCGAAGTAGTGGAAGGTGTGGTTGTTGAAGAAAACTCGGTTATTTCAATGGGCGTGTACCTTGGCCAAAGCACCAAGATTTACAACCGCGAAACTGGTGAAGTAACTTACGGTCGCATTCCCGCAGGCTCCGTGGTGGTAAGTGGTTCCCTGCCCAGCGCCTGTGGCAAATACAGCCTTTATTGCGCCGTAATCGTGAAGCGTGTGGACGCGAAAACACGCGCCAAAACCGGCATTAACGAATTGCTGCGCAACGCAGAATAAAGGGGAACCCAACAGGATGACAGCGAAGGTGTACGGAATACCGAATTGTTCGAGCGTGAAAAAAGCAATTGCCTCCCTCAAGGAAAACAATGTGGGAGTGCTGTTTCATGACTTCAAAAAGCACGGCGTGCCGGCACAACTGCTGGACGAGTGGATTGAAGCATTCGGGCTCGACAAAGTGGTTAACCGCAAAGGCACCACTTGGCGCGGGCTGGACGAAAACTTGCAAAACAAAGCCCAATCGCCCGAAGGTGCCAAAGCCCTCCTGTTGGAATACCCGAGCATTATTAAACGCCCGGTGGTTGAGTTTGAAGGCGAACTGACCATCGGGAAAACCGATTTCAGCAAGGACCCCTCATGAGCAAAGAACAAACCCCGCACATTTCGGTTGACCCGCACGATCTGCACACCGTGCGTGATTGGGTGCGTTTCTTTGTGTCTGAAATGCGCCGTGGCAGGGTGTTTTTTGGACATGGCTCCAGCAATGCGTTCGACGAAGCCATTTACCTGGTTCAGTCTGCGCTGCACTTGCCGATTGGCGACCTGACTCCCTTTTGGGATGCACGCGTAACCACCCGCGAGAAAGTTCAGCTCGCAAACTTCATCACCCAGCGCGTGGACGATCGCAAGCCCGCCAGCTACATCACAGGGGAAGCGTGGTTACAGGGGCATTCATTCAAAGTAGACAAACGGGTTATTATTCCACGTTCATTCATTGCTGAATTGCTGGCAGACCAGCTTACCCCCTGGGTAAACGCACCTGAAATGCCCTTCGATATTCTGGACATGTGCACAGGCTCCGCTTGCCTGGCCATATTGGCTGCCTATGTATTCGAGAACGCGCAAGTGGATGCAGTCGATTTGTCTGCTGAAGCCTTGAAAGTTGCGCGGGAGAACATTCACCTTCATCACATGGACGGCCGCGTGAAGGCGATTGAATCCGACCTTTTTTCAAACCTGAATGGCAAGCAATACGACTTCATTTTGACCAATCCACCATACGTCAATGAAGCATCAATGAAAAAGCTGCCGCCTGAATACCTCCACGAACCACGCATGGCACTGGCTGGCGGTGACAGCGGCATGGACTTGATTCAGGACATTCTTGAGCAAGCCCCCTTGCACCTGAAAGACGGTGGATTTCTTGTAGTAGAACTGGGCAATGAAAAGCTTCATTTTGAAGCTGCCTTCCCGCATTTAAACCCCATTTGGCTTGAAACCTCCGCAGGTGACGAACAGGTGTTTTTGCTTAACAAAGAAGACTTGGTCTAAACCCATTCAATGATTCAAATTAACAACCTCAGCATTGCGCGGGGCAGCAAGCCCATTTTAACGAATGCTGAATTAACCCTGTTTCCCGGTGAAAAAGTTGGCCTGATTGGCCACAACGGTGCAGGTAAATCCAGTTTCCTCAGTGCCCTGCTCGGCGAGCTTCACATTGACCAAGGCAGCATTGACCTGCCCAAGGTTTGGCGCCTTTCCTGGATTGATCAGGAAGTAACGGCCAACCACCTCAGCGTGATTGATTTTGCGCTGGAAGGCGACCGCGCCTTGCACGAGGTGCGCCAGAAAATTCATGCCGTCGAAGAAAGCGGCGACATGGAACAACTCGGCCATCTGTATGAAGAACTTGAAAACCTGGATGGCTATACCGCTGAAGCACGCGTGGCCACCATTCTTCATGGCTTGGGTTTCAAGACAGAAGACTTGCAACGCAAAGTGGGCGAGTTTTCCGGTGGCTGGAAAATGCGCCTGAACCTGGCCAAGGTTTTGGGCTCCAGGGCCGATTTGATTTTGCTGGACGAACCGACCAACCACCTGGACATTGAAGCAGTGGTGTGGCTTGAACAATGGATCAAGCAAGTCAACAGCACGGTCATTTTGGTTTCTCACGACCGTGATTTTCTCGACGAAGTATGCACCCACACGGTTCACCTGAACAACGTGAAGCTGACAAAATACACAGGTGGTTATTCAGCGTTCGAGCGCGCATTTGCAGAGCGTGCCGACCAGGTCAGCCAAGCCAACAAAAAAGCATCTGGCGAAATGGAAAAACTGCAAAAGTTTGTAGACCGTTTCAAAGCCAAAGCAAGCAAAGCAAAACAAGCCCAAAGCCGCGTGAAACGTCTTGAAAAAATCAAGCTGATTGAAACCCTGCAGGTGGAGCCACATGTGGCCATTCCGTTCATGGAACCCCACAAAAGCCCCGACCCACTGGTGGTGTTGAACCGCAGTGATTGTGGCTATCAAGGTGCAACTCCCATTCTGAAAAGTATCAGCCTGGAACTGCGCCCTGGCGACCGCATTGGCCTGCTGGGCGCCAATGGCAACGGCAAAACCACCCTGGTGAAAACCTTGGTGGGTGAACTTGAAATGCTGGGCGGCGAACGGGTTGAGGGCAAGGGCTTGGTGTACGGTTATTTCGCCCAAGACCAAATTGAGTCGCTCGACATGAACGCCACGCCCTTGCAGCACATGTCACGGCTGGAGCGGCAAATTTCAGAACAAAAAGCCCGTGAGTTTTTGGCGCGCTATCACTTCCGCGATGACAAAGTTCGCCAGTTGGTGGGCAGTTTTTCAGGCGGTGAAAAATCGCGCCTGGCTTTGGCGCTGCTGGCCTACAAACGCCCCAACCTCTTGCTTCTGGACGAACCCACGAACCATCTGGACATTGCCACCCGCCAAGCCTTGGCCAGCAGTTTGCTGGAGTTTGAGGGTGCCTTGGTCATGGTTTCTCACGACCGGCATTTGCTGGAATCAATCACCGACCGTTTTTGGCGAGTGCACCAAGGTGCAGTAACCGAATTTGATGGTGATTTGGACGACTATGCCGAATTGCTTCGCAAGGAAACCAACGCTGAAAACCGCAACAACAAGCAAAGCGCACCAGCAGCCAAAACAGCGAATGCAGCCCCCATTGCAGCGCCAATTGACCGCAATGGCCTGAGCCAGCGCTTGAAACATTTGAATAACCTGGTCAAAAAACTTGAAAAGCAAATAGATACAGACAAACCAAAACTGGCAAAGCTTGATGATGTTTTGGCAAGCTGCGACTACAGCAATCCGGATGCCGCAAAAAAGGCAGCCGAACAACACCAGGAACGCGGAAAAATAGCCACTGCACTGGAAAAAGCAGAAAACGATCTGCTTGAAGCCATGGTTGAAATTGAATCACTGGAAGAAACCCTCGGCGCGTAGTTTCGAGGGTTAAGTCAGTGCGCCCTCATCGCTTAAAAACTCACGCCACGCATCGGTATGAAAACACAAGGCCGGGCTAAGTACCTGCGTGTTCAAATTAATCAGGTTTTCACGCAGAATCTGACGCTTTTCAGCACCGGTGATTTCACACATTTTGGCACGCACATGGCTTTTCACCACATCAGGCACACACAATATCGAGGTGGAATCCACATCGTACACATATTCCCCCAGCACAAGGCCGAGCAGGTCAAGCGCGGTTTGTGCGTGTGTTGTGTCGCCCTGCTTGGCATCCTGAAAAGCCAGTTCCACCAGCCCAATGTGGCAACGCAGTAGCAGCGCATCCGAGGTTCGATGCAATTGCAGCGACTTGTTTCTTTGCTCAATCATACTGTGATAAGCAGTGGGCAGATCCCAGGGGCGAATGTCGGCCCGGTTGATCAACTCCAGGCTGATCTTCAATGACGATTTGATCGAAGAATCAGGCAAATCAGACTCATTCAAGGAATAATCGGAATCGAGCAAGTCCTCATAGCTCGAATCATCACTGGCAATCAAAGATTCAAGCACACGGTCTGATGCATAACCAGATGTATCTTGCTTGGGCACATCGCCATGAAAACCTGTGTCACGAAACTCGCTTGCAGAGGGCTTTGGGGCACCAATAACCGGATCACGCTTTGCCACAGCGCTCTTCAAGAGACTGCGTTGTGACCCTTTTTTCACCAGATAAACCAACGCCAACAAACCCAACAAAGTCGAAGCCAAAATCACTGGCCAATAGTCAACAGAAATTATGCTCCCGAACCCTGCTAAACCGTCTGGTCTATCGCGATCCATATTTTCCAGTTCATACCGATCGTTTGGCGAAGGCTGGCTCTCGATAAGGCCGGCGGACAAAACGTCCTGGGGCAATGACGCCATTATCACAGGATCCATGGCTGCTTCTTGTTTTGCGGGCTGTGCAGTCCCATCGATGGGTGGAGAGATTAGATCAACAGGTTTCTCTGTCTCAATTTCCATTTTAGTGTCGACCAACCTCGGCTTCGATTTGTCTTGTACCGTTGGGTTGGGTGTGCGTCGAGAAGCCGACAAAAGCGATGAATTACGAAAGTCAAAATTGACTGATTCTGACGCAACCAGGGCCTTCTCCAACGAAGCCGGCGAGGAGTTCGTGTCCATAATCAATGTCCAGCGACTTGTAAATACAATCAATGGGCATTCGGATATCAGTTCCATTTCCAATAAGGCGTCGTTTACAGGCTCAGTGGACGTGAATTCAATTAATCCCCCATGTTTAATGGTGGGCTGAAAATTCACGAAAATATCGCGACTGTTCCCTCTCTGGTCGATACTGGGGCTGGTTTCAATCGACTTGATACGCGCCCTTAAGCAGGTGGAGCGCAGCTGCGATTCAGCCCCCTCCGGTATGCCACTCAAAGTACTTTTCAGGTTCAAACGCTTACCAATTTCCTGGACGCCGACCGGTGTCGACACTTGCAAGGCGAATCCCTTCTCCGGCAACAGGATCAACGACAGTCCAGCGATGACTCCGATAAACCGGAGGCGTCGCTTGAGTGTATGAATCAGGGAAATAGCCATGTTGTCTCGCAGTTCCATTGTTCTAGCAAGCACTAGCATACTCAAGGTTCCGTATCCTGAGGTATCCTAGAAATGACCTAACACGAATGTGGTATACGGCGTCAGGAAGTACACCTGAAACTCTAGAATGAGTGTTCTTACCAATCCGCGGCCAGTTCAGTACACTACGGGCAATTCAAGAAAAACAGAGACTCGGGAGACCAACCTATGGCGAACATCGCCACCTTCTTGTTTCAACACAACGACACCCCCAATCGTGTCCTGTACCGCCAGTTCATTGACACCGAATGGGTAGACTTCAAAGCCCGGGAAATACTGGATCTGGCGCGCAGCTGGCAGGCCTTTTTCCGATCCATGGGCTTGCAGCAAGGCGATCGTGTCGCCATTTGCCTCAAGAACAATGTCCATTGGGTGGCTTTTGACCAAGCCGCCGTGGCAATGGGCCTGGTGTCCGTGCCGCTCTACGCGGACGACAACGCCAGCAACATCTGCTTCTGTATCCAGGACTCCGGCTCACGTGCTGTGCTGGTGGAAAATGACCGAATTGGGCGCAACCTGCTTAAAGAGGGTTTAACTGCCACCCGTGTTCTTTCACTGAAATCAGACATCGACAAGACAGCTGACGGCATTGAGAATGCCCAGCACGTGTTGAAAAGTGTTGAGAAAAAACTCGAACCGTTTGATTTACTTGACCTGAAACAGGACACACTGGCTACCATCTGTTACACATCGGGTACATCTGGACGTCCAAAAGGCGTGATGCTGTCGCACAAAAACGTAATTTCCAATGTGGACAGCTGCTTTCAACTGGACATTGCCAAGCCCGACGACGTGTTCTTGTCATTCTTGCCAATGTCGCATATGTTCGAACGCACCGGCGGCTACTATCTTCCCCTGCGCGTTGGTGCCAAAGTGGTTTACGCACGCGGCATCAATCAGCTGCCTGAAGACCTTGCCACGCAGGCGCCCACAGTACTGTTTGCCGTGCCACGAATTTTCGAGAAGTTCTATGGGCGCATTCAAGCGTCGGTAAAAGATTCCCGCTTCAAACGCAAAGCCTTTGAGAAACTGGTCGATGTGGGCTGGCGCATGGAGCAAGGCAAAGGCGGAATTTTGGATCACTTTCAACTTCCCCTGCTACGCGCAAAAGTCGCCCAGCCGATACTGGAGCGCCTGGGTGGGCGCCTGCGCTTGGCCGTGGTGGGCGGCGCAGCACTGGACAGCACCATCGCCAAAGCATTTATTGCCATGGGTTTACCTATTTTGCACGGCTACGGCATGACCGAGGCCTGCCCCGTCATTTCAGTCAACCGTCTAGAAGGCAATGTGCCAGAATCAGTTGGACCGCCCCTGCCCAATGTGGAGGTGATGCTGGGTGAAAACGATGAACTTCTGGCACGTGGCCCGAACATCATGCTGGGTTACTGGCAAAACGAAGAGGCCACGAACACCGCAATTGACGCTGAGGGTTGGTTGCACACAGGTGATGTTGCAGAAATTAAAGACAAGCGCATCTACATTCGTGGTCGAATCAAAGACATCATGGTGTTATCAAACGGTGAAAAGTTCTCGCCCCAGGACGCAGAAACTGCAATTGTCGGCGACGATGTTTTCGAGCAAATCGTATTGATTGGTGAGGGCCGGCCATTTGTGGGCATGATTGCAGTAACAGCAAATTCAAACGAGAAAGAACTAATCAAGCGCGCCAATGATCGCTTGCAACACCTGCCCCGTTACATTCGGATTCGCCGAATAATTACCAGCAAAGAACCCTGGACAGTCGACAATGGTTTACTAACCCCAACCCTGAAGGTCAAGCGGGCCAAGGTGCTTGATGCATTCAAAGACAGAATCAATGATCTGTACGCCGAAGGAATGGGTGATTAGGAATTGGTGATTAGAACCAGCTAACACTGAAAAAAGCCCACTTCGATTGGTGGGCTTTTTTTATTCGGTGGGAAGGTCTTCTTGCTCAAAGCTGTCGGAACCAATTCTGGCCAGAAAGTCCGCTGCACGCTCAGGCGGCGGGCAAGTTGACCGAAGCCCGTCAATGTACGAGAACAAGTCTTCTGAGATGTTTTGCCACATCGGATCCAGAACGACATCCACCCCCTCGTGTCGCAACAATTCCGCAGCACTGGAAAACGCACCATCACCAGTTAGTAGCACCACTTGTTGCACCTGCCTTTTGTAGGCAAGTGAGGCCAAATCGACGCCCATTCTGAGCTCGATGCCCTTCGGATGGGAATCAGGCGTGAAGTCCTCATCAGCCAAGTCGTCAACTGTAATGCGTTTGTTCAATAGATCAGCAAGTGCATCTTCATTTAATTTCCAGGTATCAGCTTCCCTGGCCTCGCCCAGCTTCACGGCCAGTTTTCGCTTGCGCTGAAGTTGACGCTGAAATGCGACCCTGAACTGGCCTTCCCGCGACCTGGACAAATCAATCTGCTGTTTCGACACAGGCAAGGTCACCCGCTGGGTAAACACAGGGGTGTCGTAAAAGAAAATCCGGAACAGGTGCCGCTTCGGCTGATTTCGCTCAAAAAGATGTGCCGCAGAAAGCCGCCATACTAGATCCGCCATCACCTTGGCATCGTGATGAACCGAACTTGGGAATATCTGGCGAATTCGTCGTATGAAGAAAGGCCCATCCACAAGGATAGCAGTAAGCATACAAGCCCTTGATAAATAAAAGTAAAATTTAGCTAAAAGATAAATCCATGATAAGGAAAATAGTATCCCAGCAATATACTACCACCGAATATCAGTCAAAAATAGCGATGGGGGCAACCATTAAGAGGGAGAATTAATCACCACCAAATAAGCATTGAACATACAATAAATAAGTATTCTTCTTACGTATTTATTATCAATCATATAACTCATTGGCGCGGAGGGTGAATTGAGCAAAAACCTGGACATCAGCTTGCAAGACAACACTGGCAAACCAGAAAAATACTGGCTCTACATCTTGTCCAACAGCAAACCCAATGGTCCTTTGTATCTTGGTGACACCGACTGTTTGTATGCGCGAATGAATGAACACTTGGCAGGTTTGCGCCGCGATTATGCTCATTACCACAGGCTAGACCGGTTGGTCTACTTTGAGGTTTGGACAGACCACGACAAATTTGTTGCCCGCCTGCGCAGGGTTCGCAATTGGCCTCGCGACATGCGCTTGCTCTTGATTGAATCGTTGAATCCCAACTGGGACGACTTGCTACCCCAGTTTTTTGAAGAACGTGGCAACCGCAACCAACATGATAAAAAACAAGTAAAAGCGGCTTAAATGATAAATTTTTGAGTTTGTGTATTCCTAACAACTCGATATGCGTTAGCAACAATTGAAACTTTACTTTCAAATAGCACACCAAGGGAATATTGTTTGATCAGAAAAACGGGATAGAGGTATGTCTCTGAATCTGAAATTTCCCAATTAAAGTACAAATTACATTGCAGCACGTTTTATCAGGAGTACATCATGAGTTCAATTGCAGAGCGCTTGACCCGGTCTTATTGCCTGTTCCATTGGCTTCAGGTAAAGCCTATTCCAGATCAAATCCGTTCTAGCATTGCTTACAGCACATTGGAGCAGGAGCTGCTTTCTCTTAAAGTAAAACCCGAAGACTTGGCTGCAGTTGGTTCTGATGTAACAGATAATTTTGAAGAATCACGCTTGGCCTTTATGGTTCGCTACAGCGGTCTAACCTGGTCAACTTGTTCAATTTTCTGCGATGCCGTTGAACACAACACTTGGCTTCAAAATGGCACACCTCTCTTGGTGCAGTTTACTGGCCTGGATGCAACTGGCCAGGTAGGGCTTCCCAAATCTGCTTTGGGAGACTTCATGTTCCTCAAGCCCAGCAACGTGTGGATCGACAACAACCGGGTTGTGTCATTCACTGTGCGATGGAATAAACACGAAATTCGTCGCATGGAGCGTTTTATTCGCTTGGCATCTGCGCGCCACGGCCTTGAGGCCACGGTCAGCAACATCACTCAAAGCGAAAAGTTTATTGCTGCGATCAAAGCGACTGTGGGTGCGCAGTAAGCTCACCCGAATCGCGCGCTCTACCCTTCAAGCCAAGCTGTCAATAAAGTTTTTCCGCCCATGTAGGGCTGAAGAACTTCGGGTACAGTTACTGAACCATCGGCTTGCTGATAATTCTCAAGCACGGCCACCAGGGTACGTCCAACAGCTAGGCCTGAACCATTCAAGGTGTGCACAAATTCGGTTTTACCTGCCTCGTTTTTGAAGCGGGCTTTCATGCGGCGCGCCTGAAAGCTTTCACAGTTTGAGCATGACGAAATTTCACGGTAGGTGTTTTGGGCAGGAAGCCACACCTCGATATCGTGCGTACGGGTGGAGCCAAAGCCCATGTCGCCGGTGCACAGTACAATTACGCGGTAGGGCAATCCCAATTTTTGTAGAATATTCTCGGCATGCTGGGTCATTTCATCCAGCGCGGCATAGGAGTTTTCCGGGTTTTCAATACGCACCATTTCCACTTTGTCAAACTGGTGCTGACGAATCAGGCCGCGGGTATCGCGACCATAGCTGCCCGCTTCGGAACGGAAACAGGGTGAATGAGCGGTCATCTTGACTGGCAAGTCGCCTGCTTTCAAAATTTGATCGGCCACCAGATTGGTCAGTGTTACTTCTGCGGTTGGAATCAAGTACAAGGGCTCAGAAGTGCCCTCTTCTCCGCCCTTCTTCACGGAAAACAGGTCATCTGCAAACTTGGGTAACTGACCGGTGCCTTTCAAGGTTTCGCCGCGCACAATGTAGGGCGTGTAGTGTTCAGTGTAGCCGTGTTGCTCGGTGTGGGTATCCAGCATGAACTGGGCCAAAGCGCGGTGTAACTTGGCAATTTGGCCTTTAAGCACCGCGAAACGCGAACCCGACAAATTGGCAGCTGTCTCGAAGTCCAGTCCCAGTTTCACGCCAACGTCCACATGGTCTTTCACATCGAAATCAAACTGTGTTGGGGTGCCCCAGCGTCGCAGTTCCACGTTGTCTTCTTCTGATTTTCCAGCGGGCACCGATTCATGCGGCAAGTTGGGAATGTTCAGCAGGAAGGCGTTTACCTCTTCCTGCAGGGCAGTCAAATCGGTTTCATTGCGCTTTAATTCATCGCCCAAGCCCGCCACTTCAGCCATGACCGCGGAAACATCTTCACCCTTGGCTTTCAACTGGCCAATTTGCTTGGACATGCTGTTGCGCTTGGCCTGAAGCTCTTCCGTGCTGGTTTGCAGTTGCTTGCGTTTGCTTTCAAGCGCATTGAACTGTTCAATGTTCAGGCTGTAACCACGTTGGGCCAGCCGTTCAGCCACGTTGGTCAGGTCTTTGCGAAGCAGTTGAATGTCTAACATGAAAATTTCTCGGAATGCGGTTGGTGTGGATAGCGGTGATGGTACTAAAACTTCAAGCCCGGTGAAGGGCAACGTGGGCGCTTCTTACTTTTTTTGACGGGCTTGAGCATTTCGCTGGGCAAGCCAATTCAACTTTTCTGCAATTTTACCCTCCAGCCCGCGGTCTGTGGGCTGATAAAACTGCGGGGCTTGCATGCCGTCGGGCCAATAAGTTTCGCCTGCCGCGTGCCCGGCTTCTTCATCATGCGCATAGCGATAGCCTGAACCATGGCCAAGCTCCTTCATCAACTTGGTGGGCGCATTGCGCAAATGCATGGGCACCGGCATGGAACTGCTTTGCTTCACATGGGCCATGGCCTGTTTGTAGGCGTTGTAACCCGCGTTGCTTTTTGCGGCAATGGCCAGGTACAGCACGCACTGAGCCAAGGCCAGCTCGCCTTCGGGACTACCAAGGCGCTCATAGGTTTGTGCGGCTTCGTTCGCAATGCTGAAGGCGCGCGGGTCGGCCAACCCAATGTCTTCCCAGGCCATGCGTACAATGCGGCGGGCCATGTAACGTGGGTCGGCCCCACCGTCGAGCATGCGACAAAACCAGTACAGGGCAGCATCGGGGTCCGAGCCACGCACGGACTTGTGCAGGGCTGAAATTTGGTCGTAAAACGCATCGCCTCCCTTGTCGAAACGGCGAATTTGCGAGGGAGCTATTTGCTTCAATGCTGGCAAATCCAGGCTGTTCAAGCCCTGTGCCTTGGTTTGAAGCAGGGTAATTTCGACCAGATTCAAAAAGCGGCGTGCATCGCCATCGGCGTAACTGCACAAGGCATCAAAAGCATCGCTTTCCACATCAATTTCAGTGCCCAACTCTGCCTGCGCGCGCTTGAGCAACCGTTCGAAATCTTTTGCATTCAGGCTGTTGAGCACATAAACCTGCGAACGCGACAACAACGCTGAATTCACCTCAAACGATGGGTTTTCAGTGGTTGCACCAATGAAGGTGACCAAGCCCGATTCTACAAAGGGCAACAGTGCGTCTTGCTGTGATTTATTGAAGCGATGAATTTCGTCGATGAACAGAATGGTGGATTTTCCAACCTTGGCATACTCGCTTGCCTGGTCAATGGCTGCGCGAATTTCCTTGACCCCAGCCAGTACGGCTGACAGGGCAATGAACTGTGCCCTGGCCGCACCAGCGAGCAAGCGGGCCAAGGTGGTTTTGCCCACACCCGGCGGGCCCCACAAAATCAGGGAGTGAACATGTTGCTGATCAAACAGCAAGGTGAGTGGTTTGCCTGGCCCTAGCAGGTGGGTTTGCCCCACCACTTCGGCAAGTTGATTTGGGCGAATGCGTTCGGCCAGCGGCACAGCGCCCGGCACGGCACTTCCTGTTACAGGTGAAGCTGGCTGTTCGGTGTTGTCGCCAAACAAATCGGGGGTCATTGGGTTCTAATTAAATCCACACCCGCAGGGGCTTTGAAATCAAAGTAGCTGGCAGGCCGTTGTTTTGAAAAATCCCAACTGCTCAATTCCAGTTGGGTAACCTGCCCCAAGGCGTCATGAATTTCCAGGTTCACCGGCAAGCCGTCTTTCCAGCCAATGCGGGCATAGTCAAACAGGTTGTCTTTGTCCTTTGGCCTGATGAGCAACCATTCTTTGCCGTCTTTCATGCCTTCATCTTTCAGATTAAACAGCTTGTCGACGTCTTTGCTGCCAAACAACAAAGCGACAGGAGTTGAATCCATGGCATTGCCAATCGGCTTTTGTGTGGCGTGGCCCATGTCTTCATCATAAGAAACCACGGTACTGCCATTGGACAACAGCAGCAAAGGGTATGGCTTTTTGATTTCCCAACGGAATTTACCGGGGCGCGAGAAGGTAAATTCCCCAGAGCCTTTTTGCTTCACGGCGCCGCTTGGTGATATAACCACCTGCGAAAACTGACCTTCAGCAAAACCGCGGTTTTTTACAAAGTTGTTCAAGGCGTCTTGGGCAGAGGCCCAAGCTGAACCCAAAGAGGTCGCACTCAAAGCGGTGGCTAACAAGAATCGATACAAAAACTGTTGAATGCGCATGAATTTCTACTTCCTGTTGGGTGTTACACCTCAGATAACGCATACGGCTACCGGGGGTAAACACACTTAACCAAACTTAATCGTCGTCTTGTCCAGCCTCGGCACGCGCCAGAATTTCCCGGTTGCCGTTGGACTGCATGGCCGACACCAAACCAGCCTGCTCCATGCTTTCCAGCAGGCGGGCTGCGCGATTGTAGCCAATTCGAAGGTGGCGCTGTACAAATGAAATGGATGCCCTGCGGTGCTTCAGCACAATGCCCACAGCCTGGTCATACAATGCGTCTTTCTCGCCATCAAAACTGCCTGCTGTGGCGTCCATGCTGGCATTGCCGCCTTCCTCGGTAGTGCCACCTTCCAGAATGCCTTCAATGTAGTTGGGTTCTCCACCCTTCTCTTTCAGGTATTCAACCACGCGGTGTACTTCTTCATCGGATACAAAGGCACCGTGCACACGCTGGGGCACACCGGAACCTGGTGGCAAGTACAACATATCGCCTTGCCCCAAAAGCGCTTCAGCACCCATTTGATCAAGAATGGTGCGGGAATCGATTTTCGATGAAACCTGAAAAGCAATGCGGGTTGGAATGTTCGCTTTGATCAAGCCGGTGATTACATCCACTGAGGGCCGCTGCGTAGCCAATATCAAATGAATACCCGCGGCACGGGCTTTCTGGGCCAAGCGCGCAATAAGCTCTTCGATCTTCTTGCCCACCACCATCATCAGGTCGGCCAGTTCATCAATCACGATGACCAGCATGGGCAAGGTGTCAAGCGGCTCTGGTGCATCGGGGGTCAGGCTGAACGGGTTGGGAATGCTGGTACCGTTTTTCTTCGCCTCGGCAATTTTTACGTTGTAACCCGCCAGGTTACGCACGCCCATTTTGCTCATCAAGCGGTAACGTTTTTCCATTTCGCCCACGGCCCAATTCAGAGCATTGGCGGCCTGGCGCATGTCGGTAACCACTGGGCAAAGCAAGTGCGGAATGCCCTCGTAAACGCTCATCTCCAGCATTTTGGGGTCGATCAGAATAAGCCGCACTTCTTCAGCACCGCTTTTGTACAGCAGCGACAAAATCATGGCGTTGATACCCACCGATTTACCGGAACCGGTGGTACCTGCCACCAGCAAGTGCGGCATTTTGGCCAAATCGGCCACCACTGGCTTGCCTGAAATGTCTTTTCCAAGCGCCATGGTGACGGGCGACTTGTTGGTGCTGTACACCTGAGAACCCAGAATTTCGGTCAGCTTGACCACTTGGCGGCGCGGGTTTGGCAACTCCAGGCCCATCAAGTTTTTGCCGTAAATGGTTTCAACAACGCGAATGGACACCAAACTAAGCGCACGGGCCAGGTCTTTGGCCAAATTCACAACCTGGGAACCCTTTACGCCTGCGGCGGGTTCAACCTCGAAACGGGTAATCACCGGACCTGGCTGCGCAGCCATCACCTGAACCTGCACGCCAAAGTCGCTCAGTTTCTTTTCAATCAAGCGGGACGTGTATTCAAGCGTGTCGGCTGACACGGTTTCAATGGTGGCAGGTGCCTCATCGAGCAGGCCCAACGGTGGCAATTCGGTTTCTGTAAGCTCTGCGAACAGGGGTTGTTGCTTTTCCTTGATGGCTTGCACTGAAGGTTCTGCGGCCACGGCCACAGGTTCAATTCGAATGGGCTTGTGTTCTTCAAACTTCTCGCGTTTTTGCTCCACTTTTTCTACACGGGCCAGGGCAACTTTTTTGCCTTCCTTGCGGTCAAAATAGGCGTTAATCAGTTCTTGAACCTTGAACACCAAACCTTCAAGAAAACCGCCCACGCGTTCGGCCATCACCGCCCAACTTAAGCCCAGCAGGCCGCTCATGCCGGCAGTGGTGCACAACAACAACAGCATGACCGCGCCTGACAAGCCAAGGAATTGTTGAAAAATGCTGGCGATGGTTTGCCCCACAATACCCCCGGCACCTGCCGGCAAGCCTTCACCTTTGAAAATAGACAGGGATTCAAGCCCCATCAACCCAACCCACAGCACGGTGAAGCCGATGGGCCGCACCCAAGGCAGCCATCTTGGCAAAGGTTCGCTGAACCCAGGCAGATCAATCGCATCCACCATTTTTCGGGCGCGCCACAGCATGAAGAAAGACAAGCCCAGCAGTGCATAGGCCGAATAACCTGCGATAAAGAACAGCAGGTCGGACAAATGTGCACCCACCGAACCGCCGAAATTGCTGACCACATTGCTGCCGGATTCATGGGAAAAGCTGTCGTCGCTGCTGCTGTGCGACACCAGAATCAGAAACAGATAGATGGAGAAGACAAGCAGGCATAGCCACCGAATTTCCAGCAACAGTTTGCTGATTCGAAGAGTGCCTGTATTTTGTGTGGTCCTGGAATTCACTGTAATAAGAGTAGCCCGCAATGCAGCATATAATTGAAGTCTGTATTCTGACAAAGTTCGAGAGAAATATCTCGAACAGACACCATTTGAAGCACAAAAGAGGTAGCAATGACCAGTTCTAACACGCCACGCCACGCCAAAGTACTGATTTTGGGCTCTGGCCCGGCCGGATACACTGCTGCAGTGTACGCTGCCCGCGCCAATTTGAATCCTGTTTTAATCACCGGCATGGCCCAAGGTGGCCAACTAATGACCACCACTGACGTGGACAACTGGCCCGCCGATGCCGAAGGCGTACAAGGCCCTGACCTGATGAACCGTTTTCTGGCGCATGCCGAGCGTTTCAACACCGAGATCATTTTTGATCACATCCACACCGTAGAACTGAAACAACGTCCATTCACGTTAAAAGGTGACTCGGGCGTGTACACCTGCGATGCATTGATTATTTCCACCGGCGCCAGTGCCATGTACCTGGGCTTGCCCTCTGAAGAGGCATTTGCCGGCAAAGGCGTGTCGGCATGCGCCACCTGTGACGGATTTTTCTACCGCAACCAGGAAGTGTGTGTGGTGGGGGGGGGTAACACCGCAGTGGAAGAAGCACTGTACCTGAGCAATATTGCCAAGAAAGTGACCGTGATTCACCGCCGTGACAAGTTCAAAGCCGAGGCCATTTTGATCGACAAGATGATGGACAAGGTCAAAGAAGGGAAAATCGAACTGAAAATCGATTACACCCTGGACGAAGTGCTGGGCAATGAAATGGGCGTGAATGGTGCTCGCATCAAGTCCACCAAAACCGGCGAAACTCAGGATTTAGCCCTGCAAGGCGTGTTCATTGCAATTGGCCACAAGCCCAACACCGACATTTTCGAAGGCCAGATCGAGATGAAAGGCGGTTACATTACCACCCGCAGCGGTTTGAACGGCCTGGCCACCATGACCAGTATTGAAGGCGTTTTTGCGGCCGGTGACGTGCAAGACCACGTGTACCGCCAAGCCATTACCAGTGCGGGCACCGGTTGTATGGCCGCGCTGGACGCTCAGCGCTGGCTGGAAGCGCAGGAAGGCTAAACCTTTTTGCCGCCATGAAAAAGCTGAACTCCATGGCCGATCTTGAAGGGGTCAGGCGCTCGCTCAAAGAGCAGCGCCTGGAGACCGAGCGGATGGAGAAATTAAAGGCCGCTGAACAAAAAAAACTGCTGGACGAAGCAAATCTGTTCAAGAAGCTGGTTATAGATGTTACGCCCCTGCCCGATACCAACCTGAAACTTCACGAACTGGAAAAACCGCCCCCTCTAGCCCGCCAACGGGAACTGGATGATGAAGCCGTGCTGTGGGAAAGCATTTCCGATGAAATGGATGTCGAGCGGTTTCTGGAGACCGATGACAAGCTTTCCTATCGCAGAAACGGCGTGGGTGTGGAGGCTTTGAAGAAACTTCGAAAAGGGCAATGGGTGATTCAGGCCCAAATCGATTTGCACGGGCTGCGCTCCGACGAAGCCCGCAGTGCTGTGGGTGAATTTCTGCGGTCCAGCGTAAAACATGACATTCGTTGTGTCAGAATCATTCACGGCAAGGGCTTGGGTTCCATCGGCAAAGAACCCGTTTTAAAAGAAAAAGTGAAACGCTGGTTGGTGCAAAAAGACGAGGTACTGGCTTTTTGCCAAGCTCCACCGCGAGATGGTGGAGCAGGTGCCCTGCTGGTAATTTTAAAAGCCCGACAATAAAAAACAACAACGGAGACATGCGCCAATGACGCAAATTGAATGGCAACAAGGTTTTGCCAAATCAAATACCACGGGCCTGAACATGGCTTGGGAAACCGCTGGCCCGGCAGATGGTGAAACCATTTTCATGGTGGCCGGTCTGGGGTGTCAATTAACCATGTGGAACGATGAATTCTGTGCCCCACTGCTTGAACGCGGCTACCGCTTGGTGCGATTTGACAACCGAGACATTGGGCTAAGCGACCAGCACCCCACCAGCATGAAGGTGAATGTGCCTGCTACATTCATTCGCAACAAGCTGGGCTTGCAAACACCCACCAATTACAAACTTGACACCATGGCCAACGATGCGATTGGCCTGATTGACGCCTTGAACTTGAAGCGTCCACACCTGCTGGGTATTTCCATGGGCGGCATGATTTCACAAATTGTGGCGGCCAAAGCACCCGAGAAAATCGGAAAGCTGGTCACCTTGATGTCGAGTACCAACAACCCAAAGCTGCCCATGCCCACACCGAATGTGTTGCACAACATGTTCCTGAAAAAACCGAAAAGCCAGAAAATTGATGATGTGGTGGAACACGTTGAGCGTGTATTCACCGCCATTGGAAGCCCGGGCTACCCAGCTGACCCCACAAGGCTGCGGGAACGCGCGAGAAATTCATACAACCGTGCTTACAAACCTGCTGGCGTGCTACGGCAAACCCATTGTGTTGTGGCCACTGGATCAATTGAAGATTACACGAGGGAAATCAGGGTACCCACTTGTGTGATTCACGGGCTGGACGACCCGTTATTGAAAAAGGCGTGTTCAGAACGAATCGCCAAGCTGGTGCCGAATTCACGGCTTCATTTGATCAAGGGGCTGGGTCATGATTTGCCCGAACCCCTTGCGCCCACGTTCGCTGAAATAATTCACAGCCATTTCAAGTAATCAAATAGCCGCTTCGCCCTGCTCGCCAGTGCGAATGCGGATGACGCGTTCCACGTCGGTGACGAAAATCTTGCCGTCACCAATTTTGTTGGTGCGCGCAGCATTTTGAATGGCCTCAATTGCCTGATCAACCAGCTTGTCTTCGATCACCAGTTCAATTTTTACCTTGGGCAGAAAATCAACCACATATTCAGCACCACGGTACAATTCCGTATGGCCACGCTGGCGGCCAAAACCCTTCACTTCAGTCACGGTAAGGCCGGTAACGCCAACTTCTGACAATGCTTCACGCACTTCGTCCAGCTTGAATGGTTTGATGATTGCGCTGACCAGTTTCATTCTTGGAATCCTTCTAGATCGTTGAACTTGGATGTAATCGGATAGCGCCAGTCTCGACCGAATGCCCGGTGCGTGACCCGAATACCCACGGGCGCCTGTCTTCTTTTGTATTCGTTGATACGAAGCAGTTTAACAGCCTTGATCACGTCTGCTGCCTGAAAACCGCTTGCAATGATGTTTTCCACGGATTCATCTTTTTCCATGTAGCGTGCCAAAATGGCGTCCAGTACATCATAAGACGGCAGGCTGTCCTGGTCCACCTGGTCAAACCGCAATTCCGCGGAGGGCGGGCGTGTGATGATGCGCGTGGGTATCACTTCCGACAATCCGTTGCGGTATTCACAAAGCTGGTAAACCAGTGTTTTGAAAATGTCTTTAATCACCGCAAAGCCACCCGCCATGTCGCCGTACAGGGTGCAGTAGCCAGTAGCCATTTCACTTTTATTGCCGGTGGTTAAAACAATACGGCCTGTTTTATTGGAAATGGCCATCAACATGGTGCCGCGAATTCGGGCTTGCAGGTTTTCTTCGGTGGTGTCGACAGCCAAACCCTTGAATAGCGGTGCAAGGCTTGAGTCGAAGGCGTTCATGCAGTTTTGAATTGAAATTTCTTCGTACTGAATACCCAAACGTTTGACCATGTCGCGGGAATCGTCCAAAGAAATATCCGCGGTATAAGGCGAAGGCATCATGACCGCGCGCACTTTGTCGGCACCCAGTGCATCCACCGCAATTGCCAACGTTAACGCCGAATCAACGCCACCCGACAAACCAATAATGGCACCCGGAAAACGGTTTTTTGTCACGTAATCATGAACACCCATTTTCAAGGCTTCGTAAACCTGTGCGGTCAATTCCAGTTCAGGTGTGCAGGGCTGGTGTGGTTCCAGCACAATCGGCTCACCGGGGCATGCCACCGCATCCAGCACAGCCAGGGCTTCCTGAAACTGCGGCAGGCGCATGGCCACGTGTTGTTTTCCGTCCATTGCAAAGGAAGCGCCGTCGAACACCAGTTCATCCTGCCCGCCCAGCATGTTGGCATACACAATCGCCATGCCTGTTTCCTGCACGCGTTGCGCCACCATCGATTTGCGAATGGTTTGCTTGCCCATGTGGTAAGGCGATGCGTTGGGCACCAGCAGAACTTCAGCACCTGCCGCTGCTGCGGCCTCCGGTGCATAGCGGTTCCAGGTGTCTTCGCAAATATTGACACCGAAGCGAATGCCGTTCACATCGAACACCAGCGGGCGGTTGTCGGGCGTGAAATAGCGTTGTTCATCAAACACTTCACGGTTGGGCAAATCATGCTTGTGGTACATGCCCACGACCTGCCCCTTGTAAAGCACAGAAGCGGCGTTGAACAACTCGCCTTCGCGACTTACCGGGTGCCCCACCACCACATACAAGTCCAGCGCAGCAAGGCCTTCCCGCAGTTTGTTGAAGGCTGCTTCAGTTTGCCGCTGAAACGAAGGGCGCAAGAGCAGGTCCTCAGGGGGATAACCAGTAATTGAAAGTTCCGGTGTCAGCAGAATTCGAACGCCCTGAGCCGCCGCTTTCTGCGCATATTCGGTAATTTTTGCGCAATTGCCTTTTAAATCGCCCACAGTCAGGTTTAACTGTGCAATGGCCAATCGGACTCGGGATAAACTCACGGGGTACCTGCATAGTAGTTGTGGCTTTTATGAATTATCGCATGCAGATTTGCCAATCGATTGGCGAAATCGCACAAGCTCAATGGAATTCACTTGTATGTCAATGCAATGGTGGTGTGCTTCACCCTGCCCTTCGACATGAATACCTGCTGGCACTGGAAAGCTGTGGCTGTGCCACGGCAGAAACCGGCTGGGGACCTTTGCATTTGGCCATGCATGGTGATGCCGGTGAATTGCTGGCAGCCATGCCCCTTTACCTGAAATCTCACTCCTACGGTGAATACGTGTTCGATTGGGCGTGGGCGCAGGCCTACGAGCGCAGTGGTCAACGCTATTACCCCAAGCTGCTTTGCGCCATTCCATTTACACCCGTGCTGGCACCCAAGGTGCTGCATGCCACCCCTGAAGCGGGCAAGGCCTTGGCGCAAGGTTTGGCGCAACTGACCTGGCAAGCCGCCGAAAACACCGAGTTGCTTGGCACCCGGATTTCAACCCTGCATGCCTTGTTTTTAACAGGGCAAGACCAACAACTGCTGTTGGGTGAAGCCACAAGTTTGAACAACAGCAGCCGCCATGTGGTGCAGTTTCACTGGCACAATTTCAATTCGCTACACGAAAAAGCATTCACTTCGTTTGATGAATTTCTGGACAGCCTGAACCAGAAAAAACGAAAGAACATTCGCGCGGAGCGACGCAAGGCACGCGTCGAAGGCCTTGAAATTCATCGAATTCAGGGCCGTGATGTAACAACAGAACAACTTGAATTTTTCTACCAGTGCTACAGCCGCACTTACATGGAACATTTCTCCAGCCCTTATTTGAATCTGGAATTTTTCAGGCGATTGTGCACAACGATGGGCGATCAGGTGTTGCTGGTCCAAGCCACCTTGCAAGGTGCGCCCGTGGCCAGTTCGTTTTTTATTTACAGCGAAGAAAGGCTATACGGGCGCTACTGGGGATGCATTGAAAACTTGCCCTGCCTGCACTTCGAGTTGTGCTATTACCAAGCCATTGAATTTGCCATTGAACAAGGCATTGAGTGGTTCGAAGGTGGTGCGCAAGGTGAGCACAAAATGGCACGTGGGCTGAACCCGCAAACCATGATCAGCGCCCACTATGTGCACGCCAACGAATTCAAACTGCCGATTGAAAACTTTCTTCGACGTGAAAAAGCGCACCTTCAAGCCTACGCAACGGAATTAAGTGAGCACACGGCATTTCGAGCCGGCACTGTGCTGGAGCAATAAAAAAGCCAACCTTCGGGTTGGCTTTTTGTGGGCTTGACAAAAGGCATCAGCCTTCGTAATTGGCCACGCCGTCACGAATTTCTTTTTCAACATCGGTCATGTCGCCCCAACCCTCAATTTTGACCCACTTGCCTTTTTCAAGGTCTTTGTAGTGCTCAAAAAAGTGTTGAATACGGGCCAGAAATTCCTGGGGAACGTCTGAAATGCTTTGATAGTGCTTGTACTGTGGCAACAACTTTTCAACCGGCACAGCCAACAATTTGGCATCGCCGCCAGATTCATCCGTCATTTTCAACATGCCGATGGGGCGAACACGCACCACACAGCCGGGCTGCAGCGGGAACGGAGTCATCACCAGCACATCCACGGGATCGCCATCGGCGGCCAGGGTTTGCGGAATGTAGCCGTAATTGCAGGGGTACTGCATGGAAGTGCCCACAAAGCGGTCCACAAACAAAGCGCCGCTTTCCTTGTCAATTTCGTATTTTACCGGGTCGGAATTCGCTGCGATCTCAATGATCACATTCACGTCGTTGGGAATGTCCTTCCCGGGGGAAATGCTTTCGTAGCCCATGCTGATCAGTCCTTCAAAATAAAAATTTTTCGTATTGTATCGAATAATGCTTTAAGCAAGCTGACGGTCGTTCTGAAGGTGATTGTTCAATTTCTCCCGCCACGCCTTGGCACGCTCGCCTTGATTTGCTGATTCGTACAAGCGCTCCAACTTTCCTGCCACATGGGCGGAAGGTTGCTTGGCATAAACAGCCTCAAATCTTGAAATGGCCTTGCCCCAAAGCTGCTCACGTTCACACACATCGGCGGCCAGCTCCAGCAAACGCAAATCGGCAGGTTGCTGGGACAACAAACGCTCGACATTGGGCAGTGCTTCACGCGGTTCCAGCACAGCAACCTGGTGGTACATCGGCAATAAATCCTTGTTGAACTTGTTGTTCAGGGCAGTTTCAAGCATTTTTCTGGAGGCCGTCACCAAACCACAACGCATAAGGCCCACAGCCAAAGCCCGCAACACGTCAACCGCTTCCAGTTCGGAAGGCTTCGCGTGGGAAAGCACATGTTGCATTTTTTCGGGATCAACACCAGCCGTGTCACACAAGCCCACATAAATTCTCGCAAGTGTTTCGCTCTTCTCCCCGCTGGGCAGCGCAGACGCAGCCACGCAGGCGCGGTACTGAACCAATGCATCTTGCCAGCGCGCAAGGCCAATCAAAGCCAACATTCGCAAACGCTGAACCTGGGGCAATTTGGCAGCAAGTGGGTCCATTGCTTCAAGCATTGAAAGCGCACCGGAGAAGTCTTTTTTAGACAAAGCCACCTTGCTGCGCAACACCACCAGCGCATGCGAATGCTCGCCCACCTTGGCCTTTTCCTGATTCAGGATTTCCTCTGCCACATCAAAACGGTCTGCCTGAATGGCTGACATGGCACGAATCAGATAACTTAAATCAGTTTCAATTCCGGTTTTGCTGGCTTGGTTCAAGGCCTTTTGCGCGCCTTGCTCATCGCCGGTGATCAACGCAATCAACCCTTGGGTATTGGCTTTCAACAAAGCTGCCTGCTTGCGGTTCATCCAGTATTCTTTGAATTTCGCTGGCAACTGACTTGACGCACGCCAGGTTCGCAACACCACATGCAGCGTAAGAAACAGCAACAGAATTGCCAGAACAACAAAATTCAGGGACATGTCTATTCGGTATTGGCCGAAAAAGACCAGCACTTTCGATTCGTTGCCCTGCGCCATCAATGTGACGGCCACAGCAACCACCACCACCAGCAACAAGCCAATCAACTGCCTCATTGGCGTTCCCCCTGCTGGCCGGCTACAGCAAGGCGCAAAGCCGCTGTTGTGGCTTGCAGTTCAGGCAACACCAGATCAAGCTGTACGTCGTTGATTTGGGCAATCACTGTTTGTGCACGCTGCACCTGCAAGGATTTCGTATCGAAATAAGTGGCCAGTAAATTCGAAGAACGCTCAAGGTCTGACTTCAAAAGCGTGGCTTGCCTGGACAGCAAGGAAATTCGCGCATTCAGCAGCGATAGCCTCAAGGTGTTTCTCAGATCAATTTCCTGGCGATTGGACAGCATCAGCACATCCGGGCTACTCACCTTCGTCACTTCAACCAGCGACTTGATGTCGTACCACACGATTTGAGCCACTTTCTTTACAGCTCCCCACGCCTTCTGAAGGCCCTGCTCAGTCGCAGTGTCTTGTTCAGTTTCCGCTGTTGCCTGCTCAACGACAACCGGTTCCTCTGTCATTTCAGCCAGGGTTTGATCGGTTTTCGCCTGAACGCTGGACAAGGTGGGCAAACTTTCAACCGAGTTAATCACTGCATCCAGCGAAATTGCCAACTTCAGCAAATCATCAGCGGGAAGCGCCTTGATTTCAGACAAATCCGTTTCCAGCGCTGTGCGCAAGTTCAACAGCGACGGCTTTTCCGTGCCCTCCAGCAACTCGATGGCCTGGGACAAGGCAATGGATGCGCCATTCACATTGCCCAGCAGGTAAAGCTGACGCTTGGCAATTGAAATCAGCTGCTCAACTTCGCTAAGCGACACTTCGGTTCGGCTGGCCAGCAAGCTGTTGTAAACCTCTTCAAGGCTGGCGCGCTGGCTTGCCTCTTCTTTCTGCGCAAGCTCAAGCAAGTCAAAACGCGTTTTCAGGTCTTTGGTCAAATCGCCTGATTTGCCGATTTCTTCCTTCACCAAATCCAGCGTGGTCGATTCTTTTTGAATCCGTTCACCGAAAGCCATGCGGGTTTTTTCAATTTGATTCTTGCCTGCAAAGGCAATCAACAAAATCAATACAAAACTGACCACTGAAATGAAAAACGCCGCCTTGCCCAGCCACTGGTTGCCAGGTTGCTCTTGGGATGGTGCAGCGGATAGCGCTTTGGATGTTGCGCTTGCTGAAATTTGATTGTTGTTGTCCATGCTCTTCTTGTTGGATTTAAGCCATGAATTGACTGATTGTATCCCTGTTGCAATCTCTACAACATGGGCATATCCCAATTCTACGCATTTGGCGGTAATGCGCGGGTGGGTGGTCAATAAGGTAGCCTTTTGGCGCAATGCGTCCAATCGGCTCGCCGATTTCTGTTTCAGCTGCTGATCCAGCACTGCGATGGTTTCGCTACTGGTGATCCACAACACAACCTGGTCAGCCTTGCTCAACAACTTGTCACACTGGCTGTCGGTTTGTTCAATCACGCGTCGATCGTAGCATTCCAGCACGGTGACAACATATTCCATCTCCTGCAGTTTTTTTGGAAACTCAACCCGCCCGCGTGGCCCCTTACACACCAGCACGTCACAGCCGCCTTGCCCGAAGTGCTTGCCCATCAGGCGGGCAAGCCCGTCGGAATCCTCGGTTTCGTCATCACTGCTGCCAGTGGGCGCAATAATCTTCTCTTTCGGCACACCCATTTGCTGCGCCAATTTGGCGCTTTGCTTGCCCATCACACCGCAATACACATTGCCAGGCCAGGCGCCCAAATGGGTCAATGCAATTTCAATAACCGACGGGCTGACAAACACGATGACTCGGTTTTTCCTGTCGCTCTGTTCATTTAGCCAGTTCTGAATGCCAGTCATGGCCAAACAGTCGGGAACCAGCTCAAAGACGGGGAAATAAATTACCTCCGCATGCTGGGCCTGCAAAAGCTCACGCTTTAAATCATCTTGCTGTGCCACATAACGTTCGGGCAACTTGGGTTTACAAACGACCAAAGTGTGGGTCATGTGAATGTTCTACCCATTGAATTGTTGAACTGCGGTGTCGATCAATTCTTGCGCGCCGTCGTTCAGCAGGTCTTTGATTACCTCATCAGACACTTCCTGCCAACGATCAACCGAACCCGAGGCGCTTTTTTCAATCACCGACAAACCATCGGGGCTGGCCACCAAGGCACGCAAGGTAAACGTGTGCTCATTGTTCAAAGTGGCATAGCCAGCGATGGGCACCTGGCAGCTGCCACCCAGGGCCTTGGACACTGAACGTTCAGCGCTGACCAAAGCGGTACACACAGGGTCAATTAACCGCCCTGCCACACTGGCCAACTGCGAATCGTTTTTGCGAATTTCAAGCCCCAACGCACCTTGCCCCACCGCCGGCAACATGTCGCTTGAACCAATCACGTTCCGAATGCGGGAATGAAGGCCCAAACGCTTCAAGCCCGCAGCGGCAAGCACAATGGCTTGGTATTGGCCAGAATCCAGTTTGCCCAGGCGGGTGTCAAGGTTGCCGCGCAAAGGCTGGACCTTCAAATGCGGGAATCGAGCCAGCACCTGGGCTTGCCGACGCAGGCTTGAACTACCCACAATGGCACCAGCCGGCATGTCTGCAAGGCTGTCGTAGTGGTTGGAAACAAAAGCATCATGCGGGTCTTCACGGGTCATGAAACCCAGCAAGCGGAATTCGGGATCCACGTCCATGGGAATGTCTTTACCGGAATGCACAGCCAGATCGGCGCGCCCTTCCAGCAAAGCGTATTCAAGTTCCTTGATGAAAAGACCCTTGCCACCAATTTTGGCCAGCGAACGGTCAAGAATCTGATCGCCTTTGGTGGTCATGCCCACAATTTCAACGGCTGACACCTCTGGCAAGGCCAGCAAAAGATCTCGGACATGCTCTGCCTGCCACATGGCGAGGCGACTTTCTCTGGACGCAATTCGTATTTTCATTCAGTTTGGCGACACAACAAGCCGCGATTCAGTTGGAAATTTTCAATCAAATCCCCACAGCTTGGCTGTGAGAACGGGTTCATAGCGAAAGTCTAGCACGCCAAACCTTTATAATTAGGCCCTACTCCAAAGTGCATAAAGGATTCCCCATGTCGAACCAATGGTCCAAAAAACAGGAAGCATGGTCAGCCCGTTTTAACGAACCCATGTCTGAACTGGTGAAACGCTACACTGCGTCGGTGTTTTTCGACAAACGACTGGCCGAATTTGACATTCAGGGATCGCTGGCCCACGCCACCATGCTGGCCGAGCAAGGTGTGATCGGGCAAGCCGACCTGCAAGCCATTGAGGGCGGCATGAAGCAGATTCTGGATGAAATTCGCGCTGGCCAGTTTGAATGGCAGCTTGACCTGGAAGACGTGCACCTGAACATTGAACGCCGCCTGACCGAGCTGGTGGGCGATGCGGGCAAACGCCTGCACACGGGCCGTTCGCGTAACGACCAAGTGGCCACCGACATTCGCCTGTTTCTGCGCCACGAAGTGGACCGCATTGCCGGACTGATCAAAACACTGATTGGTGCACTGGTGACTGTGGCCGAACGCAACCACGATACCGTGATGCCCGGCTTCACCCACCTGCAAGTGGCACAACCAGTTACCTTCGGGCACCACTTGCTGGCCTATGCAGAAATGTTTGAGCGCGACCTTGAACGCATGCAAGATTGCCGCAAACGCATCAACCGCCTGCCCTTGGGGGCCGCCGCACTGGCTGGCACAACGTTCCCGATCAACCGCAACCGCACCGCGGAACTGCTTGAATTCGATGCCCCCACCCGCAACAGCCTGGATTCCGTTTCTGATCGCGACTTTGCAATCGAGTTTTGCTCGGCCAGCAGCATTCTGATGATGCACGTGTCGCGCCTGTCTGAAGAGCTGATTATCTGGATGAGCCAACGGTATGCCTTCATTGACCTGCCCGATCGTTTCTGCACAGGTTCATCCATCATGCCGCAAAAGAAAAACCCTGATGTACCCGAACTGGCACGCGGTAAAACCGGCCGGGTGTATGGCCACCTGATGGGCCTTCTCACCCTGATGAAAGGCCAGCCACTGGCTTACAACAAAGACAATCAGGAAGACAAGGAACCCCTGTTTGACACCGTAGACACCGTGGTGGACACCCTCACCATTTTTGCAGAAATGGTGGAAGGCATTCAGGTAAAAGCTGACAACATGCGCGCAGCCACACTGGAGGGCTACGCAACGGCTACCGACCTGGCCGACGCCCTGGTAAAACGAGGCATGCCATTTCGCGATGCGCACGAGGCCGTGGCACGAGCTGTGCGCTATTGCGACACACAACAATGCGGGCTGGAACAACTGACAGTGCCGCAATTGCAAGAAGCCTTGCGATTGACCGAACTGGGATACAGCGATAATTTGGTGGACAAAGAATTGTGCGCGGTGCTGACGCTGGAAGGGTCGTTGCAAGCCCGCAACCACATCGGTGGCACCAACCCCGACCAGGTCAAGGCCGCGGCGGCGCAAACCCGCGCACGCCTGGGTCTGTAAACTTGAACACCCTGCTTGGCATCTCCAATCGCATCGACTGGCTAAACACCAAGGTCGGCGTGGCTGTGGGTTGGCTGATATTGATCACCACAGTTGTGTCGGCCTACAACGCCGTGGTGCGCAAAGCCTTTGATACAAGCAGCAACGGCATGCTTGAAATTCAATGGTATCTGTTTGGTGCGGTTTTTCTGCTGGGCTCAGCCTACACACTGCAGCAAAATGCGCATGTTCGGATTGATCTGCTTTCCAATCGATTCACTGAAAAAACCCGTGCCTGGGTCGACATTGTTGGGCATATTTTTTTCACCCTGCCGTTGATCGGGCTTGTGATCGTGCATGGCTGGGACTTTGCGTACCAGTCTTTCTTGATCAATGAATATTCACCCGATTCAGGCGGCCTGATCCGCTGGCCTGCCAAGACGCTGATCGTGCTGGGTTTTACCCTGCTGGGCATGCAAGTATTTTCTGAATTGATCAAAAAATTCGCGACACTGTTCAATACTCAAACTGTGCAATAAACCATGCCAATCATTCCCCTTGAGTGGCTGCCCCCGATCATGTTTGCTGTGTTGCTTGTCTTCATGGTGTCTGGCTTTCCAGTGGCGTTTGCACTGGCTGCCAACGGCCTGCTGTTTGGCTATGTTGCCATTGAACAGGGGCTTATGAGCCCTGCTTTGCTTCAAGCCCTGCCCGACCGTATTTTTGGCATCATGAGCAACGACACCTTGCTGGCCATTCCTTTTTTTACTTTCATGGGCTTGGTGCTTGAACGCAGCGGTATGGCCGAGGACCTGCTGGAAACAATCGGCCAACTGTTTGGTCGGGTTCGGGGCGGATTGGCCTATGCGGTTATTTTAGTAGGTGCTTTGCTGGCGGCCACGACCGGCGTTGTTGCAGCTTCGGTCATTTCGATGGGCCTGATTTCCCTGCCTGTCATGTTGAAGTACGGCTACAGCAAACCAGTGGCCACCGGGGTAATTGCTGCGTCTGGAACGTTGGCGCAAATACTTCCACCATCGTTGGTGCTGATTGTGCTTGGCGACCAACTGGGGGTGTCTGTTGGTGAAATGTACAAGGGCGCCATGCTGCCCGCCCTCATGTTGGTAGGCCTGTTCATGCTGTACGTGTTCGCGGTAACACGTTTGCAACAGGGCGCCCTGCCTGCCTTGCCCCCAGACGTTTGCACTTTTGGTTCAGGCAATGTGGGGCTGCGCAAGGCTTGCGCCGTGCTGTTTGTGCTTGTTCCACCCGTGGCACTGATTTTTCTTGTTCTTGGCACAATCTTCCTTGGCATCGCCACACCCACTGAAGGTGGTGCCATGGGTGCTGTGGGTGCATTGGTGCTGGCGTATTTCAAAAAGCGCCTGAACTTGGGCATGCTGAAACAATCCATTGATTCCACCACCAAGCTGTCTTGCTTCGTGTTGTTCATCTTGATTGGTTCTACTGTGTTTGGCCTGACATTCAGGGCAGTCGAGGGTGACCTGTGGATTGAACACCTGATGGGCGACCTGCCCGGCGGTGAGCTGGGCTTCTTGATGGCCGTTCAAATTTTAATTTTTGTGTTGGGGTTTTTTCTCGATTTTTTCGAGATCGCGTTCATTGTCATTCCCTTGCTTGTGCCGGTGGCTGACAAACTGAGTATCGACATGGTGTGGTTCGGGGTCATGATTGCCATGAATATGCAAACTTCATTTTTGACACCACCCTTTGGGTTCTCGCTGTTCTACTTAAGATCAGTTGCACCCAAAGTGATTAAAACCATTGAAATTTACAAAGGTTCGATGCCGTTTATCGCCATGCAAATAATCATGGTGGCTGTCATTTTCATTTTCCCGGAAGTGGTGACGCGAGAGAAAAAAGTGAAACTTGAGGACAAACCGTTGAGCCTTGAGCTGCCCACTCAAAATTACGGTGACGAAAACGACCTAGGGGGCAATCAACCCTTTGTGCCGCAATTCAGCGAATAAAATACCGACTGTCCAGCCAGGAAAGCCATATTCAACCGGCTTTCTTGGTGCTGGGTTTTGAGGTCTCGGTTTTCACGGCAATACGGTCAGCCAGTTCAAGCACAAACACGGTACCACCTTCCTGAACATTGCTGGTCGACAAATTCCATTCCATTTCTTGACACAAGCGCTTAACCACATACAGGCCAATGCCGGTTTTTGGTAAATCGCTGCCAAAACTTGAATTGCGGGGCGTTCTGTCTTTCAGCAATTCTTCCTGAATTCCGGGGCCGGAATCTTTCACTGTGAAGCGATGCACCCCGCCATGCCGACGGTATGAAAAAAATACGCCACCTTCATAGGTATGCTCGACTGCATTGAATACCAAATTGCCCATGACACGTTTTAACCTGCGGGCATCGGTGTGGATCAGGCATTCCTCCACATCGACCTGGAAGGTCAGGCCTTTTGTTTCGGCCAGTTGCCCCATCCAGCCTTCAAGCGACTTGCACAGCTCGGTACTCGACACGCTTTCCATTCGTTTCTCGCGTTGCTCACCCAATTCAAGCCGGGTGGCCTCCAGCATGTTTTCCGCCAGGTCATGCAGCCAACGTTGGCAACTTGTCATTTGACGTATCACCATATTTGATTGCGCGTGTTGCAAATGAATTTCCAGAGAAGGGTGCCCCACCAGCAAACCCAAAGCATGGAGGGGTTGACGCATGTCATGTTGCACACCCGCCAACCAACGCAAACGTTCTTTCCATTCGCTAAGCACAGCATGCTTGGCATTGCGCCATCGAGCTTGCTGAGTGCGGCGTTTCTGAATGCGTTGCCTGGCTATGCTGTAACGGTGCTGTCTTTCAAGCAATACTGCCAGCAAAGTAAATGGCGTGACCCAGCAGAGGACCAGAAAACTAAGGGCTTGCCAGTTCAGAGAAAGCACCCAGCCACCAAAAGACGATGCAAAAACGAGAAACCAGAGTTTCTCAGTCGGCGGCACCCGAAAGGCCCGGCGGCATGAAACCTTTGCATTCAAAAGACAACCACTGATAAAAGCGATGTACGCCAGTTGCGCCTGCGCGCCTGTTTCCAGACCCACGAGTTGCGTGGACAAAGGCAGCAAACACAGCGATGCCAGTAAACAAGCATCATAGTGTTGCTGAACCCAGGCACTGAGGCGGTTGAATTGTCTCATTCCCGGCGACCTAATCGGAATACACCTCATCGGTTTTTTGCTCTTGCCAGGCGCGGTACAGCATGGCGGCCTCCAAACGATTTCGGGCATTCAAGCGGGCCAGAATGCTGCGCACATGCGTTTTAACAGTTTCGGGCGACAAGCCAAGGTTCTGTGCTATTTCGTGATTCGACTCACCCTTGGCGATGCGGTACAACACGGATACCTGACGTTCGGTAATTCGAGCCATGCGCTGTCCAATCGTGAACCCGTTGGCTTGCTGGTTTTTCTGGCTGATCTGATCTGTCCAGTTGTTGCGGCGCAAGCGCAGCACCATGCTGTCCAGTACACTCAGCACGCGGTCTTGTGTAATTCCTTTGGACACGAATTCTGTTTCAGGGTAATCGTCGGCCATCTCCCCCAAAATTTCTTCGTTACCGGAAATTACGAGTGTGCGGCTGTAATCAAAAGTTTCAAGCGCTGTTTCAAGCACCTTCTCTGGCGACATGTCAGGAAGACCTAAATCCAAAAGAACCAGGTCGGGTTGCTCAAAACGGCTGTGTTCCAGCGCTGGACCAATTCGGCTGAATAACTTCACTTCCAGATCGGTATACCGCGAATTCATGATGTCGCGAAGCGCCATTGCAATGATCGGGTGATCATCAATGATAAATACGCGTAGCTGATTAGGAGTCGACATAAAATTGTCCCATACAAGTCAAGTGCCAGAAACTGTCGCCGTGGTTTATTTAAATAGAGTCCACGCCATTCATTACGACAGCCAAAAGAAGTGCTAACAACCCCGATAGGAGCGACACTGCGTTGGGTGACTTGCGGCGAGCGTTTAGTTCCATTAAAGAATAAAAAAGCGGCCACTAGAGCCGCTCTTTATATCTGACCAATTGGATGTAGGTCAAAAACTTACTTCGATCTGGGTATGTAAGAGGCCATGGAATTTTCTGCCACGCGGAACCAATTATTCTGGTCGTTGCGGAAACGATTCCAGGATATAAAGATTTTCTTGAACTTCGGGTTGTTTTTTGATTCTTCTGTGTACAGTTTTTCTGCCTCGTTGTAGGCCGCATCCAATATATCGCGAGGGTAGATACGGAGCTGTGCTCCGGATTGAATCAAACGGCTCAATGCCGCCGGGTTTTTGGCATCATATTCCGCGGTCATCGTGACATTCACCTCGGCGGCGGCAACCTCTAGCGCAGCCTGATACGCTTTGGGCAATTTGCCCCAGGCATCCAGATTCACGTAAAAACTGAGTGTCGGGCCTGGCTCCCAGAAACCGGGGTAATAGTAATATTTGGCCACCTTCTGAAAACCCAGTTTTTCATCGTCGTAAGGCCCTACCCATTCGGCTGCGTCAATGGTGCCTTTTTCCAATGCAGGGTAAATATCACCGCCAGCAATGGTTTGTGGTACGGCACCGAGTGCAGCCATGATTTTCCCGCCAAACCCAGGAATCCTGACCTTTAATCCTTTCAGGTCGTTAAGACTTTTTACTTCTTTTCGCCACCAGCCACCCATTTGAGTTCCGGTGTTTCCGCCGGGGAAATTGATGATGTTGTAGTCTTTAAAAAACTCCCGCATGATCGGCAAACCGCCGCCATGATAAAGCCAGGCATTTTGTTGCCTCGCTGTTAAACCAAAGGGCATGCCGGTATCGAATGCAAAAGTGGCATCCTTGCCCACATAGTAATAACTCGCAGTATGACCACATTCAACGGTACCGCGCTGAACCGCATCCAGCACTTGCAGCCCAGGCACGATTTCGCCTGCAGCGAAGGGACGAATATCGAACTTCCCCCCTGTCAGATCGGCCACCCGCTCGGCAAGATTGGGGCCACCACCCCATAGGGCATCGAGACTTTTGGGAAAGCTTGAGGTAAGACGCCAGCGTACATTTGGGCCGTCTGCAGCGAATGCTGCAGCTCCTGTTGCGGCAGCTGTGGTGGCTGCCGCCCCAAAGCCTGCCTTTTTGAGAAAAGAACGACGCTCCATTGCTTTGTCTCCTTATTGTTTTTAGTTCCCTGCAACGGTCATGGATTCAATCAAAATGCTGCCCACGTATTTGCTGCCGCGCCAGTAGGAGTCATCACCCACAGCCACAATATTGGCCAACATGTCTTTCAAATTGCCGGCAATTGTAATTTCCTCAACCGGGTGAACAATAATGCCGTTTTCCACCCAGTAACCAAAAGCACCACGGGAATAATCGCCGTTGACGCCATTGACGCCCTGCCCCATCATTTCGGTCACCAACAAGCCGGTGCCCATGGTTTTCAAGAGCGCGTCGAGACCACCTGACACGGTTTTGGTCGAACTAAGAATAAGGTTGTGAGTGCCGCCGGCATTGCCCGTGGTTTCCATGCCTAATTTTCGAGCGGAATAGCTGGATAAAAAGTAGCCATTGCAAACCCCTTTTTTTACCACGGTGCGGGCCTTGACCTTCACGCCCTCTTCATCAAAAGGCGAGCTGCCATGTGCGCCTGCAATAAACGGATCTTCCTTGATGGTAATGTGTGGCGCCCACACCTGCTTGCCCAATGCATTCAGCAAGAAACTGGTTTTACGGTACTGCGATGCACCAGATACGGCACGTATATAGTGATTAAGCAAACTGGCGGCAACAGGTGCTTCAAAAATAACCGGGCAGTTGCCTGTGTTAATTGGCCTGGAACCCAATCGGGCCAGCGCACGTTGTGCTGCATAGGCACCAATTTTTGCTGGCTTTGCCAAATTCCTGGCGTTGCGATCGGATGAATTCCAGTAATCGCGCTGCATAGGGCTGTCTTTCGACTTTTTGGCCTGCGCAATTAACGAGACAGACAGAGAATGTTCGGAATATGGATACCCTCCTCGAAAGCCCCTGCTGTTGGCCGCAAAAAAATGACCTGCTTCAGTGGAAACATTGGCCCCGTCGGAATTTCGAATTTGCTTGCTCACATCAAACGCGGCCTGTTCCATGGCCAAGGCCTTCTCGACGGCTTTGGCAATACTCAAATTCCAGGGATGATACAAATCAAGATCACGGTGGCGCTTGGCAAGATTGGCCTCATCGGGCAAACCTGCGAATTTGTCCGACGCGGTGTATTTCGCAATGTCCAACGCTGCCTGAATGGCTGAATCAATGGCTTGCAGCGAAAAATCAGACGACGAGGCGTTACCCCGTTTATTGCGAACAAACACACTCAGGCTGATATTTTTGTCCCGAGTGTGTTCGATCGTTTCAATTTGACCCATTCGCACACTCACGGATTGACCCACCGCTTCGCTGATGTCTACCGCACAATCGGTAGCCCCCAGCGACTTGGCTTTTTTCAATGCGTAGTCGGTTAATTCCTGAAATGTCTCGGATTTAAAGCTAAAGCCCATATTGACCTGCGAAAAATGCTGCTAAAAATGGCTAATATACAGCCCATGGAACCAGAAAACGAAAAACAGGGCGAGTTTGAAGAATATGATCGCCCCAGCAAGTCATCGGTGAAGCGAGACATGCTGGCCCTGCAAGATTTGGGCAAAACCTTGTGCGAAATGCCCTACGACAAAGTCAAGCGGGCACCGATCGGCGAACGCCTGCTTATCGAGATCGCAGAATTTCACAAATGCAAATCATTCGGCGCCAAGAAACGCCAAATGCAATTCATCGGCAAATTGATGCGGGATGAAGAACATGAGGAAGTTCAAGCTTGGGTAAACGGCGAAACCGTTGAGCAAAAACTCAAGGTGCTGCATCTGCATGCTGCCGAGCAATGGCGCGACCGTTTGATAGAGGACCCCAGCCTGCTAGCCACCTTCATTGAAAGTTACCCGGCAGCAGCACAAGAAAACCTGAACCCGATCATTCGGCAAGCTGTTCAGGAACGGGCGGCCAAAAAAGCCCCCCGCAATTTCCGACAGTTGTTTCAGATCATTTACCGACTGATCGAGGAGCAAGCCGATGGAGAAGAGCAATGAGTTTTGATGTTGTAAAAATTGGTTTGGTGTCGGTCAGCGACCGGGCGTCGGCAGGTGTTTACCAAGACCAGGGCATTCCAAGCCTGAAAACCTGGTTGCAAACTGCGCTGTTAAACCCAATTGAATTTGTAGAAATTTTGATTCCAGACGAGCAGACTGAAATTGAAAATGCCTTGAAAAAGCTGGCCGATGAACATCAGTGCAATTTGATTTGCACCACCGGCGGTACCGGCCCTGCCAAGCGCGATGTAACACCGGAAGCCACACTGGCCGTGGCCCAGAAGGAAATGCCCGGCTTTGGCGAGCAAATGCGGCAAATCAGCCTGCACTTTGTGCCCACGGCGATATTGTCACGGCAAGTAGCCGTTATTCGCGGTGAAAGCCTGATCTTGAATTTGCCGGGTCAGCCCAAAGCGATTGCTGAAACTTTGGAAGGCCTGAAGGACAAAGAAGGCAACAGCCTTGTGAAAGGAATTTTCGCGGCTGTACCCTATTGTATCGACTTGATTGGTGGCCCTTATATGGAAACCAATGAAGCTGTCATTAAAGCGTTTCGGCCCAAGTCGGCCCTACGAAAGCCCGCTGAAGGAAATACACTGTGAGCCTGGATTCAAATTCGAACATTGAATGTGTTGTTGTTGAAACCGGTCCCAACCCGGCAGGCTGTGTAATTTGGCTGCACGGCTTGGGTGCAGACGGCTACGACTTCGTACCCATTGTCAAAGAGCTTGAGCAAATGAATTTGCCCAACACCCGCTTTGTATTTCCCCATGCACCGAAAATTCCGGTGAGCATCAACGGGGGCTACGTAATGCGTGCGTGGTACGACATTAAAAACGTTGACCTGCAACGCCAGGAAGATGAGGGTGGTATACGCCAAAGCCAAGCCACCGTTGAACAATTGGTCAACGATCAAATTGCTTTGGGCTTCACGCCCGATAAAATTGTGCTGGCTGGTTTTTCTCAAGGTGGTGCCATCGTTTATCAAACAGGCTTGCGCACCCGGCACAAGCTGGCGGGCTTGATCGCACTGTCTACTTACCTGCCTTGCGAAGAGACCCTGGATACCGAATTCAACCTGGCCAACCTCAATATCCCGGTGCTTGCGGCGCATGGCGAGCAGGACAACATTGTGCTGATAGAGCGCGGTGAAAAAGCAGTCAACCTGCTACGGAGCAAAGGCGTTGATGTGGAGTGGCACAGCTACCCAATGGCCCATTCTGTGTGTGGCGAAGAAGTGGTTGAGATTGCCAATTTCTTGAAAAAAGTACTTTAAACCGGGTGCTTGGCAACCCAAATGCACCCAGAAAAAAATACTGTATAAATAAACAGCTTTTTGATTTACAATAGGCTTCAGTTATTTCAATGCAGGTGCATGTATGCCAGCAAAAAAAGTACAAAACAGCAAAAACCAAACCATTTCAATTGTGGAAATTGAACGCGCCATCAATTATTGGCGCCAACAATACCCTTCATCCCGAGACACGATGACCCTGTGCCCACAGGCAGCCAGTTTGGCTGAGCTGTACGCACGGATGATTCTTTTTCAAATAACCGAAACCTCTTGGGCTGAATTCTCACGCCAGGCAAAAAATTCATTTCAAGAAGCTCAACAATCGTACGAAACAATACAACACAAAGCAGCCTGAACAAGACACGGCACAGATTCAAACCCGTTAATTCAAACGGCTTAGCAGCAGGTGTGCGGCAGTCCACAACTGGCTTGAAACCGGCGTATTACAAGGGCCCTTTAGTTGACTGATTTGCCAGCCATTTGCACCGGCCCGGCGAAATTCCAGTGTGCCGCGCTGGGGTACACGCCCTTTGATTTGCAAGTGGAAAATACACACATCGCCTGTCATGCAACGGTCAATGTAAGATGGCACGCAATGGTGCATTTTCTTGGCTTCGTTTAACAAAGCGTTCAATGAAGTCAGTTCAATAAAATCGATGTTGTTGCCCACGCTGCCCATGCCGATCACCTCTGGCCAAAACACATTTGGGCGGCTCATGTCTAAATCCAGTTCAATCAAATGCCAATGGGTTTGGCGCGCCATCAATGTGTCGTAAGTCCAGTTTCGGGAAATAACCACGCGGCGCTGGGTTGAACTGGTTGCACTTCCCAGCAACCAATCGGCGATCAATGGAAATTCCTCTTGTACCAGTTCAAGCTGATGCGCAGCCTTTGCCGTGTTTTCATGGCGTTGTAAAGCAAGGCGAACACCCCGCAAAATATTCAGCGCCACATCCGTGGTCAAGTGCTCATGGTTGCGCCGCAACCAGGTGCTCAAGGCACCGAACCCGTGCAAAGCGGCAGTTTGTTTGTCGACCCAGGCGATTGGAATATCACGGCCCAAAGCAGCATGAAAATTGACCCAGCACAAATGGCTCAGTTGTGACCAGTTAATGCGCGCAACGTATGCTTTTTTCTGGCGCGCAAGCCAACGCCAGGATTGCTGGCTTAAACCTTGGGCCAACATGCGGTTTTTAAGTATCCGCCAATTCGGAAGGTTGCTCCACATGCCCCGGTCGTTGCCAAGAAGCGGCGCCAAAGCGGGGTTTTCTTCAAGGCGATCATTCAACACAGATCGACATGCAGCCACTTGGCTTAAATCAAGCAAAGTGGCTTGCCTGGGCACGATACGCAAACACAATTTGAGCACCGGCACACCGAAACGACGCCGCAAAGCCGCCGTCCAGGCGCGTTGAATGTCGCGCAAACTGGCGGATTCAACTGAACAGTCAAGTGCTGTATGTTCAAGCGTTTCAGGAATGCGAATGCTGGGTGGTGGCTGCCAGCTTGAACGCAGCAAAGCAGCTTTCAAATGCCATGCCGCTTCATCGCTCAGTATCACGGCGGCTGATTCCTGCAGCTTCGCGCGCGCGCTCAAACCCCATTCAAAATACAAACCCGTGCGCGTGCTGACAAGGCGCGCAGGCAACCGCCCAGATCGAACTCGCGGTATGCTGGTGCTTGTGTTCATTTCAAAATCTAACAAAAGGCGCATGATGGACAACGCAACAGAAGAACCGGTCAATACAGGGATACTACAGCAAGGCGAGATCTGGAAAATTTCCATCAATCGACCGCAAGCCCGCAATTGTGTCGATCGTTACACAGCTGATCAACTGGAAAAAGCATTTCTGGCCTTTGAAACGGATGCAACCGCACGCGTGGCTATTTTGACGGGCGAAGGTGGAAATTTTTGTGCAGGTGCTGATTTAAAAGCTGTGGCCTCGGGCGACCCAAGCCGCGTTAACCGAATGGAACGCCATGGCGCTGGCCCCATGGGCATTAGCCGAATGGAATTGAGCAAACCAGTAATCGCTGCGGTATCTGGCTATTGCGTGGCTGGCGGCCTGGAGCTTGCCGCTTGGTGCGACATGCGTGTGGCTGACAGCACAGCAGTATTTGGTGTATTTTGCCGCCGTTTTGGCGTGCCATTGATTGATGGTGGAACGGTTCGTCTTCCCCGTTTGATTGGCCAAAGCCGTGCAATGGACATGATTTTAACAGGCCGTGCTGTCAATGCTGACGAGGCCTTTTCATGGGGGCTGGCCAATCGAATTGAAACACACCGCAGTGCGCTGGAAGGCGCCATTGATCTGGCCAAGCTGTTAAGCAAGCATCCGCAAACCTGCATGCGCAATGACAGGCAAAGCGTGCTGACCCAATGGGAGTTTGGCGAACGCGAAGCGCTTGAAGAAGAGTTTGAATTTGGTTTGAACACCCTCAGTTCAGGCGAAACGGTTGAAGGGGCCACCGCTTTCAAGGAGGGCGTTGGACGACATGGTGAAATGGTTTGACGCCATTCAAACACATGTCAATCCAGATTCATGATCACGCCAAACTGTGCACTGTTTGAAGTTCTACGCGAATCTGCCGCATTGGAATACGCACTGGATTCGATACCCATAAACCAGTTGGCGGGCCCACCATGATTGCTTAGCAAATACACACCCTGACTTTCTCCATTCAGGGTGTGATTGGATAATTTGCCGGGCGCATACACCAGGCTCAAATTTTCTTGCAATGAAATTTGCAAGCCACCGTACACCGTGTTGATCATCGACCCTGCACTTTCGCTGGATTCATCCAAATTGATGCTGAACCGGCTTTCTGTGGGAATGGCTACTTGATCAACATCCACACCGACACCACGAAAAAGCCCCACCTTGCCCAGCAGGCTTTCATTTTTTACGGAATCTGCTGTGGAAATTTTTGTCTCAGCACTTGCCTTGCCAAGCACCTTGCTTGCCTTCAGGCCCAGTGAATTGTCAGCATGAGCAGCGTGGGTGAAAGAAAAGAACAGTGCACAGAAAAATACCGGCCATTTTGTATACGAAGCACCCATCACCCTACCCCACCAATGTAGAAAAACCCTTACATCCATTAACGACAATTCCCTGCAGAAACACAAGTGCATAAACGGACTAACCCCTTTGTAGTTGGGTTTCACAAAACCATCAAAGATTCAATTGCCTAAGGCTGTATTAGAGGCTCTCATCTACTTTAATACTTCAAAGTAACATTTTCTTTACGCGGTGATACACTGAAATGACTACATAAAAGTCACTACTTCAGGCTACCCAGCCAAGCGAGTGAACTGCTAAAAATACCGGAGACAAACCAATGCTTTCTTCTGCCCGAGGAACGACTTTCTTTTTCCCATTGACCTGCATGGCCTTGGCCCTTTTGTCGCTTTTCCCCTCTGCGGCTGCGTATGCTGGCGGCACAGCATTTGATGCCACCAGCATCAGCGCCATGGGAACTGCATCGGCAGGCCAAGCCGCTGAAGCTGGTGATGCTTCCGTATTGTTTGCCAACCCAGCGGCATTAACGCGCTTCAAACGGGCAGAATTAACGCAAGGTGCCGCAGTTATTACTATCGGCACCGATTACACATCAACCCAGAACAACGATGGTGCAGATTCCGGCGCACCGCAGGGGCAAAACGGGCAGGTATTCAGCCGGAAGGACGGATACGATGCCGCGGCACTGGCCCCCAATTTGTTCATCGCGATTCCCATCAATGAAAAGCTGGTGATGGGTTTTGGTGCTGCGGCCTCGCATGGCCTTGTGATTCATTACGACGAAAATTTTCCTGGCCGCAACCAGGGGCGTGACATTGATTTCAAAGTAACCCGACTGAACCTGGGCTTTGGTTACAAGCTAAGCCCCACCTTGTCGTGGGGTTTGAATGGCTCGTATGAACGGTACTTTCAGTCCATCAAACTGAAGCTGAATTATCGTGAAGCCGTGGAGGCTTTGGCCCCCGGCTCAGCCGCGCTGATAGAAAGCCCTGCAGGCGCATTGATCGGCGCCCCCCCAATACCCGGCGAGAGCAATGCGGGCCTGCGAATGTTTGGCTGGGCGTTCAATGCACAACTTGGCGGTTTGTGGGAACCCAGCGAGAACACGCGCGTGGGCCTTTCCTATCGACCAAAAACAGAATTCACGGGCAACCGCGGTAAGTTCAAACTGGATGATTCGCCCGAGCAAGCCGCGTTTCGTGATTTTCTGAACAGCGACGGTTTTTTAAACAGCGTTGCTTTCAGTGCGCTGGGGGTAGATGGCAAGCAGGCTGCAGCCGATTTGGCACCTGATCAGGTTATCAAACAGGAAATTACATTGCCCGATGAACTGCGCTTGTCCGTGTTCCACCATGCCACACCGAAGTTGGACTTGATGGCCACCTACACGCGCCAGGATTTTTCAGTGACCACCTTGAATTTTCAGCGTGAAAGCAATGGACGCACTTTGGAGAACATTCCCCAGAACTTCGTGGCAGCAGAATCGTATCGAGTTGGCATGAACTACAAGCTATACAAACGCTTGACCTTGCGTGCAGGCTACGCCATTGAAAACAGCGTGATCGATGACGAAACCCGGATCACAATTTTGCCGGACAGCGACAGGCAATACTTTGCACTGGGTGGCCAGTTTGATTTAAGCCGCGACACCAGCATTCACTTCGCCTATCAAAAGCTGGACACTGACCCGGCACCTGTGGGCAACAACGACCAAATTTCTCCACCTGAAGTGCGTGGTGGCGATTTCAAGGGCAATGTACAGCTGGACACCCACTTCTTCGGCATCGGCATCACAGAACGCTTCTAGTGTAACGATCCAGCAGGCTTTTGGTGTTTCTCAATTTTACTTGCGCCAGGCGCAGGGCAAGAAGTTAGGGCTTGCTGCGCTTGATTGGCTTGTGTTTGATTGGCTGGTATTTAGTCTTCGATCTTATCGTCGTCACTAACGGCATCAATACCTGCCTCTACCACGGCACCTGTTACCTTGATGCCAGTCGACACCACCGCGCCCGTGATTGAAATGGCAGCCCCTGCGGTTGCACTAACCACTGCGCAGCCCTGCAGCAATGTGGTTGCCAGCAGCATGGGAAGCACGGTGGGAAATTTGTTCGAGAAGTAATTCATGGGGGAACCGAAAATGAACGCTGTCAATGGCATGCTACACAGAAAATGTCGGTGCATAGCAAATACTTCGAAGAAAAATACTTTTCAGCACCGAAAATAAAAAAACGCTTCTGACCCTGTGGGTGAGAAGCGTTTAGTGCCGTATTTGGCATCCCCAACCGGATTCGAACCGGTGTTACCGCCGTGAAAGGGCGGTGTCCTAGGCCTCTAGACGATGGGGACCTAAAACCGTGTGCTTTGGTGGAGGTAAGCGGGATCGAACCGCTGACCTCTTGCATGCCATGCAAGCGCTCTCCCAGCTGAGCTATACCCCCGAAGCGAAGACCGAGATTATTAAGTATTTCGTTAGGCTTGTCAACAATCTGTTGAACTAAAACAAACAAAACTTTAAAAATTTTCTGCCTTCTGCCTGCATTGCCTCAGCAATTTGAGCAGCCCGAATTATACACATATTTGTCGGGTACACTGCAAGTGATTTTTTAAAAAAAACAGAAGCACACAACAAATGAAATATTGCAGCACATGTGGCACCCTCCTGGAACTTCGGATTCCCGAAGGCGATAACCGTGAACGCAGTTGCTGCCCAAGCTGCGGTGCAATTCACTATGTGAACCCCAAAATCGTGGTGGGTACCATTCCAACCTACGAGGGGAAAGTGTTGCTTTGCAAACGGGCCATTGAACCGCGCCACGGATTCTGGACCTTGCCAGCCGGATTCATGGAACTGAGAGAAACAACCCACGAAGGCGCGGCCCGCGAAACCTGGGAAGAAGCCGGCGCAAAAATCAAATTGGGCCCACTGTTCACCATGTTTGATGTAATCCGCGCCGACCAGGTGCACATGTTTTTTCGCGCAGAAATGCCAAGCGCAGATTTTTTCGCCGGTGAAGAAAGCCTGGATGTAAAACTTTTTGCTGAAGATGAAATTCCATGGGACGACCTTGCCTTTAAAACCGTCTCGAAAACATTGACGCTGTTTTTTGCCGACCGCAAGGCGGGCCGCTACACCCTGCACACCGGTGATGTATTCGACCATGTGGACTGGACAGAATCCCAATTCAAGGCTTGACAAAGGAACATGAAAAACGGATGACGAAAACCTCCATCCCCTGGCTGGATTCACCGACAGACTTTCCAAGCACTGACCACGCACTTCAATACCCGCCGGGCCTGTTGGCGGCCAGCCTGGAAATCAATGCAGACTGGCTGGAAGCAAGTTACGCACGCGGAATTTTTCCCTGGTATTCGCAAGGCGAACCTGTGCTGTGGTGGAGCACCTCGCCCCGTGCGGTGCTGTACACCCATGAATTCAAATTGCATCGCTCCCTGGGCAAGGCCGTGCGCAAAGCCAATAAAAACCCGAACAGAGCCATACGCCTGAACACTGCGTTCGAGGACGTCATGCGTGCATGCGCCGCCCCACGCCCCGGACAAGATGGCACCTGGATCAGTGAGGAAGTGCTTGCTGCCTACACAGAACTACACCGGCGTGGGTATGCCCACTCGATTGAACATTGGGAGGGCGATCAGCTTGTGGGCGGCTTGTACTGTGTGGCTTTGGGAAAAATGGTGTACGGTGAAAGCATGTTTGCGATACAAACCGATGCCTCGAAAATAGCATTCGCCCACTTTGTGTATTGGCTAAAAGCGCAGAATGTGCACATAATTGATTGTCAGCAGGCCACCGGGCATTTAATGTCAATGGGCGCCCGCACGGTAAGCAGAAAGGTGTTTGAAACTGAAATGGAAAATTCCATTGTGCAGCCCACCTTGAATTGGGAACCACGCGAACTAGTATGGACGTATGACCAGACCTAAGGAACTGCCCTTCTCCACGCTGCAGTTTTATTCAACTGCACCTTATCCATGTAGTTACCTGGACAATCGCCTTGCCAGGTCGCAGGTGGCCACGCCCAGCCACCTCATCAATGCCGATGTGTACAGCGAACTGGTTCGAATGGGATTTCGCCGCAGCGGCCTGTTCACCTACAAACCCCACTGCGATGGCTGCAATTCCTGCAAACCCTTGCGCCTTGAAGTCTCCAGGTTCGAGCTTAACCGCAGCCAGCGCCGCACAATAAAAACGTTCTCAAACCTGAAACCCAGCGTGCAACGCCTGCATTTCAATTCAGAACACTATGCGCTGTATTTGAAATACCAATCGATCAGGCACCACGGCGGCGGCATGGATGAAGACAGCCGGGAACAATATTCGCAGTTCTTGCTGCAAACCCGGGTGAATTCCAGACTGGTGGAGTTTCGCAACCCACAAGGCAAGTTGGTGATGGTGTCCATCATCGACATTCTCACAGATGGCCTTTCATCGGTTTACACCTTTTTCGATCCCGCTGAACGCAGTGGCCTGGGGATGTATGGCGTGCTGTGGCAGATTGACCAGTGCCGAGACCTGGACCTTCCCTACCTGTATCTGGGTTACTGGATCAAGGAAAGCGAAAAGATGGCGTACAAGGCCCGTTTTTCGGCTGCTGAAATACTTCAGAACAACCAGTGGCAGCCACTGTCTGAACCCACGCCCAAATAAGCCAGCATTTTCCCCGTTACAATGCGGACTGTTGTTCCAACTTACCGGTTTCCAAGGCCATGTTGCTGCCCTATTCCCTGATTCGCCCTGCCCTGTTTGCACTTGACCCTGAAAAGGCGCACCACCTTACCTTCAGCAATTTGCAAATGTTGCGCAAACTGGGCCTGCTCAAGTATTTTTCACCCACTGCGGTTGCAGACCCGGTCAAGGTAATGGGCATTGAATTTCCGAACCGTGTGGGTTTGGCTGCCGGGCTGGACAAAGATGCCGCCTACATCAGCGAATTGGGCTTGATGGGCTTTGGTTTTCTGGAAGTGGGCACCGTGACCCCCAAGCCACAGCCGGGTAACCCCCAGCCCCGTCTGTTTCGCCTGCCGAAGGCCCACGCATTGATTAATCGCATGGGGTTTAACAACGAAGGTGTGGGCACGCTGATTGGCAATGTAAAGGCCAGCAACTACCCCGGTGTTTTAGGAATTAATATTGGCAAAAATGCAGCAACCCCGGTTGAACAGGCCGCCGATGATTACCTGAAAGCACTGGAGGCGGTGTACCCCTACGCCACCTACATTACCGTGAACATTTCATCACCCAACACCAAAAACCTGCGCGACCTGCAAGGTGGCGACAGCCTGGATATGTTGTTGGGTTCACTGAAAGAAAAGCAAAAAGCATTGGCCGATGAACACGGCTTGTACAAGCCCATGGCACTGAAAATTGCCCCCGATCTGGATGATGACCAAATTGACGCCATTGCGAAGCGTTTGACGCACTTTGGCTTTGATGGAGTGATTGCGACCAACACCACCATCGACAAAAGCAGCGTGGCAGGTTTGCCCCACGGACAAGAACAAGGTGGATTGAGTGGCGCACCCGTGCTTGAGAAATCAACCCATGTGATTAAACGCCTGTACGCGGAACTGGGCGACGACATTCCAATTATTGGCGTAGGCGGAATTTCCACCGGCGAACATGCCGTGGAAAAAATTCGCGCGGGTGCAAAACTGGTTCAAATTTACACTGGGCTTATTTACAAAGGCCCAGACTTGGTGACCGAATGCGCGGCCACCATACGACTGAATTGCAAGCCCAGAATTGGCAGGAAAGCGGCCTGAAACGCCGCTTTATTTCTTCTTGCGTTGTTGTTGGTACAGTTTTGAAAATGTTTCGCCTGTAGGCACCGGGAAATCACGCTGATCGGTCCAGCCGCTGGCCATGGGCAGGCTGTGAATACCGCCTTTGCGCTTGCCCCACCATGCCATCGCCTTGATGCCCACGCGAGACAAAACCCGATACAAGGCCGGGCGCTGAGCCACAAAAGCCCACACTTTGAACGCTGCTTTTTCTTGCCAAGGGCGAAGCCCCCGCGAGAACTGCTGTTCGCGAAGTTTGCGAAGCAGATCCGGCAATGGAATTTTAACGGGGCACACCACATGGCATTCACCACACAGCGTGGCCGCCTGTGGCAAATCAAGCGCCTTTTCAATGCCTGTGTAACTTGGCGTAAGCACCGAACCCATGGGGCCTGGATACACCCAACCATAGGCGTGGCCACCAATCTTCTGATACACAGGGCAATGGTTCATGCAGGCACCACATTTAATGCAGCGAAGCATTTCTTCAAATTCACCACCCAGCAAACCTGTGCGGCCACCATCAAGAATTACAAAGTACATGTGCTCGGGGCCATCCAGGTCGCCTTCACGCTTCGGGCCCGTTAGCAAGGAAACATAGTTCGATATGCTTTGCCCGGTTGCGGAACGCGGCAACAGGCGAATTAAAGTGGCAAAGTCTTCAAGCGTGGGCACCACTTTTTCAACGCCAGTGATGGCCACGTGCACGCGCGGGTTGATGGTACACATGCCTTCATTGCCCTCGTTGGTCACCAGGGCCACTGAACCTGTTTCAGCAATAATGAAGTTGCCACCGGTCACGCCCATGTCCGCGGCCAAAAACTGCGGGCGCAAAATTTCGCGTGCTTCGCGGGTCATTTCGGCAATGTCGGTTTTGCGGGGCAAGTGGTGGTGTTTTTCAAACAGGTCTGCAACCTGTTCTTTGTCTTTGTGCACCACGGGCGCGATGATGTGGCTTGGCCTCTCGTTGTCATTGATTTGAAGAATGTACTCGCCCAAATCAGTTTCGCGCACTTTCACATCCGCCGCTTCAAGCGCTTTGTTCAAGGCCATTTCTTCTGTAACCATTGACTTCGACTTGATGACCGATTTCACCGCATGCTTCTTGGCAATTTTTACAACCAGCTCGGAAGCCTCTTGTGGTGTGCGGGCAAACAATACTTTGGCACCCGTTTCAACGGCTTTTTGCTCGAACAGTTCCAACCACACATCCAGGCTTTGAATGCTGCGGTTGCGAATGTCCACCGCGGCGGAACGGGTACCCTCGAAATCATCCAACTCCAGAATGCTGGTGGCGCGCGCATTCACAAACTTGCTGGACAAACGCTTCAGGTTTTCCTGCAAACGTGGGTCGTTCAGCTTTTCACTGGCCTTGCGCTCAAAAAACATGCTTTGTACTTGCATGGTGTTACCGCCCCAATTTAAATTTGCCCTGGCTTTCGGCCAGTCAACAGTTCAGCCACATGCAGCACTTCGATGTTGTCGCCCATGCGGCGCAAACGGCCTTCAATGTTCAACATGCAGCCCAAGTCGCCCAACACCACAGCCTGCGCGCCTGTGGCCTGGATCTGCTCGCATTTGTCGGTGCAAATGGCGCTTGACACCTCACCATACTTCAGGGCGAAGGTGCCGCCAAAGCCGCAGCACTGGCGGCTGTCTTTCATTTCAAGAATTTCAACACCCCCCATTTTGCCAATCAGGGTTCGGGGTTGTTGTTGAACACCCAATTCCCGAAGCCCGCTGCAGGAATCGTGGTAAGTGATCTGGTTCAGTTCAGAAGCCCCCAGTTTCAGCTTCTCCACCCCAAGCACATTCACCAGAAAGTCAGTCAATTCGTAAGTGCGGGCAGCCAGCCGAGCCGCACGCATTTTCAAATCGGGGTCATTTTTAAACACCTCGGGGTAATGTATTTTTGCCATACCCGCGCACGAACCCGATGGTGCAACCACATAGTCAAACTGCTCAAATTCAGCCAACCACTTTTGGGCCAATTTGTGCGTGCTGACCTGATCGCCTGAATTCCAGGCAGGTTGACCACAACAGGTTTGGGCTTGGGGAACCACGACTTCGCAGCCTGCGGATTCCAACAATTCCAGCGTTGAAAAGCCAATGGAGGGTCGCATGGAGTCCACCAGACAAGTAACAAACAATCCGACACGCAATGTAATTCCCCGAAACGGACTAAAACCGTTCAAGTGTATGCAGCATGTGGCTTTCCAGCCAGTAGTGATAACCATAACGGGTGACGTATTTCACAATATGGTTTAAACTTTCCACTGGATGAAAAGGAAAATAAGAATATGAGCGAAGAGTCAGTTGGGCGAACAAGCATTCAGGTGATTGAACGAATGATGCAGTTGCTTGATGCATTGGCTGAACACCAAGACCCTGTTGCATTGAAAGACCTGGCCCGCGATACAAAACTGCACCCGTCCACAGCACACCGCATTTTGAATGATTTGGTGGCATGCCGCCTGGTTGACCGGACAGATCCCGGCCTTTACCGCCTTGGCATGCGCCTGCTTGAACTGGGCAACCTGGTGAAAGCGCGCCTGAACGTGCGCGACGCCGCACTTGAATTGATGCGCAAATTGCACCGCCTGACAGGTCAAACCGTGAATTTGTCGGTTCGCCAAGGCGATGAAATTGTGTACGTGGACCGCGCCTACAGTGAACGCTCGGGCATGCAGGTTGTTCGTGCCATTGGTGGCCGAGCCCCGCTGCACCTTACATCGACTGGCAAATTGTTTCTAGCCAGTGAATCGCCCGAGAATTTGAAACTGTATGCCGAGCGCACCACCCTGCGTGGCACCACATTGAACAGTTTGACCACACTGGAAAAACTTGAAAAAGAATTGCTGTTGGTAAGAACTGAAGGTTTTGCGCGCGACAACGAAGAACTTGAAATGGGCGTTCGTTGCATGGCTGCCGGTATTTACGACGACTCATCCAAGTTGATTGCAGGTTTGTCAATTTCCGCACCAGCGGATCGCATTCAGGAGGACTGGCTGCAGGAATTAATGCACACAGCCCAACGTATTAGCGCGTCGCTGGGTTGGCAAGGCCGGGTAATCCCGCCCAGCGGCCGGTTCAGACTTTGAAACGGTTCGCTACTTATTTGGCTGCTTATTTGGCTGCATAAGTGGCACTGGTGGCAGGCTCAGCCGCCATCACGTATTCACGAATACGTTCAGCATCGGCAAAGCGGGCTTGTGAACCCAGCGCGTCCAGAAGCACGATAACCAGGTTGCGATCGCCCACACGCGCTTTCATCACCAGGCAACGCCCTGCCTCATTGATAAAACCGGTTTTTTGAACTTGAATATCCCATTCCTTGTTTTTGAGCAGGCGATTGGTATTTCTGAAATTCAATTGCCCTTTGCCGGTTTGAACCGAAAACTGCGGATCGGTTGAAAATTGCCGGATTAACGGAAAACCCTGAGCATGCAACACCATGCGGGCCAAATCATTGGCACTTGATTTGTTCTCGACAGACAAACCCGTGGTTTCTGCAAAGTTTGTATTTCTCATATGCAATGCAATGGCGCGGCGGTTCATCTGCGCAACGCAAGCGGCCAAACCACCGGGGTAGCTACGCCCCAAGGCAGAGGCAGCACGGTTTTCAGACGCCATCAAGGCCAAATGTATAAGTTCACGGCGAGTGAACTCAGTACCGGGCTTCAAACGAGACCGCGTGTTCTTGTAATAATCAATGTCAGCGCTGGTGATGGTGATCACTTCGTCCAGATCAAGGGCAGCTTCAAGCGTCACTACAACAGTCATTAACTTGGTGATTGAAGCTATTGGCAACACGACCGATGGATTTTTTGCGTACAACACTTCAAGAGAGTCCGCATCTGCAACCAATGCCACAGAGCTGTTCAGGGAAAGTGGATCATGGGCTGATTTAAGATTGGCTCGTTCAGTACTACCGGGAGCAGCCCCAACGCCAGCATGCAACACCATGAAGCAAGCAAAGATAATTCTGGACAACAGGGCTTTGTGGATCATGGCGTTTCTGACTTTTTATTTGAACGAATGGATGGATTCTACGCAGAATCAGGTTAATCGCCAATACCCTGTATCTTTTAATAACAGGGTGTTAAACCATCTATTTCGAGTTTTTTATTAAATCTACCCGGCTTTTGTAGTGTTGGCCGTATTTGGCGAGCCTTTGGATGACCCCAAATTGCAAGTCTGTAAGGTGCTCAAGATCAGAAAAATACCCCCCCGCCATGACTGTCACCACGGGCAAACGCCTCTTTTCAGCCCATTTTAATACCATTGAATCCCTCTGCTCTATACCAAGGTCACTCAACGCCAGCTTTCCCAAACGATCTGCTTGGTGAACATCAAGACCGGCCACATAGAAGACAAGATCTGGCTGAAACCGCTGCTCAATCAGACACAAGGCTTTCTCAAGTTGAGTGACGTACTCGGCATCTCTGGTTCCATCGGGCAGAGCAATGTCTAGGTCACTTTGACTTTTTTTAAAGGGATAGTTCTTTTCACCATGCATGGAAAAAGTAAACACACTGGGGTCGTCTGCCAATATGCAGGCCGTCCCGTCCCCCTGATGTACGTCCAGATCTACGACCAGCACTTTGGAATTGTTGTTGGCTGACACTGGCCGGGCCAGCGCAACGCAGTCCGTTTGGTACACCCTGGCAGCCACGGCCAAATCATTGAACACACAAAAGCCACCACCCTTGTCGCGCATGGCATGGTGGGTGCCACCAGCCAGGTTCACCGATGCGCCGTGTTGCAGCGCACTTCGGCAGGCCGCTACCGTGGCTCCAACCGACCGCAGTGAACGCTCCACCATCCGTTCAGACCACGGAAAACCTATTTCCTTTTGTTCACTGTCAGAAATTTCACCACACGCGATTCGATGTATGTAGGTTGGGCAATGCGCCAAAGCCAATTGACCGCCCGTAGCCGCTTCTGGCACCGAAAGCTTTACAGAACAAGCACTTTTCGCCACTTTGTCTCGAAGAATCCGGTACTTTTCCATTGGAAATCGATGCCCTGCTGGCAGGGGCAGTACAAATTCATCTGTGTAGAAGGCTTCAATCATGGTGAATGCAACAGAACGAACTCATTTTATTGCATTGCAACATTTTTGTTGACATAGAAATTTTTTTTGGTAGAATTCAATTTGTGCACCGCATCAAACGGTGTTCGAAACGTGGTGAAGCCCAATATTTAGCCACCCAATGACAACCCTAGCGGTACGAACCAGACGGAGCAAACATGATGATGACCCCCGAACAATTTCTTGATGTACAAAAATCCAACCTTGAAAAGATCCTGGGTCTTAGCCAGAAATCATTCAACAACATTGAAAAAGTAGTTGAACTGAATCTTAACGCCGTTAAATCATACATGGAAGACAGCGTTGAAGCTGCAAAAGCTTTGTCGTCTGCCAAAGACATTCAAGATTTCGTTGCCGTATCCAGTTCAGTATCACAGCCATTGTCTGAAAAGGCTGTTGCCTACGGCAAAGACCTGTACTCCCTGTCTTCTGGCATCGCTTCTGAAGCTGCCAAGCTGGTTGAAGAACAAGTTGCCGAAAGCAACAAAAAGTTTGTTGAGCTGTTTGAATCAGCAAGCAAGAATGCACCTGCCGGCTCAGAAAGTGCTGTTGCACTGATGAAGTCTGCATTGACTGCAGCGAACACCGCCTACGAAGGCGTTAGCAAGGCCACAAAACAAGCTGTTGAAATGGCAGAAGCCAACGTGGAAGCCGCTACCAAGGCAACCATCAAGGCCGCCAACACAGCCTCTACAAAGGCCCGCAAAGCCGCTTAATCAGCGCTTTGCATGTAAAGGTGTCTCCTCGTTCCTCCTGGAACGAATTCTCAAGCCTGCCCTCTTTTGTGGCAGGCTTTTTTTTATTCAAATATCAGTCGATCAGCTCGATCTTGCACTGCATGGCTTCCAGAATTTTCAGCAAATCGCCAAAGGCCTTTGACACTACCTCCTTTTTATCCAGACTGCCCCTTGCTTTCACACCCAACTCAATGTGCCGTGCCAGTTTGTTGTCACCAACACTGGGCAGGCTGTACAACTTGCAGTCGGGGTAAGCCGCTTCAAGCTGTTCCATCACCGGCGTAATTCGCGCCTCAGGCGTACTGAACAACAGCAGCGCTTTCTTGTATTCCAGTTCCAGGTGGTGAAATTGCGGGTAATGGGTGTCCAGCACCCAGTCGATCATCGGCCAGGCCATCACGGGGAAGCCTGGCACAAAATGATGTTGCCCCACCGTAAAACCAGCAATTCGGTTGTACGGGTTTGGAATCAGGCTGGCATCGGCAGGGAAATCGGCCATGCGCAAGCGAAACTCCTCCAAAGGCTGGCCACTTTCCTCGCAACGCTGGCGAATCAAGTCAACCGCACCTTCATGGCGAACAATTGGCAGGCCCAATGCCTGGGCGGCGGCTTGCCGCGTGTGGTCGTCGGGGGTTCCGCCAATGCCGCCGCAACTCAATACGATTTGATCGCTTGCGAAAGAACGTCGCAGGGTCTCTGTTAAAAACTCACGGTCATCACCGACCATTTGCACCCAGGACAAATGAAGGCCCCGGGCTGAAAGCCGTTCTATCACGGCGGGAATATGCTTGTCTTGCCGCAAACCCGACAAAATTTCATCGCCCACTACAATCAAACCAATTTTGGGTACTGCCATGTTTTGCTCTTTGTGTATTTAGCTGGATTGAATCGCTGGCATGTCGATTACCTTGTTTTGCCGCACCTGCACCAACGCAGCCATGTAGTGGCGCGTGAAAGCCAAAGCCGACATCACTGGCATGATCAACAAAATGGGCGGTATAAAACTTAAAAAGGCACACACTAGGCCAATTAACCAGGCCGACGTGCTGTCGCGCTTCCTGATTTCTTTTATCTCCAGTTTGGTGGCGTGCCCTGCCAGTGAATCGAATCGCATCACAGCCATCAGTAAATACGCCGTCAGCAAAATGGGCAACACAAATGCCATGCCTGGGATCAGCCACAGGGGCAAGGTTACGATCCATGCAACCAGAAAAATGACAACCGCTTTCAAGGTGACCCACAGGCTCATGACCATGCCGGAATCACCCTTCTTTTCAATGCCCTGAAATTCCTTGTCGGTAAGGTAATTTACAACCGGCGGGGTAACGTACAAACCTGCCAGCAACACCGCCGATGTGGCCACGATGGGCCACAACAACCCAAACACCGCCAATGGCACCAAGATGAATTTCAACCAGCCAAGAAAAGCGGCGTCTGTTGACACAGCCTCGGCGGAAAAATCAAGCCCCAGGTACGACAACACCCACATGGCAGCATTTACCAAAGGGTCAATCGACAACCAGATCACCACCAACCAGAATATCGAGGCAATGGCGACAGACGCCAAAGTCAGCATCAGCATTTTGGGACGAAACGAATCAACAAGCGCGTTGAAAAGAATGGACATTGCATTGTTCATACACCTTCCTTTTTATTGTTGACCTATTGTTGACGCCTTGCCATTGTTTCCCAAGCCTTTTGTAAGCGCTTCACGGAAACGGGCATGGGCGTGCGCAATTCTTGGGCAAACAATGAAACCCGAAGTTCCTGCAATTGCCAGGCAAACTGGTTCAGGCTTTCATCCTCTTGACCCTTCAACTGCGAGGCGGCACGAACCCAGTGTAATTGAAGATCCATGACTTCCTTCATCAGCTGCTTGTCACGGTCGATTGAATTGCGCACCCGCTCCAAGCGAATTTGCGCCCCTTTAAGGTAACGTGGATAGTGAGCAAGTTGTTCCCACGGTTTTTTTAACAAAAAACCCTTGGGCAGAAGCCAATTCAGCTGGTTTTGAATGTCGGCCACGCAATCCGGAAACGATTTCGATGAAAGCTGAAGTTTTTTATTCAACACGCTGTATTCATTAAGAATGACAAGAAGTAGCTTTCCAATTTCCTGAGCAATCAAGTTCATTCTACTGCGTGCTTCCTGCACCTTTGCATTGAATTCTTCTTGTGTGTTGGGCAGGCCTGCAGCCAGGGCGCTTCGCATCAAGGTCAGCTTGATCCACTGCTGCTGCAGTTCTTCAGATGAACCCAAAGGCATGTACAGCATGGCCACTTTCTGAAAATCGAGCAGGTTCTTGGTCAAGTACTTCAAGGGTTCTTTCAAAGCGATATTGAACAGGCGAAGCACGCCGTCAAGGTGCACTTTGCGGGCTATGTCTTCTTCATCAAATACTTCAACAATGCAGTGCTCGCCCATGTCTTTCAGTGCAGGGTAACCAAAGAAGGTTTGTCCCCCACGTTTAATTTCCAGCATATCGGGCAAACTGCCAAAGCTCCATTCGGTGATGGGCTGGTCGGTGAACGAGTTTGCGCCAGCTGATTGTGCTTTTTGACTGCCGGGCTGGCCATTGCTGCTTGGTGTTTGAAGCGAGCCAACCTGTGCGCGCACTTGCTCCACCACATCCGAGCTTTTAAAACTTTCCTGCGCCTTGCGGCCCCACTCGGCTTTCAAGGCCGACAAACTACGTTGCATGTCAAGCTGGCGGCCATGTTCATCCACCAGCTTGAAATTCATGAAGTGGTGCGGCGGCAGGGTTTCAATACGGAAGTCGCTGAGCAAGGGGCGCGCTGGGGTTTCGCTGGCCACAAAATCGCGCAATCGCTCAAGCAGTGGTTTGTCGTACAGCGAGGAATCGAAATGTGCTTCTGCAAATTTTTCAGCAAACTGCGGCACTGGCACACAATGGCGGCGCAACTTTTGCGGCAGGCTTTTCAGCAACAGCAGGGCTTTCTCTTTCAACATGCCAGGTACAAGCCATTCGGTACGCCCGGTATTCACTTGATTCAGCAGCATCAAGGGTATGTTCAGGGTAACGCCGTCGCGTGGGCTTCCGGGTTCAAAGTGATAGTTCAGGTCGAATGCCAAGCCCCCCATTTCCAGCTTTTTGGGATAAAACTCGGTGGTGATGTCGCCTGCTTTTTTGCTCAACAAATCTTCTTTGTTCAAGCACAAGGCAGCCAGCATTTCCTTGCTGGCTTGTTTGGCCCAATTTTCAAGGGTTTGCTGGTTGTACACACCCGTGGGCAGTTTGTCATCGTAAAACTGGGCAATCAAACCTTCATCGACCAGAATATCCTGTCGGCGGGCTTTGTGTTCCAGCTTTTCAAGGTCTTCAACCAGCTTGCGGTTGTGTACGTAAAAGGGCACGTTCGTTTTTACCTGCCCTGGCACCAAACCTTCATGAATCATCAGCCTGCGCGCTTCGGCCTGGTTCAGGCGGGCCAGGCTGACGCGGCGCTGCGAATAAATGGGCAGCCCATAAATGGTACCGGTTTCCATGGCCACCGCCTGGCCAGAACCTTTTTCCCAATGCGGGTTGTTGTGGTTGCGCTTAACAAGGTGTGCCCCAACCTTTTCAATCCAGTCGGGCTGAATTTTCGCAACACTGCGGGCATACAGGCGGGTGGTTTCCACCAACTCTGCGGCCATGATCCACTTGCCACCTTTTTTGAACAGGTTCGAGCCGGGGTGAATTGAAAATTTGATGCTCCGTGCGCCCAAGTAAACCGGGTCGGTTTCGTGCTTCAAGCCAATATTGCCCAACAAACCCGCCATCAGTGCCAAGTGAATTTGATCGTAGGTGGCGGGGGTGGCATTCAAATTCCACTTTTGTTCTTTCACCATGGCATTTAACTGCTGGTGCACTTCGCCCCATTCGCGCAGGCGGTTCGCAGACAAAAACTTGCGCTGAAGCGTGTTTTTCATTTCACGATTCGTCAAGCTTTTTTCTTTTAAATCAATGTAGAAATTCCATAATTTCAGAAATGACATGAAATCGGACTCTGCGTCGTCAAACTGCTGCTGGGCGTTGTCTGCCGCTTCTTGCGCATCAATTGGGCGGTCTCGCGGGTCTTGTATTGACAAGGCGGCAGCCAGCACCAGCAGTTCAGTCAAACAGCCCCGCTGGCTGGCTTCAAACAACATGCGCGCAATGCGCGGGTCGAGTGGCAGCTTGGCCAGGGCCCGGCCAATTTTGGTCAACTGCCCGGCTTCATCGAGTGCATTCAGTTCACTCAATAGTTGGTAACCATCGGCAATGGCACGACCCATGGGTCGCTGCAAAAATGGAAAATCTTCCACCTCGGTCAGATGCAGGCTTTTCATCCGCAAAATGACAGATGCCAATGAGGAACGAAGGATTTCCGGATCGGTGTAATCAGCGCGGCCTGCAAAATCCGCTTCAGCGTACAAACGAATGCACACACCATCGGCCACACGGCCACAACGCCCTGCGCGCTGGTTGGCGGATGCCTTGGAAATGCGCTCCACCTGTAGCATTTCAACCTTGTTGCGGTAGCTATAGCGCTTCACCCGGGCCACGCCCGAATCAATGACATAGCGAATGCCGGGCACTGTCAGTGAGGTTTCCGCCACGTTGGTGGACAACACAATACGCCTGCGCCCACTGGGTTTGAAAATACGTTCCTGTTCCTGCGCAGTAAGCCTGGCGAACAGGGGCAGAATTTCCAGCGTTTGCCGCATGTTCTTGCTCAGAAAGTTCGCCATGTCGCGAATTTCACGTTCACCTGGCAAGAACATGAGAATGTCGCCCTGCCCCTCGCGACACAATTCTTCCACCGCATCCAGCGTGGCAGCTTGAAAGGCGTCTTCGTCCACTTCATCAGCCGGGTTCACTGGCGCATTTTTGCGACGGTTGGTGTCGAAATCGTTCGGGTCTTTGTAACGCACCTCGACGGGGTACAAACGGCCAGATACCTCGATCACCGGCGCAGGCTTGCCTTGTGCATCCTCGAAGTGTTTGGAAAAGCGCTCGGCATCAATGGTGGCGGAAGTCACGATCAACTTTAAATCAGGCCGCTTGCCCAATACGTCTTTCAAGTAACCCAGCAAGAAGTCGATGTTCAGGCTGCGCTCGTGTGCCTCGTCAATAATGATGGTGTCGTACTTCTTGAACAGTGGATCCGTTTGGCTTTCAGCCAGCAAAATACCGTCAGTCACCAACTTCACTGCGGTGTTGGCATTGGACTGGTCTTGAAAGCGAATTTTGAAACCCACCCACTGACCAACCTCAGAATTCAGTTCCTGCGCGATGCGTTTGGCGGTGGCAGTGGCCGCCAAGCGGCGTGGCTGGGTGTGCACAATGCTTTGGCCGCCCAGGCCCCGCCCCAGTTCCAGACACATTTTCGGCAACTGCGTGGTTTTGCCAGAACCTGTTTCACCGCAAACAATCACAACCTGATTCGTAGCAATCAGTTGCTTGATTTCGGCGCGGCGCTGGGAAACCGGCAACTCTTCGGGATAACGAATTTCAGGTAAGGACTGTAGGGTTTGTTCTTTTGACAACACAAATAACCAATATTGGGTTCAAATTCCGATCAAATCGGGGAAAAACAGCGAGAAGACTGGACTGCACGCAATCGGAAATTATAATCAATCGAACGAGCGGCTGCGGCTGCACCACAGTGTATTCTCTTTTTTCAGGACAGCCCCCAAGCCAATGAGCAACACCCCCAGCCACGACGACCTTTCCATGAACAGCCAAACTTTTGTTCAATGGCTACGAACTGTTGCGCCCTACATTCACGCGTTTCGCGGAAAAACTTTTGTGGTGGCTGTAGATGGCGAGTTGGCCTATCAGGGCTATCTGAATTCATTGGCTCAGGATTTGTCGCTGTTGCATGCCATGGGCATGCGCATTGTGCTGGTGTGTGGTTCCCGCCCGCAAGTTGAGGAACAACTGGCTTTGCGCAACATTCAACCCGCCTTTCACAAGGGCTGGCGAATTACCGACAAAGGCGCGCTGGAATGTGCAAAAGAGGCAGCGGGCGAACTGCGCCTGGACATCGAAGCTGCATTCTCGCAAGGCTTGCCCAACACGCCCATGGCACATTCGTCCATGCGTGTTATTTCGGGCAACTTCATCACCGCCCGCCCCATGGGCATTCTGGAAGGTGTGGATTTGCAGCACACAGGGCTGGTTAGAAAAATTGATGTAACGGCCATTCAAATGAGTTTGAACAGCAACGCTATTGTGTTGTTGTCCACCATTGGCTTTTCCCCCACGGGCGAGGCGTTCAACCTGACCATGGAAGACGTGGCCACCAGCACGGCGCGCGCCATGAAGGCTGACAAGCTGATTTTCGTCACGCAAATTGAAGGTATTTTCGACAAAAGCGGCAAGCTGCTTGAAGAACTCGAACTGGACCGAGCGCGTGAAATCATGCTGCAAGAAGACCTTCCAGAGCTGACAAAAGATTACCTGGAATGCTGCATTCTGGCCGTACAAGGTGGCGTGGGCCGGGCACACATTGTGCCCCTGAACCTGGATGGTGGCGTGATGCTGGAATTGTTCTCGCACGATGGCGTGGGCACCATGGTTTCAGAAGAAAATCTGGAAAGCTTGCGCCAGGCCACACTCGATGATTCCGGCGGTATCAAAACCCTGATTGAACCCCTTGAAATGGCGGGCATTTTGGTACGCCGGGGGCGCGACCGCATTGAGCGTGACATTGACCACTTCACCGTGCTGGAACACGACGGTATTTTGTGGGGCTGTGCAGCCATGTACCCCTACCACGCAGAAGGTGTGGCTGAACTGGCTTGCCTGGTAGTACACCCCTCCTGGCAAGGCACAGGCGATGGCGAGCGGCTGCTGAAAAAACTTGAACACGATGCGCGCAAGCAAGGCTTGAAACAGCTGTTTGTGTTGACCACCCAAACATCCCACTTCTTCCTGAAACGTGGCTTTGTGGTGGGGGACGTAGACAAGCTGCCAATTGAACGAAAACGCCTGTACGACTGGAACAGAAAATCCCAAGTGATGATCAAAACGCTGTGATAACGCTGCAATGAGCACTTTCAAACACAAAAAACCCACGCACGGCCTGAGCACAGAAATTGTTCATTCCAGGCCGGTGAGTGCCAACGGCTTTTCTTCACAACCAGTGCCGGTGTACCGTGGCTCCAGCACCTTTTTCGAGAACACGGCCGCCCAACGCGCGCCCGTGAACCCGATCGGGCTGGACTACAGCTACGGCCTGCATGGAAACCCCACGCAATATACTTTGGCCAAAAATCTGGCAGAAATTGAAGGTGCCACGCATGCACTGCTGTGCCCTTCCGGGCTGACCGGCATTGCGCTGGTGGCACAAGCCTGCCTGAAAACCGGCGACCATTGGTTAATACCAGAAAACGTGTATGGCCCGGTGCAAGCCTTGGCGCGCAGCCTGCAAGCGGATTACGGCGTGGAATTTTCAGAGTACGACCCCTGCGATCTTGCATCGTTAACAACGGTGGTTCAACCCAACACCAAACTGGTGTGGACTGAAGCGCCAGGCTCGCTTACTTTCGAAACACCTGATTTGCGGGCCATTGTGGCCTTTGCAAAAGCAAACGGTGCGCGCACGGGCATTGACAACACTTGGGCAGCAGGAATCGCCTACAAGCCTTTTGAGCACGGTTTTGACTTCAGTGTGCAGGCGCTGACCAAATACCAGTGCGGCCATGCTGATGTGTTGATGGGTGCGGTGTTGAGCAACAACACCAAAGCATTTGCCGATGTAGAACGCAAAAACAGAATACTGGGTCTTGGTGTGTCGCCTGCCGATTGCGATTTGGTGCTGCGCGGTTTGCTGACCCTGCCATTGCGTTACAGGCAACAGGCTGAAAGTGGCTTGATTGTGGCCAAGACCTTGAAACAACACCCGGCCATTGCGCGGGTACTTCATCCGGAATTTCCGGAATGTCCCGGCCATGAATTTTACAAGCGCGACTTCACGGGTTTTGCGAGTATTTTCTCGGTGGTGTTAAAACCCGAATTCACCGATGCGCAAGCCTGCAAAATCATCGACAGCTTAAAGCTGTTCAAGATTGCCTATTCATGGGGTGGCCCTGAAAGTTTGGGACTTGTGGTGAACATTCCGGATAGCCGAAGACGTCATCTTGCAGACGATCACGGCCGGTGCGGGCCGATACTTCGATTAGCAGTTGGCTTGGAAGACACCGCAGACTTGATTGCAGATTTAACTCAAGCATTACAAACGAACACTTAAAACCCATTCAGGACCAAGATGTTTCTTCGCCCATCAAGAAGCGTTGAAGAACAGGTAAAATTTTCATCAGCCGATCGTTGAACAGGGTTTTGTGGGTGGTGCTGGGGTGTTGACCAAAAGTGGTTTCCAGCATGAAGTCTTCGCCAAAATGTCGGCAGCACTGCTCAAATGCATACTTGCAGTTGCCCCAGTCAAGCGATGGAAAAGCCGGTTCCGGCATTGCCTCTATTGAGTCACACACATGGCGAAACGGCCCATCGATCAGTGTGAAATAACTTGCCAAATGATGCTGGGAAAGCGGTTCATTCAGTAAAACTGCGATGTCCTCAATGCCAAACCAGGCCAGTGCCCGCTTGTTTTGATAAAGCCTCGCAACATCGGCCAATAAGGTTGCCGACTTTAACTCGGGATGGTTGATCTGAACGTGCAGCACAAGGCGATTTGCCTCGTTGCTAGAAATGGCTGTCGGGAACTTGTCGGGTATTTGACTGCCATCAGAGGGGACTGCAAGCACCACGTCGTTGTAATCAGAGAAATGGATTTGCGACAAAACATCAACCATCTGCATTTCATCAACCACCACATTACCAAGGCGCGCACGCAGGGCATGATCTGCCTCTATCAAGGTAAATACTGCTGCACAGGCTGATAATGCAAAACGATCGCCTTGATCATATGCGTCGATAATCAGTTTAGGGCCTGCCAACTGAAGAAGCGACAAGGCATCGGTATCGCCCCACATAGAATGCAGCTCTTGAGCAAGAATTCTGGCTTCACCCAAAGTTTTAGTGAAATGCTTCTGGGCTTTGATTTGATTGAACACCTGTTTCTCTGGGGGAGAAAAACCCGATCGCCACGAGGGCAGCTGCTTTAGTTCGCTAATTCTTTGCTGCAGCTTTGGGTGCGCAATCGGTGGGCGACCCGGGTCTTCCGAATTAAAGTCGGGTACTAAATTCGCATCGCCCAAGGCCATCCACAACCCGTGCGTAGCACGGGAAAAAATACCACCATGTGATGTAATGCGGCCAACTGGAGTGGGCGCACATGGCTGAATAAAGCCAAGAGCTACATTTGAACGTGAAAGCATTGACAGAGGCCGAAACAAGTTGTGTATTTTTTGCGCGCTTGTTTAAGCCTTTACACAATCCACGAAGTAACTCACATTCCCGTGTTCGTCTTCTATCTCGACCAAACCATGGATGTCGGTCTCAAAGCCCGGAAACTGTTTATTGAAATCTCGAGCAAAACGCAAATAATCCACAATCGTGGAATTGAATATTTCGCCGGGAATCAACAACGGAATACCGGGTGGGTAAGGTGTCAGCAAGGCTGAGGTAATACGCCCTTCAAGCTCGTTAATCGGCACACGCTCAATTTCACGGTGCGCCACTTTGGCATATGCATCAGCAGGCACCATGGCGGGCTGCATGTCGCTCAAATACATCTCGGTGGTCAGGCGTGCTACATCCTTCTTGCGGTACATGTCATGAATGGTGTTGCACAGGTCGCGCAAGCCCACGCGTTCGTAGCGCGGATTGGCCTGGCAAAACTCGGGAATTACACGCCACAATGGCTGGTTCTTGTCGTAATCGTCTTTGAATTGCTGCAAAGCGGTCACCAGCGTGTTCCAGCGACCCTTGGTAATGCCGATTGTGAACATGATAAAGAACGAATACAGGCCTGTTTTTTCAACAATAACACCGTGTTCGGCCAGGTATTTGGTCACAATCGACGCTGGAATACCTGCGTCGGAAAACTGGCCATTCACATCCAGCCCCGGGTTTACAATAGTCGCCTTGATCGGGTCGAGCATGTTGAAACCATTGGCCATTTTGCCAAAACCATGCCATGTGTCGGTGGTGTGAATCAGCCAGTCGTCGCGCGGGCTCATGCCCTCTTCGCTCAGCACATCGGGGCCCCACACCTTGAACCACCAATCGTCACCAAATTCTTCGGACACCTTGCGCATGGCGCGGCGGAAGTCCAGCGCTTCCATGATGCTTTCCTCCACCAAGGCTGTGCCGCCGGGGGGTTCCATCATGGCCGCCGCCACGTCGCAGCTGGCGATAATCGCGTACTGCGGGCTGGTCGATGTGTGCATCAAATACGCTTCGTTGAAAATATGGCGATCAAGTTTGCGGTTTTCACTTTCCTGCACCAGAATTTGCGAAGCCTGCGACAGACCGGCCAGCATTTTGTGGGTGGACTGCGTTGCAAACACCAATGAATCCTTGGTGCGCGGACGGTCTCGGCCAATCGCATGCATGTCTTTGTATATATGGTGGAAACTGGCGTGCGGCAACCAGGCTTCGTCAAAGTGCAAGGTGTCAATTTCTGAACCCAGCACTTCCTTGATCATTTCCACGTTGTACAAAACACCATCGTAAGTACTTTGCGTGATCGTCAAAATACGTGGTTTCTTGTTCTTGGCCTTGCTGGCAAAAGGGTGGTTTGCAATTTTTCTGGCAATGCTTTCGGGCTTGAACTCGTCCAGCGGAATTGGACCAATAATGCCCAAGTGGTTACGCGTTGGTGTTAGAAACACCGGAATGGCGCCAGTCATGGTGATTGAATGCAAAATGGACTTGTGACAATTACGATCCACCACCACGATGTCGCCGGGTGCCACATTGGCATGCCACACCATTTTGTTGGAAGTCGATGTACCGTTGGTCACAAAGAAGCAATGGTCGGCATTGAAAATTCGTGCGGCATTGCGTTCCGAAGCGGCCACCGGACCTGTGTGATCCAATAGTTGGCCCAATTCGTCCACGGCATTGCACACGTCGGCGCGCAGCATGTTTTCACCAAAAAACTGATGGAACATTTGCCCAACCGGACTTTTCAAAAACGCCACACCGCCGGAATGGCCGGGGCAATGCCAGGAATATGAACCGTCTTGCGCGTAATGCACCAGCGCGCGAAAGAAAGGGGGGGCCAATGAATCGAGGTAGCTTTTCGCTTCCCGAATAATGTGGCGTGCCACAAATTCTGGTGTGTCCTCGAACATGTGAATGAAACCGTGCAGTTCTTTCAAAATTGCATTGGGAATGTGGCGGGAAGTGCGGGTTTCGCCGTACAGATAAATTGGAATATCTGAGTTCTTGAAGCGTATTTCCTGAACAAAATTATTCAAATTTTGCAGCGCATCTTCAATTTCCTTCTTGCTGCCCAAACCGAATTCTTCATCGTCGATCGACAAAATGAACGCACTCGCCCTGCTTTGCTGCTGTGCAAACTGTGAAAGGTCGTGATAACTCGTGACCCCCAATACTTCCACGCCCTCTTTTTCGATAGCGTCTGCCAAGGCGCGAATGCCGAGACCAGATGCGTTCTCGGAGCGGAAATCTTCGTCAATGATGACTATGGGGAAACGAAATTTCATTGATCTTCCTGTGATCGAGGTTCAACACGGGCAAAACATAAGAACAATTGCCACAAATCAGCGTGCATTATCCACTACGCAGCCCCCCGCTCCAAGCCCTATTGTCAATCAACCATCCCTCCACGGAGTGACTTCACGAAAATGTCATCTTGACAGGGTTAAATGCGCTGGTTTCTAGATTGGTCGTACCTCATGCAGATTGCTTCGACACTGGGCTATAGGGCACCCCAACAGTTTTTAGAAAGGGATATCGATGCCCCCCAAAGGCCACGCAGCTGGACCAAGAGGCTCGATACCTACATGAGCAATCACGAAACAGGATTTGAGCGCATTTCCCGTGTGCGACAAGATGTTTTGAACAAAACACGCGGTACGCATTCCTTCGATCAAAAGCTTTCACACCCTGAGCAATTTAAAAATCGTGGCATTCGCGCCCTGATACACCTGGCCAAACACCTTGATGAACTGGCGGAAAGCTGCGCAGACATTTCAGGGGTGACTGAACGATTAACCCGAAACCTGATCTCTTCAGGGGAAAAGGCAGACATGTCGCTGGTCATCGCTTCGGCTTTGGGGCGGGCCATCTCTGGCCAGCTAAGCCTGGGGGGCGTCGCTGTACACAAGGTCGCAGGGGCAGGTTTGTATGCACTTTCCACCTTGCTCAGCGTGGCAGCACTTGCACTTGCCTGTTCAAAAAATGTTGGAATACGGTCTGAGGCCGAAATAAAAAAGGCCAGGCAAGCTTCCAATTTTGATTCCAGCGCCTATTTGGTGGTTGCCAAGAAGTTGCTGACAATCAAAGAGGCAATGCTGGGCAAGGTACTCGACCGAATAGGCAGCCCTGACTGCGGGGTTCGCAAAAGCATTCACAAGTGGGCAAGGTTCATGTCCCGGCACCACAGGGTGGCCAACACGAATTTGGCGATCTATCGCAAAACACATTCGAACTACATGTGGAAGAACCTTCACCAGTATGGGCCGGTAACTCGCGCATTAATGCATACAGCCTACGGCACATTTCAGGGTGTCAACAAATTGCTGGTGTCTTTTGACAAACACGCTGGAACAGCGATGGGAAAGTACCTGCTTAGTAAAAGCAAAGGCGAAGTGCTGAGCTGCCGCCTGGGTTTAACCGTTGCAATGTCCGCTGCTGCGGCGGTGTCAGTTCCCATGGCGCCGTTGGTGGTCGGGCTGTCAACATTGGGTATCGCGGCCTGCGGCGTGGCATTTCTTGCGATCGGCATGGCCAAGTTGAATGTTCAGTTGACTTACGACTGGAAAGGAAACATTCAACCGCCCCTGCAACGTCAGGTTTTTGGCAGAGTTACGCCAACCTGACCCTGATACTTGCCACCGCGATCACGGTAAGACGTTTCGCACACTTCGTCGCTTTCAAAAAACAACACCTGCGCGCACCCCTCACCGGCGTAAATCTTGGCAGGTAGTGGTGTGGTGTTGGAGAACTCCAGCGTTACATAACCCTCCCATTCTGGCTCGAAGGGAGTTACATTCACAATGATCCCACAGCGAGCGTACGTGCTTTTCCCCAAACAAATGGTCAATACGTTTCGTGGAATTCGAAAATACTCCACTGTACGGGCCAAGGCAAAAGAGTTGGGCGGAATAATGCAGACATCACCTTTGAAATCCACAAAACTTTTTTCATCGAAGTTTTTTGGATCAACAATGGTGCTGTTGATGTTGGTGAAAATCTTGAATTCGTTGGCACAGCGAATATCGTACCCATAGCTGGATGTGCCATAGGACACGATTCTTTTGTCACCAGAATACCGCACCTGACCTGGCTCGAAGGGTTCGATCATCCCGTCGCTTTGTGCCATTCTGCGAATCCACTTGTCAGATTTAATGCTCATGATCGATTTGCTTTGATAAAGTTCAACAGTTCGAAATGTTACATGAGCCCAGAGGCACTACTGATTCATCCCATCCAGAATCTCAGTTAATTCCTGCATGACAGAATTAGCGAGGGCGTCGAAGAACACCTGAATCAGGTTGGCCATTTGTGCGCCAGTTACTCCAGAAATTGGCAATTGCATGAGAAATTCGAGATTTTCGGTTTCCATGTTGATACCAACCTGATACTGGAAATCAAGCACATGAACCATGGTGTGCGCTTCAGCCAGAAAGTGAAGACAAATTTCTGCTGAATTTGGCTCATTCATATTGTAAAGCGGGAAAGCCATGACTACCCAGCGGGCATTTTGCGATTGCCCTGCTCGAAAAACCAGCTCGAACTGGTCTTTTTTGGCCATGATCAAACCCTGGCCATCGAACCAATTCATGCCCGCCAGGCCGATTGCCTCGTGCAACAGGGTTGACTCAGAGACCGAAAAACCATTTGGAAGCGGCGTGTCTTTTTGTTGCTGACCTAACTTGTTTGAACCCTGCCTGGAACCCAGCGTGCCGGCAGCCAAGGGCTGTTGTGGCTTGTATTGATTACTGCTCATGAGGAAAAACCTGATAAATATAAAAGCACTTATTGAGTGTTTGCACGGGGATCAATGGTTCCTTACCTAATCCGTTCTGGCAAGCTGCTCATGGCGCGCGACCTGCTCTGAAATTGCGGTCATCATATTGCCCGTTTCTGCCAGATGCCCCGTTTGTGGAAGCTCAACCAGGGTGGAACGCAACAACATCTCGGACAGCATGCGGGAGCCGCCCGGAGGACAGACACTGTCGCTCAGCCCCTGAACGATCGACAGGGGCCATTTGGCGTGTGCGCATCTGGAAACCAACGCATTCCAGTCTGCTGGGGACAAAAAACAGTCGTGCTTTAGAAAGTGTGCCTGCAATCGGTATTTGCGCACCAAAGCCAATTCCTGAACATCGGTAAGAAAGGATTTGCCGTTTTCCAATTGCCCTGGCTTTCCTGTCAACAAAGTCGTTTCCAGCTTGCTCCAGGCAATCGACAGTTCCAGCAAATGTTCGGGCGTGGCCACATCGAAACATTCGCACACAAGGTCTGTACGCGCACCCGGGCCAAAATGCTCTGCGAAGTAATCGGGGGCCAGACGCTCAAGCGATTCAAAAAATGCATCGACCCTGGGACGCAATGGTACGAAAGGCGCGCGCAATACAACACTGGCCACTCGCTGGGGGCGATAAGCCGCAATAGCCAACGCCAACGTTGCCCCCCAGGAACCACCTAAAATGTGGAACTGAGAGATATCAAGACGGTCTGCCACGTCCAGCGCATCGTCAACATAACGTTGCAAATCGATCACGCCCAGGTCAAGGTCTTCACTCAGGCCACTGTTGCGCTGGTCAAAACCAAACCAGGGCACACTGGCAAAACGCAACGGTGCAACATGAGATGCGCCCAAGCTTCCACCGGGCCCACCATGCAGCACCAACCACGGGCATGGCCGCAAATTTGGCGCAAGCGCTTGCGTGCTGCCCTGCTCTGCCCACACGGCCACATTACCGCCCAGGTCAAGCATGGCTTGGGGCGCCGACCAAACTCCGGCCAACCCAGATTTCGGTGCAGGGTTGGCCAGCTGGTTGAATGTAAAGTGCTCTTTAGGCATGGGCATATGCCCCCTGGGCGCTGCAATGAAAGCAGACTTAGGTGTTTTGAACCACAATCGACGGAAACTTCAGGGACATGTCTTTGGATTGCTCGGCGATGCGAATGGCCACCTTGCGCGCAATGTCCTTGTAAGTTTTAGCCAGATCGCCATCCGGATCAGCCACCACCGTGGGCTTGCCTGAATCAGCCTGCATGCGGATGCGCATGTCGAGCGGCAAACCCCCCAGATAATGGATGTTGTAATCTTTGGCCATTTTTTGGCCACCGCCATCGCCGAAAATATGTTCTTTGTGGCCGCAGTTGGTGCACACATGGATTGCCATGTTCTCAACCAAGCCAAGAATGGGTACACCCACTTTTTCGAACATCTTCAGGCCCTTGCGGGCGTCCAGCAAAGCAATGTCTTGCGGGGTGGTCACAATGACGGCGCCAGTTACCGGTACTTTCTGTGACAGGGTCAGTTGAATGTCGCCAGTGCCGGGTGGCATGTCAACAATCAGGTAATCCAGGTCTTTCCAGTTGGTTTGTTTCAGCAATTGTTCCAGTGCACTGGTGACCATGGGGCCACGCCACACCATGGGCGTGTCTTCGTCGATCAGGAAACCAATCGACATGGCTTGTACGCCATGGCCTTCCATCGGGTCGATGATTTGACCATCATCAGATTGCGGGCGGCCGGTGATACCCAGCATGGTAGGCTGGGAAGGTCCATAAATATCTGCATCCAACATGCCCACGCGGGCGCCTTCGGCCACCAAGGCCAGCGCCAGGTTTACGGCAGTGGTGCTTTTACCGACACCGCCTTTGCCAGAGGCAACCGCAATGATGTTCTTCACATTGGGCATGGGCTTCAAACCACGCTGCACTGCGTGGGTTTGGATTTTGATCGACGCATTCACGCTAACGTTTTCCACACCTGGCACTTGTGATCGAATTGCAGCAATTGCCGCTTTTCGAAGGCCATCCAGCTGGCTTTTGCCAGGGTAAGTCAACTCTAGTTCAAAACTGACATCGCCACCATCTACTTGAATGTTCTTGATCAGCTTGGCGCTAATGAAGTCTTTGTTCAAGTTGGGGTCAATGACACTACGCAATGCTTCGCGTACGGTGTCGGTACTTACTGACATACACAATCTCCTCAATGCTTGTCTGGTATGGTCTTTCTCTGTCTATATAGGCGAGAGTCTAGCCTGTTTTTCCCACAACAGGCTTACACCGGCGGGAAAGCAAACAGTTCTGATGATTGGCGTTTACCCTATCGCTATTAAACACCAGCGTTCGATTGACAAAACAAATCGCCAATATTTACCAGAGTGTTACCCCCACTTTTTTCCAACGCTTCTTGCTAGCATTGCAAGCGATCAAATTTTTGCGATATGGAGACAGAAAATGAAGACTTATGTGTGCATCGTGTGTGGCCTGACTTATGACGAAGCGGCCGGCATGCCTTCGGAAGGCATTCCCGCGGGAACACTGTGGGCAGATGTTCCTGCGGACTGGCTTTGCCCTGATTGTGGTGTGGCCAAAAGCGATTTTGAAATGGTGGAAGTGTAAAACTTCACGTCACCAACAAAAACGGGCAAGTCAGACTTGCCCGTTTTCGTCACGTTTTGCCTCCCGCTAGAAAGGCGAATTCATTGTTGCTTACACCGGCAACGCACCACTCAACGCATCGGTCACTGTTGTGGGGTCCAGCATGCTGGAGATTGGCGCCAAAGGGGAATCGGCGGTCATCCCCATCAAGGTGCTCACACCTTCTTCCAGTGGCGCGCCAACCGGGGCTAACGGGGTGCCTGCCAAACCATCAAAAACCGGCTCTAGCGCCATGTCCAGTGGCGTTCCCGTAGTACCACCAGTGTCGCCACCACCTGTACCATCGCCACCACCTGTACCATCGCCACCACCTGTACCATCGCCATCGCCATCGCCACTGCCACTGCCACCATCGCTGTTGTCCACGGAACCACCAGATGAACCTGTCGGACCTGTTCCTTCATCACTACCACCGGAAGCCAACAGCCCCACGCCAACAGCACCAGCCCCAACTGCAGCAGCCGAGCCACCCAGTGAACCACCCGCCAGCAAACCGCCACCGAACAGGCCAAACATTCCGCCCTCGGCGTCTACCTGTTCAACACCTTGCAACTCGACCATGTCCGCGAAGTCGGGATCCAGGTTGGCAATGGTCACCCCATCGTCAGAAAGTGCTTCAAACACAAATGCAGTTTGTCCGTCTTTCATGGTGGTGTCGGCAATCACACTGCCCGTAGGAGCCACCAGCAAATTACCGATTGGCTCGCCGTAGCTGTTGGACAGAATGATTGAGGCACGGCCAGAATCACTGGCGGTGATTACGTCGCCAGCGAGAATTGAATCACCGGTGAGGAGAGCCTTGCTCTCGCCATCGCGCATGATGCTGACTGCACCTTCAATCTCATTGACCGAACCGATTACCTGTGTGGACATGTCGCCTCCATAAAATCTGTTTGTTTGTGTTGTCGAATTTGTAAGTAATACTCTGACAAATCCAAGGCGGATTCAAAACCCAGGTTTTTTAAAGCAAAATCAGCATCAACCCGGCCAGAATCGCACCCCACACGGCGCCGATCAAAGGCATCATCCACTCATATCGGGAAAAAACCGGTCGCAAAGCCTTCTCGAATTCCATCGCAGGAAGCGTGGACAGCCGTTCCACTATCACCTCCTCAATCCGCAGTGCATCATGTAAATACACCCGTGCTGCCATCAAATGGGTTTCCAATTTACTGGCAAAAATTTTTGCCGCATCGCGTTTTATGGCCACCCACTGCTCTGCCCCCAACACAGCAATCAGCAGGGGCTTCACCCCGCTGGACTCCAGGTCCATCACGCGTTGTACATGGTAATCAATCAGCGCCGACAGGTTTTTCGCATTCGGACCACGGCACAGTGCCAACACAATATTCTCCGTGGTGATCACTTCATGCGCGGCAGTTTGGGCAAACAGTTCAGCAATGTGTTTTTGATCCCGAAAGAAGAAGCCGGTGAACTTGCCCAAACGAACGGTGCCGTGGTCGGGATGAAAAAACAGGCTTTCAAGCGCCAGTTCATTGGCAATTGCACCAGCCACCATTCCAAGCAACACCAACCAATACCATTGCAAACCGAACAGCGAACTGCCTGCAAGCAACAAGCCGACCACCAGACCGGCCACCAAGGAAAAACGGATCAAATAGATCATGGGGTCTTTGCCGGCACTTTTGAAAAGATCCACCACCAAAAACGGTTTGCTGGTCACAACATCCAGCACCAGGGTTTTCAGGCTGAGGTAATACGCTGGTTTTTTTTGCAAATCGAGAATGATCTGCTTCGCCACGTCGGGCACAACACCTCGAATTCTGAAAATAATCGAGTTCTGCAAAAAACTGGGCAAACTTTCCCACAGGGTGGGCTTGTGCTTAAGCATGACTTCCCGACAAACCTGGTCGGCGGTTTCTTGCATGGGCGGGGTTAGGCGATCACTTAAACCCTGCGCCGGAATGCGTTTGATCATTTCATCCAGCGGCAACAGTTTGTGGGTCATCAAGCGCACAGCAATTTCTGCCATGACCGATTTTTGATGGGGCACCAAACCCTGCCACCCCACACCCTCAAGGCCCAATTGGTGCAAGCCAAGTTTGCGGAACAGGGGGATGCGCCAGCCCTTGAACTCCTTGGGATTGAACATCAACCACAAGGCGGCAGCCTGAAAAAACCAGGCAAGGGCAACGCCAAGCAGCGCTGTCACAAAAAATACAGCCCAGAGCGCAAGCCCAAAATGAGCAAAGGAAAAATCCAAAACGGTGATCCTGAAGTAACTATTAAAATAATTGGTCTAATTTTGGCACCCGAAGGCACCCACATAGGTCGTTATACTGGCGAACGAGACAAGACAGATTAGAAGCAGCCGTCCAAAAAAACATACTGGCGACTATATATATTTATACTTTACCAACAAAAAACAAGATTCCAAGGGGACGCCTTTAATGGATTGGGTAACTATTTACGCTGACGTTCAGCAGAACTACCTTTTTTATCTCTCAATCCCCATCGTCGCCGCCATCCTTGGTTACATCACCAAGATCGCTGCGGTCAAAATGATGTTTTATCCCATGAAGTTTGTGGGCATTCCACCCTTCTTCGGCTGGCAAGGCATTGTGCCGCGCAACGCCTTGCGCATGGCGTCCATTGCCGTTGACACCATTACCACCAAGCTGGTGTCGGTCAATGAAGTGGTGTCAAAACTTGATTCAGAACGCCTGGGCAAAGAACTGGAAGGCCCGGCGATGGATGTGATCGAAAGCATCATTCGGGACGTGATGTCCAGGCACCAGCCACGCCTGTGGGAAAGCCTGCCCAACTTTGCACAGAAAAAACTGATTGACCGTGTGAAGAAAGATGTGCCGGGTGTCATTGCCAGCGTGATGGAAGACATCAAGGGCAATATCGACGAAATTCTGGATCTGAAAGCCCTTGTGATTCGCATACTGATGAACGACAAGCATTTGCTGAACCGGATTTTTCAGGAAGTGGGTCGTGAAGAATTCAAGTTTTTTGGTGTGTCGGGCCTGTACTTCGGTTTCATGATCGGTTTGGTTCAAATGGCGTTGTGGATCTTGCTCAAAGAGCCATGGATCTTGCCGGTGTTCGGTTTTCTGGTGGGATTTATTTCCGACTGGATCGCGTTGAACATTTTGTTTGAACCCAAGAAACCCATTCCCTTTGGTTCATACACCATTCAGGGTTTGTTCCTGAAGCGCCAACAAAAAGTAGCGGCCGACTACGCAAAAATTATTGCGCGCGATATTCTGACACCGCAAACCATCATCAGCGAAATGGTAGCGGGCCCGCTTTCCGAGCGCGTTCAAAAAATGGTGGATGAACGCGTGCGCGAAATGGTGGACAGCAAGGCCAGTATCGTGAAGCCTTTCGTGGTGATGGCAGTGGGTGCCGAGTCGTTTCAGCGCATGAAACAAGACACCTCTGAAATGTTGATGGCACGCCTGGCCGATGTGATCATGCACGCAGAGACCTACGTGCAAACATCACTCGATATTGAAAACGTAGTAGGCAAAAAAATGCAAGCCATGACCCCGCTGGAATTTGAAGGACTGCTGCGTCCGGTGTTCAAACAGGAAGAATGGATTTTGATCATGACTGGTGCCATGTTGGGTGGCCTGGTGGGCGAAGGCCAATTGATGGTCATGATTCAGCTGGGCATTATCTAGACAACCCGGGCCTTTGCAAGGCCCGGATTTTCCCGACCAGTTTCGGCAAACTCCACAAATTCGGACACACAATTGGCCACCCATTCGGAATGGCTTTGAACCACCCAGTGATGTGCCTCAACATCGCGGCGCCACACGTTCTTCGCATACGGGTAGCAAGATTCCACCAAGGCCGGGGTAACAAACCTGTCTTTCGTGGGCACCAGCAATTGCACGGGCACGTCGGTGTGCCGCACACGTGGTTTACCCATGCGCGGCAATATGTTTGCACGGTACAAATTGATGCCGTTTACGCCGTCTTTGCGCTGGGTTGGATTGACATCGTGTTCAACCCCCTCCATTTTCTTCACGATACCCGGCCATGCCTTGTCCAGCCCCAATTTCCAGGCAGCAGGCGCAAGAAACGGCAACTGAAACGCATACACATACCAGGAATGGATGAACTGCCCAAACACGCCACCCAAAGCTTTCGTGTTGCCCGCCTTTAGACTGTTGCGCACCCACTGGCCAATGTGGTCCAGGCTCGGCCCGGAAATGCTGGTGTAGCTGGCAATGCGGGCTTTCAAGCGATGATCGGTCACACTTTCCCAGGTTTGAATGGAGCCCCAGTCGTGGGCCACCAAATGAACTGGCTGGGTTGGGCACACGGCGCGCATCACCGCCTGCAGGTCTTCGGACAGTTTGCCTAGGGAATAGTCCCACATCCAGCCCGGCACCGTGGACTTGCCACAACCGCGCACATCGTAGGTCACCACATGAAAGTGGTGCTTCAGGATGTCCACCACAGGATCCCACACGGCGCTTGAATCGGGATACCCATGAACCAGAATAATAGTGGGGTTGTGCGGTTCACCATGGCAGCTCACTGCCAGATCCACATCGCCGGAATGAACAACCATTTGGCTCATCCGCCGTTCTTTTTTATTTGTCTCTGTCATGGGTCTGCCCTTGTTGGCTGTTGTTGTATGTGTTTGTACTTCACTTTATAACCGCCATTGCCAGCCGATTCTTTCAAGCTGGTTAGAGTGACAACTCCAAATAAGCAAATAACTAAAAAATAGAACAACTTACAGCGTTTTTTAATGCATTGCGCTATCATTGGCGCGATCGAAGAACTCACGAGAACTGAAGCCGCAACCATGTCAAACCTGATTCAAGAACAAGTTACCGAAGTCCACCACTGGAACGACACCCTTTTCAGCTTCAAAACCACACGAAGCCCGGGCCTGCGTTTTCACAACGGCCACTTCGTGATGATTGGTCTGGAAGTAGAAGGAAAGCCCCTGCTTCGCGCCTACAGCATTGCAAGCGCGAACTACGAAGAGCACCTGGAATTTTTCAGCATCAAAGTGCCCGATGGCAAACTGACTTCACGCCTGCAACACCTGAAGGTGGGTGACTCGGTGCTGGTCAGCAAAAAGCCCACGGGCACCTTGATTCTGGACGACCTCAAGCCCGGAAAAAACCTGTTCCTGTTTGGCACCGGCACCGGCCTGGCTCCATTCATGAGCCTGATCAAAGACCCGGATGTATACGAGCGCTTTGAAAAAGTAATTCTGGTTCACGGTGTGCGCTATGTGAATGAACTGGCATACAGCGAATTCATTCGGGAAGAACTGCCCAACAATGAATTCTTTGGCGAAATGGTGCGTGGCAAGCTTGTGTACTACCCCACCGTAACCCGCGAAGAATTTCAAACCGTGGGCCGAATTACCACCCTGATGGAAAACGGCGAGCTGTGCAAAGACGTGGGCCTGCCCCCGCTGAACCCCGAAACAGACCGTGCGATGATCTGCGGCAGCCCCAGCATGCTGGCCGATATCCGCGGCATACTGGACAGCAAGGGCTTCGTGGCGTCTCCCGGCGTGGGCGAACCTGGCGACTATGTGTTTGAACGGGCCTTCGTAGAAAAATAAGCAATTGCTTACAAAAAAACCGGCTGCAGGTTTGAAACCCCAGCCGGTTTTTTTTTATTGCATCGATTCAGGCCATTACTTTTCAGCAGCCAACTCTTCAAGCAAAGCCTTGGCATGGCGCATGCTGTCCATCGCGGCCGGAAAACCACAATACACACTGGCGTGGATAATCAGCTCACGCAGTTCATCAGGCGTTACACCATTGTTGATGGCACCGCGCATGTGCAACTTCAATTCAGTGGGGCGATTCAAGGCGATCAACATGGACACGGTGGCAATGCTGCGAATTTTCGGTTCCAGGCCTTCGCGTGGCCACACTGTTCCCCAGGCATGCGAGGTCACAATGTCTTGCAGCGGCGCTGCGAAATCATCGGGATTCGACACTGCTCTGGCCACATATTCTGCCCCCAACACCTTGGTGCGCATGGCCTTGCCGGTGTCGTAATTCGCGGGTTTGTTATTTGCCATACTTCTCCTCCAGTTTTTCAATGAAGCGGTCTACCAAACCTTCAAACATGGTTTTGATGAAACCGGGCGTTGCGGCCTTCAACAGCATGGGCACCTTGATGTCGCGCAACAGGCCTTTGATTTCAATCTCGATGTCTACTTTGGCACCGTTTTGCTTGAACTGAAAGCAGCCTGACAGGTTGGCGTTGCCAATGCCCTCTTTCGCATGAAAATTGAGTCGGCCATTGGCCTTGTCCACTTCGTAAGTGGCGGCATAATGCACCGCGTGTGAAACGCCCATGGCACCGATGGGCTTTAGTTTCCATTCAAACGCGTTGGGGCCTAGTTTGGTCAGGCTTTCCAGCTTGGGGAAAATTGAAATAAGGGGCTCAATGGCTTCCAGGTCGGCCAGAACCGCTTCGTAATTCAGGGCAACCGATGCAGTTTTGTCCAGTGAAAGTTTGCTGTCCATGTTGAATTCTCCTCAAGGCAAAGGCCAGCCCCCTTTGTGCTGGAGTACACTGGCCGAAATAATGAAATGGTTGAATAATACTCATGAGTAACATACCAGCAGATCCCTTGTTGCGGATCAAAAAACTATCAGATTCACTGGAAAATAATGAATTTGAAAACACCAATGCCCTGATTTTCGCATTCAGGCAGGAAAAAGACCTGCTCAGTGAACTGCCCGCAGTGTTTGAAGGTGCGCTGGAAAGCATTCTGGAACGCCTTGAAAGCACGGCCATGTTTGGCGGTGAAAGCTGCTCGTTCAGTCAAAGTGACCTGCTGGCTGCGCTGACCATTTGGCTGGAAAAAGCGAAGTCGTACCTGGAAAAACAACTGGGCATTCAGTGAACTGGTGCTGGTTTCTGGCAAAGTTCTTCAATTAACTGATCCAGTTGTTCAAACGACACGGGCTTGGTTAGATGCAAATTCATGCCCGATTCCGCCGACAAGGCCATGTTCTTGTCGTCAGACAAGCCCGACAAAGCACAAATAAAACTGTGGCACGATGCGGCTGTGTGCGACGCGCGAATCAAACGTGTGGCCTCGTGCCCATCCATGTCTGGCATGTCAATGTCCATCAACACCAAGTCGAAGTATTGCGATTCACAAAGCTTCACAGCTTCAATACCGCCAGTGGCACGTGCCACCCTGTGACCCCGCTTCCCCAGATAACGATCCAGCAACTTGATGTTGATGGGGTGATCGTCAACAACCAGCACATCGAGGGCCCGCGCAGCAGGCTCGAAAGGTTTGACTGTTTTTTCTGAACCAAGGGAACGGGCCACGGATAGATTTAAACTGACTGTAAATACAGAACCCAGGCCAGGCTCCGAACTGACATCAATACGCCCACCCATCAATTCAACCAGACCCTTGCAAATTGCCAAGCCCAACCCTGTGCCGCCATACTGTCGATTAATTTCTCGACTACCCTGGCTAAACCGCTGAAACAATTTCTGAATGGCACCCTGACTAATTCCAATACCGCTGTCAGCCACCTCCAGAAACACTTCCACCCGCCCTTGGCTGGGTGCGCTGGTGCTCAGTTTCAATTTCACATAGCCAGTGTCCGTAAACTTGAGCGCATTGGACACAAGGTTCTGGATCACCTGCCGCAAACGATTGGCGTCGCCAAATACAAGACATGGCCCCCCAACATCGTTAACAACCGAAAATTCAATGTTCTTCTTGATGGCCAGGTTCTGGTTCAGGGCATGAACCTGACGAACCATGGCATCCAGATCAAAAGGAGAAACCTCAAGTTTCAGCCCGTTGGCTTGAATACGGGAATATTCAAGTACGTCACTTAAAATCAAGTGAAGGCTTGTCGCCGAACTGGAAATATTGCGAACATCGCTGCGCAATTCAGGATCTTTCAGTTGTTCTTCAAGCAACCTTGAAAAGCCGATGATGGCATTCAAGGGGGTACGCAATTCGTGGCTGATCGTACCCAAAAATTCGGATTTTGCACGGTCTGCGCTTTCAGCCTGCTCTTTGGCAAGCACCAGGTCGCTGACATCCAGGCACACCGCATACATGCACACCCCGGCAGGTTTTGCCTCACGCTGCACTGTCAATTGAAAATAACGGGGTTCAACACCACTACGCCGCAATTCAGAAAACACAACGGACTCGCGGTTCGGAAATGCTTCCGGACGCGACAGCACTGTTCGCAGAGGGGCATGGTATTTTGGATCAATGTGCTTTAACACAACGGACCAGTCGGCGATAAACTGGGCTCGGGTCACAGGGAAAAACCTTTCGAGTGAAGTGTCCGCGTTGTCGACATAAATGTGACCGTGTACGGTCACGGTGAACTCCACGACAAACCCGTTCAAGCAACTTTCCACGCTCATCAAACGGCGCTTTTCTTCTTCGTAACCATTTAGCAGCACACGCTGTTGGCGGTTTAATCGATGAACTGTGTGCGCAAGAGACTGAAAAAATTCTTTGCCTGCCATGTCGTGTTGATCCGGGTCTTCTTCACCCGACTCAATCAAGGACTGCCTCACCTGAAAACCCAGCCAGGCGCGGGTTAATGCGCTTCCCAGATAGAAAGCCAAAACCACGGTAAACGAAAACAAAATGAGTTGACCAAACCAGGCCAGCGAGCCCAACTGGGTCCAGAACACCGTTGATGCAAGCAGGCCTATGGCAAAGAGCATGCACAACAAAGGACGCTTTTGCCAAGCGTCAGATACAACAAAAGAGGCCACGTTAAACAGTGAGGCCTCTTTTGAAGACAGCTTATCAACACTTTCAATCAAGATGAAATTGTTCTCGACAGGAATGCCAGCGAACGACCTCGGGCAAGTGCCGCCGCTTTTTGCTGATACATTGGGCGCCCCCAACAATTAAAACCGTGATCGACACCGGGATAAGTATGAATTTCAACGGCGTTGTTGTTCTGAAACGCTGCTTTGACCTGCTCCACAGCCTGCATGGGAATAAAGCCGTCGTTCTCGGCGAAATGCATCAGCATCGGGATATTGGCTTGTGGCGCGCGGTCCAGCGCAGTATGAATTCCGCCACCGTAATAACAGACAGACGCATCAACCGCACCTTCCGTGGTGCCCACCATATAAGACAACATGCCGCCCATGCAGTAGCCCAGACTGGCAACTTTCCCGGTTACCTGGGGCAGTTCCTTCAAAGTTTGTGCGGCCACACAAAGGTCTTCTACGGCCTTTGGGAAATCCATCCCCTGCATCAAAGCGAAACCTTTCTTGAAGCCTTCATCGTCGTAACCAATGTCTACATCAGGCTCTTGCCGCCAGAAGATATCGGGGGCCAACACCACAAAGCCATCGCTGGCGTATTGGTCCGCCACATCCCGGATGTGCTGATTGACACCAAAAATTTCCTGAATCAACAGAATGCCCGGACCCGTGCCCGTGGGTGGCAAAGACAGATAAGCACTGAATTGACTTCCGTCTTTGGAATTGATCGTGATGCGCTGGGACTGCATAAACCTCCTTACTGCTGCTTTAAAAAGTTCAATTGATTGTATCAGCTTGATTTTGCCAAAACAGCCAGTAATGCATTTCGAAAACCACATTCCAATTAAAAATACTGTACACAGTTACAGTGTTTATTGTACAGTTGTTTTAAGGGCTTACAAATAATACATACAAAGGAGTTAACAGCATGAGCATCAAGCGATTTGCAATATTTTTCGTCGTGTGGGTTTTAAGTTGTGCTTTTTTTCTCGAACCTGCGCTTGTCGCACCCCTGTTTGAAACAAACGCCACGATTGATCTGGCCTTTAACGGCAATCCCTCTCAGCTGGGCGGTGTGGGCACGGTTCAAAACGACAGCGCTGCGGTAGAATCGATGGACCATTTCAGAGTACTTTGCTTGCTCTACTTCGGCTTGCCTGTTGCCATCTACCTTGCAACGCAGTGGAAGGAACTCTAATCAAACCGTGATAACACATGAAGTATGTTGTAGCTGGTGTATTCAGTATTATTTTGGGGTTTGTCATTCAAGGTTGCGCCACATCGAATCGGCACTTTGATTCCGGCAAACCACACCATCGTCCTGATGGGTTCGTGAATTCTGATGGAACCACGGTATCCAAGTCTTTTTCAGACCTGCTGCGCTGGTATCGCGAACGCCATGGAAAGGACCTTCCGCCACCTCCCGGTGAGTTCATTGCAAGATACGAGGACTTCCCACAGCAAGCGTTTGACAAAGGCCAGCTTGCCAACTTCTCCAGCCAAACTGCGACCTGGCTTGGTCACGCCACGGTGATGGTGAGAACAAACGGTTTTACCATCCTGACTGACCCACATTTTTCGGTGCGTGCTTTTCCGGTTCAATGGATGGGGCCCGCACGCAAAGTACAGTCCCCTACCCGCGTTGAACACCTTCCAAAAATTGATGCGGTCGTGATCAGCCACAGCCACTATGATCACCTTGATTACAACACCGTGATAAAGTTGACCAAACAACAGCCAGACATATTGTTTCTGGTGCCTTTGGGACTGGAAAAACTGCTTAAAGGGTGGGGTGTTGAACGCGTAAAGGAATTAGACTGGTGGGAAACCCACACAATTGCAGGCAATCAAATTACATTCGTTCCCGCCTACCATTGGTCTGCGCGTACATTGGCGGATCGCAACAAATCATTGTGGGGCGGATGGACCTTGAAAAGCCCTGACCTTAACTTTTATTTCTCGGGTGACACGGGTTACAGCAGGGATTTCGATGAAATCGGCAAGCGCCTTGGGCCGTTCGATTTCAGCGCGATCGCTGTGGGCGCTTACGAACCACGCTGGTTCATGAAGGCGCAACACGTCAACCCGGATGAGGCAGTGCAAATTCACAAAGATGTTGGGTCAAAGCGCTCGATGGGCATTCACTGGGGAACATTTGAACTGACCGACGAACCTTTGGATCAACCCATTGGCGATTTACAAAAAGCGCTTGGTAAACACAGCCTGCAAAAGGAAGCATTTGAGTTGCTGGCGCACGGCCAAACCATGAATATAAGGTAAAAAAGCCAGGTTTTTACGACAGGCCACTCGGAAATCTGTCTAGGTCAAATCAGTTTGTTCAATTGCGGCATGCAATGGCGCACCAGGGTCATGGTCAAAAGGTCGTGCAACTGCTCGTCGTTTGCCCTGTCAGGCAAAAAGTGTATGCCTGCCACGGTGACCCACGAAGACTCCGACACCCTGAATGGCGTGTCCTGAACAATCAAAATTTGTGCGCCAGCGGCGTACATGTCAAGCAAGGTACTCTGGATCAAGGTGCTTGACCGCTGAAAACTGGCACGAACAATCACAAGGCCTGCAGTCAGGTTTTGTGCTGCAAGTGCCAGTTCTTTGCCGGTTTGTCGTGGCAAAACTTCGTACTTTCCCCACACACGCTGGGCGCAAGCGCACAGCTTGTCCAACAACTGCTTGTTGGGTTCAAGAACCACCACACCGATTGAATCCTGAGCCGAATCCATTTGCCTGCCTTTTTGTCTAGGACAACACCTGCATTTCACCATAGCTTATTGTGCCGGGCAAACCAAATTACCCTATTTGTCCAATAAAGAAATTCAATAAGCGCTGCAATAACTATTAATGTGAGTTTAGAGTGCGAGGACAATCGAAGGTTCCGCCCGGATGGACGAATAAATTGTGATGTTCTTGATAGTTTCGGACAATCGACTGAACCTGAAATCAGTCCCTGGCCAAATAAGGCGTAAGCAACTCATGAAGGCGCAGTTCTGCGCGCAAGGTGCGCAAGGTCACCAGCACGCCACCAATGCGACGGTGCAGGAAAATGATTTCCTGCGGGGGAATCTTGAAATGCTTGCTCATCATTTTCAAGGCAGCGGTTTGCCCAACCCTGGCTGGCAGGTCAGTTATGCCAAAACAATACGCGCCGCCGGGTGTGTACAAATGTTCGGGCACGCTTGGGTCAAAAGGCTTGCGAAAGGGTTCAACGATCAGTTCTGTCAGGTCCCCAAAGCCTTCAAGTATCCACTGTGGTGTGTCTTCATTCATCAAGCCGATTTCAAGAACACCTTGCGCAATTTCTCGCCGATTGGCATTCAGGGAACCCTTGACAATTCGCGCATAACTTTGCACGAATGATGGCGAAAAAGACCGTGTTGCACCAAAATCAAGCGCCACAATCTGGTCGTTTTCCCCCAGCGGGTCAATGCGCACCCGGTAGTTGCCGAAATGCGGATCGGTTTGAACCAGATTCCATTCAAAAAACTCGGTGACGAACAATTCAGCAAACGCCTTCGCCAATGCATTGCGGCGGCTTTGCGACAAGGCTTGAACTTCTTTGGATGACACCGAGTACCCGGGTTCGTAATGCGTGGTCAGCACACGTTGTGCGCAAAACTGCGGGTACACCTTGGGCACGATAAATCGTGAGTCACCAGACAAACGCGCATGAAAGGTTTCCGTGAACTCGCGTTCTTGTATGTAATCGCATTCACGCGCCAGCATGTCGCGCAGTTCGCTGAATACATGGCTTAGGTCGAGCGCCTTGGGTGCCAACCGAGTGGCGTAGACCAGGCGGGACAAGGTGCGAATATCGCTTTCAATCGCGCTGGCCACACCCGGGTATTGAATTTTGACCACAACCTGTTCACCGGTTGCCTTGATGGTGGCCACATGGGCCTGACCCAGTGATGCGGCGGCAATCGGCTTGCGCTGTATGTCGAGCTTTGCAATGGTTTGTTCGCCCAAGGCATCGAGCAATTGCGGCTCGACAAACGACCAGCTTACGGCGGGTGTGTTGTCTTGCAGGGTGGCAAGCACCTCCACGGCCTCTTTGGGCAAAAAATACTGGCCGTACAGGGACAGCATTTGCCCTGCTTTCATCACACTGCCCTTCAGGCGCCCCAATTCATCGGCAAGTTCTTTGGCCTGCGCTTTGTAAAAGTTTCGATTGGCCTCATCTCTGGATTCGCCACGGCGAAAAAAATTACGCACGGTGTGGCCCGCAATTTTGGCACCCGCCCCTACGCCCATGCGCGTCAAGGCCACGTTGCGTTCCAGTGCGCCGGTCTTGATGCGGTCAAGCGTGTTGTCGTTTGAATTATCAGGTTTGTCCTGCTTGGCCATGCGCGGGTGAATTCCTTGAGAATGCCAGATTGCTTGGGCGACATTGTACACAAACACAATGCCGCGCCAATTTCAGCGCATCAACTTGCGCAAGGCCGCTGGCGTGAAATCACCCGAACGCACCGGAACATTGAATTCGGTGGGCGGTTCTTCATTCTGGAAGGCACTGAACACGGACTTTCTGGCATTCAGATCGTGTTGCACTTCACCCGATGTGTACAAACCGGGGGCATCGTAAGCTTGCATCAGATACAGCATTTTGACGCGCCACAGGTCGCCCTTGGTGTCGTACTGGTCCATTAGCGCCACATACCAGCTGTCTTCGTCCACGTACATGGTGCGCTTGGAATAGATGTGGTCCGCACCTGGCTTCAGGGTGCCTTCAATCACCCAAACCCGGTGCAGCTCGAACCGGGTCAGCTCTGGCTTCAAGAAAGCGTCCACTGTCATGTTGTCGTACGTCAGGCTTTTGTCACTCAGCTTGTAGTTGTTGTAGGGAATATACATTTCCCTTTTGCCCAGCAACTTCCATTCGAACCGTTCTGGCGAGCCGTTAAAACCGTAAATGTCGTCCACTGTGCGCAATGCATCCGTGTTGCCGGCGGGTGCGGCGTGTACCAGCTCAGGTGCTCGAAGCACGCGGCGCTGACCGGAATTCACAATCCAGGCGTTGCGCGCGTCTTCTTTGAAATTCAGTGTGTCCAGCACCAGCAAGGCTTCGCCGGCCTGGGCTGACGGTCGGGTGGACTCCCCGATCAAGCCAAACAACAAGTTGGTGCCGGCTTTGCCAAGGGCCGGTGCCCAGGCAATTGTCTGGCTGCTGGCAAACGCCAGGGGCTTGGTGCCATTGCCTGCCACAAAGCCCGCGGTGTGAGAACGCAATGTTTGGGCAGGCCTGCGCAGCAAGGTATTCCACACGGCCTCGATACCGCTTTTGGGTTCGGGAAACGGCACACTGGTGGACTGAACACCTTCCACCGCCAAGCCACCATGGGCAAGCGTGGGCTTGCCTGCTTCTTTTTCAATGCTGCTCATCATGGCGGGTGAAAAAGTTGCTGTGCGGTGTGTTTTGTAAACCGGAATGCTGTAGGTGGAATAACGTTTGACAAGCGTAATTTGCCCCGGCGGTAAAAACTTCTCGTGTTGCGCCAGGTTGGTTTGGTTGATTACAAACAGGGGTTTTTCCGATGCAAAGGGATCTGCGTACCCCTTCTTGGGATCAAAACCGGGGGGTGCCTTTGTTAAACCGCCGGTCCATTCAGGAATGGTGCCCGCGGGATTGCCCGAGATTTCGGCACCCAGAGCATTTACTTTGCCAGCTTGGGCAAAAACTGAACCGCCGCCCAGCGCAAAACAGATCGCCGAGACCACAAGGCCCCGCAACAACTTCGATTGCATCATGTCTCCTGATTGTGCTTTTTATCTGCTTACTTTACAGCACTGGCGGGTCGCGCAAACAGAACCCGGCAGAAGTCTGCACCTTTGCCAGCACAGGCAGGAATTTGATCCGCAAAATCACTGGGCCGGTGTACCTGGCAGGCCAGCCCCAGGTTTTCCATGGCCAACTGTAAATGCCCTGCCGTTTCAAAGTGCAGGTGCACTTTGCCCCGCACGAAAATACCCAGACCGGCGACAAAAGCCTGCGCCAGCGGGTCGGCGTTTTGCGCCTGCAAATGAATATCGGACAGGTAAGCACTGTGTTTGAATTTTGACAGGGTTTTTGAAATACGCGCCCACAAATCAAGCACTGAATCACGATCAAAGTAATTCAACAAACCCTCGGTGATGATTGCAAGGCCCTTTGAGGGATCCAGCAAGCCGACCAGACCATCCAGGCTGTGCGCACCGTGATCTGCAAATGCATCCACCACTTTCACGTGGTGGTTGGGGCATACACGCAGGCGTTGGGCCAGCAGTTTTTTCTTCTGCGCCACCATGCCCGGCAGGTCGGCCTCAATGTAGGTGATTCTGTCGCCATACCGTTCCACAAATCGACTGCCGCGGGGGGAAAGGCCTGCGGCAATTTCTATCACTTGCGTGATCTTTTTCGACTCGATCATTTCGGTCAGGTGATGATCAATCAAATCGTGGCGTGCCAGCAAAAAGTCTTCCAGTGTGGGGCCACCAAAACTTCTTGAAACAAACATCGAAGGTGCCAGTGCCATGTGCAGCGCACTGGCGGGGATGGACTGCAATTCCGGAATGGAGCGGCCGTTGGCCTGCCACACTTGCCCTGTGTACAGCGCCGTGGGGCTGATACGGGCTGCGGACAGCCATCGGGAAGCCTGCTCTTTAACCATTCCGGATACCTTTACACAAGTGAATGTTCCAGTAGCAGTTCAAGTGGAATGATCTGAAGTGCTGATTCGTTGGTACCCTCAAGATACACCATCGGGGCCACGCCTGCTTCAAAAGCCTCCATCCAGCGCGTAGCACACACGCACCAGCGGTCGCCGGGTTTCAAACCTGCAAAACGATATTGGGGCTGTGGGCTGATCAGGTCGTTGCCCATTCGCAATTGAAATTCGAGAAATTCTTCGCTTACCTTTGCACACACCACATGGCGACCCAAGTCGTTGGGGCCTGTGCTGCAACAACCGTCGCGCATAAAACCGGTAAGTGGTGCATAGGAGCAGGCAAGCAATGGCCCACCAAGTACGTTTTTATCTTGTTTCACGGTAACTTTCGACATGATTTATCGGGATCCGGGGACAGGCACCACAGCCATGGTCAAGCGGGAAATACAGCTTAGCTTTCCATGGTCGTCGTGCAGTTCAATATTCCAAACTTGCGAGCTTTTGCCCGCATGACACAAACGCGCAGTTCCCGTCACTTTGCCGTTTCTAACACCGCGCAAATGGTTGGCGTTGACCTCTTGACCCACACAATAAAACTTGCTGTTGTCAACCAGCATATTGGCGCCGATGCTGCCCAAGGTTTCTGCCAACAGCACATTGGCACCGCCATGCACCAAACCAAACGGCTGAAAAGTGCGGGCATCTGCAGGCATGGTGCCGCGAATAAAATCGTGACCTACTTCGGTAATTTCAATGCCTAGCGCCTCGCACGCGGTGTTTTTGCACATGGCATTCATGTTCTCCAGATTGGGAATGGAAAACCAGATGGATTGCTGATCGTTTTGCATGGCTGCACGGTCTCTGTAAGTTTGGTTTGTGTCCTATTTTAGACATGCAATTTAAACTTTGGGAGTGGCCTCGACAAGTTTGACCACTGTATTGGACAAATTCAGACCCGTTTCTTCTTTCAGGGCTTCGCAATTGCGTTTCAGCTCGGTTTGATCCTTGTTGAACCCAGCCCCGATGTGCGCCAAAGCGATCACATTGCCGCTCACGCAAGGTGCCAAGGCAAGGGCATTTACGTCGAAGGCGTCAAGCAGTCTTTGTTTGCTTTGAGCCGAATCTTTCTGGTTACTCAACAAATTGGCAACCAGATAGCCTTGTTCACTTAAACGCGATTTGCAATTCAAATAAAAAGCGGTGGAATTCAATGGCCCCACTTTCGCTTTGGCATCGAAACCATCGACCATGATCAAATCGAATTGACGGGCGTCGGTGGCTACTGCGTTTGCCATGTAGTCGGCACCGCAATTCACGACAACCCGAAAGTTGGGTGCGAATGGCGGCAGCTTGAAATGCATTTGCGCTGCTGCAACCACCGCATGGGAAATTTCAACCACGGTGATTTTGCAGTTGGGCCGGTGCTTGTGCAAAAACTTGGGCAAAGCCCCAACACCCAAACCAACAAACAAGGCGTTGCGCGGCCAGTTCACATCCGGGTTCAACAGCAGCGGAGCCATCATTTCGCGGGTGTATTCCAGCTCCAACGCATACGGGCGTGCTATGCGCATGGCCCCCTGCACCCAGTCACTGCCGAAATGCAGTTGGCGAACGCCTTTTTCTTCGCTGATCAATATGTCCATAGGGCGCAAGAATAACCGAATTATTCAAACAGGGCTTGCCCCATGAACAAACGGCTACCTTCTGCCAACCCATGCGCCAAATTCCAGCCCGGTGGCACCAGCAGCACAATGGTGGAACCATGCTCAAACCAACCCAGTTCTTCACCTTTGTGAATGGGGGTGTGCGTGCGCACGCGCTGTGGCCCACGGTCGCTTTGATTGAACACGCGCCCCGTGCAATGAAGGCGTATGCCTGCCACCAGAATAGCCGCCACAGGCACAATGGCAAAGGGTTCGCCTTGCGCGGTTTTGCCGCTAAGTACTGCGCGTTCATTTTTGCAGAACAGTTTTTCCACCCGTTTCAAGGCAACCGGGTTCACATTCCAGGTGTCGCCGTGAATGTAATCCACTTGATCCACCACACCTTCAAGTGGCGAGTGCATGCGGTGGTACATGCTGGCGGTAATGCGAATGGTCACGTATCGGTGACCATGAAATTTCATGGCGATGTCAGGGTCTACCAATAGCTCTTCAATGGCATATGAAAAACCCTTCACCTGCAACAGGCTGCCGTTCTCAACCAAGCCGTGTGCCCCCAGAATACCGTCGCATGGGCTGGTGCCACGTGCGTGTTCAGCAATTGGACGCATGCCGGGTTTCAATGCGCGGGTAAAACAGTCGTGTATGGAATTGAACTGCTGCCTCTGCGCTTCGTGTAAATTCAATTCGGCGCACTGCCGCCACAACCACAACGCTGGCCGGGCAAAACAGGGAGTTTTGATCTTGCTGATTTTTCCCATCAGCCAGGAACTGAACAGCCGGGGAACTCGATTCGTCAAAATAAAATTGGCACTTTCCTGCATTTGAAGCCGCGACATCCGCAACCCCGAACCTTCATGTATGTTTTTGTGCAATTTAATCAGCCTGTCACCGAGATGGGATACAACATACCTGTTGAATTTGACAGAAATGTGTATGAACCTTGACACCTTGACTTTGTTGATTGGCGCCAGTGCCAGCGCTTACCTTGCATTGAAGGCCCACAGGCGGCTGCAATTGTCGCGCGCCAAGCACCCGGGGCTAAGCGGCCACGTGCGAATGGCCAAGCGGGTATCGAAGCTGATACCGCACTACAGCCTGAACGGCGATTCGTTTTTTAATTGCGATCAAGCCAGCGACATCGTTGTGAACAAACGTCGAGATGGCTTTCTCCGCCTGTCTGCCGATTTAGTAAACCGCTCCCCCCAGGGCAAACGGCTGCTGGAACAGGCGATAGCCAATATTTCAGACGCGCAGTTCACCCACAAATACAGGGTGCCGTTCCAGTTTCGTGACATGGTCAATGAACACTTGTTACCAGCCCTGTTTTTGAGTAAATCGGAAGGGGTTCATTTGTGGGATGTGGACGGCAATGAATACATTGATGTAACTGGTGCTTACGGTACCAACCTGTTGGGTTACGACACGTACAAAAGTTTTATTCGACAAGCCGCACTGGACATGGACGCGCTGGGCCCGGTGCTTGGCCCCTACCACCCTGTGGTGCTGGACAACACGCGCAGAATTCTGGCACTTGCCGGGCAAGATGAAATTTCTTACCACATGAGCGGCACAGAGGCGGTAATGCAAGCCGTTCGACTTGCGCAATACCACACTGGCCGCCAGCGAATCGTGCGTTTTGCAGGTGCCTACCATGGTTGGTGGGGCGATGTGCAGCCCGGCATTGGCAACCCCGTGAGCGCAAACCGCACACTGACTTTGCAGGAAATGAGCCAGCGCACCCTGCAAGTGTTGGCGACCCGAAAAGACATTGCCTGCGTGCTGGTGAACCCGCTTCAAGCACTGCACCCCAACGCAAATGCGCCCGGTGATTCGGCTTTAATCAGCAGCGGCCGCAAGGCAGGCTACGACAAAGAAGGCTACACGCAATGGCTTAAACAGCTGCGGCAAGTGTGCACAAAAAACGGCGTTGTATTGATTCTTGATGAAGTGTTTCTTGGATTCCGCTTGGCCAAAGGCGGCGCGCAAGATTATTTCGGCGTACGCGCCGACATGGTGACCTACGGAAAAACGCTGGGTGGTGGTTTGCCGGTGGGCGTGTTGTGTGGCAAAGCTGAGTTGATGAAGCGCTACCGCAACAACAAGCCAGCGGACATTTGCTTCGCACGCGGCACCTTCAATTCACACCCCTATGTGATGCAAACGATGAACCTGTTTCTAAAGCACATTGACGGGGTTGAGGTAGAACGCATGTATCAAAACGTGGACACCAACTGGAACACACGCAGGGCCGCACTGAACAAACGGCTGCTTGAACTTGAATTGCCGCTTGAAGTGCAGAACATGACCTCGATTTTCACGATTCTGTACACCAAACCATCGCGCTTTAACTGGATGTTTCAGTTCTACTTGCTACAAGCGGGCGTGATGTTGAGTTGGGTGGGTTCAGGCCGAATGATTTTCAGCCACAATTATTCAGACTCGGACTTTGATGTATTTTGCGACCGCTTTATTCAAGCGGCCCGCTGCATGCAAGCCGATGGCTGGTGGGACACCAGTACGGCCTGCGACAGCAACAAGAAGATTCAGCGGCGTGTACTAAGTGAAACCTGGCGTGCCTTGACATCGTCCATCGGATCAATCAGCTGACCTTTGAGCAGGTAAAACGGTGACTTGTAGTAAATCTTCACGTCATGGAATGGGTCGGTGATAATTTTCAGGGCCCACACCAAACCTGTTTCAATGTCGCGAATGAAAAACAGGTGAATGGTTCTGAACACCAGTCCACCAAAGCCCAACCACAACCACGATTCACCCACGCTGCGCACAAAACTGCCCATGTCTGCACCCGTGGGTGGCAAGCCGAATGTGGACGGGCTGAACCAGATCAACACGGGCAAGGCGCCCCAAATGCTGAGCAAAACCACCTTGCGGCGCAGGTTGTAGCCCACCTTGATGTCTTCCTTGTGATCGTGCGTGGCATCGTTCACGTAGTCGTAGGTTTTGGGTTCGAAAAAGAAATGGCCAATCTGGCGACTGGTCATGGCAATAAGCCAAGCCACGAGCGCAGCAGAAATCGGATCAATAAACAACAACACGTAGCCAAACAGGAATGACAAGGCGCTGAGCAAATGCAGGCTTTGGTTAATTCGGCTGTGGTGGTAGTAGCGGTGGTCGTCCCAACGCTGTTCGTGCAAAGTATCAAATATTTTTTTCATGTAGGCAGCAAAAAAGAAGTGTTGAAAAAGTACTAACTTCTCTTTATGCCAGTGTGATGTTGCCGTTTTGTGTCGAGCGTGATCGCTGCCGATTGAGCTACGCATCGGCGACCGATAAACAGAACGGCGAAAATACGCTGATGCCCCAGCCAACTCGGCAGTGGGTTTGCCGTTCCGCACATTCAAGAAAACCGCCCCGTTTGAATTCATTCGCTGCGTTTATCAGGCAACCCCGATGAGTTGGCTTTATGAGGAAGGCAACCCCGTCGAGTTATCGCCCCAACTCGCCTCTCGCAATCACTTCCTTCATGATTTCCGAAGTACCTGCATAAATGGTTTGAACCCGTGCATCAGTGAAGAAACGCGAGATTGGATATTCCTCGGTGTAACCATAACCGCCAAACAGCTGCAAACATTCGTGGGTCAGTTTCACCTGAAGTTCGGTCGACATCAACTTCAAGATGGATGCTTCTTCAGTCGTCATTGCACCCAGTTTGAAACGCGCTTCGCACTGCTTCAAGTAGGCCTTGGTCAGTTCAAGTTGCGCGCGAAGTTCGGCCATTTTGAATCGCGTGTTTTGAAACTGCGCAACCGTGCTGCCAAAGGCCTTGCGCTGGGTCACGTAATCCACCGTAATTGCCATGGCGCCTTCGCAGGCACCCACGGCTTGAGAACCCAGCCCCAGGCGTTCGCGGGGCAGTTCCTGCATCAGGTAAATGAAGCCTTTGTTTTCCTCGCCCAGCAAGGCGTTGGCAGGCACGCGAAGGTTGTCAAAAAACAGCTCGGCCGTGTCGTTGGAATGCTGACCCATTTTCTTGATGCCCTTGCCTTTCTTGAAACCAGGCAAGCTGCTGTCCACCAAAAACAAACTGATTCCCTTGGCACCCTTGGTGGTGTCAGTTTTAGCGGCCAATACAATAAGGCCGCAATGCAAACCATTGGTAATGAAAGTTTTTGAACCGTTGATCACCCATTCATCGCCGTCGGGAACAGCGTTGGTGCGCATGCCCGCAAGATCACTGCCTGCGCCCGGTTCAGTCATGCCGATGGAACCCACAATTTCACCAGTGACCATGCCGGGCAGCCACCGTGCCTTTTGTTCAGCCGTGCCCAAATTGTTGATGTAGGGCATCACAATGTTGGCGTGCACGTTCAGCGCTGTGCTTAGCGCATGCAAATTCAGGCGGCAGGTTTCTTCAAGAATCATCAGGGCCACTTCGAATGGCGCACCGGCTGCACCATATTCTTCCGGCATGTCGGGTCCAAGCATGCCCGCCGCACCCAATATCAGCCAGGCCTCCTTGGGCATCCAGCCGTCTTTTTCCCATTGGTCGTAATGCGGAATCACTTCCTTTTCCAGGCAACGCAACAGCATGTCGCGAAACAAGGTGATGTCTTCGTTTTCAACTGCCATGATGATTCTTCCCCTCAATTGCTCTCGTTACTTTGCCTGCATGCGGATGCTGCCATCAATGCGGATGGTCTCGCCGTTCAGGTAATTGTTTTCAACAATACTGACGCACAGGCGGCCATACTCGGCAGGCGCGCCGAAACGCTTGGGGTTTTGAACCATGGCGATCAAGGGTTGGCGGTATTCTTCAGAAACACCTTGCATCATCGGGGTGTCAAAAATGCCGGGGGCAATCGTCATGACGCGAATGCCATAACGGCCCAAATCGCGTGCCATGGGCAATGTCATTCCAACCACACCGCCCTTGCTGGCTGAATAGGCGGCTTGACCGGTTTGACCATCGAACGCGGCAACCGAAGCAGTGTTGATGATCACACCGCGCTGACCGTCTTCATCGGGCGCATTCTTGGCCATTGCTTCAGCCGCCAGGCTTGCAATGTTGAAGGTGCCAATGAGGTTGATGTTGATGGTTTTTGCAAAGGCGTCCAGCGGCAACGCTTTGCTGTCGCGGTCCAGTGTTTTACCCGCAGCACCAACACCCGCGCAGTTCACGGCAATGTGAATGGCGCCAAAGGCTGCCAGGGTAGCGTCAATACCCGCACGGGCGGATGCAGCATCAGCCACGTTCACTTTCTGGAAAATCACCTTGCCAGGGTGTGCTGCTTCGGCTGCTTTGCCTGCTTCCTCATTCATGTCGAACACGGCCACTTTGGTGCCGGCTGCAACAAATTGTTCCACGGTTGCCAAACCCAAACCAGACGCACCACCTGTGACCACGGCCACCAAATTGTTCAAATTCATTGAAAAGTCTCCTGACCAACTGTTTTTATGGAATAGAAACAAAGATTAACGCAGAATTACACGATGAAGTGGAGGATGAATTCGAACGAACGTTCGTTTTTAAACTTGTTTTATAATTTCACGCCTTTTTTCAGATCCACATTCAAATAACGCCAGAAATCAGCCGCAACTGGCGAGGGCCGCTTGCCGTTGGGCCGCACGGTATACCAATTCGCATGAATCGGGAAACTTTGCACATTCAGTATTTGAAGGCCACCCGTGGCGGCACCGGCATTGAGGGCGTGCTCAGACAGCACCGCCAAGCCCATGCCGCCCTGCACTGCCTGTTTAATAGCCTCGTTGCTGCCCAATTCAAGCCGCACGGTGGGCTCAAACCCCAGGCTTTCAAAATGCGAATCACAGGCCAGGCGGGTTCCAGAGCCCCTTTCACGCAAAATAAACGGATACCGTGCAAGCTCGGTGTGCTTGATTCGCTTGCGCTGGGTTAAGGGGTGACCCGCTGGTGCCACCACATGCAGTGAATTGGTCATGAAGGCCTTGGCCTCTACATCCAGGTTCGCGGGTGGTTTGGACATGATGTACAAGTCGTCAAGGTTATGTTCAAGGCGCTGAATAACGCCGTTGCGGTTCAACACCTCCAGGGCAATTTCCACTTCCGGGTACTTCGCACAAAAATCACCCAGCAAGCGGGGCACAAAGTATTCTGCGGTACTGACCACGGCCACCGTCAACTTGCCGCGCCGAAAACCTTTGATGTCGTCAATGCGCTGCCCAAACGCTTCCAGCTCGGCCAGCATGGCGCGCGCAGTGTCTTCAAGTTCAAGGCCAGCGGGTGTCAGGTACACCGCTTTGCCAATCACCTCGTACAGGGGCAAGCCCACCGATTCAGCCAGATCCTTCATTTGCATTGAAACCGTGGGCTGGGTTACATGAAAGTGCCGCGCCACGGCCGTAATGCTTTTGAAGCGGGCCAGTGCAGTAAACAAGTGCAGTTGTCGAAGGGTCAGGTTCATTTTTATTCATAACCTTTTAATGATGTATATCTGTATTTTTTTGATTTTACATGATTGTTTGTTCTGCATAGCATGGGCGCACTTTTGTCTCCGTATGCATCATGAACAACTTCACCGACCCCGCCATTCTTTTTTTCCTGCTGGGCATTTTCAGCGGACTGGTTAAATCGAACCTTGAAATTCCAGCGCAAGTTGGCCGTTTTCTTTCCTTGTACCTGCTCATGGCTTTGGGTTTGAAAGGCGGTTTTGCCCTGCATGAATCAGGCTTTAACACGCAGGTGTTGGGCGGTTTGGGCAGTGCCATATTGCTGGCAGTGGTGGTGCCTTTAATCAGCTACCCGATACTGAAACGTTGCACGTCGGCATTCGATGCCGCTGCAATTGCAGCAACCTATGGTTCAGTGAGTGCGGTCACTTTTATTACCGCCGTGCAGTTTCTGGAAAAATCAGACATCGCCTACGGCGGCCACATGGCTGCCGCCATGGCATTGATGGAATCGCCCGCCATTATTCTGGCCGTGCTGTTCGCCAACATGGCTCGCAAACAAACACAGGGCGTGAATTCAGCACCTGTTCCCGGAAAAAGATTCAGCCACTTGTTGCAGGAATCGTTTACAGAGGGAGCCCAATTGCTGCTTCTGGGTGCCATGCTGATTGGCTACATGAGTGGCGATGCCGGCAAAGAAGCCATGCAACCCTTCACCGGCGACCTGTTCAAAGGCATGTTGGCTTTTTTCCTGCTCGACATGGGCTTGAGCACAGCCAAGCACTTGCCAAAATTGAAGGCCGTATCGAAATGGATGATTGCCTACGCCGTGCTTGCACCCATTGCCCACGCCACCCTGGCCTGGTTGCTGGCCAAGGCAACCGGTGCAAGCGTTGGCGACACCGCGCTGTTGATGGTGCTGGCAGCCAGTGCTTCCTACATCGCCGTGCCTGCGGTGGTGCGCTATGCAATACCTGAAGCCAACCCCAGCTTGTACGTGGGGCTGTCACTGGGCATTACCTTTCCGTTGAATATTCTGGTGGGTATACCGGTGTATGTTCAGTTGGCAGGTTTTGTCTGATGATTAATCACCTTGAGTGAATCAAACCATTCGAATTTGTATTCACAGAAGTATTGACATAGGCTCCACAACACATCACCAAAGACTCACGATGCCTACCAAAGCCATTTGTCATTATTTCCATCGAGATATCATTCTTCCAACTCTTAAAATTATGGGTATGGAGGGCGACAACGCTGCCAAATTGCTACTTGGAACGGCACTGGTTGAAAGCAGGCTGACTTGGAGGCGACGGATGCTCAAGCAACGCTTGAGTCGTTTGTCAGAAACTGGTCGCAATTTGAAATACTTGTAGACAAACAATTCAAATTCGATTTCAAAGGCATAGAACCAGCCGAGAATCAGGTCAACCCAATTCAGCAATCTCGATGGGAATTATTGGAACGTATCAGAAACAGAAATCAGCAAGAAGCTTCGCCTGTCTTTTTGCAGATAGACACGAAGCTTTACATGCACAAATCGGCTGATGGGAAGTATGCTTTGAATTACTGCAACGTGTTCGTTGAATAAACTCTTACGGCTACACCAATAACTCAATCCCATCCAGTTCCCGCGCGCACACTTCCCGCATCACCGCCACGAAATCGGCAGTGTAATGCTTGCCAGCTATGGCTTTCGGCAAAGCCGCATACAAGGTCGAAATCAAACCCTTTCTACCCAAGGGCACCTGCGCCACATAGCCGCGGTCTACATAGCCTTTCACCGCCCAGGCAGGCAAAGCTGAAAGTCCGCGCTTGCTGGCCACCAGTTGCAGCAGGGCCACGGTCAGTTCACTGCTGCGGCGTTTAACCTGCACACCAGCAGGTGTTAAAAAGTGCTTGATCACGTCCAGCATGTCGTCGGGCACTGGATAAGTCAGCAAGGTTTGATCGGCAAAGTCAGAGGGCTTCAAATACACACGCTTGGCCAGTTTTGAATCCACGGGCACCAAGCCCACCATTTCAAACCGGAATAGCGGGAACGACACAATGCCCTCTTCCTCACACAGCTCGGACACAATCGCGAGTTCCGCATCGCCTTTGTGCAACAGGCCCACCGGGTCAGCATGAAAACCCGAAACAATGTCCAGCTCTACTTCAGGCCAGCGGTTGCGGTATACATCCATTGATGGCATCAACCAGTCGAAACAAGTGTGGCATTCCACGGCAACGCGCAGCGGGCCGCCCGCGCCCTGCTTCATTTGCAGAATATCCAGTTCAGCCTGATCCACCTGCCCCAACACCTGCCCGGCCAACTGCAACAAACGTTGCCCCACCACGCTAAAGCGGCTTTGCCCACCCTGCTTGTACACCAGTTCTTCGCCAAACCAGTCTTCAAGCGCCTTGATTTGATGCGACACCGCGCTTTGCGTGATGCAAAGCACGTCGGCTGCGCGGCTCAGGCTACCGGTTTGCTCAATGGCTTGAAGGGTGCGCAAGTGGCGCAATTCGAGAATACTTTTTGACATGAATTAAATTCACTATTTTTGATAATATTATTCGTTTGAATAATACCGTATTTGTGCGGATCATGATGCTTTAAATCGAACGTAAGCAGACCATCATGATCAAGACACACATACTTGGATTTCCCCGAATCGGCGAAAACCGCGAACTGAAATTTGCGCTGGAAAGCCACTGGCGTGGCGAATCATCGGAAGAAGAACTGCGCGCCACCGCACATGAATTGCGCCTGAAACACTGGCAAGCCCAAATTGATTCCGGGCTTGATTTCATCACTGTGGGCGACTTTGCCTTTTATGATCAAATGGCAGGCCACATTCAACTGTTGGGTTGCGAGCCTGCGCGCTTCGAGTTCAAGCCAGAGCAATCCAAGTTACAACGCTACTTCACCATGGTTCGCGGAAAATCGACCGAGAACCACAGTTGCACCCACGTGCATGAAACCTGGGCTCTGGAAATGACCAAGTGGTTCGACACGAATTACCACTACATGGTGCCTGAGTTCACGGCGGCCACTGCCTTTAAAGCCCACACGGCCAGCCTTTTGGAGCAAATTGAGCAGGCCAAAGCCTTGAACCACCCCATCAAGGTCAGCCTGATTGGTCCGCTTACATTTTTATTCCAAGGCAAAAGCAAGCAAGCTGGTTTTGATCAATTCGACTTGCTTGAACAACTGCTGCCTGTGTACGGGCAAATTCTGACTGAACTGAAAGCGCATGGCATTGAATGGCTTCAACTGGATGAACCCATTTTGGGCCTGGACCTGCCCGCCAATTACCTAGCTGCATTCGAGCGCAGCTACCTGCAACTGAAAACCAGTGGTGTAAAAATTTTGCTGGCCACGTACTTCTCGACAACACAAGGCCACACCAGCGCAGTGTGCAAATTGCCCGTAGACGGCTTGCACATTGATTGCGTGCGAGCCGAAGAAGACCTGCCATTGGTGCTGGACTGGCTACCCAATTACAAGGTGTTGTCGCTGGGCGTGATTGATGGCCGCAACATTTGGAAAACAGACTTACAAGAAGCACTTAAGCAAATTGTCAAAACATTTGATGCTGGCAAAGGCGAGGTGTGGCTGGCACCCAGCTGTTCACTGTTGCATGTACCGTACCGATTCAGCAATGATTCCACAGTGAACCCACTTGTAAAACCGTGGCTGGCCGGTGCCATCGAAAAGCTGGAAGAACTGGAGTTACTCAAACAAGCCGCCAAAACACAACTACAAGGCAAAACGCTGACAGGCGCGTTGGCCGCCCTGTGGAATGAACACCAAACCACAGTGAAACAACGCGCACAAAGCCCCTTGTTGAACAACCCTGAAGTGAAGGCACGCCTTAGCGCGTTGGCACCGACTGCCGACCAGCGGGGCAGTGAATTTGCCATCCGTCAGAAGCAGCAACGTGAACGGTTTCAACTGCCAGCCTACCCGACCACCACGATAGGTTCTTTTCCGCAAACCAAAAATATTCGCAACCTGCGCGCACGGCTCAAGAAAAGCGAAATTGATGAAACCACTTACTGGCAGCACATTAGCCAGGAAATTCGCCAAGCCATTGAGTTTCAGGAGCGCATTGGGCTGGACGTGCTGGTACACGGCGAAGCCGAACGCAACGACATGGTGGAGTATTTTGGTGAACAACTGGAAGGCTTTACTTTTTCAGCCAACGGCTGGGTTCAAAGTTATGGTTCACGTTGTGTAAAGCCACCCATCCTGTTTGGCGACGTGGCCCGGCCCAAAGCCATGACAGTGGACGTTGCAACGTTTGCCCAAAGCCTGAGCGAAAAACCCATGAAAGGCATGCTGACTGGCCCGGTCACCATTTTGCAATGGAGCTTTGTGCGCAACGACCAGGCCCGTGCAACCACTGCCATGCAAATTGCGCTGGCCATTCGCGATGAAGTGGCTGATCTTGAAACCGCAGGCATAGGCATGATTCAAATTGACGAACCCGCCTACCGAGAAGGTTTGCCCTTGCGCAAAGCGCGTTGGGATGAATATTTGAACTGGGCCAGCAAGGCATTCCGCATCTCGGCCAGCCCTGTGCGGGACGACACGCAAATTCACACCCACATGTGCTATTCGGAATTCAACGACATTTTGCCCGCCATCGCAGCGATGGATGCCGATGTCATTACCATTGAAACCAGCCGTTCCGACATGGAACTGTTGCGTGGCTTTGGCGAATTCCATTACCCCAATGAAATTGGCCCCGGCGTGTACGACATTCACTCGCCCCGCGTACCGGGACAAGATGAAATTGTTCGCCTGATCCGCAAGGCCGCACAGGTTATTCCACCTGAAAACCTGTGGGTCAACCCCGATTGCGGCCTGAAAACCCGTGGCTGGGAAGAAACCGAAGCGGCCTTGGCTGTGATGGTGAAAGCCACGGAACAGTTGCGTCGGGAGCTTCAGGGGAAAGGGCAGATCGAAAAAACTGCCGCATAATTGCGTCAAAGGGCTTGCTAAAGTCGTAGCTCACGGGAAAATAGGACAAATAAAACCTATTTTTCCGGAGACACCACACCATGAACCACGACCCCATCGTGATCGTATCCGCCGCCCGCACCCCCATGGGCGGCTTTCAGGGCAGCATGTCCGGCTTCACAGCCAGCGAACTGGGGGCACACGCCATTCAGCAAGCGGTATTGCGCGCCGGCCACCCCACCCTTTCAGAAAAAGTAGATGAAGTCATCATGGGTTGCGTATTGCCCGCAGGGCAAGGCCAGGCGCCTGCCCGCCAAGCCGCACTTACAGCCGGTTTGCCATTGAGCAGCGCCTGCACCACGATCAATAAAATGTGCGGTTCCGGCATGAAGGCCATCATGATGGCGCACGACAGCCTGTTGGCTGGCAGCACCCAAGTGGCAGTAGCAGGCGGCATGGAAAGCATGAGTAACGCCCCGTACCTGCTGCCAAAGGCACGCGGCGGCATGCGCATGGGGCATGGTCAAGTGATGGACCACATGTTTCTCGATGGCCTTGAAGATGCCTATGAAAAGGGCCGATTGATGGGCACCTTCGCCGAAGAATGTGCCGACGAATACAACTTCACCCGCCAGGCGCAAGATGAATTCGCCATTCGTTCACTGGCACGCGCCAAACAAGCCACCGAGGACGGCAGCTTTCAGTGGGAAATCGCGCCCATTGAAGTGACCAGCCGCAAAGGCACGGAATGGGTCAGCACCGATGAACAACCACTGAAAGCCGACCCGGCCAAAGTACCCACCTTGAAACCCGCCTTCCGCCGCGACGGTGGCACCGTGACAGCGGCCAACAGTTCGTCAATTTCCGATGGCGCAGCCGCCGTGGTCATGATGAAACAAAGCCATGCAGAAAAACTGGGCTTAAAGCCATTGGCGCGCATACTGGGGCACAGTACCCACGCGCAAAAGCCCGGTTTGTTTACCACCGCACCGGTTGGTGCGTTACACCGGCTGTTTGAAAAAACCGGCCTGAATGCTGCACAGGTCGACTTGTTCGAGATCAATGAAGCATTTGCAGTGGTCACCATGGCGGCCATGGTTGATTTGAACCTGCCCGCTGACAAGGTAAACATTCACGGCGGCGCATGTGCGTTGGGTCACCCCATTGGCGCCAGCGGAGCCCGAATTGTGTGCACATTGATTGGCGCACTGAAAAAAACAAATGGAAAAATCGGCGTGGCCAGTTTGTGCATTGGCGGTGGTGAAGCCACGGCGCTGGCAATTGAACTGATTTAATAAAAAAATATCGAGAGACAAAATGGAAAGTGTTGTTTACTTTTTGCTGGCGGCAGCCCTCGCCGTGCCTTTGTTCAAAAAATTGGGCTTGGGCGCAATTTTGGGTTACTTGGCCGCTGGTGTAGTTATTGGCCCCCAGGTTCTGGGGCTGATCGATGACCCGGAAAAAGTACTGCACTTCTCTGAAATAGGCGTCATCTTGCTGCTGTTTGTGATCGGTCTTGAACTGGAGCCAGCCAAACTTTGGGCCATGCGCGCGCAAGTGCTGCTGTTGGGGTCGGGGCAATTGTTCATCACGGCAGGCGTTATTTATGGCGTGCTGGCATTCATGTTCGAAATGAACAGCAACGCTGCACTGGTGATTGCCCTGGCGCTGGGCCTTTCGTCCACTGCGTTTGCCATACAGCTGATGGCCGACAAAGGCATACTGGGCAATGAAGATGGGCGGCGCGGTTTTTCCATTCTGCTGTTTCAAGACCTGGCCGTGGTGCCCATTCTGTTTGTGGTGCAAGCTCTTGCACCCATTGAACCCGACACCGACCCCGGCCAATGGTGGCTGGCTCCAGCGGCTATTTTCGGTTTAATCGTGTTTGCACGCTACCTGATCAACCCCGCATTGCATTTTCTGTCGCGCCACGGTGGCCGGGAAATCATGACTGTGGTGGCTTTGCTGATTGTGCTGGGCGCTGCGGTAATTATGGAACACGCCAACCTGTCCATGGGCCTGGGTGCATTCATGGCTGGCATGATGCTGGCCAACTCCTCGTTTCGCCATCAGCTTGAAGCCGATGTGGAGCCCTTCAAAGGCCTAAGCCTGGGTTTGTTTTTCATCTCCATTGGCATGACCCTGAATTTCGCGCTGTTGGTGGAATCGCCACTTACTGTGATGTTCGGCACACTGGGTTTGATGTTTTTGAAAGCGGCTGTCATTATTGGCTTGATCATGGTCGGGGGGGTACCATTTCCGCGCGGCCTGATGCTGGGTTTGATGCTGTGCCAAGGCGGTGAATTCGGCTTCGTGATCATGGCACAGGCGATGGACTTGCGTTTGCTGGGCGAAGGCACCGCCGGCATGGTGAATTTGATGATTGGTATTTCAATGGCGTTAACGGCACCGGCGGTGTTGTGGTTCGACAAATTCACGGACAAGCAAATCGCCAAAGCTCCGCAACATCAGGAAAAGTTTGATTCCCAGGAATCGGAAGCACTTATTCTTGGTTTTGGTCGCTTCGGTCAGGTTACGGGTCGTATTTTGGCGGCCAACCAGATCCACTTTACTGCACTGGATAAAAACGCCGATCACATTGAGTTCGTGAAGAAATTCGGCAACAAGGTGCACTACGGCGACGCTTCTCGTGCCGAGGTTCTGGAAGCAGCGGGAATTTCCAAAGTTCGCACCGTGATTGTGGCCATTGACGATCCAAAAATGTCGCAGTCCATTGTTGAATTCATCGTTCACCATTATCCGAAAATCACCATCATTGCCAGGGCTCACAACCGCAATGATTACCTGGCCTTGAAAGCAGCGGGTGCGCATTCAGTTGTTCGTGAACTGTTCGCTGGTGCACTGGAAGCCGCAACCGAGGCGCTTCATGCCTTGGGCTACAGCGATGGTCAGGCCATGCAGAAAGCAGAAACCTTCAAGCAGCACGATGAGAACCTGTTGAACAAACAGGCCAAGGTGATGGGTGACAGTGAGAAAGTTATAGAAATCGGTCGTCAGGGCCGGGAGGAACTGGAAGCCATTTTCCAGCAAGACCAATACGCAGCAAAAAGAAGTTGACATGGAAATTCTTCAGTTTTTCAAAGATCTTGAACCCGCGGTTGAACAGGTTTTCAACTTTCTGGGGGGACGGCTGGGCAAGCTGATTTTGTCAGTGGGTCTGCTGATACTGGCTGGGGCAATCAGCCGTTTGATGCACTGGCGCTTGCTTCGCGAAACGAAAACAACACCACCACAAACAGGCAATGTACGGGCCACATGGGTACGCCGAAAAAATATTGTCTGGGCCAGCGCCGTGCTGTTGATAGTTGCCTTGTGGTCAAATCAAATCACCGGCTTCCTGATTTCATTGGCAGCGATTGGTGGTGCTTTGTTGATCGTCAGCAAAGAATTCATTTTGTGCCTGTGGGGTGCACTGATTATTTCGCTGAACAAAAGTCTTCGAATTGGCAGCACCATCGAAGTGGGTCAATTTACAGGGCAATTGGTCAACACCGGATTTGTCACATTTGAATTGGCAGAAATTGGTCCGTCGAAAAAACAAACGGGGCGTTTGCTGTCACTGCCAAACAGCCTGGTGTTTACGCAGGCCATGAAAAACCTCTCGATTTACGGCTCGTATGGCATTCACCTGATTGATTTCAATTTTGACAAATCAGTGAGAATTCAGGACGCGGAAACGCTGGTACTTCGTTTGGCTGACGAGGCAGGAAAACACTGGATTGAAGAAGCCGAACGACATTTTTCCGCGGTAGAACGAGACAACTTTGTCGATCTTCCCAAGGCTCGTCCAGAGGTATTCTGGACAAGCGTGGATGAAAAATGTTTGCGCATGACCTTGCGGCTTGCCTGCCCCCTGAACAGGCGGGGCCAACTGGAAAAATCCATCGTGAAACGTTTCTGGGTCGAGTACGCTGAACAGGCCCCGGCCCAAATGCCTCAGCAGGTTACCGAATCCACAACGTCCTGAATCATCTTTGCCCTGTTTCTATCTGCGACCAGTTCCAGCGGGCTGCTTAGATTCAGGAAACGGGTGCATTCAACAGCAGGAGACACAAGGTAACCCTGTACATAATCAACCCCCAGTTCCTTGAGCTCTCGCAGGGTATGTAAATCTTCAACCCACTCTGCCACGCACTTGCAACCCAGGTCGTGTGCCAGCCCAACAATGGCCGTGGTTACCGCATGGCTTTCGGTGCTGTGACAAATGTTCTTGATAATTGATCCGTCGATTTTGATGACATCCGCGTGCAAATCAATGGCGTAACGGAAGTTGCTATAGCCTGCTCCAAAGTCATCCAGCGCAATTCGTACCCCCAAAGTGCGCACCTGTTCTATGAAGTTTTGTACCGCCTGCAGGTTAAGCACTGAACCCACTTCCGTGATTTCAAGGCACAGCTTCGAGGCTTGGGCCTGATGTGCCTTGATTAAGGCCAGTGTGTCTTGAAGAAATATTTCATCATTCAAGGAACCGGGAGATACATTGATACTCAACACACTGAATTTTTCAAGCGCATCGGCATTCTCACTGAGAAAATCGAGGCTTTGGCTAAGCACCCAGTTATCGAGAAATGCCATGTGACCACCACGTTCACAAGCCTCAAGAAGATAACCAGCAGAATTCAACTTGCCGTCTTCGCCTTTGATACGCAACAAAGCTTCTGCATACAAGGGACCATCGATTTGCCGCGTGGCCAGAATGGGCTGCCAGGCCAAAGTTAGTCCTGCTGGCAACTTTTGGTCGCCCAAACGACGAATGGTGCGGGACTGATCCAAAAGCCTGCGTGTCTGGCTTTGCTCGAAAACCACTCTCTCTACATTGGTGTTGTGCTTGGCTTTCAGCTTGGCTTCACGCATGGAGACATCCACTGTTTCCATCACATCCAACACATTGTCAATCATCCCCTGATGCACAATGCTGACCAACACTTGGGTCAAAATACTGCGCCCTTCCAGTTGAAACGCAACCTTGTCCAATTGTTCCAGCAGGGAATTAAAACTTTCCTCTGCTTTCATGGTGTCATTCTGATTAATCAGCACTGCAAATTGATCCACATGCAAGCGTGCAATTTCCCCATGCACATTCATGTATCGATAAAGCTCGGTATGAAACGCTTGTAAAAGTTGATCTGAAACAGCTAAACCGTAGGCGCTGATCAATTTTGAAAACTGCCGGATATCCAGGCAAAAGAAAGTGAAATTGGATGCACTTTTAAGCAGTTTGTTGTGAATGCAGTTTTGCAAACCACGCCTGTTCAAGGCGCCTGTCAATTCGTCGTGCGTGGCCTGGTATTGCAAAGCCAGCTCTTTGTCTTTTCTCACAGTGAAGTCGCTGACCACACCCACCAGTTCGTTTTGATCGCGACTAACCACCAATTCAAACCAGCGGGTTTGCCCCTCCCCAACCACCACCGGGATCTCCCTGCGAGACGACTTACCGGGTTGCTCCAGAAAATTGAACAATGCGCCCAGCCTTTGCGTTTGCAAAAAGTCCAACGTCGGTTTGCCTTCACGGTTCAGAAACTGATCTGTGAACTGTTTGTTGTAGCTAAGCAAACCACCCTGTTTCGAGCAGGTAAACATGGCCGAAGGGGCGATATCAAACACACTGGCCAAGCGCTCGTGGGCCAACTTGATTTCCTGTGCAGCGGCTTGTTGCTGAAACTGTGCCTTGCGCAGAAACTCTGCCAAAGCAACCGCTGTCATTATGCTGGCCAATACGGTCATTGAAGCGGTATTAAAATACCGCAACAGAAAAATTTGATCAAACCATGCAGCCATCACCTCAGCGACCACCCCGGTCAATGTCGCAATCATTGAGGCCATGTAATAGATGGCAACACGGTCTCTCTTCTCAAGAAAGTGTTGCACAACCACCAGAACCACAACGCATATACCGACCAGGCTCATCGGCCACAGCAATTCAAGAAATGTAGAGTACGAAGCAAATAGTGCAAGTACAATTAAAGCGGCAGAAGCAAACTGCAAAGCACGTACAACCCCCAACCACGACTCCCGCCTTATATTGCTGAACAAGTGCATCAGTATCAAAAGCGTAGAAGTAAAATACATCGCCATGGCGATCATTCGTGCATGAGGAAGTGTAGCGGGGCCTAGTTCCACTCCTAGAAAATTATTGTCCCAACCCTCGGACATTGCCACCAACCTCAAGCTGGCAAACAACCAAAAACCATATGAAACAAACAAAGAACTTCGTGTCATGATGGCGGCCAAAGCGACCAGTCCAATCATCAGGTACAACACGCCCTCGAGAAAACCTTGCCGCTTCTCAAACACAAGGCTTTCAGCATTGAATTCCGATTGTGTTTGCAAACCAATTTCCAAACTTGCAGGCCCTATGAATCTAAATTGGCACAGAACCCCAAACATATTTCCTTGGCCACGCAGGTCGGCGGCCCGCAAACGTCCTTGAACAGACTTAAGATCCAGCTGAGTCAATTCCCCGGCGGTGCCTTCCGACCAACAATTCGATTGAACAAGATGCCTGGACCTGAAATAAATTTGATTGTGCTGCAATAAGACACTTGAGGGGATGGTGGCATAAACCCAGTAGGGAACTTCGCTTAAGTGGGTGCGGAGAATGTCTTGTGTAGGTCCCATGCGTGCCCGCTCAAGGACCTCAAACAACGACAGATCTGCCCCGTCCTGATTCCACACAGAAAACTTCAGTGGAAGCTCCTGTGAATTGTCTTTGTCCAGAACAGACAAATTGACAAACGCCACAACGAGGAAACTGATCAACAACAAAGCAGAAAGCAATGGTATCCATGGGGCTCGCTGAAAACCCTGCATCATTCTGAATAGCTTTTTGTTCGCAAAAGCAGCATGCATGAGATTTATCCGTGAAAACGCAATTGATCAGGAGCCGCTTGCAACAGGGTTCGCGCCTGAAGATTGTCCAATACATCAGGGTGAAAAACTGAAACATACAGGGTGTGTAACGGGTTGCCATTTTGAAGCCAGCGCTCTTCGATGGCGTTCACGTCGAACCACAAAATTCGGTGAGGGATCATGCCAATGTGCTGCATTGGAATGAACTCCGAGTTTGGCAGCACATCCTCAAGATCAAATCTTCGGTACTGCCTGTCTAGCGGATGACGCACGCAAATGAAAGAGCGATCAACGTGATTGGCCCGACAATACCAATAAGCGGCTTTGATCAACATCAAACGCAGAGTCAAGCCATTGGAAGAAGCCGGGATTGCAAGGCGGGAAATCTCGGCAATTCTCCCGGTTCGCAGACCACCAGGTAATCGAAAAGACGTTTCCAGTGCCAATGGGGAATTGTTCGAAATCTGTATGCGCACTGTACCGATACAACTGGAGTCAAGTTTCGAGTAGGCCAGCAGCACGGCGAAGTCATCGTCCCTGTCGTGCACATCCGGAGTAGCCAGTCGATCCCCAAACTCGGGCAAATGTTTTCCATATGCAACTTGACGTGCCTTTGCTGCAAGTTCCAGATCGTGATCCGACTTGGCTTGCGCAATCCAGAATGGCAACAATTGCGTGGTGGAATCTGAAGGAAAATTCACTGCTGTAGGTGATGCCATTTTGCTCTCCGGGTAATGGATCCACCTTAAATATTCCACATTCAATTTGCGTCCCCCCGATCGGGTTAAAGCTCCGGTCACCCAACATCACTATATAGGCCTACAAATAATCACTATTTGGAATATCGATACAAGGTTTATTGAATGTGAGAGAATCCTGAAAAACACAATAAATTCAGGAGACAAAACCCAATGAAAAAGAAAGAATTTGATTTGATCGTATTCGGGGCCACCAGCTTCGTGGGCCAAATTTTGGTGCAGTACCTGTGGAAGCGACACGGGATGAATGGCGATGTGAAGTGGGCAATTGCTGGTCGCGATCCGGGCAAACTGGATCTTCTAAAAAACAGGTTGGGTGAACAGGCGCGTGAATTGCCCACCCTGATCGCCAATGCAAACAGCGAAGACGAACTACAAACACTGTGCTCGAAAGCCAAAGTAATTGTTTCAACTGTTGGCCCTTACGCCTTGTATGGTTCGCCCTTGGTGAAGGTGTGCGCACAAACGGGCACCGACTACTGCGACCTGACCGGAGAGGTGCAATGGATTGCACGAATGATCGAGGCGCACGAGGAAACCGCGAAACAAAGCGGTGCACGAATTGTGCATTGCTGTGGATTTGATTCAATCCCTTCTGACCTGGGCGTTTTCTTTTTGCAGCAATCTGCAAAAGTTCAATACGGCGAACCCTGTCAGCAAATTCGCATGCGCGTGCGCAAGCTGAAAGGCGAATTCTCGGGCGGCACTGTGGCCAGCATGATCAACGTGACACGTGAAGTGGCTGCAGACCGTTCGCTGGCCAAAAAACTGGCCAACCCCTATCTGATTTCCCCAAGCCGTTTGGCCGCGCGCCAACCCAACGTGAAATTTGCTGAATTCGACCCGGTAGCAAAAAGTTGGCTGGCACCTTTTGTGATGGCAGGCATCAACACCCGCGTGGTTCACCGAAGCAATGCCTTGCAGAACTATGGGTATGGCAAGGAATTCAAGTACGACGAAGCCATGATGACGGGCAACGGTTTGAAGGGCCGCTTGACCGCCATGGGTCTGGCCGGTGGCATGGCTGGTTTTCTGATTGGTGCGGCCCTGCCCCCCACACGCTGGGCGCTGGAAAAATTCGTGGTTCCAAAACCTGGTGAAGGCCCCAGCGAAACATCGCAGCAACGCGGATCCTATGACTTGCGTTTTTACGGCACCACCAGCAAAGGCAATACCTTGGTGGCCAAAGTAACTGGCGACATGGACCCCGGCTACGGCTCAACCGGCAAAATGCTGGGCGAGGCTGTGGTGTGCCTGGCCAAAGACAACCATGAGAAGGCCGGTGGCTTTTGGACACCCGCATCGCTGATGGGTGAAACACTGCTGGCTCGCCTGCAACAACACGCGGGTTTGCGATTCGAACTACTCCCGGCGTGATGCACTGACATCCAAAGAAACGGGCACCCAGTACAAGGGGTGTCCCTTTCTGGAATTGTTCACATGCGCGTTCATATCTCCCACGGTTTTTTTCTGTTGCTTCCACTGATGTTGTCTTGCACTGGGGAACAACCCACAGGTGGTGGCGTTACGCGCACTTCTGCTTCATCGTTTGAGCAAAATTCGCCCTGCTTTAACAATGCCTGTGGTGCACTGGAAGAATTGCTGATTGTGCCGGATGCTGAAAACATGATTTTTTCCGCATCGGGCAGGCTGTTTGTGTCGGGCGGTCAGGCAGTGGTGGAGGTGGTCAAAAATGGCAACAATTTTGAGGCCATTACAATTTCAGACGCGGCATGCAATTTCACCGGTTTGACCATTGCTAGAAACACGCTTTATGCCAACTGCGGCGACGGCACACTGTGGGCTGGGGGGCTGGACAACACGTCCATGAACCTGTCGACGATATTCAGTTATGACAGCATGGCCTTTGCCAACGGCTTGACCAGCAGTGCCGATGGCAAAACGTTGTACGCCATAGATGGGCCTGTGTCCAGCACAGCCCTGCCTTCACCAAAAATTGTGAAGCTGGCCCTTTCCGGCGAGAACCCCTTGCAGGTACAAAACCAAACTACCTGGCTGGACCTGGCGGGGCGTTTTCCCAACGGCATTCAACGGCGTGGCCGATCGCTTTTCTTCACCGATTCGGAAGTTCCAAACCTGGGGCGGCTCAATGCAGTGACCATTCAAAATGATGGATCGGCGGGCATGCCAGCTGTGCTGGCAACCGTTCAGGGCGTACCCGATGATTTTTCCTTTCTTGCCGATGGTTTTGCGGTCAGTCTTTTTTTCACAGGTCAGGTAGTCAAGCTAGATCTTCTGGGCAATCTGGTTGATGGCTTTGACCCATTTACCTTTTCCACGGGTACTTCGCAGGTGATGCAAGGCCGCCCCCCACTATTTTCCAGCACCGACTTGCTGGTCACGGAAAAAGGCATTCTGGGCGAGCAAAACACCCCGGTTGGCAACAAATTGACCGTGGTCAGAAGGCTTCCGGAAAATTGATCGAATTCCTGCAGATAACACTTGTATTGATAATAATTATCATTTACGATTAATTCTCATTTGAAAAAACGGGAGTTCTTTATGCAGCAGGAAAACTGCACCGCCCAACTGGGCCAGTGGTTGGCGGGTAGTGAAAACGGCTCGGATTACGCAGGCGGCGCCCTGCACTAAATTCAAAGGATGGCACCATGATGAAAGCCGCTGCCTGTTTCAACAAATCGGTGGATTCCCTCTTGTCGGAAAACGATGCCCTTTGCAGGCAGCTGGCCAAGCTTCAACAACGCGCCAGTGAAATTATTCAGCGGCGCTCGGCGGAAGTTGAGCAATTGACGTCGGCCGTGGAGTTTTTAAGTTCTGAACTGCACGACCGCGATGCGATGATTGTGTTCTTGCGCACGAAATTGCAAGAGTTCCGGAAAATGTCCGAGATGCAATCCCACTGATCCGTATTTGATCAATTGGTTTGCAGGTAACCAAAATCAAATGTGTGGGTGTCGTCGTCTACCCGCACAGTGACCCGTATGTCTTGCGCGCTACCGGCCGACAACTTGTTGCCCACAATAATTTCACCCTGAGTTTGTTCGCCTGGCCGTACCACTTTGGGTTTCAGGCTGTATTTCTGGATTCGGTCGAAATCGGCAAAGGCCTGCTGTACATCCAGCCTGTCATTGAAATCTGTTTGGAACAGCACGCCGCCTCCATGGAAGCCCCGATGATAGTGCGGGTGATAAAAGGGGCCGTAGAAAACCGGGGCGCGGAATCCGTAAAACGACAAGCGATTTTGAACGTCTTGAATCTGCGCATCGTAACTAACCACTTGGGCAGCTTGCCCGTTGAAAGTCACTGTGACATTTTCTGTAGAAAATTCAACTGGAAATTTTCCCTGGTTCACAAAGGTAACGTTAAAACGCGGGTTGTCAAACTGACGAATCGAGTTTTGAACAGACCCGACCTGAACAATGTGCTTCTTCTTTGAACTGAGAGACTCGAAGCCCTGGTTTTGAACCGGCACCTGGTTTTCAGCCACAACCGGCCTGACGCTGTACATCGAAGCGCAAGCACTGAGCAAGAACACCGAACCCACTGCAACCCATGTTGACAATTTGAACACACGCATTTGAATCACCTTTTACTGCTTGACGATGAAAGCACCATTTTATCGATAATCAATAGACAGCGACAGATCACCGAGGTTCACAACAAAAACACTTGGCACGGTTTCTGCATTGCAACATGCATTCGGGGCTTTGTGCTGTCCAAAGTGGGAACTTGCACCAGCTCCAGGGGTTTTTTGCACCGTTTAAGTGCCATGAATTCCGCCATGCAGCAAAAACGGGCAACGGCGCTCACCATTTGAATGAATCGACAGGTTCGTTTAAACGGTGGGCGCTTTTTATTTTGAACTCAAAAAGAGCCATTCGCCATGAACGACCACGCCAAACTGAATCTGTTCTCTTTTGCCGGAAAAATGAAAATCCTGCACATGAGCTGGATTGCATTTTTCATCACCTTCTTTGTGTGGTTCAACCACGCGCCCATGCTGGGTGCGATTGCTGAATCCCTTAGCCTGAGCAAAGAACAGGTCAAAACCCTGTTGATTTTGAACGTGGCGCTGACTATTCCGGCACGAATACTGATTGGCATGCTGACCGACAAATTTGGCCCGCGCCTGGTATATGCAGTGTTGCTGTTCGTGTCGGCTATCCCCTGCTTCATGTTTGCGTTCTCAACCGATTTTGCACAGGCCGCCATTTCCCGCTTCCTGCTGGGCTTTATCGGTGCTGGCTTTGTGATCGGCATTCGCATGGTCAGCGAATGGTTTCCGGCCCACCAGTTGGGCACTGCCGAGGGCATTTACGGTGGCTGGGGCAATTTCGGCTCGGCGGGCGCTGCCATGCTGCTTCCCACACTGGCCTTGTTGCTGGGCGGGCCTGATGGCTGGCGCTACGCCATTGCCATCACCGGTGTAATTTGCCTGCTGTTCAGCTTTGTGTGGTATTTCAACGTGACTGATACACCCAAAGGCTCCACCTACTTCAAGCCGAAAAAAAGCGGTGGCATGGAAGTGACCAGCGTGAGCGATTTCTACTTCATGCTGCTGATGAAACTGCCCATGTACGCAGCGCTGGCCTTGTTAACCTGGAAGTTGTCACCCGAAGGCGTCAGCATGCTGAGCAGCGCTGCTGCCAACACCATTTATGGCTTCCTGATGTTGATACTGGTGTACGACTGCTACGGTGCCTACAAGGTGAACAGCGAGATTTTCAAAACACCCGTGCCCGAGCTGCACCGCTACAAGTTCAAACAAGTGGCTGTGTTGAATGTGCTGTACTTCGCCACATTTGGTTCTGAACTCGCCGTGGTGTCCATGTTGCCGCTGTTCTATTCGGAAACATTCGCGTTAAGCCCAGTGTACGCAGGCTTGGTGGCGTCCATGTACGCTTTCATGAACTTGATGTCGCGCCCTGGCGGCGGCTGGATCAGCGACAAATTTGGTCGCAAGCGTACTTTGCTGATCCTGACTGCAGGGCTGGCTGTGGGCTACGCCTTGATGGGTTTGACAGAATCAAGCTGGCCCCTGTGGCTGGCTGTTGTAACAACCATGGCCTGTTCATTCTTTGTGCAGGCCGGTGAGGGTGCCGTGTTTGCAGCAGTGCCCTTGATCAAGCGCCGCTTGACTGGCCAAATTGCCGGCATGACAGGTGCCTATGGCAATGTGGGCGCGGTGGTTTACCTCACGGTACTTTCTTTCGTAAGTTATCAGGCTTTCTTTTTCGTGATTGCTTTAACAGCCGTGGTGGGTTTTATTACACTGCTGTTCATGGAAGAACCACAGGGCCACATGGCTGAGGTGAAAGAAGACGGTACAGTTGAGCTAATCCGCGTGGGTTAAATGGACAAAGGTAGGCAAAGGCACCATGAGCAGCACACTGCAAGTTCGGTTTGGTGGTTATTCCATCGCAGGCCAAAAGCCTGTGAATCAGGATGCTTTTGCCGCCTGGTGCGGACAGGCTGAATCGAATTTGCTGAAAGGTGCAGCGGCAGCTATTGCCGATGGGGTGAGCAGTTGCGCCGATTCCCATGTGGCCAGCCAAACAGCAGTGACCAGTTTTCTCGACGACTATTCTTCCACGCCCTACACCTGGAGCGTGCACAAGTCGGCCCGGCAAATTATTTCTGGCCTGAACGCCTGGATTTACCAACAGAACACCAACCGGGCCAGCCACAACGACAGCCTGTTGACCACATTTTCCGCAGTGGTATTGAAGTCCAATACCCTGCACTGTTTCCATGTGGGCGATTCGCGGATTTACCACGTGCGTGGCGACGCCATTGAGCGGCTTACCCAAGACCACGTTCGCACCGAACGCGGGCAGGAATATTTGTCGCGCGCACTGGGTGCAGACCGGCATCTTGAACTGGACTACAGCACCCATGAATTACAGGTGGGTGACTTGGTGCTGCTAAGCACCGATGGGGTTCACGGCGTACTAAAGCGCCCAGAAATGCTTGGTTTGATTGCAGAATATGGCACCACCAATCTGGAGCTTCTTGCCCAAAGCATGGTGCAAGCTGCCTTGAATGCTGGCAGCGACGACAACCTGACCGTGCTGCTGATGGCAGTGGACGCACTGCCCCATGAAACGCTGGACGAGGTGCACCGCAAACTAACGCAATTGCCCATACCGCCCGTGTTGCAGGTGGGCAATAAAATAGATGGCTATGAAGTGCAAGAAATCATTTTCAGCGGAACCCGCAGCCACATGTACCGGGTGCGCGACATGGAAACCGGCGAACAATTCACGCTGAAAACTCCGTCCTTGAATTTCGCAGAAGACGCGATGTACCTCAACGGCTTTGTGCGTGAAGAATGGGTGGGGCAAAGCGTGCAACACGTGAACGTGATGCGAACCCATGTGCCCAAACGCCCCAAGCAGTTTTTGTACTACCTGGGTGAATACATTGAGGGCATTAACCTGCGGGAATGGATGTACGACAACCCCAAACCCGGCATGGATGCGGTGCGGCGCATTGTAAAGCAGGTGGTGGCCGGGCTGCGTGCATTTCAGCGTGCAGACATGGTGCATCAGGATATCAAGCCGGAGAACATCATGATTGATTCGACAGGCTGCGTAAAAATTCTCGACTTTGGTACGGTGCTGATTGCCGGTGCCGATGAACTGATTTCACCACTGGACAAATCGGTGCCGCAAGGCAGCGTGAATTATGTGGCCCCGGAATACCTGATGGGTGAAGTGGGTACATTCAAATCTGATTTGTTTTCGCTCGGCGTGGTGGTGTATGAAATGCTGACTGGCGCCCTGCCCTTTGCTGAGAAATCGGTGAAGCAAGTTACGTTGAAAAGCTACAGCGATTTGCGCTACATTCCCGCCAACCACCCGCGCCGCGATTTGCCCTTGTGGGTGGAGGCGTGCCTGCGCAAAGCACTGCAACCCAACCCGCGTTACCGCTATGATGCGCTGAGCGAATTTCTGCAAGACCTGACCGTGCCCAACACCAAGCTGGAAGCCAGCGTGGCCAGGCAACCACTGATTGAAAAAAACCCGGTGGTGATATGGCAGGTGCTGGCTGTGGTTTTACTGGTGTTGAATCTGGTGCAGATGCTGCTGCATTAAACATCAACATCTACTGTGGCAATTAACGCGCCAACACCTGCGCAGGCATGGGTGCCAAAGGCGCTGTTCGTGAACTGCTGCTTGGCTGAACGGCCATGCCATGCAGGGTTACCGAATCGACCTGGTTTTTGAATCGGGGTGTGGGCAAACGTGTGGGCTCATCATTTGCAAAACTCACCATTTGAACACCCAACACATCGGGCGCGTTTTCTTGCAACTTGTTTTGCCACCAGCATTCAAACACGGCTTTGTCCTGCTCCAATTGCACAATGCCGTAACCGTGTTCAACCCATTCCATGAATTGCACATGCTTGTTGCCCAACATGGTTGCTGCTTCAATCGCACGGCTTGCTGCCACATGCACGGCAAACGGACTGCCAGGTGCTGCGTTGGCCACCAGTTCATCGGCCCCGCCCCGCCCCATTGAAGAAGGTGCAAACTCAACAGCCGCTGAAGCTGCGCGCAAATTAACACCCGGCAAATTGGCTGTGGAAGCCCGCTGAAAACCTGCGGCAATATTTTCTGGTGTTGTGCCTTGCCGCAAAGTGGGTACGGGTGGTGCAACCTGATAATCGTTCAACAAGGCGGTTTGATCGTCTTCCACCACGTCAGAAATCCAGTTGCCATGCATGTCACCGGAAACAAACACGGTGCCATTCACGGCGGGCGTTTCTCCATCACCGCGCAATTTCGAAATCAACAAATTTCGCTCGGTGTTGTAATCGTTCCAGCGCACAGGCAAGGGCACAACCGGCGAGCCCACGACATTGGGCACCACCCAGGGCGCAATCCAGGTTTGGTTGTTCAACACCTTCCACACCACGCCCTCGGTTTCATCCTTGCGCAGTTGTGCGAGCAACCAGTCAAACTGTGTTTTTCCAAACAGGCTAGGTGTGCCCTCTGGCAAATGCGAAGCATCCGCTTGCAGGCCGTAGCCCGGTAAATAACTTTGCGTGTCAAGTGCACGAATGCTGGCCAGAGGGCCATAGTTCAAACTGCGGTAGACCAGCAATGGATTCACGGGTGCGGGGTATTCGGTGTCGGGATAAAAAATGAATTCACCACTGCCATCGGCTTTCACGGGGCGTGAAGGAGTCCATTCCCAAAAGGCGCGCGTGGTGTCTTGCAAAGTACACGTTGACTCAACACCTTCGGGCAAAGTGGTGGGTAGTTCATTGCCAAAACCAGGGTCAATGTCGTGGTTGTCCCAAGTAATAAACCAGGGGTGTTGCTGGTGCGCTGCCATCAAGTTGGGGTCTGAACGAAACAGCGCATAACGCCTGCGGCACTCGTCGATGTTCAGCCAGTCGCGATAGTCCACATAAGCTGTGTCTTCAATGTTTCGGCGTGCTCGAACCTGTTCGTCTTCATCCACAAAATCGTAGATGTAATCGCCGCAGTGAACCACCAAATCAAGGTCTTCACGTTGCGCAATTGCACCGTAACCGCTCCAGGTACTTGACCAGTAACTGGAACATGAAACCACAGCCAGCCGAATTGCAGAAACCATGTCGGCAGGTGCTGTGCGGGTGCGCCCAACAATGCTGCTGTGCGGCCCGGTTTTGAATTGATAGTAATAAGTGGTGGCGGGCAGCAAACCCTGCGCATCCACTTTCAAGGTGTAATCGTTTTCTTCCACCACACGCTGGGTACCACGGCGCACTATATTTTGCATGTCTGCCGTGGTGCTTACCAGCCAGCGAATCTGCACACCTTTGGGCGGGTATTCTGGCAAAGTAACTCGGGTCCACAAAATAACGCGGTCGGCCAAGGGGTCGCCGCTGGCCACGCCGTGCGCAAAGGGCATGGCCAACACCATGGGGAAGTCAAAGCCTGCCGGCTCAAAACCAGGTTGCGGCAAAGTCTGCCCGAATTCGTTGCTTGCAATGGGTGTGCCTGTGCCGGGGTCTGATGGGCTCACCGGCCCTGCGGAGTTACCAGTAAATACATCTTCACCACTGCCGCAGCCCACCAAGGTGCTTGCTGCCATCACTTTCAATACATCACGCCGCTTCATCCAGACCACCTGTTGCTTGTTGTTTTCACTTGTACTTCGTTTGGCGTCAACAGGATTGAAACAGACCTTCTACATGACATGTCGCCGCTTTGTCATGTGTCAACTGAAAGGCATTTCATACAGAGTTTTTTACCCAAACCATGCGGCACGACGGCAAGTATAAAAACAGAATACTTTCACTCTCAAGCCGTAGGTTTTGCCATGAATCAATCAATTGTTCCTTCATTCAAACGTCGATCCTTGCTTCGCGCCATGTTTTTAGGTGCCGGTGCAACCGCACTGCCCCTGGCACTTGGTGGCTGCGGATCAGATTCCAATTCCAGCAATGCCGACCCAAGCCCAACCGCCCCCAACGAAAGTGGCAACACGCCGAACCCGGTGGTCAACCCGCCCGAGCTGGGGCCACTGGCCATGGAACTGCCTTTGGAGGCAGGGCCGCTGGCCAACATCGGGGAGCTGGTTGCAACAGGGCTGGACAACATATTTGCACCGGCAGGATTCTCAGTGCGCGCGGTGGCGAGACATTTATCAAACCCGGTTCTGGGCACGCCAGATCCATTGAGTTTGACTGGTTACAACTGGCACATTTTTCCTGACGGTGGTGCTGTATTTTCTGCTGATGATGGTGGTTGGGTGTATGTGTCCAACAGCGAAACAGAGGCACCACAAGGTGGGGTCGGGGCTTTGCGTTTTGATGCACAAGGTGCGATTACTTCCGCGTATCGGATTTTGAATGGCACTTCGAGAAATTGCGCAGGCGGTGCCACGCCGTGGGGCACTTGGCTAAGTTGTGAAGAAACTGCAACGGGCGTGACCTGGGAATGCGACCCGATGGGCAGCACAGCCACCGCACGCGCCCTGCCCGCCTTGGGCGTGTTCAATCACGAAGCGGTGGCTGTCGACATGTCCACAAAAACGCTGTTCCTGACAGAGGATGCAGGCGATGGCCGCCTGTACCGTTTCGTGTCGGAGGGTGAGCTTCGCCCTGCCGTGAATGGACAAATGGGCCTGAACATGGAACAGGGCAAATTGCAGGTGCTGGAAATTGTCGGCTTCGAGGCGGGCGCTTATCAGGAAGACATTGCAGTTGCCCAACGCGTTCACCGCGTGAAGTGGGTGGATGCCCTGGAACCCGAGAATCCACAAGCCGATGTGCGCAGCCGCACCAGCACGGCAGGTTTGTCAGTTCCGGGCACGGTGTTTCGTGGCGGCGAAGGCATCTGGATTCAGGAATTCCCACAAGGGCAAGCACCTTCGGTCAGTGGCGTGGCCAAACCCATGCGTGCCGTGGTCTTCTTTGCCTGCAAGGGCGACAACCGAGTGTATGCACTGGACATTGACAACGATCTGATCGAAGTAGTATTCGACAACAGCCAGCTGGCCGAGGGTGCTGGCTTTGACGATGTTGACAACCTGGTGATCAGCCCGGCAGGCGACGTGATTGTGGCGGAGGACGGCGATGGCATGCGCTTGATGGTCATGATTCCAAACCAGCCTGCAAAAATTCTGCTTCAAATTACCGGCGGAGGAAGTGAACTGGCAGGCCCTGCCTTCACCGCAGACGGATCCCGGCTGTACTTCAGTTCACAACGCGGGCCCAACGTGCCTGCCTTGCCCGGCGCGCCCAATCTGCCCGGCACGGGTGTTACTTATGAACTGGGTATTCCAGAGGAATTCAGGACTGTGAACTAAAAAAAACCATGCGGGGAACGCTTGCAAGGACAGTGTAAGCGTTACCCCCGATATTGTATGCTTTGGTAATCATGCATCAATACTAAAAATAAAAGGCTCCACTTGGCCAAACCTGTCCGGAAATCCAAAGGCAAAGAAATCACACCGATTAGCGAAGGCGCGAAACTGGTTGATCAATATTTTGATCACGTTGGTGAGGCGTTTTTGCGCCACGCGCCCGAAATCGATCCAAAGAAACTTCAAGACTGGCGACCCAAGCTGTTCAGCTTTACACGCTTGAACCCGTGGTATGGCGGTTTGGTGGGCGTTCACCGCAAACGCATTGGTGTGGGCAAAGACAAACTGGTGTGGCTTGAAATTGGCAGCGAATCCAGCCCTGCCTTACTGTTAATGCACGGATTTGCGGCGGCCAAGGAACACTGGTTGCCACTGTTGCCCTTCTTCGCCGGGCAATTTCGCATTCTGATTCCCGACCTGCCCGGCTGGGGCGAAAGTGGGTTCAACCCGGATCGGCACTACGGGCTTGAGGATCAAACAGAACGTTTGCACCAATGGTTGACTGGTATCGGCGTAAGCAAGGTCAACGTGGTGGGCAATTCCATGGGCGGTGCCCTGGCAGGTTTGTTGAGTGCGCGTTTTCCGGAAATGGTCACCAGCCTGGTGTTAATGGATGCGCTGGGCTTGCCCGGGACGGAGGAAACCGACTTTATTCGCGAAGTGCTGCGGGGTAAAAACCGCCTTGTGCCGCGCGATGCAATGGATGTGATGAAACTGACCGAGCTGGTGTTCCACAACCGCGCTCTGGCTGCGTCTGCCGCATTTTTTTCAGCATCGGAATTGATTCATCGGCGCGATGTAAACGGGTTCCTGTTTCAGGAAATGTTGAGCCGCCGCCCCGACTACACCAAAGCCACGTTCGAGAACATTGCAGCGCCAACACTGGTGATGTGGGGCAAGGAAGACGATGTGCTGCACTTAAGCTGCGCCTACGAATTTGAACGCCTTATCAAGCGGTCAGAAATGCACCTGTTTGACGGTGTTGGGCATTTGCCAATGATTGAAGCGCCATACCTGTGCGCCCAAGCCATCAAGGAATTCGTGCTTCGGAACATTTAAGGTGCAACGCCCTGCAACTTGCTCATTTTGTAGCATTTTGCTACAATCAAAAAGCATTCACAGGGAACATACCAAGGAAGCACACCATGGCCAAAGCCTCTTCACCCATCCGAATTCAATCCGATTTGATGAGCAATGCCACCGTTTTGGGCAAACTGAACCACCGCAGTGCGGCCGAGCAAATTGAATACTGGGCCAGCATTGGCCAGAAGGTAGAAAACCTGCTTGACCCGGAAAGCCTGCTGCAAATCAAGGCGGGCTTGTTGCGGGTAAAGCTGGAACAAGTCAACGCCCCGGCCCTGAATGCCGACATGGTGTTTGGCAACCTGGAGATGAAACGCAGCACGGGTGAACTGACAAGCGAAGTGAGCCAAAGCAAGGTGCGTTATCAAGCCAGTACAACCCGCCCCGGCCTGCTGGAACAAATTGACACCAAAGGCAAAGTGAAATTTGGGCAGTTCGACAACGGCGTGTTCAAGCCCATCAAACTGGCATGAAACAACTTTGGTTGCTGGTGGGCGGCAATGGCGCTGGCAAATCAACTTTCTACCGCACCCAACTGAAACCCTTGGGCATGCCTTTTGTAAACGCCGACGACATTGCCCGAGATGTATTTCCCCAGGCTCCGGAGGAGCACAGCTACGAGGCCGCAAAAATTGCGGAGAACCTGCGCAACAGTCTGCTTGAGCAAGGCAAAAACTTTTGCTTTGAAACCGTGTTTTCTCACCCCTCAAAAATAGACTTTGTGGCCAAGGCCAAAGCCCTGGGTTATCACGTGGTGATGGTATTCATACACCTTGAACAGACAAGCTTGAACAAGGCCCGTGTGTATCAACGCATTGAAACTGGCGGGCACGCCGTGCCTGACGACAAAGTTGAAAACCGCATTCCACGCACAGTACAAAATGTACTGAACGCCCTGCCCTTGTGCAACGATGTGTGGGTGCTCGACAATTCAAGTGCTGTGGATCCATTCCGAAAAGTGCTGCGCATTCAGGCTGGTCATTTGAATACGTTCATCGACCCGCTTCCCGATTGGGCACAGGCTTTTCAAACACAGTGAACGAATACTGGCAATGAATGTCCTAAAAGCACCCATTCAACATTCAACTCATGCGTCAGGCAGGTCACCAATGAACTTCCGAAGCCCATCAACAACATGGTTTGCGCTTGGAGCAATTCTTTTGCTGGGTGCCTGCAGTGCCGTCAAGTTGGGTTACAACAACTCGGCCGGTATTGCGCACACTTACCTGATCAACAAAGTCAGTTTTGATGAAGATCAATCGGCCTTGCTGAAAGCCAGTTTAAGCGACTTGGTGCAATGGCACCGCGACAATGAACTTCCCCGGCTGGCCACGGAACTGGAGGCCGCACAGCGTGTGCTCGCACCGCAAAACGGTACCGTGATACGGGTCAGCGCAGTGCAGGTTCAGGCTTTGAACCAGTCTGTTCAGGCATCACTGCGCCGCACTGCGAATCAGGCCGCGCCCTTGATTGCGAAAAACATGTTGGGGTTGTGGCCCAATCAGGTTCAGGAAATTCAAGATGCGCTAAATCGGGCCAACGACGAATACCGCGAAGAAAGGTTGATGCAAAATCAGCAGATGCGACAAAAAAAATCTGCAGAACGCATGACAGAGCGTTTCGAACGCTGGCTGGATGACTTGAACCCAACGCAGAAAGACCTGATCGCGCGGTGGTCGAGACTGGACACAGGCCGCTCGGAAGACCGCTACCAAAAAAGGCTGGAGCGACAAAAACAATTCATGATTCTGGTCAACAAAGCAGCCAACCGGCAAATTGATCAAGCCACATTAAGCCGGGAAGTGTCCGTGCTGCTCAACGCCTGGCAAACACCAGGCAGTGCCACTGAAAAAGCAGACAGCGAATATCGACAAAAAACCACCATAGACCTGGTGGTAGCTGTGCTGAACGCTGCGAACGCTGAACAGCGAAGCAATGCCGCGGAGCGCGCGGCAGGCTGGGCGAAAGACTTTCAAATACTGGCCAGTAATTCTTAGGCCAGTATTTCCAGCACTTTCTTGCTGCTGTAAAAACGCTGAAGGTGGCGGCGCAAAAATCCTTCAGCCACACCTTCCTTGATCATCAGAACCGCCAGGTCAGGAATGTAGTTGTCCAGTTCATCGAGAATCATTTCACGGCTCACACCAATGTCATCAAGCAGGTCTTGAAGCGACTGCTCACCATATTTCTCAAAGAAAAAATCAACGCCCAGATCAATGCACGATTTCAAATAATTCGTGTTGCGGAATTCAAGCCAGAACTCGTACCCCATCACCATGAATTCCTGCAAGTCCTGCTCGCTCAAATAATCACGGTAGGCGGTCAAGGGCCACTCGCGTACCACGTCCCAAAAAGCAAGGGCGCTGTTCATGGCGGTTTCCCGGTATTGCTCGTTGTCCAGTGTTTCATCCACCATTTCCAGCGAACCTTTCACACCACTTTCCATCAGGTTTCGAACACGGTCCTCAAGGCCTTCCGACAAATCGGGCGCCTTGGCGCTCAACCACTCGCGCACCTTGCGCGTGCTGCTGGCCACGGTTGAAAACTTCATCAAGTTATTTTGCTCAAACACATAGCCTTTGAGCACGGTGAAAATGACATCGGACAAAAAATGGCGGAACGGCGTGCTGTTTCGAATGTTGGTGACGGCGTGGTCAAGCACACCGTCTTGCTCAAAAATTTTCTCGATGAAATCGGTCGCGATCGAATCGGAAATTACTTCGCCAATTTTTGTGGTTTGGCTGGCAGGAAACTCAAAAATACGATTGGCAATTTCACCAAACAGCTCGGGGATGGCGCCACCAATTTCCATTTCCACCGCATAGCGCTGGGCTGTGGCCTTGACCTTTTTTTCATCCACGGCATCGCGAAGTTTGATGTGCTCGAAACGATCCAGAATGTGCCCTACTTCATCGGCCAGCATGCCCTGGAATTTTTTTCCCTTCAGGTTTTGAAGCCAGAAAGCGACCTCGGCTTCCATCAATTGTGCAGCCAGATCACTGGGCACAGCCGCGTTTGTTTTCACCATGATCGACCCGATGTGTAGTAATGTTGGATGATTCTAACCTGCAGCACCAAAACCCCCATGATCAAGAAACTGATTGCCCTCTACTTTATTAGTGCAGCCGCTCCAGCCATGGCACACCTGACCTGGATCGATGCCGGCGAACAAAGCATGGGGCTGTCCACAGGGCACAATTTCCCCTCGAAGGAAATTACGGTGAAGGGTGAATACGTTCAATCCATTCGATGCGTGGATGCAAACCAGAGCGTGTTCAATCTTTCATTTGACACAAAAAGCATTCGCTACATTTATCCGCAAAAACCGGCCAACTGCGTGGCCCGACTTAAAACCAGTTTGATTGAACTGTCCCCAAGCCAAGGTGCACAGCACTTTGAGGAAAGCAAGGTCAGCAAAAACCTGATAGACAAGGTTCGGGGCAGCAAAAAATTTGAAGAGGAATATTTCAAATTGGCCCAGATCAAGCCGATCCAGATTGACGGCCCACTTTACAACGTGGATGTTGCGCAGTTTGTGATCAAGGCAAACGACCCTGAATCCATTTATGTTTACAGAAACGGCAAACCCTTGAGCAAGCAGCCCGTGGGGCTGGAGTACCCGGAAACGCCTGTCACTTTGTGGTCTGAAACAGATGCAGATGGCAAGGTCAAGTTGCTGTTGCAACCCACGTCCAAGGCACTGCTTCGAACATTGGTTACGGAGGAAAACGGGCAGCAATACAAAAGCCAGTTTTTGTCGGTCATTCTAGACCCGAAATAAAAAAATCCTGCAGCCTTGTAAGCTGCAGGATTTTCCATACACTACATGAGTTTTCGCTTAGTCAGCCAGATCAAACGGCTCGTCTGTTTCCGATGTGGCCAAAGTCAAATTGCTCACATTCTCGGGATCGCCAGTTTCAGAGGTTGTGCTTAACAAAGTGCCCGCTTCGGTCGAGCTGATGCTTCCATCACTGCCAGCCGAGCCAAGGTTGAAAAGCGAGCCATCCCCACCACATGCAGCCAGCGTGAGAAGCAATACACCGCCCGCAGCCAGTCCTAGTTTCTGCTTCGAATTCATTGCGTACTCCTTAGTTCTGGGTGGGTGCTGGTGCGCCTGAACCCGGTGTGGGTGTGCTCAGGAACGGAAAGCGCGACATAAATGGCACGCGACCTTGATCCACAGCATCGTGAATGTTCAGCGAGGTATTGCCCAAGGGCACGCTGTTTGAACTGCAATCAGAACTTAATGTGGTGCCTGGCACGGTGTTTAAACCCAAGGCATTGCCACTGCCGTTGGCCACACACAAACCACCCATCACTGCCACCAACGAAATGTCAACTACATCGTCAATGGGTCGGCGACCGTTGGGGAATCCTGCTGCATCACCAAAAGCCAAGCCAAGCTTGTTCTGCGACCCAATCGGTGTGGGTGCTGTTTCAGTGTTCAAACGCAACATTTCAGACAACACCAGGTTGGCTGGGCGGTTCACGCCACCAATGCCGGCAAGAAACACGTTCAGCAAATCGGTGCGCGGGAAGTTGGTTGGCGCTGCACCAGCGTTGCCAGTAAGAACCAGGCTGATCAGCTGGGGCAAGGTGGGGTTGGACACATAGGTCAGGAACTGGCCATCGCCACTGGGCTTGGAGGCGTTAAAGCGGTCTTTGTCTTTCAAACCGATCACCACCTCGTTCACCAAAGGCATGCCCAGGCGTGAAACCTGCACCCATGCACCGCCTACTTTTGCAGCTTTCTGGTGACCTTGCCCCGGCACGCCGTCGCCAATTTGAACCTGGCGCACGCTGGCTGTGGTCCAGCCACCCACCACATTCTCGGAACCGGGGGTCAGGCAATCCTTGTGAACTTCCAGCGCAATGCTGGTGATGTTTTTGTCTTGAATTGAATTGGCAGCGGCTGCATTTTCATTGGCGCGATTGGAAATGGTTGCAAAGTCTGCGTTCACCAAGTCGAAAATTGTGCCCAAATTCACTGCAAAGCCTTCCTGGCGCTGACCCACAAATACGCGGGCCTGGTTGGTGCCGGCTGCGCAACCAGGAATGGTCACGGTGTGAATGTGTGCATCTGCATAAGCCTGATACGCTGCGGCATTGCCCAGGGTTTTTTCACCGATGTAGTCCACCGGCTTTTCCAGCGTGGTGCTGCCACCGCTGGTTTTGGCAACTGCGGTGCGGTTGTTGTTGCGGCGCCCATCGCGAACCACCGTCATGGTGTAGGTTTCATTCAGGTTCAAATTAGCACTGTTCAGGCCAGATACACCGCCTTGCTGGATCAGGGGGATACTGACTGACTCGCCACCAATGGTTTGCTTCAGGTCGCGCAAATTATTTCTGAAATTAAATTGAAATGTAATTTCTTCCTGGGCATCGCCATCGTTGTCAATGTGGATTTCGTACAGCGCATTCGGATCCATCGAGAAATAATTCGGACCGCCGTACCCATCCTGCAAGGGCTGATAGTTGGCAATCACGGTGATGAAATCAGAGCGGTCGGTTTCATAGCTTCGGAACATGTAAAAGTCTGTTCCGTCCGCTTTGGGCGTGGTGGTAATTGAAGGCGCTTCGCGGTGGCTAGAGGCAATTGCCGCCACACTGATGGTGGCCAACAATCCACCCATTAGAATTTTTCGCTTGAAACCATTCTTGTTATTCGCTGCTTTTGTCTTCCTTGATGTATTCATTTTTTTCCATCCTCACTTCTAATTGGAACTACAAAAACCAAACCAAAACCATTGCTGCCTGAGTATATTGCCCATTAATTATTCGCACAATAACAATAGTTACAGCAATAAATATGTATTTAACTTACTAACCATCTGGGTAACGTTTGGATGCACCAACACAAACTATATGGGTTCGTTCTGGGCAGAAAACAGGCGGGGAAATTGAACCAGCCCCGTATTGCAGGGGCCGGCGTTGATCAAGACAACATCAGCAACTACTTGTTGGCAAAATATTCATTGGTCAATTTGACAATCACAGGTGACAATAAAATCAGGGAGATCAGGTTGGGAAGGGCCATGAATGCATTCAACGTGTCGGCAACAAGCCAGACAAAATCGAGATGAGTCACCGCACCTACCAGCACAAAACCTGTCCACAACACGCGGTAAGGTTTGATGATGGCTGTACCTGCTATGAACTCCCAGCACTTCTCACCGAAATAAGACCAACCGATGATGGTTGAGAACGCGAAAAATGCCAGGGCGATGGCAAGTATGTATTCACCGAACCCAGGCAAACCGGTTGCGTATGCACTTGAACTGAGCGCGGCACCATTGGCACCACTGTTCCACACACCAGTGACCACGATCACCAAACCGGTCATGGTACACACGATGATGGTGTCGATGAAGGTACCCATCATGCCCACCATGCCAGATTCAACCGGGTTCTTGCTTTGACCCGCAGCCTGCGCAATACCGGCAGTACCCAAACCAGCTTCATTGGAAAAAATACCGCGTGCCACCCCGTAACGAATGGCCAGCATGATCGCGGCGCCCGCAAAACCACCGGTTGCGGCAACCGGATTGAATGCGCTGTGGAAGATCAGTGCAAATGCGGCAGGAATTTCCTGAATGTAAATAGCCAGAACGATCAGGGACGTAATAATGTAGGCAATGCACATGAATGGCACAATTTTCTGGGCCACTGCACCAATCCGCTTTACCCCGCCAATCAACACAAAACCCACCAGCACGGTCATCACAATGCCGGAAATCCAGGTGTCGATGCCGAAAGTCACTTTCAACACGTCGGCAACGCTGTTGGACTGCACCATGTTGCCAATACCAAAACCAGCCAAGCCGCCGAACAAGGCAAAAGCAATGCCCAGCCATTTCCAGTTTTTACCCAAGCCATTTTTAATGGCATACATGGGGCCACCCACCTGCTGGCCCAATTCATCCGTTTCGCGATAATGAACCGCCAACAAAACTTCTGCGTATTTGGTAGCCATTCCAACCAAGGCGGTCATCCACATCCAGAACAAAGCACCTGGCCCACCCAAGGCAATGGCAGTGGCCACCCCAGCAATGTTACCGGTACCCACCGTGGCAGCAAGCGCTGTCATCAATGCGGCATATGGCGTGATGTCGCCCTTGGCATCCGCTTCGGGTGTGCGACTTTTCCAGATCCAGCGAAAGCCCAAACCAATCTTGAAAATTGGCATCAACTTCAAGCGTAACTGCAAATACAAGCCAGTACCCAGAATGGCAATCAACATGGGGGGCCCCCACACAATGCCGTTGACTGCGTTAACAAACTGCGTGAGTGCTTCCATGCCTTGTTCTCCTTGTTGTGTGAAAAGCGATATGCGCCAACTTGGGGCTGTGGTGTTGCAATTGCATCTTAGTACGCAAGCAACGTGCCCAAGAAACCTTTTTTAACAAATTCCGTAATTTTTCAACAAAAAACCCCGAACCAGGTCGGGGTTTTTGCAGAAAAAGCGGCGCAACTTACTCTTTCTTTTCAGGCTGCTTTTCACTGGTTTTGGGCTGATCACCCAAAATAGATTTGGCTGGACAAATATTGAAGGCAGGACATTTTTTACAACCAACAGCAATCGCAATCGGGCAAACAGTCATGGCGATCCTCGTTTCGGGTTAAGGGAATACTCCCGCTTTTAGTATTGCAGGTGTCGCCCATTCAGCCAATACCCAATGCAGCATGAATGCCTGATTTAAAAAAACAATTGAACGATTGATTGAATTTGGGTTACATTTCGATGACCGCAATGTTAATTGTTGTAAACATAGTGCGGTGGCGCAAAAATATGCGTTAGGCGCCTGAAACTAAACTTTTAAAAACAACCCGCTAAAAACTCACGACACCTTAAGTTGGGCGCACTGCGACCCAACGCGTCGGAGCGAGGAGACAGACCAATGACATTTTTACAGCAAGGCCCCCTCCTAAAGAGGGCCTTTGCCGTCGTGTTTTCATTGACGGCCCTCACTTCAAGCCAGCATGCATTTGCCGGTGGCACAGCCAATGACAACCAAGGCACCATGGGCATTGCGACGGCCGGCGCAGGCCAAGCCGCCGATGCGGCAGACGCCTCCGTTATTTTCTTTAACCCCGCAGCCCTTACCCGGTTTAAACGCATTGAAGTGTTGAGTGTTGCCAGCATTGTCACGTTTGACAACGACTACACCTCGCGGCAGGACAACGATGGACCGCAGACCAATTCCGGCACGACAGGATCAAAAGGCCAGTTTTTCTCCAGAAAAGACGGCTACGATTCCGCCCTCTTCATTCCGGGCCTGTTTGTGGCGGTGCCTGTTACACCCAAACTGGTTGTGGGTTTCAGTGCATCCGGTTCGCATGGTTTGCTGACCCGTTACCAAGAGGACTACCCGGGCCGCGGACAAGGGCGTGAAAGCGATTTGAAGGTAACGCGCCTGAACCTTGGCTTTGGTTACAAAATCACACCCACCTTGTCACTGGGTGCCAACGGTTCCTACGAACGCTATTTCCAGTCCATCAAACTTCGTTTGAATTTCCGCGATGCGGTCAACAAACTGGGGCCAGACGGAGTCGACACTGCGACAGCGCTGGACGGGATTGCTTCCTCGGGGATTGATTCACGTGCCGAAGTGCCCGATGAAACCGATGCCAAGCTGCGCATTTTCGGCTGGGCTTTAAATGCACAGGCGGGCCTGCTGTGGGAACCCAGCGAAGTAACGCGAATCGGTTTGTCCTATCGTCCCAAAACGCGATTCAACGGCAACAGTGGGAAGCTGACCATCAACGAGAACGAAAACACAGCGGCGTTCCGGGATTTTCTGGCAACCAGCCCCTTCACCAACGGCACGGGTGGTAATTTGCTGGGTGTTGATGGCGCAACGTCTGCTGGTGACCTGTCTCCAGATCAACGGGTTCGTCAAAGCGTGATTTTTCCGGACGAACTTCGTGCGTCAATTTTTCACCATTACAGCCCAAGGCTGGACTTGATGGCCACCTACACCTATCAAGACTACACCGAAACATTTTTGCGTTACGAACGCGAAAGCAATGGTCGACTGGTTGAAAACGTTCCCCAGAATTTCCGGGTTGCACATTCCTACCGCATTGGCATGAACTACAAGCTGTACCAACGCCTGACCCTGCACGCAGGCTATGCACAGGAAAACGGTGTGGTGGGCGACGATTTGCGGATCCCGATTTTGCCCGACAACGACCGCCGCTTCTACGGCCTTGGCGCCAGTTTCACCCCCAGCCGGGACACCACCTTGTCGGTGGGCTATCAACTGTTGGATGTGGATGCTGGCGAAGTGGGCAACAACGACCAGATCACGCCACGCGAAGTGTCGGGCGGCGAATACAAGGGCATTGCCGACCTGGACGCGCAGTTCTTTTCTTTCAGTCTGATTCAAAGGTTTTAAGGTTTATAAGCACATCGAAAACCGATGTGCGACGTGCTGCTGGCCCCCGCAACACCCATTCGCGCGGCGGGCCGGTAACGCAGGCAATATTCTGCTGCGCACAAATGCGAACCGCCTTTCAGGGTGAACAGGGTGTTTGAATCTTGTTGTGGGCTGCATGAACAGCAAGGAGAAGACTTTGTAAAAGCAGATTGGGTCCATTCCCACACATTGCCAATCATGTCGTGTAAGCCAAACCCATTGGGCGGGAATTGACCCACAGCCACGGTGGCAGGTGTTCCGCCCGGGGCGTAATACCAGGGAAATGCACCCTGCCACACCTGCGCCATGCGCTGGCCGTTCGGTGCAAATTCTTCGCCCCAGGCAAACTGGGCGTTGTGCAAGCCTCCGCGTGCAGCAAACTCCCATTCAGCTTCGGTGGGCAGTCGCCCACCTGCCCAGGCCGCATAGGCCTTGGCATCTTCCAGGGCGATGTGCACTACAGGGTGTTGATCGAAATCGCCCGGCAAATCAAGGCCGGGGTTCGGGTTGTGCCAACACGCCACCTGCACCGCTTTCCACCAAGCGTCGGGATTGTTCAAAGGCACGGGCCCCTGTGTCATCTGAAACACATGCGAATGCCCCAGCCGCTCGGCCAGGGTCACGTACTTTGTGGCGTCTACAAATGCTGCGAAATCTGAATTGCGCACCGGAAAAATATCGATGGCGAATTCAACCACGCTTGCCGTGCGCTCGGGGCGCTCCTCGGGGTAGTGGCGATTCGAGCCCATGATGAATTCGCCACCCGGAAGCAATGCATTTTTTCTAGACATTCAATCCCATTTGGCTCAAGAAGCGCAGCATTTCAACCGGGTTGACTTTACTGGTGTCCACATCAATTGTCACCTTGCCCAACTTGCCCTGAAAAGGATTGGGGCCTTTGTAGCGGGTCGAAACCTGGTTGCCAAGGTCGGAACCGACGGTAAAGCCATCGTAACTGGTTGAAAACAACACACGCTTGAATGTGTGTTTGGCCACCTGCTGGCCATTCACAAACAAAGCACCTTCCCCATCAAAGGGTCGGCCAGTCATGCGTTGCTGGTACTTGATTTGCAGTTTGCCTTCGGGCAATGCGGTGTTTGATTCCATTCGTTCCACATAGGGCACAAGGCTTTGTTCGTAACACAGCTTGCCATTCTGGATATACAACACCCAGCCCGCGTACTTGGCCCCCTGTGCCAGCAGCACGCCATCGCCCGCGGCGTGGGTGCGCTCACACTCCAGTTCGATGGTGTGAGACAAACCACACACAATGGGCGCCACATCGCGCGCCAATCGCTCCACGGGTGGGTAAAAATCCCAACGTGCGCGCAAGCCTTTTTCCTGGCGGTCTTGCACCAGGCGAAGTACCAGGTTGCGGTCGTCCAGTGGCAGTACATTGTGCTGTTGCGCCGCTTGCAACCACTTGTTTTTCAGGCGTTCAACAATGTCCGGAAACTGGCTGGCCAGGTCGGTACCTTCGGCGGGGTCTTTGCTTAAATCGTAAAGTTCCCACACATCCTCTTCGAAGGATTTGCCACGCGTGTGGCGCGCCACTGCACGCCAGTTGTTTTCCATGTAAGCCCTGTGCCCACCCAACTCGAAGTACTGTTCACTGCGGGTGGTGCTTTCCGGCTTGCTGAATGTGGCAAGTACACTTTGCCCCTCAATGGGTTTCTGGGGCTGGCCTTTGTACACGGTGGGGCGTTCAACACCCGTGGCCTCCAGCAAAGTGGGGAACAAATCCACCACGTGCACAAAGTTGTCGCGCAACTCGCCTTGTGCGGCAATACCTTTTGGCCAACTGACAATCAAGGGGTCGGCCACACCGCCCAGGTGCGCATACTGTTTGTACATTTTGAACGGGGTGTTCGACGCACTGGCCCAACCCATGGGGTAATGGGGAAAGGTGCCCTCCTCGCCCAGCACGTCGTACAACTGCGCCGCTTCTTCTACAGGAATGGGGCGGCCAAACGCGGGCGCAAATACGTTGGGCGTTCCAGTGGGTGTACCTTCTGGCGAGCCACCATTGTCGGAAAACAAAACCACAATGGTGTTTTCGCGCACGCCCAGTTCATCCAGGCTTTGCAACAGGCGGGCAATGTTTGAATCCATGTTGCTCATCAAACCTGCATACACTTCCATGTAGCGCGCGGTAATTTTTTTATGCGCCTCAGGCAGCTTGTCCCAACTGTCGGAACCAAACGACAGCGGTGGCAATTCAACGGTGTCGGGCATCACGCCAAGCGCTTTTTGGCGTGCAAGGCGCTCGGCACGTATTGCATCCCAGCCTTTGTCGTATTGGCCTTTATAGGCATCGCGTTCACGTGCACGCGCCTGCAAGGGCGAATGCGGACCGGGAAAGGCAAGGTGCAGGTAAAACGGGCGGGCGGGTTCCAAGGCCTTCTGGGTTCGAATGTAGGTGATGGCGCGGTCGGTCAGGTCGTCGCACACAAAATAATCGGGCGTATCTGGTGGCTCGACCGGTGCAATGCCATCGAACAATTCCGAGGGTTTGAAGTAATCGGTGGAGTGCCCCTGAAACCAATATGCACGGTCGAAACCGCGTTGCGTGGGCCAGTTGTCGTAAGGCCCATTGGCACCTGTTGTGTGTGCGTTGTTGACATGCCACTTGCCACTCAGGAAAGTGGACCAACCAGCGCCCTGCAACACCTCGGCCAACGTAGCGGCTTCGTGTGTTAAATCGCCCCGGTAACCCGGGTAGCCTGCATCAATGTCGGCCAGCCAACCCATGCCTGCAGAGTGGTGATTCAAACCTGTAAGGAACGAGGCCCGGGTGGGCGAACACATGGAACAGGTGCGAAAGTTGGTGTACTGCAAACCGGTTGTTGCCAAGGTGTCGATGGCGGGTGTTTTTATTTCACTGCCATAACAACCCAAATCGGAAAAACCGCAATCGTCCAGCAAAATCACCACCACATTGGGTGCGCCTTCTTTGGCTTTTGGTTTGCTGGCGCTGGCTGGGCGAGAATCCTGAAACGACAGGGCCACCTGTGCGGCCTCCCCTTCTGGCAGGGCCTTGGGGGTCATCAAGGCACGGGCTTTTGTGTTGGCGACATGGGCACCCGTGGCAGCAACACCTACGGTGGCAGCACCAACAGCAAGGCCAGATAAAAATGCGCGCCGTTTCAGGCGCTTTGGGGACAACCCGTCCGCATTGTTGTCATCTTGTTGATCATCGTGGTGCTGCGCCATGCTTGTCCCCTTGTTTGAATTGAATGTGCCCGTTTTTCTATTGCTTAACTAGTGACACTATTTGTGCCACTATATACAAAAGAAATTTGAATCTCAAGGAGCCACGTAAATGAACATGGTGAAAGTAGACGGACGCACCACACGCGGACACGAAAACAAAAAACAGATTGTGCTGGCCTTGATTGAACTGATTCGCGAAGGCCATGTGTCGCCTACGGCTGAAATGGTTTCAGCACGCGCAGGTGTGGGCTTGCGCACTGTGTTCAGGCACTTCAAAGACATGGAAACCCTGTACCGGGAAATCAGCAGCGAAGTGGATGCAATTGTGGCGCCTGTGCTGGCCACCCCGGTGAAGGGTGACACGGCACATGAAAAGCTGATGCACGCCATTGAACGGCGTACCGACATGTTTGAAAAACTGGCACCCATTCAGGCGGCCAGCCTGGTGCACTTGCATGAATCGGAATTTTTGAAAAACCAGCAGGCACGCACTGTCGCATTGCAACGCTATTTGCTGCGCGCGTTTTTGCCAGCGCAGATCGTGAAAGACAAACCACTGTTCGAAGCGCTTGATTTGATCTTGAGTTTCGAAAGCTGGCTTCGGCTTCGCCGCGATCAACAACTGGGTGTTAAACAGGCCAGGAAAGTATTGCAGCGAAGTGTTGAGCAACTGCTGAAATAGCTTTACAGCACCCGATCCAGCAATGCATCGAATTGGGCAATGCCTTGTTCCCGGTCAACCACTTTGTCCCGAATCAGCTGGCGAATACCCCAAAACGACAAAATAATCATCCACACCATGCTGGTTGCTGCGGCCTCGTCAATGCCCTTGATTTTCTGGATTGAAGGTACCCACAGCTTGAGGATTACATCCCGAATACCCAGGCGAATGGTGTCCAGTTCAGGGGAATTCAAACCCGAACCTGCAATCAGTTGCCAAAGCGCGTCGCCACGCCCGACAGGCATGTCAAGCGACACCAGTTCGGCGGCCCGAATCGCCTGCTTCAAGTCACCAGGGTGATTGGCAATGGCCTGCGCCGTGCCTTGCATGGTGTCAGTGAAAATAGCCCACGCTGTGGCACCCAACAAACCTTCCAGATTGGGAAAGTGCTGGTACACCAATTGCCGGCTTACGCCTGCACGGTCGGCCAATGCGCTCATATTCAGCACACCCCAACCGGCTTCCTCAACCAGCTCGGCCGCACTTTGCAGCAAGGCCCGTTTGCGGTCGTCTTTGCCCAGGTAAGGGCGTTTCTCTTGTGTATTGCTTGTTGTCATTCAAATGCTGCGCCACGGTAAAACTTGTCTTAGTGTGCCACACATTTAAACAATTTGACAGTGTGTAAATATTAATGCTTTAATGATTTTTTCAAACTTGAAAAAACCCTGAATGAAGGGTCCACATGAAAAACCACTACACACTGTATGGATGGCACTTGTCCTATTTCACGGGCAAGGCGCTGTGTTACCTGCGTTACAAGCAGGTAGACCATGTCCTGAAACCCGTCAACCTTTACACCTTGACGCGAACCATCAAACGCAAAACCGGGGCTGCGGTCATGCCTGTGTTGAAAACCCCGTCAGGCATCTGGATTCAGGACACCAGCGAGATCATCGATTACATGGAATCACTGCACCACAACAACCCGGTCACCCCGAACACACCGGTTCAGGAATTCGCGTCCCTGTTGCTTGAAGCATGGGGCGATGAATGGTGGGTACCGATTGCCATGCACACCCGCTGGAACTACCCGGAAAATTATGCGTTGTTCCAGAACGATGCAGGCAAAGCCTTAATGCCATGGGCACCGCAGTTTATTCAACACAAAATGGCCAGGCAACCAGCCACCATGCTGCGTGGCATGTTGCCGTTTGTGGGCATTGTTCCTGAACAGTTCGACACCATGAACACGTGGACCACCCGAATGCTGGACACACTGGATGCGCATTTCAAAGTGTTTCCCTTTCTGCTGGGCGCACGCCCCAGCCTTGGCGATTTTGGCCTTGTGGGTACCATGTACGGTCACTTGGGCCGCGACCCCTGGCCGAAACGTGAATTGATAGACCCCAGAAAACATTTGAGTGCCTGGCTGGAACGCATGAAAAGCTCCTCACCTTTTGCGCTTGCGCAACTGGTGCCCAACGATGAAATTCCGGCAACCCTGAACGATGTATTTCATTCCGTGTTTCACGAGTTCATTCCCATGGTGGCGCAAATTGGCGAACTGGCCACAGCCCACGCGAAGGAACATGGCTTGAACGTTCGCCTGCCGCGCCGCATTGGTGAAGTAACAACCACCATGGGCGGCAAACCCTTCAAGCGCGGTGCCCTGCCCTACATGATCTGGATGTTGCAGCGTGCAATAGACCGCTACAACGGCATGGCAGAGAGCGACAAAAAACAGGTGCGCGCATGGCTTCAAACCCACCAGGCTGAACATGTGTTGAACCTGAATTTGCCACGGGTTGAACGCATGGCCTTGACTGTGGCAGTCAGCGAATTACCCAAACAACATATGGAGCAGACAGAGTGAACAAAACAGTGGTGATCACCGGCGCATCGTCGGGCATCGGCAAAGCATTGGCTCTTGAATTCGCACAACGCGGATACAACCTTGGCCTGGCTGCGCGGCGGCTTGACAAGCTGGAAGCGCTTCAGGCTGAAATTGCACTGCTGCCCGGCGCACAGAATGTGCGAGTGGAAACGATTGAACTGGATGTAAACAACACCCATGCCGTGGGGCCAGCCTTGCAAACACTGTTTGGCCACTTGAACCGTGTGGATATTGTGGTGGTCAATGCTGGCGTGAACCAGCTGACCGGGGTGGGCAAAGGGCAATTGCAGGAAGAGCTGGGCTTGATGCAAACCAATTTGCTGGGTGCCATTGCCACCGTAAACGCCGCAGTGGAATTTTTCAAAACACAAGGCAGTGGCCATGTGGTGGGCATGTCTTCCCTTGCATCACTGGCCCCCATTCCAAAACAAGCGGCGTACTGCGCCACCAAGGCTGGTTTTTCCATGTACCTGGATGCAGCAGCCATCGAATTGAAAAAGTACAACATCGATTTCACAAAAATACTGCCTGGCTTTGTAAAAACAGACATTGTCGAGAACATGGACAAGTTCCCGTTTGTGGTGTCTGCCGAGAAGGCTGCAAAAGAAATGGTGACTCACATTGAAAAACGCCGCAGCGTAGGCGTGGTACCCGGCTACCCGTGGCGGCTGCTTAAACCTGTACTGGCCAACATGCCTTCGGGTGTGTGGCGGTACCTGAAATAGGGCAAATAGGTCATGAAGCCTTCGCACTCTGCACTCGGATTTCTCGCCGTTGCCGCGCTAATTGGTATTCTGGAATGGAATTCCGCGGAACAGGCGGCGGCCAATACGCTGCAGATCACCAACGCCCAACGCGCCTTTGTGCGCGAGCAGGTGCTGCAAACCGGCGTTCAGGTTGATGTAGAAACCAGTTTCGACCAAGCCATGGGCGCTTACATCGACGATGAAATTCTGTACCGCGAGGGTTTGAAACTTGGTCTGGAAAAAGACGACCTGATCGTCAAGCGCCGCGTGGTGCAAAAAATGCGTTTCCTGCTTGAAGACATGACCCCGATTGCGCCTCCAACGCATGCACAGCTGCAAGCATGGCTTGAAAAAAATTCGCAGCGCTACCAAACCGGTCAAGCCGTTTCATTTGAACACCATTTTTTCAGCCGGGGCAAACGTGGCGATGAAGCCCTGTTTCATGCCCGCAACGCCAGGCCAGCACTTCTGGCGGGCGGCAGCATTGAATCAGACCCATTCCCCTTGGCGGGCAGTGGCGTAGCCACCCACAAAGACCAACTGGTTAAAGAACTGGGCCTGCCCGTGGGCAACGCCGTGTTTGAACTGCCCGAGAATGAATGGTCTGCTCCTGTGCAATCGTCCATGGGTGTGCACTTGTTCAAGGTCACTGCGCGCAATGAAGGCAGAACAATGAGCGTGCAAGAGGCGGGTGGCCAATTGCTGTCAGACCTGATCGCAGCACAACGCGATGCTGTAAACAAAGCCGGCATGGCCGCACTGCGGGCAAGCTACACCATTCTGGAAACACCATGAGGGCTGCACTTCGCTGGCTCGGGCTGCTGCACGTGGCTGCATCGGCCTTGCTTTGCACGCCTTTGTTTGCCCATGAAATGGGAACCTCGGCCCTGCTGATTCACGAAGCAGAAAATGGCGCGGGAAACCTTGTATTCAAACGCACCGTGGGTGCAGACGGCAAGGTGCCGCCAATCGATTTCCAGTTCACACCCGCGTGTGAATTGCGCAACCTGAACACCGAGTGGGAAGACACGACCGAGGTCATTCAACGCGCCAATTTCTTTTGCGATGCGCCCTTGATCAACCACCAGGTTTCAGTCAACGGTTTCACACGGCTTGCACCCGATCTTATTCTTGTGGCCACGCCACTGAACCATGAACGGATGAACGCTGTGCTCACCCCGAAACAAAACAGCTTCCAGTTCAACACCGCAACCGGGCAAACGGCCACACTGGGCTACCTGCGCATTGGCATTGAACACATTGTGCTGGGCTGGGACCACGTGCTGTTTGTTGCCGGCCTGTTTTTATTGTGGAGAAAACGCGAGCAAAGCACACGGCAACTTGTTGGGCAGTTCACCTTGTTCACCGTGGGGCACAGCCTGACGCTGGCCCTGCTGGTGCTGGGCTGGATTGCAGTGCCCACCCGCGCCATCGAGGCATGGATCGCACTCAGCGTACTGTGGCTGGCGTGGGAGCTGATACGCACACCGCCTGCAAGGCACAGCAACACATCGCACCTTTTGTTGATTGCTGCGTTTGGCCTGCTGCATGGTTCGGGCTTTGCCCTGTCGATGCAGGAACGGGGATTTCCCGACGATGCCCTGATCAGCACCCTGTTGCTGTTCAACCTGGGAATCGAGATCGGTCAACTGTGGATAGTCACCTTGCTGGCCGCCACATTTCATTTGCTTGAAAAAACCCACCATCACGCCTGCACACGTTTAACCCAACACACACTGACGCTTGGCATCGGTGGCGCAGCACTGTACTGGACCATTGAAAGGATTCACGGCTATGTTTGAACGATCGATCAAGCGTGCGCTGCTGCTGTGCACATTCTCGGCACTTTCTGTGCTGACCCTTAGCGCATGCCAGGGCACCGACAACGAACTGGTCAGCGAACAAACCAGCCCAGGGGCCACAGTGACGCCCGCCGAAAGCCCGGGCGATGCAGAATGCCTGGGCAGCAGCGTGCGCAAACAAGCTTTTTTTGGTGACCTGCACATTCACACCAAGCTGTCGTTTGATGCCTATTTTTTCAATTCCATCAACGGCCCGCGCGAAGCCTATCAGTTTGCCAAAGGCGAAAATGCATTTCTGCCATCGGGTGAGGACCCCGACACGCCCGCGCGGCAAATCAATATTGGTCGCCCGCTAGACTTCGCTGCAGTAACCGAACACGCAGAACAACTGGGCACATTCTCAAATATTTGTGAACTGCAGGGCAACGTGCCTGCTGGCACCAACCCGGCTTGCAACACCTTGGGGCAAGTCATTCGGGACAACGTGTCGGTGTTCATCACAGGCAACGTGCCTTTGTATTTGCAAGTGGTGACCAGCGCCGGAAGCCGCGTGCCCAGCACCCGGACATGGCAGGAAATTCAGGCCATCGCCAACGCAGAAAACCAACCCTGCAAATTCACCACGTTCAACGGCTATGAATTTTCATCCAACAAAGGCGGGCAGGTTCTGCACCGCAATGTGATTTTCGAGGGCACCCAAGTACCCAACGATGTGGTCAGTTCGATCGCGCCCATTCCCACCAACGACAACACAAATGACGAATGGGGACTGTTCGACAAACTCAAGGCAGAATGCCTTGATGTCAATGGCTGTGACGTGGTCACCATTCCGCACAGCACCAACCAAAGTGATGGCCGCTTTGCACGCCCGCGCCAAAACGGCACAGGCCTGCCACCAGCGCGCGACAACGCCACGTTGACCGCAGCCGACGCCACCTTGCGCAACACCATGGATCGACTGTTTGAAATTGTGCAGCACAAAGGTGCCAGTGAATGCATCACCGGCTTCAACACCGGGCTAACGGGCGGTGAAGAATCGGGTTGTGGCTTTGAAGAATGGAAAACCCTGTGCAAAGGCAATGCAGACGACCCGGCAGAATGCACGCGCGTGTGCAAGGGCAAGGCAACGGATCCGCTTTTCTGCCAGGTCAACCGCTACCAGGGCAACGGCAAAAGCATTCATGCTTCAAGCGCATGCACAGGCAGCGACATTGGCGGTTCAACGCCTGCAGACTGCACTGCACCGCTGGACTATGCACGCAACGTGATTCCCGAAGGCAGCGCGATCAAACGCAAACTGGGTGTGAATCCCTATCAGTACGGCTTCATCGGATCAAGCGACACGCACAACGGCATTGCCGGCAATACCGACAAAAACAAGTTTGCAAAAAATTCTGGCCACGGCGGTGTGCTGGACGATGAACCCCACGAAGCACTGGGCAACTGGGAATGCCGCGCACAACCCTTGCCCACCGATTCGGTAACCGGTTTCAAGATTCCCTTCAGCACTGAATCAGCCGACGACCCAAACAACTGCGCAGACCGGGTATTCAACCCGGTGGCGTCCAACTTCACACCGGGTGGCCTGGCCGGTGTTTGGGCACGGGAAAACACGCGCAAGGAAATTTTTGCGGCATTGAAGCGCCGCGAGACATTCGCCACATCGGGTTCCAGAATGCGCATTCGAACGCTGGCTTCGCACAAACCCTTTCCCGGCAATATTTGCCAAATGCTGGCCGAAGGCAAAAGCCCGATCGAGGAAGGCCTTGTTGATGCAGTGCCCATGGGCAGCACACTGAATGTGAAGGGCAAAGGCAAAGGGCCTTACATTGTGGCCTATGCAATTCAAGACCCCGGCGGCGAGGAACCCGGCATTCCACTGCAAAAACTGGAACTGGTCAAAACCTGGGCGAATGCGGTTGGTGATTTAAAGCATCAGGTTCTCAAGCTGGCAGAAAACAGCAATGCACCACAACCGGCGCAAGATTGCAGCCTGCAATACAAGGGGCCGGAACAAATGTGCGCCGTGTTTCACGACACCAACTTTGACCCCGCAACCGGTGCCACCTATTACGCCCGTGCACTTGAAAACAATTCATGCCGATGGACCACCAGAATATGCGCGGCCAAAGGCGTTCAGTGTGAAGCACTGCAACCCGGCAACGGTTTGTTTCCGGCTCAAAGCGGCTTTTCCGGGTACGAGGGGTGTTGCCGCATTGAAGGTGAGACAGGCTCATTCCGGGGCGACCTTCGGTTTATTACCCAACAGGAACGTGCGTGGAGCTCGCCCATCTGGGTCGAAGGCAAAGCACCCTGACCTGCCTGACCTGCCAAACAAGGACACACCATGTTGAAAAAAATTCTGATGTGCGCGCTTCTGTTCATTGGGCTGGGCGCTGCCATTGCCTACACGCAACGCAGCAATATCGCGCTGGCACTGGTCAACAACATTGTGACCCAACGCATGCAAAATCCGCTGGATGAACTGCAAGATGGTTTGCATGTGGGCTTGTGCGGCACAGGCTCACCATTTCCTGACCCACAACGGTCTGCACCCTGCACACTGGTGATTGCGGGCAAAGACATGTTTCTGTTCGATGCAGGCAGTGCCGCTGCAAAACAGATCAGCAGCATGCGCTTTTCCACTGGGCAGTTGAAAGGCGTATTCATCACCCACTTTCATTCCGATCACATTGACGGTTTGGGTGAAGTGCTGATGACCCGTTGGGCACAACACACCGAAGGCCAACGCCTGACCGTGCATGGCCCCACAGGCATCGGGAACGTGCTGTCCGGGTTTGAACAAGCCTACACCGCCGACACGGGCTACCGCACCGCCCACCACAACGAGGCCACCATGCCACCCGGCCTTGCAGGCGCAGATGTAAATGAATTCACGGTGCAAAAAGGCCAATACACCACCGTGCTGCAAAAGCCAGATTTGTTGATTGAATCGTTTGCAGTGAACCACCAACCCATCAACCCGGCAGTGGGTTACCGCATTCAGTACAAGGGCAGAACCGTGGTGTTAAGTGGCGACACCACTTCTGATGAACAGGTAAAAGACGCCTCCCAAAATGCCGACCTGCTGGTGCACGAGGCCTTAAGCCCTGAACTGGTTCGCCGCCTGCAAGAAGTTGCCCTGAACAACCAGCGCACCAAGCTGGCCAAAATATTCGCCGACATTCCGAACTACCATGCAACCCCGATGGACGTGGCCGTGCTGGCCAAACAGGCCGGGGTTGGGCATGTGGTGCTTAGCCACATCGTTCCGCCCCTGCCCTTGCACCCTTTGCGGGAAATTTTTCTGGGCAAGGCCCCTGATCTGTTTGAAGGCCCTTTCAGGATTGGCGAGGACGGCGATTTCATCAGCCTGCCCAGCGGATCCAAAGAGGTGGTGTATAGTCGCCGTTGACCCCTCTCAAACAACGCACAAACACCGGAGACACACCACATGATTGGATACATCACACTGGGCACAAACGACCTGCCCAAAAGCGGTGAATATTTCGACAAACTGTTTGCACCCTTGGGTGTCAAGCGCATTCTTGAATTGCCACACGGTATTTTCTGGGGCACCAGCACGACCAGCCCGTTCATCGGCCTGATGAAAGCAGCCAATGGCCAGCCCGCCACTGTCGGCAACGGCACCATGGTGGCCCTGGCCGCGAAAGACCGCGCCCAGGTTGATGAATTCTACATCCACGCAAAAGCCACAGGATGCACCTGTGAAGGCGCACCCGGTGAACGCATGCCCGGCTTTTATGCGGCGTATTTCCGCACGCCAGACGGGCACAAAATGAACATTTTCAAAATGGGCTGATTACCCACCCTCAGCGATCAAACAAAGGCTGCAAGTCGGCCTTTGATTTGATGCCGGAATGCAAGGCCAGCATCAACAAAATGCGGGCCTTCTGGGCCGACAAATCGTCGGCCATCACCGCCCCCGCATCGGAAGTCGTTTTGCCACCACCCACAAACCCATAGTTGGCCATCACGCGGCCCTGATGCACACGGGTTGCAATTACCACCGGAATGCTTTTCGACAAGGCGTACTGCACCGCCTCGAACATGGGTACGTTCATATTGCCCATGCCAAGCGCCTGCACCACAATGCCCTTCACACCGCGATCCACCGCATTGCGAAGCGCCGCACCGTTGGCTCCGCCGTACATGGCAATAATTTCCACTTCGGGCATGGGGCCATCCAGAAGCTGAAAAGTTTGGCGACGCAACGGTGTGGTGGCATACATCACGCGGTCCGGATACACCTCGCCGATCAGCCCAAATGCCCCACCCTGGAAAGTTTCAACATTCTGGGTGTGGGTTTTGGTCACATAGCGGGCAGCGTTGATCTGGTTGTTCATGGCCAGCATCACACCTTTGTTTCTGGACTTTTCATCCACTGCAATTCGCACCGCGTTCAACAGGTTGCGGGGGCCATCGAAATCCGAAGAGGAGGCATTGCGTTGTGCGCCAATCAACACCACAGGCTTGTCGGAACGCACAGTCAAGTCCAGCCAATAAGCTGTTTCTTCCAGCGTGTCCGTGCCGTGGGAAACAATGACACCGGCCACTTCAGGGCGATTCAAAGCAGCTTGTACCTCTTTGGTCAACTGGGTCCATCGCGTGGGGTCCATGTAATCGGAAGGCACATTTGACAAACTTTTAACCTGAATGGAGGCGTACTTGCCCACATCGGGCACTGTGGCCAACAAATCTTCCCCGGAAATGGCAGGCACCGGTGCATTTTTTACCGGGTCAATTTTCATGGCTATGGTACCGCCCGTGGCGATGAACTGCACCACCGGTTTTTCTTGCGCATACACGGCAATCGAACTGGCCAGCAAAGCTGACATAAGCAAGGCTTTCATTTTCATTCCAATCTCCTTTTAATTGTCGAAAGCAGGGTCCGCCATGTAACCTTCACACGCACTGTGGCGAATACCCTCCTGAATTAAACGCAAAAGGCGAACACTTGTATGACAAAAAGCTGGAACGAAACAGAAAGATCAAGGTCGAAACCAAGAAACACAGATTGAACAAGAGGAAAAACTCACCATGCAACGTCGCACTGTTTTAACCGGTCTTGCCGCCCTTGGCGCCAGCCTTTTGATTGCCAAACCCATGAGTTCAATTGCCAGCATGAACAAACTGAACAAGTCTGAAGCCGAGTGGTTGAAAATCATTCAGAAAGACCAATACAACGTGCTGTTCAAAGAAGCCACCGAACGCCCCTTCTCCAGCCCCTTGAATGACGAAAAACGCAAAGGCACCTTTGTGTGCGCTGCGTGCAATCAGCCCCTGTTTCCTTCGCAATACAAATACGACAGTGGCACAGGTTGGCCCAGCTTTTTTGATGCCAGCAAAGGCGCACTGAACACCAAAACCGATTACAAACTGATTTTGCCCCGCACGGAATACCATTGCAGCAACTGCGGCGGCCATCAGGGCCATGTGTTTGATGACGGCCCGGCGCCCACCGGCAAACGCTATTGCAACAACGGTTTGGCACTGGCCTTTGTGCCCGAAGGCCAGAAGTTACCCACCATTCGCAAGGCATGAACATGAAACTGAAAGCAACAATTGCTGTGGCCTTGGGCTTGCTGGCCAGCGCCACTGTGCAGGCTGAAACAAAAACCGCCGTATTCGGTGGCGGGTGTTTCTGGTGCGTGGAAGCCGACTTTGACAAAGTACCCGGCGTGATGAAGACCATTTCTGGCTATGCCGGTGGGCAGTACAAAGACCCCGATTACCAAGTGGTGAGCGCAGGCCGAACAGACCACACCGAAGCGGTTGAAGTGACTTACGACGACACCAAAGTTAGCTACAGCCAGTTGGTTGAATTCTTCTGGAAAACAATCGATCCCACCGCGAAAGACCGGCAGTTTTGTGATGCCGGCAAACAATACCGCAGCGGCTTGTATTACCTGAACGACGAACAGAAAAAAGTGGCAACCGCCAGCAAAGAAAAATTGCAGGCCAGTGGAAAGTTCAAGACCATACACACCGAGGTGGCACCGGTGGTGAAATTCTACCCGGCGGAAGAATATCACCAGGACTACTACACCAAAAACCCGGTGCGCTATGGTTACTATCGCAATGGTTGCGGGCGCGACCAGCGACTTAAGGAATTGTGGGGCCCCAAGGCAACGCGCTAAATCAGGCCGCGCTGAATTTGACGCCCTTGAACTGCTCGCGCAGCACAGACTTCTGTACCTTCCCGGTGGCCCCTATCGGCATGGCCTCGATGAATTCCACATCGTCGGGAATGTGCATTTTGGTGATTCGGCCTTCATAGAACTTCAGCAATTCTTCTTTGCTAACCTCGGCACCTGGCCGTTTCACCACAATCAACAAGGGCCTTTCATTCCATTTTTCGTGGGCAATTGCAATCACTGCTGACTGCAACACAGCGGGGTGAGACATCGCAATGTTTTCAAGGTCAATGGAACTGATCCATTCACCGCCCGACTTGATCACGTCTTTCGTGCGGTCGGTAATTTGCATTAAACCATCTGGCGCCATGCGGGCCACATCCCCCGTGGCAAACCAGCGCTTGCCAGTGTCATCGTGGTTAAAAGCCTTGGCCCCATCGCCCCCATAATACTCATTCAATACCCAATGGCCGCGCACATGCAATTCGCCACTGTGCTTGAAGTCCCAGGGCAATTCGTTGCCCTCCTCGGAAACAAGTTTCATGTCCACGCCGAAAATCGTGCGGCCCTGCTTTGCAACAATTTCATACTGTTCCTGCTTGGGCAATTCGCGTTCGTCGCCACTCAGCTTCGACACCGTGCCCAAGGGTGACATTTCCGTGCTGCCCCAGCCCTGCATCAACTCCACGCCCATTTCATCAAATTCCCGGATCAAACTGACAGGCACCGCAGAACCACCCACCAGTGAACGTTTCAATGTGCTGAACTTCAAGCCATGTTGTTTCATGTGGTTAATCAAACCAAGCCAAATGGTTGGCACGCCAGCAGCCACAGTCACTTTCTCGCGTTCAAGCAAATCATGAATGGAAGGCCCGTCCAGCTGCGGGCCGGGCATGACCAGTTTGCAACCGGTCATCAAGGCCGCATAGGGCAAGCCCCAGGCATTGACGTGGAACATGGGCACCACCGGAAGAATGGTGTCTTTTCGGGTCAAGGCAATTGCATCGGCACAATTGGACATCATGGCGTGCAGCATCGTGGACCTGTGCGAATACAAAATGCCTTTCGGATTGCCCGTGGTGCCCGAGGTGTAGCACAGGGTACAGGCAGAATTTTCATCGAATTCGGGCCACACATAGTCATCGGTTTGGGCTTTCAGCAGGGTTTCATAGTTCAGCAAGCCTGGCACCGGTGAATCTGCCGGCATTTTGTCTTCATCCATCATCAACACCCAACGCTTCACAGTGGGGCAATGCGGCGCAATGGCCTTGATCAAGGGAGCAAAAGTGATGTCGAAAAATATGGTGGTGTCTTGCGCATGATTGATGATGTAGATCAACTGCTGTGGGGTGTAACGCGGGTTCAGCGTGTGGGTCACAGCCCCCATGCCCGCCACAGCGTAGTAAATTTCAAGGTGCCTGTGGCTATTCCAGGCAATGGTGGCCACATTTTCGCCCTGCTCAACACCCAGATCATGCAGTGCATTGGCCAGCTGCCGTGCGCGTGCAGCCAAGGCCTTGAAAGTGATCCGGTGAAGGTCGCCCTCCACCCGCCGGCTTACCACTTCCTGCACACCATAAAACCGTTCGGCATGCACCAAAATTGAGGAAAGCAGCATTTCCTGCTTCATCATCAGAGCTGGCTTCAACATCGTTTTTGTCTCCTCTCGGGTTGAATTTCTTTTTTCAAAGTGTAACCCAGAGAAACATAACGATGGTTCTATTTTATCCGCGCAGGGCTTTGGGTCGCCTTCCAGATAAACCAGATGATCAAGACCTGCAGGGGCAAGCGCAAATACAGCAACATAACTGGAATGTTCTCGAATTGATCTGGATTCATGGCCATGTGAACATTGGCAGGAAGAACCGCCACGCACAGCGCAATCAACCCCCAACCCGCCCACTTGCGGGTGGCTGGCAGCAGCACGCCGAAACCACCCAACAGCTCAAATACACCGCTGATTTTGACCAAGGCTTCAGGATCGCTGAGATACGGAGGCACGATTGCAGAAAAAAATGCAAGCAACACAAAATGCAGAATACCGGCACCGATAAAAAAACAGGCAACGATGAGAATGGGGATTGGAGGCATGGCAGCGTTGAATAAAACAAAAAACCCTCGCCTTTTGAGCGAGGGTTTTTTTAATTTGGTGCGGCTGGCAGGAATTGAACCCACGACCCCTTGGTTCGTAGCCAAGTACTCTATCCAACTGAGCTACAGCCGCTGTAAAGAAGCGAGATTATGCCCCAAACATTATTTCAGTGCAAGCGAAGCACCGCACTTTTTACAAAAAAATTCAAGCAACCCCATTCAAGCTGTATTGCGCCACCAGTTTGCGAAATTCCGCTTCCTGTCGATCCAACTCATCATCACTGTAACGCAGCTCGTTTTGCAACACAAACCGAACCTCATTCATGCAGGCCAGGGCCGCAGCGCTGTCCAGAAACAGTGCCCTGCTTCGTCGGGCCAACACATCTTCAATGGTCACCGCCATTTCTTCCAGCACAGCCTGTGCTATTTCAGCGGCGTTCAGTTCAAGGCACGGGTGCAGGGCACTGCCGGGCTTTCGAAGCGGCAGGTCATCTTCCAGCCGCATGTGGCGGGTACGGGTGGGCTTGTTGCGCCAGCCTTGCTGCTCACACACCAGATCAATCACCTCCTCGGCCATGCTGCGGTACGTGGTCCATTTGCCACCCGTGACGGTAATCAGCCCACTTGGCGCGGTAATTACCGTGTGCTCGCGTGAAATGCTTTTGGTGTTTTGCTTTTCCTCCCCTGCGCTGACCAGCGGGCGCAAACCAACAAATACACTGCGCACGTCGGCACGCGTGGGCGCGTTGGCCAGGTACTGCCCTGCGGTGTTCAAAATGAAGTCAATTTCTTCGGGCAATGCTTCCGGTTCCCAAGGCACATCCTGTCGGGGGGTGTCAGTTGTGCCAATCAGCGTTTTTCCCAACCAGGGCACCACAAACAGCACACGGCCGTCACTGGTTTGGGGCACCAGCAAGGCTTCTTTGCCGGGATAAAAATGTTCGTCCACCACCACGTGCACACCCTGGCTGGGGCTGAGAATAGGCTTGGATTCTCCTGAATCCATTTTGCGCAATTCATCAACCCACACACCGGTGGCGTTGATTACGGACTTGGCCTTGAAACTGAACTGTTGCCCTGAAAACTCATCGCGCGCTTGCACGCCTGTAATTTTTTCATCCACTTTCAAAAACCCGGTAACCGGCACGTAGTTAACCGCCACGCCGCCCAGCTTGAACAATGTTTTCATCAGGGCAATGGCCAAACGCGCATCGTCAAATTGCGCATCAAAATAACGCACCCCCCCTTTCAACTTGCTTTGCGAAATGGTGGGCACGGCCCGCAGCACTTCGTTTTTCTTCAGCATCGTGGTGGGCCCAACACCCAACTTGCCCGCCAAAAGGTCGTACATTTTCAGGCCGATCCAATAAAACAGCTTCTGGAAAACACTGCGCACAGGGATAACAAACGCAAGGGGTTTGACAAGATTGGGCGCGTTGCGAAGCATGCGACCACGCTCCTCCAGTGCTTCGCGCACCAAACTGAAATTGCCTTGGGCCAAATAGCGCACCCCGCCGTGTGCCAGCTTGGTAGCGCGTGAACTGGTGCCTTTGGCGAAATCATGCCCCTCCAACAACAGCACTTTCAATCCCCGGCTTGCTGCATCCACTGCACTGCCCAAACCTGTTGCACCACCACCAATTACAATCACGTCCCACACATATTCTTCTTGCGCCTTGGTTGTCAAAACTTCAAGGTGCTTTTTACGACTAAGCATCTGCCCATCCTTTGGAACGTTCTACCGCGCGGTGCCAGCGATCAAGCAAGGCTCCACGTTCATCAATACTCATTTTGGGTTCGAACCGGGCGTCCACCTGCCAATTGGCCAGCAAACTTTCCTCGCTTTCGAACACACCCACCGCCAGGCCCGCCAAATAAGCTGCACCCAAGGCAGTGGTTTCAGTCACAGTTGGGCGAACCACAGGTACGCCCAACAAATCAGCCTGTATCTGCATCAACAAATCATTGTTGGATGCACCACCATCCACGCGCAATTCCCGCAGGGGTTTGGCACCATCGCGCTGCATGGCCTGCACCAAATCCACGGTTTGCAACGCAATGCTTTCCAGTGCGGCACGCGCAATGTGTGCGCGGTTGGTGCCGCGGGTCATGCCCACCAGCGTGCCGCGCGCATATGGGTCCCAATGCGGTGCGCCCAAGCCGGCAAATGCAGGCACCAAACACACACCATCGGTGTTGGGCACACTGGCAGCAAGGGCTTGAACATCGGCAGATTTCTCGATGATGCCAAGGCCATCGCGCAGCCATTGCACCACAGCCCCTGCCATGAACACACTGCCCTCCAGCATGTAACTGGTTTTTCCGTTCACGGTCCAACCCACTGTGGTCAACAACCGGTTGCGGCTTTCAACCAGTTCTCCCCCCGTGTTCAGCAGCATGAAGCAACCCGTGCCATAGGTGTTTTTCGCTTCACCGGGTTGAAAGGCGGTTTGCCCGAAAGTGGCCGCCTGCTGGTCCCCCGCCACACCCGCAATTGGAATGGGCGAACCCAGCACCGAGGCTTCACACTGCGCAAACACGCCGCTTGATTCAAACACCTGAGGCAACATGCTTTCAGGTATATCGAACAAGGCCAGCAATTCTTGATCCCACTGCCGGGTTTTAATATTCAACAGCATGCTGCGCGATGCATTGCTGGTGTCTGTGGCATGCACCTGCCCGCCGGTCAAATTCCAGATCAACCAGCTGTCGATGGTGCCAAAAGCCAATTCACCCGCCTCAGCTTGTGCACGTGCACCGTCCACATGATCAAGAATCCAGTTCACCTTGGTTGCGGAAAAATAGGAATCCAGTTCCAGCCCGGTGATGCGGCGAATCAAGGCCGCTTTGCCTCGCTCACGCAGCTTGTCGCAATACAAGGCAGTTCGCCTGTCTTGCCACACAATTGCGTTGTACACAGGCGCACCCGTGTTGCGGTTCCACACCACGGTGGTTTCACGCTGGTTGGTGATCCCAATGCCGGCAATGTCGGAAGGCTGAATACCGGCCTTTTCAATGGCCTGCCTTGCACAGGCCAGTTGCGTGTTCCAGATGTCTGCCGGGCGGTGTTCCACCCAACCGGCTTTGGGAAAAATCTGCTCGAACTCTTGCTGGCAACTGGCCACCACTTGGGCACGTTCATTGAACACAATGGCGCGCGAACTCGTGGTGCCTTGGTCAAGGGCCAGGATAAAACCCATGGGTGTGTCTCCTTCTTTTTATTTTCTTTGGCCGGTGCTGTTCCAGTTGCCCACATGGCGATCCAGAAAAGCCTGCAGGCCTTCGGCTTCAAATTGGCTCACACTCCACAATTCATGGGTCAACGCCGCAGGGTTCAACCAGATGTAGGTGTCAACTTTCATGGTTTCACCGCTGGTATTCAGGGTCACTGAAATTTCCTTGCGTGCGTATTCCGGCCCTTCAAATTCATCCAGCCGCTTCAAGTCTTCATGCAACACATCAAGCCACAGCAAACCCTGCACCTGCGTACCAGCGTTTTCCACCATCGCCGGGTAGGTTTCACCGGGCACGGCATGGCGCTGGAAACCTTTGGCAATCGCATTCTGGCATGGGTATACACCCTTGACGACCTGCGCCCACACGGGCAAATACATCAACGATCCGTACACAAAAACATGTCGGTGGTCTTGCTCAAATTCCGAGCCCATGCGATGTTACCTTTTCAAATGAAAACCATTAAAAATGCCTGTGTGGAGACAAAATGAAAACAACAACAGACCTGTTCAATTTACAAGATAAGGTGGCATTGGTCACGGGTGGAACACGTGGAATTGGTTTGGCCTGTGCAGAATTGCTTGCATCCAAGGGTGCCACGGTGATCATTTCCAGCAGAAAACAAGACGCCTGCGAACAAATTGCCGCGCAATTTCAAGCAGATGGATTGAACGCCGTCCCCATGGCCTGCCACTTGGGGGAAATGGATCAAATTGAGGCGCTGTACCAACAAATCGAGGCCAGGTTCGGAAAGCTGGATATTCTGGTCAACAACGGCGCGACCAATCCGCACTTTGGTCCAATTTACGACACCGACCTGGCTGCGTTTCAAAAAACCTGCGATGTGAACATTCGTGGCTACTTTTACATGAGCAGCCACGGTTGCAAACTGATGGCCAAAAATGACGGCGGCAGCATTGTCAATGTGGCGTCGGTCAATGGTGTTATCCCCGGCCTGTACCAAGGCATTTATTCCATCACCAAAGCAGCGGTTATTTCAATGACCAAAGCCTTCGCCAAAGAATGTGCGCCGATGAAAGTGCGCGTGAACGCCCTGCTGCCTGGCGCCACGGACACCAAATTTGCATCGGCGTTGGTTCACAACGACGCCATTCGCAGCGCCCTGCTTCAGCATGTCCCCATGAACCGTGTCGCCCAGCCCAGCGAAATGGCGGGCACGGTGCTGTACCTGGCTTCTGAGGCGTCCAGCTACACCACCGGGGCCTGCATCAATGTCGATGGTGGTTATTTGGTGGTTTGAATGCCCTTGAACGGCACCAGCCGTGATCCCCACCAAAGCCGTGCAGCATTGTTGCCGTACACAATGCGCGGTTCGTTTTTCTTGATGCACTTGAGCACGTATTCGCAAATTTCATCGGACGGTGTGGTCAAAAACTTCCTGGCAAATTTTCATGTTCTGGCTTGTTGGCAATGTAGGTGTTAATGCCACCGGGGTGAACCAGATGCACCTGCACTTTGCTGTTGGAAAGCTCAACCATCAACGATTCTGTAAAGAATCGGAATTGCCGGGCGTACCCACCAAACCAAAAATGCTCGACACATTCACCACTGCCCCCGCGCCGGTGATTACCAGCACTTTGTTATTGGAGTTTTTCATGTTGCGGCTCCTTCGCCTGCCGGTTTGACGGGATTGATTTCATGGCATTGAATGTATATTTGACAACATTCATTGTCAATTACAAATTAATCAATTGGAGGTACATACATCCCCCTAATTGGAGGATTAAAAAACCGGAAAACCGGCAAACTTGCAGCATATTTCGGCCAAATTGCCAGAAATCCCCCAATCAAATAAAAAAACAAGGAGCAAACCCATGGACGCACCCAAGGCATTCATCAAAAACATTGAAGGCGATGTCAGCGTGAGCCGCAATGGCGAAGTTGTAAATGTTAAAGCCGGCGACTTTCTGTTGCCAGGCGATGAAGTAGCCACAGGCGACACAGGTCGACTTTCGCTTGAATTTCCGGGAACAGAAGGCCAAATTCCGGCAGCAGGCGTGATGACAGCCAATGGCAAACTGACCTTGGGCGAACAAACAGGTGCAAACGGTCAACAAATTGTGGTGATCGAGGATGGCGAATGCTTTGAATTCACCACCGAACTGGCCGAGAACTCCGCTGCCGCAGAAGGTGGTGCGGTTTCGGGTCTTTTTGGCGCTGGTTTGCTGGGCGCAGGCAGCGGCTCCATTGCGGGTGCAGGTGCTTTGGCAGCGGGCGCATTTTTGGCCAGTGGTTCAGGCGACTCCAGTTCAGGCGATACTGAAACAGGCAGCAGTGCCACAGGTATTAACGGCATTGGTGATGGCTCAGGTTTGGGCACAGGTGAATTTTCATCAGAAGACAGCCCCCAAAGCCTGGAAGAATTCAGCAATGAGAACCTGACCCAGGACAATCTGGAACAAAGCGTGATTGAGCCCATTCAAACGGCTGGCAACGCAAGCCAGAATAACCCTGAGTCCACACCCGACAACATTGCAGTGGGGGGCGAACAAATTACTTTGGCGGGTCTGGAAAACGTGCACGACGCCCTGGTTGCCACAACAGGCGAAGGTACTCCACAGGCTGATCTGATTCAACAATTGGTGGATGGTGTGAACGAAACACCGCTGGGCGAACCCTTGAGCCCGGCCACCACACCATTGGCAGACGCCGTAAACACTGATCTTGGCCTGGACACCCTGATTGCAGCAATGCCCAACGTAGACCCTACTGAAGGTGGCTTGGTCAGCAGCATCGTCGACCTGGCCGACGACATTACCCAACCAATCAGCCAACAGGTCGAGCCCTACGACCAATTGATGGAAGAACTGAAAGACGCTGCCGCCGAGATAGACACGGCACTGGACAGCATGCTGAGCCAGGTCAACACCGAAGTACCATCGACCGACATCGCGGAGGGGGATCTGCTGGGCACACTAAGCACTGGTATTTCTTCCACCGCAGATTCCCTGGGTGGCGAATCCGCGGGCTTGCCGGTTGATCCGGCAAGTGGGCTGGTCTGATTTTTGTAAAAACTGGCGGAGAAGGAGGGATTCGAACCCTCGAAGAGGTTGCCCCCTTACCTGATTTCGAGTCAGGCCGATTCAGCCGCTCTCGCACTTCTCCGTGAAGGCGGATTATAGCTTAGGATTCGCGCGCATCAGAAGTAAACACATCAAACCGGTGCATGCACCACTTCAATCAAAACCGGCGCACCGATTTATTTGGTGCGCCGCACCAAACACGCCCCTCGCACCAAAATTAACGTCATTTCTGGCACCGATTTAAGACAATTTCATCCCCATGCACTTCTTTTTTGCATGGCACACATTCTGCTAAATGTGACGTGAGACCTTTGCCAACGACGGATCGGGTCACACGCTTTTTAGTAAAGAAGTACTGGACAACGGCGTCCATCCCTACTTGCAGGGCAGGTATGGCGATGTGCGCCGTTTTTTCTTGGGTTGATCTTTCAAGGACGCACGAACATGAGCAACAAACCAACTGACAAAAAACCTGAGTTGTCGGAAACACGCCGCACATTCATCAAACAATCTGCTGCGGTTTGGGGCTCCACCCTGCTGGCAGGTTTCGGCGCACCATCGATTGTGATGGCGCAGTCCACCAAACTGGAAACAACCAAAGCCAAGTTGGGATTCATTGCACTTTCTGATGCTGCACCGTTGTTTGTGGCAGATGAAAAAGGTTTCTTCAAAAAACACGGCATGACCGATGTGGAAGTGTTGAAACAATCTTCCTGGGGCACCACACGAGACAACCTTGTACTGGGTTCAGCAGGCAACGGCATTGACGGTGCGCACATCCTAACCCCCATGCCCTACCTGCTCACCACGGGTGCCATTACCACCAACAACATTCCAGTACCCATGGTAATTTTGTGCCGCCTGAACCTGGATGGCCAAGGCATCTCGGTCAGCAACGAATACAAAGACCTGAAAGTGGGCACCAACGCCACTGAATTCAAAGCTGCGCTGGCGGCAAAAAAAGGCGGCGGCAAGGCAGTGAATGCAGCCATGACATTCCCGGGCGGCACGCACGACCTGTGGCTTCGTTACTGGATGGCCTCTGCCGGCATCGACCCCAACAGCAGCGTGTCAACCATTGTGGTTCCTCCACCCCAAATGGTCGCCAACATGAAAGTGGGCAGCATGGACACCTTCTGCGTGGGTGAACCCTGGAACCTGCAGTTAATTCACCAGAAAATAGGCTACACCGCGGTAACCACTGGTGAGCTGTGGAACAACCACCCCGAGAAAGCACTGGGCATGCGTGCTGACTATGTGCAGGCCAACCCCAATGCCAGCAAGGCAATTCTGAAAGCTGTAATGGAAGCGCAAATGTTCTGCGACGACCCGGCCAACAAAGATGAAGTAGCAAAAATCTGCTCACAGCGCCGCTGGATCAATGCCCCAGTGGGCGACATCATTGACCGCATGAAAGGCGACATGGACTATGGCACTGGCCGCGTGGAAGAAAAGAGCAAACACCTCATGAAGTACTGGAGCAACCAGGCCTCTTATCCATTCCAAAGTCACGACTTGTGGTTTATCACCGAGAACCAACGTTGGGGCTACCTGCCCAGCAAGCTGGACACCAACGCACTAATCAAGAAAGTGAACCGCGAAGACATCTGGAGAACCGCCGCGAAGGAACTGGGGATTGCCGCCAAAGACATTCCGGCCAGCACATCGCGCGGCGTCGAGAAATTCTTCGACGGCAAAGTGTTTGATCCAAAAAACCCCAAGGCGTACCTCGACAGCTTGACCATTAAGGCGATGAAATCATGATGAACAGCGACACACTTGAGCGACTACAAACCACCCCAAAAGTGAAAAGCAAACCTTTTGTTGAGACTGCCGCCTTCAAGCAATTGAAGGAGAGCATGGGGAAGATTGTTCCTCCCATTGTGATCATGAGCATTTTGTTGTTGATCTGGGAAATCATGTGCAGTGGCGAAGGTGCGCGCCTTCCCGGCCCCAGCAAAGTGATCAGCGATACCTGGGAATTGATCACCAACCCGTTTTACAACAACGGTGGCAGCGACGTGGGCATGGCCTGGCAAATTCTAGCCAGCCTTGAACGCGTGGCCATGGGGTACAGCCTGGCTGTTGTGGTGGGTGTTGCGCTGGGCGTGTTGGTGGGCCAGTCCACCTGGGCTTTGCGTGGTCTTGACCCACTGTTTCAAGTGTTGCGCACCGTGCCACCACTGGCCTGGTTGCCATTGTCACTGGCTGGTTTTCAGGACGGAAACCCGTCGGCGATTTTCGTGATTTTCATCACGGCAATTTGGCCCATCATCATCAACACCTCGGTGGGCATTCGCAACATTCCCGAGGACTACCGAAACGTGTCACGGGTTATCCAGCACAACGGCATCGAGTACTTCTGGAAAATCATGTCGCCTGCCGCAGCGCCCTATATTTTCTCGGGTCTTCGAATTGGTGTGGGCCTTAGCTGGCTGGCCATTGTTGCCGCAGAAATGCTGATTGGTGGCGTGGGCATTGGCTTCTTTATCTGGGACGCCTGGAACAGTTCACTGATCAGCGACATTGTTCTGGCACTGGTGTACGTGGGCATTGTTGGTTTCATCCTCGACCGCTGCGTGGCCTGGGTTGGCAACAAGATTACTCGCGGCACTTCCGCTGCTTAAGACAGAACACAAGGAGTTAAAAATGAGCGATCGTTTCCTAAGCATTTCTCAAGTCCAGATGCGTTTTGAGCGCAATGGCATCGTGAACCCTGTGTTGAAAGACATCAACCTGGAAGTAAACCGCGGTGAATACATTTCACTGATCGGCCACTCGGGCTGCGGAAAATCGACCGTGCTCAACATCATCGCCGGTTTGCTGACCGCCAGTGAAGGCGTGGTGATTGTCGACAACAGGGAAGTGAATGCGCCGGGTCCCGACCGGGCACTGGTGTTTCAAAACCATTCATTGTTGCCCTGGCTTACCGTCTACCAAAACGTTGAACTGGCCGTTGAAAAAATATTCAAGGGCAAGAAAAGCAAAAAGGAACAACGTGAATGGATTTTGCACAACCTGGACATGGTGAACATGAGCCATGCCCTGGATCGCCTGCCCTCTGAAATTTCAGGTGGCATGAAGCAGCGTGTGGGTATTGCCCGTGCACTGGCCATGGAACCCAAGGTGCTTTTGCTGGACGAGCCTTTTGGTGCGCTCGACGCACTCACCCGCGCCCATCTGCAAGATGAAGTCATGCGTATTCAGAACGAATTGAAAAACACCGTGGTCATGATTACGCACGATGTAGACGAAGCAGTGTTGTTGTCCGATCGCATCGTGATGATGACCAATGGCCCTTCTGCCACCATCGGTCAAATTCTGGACATCGACCTGCCCCGCCCCCGTGACCGTTTGGCACTGGCCGACGACCCCACCTACAACCGCTACCGCCATGAGGTGCTCAGCTTTCTGCACGAGAAGCAACGCAAGGTGGAAAGCATCGGCAAACTGCGTGAGCAAAAAAAAGCGGGGGATAAGCAAACCGCATCTGCTTAAAACCACTCGGCACAAAAAAACCGCTGCGGCATTAACAATGCGCAGCGGTTTTTTTATTCAACACAGGGTAAATCCCGACCCCAAATAGTGCATCAAAGCCCCTCGATAAGGGTTTGCTCCTATTCAGTTACCGTTGGGCGGCAATCACAATGCAGGTTCGAAAAGTAAAACCACAACAACAGTCGAAAGCTACATCAATTTAAGGAGGCAAAATGACTGATTCAGTGAACAACCAGAAGCGCCGTGATTTTATCAAAGGCTCATCCGTGGCCGCAGTGGGCGCAGGCGCCATGGCGTTCCCCATGATTTCTACTGCTCAAACAGTGAACATGCGTTTTCAGAGCACATGGCCCCAGAAAGACATTTTTCACGAATACGCAGTTGACTTTGCAGAAAAAGTGAACGGCATGGCCGGTGGCCGCCTGAAAATTGAAGTACTGCCCGCTGGTTCAGTGGTAAAGCCTTTTGACTTGCTGGATGCGGTAAGCAAGGGTACTTTGGACGGTGGTCACGGCGTGATCGCTTACTGGTACGGCAAGAACGCAGCTGTTGCACTGTGGGGTTCAGGCCCATCGTTCGGTATGGACGCAAACATGTTGCTGGCCTGGCACTACTTCGGCGGTGGCAAGGAATTGCTGGACGAAATTTACAGCAGCCTGAACATGGATGTGGTGTCTTTGATGTACGGCCCAATGCCAACACAGCCCCTGGGCTGGTTCAAAAAGCCTGTGACCAAACCTGAAGACTTGAAAGGCCTGAAGTTCCGTACCGTGGGCTTGTCTGTAGACATGTTCACAAAAATGGGCGTTGCCGTGAACGCACTGCCAGGTGGCGAAATCGTTCCAGCGATGGACCGTGGCCTGCTGGACGCAGCGGAATTCAACAACGCATCTTCCGATCGTCTGTTGGGCTTCCCCGATGTGTCCAAAGTGTGCATGCTGCAAAGCTTCCACCAGTCTTCCGAGCAGTTTGAAATTCTGTTCAACAAGACCAAGTACAACAAACTGCCAGCTGAATTGAAGTCCATCATCCAGGCTGGTGCAGAAGCATCTTCGGCCCAAATGAGCTGGAAAGCAGTAGACCGCTATTCCAAAGACTACCAGGAAATGCAAGCCAAACAGGGTGTTAAGTTCTTCAAGACGCCAGACAGCATTTTGAAGGCCCAGTTGAAAGCATGGGACGAAGTGACCAAAGAAAAAGCCGCTTCTAACCCAATGTTCAAGAAAGTGTTTGAATCGCAGCGTGCATTTGCAGCACGTGCAGCCAAATGGCAAGCCGACACCACTGTTGACTTCAAGATGGCTCAGGCGTTCTACGCACAGAAGAAGTAATTAATCCCACGATCAGAAGCCAACATCCGCACAACGGGTGTTGGCTTTTTCTTAATAGAACCAGAGGTTCACTCCATGTTAGCTTTTCTCCATTTGGTCGACAAAATTTCAACCAAGGTTGGACACCTGTTCGCCTGGACCATCGTGCTGTTGACCGGTGTTATTGTGTTCGAAGTGTTCACACGCTACGCCCTGAACAGCCCCAATCCGTGGGTATTTGACGCATCCTATATTCTTTACGGCATCCTGTTCATGATGGCAGGTGCCTACACGCTGGCCACCAACGGCCATGTCCGCGGCGACATTCTGTATGGCTTCCTTGAGCCCAGAACGCAGGCCATACTCGACTTGATCTTGTATTTCGTTTTTTTCTTCCCCGGCATCATCGCATTGACCTACGCGGGTTACACATTCGCTGAAGAAGCCTGGATTATCAAGGAAATGTCGTCCATCACTGCGGATGGTCCTCCCGTTTATCCCTTCAAAGCATTTATTCCGCTGGCCGGCTTCTTCCTGCTGCTTCAAGGCGCTGTTGAAGTGATCCGCTGCATCATGTGCATCAAAGACGGTGCGTGGCCCAAGCGGGAAGACGACGTAGAAGAAGTGGATGTAGAGAAGCTGAAAGCTTCACTTGGCAAGAATTAACAGGATTCATCATGAAAAAAGAACTATATTTTGGCATTGCCATCATGGCCATGATCCTGATCGGGGTCGCCATTGCAATGCCAGCGCCCTCTGAAATGACCAATGGCCACTTGGGCTTGCTCATGTTGTCACTGGTGGTGGTTGCCATCATGCTGGGCTTCCCGACCGCATTTACTCTCATGGGCATGGGCGTAATTTTTACCTACTTTGCCTACGATGGAAATATTCAACACACGCTGGACCTGATGGTGCAATCCACCTACAAGGTGATGACCAACGATGTGCTTATTTCAGTGCCGTTGTTCGTATTCATGGGTTATTTGGTTGAACGAGCCAACCTGATCGAAAAACTGTTCAAATCGCTGCACCTTGCCATGGCGCGCTTGCCCGGCGCACTGGGTGTAGCCACTTTGGTAACCTGCGCAATTTTTGCAACGGCCACTGGCATCGTGGGCGCGGTCGTTACCTTGATGGGCCTGCTGGCCATGCCGAGCATGATGAAAGCAGGTTACGACACCAAAATGGCAGCCGGTGCAATTACCGCTGGCGGCTGTCTGGGTATTTTGATTCCCCCTTCAGTACTATTGATTGTGTACGGTGCAACGGCCGGTGTTTCCGTGGTGCAATTGTATGCAGGTGCATTCTTTCCCGGCTTGATGTTGGCGGGTATGTACATCGCCTACATCATGATTCGCGCGAAGATCAACCCCAAGTGCGCTCCACCCCTGTCTGAAGAAGACCGCAAAGTAGCGCTTACCCCAGTGTTGGCCTCACTCAGAAACACCTACGGCAGCAGCCGCGCAGTGTCGGCTTTGGTCAATGGCTTGAAAGGTCGCCGTGAAGGCAACCTGACAGGCGGCCAGGTTGCCAACCAGTTGTTCATTGCCATGTTGCCTGCAATTTTTGCAGCATTCGTTCTGGGACTGGTTTACTCCTCACTGACAGCCCCCAAACAAGCGGAATTCGACACCTCCAGCCTGGTCAGCTTTGGCGCAAACTACGACAGTGGCACATCCAATTCGTATTCATTCGACCTGGCAGAACCCGAAGTAGAGGGTACAACTGGTTTGGCTGAACCAGCCGGTGCAGAAACTGCCAAATCTGCAGCACCAGCCCTGGAAGAGCCAGCTACCGCAGAAGCCGCTGTTGAAGAAGAATCGCGTTCGGCACCACTGAATTTCTGGATTTCGCTGCTGGTCGTTGCTGCTGTACTGGTTTATTACTACTCTCGCCTCAGCTTCGAGCGTCTTGAAGTGTTCAAGATGCTGTTGACCTCATTCTTCCCCTTGGCAATTCTGATTCTGGCCGTGTTGGGCAGCATCGTATTTGGCTTCGCAACCCCCTCAGAAGCCGCTGCAGTTGGGGCATTTGGTGGTTTATTGCTGGCAGCAGGTTATCGCCAGCTCAGCTTCCCTGTGCTACGTGAATCTGCGTTCCTGACCTCCAAAACAACCGCCATGGTGTGTTGGTTGTTCGTGGGTTCCTCCATTTTCTCGGCAGCCTTCGCGCTGCTGGGTGGCCAGGAACTGGTGGAAACCTGGGTGCTGTCTTTGGGGCTGACCCCCATTGAATTCCTGTTGTTGTCGCAGGTCATTATTTTCCTGTTGGGCTGGCCACTGGAATGGACAGAGATCATCGTGATTTTCATGCCAATCTTTATTCCACTGCTACCCTACTTTGATGTAGACCCGCTGTTCTTCGGCCTGTTGGTGGCCCTGAACCTGCAAACCGCATTCCTGTCGCCACCCGTGGCCATGGCAGCGTTCTACCTCAAAGGCGTGTCTCCACCCGGGGTTACATTGAACCAGATCTTCTTGGGCATGATTCCATTCATGTTCATCCAGATCTTCGCCATGTTCGTGCTGTATGTATTCCCGCAAATCGGCATGTGGTTGCCAGGCGTGTTGTACAGATAAGCTGATCAACTGGTTTCACACGAAAAACCCGCTTTTCAGCGGGTTTTTTGTTTTCGGCACAAGATCCCCGAAAGGAATTAACCATTTTTCACATCCAATTCAAAGGATCGATTTAAATTTTTTCAATTACATTCTTGATAAGTTGCAAAGTACAACTGCCCTGTTCCCAAGTCTTGTAATTTAAATAGAAAGGTATTCGTCATGACCTCCGCTGACGTGACCGACAATTCAAATGAGCTCGCGTTCCAGACGCTCCCGGAAATAACACTGGCCGGCGACGTAGAGCCAGATATTCCCTATAAAAATGACGACATCAGCCCGGATGTCGTACTTCTCATCGACGATGATCCCGATGTGCTGACGTCCCTTCGAAAAGAGCTTAGAAAACTCAGTTTGACTGTGCTGACATCGCTTGAATCCAGGGAAGGCGTGACGCTGGCAAAACGCCACAAACCTGGCGTGGTCATCTGTGACATCAAAATGCCTGAACTATCCGGCATAGATGTGATGGAAGCTATCCATCAAGTCTCACCCGACACCTCACGTGTGGTTCTGACCGGTTTTAGTGATCTGGACACCGTCATTTCGTCCATCAACCGGGGGCGCGTCAATAGTTACTTGTGCAAACCCCTCGACGCCGAAATATTGCGTTTAACAGTGTCAGAACTGGTCGGGATAGCCAGACTAAAATTCGAAAGAAACAAAACAGCGCGAGAACTTAACAACAAAGCGATTGAGCTCGAAATGCTGAATGACACGCTTGAGCATTGCATCGGCGAACGAGTCCGGGAGCTAGAACAGGCAAGGCTTTTTCTCGATGTTTCCCATCGGGAAAAACGCGCCCAGTATTTGAGTGCCGTGAAAGTATTTTCAGGACTGACTGAACTGCGATCTCCGCAGTTGGGTGCACACTGTAAACGGGTCGCCGAATTGGCCAGATTCATTGCAATTGAGTTGAACTGTGATCCGGACCTTGTTTATGAAGTCTACATTGCCGGGCTTCTTCACGATGTCGGGAAAATTGGTCTGTCAGATCAAGCGTTGTTTACACCCGTCGCCAACTTGGCAACTGAATTCCGAACGCAATTGATGACACACTGCCTCAAAGGACAGATGTTATTTGATGGTTTAAGTGACATGGAGCCCATATCAATCATGATCAGGCACCATCACGAGCGATTTGACGGGGACGGTTACCCAGACGGGATCTTCGGCGAGGTGATCCCTCTGGGCTCGCGCATACTTGCGGTGGCCGAGGACTTCGACGAACTGAAGCTGGGCTGGTTAACCCCTCAAAAGCTGTCGGAACAAGAAGCGCTGTCGTTCATTATGAAGTCTGGCGACAGTCGCTACGACCCAAAGGTGGTGGCCGTATTTCCAACAGCGCTTGAGAAGCTTCGAGCAGCCCCAAGACTCGAAGAAAAATTGGTTTCAGGTTCAGAACTTCGCGTTGGCCAAACTTTGTCACGCGATTTTGTAGGGCCCGATGGTTACCTGTGGCTTTCAAAAGAAAAACTGGTGACCAAGCATTTGATTGATCACATCAAAGAAAATGAAAACGTCTCGGGGAAACCATTGAAAATTTATGTGTATCGCTTAAAGCGAACCGGAAAACAAACCACCAAATAGGCTTTCAAAGGCCCAGATCAAATCATGAACACCACGCAAAAACCAGAAAGTAAAAGTAGCCCATTGATACATGGTTTCACTGGTAACATCAATCCGAACAAACCATCCAAACACAAAATACTTTTTGTAGATGATGATTCCAACATCATCAATGCACTTCGAAAGGTGTTCCGGCTGGAACCTTATGACATTCTTTTTACAACGGATCCCCGCGAAGCCATTTCAATAGCGAGACGAGAAAAACCATCAGTTGTCATTTCTGACATGCAGATGCCTTCCTTGTCCGGCGTTGATGTATTTCAAGCCATATCGGAGACATCCCCAAACACCGGAAAAATCATCCTGACAGGGCATGCAGACACCGATTCAGCGATTGACGCCATCAACCTGGGTCAGGTGGACCGGTTTATGAACAAGCCATGGGATGAAGGTGAGCTTAAGCGTGCAGTCAATAACTTGATCGAGATTTATCAAATTCGCGTTGAAAACGAACAATTGAATCAATCCCTGGTTGAAAAAGTCCATGAACTTGAACATTTCCAGAATGAACTGGAATCAAAAATTGAAGAACGACTCGATGAAATACGGCAGGTTAATTCGTTACTGGATCAATCCAGGAAAGAGATAAAGCTGCAATACCTGAGTGCAATTCGTGTGTTCAGCAATTTTCTCGAATTGCGATCGCCAGCCATTGCATCCCACAGCAGACTGGTGGCCGATTTGTCACGAATCCTTGCCCAACAATTGGCATTGGATGAGGGAGAAATTCAACAAATCTACATTGCCGGTCTTTTGCACGACATCGGGAAAATTGGCCTGCCCGACCATACATTGTTCACGCCATTTACAAGTCTGGACGGCGAGTCACAAACAGCGCTGCTCAAACACCCGGTTCGGGCTCAAACCGTATTTTTAAGCCTTCCCGACATGGGAGAAATCAGCAAAATCATTCGACATCACCATGAAAGATATGACGGACACGGCTTTCCTGATGGTTTGATTGGCGCGAACATCCCGGTGGGCTCGAGAATTCTGGCAGTGGCCGAAGACCTGGACGAATTGCAACAAGGCTGGCTCGCAGACCGAAAGTTGACCTTGAAGGAAGCCGCCAAATTCGTAAGCAATTCATCGGGTAGGCGCTACGATCCCGAGGTTATTCGTGCCCTTCCGAAAGCGCTTGAAGAATACGCAAGCACCCCACTTCCCAACGAAAAACTTGTATCAGCACAGGGGTTGAAAATTGGCGCCGTGTTGTCGCGTAATTTCACTGGCCCGGATGGATATCTGTGGGGCACGAAAGATCAAGTGGTCAATGGAAGAATGGTGACAAAATTCCGGGATGGCGAATCCGTGATCGGGGTGGCCATGAAAATCTACATCTTCAAACCCCAGGCATTGTCCAATAACAGCTAACCCCAGGGTCACATCGTGTCGTTGGTGGATTTCTTGCTGAGCAAGGCACGAATTCTTTTAATGGCTTGCATTTGCACCTCGATTTCAACCTCAAATGCCCTTAGTTTCATTTGTTCAAGAGGCGTACACTGTGCAATTCTTTCCAGGTGATCATCCAGCTCAAGCACAAACGGCAGCATGGAATTGTTCATCTTGTGAACATATTGCGCCAATAATTCATCCACCGCGCTTCGATTTTTTCCTGATCCTGCAGACACTTGGCCCGACTCCAAAACAAGGTAAATATTCAGTAGTTTGCCAGAACTGTTTAACTTTTGTTAATCAGCGGGTCAACCGTTCGATGACTTCAAGCAACAGTCTCAACCTTGGTGGCTTGCTCACAATCTCATCAACGTCTTTGAACTCATCATCAGCCTGATTAATCTGGGAACCCCAACCGCTCATCAATACCAAGGGGATAAATGGAAACTTGTTTTTTATCTCGTGAGCCAACTCGGTGCCAGTCATGTCGGGCATACCAAAATCAGTGATCACAAGGTCATAAGGCTTCAATGTATTGGACTGTGCAAGCAAAACCTCCAAAGCCAGCTTACCCGTTGACACCGCGTACACCTCATGACCGGCGTGCCGCAAGATAGAACTACACGTATCCAGAATCAACTGATCGTCGTCAACCAACAGGATTTTTCGAGTAGCAAACGCAATATCCTTTACAGAAACCACGGGAGGCAACATTTCCCTCGACTCTTCGGGACGCGTTGCAAAGGCAAGAGAAATACGTGTTCCCTGACCCGAACTGCTATCAATTGCCAAAGTACCGCCCATGCGTTTGACAATACCGTAAACCATTGACAACCCCAAGCCTGTTCCGCGATCACCCTTGGTGGTAAAAAACGGTTCCATGCACCGAACTTTCGTTTGTTCATCCATTCCCACACCATTGTCACGCACTTCGAGCTTCAGGAACTTCATGCCATCCACGGTCATGGTACTGGTGTGAATTTCAATCACGCCACCATTGGGTAACGCGTCTGTGGCATTCAGAATCAGATTGGTAAGTGCCTCTCGCATCTCGGAACGCGAGGCATTCAATGGTGAAATGTTTTCTTCAAAGCAGGTCATTATTTGAATGGACCGACCTTCCTTGATGGTGATCGTTTCCCATTTCGCACGGGTCAATTCAATCGCTTCCTGACAAAGGGCGTTCACGTCGGTGAAAACGAAATCGGAGACTTCATCCCGCCCCTTTGCAAACCTGCTCATCCTGAGCACTGTGTTTGTTACATCATCAATGGCGGTCTGAATCGTTCCCAGCTGCTTTCGATCCCTTTCAGACAAATTACGGTCCGGGGACAAAAGGCTTTCCACATAAAGCGCGGCTGGCGATATTGCATTGTTAATATCGTGCGCAATACCTGCCGCCATTTCGGCCAAGGCTCTCAACCTTTCTTGCTGTAGTACCAGGTCCTGGGTTTGCGTCAGTTCCTCATAAGCATCTTTCAATTGTTTCAGCAGTTCTGCCTGAGACAAGGCCAGTGCAACATGTTCACCCAACTGCCGCAAAAACTTGAGCTCGTCTTGAGAGTAAGCGTTTTCTGCCTTCCTTGCGGTCACCATCACACCCAGCACACGTGCCTCTTGCACCAATGGAACAATCACCAGACTGTTTAAATCAAACGTTCTCTGGATCCGCTGGGCAATCGGACATCCCGACTGTTTCATGGTTGGTTGAAATACAAACTCACCAGCACACGCCTCCTGAAGATGCGTACCTTTGATCGGAATATCAGACAACGGTGTGATCCCCAGAACTTTTGCCATCTGAAGGCTGGACTTCGATAGAGACTTCACCGAAACAGCCTCTGACTTCGGGTCATAAGCCCCCAGGAAACAGAAGTCAGACGGCAAATCATTGTCTAGCGCATCAATCACCACAGCGTAGATGCTGTTGATATCAAGACGTTTTCCGATTGACCGTGTAATTTCATCAAGCAGATTCATCTTGCGCAGCTGAGACTCGCCGTCACGTTGCACTTGCTTGATGTGCGTAATGTCGTTCATTCCGCCGATCATTCGCATCGCCTTTCCATGGTGATCACGAATCACAAACGCCCGATCTGTCACATCAGACCAAGTACCATCAGCCCGCGCGAATCGATATTCATCCCGCCAGGTTTCCTGATCCCCTTCAAGCACCAACTCAATGCCCTCGATCACCCGCGCCAGGTCATCCGGATGAATACGGCTGGTCCGCGACTCTATGGTTGATCCGCATTCATCCTGACGGTAGCCAAACAAAGTCTGTAACCCTTCGCTCCACCAAAAATGGTCAGCGTTTTGAAGATCCCACTCCCAAATACAATCGCTTGTTGCATTGGCCAGCGATCGAAAACGCTCAAGATTCACTTCCCTGTCCTGCTCGATTCGCTTACGCTCAGAAACGTCTCGCTGAATCGCAACCCAATGTGTGTAGTAACCGGTGTGGTCAGCAATCGGAACAATGTTCAGTTCAATCCAGAATGGCTTGCCGTCCTTGGTGTAGTTGATCAATTCTTCATGCACAGGTTTCCATGCAAGAAGGCCGGTACGGATTCTATCCAGCACATCTCTTTGCGTATCCGGACCTTGAAGAATTCTGGGCGTGTTTCCAATCACCTCATCCGGCGTGAATCCAGTGGAATGATAAAAGGCCGGGTTGGCATACAAAATCTTGGGGCCATCACCCACCACCGGCTCAGCCTCGGTGATCAGCACCATGTCGTTCAGCCGCTCTACACAGGTCTCGAGCAATTGCAAACGCTCCATCGTTTTGGCCTTTTCTATCGCATTGACCAAGTTCTCCAAAGCGAGTGAACGGTTCTTGGCGATGGTATCCAGCAACTCCGAAACACCGTGATCAAAGAAATTCACGCCAAAACCAAAATAAACCATGGCCGCGAATAACTTGCCATGCACATGCAATGGCACCACCGCAAACGACTCCATGCCGGCATGAATGGCATGCTGGGCCCAGCCGGTCGCATAAGGCTCATCACGAACATCATTGCAAACGTACAGCGACCGCCTTTCAAGCCGCTGGTGCAAGGAATGTGTCTTGTCAATCCCAAGAGACTCCATCACCCGATCGACCAAATCGAGGCACTCTCCCCCTTTCGCAACCACTTGAGGTTCTTCGGTGCCTGGCTTGAAAGTGACAATCCACACCAGCGGTATCTGGCCGACTGCAGGCACAATGCGGCAAATTTCGTCGAACATATCTGCGGGGCTGCCCAAATGAGGTATCTGAACATTCACCTGGTTTTGTGCGGACAACAAGCTGTTAATGCGATTGACCGTGTGCAGCGCGTGGCGATACTCCGTGATGTCCTGAATATACCCATGAATCCCCGTCACCCGGCCTTGATCATTTTTGATTGCTTTCGCAGCAACCCTTACTATTCGCTTGCGGTTTTTGAAAGTCAGTATTTCTGCCTCAAGATCAAACGAATCACCCTTGCGCATGCAACTCTCAAGTGCGTCCTCCAACATTGCCCGCGAAAGTCCACAATACCGACTAAGCCCTTCATTCAAGTTGGCTGGTTGATTCTGCCACTCGGGAATTTCGAAAATCCGGAACACTTCATCGGACCAGTGAATGCTCAAGCTGGGCTCCAGGTCTACCGACCATCCACCGAGGCCAGCCATGATCCCATCCATTTGCTTCAAAACTACCGGAACCTGCGGCGCAGGTATCGCATGTTCGGTGATTGACGGCACGGTCAATGGCAGGTACAACTCAAAGGTGGCACCCAGTCCTTTTTTCCCCTCTGCCTTAACCATTCCCCCATGCCGTTCAACAATTTTTTTCACATTCGCCAGCCCCATGCCATGGCCATGAAACTCGGCTTGATCGTGCAAACGCTGGAACGGTTTAAAAAGTCGACCAGCCAATTCAGGGTCGAATCCCGCACCGTTGTCCTTCACCGAAATACACGCAAATTCGTTGCGCACACTGGCTTGAACCTCCACCACAGGAACCTCTTTCAGGGCTGAATATTTCAGTGCATTGGAAAACAGATTGATGAACACCTGCTCGATCAATGCCGGGTCACCGGGCACAGTGGGCAAATCCGAAATTTCCCAGATAGGGCGTGGGCCATGGTGGCCCAGTTCTGCAATCACTTTGGATCGATGAACAATATCGTTTAAGTTTGCCTCGCCAGATGCCAATGGCGACGCACCAAGCCTTGCAAACTCCAAAAGATCACTGACCAGCTTTCCGCCTCGCTGACTCGACTCCTGAATCCGCATGACAGTGCGATTCAAGTGTTCAGGGGAAGACTCAACCTCTCGATCCTTTAACCGGGAGGCGTAGCCCTGAATCAAATGAATTACCGAATTCAAATCGTGTGCAACTCGGCCTGCGAAGCTGTCCAGTTCGCTGTTCAGTTCTTTCAATTGCTGATTTGACACTGACAACTGCCGCAACAATGTTTCATTGTTTTTTCTGAGGCGCTGAAAATTCAAAGCCTTGTGAATGGAGGAAAGAACATGGCCAATCTTGAAGGGTTTCAACACATAGTCCTGAACACCCAGGTTAAGTGCCTCAACCGCAGTTTCCACACTGCCATGGCCTGTCATCAAAATGCAGGAAAGATCGGGTTGAACAACCTTCACCTTACCGATCAGCTCAATGCCACTGAACCCGGGAAGCTTCAAATCGGTCAACAAAAGATCGGCCTGCGTGCAGCTTATGAAGTCCAGCGCCTCTGCGGGAGTGGAAAATCCGAACACCTCGAACCCTCTCTCCTTCAACAAATGGCAAAGGGCTTCATTCTGGGCACGCTCATCGTCTACTACGATCAGTTTCGCTAAGGTTTTATTCATTTGGTAAAGCACTTGTTTTTTGTCCACGAGCACATATTGCTGACAGTAGACCCCGATTTGGGCGATAGACATCGTCAAAACAAACACATTTTTTGATGGCTACTCACAGGTCGCAAAAACAAAAAACCCGCCACAAGGGCGGGTTTTAATGTTTTTGGCGGAAGCTGTGAGATTCGAACTCACGGAAGGTTTTCACCTTCGCCGGTTTTCAAGACCGGTGCATTCAACCGCTCTGCCAAGCTTCCGAGCCCGCAATTATAACCACAAACCTCAGGCTTTGGAAACCCAATATGAAGATTTCCCTGGAAAACTTAGGCTTTCAAACCCATGCGTTTTTTCATGGCCTGCATGCTGAAATACGCCAGCACCGCAATGGTGGGAATGGCCACAGCAATCGCCAGGTCGGGAGACACAGGCACACCCAGCACCTTGGCGCCCTTGGCCAGGTAACCGATCAGGCTGGCGCCGTAGTAGGAAATCGCAACGATGGACAAACCTTCCACGGTCTCCTGCAAACGCAATTGCACCTTGGCGCGCTTGTCCATGCTGGTCAACAGGCGCTGGTTCTGGCTTTCCCGCTCAATTTCCACGCGTGTACGCAACAACTGGGTAACCCGGGAAATACGGGCTGCCAGTTCATCTTGCCGGCGCGCCGTCCAGGTACAGGTTTTCATGGCCGGGCCCAAACGGCGATCCATGAATTCACCAAAGGTTTGCATGCCCACCATGGGAATTTCTTTCAGCTCGGCAATGCGTTTTTTCACCAAATCGGTGTAGGCCTCCGCAGCGGTGAACCGCACCCGGTTTTCTGCGCTTAATTGCTCAACCTTGGCAGCCAGGTCGGTCAGGTGGCTCAGCAACTTGCGATCCAGCTCAACGTCCTCGGAAGTGACCTCCGCCAAGTCTTCGGTTTTGCTGGTGGCCGCCATTTCGGTGGCCAGCTTCACCAGGCGATCCTCGTGCGAGGAAAGCTTTGGCAAGGTGGCCCGCGCCACCGGGAAGCTGAGCAGCGCCATCATGCGGTAGGTTTCCATCTCGATGGTTCGCTGCACCACCCGCCCCAACTGGCGCGAACCCATTTTCAGGTTGCAAATCAGAATGCGCGTGGCACCACGGTCTGCAATGCGCAGGTCAGAAAATGCCTGCCCTGCCCCGTTGGCAATCATGCCGCCAATCAGTGTATTGCCATCAAAATACCCGGCCACACTTCGGGGCTCGCGGGGGTTTTCGGTTTTCTGCACAAACAGCTCAATGGCCACCAACATTACGCCGGGCAACGAAGCCATCCAGCTTGGGGGCAAGCGGCGGGTTACCGGACGATCAAATACGATGGCGTGGTCAGCCCGCTCAAAGAAGGTCAGCGTGATGAATTCGTTGTGCCGCTCCACCCGCAGGCGCAAGGCTGATTCGCCACCGCACAGGCTCAGGCTGACTTGCGGCGCAGCCAATTCTTCATCAGAAACAGGCTTTGAGCCGCAATAATCAACCAAGGCTTGCAATTGATCAACAATTTGAGCCCTCACGTCCGCCTGAACCAGCAACGCGATGTGAAACACACGCTCCTGCGGCCAAAGAGCCTCGGTGGGTCGTGAATGAACCTCGTCGTTCAGCGCTTGTCGCAAGGGATAAGGCTGTGGCAGTAAGTTGCTTTTGTTCATGGCTGTGGGGGTTAAAAAACGTTCAGCTTCGGTCCCGAATATCGGGCCAGGCTTTCATCAGGTAATAACACATGGACCACACGGTCAATACTGCGGCCACATAAATGGCCAACGTTCCCAGCAACTGGAAGTTAATGCCCATCCATGTTTCATGCGCCAACAACATGGGGATGGCCACCATCTGAGCAATTGTTTTGAATTTGCCCAGCCAGTTCACAGCCACGCTGTTGCGTGCACCAATGCTGGCCATCCATTCACGCAAGGCAGAAATTGTTATTTCCCGACCAATAATGATCAGCGCAATGAAAGGGCCAATGCGCCCAAGATCCACCAGCACAATTAACGCAGCACCCACCATCAGCTTGTCAGCCACGGGATCAAGAAACGCGCCAAAGGCCGACATCTGGTTCCAGCGACGGGCCAAATAGCCATCAACAAAATCGGTAATAGCGGCGAACACAAACACCCATGCACCCACCCAGTTTTGCATGGAAATGGACATGATCGTTTCTGGCAAAAAGTAAATTCCAACTACCAGGGGAATAAGAATAATCCGGACCCAGGTCAGGATCATGGGCAGGTTCAGTGGCATGTCTGTCTTTCTTCTGTTGGTAAAAATACACTCTATGGAGGTACAGAATATATCAGCGCACGCACCTATTTAGGCGTACCTCCTCAGTGCAAGCGACGATAAATTTCCTCAGCCAGCGTTTTCGAGATGCCCTCCACCGTCAGCAGGTCTTCCACACTGGCCGCCTTCACACCGCGCAACCCACCAAACCGGGTCAACAGCTTTTGCTTGCGGCGCGCGCCAATGCCTTCAATTTCATCCAGCTCTGAAACCTGACGGGCCTTGGCCCGCTTGGCCCGCATGCCGGTAATGGCGAACCGGTGCGCCTCGTCCCGAATTTGCGCAATCAACATCAAAGCCGGGTGGCCGGGCCCAAGTTCAAGGCTGGGCCGCCCATCGGGAAACACCAGGGTTTCCAGCCCCACCTTCCGGTTTTCACCTTTTTTCACGCCCACAATCAGGCTGATATCCATGCCCAGTTGCTCGAACACCTGCCGCGCCACCTCAATTTGCCCTTTGCCACCGTCAATCAACACCACATGCGGAACCACCATGGGGGTTTTTCCCTCGCGCTGATAACGGCGCATTACCGCTTGGCGCATGGCAGCGTAATCATCACCGGGGGTAATGCCCTCAATGTTGTAGCGTCGGTATTCGCGGCTTTGCATGTCGTGGTTGTGAAACACCACGCACGAAGCCTGCGTGGCCTCGCCCGCCGTGTGTGAAATGTCAAAGCACTCCACACGAAGGGTGGCCAGCAAATCGATTTCTTCCGGAGCTGAATCGCTTGCAGCATCCGCCTGCGGCTCTTTCACCATACCGCCCAGCATGCGGCTTGCCTCCCCAGCTTGAAAGGCCTCCTCCAGCCTCGCCTCCAGCCCCAGTGTTTCCACCAGCGCGCGGGTTCTGAACTGCGCAGAACCTTGTTCGGCAATTCGGCGGGCAATCGCAATTTGTGCATTGTCCACCGCCATGTCCAGCCACTTGCGCCGATCGCTTTGCGGCTGGCGAATCAGGTTGATCTTTTTGCCCGCCTGCTGACTTAATGCCATCAACAGTTCCGGTGCATCCAGATCCTGATTAACGATCAGCAGGTTTGGAATTGGACGATCCACATAGGCCTGGCTCAAGAACGCCTCCAGCACCTCGGGCCCAATGTCTTCAGAAGCCTGCGCCACACTGGGAAACATCGGCTTGTCGCCCAAATGCCGCCCGCCACGCACCATGGCCAGGTTCACGCACACAGCCCCGCCCTTGATCACCACGGCAATTACATCTGCATCGTCGTCACCCCCAGTGGTGTCAACCGACTGCTTTTGCAACACACGGCCAAGCGCGCCCAACTGGTTGCGGTACATGGCTGCCTTTTCAAATTCAAGCAGGCCACTGGCCTCCAGCATTTTCTCCTCAAGCGTGGCCAGCACTGCCTTGTGGTCGCCACGCAAAAAGCGTGACGCGGCCTCTACATCTTTTGCGTAATCTTCGGGGCTGATCCAGTTCACACAAGGTGCGCTGCAACGCTGAATTTGCGCCTGCAAACAGGGGCGTGACCGATGCGCAAACACCGTGTCTTCACAGGTGCGCAACAGGAACACACGCTGCAACACCTGAATGCTTTCCTTCACCGCCCATGCATTGGGGAATGGTCCGAAAAACTGGGACTTTTTGTCGACTGCGCCCCGGTAATAAGCCACACGCGGGTATTTGTGGTTGGTCAGCCGAAGGTAAGGGTAACTTTTGTCGTCCCGAAACAGAATGTTGTAACGCGGGCTAAGCGACTTGATCAGGTTGTTTTCAAGCAGCAGCGCCTCTGCCTCCGTGCGGGTGGGCGTTACATCCACACGCACAATGCGCTCGACCATGTGGCTGGTGCGCGGGCTTGCGTGGGTTTTTTGAAAATACGACGACACCCGCTTTTTCAGGTTCTTCGCCTTGCCCACATACATTACCGTGCCATTCGCATCAATCATGCGGTACACGCCGGGGCGGGTGGTCAAGTCTTTCAGAAACGCAGCAATGTCGTCGATCATCGCCCTGCCCTCAAGCCTTCAAGTAATGGCTGATTGCCTTCAGCACTGCTTCAAACATGGGCACAGTCAACCTGCCGGTCTGCGTGTTGTAGCGGCTTACGTGGTAACTGTCGAACAAACGAAACGCACCCAGATCGTGTTCAGCCGCATGGCCAAACTTGAATGCGCTTTGCTTCTGGTTCATGGCCTTGAGCACAGCCTGATGCCCCACCAAACCAAGCGCCAGCACCGCCTTGGGCGGGTGCACCTTGAATTCATGTGAAATGAACTGGTTGCAGGTTTTAATTTCAGCTGGCGTGGGCTTGTTTTCCGGCGGCACACACTTCACTGCATTGCTTACACGCGCATTCACCAGTGCCATGCCATCGCCCACTGCGGTAGAAACCGGCATGTTTGCAAACCCATATTTGTGCAGGGTGCTGTACAGCAGGTCGCCACAATAGTCGCCCGTGAAAGGCCTGCCAGTGCGGTTGGCCCCATGCAAACCGGGCGCCAAACCAACGATCAACAGCTCAGCATTTTCCGGGCCAAACGGCGGCACCGGACCATTGAAATGATCGGGAAACTTTTGCCGGTTCTGTTCATGAAAAGCGTGCAGGCGCGGGCAAGCCGTGCAATGCACATCAAACACCCTGGCGGGCCAGTGTTGATCCATCTGCAAGGGTTGCCATGGTTGTTGGGTGGCATCCATGAACGCCAGGTTGTTCTGTGACTTGCTCATTGTGGGCTGTGTCCATGGTCGAATGGACACCATTCTAACGGGTTTGCTACAACCCAGTTTACACCTGTGGCACCGGGCGACCAGTGAGTTCGAAATAACCCAAACCAAGAACCGATAGACAAAAAGCAGTTATAGGGGGAATAACCACGATCCAAAAAGTCTTCCCCGCGTGTGCGGGGGGGTTCGTCACGCACTTGATGGAATTGCTCAGCACCAAACGTCCACGCTAAAACGTTTGCCCTGCGCTATGGCTTGATTAACAGACAATTAATATCCAACTGGCCTGGTTTTTGGTGCCTGCTCACGAGCCACAAACACAGCACGCTCAAGCTTCTCAGGGTTTCTGATCACTTCATCTGCAAAACGACTCATGACGGGTTGGCGCTCCTGTACGTTTTCCTTGCTAAACAGGTCGTTGTGCCCCTGCCAATTTTCATGTGATGATGAGGGGCCATGTTGCTGAAGAAACGCTGCCATGCTTTCTGCAAAAGTTTCAAGCAAATGACTTTGACCATAAACCGTCAAACCATCGTGGTTTTTAACGTTCTGTTGATACTCTTGAATAAGTGACGGCTCTTGAGTAGAGAACCAATGCCGACCATCCTTACTCAAGGAAAAGTCCAGCGCATGGCCTAATTCATGCGCAGCTACGTACTCGCCGCCTGAACTAAAAAGGCGACTCATCACGACTTGGTTACTTCGCGTATCGAAATGCGGCAAACTCAAATTCTCAGCCTCGTAGGCAATCATATTAGTTGTCGCAGGATTGGAAAAAATCTTTTCAGCCTGTCGCTTGGCAGTAAGCTGAATTGGCTTTTGAGTCTCTGGCTGCGTGTAATGGGAATACACTTCCTTAAACGGTCTCTGAGGCTTGTCGCTTAAACCTTTTCCTTCCTCTTGGGTACGAACTTTAACGCCTTTGGCCTTCAAGAACGAGGTAACGCCCTGCCCATAATCAGCCAAGGCGCTTAATACAAAATTGCGGTGCATGGGTGCCAAGTCTTGCAACATTTCAGCGCCAGCCACCTTGGCAATGTGCCTTTGCATGCCGGTATCCTTGGTTGCATAACCTGAACGGTTGTCCGAATAAGCCTGCCTGACATCAGCCACGCCGTATCGCTGAATCGTATTTCGAACCCCGGTCAAGGCGGATTGCACCAGCCACTTCTTTTCGGAAAAGCCCAAGCGCCCGTCTCCAATTTGCCTGGCATTTAAACGATCACTGTCAATCTGCCCTTCGGCAGACTGAATGGCCGGCAAATTTCTGGCCTGAGACGTAGCGGGGTTACCAAGCTGTTGCAAATGAGGGGCAACAATCAAAGTAATTAATGCTCCACGGCTTTTGCTGTCCAATCCATGCAGCGCTTGATCAATGATGTCCTTGAATTTGGCACGTTCAGTATCAAGCCACTGCATTGCCATGGTTGACGCCTCCTGTCCATTTGAGCCGTTGGCAGCACTGACAAGGCCACTGACTTTGGAAAAAGTCTGCCCATAAGGCGGAATCTCATTTTTAACGTGTTGGTCATAAGCCTGATAAAACGCCTTAAGACCCGACTCCACTGCGCCAGTCAGATTCAAATAAGACTGTTTTAGCCGGGGCAACGGGATATTACTCAACTCACTCAGCATTTGCTGATAAGGATTCGGATCATCCGCCCACTCATTGGCCACTCTGGTGTACGGATTATCAGCCACTTTAAAGTCATCAATCACCGATTCATAAAAGCCGGTAAAGTCGTCAGTCAAACTTGTTTGGGTCAGTACATGACCCAGCAGTGAATCGGTCAATTGAAACAAGGCGAAGCGCTCTTTTTGCCCAACTGCCCCTTCGGGTTTAACAGCGCCAATTGGCCCAGCCAACTCCACCAATGCATTCAACTGCTTTGGATTAAGCATTCCATCAAGCTTTTGCAAAATCAGCTTTTGCGCCATCTCACTGATTTTCTGATCAGCAAACTGTCTGGCAGCGGGCCCCCAGTCGCGATTCATGGCCGAGTTCACAGCATCCGTCAAATGATACGCGGCGTGCGTTGCCGCAAGATGTTCATAGTCACTCATCAAATTAAGAACACTTGTGCCATATTGATCAGCCAAGGCATGGTCAACCCTCGGAAACTTGGACATTTCCGACAACACTTTGTTGGGCAGGCTTATCATGGCCGAGTCAATGACTTTGTTCAGCCAATGCTCGGCGTTCGCTGGCTTGGCCCAGGCAACAGGCCTGAAAATACGCTTCAAAGTAAAGTTGGGTATTTTTTGGGCGTCTGCAATGCCTTGCCCCTTACCCAAAAGCTGATGACCCAAAGCTTGAGTTGTTTTGGCAAACCCCGTGCAAGGCATTGAATTGTTCTGCGCTCGCAGGCTGAAATCGGAAACGACCGCGCTTGACTTTTTGATTTGGAAAAACATAAGGAGAGGGCACTTCTTTAATCCATATAACACTGAGTAATAATTTTTCCCTTTTAGTTCATAGCGTTAAGAAGTGGCTCGGTTGATTTGAACAATCTGACCCCGATTGATAAGTAAATTGGGATGTTCTGAAATTGGTGAGGACATTTCCGGGCTTTTGTCCAAGCGCATCAGCAAATGTGACAACTCTGCTGCTGAAAAAGAACGATGCATACCGCCTTTTTTGGATGATTGCTTCGCTCCCGGTTCTTCTCGAATCGTGGGTTTCTGCGGGGATTTTCTGGACATTGATGACTGAACCGCCCCCAGGATTTGTAGAAAGCAATTCTTCACCACTATGCCTTTTCAACACCAGGGGTCGTCCTTAAAATTCCTTAACAAAATAAATCACTTGATCTATTTACAGATGTCTGTACTATACATTTAACCATTCTGGCAGTAGGGATAAAGAACTCACGATAGGACGGGGCTGTGGATACGAAACTATTGCAGTCAACCGGATCAAGAACATTCGCTATCTGGACCCCAGAAGACAAGGTTTTTTGGGAAAAACAAGGCGAGGCTATTGCCAGGGTAAATCTGTGGATCTCGATCCCCTCACTTTTCCTGTCTTTTGCAATCTGGCAGGTCTGGAGTGTAGTCGCGATCAGTCTTCCCGCGCTGGGGTTCGCCTACACTGGCGACCAACTCTTCTGGCTTGCTGCGCTGCCCTCTCTGTCCGGTGCCACGCTTCGAATATTTTATTCATTTGTCATCCCGCTTGTTGGCGGTCGACGCTGGACAGCAATCTCCACTGCCAGTCTGTTACTTCCTGCAATCGGCATCGGGTTTGCCATTCAGAACCCGCAAACGCCCTACAGCACAATGTTGATTCTGGCCTTGCTGTGCGGGCTAGGTGGCGGCAACTTCAGCTCTAGCATGGCAAATATAAGCTACTTCTTTCCCAAGAATCGCAAAGGTTCAGCTTTGGGGCTTAATGCCGGGTTCGGGAATCTGGGGGTTTCAGTCGTTCAATTCCTCAGCCCCATCGTGGTGTCAGTTGGCGTATTGGGGATCTTTGGCGGTCCGCCACAAGAGATAGTGCGCGATGGTCAAATTGCACAGGTATGGATGCAAAACGCCACCTTCATATGGGTTCCATGGATAGTTCTTGTAACAATTATCGCTTGGTTCGCAATGAATGACCTAGCGCAAGCAAACGCATCCATCAAGGATCAAGCCGCAATCTTTAAGGAACCGCATACCTGGCTGACCTGCATACTCTACCTGGGCACATTTGGCTCTTTCATCGGCTTCGCTGCCGGCTTCGCTCTACTGACAGTAAAACTTTTCCCCGACATCAACCCCCTGGCCTATGCCTGGGTAGGCCCATTGATCGGGGCACTGTCACGCCCATTCGGTGGCTGGCTCGCGGATCGCATGGGCGGCGGCAAAGTAACTCTCTGGAATTTTCTGTTCATGTCAGTCGCTGTCATTGGCGTCCTTTTCTTTCTTCCCGAAAGGTCTGGAATGGTCTTTGGCTTGGGCACGACAACCGGAAGCTTTATGGGTTTCTTTCTGACATTTCAACTCTTGTTCTTTGCAAGTGGACTGGGAAGTGGCTCGACATTTCGGATGATCCCCTTGATCTTCTCCACCCTTGCGCAACGTGGTGTGTCGGCAGAGTCCCCCGCCCAGGAACGCGAGGCTTGTGAGCGTCGCGGCAATATGCTGGGCGCAGCAGCCGTAGGATTCGCCGGAGCGTTTGGTGCCTACGGCGGCTTTTTCATCCCCAAAAGCTACGGATCATCGATAGAAATCACAGGTGGCCCCGAAACGGCCCTCTGGATTTTTGCTTTTTACTACCTCAGCTGTGCGGCCTTGACGTGGTGGTACTACGCGCGTCGAAACGCTTCCATGCCGTGTTAGTCCTAACACCAACAGGATCGCTATGAGCCATTTCCTTGATCGTCTTACCTATTTCCGTCTCCCCAAGGAGAGTTTTTCAGATGAGCACGGTCGCGTTACCGGTGAAGACCGCACTTGGGAGGATGCCTATCGAGCTCGCTGGGCGCACGACAAAATCGTTCGCAGTACGCATGGCGTCAACTGCACGGGCTCCTGTTCGTGGAAAATCTACGTAAAAGGCGGCATTGTTACTTGGGAAACCCAACAAACTGATTACCCACGCACACGTTGGGACATGCCGAATCACGAACCACGTGGCTGCGCGCGCGGCGCAAGCTATTCGTGGTACCTGTACAGCGCAAATCGAATCAAGTACCCCATGGTTCGCGCACGGTTACTGCAACGCTGGCGATCGGCATTGCAAGTTGCAGCAACACCGGTAGATGCGTGGGCCTTGATTGTCGAGGACGACGTGGCGCGCAAGGATTATCAGCAGATACGCGGCTTGGGTGGCTTTGCACGCAGCACCTGGGACGAAGTCAATAAGCTGATTGCGGCCGCAAACATCTACACAATCAAACGCTATGGCCCCGATCGCATAATCGGCTTTTCGCCGATTCCCGCAATGAGCATGGTGAGCTACGCGGCGGGTAGCCGCTACCTCAGTCTGATCGGCGGAGTATGCATGAGCTTCTATGATTGGTACTGTGATCTGCCACCTGCCAGTCCGCAGGTTTGGGGCGAACAAACCGACGTACCGGAATCAGCTGATTGGTATAACAGCAGCTACATCATTGCCTGGGGTTCGAATGTGCCACAGACCCGCACACCAGACGCGCATTTTTTTACCGAGGTACGTTATAAGGGGACAAAAACCGTTGCCATCACGCCCGACTACAGCGAAGTCGCCAAGCTCTCCGATGTGTGGATTCACCCCAAGCAAGGAACGGATGCCGCATTGGCATTGGCCATGGGGCATGTGGTGTTCAAGGAGTTTTACTTTAAGAAGCCAAGCACCTATTTCAACAACTACGCAAAACGCTACACCGACCTTCCTTTGCTTGTCCTGCTCACCGAACACACGTTGGAAGATGGCAGTATGGTTATGGCACCTGGAAGGTATCTGCGCGCCGCAGATCTTGCGGATTCTTTGAACCAGAAAAACAATCCCGAATGGAAAACGCTGGCGTGGTCTACAGATGGCAGCGTGGTGCTTCCTCAAGGATCCATCGGATTTCGATGGGGGCAGGACGCCAACGATGGCGCGGACACAGGGAAATGGAACCTGGAAGACAAGGATGCAAGAAACGGCGCGCCACTGAATTTGCTTTTATCGGCCCTGGAAAACAGCACGCCTGATCACGAGATCGTCGAAGTAGGTTTCCCCTATTTTGGCGGCATACAAACTCCAAACTTTCCATCCAACGATCAACACACAGACGTCATTCGTGCCAATGTGCCAGCCCGTCGCATCACGCTGGCAGATGGTACAACAACCCTGGTTTCCACCGTATTCGACCTACAGGTTGCCCAGTACGGTATCGACCGGGGCTTGGGTAGCGGCGCAAACAGCTACGATCAGAACACCCCCTACACACCAGCCTGGGCAGAAACCATCACTGGCGTACCTCAGCAACAGATCGTGGATATCGCGCGTGAATTCGCGAACAATGCAGACAAAACGCAAGGGCGCTCCATGATCATTATCGGAGCCGCAATGAACCACTGGTATCACTGCGACATGAATTATCGTGGCGTGATCAACCTCCTTTTGATGTGCGGTTGTGTTGGTAAAAGTGGTGGCGGCTGGGCGCACTACGTTGGTCAGGAGAAATTGCGCCCGCAAACTGGCTGGACGGCCCTGGCTTTCGCGCTCGACTGGTCGCGCCCTCCACGGCAGCAGAACAGCACAAGCTTTTTCTATGCCCACACCGATCAGTGGCGTTATGAAAAGCTGGGGATGGATGAAATTGTGTCCCCCTTGGCAGACCGTGCCGCCTACAGCGGCAGCATGATCGATTTCAATGTCAGAGCCGAGCGCATGGGGTGGTTACCCAGTGCACCTCAGCTTAATATTAATCCGCTCAATCTGGCCAGAAAGGCAGAGGAAGCTGGGTTGTCTGCACGTGATTATGTCGCTCGCGGCCTGGAAGAAGGCACATTCCAGATGAGTTGCGAGGATCCGGATTCACCGGAAAACTGGCCACGGAACCTGTTTGTCTGGCGCAGCAATTTACTTGGCTCCAGTGGCAAAGGACACGAATACTTCCTCAAACATTTACTCGGCACCCAGAATGGTGTGCAAGGCAAAGACCTGGGCGATCAAGATGCAAAGCCGTCTGAAGTGAAGTGGCATTCAAATGCACCACAAGGAAAACTAGACCTGCTGGTCACCCTGGATTTCCGAATGAGTACAACGTGCCTGTATTCCGACATAGTCTTGCCAACAGCAAGTTGGTACGAAAAGAATGATCTCAATACCAGTGACATGCATCCTTTTATTCACCCCCTATCAGCCGCCGTCGATCCGGTGTGGGAATCCCGCTCAGATTGGGAAATTTACAAAGGATTCGCGAAAGCATTTTCCGAAGGCTGTATCGGCCATCTCGGCGTCGAGAAAGATGTGGTCTTGACGCCGCTGATGCACGATACACCGGCAGAGCTGGCTCAACCCTATGGCGTTAAAGAATGGAAGAAAGCGCAGTGCGAACTGATTCCGGGGAAAACCGCGCCCCAAGTAACCGTGGTCGAGCGCGACTATCCGAATATTTACAAGCGATTCACTGCACTGGGACCGTTGATGGACAGCCTGGGCAATGGTGGTAAAGGCATTGCCTGGAAGACCGGAACCGAAGTCGAGCAATTGGGTCACCTCAATGGCACGGTCAGCGAACCTGGACCAACGCAAGGACGACCACGCATCGTAAGCGATATTGATGCCTGCGAAACCGTACTGCAACTTGCGCCAGAAACAAACGGCCACGTTGCTGTAAAGGCATGGGAAGCGCTAAGCAAGATCACCGGGCGAGAACACAAGCACCTCGCGTTGTTCCGTGAAGACGAAAAGATTCGCTATCGCGATATTCAGGCTCAACCAAGAAAGATCATCAGCAGCCCGACATGGAGCGGTATTGAAAGTGAAACCGTGAGTTACAACGCGGGGTACACGAATGTGCATGAGCTAATTCCATGGCGTACGTTGACAGGCAGACAACAGTTCTTTCAAGACCATCCCTGGATGATCGCGTTCGGCGAAGGCTTCTGCTGCTATCGCCCACCGGTCAACTTGAAAGCCACGATCGGCATGGACAGCATCAAACCGAATGGTCACACCGAAATTCAGCTCAACTTCATTACATCTCATCAAAAATGGGGAATTCATTCCACTTACACCGACAATCTGCTGATGCTGACGTTGAATCGTGGCGGCCCCGTGGTCTGGCTTAGCGAGGATGATGCGCGAGCCGCCGAAATCGTTGATAACGATTGGATAGAAATGTTCAATACCAACGGTGCCATTGCCGCGCGTGCAGTGGTGAGCCAGCGGATCAAGCCTGGCATGCTGATGATGTACCACGCCCAGGAAAAAATCATCAACACGCCCGGCAGTGAAATCACCGGCACGCGAGGTGGCATTCACAACTCAGTGACCCGGATTGTATTGAAGCCCACGCACATGATAGGTGGCTACGCGCAGTACAGCTACGGCTTTAATTACTACGGCACAATCGGCACCAATCGTGATGAATTTGTAATCGTACGCAAGATGGCGAAAATCGATTGGCTTGACACACCACGCGACGATCACCTTGCGCCGGCCTTTCAGTCCTTTGGCGAAAACCCCTGATGCAAACAGGAGCACACCATGTCTTTACCTAATGTACCGGTCGGCGCGATATTCACCGTCAAACCCTACAACGCAGCATTGGAAACGGCGCGATCAAATCCGCATCTAACACCTCCTGTGGAGCAACAGCCATGAAAATCCGCGCACAAATTGGCATGGTTCTGAACCTGGACAAATGCATCGGTTGTCACACGTGCAGTGTCACATGCAAGAACGTATGGACCAACCGTCCCGGCGTGGAATATGCGTGGTTCAACAACGTCGAAACCAAACCGGGAATCGGTTATCCCAAAGAATGGGAAAACCAGAAACACTGGAATGGTGGATGGATACGGAAAGCCAATGGCAAGGTCGTTCCCCGCCAAGGGGGTAAATGGCAGCTTCTGATGAAGATTTTCGCCAACCCTAACCTCCCGGAAATAGACGACTACTACGAACCCTTTACCTTCGACTATGGGCATTTGCAAAGTGCGGGCGAGATGCGTGCCCCCCCCACTGCGCGTCCCCGCAGCCTTATTACGGGGCAGCGAATGGAAAAGATCGAATGGGGCCCCAACTGGGAGGACATTTTGGGCGGCGAGTTCTCTAAGCGTAACCAGGATCCAAATTTTGAAGACATTCAAAAAGAAATCTATGGTCAATTTGAGAATACCTTCATGATGTATTTACCTCGCCTGTGCGAGCATTGTCTCAATCCCACATGCGTGGCAAGCTGTCCGTCCGGTTCCATTTACAAACGCGAAGAAGATGGCATTGTTCTAATCGATCAAGATAAATGCCGTGGCTGGCGCATGTGTGTCTCCGGCTGCCCATACAAAAAGATTTACTACAACTGGAAAAGCGGAAAGGCAGAAAAATGCATTTTCTGCTATCCCCGCATCGAAGCTGGGGAGCCCACTGTTTGTTCGGAAACATGCGTTGGTCGCATCCGCTACCTAGGAGTCCTGCTTTACGATGCAGACCGCATAAATGAAGCAGCAGCAGTCGAAAAAGACAAGGATCTGTACCAGGCGCAGCTGGATATCTTCCTCGACCCCAACGACCCTGCTGTCGTTGAGCAGGCTCGCAAAGACGGTATTGCAGAAGCATGGCTAATCGCAGCACGCAAAAGCCCGGTCTACAAAATGGCAGTCGACTGGAAAGTGGCCTTTCCTCTGCATCCCGAATATCGCACGCTGCCGATGGTCTGGTACGTACCACCGCTTTCTCCAATATCCGCCGCAGCGAATGCTGGCCACGTCAGTACCAACGGCGAACTACCGGATGTCAAGCAATTGCGTATCCCGGTCAAGTATCTAGCCAACCTGCTGACCGCAGGTGATACCGCGCCCGTTGTAAGTGCACTGGAAAAGCTGCTTGCCATGCGCGCCTACCAGCGCGGAAAGCATGTCGATGGAAATCCAAATCTCGCTGCTTTGCTACAAGCCAGGTTAAGCGTGGAGGAAGCAGAAGACATGTACCAGGTAATGGCGATCGCCAATTATGAAGATCGTTTTGTGATTCCAACAACACATCGGGAATATGCAGAGAACGCGTACAACTTGCGTGGTGGATGCGGCTTTTCATTTGGCAATGGATGCAGTGAAGGATCCACCGAAACGAGTCTTTTCGGCAGTGAAAAGAAACGTACGATTCCTATTCGCGTGGAGATCTAAGCACATGGCAGACACAATTAAATTGACCTTGCGCGCGCTGTCATATTTGTTGCGCTATCCATCAGCCGAGATGAGATCGCATCTTCACGAAGTCTCTTCTGCATTGCACATGGAACAAGCGATTGGCCAGCATCGATTGGCAGCGTTGGATCAACTCATCAAGCGCTTACAAACCGGGGACCTTCAAGTCGAGGCAGAGTACGTGGAACTGTTCGATCGAGGGTATGGTACCGCATTGCATTTGTTTGAACACATACACGGGGATTCGCGAGATCGCGGCCCCGCCATGATCGATCTTATAAAAACCTATGAACAGGCCGGGCTCTTGACGACGCCAGACGAGCTACCAGACTACCTTCCGCTAGTGCTTGAATATTCATCCACGCAGCCCGCCTCTGCCGCCCGCGCGTTCATTTCCGAATTTGCTCATCTGTTGCATGTGATCGAGCAAGCACTGCAAAAACGGAACAGCGATTACGCCTTCGTGTTAGACGCACTGATTAACGTTGCGGGCATCTCCACCAAAGACTTGCCCACGCTCAAGCCACGAGAAGAGTCGCTCGACGACTCTTGGCAAGAGCCAGCCGCATTCGATGGTTGCAGCACAAAAGGACAAGCAGCCACGAATGCCCCTCAACCGATTCACCTGATGAGACGACAAGGATCATCAGGCAAAACTTCTTACTAGGAAGAACGTCATGCCGCTCGCCCTGCATAGCTTCCTCTTCAATGTCTATCCCTATATTTGTATTGCCGTGTTCCTGACAGGAAGCCTGACACGATTCGATCGCGATCAATACACATGGAAAAGTGACTCATCCCAGATGCTGAGAGCGCGCCAACTTCGTTGGGGAAGCAACCTGTTTCACATCGGCATACTGTTTCTGTTTTTTGGTCATGCGTTTGGCCTGCTAACACCACACATCCTGTATGAGTGGATTATTACCGCGCCACAAAAGCAGATGCTGGCGATCGTCTCGGGAGGTATAGCTGGATTCATTTGTTTTATCGGATTAAGCATACTGCTTCATCGCCGTTTGTTCGATCCACGCATTCGACTGACCAGTCATCGTACAGACCTTGCCATTCTGATCATTCTTTGGATTCAGCTGGTGTTGGGCCTGATTACCTTGCCGCTCTCGTATGAACACCGTGCCGATGCAAGCACGATGCTGGCGTTGGCTGCATGGGCACAAGGTGTTGTCACTTTCAATCCAGACGCCACACTTATCCTTCATGTCGACTGGCCGTTCAAGGTTCACATGATTCTGGGCATGACCATATTCCTGCTTTTTCCTTTCACCCGCCTTGTACATGTTTGGAGCGGATTCGCAACCATTGCCTACCTGTTCCGCCCCTATCAATTGGTAAGATCGCGGCGACTTGCATTGCACCCTTCGCGGCTTTCAGGGCGTTCAGGCACAGGGGGTGACCGTGATACAACCATCTGATCAGCCCCACGTAAATGGAGTTCCGCTCGTTGGCACTGGAGAGGAACTGGACGTAATCACATTGCGACAACGCGCTTGTTCGGAATTGCTTAGGCAGGAAGCAATTACTCGCGGACATCTTGTGAAAAACGATCCGCCTCCACACAATGGCGCAATCAGCGAAGAAGCCTCGCTTGCCATAGAGCAACTGTTAGACGAGGCTTTGACCCCGTCAGAACCAACAGAAGATGCTTGCAGACGTTATTTCGACGCGAACCACGCTCGATATACACTGGGCGAAACAGTCTTGGCGCGTCATATATTGTTCGCGGTCACCGAAGGGGTGAACGTAAACTCGCTGCGTGAACGTGCGGAAGCGTGTTTGCTCAATGTTCGTACAGCTGAAGAAACTGAAGACAAATTCGCTCTTGCGGCACAAAAATACTCAAACTGTCCCTCTGGCACTCAGGGGGGAGAACTCGGCTGGCTTAAACTAGAAGATTGCGCGCCAGAATTCGGCAAAGAGTTGTTCGCGCAACGAGAAATAGGCGTGCTTTCCCGACTGGTACACAGTCGATTTGGCTTCCATGTGGTCGAAGTAATTGCTAGAAAACCAGGAACTCTTCAAAACTTTTCACAAGTGCAAGAGGCCGTAAAACTCGCTTTGTATCAGCGAAGTTTTGCATCCGAGTTACAAAAGTTTTTACGGAATATTGCGGCTAAATCTGAATTGGTTGGCGTAAGTCTGAACTCAACGAAACTTTAGACTGGGATTCTACCGTGGGTGGCTATTCAACCGCCATCAGCATTGGTTTCTCGCTTGAAATCGAAAACCTTCACACCATCGCTTGGTCTGGTCCGGTTGATCCATTCCGGTTGTTGCAGGGTAAAGTTGACATCGTCCTCACCGGATTGCCAGTGCTCGTTCACCGACAACCTTGAAAACTCGTAGTCCTTGGAATGCAGCTCGTAATCTTTCTGGCGATAAATAAGATGCGCAATCGTAATGGCTGAATCACAGCTCCAGTGTTTCAGCAGCCTTAGTTCTTTGTCCGTCAAAATGTTCTGGTCTGGATATTCTTTCAACAGCCGTGCAATGGTGTGCCGCACTTCCTGGGTCTGTTTGAAAATCTTGGTGTTCAAGCGGGTTCGGCTGGAATAACGAATGTCACTTATTCGCTGCGCAACATCAAACAAATCTTCGGGCATCTTGCCCTCGGCACTGAACAGGTCAACCTGAAAAATACACAAGTCATCCTGGCTTTGTGCGTCAATTACATACTGCAGTGGTGTGTTCGAAACAAGGCCACCATCCCAATACCACTCGCCATCAATTTCGATGGGTGGAAAGCCTTCAGGAAGCGCACCACTGGCCATGATGTGTTCTGGTTTGATTTCAATTTTTTGTGAATCGAAGTAGACGAAATTACCGCTTTTAATATTCACCGCACCCACACTCAAGCGAATATCGCCGTTGTTGATCCGGTCAAAATCGATCAGCTCAAGCAGTGTTGCTTTCAGCGGCGTGGTGTCATACAAGCTGATTTTGTGATCGCCTGATGGGTAAAACGGGTTCCACACAGCGAATGGATTGTGCGGTTTGAAAAAACCGGGAACACCCCAGGTCGCAACCAGGCCCGCATTGATCCTGTTATAAAACTCACGCCCCTGGTCACCGAAAAACAGCTGCGGCATTTGCAGGCTGGAAGAAACCTGATCCCAAAATGCACGCAATTTTTCCACACGCTGATCAGGTAGATTGCCCGCAACAATTGCCGCATTGACAGACCCGATCGATATACCGGCAAGCCAGTCTGGTTCATAGCCAGACTCATGCAAGGCTGCATACGCACCTGCCTGATAAGAACCCAAGGCACCGCCGCCCTGCAGAACCAGGACAGACTTTTCTTGCCATTCGTTTTGTGTGCGTTTTCTACTCAAGCCAAAGCCTTGCGTGCGTTGTAGAACAGGCGCATCCACGGCGAAAACTCGCCAGCGTCTTTTGGCGCCCAGCTCATTTGTACGTTACGGAATACCCGCTCAGGGTGCGGCATCATGATGGTAAAGCGGCCATCTGGCGTGGTGAAACCAGCCAGCGCTTCGGGGCTTCCGTTGGGGTTGAAGGGGTACTGCTGTGTGGTCTCGCCTTGCGAGTTCACATACTGCACCGCCACCAAACCTTCAGCGGTCAACTTACCATGGTTGCCCTGGCGAGAAAAGTCGGCGCGACCTTCACCATGCGCAACCACCACAGGCACCACTGAACCTTCCATGCCGCTGAGCAAAATCGATGGGGTTTTGTTGATTTTTACGTTCACCAAGCGTGCTTCATACTGCTCGCTTTCATTGCGCATCAACTTGGGCCAGTGCGCAGCACCGGGAATTAAATCAGCCAGGGTCGCCATCATTTGGCAACCGTTGCACACACCCAAACCAAACACATCAGTACGGCCAAAGAATTCTGCAAACTGATCGGCCAGCACGCTGTTGTAGCGAATGGTTTTGGCCCAGCCTTCACCGGCACCCAACACGTCGCCATAGCTAAAACCGCCACACGCTGCCAAGCCCTGGAAATCAGAAAGCTTGCGCTTGCCAGTCAACAGGTCGCTCATGTGCACATCCACAGCATCGAACCCTGCCAATGTAAATGCACCTGCCATTTCAAGTTGACCGTTCACACCTTGCTCACGCAGCACAGCCACGCGGGGTTTTGCGCCACTGGCAATGAAAGGCGCAGCGGGGTTTTCCGTGATGTCAAAACTGGGTTTCCACACCAAAGCGTTGGGCAATTCCGCCGCAGCTTTGTGTTCGCTTTCAGCACAGGCCGGGTTGTCGCGGCGCTTGGCAATTTGGTAGCTGGTGTCGTCCCAAATTGCTTGCAGCGTGGCTCGGCTTTCGGAATAAACACACTTGGCGTCGCGGTAAAACTCAATCACATCGCGGTCGTTTGGTTTGCCAATAATATTGCTGTACTTGCTTAAATTGAAATCGCGCAGCACTTGCATGGCCTCGCTTTTCTGCGCTGCCGGCACCTGCAACACCACGCCCAGTTCTTCATTGAACAGCGCTTTCAATGTCAGCTCACCACGCTGCACACTGACCTGTTCCGGGCGAATTTTAAAGTCGCCCCAATCGGCTGAATACGGGTCGATGGTGATCAAATCCAGGTTGATCGACAAGCCACAGCGGCTTGCAAAACCCATTTCCGCCAGGGCAGCCAACAGGCCACCATCGGAACGGTCGTGGTAGGCATGCACCAAACCTTTTTCACGCAGTGCATTCAAAGCGTTCGCAAAGTTTTTAATGTCGCTTGCGTCTTCAACATCGGGCACATCGGTACCCAGCTGGTTGGTAACCTGTGCCAACACACTGGCGCCCATGCGCATTTTGCCGCGGGCCAAATCGACCAGCACCAGCACGGTGTCCTCAACAGTGTTCAACACAGGCGTTAGCGTGCCGCGCACATCATTGATTTTTGAAAACGCGGTCACGATCAAACTGACTGGCGACAACACTTCCTTCTGCACATCGCCTTCATTCCAGCGTGTGCGCATGGAAAGCGAATCTTTGCCCACCGGAATACCCAGGCCCAATTGCGGACACAAATCCATGCCAATGGCTTTTACCGTGTCGAACAACGCAGCATCTTGCCCTGGCGTGCCGCAGGCGGCCATCCAGTTCGCACTCAGCTTCACGTCTTCCAGTTTCTCAACTGGGGCAGCCAACAGGTTCGTAATGCTTTCAGCAATCGCCATGCGGCCTGAAGCCGGCGCATTCAACACTGCCAGTGGTGTGCGTTCGCCCATTGCCATGGCCTGGCCAGCGTAGCCGGTGTAATCGTCGATTGTTACCGCCACATCGGCCACAGGCACCTGGTGCGGGCCTACCATTTGATCGCGCGCAGTAAAGCCGCCCACCGTGCGGTCGCCAATCGTAATCAGGAAGCGCTTGGAAGCCACAGCCGGGAATTTCAACACTTGTTCAATGGCCTGGCCCAATTCGGTTTGGGTCAAATCCATTTCCGCTTTCACGGTTTCCAGGCGATTGTCGTTGCGTTCCATGCGCGGCGGCTTGCCCAGCAACACTTCCATGGGCATGTCCACGGGGTTGCTGGTGCTTTCAGCGTCCAGCACTTTCAGCTGGCGCTCGTCGGTTACCACACCCACCACGCAGAAGGGGCAACGCTCACGTTCGCACAGTTGCGTAAACAGTTCCAGTGACTCCGGCGCAATTCCCATCACATAGCGTTCTTGCGATTCATTGCACCAAATTTCAGCAGGGCTTAAGCCACTTTCATCCAGGTTCACTTTGCGCAAATCGAATTCTGCGCCTTTGCTCGATGCATCGGCCAATTCAGGGAAAGCATTGGAAATACCACCCGCACCCACGTCGTGAATACTCAAAATCGGGTTGGCAACACCCAAGGTCCAGCAACGGTCCAGCACTTCCTGTGCGCGGCGTTCCATTTCAGGGTTGGCACGCTGCACGGAATCAAAATCAAGCGACTCAGTGTTCGAACCCGAGTTCATGGAAGACGCAGCACCACCACCCATGCCAATGCGCATGCCGGGGCCACCCAGTTGAATCAGCAAACTGCCCGCGGGCAAATCGCATTTGTGGGTGTGTACTTCACGAATATTGCCCAAGCCACCCGCGATCATGATGGGCTTGTGATAACCGTAAACCCGATCGCCCACGCGTTGTTCGAATGTGCGGAAATAACCACCCAGGTTCGGGCGACCAAATTCGTTGTTGAACGCGGCCGCACCAATGGGGCCGTCGATCATGATTTGTTCAGGCGTGGCGATGCGTGAAGGAATACCAACAGGCTGCGGCTGCACAGCACGTTGCTCCAAAGGCACCAAAGCATCTTGACCGCTTTCCCAGCTTTCCCTGCCACCCTCAAAACGCAAATGCGAGGTGGTGAAACCGCACAGGCCCGCCTTGGGCTTGGCACCACGGCCGGTTGCTCCTTCGTCACGAATTTCACCGCCTGAACCCGTGGCAGCACCCGCATACGGCGAGATGGCTGTGGGGTGGTTGTGGGTTTCAACCTTGATCACAAAATGCGTGGTTTCCTCGTGCGGGCGGTACACGCCATCAGCATCCGCGAAAAAGCGTTCAGCTTTCCCACCGGCAATTACAGCAGCGTTGTCGGAATACGCCACCACCGTGCCTTGCGGCGTGGTTTTGTGGGTATTGCGGATCATGCCGAACAGGGTTTCGCTTTGTGCCTGCCCGTCGATTGTCCAGGTGGCATTGAAAATTTTGTGGCGGCAGTGCTCGCTGTTGGCCTGCGCAAACATCATCAGTTCTACATCGGTGGGCGAACGGCCCATCGCGGTGTAGGCTTCCAGCAGGTAATCAATTTCATCGTCACTCAATGCCAGGCCAAGTTCGCTGTTGGCTTTCACCAGTGAATTGCGGCCCTCGCTCAATTCCACAATTTGCAGGCTTTTGCCTTGCAGGGGCAAAAACAGGCTTTTCGCATCGAATTCATCGGGCAGCACGGTTTCGGTCATGCGGTCGTACAGGGCAGCCTTCAACGCTTGCAAGGCTTGGCCTTCGGGCAATTTGCTGCCACCCAGCAAGCCCTTCTTGAAAATCAGTTGAAATTCAATGCCGCGTTCCATACGCACCACATTGGCCAAACCGGCATTGTGGGCAATGTCAGTTGCTTTCGAAGCCCAAGGGCTTACCGTACCCAAGCGGGGAACCACCATGCAAGACACATCAACACGATCCAGCACAGGTGCAAGGTGGCCGTAATCCAGCAGGCCTTCCATTACATTGCGCTGCTGCCCTTCCAGTGCACCACGGGTGGCCACAAAATGAACAAAATGCGCGCGAACAGCCGACACATTCGAATCAATGGCTTGCAGTCGTTTCAACAGGCCTTCTGCACGGAATGCGGACAGGGCAGACGCGCCATGAAAGGTAGAAACATCGAATTGATCAGCCGAAGACAGGGCAAGAGACATGACAGCAGTGGGGGTGGTTGAGGTAATCTTGAATTATAAGTGCTACAGCCCGCTTTCTGAGGCCAAAGCCTTGATAAACCACCTTGAATTTCCATGGAATGCGCATGCCTGAACTGATCAAGCTTCACCCTGAAAACCTGACACACGCCAATTGGCAACAACCGGGGCTGAACACCCTGCCAGTATTGTCGGTGGCGCAGGTGCGGATGTTCGAGCAAACCGCCTTCGCCCAGATTGACTCGTTCCTGCTGATGCAAGCTGCCGGTATTCGCTCGGCCCTGAAAATTGTGGATCAAATCGTGCACAGCGACCCCTGTTCAATGCGCTGCCTTGTGCTGGCCGGCCCTGGCAACAACGGGGGCGATGCCTGCATCGTGGCGGGCGAACTGAAACGCCAGGGCATGCAGGTAGAACTGCTGCAACTGACCGAAGGCAAAGCCGCCAGCAAAGACCGCATGCAAGCCGTGCTGTGGGCCCTGGCCCATGGCGTACAGCCCCAGGAATTTGATTCACACAGCAAACTGCCCGACATTGCGCCCAACACCATCGTGATTGACGGTTTGCTGGGCATTGCCTGCGACCGTGCGCCATCGGGCTTGTTTGAACAGCTGATCACACATATCAACAAGCAACACCAGCAGGTCCGCGTGTACGCACTGGACTGCCCCAGCGGCCTGAACTGCGACACCGGCATTGCCCCCGGCGTTGCCATGCAGGCCCACACCACCTTCAGCTACATGGCGTGCAAACATGGTTTGCTAACTGGCAACGGCAAAGCACTTGCGGGCGATGTGTGGGTGGATGCGCTGGGCTGCGAAGCCGTGTTTGCTCAACTTCTTCAAGCGGATCAACTTGGGCCGGTCATTCACGCCCTTTCCAGGCGGGAATTGGCGTATCGCCTGCCCGTGCGAAACCACCAGCACCACAAAGGCAACTTTGGCAGCATCGCAGTGCTTGGCGGCCAGCGCGGCATGGTGGGTGCCTGCCTGCTAAGTGCGCGCACTGCCCTGATGCTGGGCTGTGGGCGGGTTGCCCTAAGCTTGCTGACCGAGACCGACCTGCACCTGCCCGATGTTCAACTACAAGGGCAAACGCCATTTCTGGACGTGTTGTTTCCAGAAATCATGAACAAAGGCATTGACGACAACCTGACATTTGCCGATGTTGCCGTGGTTGGCCCCGGGCTTGGCCAAAGCGAAGATGCCGTGAACCTGCTTCACGCCTTGCTTGAACATGACAAAGGCCTGCACATGGTGTGGGACGCCGATGCATTGAATTTGCTGGCGTCCAGTTCCGCACTGCGGGCCCGGTTCAAACATTACCGGCAAAAACATGCCGGGCGGGCCATGGTGTTCACCCCGCACCCGCTGGAAGCCGCCCGCTTGCTGCAAAGTACCACTGAGATGGTGCAAATGGATCGCCTTGCTGCGGCACAATCCATTTCAAAACAGTTTGGCTGTACTGTGGTATTGAAAGGCACCGGCAGCCTGATTTGCAAGGCGCAGCACATCGAAATAAACACCACAGGTGGCCCCGCTTTGGGCACAGCAGGCAGCGGCGATGTGCTGGCAGGCGCCGTAGCGGCACTGTTGGGTCAAGGCCTGGGCGAATTCAATGCCGCAGCGTTGGCGGTGCATCTACACGGGCTGGCCGTTGAAGCGCAAACTGGTGAACGCGAGGGCCTGCTGATTTCACACGCGAGCGAAATTGCCCGGCGCATGAAGGTTTGTTTAAACCACCTCTTGAACCAAAGCGCCCGCCGCAATGGTCAGCTGCCTTGAACAACGAGCCGCCAGTTTTTCATCATGGGTTACAAGAATCAGCGTGGTGCCTTGCTCATTTTGAAGCTCGAACATCAGGTCGATAATGCGCTGCCCGGTAACATAGTCCAGGCTGCCAGTGGGTTCATCTGCAAACACAATGGTGGGCTTGCGCACAAAGGCACGGGCCAAAGCCACGCGTTGTTGTTCACCACCGGAAAGCGTTTTTGGCGTGTGGCCCAAACGATCACCCAGACCCACCCGTTCAAGCATGTCCCGGCAGGCTTTTTCGCGATTGGGCATGGGAGTCAGTTCGGTCGCCAACATCACATTTTCCAAAGCACTTAAATGATCGAGCAACTGAAACGACTGGAAAACAAAGCCCACATGTTCTGCACGCAAGGTTGCGCGCCTGTCTTCGTTAAGTTGTGTTAAGTCTTGCCCCAAAAAGCGAACCGCACCGCCCGATGGAATGTCCAAACCTGCGAGCATGCCCAACAGGGTGGACTTGCCTGAACCAGAGGCACCCACAATGGCAACCGCTTCGCCTTGATTTATAGTGAATGAAATATTGTCCAGAATGGACAAACTGCTTTGCCCGTCCTGAACCAATTGATTTAAACCGTCAACATCGAGGATCACACGACTCATGATTGCCTTTACAACTCAAAAAATTAAAAATGCTTTGGCACTGGGCCTGATCGCATTCGGGTTGCTCACCAGTGTATCCAGCTTTGCGGCGGCCACATCCGGAGAATGCAAAATTCTGGTGATGGGTGACAGCTTGTCTGCCGCCTACGGCTTGGCAAGAGAACAAGGCTGGGTTGCATTGATGGAGAACCGATTGGCAAAAAAGTTCCCGCACTGCGCGGTGGTGAATGCCTCGGTTTCAGGAGAAACCACCGCTGGCGGAAAAACACGCCTGCCTGCGCTGCTTAAACAACACCAACCCACACACATGATTCTGGAACTGGGTGCCAACGACGGGTTACGTGGTTTGTCGCTTGACACCATGAAAGACAACCTGACCAACATGCTGGTCGCCGCACGCAGAAATGAAACACAAGCGGTGTTGATCGGCATGCAGATTCCATCAAACTACGGGCCCGCGTATGCGCGCCGATTCGGCGACACATTCACGGAAGTTGCACGCAAACAAAAAGTGCCGTTGGTGCCGTTCATGCTGGACGGGTTTGCACTTGATCCGAACGCATTTCAAGCCGATGGCATTCATCCAAATGCCGGGGCTCAGCCGAAGATACTGGAGAATATCTGGCCGGCATTTTCTGCGACCTTGAAGTGAATGCCTGCTTGGTCGCATGTGCAAGGCCGCATGCCCTTTATCGCATGTGCGAAGTTCGCACATGCAGAAAACTGCTGGTGACTTGACTCATCCGGGTTTGCAGAATTGTCACATCATTCTGCGAACCAGAATCAGAATGTCTTCTTGATCTCGACATCAACCCGCTTCTTCATCGCATCCCGTGCAGCCAGCAACAAGGCTTCCTGATACACCTGCCCGGCAATGTTCTCGTAGTATTGCACCACTTGCGGATCAGCCTTGGCTTTGATTTCGGAAGACGGCGCACTGCTCTCTACCCAAGCCACTGTGTAACCAGTGTTACCCAAACCAATCACCTTGGCTTTTGGCAATTCAGAAACACCCGTGTTCAATACCGACTGCGCCACCAAACCTGGCAGGCCTTCTGCGCCCAATGCAGACACGGTTTTGGCGTCTGCGAAATCATTCAGCAATTCTGAACCCGCCTTGGGTTTTTCAGCATCCAGTTTTGCAGCCAACGCCTCAGCATCTTTCATTGCAGCCTTGCTTGCTTCTTCCTGCTTCAAGCGTGCCTGAATTGCCGCCTTCACTTCATCAAGAGGACGTGCCGCAGCGGCGGTGAAATTCACAACGCGGGCAGACACCATGGCATCGCCCACTTGAATGGCTTTGGTGTTGTTCTTGTTTTCAATTGAATCGCTTGAGAAAATTTCGGCCATCATCTTGGCATCTTTCAATGCATCAGGCGCGTTCGGTGTCGCCTGCGTAAGGCCATTGAATGTTTGCTTTGCAACACCAAGTTCCTTCACCACATTGTCAAACGATTGGCCGCCTTCGTATACCAGCTCTGCAAATCGGCCCTGCGCATCTGCGTACTGCGCAGTCATTTTCTGGCCTTTGATTTCATCGGAAATTTGCGCCTTCACTTCAGCAAGTGTTTGCACTTCACCACCGCGAACATCTGTTACCTCAACAATGTGATAACCGAACTGGCTTTTTACCAAACCACTAAGCTCGCCTTTCTTTTGAGAGAAAACAGCCTGCTCAAACTCGGGAACCATGGCACCCTTGCCGAAAAAGCCCAGGTCGCCGCCTTGCGTAGCAGAACCAGTATCAATGGAATGCTGCTTGGCCAGTTCGGCAAATTTGCCGGGGCTTGCTTTCAATTCAGCCAGCACTTTCTCGGCTTTGGCTTTCAAGTCATCGGCAGAAGCGCCTTCCTTTTCTGCATCCAGCAAAATATGGCGTGCACGGCGCTCTTCAGGTGTTGAAAAACGCGCCTTGTTTTGTTCGTAGTAAGCAGCCACATCTGCGTCGCTTACTTCAATTTTTGATTTGATGGTATCGGGTGACAACACAACATATTCCACGTCTGCTTTCTGGGGCGCCATAAACAGCGCCTTGTTCGATTCGTAATACGCGGCAATCTGTTCATCCGTAATATTCACCTTCGCAGCATAAGGTGCAAGGTCAAAGTTCTTCACACGCACAACACGACCGGCCAACTGCACATCGTCCAGTTGAGTTTTCAGCGTGTTCGGGAAAAACGATGCGCGCAACACCGGGTCAAGCACCTGATTGCGGGCCAAACCAAAGCGCACATTGGCTTCGTGCTGGTTTGGGGTCAACCCACGCGCAGCCAGTTCACGCTTGTAAGTTTCAAGGTCAAATTTGCCATCGACCTGAAACAGTGGTGTATTGGCAATGTCGTTGGCCAGGGCTTTGTCCGATGCAGTCAAATACTGCTTTTGAACAGACTGCTGCAACAGGTATTGCAGAACCAGAGTATCCAGTAGCTGGCGGTTAACCTCGGGGGACTCAAACACCTTGGGATCAAAATTCTCGCCAGACTGGGCACGCGCCTCTTCAATGCGTTGCCGCTTCACCTGATCAAATTCTTCCGGGCTGATGGCGTAGTCGCCAACAATGGCAAGCGCGTTCGCATCGGCGCTGACCGTGTTGTAGCCTTCAAGGCCAAACAAGGCGAATGCGGGTGCAATAAACAGCAGCAAAACGAACTGCATGATCTTTTGATTGTTGCGAATGAATTCAAACATGTTTTATAAGTGGCGTAAGCGTTGAACAACAAGCGAATACTATACCTGAAGGTACACACCGGAAAATCGTGTGGGGCGCGGCTAGGGTTGGAAATGAGTGAGCGCGGAAATGAAAAAAGGGAATCCGAAGATTCCCTTTTTTGTTTGGCGGAGTGGACGGGGCTCGAACCCGCGACCCCCGGCGTGACAGGCCGGTATTCTAACCAACTGAACTACCACTCCAGAGTTGGTTGCTGTTCCGCAATGTTGGTGGGTGCTGAGAGGCTCGAACTCCCGACCTAAGCCTTGTAAGGGCTCCGCTCTACCAACTGAGCTAAGCACCCGACGTATTCACTATTTCCGAAGAATTTTGCTGTAAAGCTTTGCTCTTTTTCTTAGTGACTGTCGTGTTGCGAATCAGCCAAGACCGCAATTATATACAAATTAGGCGGCCCTGCAATACCTTTCGTCAAAATAATTTAAATTTAATTTACAGCGTCTTTCAGGGCTTTGCCTGGACGGAACTTTGGCACCTTGGCTGCCTTGATTTTGATGGTTGCACCAGTGCGTGGGTTACGGCCGCTGCGTGCAGCGCGCTTGCCTACAGCAAAGGTTCCAAAACCAACCAAAGTTACTGAACCACCTTTCTTCAAGGTAGTTTTAACAGCAGCAATCATTGCATCCAGTGCACGACCAGCGGCCGCTTTGGAAATTTCTGCTGACTCAGCAATTTGATCGATCAGTTCAGTTTTATTCATGTAAAAAGCCCCCTCATGGTGACAAATAAAAAGTGCCCGAATTCAGGCACCACGTTGCTTCTAGTGCTTAATTTAGACACGCCTGAAAGCTAGCTGTCAACACATTTTGCGGGCGGATAACCCTTATTTTTCAAGCCAGCAAAGGCTTTCCGCGATGCACAAAAAAAAACCTCCGCGTTTTCACGCGAAGGCTTCTTAAAAATATCGATTGATATCAGTGCTTTACACTTGGGTTTACAGCAGCCTCATCAGCTTTGCCCGCAATCACCTCTGTAGGCTCGGAGACTGGCTCTGGAAGCGATTCAAGCGCATGTTGCAGCACTTGATCGATCCATTTCACCGGGATAATCTCCAAACTGTTCTTCACATTGGCAGGAATTTCAGCCAAGTCCTTCACGTTTTCTTCGGGAATCAGCACTGTTTTTATGCCGCCACGGTGGGCTGCAAGCAACTTTTCTTTCAATCCGCCAATACCCAACACTTCGCCGCGAAGCGTAATTTCACCTGTCATTGCCACATCAGATCGCACTGGCATATTGGTCAGCGTTGACACCAACGCGGTGGTCATTGCAATACCGGCAGAGGGGCCATCTTTCGGTGTTGCCCCTTCGGGCACGTGCACGTGAATGTCGCGCTTCTCGAACGCATCGTTGCGAATGCCCAAACGATTGGCGCGCGCACGAACAACTGAACGCGCCGCCTCGACTGATTCTTTCATGACATCGCCCAATGAACCTGTGCAGGTCACCTTTCCTTTCCCAGGCATCGACACTGATTCGACGGTCAGCAATTCGCCACCCACCTCGGTCCAGGCCAAGCCAGTAACCTGCCCCACCTGGTTTTCTTTTTCCGCCAAACCAAAACTGAAACGGCGCACGCCCAGAAACTTGTCCAAATTTTTAGGTGTAACCAACACTTTCTTTTCGTTTTTTCCCAACACCATTTGGCGCACAACCTTGCGACAAATCTTGGACATTTCACGCTCCAGGCCGCGCACACCAGCCTCGCGGGTGTAGTAACGAACAACATCACGGACAGCCGCTTCAGACACGCTTAATTCTTCATCTCTCACGCCATTGTTTTTCAATTGCTTGGGCAACAGATATTTCTGCGTAATATTCACTTTCTCGTCTTCGGTGTAACCACTCAGGCGAATCACTTCCATGCGGTCAAGCAGTGCATGCGGAATATTCAGCGAGTTTGCAGTGGCCACAAACATCACGTCGCTCAGGTCGTATTCCACTTCAACGTAGTGGTCAACGAATGTGCTGTTCTGTTCGGGGTCTAGCACCTCAAGCAATGCCGATGCGGGGTCGCCACGGAAGTCCTGACCCATTTTGTCGATCTCGTCGAGAAGGAACAAGGGGTTGCGAACACCCACTTTCGTGATGCTGTTCAACACCTTGCCAGGCATGGAACCAATGTAAGTTTTGCGGTGGCCGCGAATTTCAGCCTCATCGCGCACGCCGCCCAAGGCCATTCGAACAAATTTGCGGTTTGTTGCCTTGGCCACCGATTGACCCAGTGATGTTTTACCAACCCCGGGAGGGCCCACCAAACAAAGAATGGGAGCCTTCAGTTTGTCCACACGTTGTTGCACCGCGAGGTACTCAACAATGCGCTCTTTCACTTTTTCCAAACCATAATGATCTTCGTCCAGCACCTTCTCGGCATTGGCCAAATCATTGTTGATTTTGGTTTTCTTCTTCCAGGGCAAACCCACCAGTACATCAATGTAATTCCGAATCACCGTGGCTTCGGCCGACATGGGCGACATCAGCTTGAGCTTTTTCAACTCAGCTTCTGCTTTCTTCAACGCCTCCTTGGGCATGCGTGCGGCTTTGATGCGCTTTTCCAGCTCTTCCATGTCTGCGCCGTCTTCGCCCTCGCCCAGTTCTTTCTGGATGGCTTTGACCTGCTCGTTCAGGTAGTACTCTCGCTGGCTTTTCTCCATCTGGCGCTTCACGCGGCCGCGAATACGCTTTTCAACCTGAAGAATGTCGATCTCGGTTTCAAGCTGCGACAACAAAGCTTCCAGACGCTGCGCAATGCTGAACGTTTCCAGAATGGATTGCTTCTGCTCAAGCTTCAGCGGCAGGTGGCTGACAATGGTGTCGGCCAATCGGCCAATGTCTTCTATGCTGGCCAGCGATGTCAAAATTTCTGGTGGAATTTTTTTGTTCAATTTCACGTAGGAATCGAACTGCGCCATCACGGCGCGCTTCATGGCCTCGGTCTCCGGGCTTTGCGAAGGGTCGGGCAACAAGGGCAAAGCAGTGGCGGCGAAGTGAGTTCCTTCGTCAGTCACCGTGGTCAAGCGGGCACGCTGTACACCTTCAACCAGCACCTTCACGGTGCCGTCGGGCAGTTTCAGCATTTGAAGCACATTGGCCACGCAGCCAATGTTGTAAATGTCTTTGTCGCTGGGTTCGTCTTTGGTGGCAGATTTTTGCGCCACCAGGAGAATACTTTTGCCTGTTTCCATCGCGATTTCCAGCGCTTTGATGGATTTTGGACGGCCCACGAAAAGCGGAATGACCATGTGCGGGAACACGACTACATCTCGCAAAGGGAGCAATGACAATTCGATGGGTTGTTCCGGAAGCACGTTAGTTGCTGACATATGAATCACCTATTAAATGCATAACCCTACAGTGGGGTTAAAACGCGCTTATTCAAGCTTTATTTCACGACAAATAAACAATACCACTGAAAAGAAAAAGCCCAACCGTTAAGTTGGGCTTTTTTAATCATTTTGCAATCTGTTTTGAGGTGTTTTGCAGCATCAGGATTTGTCTTTGCTGCTGGCCACTTTCGGTTGGTCTTCGTAGATCAACAAGGGCTGCCCCACACCGGTGATGGTGTTCTCATCAATCACCACTTTTTTCACATTGCTGTCGCCCGGCAGGTCGTACATGATGCCCAGCAAAGCCTGCTCCAGAATGGTACGAAGGCCACGTGCACCGGTTTTGCGCTGAATGGCTTTTTTGGCGATTGCGCTAAGTGCCGATGGGCGAACTTCCAGTTCCGCGCCGTCCATTTCAAGCAGTTTCTCGAACTGTTTGACCATCGCATTTTTAGGCTTGGTCAAAATTTCAATCAATGCTGGCTCGTCCAGCTCTTCGAGCGTGGCAATAACAGGCAGACGACCCACCAATTCCGGAATGATACCGAACTTGATCAGATCTTCTGGCTCGACCTCTGCCAGCAATGTGCCAACATTGTCATCCTGCTTGCTTTTCACTGTGGCACCAAAACCGATGCCCGAGCGCTCAGAACGGTTGCGGATAACCTTGTCCAGACCTTCAAATGCGCCACCCACAATAAACAGTACGTTGGTGGTGTCGATTTGAACGAAGTCCTGGTTGGGGTGCTTGCGGCCGCCCTGCGGGGGAACGGAAGCAACTGTGCCTTCAATCAATTTCAACAAAGCCTGCTGAACACCTTCACCAGACACATCTCGCGTAATGGAAGGGTTGTCGGATTTGCGGGAGATCTTGTCAATTTCATCGATGTACACGATGCCACGCTGCGCTTTCTCTACTTCGTAGTTGCAGCTCTGCAGTAGCTTCTGAATGATGTTTTCAACGTCTTCACCTACGTAACCGGCTTCGGTCAGCGTGGTGGCGTCTGCAATAACAAACGGCACATTCAACAGGCGGGCCAGTGTTTGCGCCAGCAAAGTTTTGCCGGAACCCGTGGGGCCGACCAGCAAAATATTGCTTTTTGTCAATTCGATGTCGTCTTTCTTGCTCATGTGGCGCAGGCGCTTGTAGTGGTTATAAACCGCTACAGCCAATACACGCTTGGCTTTGTCTTGACCAATAACATACTGGTCGAGAATGGCACGAATTTCCTGGGGGGTTGGCAACTTGTCGCCACCACCGGTGGCCGTGGCCTCGGCCGCTTCATCACGAATGATGTCGTTGCACAACTCAATGCATTCATCGCAGATGAACACAGAGGGCCCTGCGATCAATTTCTTCACCTCATGCTGGCTTTTGCCGCAGAAGGAGCAATACAGCAGCTTTTCGCTGGAGCCTTTCTTTTCTGACATCATTTATCCTCTGGAAAGCCCCCGAAGGGGCAATCAAGCAACCCAGGTTTTAGTGTTTGCAGTTACTTCTTGTCGGCCGGCGACACGCGGTGCTTCAACACATCGTCGATCAAACCGTAGTCTTTCGCGGAGTCTGCACCCATAAAGTTATCACGATCCGTGTCACGCGCAATCTCTTCGATCGTCTTACCTGTGTTCTCAGCCAACACGCCATTCAATTTTTCACGCAAATACAGGATTTCGCGGGCATGAATTTCAATGTCGGAAGCTTGGCCTTGTACACCACCCAGTGGTTGGTGAATCATGATGCGGCTGTTGGGCAAGGAAAAACGCTTGCCCTTGGTGCCAGAAGACAACAAAAATGCACCCATGCTGGCGGCCAGGCCAGTACACAATGTAGACACATCGGGCTTGATGAATTGCATGGTGTCATAAATGGCCATACCCGCAGACACCGAACCACCGGGGCTGTTGATGTACAGCGCAATGTCTTTGTCGGGGTTTTCGCTTTCCAGGAACAACAATTGCGCCACGATCACGTTGGCCATTTGGTCATTGATTGGCCCGACCAGAAAAATCACACGCTCTTTCAGCAAGCGCGAGTAAATGTCATAGGCCCGCTCGCCCCGACCACTTTGTTCAATCACCATGGGCACGTACATATTGCTTTGCGTGTCCAATGCACCTGAATAGTTCATGTTGTTAGTCATAGCGCGCGGGTTCCAGATCATTTACTTATTTCCCATCAGTTCGTCAAAGGACAATTTCTTTTCAACTACCTTGGATTTGCCCAAAGTAAATTCAACCACATTGTCTTCCAGAATAACCGCTTCTACATCCGCCAAACGGGCGCGGTCCTGGAAATACCACTGCATTACTTCGGCAGGGTTCTCGTAGCTTTGCGCCTGCTCTTCGATAAAGGCACGCACCTGCTCGGGCTTGGCCTGCAAATTGTGCTGTTTTACCAAGTCTGACACGATCAGACCCAAGCGAACGCGACGGTCAGCCTGTGCAGCGAAAATGTCTTCGGGCAACTGGATTTCTTCCACGTTCTGCATGCCGCGTGCTTTCAGATCCTGGCGGGCACGGGTGGCCAACTCGGTTGTTTCAGACTGAATCAGCGCCTTGGGCACATCGAATTCGGTCACTTTCAACAGTGCATTCATCACGGCTTCTTTGGTTTGGGCCTTGGTGCGATTGCTCACTTCACGGCTCAGGTTCACACGCACGTCTTCACGCAGCTTGTCCAGTGAACCATCGGCAATGCCCATGGCCGTGGCAAATTCTGCATTCAGCTCAGGCAACTGTGGGCCTTCCACTTTCTTGATAGTGATGGTGAACTGGGCTGTTTTTCCTGCCACGTCTTTTCCGTGGTAGTCCGCTGGAAAAGCAAGGTCGAAGGTTTTTTCTTCGCCTTTTTTCAGGCCTTTGGCCGCGGTTTCGAATTCAGGCAGCATTTGCCCCTTGCCGATCACGAAGGAGAAGTCTTCTGCTGTGCCGCCATCGAAGGGTACGTCGTCAATTTTGCCAACGAAGTCGAGGGTCACTTTGTCTTCTTCGGCAGAACCACGGTCGGTTTCAGCAAAGCTTGCACGCTGCTTGCGCAGAATTTCAATGGTTTTGTCCACTTCAGCATCTGACACTTCAACCACTGTTTTCTCGATTTCCAGCGTGGCGAATTCACCAAACTTGACGTCAGGGAACACTTCAAAAGTGGCGTTGAATTCGAAAGAGTCGTCAGCGGCGTCTTTGGCGGCTTCAATGCGGGGCTGACCAGCCACACGCAGGTCCTGCTTTTGAACTTCTTCGCTGAAAGTGCGGCCGATTTCGTCGCTCAACACTTCAGAATGAACTTGTGGGCCGTAGTTCTGAACAACCATTTTCATGGGAACTTTGCCGGGGCGGAAACCGGGCATGCGGGCTGTACTGGCAACTTTTTTCAGGCGCTTTTCAACCTCAGCATTGATTTTTTCAACTGAAAGCTTCAAGGAAATGGTTTTCTCGAGAGAGCTGGCAGTGGTGGTGGTTTCAGTCATTTGGAACTCTTGAACTGGTTGCCTTGGCGGTGTTTGCCAAGGGGTGGTTAATGGGTAAGAGACCATTGCCATATGAATGGCATAAAGGCCCTACAATTGCCGTTATCTTACACAAGTATGAAGCTGCTTTGGCGGGGGTTTGGTAAAACTGGACCGCCCTGCAGGCGATATACCCGGGGCACTGGAATGGTGGTGCGGATGAAAGGACTCGAACCTTCACGTATTGCTACGCCAGAACCTAAATCTGGTGCGTCTACCAATTTCGCCACATCCGCATGCAGGCGCGCATTATAGCCCGATTTTAACGCACAAGCCCTTACAATGTCATTTATTGTTCGCTTTACCCCAAATTGAAGGTGACATGGCCGTTTCTCTAGAAAACCCACTGGCGTATTGCCGCGAAAAAGTATGTGGCGAATTGTCCTCCCTGCATTATGCCACCCTGTTTCAGACCGAGGAGTTTAAAGCGTACTGGCTGGGTTGTTTTACCCTGAACCATGAACTGCGTCAGGCTTGCCTGAAGCAACTGGATGCGGGCCTGACCCAAGTGAAACTGGGTTGGTGGCACAGCGCCCTTGTGGACGCAGCCAGCAACACCAACCCGCACCCGGTGGTTACAGCCATTTCGAAGCCCGTTTTGGCCAAAGTACCGGCTGAGCAATGGAGCGATTTGATCAACAAAGTGGCCAGCGGCTGCGAGCCGAAGCGTTACAACAATATGGCTGACTGGCACAAGGACTTGCGCGGTGAAATGGAACCGTGGGTGAAACTGGTTCAGGCGCGTTTTGGCGACCCGGGCACCGATTGCAACGGTTTGCTGACCTTCTGGACTGAGGCCACCCGCTTGTGCCAGGTGCTAAGGCTGGCCAAGTACCTGGACCAGGGCTTTCAGCCGTTGCCGGTTGAATTGCTCGCCAAACACGGGGTAACAGCCGAACAGATCAAACGGCGTGAGCACAGCGATTCGACTCAGGCTTTGTTTTCCGATGCAACGGACCAACTGCTTGCACTGGCCAGGCAGGCCTGGAAAACTGTGCCGCTGGAGCAGCGTTTGTTTGCACGCCCCTTGCGTGCCCTGTTCCGCATGCGGGTGGCTGAACTGCACCTGCACAAAAAAAGTGCTTACAAATTACTGACCGAGGAAAAGAGAATTACGCCGCTGAAGAAATTCAGCACCGCGTGGACCACGCAAGTGCTGAGGTGGTAAGTGCTAACCGGTATTACTTCGGCTTGTGAATTCGATATGCTGCTGCGTACAACGCTGGCAGGAAGAACAGGGTTAGCAGGGTTGCCACAATCAGGCCGCCCATGATGGCCACCGCCATGGGGCCCCAGAACTGGGAACGCATTAGCGGGATCATGGCGAGCACGGCGGCGGCGGCGGTCAGCAGAATTGGACGAGAACGGCGTATGGTTGAACCCACGATGGATTCAAAGGGATCAACCCCGGCATCGCGGTCTTGTTCAATTTGATCCACCAGAATCACTGAATTCCGGATGATCATGCCAAACAGGGCGATCACGCCCAGTTGGGCCACAAAACCGAAAGGCCGCGCGGTGATGATCAAGGCCAGGGCCGCGCCAATAATGCCCAAGGGGCCCGTGAAATACACCAACAAGGTTCGGCCAAAACTTTTTAGCTGAAGCATTAAAAGTGTCAGCACGATAAACAGCATCAAGGGCACATTGGCCATGATGGACTGCTGTGCCCTGCCTGAATCTGCAGCCAAACCATCCAGTTTCACGCTGACGCCAAACGGCAATTCCGCCCGCAAGGGATTTAAATGTTCATTCATGGCCAAAGCCACTGTGGTGCCCTGAATACCCGACACCACATCAGCCTGCACGGTGATGGCAAATTCACCGCCTTGCCGCCAAATAACACCAGGTTCAAAATTCATGTTCACTTTGCCTACCTGTGACAAAGGCACGTAGGCACCGCTGGCGGTGGGCACATTCGCATTCATCAGTTCGGCCAGTGTGTCGCGTTCGCTTTCCGGGTTCCGGAAAACAATGTCAATCAGGCGGTTGTTTTCACGGTACTGGCCAATTGTGGCGCCCGACAATATAACGTGCGATGACTCGGCAATGCTTTGGCTGCTCACGCCCAGCGCACGCGCACGGGCTTGGTCCACTTCCACTTTCATGACCTTGACGTTTTCGTTCCAGTTGTCGTGGGTGCCACGGGTGTACTCACTCGATGCCACCGCTTCTTTCACCTTGTCAGCCACTGCACGCACCACACGCGGGTCTGGCCCCTGAACCACGAACTGCACAGGATAGGTAACAGGTGGGCCGTTGGGCAGCAGGGTAATGCGTGGGCGAATATCCGGGAAGTTGGCGTTTAGGTGGTCTTTCAGCTTGACGCGCAATAACTCGCGATCTTCGAAACTTTTCGGGATCACGATCAATTCAGCCAGGTTGCTTTGCACAAACTTTTGATCAAGCGACAGGTAAAAACGTGGTGCCCCATCGCCCACAAAACTGGCATAACCCTCCACTTCGTCCTGCTCGGCCAGCCACTTTTCAAGCGCAATGGCCTGTTTCTCGGTTTCCTTGAAAGCTGTGCCCTCGGGCAACCACAGGTTCACCATGATTTCCAGGCGATTTGAATCCGGAAAAAACTGCTGTTCAATAAACCTGAAGGAATAAGCACCTCCAGCAAAGGCAATGACGGTTACACCAATTGTGATCCAGCGGTGGTTTACACAACCCTCAATCCAGCGGCGAAAACGCTGATAAAACGGCGTATCAAACACCTCGGCATGCCCCTGCCCGTCCTTGGGTTTTTTCAGCAACCAATAACCGATGTAAGGCACAAAAATGACCGCCACAAACCAGGACAAGATCAGTGCAATGGCTGTAACCGCAAAAATGGAATAGGTGTATTCGCCCGCGGCGGATTGTGCCAGTGCAATGGGCAAGAAACCCGCTGCGGTAATCAGCGTGCCGGTCAACATGGGGATGGCCGTGGAGTCATACGCAAAAATGGCTGCATCAAAACGTGAATAGCCTTCTTCCAGCTTGCGCACCATCATTTCCACGGCAATGATTGCGTCGTCTACCAGCAAACCCAGGGCAATGATGAGCGCGCCCAGCGAAATTTTGTGCAGGTTGATATTGAAGAATGACATGGCGAGAAAGGTAAGCGCCAACACCAGCGGAATGGTGAGCCCCACGACCAGGCCCGGCCGGATGTCAATGCGAAAAGGTTTGCTGTGCAACCCCAGGCTGAGAAAGCTGACGGCCAACACAATGACAATGGCTTCAATCAACACTTTCACAAATTCACTGATTGAGGTGCGAACGGACTTGGGTTGATCGGCCACGCGCTGCAGTTCAATGCCCACGGGCAGATCGGCCAGAATTCGCTTCTCCACCTGCTCCAGTTTTTCGCCCAGCCGAATGATGTCCCCACCATTGACCATGGAAATACCCAGCCCGATCACTTCCTTGCCGTTGAACCGCATTTTCGACACAGGCGGATCCTGGTAGCCCCGGTACACCTTGGCGATGTCTTTGAGCAACAATGTGTTCTTGCCAGCACGAATTGGGGTATTGGCAATGTCGTCAATCGATTCAAACTGCCCCTGCACGCGCGACCAGACTTTCTGATTTTCCAGACTGAGCACACCTTGCGAGGTGACCGCATTCTGGCTGTTGATCTGATGGAACACGTCTTGCGCGGAAATACCGAGTTGAGCAAGTTTGTAGTGCGAGATGTCGATGAACACTTTTTCGGGTTGAACACCGAACATTTGCACCTTGCCCACGTCGGGTATTTTCAGCATTTCCTGACGAACCTGAATGACAAAATCTTTCAGTTCGGCGTACTTGAAACCATCGGCAGAAAAGGCGAGCAACACACCAAAGGTGTCGCCGAATTCATCATTGAAAAACGGCCCGGCAACCCCGCGCGGCAAGGCACCCACCATGTCGCTGACACGCTTGCGGGTGGTGTACCAAATGTCGGCAACTTGCTTGGGAGGCGCGCTGTCGTCCAGCTGAAGGAAAATAACGGTTTCGCCGGGCTTGGAATAGGAGCGTATTTTGTAGGCGTAGGGAATTTCCTGAATCACCTTCTCGATGGGGTCTGCAACCTGTTGGCCCATTTGCATGGCCGTGGCCCCTGGCCAATAGGCGCGAACCACCATGCCCCGAAACACAAAGGGTGGGTCCTCTTCTTGCCCCAGTGAAAAAAATGCGGCCACGCCCGCGAAAACAAACACGGCCAGCAGGTAACGAACCAATGGCTGGTTCTCGAGCGCCCAGCGCGAGAGGTTTATTTTTCTCATCGGGTCAGTTCGCTTGTTTCGACAAACCGGCGTACTTTCTGCCCATCATTCAGCACATGCGTGCCTGCGGTCACAATCAGCTCGCCGTTGTTCAAGCCTTCTTTGACCAGAAATTCGCTTTCCGACACATCGTAGGGTTGCACCACACGTTTGCGGACCTGGCCTTGTGCTTCATCAAACACCCACACAAACGCCCCGGTGTGCTGTGCCACCAGCGCGGAGATCGGCAGTTTGAATACATCGGGCTGTGCTGCCTTGCTGAATTGAATGGTGGCGCTCATGCCGAAACGCGCAACCTTGTTTGCGTCGTTCACATTGAGCAACACACCGAATGTTCGGGTAACCGGGTTGGCAACTGGGGACACTTCCCGCACTTTGGCCTTCAAGCTTTCCTTGCCCGACCACAACAGCACGGTTGCATCTTCGCCCACCTTGATGTCTGCCACGCGGCTTTCCGGCACTGCCATGCTGACCTGCACTTCATTTTCATCGGCCCACTGCACCACGGGCTGCCCCGGTGGCACCACCTGACCCGCCTGGGCATACACAGCCGACACCACACCATTGTTCGGGGCGCGCAAGTCGCCGTATTGCTTTTGGTTTGATTGGGTGCTGAGCTGCGCGCGGGCCTGGCTGAGGCGGCTGGCTGCGGCATCAAGTGCCAGTTGCCTGCGGTCCAGTTCAGCCTGGCTGATGAAATTTTGTTGTTTCAGGGTTTTTGCCCGTTCAAGGTCTGTTTTCAGCTGGGCATGTTCGGTGTTGGCTGCATCAAACCCGGCCTGCGCGGCCTGCAGTGCAAAACTTAAATCCTGGGGATCCAGCCGGGCCAGCACTTGCCCTTTTTTCACCCTGTCGCCCACATCCACCAGCCGGCTGATCAACTTGCCACCCACCTGAAAGCTCAAGTCGGCTTGAAAGCGTGGCTCGATTTGACCAGAGAAACTTTCTTCAAAGGTACTGCCACTGGATTGAAGTTGCATGACGCGGACAGGCCGAACCAACTCGGTGGTATCAATTTCAGGACGAGAACAGGCGGCAAGCAATAGCGCCCCAAGGGCTGCCCACGCAACGGGCATAAACAAACGGCTTTTTGACATGGATCGCTCTAGAGAGTGAATTTTTTGTAATTAGCGCAATTGTCGGTGCAATCAAACGTTTAGTCAAAAACAATCCAGCCTGTCCCGCAGGGCAGCCAGCGCTTTTTCAACCCGGTCCACGCCAATCACTTCAATGCCTTCAATAGGCTGCTTGGGTGCATTGCTGGCGGGCACAATGGCGTGGGTAAAGCCCAGCTTGGCGGCCTCGCGCAGCCTTTCCTGACCACGTGGCGCTGGGCGCAGTTCACCTGACAAGCCAATTTCACCGAACACCACCAGTTCCTTTGGTAAACGTTTGTTTCGCAAAGAAGACACCATGGCCAGCACGATGGCCAGGTCTGCGGCGGGTTCTGAAATTCGGACACCACCCACGGCATTGATAAAAATGTCTTGATCAAAAAACTGCAGGCCTGCGTGGCGGTGCATCACGGCCAGCAACATGGCAAGACGGTTCTGATCCAGCCCCACAGACAACCTGCGCGGCGCGGGCGAGTGGGATGAATCCACAAGCGCCTGAATTTCAACCAGCAATGGCCGTGCACCTTCTTGCGTGCACATGACACAGGAACCCGCCACCCACTCGGCCTGTTGCGACAGAAACAACGCCGAGGGGTTGTTGACGCCTTTGAGGCCACGATCGGTCATTGCGAACACGCCCAGTTCATTCACGGCACCGAAGCGGTTTTTGAATGCACGCACCAGGCGGAAAGACGATTGCGAATCGCCTTCAAAGTAAAGCACGGTGTCCACAATGTGTTCCAGAACACGCGGGCCAGCCAAGGTTCCTTCTTTGGTCACGTGACCCACAAGAATGGTGGTGATGCCCATGGCCTTGGCAAGCCGGGTAAGCTGGCTGGCACATTCGCGTACCTGGCTGACCGATCCGGGCGCAGCACTTAATTCACTGGTGTACATCGTTTGAATGGAATCGATCACCAACACTTCAGGCTTCAATATTTCAAGCTGGGCCACTATTTGCTCCAGCTGAATTTCTGTGAGCACATTGAGGTTGGTGTGTTCAAGGCCAAGGCGCTGGGCGCGCAAGGCGATTTGTCCTGCTGATTCTTCGCCACTAACGTACAAGGCCGACGCTGTTTTGGCCAAGGTAACCATGGACTGTAACAACAGGGTGGACTTGCCAATGCCGGGATCGCCTCCCAACAGCACCACCATGCCGGGCACCATGCCGCCGCCCAACACGCGATCAAATTCGGGCACGCCGCTGCTGAAACGCGGGTGGTCTTGCGCCTGAATGTCGGCAAGTTTGATCACGCTGTTGCTTTGAGCAGCCAGGGCGGCGAAGCGGCTGTGCTTGGGTGGTGCGGCGCTGACCGCCGATTCAACCAGCGTGTTCCAGCTGTTGCAATCGGTGCACTGCCCCTGCCATTTGGGAAAAACTGAACCGCATTCAGTGCACTGGTATTGACTTTTGTTCTTGGCCAAAGTGGCGCATTCCTTTAAAAACTACACTGTTGAAAACGGCACACGGGGTGCAATGGCACACAGCAATTCATAGCCAATGGTGCCACTTCGATCGGCGACAATGTCCACCGGAATGTTCTCGCCCCACAGTTCAACCTTGCTGCCGGGCTTCGCATCTGGAATATGGCTGACGTTGATGGTCAACATGTCCATTGACACGCGCCCTGCAATGGGCGCTACCTGCCCTTCAACAAAGGTGGGAGTTCCGTCGGGCGCATGGCGCGGATAACCGTCGGCATAGCCGCAGGCTACCACCGCCACACGGCCATTTTCAGTGGCTTGCCACCGTGAGCCATAACCCACGCTGTCGCCCTTCTTTACATCTTGAATGGCAATGACCTCACTTTCAAACAGCATGGCTGCCTTCAATCCGTAGTTTGTGGCAGCTTGTGGCCCGGGCGTGGCGCCATAAATGGCAATGCCGGGGCGGGCAATGTCACCTGCCAGTTCCGGAAAATTCAAACAGCCTGCTGAATTGGCCAAACAACTTTGCCAATGCGCTGGCTTCAAACGCATCAAGCGTTGATGCTGTTCCTGGGCAAGCGGCTTGCGTGTGCGCGGGTCTGCTTCGTCGGCATTGGCAAAGTGGGTCATCAACACGGGCGTGGGCCACGCCTGCCGGGAAACAAGTTGTTCAAGCCTGGCAATTGCACTGGCCGCATCAGTCGGCTGAAACCCCAGACGATTCATGCCTGTGTTCAGTTTCAAATAAATTCTGGGCTTGTAAGCCATGCGTTGAACTGCAAGGTGTTCCAGTTGATCCAGTTGTTCAACGGTGTGAACCACCCAATCGCAATTCAGTTCAACTGCGCGCTGCAAATCGGATTGATCAAAACAGCCTTCCAGCAGAAGAATAGGCTTGGTCCAGCCCAGCGTACGCAACTTGCCCGCGCCTTCAATTTCCAAAAGTGCCAATGCATCTGCATTGGACAGACCGGGATAAACACGCGCCAAACCATGGCCATAGGCGTTGGCCTTCACCACGGGCATCACGAGGGAATTGCCCAGCAATTGCCTGATTCTATTGATGTTGTCTGAAATGGCAGCAGGGTTGACCACTGCACGTATGGGTCGCGGCATGGGCTGGATAGTGAAATTTTAGGGGTTGGACTGACTTCGTAAAATGGGCATTGCGTAACACGCTAAGCGCCTGGATATGATATAACGCCACAACACCGTTGAACGAGCAGCGAAACGGCGAAATCGCACTAAATGGATTTCGCTCAATTCACAGTTGAATGAAACCCGGCTTTTACACCATTATGGCGGCGCAGTTTTTCTCGTCGCTCGCAGACAACGCACTCTTGATTGCAGCAATCGCATTGCTCTTTCAGATCCAGTCGCCCGACTGGATGACGCCATTGCTGAAACTGTTTTTTGTAGTGTCGTATGTGGTGCTGGCCCCGTTTGTCGGCGGCTTTGCTGACACCCTGCCCAAAGGCAAGGTGATGCTGATCACCAATTCAATCAAGGTGGTGGGTTGCTTGATGATGTTTTTCGGCGTGCACCCCCTGCTTTCCTACGCAGTGGTTGGTCTGGGCGCTGCGGCCTATTCGCCTGCCAAATACGGCATTCTGACCGAACTACTGCCGCACGATCGACTGGTGGAGGCCAACGGCTGGATCGAGGGTTTGACTGTGCTGTCCATCATCATTGGCACCGTATTGGGTGGCATTTTAATTGCGCCGGGCACCAGTGAATACCTGATGCAGCTGCACATTCCGGGTGTTACTGACAACATGGACACGCCAGCAGAGGCGGCCATTTTCGTGATCACATCGGGTTACCTGATTGCAGCCATTTTCAACTTTAAAATTCCGGACACGGGTGCGCGTTACGAGCCACAACTGAACCACCCCATCATCATGACCCGCAAGTTTTATGGCTGCGTAAAGCAGTTGTGGAGCGACAAACTGGGTCAAATTTCCCTGGCTGTAACCACCTTGTTTTGGGGGGCGGGTGCAACCCTTCAATTCATTGTGCTGAAGTGGGCTGAAAGCGCATTGGGCCTGCCTTTGGACAAAAGCGCCATTTTGCAAGGCGTGTGTGCCTTCGGTGTGGCGGCGGGTGCTGTGGCTGCAGCCAAGTTGATTCCACTGAAAAAATCAATGCTGGTGCTGCCCATGGGCATTTTGATGGGGCTGGTCTGCATGGCGATGGTGTTGGTCAACAACCAGGGCATGGCTTATTTGCTGATCACGGTGATTGGCGCGCTTAGCGGATTTTTTGTGGTGCCCATGAATGCTTTGTTGCAACATCGCGGCCACGTGCTGATGAGCGCGGGCAGATCAATCGCCATTCAAAACTTCAACGAAAACATTTCGGTGCTGACCATGTTGGCAGTTTATGCGGTGCTGATCAGTTTTGATGTGCATGTAAACACGGTCATTTTGATGTTCGGCGGTTTCGTAATGGCCACAATGTTCATGGTTATTCTGTGGCACCGCCGAAACCAAAGGCTTTACGATGTTGAAGCCCGAATAGGCGAAGACCGCCCTGTGGGCATGCCGCTGTAAGCAGTTTTCAGCAGCAATAAATCTTCCCACGCTTTGGCTTTTTCCACGGGCTTGCGCAACAGGTATGCGGGGTGGTAGGTTACCACGGCTGGAATGTTGAACCCATCAACCGTGACATGGTGCAATTTGCCACGCAACTCGCCAACAGGTTTGTCGGTGTTCAGCAAGGTTTGAATGGCAAATCGCCCAACCAGCAACAATATTTTCGGTTGGTTTGCTGCAATTTGCTGAAACAGATAAGGCGAACATTGCCGAATTTCCGCAGCTTCGGGATTTCGGTTGGCCGGCGGCCTGCATTTCAGCACATTGGCGATGTACACATTCTCTTGTCGACTTACACCCACTGCGTGGAGCATTTTGTCGAGCAATGCGCCTGCCCGCCCCACAAAAGGCAAACCCTTTGCGTCTTCATCCGCGCCCGGAGCTTCACCCACCACCATCAAAGGCGCGTGCTCTACGCCATCAGAGAACACTGTTTGGGTGCGGCTTTCACACAGGCTACACGCCCTGCAAACTGAAACGGTCTGGCGCAGTTCACTTAAACTTGGCGCTTGATTGACCGCGGCTTGTGCCGGGGTAGTTGTGGTGTTTTTCAATTCCCAAACGGGGCCCAGCCCCATTGCACCAAACAGTTCTGCCTTGCTGCGCGGCTGATTCATGCAAGTGCTCCGAAACGTTTGAACATGACCAATGCATCTTCCCTGCCCGCGTGGGCCGGGTAATAATTTTTTCGTGCGCCGATCAACTTGAATCCTTCTTTTTCATACAATCCTTTCGCTTCCGCATTGCTGGGGCGTACTTCCAGCAACATGCCGATGGCGTTGGCCAATTTTGCCTGACCAATCCCCCACTGTAACAGGTGCTTGCCATGGCCCTTTCCCTGCAAGTCGGCGCGAATCGACAAATTCAGCAAATGAAATTCGTCCACCACATGCATCATGACAATGTAGCCAACCAGTTCTTCATCCAGCCACATGCAGTGCATGTGGTAGCCCGCCCGCATGGAATCCAGAAAATTGCGGTGTGTCCAAGGAAACTCGTAAATCTGGTTTTCAACCAGAATTACAGTGGGTACATCCGCCTCGGTCATGGGTCGAATACTAAACTGCGCCATGCTTCAACGCCAATCGTTCAGAAGTAGTTTGAGCCACTTTGTCCCGCACATACAAGGGCTGGCAATCAAATGGTGTGGCAACGCGCCCCGCATTGAATTCCTGCCAGGCAAGGCATGCCAGTTGAACAGCTGACACTTCGCCTTGCCGTATTCCTGAAACAGGCGAAGCAAGCAGGGCAAACAAATGTGCATCACAAACCGCAGGGCCTTGCAGATTTGGCAGTGCATTCATGGCCAGCAAATAAGGGGGTTCAACCCATTGCGTTCCCTGCGCTGATCGCTGAATTTTCGCGGCATAAATTTCATTGAGGCGGGCGTCAATCAAAACCGCAAGCGGCTCGGCTTGTTCAAGTTGGGGCAGCATGCATTCAAAACTGGTCAAGGTGACCACAGGCACTTGCCAGGCCACGGCCAAACCCTGGGCAATGCCACACGCTGTTCGCAAACTGGTGAACCCGCCTGGCCCTATGTCTGCTGCAATTGCAGCGCATTGAGTGGCTTGCAAGCCTGCCGCTTGCAAATGCTGCTCAAGCTTGGGCAAAAGCTGGGCTGACTGGCTTTTGTAATCCACAATTTCATAGTTGAACAAAGTTTGCGCGGCAGCCCCACTGTCAAGGGGCTCAGCCGCCGCCGCAACCTTGGCCACACCGGAACTGGTGCTGATTGCCAGAATAAAACGTGCTGCCACCATTAATTGCCCTTCACCATCAACACCACTGCCTGCGCCTCAATCGCTTCCTTGCGCCCAAGGTAGCCCAGGGTTTCGTTGGTTTTGGCCTTGATGTTCACTGCATCTGGCGGCAAGCCGCACAAGGCGCTCAAGCTTTCATGCATGGCTACCATATGGGGTGCCAGCTTGGGGCTTTGACAAATCAGTGTTGAATCCACGTTGATCAAGCTGAAACCTTTTTGTTTGGCTTTGTGGATCACGGTTTTCAATAGCACACCACTGTCGGCACCTTCAAACTGCGGGTCTGTGTCAGAAAAATGCGAGCCAATGTCGCCCATCGAGCAAGCACCCAAAATGGCATCAGTTACCGCATGCAACAAGGCATCCGCATCGGAATGACCCAGCAATCCGAATTCAGACGGAATGTGTACGCCACCCAAAACAAGCTTTCGACCCGCAACCAAACGGTGCACATCATAGCCCTGCCCTACACGCAGGCGGCTGATTTCACTCATTGTGCGTTCTCCTGATTCAAGCCCAGCAACCGGGCCACAACGCGCAAATCATCGGCCTGGGTAATTTTCATGTTCTCAATGTGCCCCGGCACAACAAGGGGCCCAATGCCCATGGTTTCAATGGCGCTGGCATCGTCGGTCAACTGAAGACCTTTGTAAATACATTCCGAAATCGCCATGCCCAAGGCCTGCGCGCGGAACATTTGTGGTGTTTGGGCCGCCCACAACTGGTCACGAGGCACAGTGTGCTGGGCAATTACCTCGCCTTCTTCAGCCACTGTGGTTTTTTTCAGGGTATCTGCCACTGGCAGGGCCAGCAAACCACCTGCAACATGCTCACTGGCCTGGTCAATCAAAGCCTTCAGGGCTGCTGCATTCAGGCCGGGGCGCGCGGCATCATGCACCAACACCCAGTCTGTTTCATTGATCATGAAGTTTTCAAGCAGAAGGTTCAGTGCGTTCAAAACCGTATTCACACGTTCCAAACCAGCCACAGGCAAACACTTGACTTTGGGGTTGTTCGCGAACAATGCCTGGGCCATCGAGTCTTCCTGGGCCACCACCACAAACACTTTATCGACGCGTGGGTCTGCCAAAAGCGCTTGCACGCTGCGTTCCAGCACGGTTTTCCCACCCAGCAGGGCGTACTGCTTGGGAGTGCTGCCCCCAAAACGGCGCCCTGCACCACCTGCGGGCACCAATCCAAAATACCTGGCAGCTTTTGCCATGAAAGTGTGTTCCTATGTCGGCACTTGCCGCCGTATAATACGGGCCTTGATTCATCGACCCAAAACCCGAACTTGAAGCCCACTGGAAAACCAGCACGGTTGCAGTATCCAAGCGGGCAAACTTTATGCTGTCACATTTTACTTCTTCTTTTCAGTTAACCGGTGGGCACAGGCTCAGCTTGGCACATCCGCCCGGCAGTGCCGATGCATTTTTGCTGGCCCAGTTGTGCACACAGGCCCAGCAACATGACAGGCTGTGCCTGATCACCTGCGCCAACCCGCATGACGCCACCCGCCTGCAAGAAGAAATCGCCCTGTTTGCCCCGGGCTTGAAGGTGCATTACCTGCCCGATTGGGAAACATTGCCCTATGACAGTTTGTCAGCCCACCAGGATTTGGTGTCTGAACGCCTGGCCACACTGTACCAAACCCAGCAAGGCGATCTGGATGTGCTGATAACCGCAGCCAGCACCGCCATTCAAAAACTGGCACCACCGTCGTTTTTGGCAGGCAGCACGTTTTATTTCAAAACTGGCGACAAGCTGAATGAGAAAAAACTGCGGGAGCAACTCACAATTGCAGGCTACAGCCATGTTTCACAAGTAATGACCCCCGGCGAATACTGTATACGCGGTGGCATTATCGACCTGTTTGCCACTGGCACTGCGCTGCCCTTTCGCATTGACTTGTTCGACAATGAAATTGAATCGATCAAAACATTCGATGTAGACACGCAGCGCAGCCTGTACCCGGTGCGTGAAATGCGCCTGTTGCCCGGCCGCGAATACCCGATGGACGAACAAAGCCGCGCGCAATTTCGCAGCAAGTGGCGTGAACGCTTCGAGGGCGATCCTTCCAAAATTTCAATTTACCGCGACATGGGCACTGGCGTGGCCAGCGCAGGCATTGAATATTACCTGCCCCTGTTCTTTGAAAACACGGCCAGCCTGGTTGATTACCTGCCCGAGAAAGAACTTGTGTTCATTCAGCACGGCGATGTAGACCAGGCCCTTCAAACCTTTGCGGCCGACACACAAAGCCGCTTCGACTTTTTGTCGAAGGACATTCAGCGCCCTATTCTGCGACCTTCAGAAATTTACCTGAATGCCAATGAATTTTTCAGCAGTTTTGAGAATGCTGCACGCGTGAATTTGTCGGCCTCGAAAAATGCCTTGGTGCCCGAATACAGCGGCGCACTGCTGCCCGATTTGGCTGCCGACCGCAAGGCTGACGACCCCATTCACAAGTTTCGAAACCTGGTTGAACGCACGGGGGCCGGCAGCTACAAACAAGTAATTATGGTGGCGCCCAGCGACGGCCGCCGCGAAACCCTGAATCAGTATTTTCTGGAACACAAACTAAAGCCCTACCAAACCGAAACGCTGCAAGGCGCACTGGAAAGTGGCGAACGCTTTGTGTTGTGCACCGCCGTGCTGGATCAAGGTTTTGGCGTGCACCGCGGGCTGGAAGCGCAAGTTGCATTTGTTACTGAAACTGAGTTGTTCTCGCTGTCGCCACGCCGCCGCGGTGCACGCAGACAACAGGAAAGGCAAAGCAACGTTGAATCGATGATTCGGGATTTGTCTGAGCTGAAAATCAGCGACCCGGTGGTGCACCAACAGCATGGCATTGGCCGATACAAAGGCCTGATCAGCATGGACCTTGGGGAAGGTGCATCTGAATTTCTGCACCTTGAGTACGCCAATGGTTCCAACCTGTTTGTACCAGTGGCCCAATTGCATGTGATTGCACGCTACAGTGGCGCAGACCCCGAAAGCGCACCCGTACACGCACTGGGTTCAGGCCAGTGGGAAAAAGCGAAAAAGAAAGCTGCGAAAATGGTGCGCGACACCGCCGCTGAATTGCTGAATTTGTACGCCCGCCGGGCACTGCGCAAAGGTCACGAATTCAAGCTGAGTATTGGCGACTACGAAGCCTTTGTTGAAAAATTCGGCTTTGAAGAAACAGCCGACCAGGCCGCCGCCATTCGCGCCGTGATTGCGGACATGACATCGCCCCGCCCCATGGATCGACTGGTGTGTGGCGACGTGGGTTTTGGTAAAACTGAAGTGGCCCTGCGCGCAGCCTTTGTCAGCGTGATGGATGGCAAACAGGTGGTACTGCTGGCGCCCACCACATTGCTGGCCGAGCAACACTTTCAAACTTTCTCGGATCGGTTTTCAGATTGGCCTGTGAAGGTGGTGGAATTGTCGCGGTTTAAATCGCCCAAAGAAATTCGTGATGCGGTGGAATTGATCAACACCGGGCGGGCCGACATCATTATCGGTACGCACAAAGTGCTCAGTTCAGACGTAGAATTTTCACGCCTTGGCCTGGTAATTATTGATGAAGAACACCGCTTTGGTGTGCGCCAAAAAGAGGCGCTTAAAAACCTGCGTGCCGAAGTGGATGTGCTAACCCTAACCGCCACGCCCATTCCTCGCACGCTGGCCATGAGCATGGAAGGCATTCGAGATTTCTCAGTGATTGCCACCGCACCGCAGCGTCGCCTCTCGATTAAAACATTCGTGCGCCGTGAAACTGACAGCGTAATTCGTGAAGCCGTGTTGCGTGAATTGAAACGCGGCGGGCAAGTGTACTACCTTCACAACGAAGTGGACACCATCGAGAATCGCCGCGAGGCGCTTGAAAAAATTCTGCCTGAAGCACGCATTGGTATTGCCCACGGGCAAATGAATGAACGCGACCTTGAGCGCGTGATGCGCGATTTTTATCAGCAACGCTTCAATGTGCTGTTGTGCACCACCATTATTGAAACTGGCATTGATGTGCCCACCGCCAACACCATTGTGATTCACCGCGCCGACAAATTCGGCCTGGCGCAGCTGCACCAGTTGCGCGGCCGCGTGGGCCGTTCCCACCACCAGGCCTATGCCTACATGATGGTCAACAATGAAGACGGCTTGAGCAAAAACGCCGAGCGCCGCCTGGAAGCCATCACCATGATGGAAGACCTGGGCAGCGGCTTTTATCTGGCCATGCACGACCTGGAAATTCGGGGTGCTGGCGAAGTGCTGGGTGCCAACCAAAGCGGCAATGTGCACGAAGTGGGCTTCCAAATGTACACCGACATGCTGAACCACGCTGTGCGCAGTTTGCGTGCTGGCAAGGAACCCGATTTGACCGCACCGCTGAACGCCACGGTAGAAATTAACTTGCACACCCCCGCCCTGTTGCCCGAAGATTATTGCCCCGATGTGCATGAACGTTTAACCCTGTACAAGCGTTTGGCCAGCACCGAAGAAATGGACTTTGTTTCAGAAGTACAGGAAGAACTGATTGACCGTTTCGGCAAATTGCCCGAAGCCGCCACGGCGCTGCTCGAAACACACCGCCTGCGCATTTTGGCCAAGCCCCTGGGCATTGCGAAAATTGACAGCTCAACAGACGCCACCGTGGTGCAGTTTGATGCTCAACCGAATGTGGATGCTGGCAAAATCATCCTGATGATTCAAAAAGAAAAAGACATGAAACTGGCCGGGGCTGAACGCTTGCGCATCACGCGCAGTTTTCCAAAAGTAAGCGACCGTGTACAGTTTCTCAAAGGCCTGATTAAACAATTGGTGTGAGCAAATGAACAGGTACCGCATGCACAACTGGTGTACCCCTTGGCTCATGGTGCTGCTGGCCATCGGCGTATTTGCGGCCGCACAAAATGCGCATGCACAAGCTGAATACGACGAGGGCATTCGCGTTTACAAGGCATTGTTACCCAAAGCCGAAGCTGGTGATGCAGAAGTTCAAACCACCTTGGGTATGATGCGGCTACGCGGCGACGTGGTGCCGCGCGATTTAAAAGTAGCACGGGTTTGGCTGGGCAAGGCAGCGGTGCAAGACCACACCCCTGCCCAATACTATTTGGGCCAATTGTTGATGCTGGACGTATTCGGCGCCAACGCCAGCGACCTTCACAAACAACTCGCAGAGGGCTTGGGCTGGCTTCGTAAAGCGTCGCGGGAACAACACCAGCCCTCACAGTTGCTATACGCCAAAACACTGCTGCAAAGCACACTTGAACGCCCTTACGGACACAGCAAAGTGGAGGCACAACAACACTTGAACGCTTGCGCAGAAACGCATCTTCAGTGCACCCGATTTGCTTTGGAGTTACTCGACAACAACCAGCAAGAAGCGTATTGCCCGAAATCTGATTTGTGTGAACAGAAAAAACGTTTGCTTTACATGTTGGCCAACGCCGAAGACAGCCATGCACGGTATCGATTGAGCAAGTTCGAAGGCGAAGACCGCATGTTCTGGTTGCGTCGCGCTGCACGCCTGGGGCACCCTCAAGCCAGTTTCGAGCTGGCCGAACGGGTGCTCAACAACCAGGTTCCGCTTCAACCCGAAGACCCGGCTGTGCTGGCGCTGCTCAATTCCGCTGCACAACAAGGCGTCATTGAAGCCATGCATTTGCTCGGCAGCCTGCTTCATGAAGGAACCCGATTTCCTGTCAACAAGCCCCTCGGGTTACAATGGCTGAACCTTGCGGCGCAACGGGGTCACGAACCTTCAAAGCAACTCTTGGCACAACTTCAAGAGCCCGCCGGCAATATTCCTGCAAATGACAAGGTAGAATCCGCGCAACCCACGGAGAGCACACCATGAGCCGACTATTTTTTTCCTCTCGAACATTGACCACTGCACAAGTGCACACTGCCCTGGATGCACTTAGCCTGCCAACACTGGGCATAGAAGTGGTTGACCAACAAGCCTGCATTGAAATTCCGGAAGCCTACACGCTGCCCAAAGCTGCTATTACCGACACATTGCGGCCATTAAGCCATACTCACCATTTCGACTTTGCCATTCTGGAAAGTGAATTTCAAGCCAATGAGTTCAAACTGCTGGCCATGGACATGGACAGCACCCTGATCACCATTGAATGCATCGATGAAATAGCCGACTTTGCTGGCAAGAAAAAAGAGGTTTCTGAAATTACCGAAGCTGCCATGCGGGGCGAAATCAAAGACTTTTCCGAAAGCCTGAACCGCCGGGTGGCCTTGCTCAAGGGCGTGCCGGAAAGCGCCTTGAATGCTGTGTTCGAAGAGCGTCTGCGCTTGTCCCCGGGGGCAGAAGAATTGATTGCCTACGCCAAAGCCAACAAATGGAAAACATTGCTGGTCAGCGGTGGTTTCACTTTTTTCACCGACAAAATGAAAGAAGTGCTGGGGCTGGATTACACCCGTTCCAACACACTTGAAATTGTGGAAGGCCATTTGACTGGCCGCGTGCTGGGCACCATAGTAGACGCGGAGGTAAAGCGCCAAACCGTGCTTGAAACCTGTGAACTGATCGGCTGCGACCCTTCCCGTGCCATTGTGGTGGGCGACGGATCCAACGACCTGAAAATGATGGAAATTGCGGGTGCCAGCGTGGCTTTTCATGCCAAGCCGGTGGTGCAGGAAAAAACCGACTTCTGCATCAACCACGGTGGGCTCAACACCATTTGCAAGTGGTTTGAAGCGAATATCTAAAAGCAAAATGCCCCTTATCTGAACTTTCTTGAACTGACATGCAACACAGTCCAACCGCTGCCGTTGGACCCTGTGTTACATGTCAAAACTTACCAAACAAAACCCTGTAATAAAAACCGCTCTGCTTGAGCACCGCCATTGGCTCAAAACGATCGTTGTTTTCAGTGCCGCCATCAACCTGTTGGCACTCACCCCCAGCATTTACATGCTGCAGGTGTACGACCGCGTACTGAGCAGCCAAAGCCACTCCACGCTTATTGCATTAACCGCATTAATCATAGGCATGTATGTGCTTGCGGCCACACTTGAACACCACCGGGCAGCCACCCTGACCCGGATTGGCAATGCGCTGGAACAACAACTGATCGGCAGGCTGCACACCGCCGCATTTCAGCGCGCCCTTAAAACCCAGGGTAAGGACAACACCGGGCAAGCCATTCGCGATTTCACACTGATCCGTCAGTTCATGACAAGTCAGGGTGCCATCGCCCTGTTCGACACGCCTTGGGTATTGTTCTACGTCGCCCTGTTGTTCGCCTTTCACCCCCTGTTTGGCGTCATGGCGCTGTGCTGTGTGGGCATATCCCTGGGGCTAAGCTGGATGCATTTGCGCAGCACACGGCGCCACGACGAGCAAAGCAACTCGGTTGGCATTCTTAGCGCAAACACCATGAACTCCACACTTCAGAACTCCAACTCCATTCAAGCCATGGGCTTGCTGCCCGCCATGCAATCAAACTGGCTGAACATTCAAGAGCAGCAAACAGGCCACCACACCCAATCAGCCGACGCCACTTCTGTTTGGAGCAATAGCAGCAAATACTTTCGCATGTTTGTCCAAAGTGCCGCACTGGGCCTTGGGGCCTACCTGGTGCTGGACAACGCCCTGACCGGCGGCATGATGATTGCAGCGTCTATTCTGATCGGCAAAGCACTTGCCCCCGTTGACACGCTGGCATCAGCCTGCAAGGCATGGACCAGCGTGCGCCAAGCCCATGAACGCGTCAACCAGCTGCTAAATAATACGCCACAGCCCGAAGAGTCAACGAACCTGCCAACCCCCAAGCCCAGCATTGAATGCCGCAATATGTATGTGGCAGCGCCTTTGTCGGGCCAGTGGCTTTTGAAAAACATCCAGCTACAAATACCTGCAGGCAGCACTGTCGGCGTGATCGGCCCAAGTGGATCGGGCAAAACCACCCTGCTTCACGCACTGGCGGGTATTCTGCCCGTGGCGCAAGGTCGCCTTGAAATGGATGGCGCCGACATTGCACAGTACCCGCGCAGCCAACTGGGCGCATGGACTGGTTACCTGGCCCAACATGTTGAACTGTTTGAAGGCACGGTTGCACAAAACATTGGCCGCTTTGAGCACGACAACGATCAACACATTGTGCAAGCCGCAATGGCTGCTGGCGTACACCAGCTTGTACTTAAATTGCCCAAAGGCTACGACACACCACTGGGTGCACAAGGCGAAGGCCTTTCAGGCGGCATGCGACAACGCATCGGGCTTGCCCGCGCCCTGTACAAAAACCCGCAACTGTTGCTGCTGGATGAACCCAATGCCCACCTTGATGAAGCCGGTGAAGCCGCGCTGGCCAAGGCCATCGTGCAGCATCAACAACAAGGCAACACCGCCATTCTGGTGACCCACAAAAAATCGATTCTGCGGGTTTGCAACAAACTGCTGGTTCTCAACGACGGCGAAGTGTCCGTGTATGGAAACACCCCGGAAGTGCTTGCGCACTTGCAACAACAACCCACGCCGTTGACCCAGGTGAAGCATGCATAAACACCTCGATATCAAAACAGTATCTCGCAGGGGCCTGCTGACCCTGCTGGTGGGCTTCATAGGGTTTGTATTGTGGAGCAGCCTGGTGGCCATGGACCGGGGTGTTGTGGTCACCGGTACCCTTACCTTCCAGGGGGAACGTAAAACAATCGTTCACCCCCATGGCGGCGTGATTGAAAAAATATGGATCAGCGAAGGCCAATTGGTGCAACAAGGTCAAACACTGGTCAGCCTGAACACCACAGACAGCCAGACCCAACTGAATGCACTACAGGTTCAACGCCAGGCCTTGATGGCAAAAATGGAACGACTTGAAAAAGAAACAGGCCACAAGCCAGCCAAAACCAATGCGCCACAGGAACAACCCAACACGCCAGATCAGTTTCAGGCACGGCAACAGGCAGCGGAAACCTTGCTGTATCAAAACCGGCAACGCGCCCTGCAAAATGAAATCCGCATGCTGGAACTGGAAAGCAACACCGCGCAAAGCAGCCTGACTGCACTAAGCGAGGCAAAGCGCAGCAAACAACTTCAACTGGAACGGCTAAAGCAACAACAGCTTGGACTTACCGACATGGTTGCAAAAGGCTACATGCCAGCCAACCGGCTTGTTGAACTTCAAGGGCAAATCAGCACGCTTGAGGTTGCACTGTCTCAGGACGACATTCAAATCAGCCAACTGGGCGGCACCATACGCAATGCGCAACTAAAAAAGCAACAACTGCACAACCAACTGCAAACTGAAAGCCAAACCGTGTTGGCCGATGCACAAGCCGAATTGGCTGCGCTGGATGAACAAATTCAACGCATTGCCTTTGTTGTGCAACACACCAACATTCAAAGCCCGGTGGCCGGGCAAGTGCTGGGCTTGAAGCTGTTCACGCAGGGTAGTGCCATGCCTGCCAACACCCCGATCATGGACATTGCACCCAAGGCAAGCGAACTTGAAATTAGCGCCGAACTGGAACCCGGGTTGGTTGATCAAGTAAAAACCGGGCAAGCCGTGACCGTGCGCTTTAGCGCATTAAAAACCGCACAAACGCTGGAAGTTAAAGGCGTTGTAAACCGGGTGGGTGCAGACCAGTTGACCAACCCCATCACGGGCCATCCATACATTCCAGTGAACGTTCGCCTTACAGCGCAGGCGTTGCAAGACATTGCGCAACACCGCATACAGGCCGGTGTGCCAGTTGAATTGTTGGTGGTAACAGGCGAACAAACCCTGATGCAGTATTTGTTCAAACCCATATCAGACCGGCTTTTCAGCGCCATGCGGGAACATTGACACCATGGCGAATATTTTAAAACGATTGATGATTGTGTTCTGCTGCTGTGCGCTTGCACCCAATGCGTTGGCCCAAAGTGTTGAACAACTGCTGCAACAAGCCATTGAAACATCGCCCGAAGTGGCCAAGGCCAAAGCTCAATTGCTGGTGGCAACGGCTGACCTGAAAATAAGCAAAGCCAGCTGGCTTCCCCAGGCAAGTGCCCGCTTGTACAACGGTGTGGGCGACACCAAGCAATCCAACCCATTTTCAAGCCAGCGCAATGCCAACGAGAACATTCAGAACAACAGCGTTTCTGTGCAACAAAATATTTACAACAAACCCGCGTCCATTCAAATTGAACAAACACAGCTGACCGTGCAGGAAGCCGAGCTGCGCCACGCATTGGCCATTCAAAGCACCATTCAAAACTGGGTGGAAAAATTAATGCAATGCAAGCAAGTCAGCTTGAGGTTGAAGCTGGCTGAACAAAAAGCACACACCGCGTTGCTTAAAAAAACACAAACCGAGCAAAGTTTGAAACATGGGGAAAGCAGCGCACTGGAACTGGCCAATGCGTTAACAGACCTATCACTGCGCCAAGCGGAACTTGGAGAAGCAAAGCACATGCTGGCGCAAAAGCTATGGGAAATTTCGCAGCTGACCGGCCAGACGATTGAGGCAAGCCGAATCGACAAAATGGAGTTCACCATACCGGGGAAATTGATCAGTGACCGTGAAATTGAACACCGCATAATTCGACAAAACCTGAACCTGAAAATTCAAAGCCTTTATACCGATGTTGCCGAACTGGAAATAAACAAAGCCAAGGGGCAACACTACCCTACCGTGAAGCTGGTTGCACAGAACACCCAAAGCCAGTCTGAAACAGCAAGCACCTTGGGCAACCGGGTTAAACAAAACGTGGTGGCACTTCAGGTGGACATTCCCCTGTTCAACGGCTTTGCAACCCAGGCACAAACAGAGAAAGCTTCGGCCAGTTTGAATAAACAACAAGCCGATTACGAAAACACCCTGAACCAGGCCATGCGGAAAGCATGGACTGCGATGCGGCAACTGGATGGCGCAACCGAACTGTTAACAGCCTATGGGCAGGCAATGGAATCAGCCACACAGCAACAAGAGGCGATTGAAACTGCAATTAAGCACCAATTGGCCACCCCTTTTGATTTGGCACAAACCAGGGAAAAGCTGGCTGAACTGCAATTAAAGAAACTTGAACATGTGATGGCAGCAAACAAGGCTTATTTGCAGGTTCAGGAATTGATTGGTGAGTTGAATGTGGAAAATGCAGCGGAAAGAATTTCAGCGATTGGGAAAGAACAGTGAGTAACCCTGAATAGTGGAGTTAACTTGACCATTTTTGTGATCTTTTGACAAGCTTGTATTCTGACGTGTAGTGCAAAAGCATCGATTCTTCGAAAGGACAAGCACCCCATGGTTACCACTAAACCTCAAACAATACTGCCCAAACGCTTAAAGGCACAGCAGAGAAACAGCGGGGGCCATCATCGAACACTTGAAGGCGGGACACAAAATGCAGCGCAACTGGCTCAAAGGCTACCTTGAAGGCATCATCGCGTCAGTGCTGGCTGCTGCCAGTGGCTTCAATTTGAAGAGAATTCAGGAGCAACGTACTAAATTTTAAGTACATTGATTGTAAAAAAAAATTTACAAACTAAAGAAGTTAACTTAAATTTTTATTATAAATTAAAATTAAAAAAGGATAAAACATGAAGAAACTTAAATACTTTGGAAATTATATCATATTAATTTATATTATATCGCTCTCCTTTGCAACAATTTGGAATGAAATTAACCCATCACAAACCACCGCATTCGTTTACTTTTTCCTACCATTAGATAATGGATTTACAGAAAATTCTTTTGTTAGATATAGAATGCTTTTATGGATTACATCAACGATAGTCTTTTTATTTTTAACAATAATCATTGGTTATTTTGGAATACTCGGCACCGATATGGATAAATTTAAATTAATGCCTTGGTGGAATCCGTTATTTTATATTATTTTGATAGCAACCGGCTGGATCTTTTACCCGATTATATTCCTTTGTACAGACTGCGTAACCAGCAATGATTTAGTTTATTTTATTTTAACGGTTCTACTTTTTCTTGCCATGCAGATTTTTGCTCAGGCAGTAATATTAAAAACTCAAATTTTGCTAGGATTAAAGTAAATGTCAACAACTGAAACCAACGACCAAGAAATCATTGCTGAGTATGCCAACCAAATTACGGAGTATCTTTTTGGGAAAAATTTTAACTTCACCCCAGATGGTTGGGATATAAGTGGAGGTACGATTGCAATCACCGAAGAAATGGGTAGCGCCCTTAATAACTTATTTAGTAGCTGGTCAGATAGAAATGAACGTAAAGCACTTCTATATGAGCGGGCAGCAAAAGTAATTACCGATGCAGAAGTTCAAATTGGCAAGCTATCCAGTGGTGCTACGTCAGAGGCTGCTGCAATCAAGAGGACTGCTCAAGTAGCAGCGGAGAGCATGCGTGAAATGGGGGACCTCGCTGCCAGAGGAATCCCTGTAGAAGGTGCTACCAGCCCCGCAAACATGGCACGTGCAGCCCAATATATGGCCGCTTTTTCCAAGGTTGCTGGTAGTGCACTGGCTCTTGGTCAACTGGGCTTAAAAACTTACGATGCTGCAATTGGAGAAACAACAGTCCACGATGTGATGGGCACAGCAGTTGGAGGGATCGTGGGTATAGGGGCCGGGCTCGCAGTTGAAGGCCTAGCCCTGTTTTTTGGAGTCACCTTTTTGCCAACCATAGCAATTGCCGCAGTTGCTATCGGTGCTGGTTTTGTCTTTGGCAAAATAGGTCAAGCTATATATGACCAAAGGGGCCAAGGGCTCACTGATTTTTTGGCAGATACAGGTCGTTGGTGGGGTGATGCCATATACAATTGGATACACCCTGAGGACTTGATACAAGACTGGAACATCGCCAAGCACACCCTGTCCCCACTCATTCTCGACCTCGATGGTGACTTTGTTGTTGAAACACAAAGTAAAACCGCAGGCATTCACTTTGACCACGCAGGCGACGGCTTTGCCGAATCCACCGGCTGGGCGGGCAAGGACGACGGCCTGCTGGTGCGCGACCTCAATGGCGATGGTGCGATCAACAACGGCGGCGAACTGTTTGGCAACAACACCCGCTTGAGCAACGGGCAAAAGGCCGAGAACGGTTTTGAAGCACTGGCCGACCTGGACAGCAACCGCGATGGAAAAATCAACAGTGCCGATGCCGCATGGAACACCCTGCGTGTGTGGAAAGACGCCGACAGCGACGCACAAACCGACACTGGCGAACTGCTCACCCTGGCTGATGCGGGCGTGAGGGAAGTCAACCTGGCTTACACCGACACATCCGGCACCCCAGACCAACACGGCAATGAGCACAAACAATCCGGCAGCTACACCACCACCGCTGGCACCACACACGCAGTTCACGATGTCTGGTTCGGCACCGACAACTGGAACACGATTGACCAAAGAACACCCATTGAACTGAGCAGCACCGTGGCTGCAATGCCTGAAGTCATCGGCGCCGGTATGCTGGGCAGCTTGCGCCAAGCCATGATGCGCGATGCCAGTGGGCAACTGATTGCCGCGGTCAATGCCTACCTGAACACAAGCAACCTGGGCCAGCGTGACAACCTGCTTCAAGACGTGTTGTACCGCTGGGCTGGCGTATTTGAACAAGACCCCGCCATTCGTGGCCCCTTCCTCGACGATGGCCGCAAACTCGCCGTATTGGAAACCTTCTTCGGCGAAAAATATGTACAACTTGGAGGGGGCCGGACTGGCCCCACCATCAATGACCCCGGCCCCGACGCAGCCATGGCACTTGTGTCCCTGTTTGACAAAGTGGCCGCCAACCTGGGTGCACAACTGGCTGCACAAACCCACGATCTTCCTTTTTACAATGCCATTAGCCTGAACTGGGACAAAAGCACCCAAACCTTTGCCATCGATGCCTCGGGTGTCGAGACATTGATTCGCGACATTCATTCACAAAACCCCCAGCAAGCGTTCGAAAAATTGGCGCAGTTCATTTTTAACTTGCAAGCACTGGGCACAACCGAAGTGCTCAATAGCCTGGCCATGTCAGGAAACCCGCGAGGCGATGAAGTCGACCAACTACTGGCCCGGGCTACATGGCGCTTGGGCACAATGAACGACGATCAAATCAGGGATGACGTTAACCAAGACAGCTTTTTGTTTGGCTGGAAGGGTAACGACACAATGTACGGTGGCTCAGGTAACGACACCTTGGATGGTGGCGCTGGCAACGACAAGCTGGACGGCGAAGACGGCAATGACACCCTGCAAGGCGGTTATGGCGATGATCAGTTGACAGGCAGCAATGGCAGTGACACCTTTGTTTACCTGAAAGGCGACGGCCGCGACACCATTTCCCTAATGAGAAATGAATCCAACGACACGGAAACACTGAAGTTGATTGACCTGCAGCCTGACCAGGTGAAGTTCTTCAAGCAGGGCCGAGACCTTTTAATCCAGGTGTCTCCATCAAGCAGCGATGTGATCCGCATTAAGGGGCATTTCAATGCCTTTGGCACGGGTCAGCATTATCTGGATCAAATCGAATTCGCCGATGGCAGCGTGATGAACAGCAGTACGTTCAGCACCATGGCCACGGCGTATGTGAACAAATTGAACACGATTAAAGGAACCAGCGCGTCAAAGCCGGTGAAGGGCAGCAAGTTAAATGACGCCATTTATGCCGGTGCCGGTGACGACAAGCTGACCGGTGGCATTGGCGATGATTTGCTAGTTGGGCAAGCCGGCAATGACACCTATGTGTTCAAAAAGGGCCATGGGCGCGACACCATTGATGTGTTGAAAGGCACAAAAAACGGCTTTGCCGAATTTGAAACCCTTCAATTGACGGACATCAGCTCAAGCGATGTGGTTCTGACCAGAAACAAAAACGATCTGTTTGTTGCGTTCAGCAACAGCCCGAACGACCAGATTCGCGTCATCAACCATTTCCAGAAAACCGACAAAGGTGCTGCGGCCATTGATTCGATTGTGTTTGCGGATGGCACCACCTGGAATGCCAGCACCATTCGCGAGAAAGTGATTGCCGCCACTCCGGGCAATGATCGATTCCAGGGCTATGGCACGGGCGACCTAATGCACGGCGGTGATGGCGATGATGAACTGTATGGCAATGCCGGAAACGATACCTTGTATGGTGACAAGGGCAATGATGAACTGGATGGCGGCATTGGGGATGACACCTTACAGGGCGGCTTGGGCAATGATGTGCTAGATGGTGGCCGTGGCAATGACACCTTTGTGTTTGGCAAGGGCGATGGCAGGGACACAATTTTTGTAGCCGGGCTGGAGGGCACCGACGCCAACGAAACACTGGTGCTGCGCGACATCAACAGCACCGATGTGAATCTGCTTCAATACGATGGTTCGCTGTACGTGCAGCACAAAGGATCGACCGCTGACCACGTGGAAATTTTTGATCATTTCCACAACACCCGCGATCAGATCGATCAAATCATTTTTGCAGATGGCGTTACCTGGGATGTCGCCACCATCAACGCCAACACGGTGGAGGTTGCGCAAAACCCGGATTACGTTTGATTGATTTGAATCTGAAAAACACAAAAGGGCATTCGAGTTATGAATGCCCTTTTTCTTTTTTACATCCGCTCAAAAATCGCTGCAATACCCTGCCCGCCACCAATACACATGGTCACCAGTGCATAACGGCCTTCAACACGTTGCAGTTCATACAGTGCTTTCACGGTGATGATTGCGCCAGTGGCACCAATGGGGTGGCCGATTGAAATACCTGAACCGTTCGGGTTCACTTTCGCGGGGTCCATGCCCAATTCTTTCGTCACAGCGCAAGCTTGTGCCGCAAACGCTTCATTGGCTTCAATCACGTCCATGTCTTCAATTTTCAGGCCTGCTTTTTCCAAGGCTTTTTTGGTTGCAGACACTGGGCCAATGCCCATAATGGTGGGCTCAACACCTGTGTTGGCATAGGCCACCAAACGCGCCATGGGCTTTTTACCGGCCTTCTCAGCAGCGCCACGTTCCATCAACAACACAGCGCCTGCGCCGTCGTTCAAACCAGAAGCATTGCCTGCTGTTACTGTGCCGTCTTTCTGGAATACGGTTTTCAGTTTGGCCATGCCTTCAACGGTTGCGTCGCCACGCACGTGTTCGTCGGTGTCGAACATCACTGGGCCTTTGCGGGTTTTTACTTCAATCGGCAAAATCTGCGCTTTGAAATAACCGTTTGCAATGGCATTGGCTGCGCGCTTGTGGCTTTCAACGGCCAGGTTGTCTTGGTCTTCGCGGCTTACATTGAATTCTTTGGCCACGTTTTCAGCGGTGACACCCATGTGGATCACATGGAAAGGGTCGTGCAGCGCACCCACCATCATGTCGATGCCTTTCATGTCGCCCATACGTGCACCCCAACGGGCAGCGGGCAACAGGTAAGGTGCTTTGCTCATGCTTTCGGCGCCGCCACCAATGGCCACATCGGCGTCGCCGAGCATAATGCTTTGCGCGGCAGTCACAATCGCTTGCAGGCCGGAACCACACAGGCGGTTCAGTGTCAGGGCTGGGGTTGATTTGTCCAAACCACCTTCAATGGCTGCCACACGAGACAAGTACATGTCGCGCGGCTCGGAATTCACCACGTGACCGAACACCACATGGCCCACCTGGTCGGCACCAATGCCTGCGCGTGCAACCACTTCTTTCACAACCATGGCGCCCAACTGTGTTGGGGAAAAGTCTTTCAAACTTCCACCAAAGTCACCCACTGCGGTGCGTACACCGGCTACAACCACCACTTCACGTGTCATTGCTCTATCTCCTATTTTTTATTAAACGACTCAGTTAAACAATTCGACCCCACAGGTCGTGCTCGTCACAGTCATCAATCAGCACATTGATAAAATCGCCCGGCTTTGGTTGCTGGGTCTTGTTTTCTGGCATGGGTATAAACACATTGCCATCAATTTCAGGGGCATCGGCTTTGCTGCGCGCCACAATGCCCTCTTCGTCGGTTTCATCAACCAACACTTGCAACACTTTGCCCAACTTGGCAACGTTCCGGCTCAGTGAAATTTTTTCTTGCAGTTCCATCAGGCGTGCGCGGCGCTCTTCTTTCACTTCCTCGGGAACTGGGTTGTCCAGCGCATTGGCCACTGCGCCATCTACAGGTGAGTAAGCAAAAACACCCACTCTGTCAAGTTGTGCTTCTTCAATGAAGTCGAGCAGGTGCTTGAATTCGTCTTCGGTTTCACCCGGAAAACCGGTGATGAAAGTGCTGCGCAAGGTGATATCCGGGCAGCTTTCGCGCCACGCACGAATGCGTTCAATGTTGCGCTCGCCGCTTGCGGGGCGCTTCATGCGCTTCAGCACATCGGGGTGTGAATGCTGAAAGGGAATATCCAAGTAAGGAAGAATTTTACCCTCAGCCATCAACGGCACCACACGGTCTACATGTGGGTATGGGTACACATAATGCATTCGCACCCAAATGCCCAGCTCACCCAGCTCTTCAGCCAATTGCTGAAATTGGGTTTTTACCGGGCGGCCATTCACAAAGTCGGTGCGGTATTTCAAATCGACACCATAGGCCGATGTGTCCTGGCTCACCACCAGCAATTCTTTTACACCGGCTTTTTTCAGGCTTTCTGCTTCACGTATCACTTCACCAATTGGGCGAGAAACCAGATCACCACGCATGCTTGGAATAATGCAGAAGGTGCAACGGTGGTTGCAGCCTTCAGAAATTTTCAAATAGGCGTAGTGTTTGGGTGTTAATTTCACACCGTGATCGGGCACCAAATCGATGAAAGGATCGTGCGGTTTGGGCAGGTGAATGTGCACTGCCTGCATCACCTCTTCCGTGGCATGCGGGCCAGTAACAGCCAACACTTTGGGGTGCAGGCTGGTGATCAAATCCTTGCCTTCATTGCCGTTCTTGGCACCCAGGCAACCGGTGACAATCACTTTGCCGTTGGCGTGCATGGCCTCGCCAATGGCGTCCAGGCTTTCCTGCACGGCACTGTCAATAAAACCACAGGTGTTTACAACGATGAGGTCTGCCCCTTCATAGGAAGCGGACACGTTGTACCCCTCTACCTTCAACTGGGTCAGAATTCGCTCGGAATCCACAAGGGCCTTTGGGCAACCCAAAGAAACAAAGCCCACACTCGGTGGGCGCTTGGCAGAAAAGGTGTCGTCTTGCATATTCAGGTGTTACTTTTTCGTAGGATCCGGTTTGTCTTTGCCCGCACCTGGTGGCATACCGGTCATGCCAGGCATGCCGGGAAATTCACCCGGGTTTGGAAACTTGAAGTTTGTGAACATGCTGCGGGTCTGGTTTTGAAACTGGTCCTGCATCTGCACAAACATGTTTTTGCTTTGTTCAATGTAGTTGCTCATCATGCTTTGAATGACGGGCGTTTGCACACTCATGAACTGTGACCACAATTCCGGGTTGGCGAACTGACTGCCATCGGTCACGTTTTTGCCCTGATCCTGAAAGCTGTTCTGGATGTCCATGAACGCTTGCAGGTTCTTTTCAAGAAACGTGCCCATGATGCCTTGCATGGCATTGCCGTAAAAACGAATGATCTGCGAAAGCATCGGTGAAGTGAAAATGGGCACACCCACCGTTTCTTCTTCCAGAATGATCTGGAGCAAAATGCTGCGGGTCAAGTCTTCAGTACTTTTCGCATCTACCACTTGAAAGCCTTCATTTTCCAACACCAATTGCTTCACATCGCCCAAGGTGATGTAACTGCTGGTTTGGGTGTCGTACAAACGGCGGTTCGGGTACTTTTTGATCAGTCGTATTGCTTCAGCCATGCCTCTCATCTCTTTTTTGTGGTGTTATACGCCGCCGCACCTGCGTGGGTGAACGGTCTGGTTGCAGGTGCACTGCCATTACAAACAATCTTGCACAAACAAGCACTTACAAAAAACAAAGCACTGCACGCTTTTCAACGTGCAGTGCAACATCATACCGCCTTTTTGGCGCTTGGTTGCCGAAAATGTACCAAGCATTAACCCATGTGAAGGCCGCCGTTGAGCGAGAAGTCAGCACCGGTGGAGAAACCGGAGTCTTCAGACGCCAGCCAGGCGCAAATTGAAGCGATTTCCTCAGGCGTACCCAAACGCTTCACGGGAATGGTGTTCACAATTTTTTCCAGCACATCGGGGCGAATGGCGCGAACCATGTCTGTGCCAATGTAACCGGGGGAAACCGTGTTCACCGTCACGCCCTTGGCGGCCACTTCCTGCGCCAGTGCCATGGTGAAGCCACGCAAACCAGCCTTTGCGGTTGAATAGTTGGTTTGACCAAACTGGCCCTTCTGACCATTCACGGATGAAATATTGATGATGCGACCAAAGCCCTGCTCGATCATGCCATTGATCACCTGCTTGGTGACGTTGAACAACGAGTTCAGGTTGGTGTCGATCACGGCAGACCAATCGTCGCGGCTCATTTTGACAAACGTACCATCGCGGGTAATACCAGCATTGTTCACCAGAATGGACACGGTGCCATGTTCGGCGCGTACCTTCTCGAATGCAGCAACAGTGCTGTCCCAATCGGCCACATTGCCTTCGCTGGCGTACACCTCGTAACCCGCACTGCGCATTTCACCCAGCCATTTTTCCTTGCGCGGTGAGTTGGGGCCACAACCCGCGATCACGCGGTAGCCAGACTCACACAACTTCTTGCAAATGGCAGTTCCAATGCCGCCCATTCCACCTGTTACGTACGCTACTTTTGGTTCACTCATGATTCACATCCCTTTCTGTTCATTAATTCAAAATTATCGCGACACAGCCAACGCCACGCCCATGCCACCACCAATGCACAACGAGGCCAAACCTTTTTTGGCATCGCGCTTGTTCATTTCATGGATCAAGCTGACCAGCACACGGCAACCTGACGCACCAATGGGGTGGCCCAAAGCAATTGCTCCACCATTCACATTGATCTTCGATGTATCCCAGCCCATTTCCTTGTTCACCGCGCAGGCTTGTGCAGCAAAGGCTTCATTGATTTCCATCAAATCCAGGTCAGCAGGCGTCCAGCCAGCTTTCTCCAAACACTTTTTGGAAGCAGGCACAGGGCCCATGCCCATGATAGCGGGGTCCAGGCCAGCACTGGCATAGGCCTGAATTTTGGCCAGCACGGGCAAACCCAGCTCTTTGGCCTTGGCTGCGCTCATCAACATCACAGCGGCGGCACCATCGTTCAAACCCGATGCGTTGGCTGCGGTCACACTGCCCTCTTTTTTGAATGCGGGCTTCAAGGCGGTCATGTTGTCCAGCGTGGCGCCAAGGCGCGGAAATTCGTCAGTATCGAACACCACCGGGTCGCCCTTGCGCTGCGGAATGCTCAGCGGGAAAATCTCGTCTTTAAACCGGCCTGCCTTGATCGCCGCTTCAGCCTTGTTCTGGCTTTTCACGGCAAATTCATCTTGCTCTGCCCGGTTGATGCCGTACTTTTCAGCCACATTTTCGGCAGTAATGCCCATGTGGTACTGGTTGTACACGTCCCACAGGCCATCCACAATCATGCTGTCCACCAGCTTGGCATCGCCCATGCGGAAGCCATCGCGGCTGCCCATCATCACGTGGGGTGCAGCGCTCATGTTTTCCTGGCCACCTGCGATCACAATTTCAGCATCGCCACACGCAATGGCTTGCGCGCCCAGCATCACGGCTTTCAAGCCGGAACCGCACACCTTGTTAATCGTCAATGCCGGCACAGTGGCGGGCAAGCCTGCCTTGATGACAGACTGACGCGCCGGGTTTTGACCGGAACCTGCTGTTAGCACCTGGCCCAAAATTACTTCGGAAATCTGTTCACCCTTCACGCCCGTTTTTTCCAGCAAGCCCTTGATTACGTGGGCACCCAGATCAGGGGCGGAAATTTTGGCAAGCGATCCACCAAACTTGCCCAGTGCGGTACGGCCCGCAGCAACAATTACCACTTCAGTCATGTCAACTCTCCTTTCAGTTTTTATACAACGCGCTGTTTCACATATCGTCCAGGCGCAGGCTCAATCGGTTTGTATTTTGCATTGCCAGGTTTCGCAGGCGCTTTTACCTCGCCGCCTTTCATGGGTTCAAGCCACTGTGCCCAATCACTCCACCAACTGCCCGGTACTTCCTTGGCTTTTTCAAACCACTGTTCAGGTGTGTCGGGAATTTCACCGTCACACACCCAGTAATTGCGTTTGTTCTTGCTGGCCGGGTTGATCACACCAGCAATGTGCCCGCTGGCACCCAGCACAAAGCGCACGTCACCGCTGACCAGGTGGCTGGTTTGAAAAGCACTGGTCCAGGGCACAATGTGGTCTTCACGCGTGGCCAAAACATACACCGGAACATCGATCAAACCCAGATCTACCGGCATTCCACACACCACCGCTTTGCCGGGCTGACATACCTTGTTTTCAAGGTAGGTGTTGCGCAGGTACCATGCAAACATGGGGCCAGCAAGGTTGGTGCTGTCGCTGTTCCAGTAAAGCAGATCAAACACGGGTGGCTTCTCACCTTTCAGGTAATTGTTCACCACGTAGTTCCAGATCAAGTCGTTGGGCCTCAGTGATGAAAAGGCGCTGGACAAATCTTTGCCTGGCATTACACCGCCTTTGCCAAGGCTTTCCTCGCGGGCTTTCACCTGTTCTTCATCCACAAACACGCCGAGCGCACCTGTGTCAGTGAAATCAAGCAGCGTGGTCAGAAACGTAACACTGTTCACGCTGTCATCGCCACGGTTGGCCAGGGTCGACAGTGCAGTTGCCAGCAGCGTGCCGCCCACGCAGAAACCCAGCACATTGATTTTGGGTTGTTTGGCAATGGCTTTCGCCACGCCAATGGCCTTGATCACACCTTCTTCAACGTAACCATCCCAACAGAAATGACTTTCAGAATCAGTCGGGTTTTTCCACGACACCAGGAACAATGTGTGCCCTTGGCTGACCACATAATTCACCAGTGAATTGGCGGGCTGCAAATCGAGAATGTAGTACTTGTTGATGCACGGCGGCACAAACAGCATGGGCTGCTTGCCAACTTTTTCAGTGCTGGGTTTGTATTGCAGCAATTGAAAATACTCGCATTCATACACCACGTCCCCAGGGGTGGTGGCCACGTTCACACCCACCTCGAAGGCACTTTCATCCGATTGGGAAATGCGGCCCTTTTGCATGTCGGCCATCAGGTTTTGAATGGCCTGCGTCAGGCTTTCGCCCTTGGTTTCAAGCAACTTTTTTTGCGCTTCCGGATTGGTCACAAAGAAGTTCGCTGGGCTAAGTGCATCAACCAGCTGTTCCACGGCATATTCCACTTTGCGCTTTTCAGGGCTGTCGTCGGGTACCAGCTCAACAACCCGCTTGGTGAAACGCGCATTCAGTGAATACATGGCGGCGGTGAATTCATAAACGCCGTGGTCATGCCAATCGGGGGCAGCAAAACGCTTGTCGCCCTGGATCCAGGTGTCAAGCGGCACGGGGTGGGTGGGCTTTCCTTCGGTGTTGGGCAACTGGGCAAAAGCAGAAGCCAAAAGTGCAGACAATTCTGCCGCATATTCGGTTTGAATTTGCCCAAGGGAATGCACAGGGATTTGGCCAAGCGTGGCTTGACAAGCCCCCATGACTGAATTCATGAAAGGCTGAATAGCCCCCATGGTTGCATTTTGAATTGGCGCAATGGCTTGCAACGCTGGCAATTGGCTAAACTGGCCAAACGCACCCAAAGCTTGTTGAAACTGCGATTGCATTTGCTGCTGCATTTGTTCTGCGACAGGCAAAAGCTGTCCAAAGACTTCATTGAAGTCTGGAATTTGTTTGTTCACCTTCCTCTCCTTTGTGGGTGCTCTTGTCGGGTTCACTTGAACACAACTTCGCACACCGTGGCTCATTGGCCTTTCTGATATTGTGCACCGCAACATTTTGACTTGTCAAATAATTGTGCCCCTCTGGCACTGACAGTTTTCAGAAGTCTCGAAAATCATGCACCATCTCCAGTGTATTCGCTTCACCCCAGAGTTAGCAAAGATGTACATTGTTCCGATTGGCTGGATGTATGTGGTCACCTTGATGGCGGCCACTGAAACAAATTTTGTGGCTGGCGTGGTCACTTTTCTGTTCTATGGCGCACTGCCATGTTCGGTGTTGGTGTATTTGTTGGGTACAAAATCGAGACGGATCAAGCGGCTTGCGAAGGAAGAAGCCGAATCAGCGTTGCAAAACGCCCGGCAGGAACCCCCTCCTGCTGCCCGCGCCGATGAGAAAACCAGCGCGAATCCGTGAGGGTGTCCAGCCCGCCGCCTGCTACGTTGGCCACGCCCGCACTGGTTAAAGCAATGCGGGACAAAGCATAAATGTTGGCCAGGTATTTGCCAGGCGCACAGCCTTGCACAAAACAAGCCTGATTCAAGGGGTTCTGCTGAACAAAGGCATCAAACACCTCTTGCCCCACTTCAAACGATTCAGGGCCAATGGCAGGCCCCATCCATGCCTTGATCTGCCCTGTGGGCACCACACACGTTTGTGCCAGTGCATTCGCACAGGCCTGCAAAACCCCGGCATGCAAACCACGCCAACCAGCATGGGCAGCAGCAACACCCACCGCCTTGCCAGAATCATCGAATGCAGCAAACAGCACAGGCAGACAATCCGCCGTCATGATGGCCAAGGCCATATCGCTGCGGGTACTTAGGGACGCATCGGCATGCGGGGGATCTGGATCCGGATTAACTGCGCTGTTTATGAAAAAAACATCACACCCATGCACCTGGTTAAGCCAGACAATCGGGGTGCCCACGCAGGTTTGCAAGGCTTCACGGCGACTTTGCACGTCTGCCAAAGCATCCCCAACGTGCATACCCAAATTAAAACCAAAAGAGGACGGCGTTGTGCTGCCTTCCCGAAAACCGGTTTCAGTGACTGCCACTTTCACACCTGCCCATTGCGGGCCAATGTTCGAAAGTGGAATTGTTTTATTCAAGTTCGTCGAGCTCATCTTCATCAAAACGTACCAGTACAGAAGCTTTGTGTTGGTGAGCTTCCTCCAGTACCGCCTCTTCTACTTCGTCTGAATGGAAGTCAATCCCGGCCATTTCACCCAACAAACGCAGGTCTTCCGGGGCTTTGGCCACATATTCAGGCCATTCGTGATTGCCCAGGCTTTCATCCCAGTCCTCGGCTGCTTCGTCATCACCCTGCACATGAAAATACGCTGGATCAGGAAAGCTGAGGTGCGTGGCATGCAAGGCCTGTCGTTCAAACTTCTCGCCGTTCGGCAGTTCGATCGATGAAAGCCGCAGTGCAGAATGACTGCCAGCCCCCTTGATTTTGTACACCGGGTCAGCCACCAAGGCGAACCCCGCGTGTTGTGCGTGCACACGAATCTGGTGCGTGCGGCCAGTTTCAAGACGGCACACCATCAAGGTGACAGGCACTTCCAGCAGCTCACCAAACGCCACGGGGGTGAAGTGGGTCACTGCGGGTTTGCCGTGGTCCACCACCGCCATGCGCAAGCGGTTGCGCGGGTCACGACCCAAAGGGTTGTTCACGGTCAGCGGGTTGGCAATGCGGCCCCAAACCATGGCCAAATAAACCCTTTTTACAATACGTGCCTGCAGCATTTGTACCAGCTTCACCTGGGTTTCCTGGGTGCGTGCCACCACCATCAGGCCGGTGGTGTCGGCATCAAGCCTGTGAACAATGCCAGCGCGGGGAACATGAATAAGTTCAGGGTCAAGGTGGTACAGGCCATTCATCAAAGTGCCTGTCCAGTGCCCGGGTGCGGGATGCACCACCAGCCCCGCCTGCTTGTTCACCACCGTGTATTCATCGGTGCGGGCCACAATGTCCAGGTTCATGTCTTCTGGCACCAGCGCCTGCATGTGGGCCAACACGCCGGGGCTTAGCTCAATCCGGTCCATGCCCTGAACCTTCTGGTTGCCCTTGGCCGCCGCCACGCCATTGACCAGCACCCGTTCTTCTTTTAACCAACCTTGAAGGCGGGAACGGGAGTACTGCGGGAACAACTCTGCAATTACTTTGTCCAAACGCGAGCCTCCCAATTCCATGGGCACCCTGGCTTGCAAGGGCTGGTCGGGTTGTGCGCTTTCAGCGCCGTCGAGAATTTGGGACGTCATAATTTAGAATCGAATCTTTCAATTGAGTACACCGCCGGTGGGCGGCAAGGGCTTTGCCCGATATAATGGAAAACCATTGATGATCAAACAGGGACACTTCGGGTTTCGAAATCACATGAACAAAACCACACTGGCCCCACGCACCGCATGGTTGCGCACATTATCGCAGTTATTCCTGATCCCCGCGCTGGTTTTCGCGCTGGCCGCATGCGGCTCTGCAAAACAATTTGATGAAACCGAAGGTTGGAGCCCCGCCCGCCTTTACGAAGAAGCCAAAGCCGAGATAGACGCTGCCAACTATGAACGCGGCATCGAGCTGCTTGAAAAACTGGAAGCCCGTTACCCCTACGGCCGCTTTGCACAGCAGGCGCAAATTGATACGGCCTTTGCTTATTACAAGTCTGGCGACAATGCGCAGGCCTTGGCCGCAACAGACCGCTTTATCAAGCTGTACCCCAACCATCAGAACCTGGACTACGTTTACTACCTGCGTGGCCTGATCAGCTTCAATGAAGACAAGGGCATTTTCGCACTGCTTTCAGGTGAAGACCAAAGCGCGCGCGATCCAAAGGGCACGCGCGCCGCATTCGACGCATTCAAGGAAGTCGTCAGCCGCTTCCCGGACAGCAAGTACTATGACGACAGTAAATCACGCCTGCAATACCTGGTGAACGCGTTGGCGCAGAACGAACTGCACGTGGCCCGTTACTATTACAAGCGTGGTGCCTATCTGGCTGCAGTAAACCGTGCACAAGAAGTGGTTCGCCGGTTTGAACAAACACCTTCCATTGAAGAGGCCTTGTTTATCAGCCTGCGCAGTTATGAAAAGTTGAACATGGCAGCCTTGGCTGCAGACACCAAACGCGTGATCAACCTGAACTTCAAAGACAGCCCTTACTGGGACATGGATTTGCCGGAAAAAGACAAAGTAGAGGCGAAGTGGTGGCAGGTCTGGAAAGACTGATTTTCTGAACTTCGAAATAAAAAAAGGATCTTTTGTAGATCCTTTTTTTTTATTTACGTCGCTTGTCACTCATGAATTCAATCGCCACCCTCAATTCGCGCGTGCGCTTGAATGGTGGCAGGCTGCGCCACAGTAGCTTGCCGTAACCTTTTTCAACCAAACGGCGATCGCCTATCAACAAAACGCCCCAATCCGTTTCGTCACGAATCAGGCGACCTGCACCCTGCTTCAAGGCAATAGCTGCGTCTGGCAAAGACAAATCCTGAAACGCATTGCCACCCCGGTTTTTAATCAACTCGCTTTTGGCCTGAAAAACCGGGTCGTCTGGTGGTGCAAATGGCAACTTGTCAATGATCACCAGTCGCAACCCTTCTCCGCGTATGTCCACGCCCTCCCAAAAACTGGCGGCCCCTACCAAAACCGGGTTGTTCAGCACCCTGAACTGTTCAAGCAATTCCGCCCTGGAGGCCTCACCCTGCACCAGCAAGCTCCAGTCCAGTTCATCTTTTTCAATTCGATCACGCAGGTATTCACCCACCTGTTTCACAGCGCGATGGCTGGTACACAGAAAAAACACACCACCCGCACTGGCTTGCAGCAATGGCCACACCGCATCGCACAGCTTTTTGCTGAACTGCGGTTCATTGGGAAAGGGCAGATTATCGGGCACGCACAGCAAGGCCTGTGATTCATAATCAAAAGGGCTGGGCAGCAGCAATTGCTTGCAATCGTCAAGCCCCACCTGCAATGTAAAGTGTTGCAGGCTTTCCTTGATGCTCAATGTGGCGCTGGTGAACACCCAGGCCTTGGGTTGCTCGGCGTACAGCTTCGCAAATGCATTGGAAACATCCAGCGGTGAATCACAAAACTGCACAACGTGGGTGGACACGCTGACCCAGCGCACCGACTGCGCATCGTCTTGGGCAGTGGCTGGCAAAAACCAGTCTTGCCAGCGCAGGCACAACTCGCTGGCGCGGCCCATCAGCTTTACCCACGATTCATTGCGCACCGACAAAGGGCTGATCATTTCGATCAAACCTTCAAGCCTGCTTTCAAAGTCTGCGCACACGGCAGCCACGCCATTCAAGGCCAAAAACTGGGCATGCGTAAAACGTGCCGAATCAATTTCAGTGCCCACAATGCGGCGAATTTCTTTCAATGCCAGCTCCATTGGGCGCAGCACGGCATCCCAATCGCCAGCATCGGCGCTGGAAGTTCTGCCCTCGATCAACACATCCCGCAGAAATTCCTGACATTGCGCGGTAGAAATGGCTTGACCCAACAGGCTGGTAGCAATGTCGGGCAACTGATGGGCTTCATCGAAAACAATCACATCGCAGGCAGGAAGAAGCTCGGCAATACCCTCTTCTTTCAACGCCAAATCAGCCAGAAACAAGTGGTGATTCACCACCACCACTTCCGCATCCAGCGCTTCGCGACGGGCCTTGTTCACAAAACATTCAGACGCATTGGGGCATTCGCCCCCCAGGCAATTGTCTTTGTTTGAAGTAACCCAACCCCACACTGCAGAATCTTCGGGCACGCCGGCGCAATCGGCCCTGTCGCCCGTGCGGGTACGGCCAGCAAACACTTTGACTTTTTGAAGGTGATCCACTTCACGGGGGGAAGGCAGGCGCGCCTCTTTCAAGGCACGCTCAAGATGAAAGTGGCACACATAATTCTGGCGCCCCTTCAAGAGCGCAACGTTGACAGGCACCCCCAAAGCTTCCCGCACCAAAGGAAGGTCTTTCGTAAAAAGCTGGTCCTGCAAAGTTTTGGTGGCCGTGGACAACAACACACGACGCCCTGACAACAAAGCGGGCACGACGTAAGCAAAGGTTTTGCCCGTGCCGGTGCCTGCCTCTACGACCAGCGCAGTTTGGCTTTCAATGGCCTGCCCAACGGCTTGCGCCATTTCAATTTGCGATTCGCGTGCGGAGAACCCGACCAAGCGGCGGGCCAAAGCGCCACCGGGGGCAAAAGCCTCATTCAAGGGTTCAGAAAAATCAAACATGAAGGTGTAGATTCGTTAAGGCGGAAAAGTTCAAGCCGGAATGTCTGGTTCAAGCTGGATCTGCAACAGGGTAATCGAGTCTTTGATCTGAAGTTTTCGCTTTTTCAGGCGACGAATCTGAAGCTGATCGAAACCGGGTTGCGCAGTCAGCATGGCAATGATCTGATCCAGATCACGGTGCTCCACTTGCAGTTCAACAATGCGGCGCTTGATCGATTCTATGTCTTCTGTGTGGACCATGGATATAAAATTTGAACCGGCTCAATGTTATTGGCCATTGTAGCCGCAAGTGTACGGGGGCTGGAAACAATCTACCCGAAGGGGATCACCCAAGTTAATGGCGCGATCAATTGCCGGGGCTGGACTTCTTGCTGCGCCGCTGGGCGTAATCGTTCAAACGAATCATGTCTTCCGCCTGCCCTTGCACTTCCAGGTGGGCACGCCGAATTTCAGCGCCTTGCAAGCGTACATCATCCAGACAACTGGACACAAAAAACTTCTTGTAACAGGCACGAGACTTTTCGTTCAACTCATATTCCAGAAAATTCAGTGCCTGCTCACGATTCCCGACATATTTTCTGGCCTCTTCCAGGTTCGCTGGCGGCGTGGGTTTATTTGCTTGAAGTTGTACTGTGCTGCACGCGGCAAGAAACACCATGGAAACAGACATAACAAGGGTTGGTACACGCGGCACCCACGCGGGAAAGGACTTCACAAGCTGTGGCACAATGCCCTGCTTACTTTGAAAACTCATAGACCAAACCCATGTCGCTTGTTCAAAATCGAATTATCGCCCAGTTGGCTCAAGAATTGGGCGCCGCACAATCACAAATCAAAGCTGCCGTAGATTTGCTGGATGAAGGCTCCACAGTTCCCTTCATTGCACGCTACCGCAAAGAAGCAACCGGCGGGCTGGATGACGCCGTGTTGCGCGACCTTCAGGAACGCCTTGTGTACCTGCGTGAACTTGAAGACAGACGCAGCAGCATTCTGGAATCGATTGAAAGCCAGGGCAAGCTGACACCCGAATTGAAAGCCGCGATTGAAAAGGCCGAGAACAAGCAAACGCTGGAAGACCTTTACCTGCCCTACAAACCCAAGCGCCGCACCCGTGCGCAAATTGCGCGGGAAGCTGGCCTTCAGGGTTTGGCTGACGAAATTTATGCCAACAAAAATGCTGTGCCAGATGAGGTAGCAGCGAGTTACTTGAATGCCGAACATCAAATCAACGACACCAAGGCCGCGCTGGATGGTGCCCGCGATATTCTGGCAGAACAGTTTTCTGAAAATGCTGCGCTGCTGGCATTGTTGCGCAATCGCCTGAACACAGAGGGCGCGATTCGCGCTGCCGTGGTACCTGAAAAAGCTGCTGAAGCCATCAAGTTTCAGGATTACTTCGAACATCAGGAACCATTGAGCACTACAGCATCCCACCGCATGCTGGCCATGCTGCGTGGACGCGAACAAGGTTTTCTGACATTGAAAGTAGATTTGCCCGAAGTGTGGGAAGCAGAAAGCCCGCGCGCACCCCACCCCTTTGAGTCTGAAATTGCACGCCTGCACGGCATTGCACACGAGGACAGTCCACGTGGCAAGTTTTTGAATGAAACCTGTCGCTGGACCTGGAAAATCAAACTGGCCAGCTCCCTTGAAAGCGAAGTTATTGGCACCCTGCGCGATGCTGCCCAAGCGGATGCAATTTCCGTGTTTGGTAAAAACCTGAAAGATTTGCTCTTGTCCGCCCCCGCAGGCGGCAAAGCAACCATGGGCCTGGACCCTGGCATACGCACTGGCGTGAAAGTGGCCGTAATCGACAGCACAGGCCAAGTGGTTGAATTTGCAACCATTTACCCGCACGAGCCACGCCGACAATGGAATGAATCCATTGCAACCTTGGCTGCGCTTTGCAAGAAGCATAACGTTGAACTGATCGCGATTGGTAACGGCACCGCGAGCCGGGAAACCGATCAACTTGCGGCCGACTTGCTTGCCCAGCACAAAGACCTGAAAGCCACGCGCGTGATGGTCAGCGAGGCGGGTGCCTCGGTGTACTCTGCCTCCGCACTTGCTTCAGCGGAACTGCCCGACCTGGATGTGAGCATTCGCGGTGCAGTTTCAATTGCCCGCCGCTTGCAAGACCCATTGGCCGAGTTGGTGAAAATTGATCCGAAATCGATTGGTGTTGGCCAATACCAGCACGATGTCGACCAGCGCCAACTGAGCGGGCGTTTGGATGCCGTGGTGGAAGATTGTGTGAATGCGGTGGGAGTGGAAGTAAACACCGCATCTGAACAACTGCTGTCGCGTGTTTCAGGATTGAATGCATCGGTTGCGAAAGCACTGGTGACATTCCGAAACACGAACGGTCAGTTCAAAAGCCGCGAGGATTTGCGAAAGGTGCCACGCCTGGGCGACAAAACATTTGAGCAAGCAGCTGGCTTTTTGCGCATTCATGGTGCAGAGAACCCATTAGATGCTTCATCGGTTCACCCCGAAGCCTACATTGTGGTGGAGAAAATGGCAGCCAAGGTCAAAAAGCCCGTTGGCAGCCTGGTGGGAAACCGCGAGGCACTAAAGGAATTGAAACCCACCGAGTTTGTGGACGAGCGTTTTGGTTTGCCCACGGTACAAGACATTCTGGTTGAACTTGAAAAACCTGGCCGCGACCCGCGCCCAAGCTTCAAGACAGCGAAGTTTGATGACAAAGTACACACCATGGCCGACCTGAAACCGGGCATGACACTTGAAGGCGTGGTGACCAACGTCGCCAATTTTGGGGCGTTCGTGGACATTGGCGTGCATCAAGATGGTTTGGTGCATGTGTCGGCATTGTCCAATACCTTTGTGAAAGACCCACACAGCGTGGTGAAAACCGGGCAAATTGTGAAAGTGAAAGTGCTGGAGGTGGACATTCCACGCAAACGCATTTCCTTGACCATGAAGATGGGTGACGATGTGCCGAAAGCCGCACCAGGACAAAACGCTGGCAGGCAAGTTCAGGCAAATCGGGCGGGCGATTCCCGCAATGACCGGCGCGGTGGTGGTGGTGCTGCTGCATCGCAAGGTTCAGGGTTTGCGAACAATGCGTTTGCTGCCGCGTTTGCAAAGGCGAAGGGAAGCAAGTAAACGGCCTGTGTTATGAGCATTTGCGTAGTTGCATGCCCGGTGAGTTGGAGGGCAATGCGAACTTTCGCAAAAGCCCGAGACCGAATAAGACCGGAACTGGTTTCACCGTTTACACTGTTCAGACATGCGGTATGACTTGAGAACTCAAAAGGACGGCTACTCCATAATATGGAAAACGCACACGGGCCGCGTGTTCTTTTTGCACATTGAACATTTTTCAGGAGTAGCGAAAGGGTCTGTTATCAATTCAAACAACCCACCCTACTCGCGACGCAGCGATTTGCAAGCCTTTTATTGGCCAGTACAAACCATCAACGACGGCCAACGTGGTTTGCTGGTTGCCGAAGGTGTACTGACCTATTAATATGGAAAATACGATTGGCAGGAAAACCCAGACTAGCCAAATACGCACTCAACCCTCTATCCAGTGGCATGCCCTGCAATTCATTTAGGCGAGCTACTTGGCAGCACCGTTTCGCAGTTGCGCCACATCCACGACGATCCACGGCACCCCAGGCTGTTTCTCCACCACAATCTGCTGACAATCCAGCCGGTAAGTCAGCTGACAATTGTGCCGAGGGTTTGAAAGTACTGCTGGGTTGAAAATGGCCAGGTTTTCGCCAACAGGTCTGCGAACCGACTGCGTCAGCAGGCCGGGATGGCCCTCGCGGTGAATCCTCGCCCCTACCGACTGACAGGGCGCGTAGTCGGACGGATGCAAAAGATCGGGATGCGCATTCGCTGCACAGCGAAAGTCCAAAAGCGCTGCACTGCACGCCACCCAGTACACCTTGCGTTCTGCAATAACCGCCATGCCCTCGAATCCAGCGTCGCTCAGCAAGCACCTATACCAGTGGTAAGCAGACTCAAAAACCGTTGTCTCGACCGAATCTGATCCGTACCAAACACCAAACGAGCCATCAGAAAACCGACTGGCCTGCCAATTCTTGAACGGCCAAGTAATGGCCTTAAACCATTCAGCATCCTCAAACGGCCGATCAATGATTGGCATCCTGGATGTGTAGGATGGCGGCTTGATCTCGTCTTCCACCTTCTGCGCCAGCAACCATTCGGCCGGATCAGCGGTCAAATCATCAAACAAGTCCTGCGACTGACGCAGGGAAACGATGTTTCGGACCACATCCTGATGTACCTCAGCCAGCGTAAGTTGAGCAAAAAGCGAGTTCATTCCAGGCACCAATCAAACACCTCGCGCGCGATCCAGATAGCCACGCACCATCAGCAGGCCCGCAAAGCCCCACTCCTTGACCACCTCGACCGGGGTCAGGTTGTCGAAGGCCTTGTTGCGGGTGGTCATCCAGCGGTAGACTAGGTCGCGGTTCTGCGGGAACAGCAGGCGCAGGTTCTTGTGGATACCCAGCAGGTGCCCGACGCGCTCGTACTGGTCGCGGCTGGTGCCAATCGGTTTGCCGCTGCGGTAGTTCGACAACGCCGCCCGGTTGCTGGTGGCAATGCCCAGCAGCGCCGCCTGATCCTCGGTGCTCAACTTCCAGTGCTCAAGCAAGGTCATAACCATCTTGGCTAGGGCGCCACGGTCTTGTGACTCAGTTACTTCGCGTTCAGTTACAGCTCCCATGGTCGGCTCCTCGTGCAAGGGATGATCGTTGTAATGAGTATAGCACCCACATATAAAACAAACAATAAGTGTTATTAATGCAACAATTTGACCGCCATTTCAGGATCAGCGCAAGAATTTGGTTAAACCGCAAGCGGTTGTCGAAGATGCCACCGTGTACCCAGCGACTCAGCCCACGGTTGCGAGTTCACACAGGCCCATTAAAGCCGTACTGCGTTTCGCTTCGGCGAATCCAGATATTCCTTTGACTGCATTTCAACAATACGGCTGACTGTGCGGAAAAACTCGTGAGCCATGGCACCCTCGGTGTAAAGCTCCTCTGGCTCAACCGCTGCCGACATGATCAGCTTGACCTTGTGGTCGTACAACACATCAATCAGCCAGGTGAACCGGCGGGCTTCTGAAGCCATGCCAGCGCCCATCTTGGGCACACCACTCAAGATCACGGTTTGAAACTGGCTGGCAATTTCAAGGTAATCATTTTGTGAACGCGGGCCACCACACAAGGTGGGAAAATCGAACCACACCACGGAGCCAGCACGGCGCACCGCTCTGATCACGCGTGATTCAATGTGAAGCTCGGCGGCCTCGTCAGCCACTTCGGCCAATCGGTTGAAGTCGTCTGTCAATTGCTTGTCGACCTGCGCATCAAGCGGCATCAGGTAGGTATTCAATTGCGCCAGTGTGCGGCGGCGATAATCAACGCCTACATCCACATTGATCACATCAAGCTGCTTGTTCAGCAAGGCAATGGCGGGTAGCAAACGATCCCGGTGCAAGCCATCGGGATACAGATCATCGGGTTTGTAGTTCGATGTCATCAGAAAAGTAACGCCATTGGCAAACAGGCCATCGAGCAGGCGATACAGAATCATGGCATCTGCAATGTCAGAAACATGAAACTCATCAAAACAAATCAGGCGGTAGCGCTTGGCGATTCGGGCTGCCACTTCATCAAGCGGATCCTGAACACCTTTCAGGTCATCAAGCTCGGCATGTACGCCTCGCATGAACTCATGAAAATGCAAACGCACCTTACGCTGAACAGTCACCGAGTTGTAAAAGCAATCCATCAAAAAGCTTTTACCGCGCCCCACCCCACCCCACAGGTAAAGCCCTTTGGGCACGGCCGGGCGATTCAGAAATTTTCGAAGCACGCTGCTGCGTGCTTTTTTGTATTCCACGAACTCGTCGTAAAACAACTGCATGCGGTCCACAGCCTTTTGCTGTGCCGCATCCGACTGGTAACCACGCTCAATCAAAACCTGTTTGTAATATTCCTGAACGTTCACGATAGCGGGGTTTGACTTGATTGAATTAGAAACGGCTGATGAAGTAATTCACCAGCCGCTTGGGAAAAATACACTGAGCGAAAAAACTAACCGTTCAGTTGACGCTTGTCGCAGGCCAAAGCCGCTTCTTTCATCACTTCAGACAAACTGGGGTGCGCATGACAGATGCGGCCAATGTCTTCAGAAGAAGCCTTGAATTCCATCGCCATCACAGCTTCTGCAATCAAATCAGATGCATGGCTGTTGATGATATGAACACCCAGCACTTCGTCGGTGATGGCATCAGCCAACACTTTCACGAAGCCTTGGGAATCACCCTGCCCCAGTGCTCGGCCATTGGCCATGAATGGGAATTGACCAGCCTTGTACTTGCGGCCTTCTTCCTTTAGCTGTTGCTCGGTTTTACCAACCCAAGCCACTTCGGGCGAAGTATAAATAACCCAGGGAATGGTGTCGTAATTACAGTGGCCAGCTTGACCAGCCATGATCTCTGCAACCATCACACCTTCTTCCTCAGCCTTGTGCGCCAGCATGGCACCGCGAATCACGTCGCCAATTGCGTAAATGCCAGCCACCAATGTTTGGCAGTGGGCATCCACATCAATTTGACCACGGTCGTTGGATTTCAAACCAACGGCTTCAAGGTTCAAACCATCGGTGTTGGGCACGCGGCCCACCGACACGATCAACTTGTCGCAATCCAGCTTTTGGTCTTTGCCTTCAGCATCGGTGTAAGCCACTGACACGCCTTTCTTGTTGGCTTTCACGTCAGCAATCTTCACACCCATGTTCAGCTTCAAACCTTGCTTGGTGAAGATTTTCTGCATTTCCTTGGCAACGCCTTCGTCGCAAGCAGCCAGGAAATTGGGCATGGCTTCAAGCACGGTTACGTCAGCGCCCAAGCGGCGCCACACCGAACCCAACTCAAGGCCGATCACACCAGCGCCAATAACGCCAAGCTTCTTGGGCACAGCACCAAACTTCAATGCGCCTTCGTTGTCGCATACCAATTCGTTGTCAACGGCAATGCCTGGCAGATGACGGGCTTTTGAACCAGTGGCCACGATGACCTGCCTGGCCGTCACTTTTTCTTCACCCGCAGCGCTTTTCACCGTGAGCTCGAACCCACCGTCTACCTTGCCGGAAAAACTGGCCCAACCCTTGATCTGGGTGACCTTGTTTTTCTTGAACAGGTACTGAATGCCACCGACCATTTTGGCAACGATGTCGTCCTTGCGCTTGACCATCTTGGCCACATCCATTTTCGCGCCAGTCACGGAAATTCCGTGGTCTTCTGCGTGGTGCTGGATCTTCTCGAATTCTTCGGAAGACGCCAGCAAAGCCTTGGATGGAATGCAACCCACGTTCAGGCAGGTACCACCCAAACGTGGCTCGCCTTTTGGGTCATCGTAGGCATTGCCTTCGATACAGGCCACTTTCATGCCCAGCTGACCAGCGCGAATCGCGGCAATGTATCCGCCGGGACCAGCGCCAATCACTACTACATCGTATTGTGTGCTCATCAATTTTTCCCCTTACAGTTCCAGCAGCAAGCGTGCTGGGTCTTCCAGGGCTTCCTTCATTGCAACCAAGCCAAGTACCGCTTCACGACCATCAATAATTCGGTGGTCATAGCTCATGGCCAGGTAGTTCATCGGGCGAATCACGATTTCACCGTTTTCAACCACGGCACGTTCTTTCGTGGCGTGAATACCCAAAATTGCAGACTGGGGTGGGTTGATAATGGGCGTCGACAACATGGAGCCGAACACACCACCGTTAGAGATGGAGAACGTACCACCGGTAAGGTCATCAAGGGTCAGCTTGCCATCTTTGGCTTTCTGACCAAACTCGGAAATTTTCATTTCAATGTCTGCAATGCTCATTTGATCGGCGTTGCGAATAATGGGCACCACCAAACCACGTGGCGAACCCACGGCGATACCGATGTCGAAGTAGCCATGGTAAACAATGTCGTTACCGTCCACGGAAGCATTCAGCACTGGATACTTTTTCAGGGCAGCGACAGCCGCTTTCACGAAGAATCCCATGAAGCCAAGCTTCGCACCATGTTCTTTCTCGAACTTGTCTTTGTACTTGTTGCGCAGGTCCATGACCGGCTTCATGTTCACTTCGTTGAACGTGGTCAGGATGGCGTTGGTTTGTTGAGACTGAACCAGGCGTTCTGCCACACGGGCACGCAAGCGGCTCATGGGCACACGCTGTTCCGGACGACCTTCAATTAGCGTCGACGGGTCAAGCGGCGCTTTCACTTCAGGCAACAGGCTGGCCGGCTTGGCCGCCTGAACAGGAGCAGCGGCAGGCTTGGCTGCTGGCGCTGCCGCGGGTGCATTCAAGGTACCAATGACATCGCCCTTGGTAATGCGACCGTCTTTGCCGGAACCGGCAATTTGATCCGCACTCAGCTTGTTCTCAGCCATCATTTTGGCAGCGGCTGGCATGGCCACTGAACCATCGGCATGGCCGGAAGTAGCGGATACGACAGGTGCTGCTGCGGGTGCAGCGACAGGGGTTGAGGGCTTGACTTCCGATGGTGTGTCACCAGCGCTTGCCTCGGTATCAATTTTGGCCAAAAGCTGACCCGCCACCACGGTGGCACCGTCTTCACACAAAATTTCAACAATGACACCGGCCAAAGGTGCCGGCACTTCAAGCACCACCTTGTCAGTTTCAATATCGATCAGGTTTTCATCGCGCTTAACGGCTTCACCGGGTTTTTTATACCAATTCAACAACGTTGCTTCGGCGACAGATTCGGACAGTTGTGGTACGACCACGTCTACGATTGCCATGGAATATTTTCCTTTTTGATTCTTTGTTCAAGTGCGGGCGACCACCATGGCCAGCCCGCTTCCTGTGTTTACTTCGTGATCACAAAACCCTTGAGCTTGCCAAACGCCGCATCCAGCAGCGCTTTCTGCTGCTCGTTGTGCTTTGCGTAATAGCCAACTGCCGGGGAAGCCGAGGCCGGACGACCTGCATACCCCAAACGTTGACCATCCGACAGGTTTTCCAGAATGTTGTGCTGAATCTGGAACCAGGGGCCTTGGTTTTGTGGCTCGTCTTGGCACCACACCACATCAGTCATGTTCGGGTACTTGCGCAACTCGGCGCTCAATGACTTGTGTGGGAATGGATACAACTGCTCCACGCGCACGATTGCGACATCCTTGATGTTGCGTTCACGACGGCTGGACACCAGGTCGTAGTACACACGGCCTGAACAAAGGACTACCCGCTTAACCTTGCTTGCTTCAAGCTCGCCCTGGTCAGCAATTACTGTTTGGAAGTGGCCCTTGGACAAGTCTTGCAGCGAGGACGTGGCTTCCTTGTGACGCAACAAAGACTTCGGCGTCATGATGATCAACGGCTTGCGGAACAAGCGAATCATCTGGCGGCGCAACAGGTGGAAAATTTGTGCCGGCGTTGTGGGCTGGCACACCTGCATGTTGTTCTCGGCACACAGCTGCAAATAGCGTTCAATTCGCGCGGATGAATGTTCCGGGCCCTGGCCTTCATAGCCATGCGGCAACATCATCACCAATCCAGAAGCACGACCCCACTTCACTTCGCCTGAGGAAATAAACTGGTCAATGACCACTTGCGCGCCGTTGGCGAAGTCGCCGAACTGCGCTTCCCAAATAACCAGTGTGTTGGGTTCTGCGGTGGAGTAACCGTATTCAAAACCAAGCACAGCTTCTTCGGACAGCACGGAATCGATTACGTTGAACGGTGCCTGACCTTCCGACACATTTTCAAGGGGAATGTAAGTACCCTCATTCCACTTTTCGCGGCCTTGATGGTGCAGCACGGCATGACGGTGCGTGAAGGTGCCACGTCCGCAATCCTGACCGGTCATGCGAACTGCGTAACCCGAAGACACCAGCGAGGCGTATGCCAAGTGCTCGCCCATACCCCAGTCAAGCAAGGTTTCACCCTGCCCCATGGCTGCACGGTCGGCAATTACCTTTTGCACCAGTGGGTGCACCTTGAAGGTATCTGGCACGGTGGTAATCCGTTCAGACAGGCGTTTGATCTCGGAAATTGGCACGGAAGTATCAGCCGCGTCAGTCCACTTCTTGTTCAGATAAGGCGACCAGTCAACGGCAAACTTGCTTTTGTAGTTTGTCAGCACTGGGTCAGCACGGTTGTGCTTGCCTTCATCCATCGCCGCGCGGAAATCGGCTATCAGTTTTTCCGCACCATCTTCTTTCAACATACCCTGCATCACCAAACGCTCTGCATACAAAGCGCGCGTGCCAGGGTGTTTGCCAATGGTTTTGTACATCAGTGGCTGGGTTACCGCGGGGGTATCCTGTTCGTTGTGGCCCAGTTTGCGGAAACACACAATATCGATCACCACGTCTTGCTGGAATTCCATGCGGAAATCGAGTGCCAACTGGGTGACGAAAATAACAGCTTCAGGATCGTCGCCGTTCACGTGAAACACAGGGGCTTCAATCATCTTGACCACGTCTGAACAGTACAGCGTGGAACGACTGTCGCGGGGGTCGGAAGTGGTGAAACCGATCTGGTTGTTGATCACGATGTGAACCGTACCACCCGTGCCGTAGCCGCGAGTGTGCACCAGGTTCAGGGTTTCCATGACAACGCCCTGCCCGGCAAACGCAGCATCCCCGTGCACCAGCACTGGCAAAACCTGACGACCTTCTTTGTCGCCACGGCGTTCCTGACGGGCTTTCACGGAACCTTCAACAACCGGGTTGACGATTTCCAGGTGGGACGGGTTAAACGCCAAAGACAAATGCATGGGGCCACCGGGGGTGGTCACGTCGGATGAAAAGCCTTGGTGATACTTCACATCACCGGCGGGCAGATCATCAGCCTGCTTGCCTTCAAATTCTTCAAACAACACGCTTGGGCTTTTGCCCAAAATGTTCACCAGCACGTTCAACCGGCCACGGTGGGCCATCCCGATCACGGTTTCCTGGATACCCACTTTACCGGCGCGTTGAACAACTTCGTCCAGTGACGCGATAAATGACTCACCGCCTTCCAGCGAGAATCGCTTCTGGCCAACATAACGTGTGTGTAAATAGCGCTCCAGGCCTTCTGCAGCAGTAAGGCGTTCAAGAATGTGCAGTTTTTCCTGGGTGCTTAACTGGGGGGTTCCCAGACTTGTTTCCATGCGTTCTTGCAACCAGCGCTTTTGGGCGGGGTCGCTGATGTGCATGTACTCAATGCCGATGGAGCGGCAATAGGTGTCGCGCAATGCCTTCACGATGTCGCGAAGGGTCATTTGGTCTTGCCCGAAATAGGTGTTGGTGGCGGAGAACGTGATGTCCATGTCCGCTTCGGTCAAACCATAGAAGGCGGGATCAAGCTCGGGGATAATGGGACGTTCCTGGCGCTTGAGCGGATCAAGGTCAGCAAAACGTGAACCAAGGAAGCGATATGCAGCCACGATGGACTGTACGTGCACCTGTTTCTTGGCCACTTCCAGATCTGCAGAATGGATCTGCGGCTGGATAAAGCCTTTTTTGGCACGTTGAGCGAAGGACTGAACCACTGGCGCATGGGCTACATCTTTCTCGTTCACGTCGCCGTGAGCAGAAGGCACCATTTGCATTTGGTCAAAGTAAGCGCGCCATTTTTCCGGCACGGAGCCTGGGTTGTCCAGGTAGGACTCGTACATTTCTTCGACATAGGGCGCATTGCCCCCGAACAAATACGAGTTTTGTTGAAATGATCGCATCATTTGCGCTTCACCTTTTTCCGAGTTTCTCGTTTCAAAGATGTGGGGTTCGGACTCGACCTCGGCTATTGCCATCGGACCGAATCCCTACACACGTGGGTTAAACCGCACTCCCCGTCTGGTTTGTGGAGCCCCTGCCCCTAACCAGATAGCAAAAAACAGCCAACGAAGACTGTTTTAAGAGTTAAGCGTAGAGGATAGCAGATTAGAGACGGCACCCTAAAATGATCTGACGGGGCAGATCAAAAATATGTGGTTTTCAGGAAACGATTTATCAAAGCACGCGAAAACACCACCATAGCGGGTGAAACCCACTCCAAATGGGGATCACTCCTTTCTACATTTCACCGACCATCAAACTAATTCCAACGAGGGGATAAGGGCATGGCAATCCGAAAGTATCGGGGTATCGAAATGGACACCTCGCACATCGACATGGCGAAAAACCTGGACAGCGTCCATGACCTGATCGACGAGCTTCGAGACCTTCAATCAACCTGGAACAACCTGAGCCTGCTGGGCGAGTTGACACAGGTGGGAGCTGAAATATCGGACACCCGGCAACACTTTCAGCGATTGGCCAGCGACCTGACGAATTTTCTGGTGAAGCAATCCACCAGCCAAACCGTAGACTTACTCGCCTCACGCGCTCAAAATTCAATCGACATTCTGGTCAGAAACTTGTACGAAAGAACGGCTGACATTGGTTTTCTGGCCACTGACCCTGTTTTTACCAAGCATTGCGTTGAGGCTCAAAACTCTTCCTTGAGTGAGGAAGCCGGCCGTCAAATACGCCAAAGAATGAAGAGTTACACAGACAACTATTCTGTTTATGAAAACGTGATTCTGCTGGATCAGCATGGTGACGCGATCATTGACATGCTGGGCGAACTAAGCCCCGGCGAGAACCTGAAATGGATCAAACAAAAAGTTGCAGCAAGCACACAGTATGCAGAGGCGTTTCATCCTTTGCGAGTCAACGACAAATCCGATGCACTGATCTATGCCTGGAAGATAACGGTATCGGGCCAGATCAAAGGGTATGTTGCACTTGTGTTCAACCTTGAAGAAGAAAGCAAAGCGCTGTTCTCAAAAGTTATTGGCCCGCGCGCTCCAGATGCGCCACCAGAGTGGCGTGTGTGCGGGGTAAGCGATGCAACAGGCAAAGTGCTGATTTCAAGCAATTTGCAGTATGTGGGTCAAGGACAAACCATCATGCCCCCGAAGGGAGTTGAATGGGGCATTACCCAAATAGGGCCGTTGGCCTACCTTTGCTGCATACGACCCACCCGCGGCTATCAGGGCTATTCGGGCCCAGGCTGGAAAGGATTTTGCCTTGTTCCACTAAGCCACGCATTTGGCCAGCAACTCGCCTGCGAGGAAGACAGGCTGCCTGAACTGGATCCGAATGCTGGTTTGATTGACCCCAGGATTGAGGGCTTTCAGAACCAGGCAACACAAATACAGAGACAACTAAATCGAAGTATCTGGAATGGCAACATGGCTCAGCGAAGTGCGAATTCAGCACTTGGAAACTCGTTCGGGAAAACGCTTTTGTGGGAAATCAGCCGCGCAGGCGAACGGACAAAAACCTTGTTCACAGACTCATTGAATAATCTTGTCGACACTGAAATCAATGGCTATCAGAACGAGCAGCAAATTCACGCAATGCTCGCCATGGACTTAATGGACCGAAATCTGTATGAACGTGCAAACGACTGCCGCTGGTGGGCACTGAACCCAACACTGAGAGAGGCACTTTTAAATACGAAAAACAGTGAAACAACACTGAATGCAGCCAATTGCTTAAAGCACATCCACAGCCTTTACACGGTGTACACGAACATTTTGCTGCTTGACCGAGACGGTCGAGTAATATGCGACAGCGCATCTGAAGTAGAACCAGGGAAACGCATCGAGGCGAGCTGGGTAAACAACACGATGCAGCTAAAGAATCCGTCGCAATACTGTGTGTCCAAATTCGAAAAAACCGACCTTTATCAAGATCGACCCACTTACATATATTGCGCTGCAGTGTTCGAGAACCCGGACAACCCATCTCAATGCATTGGGGCAATTGCGCTGGTGTTTGACAGTGAGCCTCAGTTTGAAGCCATTCTCAATGAATCCATGGGGGGAAGCAAACACAAGGCATTTGCATTCATTGTTGATGAAAATCGGCACGTCATTTCGTCGACCACCGAGCAGTTCACTGAAAATGGCAAGATCACTTTGCCCCTGAAAAAGAACGGTAAATTTGTCAAACAAGCGACGGACATGGGCTATTTCAATATGGCCGGAAAATTTGTTGCTTATGGGCAGTGCAACTCGGGTTCATACCGGGAATTCAAAAATGATTCAGACGCCTATCAAAATAATCTGATATGCCTGTATGGCTTGGAAATCGGCACTTTGAAACAGGACAACAAACTGGCTGGAGAAATCAGCTTCGATGAATTCCGGCACGCAGGCCAGAAAGAACAGATGGTGGACATTGCCGCATTCCGCGTGGGCAAGCACTGGTACGGAATTGACAGTGAAGACGCTGTGGAAGCGTTTCTTTGCAATCAGATTGTCAGCCTGCCAAACTCACCCGACTGGATATTGGGAAGCACTTTGTATCGCAAACAGGCGATTACGATTGTGGATGTATCCGAATTTCTTTCCAGCGCAGACGGCGAACCCGACGCAGCTCCGCGCCAGCAAATGATTCTTCTAAAAACGAAAGAGAACAACGCCAAAATTGCCTTGGCAGTGGACGAACTGGGAGAAATACCCAGCCTGCCGATGTCGGCCATTCATGAGTCAGACAGCCTGCAGGATCAAGGAGGAATTGTTCAAGGACTGATCAAGACATCGAACAACCTGCTGGTATTGCTCAACAGTGAACATTTGTTGCGCCAACTGGAAACTGGAATAAAAAAAACCCCTCGCGCAAGCAAGGGGTTTTTATCTGACGCAATCGAGCGTTGAATTAACGCTGATCGATGGGCTTCACATTGCGGTGCGCTGCACCATTGAACAACTGACGTGGACGGCCGATTTTGTACTCGGGGTCTGCAATCATTTCGTTCAACTGGGCGATCCAGCCCACGGTGCGGGCCAAAGCGAAAATGGCGGTAAACAATGGCACAGGAATGCCAATCGCTTTTTGAACGATGCCGGAATAGAAATCCACGTTCGGGTACAGCTTGCGCTTTACAAAGTAGTCATCTTCCAGGGCGATTTTTTCCAAAGCCATGGCGATCTTGAACAATGGGTCGTCGTGCAAGCCAAGTTCGTTCAACACTTCGTGACACGTTTCACGCATCAGCTTGGCGCGTGGGTCGTAGTTTTTGTACACGCGGTGGCCAAAGCCCATCAGGCGTACGCCTGAGTCTTTGTCTTTCACTTTGGCAATGAAATCGCCAATTTTCTCTACGCCGCCGTTGGCCTGAATTTCGGTCAGCATGTTCAGGCATGCTTCGTTGGCACCACCGTGTGATGGGCCCCACAGGCAGGCCACGCCCGCAGCAATGGCTGCAAACGGGTTTGTACCTGAAGAAGCACACAAGCGGACTGTGGAAGTAGATGCGTTTTGTTCGTGGTCTGCATGCAGGATGAAGATTCTATCCATGGCGCGCACCAGCACGTCATTCACTTTGTATTCTTCACAGGGGTTGCCGAACATCATGCGCATGAAATTGGCTGTGTAACCAAGTTCGTTTTTGGGATAAATGTTGGGTGCGCCGATGCCGTATTTGTAAGCCATGGCCACCAGGGTTGGCATTTTCGCGATCAGGCGGATGGCGGAAATATCGCGCTGGTTTTTGTCCAGCAGGTTCATTGAGTCTGGGTAAAACGCAGACATACCACCGACCAAACCAGTCATCACGGCCATGGGGTGTGCATCGCGACGGAAACCGCGCAGGAAAAAGTTCATTTGATCGTTCACCATGGTGTGCTTGGTGACCAGTTCGTCAAATGTATGCTTCTCTTTCACATTGGGCAGCTCACCGTTCAACAGCAAGTAACACACATCCATGAAGTCGCAGTTTTGAGCCAACTGCTCAATGGGGTAGCCACGGTACAACAATTCGCCTTTGTCGCCATCAATGTAAGTGATGGAGGAATTGCAAGAGGCTGTTGAAAGGAAGCCTGGGTCGTAGGTGAATTTGCCAGTCGAACCGTACAGCTTGCGGATGTCGATCACATCGGGACCAATGGTGCCTTTGTGTATGGGAAATTCTACCGAAGGGGTGCCGTCAGTAAACGACAGCGTGGCCTTGTGTTCTGTGCTCATCGGATTTCCTTCTAATGGGATTGAAATTAAAGTTCTCGCATCATCTGGATCACCCTGCGCACACCGGGCGTGTCCAAATCCCCGTCTGGCTCTTTGCGGCCAAGAAACAGGTCAAGCAAGTGGTTGTCGATTTCCTCGAACAGCACGGTCAGTGCGTGCACGTCGTCGTCGGTCAACTCCATTTCATGCTTGTCGAAAAATCGTTGAATAATCAAGTCGTTTTCCAACAAACCACGCCTTGCACGCCAGCGCAAACGGGCGCGTTGGGTTGGATCCGACTGATGACTCTGGTTAGGCATAAGCTACAACAAAAAAAACGGGGTTTTGCAGTGCACAACCCCGATTTGAATAAAAAAATCCGAACAAGGGTTCTAGACGGCGCGACGCACCATCAATTCCTTGATCTTGCCAATTGCTTTCGTGGGGTTCAGGCCCTTTGGGCAAACGTCTACGCAGTTCATGATGGTGTGGCACCGGAACAAACGATAGGGGTCTTCCAGATTGTCCAATCGCTCACCCGTGGACTGATCACGGCTGTCTGCGATAAAACGGTAAGCCTGCAGCAAACCGGCCGGGCCCACAAATTTGTCGGGGTTCCACCAGAATGATGGGCAGCTGGTTGAGCAACATGCACACAAAATACATTCATACAGGCCGTCCAGTTCCTCACGCTCTTCAGGGGACTGCAAGCGTTCTTTGTCAGGCGGAGGCGTTTCATTCACCAGGTAAGGCTTGATGGAATGGTATTGCTTGAAGAACTGGGTCATGTCCACGATCAGGTCGCGCACCACTGGCAAACCAGGCAGCGGCTTCAACACGATGGGCTGCTTCAGGTCGCGCAGGTTCGTGATGCAGGCCAAGCCGTTCTTGCCGTTGATGTTCATGGCGTCACTTCCGCACACGCCTTCACGGCATGAACGGCGGTAGGCAATCGACTCATCCACATCGCTCTTGATGCGCATCAACGCGTCGAGCAACATTTTGTCGGTGGGTTCTAGTTCCACTTCCAGCTTTTGCATTTTTGGTGCTTCGCCCGTGTCGGGGTCGTAGCGATAAATTTCAAAACGTACGATTCTCTTTTCGCTCATTTTCTGTACCTCGTAACCTTGATTAGAACGTCCGCTTTTTGGGCTGGAAGGTTTCAACTGTCAGTGGCTTCAGGTTCACTGGCTTGTAGTCCAGGCGGTTGCCTTCGGAGTACCACAGGGAGTGACGCATCCACTTGTCGTCATCGCGCTCGGGGAAGTCGCTGTGTGCATGTGCACCACGGCTTTCTTCACGGGCTGCGGCCGAAACCATGGTGGCCTTTGCAGTTTCCTGCAGGTTGGCCAGTTCCAGTGCTTCAACCAATGCGGTGTTAAACACTTTGGATTTGTCTTTCAGGTGAATGTGATCCACTTGTGCGGCCAGATCAACAATTTTTGCCACGCCTTCGTTCATCAACTGGGTGGTACGGAACACGCCACAGTGGTACTGCATGCCTTTGCGGATCGCATCGGCCACCACGCGGCTGTTTTCACCACTGGTTGAGTTCATCAACTTGTCCACGCGGGCCATGGTCAAATCCGTGCCATCTGCCGGCAAGTCCTTGTGGTTGCGAACTTTCAGGTTGCTGTTCACGATGTGATTGCCGGCTGCGCGGCCAAACACGACCAAGTCGAGCAATGAGTTGGTGCCCAAACGGTTTGCGCCGTGTACGGATACGCAAGCACATTCGCCAATGGCGTACATGCCATTGACAATTTCGCTGGTGCCGCCCGGAACCTTCGGTGCAACGACCTGACCATACACGTTGGTTGGAATACCGCCCATCTGGTAGTGAATGGTTGGAACCACTGGAATGGGTTCCTTGATTGGATCCACGTTGGCAAACTTGATCGCGATTTCGCGAATGGACGGCAGACGCTTCATGATGGTGTCAGCGCCCAGGTGGTCGAGCTTCAAGAGCACGTGGTCTTTGTTGGGGCCACAACCACGACCTTCCTTGATTTCCTGGTCCATTGAACGGGACACGAAATCGCGTGGGGCCAGGTCTTTCAGGGTTGGCGCATAGCGTTCCATGAAACGCTCGCCTTCGCTGTTCAGCAAGATACCGCCTTCGCCGCGAACACCTTCGGTGACAAGTACACCGGCACCGGCAACGCCTGTGGGGTGGAATTGCCAGAATTCCATGTCTTCCAGAGGAATGCCCGCGCGTGCTGCCATGCCCATGCCGTCGCCTGTGTTGATGAAGGCGTTGGTAGATGCGTCCCAAATGCGGCCAGCACCACCCGTGGCAAACACGGTGGTTTTGGCTTCCAGAACCATCATTTCGCCGGTTTCCATTTCCAGGGCGGTTACACCGACCACGTCGCCGTCTGCATCACGAATGATGTCAAGCGCCATCCATTCCACGAAGAACTGGGTACGTGCACGTACGTTACGCTGATACAGGGTGTGCAACAGGGCGTGACCTGTGCGGTCAGCCGCGGCACAGGCTCGCTGTACTGGCTTTTCACCGAAGTTGGCCGTGTGGCCACCAAAGGGGCGCTGGTAAATGGTGCCATCGGGGTTGCGGTCGAAAGGCATGCCGAAGTGTTCTAGTTCGTAGACTACCTTGGGGGCTTCACGACACATGAATTCAATCGCGTCCTGGTCACCCAGGTAATCGGAGCCTTTCACGGTGTCGAACATGTGCCAGTACCAGCTGTCGTCGGACATATTGCCCAAAGATGCGCCAATACCACCCTGCGCGGCCACGGTGTGTGAACGTGTGGGGAATACCTTGGACAGCACGGCTACATTCAGACCAGCCTCTGCCAACTGGAGTGAACAGCGCATACCCGCGCCGCCCGCACCTACAATCACCGCGTCGAATTTGCGACGTGGAAGGGAAGTTTTAACTGCAGTCACTTTTAGACCCTCCAGAGAATGTCAGCCGCGTAGCCGGCAGCGCCGAGCAACCACAAAGCTGTGAAAACTTGCAACGTAAGGCGAATGCCGGTGGGCTTGATGTAGTCCATCCAGATGTCGCGGATACCGATGTAGGCGTGATAGCACAGGGACAGGATGGCGAGCAACGCCAGCATTTTTCCCAAGGGGAAAGAGAACACGGTGAAGTTGAAGAAGCCAACCCACTTGACATAATCGATGTCGGGCGTGAACAACACAGCCAGAAACAGGCCGATGGTGTAAAGGGACATGATGACAGCAGTAATTCGCTGGGCCACCCACTCTTTCAAACCGTAGTGTGCGCCAACTACCAGGCGCTTTGAGCCAATATTGTTACCCATGATTAAAACACTCCGAACAGTTTCAGGCCGAACAGGGCGGTCAGGCTCAGGCTGACAGCAAACACGATGCCGGCGCTTTTGCTGGCCGCATATTTTTCAGTGCCCATGTGCACATCAAGCGCCAGGTAGCGAATACCAGCGGCAAAATGATGCAGATACGACCAGATCAAGCCCAGCAACACAATTTTGACCAGCGGGCTGCTGACCAGCGATTGCATTTCGAGGAAAGTGAGTTCAGAGGTGATGCTTTTATCGAAAAGCGGCAACAGGATGACAGGCAGTGCCAAAAACAGCACAGCGCCACTGACGCGGTGGAGGATTGACAACTTGCCGGCGAGGGGCAACCTGTATTTCAGAATTTGTGTGACATGTATATTCCGGTATTCCGGACGTTTCTTCGCAACAGTGTTTGACATGCTCGTGTTCTTATAAAAGTGATTGGAAAACGGGTCAAAACCCTAGGCCTTGCGGCTTGAATCCTTTAAAAAAACCAATATCGGACAACGGTATATTCTGAACCAAATGAAGCAGTGCTTAAAGCGGGTAAATTTTGATTTTGGGCAATAAGTGAGACAAATGCATTCTTTTGCCCGCAAAAGACTTGTATCAATTCAATACAATTCATTCCTGTATGAAAACTTGTCGGTCAAATACCAGCCACGGCGAAGCTCCACTGGTTTGTCAGCATACGTCATTGACAGGCGCTCGACCAGCAACAAGGGTGTACCTGCCCCGACCTGCAAAATACTGGCATGCTCGCCTTGGGCGCTAACGGCCTTGATGTGTTCATTGGCGCGCAACATGCGCACATTGAAACTGCTTTCCAGAAAGCCGTACAAGGTGGAATTCCACTGCTGAAGCCTATCTAACGTAAGCCCTTTGTACTGGGAGGCGGGCAACCAGATTTCATCAAAAATGCGGGGAACACCGTCAAACCGCATCACCCGCTTGACCACAAATACGGAATCGCTGGGCTTGATGTCCAGTAACTTGGCAATTTGGGAACTTGCACGTACACGCTCAACAGACAGATAAGTGGATTTGGGCTTGACGCTGGGCTCTTCATCGGCTGCCAATCGCAAAAACCGGTATTCGGATTTGGCCTCGTTGTGCGTGGCCACAAAAGTACCCCGCCCCTGCTTTCGATCGACCAGGTTTTCGGCCGCCAATTCGTCGATCGCCTTACGCACTGTGCCCTGGCTTACGCCATAGCGAACCGCCAGCTCTGTTTCAGACGGAATGAGCTCGCCTGGCTTCCATTCGCCATCTTGAAGGCTTTTCAACAGCAAACCTTTGATTTGCTGGTAAAGCGGACTGAAGGTGGGGTTTACGGGCTGCAAAGTGTCTCTCGATCTTGTTTTTTCAGATTATTCCGTATCTTATATCTTATAGAGGACTTTTAAAAGTTAAACCCCTCTAATCCATCAAGTTAGTCAACAAGGCGTCAGTGTTTGGCGCTAAACTATGGCCTTCGATTTTCAATCCTTTGGAGTGTTTGACATGACCAAACCCGCAATGCGAGTTGCAGTTACAGGCGCTGCTGGCCAAATTGGCTACAGCTTGTTGTTCCGTATCGCCAATGGCGACATGCTGGGCAAAGACCAGCCCGTGATTTTGCAGCTGCTGGACATTACACCTGCCTTGCCCGCAGTCAAGGGTGTGGTCATGGAACTGGAAGATTGTGCATTCCCATTGTTACAAGGCGTGGTAATTACGGACGACCCTGCTACCGCGTTCAAAGACGTTGATGTGGCCCTGCTGGTTGGCGCCCGCCCCCGCAGCAAAGGCATGGAACGCAAAGACCTGCTGGAAGCCAACGGCGCAATTTTCACCGTTCAGGGCAAAGCACTGAATGACAACGCAAAGCCAACTGTGAAAGTACTGGTTGTGGGCAACCCCGCCAACACCAACGCCTACATTGCGCAGCAGTCGGCCCCCGACCTGGACGCCAATTGCTTCACATCCATGCTGCGCCTGGACCACAACCGTGCGTTGAGCCAGGTTGCTGCAAAAACCGGCAAGCCGGTGGCTTCCATCGAAAAGCTGGCCGTGTGGGGCAATCACTCGCCCACCATGTACGCTGACTACCGTTTCGCTACAATCGACGGCGCTTCAGTCAAGGACATGATCAACGACCAGGAATGGAATGCCAACACTTTCTTGCCAACAGTTGGCAAGCGAGGCGCGGCCATTATCGAGGCGCGTGGCTTGTCTTCTGCTGCTTCGGCTGCCAACGCCGCGATCGATCACGTTCGTGACTGGGTACTGGGCACCAACGGCAAGTGGGTCACCATGGGCATTCCTTCGGATGGTTCATACGGCATTCCTGAAGGCACGCAGTTCGGTTTCCCCGTAACCTGTGCCAACGGCAAATTTGAAATTGTGAAGGGCCTGGAAATTGACGCGTTCAGCCAGGAACGCATCAACATTACCCTGAACGAACTCATGGAAGAACGCGAAGGCGTGAAGCACTTGCTGGGCAAGTAATTCACAAGCAATTCGTGATAAAAAGGCCAGCAGAGATGCTGGCTTTTTTTATTTGCAAACAAGGAAACACGGCGTGAAGAAGCACAACCTGGATTTGGAAACCATTTCCACTATTTTGTACAGCGAAGACCATGCACAGGTGAGCCTGCCGGTGTGCGACCACTACACCGGGCGCCCAAAGTACTTCGAGAAAGCCCTGCAAATTCGTGCGGAAATTGGTGCCTGCTTCGATATTACGCTTGATCTGGAAGACGGCGCAGTGGTTGGTCAGGTGACCGAGATCGCGACTTGGGCTGCGCAAAGCCTGACTGATTTTTCTGCGCGCTACGGCAATGAAACACGCAGACCGGGTGTTCGACTGCACCCTGTGCAAGACCCGGCGTTCGAGCAGGAATTGCCAATTGTACTGCGCGAAGGCGTACCACTGCCTGCCTACCTGATGCTGCCAAAACCCGAGAATTTCGAAGATGTAAAACTGGCAATAAGTCGCATTCGTGAACAATGTGCAAAGGCTTGCGTTGAACCCCCACCCGTACATGTGTTGATTGAAACCCATGGTGCCTTGGCAGCTGTACATGCAATTGCCGGGCTTGAGGAAGTTGAGTCACTTTCATTTGGCATCATGGACTTTATTTCAAGCCACCGCAGTGCCATTCCCAAAACTGCATTGAATTCACCAGGGCAATTTGAGAACCCGTTGGTGCGCCGCGCAAAGCTGGAAATTTCTGCGGCCTGCCACCGGTTTGGCAAGGTGCCTTCGCACAATGTAACGCGCAACATTCGCCAGCCAGAAATGGCGGCCGAGGATGCGCGACGTGCGAAACGGGATTTTGGGTTCACGCGGATGTGGAGCATTCACCCGGATCAGATTGTTCACATCATGTCTGCCATGTTGCCCACAGATTCTGAAGTGGAAGAAGCCGTGCTGGTGTTGACCGAAGCCCAGAAAGCGGATTGGGGACCCATCCAGGTGAAGGGCGAATTGCACGACAGGGCAAGTTACAGGTACTTTTTTGAAGTGCTGAGAATGCGTGCGAAGTAAATTGATTTAACTCAACACGCATTCGTTCGGCTTGTAATTAGCAGTTGCCCTTTTTGGCTTGTCCTGGTGGGCAGAAACCACCACCGCCATGACTGTCATGAGGATCAACAATCACGGAACCTGAGGGCGTGTGAACGGCGCATCCGCCCAACAATGCCACAAGGGCCAAAATGGAAAAAAATGTTTTCATGTGTGAAGCTTTCCTTTGAACGATAATTGGTTTGATGTCTGCATCGGCACAAAACAGCCGAAAGCCCTTGCATTTCAATATTCTGTATAACGGGTATGTCGAGCTTAAGTTGACCTTGGTTGACCGTACTTGGGTGGTGTGCGTTAACCCTCTGCGCAAGCACCCGCAAAGATTTACACCCACCAACATTAACACAGGCATATTTTGAACCAAACCAAATTCACCAGGAAACTGCGCCGCACACGGCCATGGCTGATCGCCACGGCAATCTGCATTGGCTTGATTGTGTTGGCGATTGGCACGTTCGAATTGATGGGTTGGGCTTTTTTGGCCAAACCGGCGGAACAATTTTTAAGCGATACCCTGAAAAGAAAAGTGATTCTGACTGAATCAGACGAGAACCTGGCTTTCAAGCTGCGCTTGATTGGCGGAGTTCGACTTGAACTGGGTTTCTTTGAAATGGGTGCACCCAACTGGAGCAAGGCACCCTACATGCTTCAGGGAAAAAATGTAACGTTGGCCTTGCGCTACCGGGATCTACTGGCATGGCGCAACAATCCCGACCTGCCCTTGCACATTAAAACCCTGAAGGCCGATATGCTGGATGGCAACATTGAGCGCCTGGCCGACGGCCGGGCTTCATGGCACTTTACCGAAGAAACGCCCGATACCAAGCCCACACCCTTGCCGAACTTCGGTTTGCTCGCCTTTGAAGCGGGTACGATTAGTTACAACGACGAACCCCTTGCGCTCGACCTGAATGCAACACTTGCCCTGCAAGAAGGCAGCTCCGGTGAGGATGCGTTGAATATCAGCGCAACAGGCACCTATCAGAAGAAAAAACTCGACCTTGAACTTGCGTCCACTGGCATTTTGCCTTGGGTAGCCCAAAACGCAGAACCGATACCGGTTGCGCTGAACATTTCCTTGGGAAGTGCAAAACTGGCTTTTAAAGGCAAGGCGACTGATGCACTGCAAATGCAACAGTTGTCTGGCCATTTTGTAATCAGCGGCCCTTCGCTGGCCATGGCCGGCGAGGCCTTGGGCATTACCTTGCCAAACACACCTCCTTTTCGCACCGAAGGTGAGTTGAGCCGCGAAGGCCAGACATGGAAAGCGGGCATTGCCAGCGCGACCATTGGAAACAGTCGCCTGAAAGGCGATTTTGTGTACGAGGGCGGTGCAGAAACTCCGTTGCTGTCAGGCGTGCTGAAAGGCCCCTCGCTAATTCTGGCCGACCTGGGCCCCACGGTGGGTGCTCCCATCACCAAAACCGAGCAAACCCAAACTTCAAGTGGCAAGGTGCTGCCTGACAAACCTTTCGATTTGCCATCCCTTCGGGCGATGGATGCCGATGTACGCATTGACATCGACAACCTTGACCTGGGCAGTGAGATATTAAAACCCTTGCGCCCGCTTCGCGCCCATTTGGCACTGACCAGCGGCGTTCTTCGCATTTCCGACATTGAAGCCAAAACCGCCCAAGGCCAGTTGGCAGGCATGGTACAACTTGACGGACGCGAGGACATTGCATTGTGGGAAGTGGACTTAGGCTGGGCAGGCGTGCAGCTGGAACAGTGGTTGAAGCTGAAGCGCCCGGCCAAACAGCCACCTTTTGTTACCGGGCGCATGAATGGTGCGGCCAAACTAAAAGGCAAGGGCCGCTCTACTGCTGAAATTTTGGGAAGCCTTGCAGGCAATGTCCGAACCGAAGTGACCAACGGTACAATGTCGCACCTGATTATTGAAGCGGCCGGGCTGGATGCTGCCGAGGCGCTTGGCGTGTGGTTTCGGGGTGATGATGTATTGGAGATGAAATGTGCCTTTGCAGACCTGGAAGCCAACAATGGCGTGCTGCGCCCGCGTGTATTTGTAATTGATACGCCCGATTCTGCGCTTTGGGTGAACGGCACAATTTCCATGAAAACAGAAGCCTTGAACCTTCGGGTGGTGGTAACACCCAAAGATTTCAGCCCGGTGAGTTTACGCACGCCACTGTTGGTAACGGGCACCATGGGGTCACCCGAAGTATCGGTGCAGAAAGGCCCGCTTGCTGGCAAATTGGCGGGCGCTGCATTGCTTTCATTGATCAATCCACTGGGTGCCCTTATTCCTTTCCTTGACGTGGGCACGCCAGATACCAAACAAGACGCGGAAAAAACCGGCTGTTACGACCTGGCCGCACGCAGCAAAGCACAACAAAAGGCAAAGAATGAATAAGGCTTTTCACCCCAAGAACCTGCACAACGAGGGCTACAATTTTGACGCACTTGCGTTGGCATTCCCTGCCCTGAAAAAACATGTAAAACCCAACAAATACGGCAGTGAGTCAATCGACTTTGCCGATCCTGCTGCTGTGAAAGCATTGAACAGCGCATTGTTGAAACACCACTATGGGGTCGAGGGCTGGAATGTTCCGGACGGCTACCTGTGCCCACCCATTCCGGGCCGGGTGGATTACATTCATTACGCGGCAGACCTGCTTTCAAGTGCGGGCATTGTGGCATCGGACTCACGCCCGGTTCGAATGCTCGACATTGGCACTGGTGCCAATGGCATCTATTCGCTGCTGGCCGCGCAAGTGCATGGCTGGCAATGCACAGGCACTGAAATTGATCCTGTTGCCTTGAAAAATCTTGCTGCCGTGCTTGATAAAAATGAAGTGCTTAAACATATGATTGATTTGCGGCTGCAGCGCGACAAACGAAAAATTTTCGAGGGGGTGATCAAACCCGGCGAGCGTTTTGATTTGAGTGTGTGCAACCCGCCATTCCATGCCTCGCAAAAAGAAGCAATGAGAAGCAACCTGCGCAAGGTAAACAGCCTTGCTTTTAACCGGGGCGACAAACGAAGTGCCAAGGTTCAGCCTGCGTTGAATTTCGGTGGTCAGAAAAACGAATTGTGGTGTGAGGGTGGGGAAAGCGGTTTTCTGCAAACCATGGTCAATGAAAGCGCGATGTTCGCCAGGCAATGCAAGTGGTTTACAACCCTGATTTCCAAAGCCGAGAATGTGGCACCCGCAAAGCGATTAATTCGCAATGTGGGCGCCCGGGACATTCTGGAAGTTGAAATGGAACAAGGGAACAAAACCACGCGCATTGTGGCGTGGACTTTTTAACCCCGACGGCCACCCGCAAGCAACAGCAAAGCACCAGCAACAATGGCACCCACACCGGCCCACATTGGCACGTTCACGTCTTTTTCCTGATCCACGGTAATTTCCAGTGTGCCAATTTTCGCTGCTGTGGATTCTTCGGTGTAGCTAAAGCCGCCATAAACCAAGCCCAGTGTGCCCGCGATGATCAATAAAATTCCGACTAGTTTTGTGGCTTGCATGATTGGATCCTGAAGAGTTGTAATTGTGTGAGTACTAACGGGGAACATCAAAACTAGATATACAGGGTATTGGGAATTTACTTCTTCGCGATGATGTAAACGGCATGAACAATGCCGGGAATGTAGCCCAGCAAAGTCAAAATAATGTTGATCCAGAAATGCTTACCCAAGCCTTCTTGAAGGAAAACGCCCAGCGGCGGCAACAAAATGGCGATCAATATGCGGATAAGGTCCATGTACTCTCCTGATTGGAATGATAGTTAAGCAAACAATGCCCCAGCTTCTGGTTCATTCAAAACATTAACGCAATTTCAACAATTGCTGTGAACAAGGGATTGCCCCATGAATCACGGTTCTACTTTACCCCGCAATGCTTTGACTTGCCCACGAATACTTTTACCTTCCAGCCTGCGTCGCTTGGAACCCAGGGTCGGTCGGGTTTCGCGCCGCGCCTTGATTGGCTTGGCCACCTCGGCAATCAACTCGTTCAAGCGTGCCAACGCATCAACCCTATTCTGTTCCTGGCTGCGCGTGGTTTGTGCCTTGATGACAATCACCCCATCTTTGGTCAGACGCTGATCTTGAAGACTGAGCAATTTTTCCTTGATGTACTCTGGAAGAGAGGATGAACGAATGTCAAAACGCAAGTGAACTGCGCTCGATACCTTGTTGACATTCTGACCACCCGCGCCTTGGGCTCGAATGGCGGTGAATTCCACTTCGGATTCTGAAATGCTGGGTGCAGTGAATGCCATAACCTAAGCCGCCCTGCCCAACCGCCACACGGTTGACCTGCTGATACCCAATCCCTCTGCCACTTTTTGCACCTCTCCGCCTGTCAGTTCCAGCGCTTTGCGAACAACTGTTGCGCGCTCAGCCTTTGAGGCCCGGCTGTAGGCCAGGGCCAGCATGTTCATGTTACTCAGTTTTGAAGAGAACGTTTCCATGGCAGGCACCCCTTCACCGGGGTTGACCGTTGCGCCCAACAAATCCGGAAACCAGTTTCGCCAGGCAGAAACATCGCCCTCCTGCAGCATCAGTACAGCAGCTCTGCGGCACACGTTTTTTAGCTGCCGAATATTACCCGACCAAGACAAACCACGAAGCACAGGCAAAGCCACGTTCAAAAAATCATCGAACTTTGCTTTACTGACCCGCACGGGTGTGGTTCGCAAAAAGTAACCCGCAAGCTCGCCGATGTCTTCAGGCCGTTCGCGAAGCGGCGGAATTTGAATCAGCATTTCATTCAATCGAAAATACAGGTCTTCACGAAAACGTCTCTCCTCCACAGCCTGTTGCAAGTTCACATTGCTGGCGGACAGCAAACGAAAATCCACTTTGCGGGAGGATACTGAGCCAATACGGCGCACCGTGTTGTCTTCCAGAATACGCAGCAACCGGGTTTGAAAGGCCAGTGGCATGTCGCCAATCTCATCGAGAAACACGGTGCCACCTTGCGCGCTTTCGAACATGCCAGCGCGCCCGCCTTTCACTGCACCAGAAAACGCACCTTCTTCGTAACCAAACAACTCGCTTTCCAGCAAACTTTCGGTCAGTGATGCGCAGTTGATGGCTACAAATGGTTTGCCGGCACGCGGGCTGGCTGTGTGGATGGACTGGGCCACCAGTTCCTTGCCAACGCCGGTTTCGCCCTGAATCAGCACAGAAAAATCAATACTGCCACACAGCCGAATGGTGCTGCGAAGCTTTTGTATCGCGGGGCTGTTGCCAATCAAATCTTGCTCGGTGTGGTAGGTGTAGGCTTGGCTGTTTCGGCGCACACCACCAGTGGCTTTGGCACCGGCCAAACGTATGGCTTCTTCGAATGCCTTCACAACGCCTTGGCGGGAATAGATCAAAATCGCTTCCATGCCCATTTCCTGGGCAATTTCAGTCACAAGGCCCGAGCCGACCACCACTTTCGTGCCCAATTGCGCCAATTCGCGCACGGCGCGGCGTGCGTCTTCGGGGGTGCGATAGGTGCGGGTGTTCAACGGCACATCGAATGCGCGAGCAAACTGTTCCAGCTCGTCAAATGCATGTTCGTAGCTGACCAAGCCCACTGCAGCCGATGCCTTTCTGGCAGAAGCCAAAGCTTGCATCACATCAAAACCATCGGTGCGGATGATCACCAAGGGGGCTTCAAGCTGGTTTTGCAGGAATGCGCCGTTTGAACCCGCGGCGATAAACACATCGGCTGTGTCGGTGTAGTAGCGGTTGCGGGCGTAGGCCAAGGCGTCTTCATAGGCTTTGGGCACCAGCTCAATATTGGCTGAACCGGTGTAATCGCGGGCAATTTCCCGCAGGGTACCGGCCAAGGCGCTGATGCTGAACACCACAATTCTAGGTTTCATTCAAAACACCCTATGTAGCATTTGAAACATTACTGAGTTTCATTTTACACAAACAGGTTTCAAAATACCACTTGAATATTATTTAAATAACTTTAATTTAAAAGTACAAATAATTGATAAATAAAGACAATATTAATTATATAAAAACTGGCACGAACCCTGCACTATCCCATACATACAACAAGGAGAACACCATGACCCAACATTCCGCAGGCGCGCGTTTTCGCCAAGCCGTTAAAGAAGAACAACCTTTGCAGGTGATTGGTGCCATCAACGCCAACCATGCATTGCTGGCCAAGCGCGCTGGCTTCAAAGCCATTTACCTGAGCGGTGGCGGCGTGGCTGCCGGTTCACTGGGCCTGCCTGACCTGGGCATTTCAAGCCTTGATGACGTGCTAACCGACGTACGCCGCATTACCGATGTGTGCGACACGCCCCTGTTGGTGGACGTGGACACAGGCTTTGGCTCATCGGCTTTCAACATTGCCCGCACCACCAAGGCCATGATGAAAGCTGGCGCTGCTGCCATGCACATTGAAGACCAGGTGGGCGCCAAGCGCTGTGGCCACCGCCCCGGCAAGGCCATTGTGACCCAAGCGGAAATGGTAGACCGAATCAAGGCCGCTGTGGACGCACGTGGTTCGGATGATTTCGTGATCATGGCACGCACCGACGCGCTGGCCGTGGAAGGCTTGCAGTCTGCAATCGACCGCGCTTGCGCCTGCGTTGAAGCCGGTGCCGACATGATTTTCCCCGAGGCCATGACCGAACTGAGTATGTACCAGCAGTTTGTCAACGCCGTGAAGGTGCCTGTGTTGGCCAACATCACTGAGTTTGGTTCAACCCCCCTGTTTACAACCGAGGAATTGAAAGGTGTGGGCGTTGGCCTGGTGCTCTACCCATTGAGCGCCTTCCGCGCCATGAACAAGGCCGCGCAGAATGTGTATGAAGCCGTTCGCCGTGACGGCACGCAAAAGAATGTTCTGGACACCATGCAAACCCGCATGGAGCTGTACGACAGCATTGGCTACCACGACTTCGAGCAGAAACTAGACGCTTTATTTCAGCAGAAATAACTTTAAATAATTATTACAATCAATTGTTAAATAACAACATTTTTATGCAGGAGACAGAAATGTCTGAACAACAAACAACAAGCCCTGGCTTTAAGCCCAAGAAATCTGTTGCCCTGTCTGGCACCGCCGCTGGCAACACCGCCCTTTGCACTGTGGGCCGCACTGGCAACGATTTGTCCTACCGTGGTTACGACATTCTTGATTTGGCCACCACCACCGAATTTGAAGAAATTGCGTATTTGCTGGTGCACGGCAAGTTGCCCACCGTGGCAGAACTGGCCAGCTACAAAGCCAAGCTAAAAGCACTGCGCGGCATTCCCGCAGGCGTGAAGCAGGCGCTGGAAGCTTTGCCCCCGTCAGCACACCCCATGGACGTAATGCGCACCGGCGTTTCTGTATTGGGCTGCCTGCAACCTGAAAAAGACGACCACAACCACCCTGGCGCGCGCGACATCGCCGACAAGCTGATGGCTTCACTGGGTTCCATGCTGCTGTACTGGTACCACTACAGCCACAATGGCAAGCGCATTGAAGTGGAAACCGACGACGATTCAATCGGCGGCCACTTCCTGCACCTGCTGCACGGCGAGAAGCCCCGCGACAGCTGGGTACGCGCCATGCACACATCCCTCATTCTGTACGCAGAGCATGAATTCAATGCATCAACCTTCACCAGCCGCGTGGTGGCTGGTACAGGTTCAGACATGTATTCCGCCATTTGTGGTGGCATTGGTGCCCTGCGTGGCCCCAAGCACGGTGGCGCGAACGAAGTTGCATTCGAGATTCAGAAACGCTACGACAACCCGGATGAAGCCGAGGCCGACATTCGTGCCCGCGTTGAACGCAAGGAAGTGGTGATTGGTTTTGGCCACCCCGTGTACACCGTGAGCGACCCCCGTAACGTGGTGATCAAGAAAGTGGCGGAAGATTTGTCCAAAGAACAAAACAACATGAAGATGTACAACATCGCTGAACGCCTTGAAAGCACGATGTGGGAAATCAAGAAAATGTTCCCGAACCTGGACTGGTTCAGCGCTGTGAGCTACCACATGATGGGCGTGCCCACTGCCATGTTCACCCCACTGTTTGTTATTGCCCGCACTTCCGGATGGAGCGCCCACGTGATTGAACAGCGCATTGACGGCAAGATTATTCGCCCAAGCGCAAACTATACTGGCCCGGAAGACCAGAAATTTGTAGCCATCAAGGATCGCAAATAAGCATGAACACTCAATTCAGAAAGAACCTGCCTGGCACCCAGCTTGATTTTTTCGACACGCAAGCGGCTGTTGATGCAATTGAGCCCGGCGCTTGGGACAAGCTGCCCTACACCAGCAAGGTGCTGGCCGAGCAATTGGTGCGCCGCTGTGAACCTGGCGCGTTGACCGACAGTTTGAAACAACTGGTTTACCGCAAGCGCGACCTGGACTTTCCCTGGTACCCAGCGCGTGTGGTGTGCCACGACATTCTGGGCCAAACTGCCTTGGTGGATTTGGCTGGCCTGCGCAACGCGATTGCCGACCAAGGCGGCGACCCATCGCTGGTGAACCCGGTAGTGCCCACGCAATTGATTGTGGACCATTCACTGGCTGTGGAATGCGGTGGTTTCGATCCCGATGCATTCCAGAAAAACCGCGACATTGAAGAACGCCGCAACGAGGACCGTTTCCACTTCATCAACTGGACCAAAACCGCATTCAAGAATGTGGACGTGATTCCGGCTGGCAACGGCATCATGCACCAGATCAACCTGGAAAAAATGTCGCCTGTGGTGCAGGTGCGTGAAGGTGTTGCATTTCCCGACACCTGTGTGGGCACGGACAGCCACACACCACACGTGGATGCGCTGGGCGTGATCTCGATTGGCGTGGGTGGCCTGGAAGCTGAAACCGTGATGCTGGGCCGTGCATCCATGATGCGTTTGCCCGACATCGTGGGTGTGGAACTGACTGGCAAGCGCCAGCCTGGCATTACCGCCACCGACATCGTGCTGGAACTGACTGCGTTTTTGCGCAAGGAACGCGTGGTGGGTGCTTATCTGGAATTCTTTGGTGAAGGCGCCAACAGCCTGACCATTGGTGACCGTGCCACCATTTCTAACATGACCCCGGAATACGGTGCCACTGCGGCGATGTTCTACATCGACGAACAAACCATTGACTACCTGAAGCTAACCGGCCGCGAAGACGAGCAGGTGAAACTGGTGGAACAGTACGCCAAGCACACAGGCCTTTGGGCCAGCAAAATGGTAGGGGCTGAATACGAACGCGTGTTGACATTTGATTTGAGCAAGGTGGTGCGCAGCATGGCCGGCCCGTCGAACCCCCACGCCCGCGTTGCCACTGGTGACTTGGCAGCCAAAGGCATTGCAGGCAACCTGGACGCAGCACGTGCCCAGGAAGCTGAAGGCTTGATGCCCGATGGCGCGGTGATTATTGCCGCCATTACCAGTTGTACCAACACCAGCAACCCGCGCAACGTGGTGGCTGCTGCTTTGTTGGCCCGAAAGGCCAATGAACTGGGCTTGGTGCGCAAGCCCTGGGTGAAGTCATCTTTTGCGCCAGGTTCCAAAGTGGCCGAGCTTTATTTGAAAGATTCGGGCTTGTTGCCTGAACTGGAAAAGCTGGGCTTTGGCATTGTGGCGTTTGCCTGCACCACCTGCAACGGCATGAGCGGTGCTTTGGATCCCGTGATTCAGCAGGAAATTATCGATCGCGATTTGTACGCCACAGCCGTATTGAGTGGCAACCGCAACTTCGATGGCCGCATTCACCCCTATGCGAAGCAGGCTTTTCTGGCCAGCCCGCCACTGGTGGTGGCCTACGCCATTGCCGGCACGATTCGCTTTGACATTGAACGCGATGTACTTGGTGTTGTGAACGGTAAGGAAATTCGCCTGATCGACCTGTGGCCAAGCGATGAGGAAATTGATGCCATCGTGAAACAATTTGTGAAGCCCTCACAGTTCCGCGAAATTTACATTCCGATGTTTGACTTGGGCGCAATCGAGGAAGCAGAAAGCCCGCTGTACGACTGGCGACCCCAAAGCACCTACATTCGCCGCCCTCCGTATTGGGACACTGAAGGCCAAGGCGCGTTGGCTGCGCGACCACGCACATTGAAAAACATGCGCCCGCTGGCGGTGCTGGGTGACAACATTACAACCGACCACCTAAGCCCTTCGAACGCAATCATGATGAACAGCGCTGCTGGTGAATACCTGCACAAAATGGGCTTGCCTGAAGAAGACTTCAACAGCTATGCCACGCACCGAGGCGACCACCTGACTGCACAACGTGCCACATTTGCCAACCCAACCTTGCTAAACGAAATGGTTCGCGATGAAAGCGGCAATGTAAAGAAAGGCTCACTGGCGCGCATTGAACCTGAAGGCAAGGTAACGCGCATGTGGGAAGCGATTGAAACCTACATGGACCGTGGCCAACCGCTGATCATTATTGCGGGCGCGGATTATGGCCAGGGTTCTTCACGCGACTGGGCAGCGAAAGGTGTGCGCCTGGCTGGTGTGGAAGCGATTATTGCCGAAGGCTTTGAGCGCATTCACCGCACCAACCTGATTGGCATGGGCACCCTGCCCCTGGAATTCAAGGCCGGCGACACACGTCACACTTACAACATTGACGGCACGGAAGTGTTTGAGGTGTTGGGTGAACGCAGCCCACGCACAACCCTGACCGTGGTGATGATCCGCAAAAATGGCGAGCGCGTTGAATTCCCGGTTACTTGCCGTTTGGACACGGCTGAGGAGTTTTCAATTTACGAAGCAGGCGGCGTGTTGCAGCGTTTTGCGCAAGACTTCCTGGAAGGTAAGGCAGCATGATGAATAAGCCAACCCAACAACTTAAGGTACCCGCCACCTACATGCGTGGCGGCACCAGCAAGGGTGTTTTTTTCAGATTGCAGGATTTGCCAGAAGCATGCCAACAGCCAGGCGAAGCACGTGACAAATTACTGTTGCGCGTGATCGGCAGCCCCGACCCCTACGGCAAGCAAATCGACGGCATGGGTGGTGCCACTTCAAGCACCAGCAAAACCGTGATCTTGAGCAAAAGCAGCAAAGCCGACCACGATGTGGACTACCTGTTTGGGCAAGTCAGCATCGACAAAGCTTTTGTAGACTGGAGCGGCAACTGTGGCAACCTGTCTTCCGCAGTCGGTTCATTTGCAGTGGCCAGCGGTTTGGTCGACCCTGCGCGTGTGCCCCAAAACGGCACCTGCGTGGTGCGTATTTGGCAAGCCAATATTGGCAAAACGATTATTGCCCATGTGCCGATTACCGACGGGCTGGTGCAAGAAGCAGGCGACTTCGAGCTTGATGGCGTCACCTTCCCGGCAGCCGAGGTTCAGTTGGAGTTTTTGGACCCGGCCGACGAAGGCGAAGATGGCGCTTCTGGCAGCATGTTCCCCACCGGCAATTTGGTAGACGACCTGGAAGTACCCGGCGTGGGCACACTGAAAGCCACCCTGATCAATGCCGGTATTCCCACCATTTTTGTGAATGCCGACAGCATTGGCTACACCGGCTGTGAGTTGCAAGACGACATCAACAGCGACCCCAAGGCCTTGGCCATGTTCGAAACCATTCGTGCCCACGGTGCGGTGAAAATGGGTTTGATCAAACACGTGGATGAAGCAGCCAAGCGCCAGCACACACCCAAAGTGGCTTTTGTAGCTCCGCCAAAAACCTACACCAGCTCAAGCGGCAAGGTCGTTGAAGCCCAAGGCATCGACCTGCTGGTGCGCGCAATGAGCATGGGCAAATTGCACCACGCCATGATGGGCACTGCTGCGGTGGCCATTGGCACGGCTGCTGCTGTACCCGGCACATTGGTGAACCTGGCAGCGGGTGGCGATCAAAGTGAAACCCAACGCGAGGCTGTTCGCTTTGGCCACCCCAGTGGCACCTTGCGTGTGGGTGCGCAAGCCGCCATGGAAAATGGCCAGTGGACCGTCAAGAAGGCGATCATGAGCCGCAGCGCGCGCGTGCTGATGGAAGGCTTTGTTCGGGTACCCAGCGATACCTTTTAAGCAACAATACCTGCATGCAAGGGCGGACGCTTGTCCGCCCAAGGCTTGGCCTGCTCCAATTGGGCAGCCAGGTTCAGCAACACATTTTCTTCTCCAAAACGGCCAGTAAACATCATGCCCACCGGAAGATTTTGAGCATTCCAGTGCAACGGCACGCTCATGGATGGTTGACCTGTCACATTGGCCGGCATGGTTTGGGAACAATACTGGTACAGGCGCCGCCCTGCTTTCAACACAAACTCTTTTTGCTTGGCAATAAAACCGATTGGCAGGTAGCTGAGCGCCTTCAGCTCAATCAACTCTTGTGGGGTTGGGCGCAACCCGCCAACAGCGATTGGCAACTCGCCGAGCGTGCTGGTAAGTAGCGCATCGTACGGCTCGAAAAATGTCATCCACTGGCGCGAAAACTGGGCCATCGTCCACACGGCATTGGCCACATCGCCACCGTTAAAACTACGGCCCAATTTCATCAACGCCCAGGTGCGCGCCTCAAAATCAGCAGCTTTGCCCCTTCGACCCAGCAAACGCTCACCTTCTTTCAAGGTGGCAGCCATTTCCGCGCACACCAACACAGTGTATGCGTAGATGAAATCTTCTTTGTTGATGGGCAATCGAACTTCCTCGCAAGTGTGCCCAAGGTTTTCCAGTAACTGGACTGTTTCCAAAACGCCCTGCTGACAATCGCTGTGCAAGGTTTCGCCGAGTGCCGGGTCCAGTGAATAGGCAATTTTCAACTTCTTGGGTTTGGCTTCAATTGCGGCAGCGTAAGTTTTTGCCGGTGGTGCAATACGCAGCAACTGGCCCGGGTAATTGCCTTGCAAACAATCCAGCATGTGGGCCGAATCCCGCACGGTGCGCGACACCACATGTTCTGCGATGAAACCAAACCAGCCATCGGGCAGATCCGGACCAGATGGCACACGCCCTCTAGTCGGCTTCAAGCCAAACAAACCCGTACACGATGCAGGTACGCGAATTGAACCGCCACCATCACTGGCGCTGGCCATGGGCACAATACCAGCGGCCACAGCAGCTGAAGCGCCACCGCTGGAACCACCCGGGCTGCGCAGCGGGTCCCAGGGGTTGCGGCATGGCCCAGTCAACTCGGGCTCGGTTGATGGTGTAATGCCAAACTCTGGTGTGGCCGTTTTTCCAAAAATATTCAAACCGGCTTTTTTGAACCGTTTCACATATTCAGAATCTTCGGAAGGAACGAACCCTCGATAGAAACGGCTTCCAGAGCTCATTTCTACACCTGAGTAACTGGCAATCAGGTCCTTCAACAAAAAAGGTACGCCGGCAAAAGGGCCCTCGGCAACTTGTTGGGCGCGCACCCGGGCGATGTCATACATGGGGCGAATCACCGCGTTAATTCGCGGATTCACTTTTTCAGTGCGTGCAATGCTTTCTTCAAGCAATTCGCTGGCACTTACTTCACCTTTCTTGACCAACCCAGCCAGACCAAGTGCATCAAATTCATCGTATTCCTTGAAACCTGCCATTTTTATAATGTCTCCGAAAGCATTTCAGAATCCAAATATTCCCAAATATCTTACCCCACTCAGGTAATACACACTTCGGGGGAAAACGTGAACAATGACGCATCGCTCACCTTACATTTCACGGTCTTGGTGCATGAAACCGAATCAACGCCCTTGCATAGTTCTTAGTGACTATCCCATCAAAACGATGGCATACCAACGCTTTTTGAGCGGCTTGGGCGATGAGCATATATTCGCCTTGCGCACTGTAAACGCGGACTTTACCGAACTGACGCAGGCCAAACTGGTGGTATGCGACATGAATATTATGGTCGAGTTTGAGGCTGAGACATTGGCACACCTCGAACAAATGTTCCCCAACGCCAATATTCTGTTTCTTGAAGAAGATCACAGCGACATGCTTGTGAGGTTTTCAAACCAAAGGGACATTTGTCGCTTGGGCAAACTCGCGGAAATCAATGTGATTCACTCCACTTTGAAAGAATTGTTGCTGCAGTCAAACCAAAAAAACCGACGAACACCCCGAGCACGTAAAGATCGCATGGAGCAAACGTAAAAAAACCACCCGAAGGTGGTTTTTTTACAGAACCAAACCAGATGCCGGTCAGGCAGCCAATTCAGCCTTGTTTGCAATGTCCACGAACTCTTGAATTTGGTCGAAGTTCATGTAACGGTAAACTTCACCAGACACATTGCCCAGCATTTTCACCTGTTCCATGTACTCTTCCACGGTGGGGATTTTGCCCATCAGGGCACACACCGCAGACAACTCAGCCGAAGCCAAATAGACCCTTGTATCAATGCCCAAACGATTCGGGAAGTTACGTGTGGAGGTGGACACACCGGTTGAACCCTTGCGGATTTGCGCCTGGTTGCCCATACAAAGTGAACATCCTGGCAATTCCATGCGCGCACCCGTGCGGCCCAAAATGCCGTAGTAGCCTTCTTCGGTCAGAATGTGCTGGTCCATCTTCGTGGGTGGAGCAATCCACAAACGGGTTGGAATGTCTGACTTGCCTTCCAGCACCTTGCCGGCTGCGCGGAAGTGGCCAATGTTGGTCATGCAAGAACCGATGAACACCTCGTCAATTTTGTCGCCAGCAACTTCGCTCAGGAATTTTGCGTCATCTGGGTCGTTCGGGCAACACAGAATCGGCTCTTTGATTTCATTGAGGTCGATTTCAATCACTTCTGCGTATTCAGCGTCAGCATCAGCCTTCAACAATTCGGGATTGGCGATCCAGCTTTCCATGGCCTTGATGCGGCGGCTCAATGTACGCGCATCAGCATAGCCCTCAGCAATCATCCACTTCATCAAAGTAATGTTTGATGTCATGTATTCAATGATGGGTTCTTTGTCCAGATGAATGGTACAACCTGCGGCTGAACGCTCGGCAGATGCATCCGACAATTCAAAAGCCTGCTCAACTTTCAACTTGGGCAAACCTTCAATTTCCAGAATACGGCCCGAGAAAATATTCTTCTTGCCTTTCTTTTCAACTGTCAGCAAACCTGCCTTGATCGCGTACAACGGAATGGCGTGAACCAAATCGCGTAGCGTTACACCCGGCTGCATTTCGCCTTTGAAACGCACCAGCACAGATTCAGGCATGTCCAAAGGCATTACGCCGGTGGCAGCGGCAAACGCCACCAGGCCAGAACCAGCCGGGAACGAAATGCCAATCGGGAAACGTGTGTGTGAATCGCCACCAGTGCCCACGGTGTCCGGCATCAACAGGCGGTTCAACCAGCTGTGAATAATGCCATCGCCAGGACGCAGGGCTACACCACCACGGTTTTCAATGAAATCGGGCAGTTCGTGGTGCATTTTCACATCCACGGGTTTGGGGTAAGCGGCTGTATGGCAAAACGACTGCATCACCAAATCAGCAGAGAAACCCAAACAGGCCAAGTCTTTCAATTCATCGCGAGTCATGGGGCCGGTGGTGTCTTGTGAACCCACTGTGGTCATGTGTGGTTCGCAGTAAATACCTGGGCGAACACCCTGACCAACTGGCAAACCGCAGGCCTTGCCCACCATTTTCTGGGCCAAAGTGAAACCCTTGGTGGAATCAACCTGTGCCGAGGGGCGACGGAACACTGGGCTTGGGCCTTCGCCCAACGCAGCGCGTGCGCGGTCTGTCAAGCCACGGCCGATGATCAATGGAATACGGCCACCGGCGCGCACTTCGTCAAACAACACGTCAGTTTTCATGCTGAACTCAGCAATCACAGCGCCATTTTTCAAGGCCTTGCCTTCGAAGGGACGCAGCTCGATTTCATCGCCCATGTCCATTTGGCTTACATCAAGTTCGATGGGCAATGCGCCAGCGTCCTCCATCGTATTGAAGAAGATCGGGGCAATTTTGTTGCCCAGGCAGTAGCCGCCAAAACGCTTGTTGGGGATAAAAGGAATGTCGTCACCCGTGAACCACAACACGCTGTTGGTGGCCGACTTGCGTGAAGAACCTGTGCCCACCACGTCGCCCACATAGGCGATTTGGTTGCCTTTGGCGATCAAGGCTTGCAGCTGCTTGATGGGGCCAACCTTGCCGGGTTCGTCGGCTTCAATACCAGGGCGCGGGTTTTTCAACATGGCCAGTGCATGCAACGGAATATCGGGGCGGCTCCAGGCGTCCGGCGCGGGTGACAAGTCATCGGTGTTGGTTTCGCCGGTTACCTTGAACACGGTCAGCTTGATGCTTTGTGGCACTTCGGGGCGGCTTGTAAACCACTCGGCGTCGGCCCAGCTTTGCATCACTTTCTTGGCGGTTGCGCTGCCTTTGTCGGCCAAATCTTTCACATCGTGGAAATAATCGAACATCAACAGGGTCTTGGAAAGCGCTTCAGCGGCGATTTCACCCACCTCAGCATCATTCAATGCATCAATCAATGGCTTGATGTTGAAACCGCCCAGCATGGTGCCCAAAAGGAAAGTGGCCTTCTTGCGGTCAATTAGTTTGCAGGTATCAGTACCATTCACGATGGCGGCCAGAAATGCAGACTTCACCTTGGCTGCGTCATCTACACCGGCAGGTACACGGTTGGTGATCAGGTCGATCAGGAATTCTTCTTCGCCTGCGGGCGGGTTCTTCAGCAGCTGAACCAGATCAGCAGTTTGCTGGGCAGACAAAGGCAATGGAGGAATGCCCAACGCTGCGCGCTCGGCAACGTGTTGGCGATAGGACTCAAGCATGAGATCTCCCTAGATTGGGTGGGGGTCAATAGAAACTGTGTGATTTTGAGGCAGTTCGCGTGCGCGCACAAGCGTTGCAATGCAAAAGTGGCGGGGGTTCGGTGCCTCACAAGTCTTATATATGATATAGGACTTTCCCTTGTTTTTGAAGGGGGCAAAGCCGATTCAGCCTGCTTTTAGAACCTATTGTCGCTTTGCGCGCTGATATTTCGCCGGGCTGGCACCCATGACCCGCTTGAAGGCGTGGGTAAAGGCGCTTTGGTCGTTGTATGCCAGGAAACTGGCAATGTCGGCCAAACTTAATTCGCCGGCCTCCAGGCAGTTTTTTGCCATTTCCACACGCACACGCTCCAGCTCCCCACGAAAGCTGCAGCCTTGTTCCTGCAAGCGCCGTTGAAGCGTGCGTGTGCTCATGCACAACCGGCGTGCAACTTCATCCAGACTGGGCAAGCCGGCCGACACCGATTCCTGCAAGGCTTTTTGCAAACCTGCAATGGCTTCTTCCCCGGCCTTTACCTGCTTAAGCAGCGACTGCGCCTGTTGATCCAGCATGTTCCGCATCACGGAATCTGGCGACCTCAACGGGGTTTCAAGCAAACTGACCGGCCACACCACCTCGGTGTACAGACCATTGAAGCCCACGGGACAGTGAAAAAATTCGTCGAAATCAATCTGGTTTGACGGTTGGGGGTTGATGAACTGAACGCGCAACGGATACACGGGCTTTACAATCAAATGCTGGGTGAAAGCCACCAGCACGCCAATGGCCACCGAATCAACCCAATGGCCGGGCCGCCCACGCTCAGCCCCCCAACGCAGAATGATCTGGTCTTCATGCAGCGCCACCGCCAAAGCGTTCACGCTGTAAATCAGGTTCTCGAACTGCTGTAAACGGGCAAAAGCCTCGCCCAGGTTGTTGCAGCAACTGGCCACATAACCCAGCAAACCCATGTTGACCGGGCGCACATGCGCCGCAATTTTCAATGGCATTGCAGGGTCGTCAATCTGTTGATGGGTCCATTGCAGCATGGCCTGCCAATGGGACACTTCAATTCGGTTCAATTCCCCGGCCTTTGGGCGCGCGTAGGGCATGCGCAACGCAATGTCCGGGTGCGCATCTGCCAACCAGTCAAAAAGCAGGTTTACGTAACTGGCGGAAACATGTCCAAGATTAGAATGGTGGCTCATTATTTGACAAGAAGTATTGTCAGAAGAGTTTTTCCTGTTCTATGCTAGCGCGTATTCGTCATATTTACTTCAATAAAAGACTCGCAACCATGAAAAAAAACACCCCCGTCTTTCGGCGATTCGCAACAGCATTTGCCACCACTGCACTTCTCGGTCTGAATGCCTGCGGCTTTGAACAACCTGAAGGCGAAATTCAAGGCGCAGCAGGCATGGCCATTGCCGCCGAACGGGCTATTTCAGGCCTTGAACGAAAAGTGCTGCAAATTGACGGCTTCATGGTGCCGTATCTGCAAGGCGGTGAAGGCGACCCCTTGGTGCTTATTCACGGTTTTGGCGGATCAAAAGACAACTTCAACCGTGTGGCCAACTACCTGACAAACCATTACACCGTGTATTCAATTGACGTGCCTGGGTTTGGCGCATCAACCCGCGACCAGAAAGCCGACTACGTGATCAACACGCAGATTGACCGCGTGCATGGAATTATTGAAAAACTGGGCCTGCAAAAGCCACACATTGGCGGCAATTCCATGGGTGGCTGGATCAGCGGTGCCTATGCCGCCAAGTACCCGGACAATGTTGCATCTGTTTGGTTTTTGGCGCCCGCCGGCCTGGTTGAGTCGAGAAAATCGGAAGTTATTCAGAAGTTTGAAAAAACAGGCGAGATCGTGTTGACCGCAAGCAACCGCGAAGAATTCGAGAAGATTGTGGACATCGTAATGTACGAGCGCCCTGCTTTCGCACCCGGCTTTGTAGTCGATGCCATGGCGGCCCGCGCAGCTGCGGATCAGCCATTGCACAAGCGGATTTACAAAGACTTTAAAAGCGTGCCTTCAGATTTGGCCTCCGTGTTGGGTGATTCCGCGTACAAAGGCCCGGGCCTGATTGTGTGGGGCAAGGAAGACCGCGTGCTACACGTGGACGGTGCAGCAGAACTGAAAACGGCCATGCCCGGATTTGATGTGATTTTGATGGACAAGGTGGGGCATGTGCCAATGCTGGAGCAGCCCAAGCAAGTGGCTGCGGATTATGTGCGGTGGCGAGAGACGATTGCACAGTAGTTGACTCTTCTGGCTTGATTAAAGCCTATTCATTGCACATATTGCATCACTGAAGAAGCCGCAACAGGCCACCACTGAGTGGATGTGAAATTACAAAGGCGCAATTTCACAAAAAACAGGCTTGAACTCACAATATTCCTTGCCTAAACCCGCGCACAATTCAAAGCATCAAAAAACCAACACGCAGGGACACGCATGGAACAATTGATCAAGGAAGCAATGCCGACTTTCAACGCGCTGTTCGGCCCGAACCCGGACTGGAAGCAGGTGTTGCTTACCCTGCTCACCCCGGTCTTTCTGGGTGCAACATTGTTTGAATACCTTTACTTGAAAAAGGTGGGGAAATCATTTTTCTTCAAGAAAAGCGAAGTGATCACCAACATGCTGCTGGGTGGCACTTATCAGGCCATGGAACTGGTGTGGTTTGCGCTGTTTGTGTCGGCTTTCATGGAATGGATTTACACCTTCCGCATTGCTGCCATCGAAGTCACTCCGCTCAACTTTGCCGCACTGCTTTTCGGCATTGAATTTTGTTATTACTGGTTTCACCGCGGCAGCCACCGCGTGCGCTGGTTTTGGTGCGCCCATGTAGTGCACCACAGCGGCGAGAACATGACCACCACCACGGCCATGCGCCAAAGTCTGTTCTACGCCGTGAATTTGCACCAAATTTTCTGGGCACCCATGTTGATCATCGGCTTCCCGGTGTGGGCTGTGTTGCTGGCATACGGCGTGAACTTGGGCTATCAATATTTTGTGCACACCCAAGCGGTGAACAAGTTTCCGAAGTGGTTTGAATTCATTTTCAACACGCCCAGCCACCACCGTGTGCACCATGGCCGCAACGATGAATACATCGACAAAAACTACGGCGGCGTACTGATCATTTGGGACCGCATTTTCGGCACCTTCGAACCCGAGGTGGCACCTGTCGACTACGGCATTGTTCGGCAACCCAAAACAAACAACATCTGGATCCTGAACACCCACGAATGGCGTGACATGTTCAGTGATGCATTGCAGCCAGGCTCGACATGGCAGCGAATCAAACACATTTGGGCACCGCCAGAGTGGGTTCGGCCAGGCCTGAACGATCAGTCCAACCTGCGCAATAAAACAAATTAGGCAATCTTCTCGTACTACAATGGGTAGAACCTTAAAAGGACTACCCATGCGCAGAAAACCACTGAACACCGCCTCACGATCCAAACTGTCCAAATACGCCAAACCACTGGCGAATCTGGCCATTCTGCTTGCCGACTCAGGCAGCCGGCTGGAGCGGCGTTTCTGGAAAAAGAAGCTTTTTGCCGCGCTGGCCCCCATGCTGGAGGGTCGAAGCGACACCACCCTAATGCAAACGCTCGACCACCTGTACAACACCAACTACCGCGCCTACGACGAACTTGCTTTTGCCATTGAAAACACAGTGGAAAGCCCTGAGCTGGGTCAGGAAGAAGATATTTTACTGATGGCCGCACCGGTGCTGGCCTGGTCCACCTACAACATTCCGTCTGGAAAAATCGAAGAAGCCACGGTGGCTGAATTTACCGCTTTGCTTCAGAAAAATGTGTTGTCTGATCATGCACATTTGGTGCTGACAAACATGCTGTTCAGCCCCGACCAATTGCCTGAAAGTTACACCGCTGCTGCCGAACTTGCACGCCAATTGGGTCAGGCTGCAATTGACCGCGTGAAAGTGCGTATCGACACTGAAAACTTGCCCGCAACCCAAAGCTTTTTGAGCGATGTGCGCTACTTGATCGGTGCTGTGTCTGTACCCGCCGGTCAACCCGCATTCAAATGGCAAGTGGAAGCCCACAGCACTGGTACCTTACTCAGCAAAGAAGAAGTGTTGACCAACTGGCGCTTGACTGGGGGCCAGGCCTTGCAAAAAATCATGCCCGGCTGCCTGCTTGAATTGATGCTGCCCAACGGGCTGTACAACGCCTGCCGTGAGGCCGAAAAAGAGGCACGTGCCTATTCCGTTCGCGCATCTGCGGCTTTCCTGGAAAGCGCACTGGACGTACCTACCCAGAAAATTCGCGCCAGCGTGGGTGCATTTGTCGAACGTGGCGAAATTGAAGAATATCGCATCGGCTTTTCCGTTGAGGGCAACAGCGACATTGTGCACGGTGTTGTTTGGCCCTTGATCGGTGAAGAATATGGCAACGAACCAGACCCCGTGTACGAGAAGGACATTGAAAGCGAACCAGACAACCCCGTGATTCGTTCCAAGATTGAAGCCCTTCTGAAAGAAGTCGGCATTCGCCACATCAATGTTCTGGAGGAGCGCTTTCCACTGGAATACTGTGAAGACTGTGGTTCACCGCTATACCCCAACCCGGAGGGGGAATTGATGCACGCCGAATTACCCGAAGATTCCGAATTGCCAAACAGCATGCATCTACATTAAGCGAAAAAATTGCCAATCCGGTGCCGAAATCAATCGGCACCGCACCATAGGGAGAAACAGGTATGTCAACCCTGAAACAATCAACACTTAGCACCTTCACCACCAAAACTGGTCAACATGGCCAGTTTTACAGTCTGCCCAAACTGGCCAGACTGGGTTTTCCAAACCTTCACCGCTTGCCTGTATCCATTCGCATCGTGCTTGAATCGGTGCTGCGCAACTGCGACGGAAAAAAGGTGGCTGAGGAACACATTCAGCAACTGGCCAACTGGCAGCCACAATCAAAACGCACGGATGAAATTCCTTTCATCGTGGCACGCGTAGTGTTGCAAGACTTCACCGGCGTACCGCTGCTGGCCGACCTGGCCGCCATGCGCAATGTGGCCCGCGATGTGGGTCAGAACCCAAAGAAAATCGAGCCGCTAGTGCCTGTGGATCTGGTAGTGGATCACTCTGTCATGATCGACCACTTTGGTACTGCCGATTCACTGCGCCAGAACATGGAAATTGAATTCCAGCGCAACGGCGAGCGTTATCAGTTCATGAAATGGGGCATGCAGGCTTTCGACACATTCAAAGTGGTGCCACCGGGCATTGGTATTGTTCACCAGGTGAACCTTGAATACCTGTTCCGTGGTGTTCGCAGCGCAGTAAAACCTGGGCAGGAAAACGAAAACACCGTGTTTTATCCCGACACCCTGGTGGGCACTGACAGCCACACCACAATGATCAACGGCGTGGGCGTGGTGGGCTGGGGCGTGGGCGGCATTGAGGCAGAAGCCGGCATGCTGGGCCAGCCCGTGTACTTCCTGACACCCGACGTAGTTGGCGTAGAACTGACCAACGCACTGCGTGAAGGAATTACAGCCACCGACCTTGTGCTAGCCATTACCGAGCTGCTGCGCAAGAAAAAAGTAGTGGGCAAGTTTGTGGAATTTTATGGCCCCGGCGCGGCCAGCTTGTCGGTAACCGACCGGGCAACACTTGCAAACATGGCCCCAGAATATGGCGCCACCATGGGCTTTTTTCCGCCCGATTCAAAAACCGTGGAATTCATGCGTAAAACAGGCCGTACTGCGGCTGAGGCAGACCTTTTCGAAGCCTACTTCGACGCGCAGGGCATGCTGGGTATGCCAGAGCCGGGCGCAATCGATTATTCAGAGGTGGTTACGCTCGATCTGGATTCGGTTGAGCCATCGCTGGCCGGTCCGAAGCGCCCGCAAGACCGTGTGCTGCTAAAGAACATGAAAACCCAATTCAACACGCTGTTTTCTGAACCCATGACAGCGAACGGCTTTGGCAAAGACGTAGCCCAATTGAACACGCGTTACCCCACAGGGCTGGACAAGCTAAGCATTGGCCACGGCGACGTGCTGCTGGCAGCGATCACCAGTTGCACCAACACATCCAACCCGGGCGTAATGCTGGCCGCAGGCCTGCTGGCCAAAAAAGCAGTTGAAAAAGGTCTGAAGGTTCAGGCGCACATTAAAACATCGCTGGGCCCGGGTTCACGGGTGGTCAGCGATTACCTGGAAAAAACAGGCCTGCAACCTTATCTGGATCAGCTGGGTTTCAACGTGGCCGCCTATGGTTGCACAACCTGCATTGGCAACGCAGGGGACTTGCTGCCGGAAATCAACGACACCATTTTGAAAAATGACGTGATTGGTTGCGCTGTGTTGTCAGGCAACCGCAACTTTGAAGCACGCATTCACCCCAACCTGAAGGCGAACTTTCTGGCCTCGCCACCATTGGTGGTTGCCTACGCGCTGAGCGGCAAAGCGAATATGGACATGACCACCGAGCCCATTGGTACGGGCAACGAGGGTCAACCCGTTTACCTTCGCGACATTTGGCCCAGCAATGAAGAGGTGAATACGCTGCTGCCCACCGCACTCGACCCCAGCACTTTTGTTCGGCTTTACAGCAACTTCACCGAAGGCCATGACCTGTGGAACAATGTGCCCGCGCCGGAGGGCCAGGTGTACACGTGGCCCGGCTCCACATACATTGCCAAGCCCCCCTTCTTCGACGACTTCGCCATGCAGCCCACCACAGTGGAAACCATTCGCGGTGCGAAACCTTTGTTGATGTTGGGCGATTCCGTGACCACGGACCACATATCCCCGGCAGGTTCATTCAAACCCACCACCCCGGCAGGCAAATACCTGCAGCAACACGGCGTTGAACTGAAAGACTTCAACAGCTATGGTTCGCGGCGCGGCAATCACGATGTGATGATTCGCGGCACCTTTGCCAATGTGCGTGTAAAAAACCTGATGATCCCGCCCGATGCGAATGGCAACCGCATTGAAGGCGGCTTCACCATCAAGGATGGAAAACAAACCACGGTGTACGATGCGGCAATGGAATACATCGCCCAAGGCACACCAACCATTGTGCTGGCCGGTGAGGAATATGGCACGGGTTCATCGCGCGACTGGGCCGCCAAAGGCACCCAGCTATTGGGCGTGAAAGTGGTGGTTGCGCGCAGTTATGAACGCATTCACCGCAGCAACCTGGTGGGCATGGGTGTGTTGCCACTGCAGTTTTTGGGCACAGATTCCATTCAAAGCCTGGCACTGGATGGCAGTGAAACCTACGATGTAACTGGTTTGACCGAAGACACGCCGCCACAGGCTGAACTGACCCTGCGAATTACGCGCGCCAACGGCGACATTCAAAATGTAAAGGTGCTCAGTCGAATCGACACGCCAATTGAGGTGGAGTATTACAAACACCGCGGCATTCTGCCGTATGTGTTGCGTGAACTTCTGTCAGCGTAATGCCTTCCCCAACCGTTAACAACGCGGCAACCGCACCGCCATGATTTTTATTGACCCTTTTTCTTAGAAGCCAAGTCGCATGGAAAACTCGTTTTCAGACCACCAAAGCTTGATGGACAGCTTAAAAACACGCCATTTGGATATATTAAAGCTGATTGGTGGAAAGCGAGTTCACCTGCTGGATGTTCCGGTATATGGCAACGTGGGCGATTTACTGATACTGAAGGGAACGGAAATATTTTTTGAAAAGAACAAGGTAAATGTTGTTCAGATTGCTTCGGTTTACAACTTTCAAGACAAAGTGAAGCCCGGCGATGTACTTGCGTTTCAGGGCGGTGGAAACTTCGGTGACCTTTACCAACTGCACCAAACACATCGTGAAGACTTGATCAAAAAGTACCCTGAAAACAGGATCATCATTCTTCCGCAAAGCATTTTCTTCGAAAGCAAAACTGCCTTTGAACAATGTGCCACTGAACTAAGGCAACACAGTAATCTGCACATATTTGTTCGAGATGAAAAATCGCTCGAAAGTGCCCAACTAATGACTGACAACTGCTATTTGGTTCCAGACATGGCGCACCACCTTTACTCAGCCACGGTCAAACCCAAGAACAGCGGCAAGCGACTGCTGTTTAAAAGGCTTGATAAAGAATCAACTGTTGAAAATATCGACATGCAATGGCATACAAAAACCGATTGGGATCTGCTGATCAAAAACGAATTACAAACAATCAATTTTTTCAGAAGACTGCTGGGAAAGTCAAAAAAATTGAACATGGACTGGCTGGTGATGCGCGCATGGCTGGCCTACAAAAATATCTTGATCGCCAAAGCCGAGAAGTTTTTCTTGAAACACGACTTTGTAATCACCGACCGGCTTCACGGCCATATCCTTGCATCATTATTGAACACACCAAACTGTGTGCTGGACAACTCGTACGGCAAAAATTTCAATTATGTAAAAGCCTGGACCAACCCCAGCCCATTTGTTTCATTGCACACGGACTAAAGCGGCACTAAATACCGCTTCTGGCCTGCTTCGCCCCCTGACGAATCAACAACAGAATGGGCACCAGAGCAATCAGCACGATCATCAACGCCGGCACGGCAGCTTCAGTCAAACGCTCGTCAGATGCAAACTGGTACGACACCACTGCGAGCGTGTCAAAATCGAATGGACGCAACACCAGCGTGGCAGGCAGTTCCTTGATCACATCCACAATCACCAACAAGGCCCCAGTGGCAACGGAACCTTTAAGTACCGGCAAATGCACATGCCACAACACCTGCCGGGGCGTGCGCCCGAGAATGCGTGCTGATTCATCAATGTGTTTTGTAATTTGCTGCAAACCGGAATCAACCGATTGCAAAGCAGCCGATGTAAAACGCACGTTGTAGGCGTACACCAACGCCAGCACGCTGCCGGTGAGCGCCGGGATTTGCCAGCCCATCTCAAAAGTAAAACGGTCCACAGCAGCAAGAGGCAGCAAGATGGCAATGGCCAAAATAGCGCCGGGCACACCGTAGCCCAAGGAAATCAAACGATAAATGGCACTGACCCACCACACCTGCGCCTGGCGCTTTACATAGGCCAGAAACACGGCAAGAAATACAGCAACCAGCGCCGCGATGCCGCCCAGCAAAGCTGAATGGTAGGCCCAGCGGAAACTGCGCGCCCAATCAATGCTGGTGTCTACATCCACAACCAAAGCCAACAAGATCAACACGGGCAACACAAAACCCAACACTAGCGGCATGGTCGATAGAAACACAACCACCCAGGCCTGCCCGCCCTCAAGCGGCTTTCGCTCAATGGTGCTGTTTTTACCTGACTGGGTGTAGAACTGCGCGCGCCCCCGTGCCTTGGATTCAGAAGCAATCAACACCAGCATGACTGCCAGCAACATGACCGCCAACAAGGCCGCGCTGTCGCGATCGCCCAGATTCAGCCATGTGTTGAAAATTGCCGTGGTGAACGTGCGCACGCCAAAATACGACAAGGCACCATATTCTGCCAGCGTTTCCATCAACACCAAAGTAAGCCCCACCACCCAGGCTGGGCGGGCAACAGGCAAACCCACTTTCAGGAATGCACTGGTGGCACTGTGCCCAAGGGAACGCGCGGCATCCAGCATGGACGGGCTTCTGCCCAAAAATGCCGTACGCGCCATGATGTACACATACGGGTACAACACAAAACTAAGCACCAGAATGGCACCCGTGGTGGAACGAATTTCAGGAATGCGGAAATCGCCACCGAACAGGTCGCGCAAATTGCTGGCCAGCCAACCCGAATACTGCAGCGCATCGGTGTAGGCATACGCAATAACGTAGGAAGGCATGGCCATGGGCAGCAACAGCAACCATTCAAGCCATTTTCTGCCAGGAAATTCATGGGCCGACACCCACCAGGCAGGCAGCACGCCCATGGTGCTGGTCAACACCACCACACCCATGCACAAATACACGGTTTGCCAAACAAGGTCAGGCAAAATGGTGCTTGCCAAGTGCCTCAACACCTCAGGGGCTTGCAGCAAACTGGCACCGGCCAAACCAAACAGATAGACGAACGGCAGCAACAGCAACAAAGCCAGCAACGCAACAGAAATGCGACTTCTTAACCCCAGATTAAACAAACAAACCGCCCAGACATGGCAAAATAGAAGTGAGAATGATTTTACTTTAAGTTCATTGAATTCACCCCACGGTGCCACACAAAAAATGAAGCAATCCGCAGCCTTAAGCATTGAAAACCTGAGCATTCTGTACGCGGGAAGCAGCATCCCCGCTGTGCGCAATGTCAGCTTTGAACTGCCCCAGGGCGAAATAGCATGTTTGCTCGGCCCATCAGGATGTGGCAAAACCACCCTGCTTCGCGCCATTGCCGGTTTCTTGATGCCCAATGAGGGCCATATTCTGCTGAACGGTGAAAAGGCCAGTGAGCCTGGCCGGGTGCGCAGCCCGGAAAACCGCAACGTGGGTGTGGTATTTCAGGATTACGCCCTGTTTCCCCACCTGTCGGTTCGTAAAAACATCGAGTTTGGCCTGCACAAGCGCAGCGAACTGGAAAAACGCAACCGCAGTGGGGAACTGCTGGCCCTGATCGGTCTGGAAGCACTGGCAGACCGTTACCCACATGAATTGTCGGGCGGTCAGCAACAACGCGTTGCACTGGCCCGCGCTTTGGCCCCAAAACCCACATTGATTTTGCTGGATGAACCGTTTTCCAACCTGGATGTGGAATTGAAAGAACGGCTGACATTCGAAGTTCGGGAAATCCTGAAAGCCGAAAAAATGAGCGCCATTCTTGTTACCCACGACCAGCACGAAGCCTTCAGCATGGCCGATCGCATTGGCGTAATGCACGCTGGGGAACTGCAACAATGGGGATCTTCCTACAGCCTTTACCATCAACCGAATTCACGCATGGTGGCCGACTTCATTGGTCAGGGCGTATTTCTGCCGGGCAAGAAAACAGAACAAGGTTTACAAATTGAGTTGGCACATTTGCGCCTGACCGGTGACCAGTTGCCCGGAAGCGACGAATTTGATGTACTGATTCGGCCAGACGACATTATTCACGACGACGCCAGCCCCATGCAGGCCAAGGTAGTGCGCAAGGCTTTTCGCGGTGCCGACTTCTTGTACACACTGGAACTTGAAAGTGGCGTGCAGGTGTTAGCACTGGTACCCAGCCACCACAACCACGCCATAGGCGAACCCATCGGGATCAAGCTCGAGCTTGATCACGTGATTACATTCGACAGGATTTAAAACCCCGGATTATCAGGAATGGTCGGAAGAACCGGGGGTTGAACCTACAACGCCACCCTCCGCGTCTGAACTGGAGGCAGTTGAACTGATCGACGAAGTACTTCCCGTTGACGCAAACAAATCGGAAGCCTCTTTAACACTGGTCGGGCTGGAAAAATCCATGGTCAGCGGAAACGACTCGGGGGAAGTGAACAAACCATCGAGCGTGGTCGAATAGGCCGCAGAATCACCGAAACTGGCCAGAAGCGGTTCAGCAAACACACCTGAATCAATTTGCATGGAAGCCAGCAATGCATCGGCATCCATGTCACCCGCACTGGCAGCTGCCTCATTCACATCGCCTGACAAATCGCCAAACAAGTCTTGACTGAGCGTATTCAACTCAAGCACTTGTGCCTGAATGTCAGCGATCAACTGGCTTAGTTCTTCGTGACCAAGCTGACCACTCAAGGCGTTCTGAACGCGCGGCATGGCATCAAGCAGTTCAGCGTTCAGCGCCTGGAAAGAAATTTGATTGTTCATATTATTCATGATACCCGCCGATTCTACATTTGCAAGCAAGCCAGGGTCGATACCGGCCAGGCTGGCATTGCTCTCGACCACGCTGATGTCACTTACACATGCTTGGGAAATACAGCGAAGCTCGCCCAAACCAGATGGTTGCGCAGCAGAAAGTTCTTTGGAATTCACACCGTCGAGCGAGCCAAATGTAATCATTGAACCGGAAGGAGAAGGCTCAAAGCTTTCAAAAAACTCGATTGTCGCTTTGCTGATTGGCGCAAACAATTCACCCACGTTTTCGTTGGTGTCTGCTTGAACCGACAGTTGAATGACTGAATTGGGCATGAATACAATTTAAAAGTGCTTTGTATAATTTTATACGAAGCCCTGTTCAAATTGGATTCAAAAATACCCCCCTTTCAAAAGGGTGGGGGTTATTTGTTGGAATCGAGGGGGCTAAGTGCGCCGTCCAGAACACCGCCCTCGGAACCTGCACTGGAGGAAATACCGCTGCTGAGTGAATCAAGCAAGCCCGTGTCGGAATCGCTCGATGTGCTGCTTAGACCGGAGAGCAAACCACCGTCAGTAATAGGGCCCAGGATCGGATCAATAACCGGCTCAATGACATCGATTACAGGATCAGCAATAGGGTCTGTGATGTCAGTGATAATGTCCACAATTGGATCAATAACCGGCTCAATGACATCGATTACAGGATCAGCAATAGGGTCTGTGATGTCAGTGATAATTTCCACAATTGGATCAATAACCGGCTCAATGACATCGGTTATCGGATCAAGTACGCCGTCAACAATGTCCAGTTCGGGTAGCGAACCCACCAGTGACACCACATCATCCAGGGTCGAACCAAGGCTTAGCAAGCTGTCAATTTGCGGATTGGAAACAACATCGACTGACCCCAACAAATCGCTCAGTGTGGTGGATACATCGTCCGCACTGTCCAAAATGGAGAAGCCAAGGTCTGTACTGGATAAGGAATTCTGAACACCAACCTGGCTTTGCACTTCGCCGGCCAGGCCATCGAACACGGGCTCGAAGGTGCTGTTCAACAGATTGATTTGGCCCAGCACCGCATCAATTGCGCCCTGCAGGTTTTCTGAACTGGGGTTTTGCCCCAGACCGCCCACCAAACTCATCAAGGCATCATCTGGATTCACACTGTCGCTGCCTTCAAGCATCGCAAGCAGTTGGGAAAATTCTGGCGACAAAGGCACCATGGAACCATCCGCATTGGCAAGTGGTTTGAGCAAGGCTGAATTGCTGTCAGCAGTTTGCTGCGCCAGCGCCTTGTCGCCCAAAGCCGCCAAAGTGGCAGATTCGCCCACCGCTTCCTTGCCGAAGGTAACCGGGGCCGCGCTGGCCACCTGTGCCGCAATGCCCATGGCGCTGGATACACCACCCATGTCGGCCACAGCCACTGCGCCCAGTAAACCAGCGCCGGAATACGCCGGTGACAAACCGGAAAAACCACTGCCTGAATGAGTTGGGGAAGCGATTGATTGCTTGGCCGACGCATTGAAGAATCCGGTACTGGCACCAAGGCCATCGAATTCGTTGTTCACAATGGTGGACTGCAAAAACTGCATATTGGCCGCGGAAGGGTCGGCAAGTTGCTGCTCCGCGCGCTCAATGGCCAAGTCTTCAGCAGTGGTATTGGTGTTGTGAATGTCGTCGCCCATCTTTGTCAGTCCTTTGGGAATACCCCTATTTGTCCCAGTTTCTCAGGCTTTCGCAACTGCGAATGAATGAAATGAGGTCAAAAAGTACCCTTATTTGATCAGTGTGAGCATTTTACCCACATAAATCAAGGCTTTACCGATAAAAACGAGGGTCCAGAATGGGGGCGGGTCTCAAAGCAGGCCGCAGGTCTTTTTCAGCATCACTGCCCTTAACCCTGTTGCGCTGGGAACTCTTCTCAACCTCCAGCCGCTGCGCCGGGGTCAACACAAAGCCGGCGGCTTTGTCCACCTCGGTTTGGCTAACATCCAGCCCCAGCTTTTCAGCAATCTTTTGGTCTGCCGGGCTGCTGGCAATGTCCGCAGTGTCTTTCAGGCTGTCCTCAAGACGCTCGCGCTCCGGGGTTCTCGAGAAAAACAACTCGAACCAGTCACCTTCCGCGCCTGCAGTGGGCATCATCAGGCCCATGGTGTGCATCAAGCGGAAACCGGCTTCGCGGGCATCAAACACGGCATTGATGTACGCAATCAGCACATTGAAATATTCCACTTGCGCATCCAGCATCACGATGACCGTTTCGCGGCCAAAATCGCGAAGGCGTTTGCGGTTTTTGAACACCTGCAGTGAATCGGCATAAGCACCACGCAAGGTGATTGATCGGGACTGTCCAGCAGTCCACTTTCCCCACTGAAAACGCACACTTTCCTCAACCCGCAGGCGGGCAGCGGCCAACTGGGCGCGGCGGGTGTCAATGGTGGCAGCAGCCTGGTTCACGCGGGCCACCTGCTCACCGCCTGAAAAAGCACTGTACTGCAAACGCAGGTTTACCGAACTGTCGGTTCTGTCGCCTGTGAAAGGATCGGGTTCACCGAAAAATTGTTGAATTCCCACCAAATTCAGCGACGGGTAAAGGCTTGCGTCTTCCGCAGTGTAGGTGTGTCGGGCTTTCACGATCTGGCTTTCTGCCACTCGAATTTCCGGGTTGGAAAACAGCGCCTTGGTCACCGCCTCGTCCACCAACGGGGGCAACATGGTGCGCTGCACCTCCAGTTCAGGCACGTTGTAGCCCTCTGGGTACACACCAAAGTAGCGGAAGTAGGTGGCACGCGCCTCCTCAAACTGCCCTTCAAAATTCACCAGGCGATCACGGGTTACCGCCAAACGGGCTTTGGCAAACTGGGCATCTGTCACCCCGCTGCCACCCAGCTCAACGCGGCGCTCCTCCAGCACAAGCAATTGCGCCACAGCGGCCTCTGCCGCACGCGATGCCTCAACCAGCAATGAATTTCGGGACAGTGTACTGCTGGCCAAAAAGCTTTCCAGCACCACATCCTGAACAGTTTTCACAAACTGACCATCGGCAATGGTGCCATCCGTTTCGGCAGCTTTCACGCGCGCCGTAATTCGGCCCGCCGTGTAAATTGGCTGACTGACCGTAATGTCAGTGGATTGTCTGTTGGTTACTGTTGAACTGGAACTGGCATTTGCGCCCACCGTAATTTTGGGGAAGTACGCCGCGCGGGCACCGTCCTCTATAAATTGTGATGCGTTCACATTGATGCGCGAGGTCACAATTTCCGGATTGGTGCGCAGCATGTTCAGGAACCGGACTTTTGTCAGTTCCTCCTTGGACATTTTTGCGGCTTCGGCCGGTTCAATCCGGCGGGCACGAAACTCGTTGTTGTCATTGCCCAAAGCAGAACCCGCTGGTGCCGGTTCAATACCAGCTTCCTGGGCCCCGGCAGGCAATGCCATCAGGGCTGAAATGAGCACGCACAAGATATTGCGAGCCAATTTGCCCCCACCCAGCTTGTCCAGTTGTGTTGTCATGTGTTGCTTTATGGTTCTCTGAAGGCTTCTTGCTTCAGCTTCAATACAGGTTTCAGCAAATAATAAATAAAGGGTTGTGAACCCACATTAATGTCCACTTCGGCCGTCATGCCCGGTGAAATACGCAAAGGCGCATCGGGCGTGCCAAAAAATGCCTTGTCAGTACTTACGATCAGGCGATAGTAAGGCCCTGTGTCCTCCGTGCCAGGATCCGTGTCCGCTGCAATTTGTGTCACTTTGCCACTCAGGGTGCCGTAGCGCAAAAAGTCGTAAGCCGACACCTTCACTTCCGATGCCTGATCCATGCTTACATAACCGCGATCCGCAGGCGACAAACGGGTTTCAACCACCAGCACTTCGTCAACAGGTACCACTTCCATAATCGGTTCGCCTTGGCGCACCACGTTGCCCACGGCCTGCAGCTTCAGGTTTTTCACAACACCGTCAATTGGCGAACGAATCACAGCGCGGTCGCGCTGGTCACTGGCCCGGTTAATCTCGTCTTTCAAACTGGCCAACTGGCGCTCAAGCGTGGTCAGTTCATCAGCCGCGCGGCGGCGAAACTTGCCGTCTTCCTCCACACGACGTGCGCGGCTTTGCCCCACTGAAGCCTGTGCAGATGCGATCGTTTGACGCATCGACGCGATCTCGGAAGTCAAGCTATCGTAATCACGTTTCTTGGTCAGGTACTCAAGCTGCGACACCAAGCGTTCACGCACCAGCTCGCGGGTAATTTCCAGTTCGCGCAGCGTGGTCACTGCGCGGTTCTCCAAACCTTCCAGCTTGGCCTGCAATTCACCAACCTTGCCCTGGTTGCCCAGCATCTGGCTGTCATTCACGCCCAGAATACCGTTCAGCTCAGTGATTCTGGCCAGGTAAGTGGCCTGCTCGGTTCGGAACAAATCCGGGTAATCAGCAACAATTTCGCTCGGGTATTCAGGCCCCTTGCCAGAAGCTTCGCCCAGCAAACGCGCGCGGCTCATTTCCAGCGCGGCCCGGCGGCTTTTCAATTCTTCAATGTTGATACCCGAAGTGGCGAGGTTCAACTGAACCAACACCGCCCCTTCCTTCACCACATCGCCTTCTTTCACGGCAAGGTCTTGAACAATACCGCCTTCCAGATGCTGAATGCTTTTGATCCTCGAAGAGGGGATCACCTTGCCAGGCGCAGTCACCACTTGGTCCACCCGAATGAACAACGATGCAAACAGGGACAGTGCTATCAGACCCAAAGCAAAACGGCTTTTGGTATCAAAACCGCCGCCCTTGGGTTTGTACAACACCGGCACTTCATAAGGCTTCAAGTCAGTTTTACCGACCTCGGCCAAGGCATTGTTGGGCTTCATGATTTCCTTACCCTCGCTCATCAGGCTTGGGCGGCTTTGCCGCCTGCATCAGAATTGGTATGTCCTTCCGCACCCGCTGTGCCAAGGGGTTTCACCGTGTCGGTTGGGCCTATCTGCGAAGCCGCTTTGGGCGCAGCAGGAATGGGTTTGGGAACCGATATGCCGTACAACAATTTCAGCATTTCAGGCGTTGACCCAACATGCAGTTTGGACGCCTTGTCCAAATAAATAATCTTGTCGCAAATCGACATCAAGCGAACCGAATGCGTCACCATGATGATCGTTTTTACCGTGGCCAGGCTTTTGAACACCGCCATCAAGTGCGTTTCGGCAGCAAAGTCCAAATCGTTTGTGGGTTCATCCAGCAACAACACGGGCGCATCTGACAGAAATGCCTGGGTAATGGCCACGCGGCGGCGCTGACCGCCCGACAAACGATTGCCGCCCTCACCCACCTGCGTCATGTAACCATCGGGCATTTTCGCGATGAATTCATGGGCGCCGGAACGCTTGGCTGCCAGAAGAATTTGCTCATCACTGGCATCGGGGTTAGACCGGCGAAGGTTTTCAACAATCGTGCCCTCAAACAACTGCGATGTTTGTGGCAAAAAGCCAATCCATTTCGCCAATTCCTGTCGGGAAAACTGCGACAAATCATACTCGTCCAGCAGCACCCTGCCGCCCTGCGGTTCATACAGGCCGCGCAACAATTTCAGCAAAGTCGATTTGCCCGCGCCGTTGTCACCGGCCAAACCGTAAATGCCGCGGGGACCAATTTGAGCGGAAACAGATTTCACCACTTCTTTTTGAGCGCCCACGTGCTGGTAGCTCACGTTTTCAAGTCGCAGTGCGCCTGAAGGCATGGGAAGATTCAAACCGGTGTGCTGCTTTTCTTCATCAGCCGCAAACACTTTGTTCAGGCGGTCCGTGGCCTCACGGGAATGGGCGATCGATCGCCAGTGGCCAGTCAATGCCGCCAAAGGGCCAATGGCCTTAGCCGCAAGCATGTTCGACGCAATCAAACCACCCACGGTCATCCACTGGTTGATCACGGCATACGCACCCACTGCGGTAATGGCCACGTTCACGCACAACATGATGGAAATGGACAGTTCTCGCTGGTCTTCCATTTCACCGTTTTTCTGAAACGATTCCTGAACCCAAGAGTTGTAGCTGGACACCCAGGCGCGCTTGGCAGAATCATCTTGTACCAGGCTTTTGATGGCTTCACGGCCACGGCATACTTCTGCCAACACTTCATCACGGCGACGCGCACGCGAAAATTCTTCAACACGGCGCTTGCGGAATTCGCCAGAGCTGTACCAAGACAAACCCGCCAGGCACGCTAAACCTATCAACACCACAGGCAACACAGGCAAAGCGATGGTGGCAATCAAACCGATGGCCAAAATAGCGAATGGCAAATCCAGAATGGTCATTGCCACCGCACCGCTCCACACCACGCGCACAGTGTCCACATCTTTAAACAGGGAATACCAGGCTGCAGTGGAACGGGCTTCGAGTTGCCGCAACGGAATGGACAATATTTTGTTCATCAACTTGCTGGCGATCTGACCGTCAATTTTCACAGCCGACACGCGCAACACCCGGGCCCGGAATGAACGCAAAATCAAGTCTGCTGCCAGCAAAATACCCATGCCGATCAACAATGCTGTCAGCGTATTCAGGCCTGAACGGTAGATAACCCGGTCATATACCTGCAGGGAAAATACTGCAGGAAACAGCGCCACAAGGTTAACGAATATCGACAGCAACGCCGCACGCTTGAGCAAGGGCAACGCGCTTCGAATGACACCTTCAACAGTTTTGGATTGGTTGGGCTCAATACTTCCCTGGTCCGCTTTGTCCTCGCCCGAACGCTCGGACTTCAAACCAAAGTTCCAAAGTGCTTCCAGTCTTTCTTTGAACAAATATTTAACCGACATTGCGATTTCCTAGGTTACACAGCGCCCGTTGAACCAGCCATGCGCAACTGCTGCGCTTTCAGTCGTTCAAGCAATACCAGGTACGAGGCAATCAAACGCACCACAGCCGGGCGCATGCTCGCCAACTGTTCCCGGGTCATTCTCGCCAGCGGGTTGTCCAGCCTCGTTTTAACGTCAGCCTGGGCATCGATGGCTTTGCACACACGATCAAACACGCTGCTCAGCGCGGCATCCACTTCAGATTCAGACATCGTGGGGTACAACACCTGCGGCTTGGCATCAATCAGGCTCAACCTTTCCTGCCAGCTCAGCACCGACTTGGCCAAAACCGGATCAAGCTTCAATTGACCTTCAAAGGTGGTGCGTTCTGTACCGCGCATCACGCCCAGCACATAGTCGGCTGCCAGCCAGTTTTTCTCATCGTCAGTCATGGGGCTTCTCCTATGCCAAATATCCAGATTGTTCGGCGTCCTGTCGGCGGGTGTTGTTCGCCGCAAGCGTTGCCAAACCTTCCGTCTGAAATTCGTCGTACACAGTTTTCAATTCAATCAAACCACGACGAACCCAGGTCTTCACGGTACCCAAGGGCACATCCAGATGGTCAGAAATTTCTGCATGGCTCATGCCATGGGTGTATGCCAGTGTAAGGACCTGCCGATATTTGCCGTCCAGGCGCTGCACACAGGCTTGCATGACCCGGCTTGTTTCCTTGTCGTCACTGCTTACAGAATGGGCTTCGAAAACCAACTCATTGGGCTCGTCATCCTGATCGGAGAACTGATCCAGCGAAATTGAATTCACCGTGTGGCTTTGCTGGGCAATTAAATCCAGCGCCCGGTTTCGCACCACTTGGTGCAACCATGTTTCGGGGGCTGAAAGCTTGTTATTGAAAGTGTGCGCATATCTCCACAGGCGAATATAGGCATCCTGCAGTACATCCTGAGCCATGCCGGGCTCCCGAACAATGCGCAACGCCACCGCAAACATCTTTCGGGACGTGAGTTGATACAACTCCTCAAACGCCTTTCGATCGCGATTTGCAATTCGTTCAATTAAAGAAGCGAGTTCTTCTCTCAACCTGCTTGTCCCCGAGATGAAGTAATCCGTGTGTTTTATACGTTCTGATACTGTCAATTTACAGTTGGGCTGAACTTTGGTTTTATCAAAAAGGCCGAGTTTTACTGTTCAAACCACTGAATAGGGTCACCCTATAAAGGGGATGTAACTCCTAAGTATCACCTAGTCTAGGGATACTAGCAAAAGTTCTGACATCCGAACAGTACCAATAATGTCTATTTGCTTACATAGATCGCTGAAAAATCAAGCCCCACACATTGTGATTAACCCGCCCGAATTTACCTACACCCAGTTGAATCCAATTTTTTAGGGGTGAAGTACAAACCTTCATAGCATCAACCGAACAGCTACCAACAGCGGGGCGTACATGACCTTAATTCCGAGCTGGCCAAGCCAGCCACACATGGGCGGGACTATGAAAAATGACAAGGGCTTGACCGGCAGACCATCAACGCCCCGTGACCCTGGGTTGACAACACCAAACCCCGGCAGAACAGTCAGCCTTCAACCAATGTTTGTCACCAACCGCACCACACTGGAAGAAATCGACAACCATTTGGCCAGCGCCGAGACCCGGATCGTGGTCATCACCATAGAAAAAGGCAACAAACACGGCGAGACCGTGGTTCAACACATCGGTGCCAGTTATTCAGACGTACGCGTTGTGCTGGTGTGCGAGGGAACCGCACAGGATATTTTGGGCATGGCCTTCAAACCCGGAGTTTGGGCCTGCGTAAGCAGGCAATCCTCGGTGGAAACACTGCGCGAGGCTATCGACACTGTTGCCACAGGTAACCGCTATGTGGCGCCTGAATTGGTCAACAACCGCATGTATTCTGGCACCTCACCACACGACCGCCAGGAACAAAGCAGCCAAATACACACCTTGGCAGAACAGGACGAAGGCGTCCAACTGACCCGCCGTGAACGCCAGGTATTAACCTTGATAGCCCAAGGTCGGCCGCGTCGCGAAATCGCCGAGCTTCTGAAGGTTTCGCCGCGCACCATCGACGCCTACCGCGCCCGCTTGTTGCAAAAGCTGAACCTGGATTCCAGCGTTCAGCTGGTGAAATACGCCATTTCAACAGGCATTGCGAACTAAGCCAGCACCGCTTGCTTGCACAAGAAACCCCGCAAACACAGCGGGGTTTTTTGTTTGTGCGGCTAAAATAACGGTTTACTGCATTTTTTCGCATCAATCATGAATAGAAAAGCACTTGTGCTGTTTTCTGGCGGGCAAGACAGCACAGTTTGCCTGGCATGGGCATTGTCCAAATTCGACCATGTTGAAACCATCGGGTTTGACTATGGCCAACGCCACCGCATTGAACTGGAATGTCGCCTGACCGTGCTTGACCGCCTGCGCGAACAGTTTCCCGAGTGGGCAGCCAAGCTGGGCGAAGACCGTGTTATCGACCTAAGCTGGCTGGGGCAAATTTCCGATTGCGCGCTGACGGAAGAACGAGAAATCGAATTGAATGAAACGGGTTTACCCAATACCTTCGTGCCGGGCCGCAATCTCGTGTTCTTTTTGATTTCATCGGCTGTGGCCTATCGCCGGGGTTTGGCTACCTTGGTGGGCGGCATGTGCCAAACTGATTTCTCAGGCTACCCGGATTGCCGCGAAGACACATTAAAGGCCCTGCAGGTGGCCACCAACCTGGGCATGGCCAGCGCGTTTCGCTTTGAAACACCGCTGATGTGGATCGACAAAACCGAAACTTTCCAGCTGGGCGAACAATTGGGCGGCAAGAAGTTGCTTGAAATTATTGTTCGCGACACCCACACCTGCTACACCGGCGACCGCACACACAAACATGACTGGGGTTTAGGGTGCGGTGAATGCCCAGCCTGCGATTTGCGCAAGCGTGGGTGGAAAAACTACATTTCACAGCAGAATCAATAGCTTGAAACATAAAAAGCCAACGAGCCGGAAAACCGCAACAGGCTTGGGTTTGCACATTTTTTAGGCACATGGAAAATAAATGAAGTTATTTTTCAAAAACATTTGACACAAAATTTTTTCTTGCTATAATTTCGTTCTCTCAACGACGACACGTTGTTGAAATGCGGGAATAGCTCAGTTGGTAGAGCGATACCTTGCCAAGGTATAGGTCGCGAGTTCGAGTCTCGTTTCCCGCTCCAAATTCCTAAGGGGAAGTGCTACACTTCCCCTTTTCTTTGCCCGCCACATTTTTGGCGGAACACCCTTGGCGGGGTGGCAGAGTGGTCATGCAGCGGACTGCAACTCCGTGTACGCCGGTTCGATTCCGACCCCCGCCTCCAAGTTTTTTACCCATCTGCCCGGGTGGTGAAATTGGTAGACACAACGGACTTAAAATCCGTCGCTTACCGTAAAAGGGGCGTACCGGTTCAAGTCCGGTCCCGGGCACCAACCACTTTTATGCACGAATATAAACCCATCCAGCCTGTTGCATCCGTGCGATTTCAAGTACAGCGGCACCGGGAAGAACATGAAGCGGCGTCCTGCTTTCCCTGTTCGTCCCGAGCAAGGTAACGGGGCACAACCAGGTCAAGGCATCCAGTTCTTCAGCATCAGCATCCAATACTGCGGCAACTGCTTGTGCATTCACCACGATTCGGACTTGCGCATTGGGCGCTTCGCGCATCACATTGATTGCATTGTTGCGTGCTCGTCCCAACGCGGCGGGCGTCGGGGCATGAAGGATTATCTTCAGGGTCATATCGTCGGCCATTCCGAAATCAACGTGGGCCCAGTACTTCGGCCAGCTCACCCCGCTGCGGCATGCCGCCGTATTTTTGGATCAACCCCTTTTCATCCCGAACAATGATTCCGGGCGTACCCCGGAACCCTTGGGAAAGCATAAGCCTCTGGTTGTCATCGAGGATCTTTTGCACATCGTCCGGAACACTGTCAGTCGGCTTTATTCCACCCTGATCGTACTTGATTTCGTTTTCCTGCAACGCAGCCGATGGATCTGACGCACCGAGAATTGCCGCTGCTTTGGTCGGGCTGTCCTCTTTGATGATTCCAACCAACAGGTGCCGCAACTGAACTTTCCCTGCATCCACCCAAGGACGCGAAGCCGTCCAGAACTGGTGACAATAAGGACAATTTGCATCTGTGAAGACATAAACAACGCGCGGCGCATCGGCCTTACCATCCAACACCCACTTGGCCGACTCCAATTCCGCCCAGCTCTGGTCGCGGATCGGCTGCACAACTAAACTCTGCAGTGTCTGTTCGTCAATAGGCTCAGCCTTGGCATTCAGGCGTGTACCCACAATTGCATTGCCATTAGCCAAAACATAGACAGCGATTGGCCTGTCACCTGCAACACTGGCGAAGGCACGCAGTCCCCCTTCAACTTGAAACTCATTTTTGACGATGAGGCCTTGCTCTTCCAGTGCCTTGACAACTGGCGGAATGTCCGCATTTTCCACCTGACTGCAACTCGCCATTAATAACAACGATGCAACCGCTATGAATTGGAAAGATACACCTTGTGTAAACATAATCATCCCTTGTGTGAATTGAGTTTATTAGTTTTCAAACAGACCAAAATGACGCAACATCTTGTCCGTAAGGCTGGGCAAGGTGATTTCTCCCAAATGCAAGTACACCAAACGGCCCTGCGTATCAAAAACAAACAATGTTGGGAAAGGCACCCTGGGCCCGCTTAAGCACTGGGATTTCGCAGCGACAACCAAAACCACATGGATGGAGGCTGGGCCGATACCGATCATGGAACACCTGCGCTGTCCAAGCGTTCAAGGAATGCTTGTGCACCGATCTCACCGACCACGCGCAGATCACGTTGTTCCTTGCCATCGGGCCCCACCAATATTAGCGTTGGCGGGCCCATGACACCCCAGTGTTTCAGCAGCGCCTGATCGATCGCGTCATTTCGCGTGACGTCCGGACGGACAATCTGCACGCGCGCCAGCCGCGCGGCGACTTCTGGATCGCTGAATACATTGTGCTCAATCACTTTGCAACTAACACACCAGTCAGCGTAAAAATCGATCAGCGTCCACTGGTCGCGTATAGCCGCTTGCGCCAAGCGATCATTCACGTCAGCAACCGATTTGGCCTGGACGTAGGCAACCTCTTTCGTTGTCATAGTATTAGCCTGTGCAACACGCAGATGTGCAAGGGGCATCAAGATCGAGTCGCCCCCGGACGCAGCCCCCACGAGCATAAAGACGGACCACAGACCAGCCAGCAACGCACCTGAGCGCAAGGTCCACACCAAACGATGTTTCGCCCCCACGGCTTGTGCCCAGGCAATGAGCCCCACCGCCACCAATAAAACCCAGACACCCCAAAGCACCAAGCTGACAGTACCAGGCAGAAATCGCGCCAGCATCATCACCGCCATCCCCAGCATGATGTATCCAAAAGCAAAGCGTACCCTGTCCATCCATGCGCCTGGCTTGGGCAGTACACGGGCGCCAAACACTGCGATCACCAACAGCGGCAGACCCATGCCCAGACCCAGCGCAAACAGGGCCAACCCGCCTTGCAGCGCACTGCCTGTTTGTCCGATGTACAGCAATGCGCCCGCTAAGGGCGCAGTCATGCAAGGACCAACCAGCAAAGCCGATAGAAAACCCAGCGCAGCTGCACCCGTTATACTTCCGCCGGAAGCCGCCCGTCCTTTGGGCTGAAGGCGGTTCATCAGAGCGGATGGCAAACGCAACTCAAACAGGCCAAACAGCGAGCTGGCCAGAACAAGGAATAGACCGGCGAGAGCACCGAGCAGCCATGGCGACTGCAGCGTTGCTTGAAGGTTGGCGCCAGCAAGCCCGGCCACCACCCCGACTGCCGCATAGGTACCCGCCATCGCCAGGATGTACGACAAAGACAAAACAAAAGCCCGGCGAGGCTTGGCCTGGCTGCCCACTACCATGCTGGAAACAATGGGAATCATCGGCAATGTACATGGCGTAAAAGCCAGCAAAAGGCCGAACCCGAAGAACAGCACCGTGCCAGCGACAGTCCCCAGCGCAGCAAGTCTCTGTGCTGCCTCCTGATCCTCACCAACACTGGGTTCAATACCGGCACCCAAGGCCGATTCTGGCTGGGATGCCCCAGCCACGCTGATTTGTACGGTCTGAGGTGGATAGCAGATACCGGCCTGCGCGCACCCCTGCCAATGCAGTGTCAGCGGGCCAGAATCTGCGGCGGGGAAACGCAGACGAGCGCTGTCACCTGTGTAGATTTCCGTGTCACCAAAAAACTCGTCGTGTTTAGCCTTTCCGGAAGGGAGATCCAGGTTGACTTCATTTCCCTGCCCATCGACCAACTTCAACGAATGACGGTATACATAATAGCGATCGGCAATATGCCCTTGCACTACATAATCATCGCCTTGTTGTTGTGCTTCCTTTAGAGTAAAAACATTCTCGGCATCCAGAAATTCGGGCTCAGTATTCGAGGAGAAAAGACCGCCGCCAGCCCACACACTCCCAATGGCAAAACAGCACAAGACAATAGCCGCACGGGCGATCCGGTAGACAGACAAGCTCAACTCCCACAAATGATTTCCTTGAATAATGCATTTGCAGGATTAAGAGGGGATTAAGACAAATTCAACTCTGCTCTGCCTCCACGGCAATGCAAAGCACCAGTCGAGCCTCAAGGCCTCCGTCATTGCGCTTAAGAAGCTCAAATGTCCCGCCATGTCGGCGTGCAATTGCATCAACAATCGATAGCCCTAAACCGGAACCAGGTATTTTTGAGTTTCCGCGCCAGAACCGGTTAACAGCCTGACGTCGTTCTTCCGCGTTCAGGTTGGTGCCTTCATCCACTATGCTGATGTGCATGGTGCCCGCACTTTGTGGTGCAATGAGAACAAATATTGGTGTGTTGGCTGGCGCATAGCGCATTGCGTTGTCAATCAAATTCTGGATGGCAGCAAGCAAAAGGGGGTACGCAACGCGCACGGGGCGGGACTCCTCTGCCCCGTGCACGGATACCCGGCTTAATAACTCGCCGAAAATGGGTTGCAATGCCTCCACTGCAGCGCGCACCGCATCAACCGGGTCGCTAATTTCCATCTCGACAGGCTGGCCTTCCAGCCGTGCCAACTCCAGCAAGCGCTGAAGGATATTCTGCAATTGCAGCACGCCTTGATCTGCTTTAACCAGCGAGGCTTCAAGGGTTGCTGCTTCTTCGGGCCGTTGAGACGCAAGTTTTGCGACTTGAATGTGAGTCTTCACGCCCGTAAGCGGCGTACGCAGTTCATGTGCAGCACTGTCGGTGAAACGACGTTCTCTCACAATTGCCGCCTGCACTCTTTCCAGGAGTTGCTCGATAGTCTGCAAGAGCGGGCGCAGCTCAACAGGGGCCTTCACTTCTGGCAAGGAACTGTCGTCACCCGGGCGACGGCTGGCCAAAAGGTCGCGGATGCGCTCCAGAGGCGCCAATCCATGAGTGACGCCAAACCACACCAGCAAGAGACTCCCGAACAGTGCCACCACAAATGGCACCCCAGCCGACAGGAGCAGTTCTTTGAGCAATGCCTCGCGGGCATCTATGCTGTCTGCTGTAGCGATCTGAATATTGCCTTGTCGCAAAACATAAGTGCGCCACCGCTTGTTGCCATACTCATGGGTACCAAAGCCCGGATCGACGCGAGTCAAATTAGGGCTACCCGCCGTACGGGCAAGGGTCTGGATCATGACGTTGCTACGCACAAGGCTCACCTCGCAAGCCACACCATCACGCGCCACAACATCCAGCGGTGTATTCCCAGATGCGCTGATGTCTTGTGGTTCCGGAAACTGGGCCACCAGGCCAGCCACCATCCGGGCAGAGGCAGCCAGCCGATTGTCCAGCGCGTCGCGCAAAGACTGACGTGCATCCATGAACATCCAACCTGCGACAGCAGCCCACAACACGGTGAGTGAAACACCAATAATCAGCAAAAGCCGCAGGCGAAGACTCATAACCCTTCCAATTTCCCGGCCGGACCAAGCCTGTAACCCAGCCCACGCACCGTTTCCACAATATTGTTTCCAAGCTTGCGCCGCAAATGATAAATATGGACGTTGATTGCATTGCTTTCCACGTTCTGCTCGTAGCCATACACACTATCGCAAAGCTGCTCCGTAGTTAGAATGGCGCGAGGGTTCTGCAACAATGCGCGCAACAGCGAAAGTTCGCGACGGGCCAGTGTTATTGGTCTACCGGCGAGACACACCTCGCCCGTTGACGCACAAAAGGTCAATTCCCCATGAGCCATAGAGTCTTTGCTCCGGCCCGCGATCCTGCGCGTCAGGACGTGTAAGCGAGCCAGCAACTCATCAAGATCAAAAGGTTTGATCAAGTAATCGTCGCCCCCCCCGAGGAGTCCGTCCACGCGATGATTCAGTGCGTCACGGGCAGTCAGGATTAAGACGGGGATGTTTCGGCCCTGATCGCGCCACCGGCGCAGTAACTTCATGCCGTCTTCGTCGGGCAGCCCCAAATCAAGAATGCATACATCAAAATGCGATGTTGCCAAGGCTGCATCCGCATGACTGGCTGTGTCAACATGATCCAGCGTGAGCCCGTGCAGCCTCAACCCGGTTGCAATACCGTTGGCCACCAATGGATCATCCTCGGCAAGCAAAACATGCATTTCATCCTCCTTTCCTCGTGGCGCTGAACGACCGACCTAATCATATTGCAATCAATAAATCTCTGAAAGCCAATAAAATCGCAGCGTCCCGACGCACTTACCGATTCCGGTCCCGGGCACCACAAACACGGTCAGACATCTCCATACCCTTTTCTGAAAGGGCTTACCTTAAGCGCCTGACAAAAATGCTCGAACAAACTGTGTGCTTGCGAAGGCGTCAATCCATCCAGTGAAGCAACCGAATTGTCAGACGCATGCTTCTCTAAAACACCCAGAAACTTCGTCAAAGCAATTTCATTGTGAATATTGACAAGTCTTGTGGTCATAAAATTCTCGGCAATGATCTTCCCGCGAAAATTAATCAGCATCTGCTGCTTTGACACAGGAAAAGATGATGGCACATGGCCCACAATCCGCTGCGGGCGGCCCGCTTCTCGTCGATCAAAAGGCTTGGCTGCCCCAGGCGAATAATCAGCATGGCGCGATTTTCCAACGGACGAAAAGGGATTTAGAGCAGGCTCCGGAAATTCGGACATATGGATAGAAGATGACAGCTCTGCTTTTTGGGTCAACAATGTTGGCCAGGAAAGGAGAAATCATGAGTCGCAGACCACGCAGAAACCACTCG
>JAHIXK010000003.1 GCA_018815245.1 Gammaproteobacteria bacterium
GTGGAGTCTTTCGTCCAGAATCAGTGGAGCCTTTCGGCCAGAATCACTGGAGTCTTTGCTTCAGAATGTGCGGAGCCTTTCCGCCAGAATCAGTGGTGTCTTTCGACCAGAATACGCATGCCAGTGGGCGCAGCGCCCAATTCGGTTACACCATTGGCCCAATGAGCGCAACGGGAAAGGCGGACAGCTGCCCGATCCGCAGATGAAAAACCGTTGCGGGGATGGGCAAAGCCGGGGTTAAAACGCAGGTTGTCCTGACGAAAAAAGCGGCTTTTAACCCTTGGGTTGTCTGACAGATCAGGCGCTTCTTCGGCAGACAAACCGACATTACCGGCCCGATATTGCTCAGCCACAACCGTCGCAGTAATCCGCTGACTGCCTTCGTAGGCTGCCCGGTGATACCGGGCATCGGCATTGTTTCCCTCAAGCACTGTCCGGGTGCGGTTCATCCACCCGGTTTGTACAAACTGGCCATTGCCCAAAGGCTTGTAACCCGCTTTTCGAACAACGTGCGAAATGCTTTTCGCCACTGAGAAATCTTTGTCATCGGACGAATTGTATTTGCCAGGGCACAGCGGTTCGCCTGATTTCCTTGATGCCGATGATGAAATACCAACCATTAATATTCCCTCTCCTGTTCGCAAGACAAGGACTGACAGTGTTTTTATTTCACTAAAGTGACACGAAACAATCGACGTTGCAAAAAACCCCTTTTTCACTACCTCACAAGAGTGACATCACATCATTGAGATCGCGCCCTATCGCCGCTGGGCTCACATCGAGCCTGTCCAGCGGCAGGTTTGCACGGTTGACCCAGAGTGTCGGCAGCCCGAACCAGCTGGCCCCACAGGCGTCCCAACAATTGCTGGAGACAAACAACGCCTGGGACGCGTTGACACCAAAGTGGTCCAGCCCCATTTGGTAAACCGATGCATGGACTTTAAAGGTTTGCAATGACTCCACAGAAAGAACCGCATCCAGCAAATTGTGAAAATTCGCACTGCGCACAGCAACATTCAACATCTCGCTGTTGCCATTGGACAAAATGGCGGTTTTAATGCCCCGGTCTTTTAGGTCTTGCAGCACTGCGCGGTTTTCCGGGTAAGCAGGCAGGCTGGAATATACATTGAGTAAAGTGTGTTGGCGTTCGTCGGTCAAATTCAGCTTCAATGCCTCGCAACTGTATTGAAGCGCGTCAACCGTGATTTCCCAAAACGGTTTGTAGCGCCCTGCCATGGCACGCAAACGCGTGTATTCAATTTGTTTGTCACGCCACAACACCGACAACCGGGCCCCCTGCCCCGGAAAAATCTGTTCCGCCGTGCTGGACACAGAATACACATCGAACAAAGTGCCATAGGCATCAAAAAGTACCAGTTTGGGTGTGCTCATGGTTTTGATCTCCGGTTGTGTGAAACATACCCCTAGTTTATTAGTTAAAATCGCCATACTCTTTCATAAAATCGAATACATTTTTACTTTTTTGGCAAAAGAATGGACCACTTCAAACAAATCACGACCTTTGCCGCTGTGGCCACAAAAGGCAGTTTGTCGGCTGCAGCACGCGAAGAAGGCGTGGCACCTGCGGTCATCAGCAGGCGGCTGGACGCGCTTGAAGAACGGCTGGGCGTGAAGCTTCTGCTGCGAACTACCCGTTCCCTGAACCTGACATATGAAGGCTCGGCCTTTCTGGAAGACTGCCAACGTATTTTGAATGATCTATCCAATGCTGAAGCCAGTGTCAGCTTGGGCGGCGTCAAAGCCAGCGGCCACCTTCGAGTTTCTGCACCGGGCGGGTTTGGCCGCGAACACGTGGCACCGCTGGTGCACGATTTCGTGCGGGAACACCCGGAAGTGACCGTGTCGCTGGATTTGTCTGATCGGGTGGTCGATTTGCTCAACGAGAACATGGACTGTGCAGTGCGCATCGGTGTGCTGCCAGACTCAAGCTTGATCGGCGTCAAACTGGCTGACAACCAGCGATTGGTGGTAGCCACCCCCACGTACCTGCAACGGCACGGTACCCCACTGCACCCCCAGGACCTTGTCAAACACAACTGCCTGAATTTGATCAGCTCGGGGGCTCCAAGTGGCTGGCTGTTTACGATGGATGGCGAACCCACGCAGATCCGGGTGAGCGGGAGCCTCGCCTGCAATGACGGATCCTCGATACTGGATTGGGTGCTGGATGATGCTGGCCTGGCTTGGCGAAGCCGTTGGGAGGTGCAACAACACCTGCGAAATGGCAAGCTAGTTACCGTGCTTGACGACTTTGTAGCGCCACCCAATGCAATCTATGCTGTATTTCCCCAACGCAAACACCTTCCCCTGCGAGTGCGCTTGTGGATTGATTTTCTGAAACACCGCTACAGCATTGACTCTTACTGGAATAATTGAAACTCGACAACAACAAACTGCGGAAACCCCCCCTTAATCGTTGAATTGAGCAATTCGTCCATGTAACACAATTGGGTTAACGCTATGTTTCCACAGGAACAGTTCGCCCCTTTGCCATTTTTTTCCGCAGGTTATTTCAGGTGACTATTACCAAACGCCGCTACCCTTGGTTCCTTGCTGGCACAATGCTATGTGCATTGGGTTTGGCCTTGCTTGCCGTAATTACCTCCGATTTGCGCCAGGCCAACGCCTCGCTTGAGCAAAATACACGCACCCAGCTTCGGTTGCTTCACGACATTTTGCATGACGAGTTCGGTTCGCTAGTCCGCTCTTTCGATGCAGCTGCATTTAATTTGTCAGAACAGATTGATGCCAACAACGTTCGGGAAATTAATCAGCAACTCGATTTGCTGAAAATAGCACTTCCCGCCGTGGCGAACGTCATAGTCAAAAACCCATTGGGCGAGGTTATTGCGGAAACCATTCATGATCAAGATCTGCTCAACACGCAGGCTTACTTCACGCCCAACCCATCATTAAGTAACAACAAGCGCCTTGTGTCATTCAACAAGTCGTTCAATGAAAACGGGCAACTTGTACTGGTCATCAATTACCAGATAAAAGATCAGCATGGTGAATTTAGGGGAATTCTTCAGGGTAGGCTTGACGCGACATACCTGCAGCGCAAGCTGGCATCGCTCCGATTGAACGAGCACATGTACAGCGGTGTGGCATTTGAAGACGGTACGATGCTTTTACTTGAACCGGAACTCAAAAACATCCGCAAAGCAACACTTACTTACCCCTTGTCAAACAACAAGGGATTGGTTGACAACGGTGTTTTTCAAGATTATTTGTTTGCAAGTGAACCTCTTGCAAAGCCAAGTGAACTGGACCAGGAAATACCTTTGTACGTGATCGCCTGGGCCGACACCAGACCAATGCTAACGGCGTGGCAAGAACAGGCAATCAAGCTTTTTCTGGGTTATGCCGTGTTTTGCGCCATTGTGTTGCTGATGGTTCGGGCACGCATCATCCAGCAGTTTGAGCGATATCTGGCTTCCGAACAGGCTATCGCGGATCAACACCTGAATGACGAACGCTTCAAACTTGCCACCGAGAGCGCTGGAATTGGTGTGTGGGAATACAACCTTGAAAACAAACACATTCGCTGGGACAAGGCCATGCGAAAAATATACGGTGTGCGTGAAGAACAGGAACTGATTGGGTACAAGGAATGGCTTGATTACCTTGACCCGGAAGACGTCAATAAGTTGGGTACTGTACTGAAAGAGGCGCCGAACACCCGAGAGGCTTTTGAATTCGCTTTCAGTATCCGCCGCGCAAGTGATGGAAAGGTTCGTAACATTCAGGCTCGTGCAAAAACGCATCGCAACGCCGACGATATTCCTTTCCGAATCATAGGCGTAAACGTAGACATTACCGTGCAACGCCAGTTTGAGGACGCTTTGCGCGAGGCAGAAGAACGATTCAGATCGTCTTTCGAATGGGCAGCAATCGGCATGGCCATTCTCGACTTCAAGGGCAAGTTCCTGCAAGTGAACAAAGCCTTGGCAGGTATCCTGGGATACAACGAATCAGAGTTGCTGACCTTCAGCTACGATGCCATTACCCATCCGGAGGACATCTTGCAGCACACCGACATGGTTCGGGAAGTGCTGAAGGGTCGCCGACACAACTATCAACTTGAAAAACGTTACATCCACAAAGACGGTCACGTGGTCTGGGTTTTCCTGTCAGTATCCGCCGTACGAAATGACAAGGGAAGTGTGCTTTACTTTATTTCCCAGATTCAGGACATCACGGAGCGCAAACGAAACGAGGCCACACTGGTAGAACGGGAGCGCTTTCTGCGCACGTTGTCAGAATGCTTGCCGGGACTGGTGTCGTACTGGGGTACGGACTTGCGTTGCCAGTTTGCCAACAGCAATCATGAAAAATGGTATGGCATTGTTGCGGACAAAATGCGTGGCCAACACATGCGCAAGGTATTGGGCGACGAACTGTTTGATCACGACCACCACCATGTAATGGACGTATTGAATGGTGTGAAAAAACGATTCGAACGCAGCAAACCACTGCCCACGGGCGGCCAATCAGACATGCTTGTATACCTTATCCCGGATGTATTGCATGGCAAGGTTGAAGGGTTCTTCTCCATTTCCACCAACATCACAGACTTCAAGGCGCAGCAGCGGGAACTGGAGCGCATCAATCACATATTGACGGAACGAACTGAGCAGGCTGAGGCGGCCAACAAAGCCAAGGGCGCATTTGTGGCAAACATGAGCCATGAAATTCGAACCCCAATGAATGCAATCATGGGTTTGCTACAGTTGCTGGAGGACACTGAACTACAGGCCAGGCAACTCGACTACCTAAACAAAATTGGCTCGGCGGCCGATGTGCTGTTGAACGTGTTGAACGACATTCTGGATATTTCAAGGGTTGAGGCAAACAAACTGGAATTGAGCAACAGCCGTTTCTTGCTGGATCAGGTACTCAGCAAAACAACCGACCTGTTTGCGTATCGGGCAGAAGAAAAAGCCATTCAACTGCATTGCACCAAAGACGCCAACTGCCCGATAAGCCTTCGGGGCGATCGCTTGAGATTGGCCCAGATCCTGAATAACCTGCTTTCCAATTCGCTGAAATTCACAGACAAAGGCCATATCCATTTGCAGGTTCAAAGTGTCGACAATGGCAAACAATTGCAGTTCAGTGTCAAAGACACGGGGATCGGCATGAATGAAAAGCAATGTGCAGAACTGTTCAAGCCGTTCAGTCAGGTCGATGACAGCTCATCACGCCGATATGGCGGCGCAGGCCTGGGCCTGTCCATCTGTAAAAATCTGGTGGAACTGATGGGAGGAAGAATCTGGGTGGAAAGCATACCCAATCAGGGATCATCATTTCACTTCACGGTGAATTGCGTGGAGCCGGAGTTCACCATTCAGCCCGAAGACCTGCAGGCGCTTAAACTACTGTCCCAGCCTGCATCAACAGACCAAGGGCCGGCTGCCCCCCCCTTGTTGAAAAAAAATGTGTTGGTGGTTGACGACCACAAACTCAACCGCATTGTTGCCTCTGAAATGCTCAAAAAATGGGGTGCGAAAGTGAGCCTGGCCGTGAACGGCATCGAGGCAGTTCAGGCCTGTTTGTCCGAACAATTTGACATTGTGTTGATGGATCTTCAAATGCCTGAAATGGACGGGTTTGAGGCCACCCGTCAAATTCGGGAAAAAATGGGTAACGCAGCGCCTCCTATTGTCGCGGTCACCGCGTCAGCCAGTGAACAGGATCGAGTTGCACTGCTGAATGCAGGCATGTGCGAGCATGTGATAAAGCCCTTCAAGAAAGAAACATTAATCCAGATTCTTCTCGATGCGCAAAACAACAGCGCCACAAAGCTTTCCCAATAAAAAAATACCAAAAATGGTAACCCCCCAATTTAGAGATACTTTAACTTTTAAACATTGACGATACTTTGAAATGGGTCAAACCATTTAACCAAGAGGAAGAAATATGTTGAAGAGTATTCGCGCAAAACTCGGAGCCGGATTTGCAGTCGTCATCGCCTTGGGGCTGGTGACTGGCGCATTGGGCCTGGGAAATGCAAAGCTAATCAGGGAATCTGCAGAAATTAACGAACACACACGCCGCGTGTTACGCGACGTGGCCTCGATCAGGGAATCCATGGTCAACATTGAAACCGGGCAAAGAGGCTTTTCGGTCACGGGCTATGACACCTACCTTGAACCGTACAACCAAGGCATCGCAGAAATCGAGACGCAGTTCGATCAGGTCATCCAATTGACATCTGACAATGCCGCGCAAACCGAACGCCTTGAAGCACTGCGGGAAATGTATGGCAACTGGCTTAACCTGTCCATCAACAAAACCATTGAAATTCGCCGCAGCTTGAGTCGCCAGGAAATTGATCAGACAGAATTCATGAACCGTTATACGGCACTTTCCGGCAAACCGATCATGGACAAAATGCGTGGCCTGATCGGTGAAATCGAGCAAGAGGAATTGGGCCTGCTTGAAAAGCGAAAGAAAGAAAGTAACTCTGCCTACAACACTGCCCTGTGGAGCGTAGGGACGTCGCTGGCACTGTCGCTGCTGATCGGCGTTATGGCAACACTGAGCCTCATCAAGCTGCTGCAATCAAAATTGGGCGTTGCGAACAAACACATTAACGCCTTGGCAAACGGACACTTGAACAGCCAAATCGAAAGCAACAATAACGACGAAGTGGATCAGTTGCTGACAGCACTGGCCAAGGCACAGGACAATCTGCGCAAACTGATTGACGGCATTCGCCAATCAGCCCTTGAACTAAGCAGCAGCGCAACGCAGGTAAAGGAATCGTCTTCCACCATGGCCAATGCGGGCTTGGAGCAAGCTGATGCCACATCCTCAATGGCGGCTGCAGTTGAAGAACTGACCGTTAGTATTTCCCAGATTTCCGAGAACTCCAGTGAGGCCACTGACACCGCCAATGCCGCCAAAGAATCTGCCGACAATGGCATGGTTACCTTGGGCGAAGTGGTTAACGGTATTCAACGAATTGCCCGTGCAGTGGAAAAAAGTGCTGCCGCGGTTCAATCACTGGAAAAACAGTCCGCTGATATTTCAGAAATTGTGTCTGCGATTACTGAAATCGCAGACCGCACAAATTTGCTGGCACTTAACGCAGCCATAGAGGCGGCCAGAGCCGGTGAACAGGGCCGAGGCTTCGCAGTAGTGGCCGATGAAGTGCGCAAGCTGGCAGAGCAGACCAAGGCCTCTACTGATCGTATTTCTGGCATGGTCAGTGAAATTCAAAGTATCACGCAAGGCGCTGTCACAGCAATGGACACATCGGTTCAACTTGTTAAGGAAGGGATTGATCAAGCCGATGTGGTCAATGTGACCATTCAGAAAATCAAAGCCGATTCAGACAAAGTGTCCGAGGCGATTGCCGCAATTGCAATTTCGATGAAAGAACAATCGAATGTGAGCATTGAAATTAGCCGAAACGTGGAACGTGTGGCGCAAATGACCGAGGAAAACACCGCCTCAGCCCAGCAGAACACACAGGTTGCAACACACCTGTCCAGCGTATCGCAATCCATGATGAATTCAGTCAAAGTATTCAAGACAGAATAATTCCGCTGCCTTCACACTCTTTAACGAAATTTGCCCTATCTTTTTTTTGTTTCAATTTGATGAATTTTTGCAAATGACGGGGTGCAAAACCACCCCGCATTTCAAGGCTTTGAAAGGCAATTGAACTGCTGATAATTGAAAAAGTTTCAACTATCGCCATGCAGGAATTCCAATGCTTCGAACCATACAATCAAAAATGTTGCTTGGCTTTGCCATGTTGATCGCTTCTGCCGCCATAGGGGGTGGTCTGGGCTTGTGGAACATGCAACGCATTCAGGTCAGCGGGCTGAACAACACTGAAAGTTTTACTACATTGCAACATGTCAGCGCCATTCGTGAAAGCCTTGTATTTATCGAATCTGGCCAACGGGGATATTTGCTGACCGGTCAGGACTCCTATCTGTCGACTTACAAATTCGGCAAAAAACGATATCAGGAAAAGATTGATTCTCTTTCGCAACGCAAGGCTGAATCGGCCGAATCAATGGCCTGGGTTGATGAACTGCAAACGCTTTACGCACCCTGGCTGACCTTTTCAATTGACGAAACCATCAAGTTGCGCCAAAGCCTGAACAACGGTGAAATTGATCAATCGGATTTTCTGAACATTTTTGCAGCCATGTCTGGCAAACCCATCATGGACAAAATGCAAGCCTTGCTCGACCAGGTTGAATTGACTGAAAAAGCCATGTTGGAGAAAAGAACAAAGCAATCCATTCAAACCTACACAAACTCCTTGTGGGCGGTGGGCATTGTCGTGATGCTGTCCATTCTTGCAGGCGTGTTGATCACGCTCAGATTAAGCAAGCTGCTGCAAACCAAACTTGCAACCGCCAACCAGTACATTCGCGAACTGGCCAATGGCCAGCTTAGCCGAACCATTCAAACCCGAGGCCATGACGAAATCGACATTCTTTTGCTTGAGCTGTCGAAAGCGCAAACCAATCTGCGGGTATTGATCAACGGCATTCGTCAATCGGCCCAAGAACTGGACACCAATTCAAACCAGGTGTCCAGCCTGTCGCAGGCAATGGCCAAGGCCAGTGACGAACAAGCGGAAGCCACGTCGACCATGGCTGCTGCGGTAGAGGAACTCACAGTCAGCATTTCCCACATTTCAGAAAATACACTGCAGGCAAGCAACACCGCACAAACAGCCAGAAACGCCGCTGAAAGTGGTATTACAACACTGAACCAAGTGGTTGGCGGCATTGAACGGATAGCGCAATCAGTCAATGAAAGTGCGTCAACGGTTCAAACACTTGGGGCCCGATCAAACGACATTTCCGAAATTATTTCAACGATCACTGAAATAGCAGACCACACCAATTTGCTGGCCTTGAATGCCGCAATTGAAGCCGCCAGAGCTGGTGACCATGGTCGTGGATTTGCAGTGGTTGCCGACGAAGTTCGAAAACTGGCGGAGCAAACCAAAACTGCCACCCACCGAATTTCCAGCATGATTTACGATATTCAGCGTATGACGCAAGGTGCGGTTGGCAGCATGGACCACTCTGTGAAGTTGGTGCAGACGGGTTTAAGCCAAGCCAATAAGGTGAATGCAACCATACTGGATATTCAAGAAAATTCCGAACGGGTATCGGAAGCGATTGCAACCATTGCGGTATCCATGGGAGAACAATCGCAGGTCAGTGTTCAAATCAGTCAAAACGTAGAACGCGTGGCAAGAATGACGGAAGAAAATACCCAGGCCGCACAACACAACACGCGGGTGGCCCAACAACTTCATTCCGTTTCAAACGTACTGATGCATGCGATCAGTACATTCAAATAAAAAGCCCGGCAAGTTTCTTACCGGGCTTCAGCACTCGCTGTTGGGCCTTTTGTAAAGGCCCAGCAAGGGGAAAAATCTCTTGATTTGATTTTTTTGAGCTTGTCTCCTCTCCCCCTTCAGTCGGCCAACCTATCCACCCCTCTTGGGGTGGGAGACTGCCAAGATTGCCGACAAATCCAGTTCAACCAGCAAATCAGTGGAACTGTTCTTCTTCCGTAGAGCCTTTCAAGGCTGTTACTGAAGAAGCGCCACCCTGGATCACAGTTGTTACGTCATCGAAGTAACCTGCGCCTACCTCTTGCTGGTGAGATACAAAAGTATAACCCTGTTCGCGTGCTGCGAACTCAGGTTCTTGAACCATATTGACATAATGCTTCATGCCTTCGCCTTGCGCGTACGCATTGGCGAACTTGAATGTGTTGTACCAGTTGACGTGAATACCAGCCAATGTGATGAACTGGTACTTGTAACCCAAGGCTGACAGGTCTTCCTGGAAGGAAGCGATCTGGCTGTCGTTCAGGTTCTTCTTCCAGTTGAAAGAAGGTGAGCAGTTGTAGCTCAACAGCTTGCCTGGGTTCTTTTCCAGAACAGCCTGGGCGAATTCACGGGCAAAACCGATGTCGGGTGTACCTGTTTCACACCATACCAGGTCAGCGTATGGGGCGTAAGCGATACCACGGCTGATGGCTTGTTCCAGACCGTTCTTCACCCGGTAGAAGCCTTCGGGAGTGCGTTCGCCTGTCAGGAATGGCTGGTCGTTTGCATCGAAATCAGAAGTCAGCAGGTTGGCAGCTTCCGCGTCGGTACGGGCCAACACGATAGAAGGAACACCCATTACGTCAGCAGCCAGACGTGCAGAAATCAGCTTTTGAATGGCTTCAGCAGTTGGAACCAAAACCTTGCCGCCCATGTGACCGCACTTTTTTACAGCAGCCAATTGGTCTTCGAAGTGAACGCCAGCTGCACCAGCGGCAATCATGTTTTTCATCAGTTCATAGGCGTTCAGAACACCACCGAAACCAGCTTCACCGTCTGCAACGATGGGCAGGAAGTAATCAATTGCGTCATCGGCCTTCATTTTGCCGTCGCAAATGTTCTTCCACTGAATTTCGTCAGCACGCTGGAAGGTGTTGTTGATGCGGCGAACCATTTTTGGCACCGAATCGTATGCGTACAGAGACTGGTCTGGGTACATTGTTTCAGAGCTGTTGCCGTCAGCAGCAACTTGCCAGCCTGACAGATAAACTGCTTCCAGACCGGCTTTGGCTTGCTGCATGGCCTGGCCAGCAGTGATCGCGCCGAAGGCGTTTACGTAGCCTTTCTTGGCTGTACCGTTTACTTTTTCCCACAGCTTTTCCGCACCGCGCTTGGCCAGCGTGTACTCTGGCTGCAGTGAACCACGCAGACGCACCACGTCTTCGGCTTTGTAGCCGCGCTTTACCAGCTTCCAGCGTGGGTTGGTTTCCCAGTCTTTGTTAAGTTCTTGAACCTGTTGGTCAAAAGATTTCATTGTGATGTCCTCAAAGGCAATAGAAAAAGAAAACGGTTCGCTTGATGGGCTTCTTGCGTGCGCCTCGCAGATTTTTTGCGGGTATCACTCCGGCAAGTGGCGTCGATCAGGTGATGAACCGTATCTTACAGATCATTTCGCAGAGCAACAAGAGTTATATCTTATACAAGACTTTTTTTCGTATCGTTTAAAATCAAATACTTAAACAATTTTAATCACGATGTGAAATACATTTTCTCTAAATGAAAAAGAGGACACACTCTAAACCGTGCAGGTGCACATTACTTTTCAGGCCAGTTCGCTGTCAGAAATCAGCACCCCATCCTCATCGACATACACCCAATTGCCGGGACGCACAGTTGTAAAACTTAGCGCCACATCAATGTTTTCGTGGCCAGTGCCACGCTTCTGGCTTTTCATCGGATGCGCGGCCAGGGCACGAATGCCTACCTCGCATTCGTCCAGCTCCAGCGTGTCGCGCACACAACCATAAACCACAATTCCTGCCCAGTTGTTTTTCTCAGCCAGCATGCCCAAGTTCCCGCCGACCAAGGCGCAGCGCATGCTGCCACCACCGTCGACCACCAGCACTTTGCCCTGCCCGTCTTTTTCAAGTGCACTTCGTACCAGGGAATTGTCTTCAAACACTTTCAAGGTGTGCGCCTGTCCCATGAACTGCGCCTTCATGCCCCAGCTTTGAAACATGGGCTCCACAACACGCAGCGTACCTGCAGCAATTTTGTCTTCGTTGGCATCACAAATGTCGGTGGTGGGGGTCATCGAAAGCTCCATGAATCAAGTAAACAAAAGTATTCAAAATTTAAACATGAAATGCAGGCACCAAACATGGTTGACTGACTTCAATGCTGATTTCTGAATTCTCTGGGTGAAACACCCTGCCATTTCATGAAGGCACTTGTGAAACTGCGGCGATCGGAATACCCCAGATTGGCTGCAATGGTTTCAATGTCCATCACAGAACCCCGCAGCATTTCACAGGCCAATTCATGGCGCACGCTGCTTAACAGGTCTACATAAGAATTCCCTTCGTTTTTCAATCGGCGCTGCAGGGTTCGTGGGTGAATCTTCAACAGTTCACTGATCACGTCCATCGGTTCGCCCAACAAGCTAAGCCTGGATTTCAACAAACGCCGAATCTGTTTTTCAAGCGTTTGTTCCTCCACATCGGGCAGAAGGCGGTTCAGGATTACCGCCTGCGCCTTGTGATGCGCTGAAGGAATGCCCCCGGGCAAAGGCAAGTCAAGTGCAGAAGAATCGACGATTAAGCGGTTGTGCATCTGCTCAAAATGCACTTCGGTTTTCAATAAAAACTGATATTCCGCCATGTCGGTTAAAGGCGAATGCTTGAACTCGATGCGCTTGATCAATTGTTCATACGGACTAAGCAAACGGATAAATTTCAACACCGCTGACATGGTGGCCTCCACAAATCCTGGCAAATCTTTGTGCATTTCACTGGCGTCTGGAACCATGACATCCAGCGCCAGCTCATGCCCAAGGTGCTCCGTCTTGAAATGCAAATTGGGATGCAGCAATTTGGGGGACCAGTCCAGAACACGCATGGCTTCCTGCGGGGTGGACGCACTGGTCACGAAAGTCGCCAGTTCTGGCAAACCATCGAAGTTGAAAGAATCGCCAAATACCAAAGGAAAGTGGTGGCTGGGGCCGCGCGAATCCACCGCCATGAATAGCGAATTGAAACAGGACAATGACATTCTTCTGCGGGGGTCGCCAGTCATGTCAATCTCAAGTTTCAGTTCCTGCATCACACTGTTCAAGTCAATCTCGCACCGCCGCGCAGCATTCGCCAAGCTGGCAAGCATTTGAAAATTGATGGTTTCCACCCAGTCTCCTGTGATCAGATTTTTTCACGATGTCGTGAATTCTTCCTTTTTTGTCATTTCAAATCATATCGTGTGATGTGGTGATTCGGTAATCTTTATTGGAACAAAAGTAGCAGGAGGCCGCTATGACATCAACATCGTACAAAGAAGACATTGTGGTTCGCAAAGATTTGGATTTCGGGATCACCGACGGTGACATTCCGAAGTACTGGATGGCTGGAGACCCTTTTAAAACGCGTGTTATTGACGGCGTGCAAATGAGCTTCCCGGACGGGGAACGTTACTTCATTTCGAGCGTGCGCAATTTCAAAGACAAAATTACCGATCCCGAACTGCTGCAAGCGGTGAAAGATTTTTCATTTCAAGAAGGCCAGCACGGCAAGGTACACACCGATTACAACCAGCGCCTGAAACAACAAGGCGTGCCGGTGAACAAACTGTTGCACGTGATCACGAAAATCATGAACCACCGCTTGAAGGTGCTTTCACCAGAATACAACCTGGCCATGACCGCGGCGCTGGAACATTTCACAGCAATGATGGCCGAGATGTTTTTTGCGCGCAAAGAGGTAATGGCTGGCGCCGACCATCGCGTTCGTGCAATGCTGGCGTGGCATGCCGTTGAAGAAATGGAACACAAGGCTGTGGCCTTTGATGTGATGCAAAAGGTGGCCAAAGTGGGTTACTTCCAACGTAGCCTGGCCATGGCGCATGCCATGTTCAACTTTACTTTGCACACGCTTGTGTTTACCTGGGTTATTTTGGGAACGGATGGTTTTAAGGGCTGGGTGCGTTTCAAAATGTACACCAAAGGGCTGGTGTGGTTGCTTGGTCCCAAGGGCTTGTACAGCGGTCTGCTGCCGAAGTTATTGAATTACTTCAAGCCCGGTTTTCATCCATGGCAAGACCCAACAGTTCACAACTATGGCGTGTGGCTGGACACTTTCAACAAAACCGGCAACCCAGTTGAAGCGGGTGAGGCAATGTACGCGGCGGCGCATTGAGACTACACACTCACCGAGCGTGCTGCGTCACCCCGCCTTGGCGGGCTTTGATCCCTTCTTGATTGCTCGCTTGGGGCATGCGAAACGCAATTGCGTGTTCGCATCAATTCCTTTCGGAATGGATTGGGCGCGAAGCGGCTCCGAAGAAGGCTGTTAGTGCACCACGCGTTCAAACGTAAATGCACCATCCTTGAAATCAACCGGCACCACATCACTCGGCCCAAACTTACCTTCAAGAATCATCCTCGACACTGGGTTTTCGATGATTTGCTGAATGGCCCGCTTCAAGGGGCGTGCGCCATACAAAGGGTCAAATCCAGCCTTTACGATTTCAAGCAGTGCCGCCTCACTCACTTCCAAACGCATGTCGCGACTGACCAAACGCTGCTGCAAACGCTGCAACTGAATACGTGCAATGTTTGCAATGTGCACATTGTCCAAGGCATGGAATACCACCAGCTCATCCACCCGGTTAATAAATTCCGGGCGGAAATGCACCTTCACTTCGTCCATCACCGCAGCTTTAATCACCTCACCATCTTGCCCAGCCAAGCGCTGAATTTCATGCGAACCCAAGTTCGATGTCATCACAATTACTGTGTTTTTAAAGTCGACAGTGCGACCTTGCCCGTCAGTCAAACGACCATCATCAAGCACTTGCAACAACACGTTGAATACATCGGGGTGCGCTTTTTCAACTTCATCCAGCAAAATTACGCTGTAGGGCTTGCGGCGAACAGCCTCGGTTAAGTAGCCGCCTTCGTCGTAACCCACATACCCGGGGGGCGCACCGACCAAGCGGCTCACGGTGTGCTTTTCCATGAACTCGCTCATGTCGATTCGAATCAAATGGTCTTCTGAATCAAACAAAAAGCCGGCCAAGGCCTTGCACAATTCAGTTTTACCCACACCTGTTGGCCCCAAAAACAGGAACGAACCCAAAGGCTTGTTGGGGTCGGAGAGCCCGGCACGGGAACGGCGAATGGCATCAGAAACCAAAGTAACGGCCTCATCTTGCCCCACAACGCGCATGTGCAAGGCTGCTTCCATTTGCAGCAACTTGTCGCGCTCGCCCTGCAACATTTTGCTCACCGGAATGCCGGTTGCACGGCTAACAACTTCTGCAATTTCTTCAGTACCCACTTGCGTGCGCAGCAAACGGTTCGGTTTCTTATTGGCCACACCATCGCCACCTTCGTTTTCTTTCACATCATTCAACTTCTTTTCGAGTGCAGGCATTTTGCCGTACTGAAGTTCAGACACTTTTTGCCAATCACCCTTGCGTTTCCACTGCTCAATTTCCGCACGAATGTGATCGATTTCCTCCTTGATGGCTGCACTGCCCTGCACTGCTGCCTTTTCGCTTTTCCAGATTTCATCCAGATCTGCGTACTCGCGCTCAAGCCGAACAATTTCTTCTTCGATTAAAGCCAGGCGCTTCTTGGACGCATCATCCTGTTCACGCTTGACAGCCTCACGTTCAATTTTCAGCTGAATGATTCGGCGATCCAGCTTGTCCATTTCCTCGGGCTTGGAATCGATTTCCATTTTGACGCGTGCCGCCGCTTCGTCGATCAAATCAATCGCCTTGTCAGGCAAGAAACGGTCAGTGATGTAGCGGTGTGAAAGCTCGGCCGCAGCCACAATGGCCGGGTCGGTGATGTCAACACCGTGGTGCAATTCATAACGTTCTTGCAGGCCACGCAGAATGGCAATAGTGCTTTCAACACTGGGCTCGCCCACCAGCACCTTTTGAAAACGGCGCTCCAGCGCTGCGTCTTTTTCAATGTACTTGCGGTATTCATCCAGCGTGGTGGCGCCAATACAATGTAATTCGCCACGGGCCAGTGCGGGCTTCAGCATATTGCCTGCATCAATTGCGCCCTCGGCTTTGCCTGCACCCACCATGGTGTGAATTTCGTCGATGAACACAATGGTTTGGCCTTCATCAGCAGCCACATCCTTCAGCACGGCTTTCAAACGTTCTTCGAACTCACCACGGTACTTTGCACCAGCCAACAACAACGCCATGTCGAGCACCAACACGCGCTTGCTCTTCAATGTATCCGGCACTTCGCCGTTCACAATGCGCTGGGCCAAACCTTCCACAATGGCGGTTTTACCCACGCCGGGCTCGCCAATCAACACCGGGTTGTTTTTGGTTCGGCGTTGCAAAATTTGTATGGCGCGGCGAATTTCGTCGTCTCGCCCAATCACAGGGTCAAGCTTGCCCATCCGGGCACGTTCGGTTAAATCGATGGTGTATTTTTTCAAAGCCTCGCGCTGGCTTTCGCCTTCGGCACTGTCCACCGCTGAGCCGCCGCGCACCTGTTCAATGGCGGTATTCAGCGACTGGGCATTCAAGCCAGCCTCTTTCATTACTTTGGCCAAGCCAGTGCTGTCTTGCAGGCACGCAAGCAAAAAAAGTTCACTGGCAATAAACTGATCGCCACGTTTCTGCGCTTCTTTGTCGGTCAGGTTCAAGGCTGCTTGCAACTTGCTGCCAATCTGAATTTGCCCTGCATTGTTGGCCACTTGCGGCAGGTTGTTCACCTCGGCCTCTACGCCTTTGATCAGCACCTGCGGGTTACCGCCCGCCTTGCTGATTACACCCCGAACCGAACCCTCGCCCTGCTTGAGCATGGCCAACAACACGTGTGCAGGTTCAACAGTGGGGTTGTCTTTTCCCACGGCCAGGCTTTGAGCATCAGCCAAAGCTTCCTGAAACTTGGTGGTCAGTCGATCTAAACGCATGTGTGCAAACCCTTTTTAACAATTTTGAGTCACAATACCGATGACAGGTATGTGTGGGCGACCGTGGTGATTTCAAGATAGCGCCAACACAAATGACATGCACTATTTTTCAAGCACGCTGCCATGCAAATCAAACAACTCCAGGTTGCATACGCCCCCGAGCATGATCGTATCCTGATGCGAATCAATTCTGCAGAAAATCAGGAAGTGCGGGTTTGGCTTACCCGCCGCATGGTGAGCATGTTGATACCCAGCCTGGATGAAATGATGCAGAAATTGCTGGCCAGCGACCGCCCTTTGAACGATGCTGGCCGCAAAGCGCTGTTGGAAATGAGTCGGGAGGTGTCGCTGTACTCAGCCGACTTCAAAAGCCCTTTTCAAGACAAAAACACCACCACCCCGCTGGGTTCGGATCCACTTTTAATTACTCAAATTGAACTGCGCCCCAGCGGCGAGGCGCACAACACCGATTTGGTGTTGAAGCTGGTGGCAAGCAGTGGCAAGGGGTTCGAGATGCGAATGGCCGAGCAATTGCAGCACGGCTTCGCTGATTTGTTAATTAAAACCTGCGGGCAGGCCGATTGGGGGCTGCATTTCAAAAGCGTTTCCAGCATTATCGAACGGCCCGAAACACGCCACTTGAATTAAGTCAGCCTGGCTACTTAACTGGCCAAGAACATTTCCTGAAGGTCATTCAGAAAACGAAAACCCAGTTCTGTGGGCTTGAACAGGCCAGGCTGGGTTTCGACCAAACCCTTCGCAAGCGCCTGTTTCAGCGGTTTTTGCAAGTCGTTTAATGGCCGGCCACAACGCTCTACAAACCAGCTTTCAGGTGCACCATCGGCCAACCTCAAAGCATTCAGCATGAACTCGAAGGGCAGCTCTTTTACTGCCAAAGTTCGCACCTCCAAAGGCTGTGCAGCACCTTCCATTTCTTCCATATAAGCCATGGGGTTGCGGTGGCGGGTTTCGCGCTCGATGCGATTGGGGTAACTTATTTTTGCGTGCGCGCCCGCACCAATACCCAGGTAATCGCCAAATCCCCAGTAGTTCAGGTTGTGCTGGCAGCGGTGCCCGGGTTTGGCAAAGGCTGAAATTTCGTATTGCTCAAAGCCTGCGGCCTTCGCAGATTTTTGAACAGCCTCCTCAATGTCGATCAGGGTGTCGTCATCCGGCAAAGGAGGTGGCTTGGCCGCAAACAGGGTATTGGGCTCCATCGTCAACTGGTACAGGCTAAGGTGGGTGCTGTTTAGTGCCACAGCTTGCGCCACATCGGCCAGCGCCTGCTCCACATTTTGGTGGGGCAAGGCGTACATTAAATCGATATTCACCTCATCAAACAAAGCCACGGCACTTCGCACCGCGGCTACGGCCTGCCCACTGTTGTGCACCCGGCCCAAGGCTTTCAAGTGGGAATCAGAGAAGGTTTGAACACCAATAGACAAGCGGTTCACCCCAGCCTTGCGAAACCCTTCAAACCGGGCTTGCTCGAAGGTGCCGGGGTTGGCTTCCATGGTAATTTCACCGCTTTGCGGCATGCCCAACCGGGCACGCACAGCACCCAGCAAGTCATCGATCAATTCAGGGGAAAACAGGGAGGGCGTGCCACCACCAATAAAAATTGAATACAGTTTGCGGCCCCAAATTTTGGGCAGTTGATGGTCAAGATCAGCCACCAGCGCATTCAGGTAGCGGCGTTGCAGGTCGATGGGCAGGGATTCTGCAAAACCTTGCTCACCAGTGGGCGCATGGTTTGTGTCAGACACAAGCGGCACACCCACTTCACGCAGCCTGCTTTCTGGTGCCAGGTGGCTATTGAAATCGCAATAAGGGCACTTGCGCACACACCAGGGCAGGTGAATGTAAAGTGCCAGCGGCGGCATGGCAGCAAAACGAAGCTCGCTGGGCATGAACACACGGCCCACCAGGTTATCGACCGATGTAACCAATGATGTGGCCGAAGGTAAGCCGCCTTTGCCTTTGTTCTGCTCCATTTAGCCGCCTGCTTTCTTTAGATCCAGGCGCTGCTGCAATTCCAGCAACAAGGCCAGCGTGGCCTGCGCCCGGTGGCTGACTTTGTTCTTCAATTCTTTGGGCATTTGCGCAGCAGTGCATTGGTGATCAGACAACCAAAAGTGCGGATCGTAGCCAAACCCGTGTTCACCTTGGGGTACTTCAATTACCTCACCCCACCACATTTTCTGGGCGATGGTGGGTGTGGGGTCGTCAGCATGGGCCACCCACACCATGGCGCACACAAAATAGGCGCGGCGGTCTTCAATGCCTTTGAGTTGTTCGACCAGGCAGGCATTGTTATTGGCATCGCTTTTTTCCTGCCCAAACAAGGTGGCATAGCGGGCAGACAACACACCCGGCGCACCGCCAATCGCGGGCACGCACAAACCGGAATCATCGGCCAGTGCGGGGCGGCCTGTCAGCCTGCTGGCGTGGCGGGCCTTGGCCAGCGCGTTCTCAACGAAAGTGTGAAAGGGCTCGTCCGCGTCGGACACACCCAGCTCGCTTTGGGCAATCCAATTCACGCCCCAAGGGGCAAACAGGTCTTGAAATTCGCGCAGCTTGCCCTTGTTGCCGCTGGCCAGCACCCATTCATTGTTCAGCGCCATTGCTTCCATTCCTTATGCCAGTAACGCCGCTTTTTGCAAGCGAACCAATTCTGCAATGCCGGCTGCTGCGGAATCGAGCATGCCATTCAATTCATCACGGCTAAAAGCGTCGCCTTCAGCCGTGCCCTGCACTTCCACAAACCCGCCTTTCTCGGTCATCACCACGTTCAGGTCGGTCTCGCAGGTGGAGTCTTCGTCGTAATTCAAATCAAGCACAACCTGCCCATTGACCACCCCCACTGAAACCGCTGCAACAAACTGCTTGATCGGGCTTTCAGCCAAGGCGCCACTGGCCACCAGCTTGCCAATTGCATCAGCCACCGCCACCATGGCACCAGTAATGGATGCCGTGCGCGTGCCTCCGTCGGCCTGAATCACATCGCAATCAATTTTCAGGGTGCGTTCACCCAGTTTGTTCAAATCAACTGCTGCACGCAAAGCGCGACCAATCAAACGCTGAATTTCCTGTGTGCGGCCACTTTGCTTGCCACGCGCGGCTTCACGGTCCATGCGGGTATGGGTGGAACGGGGCAGCATGCCGTATTCAGCAGTCAACCAGCCCTGGTTCTGGCCTTTCAAAAAACCGGGCACTTTGTCTTCAACGCTGCAAGTGCACAGCACATGGGTGTCCCCGAAGCGAACCATGACCGAACCTTCGGCATGTTTGGTGTAACTGCGCTCAAGGCTGATGTTGCGCAAGGCATGGGGATTGCGGCCATCGGGGCGGGCTGTGGTGGTGTTCATTCAAATTCTCCGGTGCATAAACATTTATCGTGCACGCATTATGGCGCATCTTCCAGGTCGAGAAACAACTGAGCCTGCCCCTTGAGCGCTGCGTCAGCCGGGCTAATTAACTGGCTTGCCCGAATGCCCAAGAGACGAATGGTTGAATGCGAGCCTTTTTCCTCAAAAGGAATTTTCTTCAGGCAGGTTCGCGCAGCACTCAAAATATCATCGGCTGAGAAAACAATCTCGCCGCTCGTCACATCGCGGGTCAGCGATTTGAAATCGGCAAAGCGCACTTTCACGCCAATTGTTTTGGCTAGCCGCTGCTTGCGGGCAAGGTCTCGTGCTAATTTATCGGCCAAATGAACAAGCACCAGGGTTAATTGGTCGCGCTGCCTGCGCACATGCATGTCGCTCTCAAACGTTGTTTCGCGGCTGATGCTTTTGGGCTCGGAATACAGGCTCACTTCCCGGCGATCAACACCATGTGCACTTTCGTGCATCCAGAGCCCACAACTTTCACCAAAACCTTCGCGAAGCAAGGCCACTGGCTGCGCAGCCAACTCGGCAATTGTGTTCACCCCCAGGGCCCTCAGCTTTTCCTGTGCCTTGGGACCTACACCGTTTATTTTGCCCACGGAAAGTGGCCAAATGACTTCCTGAAACTGTCCCGGCTTGACAACACTCAAGCCATCAGGCTTTTGAAGGTCGGAAGCTATTTTTGAGGTCAGCTTGTTTTCAGACAAACCCACCGAGCAGGTCATGCCGCCGGTGGCCTCGGTGACCGCACGCTTCATTTGTCGCGCCAGCTCAATGGCTGCGTCAAAATTCCCGCCCGTTTCTTCGGTCAAATCAATATAAATTTCATCAATTCCCCGGTCCTCTATATTTGGTGCAAGTTCACGCACTGCTGCCTTGAATTGACGCGAGAGCGTTTTGTACCAGTCAAAGTCAGCAGGCAATAAAATGGCATGGGGTGCCAACTTGGCTGCCTTCATGGTGGGCATGGCTGAATGCAAGCCCAGTGCGCGGGCCTCGTAGTTGGCTGTGGTCAACACCCCGCGCCCTTCGTACTGCGCAAGTGTCGGGAACTGTTGACCTGGCACGGGCCTCATGCCCCGGCGGCCACCCACGGCCACAGGCAAGCCCCGCAAGGCTGGGTTACGCACCAATTCGGCATTGGCGTAAAAGGCATCCATGTCCAAATGGGCAATGATTCGACCCGACAAACACACCCCCACAGAAAACAAGCACCAGCCCAGAGTTTACAATCCATGCACCACTGACACACACGCACAGGCCGCAAATGAGCAAGGACAGCAAAAACACCGCAGCAGTACACAGCATGACAGGCTTTGCCAACACCCAAAGCACCACCCGTGCGGGCACCCTGAGCATGGAATTGCGCAGCGTGAATTCCCGTTTTCTGGACCTGAACTTTCGCATGGCCGACGACCTGCGGATGGTTGAGCCGCTGATTCGCGAAAAACTGATGAATGCGCTCAGCCGTGGCAAAGTGGAATGCCGAATTTCCTGGGGCCGTGCTGAGGGGGAAAAACGCATTCCCAAAGTGGACCTGGAACAGGTTCGCCAACTGGGTGCACTAGAGGCCAGCATTCAAAGCGCCTTGCCAAAAGCCAACGGTTTCAGGATTACCGAGGTACTGAACTGGCCCGGCGTGGTGGAAGACAACAGTTTAAGCAGTGAGGAATTGCAGGAAACCATTTCAACCCTGTGCGACCAGGCTATTGATGCCTTAAAGCGAAGCCGCGAACGCGAGGGCGCTGGCCTGGCTGTCGTGCTGATGGAAAAAGTAGACAGCATGGAAGCGATAGTGAACAGCCTGCTGCCCATGCTGCCACAATTTTTGGCCCACTACGAAGGCAAAATTCGGGAACGCATGACCGATGCTTTCGACAAAATAATTTCCGACAAAGCCAGCCACCTGACCGTGGAAGACCTTGAAGAACGCATCAAACACGAAGTGGCCCTGCACAGTGTGCGAATTGATGTGAAAGAAGAAGTGGAACGCCTGCAAACCCACTTTACCGAGGTGCGCCGAATTTTGAAAAAAGGCGGGGTTATTGGCAAGCGACTTGATTTTGTTACCCAAGAGTTGAACCGCGAGGCCAATACCCTGGGTAGCAAAGCCCACGCCATTGCCCAAACCCAAGCCAGCATCGACCTGAAAGTGCTGGTGGAGCAATTCCGCGAGCAGATTCAAAACATTGAATGAACCAGGCCTTACAGTTTCACGGAATCGGGTTGCCGAACTCAATCAACAGTGAACGAAGATTCCTGCAAGTCTTTTGAAATTCTGCACCTTCGACCAAGATGGAATTGATACCCTTGCTTGTGGGCGCTTCGTAAACCTGTTGAAAGGCAAATCGTGCATGGTCATCAAGCTTTGCAATGTCTTTGAGTATTTCGGTGGCCAGTTTATATTTTTGCCTCAGCGTGTCCGTGGGCGCTGCAATCAGGGTCAAACGTGCCCTGTGCACCAGGTCTTCACCTGAAAACAACTCACTGCTCTGGCCGCACTCCCTGATTTGGTCTGCTAGATAGTGCTGAGCCCTTGATTGACAGGCTTCCAGAAATTGCACCCGCTTCGCCAGCACCGCTGGTCTGCCGTAGATACCCGCACGCAAGATGGCAAGAGCAGGTCGATCACCAATGTGCTCGAAGCACCCGCGATCATCAATGCGCGGGCGTAGAGGGCCAACGGGTTGATAGCCCGTATGAGCCGTGCTCAACCCAGCCAATTGAAACTGCATACCGATTAGCCTGGAGCCGATTTTCTGCGACTCATTGCTTGCATCCCTTTGATTGACTGCGGCCAGTAATCCTCTGCTTACTTCGCTTAATCTGTTGTTGGCTGACCGGCCTCCCAACTTTCTTGAGAGAACCGTCAAGTTTTTAGCACGCGCCAGAGCACTGCACCCCGACAGCGAAATGGTTCCATCGATGACTTGACTAGTAGACCTGTACGGCTCATAGATCTGGCCGTATTCCGCCACCTCATCCCCGGCGTAACTTACCGGACCGAAACTCTGCTTGAAAATAGAAAATGCGGATCTTTGAAAGGTACTGCCTGCGCTGTTAAAGGTTATTTCTGGCGGTTGTGGAACCACGGCAGTCGATGCCGATTGTGCGGCAATGGGTAGATGCATTTTTTTCTCCAGATCATCCGAAAGGAGCACTGAGTGCACCAAGGTTGTGCCAAGTTCAATTCAGACTTAGTTCTGCGCTGAAGCCACTACAGCCGCACAATTTGGCGTAACCAGACCCACATTTGGCTTAAAATCGGGAATTGATAATCAATTTGGCTGCTTTCTGAATGAGCAAACTTGCACAACCCCAACACACCCCACAGTATTCAGGCAGCCTTTTTATTGTCAGCGCACCATCGGGTGCGGGAAAGTCTTCTTTGGTCAAGGCCTTGCTTGCCGAAGTTCAGGGTATTGGCCTGTCCATTTCCAATACCACCCGCAAAGCCCGGCCAGGTGAAACCGACGGAAAAGACTACCACTTCATTTCCCAACATGAGTTTGAATCCATTCGGGACCAAGACGGCTTCCTGGAGTGGGCACATGTTCATGGCAACTATTACGGCACATCGCGAGCATGGGTAGAAGGTCAAATGGCCATAGACAGGGACGTTCTGCTGGAAATTGACTGGCAGGGTGCCGAGCAGGTGGTGCGCAAGGTTGAAAACGTGGTTTCCATCTTTATTCTTCCACCCAGCATGGAAGAACTGGAAAAAAGGCTGCGCGGGCGCGGTACCGACACTGAAGAGGTAATTTTGAAGCGAATGGGTGCAGCGCAACTCGAGATCGAGCAGGCGAGGCGCTTTGATTATGTTATCCTTAACGATGATTTCACACAGGCTCTTTTGGAGCTGAAATCGATCGTCTTCGCATCCCGTTGCCGTTTCAACCAGCAAATGGCGCGCCACGGGGCGCAACTCAAAAGTATTGGACTTTAAGGACACCAGATGGCCCGCATCACAGTTGAAGATTGCTTGAAAAAGATCCCGAACCGTTTCGACATGGCCCTGTGCGCCACTTACCGTGCCCGCATGCTGGCCCAAGGCCACACACCCAAGGTGAAGTCTGACAAAGACAAACCAACCGTAACCGCCCTGCGCGAGATCGCAGCAGGCGAAATTGGTATCGAGATGCTCAAACGCGTGCCCATCTAAACCGGGCTGCAATGCTTTCCAGAAAGCCCGAGACCGGCACACGGCTCGGGCTTTGTTCGTCAAATTGGCTGAAAAATTGGCTGGCTGTTATTTCTGATTTCCCGGAACCCGATTACTTTGAACAAACCCAACACAGCTCCGCTTGACATCAAGTTTGCCAAAATAAAGGCGGTTACCTTTTCTCTGCGCCCTGCCCCCCTGCAAGAAAGCATAGATGCGCTGAAAAAACGCCTTGGCCCAACGCCTGGCGTGTATTCTGCGGAACCCGCAGTACTGGATTTTTCGGCCTGGACCGAGGCCGAACTGATAGAGCACGGTATTGGCCTGGGCACCTACGCTAACTTGCTGAAAGCCGCTGGCGTTCACTTGGTGGAAGTTCGCGGCCACAGCGCCCTGCTGGAAACCCAAGCCGAAGAGCTTGGGCTGCGTTACGAATCCGGTGACACAGAAACCGTTGAACCCGCCCCCCAAGCCACTCAGCCGCACCCCACAGTGCCTGAATTTGACAGTGCGCGCCGCACCATGGTGATAGATCAACCCGTGCGCAGTGGCCAGAAAATTTACGCGCAAGGCGCCGACCTGGTGATCATGGGCCAGGTGTCTGCCGGGGCTGAGGTCATCGCCGATGGCAATGTACACGTTTACGGTGTATTGCGGGGCCGCGCTTTGGCTGGTGCCGCGGGCGATACGCAGGCCAGAATCGTGTCCACCTGCTTCGAGGCGGAACTGGTAGCGGTGGCTGGTTACTACTTAACATTCGAGGGCGGTTTTCCTGAAGAAAACCGATCCAAACCCACATTAATTCATCTTGACCATGGCAGCGAGCCCGCAGTTTTGCGGCTCAAGGCCATCAACATCCGCTAGGAGACCATTTGTGAGTCGAGTCATTGTTGTTACATCCGGTAAGGGTGGCGTTGGTAAAACAACCACCAGCGCAAGTTTTTCCGCAGGCCTGGCCCTGCGTGGTTTCAAAACAGTAGTGATCGACTTTGACGTGGGCTTGCGCAACCTGGACCTGATCATGGGTTGCGAGCGCCGCGTGGTTTACGACTTGGTCAATGTGATCAACGGCGAAGCCAACTTGCAGCAAACCCTGATCAAAGACAAACACTGCCCCATGCTGTCGATTTTGCCCGCATCCCAAACCCGGGACAAAGACGCGTTGACCGAGGAAGGCGTGGAGAAGGTCATCAAAGACCTGATCGAGATGGGGTTCGAGTACATCGTGTGCGACAGCCCGGCCGGCATTGAACGTGGTGCGGTGATGGCATTGACCTTCGCCGACGAAGCGATTGTGGTCACCAACCCCGAAGTGTCATCCGTTCGCGATTCAGACCGCATCATCGGCATTTTGCAAGCCAAGAGCAAACGCGCCAAAGAAGGCGGCGAACCTGTGAAGGAACACCTGCTGATCACCCGATATTCCGCCAAACGTGCGGCCGATGGCGAAATGCTAAGCTATTCGGATGTGGCTGACCTGTTGCGAGTGCCGCTGCTGGGTGTCATTCCTGAATCGGAAACCGTGTTGCAGGCGTCGAACCAAGGCATGCCGGTGATTCACGCCGAAGAAAACGATGCAGCGTTGGCCTACCAAGACTGTATTTCTCGCTTTCTGGGCGAAACCAAACCGCTGCAGTTTGTGGACTACGAAAAGCCCAGCCTGCTGAAGCGCTTGTTTGGAGGTTAAGGTTATGTCATTACTCAGCATGCTGTTTGGCGAGAAGAAAAAGTCTGCCAATGTTGCGAAAGAACGACTGTCCCTGATTATCGCGCGCGAGCGTGTGGATCAGGACGGCCCCGACTTTTTGCCCCAAATGCGGGACGAATTGATGCAAGTCATTGCCAAATACGTCAAGATTGATCAGGAAGATGTGAAGTTTAACCTTCAAAAACAAGGCAATATGGAGATGTTGGAAGTCAATATCGTCTTGCCCGACCAGAAGTAAAACTGCACAATAGAAGATCGTAGGTAAAGTTGTAACAGTGGTACAAAATGCGGGGGGCAATGCAAGCCAGAGAACTTCAACCTGAGCCAAACCGACCCGATGTGGTCTCTATCGCACAGCTAATAGGACTTGCCTCGGCATATTTGCCCGAGGCTGAGATCCGGCGCGTTCGCGAGGCTTACAAGTTTTCTGACGTTGCACACTTGGGGCAGTTCCGCGCCACAGGAGAGCCCTACGTAACCCACCCCATAGCAGTGGCTGAACTGTGCGCCAGTTGGCGCCTGGACAGCCAAGCCATTCAAGCAGCCCTGCTTCACGACGTGATGGAGGATTCCGGCACCACCAAAGAAGACCTGATCGAACGCTTTGGCGGCTCGGTGGCGGATTTGGTGGACGGGCTTTCCAAGCTCGACAAAATGGAGTTTTCTTCCCGCGAAGAAGCCCAGGCCGAAAACTTCCGCAAAATGTTGCTGGCCATGGCCCGCGACCTGCGCGTGATATTGGTGAAACTGGCTGACCGTTTGCACAATATGCGAACGCTCGAGATCATGAGCCCCGCCAAGAAACGCCGCATTGCCCTTGAAACCCTTGAAATTTACGCACCGATTGCCCATCGCTTGGGTTTGAACGAGATTTTCCGTGAGCTTCAGGAGCTCAGCTTCCAGCATGCCTACCCCATGCGCTATGAGGTGCTGAAAAAAGCGGTGTTGGCTGCGCGTGGCAACCGCCGCGAAGTGGTCGGGAAAATTCTGGAAGCGGTTGAAAAATGCCTGAACGACTCGAATATTGAGTGCCAGGTATTTGGTCGTGAAAAAGCGCTGTACGGCATTTACCGCAAGATGATTGAAAAGCGCCTTAGCTTTTCTCAGGTTCTGGATGTATACGGTTTTCGCGTGGTGGTGAAAGACATGCCCGGTTGCTACATGGCCATGGGCATGCTGCACCAACTGTTCAAACCGGTGCCGGGCAAATTCAAAGACTACATCGCAATTCCAAAGCTGAACGGCTACCAAAGCCTGCACACTACACTTTTGGGCCCCTATGGCACACCGGTTGAGTTTCAGATTCGCACCGAAGAAATGCACCAGGTGGCTGAAAAAGGCGTGGCGTCGCACTGGCTGTACAAAGGCGAAGGCGAGGCACTGAATAATATTCAAACCCAAACCCACCGCCTGCTGCAAAGCCTGCTGGATATTCAAAACCAAACGGGCGATTCTGCCGAGTTTCTGGAACACATCAAGGTGGACCTGTTCCCCGATGCCGTTTACGTGTTCACCCCCAACGGCAAAATCATGAGCCTGCCCCGGGGCGCAACAGTGGTCGATTTCGCGTATGCGGTGCACACCGATGTGGGCAACCACTGTGTTGCTGCGCGCGTGAACCAGGTAATTGAGCCGCTGCGTACTATTCTGAAAAGTGGTGATGTGGTTGAAATTATCACGGCCCCCCATTCCCGCCCCAACCCGGTGTGGCTTGGGTTTGTGCGTTCGGGCAAAGCCCGTTCGGAAATTCGGCATTATCTGAAGTCGATGAACCTGGAAGAAACAGTGCGCCTGGGCATCAGGTTGCTTGAGCAGGCACTGGAGGCCGATCAGATCAAGCTGGAAAACCTGAGTAACGAAGTGTGGGATCGCCTGCAAAAAGATTCTCAAGTCAGTACCCGCGATGAACTGCTGGCCGACATTGGTGCAGGCCGACGAGTGGCCCCGGTGGTGGCACGCCGTGTACTGATTGCGATGGGTCGCGCCGACGCGCGCGTTGACTCGCCCTCTGGCAACACGGGCGAAACACGCGCCCCAATCATGATTCACGGCGGTGAAGGCATGTCCGTGCAACGTGCACCGTGTTGTTTGCCAATTCCCGGTGACCACATCATTGGTTATGTGCGGAAAGGCTCGGGCCTGATCATTCATACCGATGAATGCGAAACCGCCCGCAAACAAATTCGCAAAGAACCCGAGCGCTGGACCGATGTGCAGTGGTCGCCTGAAATTACCCGCCCCTTTGATGTGAATGTGGATTTGCAAGCCGTGAACGAGAAAGGCGCATTGGCCACCATTGCGGCCACACTTTCGGATTCGGGGGCCAATATTACCAACCTGACGATGAGCGACGAAACGGCTTACCGCAAGCTGTTGCACTTCACCATTCAGGTCACCGACCGTGTGCACTTGGCGCGCATTTTGATGGCGCTGCGCAAGCTTGAGTACGTTGAGCGCGTTACCCGCGTAAAAGGCCGCGCTTTTGCGAAGGTGCGTTTGCCGGTGGCTGACACGACGGCGCACTGAGAAGGCGGATTCCCGCTTGCTTGCGCCTGCTGGTTTAGACAGCCCACTCGGCGGTGACCCTTCCAGTTCAGATCAAGAGTCACGACTCAGTCGATCACATACCGCACTTCAACAATCTCAAGCTCATCCCGACCACCCGGCGTCATCAGATACACCACATCGCCCTCTTTCGCTTTCAACAAGGCGCGCGCTACCGGGGAAATCCAGCTGATGTGGCCTTTCGAGGTATCCACTTCATCCACACCCACAATTTTCACGGTCAATTCCTCGCCTTTGCCGTTGATGTAGCTTACTGTGGCACCGAAGAAAATACTTTCCAGTTCCTGCTGGGTGCATGGATCTACCACTTCGGCAATTTCGGTGCGCTTGGTCAAAAAACGAATGCGGCGATCAATTTCACGCAGGCGCTTTTTACCATACAGGTAATCACCATTCTCGGAACGATCCCCATTGGAGGCGGCCCAAGACACCACCGCCACCACTTCCGGGCGTTCCGTTTTAACCAAATGCGTTAGCTCGTCGCGCAAGCGGCGGTACCCTTGCGGGGTGATGTAATTTTTCAAACCTTGAGGCAATGCTGGTGCAGCATCAGGACCTTCGTCCTCAAAATCAGAATCATTTTCTTTGGTGAATGCCTTGCTCATGTCTTTTCTCGTGTGTTGCCCGACTAGACAGCCTTTGCAGAAGTGTGCAGGATACAGGAAGTCGGCTGTTTCTTTGCTTATAACATCATCATAAAACCTTCAATGACCACAGAACAGGACGCCCCCAGAATCATTGTTGTCGACGACAGCGAAGATGATTTTTTATTGATCAAACGTCAGATTATTCTCGCCTGGCCAGGCGCAATGGTGAGCCACGCACACAGCGAAGACAGCTTAAGGCAGGCACTCGAGGACATAGAACCGGACCTGGTGATCTGCGACTATTCAATGCCCCATTTGACACACGACAAAACCATCGACATGGTTGAAGAAATGCGCCCCGATACGCCAACAATTTTGTTGTCCGGCCTGGCTTCTGACGCACTGGGTGTGCAAGCCATGCACGAAGGTGTTCGCGACTATGTTGAAAAATCCCGCCCGGAACGCCTTATCCCGGTGGTGCGCCGGGAAATTCACACCCACCGTCTGCGCCGTGAAAAACATCTGCTTGAGCAAGCACACCGCCGTGCGGTGTATTTCGACGCGGCCACAGGTTTTTTGAATCGCCAGGGCTTGGTCAAGACCTTGTCCGGGCTTCGCACCACTTCAGGCGAGAACAGCGACCTGTGCCTGCTCAGCGTAAATGTGTCCAGAAACCAGGCACGTCGCCCCGAAGTAGACCCACGTATTCGCCGCAACATGCTGGAGAAAATTGTGGAGCGTGTGCGGGATACATTCAAGCAGGACATTCTGTGCAGATGGTCCGACAATGTGCTGGTGGTGGTGACCAACAAGCTGAATTGGAGCGACGAAACAGAGCGCGTTGCAAATACGCTGTGCGGCCTTGAAGCTGAACTGAACCGGGTGTTCATGGTTGAAAACATTGCTGTTCGACCCACGATGCGCATGGGCTTGGCACGCCCCGGCGTACATGGCCAGCACGCAGCAGAATTGGTGACCCATGCCCAGTCGGTGGCGCATGTGATCGAATCTCTGGGCCTTGAATTGCTCAATGCGCTGGATCCGGAAATTCATGATTTGGCCAAAAGGCGTAAAACCATTGAATTGGGTTTGGCCAAGGGTATTGAAAGCAATGAACTGGTACTGGACTTTCAACCTGTGGAAGATCTGAAAACAGGCCGTATTTGTGGTGTTGAAGCGTTGGTGAGGTGGACACACCCCGAGCTTGGTCGCATCATGCCCAGCGAATTTATTGGTGTGGCCGAGGATTCTGGATTGATCGATGCACTGGGCGATTGGGTGATTGAATCTGCAAGCAAAAAAGTTCTTGAACTTCACAAACAAGGGCATATGTTGTGGTGCGCCGTGAACTGTTCGGCAGGCCAACTGCTGAACCCGGACTTTCCGGGCAAGGCGAGAAGTGCTGTTCGCAATGCGGGGCTTGACCCGAAGTGGATAGAGTTCGAAGTAACGGAATCGGCCGCGATTGACGACATGGCACGCACGGTGGAAGCCCTGAAAAAATTGAAGGCAGAGGGTTCGCAGATTGCGATGGATGATTTTGGCACGGGCTATGCCTCGCTGAATTACCTTCGCCAACTGCCTGTCGATATTCTCAAAATCGACAAAAGCTTTGTGATGGATTTGCTGGAAGACCAGAACAGCCACATGATTGTAAAAGCCGTCATTGACCTGGCCCATGCCCTGGGTTTGATTGTTCATGCGGAAGGCATAGAAACTGCGGAACAGCGGGAAAGCCTGATCCAGATGGGCTGCGACAGGCTGCAGGGTTATTGGTTTTCCCGCCCAATGGATCTTGAAACCTTGCTGGACTGGCTTGATACACCAACTGTGAGCACGTCAAACCCGAACAGCTGAACGCCCGGCGATTTTCGACAGGTGATCCAGCAAACGTTTGGCGATCTGGTCCAAAGCAACCACTTCGTCGGCGGCACCCAGTGCAATGGCCTCTCGCGGCATGCCAAACACCACGGAACTGGCTTCGTCCTGACAAATATTGTAGCTGCCGGCCTTTTTCATGTCGGCCATGGCTTGTGCGCCATCTTTGCCCATACCCGTCAGCATCACGCCAACAATGTTACGCGGCGAAATTTCCTGACCAGACCTGAACAGCACCTCCACGGACGGGCGATGTCTGTTCACAGGCTCTGAATCGGACAACTGGCAAATGTAATTGGCACCGTTTCGCCCAAGCAACAGGTGCCTGTCACCGGGTGCAATGTAAGCATGCCCCGGCAGAACAGGTTCTCCGTGCAAGGCCTCTTTCACGGTGATCTTGCACACTTGGTTCAGGCGTTCGGCAAAACTTTTGGTGAAACCGGCAGGCATGTGCTGGGTAATCAGGATGGCGGGGCTGTCGAGAGGCATTTGTTCGAGAATGAGCCGAATGGCCTCGGTACCCCCGGTGGATGAACCGATAAGCACCAGTTTTTCTGTGGCGGCATAGCGGTTACCCAATGCGCTGTGGGTGGGCATGGGCTTGCGCACTTTCTCGGAAGCCACCGATGCTTGCTGCGCAGCAGGTTTGGGTGGAAGGCGAGTCAAACGAAAACGGGCAGCGTAGGCCGCACGAATTTTGTCGGTAATTTCATTGGCGTAATCGATCATGCCCTGGCTGATGTCTAGTTTGGGTTTGGTCACGAAATCAACAGCTCCTAGTTCAAGGGCTCGGAAGGTGACATCCGTTCCCTGCTGGGTCATCGTCGACACCATCACCACCGGTGTTGGACGCAGACGCATGATTTTTTCCAGAAATTCAATGCCATTCATTTTGGGCATCTCAATGTCCAGTGTAATCACATCTGGACTAAATTTCCTGATTTGATCCCGGGCGACGAAGGGATCGGGAGCTGTGGCCACGGTCTCCATGTCGCGCTGTGAATTGATGATCTTGCTCATCACGCTGCGTATCAAGGCTGAATCATCAACTACCAATACTTTGATTTTTTCCATTTCGCGAGCCTGGCAAGGTGGGGGTTACGGCATTGGGGAGTCCAAGCCCTGTGTTCATGCAGAAAACTTGCGCACCAGGCCTTCACCATCTGCGCCCGTTTTCGCCGCTTTGTCAGCGTTTACTGTATAAACGGTTTTGCCACGAAGGGAGAAGTAATCCCGGGCCATGGCGAAATTCTCCGAATGCCCCGCATACAACAAACCATTCGTGTTTAGCAGGGGTGCGAATCGCTTGAGAATTTGAAGCTGTACGTCTTTCTCAAAATAGATCATGACATTTCTGCAAAAGATGGCATCAAAGCCCGGTCGCAGGGACCAGGCACTTTCCATCAGATTGAGCTTTTTAAAAGTCACCAATGCTTGCACCTCGGGGCGCACGCAAATCAGGCCGTCGCTTTCGCCCTTGCCCTTGATGAAGTATTTGCGCAGAATGTCTTCCGGAATTTTCTCGACCTGATCCATCCGATAGACGCCCTTCCTGGCATGTTCCAGCACTTTGGTGTCAATGTCGGTTGCCAGAATTCGCACGGGGGGATTCATGCTGTTGAATGCCTCCATGGCCGTGATGGCCATGGTGTATGGCTCTTCACCGGTGGAGGCAGCACTGCACCACAATTCGATTCGGGAATTGCGGGACATGGATTGCAGTTGTTTTTTCAGAATTTCAAAATGGTGTGCTTCCCGGTAAAACGAGGTCAAATTGGTGGTCAGTGAATTGGTGAAATGCTCCCATTCCGGATTGCTGGAATTGTGTTCCAGCGCATCCAGATAAGAGGAAAAACGGTTGTGTTTGCAGGCACGCAAGCGCCGCGCCAACCGGCTGTAAACCATGCTTTGCTTGCTGGGTGCCAGCGAAATACCGGCAATTTTCAGTATCAATGCCCGGACGCGGGAAAAATCTTTGTCGTTGAATTCAAATTCACGCTCGGCATTGTCATCGCTTTGCAAACTAAGGTTCACGGCTGCAGCGGCCTGCTTCGCTTCTGCAACAGCATCGGTGCCGTATCGGGTTCTGGAAAATTCCAATTTTGCGGGGGGACGATTCATCTGGGGCCTTTGTCGCTAGGGGGTTCACGCAATTAGGTGGGTGGCCCGACGCGAATGAGTTCTATACCCTGTTATGTTCCGATAATATGATTAGAAGAATGCAAGGATTAAAACCTTGAAATGGCGTTATCTCTCGCTTTGATCCTGCGTAAAACAAGAAAGCCAAATAATAGGCATACAGACCATGAGTGAATCCAGAGGTTTGCCCCCATCATTGTTGGACATCAGTAATTTTTCAGACGGCGGATTGAAAATACTGGTTGTCGAGGACAATGATTCGGACTTTGAGTTGATGTGTTACCGCCTGAAACAGGGCGGACTGAAATACACGGCAACCCGTGTGGACAGAATTGATGAGCTTCGCCGCTGCCTGGAGCACGAGGAGTGGCAGGTGGTTATTTCTGACCACAACCTGCCAGGCTTCGGATCCGAAGAAGCCTTGAAAGTGGTTCGCGATTCAGGCCTGGACATTCCCTTCATTATTGTATCGGGCAGCATCGGCGAACATGTTGCTGTTGAAGCCATGCGGGCCGGGGCTGACGACTATTTGATGAAAGACAAAATGGCGCGCCTGGTGCCTGCCATTGAACGATCGCTTCGAGCCGCGAATGAGCGACACAGCCTGGCCACCGCCGAGCAGGCGCAACGGGAATCCGAACGCCGGTTTGCTGCAATTGCCGAAAACATTCCTGGCATTATTTTCCAGATGCAGTCTGGACCATCCATACCCCGCCCTACAGTGCCTTTTGTCAGCGAAGGCGTGGTGCGCCTGTTTGGGGTGCCACCACGACTATTTCTTGAGAACCCCCACTATTTCTTCGAGCAGTTTGAACCCACAGATGCAGCAGCACTGTTTGAGATGTTGATGGAACCGCCGCGCCCCGGCGTGGCCGTGACCTGGGAGGGCCGCCTGAAAAACTATGGCAAGCGGCTTGACCGGTGGGTGTTGATGAATGCGGTTGGCAAACCACGTGGAAACCTGTTTGTGTGGGATGGGGTGTTGCTGGATATTTCCGACCGCAAGGAAGCTGAGGAGAGGTTGGTCAACGCAAAAACCGAACTCCGCTTGGTCACGACCGAATTTGAGAAAAGACGGGAACAGGAACGTGGCGCGATTGCACGGGAAATACATGATGACATGGGCGGATCGCTGACCAAGCTGAAAGCCGATGTTGCATGGCTGAACAAAACATTGTCTCCCGACCCTGCCGTGCAAGAAAAACTGGATGACATGCTGGAATTGATCGAACACCTGCTGGCCAGCAGCCAAAAGATTGCAAAAGATCTGCGCCCCGGCATACTGGACTACGGCGTGATTCCCGCGCTGGAATGGCAGATGAACGATTTCCAGAAGCGCACGCAAATACAGGGTACATTCCAGTGCAATGTAGATGAACTGGATCTGGATGCCGAGAAAAATACGGCATTGTTCCGAATTCTGCAGGAGGCATTGACCAATATTGTGAAGCACGCCCAAGCAACTAGGGTTGATGTGGAGTTGTTTGTGTCAGAAAATGAATTATCGTTAGAGATTCGTGACAATGGTCGCGGCATTGAGAATACAGACAAATTAAAAGAAACATCATTTGGCCTGCGTGGCATGCAAGAACGGGTTGCAGCCTTTGAAGGCTGGGTAGATGTAAGCGGATCGCTGGGATTGGGTACAACGGTCATGGTTTCAATACCAATAAGCAATCACACAGGTGGGGCGGAAAATGATTAAGGTGTTGTTGGCAGATGACCATGCACTGCTTCGGGGCAGCCTGAAGCAGTTGCTTGAAGATACAAATTTTGTGCAGGTGGTGGCTCAGGCCGGGGATTATTCCGAAATCATGAAGGCAATGGGCACGCACAGCGTTGACCTGGCCATTCTGGACATTTCCATGCCGGGCAAGAATGGTGTGGATATCGTCAAAATCCTGAAAGACAAATACCCTGCGCTGAAAATCCTGATGCTGTCCATGCACCCGGAAGACCAATATGCCGTGCGCTGCCTGAAGGCTGGTGCATCGGGTTACCTGACAAAAAACACGGCCCCGGAAAAGTTGGTGGATGCCATTCAGGTCATTGCGGCGGGCCGCAAGTACATTACGCCTGAACTGGCTGAATCGCTGGCGAGTCATTTGACTGAAGACTCTGAAAAACCCTTGCACGCTTCGCTCAGTGACCGTGAGTTTCAAACCATTCGCATGATTGCTTCTGGCAAGAAACTGAGCGAGATTGCCGATGAGTTGTCGTTAAGCCCGAAGACCGTGAGCGTTTACCGGGCACGCATTCTTGAGAAAATGCGCATGAAAACCAATGGCGAACTGACCCGGTATGCGTTGGAAAACGGGTTGATCTAAGCTTGCTCACCAATTCGATGAGCAAGAATAAATTCAAAAAGGGATCAAGCGGTTTTCAGTGCGGAAGCAAGCAACCCACGACGAGGTGGCGACGAACAACTTAGCCAATGAAGTTGAACAAGGTCAGTTGGGAAACACTGGCAAAACTTTGCTGCGCTGCCTGAAGCTGCAATTGGCCCTGTGACAGCTCGCTGATGGCCTTGGCATAGTCGAGCCCCACTGCCTCGCCAGCAACGCGTTCCAGCTCCAACTGGGCAGCCTGGTTGATTTGCTGCAGTGTTTCTACTTCACGCAAGCGCACACCCGCTTTGGTTCGCGAAATTTGCACCTGGTCAAAAACATCGTCCAGCTGCGCGCCTTTGTCGTTGAATGCTTTCAGATATGTGTCTTGTGGTGTGGCACCCTCTTGCCCGTTGGGGTATGCAGGGTTTCGCAACAAGGCCACCGCATCGCGCAAAATGGCGAATGCATCCTCGTTGGTATTGGGGTCTACAAATGCGTTTTGACCGGTGATGTTCAGGTTCACAAAACGACCGCTGGCCACTTGAATTTCCCTACCAATTACGGCCTCGGCAGCGGCAGCAGTGGTGGTTTCCAGAAATGTGCCGGTTACGCCCGGGCCGGGTGCCTGGAAAGGCTCACGATCCTGGAATGTTCCGGAGAACATGTAATAGCCATTGGCATCTGTGCGGTTGGCAATGCCACGCAATTCTTCCATTCGGCCTTCGAGGTCTTGCGCAATAATTTCCCGGTCGGCGGGGCTCAATGTGGCATTGCCTGCCTGAAGAAATGCTTCCTTGATGGACACCATGATGTCGGAAGCCGATTGCAAGGCCACATCCATTTGACCCAGCTGGTTGTTCACATAGGTGATATTGCTTTGATAGCTGTCAATGGTTTTCACACCCGCTTTGGCACCCAAAGCCACTGACATGGCCAGGGGGTCGTCCGAAGGCTTCAGCACCCGCTGGCCGGTCGCCAACTGCCCCTGGATTTTTACCAGTTCGGTTTGCTGCTTGCTCATGCGGTCGGTGCTAAGCTTGAAATACTGGTTGGTGCTGATTCTGCCGATTGCCATAATTTTTCCTTGAAACCTGATCAGAACATGCTGAGGATTTGGTCAAACAATTCTTTGGACAGTGAAATGACCCGCCCGGAGGCCTGGTAAGCCTGCTGAAACTTGATCAGGTTGGCGGCCTCTTCGTCCATGTTCACGCCTTGCAATGCATCGCGTGAATCGGCAATCTGATTCAACACAGTTTCGCGCGATTCAGCAGCCAGATTGAATTCACGGGTTTTGTTGCCCACCCGGCTGACCAATTGATTGAATCCATCCGAAATGGAAACGCCCGCTGAATTATTGGACTGAGACAAAGTGCGCGCAGTTTGCAGCGCCGCTACCTTCAGAATATTTTCGTTGTTGCCAATGCTTGGGTTGGTGGCAGAAGACGCTGCCACTTCAGACGGCCGATCAATTGCAGTGCGCATGTTCAAGGCGGCTTCACGCACTGGCATCAGGGTAAAGCGATCACCCTCCTGCGGTGCGGCATTGTCAAGCTGAAAGCTTAACAACGGTGCACCTGAGGGGTCTCGAATTTCGTAGTAATCACCGCCTGGGTCTGTCACCAATGAAGCGGGAACAAATGGACCATCCGTACCCATTTCACGATAACGGGGTTGGCTGCCCACAATTTGTACTTCGTATTCAGCGGCGCCAAGCTTGGACAAATCAAGACCACGCATGGTGATTTGCGTGGGGTTGGCTGTGCTGTTGTTGATATTGGGTACAACGCGGGAAATGTCGTCCACAAAATTTCCACTGCTGCCAAAACTGAACAGTGCGTTGCCCGGATTGTTGTCCAGGTCCACGCCTGTGGTTTGAATGTCATTGACTGCCTGGCCAATTCGCGCGGCCAGCAAACTGATGGTGTTCTGGTATTCGGTCAGTTCATTTTCACGAAAGCTCAGGAAACCAGACAGTGCACCATTGCCCAAACTTTTGGAATCAAACGCAAGAAGGCGATCCTGACCGTTTACTTTGGTCGTCATTCCAACCAGCAAATTTTGTGGGTCTTGGGGATCAACCTGTGTTTGAACCTTGAATTGTGTGGTGCCCACGACCAGAGACTGCCCGTTGGCCAAAAACAGATTGCTTGAGCCATCTGCCACGTCCACGCGGGTAACTTGTACCTGCTCTGACAATTGCAGGATCAACTGGTCGCGACGATCCAGCAAATCATTGGGCGGGCCGCCGTTCGATGTCTGGTTCAACGCAGTCACGATCTGGTTGTTCAGTGCTGCAATTTGCGAAGTCGCGTTGTTCAACTGCTCTACCGTGTCGCGCACCTTCAAATTCGTGGCGGTGCGCAATTCGTCCATCACCGTGTTCAAACCGTTAAACCGGGTGGAAAGTGTGTCGGCAGCCGACAAATAGTTTTGACGGGCGGCCAGGTCAGCCGGGTTGGTCGACAGCGTTTGCGCCGCACCAAAGAAAATGCTGAGTGCGCTGGACAATCCCGAAGCGTCGTCTGCAACCATGGCGTCTACACGCGCGATCTGCTGTGCCTTGGCACTGAAAAAGGCGGCATCGGAGGTGGCCTTTTGTTCCTGTGCATTAATAAAATCAGAATACACACGCTGAACTGATGCAATATCCACGCCTTGGCCAATGTAGCCAATGTCACTGCCCGTGGACGGGCGCGACTGTTGAATCACCTGCTGCCGGTTAAAGCCAACGGTGTTGCTGTTCGCAATGTTGTGCGATGTGGTGGATAGCCCAGACCTGGCCGCATTAAGGCCGCTGAGCGCAATTCCGTAGACCGAGTTCGACATAATTCAGGATCCTTTGGTGTCTTGAACGACTTAACGGTCGGTTTTCGGGAAAGTTGAGGGAAAGTCTTCTCCGCCTACGCCCGCGCCAGCTTTCAGTTGTCTCGCAATCTCGCTGGCCAACCCCAGACCTTTGCCCGACAACTTTTGAACCAGTTCCTGGTCGTACATGCCTTGGTATGTTTTGGTACTGGAGTCGGTGAACAAACCGCCTTCCGGGGTGGCATCACGCATGCTTTTCAAGGCCATCTGCAAAAAAATGGATTCGAACTGCACGGCCACTTTGTCCACCGCCGCATTGAATTCTTCACTGCCCCGTTCAGCCCTTGCCCCCCGCTTTAGCCCTTCAAGACTGCGGGAATCCATGGACAACATTTGTTGCATGTCTGCTGGCTTGTTGGACAATGGCGTCATCAAATCACCTCTAGTTCAGCTTTCAGGCTGCCTGCGGTTTGCATGGCCTGCAATATTGAAATCAAGTCACTGGGGGTTGCGCCCAATGCATTCAAGGCTTTGACCACATCGGATAACTGCGCAGCACCCTTGATTTCGATCAGCTCACCACCGGCCTCGGAAATTTGTATGTCGGCTTGCTCGGTCACCACGGTTTCACCCTGACCAAAGGGTGCAGGCTGAGAAATGACGGGGGTGGAAGTAATTTTCACGGTCAGGTTGCCATGTGCCACGGCGCAGCTTTCCAGCCTTACGGCCTGATTCATGACGACGGAACCGGTGCGCGCGTTCACAATCACCTTGGCGCTGCCAATGGATTTGTTGATGCTCAACTCCTGAACCCGTGACAAAAACGCCACACGATCATTCGGATTGGAGGGTGCGCGGACCTTGATGGTGCGGCCGTCCAGTGCTTGCGCCACATTCGGACCCAGGTTGTTGTTGATCGCTTCGGCCACGCGAATGGCATTGGAAAAGTCGGTGGTGGTCAGTTCAAGCTGCAAGGTTTCGCCCAGCAGGAATGGTGAGGCCACTTCGCGTTCAACCAAGGCACCAGCCGGAATGCGGCCTGCTGACAGGTGATTGATCACGGTTTTGGATCCACCGGCAGAGGCACCAGCACCACCCACAATCAACTGGCCTTGGGCCAAGGCATACACTTGGCCGTCTGCACCCTTTAACGGGGTCATTAGCAACATGCCGCCGCGCAGGCTTTTGGCATTGCCAATTGACGACACGGTAACGTCAATGGCTTGACCAGGTTGCGCAAACGCTGGCAGGTTGGCTGTCACCATGACCGAGGCCACGTTTTTCAACTGCAGGTTTGCACCGGGTGGCAAGGTAATGCCCGATTGCTGCAACATCGACACAATGCTTTGACTGGTAAACGGGGTTTGCGTGGTTTGATCGCCGGTGCCGTCCAGACCAATCACAATGCCGTAGCCGTACACGGGGTTGGAGCGCACGCCAGAAACCGTAACCAGATCGCGAATTCGGGTTTGTGCGTCAGCAGGGGAAGCAATCGCGGAAATACCGACCACCACCAAAGTCAGGACTACTGTTTTGAGCAGTCGGTTTATCAGGTCTGGCAACAAGTTTTTCAACATTGGATACGCTCTTTAAAATGGCAGTACGGTCAGGAAAAAGCGGCTCAACCAGCCCATGGCAGTTGCGGAATCCAGTGCACCTTTTCCACGGTATTCAATACGTGCGTCGGCCACTTTGGTGCTGGGTACTATGTTGCCGGGCAAAATCGTAATGGGGTTCACAACCCCGCTGAACTTCAGGTATTCCACGTCGCGGTTGGTGCCTATCTGCTTTTCACCCACCACTTGTAAATTGCCGTTGGGCAACACGCCCGCCACGGACACAGTAATGGTGCCTGTCAGGGTGTTGGCGGCTTTGCTTGAGCCTTGGCCGGAGAAATCTTTTTCGCTACTCGCGCTGCCACTAATTGCTTTCAAGTCGCGACTGCCGAAAAAGCCCTGAATCAGCGGCACGTCAATGCTGGCTGAGTCGCTGCGGGAGGCATTCATGGAGTTTGTTTGCGCTGCATTGATCTGTTCAAGAATTTGAATGGTCAGCGTATCACCCAAAAAACGGGCGCGCTGATCTTCAAACAAGGGGCGATAGCTTGCAGGGCTGTACAGGCTGCCGGTAGGCGCTGCCATGGCCAATTGGGCTGGTTGCGGAACAGGCTGCTGTACGGTTGTTTTTTCAGGCATGTCCACTTGGGGGGCGAAAGTTGAACATGCGCCTAAAGTTATCGTGAACACTGCCGTTAAACCATTGAGAGCTAATTTTTTCATGCAATACACTCCACCAGAACACACCCAGTGTGCCCAATGTTTTACAAATCAAAGCTGGGATAAGCGCTGTAACATCTGGTCTGATGTCGTGATTGCCTTGGAGTTGATTTCGTAGGCGCGCTGGGCCTGAATCAAACCCACCAGTTCTTCCACCACGTTCACGTTCGAAGTTTCCACAAATCCCTGGGAAACGAAGCCAACACCATTGGTGCCCGCCACCGCCTGTGTGGGTGCGCCTGACGCAGCAGTTTCCTGATACAGGTTTTGCCCCATGCTGAACAAGCCAGCCGGGTTCACAAAGCTGGCCAACTGGATTTGACCCAGCTCTTGGGGCTGAACCTGGCCCTGCACCACGGCCGACACAACACCGTCTTGAGAAATTGAAATGTCTTGCACACCTTGCGGAATGGTGACGGGCCCGAGCACGGGATAACCGTTCGATGTGACCAGTGTGCCGTTGGCGTCAATCTGAATGCTGCCATCGCGGGTATAGCTGGTGGTGCCATCGGGCATTTGTACCTGAAAGAAACCCTGCCCGTTGATGGCAACGTCCAGCGTGTTGCCGGTTTGCTGCAAATTGCCCTGCGAAAAATTGCGCACGGTTGAAACCGGCTTTACACCGGTACCAATCTGCAGGCCGGAAGGAACCTGGGTTTGTTCGGTGGTTTGCGCACCGGGCTGGCGAAGGGTTTGATACAGCAAATCCTCAAACACCGCACGCGAGCGTTTAAAGCCGTTGGTGGCAGTGTTGGCCAGGTTGTTGGAAATGACATCAAGCTGGGTTTGCTGTGCATCCAGACCTGTTTTTGCAATCCACAAAGAACGCATCATGGCGGGTTTCTCCTTAATTCATGCCAAACAGGCTGTTGGCAGCCTGGCCGTTTTCTTTGGCCGTGCTGATCATTTTCATTTGGGTTTCATACTGGCGGGCAGCGGTAATCATCTGCACCATCATGTCCACGGCATTCACGTTACTGGATTCAATAAAACCACCAGCCACGCGCACATTCAAGTCAGCTTCAGCGGGGTCGCCATTGGCAGCGCGGAATAAACCATCGTCGCCACGGTTAATTTCGCCTTGCGGTATATTCACCAGCTTCAAGCGGCCCAGTTGAACCACATTGGTGTCGCCACCCAATGGAATCGCAGACACCGAGCCATCGCCTTCAAAGGACAAACGGTGATCTGGCGGCACATTGATCGGGCCATTCGTACCAATCACTGAATAACCTTCCTGTGTTACCAGGTTGCCGGTGCCATCCAGCTGAAAAGAACCGTTGCGGGTGTAGGCTTCATTGCCTTTGGCATCGTTGACTGCAAACCAGCCCTCGCCTTGAATGGCCACGTCCATTTCCCGGCCCGTGGACTGAATTTGCCCTGGTGTGGTGTCGAAGCCAACGCTGGTTTCTACAGCGAAGCTTCTGGAACCACTGCCCTCGCCTGTTACCGGCGCGCTTTGAAACGCCATGAGCTGTTGCCGAAACCCGGGCGTGTTCACGTTGGCCAGGTTGTTGGCAATGTTCTCTTGGCGAGACATTGTGCCTTTGGCGGCTTGGGCAGCCAGGAAAATCAGTTTGTCCATGTCAGTTCACATTAACGAAGGTTGGTGATGGTCTGGAATATTGAATCCTGGGTTTTGATGGTCTGTGAGTTGGCCTGATACACGCGCTGGGCGGAAATCATGGCGACCAGCTCAGCCGTCAAATCAATGTTCGATTCTTCCAGTGCACCCGATTGGATAAGGCCGAAGGCGGTGTCTTCACTGAGCGACACCAGTTCGGGGCCAGATGAATTGGTAGCAAGCCAACCGTTTGAACCCACAGGCTGCAAACCTTCCGGATTCGGGAATCGGTACAAGCCAATTTGCGCGTGATTCACCAGCTTGCCGTTGGCGTAGCTGATGGTCAATATGCCGTCGGCGCCCACATCGAAACCGGCAAAAGGTGCAGATGCATAACCGTCCTGACCCAGGTTCTGCACCACAAAAGAACTGCCGTACTGGGTGGTGTCTGTCATGTCGAAAGTGAACTGGTTGGGTGCCACACCAGTGGATGAGAAAGGCACGCCGCTGGCAGTTACGAAACGCGACATGTCCACGGTCAGGTTTCCGTCATTCGGGGTCACAAGCAAACCATCAACACCGTATTGAAGCGAGGCCGAGGTGGACTGCGCGGGCGCTGTGGTTGTAGCCACGGGTGCTGTACCGATATCAACCTGTGTGCCGTCTACTGTTGCGAACACCGACCAGTCATTGGACGCTTCCTTGCGCATGTACACGGCCATAATGTGTGCACCGCCCAATTCGTCGTACACCGTCATCGATGTGGAATTGTTGAAGGTGTTCAAGTTGGCGGGGTCAAACACCAAGGCAGGATCAATGGCTGTGGCGCGGGCGTCCAGGTTCAATTCAAGGCTGCCTGCGCGCGTGGCTGCTGGCGGAATGCTGCCGCGGGGCACGGTGATGTCCTGGGCTACATCAGACGGACGGCCCGTGGCCGCATCCACCGGAAAGGCTTGCAACTTGTCGCCGCGTGAATTGACAATTACGCCAGCGTTGTTCAAGGTAAATTGGCCGTTGCGGGTGTAAATGTTGTCGCCGTTGTCGGCTTGCACTTTGAAGAAACCTGTGCCGCTGATGGCCAGGTCCAAGGGGTTGCCGGTTACGTTGATGTTGCCCTGTTTGAAGTTTTGCGTAACCGCTGCCAGGCTGGTACCCAAGCCAATGCCGTTGGTAGAACGTGCGCCGTTGAAAGCGCGCGCGAATACATCCGAGAATTCAGCTTCAGAACCCTTGAAACCGATCACGCTGGCATTGGACACGTTGTTGGCAATCACTTCCAAACCACGTTGAGCTGCATTCAAACCGCTCAAACCCTGCTGAAAACTTCCACCTGCTGAAAAAGCCATGTTTGACTCCTTGAAAAATCTTTTATTTAGAAAACCTGCTTGATGTCAGCGAAACTTACTTCGCCACCATTGCTGGTTAAAAGTTTGGTGCCTTCGGCGCCTGCGTTGCGAATACCCTGAACCACTGAAAGGGTCAGCGGTGTCGCGCTGGCGTCTTTGCCTGCGGCCTTGGCTTCAATTTCAAACTTGTAGTTGCCCGCAGGCAAGGTGCTGCCGTCGTCACTTTTGCCGTCCCATGTGAATTCGTGTGTGCCTTTGGCCTGCGGCCCCACATCGATTGTGCGCACCACGTTGGCACCGGCATCAAGCACATTCACGCGAAGAATGTCGACGCTTTGGTCCAGTTGCAGGGAACCCACGGCCTGGCCTTCAACCAAAGCCAGGTCATTGCCTTCGGTCAGCACGGCGCGCCCCAGCATGCTGGTGGCTTGCGCAGTCTGGTTGCCATTGATTGAAGCAGCCACACCTTCCATGGTGGAATTCAGTTTGTTGATACCGGTCACCGTGTTCAACTGCGCCATCTGGCTGGTCACCTGGGCGTTGTCCATCGGGGCCAGTGGATCCTGGTTTTTCAGCTGTGCCACCAACAATGACATGAACCTTTCCTGAATTGCTTCGGGGCTGTTCTCGTCTGTTTTTTTCTTCGCTGACGTGGCGCCGCTGTTGTTGCCCAGTGCGGAAGTTACATCAATTGTCATTCTTCATTTCTCCTTACTGGTTGCCCATGTTCAGGGTTTTCAGCATCAGCTGTTTGGCGGTGTTCATTACTTCGGCATTGGTTTGGTAACTGCGGGAAGCGGCCAACATGTCCACCATTTCTTCCACTGCGTTTACGTTGGGCATGTAGACGTAACCGTCCGCATCGGCCATGGGGTGCTTGGGGTCGAACATTTTTTTCGCTTCGGTTTTGTCTTCAACAATGTCTTTGACCTGCACGTTCTCAGCCAAAGCAGCCTTGCCCGGTGCGGCTTTCTGAAGCACTGCTTCAAATACCACTTTGCGGGCCTGATACACCTCGTTTGGGTTTGCGGCAGCGGTGTCCACGTTGGCCAGGTTGCTGGCCACTGTATTCAGGCGGGTGGTTTGTGCCTGCATGGCACCACCGGCTAACTTGAAGGAATTAAATAGCGACATATTGTTCCCTTAACCCTTATTGGTTGCCAGAACCCATGGCCTGCTTCAATGTCGAAATTCGACCATTGATGGCACGCAATGCGGCTTCGTACTTCACGGTGTTTTCTGCAAATGCGGCACGCTCGCGCTCAATGTCCACCGAGTTGCCATCAATGGCTGCGTTGTTTCCGCGGCGAAACTGCAACATCTCTGCGGTGGTCATGCCTGCGTTGCCTTTGCCGGTAATGTGGCCCTGGTGTGTAACAGCCAAGGCGCCTGCGCCGTTGCCCAAGCCTGGGTTTGCGGGGGCGCTCATCTGACCTTTTTCGCCAGTGGCCGCTTTCAAGGCGCTTTTGAAATCGAAATCAACGGCTTTGTAATTGGGGGTGTCTACGTTGGAAATGTTGGAGGTCAATACCTCCTGACGATGCGCTCTGAGTTTCAGGGCCTCGGCAGAGAATTGCATTGAATCGGTAAGTTTGTCCAACATCGTTTGAATCCTTCATACACGAACGGATGAATGGATTATTGAACTGACGCTGTCAAATCAAAGTGGAGAGAAAGGGGGGAAAGGCGGCTCTTTTTCAGCTTAGGGTGCGGCCAGCCTCCGCCTAGGATGTTGTCATCGAGGCAGAAATTGTTTCTTACAGACCTATTTACGGCTGCAGCTGCAAAAACTTGAATGAAATCTCACACTTCTTTTCAAACAGAGTTAATCCGCTCTTCCGGCAAGACCATTGCTGGCTTGTTGATTTGCGCCTTGGGTATTGCGGCGGCAAGCGTGCATGCCGATGGATCGCGGTGGGTCAATGAAAAACAGCTGCATGAACTGGTGGACCCCGCGTTATTGCCGGTGGGTGCCAGCGTACAAGTGAACTTTGTAAAAGCGGATGAACGGATCGGCACTGCACAATGCCCTGCCGCACTGTTTGCCAACAGCGCCAACAACAAAATGTGGGGTCGAACCTTTGTCCAGGTGCAGTGCGTGGGTTCGGACACACCGCCGTTCTTTCTCGGTGTGGATATAAAAGTGTGGGCGCCTGTGCTGGTGGTGAAGGGCACGGTTCAATCCGGGCAAGCAGTCGGCGTGAACGATGTTGAATTCCGGACGATGAACCTGACAGAACTAAAACACGGCTGGGTGACTGACCTTGCACACTTGGGCAATAAAACTGCCGCAAGGCAATTGTGGCCCGGCATGCTGTTAAAACAGGATTACCTGCGCGGTCAGGCCATGGTAAAAAACGGCGACACCGTGAAGGTGATGATGAAGGGGCCAGGTTTTGCAATTGGTGGAACCGCAATCGCCATGGGCGAGGCCGAGCTGGGTGAGGTGGTAAAAATAAAGACAGCGCAGGGCAAAATTCTGCATGGTATTGCGCGAGACGCATTGCTGGTAGAGGTTAGTTTGTAATGGGGATAACCAAAAAGTAGGAATTCTTTTGATAATTCGTTAAAGTTGGATAAATTCGAGCCGTTAACAAAACATACGAAACCCACTTAGGCTCTGCCCAACGCGGAGAAAAATATGAGTATCAACAGAATAAATTCAGGAAGCAACCCAATTGACAAGCCGACCAAGCCGCAAGGCAGTGGCAAATCAGCTTCAACTGGTGCTACAGAAAAATCAAGCGCTGAGGGTGCAGTTACTACGCTCTCAGGGCAATCCAGTGCGTTAGGCGCCGCTGGCGCTCCGTTCAATGCTGAGAAAGTGGCAGAAATCAAAGAGGCCATCAGCAATGGTGAATTTAAGGTCAATGCCGAGGCTGTTGCAGCCAAGGTGATTGAAAGTGCTCGCGAGTTGCTTGGCCAGAAATAATTGTCGCCAGGTACCTTGGGGCTTTAACTGAGGAAACTGATTATGTCGCACGCTGACGCAGCAAAAAACCTCTATCGCAATTTGGCTTATGAATGTGATATGGCCATGGCATTGGTTGATATCTTGCTTGAGGAACAGGCGTGCCTTGTCAAACTTCAGACCACTGAATTAAACAGCCTGGCGCTTCGCAAAGAAGCCATGATGCTGGAATTGGAAAAACGATACCTGGCCAACATCCAGTTGGCCAAAGCAGAAGGGTTTCAGCCAAATCTCGACGGCATTGCCCTGTGGGTAGATGTGCTGGCAGCCCACGAGCCACGCCTGCTGGGAACCTATTCCACACTGCGCACTACATTGACCCACGCCCAACGCCTGAACAATACCAACGGTGATTTGGTGAGCGAACAACTGGCTGGCTTGCAGGAAAGAATTTCGATTTTGACGGCGGCGGCTGTGGCTGAGCAAAAACCCACTGCCAGTGATACCTATGGCCCCAAGGGTGGAATGAGCCAATCCGCACTGGCCGGCGGTGCTATGCCCCGCGCGGTAATTCGTTGACAGTTAACCAATAGGAAACCAGCGCAGAGATGCGGGTCAGATACTGATCAAACTGCACTGGTTTGACCGCAAAGCTGTTCACACCCAGTTCATACGAACGCTTCACATCGCTAATTTCACGCGACGACGACAACACGACGATTGGCATTGTTTTAAACACATCGTGTGAACGCAAAAACTTCAATACTTCAAGCCCGTCAAGCTTGGGCAATTTCAAATCAAGCAACACCAGTTTCGGCAAATTCAAAGCGGCACTGTCTTTGGGATGATCCTCCATCAACTGCCTGAAATATTCAATTGCGCGCTCGCCGTCTTCCAGCAGCACCGTGGTGGAACTTGACGATGTTTTGCGCACAACGCGCAAAGCCAGGTCTGCGTCATTGGAGTTGTCATCAACCAGTACTACATCAACCATGGATGAATCCTTTATTCGTAAGAATCGATTTGATCAGGCAAGGTAAAAGCAAAGCAAGCACCCTTGCCCAGTTCAGCTTTTGCAGTGATCTCGCCACCATGGCGCCCGATAATCCGTTTCACAATGGCCAGGCCAACCCCTGTGCCGTCAAAGTCTTTTTTGTGGTGCAGGCGCTCGAACACATTGAATAATTTGTCCGAGTACTTCATGTCAAACCCGGCACCGTTGTCTTGCACGCTGAAGCGATAAAAACGCCCCTGCTTTTCGCAGGAAATAAGCACTTTGGGCTGGTCGGTCTTGCTGCTGAATTTCAGGGCATTGTCGATCAGGTTCATCCACACCTGTTTAAGCAATACCGGATCAGCATACACCGGTGGCAGGTCGCACAACTCCACCACATTTTTCCGCTTTGCATCGAGTTGCTCAAGAATTTGTTCCAGCAGTTGTTGCTGGTCCACTTTCACACGGGCAACATCGGTACGCAACAAGCGGGAAAAATCGAGCAAACCGTCGATCAAACCACCCATTTGCCGGGCGTTATTGCTAATTCGATCCAGCAAGCCCCGGGCATCTTCGGAGAGGGTTTCGGCAAAATCTTCCTTCAAAATGCTGGAAAAACCATCGATGGCGCGCAAAGGGGCGCGAAGGTCATGCGACACAGTGTAGGTGAAGGCCTCAAGCTCGGAATTGCTGCGCGTCAGCTCGGCGGTGCGGTCGGTGATGCGCTGTTCAAGCGTGCCATTCAAACCTTGCAAATCGTCTTCAAAAACCCGCCGTTCCACGCACAGCCCCAACAAACGGATGGCGGTCAGTACACGCAACACATCGTCGTGACAAGCCACCTGCACTCCCTGCTGGGCCACCATGATCCAGTATTCCGGCTGATTGGGCTCAACTGCCTTTCGCAGTGCAAACCACACCGAAGTAATGCCCAGTTCGGCTGCCCAATTGGTTTCAAAATAATGCTCGGGCTTCATTTTCCCGAGCCATACCAAGCCGTGCTGATCATGGCCTTCCTGTGGATCACAAAACTGTTCCGCATTGTTCCAGAAGGCTTGCCCCTGTTCCAAAGGCATGCGCAATGCCGGGTTGGTGCCACGCACACGCCAGTGATTCTGATCCGATTTGTCCCGGAAACCAAGCACCACCTCGGCACGCACCGTGAGGCAGTTTTTCAAGCCGCGAGCGTACGATGCCGCCAATTCGGAAATGGGTGCAGACAACAATACCCCCTGCAACAGGGAACGTTGCAGGGACAACAATTGCTCATTCAGCCGTTTCTGGGTCAGGTCGCTTGAAACGCCCATATAACCCATGAATTCACCGGAAAGACCATACAAAGGTCGGCCGGTGGATTCGAAAATGATCCGCTCGGAATCTTTGGGCCAATACTCAAAACAAACCCGGTCAAAAGGTTGATGGCTGTCCAGCAGGTCTTTGAAAGTATCCCAGTTGTAACGAGGGTCTATGCACTTCAGCCCCTCAATATCCCAGCGCGCCAGGCCGTCGAAAGGTAGTTGACGCCCGCCATCCGCGTGACCATTTTGATCTTTCCCGCGGTAAATAATGCGCACAATGGTGTGGGTGGAGTCTTGTTGCCAGTACCAGTCGCCCGACAGCTCCATGAGGCGCCGAAGCTGGTTTTCAGATTGAACAGAGGACTTGATGACATCGAGCAAACCAGACAGCAATTTGTTGCCCATGAACCAGGCACCCAATATGCCGAGCGTAACAGTGAGAAGCACTGTTAATTGCCAGCTGGATGTGTGTGAGGTGCTGCCCGACATGTACAGCGCAGCAAGCGCCAAAGGGCCGATGGACGTGACGATGACCAGAATCAGCGAACGATTGACCCGCGTCCGCGATTGTTCGAAGGTTTTCGGTTTTCCCCGGGCGTTGGGATCAGCCATTGTATTTTTAGTGGTCGCGAAGCTTGGTCTTGAGGCGACTGACAGCCTGGGTGTGCAACTGGCACACTCGGGATTCTGTCACGCCAAGAACGGCCGCAATTTCACGGAAGTTTAACTCTTGCTCATAATACAGGCCCATGAGCATTTTTTCACGCTCGGGCAGGTCTTCAATGGCCTGAATCAGGGTTTCCCTGAATCGATGGTCTCCCAGCATTTCAAGGGGATTGGCTTCTTCATCGCCATCCATCTGGCGGTCCAGATAGCCTTCACCATCGCCATCGTCGGCGTAGTCGTCGTAAAACACGAGCTGTGCGCCGCGCGAATCAAACAACATGTCCTGATATTCGTCCAGGCGCACGCCCAGGACATCGGCAATTTCTTGTTCTGAGGCAGAACGTCCAAGCTTCTGCTCGGCCTTCATGGTCGCGGTTTCAATTTTTCGCTGCGCTTGGCGAACGCCTCGCGGCATCCAGTCAGCAGACCGCAATTCATCCAGCATGGAACCACGAATGCGTTGGCTGGCGTATGTTTCAAACTGGGCACCCTGCCCTTCTTCAAAACGGGTAATGGCGTCCATCAAGCCGATCAAACCGGCCTGGATCAAATCATCAATTTGCACAGAGGCTGGCAACTTGGCGATCAAGTGATGGGCGAGCCTGCGCACCAGGGGAATGTACTGGTCGATCTGCCTGGATTTGTCTAGGGTGCCCTGGGCTGTGTACATGGAGCTCTGCTTCCTGTCTTGTTATTACGCCAGTGCGTGTTCGTCGAAAGAACAAATGGCTTTCGCGATTCGCCGGCCTGCTGCAATCATCTCTCGACTGACCTGATTCAGCGCCTTGCCTGGCAACAACGCAGGCAAATGCCCTGCGTACTGCAGGGGGCTTGCCAAAAGGTGCGACGTGCTCTCGGACAAATTCGCAAACACATGGTCAGCTTCATTTGCATCTTTAACACCTGCAACAATAACACGGTGTTGAATATTTTCGTCTACCCCTTTGGAAGTTCGAATGGCTTGAAAGGCACGTGTAACCGATCTGGCCGTGGGTTGGACCACCCAGTACCATTCATCGCCGGGTGAAAATGCCTGAGCCAGTGAAACAGCCTCGTAGGGCAAGGTGGCGTAATAGCGGTCACAACTCACCGGCATGCGGTGCAGCTTGCCCAGCAATGCGGCCGCCTGGGCCGGTTTTTGAACCAGTGCTTGCAGCCCTTCGCCGGCAACGACCAGATACTGACCTTGGGCCAGTTGAACCACTTGGTCTTCAAGGTTCGATCTGCCATTGAAGAATTCGATCAGGTCTGTTCTCGACCCACTGGGGAGCAACTGCAACAAACCTGCAACCGAACCGTCGAACAACACCGCAACACGGTCTTGGCGGGCTTGCTGTTCAAGTACAAAACGCCCCAGACAGGCACCATAGTCGCAGGCCATGTCGCCCAGTATCGGGTGAATGGTGGCGTGTTTCCGGCCCAGCAGGTGTCGCAGTGTTTTGGCTTGATCCATGTTTTTCAGTTAACCATGAAAGTTTAAATGCCAGTCGTGGAGACTTGGGCCATTTTCCATTTCAATTCTCCGCTCGAAGCTTGAAAGGCCTGGCTGCTGCGCGAGCGCATGGCGCGGTGCACCAACACACGGGGATCGGCCGGGAACAAGTCTTCGGGCACGCGCTGGCCTGTTGCTATGTATTGCAGGGTCAACTTGTGACGCATGACAACATCGAGCACACCCCCTATTTTGATGGCTTCGTCGAGCTTGGACAAAATTGCACCACTAAGGCCTGTGCTTTTGTAATGACGCACAACATCGTCCAGTGTTTCTGGCTGGCTGGTGGCGTTCAACAACAGCACGCGCTTTACATGGCTGTCGGTCAGTATTTTGGTTTGTTCGGCCACGCGTGAATCGCGCTGGCCCATGCCCACGGTGTCGATCAGGATCAAACGCTTGCGTTGCATGCTGTTGCGCAACTGCTGCAGGTCTGCATGGGTTTGCGCGGTGTACACCTGCACACCCAGAATTTTGCCGTAAATGCGCAGTTGGTCTTGTGCGCCAATCCGGTAGCTGTCGGTGGTGATCAGACCCAGTGAATCCGCACCATACTTGACCACGCAACGTGCTGCCATTTTCGCTGTGGTGGTAGTTTTTCCCACACCAGTGGGGCCCACCAGCGCAAACGTGCCACCAGTTTCAACAAGGTCTTTGTTGGCAGGCACCACGTTGAGGTTTTTCTTGAGCACATTCATGGCCCAATCCTGCATCTGGGTTTCGGAAAGGTCCGATGGCAGCTTCTCAACCACTGTGCGCGCGAACAGGGGCGAGAAACCCGATTGGGTCAGCAGGTTCCACAACTCGCCGCGCTGGGGATTTTTCTCCAGCGCATCGCGCCAGGTCATCATGGCCATTTGGTCTTTCAACAACTGACGCATCTGTTTGATTTCATCCAGCACTGCGGTCTGTTCATTGACCATGTCGTTTGCGGGAGGAACCTGCTGCGTTGCCTGTTCCACCACCGGTGCGCGATTAATCAACACATCGCGCTGGGCAGCCACTTGCTGCGCAACGCGCTCAGCCTGTGTGGGCTGGCGATCGGGTTCCTGAATAGCAAGCTGCTGGGCGCGGTCGGCTTTGGTCCACGATACTGGCGCTGCGGCGGCTGGCTTTTCAGTGACCATGTCCAGGTCCTGAGACGAGGCAGCCAGCACTTCAGTGCCTGCTGCGGTTTGCTTGGTCGACAAAATAATGGCGTCCTCGCCAAGCTCAGCACGCAGCTTCTGTAATGCCTCTCGAGTGGTGGGGGCTGTGAATTTTTTCAGCTTCATGCTTTCGCTCCTACGACTTGCGCAACGCGGATAGTTCGGTTTTCGGGAATTTCACTGTGCGACAACACCCGAAGATTGGGCGAAGTGCGCTTTAACAGGCGGGCCATGGACAAACGTAAGGCATCGGGCACCAGCAACACCGGGCTTTGGCCCAGCTGTTCTTGACGACCTGCTGCGTCCGCAGTTTGGCGGGCCAATGTTTCTGCCAGATTGGGATCAATGCCCACCTGGTCATGTCCGACCGCAGAATGGGCATGGGTAATCATTTGTTCCAGCTTGGGTTCCATCACCAACACGTTGAGATCGTCATTGGTTCCGGCCAGTGCCTGCACAATCGCGCGACCCAATGAAATGCGCACTGCGGCGGTCAGTTCAAGCGGGTTCTTGGTACGAACGCCATTTTCAAGCAATGTTTCAAAAATGGTGCGCAGGTCGCGAATATGGACACTTTCTTCCAGCAGGTTTTGAAGCACTTTCTGGATGACAGCCACATCCAGCAGCTTGGGCGTAAGATCCTCCACCACTTTGGGAGAAGACTTTGCGCAATGGTCCAGCAGCTGTTGGGTTTCAGTGCGACCCAGCAACTGGGCAGCCGAGGTTTGCAGAATATGCGACAGGTGTGTGGCGACCACGGTGGAAGCATCAACCACCGTGTAGCCGGCTGCATTGGCTTTTTCTTTTTGATCGTCGGAAATCCACACGGCGGGCAAGCCGAATGCGGGGTCGGTGGTTTGTGGCCCGGGCAACTGCATGGTCACACGGCCGGGGTTGATTGCCAGGTGCTGGTTCGGAAACACTTCACCCTCACCCATGCAAACGCCCTTGAGCAAAATACGGTACACAGAGGGGCGCAGTTCCAGGTTGTCACGCAAATGTACAGCGGGTGGCAGGAAACCGATTTCCTGCGCAAACTTCTTGCGGATTGCCTTGATGCGTTTCAGCAAATCGCCGTCTTGCTTGTTGTCCACCAAAGCGATCAGGCGGTAACCCACTTCCAGCGCAATGGTGTCGATGGGTACCAGATCGTCCCAGGTTGCTTCCTGTGCTTCGGTGGTGGCGGCCTTGATTTTGTCTTGATCTTCCGTGGTTGAAACCACTTTTTTGACATTGCCTTTGGTCGACAAGTGATATGACAGGTAACCAAAACCAGCCGCCAACAACAGGAAGGCAAAACTGGGCATGCCGGGGATAATGCCCAACAAGCCCATGATGCCTGCGGTAATGCCCACAGCCTGGGGAGACTTGAGCAGCTGACTGGCCAACTGGGTGCCGATGTCCTGACCCTGACCCACACGGGCGACGACCAGACCGGCTGCGATCGAAATAACCAGTGCCGGCACCTGGGCAACCAAGCCGTCGCCGATGGCCAACAGCACGTAATTGGTACCCGCGTCGGCGAACGTCATGTCGTGCTGCATCACACCCACGGCGAAACCGCCAATGATGTTGATGATCAGAATCATGATACCGGCCATGGCATCGCCACGAACGAACTTGCTGGCACCGTCCATTGAACCAAAAAACTCGGCTTCCTGACTCACCTCAGCACGGCGCTTGCGGGCTTCGTCTTCCGCGATCAAGCCCGCGTTCAAGTCGGCATCAATGGCCATTTGTTTGCCGGGCATGGCGTCCAATGTAAAACGGGCGGACACTTCAGCAATTCGGCCTGCACCTTTGGTGATCACTACAAAGTTGATCAACATCAAAATCACGAACACGACGATACCCACGGCCAGGTTGCCACCCACCAGGAAGTGGCCAAAGGCTTCAATCACCTTGCCAGCGGCATCGGGGCCTTCATGGCCATGCATCAATACCACGCGGGTAGAAGCCACGTTCAAGCTCAAGCGCAATAACGTGGTGACCAGCAAAATAGTGGGAAAGGCTGCGAAGTCAAGCGGGCGTGTGGTGTACAGGCTTGCGACCAGCACCATGAGGCTGAGCGCGATGTTGAATGTAAAAAACAGATCCAGTGCGAAAGGCGGTACAGGCAAAATCATCATGACCAGAATCATGATGATGAAAATGGGGGCGCCCAAGGTTTTTGCCTTTTCGCCGCTCAAGCCTGCTTTGATAAAATCTAGTGAAAATGCGGAGGAAGCCACAGTCCCGCCCATCAAGTGGTTAACGGTTCAATTATGGGAAACTTTAGCTTTTCTCAATGATGGAATTGAGGGTGATTTACCGCCTTATTGTGGATTGGCCACCAATGCGGGTACCGGTTGGTGCTCAAACCGCCGGCCCTGGATCCATGCCCTTCGGAATGTCGGCATCGCCAGGCACTTCAACCAAATGCGCCCTGCCCTCGGCCAAGGCATACACATAAGCCAGCAATTTGGCCACTGCCGTGTACAAGGCACCGGGAATTTCCTGCTCCAGGTCAACATTGGAATACAAGGCACGGGCCAACGGCGGTGCTTCAACCATGGGCACTTTGTTTTCCCTGGCCACTTCCCGAATTTTCAGGGCCAATGGGCCAATGCCCTTGGCCACCACGCGCGGTGCACCTTTGCCATCCTTGTCATATTTCAAAGCCACGGAATAGTGCGTCGGGTTGGTGACAATTACATCTGCATTGGGAACAGACGCCATCATTCGCCGGCGTGCTGCCTCTCGCTGCATGCTCTTGATTTTGCCTTTCAGGTGCGGATCACCATCCGATTCTTTTGATTCACGCTTGAGTTCTTCAAGGTTCATGCGCAAACCTTTGTAATAGCGCCACAACTGATACGGCACATCAATCGACACAATCAACAGGAAAGCGATTGCCAGTATCAGGGCATCTTTGATGGTGATGCGCGCCGTCTCGGCCATTCCGTGCTCAAGGGGCATGGCGGACAATTGCGTGAACTCGCCCAAATCCTGCATCAACAGCAGGTAACCAACCCCGCCCAGCACCAATGTTTTCAGTATGGCTTTGACCAATTCGGCCAGTCCGTTGACCGAGAAAATATTTTTCAAACCCTTCACTGGATTCAGCTTGGAAAACTTGGGCTCCAGCGGCTTTGTCGACCAGTTAAACCCACCCACCAACACATTGGAGAAAATGGCGGCAAACACCACAACCAAAAAAAGTGGCACCAGAATAACCAGGCTTTCCTGAAGCATTGAAACCCATTTCAAACCCATGTACTTGGTGTCAAAGGCATGCGCACGCTCCAGCACCAGGCCTTGTCGCATCAGCTTTTCACTTTGCCCTACCAATTCCCCGCCCATGGAATACAGCAAACCAACCCCTGCAAGCAACACAACACCCCCGCCCAGTTCTCTGGATCGGGGGAGATTGCCTTCCTCTCGCGCTTTACGGATCTTCTGTTCCGACGCGGGTAAGTCTTTTTCCTGATCGGTTTCTTCTGCCAAAGCAGCACCTGTGGTGTTGGAATGTTCTTATTATGAAAAGGATGGGTGCAATTCAAAACCCCGAATTGAGCGGGTAACATGACACTTCTTGAAATTGAAGGCCACAACACCATGCAATACGACCCACGCGAGGCGTTGATCCGCCTGGACAATGACACAGCGCTGATGACCATGCTGATTGCGGTGTTCATCAAGGAATGCCAAGGCTACATCGAGCGATTGCAAGCCGCCTGCGAACGTCAGGACCTGCAAGGGCTGGGCGAAGTGGCCCACACGGTGAAGGGGTCTGCAGCAACAATCGGATTTGAAACGGCCCGTAAACTGGCCGAAGACCTGGAGGTGGCCTGTCGCCAATCGGGCGTAAAAAGCATTGCCAGCTTTGAAAACAGCGCCTCTAAACTGATTGAAGTGCTACAAAACTGCGAAGTGCCCTTGAAGCAGTGGGTCAACAATATTCAGTAAACAGAAAAAAAGCCGCGACGATGCGCGGCTTAAAACGGACCCCTATCCGTCGTTCTTCAGTCTTTGATCAATAGCTCGGGACTAAAGCCCAGGCGTATGCCACCCCAGTGGCGTCCATTGATTTCAATGGGCAAAGACAAATCATTGAGCACCTCACCAGTATCGCGGCGATAGGTTTGCAGCAACCACGGTGACAAATTTTGCGCAGCCCGTAAACCCACGGGGTCACTGAACATTCGTTTGTCACGGCTTTCTACCAGGTCTTTTTTCAAGTCGCCCGTTAAGGGGCGTGAATACTTGCTGTTGTGGGTGGGCGCATAACCTTTGCGGTCTACACACAGCGAGAAAACCGAACCTGGAACATTGGCCACCAGTTGGTCATAAGCGCCCTGAAGCTGACGCTCAACAGCCCTGTCGTAACGTGTGTTGTACTTTTGAGGATTGGAATTTGCAATAGGCTTGTAAGCCTCATCAAAAATGTCGTGTCCGTTGTCTGTCGCCTCGATCAGGATTTTCTTGCATTGCTCGCGCGCCAGTACTGCCTGCTCGATAATTTGTTCGTAGGCGCCCTTGCCAATTTTAAAACGTGCAACCAGTTCCTTGATTCGATCCGTGGCGGCGGCAAGTTCCGAACTTGATTTCTCGGACTCGGTGGTTTGAGTGATGACCGACTGCGCAGTGTCGCGAATTTCCGAGGCTTTTCCAGACACCTCCATATTGATTTGTTTGACAGACTGCACTTGCTGCGTCACGTCATTGATCTGAACACTCATTTCCTCGAAGCTGTGCACCATGCCGGAAAACTTGGCAGACGAGGTGCTGACAGTTTGTTGTCCTTTGGAAATACTTTTGTTGATTTCGCGGGTTTCTTCCTGAGTTTCGCTCACCAGCTTCAGCATGGATGAAATATTTCCACGAATCTCGCCTGTGGCTGACTTCACACGTTCAGCCAGACCACGCACCTCATCCGCCACAACGGCAAAGCCACGACCCTGCTCGCCGGCTCGCGCCGCCTCAATGGCTGCGTTCAAGGCCAATAGATTGGTTTGATCGGAAATATCGTTGATCAATTTGACAATGTGCTCAATGCCCTTGCCGGTTTTCGCAAGCTTTTCAACGGTGTTGCCAAAGCTGCTCAAGCTGCCGGAAGCCTGATTCATTTCATCGGCCACGCTGAGCAATTCCCGGTAAGAAGAATTGACAGTTTCAAGGTGTTCGCCAGTGGCTGTGGACAAATAATTCGCGCTGTTGGAAACATTCTCCATCGCGTGCGACGCCATGTCTGCTGCCTGGAAAATTTCAGTGGTGATGTTTCCCTGTTTTTCTGCTGTGCGGCTTGCGTCTTTCAGGCTACCGGACACACGAACAGATTCCATTGAAACCTGAGCCGTCATTCTGCGAATTTCATGAATCAAATCGCGCAGGCGAACCATGAATGCGTTGTAATTTTCAGCCAGATCGCGAAGCTCATCCTGGGTCACTGTGGGCAAATTCACCGACAAATCGCCTTCGCCGTTGGCCAGCTGGTCCATGCGGTCACTGAGCAAGTGAACAGGCCGCACGATCAAGTGACGCAGGTACACGAAAGCCCCGGCGCAGGCCAGCAGAGTGACACCCAGAGATATTCCAAGAATGAATCGGAATTCACCCATTTGTACCGCATCCAGCTTGCCGATGGCCCAGCTGTAGAGCACCAGATAAGCAATCACGACAACGCTTGCAATGCCAATAACATTGCCAAACAGTTTCCGACTGAGGGTGTAGAAAAAACTTTTCTCAATCGAGCGATACAGTGAATTCATAAGGTCTACTCCCATCCCCCAGCTTAATGCGCCGAGTGTATAAATTGGCTTTGCGACTTGCGCTATTACCTAATTATCACGGGGGAAGGTACTACCCAAATTGGTTAGAAAGAGCAGAAAAGCACCTTAGTTCTTGTCACAATCTACAGCTTGCCTTCAATCAGTTCGCGCAACTCAAGCACCAGAACCAGCAAACCTTCACCAGACAATGTTGCCCCTGCAACGCCTTTGGGTTTGATCCCGTCCAGGGGTTTGATCATGACCTCATCCTGACCCACCAAAGAATCGACTGCCAGAATACATGCCCTGTCGCCGCTCACAGCCAACACCCCAACCTTGGGGCCCGGGTTGGATTCACGGCCAATCAGTGTAGCCAAGTCAAGCAAAGGAATTACCTCCCCACGAACCACCATGGTGGGCTTTCCACTGACAAACTGAACCTTGTTTTCTTCAATCGGAATGATTTCCCGTACGCTGGACAAAGGCAACGAATAAATTTGCTCTTCAAGCTTCAACATCAACACAGGCAAAATTGCCAAGGTCAATGGCAACAGGATAGTAATTTTGGAGCCATGCCCCGGTTCGGATTGAATTTCGATACGGCCATTGAGACGCTGAATGTTGGTTTTAACCACATCCATGCCAACCCCACGCCCGGAAATGTCGGAAATTTGATCTTTGGTCGAGAAACCTGGCAGAAAAATCAGTTGCAAACTTTCTTGCACACTCAATTGACCCGCTTCCTCGGAACTGATCAAACCTTTCTCAACCGCCTTCTCGCGAATAATCTCGGGGCGCATGCCACGGCCATCGTCCTGAATCTCGATCACGATGTGATCGCCTGTCTGGCGGGCCGACAGATTCACGATACCTTTCGGATTTTTTCCGCAGCCGATACGGTCTTCAATGGTTTCAATACCATGGTCAACTGCATTGCGCACCAGGTGAATCAGTGGATCATTCAGTTCTTCAAGAATGGACTTGTCAACTTCAGTTTCTGCACCTTCAATAACCAGTTCCACGTCTTTGCCCAGCTGGCGAGACACATCACGGGCCAATCGGCTGTACTTCTGGAATACGCGCCCCACGGGTTGCATGCGGGCCTTCATGACAGCAGACTGCAGGTCGGAAACCAGCATGTCCAGTTGCCCCACCACGGTGTCGAGGGACTTGATCAAATCATCGTTCACCACACCAGCGCTGATCGACTGGAACAAGCAATTCAAACGGTTTTTGGTTAAACCGATTTCGCCGCTCAAGTTCAAAATCTGGTCAAAACGCGCGGTGTCTACGCGAATACTGTTTTCTTTTGCAACATTTACCGCTGGCCCTGCCGCCTTGGCTTTGGGTGCGGGGGCTTTGGGCCGAACTGCCGCTGCGGCCTGCCTTGAAATGGCCTCTGTGGCCATGTCAGTGCTCAAGACAGCCTGTTCCAGTTCGCGGGGCGCAACACCCACCACGGCCTCGTACAAACCTGCCCAGTCCAGGTCATCGTCTGCAGCGTTCGGCTGTGCATTTGGTGACGAAACCGGTTTATCAGATTTCTCGCTTGTGGCTGTTGGCACAACGTGTTCGACTTCAAGCACAGGCGCCACAGTTCGGCCTTCAATTGCAGCGTCCAGCGCGTCCAGCAATTCGACAGGTGCTGCGCCCGGTTGGTGACCATTGCGCATTTCACCAAACATGCGATGCACTTCGCCGGTTGCTGCCATGATGGAATCCATCATTTCCGCATCGAGAATCAGTTTCTTGGATCGAAGCTTGTCGAACAGGTTTTCCGTTTTGTGGCACAACTCAACAAGGTGCGTTGCTTCCAGAAAACCAGCCCCACCCTTGATGGTGTGGAATCCACGAAACACGGTGGCAAGAAGCTCGGAATCCTCCGGGCTTTGCTCCAGTTCTACCAGCTTGCTGTCAACGTCTTCCAACAAGTCGCCTGCTTCTGTCAAGAAGTCATGCAACAGTTCGACGTCACTGAATGCGCTCATTTGTATTCTCCCACTTCAGCCTGGTTGTTCGTGTTGTTAGAAGCCGAGGCTTTCCAGCAGGTCATCAACCTGACTTTGATTGCTGCACACATCAGTTCGTCCTTCAACATGAATGGCCGGGCCATTCAGGAATGTTTCTTCAACCTGTCTGCGTTGATCAGGCGGCGTGGTGTCCAGCAACAACTGAACAAGTTGTTCCTCCAGACCTTGTGCCATATTGCCAATGCGGTTGACCACCTGACCCGTCAGGTCATGGAAATCTTGCGCCATCATGATGTCAGTCAAATGCCCACCCAACTGACCGCTGGACTGACTTATTTCCTTGATGAACTCGCGATTCTCGCGAGCATGCGACTTGAATTCTTCCAGACTCATTTCGTTGTTGTAGAGCCGATCCCACTGCCGGTTCAAGTCAGCAGCGCGAGCGGACAAATCATCATTCAGTTTTTGCGAGGATTCAACGGCGGCCAACACTTTCTCGGCAGCCTTGCCAGTCAAATCCGCAATGTAGTTCAGGCGTGCGCGCGCATCGGGCAAGGCATTGACTGCGTTTTCAACGCTTTTGTCGTAGCCCAGTTCACGAAGTGCATCGTGCAGCTTTCGCGTCAATGAACCGACGCGGTGAAACACATCGCGTGGCTCTTCCTCGGTATTGGCCGAACCGGAAGCCTGTACATCTTCAGCCTTTGGCTGGGCGTCATCCGTCATTGTCTCGGGCACATCATCCCAAACGCGTTGTTCTGCGATCTCGTCAAACAGCGCCTCCAAATCGTCGTTATCACCGCTTTTCAAGTTGTCTGGATTCATCCTTGCGACCTCTCTTCTTTTGCTGATTTTTGGTTTATACAGACATCTTTGCGACGATCTTGCCCAACTTCTCTTCCAAGGTGGCCTTGGTAAAGGGCTTCACGATATAACCATTGGCACCCATCTGCGCCGCGGTCACAATGTCTTCCTTTTTCGCCTCGGCAGTGACCAGCAACACCGGCAGGTGTTTAAGTTCTGCATCTGCGCGAATGTTCTGAAGCAACTCAAAGCCATTCATGTTCGGCATGTTCAGGTCGCTGACAACAAAATTGAAATTGCCAGCCTTCAGCTTGGCCAATGCCACTGCACCGTCTTCTGCCTCATCGGCATTGTTGTATCCAATTTCCTTGAGTAAGTTGCGAACAATCCGACGCATGGTCGAGAAGTCGTCAACAATCAGGATTCTTAAATCTTCGGGGTTCATGCTTGCTCCTTACGCTGGGTGAAGCATTGAGGTAACCATCTGCGCCAGCTCTTCGGGGTGGAACTTGCCCACGTAGGCATCCACACCCACTTGCTGACCCAGCTTCTTGTTGGCCACAGAAGAAAGCGATGAATGCATTACAACTGGAATGCCTTTGAATCGCGGATCTTCCTTGATGTGGCGTGTCAAAACATAGCCATCCATTTCCGGCATCTCTGCATCAACCAGAATCAATGACACCACGTCTTTGAGGTTTTTGTTTTCCTGCTCGGCTCGGCCTGCGATGTTGCGCAGCTTTTCCCATGCCTCACGACCATTGGTGGCGCTTTGGTAGGGCAGGTGCAACTTCTCGAGCACTTCGGTGATCTTCTTGCGTGCCATGTTGGAATCGTCTGCGAAGAACACTGGATAAGGGTGGTCTGGGCGCAAACTGTCCATGTTGGGCACATCCCCTTCGCCGATTACTTCGCCGAGAATCTGCTCAACATCAAGGATCGACACCAGTTTTCCGTCTGGCAACTCGGTCAGTGCAGTGATCATCGCACTTTGAGATTGCCCGATGCTTTGGGGCGATTTAACCTGCTCCCAATCCACTCGAACAATTCGGTCCACGTCCTGAACCAAAAAAGCCTGGGTGTGCGATGAAAACTCGGTGATCACCAACTTGGTACGTGCTTCGCCATTGCCCATGCGCAAACACTGGGCAAGGTCAATCACGGGCAAAATACTGCCGCGCAAGGAAATGATCCCCTCCACGCCAGCCGGCATATTGGGTGTACGCGTGATGGGCAAAGTTTCGCAGACCTCGCGAACCTTGAACACATTGATACCGAACACTTCAGTTGATCCCAAAGAAAAGAGAAGCAACTCCATTTTATTGGAGCCTGCAAGTCTTGCTTTCTCATCAATCATGTTCATCAAGCGGTAATCGTTTTGCATGGTGTTGCTCCTGACAGATAGACTATTTCTTTCAATTCGTACTTGCGCCGTTCTTCGGGAACGGCAATCCTTCAACTTTTGGCACGGGTGGCAGCTCAATCAGATTTGGATTTTCTCCCTCATCCAGATTGGCCAACGCCCTGACCGCTGCTTCAGCGCGCTTGTTCATCACCACGATCGCGATTCGTCTGTTCACCGCTGCGTAGGGATCTTTCTCATCCAGCGACACCGAAGAAGCCAGACCCACCACGCGCAACATTTTGGAATCTGGCATGCCTGCCAACGTCATCTCTCGTCGACTGGCATTGGCCCTGTCCGCTGACAATTCCCAGTTGCTGTACCCTTTGTTGCCCGCCGCGTAGGGCGTTGCATCGGTGTGGCCAGACAAGGTCAACTTGTTCGGCACCTGGTTCAGCAACTTCGTCAAACTTCTCAAAATGTCCTTCATGTAATCTTTCAGCACTGCACTGCCCGAATCAAACATGGGGCGGTTTCGCTCATCCACAATCTGAATTCTCAAACCTTCGGGCGTAATGTCGAGCATGATTTGATTTTTAAACTGTTTCATCAAATCTGATGCGTCGATTAAGCCCTCTATTTCCCCCTTTAATTCCAGCAAGCGCTTGGCTTCTGCCTTTTCAAAGGCTTCGCTGGATGCCGTTGAGGAGGATGCATTCGTTGCTTTGTCACTGCTGCCACTTTTGATCTGTCCAACAGACCGTGATAAATCAGTTCCACCTGCATCTATTACACTGGTTGCAGTGCCTGATCCGGGACCCCCAACCAGTGCCACCTTCAAGGGTGATTTGAAGTAATCGGAGATTCCACGCAGGTCACCCTCAGAAGTAGAACCCAGCAACCACATCAACAAGAAAAAAGCCATCATGGCAGTAACAAAGTCAGCGTACGCAATTTTCCAGGCGCCGCCGTGGTGGCCGTGGCCACCCTTCTTGATTTTCTTGACTACGATGATTGGACGTTCTTCGTCAGACTTCGCCATGTTGCGTATTCGCCCCTATTTGCCCTTGGTGCTTTTCACGTGCTCTTCCAGCTCGATGAAAGTTGGCCGCTCGGTTGAATAAAGCACCTTGCGCCCAAACTCCACAGCCAGGGCGGGCGAATAACCGTTCAAACTGGCAAGCAAAGTGGTTTTGACACACTCAAACGGCTTTGAAGATTCTGCGATTTTGTGGTTGATAATGCTGGCCAACGGGCCTACGAAACCGTACGCCAGCAAAATACCCAGAAACGTACCCACCAAGGCTGCTGCAATCATCACGCCAAGCTCGGCGTTGCTTACCTGCCCTACCGAGCCCATCACATGCACAACGCCCATTACCGCCGCCACAATACCAAATGCTGGCAAACCGTCGGCCATTTGTTGAACCGCCGATTGCGGGGTATGCGCTTCCTGGTGGTGTGTTTCCAGTTCACCATCCATCAGGTTTTCAATTTCCATGGGATTCAGGTTCCCACTCACCATCAAACGCAAATAATCGGTCATGAACTCCACCACGTGGTGGTCGCTTAACACCTCGGGATACTTTTGAAACAACGGGCTTTGATCCGGCTCCTCCACATCACCTTCAATCGACATCAAACCTTCTTTGCGCACCTTGGTCAGAATTTCATACATCAAGGCCATCAATGACATGTAAAACGCTTTGGTAATCGCACTGGGTTTGAAAGCGCCCCCAATTGCCTTGCCGGTCGCTTTGAGAATGCTCGGGGTGTTGCTCACGATCATCGCGCCGATGGCACCGCCGCCAATGATCAAAATCTCCACTGGCTGCCACAGGGTTACCAGGTGACCGCCCATGAAGGCAAAGCCGCCCAACACGGAGAAGATCACGATCACGAATCCGATTGCTACTAACATGGAATAGGGTTCTCTGTAGGAAGATAATTTTTCTGTATAGGTATTGTCGGCAGAATTTGTAAAATCTTTTGTCTGAATAAAGTGGCTTTTCTAGGCGATTTCAATGCATGACTACACGACCCAAGGAATTTCACAATCCTTGGTGCTAGCCGTTTTAGGGGGGTAGAAACAAAAATGGCCAGCAACATTGGCTGACCATTAAATCGTTGAGAAACCCCCACTGCAGACCCGGAAGAGACAGAGGGTGGGAGGATGCAACCGGACCTTTAGTTGCAGCGGGGGTAAACCGTAAGCCCTTCTCCCGCGGGCTTTTCAAGCCACAAAATCAGGCTTCGACGCTCGCTTCTTCGTTAAAAAAACGATCTGCAGCTGACTGGCGCGTTTTTCCCGCACGTGAAGGCATGTGACACAAACCACAAACATAGTCCTTGACCAGTTCATAGGTGTGAACAACAAAGCGACCTTCACAATCTTTGCATTCAGTGGTGGTCAACATGCCTGCATCAAAAAATTTCACAAGGCGCCAGGCACGCGTCAAAGACAGAACTTCAGGCAGACCCAACTGGGCAATCTGCTCCAGGTACATTCTGTAGGCCTTGATGATGGCCTCAATGTCTTCAATGTCAGTGCTTTTAATCAAGGTCTGGTAGATATTGACAAACAACGAGGAATGAATGTTTGGCTGCCAGGTCATGAACCAGTCAGTCGAGAAAGGCAGCATGCCTTTGGGCGGCGACTTGTGCTTCAGTTCCTTGTACAGCTTGAGCAAACGCTCACGCGACAATTGCGTTTCCGACTCAAGAACCTGCAAACGGGCGTCCAGACGAATCAGCTCGGTGGCCAACTGAATTTGTGCTGCTTCGTCGATGATTGATTTTACTTTAGCCATTTTTTGACCCCTGTCTGATGTCAATGTTGGGTGCGTGAATTGTTGTTGTTACGCCCAGATATTGTTGGTGTTTCAAGCCGTCGTGTTAATAGCCTTGCCCGACATGATGATTGCCGCATGCATTCCGGACACGCTTCGGTCCTTGGTGTGGCTGGTCAACAGGTTCCAAACCACCTCATCGTCGAACCGGAAACGGCACATCAGCATATTGCTGGATGCAATCCTCAACACCTGTGCAGTGGTTAGCTGGTCGATCAGATCAGCAACTTCCTCGGAAATACCAAGACGGAAAGTTGCTTCGGCGCGGTCTTCGCGAATCAATTGCTGAGCCAGCAGCAAGTAAGACAGGTTGGTTTCGCGAATCTCATCCAGCAGACGTGTACTTTTCATTTGAACATCCTCCAATTCAATCTCTGTTTTACTGCATCCAAAATTTGAGCCGTGTTTTGAATTACAGCGGCAATCCCCTCATACGCATCATCGGACGTTCCACTGGTAACCTGAATCATCCAAGCGCTATTCATTCAGTCGCTGGCCTGGCAATCCACGTGTAGGAAGCCGCCTTACATGCATTCAATGTGCCCCAAATGACAAAAAAGGAGAATCACAGTTTGGGGGATCCCCCCATTCGTTCGAGCCCCCTTCGAGTTGCCCCTTACGGATGACACTGCACTGTTAAACACATTGACTGGATAACGGACACCTTTTAAGAAAACTTGAGATAGATCCAAACAGGTCCCCGACACCAGCGATGAAAAACCGGACGGATTACGACGAGCGAAAGGAGAACTTGAGGGTGGGAAAACAATATTTTTTATTTCGCCTCACAGACCTAAAGTTTTAATTCCAGGCATCGATAACAGGACATAAGGCGGCGCACAAGATGACGCAGCCAGCTAAAACTAAACAAAACTGCTTGGAGAAATATCATGCTAGGAATCAACACCAACGTTGCATCACTGACCGCGCAAAAGAACCTTTCAGGTTCGGGCATGGGTTTGAACAACGCCATTGCCCGCCTGTCCTCAGGCCTTCGTGTGAACAGCGCCAAAGACGACGCCGCGGGCCTGGCCATTGCCGAGCGCATGCAAGCGCAGATCAAGGGCTACGATGTGGCCGCCCGCAACGCCAACGACGGTATTTCACTGCTACAAGTGGCCGACGGCGCGATGGGCAAGATCAGCGACAACCTGCAGCGCATGCGTGAGCTGGCTGTTCAAGCCAAAAACGGCACGCTCAACCCCACTGACCGGGTAAACCTGAACCGCGA
>JAHIXK010000004.1 GCA_018815245.1 Gammaproteobacteria bacterium
CGGACTTCGCCAAGGAAACGGCTGCGCTGACCCGCGCACAGATTCTGCAGCAGGCCGGCACCGCCATGCTGGCACAGGCCAACCAGTTGCCCAACAACGTACTGAGCCTGTTGCAGTAAACCTGAATTGACCAAGCACTGGCTGATCTGACTAGCATCGGACCAGCTGGTTTCGGCAGGGGACCACCCCGGATTCGGACAACTTGTCCTCTGCCTTTTTTTTCGGCTTTCTGCCAAGTCATCATTTTCCCCCGCTCAATATTTCGTCGTGCTGGTGTAAGCACCAATGCCAAACATCGCCTTTTCGCTATACACTGCATTTATTCCGTAAAAAATGCATAAGAATGCAAGATTTCTCCCAAGCTTTTGTTCAAGCCTTTGCCTTGATCTGGCAAGCTGATCCCGTTTTGATCGACATCATTGCGCTGTCGCTGCAAGTCACGTTCACAGCCGTGTCGATTGCTTGCCTGATTGGTTTTCCGATTGGCGCAGCCCTGGCAATTGGCCGCTTCCCTGGCCGCATGACATTGGTTGTGTTCCTGAATTCGCTGATGGGCTTGCCCCCGGTGGTCGTGGGTTTGGTGATTTACCTGTTTTTGTCCGCAGCAGGTCCCCTGGGGTTTCTTCAGTTGCTTTACACCCCCGCTGCAATGGTGATTGCGCAGGTGGTGTTGGTTACACCGATTGTTGCCGCGCTTGCACGGCAGGTAATCGAAGACCTGTACGGCGAATACGATGAAATGCTGCGCGCCATGAATGCCAGCCGCATTCAAACCATTTGTACCCTGATTGTGGACGCACGGTATTCGCTGCTGACCAGTGCGCTGGCGGGTTTGGGGCGTGCACTGGCCGAGGTGGGGGCGGTGATCATTGTGGGCGGCAACATTGCCAACGTAACCCGCGTGATGACCACCACCATTGCACTGGAAACGTCCAAGGGCGAACTGGCGCTGGCCCTGGGGCTGGGCATTATTTTGATTGTGCTGTCGATTGTCATCAATGCGGGCTTGTTCCTGCTTAAAAACAGCGCCCAGAAGAGGGCCTATGCTTAAGATGAACAGCGACCTGACCTTGCTTGCACCACGGGTGTCGTTTTCGGCGTTCATGCCGATACGCCTGGAAAACATACACCTTGCTTTTGCCAGGCGTGAAATTTTCAGCAACCTGAATCTGGAAATTGGTGCGCAGGGCATCACCGCGATCATGGGGCCCAATGGCGCTGGAAAAAGTTTGATCTTGCGCTTGCTGGCGGGTTTGATTGAAGCCGCTCAGGGGCGGGTGCTGTACAACTGCAAGCCAGAAGTACCCCACGGTCAAATCGGTTTTGTATTTCAGCGCCCGGTGTTGTTGCGGCGAAGCGTTCAGGACAATGTAATGCATGCGCTGGCAGTTGCCGGTGTTGCACGCGCCGAACGTCCGTTCCGAACCCAAGGGTTGCTTGAATTGGGGGGCATGGAGCACCTTGCAAAATCCCCTGCACGAAAACTGTCCGGCGGTGAACAACAGCGTTTGACGCTGCTTCGCGCTTTGGCGTGCAATCCCGGCTTGCTGCTGCTTGATGAGCCCAGTGCCAGCCTGGATCCCCAGGCCACGGCATTGATTGAAAACATTGTTTTGCGGGCCAGCCAGTGCGGCGTGAAAGTGATCATTGTGACCCACGACCAAGGGCAGGCAGCCCGCGTGGCCGATGAGGTGGCATTTGTCCACAAGGGCCAGGTTCTGGACATTGAAAGCACCGAATCTTTTTTAAATAACCCGCAAAGCAGATTGGCCAAGGCCTACCTTGCGGGCGAATTGTTGATTGACTAATCGATTTATAGAAGGGAAGCGCACATGAAATTCAAAACAATGGCGATGGGCTTGGTGCTGGTTGGCAGCGTTGCAACGCAGGCAGCACATGCCCAGGACAAGTTCATCATTGTGCAATCCACCACCTCTACACAAAACTCGGGTCTTTACGATTTCCTGCTGCCCAAATTCAAGGCTGAAACAGGTATCGAGGTGCGCGTGGTCGCCGTGGGCACGGGCCAAGCCATCAAGAATGCGCAGAATTGCGACGGGGATGTTTTGCTGGTTCATGCAAAAGCTTCGGAAGAGAAGTTCGTGGCTGAAGGCTATGGTGTCAAGCGCACAGATTTGATGTACAACGATTTCGTGATTGTTGGGCCTGGCAAGGACCCAGCCGGAGTGGCCGGGTCAAAAGACGTGGTGAAATCCATGCAAACCATCGCGCAGAAAAAGGCCTTGTTCGCGTCAAGGGGCGACGACAGTGGCACCCACAAAAAGGAGCTGGATTTGTGGAAACAGGCCAATGTGGATGTAAAGGCAGCCAGCGGAAAGTGGTATCGCGAAACCGGTTCGGGCATGGGGGCTACCTTAAATACCGGCGTGGGCATGGGGGCTTATGTGCTGGCGGATCGGGCAAGCTGGATCGCGTTTGGCAACAAGGGCGATTTCAAGATTGCCATTGAAGGCGATGCCAACATGTTCAACCAGTACGGCATTGTTGCGGTGAACCCGGCCAAATGCCCAAATGTGAAAACCGATCTGGGCAATACCTTCATTAACTGGATGCTGTCGGAAAAGGGTCAGCAAACGATTGCGGCGTATCAAAAGAACGGGCAGTCATTGTTTTTCCCCAATGCACACAAACAGTAATCAGGCATTCCACACTACCGTGCCCAGCGCGGTGGTGTTGTAGCCTTCAAACTGCCTTGCTTTTTCCTTGAACAGGCTGGTTTGGGTGAATTTCATTAGCGTTTGAAAGGGCGCGTCAAACCACGCTTTTCTGCACACCAACACATCAAATTGTTCTTGCCATGTGGGCACGAAACCCAAGCCGAATTGGCCCGCCAGGGCCTGCAAGCCCGGGGCTGCATCGGCTGTACCACTGGCCACGGCAGCAACGGTGTCGTTTTCAGTGCGGCAGGTTTGTGTAATGTTCAAGTCGTTCAATTCAAGGCCCTGTTGTTGAAGCAGGTGTTCAAACAGGATCATGCCGCCCGCACCGGCTTGTCGTGTGGCCACCTTTAGCCTGGGTAAGTCGCCAACACCCGAAATGTTTCCGGGGTTGCCTTTTGCCACAATCAAGCCTTGCTGGCGCGTGGCCCAGCTTAGCAACACCACATTGCTGCCTGCAAAGCGTGACTGGACAACATGGGTATTCCAGGCTTTGGCATTCGGGTTCAACACATGCAGTCCACTGGCCACTGACAAGTGGTTTTCAAAACAATCCAGCCCGCTCAAGCTGCCATCGAATTGCATGGCCAGGCCACAGGCAGATTCCCGAATGGCCCATTCCAGCAAAGGGTCGTGGCTGCCCGCCACAACGTTCAAGCGTTCAACCTTTCTGGTGTCGCCTTGTGGCATTTCACCAGTACGTATCCAGTGCATCAATTCCGTTTTTGGAAACAGCAATTTGCCCGTGGCTTTGACGCAGGGAATTTCCTGGGCGCTGACAAGGTCGTACAGTTTGCGTTCCTTGATGCGCAACAATTCAGCCACTTCTTTGGTGGTCAGAAATTCAGTGGTGTCTGTGCGAGCATTCATGTCGCGCGTGTTTCTTCCAGTTTGGTCAGGTCAATTTGATCCGGTTCCCTGCCCGGGCTTGTGCCCATCAGCCTGCGCACATCGTCAATCATCAAATACAGGCAAGGCACCAGCAACAGTGTAATGGCTGTTGCAAACAAAATGCCGTAGCCCAGTGAAATGGCCATCGGGATCATGAATTTGGCCTGCCGGGATGTTTCGAAAATCATGGGTGCCAAACCACCAAAAGTGGAAATGGTGGTCAGCATGATGGGGCGAAAACGCCGCACGCCTGAAGTACAAATGGCATCGTAGGGCGACATGCCTTCACGCACTTTCTGGTTGGCGTAGTCGACCATCACCAGCGAATCGTTGACCACCACACCGGCCAAGGCGAGGATGCCCATCATGGACACAATGCTGATGCTGTAACCCATCATCAAATGGCCCAGAATGGCACCAAAAATTCCGAATGGAATGGCCAGCATCACGATGAAGGGTTGCAGGTAGCTTTTGAATGGTATGGCGAGCAACACGTAGATCAGCAGAAGTGCGACCAGGAAACCTTTGCCCAGGCCACCCAATGCTTCGGAAAAGTCTTGCTGGCGGCCGGCAAAGCTGTAACTTAAGCCGGGATAATCTGCCATCAGTTTGGGCATTAAATCCTGCACTGTGGCGCTTTGTACCTGCTGTGCCTGGTTGCGCGGGTTCACGTTCGCAGTCACTGAAATGGTTCGCCGTCCATCCCGGCGGGTGATGCTGGCAAAGGCGCGGGTGTCGTCAAAGTTGACCAACGCATGCAGGGGCACCAGGGTGCCCTGTGGTGTGCGAATCAACAGATCGCGCACATCGGTTTGGGCAGTCCGCTCTGTTTCCGGGCGCATCACTAGCACCTTGATTTCATTGCGCCCGCGTTGTTGTCGAAGTGCTTCCGAACCAAAGAAGGCAGCGCGCACTTGCCGGCCAATTTCATTGGAGGTCAGGCCCAGTCGTCGTGCCTCTTCTTTCAGCGTGAAGCTGAATTGTTCCTTGCCGTTTTGAAAGCCATCGTCAATTTCCGACACCATGGGGTAATTCGACAACTCGCGGGCCAAGGCCTCGCTGGCCTGCCGAAGGGTGTCTACATTTCGGTGGCTTAGTTGCACGGTGAATGCCGGGCCGCTGCCGGGGCCGCCGGAATCCGCAGCAAAACGCATGGTTTCCACGCCGGCAATGGTGCCCACATCGGTGCGCCATTGGTTGGTGAATTCGGCAGTGGGCACAGGGCGGATTCCCGGTGGTGTAAGGTAGGTTTTTACGGTAATGGTGTTTTCATTCACGCTGGCGTAAATGCCGGTACTTTGTTCTTCACCCCCCGTGGCTTCGACGGTTTTCAGTGCACTGGCCACAATTTTGTCGCGCACGCGGTTGACCTGTTCACGGGTGCTGCCCAAGGGCAGTATGGCGCGCACTTCCGACAAATCCGATTCAACCTGTGGAAACAACTCGAAGCCCATGCGGCCACTGACTGGCCAACTGATCACGAGGATCATCAGCGCAATGCCTGCTGCCATGGACATGTATCGGTATTCCACACATTTGACCACCACTGGGGTGTAGCGCAGTTCAATGAAGCGGCTAAAACCCTTTGAAAACCGTTGCTGCCAGTCGTGAAACCTGCTTTTGCTTTCCCTGCTGTGCGCCAGGTGGGCGGGCAGAATGAAAATGGCTTCCATCAGTGACACGATGAAAACAGTGCACACCACCAAGGGAATGACACCCCAGATTTTTCCCAGGAAACCGGGTACAAACAGCAAGGGTGCGAAAGCTGCAATATTGGTCAGAATACTGAAGGTCACGGGCACTGCCACATCGCGCGCACCTTGAATGGAGGCGTCCAGCAGGCCCATGCCCTGTTGGCGGTATTCGTAAATGTTCTCGCCCGCCACAATGGCATCGTCCACCACAATACCCAATGCCACGATGAAGGCAAACATCGAGATCATGTTGAACGTAACGCCGAACAAAGGCAGCAACAACATGGCACCCAGAAACGAAACGGGAATACCCATGGTGACCCAGAACGCCAATTTCCAGTCGAGGAAAATGGTGAGCAGCACCATCACCAAAACCAAGCCCATCAACGCATTTTTCGCAAGCAGTTCCTGTCGCTGTTTGTAGGTGTCGGACCTGTCCGTGACCACCGCAATGTCTACGCCCTGTGGCATCAGGGGGCGAATTTTTTCAAGCGCTTCCAGCGTGGCTTCGGAAATACCGATCGGGGTTTGTTCACCAATGCGTGATACCGATATTTCAATGGATGGTTTGCCGTTGAAAGTGGCATATTTGTCCACGTCCTGAAACCCGTCGCGCACTGTGGCAATGTCGCCCAGTTTCAAGGGGGTTCCACCCACCGGGGACACGATGGGCAATTGGGCAAATTGATTGGCGAAGTCTCGTCTTTCCGAAACACGCAATAAAATTTCACCGCCCAGTGTGGAAATGCTGCCGCCCGATACTTCAACCACATTGCTGCGTATGTTCTCGGCAATTCCCTGTAAGGTCAGGCCATAGGCGTTCAATCGCGATTCAGGCACCTCGATGTGAATTTCCTGCTCGCGTGTTTCGTTCAGGTCAACCTGTGTAATGCCCGGGTTTTGCAACAGGCCATCGCGTACTTCTTCGGCAAGGTTACGCAGCGACAATTCATCGGTGTCGCCGTACACCACCAAGGTAACAACACCGCGTTTGCGCGCTGTCAGCGTGACATTCGGTACTTCTGAATCGCCGGGAAAGGTGGTGATGCGGTCTACTTCCTGTTTGATCTTGTCGTAAACCGCTTGCGCGTCCTCGGACTCATCAATTTCCACCAGAATGTTTGCCGAACTTTCATTGGCAGTGGCGTTCACTTCCACGATGCCTTCCACGCCTGAAATGGCTTCTTCAACGGCCAGCACGATACCTTGTTCCACGTCCTCCGGGCTGGCGCCTGGGTAGGCCACGGAAATGGTGACCAAATCCAGTTCGAATTCCGGGAACACCTCTTTGGTCATGTTCATGAAACCGAACACGCCACCGATCAGGCACACCCACATCAAAATGTTGGCGGCCACTGTGTTTTTGGTCATCCAGGCCAGCGGGCCTGAGCGGCCTATGCGACGTCGGCTGGCGGCGTTCATGGCTTACTGACCTGCTTGCTGTCGTCATTGGTACGAATGGCCATGCCTTGAATCGGTGAGCCCAGGCTGGAGGTCACGATGCTCTCGCCGTTTTTCAAGCCTTGGTCCACCAGCACGTAGTCGGCCGAACGAAACGCAATGTTGACCGGGCGAATGTCCAGTTCACCGTTGTCATTCACCCAAACATTGCTGCCATGAGCGGCTGAGGGTGCCAGTTTGAAAACGTTTTTCAATTCTGTGCCATCAAAACGCACTTTCACATATTGAGCCAACAGCAGGGGTTGAAGTTTTTTGTCGCTGGTTCTGGGCACTTCAACCAACACTTGCGCCTGTCGGCCATTGTCCTGAACACTGGTTTGCAGGCTAAGAACACGGCCCTTGTGGCAGCCCTGTTCATTGCTGCTGGCGTCGCTGACACACACGGTAGACCCCATGCGTTTGCCGTCTGGAAAGACGATCCATTTTAAATCCGTTTGCGGCACAGCAACATTAATCCAGTAGGCCTTGCTGCTGGCCAATACACCCAGTGTTGTATTGGCATTGACCTGCGCACCCACACTGGCCTCGCGGCTAACTACAATGCCATCAAACGGGGCACGCAAAATGATCCGCCCAAGATTCACTTTGGCGCGTTCTACGCCCGCCCTGGCGGATTGCACATTGGCCTTCGCCGCTTCAAGCTGGGGCTTGCGCAGTATCAGTGCGCGTTCACGTTCGTCCACGGTCATGCCCAGTAAATCGAAATCGGCTTGTGCCACCACCTGGTTGCCTTGTTCTGACGTCAAGGTGGATTGCGCTTGTGCCAGGGCAGCTTGGGCTGATTGCAATTCAATGCGGTAGTCGGTGTCGTCAAGCTGAACCAGCACATCGCCTTTTTCGAAGGATGCACCCGGCACGAACTTGGGGCCAATTTTTTGTACAGTCCCGCTGACCCGGGCCTGCAAGGTAATTTGTTGTTCAGCCTGTACCACGCCATAGCCCAGCAAGCTGACAGAATAATCACCCGCTTTCACGGATTCGGTACTGACCAGCCGTGCCGTTTTTTCAGGTGGTTTTCGGGTGGCAGTTGGGGCGGTGCTTACCAGAGCTTTGGATCCGATGAGCCCCCCGGCGATCACGGCAATGGCAAGACCCACCTGTACCCATTTGCGTTTGAAAAAGGCTTGTTTGCTCATGACGGCTCTGCTGTTGCTGTTGTCGGAATGCTGCCAGACAAGGCCCTGTACAGGGCGATCCGAAAGCCAACCCGTTGTTGTTCGGCATTCACCAAGGTGCGGCGCAGTTGGCTGGTGCTTTGTTGCGCATCCAGAATGGCAAGGTAATCAACCGAACCGTTGCGGTAGCCTGCAAAAAGCCGTTTCAGGCTTTGCTCGGCCAGTGCCAGTTGGCGTCGAATGCTTTGCGCGGTTTCGCGTTGGCGGGTTTCCTGAATCAGGGCATTGTCGACATCCGCCAGGGCGTTGATGGCGGCCTCTTGGTACTGTGCCACGGCTTGATCCAGCAGGGCACGCTGGCGTGCAACTTCTGCTGAGCGTGCGCCACCGTCAAACAAAGGTGCTACCAGGTTCACACTGAGGTTGCGCACCCAATTGTCGAACAGCAAATCAGAATCGCGGGTTTGGTCGCTGAAACCAGCACGCAAGCTGACTTGTGGAAACCGGTTGGCAATGGCCGCCGCCACACTGCGGTCAGTTGACAAAACAAGTGACCAGGCCTGTTGCACATCGGGGCGCCGGTTCAGCAGTTCTGCCGGAAAACCAGTGGCAGGCAGGGGCAACAGGTTGGGCAGGTCTTCCTGATCCAGATTCAGTGTATTGGGGGGCTGCCCCACCAGAATCGACAAACTGTTTTGAAGGACATCGCGACTGGAAATGGCCTGCGACAAATTGCCCTGCGCCGATTCAACCAGCTGGCGTTGCTGAAGCACATCGGAGGCCACGGCAATGCCTTGGCGAAAGCGCAATTCAACCAGCTTCAAGTTGGTTTCAAAGCTTTCCAGTTCCTTTTCAAACAGGCGCACGGTTTGGTCGGCGGCCACCCACTGCGCCCAGGTGGTGGCCAGCTGGCCTGCAATGCTGATCCGTGCGGCGTCCAGTTCGTAGCGGGTTGCTTGCAGTTGCAATTGCGCCGCCTGTGCCGTGTTGCGCACCCGTGACCACAAATCAATTTCATAGCTGGCGCTAAATGATGCGGAGGTAAACAGCCCCCGGTTGTTGGTAGCCTGGCCTTGAATGCTGACGCCTTTTACGGTGTTTTCCTGTCTGCTCGCATTCAGGTTCAGCGTGGGGAAGAAGCTGGCCTGTGCAGCATTCAGACTGGCTTGTGCCGCGCGAAGCCGGGCCGCAGTGGCCTCAAGGTTCAAATTGTCGGCCTGCGCCTGTTGCATCAGGGTGTTTAACTGGGGGCTGTAAAAACCTGTCCACCAATCAGCAGGCGCTTGCACGGCACCGGGGCTTACCAAGGGTTTGAATGTGGCGTTTTGAAAGCGGGAATCAATGTCGGGTTTGTTCGATTCAATGCTGGCGCAGGCCGAAAGCAGGCTGAACAGCAAAACTGGAAACAGCGCTCGCGATACAGCTTCTCGACAAGGTAATTTGGGGTACTGCGTCATGGTGTCATTTTTCTTGTTGGATGCCCATCAGACCACACTCTGATCACGTTTGTTCAACCGTTAACAGATCTTTGCAAAATTGGATAAAAAGTCAACTTGGCTGTCTCCGGTGCAGTGTTTGCATACACAGTGTAATTCGATACACTGATCTTGGCTTGGGCCTGTCTGTCTGGAGGCTGTTTTGCTTAAAACATACGGCTTTTCAATTGCTTTTTCAGTAATTTGTGCTGTCTTGGGGGTTTTGTGGGGTCATCATTCTGGCATGGGGGTGCTCACTGCCCTGTGGTTGCTGCTGGTATTGAGCATTCTTGAGATTTCCCTGTCTTTTGACAACGCGGTGGTGAATGCAGCGGTGTTGCGAACCATGACGCCTTTTTGGCAACGTATGTTTCTCACGGTTGGTATTTTGATCGCTGTGTTTGGCATGCGGCTTGTGTTTCCGATTGTCATTGTTGCGGTGATCACGGGCATGGGCAGTCTGGACGTGGTCAAGTTGGCGCTGGATGAACCCGCGGCTTATGGCAAGGTACTGAACGATGCCTATCCCATGATCGCCACATTTGGCGGTGCATTTCTGTTCATGGTGTTCCTGAAATTCATGCTGAATCCTGTGCGGAACATTCACTGGTTAAAGCCCCTGGAAGTTCGCTTTGCCAAGCTGGGTCGTTTGCACGGTTTTGCCATTTTTGTCGCATTGCTTGTCGTCACAGTGACCGCAATGGCTGTTGACAAGGATTTAAAGTACAAAGTGTTGCTTAGCGGTGTGGTGGGTATTGTGCTTTTTGTGGCAATTGACTTGGTTGACCAACTGTTCGCCCCTGGTTTGAAAAGCAGAACCGTTGAAACAGCCGGGAAGATGGGCTTTTCTGCATTTCTGTATCTGGAGGTGCTGGATGCGTCTTTCAGTTTTGATGGCGTGGTCGGGGCTTTCGCAGTAAGCCGCGATGTGGTCATCATCATGCTCGGGTTGGCCATTGGCGCCATGTTCGTTCGATCAATCACGATTGACCTGGTTAAGCGCGGTGTGCTGCAACAGTACGTTTATCTTGAGCACGGCGCGCACTACGCCGTGGGTGTGTTGGCATGCATTATGTTTATTGGCACGCAAGTCCACGTGCCCGAAGTGTTTACAGGGTTGCTGGGTGTGGCGTTTGTTGTTGCCGCGTATGGGTCCTCCATTCGCCACAGGAAGGCGGGTTAGTTACCTGGAGGCCAGTTGACGCAAGGCGTACACATAGCCTTGCCAGCCCAGCCCGCAAATAACGCCTTCGGCGATATCGGAAAAGTAACTGTGCTGCCGAAAACTTTCCCGCTGGTGGATGTTGGACAAATGCACTTCAATGAATGGAATGGCAACGCCCACCAAAGCATCGCGCAGCGCCACGCTGGTGTGCGTGTACCCGGCCGGGTTGATCACAATGCCGGCAATGTCTTCGGTTTTGGCTTTGTGAACCCGGTCAATCAAGGCACCTTCGTGGTTGCTTTGAAAGGTCAGCAGTTCAAAGCCATCCGTGAAGGCAATATTCTTCAGGGCTTTTTCAATGTCCGCCAGAGTCATGTGACCATAAATGCCAGGCTCCCGTGTGCCCAACAAGTTCAGGTTGGGGCCGTTGATCAGCAGCAGTTTTTTCAAGTTTCTTCTCCGGTGCGGGTTCGTTTCAAAAAATAGTAACAAGCAATGCGGCGGGCTAGGGGGTTTCATCTACACTGCGCACCGATTCGCGGACAAAATAACGACAATTCTTGAGACAAAGGCCCCCATGAACACCAATATCGATGCAATTTTCAATTTGTTGGCCGGCACCGCCCGTGGCTGGCGTGGTACTGGCATTGCTGCACGTGCGCGCAAAACCCCGGAAAAAACACTGAAGCTGTATGACATCGAGATCAGCCCTTACTGCCGACTGGTGCGTGAGGCTTTGAGTGAAATGGACATGGATGTGATGATTTTGCCGTGCCCTGCGGGTGGCAAGCGATTCCGTGGTGAGGCGCGCACTTTGCTGCCCGGCACGAAATTCCCCATGCTGGTGGATGACAACACCGGTGTGGTGATGAATGAATCGGCCAACATCATTGATTACCTGGCCACCACCTACAACAGCAAGCTGAAAAGCCAACAGGGTGTTGGCCGAAAGGTGGCCGTGGGAACATCTGTTTTGGCCAGCATTTTCCAGTACCGAATTGGTGGCTTTCAGGGCATGAAAGCGCGGCCTTCAAAAGCGCCGGTCGAGCCTTTGGTCTTGTACAGTTTTGAGACCAGCCCCTATTCAAAGCCTGTGCGCGCCCGTTTGTGCGAGCTTGAAATTCCCTATTTGCTGAAGAACACGCCCAAAGGTGCAATGACCGACCTTGGGCCGCCCGTGTTTCGCGACAAACTGTTCAAAGGCCCGAAAGGCACCACGCGCAATCGTGCCTGGCTGGCTGAGAACACGGGCAAGGTGCAGGTGCCTTATTTGATTGATCCGAATACCGGTGTGGCGATGTACGAGTCCAATGAGATTTTGCGGTACCTGGACAAGACATACGGCGCTTGAACCGCTGCAGTTCAGAGCGAGGCTTGGGTGCTCAGGTCTTGCGAACCACCACACTGCCAATCGAATAACCAGCCCCAAACGAGCAAATTACACCGACATCACCACCCGCTAAATCATCCTTGTGGCGGTGAAATGCAATCACCGAACCTGCAGACGCGGTGTTGGCAAATTCATCCAGAATCACCGGTGCTTTGTCCGCTGTAAATTCGCTGCTGCCCAGCAATTTCTTGGCAATCAACTGGTTCATGGCCAGGTTGGCCTGGTGTAGCCAGTAGCGGCGTACATCGTTTGCCGAGTTCAATCCAAGGCTTTCCAAATGGGTGCTCATGTGTTCAGCAGCCATGGGGCACACTTCCTTGAATACCTTGCGGCCTTCCTGCATGAACAATTTGTCTCGAGCATCGCGGTTTGCGTCTTCCGACCGGTTCAAAAAGCCAAAGTTGTTGCGTATGTTGTTGGAAAATTTGGTAGCCAGCTTGGTGCCCAACACTTCCCAGCTGCCGGGCTTGGAATCTTCCAGGCGCTGCACAATCACGGCGGTGCACACGTCGCCAAAAATGAAGTGGCAATCGCGATCCAGCCAGGCTTGGTGGCCTGAAGTAATTTCCGGGTTGACCATCAGCACGGCGCGGGCAGTGCCGCTGCGCACGGCGTTCACGGCTTGCTCAATGCCAAAGGTGGCCGATGAACAGGCCACATTCATGTCGTAGCCAAAGCCCTGAATTCCCAGCGCTTCCTGAATTTCAATGGCCATGGCTGGGTAAGCACGTTGCATATTGGATGCGGAACAGATTACCGCGTCAATGTCGGCGGCCGTCAGCCCTGCATCGTCCATGGCCTTGCGGCCCGCATCCACGGCAATTTCAGCCATCATGGACAATTCAGAATTTGGGCGTTCCTTGAAGTAAGGGTGAAGGCGGTCCGGGTTCAAGACCCCTTCCTTTTCCATCACATAGCGCTGCTTGATACCGGATGCATTTTCAATGAACGCCGAACTGGACGGCTGCAAGGGCTGCAATTCGCCACTGGCAATTTCAGCGGCGTGTTCCTCATTGAACTTCGCAACGTACGCGTTAAACGATTCCACCAATTCGTCGTTGGTGATGGTTTGGCTGGGCACGAATAGCCCTGTGCCGCTGATGGCTACCTTGATCATTGCGCTCGTCCTGGGTGGATGATTGTGTGTTCTGTCTCTTGCGCAATGATAAAGGCAAAGGCCCGGAAATTTATGATGCCAAGCGCATTTGTTCCACGGACATTGCCTGATCCGCTGGTTCGGCACGCCGACCAATGCCTTCGTAAATCAGGCCATAATCGGCCAGCAGTGCTGGGTCGTAAAGGTTTCGGCCATCGAACACGGCCTTTTGGCGAAGTGTTCTGCTTAACATTAGAAAATCAGGGCTTTTAAACATGCGCCATTCGGTACACACAATCAATGCGTCGGCGTTGATCAGGGTTTCTTCCTGGGTTTTGTAAATTTCAAACTCGCCCAGCAGTGGCCCGTCCTGCCGAAAAGTGGCCAGGTCCTCTTCCATCGCACGGCGTGCTGTTTCGTTGGCCACCGGGTCGAAAGCCTGAACCTTGGCTCCGCGCAGCACCAGTTCTGCGGCAATTGTGCGGCTGCTGGCTTCGCGCATGTCATCGGTTTCCGGTTTGAAGGCAAGGCCCCACATGGCAAAGGTCATGTTGCCAAGGTCTTCACCAAAGCGTTGAATGATTTTTTCTACCAACACGCGTTTCTGGCGCTGATTGCTGTGGTTGACTGCCCGAAGGATAGACAGGTTCTCGCCTGCTTCTTCACCGGTTTGTATCAAGGCGCGAACGTCTTTGGGAAAGCACGATCCGCCATAGCCGCAGCCCGCATATAAAAATGAAAACCCGATTCGGGGGTCTGAGCCAATACCGGCACGCACCTGCTCAATGTCAGCACCAATTTTCTCGGCCAGGTTGGCCAGTTCATTCATGAAGCTGATGCGCGTGGCCAGCATGGCGTTGGCGGCGTATTTGGTCAGCTCGGCGGAACGAACGTCCATGCAGATCAAGCGTTCATGGTGGCGCTGGAATGGGGCATACAATGATTTCATCATTCGCAGTGCGCGAAATCCAGCAGGTGTTTGATCTGTGCCCAGCACAATTCGGTCCGGGCGCAGAAAGTCGTCAATTGCTGCACCTTCTTTCAAAAACTCGGGGTTGGATACCACCGTGAACGCGTGAAGTGCATTGCGTTGAACCAGCATGCGGCGCACTTCATCGGCCACTCGCTCACCAGTGCCCACGGGCACTGTCGATTTGTTGATGATGACTTTGAAGCCGTTCATGTGGGTGGCAATTTGCTGTGCTACCTTCAATACATGTCGAAGGTCGGCGCTGCCATCTTCACGGGGTGGGGTGCCCACGCAAATGAAAATCAGCTCGGCGTGGTTCACTGCATCTTCAATGCGGGTTGTGAAATTCAGGCGCTGTTCGCGAATGTTGCGTTCAAGCAGCTCATCCAGCCCGGGTTCGTAAATGGGGCTTTCGCCGTTTTTCAGTTGTTCAACCTTGGTGTCATCAATGTCGCAACACAATACTTTGTTGCCCACTTCGGCCAAACACGCGGCGCTTACCAGCCCTACATATCCACTTCCAATGATTGAAACGCGCATGTGCTTTGCTTTGATGAGTGATCAATGCGAGCAGTGTGTTGCGGCAGTGTTGCCTGCGTTTGACAGTTTTAAGTCAGGATTGTGACAGCGCGTTTTGCGTCCGAATTATTGCAGATTCAGCGTGTTGTCTTGAGCAAAACGACGCATCTGGTGAACCACTGCCACAATGAACTGGCCAACAAGCAGGCAGCCAGCTGCCAACAGATTAGGGCCTTCAAAGCCGGTTGAGTTGATGTATTGCACACCTGCATTGATGATGAAACCGGTAGTCAATATGGACATGAACAACATGCCGGGTGTGCGAATGACTGATTCAATAAAGTTTTTCATACGGTGCTCCCTTTTTTGTTTGGTTTTGGTATGAATCAAATTGTGTACAGTTGTGCACTTAAAATCAATTGAATTCGCTAGAGAGATCTTTCTAAAAGAATAAACCGTTGATTTTAATCATAAAGTATTAAAATGTTTTGTGTTCGAGTGATTTGTTTTTTCGAACCGAAGTCCCCAGCTTGATTCGCCGGTATCTGATCGACTCAGAGAAATTCCCCTGAACGTCAGTCGTTGAAATGCCTCGTTCTCTGGTGTTGACCAGTCGAACATCACATGAACCCTGCCGTGATTGAACAGTGGATTTAAAACCTGGTTTTCAAAATCAATTCGCAGGTCGGGGGCCAAAAGATCGGTGATGCAAAGGCCAACCAGAGTTGGTTTGATCTCGCTGTCTTGAAGCAGCAACATGGCAGCCGGATTTGCAAATTTGATTTTTCGTGAGTGGTCCAGTGTCAACACACCATCGGGAGCGTATGAAATCAACTCTTCCAGCATGTGCATGTCTTTCCAGATTCGGCGATCCTCGGTTATATCGCGGAATGACTTGGTAAAACCGATCAAGGTTTTTCTGTTGTTGTAAATCGGGGTGAGGTTCATGCTCAAGCTGATGATTCGGTCTGCGTTGTTCAGCCGCACGGTTTCAATGTTTTTCAGCGTTTCGCCTTCTTTGGCGCGCTGATGCAAGCGCTTTTCGCTTGCCTTCAGTTCGTCGGGCAGAATGAGGTTTCGCTCGTATTCATACAGCACACTGGCCTGATCATGGCCGAACAGTTCCTCTGCAGCACGATTCCAGACCAGTATTCTGCCTTCCGTGTCCTCGGCGATCAGTGCCTCGGAAGAGTTGTTGACCAGTTCGGTTTGAAGGAGCATCGCATCTCGCCGGTCCAGTTGTTTCTTTACCCAAACAGCAATCAATAGGCCAAACAGCCCGCCGATCAAGATCCACGTTAGCCAAGTGATCGGTTGTAGCCCTGCCTCTTGGGGTTTTTCCGGCCAGAATTCCAGCAACCAGTGCCTGTTACCCAATTGAATGTTGCGGCGAATACCTTGGTGCGCATGCAGTGTGATGCTCGACGGGTCCACATTGTCGAAAAACAGAGTTGGTTCGGCGATGTTTTCCACCATGGAAATACGTGCTTGCAAGCCCGGTTCCTGACTAAGCCAGGGTTTGACCATGCGGTCGATTGACATTGGAAATGCAATCCAGCCAATCAATTCTTCGTAACGCAGCCCAAGGTCCTTGGACGGCTCAGGGAGCCGAAAAACAGGCATCAGCATGGTAAAACCCTGGCGCCCAATGTGGGCGTTTTGAATCATGGTGATGGGTCTGGATGCGGACAAACCCATTCTTGTAAATGCATTCAAACTGTTTTCACGTCTGGAGTTTTCCGACCCAAGGTCCAGTCCCTGTGCCTGATGATTCTCGCTCAGGGGTTCAATGTATTGAATAACAAAGCGGTCTTGCGAGGAAGGGCTGATGAACTTGATTTGAAAGTCAGGTGCTTCATGCATGCGCATGTTTTTGACAAAGGCGGCCTCGTCTTTCACGGGCACTTTGCGGACAAAGGCCATTCCCAAGGTACCAGGAAATTCTTTTTTCAGATCAAGGCTTTCAACATAGGTTCGAAATTGTGTTTGATTGACCTGCCCTTGGCCATAGGTCGAAATGGAAGTGGCCGTTAGTCGCAGGGTTTCCTCGTAACGGTTGACCATGCGTTGCAATTCATGGGTTTTCTGGTTGACCTGGGCCTCAATTACAGCCAATTGAGCACTGCTTGAATTGTGGTGGCGTTCAAGTAGTAGGGCCGTGGTCATGGCCATGCCAGCAGCACCAGCGAGAGCAGCATACATCCAGTTGACCAGGGTCTTTTTCATGTGTGGGGCGTCAGTGTGCTTGAGCGTGGTTTTTTTATGCGTGTCTGAATGTCTTCAATCAGCAATTCAGGATCAAATGGTTTGGTGACAAAGTTGGTAAACCCGATGGACAGACACTCATTTCTCATGCTCTCGCTGACGTGCCCTGTGATTGCGTACACGGGGAGATCCCTGAATTGCTCGTGTTTTCGAATAAGTCGAGTGGCCTCAAGACCATTCATGACCGGCATTTGAAGGTCCATCAACACCGCATCAAATGTAGCGGTTTCACTGGTCAACAGCGCGACTGCATCTGCGCCATTGTTCACAATGCTGACAATTGCACCGCGGTTTTCAAGCAGTTTTTTGAATATTTTTGCGTTCAAGGCATTGTCTTCGGCCATTAGCAAACGCATGGTTGGGCGCGTGCTCAAGTCCTGTTCTGGAATTTGCTGATTCAGCGGGCTGGCAAAAGCCCGGTTCAAGCGATTGCGGGTCACTGGCTTCATCTGAAGCTTGACTTTGTGTTCTTTGGCAATTTTCGGCAATTCGTTGCCTAGCCACACGATGTGCTGATCCTCGTAGTCTTGTTTTTCAAGAAACTGTGTCAGCCAATTCATTTTTGCAGTGGTGTAGGGGGGTGGCAAATCAATCAATACGCGCGTATTGGCATGCACCGGCAGGGTTTTGTCGCGCGAGTGTTCATGGTGAAGGCATTTGACCTGCCAGTCGGGTTCAAGTCGTTGTTGCACTTGGGGATCCCAGGCCATTTCCCCGAGTTGTAACAAGGCACGGGTTTGTTGGGTCAATTCCGGGTTTGTTTTGCCATCAAGCGGCACGCTGTGTTTCAGGGGCACACGGAATTCGAACCGGGTGCCCGAATTGGGTTGGCTGTGAACTTGTATGGTGCCGCCCATCACTTCAATAATTTGTCGGCAAATGGCCAAGCCCAAACCAGCACCGTTGTATTTCTTTTGAAGAGAGGAGTCCACCTGGTAAAACGCATCAAAAATTTTGTCGATGTCGTCTGCGCTTATGCCCACACCAGTGTCTGCCACTTCAATAATCAGCAAATCGGTTTCCCTGTTCTGGGCTTGTATATCAAACCTCACAGACACGCGGCCAAACAGGGTAAATTTGTAGGCGTTGGAAATCAGGTTTTGTAGCACCTGTTCAATTCGACCCCTGTCGCCGCTGTAAACAAGGCTGCCGTTCCTGGGCTCAAGCAAAACAGGTTCTACCGTTATCTTTTGCAACCACTGCTGTTGAAGCATGTTGGCAGTATTTTCGATTAATTCATCAAGCAGAAAATCGCGCTTTTGCAAACGAAAGTGACCTTGCCGAATTTTTGACAGGTCGAGCAGGTCGTTGACAATTGCATTGACAGCTTCGCTGGATTGTTTGATTGCTTTGCCTAGTTCTTGCACCTCATCGCTGTACGATTGGGCGCTGAGCATAATGGCAATGCTGTTGATTGATGAAAGCGGTGTGCGTATTTCATGCGAAATGTTTGCGATCAGTTTGTCTTTCAGTTCATTGGCGGATTGGGCTGTTTCGCAGGCCTTGCGCAAGGCTTCTTTCGACCTGTATTCCCGAATTGACATCCACAGCAACGTTAATGCCACCACCAGCACAGGCAGCAGCAAGTAGGAGGGAATGGCAATTTTCGGGCCCCAGCCGTTTTTTGGCACGGCTTCCAGTGTCCATTGCCCATAGGGCAGGTGAACAGTGGATGACACTGTGTTGATTGCTTCCAAAGAGGCTTGACCGTGAATATGGCGCTGGCGGGCATCCATGGGTGTTTGGTGGCTTACCCGCAACACCAAGTCCTGGTTTTCCAGCGGTTCAATGACTTTGTGCCTGACGTACTCAAAATCAATCAATACCGTAGCAAACCCCATCAAGCCCACATTGTCTTTTGCCGCCCTGGTTTTGTAGATGGGGTGACGAATGATCAAAGCCTGTCCCCCCTGAACCAGCTCGCGCGGGCCTTCCATCACAGCTTGTCCGGTCAGGATGGCTTCTTCCAGGTAAGGCACTGACTGAGAATGCTTGTACAAGTTCATCCCGATGGCTGTCTGGTTCAATGCCGGGTTGGTTACAAATTGGACAATTCCTTCAGGCGCATATTGCAAGCTGCGTATGGACGGGTTTTCAGCGGACAGTTGCCCGGCAAACTGTTCGAATTTCGATTGTGTCAAGTTCGGTGTTTGGCGAACAAATGCTTCAATGGCGTAAAGATTCCCGGCTGCCTTGTTGATAATATTTTCCAGTTCCTGCGCGTGGTTTTCTACGGTGCGACGAACTTCTGATTTCAATTGCTGTGAATTGCTTTGCGCCTGAAGTGAATTGAACAACACCAGGCTGAAAAGACATGCTGACAACGCCAAAGCAATTAGCCAGGGCAGAACACCCAAGCTTGAATGGATTTTAGGGGACGTGGTGCGTGGTTGGATGTTGAGCATGGCAAGAGAAGCGGTCAGGTTGACCAAGCATAGCCTTTACCGTCTTCTCTGATCCAAAGATTAAGCTGGATAATTGATGCCGTTTACAATTGTTTAAAATTGCGAAGTGGTGTTTCAGGCCTGCAGAAATGCCTGCAGCCTGGTCGCGTAACCCAATTCCTCAGCTTTGGCTTTTGCCTTTGCGCGGTAGGTTTTGTTCACTTTGTCGGTCAGTCGGGCCATGCGTTGCTGGGCTTTGGTGTCCATCTCGGCGGTAATCAAGCCAACCTCCACCAGCAAATTGTCGTCGGCAAATGCAGCGGCAATTAATTCCAGCAGCTTTTCGTCGCCCAACATGTTTGCCAATTTCGCAATGCGGTCTTTGCGCTGTGCGTAAAAGGAAATGTGTAAATTTGCGGCTGGGTCTTTGATCACTTCCATGATCTCAATGGCTTTTTTCTCGGGAATGTAATCGGTGAAGCCGCCCAGCACGTGGAAGTCGCCGTGTTCCACCAGCTTGGCTGTCACTTTCTTCAGTTGTTCCACAGGCAACTCGGCCAGCATGTTCACTGCGCGTTCAGGAATCTGCTCACGCGCAACTTCGGCCATGAAGTCGGCGTCGAATAGTTTGCACAGGCTGACCGCTTTGCTCATGGGCGTGAAGTACGACATATTGGCCGTGATGGCAGGCCCAAATACTTTGGTGCACAAGGTTGCGCTAATGGAATCGGGGGCAAGTTTGCCTGCGCCTGCGATCCGCTCAAACACTGGGCCGAATTTGTTCAGCAGGCTATTTTGAAAATTGGTGCGAAGTTTTTGCAGTGCCACAGCGTCCAGTTTGTCGAGATACGTCAAATCGCCCACAGGCTTGTGCAGTGCTTGCGCCAGGCGGCGCAGTTCGGTGTTTCGGTCCATGTTTTACAGCCCCAGAATTTTTTTGACGGTACCGCGCAACAGGCGGGGAATGTGCTCCAGCGCGTTGTCCATGCTTTCTTTTAGAAAAGCATCGTGCGCGTCGTGGGCCGCAGCCAGGTCGGCAGCCAGTTTTTTTTGATTTGCTGTGCTGAGTTGTTCCAGTTCGGGCAGGGGCTCGCCAAGCACCTCCAGCAATGCGGCATCCAGTTTGGGCATCTTGGTCTCCATCTTTGTTAAGTTTTGATGAATGATAAGTTGAATTTTCAAAATCGACAGTTTTTCTTCTTCAATTAGAGCATCGGGCCAAATTCAATGGGCAGGCAGATCGCATACACTTTCAGCAAACATCAATGAGAACTCGCAGTGAACAATTATCAACCTTTGAAACAACATGAATCCCGTTTTGTGGATTTGCGCGGATTGCGCACGCACTTGCACTGCTGGGGGCCAGAGGATGCGCCGCTGTTGGTGATGGTGCATGGCTGGATGGATGTGGGTGCCAGTTATCAGTTTGTGGTGGATGCGCTGAAACTGGATTACCGGGTAATTGCACCCGACTGGCGCGGTTTTGGCTTGAGCGATTGGCCTGTGGGCCAAGGTGCACCGGGCATTCGTTCCTATTGGTTTCCAGATTACCTGGCAGATCTTGATGCCTTGCTGGATCACTTCTCACCTACACAAGCGGTGAATCTTGTGGGTCACAGCATGGGTGGCAACATTGCCATGATGTATGCCGGTGTTCGGCCGCAGCGTATTCGCACAGTGGTGAATCTGGAAGGTTTTGGCATGCTGGATTCACCACCCGAGAAAGCACCGACACGTTACAGCAACTGGCTCGATGAGCTGAAAGCACCGAAGGAACTTCGCGCCTATGGCAGCCTGGAAGCTGTGGCCCGGCGTTTGCAAAAAACCAATCACCGATTGAGCGACGAGAAGGCCATGTACCTTGCCCGGTACTGGTCGGCTGTTGACAATTCCGGCTACCGTTTGTTGGGCGATGCAGCCCATAAAATCATGAACCCGATCGGTTACCGACTGGCCGAAGCGCAAGCATGCTGGCGTAACATCACCGCGCCGGTTTTGCACGTGGAGGCCAAGCAAACCGAGGCGGGTTTGTGGTTGAGCCGCGCTGGTCAGCCTGTGGATTTTGATGCGTTCCGAAAGCGGTTTGATTGTGTGCCCAACTGGAAATCAGTGATTGTGGACAATGCAGGCCACATGGTTCACCACGACCAGCCTGAAATACTGGCCGGGTTGATTGAAAGCCAAATTGCCACGGAATAAAAAAGGTAAAAAAAAGCCGACTTCCGAAGAAGCCGGCTTAACCTTTCTCGCTTGCGGAGAAGAGGAGACATGAGGTTGAACACCATTACAGTGTTCGATGTCAGTATTTTCGGTCCTCAGCGTTGTTTCGGGCAAGAATATTTGTAGGCAATTCATACTAGACAAACCGTGAACTTTTGCGGTGTTGCTGCATACGTGTGCCTTTTGACAGTGGCACACACTCAATGTGAACTGTCGCAAGTGTTTGGTTACAAAAGCGTTTACAGTATTAAAAGCGTTGCCATGTTTTGTGCCCGAAACACCCAGGCGTCGTCAGCGGCGCAACATTCAGATCAGGATATTTCAACTGCGCCAGCGAGCAAAACACCAGTTGGTGTGGTGGACAGTCTCGCGCGCGGTCTTCTTGCTGCCTCCCCGGGGCAAGCATCTTTTTGCCACTATCTTGAAGTCCAGTTCGGAACAGGTAAAAGGCCTAGCGCGGTGCAATCGCACTGGCTGGGGCTGCGTAAAGTTGCCAGTCACATGAACGTGGTTGAACAGCAGGCGATACAAGCAGGCAGGTCCGTCAGTTGGCGAGATCGCAAATTGGCAGCGCGTCGCTCGGCGAATTGTCTTCATGCCTTGATTAAAAGTATTGATGCCAGGGAAAAGTGTCACCCTTCTTTCCGCAAGGAATTAATTGAGCATTTGGAAAATATTGTTCGTTGGTATCCCGGGGCTCCTTTTGCGTGGGCTATGGCGTACAAAAGCCTTTTGCCCGGTGAGTTCTTGACGATCAAGGGAAGTGTGTATGACAAAGATGCATGCCGTTCAATGATAACTCACATGACAGCGCAAGAAGCAAGAGCTGCTGGTTGAGCTTGTTGACGCGGTGCCGTCAGAGGCAGCCAAAATATGGCTGCCTTTTGGTTTTATGAACGCTACACCAGCGTGTCTGCCCAAATGTTCTGGGCCCAGTTCCAGGCGTAAGTACCCTCCAGCTCGTTGGGTGCAGCGGACACACCGCCCGAACCTTCCACCGTCAGGAATGTTTTCTTCTCCGCGTTGTACACATGCACGCTGGCCACGTGAATCACGTTGTTGGTGGTCACGTAGCTGTAGCAGGTGTTGTTGGTCAGTGGCGTGGCGTTGGGTTCCCAGCCGCTAAGCTGCGCAACAATTGCGGCAGCAACTACCTTGGCCTGGCTGTTGGCCATGTGGCCACTTTTCGGCATCAAGGGTGCGCTTTGTACTGAATCGCCAATCACGTGCACATTGGGTGCCACAGTTGATTCAAAGGTCATGTAGTTCACCTCGGCCCAACGCTTGTTCAGGTTGGCAATGCCGGAATCGACCACCAGTTTTCCTGCACGTTGTTCAGGCAGAATGTTCAGCACATCGCCCTTGATGGGTTCTTCAAATTCAAAACGAACTGTTTTCGTGGCGCCATCTACACCGGTTACTTTCATGTTGGGGCGGTATTCCAGAATGCCTTTGTACTCGCTTTCCCAGACGCCTTTGAACAACTTGCCTTTCGATGTTACGTCGGCATTTGCATCAAGCAGCAACACTTTTGATTTTGGTTTGTATTGCTTGAAGTAGTTGGCCACCATGCTGGCGCGTTCGTAAGGGCCGGGGGGGCAGCGGTAGGGGGCCAGTGGCACGTTCAGAATGTATGTGCCGCCATCGGGCATGGCTTCCAGTTGTTTGCGCAAACCCACGGTTTCGGGGCCAGCTTTCCAGGCCTGTAAAATTTGACCGTTGGCATTGGCCGCTGCCAGACCTTCAATTTTGTCCAGTTGCAAATCAATGCCGGGTGACAACACCAGTTTGTCGTAGGGCAGGGTTTTGCCACTTTTCAATTTCACGGTGCGTTTTTCAACATCAATGGCGGTTACATAATCTTTCACCATTTTCACGCCGTGGTTGCGGGCAAGGCCGGTGTATGGCGTGCTGATTTCACTTATTTTGCGAAGCCCTCCCACCACCAGGTTGCTCATGGGGCAGGAAATGAATGTGGCGTTGGGTTCAACCAGGGTAACGTTCAACTGGTTGCCCGACAGCAGGCGCAGGTACTTGGCCGCAGTGGCACCACCATAACCACCACCAATCACCACCACTTTGCCTTTGGCGGTTTTGGCTGTTGCTGAAAGGGGCATGCCACCCAGCAGGGCCGTGGCCAGTGCGCTGGTTTGTAGAAATTGTCTTCTTTGCATGGTGCGCTCCTTAGTCTTTTTTGCCCAGATAGTTGGCGATGATGTCGATCTGCTCGTCGGTGTAACCCTTGGAAAGCTGATGCATCACGGTGGCGGGGCGCTGCCCGGTCTTGAACCAGATCATATTGGTTTTGATGTATTCCACACTCAAGTTGGCCAAGCCAGTTACCGCACTGCCCTCTACACCTTTGCCATTGGTGCCGTGGCAATTTGCACAGGTGGCGGCCAGGCTAGCCGCCTGGAGTTTCTTCTCTGGAGTCATGTCGCTTGCCCCGGCAGCCGAGCCAAGCAGCAAAAGGCCGCTGGTCAGCATGGTGCTGGCCACTCGCCGTGCCGCGTGTTGTTGTCGCTTGATCATTGATGTCCCTCCAGTTTTTGTTTGGCTTGTGGATCATCACGCATGCAGTGTCGGTTAACTGACACAAGGCGCAATCCACTTTGATTCTAGCGTGGTAACAGGTACAGGCAAGCAGTTTTTTCTCATATGCATATAACAACAACGAGGCTGGACGTGGCGCATTCAAAACAAGCACTGCAAGCACTGTTTTTTTCCCTTTCCGCATTGGTTCTCAGTGCCTGTTTGTCCTCCAGTGATGACCCCACGGCAAGCTCGGGTGGTGGTGGCAGCGCAATCAACCCTGCCGAATCAAATGGTCGCGTGTTCTTGATTCAGCCCGGTCCGAATGCTTCCGAGGACATGGTGAAAGCCATGGTGCAACTAAAACCCAAAGACATTCTCCGGTTTGATTGTGGTTTTTTTGATTTGAAAACCGGTATTCAGATCACCACCACCGAGGATGTGATCATTGAAGGTTGCGGCATGGATGAGACATTCCTGTCGTTTCGCGACAGCAATTCGCAGGAAGGCTTTCTGGCGTCGAACGTGCGCGGTGTCACGGTGCGCAACCTGACCATTGGCGATTCGCCCGGCGATGCGTTCAAAATGAAAGGCGTGAACCACGGCACATTGAAAAAGGTACGGGCCATTTGGAGCAGCGGGCGGAAAACCCAGGAAGAACGCCCGATTACCGCCGCGAATTTCCGCAATGAAGTCAAGGTGCAGTGCACCGACCCCGCGCGCCACAACCCGGCCAATCCCAATCCTTTGGAAACGGACAAAACCTCGCCCGATTACACAGTGAGCACCGCCTCGGGGCGCTACGGCATTTACCCGGTGGAAAGCCGCAACATTCTGGTGGAAGAAACGGAATCCATCGGTGCGTCTGACGCAGGTATATACGTGGGCCAAACCAATATCGCGAAAATTCGAAAAAGCCGCGCAGCCTTCAACGTGTTCGGTTTCGAAATAGAAAACGTGGTGGACGGCGAGTATTCCGAGAACATTGCCGAGTGCAATTCTGGCGGGTTTCTGGTCTACGACCTGGACAACCTGACCCAGTACGGTTCACGTTCGCGTGTGTTCAACAACATTTCCAGAAACAACAACACTTACAACTTCGCCGTGCCAGGATCGATTGTGGCGAATGTGCCCCGTGGTTCAGGACTGATTACGCTGGCCTACGACAAGATTGATATTTACGACAATGTGTTCGAGAACAATGGTACAGCTGGCGTTATTTTGACCAGCTACGATTTGCTGGGCGAAAACGGCGACCGCCGCATGGATGTGTATTCCGAAGCGGTGAATATTTTCGACAACACCTTCATCAACAACGGCAATGATTTGCCTCAGCCCGATTTCGCGGGCATTGTGGCCACGCAAGGCGGGCAGGTGACCAGTGCCTTCCCGTTGGTGGTGGGTTTGAAAAACGCAGCCGGTGGCGGCGGATACAGGGGCGCACACATTGTGTGGGACGGCTACACCGATGAACTGAACAGCGAATGTGAATTGCCCAAGGACCGAAATGGCAACCCTGTGGCGGTCGATGATGATGGCAAACCCATTCAAGGCAACCACAACCCCAACCCCAGTTGCCGCTACAACAAATACAAATTCAAGGCGAACGGCGAGCGCAAGGTGCCTGCGTGGTGGTTCAGCTGCATCAACCCCAACAACAATTTCGGTTCAGACAGCCTGGCATTTGCAAATTTCCACGGTACACGCGGCCTGGACGCGGTGATCAATCTGAATACGAATGACCCAGCCGCCAACCTGTCGCTGGATTACCTGACCGCGGTGGGCAGTGGCATTCCCTTGTTTCCCTCTGAGTTTGATTTGAGCAAGCACAATTGCATGGCACGATTTGGCTCGGACCTGCCACGCCTGCCCGACTTTGAGTTTGAGAAATTCGAGCCCAGTGGCCAGTTTGCCCCAGAGCCCGCGGCTGAAGCAGTCAAGGCACTGTGCGAAGTGCCTTTGAAAGCCGGTGTGGTTAACCAGCCCGCCGCCGCAGTGAATTGCCCCGACCTTGCGCAATACAATTTGTTTGCGAGCGATCAGGACCCCGCAAGTAAACCGAACGGGCAGGGCATGCCCTATGTGTTGAACAGCAAGCTGTTCAGCGATTATTCGATCAAGCACCGGGTTGTCTTCATACCGGAGGGCAGGCAGGCCCGCTTCCTTGAAGACGAATCAAGCCGGGTAAATTCCACCATTGATTTTCCGGTGGGCACCATCATTGCCAAAACCTTCTCGTTTGTGGACCAGCCGCGTGCCCTTGAAACCCCGTATGAAACCCGTTTGCTGATCAAGCGCCAGCGCAGGGACGGGCAAAACTACTGGGAAGCGCTGGAGTACATTTGGCAAGATGCGGGCAATGGAAAGCGCAAGGCCGTGCTGACCCAGTTTGGCGGCACAGCATCGGCCAGTTGGGATTACGTGGACGTGGATTCGGGCAGGCGCCAGGCGGGAAGCACCGACCAGTACCTGTTCCCCAATGCCAGCCAGTGCGCCATTTGCCACAGCAACAACGATGTGGATCCGGGTTCAGCGCCCATTGGCCCCAAGCCACGCAATTTGAACCGGGCCTACGTGAATGAATCGCCCATGTTCACAGGGCAAGCCCAGCACCCGGTCAATGGCAAGAACCAGTTGAAGTTCATGTGTGAAACCGGCCTGATGAATGGCTGCCCCAGCAGCTTTAATCTCGACGAGCGGCAGGTTGCCACCAACGTGAACCACATTCCCAAGTTCAACAAGCCCGGCGATTCGGGCATGCCCGCGAATTCCAAAGGCGACATTGAGGCCCGCGCCCGTGCTTATCTGGAAGTGAATTGCGCACACTGCCACAATGTGAACGGACAGGCTTCCAACACGGGTTTCTATGTGGACGTGTTCCGCGCCGTTGACAGCACCTACGGCATTTGTAAAAAGCCTACGGCCAGCGGTTCAGAAGGGCGGGGCACCCGCACCTACGACATTCACCCTGCCATGTCAGGCGATTCAATTGTGCCGTACCGAATGGGGCCGGAGGCTGTGGAGCTTGCAGCAAAAATGCCGCCATTGGCACGTAGCGTGGTGCACGAAGAGGGCGTTGCCCTGATCAACCAGTGGATTGACCAGGTGATTGATTCCAGCTACGAGAACGCCGATGCCTGCCAAGAGGGCAATACATCAGGCGGTGGTTTGCCCTTGATCGGAGGCCTTCCCCTGTTACCATAGGGAAATGGAGTTACTCAAAGATCCCACCGTCTTGTTTTTGTTCAAACTGGCCATCACCTTCGGGTTGATGGCCAGTGGTTTCTTTGTGAACCGGGCCTTGTCCTGGTCGCTTCGCAAGCTGCACACTTATCATCCGGAAAAAGCGCGTTCCCAACTGGTTTTTTTCAAAAACCTGGTTCGAATGTTTGTTTTCTTTCTGCTGGTTTCCGTGTGGGCTTCGCAAATTACGGGTGCCTTCCTCAGTGTCATTGCAATTGCAGGTGCATTGATCATCACCGGCAAGGAAGTGGTACTCAGCCTGTTGGGCTATGTGAATATTTCGCTGTCCAAGCCATTCCGGATCGGTGATTACATTGAAATTGGTACCCAAAATGGCCGGGTGATTGACATTGATTTGCTCAGTACCAAGTTGTTTGAAATCGGCATGTCGGGCAAGTACACCGGGCGCCGCCTGGCGGTTCCGAATGTAATGGTGTTTACGCACACCATCAAACACCTGTCGATGCTGGGCCAGTTCAGTTTGTACACGATCGAGATTATTTTGCCATTCAAGGCCGATACTGTGAGGGCAGAGCAGATCGCGCTGCAGGTGGCCAACGATGTGTCAGCGGCCTGGCTGGATGAGGCTGATCGGTACTTTGATCGCATTGAGGTGTCAGAATTTGTTGACTTGCCCGGTGCCAAACCTGAAGTGTTTTGGCAGGCCTACAATGAACTGGCGCACAAAATGATTGTTCGGCTGGCTTGTCCGCTTGAAAAGCGGGGTGATGCAGAGCAGGCAATTTACAAGGGCTTCTGGCGGGAATTCGGGCCAGTCTGAATTCCGTTCGGTATGAATTCCGGTGGAAGCCGGGAACCTCCTTCGACAAATACCAGTCTACAAGGCCTGAAGTTGAATAACAAAAAAGGGACATACATGGCATATTTCGCAGTTCGTTCGGCGCACAGAACATTGGGTGTTTTTTTGGTAGGCGCCTTGTTTGGCATGTCCGCATGGGCTGGTGGTGACCATAGCCACGGCCACAGCCGCCAAAACGATGCGGCCCATGTGCATGGCACAGGCGAAATGGAAATAGTGCAAGACGGCAATGGCTTGTTCATCAGCCTTTACACCCCATTGCAGAACGTGCTGGGCTTTGAGCACATGCCGCGAACCGACACTGAGAAAGTGAAGGCACGCAGGGTAACGTCCTTGTTGAAAGCGAACGGCTTGTTTGCGTTTTCGCCAGATGCCCAGTGCAAACGCACAGGCTACAAACTGAACTCCGAGGTGTTGAACCCGCATTCTCACGGCCCTGCGGACGACCATCAACATCATGATTCCAAGGGTGAGCATTCCGACCTGCGTGCAGCCTATGAGTTTGAATGTAAGTTTCCTGCGAAACTCAAAGTGATTGATGTGCGCGTGTTCCGGCAGTTTCCCGGTTTCGAGAAAATCGAAGTACAGGCCTTGTTCCCAAGCGGGCAAGTGGGTGCCAGCCTGACCCCAGCCAAGAGCACTTTGGTGGTTCAATGACCTCAACGGTACTTCAGTGCGAAAACCTCGTATTCAAGTACGCCAGTAGTGGGTTTGAACTGCGAATGTCCGGTTTTTGCATGAAAGCGGGCGACACGGTGTTTCTTGAGGGTGACAGCGGCAGTGGCAAAAGCACCTTGCTGAATTTGATGGCAGGTGTGTTGACGCCACAAACTGGCCATGTTGCACTGATGGGCAAGAATTTGAACACGCTTTCCCCCGGCCAATGCGATGCCCTGCGCGTGAACCATGTGGGCTTTCTGTTTCAGCAATTCAATTTACTCAGTTATTTGAGTGTGCTTGACAACGTCACCTTGCCCTGCAAGTTTTCCAAACGCCGCAAGCACAATGCGGTACAGGCTGCCGGCAGTGTTGAACAGGCTGCTGTTCAATTGCTCAACGCCTTGGGCATGGGCAATTGTTTGCAGCAATCCGTGTCCACTTTGTCGGTGGGTCAGCAGCAGCGGGTAGCGGCAGCGCGTGCATTGATCGGCAAACCCGATTTGATTATTGCAGACGAACCCACATCAGCACTGGACGCCGGCCATCAAGCCCGGTTTGTTGAATTGCTACTGGCGCAAGCCGCCCAACAAAACACGGCCGTGTTGCTGGTTAGCCACGATCCAGAACTGGCAAGGTACTGTGCGCGGCGCGAACACATGAACTGTTGGAATGCGGGTGCAACAACATGATGCAAACGCTGTTGTTGCTGGCCAGTCGAAGCGCATGGAGCCGCAAAGGCAGCCTGCTGCTGCTGTTGCTCAGTGTAATCACGTCCACCTGCCTGTTACTGGGCATTGATTTGGCCAGGCAAAGTGCCAAGGCCAGTTTTTCAAACGCAGTGGCAGGCACGGATTTGATTGTGGGCGCGCAAACCAGCCCCGTTTCCCTTCTGCTGTACAGCGTGTTCCGAATTGGGCAGGCCACGCGCAATGTACCGTACGCCGAATTTGAGCGCCTTGAGCAAGACCCCCGTGTGAAATCGGCGCTGCCAATTGCCTTGGGCGATTCCTACCGGGGCTTTGCCGTGGTGGGCACAAAGGCCGCGTACTTCGACAGTTTTTTGTATGGTGCGCGGCAAAATCTGCAGTTTGCACAGGGCAGGGCATTCGAGAATTACAGTGTGGGCAAGCCTGCTACTGTGTTGTTCGAAGCAGTGCTGGGTGCTGAAGTGGCTGCGCGTTTGAAGCACACCGTGGGCGACAAAATTGCGCTAAGCCACGGCATGCAAATTCAGCAAACTGAGCCAAGCCATGCAAACAAGCCCTTCATGGTTGTGGGGGTGTTAAAGCCCACAGGCACGCCGGTGGATCAAAGCGTGCACATCAGCCTGGCGGGCATGGAGGCAATTCATGTCGATTGGGCCGCGGGTGTGCCTGTACCCGGAGCCGACATTCCGGCTGAATATGTGACCAAATTCGACTTGCAACCCAAATCAGTTACAGCGGTTTTATTGGCCTTGAACAACCGGGCTGGTGTGTTTCGCATGCAGCGCGAACTGGAAAGCCGCCCAGGTGTGGCGCTAAGTGCCATTCTGCCCGGTGTGGCCTTAAGCAGCCTGTGGCTAACGGTGGGGCTTGTTGAGCGAGTGTTGCTGTTTGTGGCAGCCTTGGTTGCCTTGGTCAGTGCCCTGGGTTTGACCAGCGTCATGTTGGTGACCCTGGGGCAGCGCAGGCGTGAACTGGCCGTGTTGCGTTCAACCGGGGCAGGGCCAAGGGCTGTGTTTGGCTTGTTGTGCCTTGAAAGCGCCTTGGTGATGTGGGTCGGCGTTGCTTTGGGTGTTGTGGTGCTTGGGCTTGCAAGCGCTGCACTTGCGCCCTGGGTTCAGGCACAATTTGGTTTGCAACTGGTTGGTTTGAATGAATTGGGCGCGGGCTTGATGGCCGTGACCGCCTTCGCAGCGTTTGGCAGCCTGCTGGGACTTGTGCCAGCATGGCAGGCGTACCGGAACCAGCTGCAAGATGGTCTGAATCCCAAAATGAATTGAGCAACAAGTGGATGTGTAGTCGATGAAAATCAGCAAATTGATCGCGATGGTGGTGGGCGTTGTGGCATTGACAGCCGTGGGCTATGGCCTGGCGTCGTGGTTCATGGGCAAACCAGATCTGGCGCAACTGTCCACAGACGCGGTCGCCAACAATGAAAACTATGCAGTGGGCGATCGCTTGCCCGCTGGCGAAGCGAAAAAGCCCGCAGCGTTCGACCCTGCCTTTCCGGAATTGCAATGGGACGACTTAATGCCCGCCGACTGGGACCCCATGGCTGCATTTCGCGGCCTGGACATTGCCGAACTTCAAGACAACGATCCCAAGGCGCAGCAAGCCCTGGATACCATGCGCAAGGCGTGGAACGATGCGCCAGTGAACCCGGAACTTGCGGGCAAGAAAGTTCGAATTCCCGGTTTTGCAATTCCCATCGAGCAAAGCGACAAGGGCGTGGATGAACTGTTGCTGGTGCCGTACTTTGGCGCTTGTATTCACACACCGCCCCCGCCAGCCAACCAGATCATTCACGTGAAACTGAGCGAACCCCAGCCTGCTGTGGGCGCCATGCAAGCCTACTGGATTTGGGGTGAACTGACTGCCAGCAAATTCAGCAGTGAACTGGGCGATGCGGCCTATCTGATCAAAGCCACGGGCATTCAACCCTACGAAGATTAAGCCTTTGTGGCTTGATTAGTAAAAACCCCTCTATTTTTATCGTTGACAGCGGGGCATGATCTTCTTACCTTTACATCGGTCGATGTTACAGTCTATAAAACAAACAAACGTTTGATTTGCACCGGAGGTTTTGATTCATGGGCAATGTAAGCACTGGCAATCAATTTGCCGGAATGCACCATCTTGAGCTTGCATTTCTTGACGATGTAGCACCGAAGTACCTCAGCCTGGCCCAACCGCCACATGGCTTGAAAATTCGCCAATGGAAAAACCGCAGCGCTGTTCCGCTGATCAACAAACTGCATTCGGGTTTGTCGGGCTTAAAGCGCCAGCAGGCCACCGTGCTGGACCATGATCTGGTGTGGCTGGAAGGTGGCAACCCGGATGGGAAACCCGTTGTGTTGTTGCACGGTTTTGCGTCCAACAAGGAAAACTGGCTTTCGCTGGTGCCTTTTCTGTTGAAACAACACCGATTGTTTGTGCTGGATTTGCCCGGTTGGGGTGAAAGCCAGTTCAATGCCAATGTGCCGTATGGGCTTGACGATCAAGTGGCCCGCGTTGCAGCCTGGATTCAGGCCCATGTGCCTGGCAGGGCGCATGTGGTGGGCAATTCTGTTGGCGGCCTGGTGTCTGCTTTGCTGGCAGGCCGACATGGTGATCTGATTCAAACCCTGTGTTTGATGAATCCTGCAGGTGGCAAGGGTTCCGACCACACCCACTTTGAAGCAGGCCTGAAAGAAGGGCGAAACCCGATGATCGTGGAAAGCCTTGCAGGTGCGCACACGCTGATGAGCCTGGCCATTCACAACCGTGCAATTGCTTTGGCCCTTGCACCTGTGATGGCGCAAGACCTGATTAACCGTCGCCATGTCAACCGTCATCTGTTTCATCAAATGTTTGTCAATGCGCCCAACCCGAACGGCCCCGGCATGTCGGCCACCACGGCACCCACGCTGATCATGTGGGGCAAAGAGGACCGGCTTGTGCATTACACCGGCGCTTACACCTATCAGGCGATTATTCCCCACGCCGATGTGGTACTTTTTGACGGTGTTGGGCATCTGCCCATGGTTGAAATTCCGATTCGCACGGCCAAAGCTCTGCAGGAGTTCTGGTCAGTCTGATAATCAAAGGGGAAATGAAGCATGAACATTCGTCAAACCTGCATCGTGGTGGGTTTAGTGTGGTTGTTGGCTGCGTGCGGCCAGAATCTGGATGGTGTTTACAAAGACGATCTGGGTTTGCAGAAATATGAATTTCAGGGCAACGGCACAGTGTATGTGTCGACAATGGGCGTGACCCGCGAAGCGACTTATCTGGTGGAAGACAAAAAGGTGAAAATCACCAATGATGGTGAAACCATCATTTATGACCTGAATGAGGACGGCACCATCAAAGGCCCGCTCGGGATGACGCTGAGGCCAGATCCAGTGAAATAGTTTTTAACAGAAAAGCCCTGAAACCCGCTCCAGTAGCGGGTTTTTTTTTACATTCCCATGTTTTCATGAAGTCGAAGAGTGCTTGTTCCGGGAACCCTCGCCCCGGAAATAGTCACCCAACATAGACGATACACCCCGTCCACCATGGTGATATTCTCGATCTTTCTGTTTACGGTAAATTATGTTTTTATCCAGGTACCTTTGACAAACATCATCATACGAAAGTTAAAACTCGTGCTGGACCTTTCTGACAGCGCTTCGCGCGCGCGTCAGCGCATGGCATTTTGCAGCTTGTCGTTTCTGATCGTGTTTTTTCTAACTCCCGGCGGGGCCATTGTTGGCAACACAGCCATGCTGGCTTTCATGGTGACATTGGGGGTTTATTTTCATGTGGCCTGGCTGCAGTCCTGGCTGATCTCCAATCGCGAGCACTATTGGGAAAAAATTGAGATTCCCAGTTACTTTCTAGACATGCCCATTATCGGTTTTGGCCTTGCCGTAGCGGGCCCCTACCTTGCTTTGGTTTCGCCTTTGCTGGCTGTAGTAGCGCTTGTGCGGGGCATGCGATACGGCCCCTGCATGCTGGCCTGCCACATTGTGGCGGGCGTGTTGATCTTGTTGCTGCTATATGTACTGGTTCCATACTGGAGCGAGCACCCCGATCTGCTGTACGCCAATTTGTTTCTTTTGATAATACTGCCCATCCAGTTTTATGGAGTGAGTGTAAAAATTCAGGCAAATTCCAAGTCGTTGCGTCAAGAAAACCTGACAGATCCACTAACGCGTAGCTTGAACAGAAAAGCGTTGGACACAGCAATTTGGCGGATGTTGAATGCCCGAGAACCATTTGTGATGTCTTTTCTTGATCTGGATAATTTCAAGGTTGTGAACGACACAATGGGGCACGCAGTAGGTGACAAGCTATTGCGTCGCGTCAGCACCAAACTGTCCATTCGCTTGCGTGCCGATGACAAGGTTTACCGCTTGTCCGGTGATGAGTTCGTGGTGTTGAGCCTTGGTATTGTTCACGAAGAAATGGCAGAAAATTTGGGGCATCGCATCAAGAACGCCATTGCGGAGGCTGTTGCTTACACCTGTCCAAACCTGCCAGTATCTGCAAGTGTTGGCGTGCTGGTGGTGAATTCATTTGAAGACACTGATCTGGAAAAGCTTTTGGTGCGTGCAGACAAGCTGATGTACCTGGCCAAAAAGGCCGGGAAGAACCAGGTGCTGGTTGAACAGGTCTAGGTCGCGTTTCTGCTTTAGCTGCGTTTGGGGCAGTACTTGCCCTCTTCGTCTTCCCGGGCAAGCGGGGTTTGAAGTTCGGGGGCCTGATGGGTGTAACTGCATTCAGCTATCTCGCCGTAATTCGATTCAAGTGTTGCAAATACCTTGCTGACTTGAATTGAAACAAAAATAGTCATGAATGCGGCAATCACAAACCACAGAACTTTTTTGTTGCGTCTAAAAAATGCGCTCGCATCGGACATAAGTAGTTGTCAGACCCCGAAAGTGGTGGTTGTTGTAAATTTCAGACGATTATTCAAAGTATTTGACAGTATGTCAATTCTTATTTGACAGCCTTGTCCAATTCCCCGATGTCCAAAATTGGTGCGGCATCCATCGATTCGGCACCCAGCAGCATGGTGACTCGCCCCAGGACAGACGCAATCAAATGTTGTTCCCAGTTTTGCAACTGGTCAAATCGTTCTGCAAAGCGGGTTTGCAGGCTTGATGGCGCATCATTGACTTCGTGTTTTCCCTTCTCTGTCAACACCACTTCAAGGCGGCGTTTGTCGACCGTGCTGCGGATCTTCTCGATCAATCCCCGGCTTTCAAGCTTTTGAAGAATCACAGTGGATGTCACTGGTGACAGGCTGAGGGACTTCGCAAGTTCTCCTGGGGAAATGCCCGGGTTGTCGGCGACTGATTGCAGGGTCAGTAGCTCGGAAGTGGCCATGTCAGCTTTTTTGGCCAGTTCTCGGGCACTGGATTCTGTAGCACGGATAATTCGACGAAGCGAAATGAGGGAATTTTGAAGTGTGCTGTCCATGCTCGAAAACCAGGTGAATTAATTCAATTTCATGAATTGTAGTGATTAAAAAGCACCAGTAGTTGGAAAAACTGACGCTTAGAGCAACGCCACCAAACATAACGTGTCTGTGTTGAAAAAAGTGCACGGTTGGGTGGTTTGCAATTGTTTATAAAATAAACTATTATTAATGTGTTCTTTCATAAAGACTCCTCGTGCGGCTCAAGGTGCTGTGTGAGTTTTTACGAAAGGATGGGAAAAGTAGTTTATTAACTAACAGAAAGTGATCCTGCCAATAACAGGGTCATCTCATCCACATGTCAAGTAATGATGCCGTATTACGACATCCCGTGCTTGAGGACGGTACAGCCGTGTTCAACCTGGTGGATGCATGCAAGCCCCTCGACCTGAATTCCCACTATTTGTATTTGCTGCAGTGCAGCCACTTTGCACCCACTTGTGTGGTGGCGACCTTGCATGGCGAGGTGGAGGCTTGGGTTTCAGGCTACATTTTGCCCAAGCAGCCCGATACATTTTTTGTGTGGCAAGTGGCAGTGGGTGAAAAAGCCCGCGGACTTGGTCTGAGCAAGAGACTCATCAACTGGATACTGGCCCAGCAAACGTGTATTCAAAAAATTCACACATCCATCACGCCAGACAATGCGGCGTCCTGGGGGCTTTTCAAATCACTGGCCCGCGATTGGGGCAGCGATTTGTCTTCACGAGACTGGTTCGACGAACAATCTCACTTTGGCGGTCGACACAACACCGAAATATTGGTGGAAATCGCCTTGCCAACATCGCCACTGGCGACATCACTACAAACTCAAGGAGCACAACAATGAGTGACTCAAGCAAATCAATCGACTTTCAAACCCTGAGCAAAATTCGCACATTCCAGAAAAATGAATCGGAAGCGCGCAGCTACTGTCGCAGCTTTCCAACCCTGTTTGTGCGCGCCAAGGGCAGCTACATGACCGACATGCATGGCCAGGATTATCTCGATTTCCTGTCTGGGGCGGGCTCGTTGAACTACGGGCACAACGATCCAGAGATGAAATCGGCATTGCTGGATTACATCGCAGACGACGGTATTGGCCATAGCCTCGACATGCACAGCGCTGCAAAAGCCAAGTTTATTGATGCGTTTAACCGCCACATTTTGAAGCCACGCGGCATGCAGTACCGCATTCAGTTTACGGGTCCAACCGGTACCAACTCGGTTGAGGCGGCCATCAAGCTGGCGCGTAAAATTACAGGCCGCAAGCAGATTATTGCGTTTACCAACGGGTTTCATGGTGTAACCCAAGGTGCGCTGGCATGCACCGCGAACAACCACCACCGCAGCCCATCGGCTTCCACCCTGTGTGGCGTAGACCGCTACCCTTACGATGGTTACATGGGCGAGGGCGTAGACACCACCGAATACCTGGAAAAAATGCTGACTGACAAATCAAGCGGCCAGGACGCACCCGCCGCTGTGATTGTGGAAGGCGTGCAAGGCGAGGGCGGTTTGAACCCGGCTTCCATGAAGTGGTTGAAGAACCTGGCCAAGGTAACCCGCAAGGCGGGTGCCATGTTGATTCTCGATGAAATTCAGGCTGGTGTTGGCCGTGCAGGTTCCTTCTTTAGCTTTGAGGAAGCAGGCATTGAGCCCGACCTGATTTGCCTGTCCAAGTCGCTTTCTGGCATGGGCTTGCCGATGGCCGTTACCCTGATTCGCCCCGACCTTGATTTCTGGAAGCCGGGCGAGCACAACGGCACCTTCCGCGGCAACAACCATGCATTCATTACCGCCGCAGCGGCTCTTGAAAAGTACTGGGCCAACCCCGCTTTCGAGCGTGGCATTGCGCAGCGTGCCGACGTGGTGAACCAAAGCCTGAACCGCATTTTGACGGCCAACGAGAACATCACCGTGCAGGTGAAAGGCCGCGGCATGATGCAGGGCATCGAAATGCAAAACGGTGCGCTGGCCGATGAAGTGGTGGCCGAATGTTTCAAGCACAACATGATTATCGAAACCTGTGGCAACGATGGCCAGGTGGTGAAGGTATTTGCCGCCCTGAATATCGAAATGGAAGACCTGAAAAAAGGTTTGATCATTCTTCAGAAAGCAGTGACCGTTGTAAGTGCAAAGGCCGAGAAAGAAGCCAACAGCAAAAAGGTGAAAGCATGATTGTTCGAAAACTAAGTGACGTACAAGGCACGGAAAAGCACATTCATTCCAACGGTTGGGACAGCGTTCGCATGCTGCTTCGTGACGACAAAATGGGCTTTTCCTTTCACATCACCACCATTCATGCCAAGGCTGAATTGCACATGCACTACAAGAACCACTTGGAGAGCGTGTATTGCGTGAGCGGCAAGGGCGAAATTGAAAGCAAGATTGACGGCACGGTGTACCCGATCGAAGCGGGCACCATGTATGCCCTGAATTTGCACGATCCGCACATTTTGCGCGCCTTTGGCGAGCCCATGATCATGGCCTGCGTGTTCAATCCGCCCGTGACCGGTGCGGAGGTACACGACGAAACCGGCGCATACCCTGCGCTGGCCGACTAAATTTTTCTGGAGGCAAAACACAATGATTGTTTCAGCCGTAAGAGACCCATACCCCACACGCGACAAATCCGAAGGCGCACTTATTCGACGCGCAGAACCGGTTGTATACAGCGAGTGGTCTGAACACTCACCCTTGACCCAGGCGCAGGTGGCGCAATTCGAGCGCGATGGCTATTTGGTGCTCACGGATATATTTTCTGCACATGAACTGGACGAGTTGCGTGCAGCCGCTGAACGCGCAAGCAAGAACTGCGCGGAAACCCACCCCGGGCAATTGATCAAGGAAGCCGATGGCAAACAATTGCGCACGCTGTTTGGTGTGCATGGCATGGAGGGCTTGTTGAAGGAAACCGCTTGCAACCCGCGCATGCTGGAAGTAATTCAGTTTTTGTTGAACGATTCTGTTTACATTCACCAGTCTCGCTTGAACTTCAAGAGCCCGCAATATGGCAGTGGTTTTGAGTGGCACAGCGATTTCGAAACCTGGCACGCCGAGGATGGCATGCCCGGCATGCGCGCCATCAGCGCGACCGTGTTACTGACCGATGAGGTGTCGGCCGATGGTTCATTGAAATTCATGCCGAAAAGCCACCGTACTTTCGTGGCTTGCCCTGGCGAAACACCGGATACAAAAGGCTATCGAGAGGCGTTCAAGAAGCAGGCTGTTGGCAAACCGCCTGCTTTGTTTCTCGACTTGTTGGAGGAAAGCGGCGGCGTGGAAGAGGTGGTGGCCCCTGCCGGTTCGGTGTTGCTGTTTGACTGTAACGTGATGCACGGTGCGGGCCAGAATACCAGTGAGCACCTGAGGGCCAACCTGTTCTACGTTTACAACGCAGTGAGCAACGCACTGAATGCGCCGTATGCGGCTGATGCACCCCGCCCTGAATTTCTTGCAGTGCGCGATGTGAAACCTTTGACGGCGCAAGTGCCCGCTTAATTTGGGTGCCAGTTTTTTCATCTGCCTTGCGGTGGTGTTGCTGATCGGGCTAAGTTCTGCCCGGCATGCCAAGGCTGGCGCGGCCGACTACTTTGTGGCCAGCCGCAGCGTGCCACCTTGGCTGGTGGGTTTGTCGGCGGTGGCCACCAACAATTCCGGTTACATGTTCATTGGCCTGATTGGCTACACCTACGCGGTGGGCATCCAGTCAATCTGGTTGATGGTGGGCTGGATAGCTGGCGACCTGATCGCATCAAAGATTGCCCACGAGCGCATGCGCGACGAAGCCGACCGTGTTCACGCAACCGGTATTATCAGCTTGCTGGCGCGTTGGGGGGGAACAAACAATCGCAGTTGGCAGATATTGGCCGCTGTGGTCAGCATTGTGTTTTTGTGCACCTACGCGGCTGCGCAAATTGCTGCTGGGGGCAAAGCGCTGGAGGGCATGCTGGACATACCCTCTGCCGTGGGCATGAGCATGGTGGCACTTGTGGTGATTGCTTACAGCATTGCTGGGGGCATGCGGGCGTCGATCTGGACTGATGCCGTGCAGTCGCTGCTCATGGTGGTGTCCATGGTTGTGCTGTTGGTTGCCATTGTCAGCCATTTGGGCGGTCTGGATGATGTGTTTGAACAGGCCAATACCATCGATGGTTTTCTCAATCCAACCCCCACAGGGCTGGACATACCCGGATTTGCAGGCCCCATTGCTTTTGTGGTGGGCTGGATGTTCGCCGGCGCAGCAGCCTTGGGGCAGCCGCACATTGTCAGCCGTTTCCTGGCTCTTCAAGACACTCGGCAAATGAATCGTGTTCGCTTGTGGTACTACAGTTACTATTTGCTGTTTTATTGTTTTGCCACAGCAGTGGGTTTGCTTAGCCGTCTGTATTTTGGTGACTCTAGTGGATTTGATCCGGAAATGGCCCTGCCCAATATGGCACGGGATTTGTTGCCGCCCTGGCTGGCTGGCCTGATGCTGGCTGGCATTTTTGCAGCCACCATGTCCACCGCAGATTCACTGGTGTTGTCGTGCTCCTCTGCACTGACCCAGGATCTTCCCAAAAATCCTTCAGAAAGCCGATGGATGCTGAAGGCCGCCACTGCGGCCACCACCGTGGCGGCACTGCTGATCGGCTTGTGGAGTGAACAAAGCGTGTTCTCTCTGGTTGTATGGGCTTGGGGTACTCTTGGTGCCGCGTTTGTTCCTGTTCTGATCTGGCAAATTCTGGGTGCCAAACTTACTTCGGTGGCCATGTTGTGCATGTCAACTGGCGGTGTCACGGCCACGGTGTTGTGGAAATTTTACGGTTTTCCGGGCACTGTGTATGAAGGTGCGGTGGGCATCTTGTTCTCACTGTTGTTGGGTGGCTTTTTTGTTAGGCTCAATCTTCAGTATTCTTCTACCAATAAGTAGTGTTTGCGGACGGTTTGTTCACCAGTTAACCCATTTGGGGGGATAGGGCGTACCCGCTCAGTTGTTAAATTAGGTGTACTAGTCTACGTGGTCATGATTGACTTGAATTTCCAATAAAGAAAACAGCTTGAAGCTGGATAAATCAATCTAGGGCGGTGAAGGTCATGAATTGGCTTGTGGAGGATTTCGCATTTGCAGCGTCGGTTATCTCTGAGGCCCATCTTTCCGGACTAGCGTTCGGTTATTTTGCATCCCTTTTGGCCATGACTGTGGGTGTTGAGCTTCGAATCAAAAATCCGCCCCTGATTGCCAACAGTCCCTACCTGATTCGACGTGGTGTGCTGATTACCCTCTACGTCATTTCCATGTTTTTTGCATCGGCCTTTGTGGGGCTTACCTTGCCCTCGGCCAAGGGTGCCTTGTTCAGTATTTCAGGCACGGTGCTCACCTTTGTGCTGTGTATCGGCGCCTTCCTGTATGTGGATTACCTGGTGCAATCAGTCAAGTCCACAACAAAGTTGTTCAAGCTGTTGTACACCTCACTGGGCATTCTGGTTCAGTTTTTCATTCACATGGCCTTCATTTTTATCCCCAACAATCAAGAAGTGATTCACGTGCGTTGGTCGGGCTTGATCGCAATGTACTTTTTTTTGTTCATCTGCATGGGGTTGCTGAGCCAGTTTGCACACGAAACATCGCTTGGAAAATACAAGCCAATCCAAAGCCGGATGATTTACATATTGGGTTTGGTGGGTCTGAATCAGCTGATTGCACTAAGTCTGATTGGGTTTGTTCACGTTGCTGAGGGGTCTGGCGCGACACCTTGGTACGGCCTGTGGACAGGTTGGGCAGGTTTTGAAGTGTTTGTAAGTTTTTTCGCTTTGCTCATGATTTCGGTGTTGATGTGTTATGTCTACACTTTGCTGGACAAATCAGTGGAGGTTTTGCGGGACGACAACCAGAGATTGCGGGTATTGAAACAGAATGCTCTGGCCCAGGTTGCCAATGCATCGGAAGAGTTGGAGCTTGAGCGTACCCGCATTGAGCAACTTGAGCGTTCAATTGAACTGGTTCGACACGACCATGAAATGTCAGTTGACAGCTTGGTGGCTGCTGTTGCGACCTTGGAAGACGGTGTTTTTGAATGGGATATCGAGCAGGAAACCCTGGTTTTCAGTGTTACCTGGCGGCGCAGGTTTGGTCTGGATGCGGCAATGCAGGCTCCATTGTCTTCCGAGACCTGGCGTGCCGGTATTGTCAGAGAAGACATCAACGGCCTTGATGCCGCGCTGCAGACTTGCTTGACCACCAATGTTCCCAGTGCTGCAGTCCAGGTGCGTTATACCACCACCTATGGTTCGTTGTTGAAGCTCGATATTCACCTGGTTGCTGTAAAGAATGCCTACGGCTTGCCCAGCAAAGCGGTGGGTATCATTCATGACCGTACCGAAGAAATGGATCTTGAGCTTTCAATTCGAGAAGAACTGAACGAAGAGTCCCTGTTGTCATCCAGAAAGTCCCAGTTTGTTTCTTACTTGTCGCATGAAATTCGCACACCGATGACCGTGATCGGGTCGGCCAAAGCCTTGCTTGAAAGCGCATTGAAGAAAGAGCCCTTGAGCATGGAAAGTGCCTTGCATTACATTGACCAGATTGGCGGGGCATTGCGCTCACTTCGTGCTTTGGTGGATGAAACCTTGATGTTCATGGGGTCAAACTTCACCCGCAACCATTTGAATGTGGTTTTGCTGGATGTGAAAAAAGTGTTTGACCAGTTTTCTGCTTTGGAGCAGCGTAGAAGGCATGATCAACATTGGTTTGAGTATGATCTGGACTCGAGTCTGGACATAATCAATTTTTATTCAGACGAATACGTTTTTACTCAGGCAATGCGCCAAATGTTGGCTTTTGCTGAAAGCAAGGAATCAGGTGCAGGCAAGTTGACGATCAAAATGCCCAATCAAAATACGCTCAACTTGTGTATTGAACTGAGAGAATGGCCGGCGTGGATGGTCAAGAGTGGGCAATTGGAACCGGCGCACGATGACGAAACCGTGGTGCCATTCAAAGGTGAAAACTTGCCATTTACCTTGTTGTTGACCAAGCGGGTTATTCGTTTGATCAATGGCCGCATCATGATTAAAAACAAGGGCAAACGACACTGGTTGTGTGTTGATTTGCCATCATTGAGGGAGGAAGCATGCCGCGTGTCATGATTGTTGAAGATGACCTCACGATTTTGAGTAATTTGTCCCAACTGCTTCAGTTGAGTGGACTGGATGTGACGGAGGTGTGTGATGGCGAGATGGCGCTGGCGTATCTGCAGGAAAGCCATTCCAAGGGTTTTGGCATGCCTTGTTTGATTGTCAGTGACCTGATGATGCCGAAAATGGACGGTTTTGAGTTGCTGAGAACGGTGCGCAACGATGCCGCATTTAAATCAATTCCATTTGTTTTGTTGAGCGCACGCAGTGAAGCCAGTGATTTGCAGCAAGCTTTTGCTTTGGGGGCGAACGATTATCTGATCAAGCCTTTTGAGGTGGAACACTTGACCGATGTAATTCGTTATCACATCTCCAAAAGCACCGGACAGGCCGGTGGTACGCCGGTGGCAGGCTTTACTGCGGACACCGACTTTTTTCTGGAATAGTTATCCCAAATTCAGTACCGAAATACTGAGTAGCCGGCCAATTGCCCCATCAATGCCTGCGATGAAGTATGGCAGGCTGACCCACAGTACCCACAGGCCTGCGCCAATGGTGATTGAAAAACCAATGGACATGACGTTTAACTGTGGCGCTGCTCGGGCCAGAATGCCCAACACGATGTTGCTGATCAAGACCGCTGCCAGTACCGGCAGGGAAATTTGCAATGCAAGCATGAACATGATGCTGCCAGCCATGGCAATGTTTTGCGGGTTGACCACGCTAAGGTCGGCACTGATTGGAATCAATTCAAAACTTTGAACCACCGCGGCGATTACCAGCAAATGTCCATCAATTACCAGAAAGACCAGGCTGGCCAAAACGCCCAGAAAACTGCCGATCAGTGGCGTTTGTGATCCGCGTGCAGGGTCGATGAATTGCGCGAAAGCCAGGCCCATTTGAAGGCCCAGCAGGTCGCCAGCCATCTCGAACGCGGCGAATACCAGCCGCATGGAAAACCCCATGGCCACACCAATCAGAATTTGCTGAATAAGCACAGGTATGGCCTGTGCCGAACTGAGCACGGGCGGTGCAGGCAGCAGGGGCATCATCAGTATGGCGATCAGGGCCGCAAGGCCTACGCGTGTGCGGCGTTGCACGGTGCGGTTGTCGAATACAGGTGCGGTGGCCAGCATGGCCAGTATGCGAATGAAAGGCCACAAAAATGTGGCGATCCAGATTGCCAGTTGTTCGCCGTTGATGTCGACCATTGGCGCCCTTTGTTTAGCCGATCACGTTGGGAATGTTCATGATCAGCCGTTGGGTGTAATCCACCAGGGTGGACAACATCCAGGGGCCAAGCAACAACAGTGTGGCGAAGATGCCCAGAATTTTGGGGATGAACGACAGGGTCATTTCGTTGATCTGTGTGGCCGCTTGCAAAATACTGACGAGCAAGCCCACGATCAACGCAACAAGCAGCAGTGGTCCGGAAATCATCAACATCACTTCCAGTGCGTTTTGTCCCAGGTTCAATACGGTTTGGCTGTTCATGTGCGCGCGCTCAATTCCGTTCAGGTTTCAAAGCTGGCGACCAGCGAGCCCACCAGCAGGGTCCAGCCATCAACCAGCACAAACAACATGATCTTGAATGGCAGTGAAATCAGCATGGGCGATAGCATCATCATGCCCATGGACATGAGCACGCTGGCCACAATCAGGTCGATCACAAGGAAGGGCAGAAAAATCATGAAGCCGATTTGAAAGGCAGTTTTCAATTCACTGGTGACAAATGCGGGGATGAGTATGCGCAGCGGTACATCTTCCGGTTTCTGCAGGTTTTCTACTTTGCCCAGGCGCATGAACAGGGCCAGATCGGGTTCCCGGGTTTGTTTCAGCATGAAGTCTTTGATTGGCACGCTGGCGCGGTCGGTCATTTCCTGAAACTCAATTTCATTGTTGGAAAATGGCAGGTAGGCGTTTTCGTACACACGGTCAAACACGGGCGTCATGATGAAAAAAGTAAGGAACATGCTAAGGCCGATGATGACCTGGTTGGGTGGCGAGTTCTGCGTGCCTAAGGCCATGCGCAACAGTGACATGACGATCACAATGCGTGTGAAACCCGTCATCATCAACAGCAATGCGGGCAGAAAACTCAAGAATGTAAAAAACAGCAGTGTTTGAATGGGCACGCTGTAATTGGTGGTGCCGTTGGCACCGGGGCTGGCGGTGACACCGGGCAACACTTGCTGTGCATTGGCTTCGGGCAGGCCAAGGCTGAAAAGTAGCAGCAACAAGAGACCAAACGCAGTGACATGGCCTGCGTTTTTGCTCCAGGTGTTGATCATGGCTTCACCTTGCCTGTTTTCATGCGTTCCAGCATTTTTGCAAAGTTGACCGCAGGGCTTTGCAGGCCATCCAGTTCAATGCTGCCGGCTGGCATGCTGTGCAGTGTGTTGATGCCGTTGCTGGTCATGCCAAGCACCAGCCAGGTGTCGCCTATTTCCACCAGCACAATTTTTTCGCGCGGGCCCAGTGCAGAGGTGGCCAATACTTTGTAAAAGCCGCCGCGGCGTTTCTGGTTGCCGATACCCATGCGTTTTAACAACCACACCAGCGCCATCAACAGTGCAAGAACAAACAACAGGCCCAGTGTGGTTTGAAGCAGGTGCCCGGTCATGGGCGATTCAACAGCCAGGGTTGTTGTTTCTGATGCGGCTTCTTGTGCCCGGCTTGCGCCACAGGCAAGCAGTGCCCCTGACAAGAACAAAAGGCGCAGGCCTTGTGTAAAAGGATTGCGCCTTGTGATCAATGTTCCCACCGCTTGTTTGTATTCTTGTTGTTTATGCATGCCTTTTTACTGCGTTGGGGTATTAACGGTTGAGTTTTCTCAAACGCTCGGATGGCGTAATGATGTCGGTCAATCGAATACCAAATTTGTCGTTGACTACCACCACTTCGCCCTGCGCAATGAGGTAGCCGTTCACCAACACATCCATGGGTTCGCCTGCAAGACCATCCAGTTCAATGACCGAGCCCTGCGCCAGTTGCAGAATGTGTTTAATCGGTATCTTCGTCCGACCCAGCTCAACAGTCAACTGAACGGGGATGTCCAGAATCATGTCGATGTCGTTCTGCGTGCCAGAAGCGACACTTCCAGCAAAAGGCTGGAAAAGCCCGGCAGCCGGTTTTGCTTCAGCGGCTTGTGCAAACAGATTGTCGGTATCGGCTGTGCCAGCAGGCGCGGTACTGGCCTGTTCGGCCAGCGCGGCTGCCCAATCGTCGGCTGCGTCGGTCACTGTTTCTTCTTGCTGTTCAGACATGGTCTTGTTCCTTATCTTGATCGCTATTCGTGTGCCTTTTCAGGCTGTTTGGATTCTTTGCTCAACAGGGCTTGCAGGTTCAGTGCGTCGGCATGTGATTCACTGGCCACGGATAACACTTCCTCTACCTTCAAGGCGTATTGCCCGCTGCTGGTGCCGTAACTGCAATTGAATATGGGCACGTTGTCCACCCGGGCTTCAATTACTTTGTCTATTTCAATCGGGATCACATCGCCCACGCGAAGTTCCATGATGTCGGCCACGGTCAATTGCGTGCTGGCCAGGCTGGCGATCAAATCCACTTCTGCCATTTGTACCTGCTTTTTCAGCATGGTGACCCAACGCTTGTCAGGTTCGGCCTGGTCGCCTTGCATGCTGGAATACAGCAGGTCGCGAATGGGTTCCATGGTGGAGTAGGGAATGCAGATGTGCAGCGATCCTCCACCGGCACCCAGCTCAATCGAGAATGAGGTGGTCACCACGATTTCGGACGGTGTGGCAATGTTGGCAAACTGGGTGTGCATTTCTGATCGAAGATAGTCGGGTCTGAGCGGAAACACAGGCGCCCAGGCCTTGACGAATTCTTCCCGAACCACTTCCAGCATGCGGGCAATAATGCGTTGCTCGGTCTGGGTGAAGTCGCGGCCTTCGACACGGGTGTGGAATCGGCCGTCGCCGCCGAACAAATTATCGATGACAGCAAACACAAGGCTTGGGTCGAAAATGAACAGGGCGTTGCCACGCAATGGCTTCATGGCCATGATGTTCAGGTTGGTGGGCACCACCAGGTTGCGAATGAATTCGTTGTACTTCAGCACTTTTACGGGGCCAACGGAAATTTCCGGGCTGCGGCGCATGAAGTTAAACAAGCCAATTCGAATCAAGCGGGCAAACCGTTCGTTGATGATTTCCAGCGTGGGCATGCGGCCGCGCACAATACGTTCTTGCGTGGCAAGGTTGTAGGGGCGAACGCCTTCTGCGGTCTCAGACGCGTCTTTCGTTTCTTCTTCGCCGTTGACACCCCTTAGCAGTGCATCAACTTCGTCTTGTGAAAGAAATTCTCCGGGCATGGCGCAAGGCTTCCTGTTACTGAATCACAAAGCTGGAAAAATGCACGTCGCGAATGCCGCGCGTGGGGTCTTTGGGGTCGCCCTTGATGGTGACGCGGGCCAAGTCCACCAGTTCATCCATCAGTTGTTGCTTGCCTTCTATTGAGGTCAGGTTGCCCACATTCTTGCCCGACAACACCAACAGGATGCGGCTGCGGATCACTGGTGTGAAGTTCTTGATTTCTTCAGAAGTGGACGGGCCACTGACTTCGTAGGTGATGCCAATTTGCAGGTAACGTGTGCTGTCGGGTTCGGCCAGATTGACCACAAATTGATCCATGACCACAAAGGTGGGTGGGCCTGAAGGCTCTTCGATCTTTTCTTCGGCAGCCTGTCCATCCGCGGGCTTGGCCAGCATTGTGTAAGCAGCGGCACCACCGGCGGCAAGCACGATCAACACAATGGCGATGATCAGGATCAGTTTTTTCGATCCTTTTGCGGGGGGGGCTGCCTCTGTGGTGGGGGCAGCGGGTGCCGGGGCAACTCTGGCCATGCTTTACTCCGTAAGTTCAATTGCTGTTGGTGTCACTTTCAAACTCTATTGTGTCTGAAAGGTTTCCGAGCAAACCCCCGAAAAGCCGTGTTGTTCATACCCAATTCATTGCTCAGGCAAACAGGTCGAGCTTTCCTTGTGTTTTTGTGGTCGCTGTTGCAGTAGGCAGTGGGGTTTCTTCCGCAAAGGTGTCTCCACCTTGGGCAGATTGCTGACCATTGCGACCCTGATTGCCGTTTTGATCAAACTGGGGTTGGCCGTTGTTGGTTTGGCCATTGGGTGTGGGGGTGTTGTTGTGTTGAATTTGAACGTTGTTCAACTGAATGCCGTTTTGACCCAGCACTTCTTTCAAACCAGCAAGGGCCTGTGTCAAAAGATTGGCCGAGGCTTCGTCTTGCGTGCGAATGATCAGTTGAACCTGTTGGCCTTTCTGTACCAGGCGCATGTTCATGGGGCCAAATGTTTCTGGATTGACACGAATGTCAACTGTGGACAGGTTTTTTCCAATTGCCCACTGCACGGTTTGCCCCATTTCCTTGGCAAAGCCGGGTTGCGTAACCGGTGTTTTAATCAGTGCCTGTTGTGCTGTGCCCAATGTGCCATTCAAACCATTGGTGCCGGCTGCCAAAGCGGTGGGCGTTGCCGAGGCTTGCAGGCTTGCACCTGCCATGACTTTTTGACCCACTTTCAGGTCCGGCAATTCGATGTTCTCGCCGATGTTCTGGGTTTGCCTGGCAATTTGCGGTGCCAGTTGGGCTGCAACAGCGTTGGCGTTGGTGAAGGTGTTTGCCGGGGTGTTTGCCGCGGTGTTGTCTGCACGAACGTTGATGGTGCTGTTGTTCAAGGCTGCGTCCACTTTGGCGTTGCCGGTGCTTTTGTCGTCCAGGCGCGTGCGCTCAACACCTGTGGCTGCAGATTTTTCACTGGCTTGTGCTGTTGTTGATGGCAGGTTTTCTGTTTTGCCTGTGGTATTTGCTGAATCAGCAAGGCCATTGCCATTCAATGTCAGTTCCGCGGACGGTTTTGCTGGCAGTTCGACGGTTGCGGTAGTCGGGTTGACAGGCGCGCCCGTGGTCATGGCGTTGTTTGTTGCGGGCAACGCTTCTGCTGCAAGTTGTTGAGCGGCCTTGGCTTCAGCATTGTTGTTGCTGGGTTTGCTGTTGGCACTATTGCCCGCTTCGTTGTCAGATTTGTCGATGTTGTTGTCTGCTGATTTTTCAACAGGCTTTTCTGCTGTTGTGTTGTTCTCGCTTCGGTTTTCGCTGGCGGCATTGGTCGGTTCGGCGATTTTTTCGGTTGAACCGGTTTTGTTTGCTTTGCTGTCAGTTGCCGCAGAGGGGGTGGATTCAAGGCTGCTGCTGTCTTGCATCCAGTTTCGCTGGGCCCACACGGTGGCTTGCGCGGCTTCAGCGTTGCTGTTGGATTCAGTGTATTTTTTTCCGGGTTTGCTGTCTTGCTTGAACAGCGATTCACGCAGTTGCGCTTCAATGTTGTTCAATTGCGCATTCGGGGCCAGCTGGCCCAGCGCCGAACTGAACAGGGCTTCGAATTGAAGTGCAAGTTCTTTCGGGTCCGAATTGGTTTTGCTGCTGCCTGCTGCGGTTTGAACCTTGCTGACGTTGTTCATGGCTTGGGTACTCGTGGTCATGTGGGTTCTCCGGCAGTTTGAACCCGGTAAATTCTCGCTGCAAATTCGTCGTTCATTTTTTGATCGCGCTTGTTTTCCAGTTTGATCTGTTTCAGTTTCTCGCGTTCAACCAGGGCTTCGTATTTGCGCTGTTCGGCCAGGGCTTCTTGCCATTGGGTGCGCTGGTGGGCCAGGGTGGTGTTCAGAAATTCAATTTCACGGGTTTGCTGGGCAACAGCTTCAGCAATTTTTCCAACAAAGGCCAGTTGGTTGCGCAGTTGCTGACCTGTCATGCCAACAGCGGCTTTGTTGTGCATGCCGCCCTCGCATTCGTCGCGATAGGTTTGCAGCATGTTCAGTTTGTCTTGGCCTTGGGCCAGCTTTTGTTGGGTACTGGCCATGTTTCTGGCCAGGTTGTCGGCCTTTTCACTGGCCTGTTCAATCAGGATTTGCAGCACATTGCTCATAAAGACCCAAGCTTTTTAGTGTTTGTCGTTCTTGAATTCGTTCGGGAACAAGGATTGAAGGCCGGCAAGGGCTTCATCGAAATTCGCGCTTTCTAACATTGACTGCTGAAGCAGGTTTTCAATCTTCGGATAAAGGGCCAAAGAATGGTCCAATTGTGGGTCTGACCCCGGGGAGTAAGCACCCACGGTGATCAGGTCGCGGTTGCGCTGTACTTTGGAGAATGCAGCTTTCAAGCCCCGGGCGGCATTCAGGTGCGCGGGCGGCACAATATTGTGCATGGCCCGGGAAATGGATTGTTCAATGTCAATGGCAGGGTAGTGCCCGCTTTCAGCCAGTTGACGGGACAACACGATGTGGCCGTCCAGAATGGCACGGGCTGCGTCGGCAATCGGGTCTTGCTGGTCATCGCCCTCGGTCAGCACCGTGTAAAACGCGGTAATGGAACCTGCGCCTTTGCGGCCATTGCCTGCGCGTTCCACCAGGGTGGGTAGTTTGGCGAATACGCTGGGTGGGTAACCCTTGGTGGCTGGGGGTTCGCCAATGGCCAGTGCAATTTCTCGCTGGGCCATGGCGTAGCGGGTCAGGGAATCCATGATCATGAGCACGTTGTGGCCTTGGTCGCGGAAATGCTCGGCCACCACCTGGGTGTAGGCTGCGCCCTGCATGCGAAGCAGGGGGCTTACGTCGGCCGGGGCGGCAATCACCACGCTGCGCTTCAAACCTTCTTCGCCCAGAATCTGTTCAATGAATTCTTTCACCTCGCGGCCACGTTCGCCGATCAGGCCAACGACCACACGGTCGGCTTTGGTGTAGCGGGCCATCATGCCCAGCAACACCGATTTACCCACACCGGAACCTGCCATCAGGCCAATTCGTTGACCTCGCCCCACTGTCAACAGGGCGTTGATGGCGCGCACCCCGACATCAAGCGGCTCAGTAATGGGTTCGCGTTCAAGCGGGTTGATTGGGCGGGCGGCCAGTGGGCAACGTTTTTCGAATTTCAGTTCGCCGAGCGTATCCAGTGGTTTGCCATTGCTGTCGACCACGCGGCCCAGCAGGCTGTCGCCCACGGGCAGGTGTTTGGTTTTGTCTTCAGGTCTGCGCCAGGGGTGGGCTTTTACGCCCAGCTTGGGGGCGATGGGGGGTGGTTCCTGTGCAATCACTTTGGCGCCAGGGGTCATGCCATGCACATCGGTAGCAGGCATCAAAAACAGTTTGTCGCCGTTAAAGCCGACCACCTCGGCTTCAAGTGGCGGGGCACCTTTTTGTACCACGGTGCACACACTGCCCACTGGCAATTTCAGGCCCACGGCCTCCATCACCAAACCGGCCACGCGGGTCAGTTTGCCGGTGGCAATCTGGGGGTGGTTGTTTTCCACCAGAAATTTGCATTCGTCCAGCCACTCGAGCAGGTCAGCCATTTACTCTGCGTCCTTGTCAGTGTCGGTGTTCAGGTCTTCTGGTGTAATCGGGGTGTCCTTGCCAAGCGACTCGATGGCGCGAAGCCACCGTGTTTGCAAGGTGGCGTCCACTTCACCTTCCGGGTGTTGCAAAAGAAAGCCACCCTGCAGTTGTTTGGGGTCTTCGATCATGCGCAGGTTGCCCAGCATTTGCTGGTCACCAAACTGTGCTGCCAACACGGCGATGGTGTGGGGGTGGGCGCGCAGCGTCACAGCTTTGCTGTGCAGTTGCATGCTTTCCAGAATCTGGTTGAGCAATTCGGCGACCTGTTCCGGCTTTGTGATCAAGGTGTCGACGATGACTTTTTTGCTGACCAATACGGCCAAGTCCAACAGTTTTTCCGACAACACCGATTTAAAACTTTCAAATTCATCTTCAAGGGTCTGGGCTGCATTGACCAGCGCCACGCGTTCGTTGTGCGCGGCATTCCAGCCCGCTTCGTAGCCCGCTTGCTGACCGCGCTCCTCGGCCTGTTTTAATGTGTCGCGCTCAAGTTCGACAATCTGTTTTTCCCGCCGGGCCAGTGCCTCCGCCCATTCTTTCAGGCGCATCTCTTCGGCTGTGGGTGGCGCAACTGGTAAAGTTTGTTGAGCCTGCTGGTGCCCCATCTCACTAAACAGTCGTTCCACTGGGCTTCCATAGCGCGACCCAATCAGTTCGACCGACCAGTTTGGTAGTTCGGCGGCGTCCAGGCCGCGGATAATCCGGTTAGACGAACGCATCTTCACCGCCTGCGCCAAGTACAATTTCCCCTGCATCGGCCAGCTTTCTGGCTGTCTTCAACACATCTTTCTGTGCTGCTTCAACTTCCGACAGGCGAACAGGGCCACGGCTTTCCAGGTCGTCGCGCAGTGCTTCTGCAGCGCGGGTGGACATGTTCTTGAACACCTTTTCGCGGATGGCTTCGTCTGCCCCTTTCAATGCAATCACGAGCAAGTCGCTTTGAACATCGCGCAAAATTGTTTGCATGCCGCGGTCATCAATGTCGAGCAGGTTGTCGAATGTGAACATTTCGTCCTGAATGCGCTGGCTAAGTTCGTTGTCGTATTCGCGAATGGTGTCCAGCACGGTTTTCTCAGAGGTTGTGCCCACAAAGTTCAAAATTTCAGCAGCGGCACGCACGCCACCCAGGGTGGTTTTCTTCAGTTTGTCACCACCGGCAAGTACCTTGGCAAGTACATCGTTTAATTCAAGCAGTGCATTGGGTTGAATGCCGTCAATGGTGGCAATGCGCAGCACCACATCGCTGCGCAGGCGATCCACAAACAGGTTCAAAATGGCGGCTGCGAAGTCGCGTTCAAGGTGAACCAGAATGGTGGCGATAATTTGTGGGTGTTCATTCTTGATCAGTTCGGCCACTGTGCCCGGGTCCATCCACTTCAGGCCTTCAATGCCGGAAGTGTCGCTGCCCTGCAAAATCCGGTCGAGCAGGAAACCGGCTTTGTCTTCGCCCAGTGCCTTGGTCAGTACGCTGCGAATATAGGCATCGGAATCAAGCCCCAGTGCGCTTTGGCTTTGCGCCATGTTGACCACTTCGCCGGCAATTTCCTCGATGCGGTCAATCGGTACGTCTTTGGTTTTGGACATTTGCTGACCAAGTTTCTGAACCTCTTTGGGGCCCAGGTACTTGAACACTTCTGCGGCTTCTTCCTCGCCGAGACTGAGCATCAGGATGGCACCTTTCTGGATGCCGAGTTCGCTTTCTGCCATGGTGTGTAATCCTTGTTTTGCTAAGGGCTTGCCTTACGCGTTTTGTGTTTCGCCGTTAACCCAGTTCTTGACAATATTGGCCACGATCTGTGGGTGCTCGCGGGCCAATTCACGCAATTTCTCCAGCTTTTGCTGACGGTTCATGCCGGGCAGGGTGCCTTCGCGTTGCAGTTGTTCCAGTAACTCGACGTCGCTTTCTCCGCCGACCTTGTTGGCCAACAGTGGTGTGCGTTGGCCCGGCAGTAACTCAGGACCTTCGTTGAACAAATCCACTTCAGCAGGTTTCATCATGGGGCGGAATATGCCGAACACAAGAATGGCTGCGACCAGAGCAATACCGATAGGCATGCCCAGTGATTTGGCCAGGTCCATGGTTTCTTGCTGTGCCCACATCGGGATGGTGCTTTCTTCAACCTTGGTGAAGGCCTGGTTGACCACATTGACGGCATCGCCGCGTTGCTCATCAAAACCGATGGCCTGTTTCACCAGGTTGTCCAGCTGGGTAATTTCTTCGGGTGTCAATGGCACCTGGCGTGTTTCGCCCTTGGGGTCGGTGATGGTTTTGAAATTCACAACCACTGCAGCTGAAAGGCGTTCTATTTTTCCAACCTGCGATTTGGTGTACTGCACAGACTTGTCCACTTCGTAATTCACGGTGGAGTCTTTGCGGTTGCTGTTGTTGGTTTGTGCTGGTGCGTTGTTGGCCCCATTGGCCAGTGCCTGCTGGGGGTTTTGCCCGATATTGGCGGCTGCCTCGCCGGGTGGGGTGTTGGCCATGACGCCGGGCACACCTTGTGGGTTGCTGCTGGTGCCGTCGTTCGATTCGCTCATTTGCTGGCTGCGAATGGTGGCTTGTGTGGTGTCGCCATTGGGCTTGTAAATTTCGTCTGTGCGTTCGGATGTGGAGTAATCCATGTTGGCTGTCACGGTGGCACGCACGTTTTCGCTGCCGAACACGGGGGTAAGAATGTCGACGATTCGGCTGGTCAGGCTTTGTTCAATTTGATTGGTGTAGGCCAGTTGTGTGGGGTTCAAGCCGCTTTCAAGCTGGTTTTTGCCGGTCAGCAGGCGGCCGGACTGGTCGACGATGCTGACATCTTCCGGGTTCATGCTGGGCAGGCTTGAGGCCACCAGGTGCACAATGCCGTTGATTTGGGGTTCAGACAGTGTGCGGCTGCCAAACAGGTTCAGCACAATGGATGCGCTGGGCGTTTGCTTTTCACGAATGAAAATGGAGGGCTTTGGAATGGCCAAGTGCACGCGTGCGCTTTGCACGGCAGAAATGGACTGAATGGAGCGAATCAGTTCACCTTCCAGCGCACGCTGGTAATTCACCTGTTCCTGAAACTGGGTAATGCCCAGCTTCTGGTTGTCCATGGCTTCAAAGCCGCTTACGCTGCCTTTGGGCAGGCCTTGGCTGGCCAGTGCCAGGCGTGTGTCGTACACCTTATTCGATGGCACCAGAATCGAGGTGCCTGCGGTATTGAATTCATACGGTACTTTCATTTGGGTCAGTGCCTCCACAATGGCACCCCCATCCTGATCGTTCAGGCCGCTGAACAGAACCCGGTAGCTTGTTTGGTTGGCCCACATCAACAGCGATGCCAGCACGGCGATTAACAGCGGAATGCCGATCAAGATACCCATTTTGTTTTTCTGGGGCAGTCTTGCAAAACGTTGCTGCATGTTTGTAATCGGGTTGTTGCCAATCGGGCCGATCACTTCTGGGCTGCCAAGAGCTTCTGCCATGTAATACCTGCGTGTGGGTTAAATTGTTCTACCCATGCATTGTGCTTGTGCGTTTGCGCAAGCAAACCGGTAAAAAGGGGGGGTTAACGGCACCTATTTCCAAAACTTGAGTGTTTGATTCAAAAATAGGGGGCTTTTTACCCCTTGTTTGTCGCAACGTATTGCCAATATTGCTTGTACAAAGGAAGGGTAGAAACACAAATTCCGCGTTGGAGTATTTCATGATCGACAAAATGGGGCCTGTAAGTGGCCTGTTAAGCAGTGCGGTGACGGATGCGATCAAAAGCCCGTCCCTCACCAACAAGCCACAGGCACTGGACCAGACCTCGTTTGCAGATGCCATTGCCAAAGCTTTGGAAAGTGCCAGTTTGTCCGCCGACAAGGCGGCAGAGATGGGCAAGCGTTTGCAGATGGATGACCCCACGGCTTCAGTTGAAGAAACCGTGATTGCGATGAATACGTCTTCGCTGCAGTTCACTGCCGTGGTTCAGGCTCGAAATAAAATTCTTCAGGCTTACAACGACATCATGAACATGCCGGTGTAGTTGTTTGTTTGCAGTTTGATTTCAATCTGTGCTTCTTCGCGGCAGGGCGGGTGCGGTATCGGCACTCCTTTGCGGTTGGGCGGGTGTTGAGTTCGATTCCCATCTTGATGCGTCCGGAGTAGTCGTCTCGAGCACGGGAGGAATTGGGCTGTTAGTGGCGAGCAATTCCTTTAGTATAATTATCAAAGTCCCTTGTTTGTCTCCTATGGCAGCGTTCTGGGGTGTCATAGGCTCGTGTGACTTAAACATCCGTATCTGTTCCTGTACCCGGCCGTTGGTGCTGGTGCTGAAACGCACTCCCTGCTGTGCAGCCTGAGCGCCAATTGCAGAGGCCGCTGCTGCGGTTGGGCGTTGCTCCCCACTGCCTGGTGCCCTGGCTACAGAGCGACCTGCCACGGGATTCGAATCCGCGGTGCGTTGGGTATTGCCACCGTTGTTTGCGGGCGCTGTTTTGGGTATGTTGTTCATCAGATATTGATCCGTATTTTGTGAAACTGTAACGTTGGGTATGATCTTTCCAGTTCTTGGTTCCACAACATCGTTGGGCTAACCCTTTTCATTGACCACGGTTCGATGGCCAGTCCTTTTGCATCGATCTCTGAATCCCTGTGGTGCAGGCTAAGCTCTGTGGCACAATCCAGTTCAGTTAACCCATTGATGAATTGGAGCCTGTTCCATGATTGCACCTTTCCCGATTGCCCGAGACAACCGCGCTGAAACGTCGACAGACCTGCTGATGTTGCCCCAGCTGGCCAATCGGCATGGGTTGATTACCGGTGCCACTGGCACAGGAAAAACAGTCACCTTGCAGGTGATGGCAGAGGCCTTTTCCCGCATGGGTACGCCCGTGTTCATGGCCGATGTGAAAGGCGATCTGACCGGCATTTCCCAGCCTGGAAAAACCTCCCCCAAGTTTGAAGAGCGTATGAAAATGACGGGTATCCCGGTGCCGGAATTTTCTGGCAGCCCGGTCACCTTGTGGGATGTGTTCGGCAAGCAGGGCCACCCCGTTCGTGCCACCATTTCCGACATGGGGCCGTTGCTGTTGGGGCGCCTGCTGGGTTTGAACGACACACAGGAAGGCGTGCTGAATTTGGTGTTCAAAATTGCAGACGACAATGGCCTGCTGCTGCTCGATTTGAAGGACCTGCGTGCCATGCTGCAGTACGTGGGTGAAAACGCCAAAGAATTCACGACCGAATACGGCAATGTTTCGGCGGCTTCAGTGGGTGCAATTCAGCGTGGTTTGCTGGCGCTGGAAGGGCAGGGGGCTGATGCCTTTTTCGGTGAACCGATGTTGAATATTGATGACCTGATGCAAACCGATGCGAGTGGCAAAGGTATCATCAACATTCTGGCTGCAAACCAGTTGATGAATTCACCGAAGCTGTACGCCACTTTTTTGTTGTGGCTGCTTTCCGAGCTTTTCGAAAATCTGCCCGAAGTTGGTGATGTTGAAAAACCCAAGATGGTGTTTTTCTTTGATGAAGCACATTTGTTGTTTACCGATGCGCCCAAACCTTTGATCGAAAAAGTAGAGCTTGTCGTTCGCCTGATTCGTTCAAAAGGTGTTGGCGTGTACTTTGTTACCCAGAACCCCCTGGATGTTCCTGATTCCGTGTTGGGGCAACTTGGCAACCGGGTTCAACACGCCTTGAGAGCCTTCACACCTCGCGATCAAAAGGCAGTGAAAGTGGCTGCTGAAACCATGCGCCCCAATCCAGGTTTGGACATAGAGGCGGCAATCACGGAGCTGGGTGTGGGCGAGGCATTGGTCAGCTTTCTTGACTCCAAAGGCAGGCCAAGCCCCACTTGCCGCGCCTGGGTGTACCCACCTGCCAGCAAGTTTGGCCCAGCCAGCCCGGAGCAATGCCAGCAATTGATTGCGAATTCACTGGTGGCCGGGGTGTATGAAAAATCGGCGGATCGGGAATCGGCGTTCGAGATGCTGAAAGCACGAACCGAGCAGGCAGTGACTGCACAAAATGCACCGGAAACACCCGAAGAAAAAAGTACCCTGAGTGGTTTGGGTGACATGCTGTTTGGCACCAGTGGTGGCGGTGGACGCAAACGGCAAAGCGTGGCGGAAACCATGGCGAAAAGCGCAGCGCGCAGCATTGGTTCACACGTTGGCCGTGAACTGATGCGCGGTATCCTGGGTTCTTTGTTGGGGGGCAGCAAGCGCCGTTAGGCGCTTTGTAAACTAGCTCATTGAATGCAGGTTGGTGCGTTGCCGGCGTTCGGTCGCCAGCAGGAAACGCTGAAGGCGACGTTCTGCACCGCGTTCGAGAGTTTTCATTTCGCAACCTAATTGAATATTGTCTGGTTGGTCGAAGACGGGTTTGATGTTTCGAATCACCAATTCAACCAGCATGCTGCTGCCCCCATCGGGCAGTGTCAGGCGAACATCTTTAAGTATTTCATCCTGGTTGTATTGCCGGGGCGGGGCGCTGACATAGAATCCGCAACCTGCCAGGCTGATGTCGATCAGGGAAATGTCGCCTTGAACCTGCGGAATGACCAGTTTTACTTGTGAATTAAGTTCCTCATCGGCCATTACCCTGAAATAATTGCGACGTTGCAAGCGAACAATTGTTCTGGGTATCGTGATTCGCAGCGCGTCTGCTCCCTGGTATTGGCTTTTCAGGATGCCGATTCCGGCGAACTGTACTTTGACCCCATCGGGAAAGCTGACCATTACGTAGGAAGTGCTGATGTTGCAGTGTTCACTCAACACTTTTTCATAGGGAGTGCCTAACCACATTTGGCCTGCGCTCCAGTCAATACTCAGAATTTCTGTCACGAACTGGGTGTGGTCTGCCTGCAGATAAACGTACAGTTCATGTTCGTCATCTTCGATGATACTGAGCAATTTTCGCAGTGTTGGTTCTGCACTCAAGCTGAATTCTTCCAGCAGCTTTTGATCGCGTTCAGGCGCGATACTCGTGTTGTGTTTCATGGTCAGCCCTCGGTATTGAATTCTTTGTTTTCTATTTGATACACCCACGCAAGCAGTTCCGCAATGGCCTGATACAAACCGGGCGGAATTTGTTGGTCCAGGTCTACGTTCATCAGCAGTGAAACCAGTTCCCGGCTTTCGTGCACGAAGACCCCGGAGTCTTTTGCTTTCTGGATAATTTGCTCTGCAATCAAACCTTTGCCTTTGGCCACGACCTTGGGTGCACCCGAGTGCTCCAGATAGGCCAAGGCTACGGCTTGTTGCGGGCTTAGTTTATTCGTCAATCTTGATCCCCGATGGCACCATGAACTGCCCATGAACCAGTTTTAAACCTCGATTCTCCATGGCTTGCCTGAATTCCTGCCAGTGCGGATCGACGGCCTTCTTGCTGTGGGCAGATCCGGAAATTTGCACATCACATTGTGAAGCTACCATGCGAACCCTTACCTGAAGCTCACCCAGATGTGCCATGTCCAGTTTAAGCCGGGCAACCCAGGGGCGGACTGGCTCTCCGCCCTGTTCCTCACTGGTTTGATCTGTTTCATTTTCATTGTCGGGTTCGATGTCAATGTGAATCGGTTGGCCCAGCAAGCCGCTCAATGCCAGTGAAATTCTGTTGGTGTCCAGCGTGGCCAGCTGTGCAGTCACCAATTTCACAGACTGCTCGACTGCGGAAGGGTTAACGCCTTTTTCGCTGATCACCTGTTCCGGTCCAAAGCGTGCCTGTGGTTCACGAACAAGCTGGTCGGTGCTGCGTTGTCCGTTGGCCCATTGCTGCAAATGCGATTCATAAAACAAACCACTGTTTTCCACTGCGGCGCTGACCTGCTTGGCCAACACCCCAGCCAGGTTGCTGTTGGGCGTTGTCACGTTGGCGATTTGCCGGGTTTGTTGTAGCGCAGGGCCTGCATCTGTTTTGCTGTCAACAAGAGTGGGTTCGTCCGCCGCTGCGTTGGCAAGTACAGCCTGCTGTGGTGGTGTCTGAATTTGTGTGCTGAGTTGTTTAAGGCTGCTCATCACGGTTGTTGAAACCTGCGTGCTGGATCCCTGGCCCAGACGTTCAAGCAAACCCAGCAAGCGCGCAGTGCCGGAAAGCTTGTCCACAAAACTGGGGGACTCCTGCACCTCGCTGTCTTCGCTTGTTGCGGGCAGCGTGGTCAGCAGGTTGCGTGCATCCTGAGTTTTCTTGCTGCCCGATGTGCCGCTTGCCGATAAATCGTCGCCTTTGCTGGAAAGTGCGAAGCTGACCGTTACCATTTCACCGGCGGTCAATGACCTGCCCGGCGGCAATTTCACCTGAATATTCTGGCCTGCGAATTCAAGTTCAGCCTCATTGCCGGGGCCGCCCTTGACCACGCGAACCAAAGCGATTTGCCCCGCCAGTTGTTGTGCCTGGGGCAATGGAAGCTGGCGGGTCAGTATCGCAACGACAGGCGCAATTTCGCCCTTGCCTGAACTGACCCGGTCACCCGGGTTCGATTGAAGTACGGTGTTGAGGTTGGGCGGAGCTGATTTAACCGGAGTTAATGACATGTCTCACACCCGTTGCTGTTAGCGCAATGGCTTAGTTGGATCCATAAGAGTTGCTGAGTTTCTGCGAGTTGTTGGCTGCGCGGAGAAATTCTTCCAACTGCTTAAGGCGTGGTTCCGTGATGTCGCGAATTGCCGCGTCATCAGCCAGAATTTTCTTCAAGTATCCGATGTGCTGGCTGCGTTCTTTTTCATTCAGTTCAGTTTGCTGTGCTTCTTTGATGGACTGCAGTTCGTGAATCAGCTTTGAACATTGTTCCTCAGCTGCGCACAGTTCGTCCCAGTCGCCTGCCTTGGCTGAATCCAGCATGATCTGGCTTTGACTCGCTATGGCGGCGTAAAGCTTCATGATTGCACCGTTGTTGTCTGTCGCGAAAATCATGTCTCGAGCGGTCCTTTATATTTGATTATTGATTGGCGGTGTTTTGGCCAATTTCAAGCCATGCACTGCGCAGGTCTGCCAGTAGCCCGATGCAGGTGTCCATGCGTTCAGGACTGTTTTGCGCATTGGCCAGAATGAGTTCTTTGCAGATGTAGTCGTACAGCGCAAGAAGCTGCTGTGCAAGTGCGCCACCTGCGTTCACGTCCAGAGAGGTGGTCAGACCGTCTTTGATAATTCGAAGGGCTTTGTCCACCGATTTGGTCTTCATCTCGATGTCGCCCATATCCAGGTAAATTTTTGTTTTGCGAATGGCCTCAATGGCGCCGTCGTAAAGCATCACGATCAAGCCATGTGGGGAAGCACTGTTGATGCCGGTCTCCAGTCCTACTTGTGCGTATGCTTTTGCGCCGTATATCATGGGTGCGTTCACTTGTTGGTTTATCTTGAGTAAATATTAGGCCCTCAGTACCCTGTTTGATGCTGCTAAAAACAGGGTTTTTAGGTCACTGTTCTCGGCTTACCGTTGCTGGGCCAGGGCGGCCAATTGCTGGCTTAAATAAGCGCTGGTTTGCTGCATGCTGGCCAGCATCGTATCCAGGGCCGTGAACTGTGCCCGGTAGCGCTTCTCGACTTGTTCAAGGCGCAAGTTGATGCGGTCTTCCTGGTCGTCAAGGCGCTGTTTGCGACTGTTTAGACCCTCTGTGCGGGATGCAAGCGCACCTCCTTCATCGGACAGTGTGCCAATCCAGTCGCTCAACCGCTCGCCCAAGCCTTTGCTGAACGTGATGGTGCCAAGGTCACCCAACGCACCTTGAGCCACTGAAAACTGCAGGCCTTCGCTGGCTTCGCCCGTGGCGCCAGTCAGCAAATTGGCAATGCCTGTGCCAGCAACGCCATTGATGGTGCCTGCAATGGTGTTGCTGCCATCGTAGGCGGTGCTGATGTTGATGGCGTAGGTGCCTTCCAGCGTTTTGGTATTTGCCCCAACAAATTTAACCCGTGCATCAGATGTGGTGGCGGTGTTTGAGAACACCTTCTCAAGAATGGATGGATCGGCTGCAACAGCAGTGTCCAGTTTCGTTTTGTCCAGAGAAAGCACACCGTCTTTGTCGAAATTCAGACCAATGTCACTCAAGCCAATTCCATACTGGGCCACTTGTTCACGCAAAATATTCCGCATGCCGCGTTCCAGGCTTGATGGCGTGGTTTCCTTCGACAGGGTGGCATCTTTTTGCTGTTGGTCTTTCAGGTTGCCGCGAATTTTATTGTAGGCCGCAACAAAGCCGTCCAGCGTTGTTTTCAGGGCGCTGTCATCGAGCGAAACCTCGAGATTGACGGGCGTTGTGGTCACCGCCTTGAGGTTTAGCGTCAGGCCTTCTACCGCATCAGTGACTGTGTTGCTTGCTTTGCTGACCGCCAGGTTGTTGATCGTGAAGTTGGCGTTTTGTGCAACTTGCAGCGAAGTCGCATTTTTTCCGGCACCCGCTGCTGCGGTTGGGTCGTAGGCCAGCATGGACAAGCCAGCGGTGTCGGTGTTTGTACCGTCGTCGTCAGTCACTTCCAGTTTGAAGCCATTGACCGCGCCAGTTTCCTTGCTGGTCAACACCAGGCGTGAACCAGTGCCATCATTGATGATGGAAGCCGTAACCCCTGAATTCGAATCGTTGATGGCCTGTTTGATTCCGTCCAGCGTTTGTTGACCTGCGCCAATATTGATGGTGACGGGGGTTTTGTCGGGGTTGTTTGTGAATGTGTTGGTGCCGGAATCGTAGCTGCCCAACGTAAGGGTCAAACTGCCTGTGCCCACATTGCTGTCGGCCGTGGGCACACTGGCCGCAGCCACACTTTGTGCTTTGGCCAATTGGCTTACTTCAATGCTGTAACTGCCTTTTGCCGCAGAGGCACTGGCTGTTGCCGAAACCGCCTTGTCGTCGCTGGATGTGGTTTTAAGCGGGTTCAAATTGCTTAAATTGGTCAGTTTGTCTGCCGCAGCTTTCAGGTCTGCAAACGAATTTTTGATGATGCCGTAAATGGAAATCTTGGTGTTGATCGAGGTGCGTTCCTGGCTGACCTTGGTCAGTGGAATTCGCTCGGCGGCCATCAGGGAACTGATAATGCCCTCAATGTCCAGCCCGGAGCCAATACCGGCAGATGAAATTGCAACCATGATTTATTCCCCTTTTTCGTTCTACGCTTCGCGAGACATTAGAACGCCTTGCATTTTTTCAATGGCCTTGGCGATTTTCAACATCTCAACCGAAGGAATCTGTTTCAGGATTTCTTGTGTTTCACGATCGATGATCTGGACGATGGGCTTGCCGTTGTCGCTGTCGACCAGAAACTTCAGATTGGATTGATTGCTCGCCAGTGCAGCATTGGCTTTTTGAACCACTTCCAATACTTCGCTTACGCTTAACTCCGCCTGCTTGCCCATCACGGGTTTTGCCACATTGCCTTGAAGGGTTTGTGGGTTGCTTATTTCCTGCTGTTTTGGCAGGGCGGTTGCATATTCAGCCATGTTTGAAATGTTCATTTTCGCCACCTTTCCGAATTCTAAGCGGGCAGGGTAAGCCCCCATGTCTTGATTAACGGCAGGTTTAGGGGTTTTCTTTAGCGTTAAAAAGCCCGGTGAGCTTGATTCACCGGGCTTTTCGTCTGATTCGAATCCACTTGTGGCGAACTCTTGTCAGTTTTCAGGTTTGACCCTGAATTAACGCAGCAAGCTCAACACGTTGTTGGGCAGCTGGTTGGCCTGAGCCAGCATGGCGGTACCGGCCTGCTGGAGAATCTGCGCACGGGTCAGGTTTGCAGTTTCTTTGGCGAAGTCA
>JAHIXK010000005.1 GCA_018815245.1 Gammaproteobacteria bacterium
GGGTGGCTTGGTTCAATCATCACAGACTAATGGAACCACTGGGCTACATTCCACCCGCCGAAGCAGAGATGATTTATTATCAACAACTCGGTCAGCAGGCCGAACAAACCTGCACTTAAGCAAATTGGCCTCTACGAAAACCGGGGCGGTTCAATTCCTTTGTTTGGCTAGAGTGTCCTTTTGACCTCACAGAGGCCTTAGAGATTGCCCGACCTGCCCTTGTAGTTGCCTTCGAAAACTCATTAGGTCTGCCAGCATATGAACTTGAATCCCTCCTAGTGAACAAGTCCACTGAAAATTCGCCGATCATAATTTATTCAACCAGCGAGCAAGTGCTGTCCGAGTTCAATAAGAGCCATCGTATATTGGCAATGAATGAGCGCTGGGGGAGCCTTGAAATTTACGCTTATCTGATTTTAAAGTCGAAGAAATAGGGTGTTTGCGCTAACCCCTTAACAATGTATCTTGTTGAAAATCAGTTAATTCATCTCATTATCATGATCACAGCATCGAACTCAGTTGTGAGTCCTCTCGCCCAGATATTCCATCTCGTCAAAGATCAGGTTTAGTAACCATTCTCTTTCTTCAGAGGCAGGTAGGTTGTTCAAGGTGTCAAGAAGTTCGGTGTAAGTCATATGGGATAAAAACATTCTAATAATAGCCCGCGCATCTGACTTCGTCGTGATTGAAAATTGAGAAGAATCAGTGTTGCATCTAGATTCTGAGTTTTTATCGTTTGCTTGTTCGCCCATCAATAAAACCTATCATAATAATTAGCCACCCCAAAGTCACAATAATGCGATTGTATCCAGTAGCGAGAGGTTTAAGCTTTGATGTTGTACCAACGAATAAAGCTCACCAGTCTACCTAGATATTCGGACATGTCGAAATATCAAAAGTTGCAGTCGATATCATGCCCTAAGAATAAACCAGAACATCAAGTAGTAATACTTCCACTCAAATGCGTATTTCAAGCTCCCCCCCAATGCCAAATACTGAATCTTTCCGTATCTTTTATCTGCTTTACAAAAATCGACCATACTTCACTCACTGGGTGGGCTGGCTCTTATTCGGAACTTTGGTCGTATGTTTGAATCGCTACACAAATTGGGATACAGACATAAGCACCATTTTTTTTGATGCGCATTTAAATACCTTTCCCATAAAGCAAAATCTGCTAGTAACCTTGATTTTTCATGAAGGCATGCGTTGGGGGGCAGCAGCATTATGGCTTGCGCTACTGTTTCTCGCTATGTGCCAGAAATTCAAAGACGTGATTCGCCGGGAAATTGTATATCTTATTGTGGTTAGCTTGCTCGCTGCCTTGGTTGTCAGTTTTCTGAAGTCTGAATCAACACATAGTTGCCCCTGGGATCTCGCCCAATATGGTGGCACGGCTGATTACAGCCGACTTTTTGAAGATACGTAAGCCCCCAGCCAACCCATCTTGTTTTGAGTTGCTAGTTTTTGGTTAACTCTACTCCACTAATTTTTTGGTGGAGTAGTCATGACTGAGTTGGTTGTTAAACGCGGACGATCCCGACGCACGCACAGTGAGCAGTTCAAACAAGAGGCTGTTGATCAGTGCACCAGGCCAGGCATGTCACTGGCCAATGTGGCGAGGCAGCATGAGTTACATCCCAGTTTGCTGGCACGTTGGGTCAAAGAGCGAGCCGAGCCAGCGAGAATGACCGTGTCATCGCAGTCTTCATTGGCGCCCCAGTTTGTTCCCCTGCGTGTCGAGTCAACACAGTGTGCCGAACTGCCGAGATCAACAACGTTGTCGAGAAAGATTGAAGTCAACATCGATCGCGGCGAATTACGAATTGCATTCAAAGTCGATCCATCGCAAATGGTTGAACTGGGCCAGGTACTGCGCGAGGTGCTGCGTTGATCCGTGTGGACGCAATCTGGATGAGCACCGCACCATGCGATATGCGTTCTGGCATGGACACTTTGATGAACCAAATTATTGCTGTGTTTGGTGCAGCCCAAGCTCACAATGCCTATTTGTTTGCAAACCGCAGTGCCAATCGAATGAAGGTGGTTGTTCATGATGGCTTTGGCGTTTGGTTGTGCAGCCGAAGGCTGCACAAGGGTAGTTTTAATTGGGGCAAATCGATTGAATCAGGTGCGTCGGTCACACTGTCCACCGAACAATTCAACGCCTTGATTGTGGGGCTTCCCTGGCAACGTCTCGGCGAATATTCCAGCATCAAATATCTCTGAATTTCAATTGGCAAGATTGCCAATAGTTGGCGTGGATGGTGTGTGGCAATATCGGTTTCATGACGCCAAGCCCCACACCAGAACAGATTGCCAAGATGGACGCAGACCAACTGCGTGCATTGCTGCTGGGGCAGATTCAAATCAATACCCAGTTGCAGCAAACGGTTCAATCCAGCAACGCTGTAATACAGGCTAATGAAGCTGCACTTAAGGCCAAAGAAGAGCTGATTAAAGAGCAAGCGATCACCATCAAATACCAAGAGACCGTCCTCTCCAAAGTGACGCTGGAGTTGGCGCTGCACAAGCGGCTGCGATTCAGTAAAAAAGCTGAATCACTGAGCATTGAGCAACGTCACCTGTTTGATGAAACGATGGACGGCGATGTTGCCCAGATTGAGCAGGAAGAACTGGACAAGCTGCCCGAACAGGATAAGGTCGTGGTTACCCGCAGCCTGCAGCCCAAACGCAAACCGCTGCCGCCTGAACTGCCCCGCACCGAGACTCGCCATGAACCGGACAGTACCCTGTGCAAATGTGGCTGCCAGTTAAAACGCATTGGCGAGGATGTCGCCGAGAAACTGGACTATCAGCCTGGCACCTTTAGCGTAGAACGCCACATCCGTGGCAAGTGGGTGTGCGACGAATGCGAGACTCTGATTCAAGCGCCAGTGCCTGCACATGTGATCGACAAGGGCATGGCCACCACCAACCTGTTGGCCCAAGTGCTGGTGAATAAATTTGCTGATCACCTGCCGCTGTATCGCCAAGAGCAGATGTTTGACCGCACGGGCTACAAATTATCTGCCAGCACCATGGGCTCATGGGTGGGCCAATGTGGCGCAGCCTTGCAGCCTTTGGTGGATGCACTTCGAAATGAGATTCTCAAGCAAGGAGTGCTGCATGCTGATGAGACACCGATCACCATGTTGTGCGCCAAGCAAGCCATCAAGACAGGTTCAGCCAGCAAGAAGGCCTATCTGTGGGCCTATGCCACCACCCAGCATGCCGATATCAAAGCTGTTGTGTTTGACTTCGCTGAAGGTAGAAGCGGTCAACACGCCAAAGCATTTCTGGAAGGCTGGGGTGGCACACTGATCTGTGACGATTATCAAGGCTACAAAGCCCTGATCAAAGATAACCAGATTACCGAAGCGGCTTGCATGGCCCACGCACGGCGCAAGTTCTTCGAGCTCTTTGCTGCCAACAAGAGCCACATTGCCCAAGCTGCACTGGAACAATTCAATGCCATCTACGCCGTTGAGGCCCAGTTACAAGACATGCCGCCTGATGAACGACAACACCGACGGCAGGCTGAAATAAAACCGCTGATGGACAAACTTCGACAATGGTTGCTCGACCACAAGATCAAGGTGCCCGACGGGTCGGGCACGATGAAAGCAATTGATTACAGTTTGAAACGCTGGGATGCACTCACCACATTCCTGGATGATTCACACACGCCCATTGACAACAACTGGGTGGAGAACCAGATTCGCCCCATCGCAGTGGGTCGCAAGAACTGGTTGTTTGCCGGAAGCCTGCGCTCGGGCCAACGCAACGCAGCCATCATGAGCCTGGTTCAATCGGCTAGGCTCAATGGACTGAACCCGCTGGTGTATCTCAAGGACGTGATGGATCGACTGCCCACGCAGCCGTACAGCAGGATCAACGAGTTGCTGCCGCACAACTGGAAACCTGCGTCGGCATCAATCGAAAGTTAATGCTTGGTCTCTGGATTGCCTAGATTGGCCTCTACTGCATCCCAAGCGTGAGGCCACTGCAAAGTTCGTTGAGGCATGGTGTTGATCTTCAGGATAATGTCAGTCAAATTGCAGGACTGTAGGCCACCGCCCACCTCGATCATTGCGCGGTAACAAACAACCAAATCATTGAGCACGCCCAGCACACTTCGACTGTCCGTCTTGGTAAACAAGCCGGAATGATAAGGGGTTAGTGCGGTGTCGATGGCGGCATCTGAATAGCCTCGCATCTCCAAAAGTTGAGCGATACCGCTCAGCATCATGTTGGGCAAAGTCTTGGCTGTCACCGGTTTCTTGCCCTGGTACATGATGAACGACAGATAGGTGTTCTCGCTCATGAAGACAAAGCAATTGTGCCGCCCAACCTTGAATCGATTGATGTACCAATTGCCCAGCGGTGCGGAGGAGGGTTCAGCCTCAACCAGAGATGCCTTGGACAGTTTCAAAACCTTCTGAATCTCAGCGGTGCACTTTAAATAAAGCATTGGATGGTGGGCCTGGACAGGAACAAACATGCCGGCAGTTTAAGCAATGCGAAACGGAATGTCCAAATCCAAGTCAAGACGGGTTTGCTGGGGGCTTACGAAGATACGAGGAATTCCGCCAACACTGGGCCAGGAAAATGTTTTCCCAGTGGGCATGCATCGACAGTATTCATGTGGATTGTTTTGCTATACAGCCCTTTGCCCTGGCTGACCAATCGCCGGAGTCGCATGTGTATATTGCTGTTCTCGGCAGGGCTGCTAGCAGGTGGAGTTCAAGTCATAAAGGGGGCTCATTTCTTAAGCCATATACTTGCAACCGCATGGAATTGTTGGGGAGTCACCCTGATCTGCAGAGAGGTCTATTCCTCAAGGGTGGTTTTTACTTAATTAGGATTTTATTTGCGAATATAAGTGTCGTCCATTCTCAGACAAACTTGTTTTCGACTTTCCAAAACCTGATAGTGGAACTCGATTTCCATATTAAATCTTCGTTCCCATGGCATGTATTTGGCCTGATGATCGAGATTCACGAAGTCACTTGGATTAATGTGAAAAGTCTCTTCGTGTGGTTTTCGCGGCACTTGTAGACCGGGCCCAGTACGAGTTGTTTCCATCCGCTCATCTGATAAATCGTCAGGGTCAACATCTTCGTTAAATTTGATATCTAGTGGCTGTTCCTGTTCTTTGGATTGATAATCTGAGGATTCACTACGCAATGCCCTGATTGTTTTTTGACTTATATCATAACTAGTGATTCGGCCTTTAAATTTATAAATGCGAGTCGTATCCTGGAGTCCGCTCACTTGTTCTGCGAGGTGTATTGTAAGGTCGGTGTTTGGGCCCAAGCCAGAAAACTTAGTCAGCTTGATTTGGTTGTGTTCGACAAGACGTTCAACGACAAATTCGTGAACCTGTTGGGTGATTATTTCCTTGGCTAAATGATCAAGTTTAGAGTTGTCGTCCTTACCTATACGGTGAATGCTATTGAGCTTCGGTTCGAACACGACACCTTGTAGGCTTGATACGATATCTACGATGTGTTCATCAATCCAATCCAGCCGTTCGAAAATCGCTTCCTCATTTTCCTTTGTCGATGAGATGTGAAAGACAAGTTGCCAATGGCGGAGGTCACTTTCTGAGTCGCTGAGCAAGTTGCCGACTTCAATTGATCTATCAATTTGATCTCTGTACGTCGCGGCAATTCTGTGGAAAAGTAGTGCCTTCATTGTCTTGAACAATTTGGTGCTTTCAGACGCCTGCCCCTCCGTCAGCGATTGAGGATTTTTCACCCTAAGTTTGTGAACGACATAGAAAGTCATTTAGTAGCCTCCTGCCAACAGATGTACGATCAATCCAATCCAGAAAAACTCAGTATTCGAAAAAGGAACGTCTTTCTTTTGACGCTTGACGCCAATGACCCACACTGTCTCTAAGTCAATATTGAACTTGACTGTTTGACGAACTGGGCCAACTGGTAACCTGAATCGAGTGGTAAGTCCAAGATCTGTCAAAACGTTCCGAATATTGCATTTTTGACTGTGAGAATTTGACCAAAAGAATAGATCTTTGGAGTCGAATCCAAGGAATTGAAGTAGGTCTAAGATGTGAATGAGATTCACAAGATCTTTTTCTTTCATCGACTCGCGGATCACATAATGAGCATCCTCTGTGAAGTTACCGAGTGGGTCAAAGTTGGAGTTGAGCTCAAATGGAATTTGTTTAAGGGCCAATATGTCTGATGTCTTTGCAGGCGTCGCCTGAACTCGGTGGATCAAGTCTGCAGTATCTCCATGATCGGGTAATTGTTTCTCAAGGCGTTCGTAGAAGGCTCGGCTCAGAAAAATACTGTTCGGTTTTGCGTGAGCGAAGCGGGCAGGACGTAGGCTAGGCGGAAATGATCTAAAGATATTTTCAAGAGGATAGAGCCGGCTAGCGATTTTCTGATTGGCAGTTGAATAAAGATTTATTGAGTCGCTAGATTGGTTAAGGTAATCAAGTGATCCTAGGATGTAGTCTTTGACGTTAAAGGTACGCAGCTTTATTGGTTCATCGAGCTGAGGAGCTGGACATTTAAGGCCGTATCTTGAAGTCATTGAGAAGGCGAAACTTTCGCTTTGAACTTCAATGTTTCTGAGCGCGATTTCACAAAATTGACTATTGTAAAAGGAGTCGATAACCTCAAACCCGCGATGTGAATAGGTTTCTAGTAGCGTGATTGTTCCCGCATGCCCGAGAATTCTGCTGGCGACAAATAGTGTTTTGCGATTTACGCTATCGGGTGTTGTATGAATTAATTGTTCGCCATTCAACGGTTTATCAGGATTACAGCAAATTGCACTTTCAAAAAGTCCAAATGTAAGTTCGTCAGCAAAGGTATGTCGAAGGGTGTGAATACTCCCTCTGAAAGTAATATTTCGAATGATTTGGTTTAGATCCAAACTAATCTCGCGCGCTGAGGACTGAAATAAATCGCCAAGGTAACTTGCTTTCGTTGTTATCGCTCGGTGCTTTATTCTTTGCAGGATTCCTTTCTCCTCACTTGTAATTCTAGTTTGAGACAACACATAGCGATTTGAAGCAGGAAATTTAGGTCTAAAAACAGAATCGCCCATCACCCTGAGCAGCGGAGTAGTATCTAGAAGCTGCAGATTGACGGGCTTTAGAAAGAGAGACTCAGTTTTCCTTAGACCAAAACGACGAAGAAGAACAAAAATTGCTTGGAGTGTTTCAGGTTGGGTTTCTTGAATTTTTTTAAAGATCAGATTTAGCTCTTTTTGAGAAAAGAGATGCGTGGCTGGATTGTAAACCGTACCTAAGTTGTCGAACTTCACGGACATCAAAGGATTCAGTTCTGCTAGTTTGGAGAAAAAATCTCTAATTTGACGCAGGTCGTCATGAGCGGATTGCAGGATCTGTTGTCTGTCCAGAAGATAGCCGTTAACGGTTTCAATTGCCTCATCGAGTTGTTCTTCATCGATTTCGTGCTCGAGGTTGGTCTCTTTAAAGAGATTTCCAATTCTTCCGTAATAATTGAGCTTGGTGTTTTTTGCCAAACTTTTTCGTCCAGAGGGCTTTCTACTCTCGATATCCTTGGCATAGCTTAAAAGTGCCGATTTACACAAAGAAGGTCTTGTTGCGACTTCTTTACTTAGTCTAAGTATCGCGCCAAGGGCGTCATCCATGATCGCTGCAATATGGCTTGCGACAGATTTACACACTAGCCCCTGTTCATGGAAGTCAGTGGAATTGTCCGGGGTAAAGCTCTCCTCGATGGCTTGGTCATTGCTGCCCCCGGAAAAATTTTCCTTAATTTCGAGTTCTGTGCCGGCGACAAATGAGCTTGTAGCCGTCGCTTGGGAAGGAGGAGGGGCTTTGTTACCGGTATCGAGATATGCGATCGTATCGGTTGTCACAACTTCATGCGAGAGATACTTGGTTGTGAGCGCTAGTCGAGCGTTACTTGCCACGTGATCTGTGTCAGGATCAGTGAGTTGTTGAAAGCTTAGATAATTTGAGCTGCGATGCTTGGTGTCGCCTGAGGCAATCGCGGCCAAACAACCGGGTAATTCGTATAGTTGATAGGATTGCTCAATTTCAGCAAAATAATAAAGCAGGTCTTTTTTGGTGTTAAGCGATGATCCACTGACTCCGAGGCGATTTATTTTAGCCTGCAGGTCACGCCCTAGTTTTTCTAAATTATTGCTGCTCTGGCGAAAGCTTAGTTGATTGACCAGCCGTTCATAATAGTGAATGGACAGGCGATGAAGCTCGTGCCGTCTGACCGAAGCGAGCGGATGGGGCTGCGTATCGACAAAATGAATATCGATAAATGTTTTATCGGATATTGTTCCTAGCAGGTAATTTCCTTTTAAAACCTGCTGAATTGCGACTTTGCAAGTAATGCCATTTAGCTTGATTAGAGAGAGTGCGAATAGAAATTCAAGATTGACCTTTTGTTTTGCCTGTATGTTGGATTGAAGGATCTCCATGACGCCAGGGTGAGACGCTCGATATTCCGAATATTTTCGACAAAAGTCGATCGGTACTCTCTCGTTGACGGTACGGCCAACATTCGAGAAGGATTTCATGTCCAGGCCTGGTGCCATCTTTCGAAGAAACCGGGTTAACTTGTAAAAATAAATGTCAAAGTGAATGCGGTTGCTCAGATCCAGTCGGGCTTGTGTGAGCGCTTTATCAATTCGATCTTGTGTTTTCTCCTCAGCACGCAAGCCTTCAATGATCGATAGCGCATCTTGGTAGGCCCTTTCTGCAATTGCCTTATGTAATGATTTATGTTCTGTCCTTCGCAATTGCAAGCCAAAGCGTTTGGGTATTGACTGCCCTCGCACATCAACGTCTTTGTTACTGAAATCAAAATCAATTGAATCGCCAATATTTAGGAATTCTAGGATCTGATCTGCGAAGTCGCGTACTTGTTGGTGATCCTTCTTCATTGTTCTGAGGCTTGATGCGCCGTAAACCGGGATCTTGTCGTTTTCGTGGCCTAAAAGCCCATCCACAATATCTCTATCGGTGATTTTGCAGTGGTTGCTGACAAAATGGCGCAAGAAATTGGCCTGTAAGGTATCGAAACTCCCAAGGAGCGTTACATCCGCAGGAATACCTTCGATGCCGCCTTCAGTCAGAAAAAAGAAAAATGGGACACCTTGATTGTTTGAATGGGATGGTGCGACAAGTAGTGATTCAATTTGTCTCGAAAGATTTGGTGTGTTGGTTCGAAGTCGGTTGGCGAGGAGTTTAAGACCATTTCGATAGGTGATGCCGATTTCATCAGAGAGTGATTCACAAAGTGGTACAACACGTCTTGGCTCACGTAGCAAAACATCTTTGTCATCTACGATGATGAGATCAAAAGCGTCCGTGAACAGATCGAGATCGCAATATGCATCTTTAACTGGGCGCCCGCCCGTTGTTAGATAGATCCGGAAGATCAAGTAGGTAACCCAAGCATTCCAAGACGTGCGAAGTGATTTGCTATTGATGGTATGCTCTAATTGGCTAACCAAGATAGCTACATCGGCCCTAAATTTCTCAAGATTAAAAGCGTAGGGTGAGCCAGCGACGTTTTTCTCTCCGTGGATTACTGAATAGTAAGCACATTTCGAAGGAAGCTCTGATCGAGCGTTTTTTTGTATCAAAATTGCTGCTGATTCTGGATGCCCTTGTGCAAGGAGCATCAGTCGTCGGCTGCTTTGCAGCCAGGCATTCGATTCAAACCCGAAGTGAACTTTTACCCGATCAATTTTCTCAGGATCGAACTTTTTCTCAATCGCCAGATCGTAGAGGCTCTCATGGGTTTGAATATTCCATTGCTCCTTTAGAAAGTTTTGGAGTTTGGTGGGTAGAGATCTTCGTTCGATCTTATCGGACGGCAAAAGTGTTGAATGAAGAAAAGTCTTTTTGCCCATATGTTGTAGTGATGGACGCAATCTCCAGATCGCCGATAGATCGTCCATGAGTCCAAACTCCGTTTCTGGCAGATGATGGACTTTAAGTGCTAGTGCACCCTCAAGGTTGGCACCGATCTGAAATCCGATCCAAATTAACAGGTCAGCTAAAGTGTCATTGGTGATTTCGTTGGTGCCTCCGGTCTCCAGGGTTGCGTAGGCACCGATATGTTCAGCCCGAAGCGGCAGGTGTGGGTTGGTCGGGAAATAGGTCGAAAGGTTGAAATCAAGCAGTACCTGCCCAATGGCTTTTGCCTCTAGCTGAGGGGTGTCTTGATTGTAGTTTCGTCGTCCCTTGGAATGGCCCTCAATATTTGAACCAGATTGATCGTCCGGTTGCGCATTATTGAAGTTCTGTTTAAAAAGCGCTTTTAACTTTCGGACTTCTTTGCCATCGTCATCGTTTATCCTGTACCTATTCAAATTCAGGGACTGGATCCCTGAAGGAGAGTCTGGACCAAAGTAAAGAACAGGTTTTGCAGACGGAGAAAAGAAATTCAAGTAAATCTTCTGAATATTTCTCTGATATTTCGTTTCGTTATCGTTTGGAAGAACAGTTGTTGATCTTGATAGGCGAAGTTCAGTTTCCAACTTTTCTTTGAATGCTTTTTCACTTTTCGATGGCTTGTCGAAGCGTTGGAATAGATGGATTAGAAAATCACGGTTGTGATTTTCGTTTACTGGCGCAAACGTTTGCCGAAGCTCATTGAGAAATTTAAGGTGGGGCATGCGAAATATCACTCTCCCATGGCTAAAGCAATAGCCTTCAAACAACTGCTTTAATATTAGCAAAGCGGTTTGCGTATAGCCGAAATTGGGATGCTGCTGCCAACTTTGAAAAAGCAGCTCAACAATTGGGTATTCACCGCGTGAAATTGGCTGAGCTCTGAAAATTGGCCGTTTCGTGTTGATCGTTTGAAATTGCTGATCACATGCCTCGAAAGCATCATAGCGTCGGATTATATGTACCAGATGGTGGAGGTTTCTGTAAAAATCGTCCGTGTGCGACCATGCTTGTAAAGTTTCCCTGTATCGCGACGTGCATAGCCAGCCAAGGCAGTGGTGGAGAAAACCCCCTCCCGCAAATGGGATAGTAATTTCCGATTCAACCTTATGATTACGTAGCCCGTTATGAAGACGTAGATCTTCCCCGATTGCCCAACTCCGTCTTAAATTGGTTACAAAGTGAGCGGGAAGGTCTATTTTATCGGTTACCGCTGCAAGCGCATCCTCAAACTGGCCACAGTCTTGGATTAGATTTGGATTCCAGTTGGGGATATTTTTCATATGGAGGTGTCCCAGCTTGACAACTTCGTTGCAAATATCGTTACGATTGCACCGAGAAGACTTGATTTGAACGAGCTATATCGCTTACACTTCGAACAAGTGGATTGGGGGCTCCCGGTCGGCGCTATAGCCTCGGTGGGTTTCATCGGGGCTTTTCGCTTTTTTGGGGTGGATAAACTTTTAAGCCCCAATTTTCATATCCTTGCCCGACGTTTTTTCGACCTCCAGAGCAATAAAACTTCTCCTTCAAGATTTCAAAAGCAGTGTTTGGTTGATCGGGGCGCAGAATGTTAAGGCCAATCGGCCTAGCGACGAGGTCAGCCAGTTGCAAGCCAGGGGAATCCACCTTTTTATCCGCAAAAATAATCTCAAAAGGGAAGTTGATTCCAGCGCGATTTGCGCCATCGGTCATCCGACGAAACTCAAGCTCTAACTCGTCGTCTTCTTTTTTACCTCGACATTCAAAGACTACGTGGGTGAGTTGCTTTTGTTGACTCTTCTCCTGCAGGAACTCATAGAGTGTCTCCAAGCAAAAGCCTAGTGCCAAATGATAGGGGTTCTCGTTTTGGTCGGGCGAGCCTTTGAGTTTTGATTTGTCGATGACACAACTAGCCAGAATAAAGTTGTGGGTCTTGATTAGTTGACTCAGTTCGTCCAGGAATTTGGTTTTTTGCAGCTTGCTTTTGAAGGTGAATGCGCCTTTTTCTTTTCTGATGTCGTGTTCATGCAGTACAACCAAGTCATGGCCGAAGTGCTGGAACTTGAATTGGTGCAGTGCGGAAACAACGCGATTGGCGTAATGCCTCTTGTGAAATATGCAAAAGGCAAGGACAAAAATTGGATAGTTTGGATCCAAATTTTGCATGCCATGGTCACCACTTTCGTCGACATAGACGATGTAGTCACTGAATATGCTGGGTGTGGTTTGGTCGGTTTTGCTGCTCATTGTGGTCTCGCAGTGACTTTGAAAAGTCTGTGACGAACAAAATTCAGTCGCCTACGGATGTGCCGCAAAGTGGGCCGAGACTCCAAAAACCACAAAAATAGCGAAATAGTGCCGAGACGTTAAATGGTGTTATCTCACAGTTTGTGTGTGAAAGCAACAGAGTATAAAAATTCAGAGGGTCTTGAAAGCACCTATTAACGTTGTTTCTGACGAAAATAAGTTAAATAAGATACATCTTTTCCCCTTGGCCTCCGAAGGTTCGATCCCCGCCAGCCGCACCATTACATACATCTGGTGATCCCAATCCCCGTTTTTTGACACTGCTCCCGCCACGGGCTTGAATGGCGAGTTGTTCACTTCCCTGCTTAGCCCATGTTCAATTCCAGCTTCGGCAAACTTTCATTGACCCAGCCTGCGTTTTACATACCCCTGCCCCAGCATTCGCTGGTCGACGTCATTGCCCACAGCTACGGTATTTTGCCTGGGCAAGAACCGGTGTTTTCGGTGTTGCTGGATTACCTGCTTGCACTGAACCCCACCGTGAAAAACCCACGCATTGCCCTGGGCAGCCATGCTCCGCGCACGCTCGACTTTATTTCACACGACCCACAAACCATTCTGTGCATGAACCCCGAGGTGGTGAAGGCCCGCATACGGCGGGTGGTGGGGTGCTGTTGACTGGGTTTGGCGCAATGGGGGCGTGTGGGAAGATTGGTTGGGGAGTTGACTTGGTAAGTCCTTCTGGAATTGGGCAACTGTGTAAATGAGTGATTTATTTATTCACATCCTTTTTGCAAGCATCTTGTTGATCGCAGTTTTGCTCCCCGCAAGCTGGGTGCTTCTTACTTGGATTACACCTAGATCGGTTATCGATCGCTATGTGAGTCCCCCATATTTCAGCGAGTTTGAAGCAATTGCATATCAATATTTTCCGACTAGTTTGATTCGAACCATGCTTTTCAGCATGGCGATCTCCGTTCCAGTTTGTAGGCGAATCAGGAAGTTTGGCGACATGCACAAGCACGTGCCATTGTGGTTCAACCTTGCATGCAGGTTTTATGTGTACGGAATTCTTGGCTATTCGTTCCTATGCATTTTCGTGATAATCGGTTTGGTGGTTCTGGCTGAATTTGGTGTTAATGGGTAGGCGTTTGCAATGAAAACTACTTCCTCGCGCGCACTGTTGTTCGCGAGCGTTTTCGTCTACTTCATCTGTCTTACTCAACCAGGGTTCTACGCTGGTAGCGAAGAGCCTGTATTTGGTCCAGGGATAGGCCTCTTGTTGATCGGGTGGTTTGCTATTGGAAGCGGCGCGGGTTTTTCGTGGTTAGCCAATCCAGTGTTGTTTCTAGTTTGGAACTTTGCATGAAGTGACGGGTTACGGGCGTGGGTACTGGCTGTGGTTAGTCAGTGCCGTGTTGGCTTTGCTATCGGCTATCGCCATAGAGGTAAGTGAGAAGTAATGACGTTCTCGCAAATAGGAAAAGGCATTGGTTTTTCAAGCATAAAGTTTCGAGAGCATCGCTTCGATTGCATTTTCATTTTTAAATGTTGTGTACTGGCTGGAAAAGCAGGGGCGCTGCCAGCGAGATGGCTGGAAAAATACCGTGACCCCCCAAAATGCAGGGTTGTGAAAATTCACATACCGCTGAAACGTAGATTCAGCGGGGTTCTACGGCAACTCAAAAAGTGATGTGCGTTTGCAGAACGCGACCACAGCTTGCCGCACTTTACAAAGTTATTTACATTCAAGTCGCAGTTACTTACTTGTTAAATGTTGTTAAACCGGCTGGGGTATTGGTCGGCGGTAGCTATGGTGGGTTGCAATTTTTTGCTGCGGTGTGCAATTGGTCAAGCAAGCGCGGCGAGTTTCCGGTTTTGGTTATACCGCTTCCAGGCAGGGTATTTTTGTGAAACCCAAGGCTGGATAAAGGATTTGGCAGACCGGGAGGGTTTGGTAGGTGGTGTTCGGATAAATGGATATCGCCGTTATTGTTCGATAAAACTAGTTAGGCGGTACAAATGACCAGATCTGCATACCTACGCACCGACGAGCAAGAGGAGGCCGTTCGCTCCCTCGAATGGGCAGAGTTGCAGGCCAGGACATTGGCTATCGACGCGTACGCATGGAAGTGGGTTCTGATCGCGCTCCACAACGCCATGCAAGGCTTTATGGTGCTCGCCCTCTGGAACGGCAACGGACTACTGGCACTACGCCCAAAAGTTGCGAAGAAGTGGCTGGAGGCCTACGAAACCGGTGGTCAGTTTCCCGCCGAGAAGTTGGATGAGTTCTTGAATCTGTACCTCAAGATCAAGGATCCGGAGAACTTCCACACTCTCGGAGCTGGTCCGTTCGTGCCCACAAGCACCCACGACCAGAGCATGAACTACCTGAATGAGTTCAGAAACATGTTCACCCACTTCACGCCCAAAGGCTGGTCTCTCGAACTTGCGGGATTGCCCAGAATCTGTCTCGACACCCTGGAAATCATGAACTTCCTGGGCCTTCAAACAACAGCAGTGCTTTGGTACAAACCAACACGGCGGACCCGCGCCGACAGGGCGTTGAAGAGAATGACCAAGACGCTCCTGAAACTGAGCGCGCAGTGACGCCTAACCCTGCGCTCAAGCGGGACTGCGCAAAAGCGCGCAGCCGCTTACCTTTACGTTAGGCAGCACGATTCCAATTTTGGGGAGGTTCGAAGATGGCAAGCAAGTTTCTTGGCGTTGATGGCAAGTACCATCCCGCCGGGTCATTTCTCGGCACTGACGGAAAGTACCATCCGGGGGGCTACTTCGTAGGTTCCGACGGGAAGTACCATCCGCCCGGTTCGTTCCTCGGGGCAGACGGGAAGTACCATCGTGCTGGGGAGTTCGTTGGTTCGGATGGGCGGTATCACCCGAAAGGCCAATTTCCTGGGAGCGACGGTAAGTACCATCCGGCGGGTTCCTTCCCTGGGATGGACGGCAAGTACCACCCGCCGGGAGCATTTCCTGGAACCGATGGGAAATATCACCCGCAGGGCAGCTTCCTCGGGACTGATGGTCGTTACCATGCCTCGGGATCCTTCGTAGGTACGGACGGTCGCTACCACTTGCCCGGCGCGTTTCTCGGGACAGACGGAAAGTATCACCCGCAACATTCCTTTTTAGGTGTTCACGGTCAATACGTTGAACCCGAGGGTGCCGGTGAGAGGGAACGCGCGAATCAAAACGGCCTTGAGTGCTGATGCTGCCTAACAGGTCGTTCGACACGGACGCCCGACGGCGGCCGTTCGCTTCGCTTCGGTCCTTTCCGCCGGTCGCCGGTCAACTCCGACGTTATGGCTGTGATATCAATGAGCGATAAACTCATACACCTCAAGTGGGTTTTGGTTGATCAAATTGCGGACCTTACAATTGCCACTGCGGCTATACGAAATCACATTTCTGGTTCTGAATTTGATCCGCATAGTCAATACACCATCACCTACTTCCGGATGTGCAGCACATCCTTAATCATTACGCTAAGCAAGCTGTTTGAAGCATTGCAGCACTACGGGAAGGAAATTAATTCATTTCCTGAACCCATCAGAGGCAATCTAATCTCCCTTAGGCGTGACATTGAAAACAAGAAAATATTTCAATTTAGAAGCAAGTACTCGGCGCATGTCATAGATGACGACACAAAAACACCTATCAGCTTGGCAGAGGGGGAGCGTAGATACAAAGACATCGTCGGGGAAACAAGTGGGGATCTTTTGAATTTCTGTGACTGGATCTGCCCAGACGATTATCAACAAAAACCAGAGAGTGTCATATCCATCGTAATGAAAGCAAGAGATCACTGTTTAAGTGTCGTCGGATCATGCACACATCGGCCATAACAATTCGCTCAAGCGGACGGTCTGAAGCTGCGCCTCAGGTTCCCTCCGAGCTACGTGCTTCAGCCGCCCCTTAGCTCAAACGTTAGAGGTCTATGAAGCTTATGCAAATGACAACACAAGAATTAATTGAAAAATTCTGCATGAACACTCTCAGTGCCACAGGCATGCTTTACAGAGAGAAGTTATACGGACAGATGCTGGTTCTACTGTATTCATCCATCGACTCTATGGGCCTACTTGACGCCCCTCCGACTCAAGCAAGCGCATCAGGGGAATCTTTCAAAAATTGGGTAAAAAAAAACTTACTAACATACCCCGGTCTTGAATATAACGAGGTTGACCTTTGGGCAGCTCGTTGCGCTGTCCTGCACACCTTCACCTCAGAGTCCGACTTATCGAAAGGTGGTAAAGCAAGGGAGGTTCAGTATTACTCCGGCCCCAAAGACTCGCCCATGGCTCAAGCTTTTGTCGCCGCCACAAAAGCCATCGACAACGGCAAGCACGTCCCGGCCCATATTGAAGCTACTTACCTTGCATTCCTAGAGGCACTTAAAGTCTTCCCACAAGACCTTCTAAATAATTGCGGTAAAGATCCAGCATATGAAGCCAGGCTCAAAAAAGTTTTGCAGCAGTTCGCGTTGTAGTCCTCTAACAATGCGCTCAAATGCCGCTCACTTCGTTCGCTGGACAGCCAAAAGCTGCGCTTTCGTCTGCCCGTTAGCTTAATCGTTATATTTCACGGCTTAATCAGCATCAGCGTCAACATTAAATGGACAGAAATTTATGAAATTAGGGTTTTTCTTTGGTGCAGGTGCTGAAGTTGGTTATGGGTTGCCTACAGGCGGTAAATTTGCAATTGACCTTTTTCGTCAAGATGTAAGCGCACATAAACAGTCACTTCGACAACAATTAGGGCAAATAAACCCTCTGACTAATTATGCTACTGAATGGTTGCCAGAGAAATATGCGACACAAAGAATTCATGCATTTGGCAAAAATGAATTTACTAATTTAATTGAATCATCGATTGAATATAGAAAATCAGAAATAATTCGAAGATTAAATAACTTCGACGAAGAAGCCGAGCATGCTATTTCACAACTAGGACTTACCAAGCAAAATGTAGTAGATAAGTTTGGGGCGGAAATGGATACTCAATACGGAGAGCTACTGTATTCGACCGCTGTCCGAATGAATCCTATATTGGCAAATGAGGTAAGGTTGTTTGGTAGTGAGTTTTACTCAGCAATTTTGAGCATTATTAGCTGTAAAGAAAATGCTGCTAATCTTCAAAGATATGCTGGGGCATTCTTACAGTTGTTAGTGGGCGCACATGGTCAAGATTTGGTCCAGAGACTGAACCAAGAGCTATTTGAAGCAGCACCAGATAATATTCCTATCTTCGATGATGTGAGTGGAATGTTTAAGCTCGAATTTAGTCGTGCAGGGTTAACAGCTTTAGAATTGTTATTGGAGAAAAAGCGAGAATACGATACAGTTGATGGCACGATAAGTGATCTTTTATCTGCCATATCGCAACAGCTTTTAGAGAATGTATTTACCACGGTTCTCGATTATCAGTCGCTGATTGATAGCCATTTCAGGTATTTATTTTCACCAAAAACTGAATGGGCTAAGTTTTCAAAAATGGTGGTTTTTTTAAGGGCTACACGAGAATATATAATCAAGCAACTGGAGGATGCAGGGGGACTTCCTAATAATGGTTATTATCACGATCTCCAGCGATGTGCTGAGCTAGATATTGAGATAGGGGCTATAGGTACTGCTAATTACAATAGTTTAGTTGAAAACATCTCCAGAGATCTAGATTTTGATATTCCAGCTGTTCACCATTTAAATGGTGGGGTCTGTGATTACTATAATCCATATAAAAACTCGGTTATTTCTTGTGCCACTGAAGAGGATGTTCCGACAGATCAAATTCATGTACCGTTTATATTAACTCAAAGTGGACTAAAACCACTTACTTCTGTAGATATGTCTAGGCGCTATGTGGGCTTGTTTGATGAGTATCTTACCTGTGATGCAATAATTGTCATAGGGTATGGTTTTAATATCGATGATAGTCATATCAATGGGCTGTTTAGACAGCTAATTGAAGACAATAATAAGAATTTATTTTGGATTTGCCTCAGTACGGATGGTTCTGCGGAAATTCAAAAAAGCAGACTGGTTAAGAAACTTCGAATAAGTGCAGAGAATAGAGATAAGGTTAATGTAATTCCAGTAGCCCCTTCTGAAAGAACAGTTGATGATTCTAATTGGTTGGATATTTTGAAATTACAGCTTTCTCAATAAATGAAATATAACAAGCCACTGCACTCGGAAATTTTACTCGCTCCGCTCCCAAAATTCCGGTGAGTGGGGCGTTAGAAGGTAGTCGCACACTATAATTTTCAAACCAAGAAGGAGAGCATTTATGGCACTTAAACCTGGACCAAAGCCGATAGCAAAATCAACAGGGAAGCCGGATCAGCGTCGCCGTGATAACAAAACCACACCAGGGAATACACCATCCCTCAAACCTAGCAATCCCCCCAAAAAAAGTAAATGACAGGCGGCTCGCTAATTTGCCCTTCTACCCCGGCAGTCGAGCGGACCTGCGCGAAATGCCGCGCAGGCCGCTCACTTCTACGTTAGGCCGTACAAATGCATGTCTTCATAGACACCAACATCCTGCTTAACTTCTTTCATTTTTCGAAAGACGAGTTAGACGCGCTCAACGATGTCTTTGCCTCGCACGAACACGGCGCGGCGAAGGTACATCTGACACAGCAAGTCTGCGACGAGTTCAAGCGCAACCGTGAGAACAAAATAAAGGACGCACTGAGGCGCTTCAAGGAGATCAAGTTCGCCGCGCAATTGCCCTCGTTCATGAAAGCCTACGAGGAATACAACGCGATCCGAAAGTTAAGCGCTGAACTACAAGGCTTGACGAAAACGATCGCTGAGAAGGTGGACGCAGACATTGTTGCCAAGCGACTGGTCGCCGATAACCTCATCTCGGACATCTTCGGTAAGGCCGAGATCATTCCGACTTCGCCGGAGGTGTATGCCTCGGCAAGCATGCGGCTGACCATTGGCAACCCACCAGGCAAGGGTGGTTCAATTGGCGATTCAATCAACTGGACGGTGTTATTACAGACGGTACCGAATGGAGAGCCTCTTCATGTCATTAGCGAAGATGGCGACTTCTACTCAACCCTAAATGAAGACGCCGCCCACCCCTTCCTCGCGGAGGAGTGGCAAACCCGCAAGGGTTCATCACTTCATGTATACCGAACGCTTTCAACGTTCATGAAAGAGCACTTCGATGGAGTTGCTTTTCCTTTTGATCGTACAAAAGAAGTTCTTATAGATGATCTGTCGGCATCTAGCAACTTTGCAAACACACATTACCTCATTGCCAAGCTCGAAGCTTTTTCGTACTTTTCGGCAAAGGAGGTTGAGCGAATTATGGCTGCTGCGGTGGAGAACGGTCAGTTCGGATGGATTGCCACAGATAGCGATGTATCCGACTTCCTGAACCGTGTCGCGGTTCCACGAATTGGTAGCCTGACAGATCCTGAGCAAATTAAAGTGTTGCAACGCGTCATTGATGAACAACGCGAACGGTCTTAGCGTGCGGCCTCATTAGAGTTTCCGAAGTAATCCTTGCCTCAATGTATCCGTTTGGATACACTTTGAGTTATGATCTCATTTCAACGCACATCAGAATTTGACGCATGGCTTAAGGCATTGCGTGATCCGATCGGGAAAGCTCGAATAATTTCAAGAATTCGGTCAGCTGAAGCCGGAAATTTCGGTGATTGTGAACCCGTCGGCGAAGGTGTTTCTGAGATGAGAATTCATTGCGGGCCGGGTTATCGGGTTTATTACTCGCGCAAAGGCGATGTGACTTACCTGTTGCTTTGCGGTGGAAATAAATCGACACAGAAAAGTGACATCAAACAGGCCAAAGCTTTGCTTAAGGGTTATGAGGGTTAAGGCATGAAAAAGAAACTTGCGACATTTGATGCAGCCGAATATCTCGATAGCGAGGAAGTTATCGCAGAGTACCTGAACGCGGCGCTAGAAGACGAAAACCCAGATGTTTTTCTCATAGCCATTGGCGATGTAGCGAAAGCTCGTGGAATGACGCAACTTGCAAAAGACACCGGATTGGCGAGGGAAAGCTTGTACAAGGCATTGGCTCCGGGAGCAAAACCAAGGTACGACACAGTCTTGAAATTGATCCGTGCATTGGGTGTTGAACTACACACATCCCCCGCTCATAAATGAATGTCGGTAACTCTAACTTGTCGATGCAGCAGACCCGCCTGAACGGCGGGCTTGCTGATCTCAGGCGTTGATCACGTCGGGCTATGTCATCTTTTCACAGTACTTCGCATGACCAATCAACAACCAAAAAATCCCCTGCACGGCGTGCCACTGGAAACGGTGGTCGAAAGGCTTGTGGAGCATTACGGCTGGGAAGCGCTTGCCAGCAGAATCAATATCAATTGTTTTAAGAACGAGCCTTCGGTCAAGTCGAGTTTGAAATTTTTGCGGCGAACGCCATGGGCACGCGAGCAGGTGGAGTCTTTGTACCTCGCTACTTTTTCATGAAGGCCTGTTCACATTAACGAATTCAGGGTCGCTTGGCATCGTGGCATCTATTGCGGATAAGGCCTAACTCTTCCATCGGGCGGCATTGTTCGTAAATGACTATCAACACCCATGTCAATTGATCGAATTGCGGTTGAAAGGCGTATGCTCGAACCTGGTTCTGGTGCAATCGACCAAACTCAATGGTCTGAACCCTTTGGGATACTTAAAAGACGTGATGGCTTTTATGATCCAGAGAATTTCAAGAACGAGAAACTTTTTGTCGATGCCAGCAATTTTCATGTTTGTACGTCATTGTCGATTTCTCGATGCCCCATTCGACTATTAAGGCAGGATCAACATTAAGGAGATTGTTATGTCGAATGAAACAGGTACAGTTAAGTTACATCGGGTAATGCGGGCGCCAGCCGAGCGGGTTTACAAGGCGTTTACAGACAAAAGTGCCTTGGAATGCTGGCTTCCGCCGTACGGATTCACCGGCACTGTCCATGAAATAGACGTTCGCGTGGGCGGTGGCTACAGAATGTCTTTCACGAACTTCAGCACCGGTGGCAGCCATTCGTTTGCAGTGAAGTACATTGAACTGGTGGCCAACGAGCGCATTCGCCACACCGATCGATTTGATGACGAAAACCTTCCCGGCGAAATGGTCGTTACAATCGATCTTAAAACCGTTTCATGCGGAACGGATATCCGCATTGTTCAGGAAGGGATCCCCTCGGTCATTCCGGTCGAAATGTGTTACCTGGGGTGGCAAGAATCACTGGAGCAGCTTGCCAGGCTGGTTGAGCCCGATATTCCTGACAATGGGTGACTGAAGTGTTACTTCTTCGGGGGCATTTTGCGCACAAACTACGTACTGATTGACTACGAAAACGTGCAGCCAGAAGCAATGTCTGCACTTAACAAAGAACACTTCAAGGTGATCGTTTTTGTTGGTGCAAACCAGGCCAAAGTTACTTTTGAAGTGGCATCCGTGCTTCAACACATGGGGCAGCGGGCCGAGTACATCAAAATCTCTGGTATTGGCTCAAATGCTCTCGATTTTCACATTGCATACTACATCGGGCTTCTGGCAAGCAAAGAGCCCGATGCCTGTTTTCACATCGTCTCAAAGGATACGGGCTTTGATCCCCTGATCCAACACCTTAAAACCAAAAAGGTATGGGTTTCCCGATGCAACGATGTGACGGAAATCCAGACCGTGAAGGTTTCAAGTTCCAAATCACCCAGCGATAAAGTTGCGGTCATTGTGGCGGACTTGAAGCGAAGAGGTGCGTCGCGGCCGCGGGCTGTCAAAACGCTTGCAAGCTCCATTAACTCAATATTCAAGAAGCAACTTACCGAGCAGGAAATTCAGCTGTTGCTGGGTGAGCTTAGGGAACAAGGGATAATCAGTATCGTGGGGACAAAAGTTTCCTACACGTTGCCAGATTGATTTTTCCAATATATAAAAAGGCGTCGACTGCTGGATGGGCAGGATCGACTTTACCAAGCGAAAATACATGAGTTGCAGCGTGCATCCGCCGTGCAAGCAAGGCAACTGGCTCATAAATGGTGCGAATAACGCGGCGACCTTTGACCAACACACCCAGGAGCTTTGTCAATGAGACCGGCAACAAAAGCGAAACTCTTGCGGGCGATCGCTTCGCTTTGCGGCGTTGCAGCGCTGGGGCTTGCCGTGCTGGCATTCATGCTGATAAAAGACGGTGCGTACCCACCCGAGGGCACTGGCTCCTTGGGCCACGTTGGTATGGTTATCGCCGGCATGATTGCCGCGTTTCTTGGCGTTTTTTGTGCTGGCCTGGTTCTTGTCTGCGCCTCCAAAGTCAAAGCCATAGAAAATGCAAACAAGTCCATTTCAAGCCGTGGGTTAAGTGACTAACATGCCGTCAACTACTGGTTTGAACCGGGCATTATTTTTTCGGAGTAGGTTGTGCCACATTGCATAGTCGAACATTCGGCATCATTGAATGGCGATTTGATCTTGCCGCAGGTATTTTCAGGTGCCATGAAATCACAGCTGTTTGAAGCAGATGGCAGTGATATAAAAACAAGAGCTGTTGCGTATCAAAGTTATTTTACTGGTCAGGTAAAGTCTGATTTTGTGCATGTGGTTTTAAAAATGTTGTCAGGAAGAACCCCTGAGCAGAAGAAAGGGCTGTCAAATTTAGTGTTGGCGAATCTCCAAAAACTTGAATTCCAAGGTTGCTCGTTGACTGTCGAAGTTGTTGACATTGATCGCGCCAGTTATTCAAAGTTGATTGCTTAAACAGAGCAAGTTGCTTTGCGATTGTGGCCTTCGCTGGCAAACTACTGTTCAGGGTCAGGTCACCGCACAACCAAAATGACTGTACTCCCCGACCTTCTTCAGCCTGATCTGGAAATTGTTTTTTGCGGAACAGCCCCAGGCACTGTTTCCGCTCGCCGTGGCGCCTACTACGCTGGCCCCGGCAATGCCTTTTGGCCCACCTTGTTCGAGGTTGGGCTTACCCCCATGCGCATTGTTCCCGACGAATATCCAACCATCACGCAGTTCGGTTTGGGCCTGACTGATTTGGCCAAGCATGTATACGGTGCAGACAGTGTGCTGACCGCAACAGATTTTGGCCGTGATGAACTTCGCGCAAAAATTCTGCACTATCGCCCCCGAATACTGGCGTTTACCAGCAAGCGTGCTGGCCAGGAATTCCTTGGCAGCTCAGTTTCGTATGGTTTGCAGGAAGAGAAGATTGGCAGCACAATGCTTTTTGTTTTAACCTCGCCATCGGGGTTGGCAAGGCGGCATTGGAACGTGCAACCATGGCGCGATTTGGCCATGTTGCAATGCTCTACAAAGGGGGGCTGATCATCATGAAACCACGCATTTCAGTCATCACGCTTGGTGTTGAAAACCTTGAGCGTGCCGTGCATTTTTACCGCGATGGATTGGGCTTTGAAACCGACGGCATTGTTGGTCAGGAATTCGAGCACGGTGCCGTGGCATTTTTCGATTTGCACCATGGCCTGAAGTTGGCGCTTTGGCCGCGCAACAGCATTGCGCATGACACCGGGCTTCAACAAAATGCACCCTGCATTACAGGCTTTACACTGGGGCACAACGTGGCTTCAAAACAAGAAGTGGATTTCGTGATGCAACAGGCTGAGTTGGCTGGGGCCGTTGTGGTGAAGCCTGCACAAGACACGTTTTGGGGCGGCTATGCAGGTTACTTCCAGGACCCAGACGAACATGTTTGGGAAGTGGTGTGGAACCCGCAGTGGTTGCCGGTGGAGTAGTGCTTTTTAGTTGCTTGGCGCTTGATCGGGTTCCGGAAACAAGAACTTCTTCCCTGTTTTTCTTTCAAGTTTCCAGATGATGTAGAACCACAGGTAGAAGCCTTGAACCAGCCGCGCGGCCGCATAGGCACTCAGCACCAATCCAAGGCTTCCTATGAACCAGTATTTAAAAAGGTCGATAGGTAGGTAGGATTTAAAATCTGTCGATATAAACTCGTAAAAACTACCGATTGCAATAAATGTGTAAATCCAGTTCGTTGTGATTTGCTGAGAAAGGTTTAATGTAACATTCCCATTAAATTCGTTGATTGGTCTTTTAAGTTCAAAAATATTCTCTTTTTCAATATAGTTTTTTTCAATAAGCCTCTTGTTTTTTACTCTTTTAATAGCTGCTAGGTAAATTTGAATTAGCCAAGCAGAAAAACCAATTATTGTAATGACTGTTAGAAAAAAACCGTCTTTCTTTGCAAGAAAATAAATAACTGAGCAAATTAAGCATGTTGCCAATACCATCGATGTCATAAGTCCAACTAATAGATAGAAATGTCTAATTCTAATAATCTGTTTTGGTACTAGATAGCTAAGAATTATAGAGCCAGTGACAATCGTTCCACTTATCCACAACGTAAGTTTTAAGTGTTCGATACTGATAATTTTGTCAGAAAAACTGAGGCCCAGTATTATCAATGACATAAAGCCAGAAATTATGCCGATTGTTGGTATTCCAAAGCGTAATACCCAAGGTATATCGTGATACATAGGAAAAGGTGGTGTTTTACTCAAGGCGCAACTCCCCATCCAAAATCGCTTTGTGTTAAGGCACTATATCCGTCATAGTCACTAGGGTGTTTTTTTGTCAGGTAAGTTGCAGCGTTGCTGATTGCAGATTTAATAGCGCTGCTGGATTCTAGTTCTTTATCTAGCCAATCGATTCCATAAGTGACCATGGCGGTTATAATAATTGTGCCGACGACAATTACTGAGATCGGGATTGCAGCTGTCGCGACCAAGCCAAAGACTAACGTAAATCCAGCCATCGCCACAGCAGTAAGTGCAGCAACTATCCCGGCCTTTACCAAGTTCACACCTACCCTGCTCATCAAATCCAGCACGCTTGACTTCGGTTTTCCCGTTGCCGGGTCTATTTGATCGTAGTCGCCAATCCATTCGGCCACATCCGTGAAAATGCTGAATACGATTCCGACCGCACCCAGTTTTTTGAAAGTGCTTTTAGTCGCGTTCCATGCTGCGTGTCGAATACCATTTGCAGTTCCAGCACCATTCGTGATCGTGAGAACAACAGGGTTGTCGGCCAGATAGCGCGTGCCTTTCAACAGTTCGCGGATCTTGTGGTTGCCGGTGAAAATAACGTCATACACGGCTTCACCACTTTTTCGAATTCGCTTCTTCAAGTAGAACCTTTGGCCGTTCAGTTCACGAATCCATTTTTGATTTTCCAAACCATAGACACCTGCGCCCACCAATTGCCCCAACAACCAGTTTCGCGTCACAACGCCGTTGGTATCAATTGCGGTTTCATTTCCACCCGAGGCGAAAAAGTCCAGAATTTCCTTGGGTGTTTGCATACCCTGGTTTTTTACTTCCATCACATGCATGGTTTGCATGTCCTCAAGCAGTTCCTGGCTTACTGATCGCGGGCTACTACTGGTTGCGGTATTCATGCCACCGGCCATTTGTATCGACACAATCAGGGGTGCGGGTTTTCCTTCCGGGTTTTGCGCAGTGCAGGTAAACGGGTCAATCTTGTTGGGTTCGTATTGCGCAATCAGTTGACCGCCTTTTTTCAACAGCAGCTTGCCTGCAAAAGTACGGGCCACCCACAGGTGAAGCCTTTCGCCGTCTTGAAACTGAATCGGGGTGTGCGGCATGACCAAGTGGCCATCGCGTTCGCTGTAAAAATGGCTTTTCTCTGATTCAACCGTGTAGCTGGCACCACTGCCCAGTTTGATGTCAAACACCACATCGCGGTGTTTGCGCAGCACCACCCGCAACTTGGGTTTGGTGCGCACGCAACGAATTGGTTCGCCTGGCAGGTCGATGCAGGTGACCTGTGTGTCCTTGTCCACTTCCAGCACGGACGGCTTCTTCAAATTCCCCATGCCACTTATTCCTTCGATGTTCTGTCGGTTTGCTCGCCACGCGCAAAACCTTGCGGGGCTTTGTCAAACTTTGCTTTGCCTTCGCCGTCCAGCGTTTGTTCAAGCGTTTCCTGGTTGAATTTGAATTTCACGGCCTCGCCCGCTTTGGGTGGTTCGCCATCGGCATCCACAAATTCCACTTCCCAAGGGGTGGGTGGCTTTGAGTTCAATGTGGGGTCGGTGATGGCGTTGTAATCGGCAGGTGGGGCGGGCGGCGCTGGTGTTGCAGATGCAATCAAGGTGGCGCCGCAGGCTGTTTTGTGGCCGTGCAGGGCCACTTGCATGTAGTTGTCGGTCATGAAGGGGTGCCCTTCGACGATCGGGAAGACGTGGGGCTTGCAAATGGGGCAGGTGGTCATGTCGCCTACCCGTGCAATTGGAATGTTGCCCGGCCCAAAAAACGTGGTGGGGCTGCCTGAAATCACTTTGCCGCCGTGGCTGGTGGTGTCGCCCACCACAACCTGCGCCCTGCCATCAATCAGCATTCTTGCTGCCATCGTATTCCCCGTTGTTTGCATCTTAGCCTGACAGTATTTCGCAGGCCTTGTAATTCAACAAATCGAGGGATGTCTGGCCCATCACCCTAGGTGATGGAACGGGATCGCCAAACCTGCAGAGTGCGCGGTTCTTGCCAAAGAAAGTGCAGTGGTACACGATTGCACTATTTACCACCCATTTTGAACAGCAGGCCAATGAAGGTTATCAACGACACCACACCCAGCGAACGCAAAACAGCGGCGGCCGATGCCTATGAGCTAATCCGCGAGCGAATTCTTGAAGGCGCGTACCAGCCGCATGAATACATTCGCGAGTCGGCGGTGGCTGCAGAACTGAAGATAAGCCGCACCCCGGTGCGGGAGGCTTTGCGGGAATTAATTTCGGAAGGCTGGCTGGAGGCAATTCCACACGCGGGTGCCCGGGTGGTTGAATGGACGCACCGCGATGCTTGCGAGGTGTTTGAAATTCGCCTGGTGCTGGAACCCCTGGCGGTGGCAGCCGCCTGCCAGCACATTGATGGGGTGCAACTTCAGCACCTGAAGCAGCTTGCACTGCAGATGGAAAAACTGGTGCGTGACATGCCGCAGGATGTGGACGTTCGCAATGAAGTGTCCAAGCTGAATCACGAATTTCACCGCATTCTGATTGAATCGAGCGGCAATCAGCGGCTAAGCCAGCTGTTGTCCAATATCGTTCCGAATTCAGTCATACGCCGCAACATGGGGCAGTACAAGCGCGAACATTTGCAGCGCAGCATGCAACACCATGCAGAGATTCTGCAAGCACTGGAGGCCCGAAATGCGGCCTGGGCCGAGTGCATGATGCGCACCCATTTGCTGGCTGCGCGTGAACTGCATACACAGTTTTCTGACGGGGTGTAATTTGACAGGATTGTATGCAACTTGCTTAAAAAATGCTTGAAAAATGAGGTTTAAGGGTTTCCTTTTTAAAAATTGTATGCGATATTGCAAAAAATCGTTCAATAAATAAAAAGGCTGCCCGCCCTTGGAAACGTCTTGGGGCACGCAGGAGACACGCTGTGCAGCCGATATATCGAGACCATGGAAACTACAAACACGGCGTCCGGGCTGCCGCTTTCGGACATCAAAGTCATTGAGCTGGGCCAGTTGATTGCAGGCCCTTACTGTGGGCAGGTGCTGGCTGATTTTGGTGCCGATGTTCTGAAAATTGAACCCCCTGGCAAGGGCGATGCCATGCGCCAATGGGGGCAAAGCGACCCCAGCGGCAAACCCATTTGGTGGAATGTGATTGCCCGCAACAAGCGGTCAATGACGCTCGACCTTCGCAAGGAAGCGGGCCAGAATGTGTTGCGCAAGCTGATCAGGCATGTGGATGTGTTGATCGAAAACTTCCGCCCCGGCACGCTCGAAAAATGGGGTCTTGGTTACGAGGCTCTTTCTGAAATCAATCCAAAACTGATCATGGTGCGCGTCACCGGGTTTGGGCAAGACGGCCCTTATTCCCAGCGCGCCGGGTACGCTTCAGTGTGTGAAGCCATGGGCGGTTTGCGTTACGTGTCGGGCTACCCTGACCGGCCGCCCGTGCGCGTGGGCATTTCGCTGGGCGATACCCTGGCTGGTTTGCATGCGGCCTTGGGGGCCATGATGGCATTGCATGACCGTTCACGAACTGGACACGGTCAGGTTGTGGACAGCAGCATTTTTGAATCGGTTTTTGGCATGATGGAAAGTATCATTCCCGATTACGTGCTGGCTGGCAAAGTGCGCGAACGAAGCGGAAGCTTCCTGCCCGGCATTGCCCCTTCGAATGCGTACCCTGCAAGCGATGGCCGCGATGTGGTGATCGGTGCCAATCAGGACACTGTGTTTTCCCGCCTGTGCGAAGTGATGGGGCAGCCTGGGTTGGCGCAAGATCCGCGCTTTGTTTCGCACCGCGCACGCGGCGACAATCAGGCCGAGCTAGATGCAATTGTCGCCAATTGGACCCGGACCTTGCCCGCCAAACAAATTGTGGATTTGCTCGCGGCAGCGGGTGTTCCCTGCAGTTTGATCTACAGCGCACCAGAAATGCTGGACGATGAACACTTCCGCGCTCGCCAGTCCATCGTGAATGTCGAAGACTCACAGGGGCAAGTCATTCCCATGCAAAACGTATTTCCGCGTTTGTCCAGATCGCCGGGCAAGGTTCGCAGTGCGGGGCCGGCCCTTGGGGCAAATACTGATCATGCGCTACAGCAATGGCTCGGCATGAGTTCCTCTGAAATTGAAACCCTGCGCACAGCAGGCGTTATTTGAACGGCGCATCAAGATGTTTGAACCCTTTGTAGTGTTGGTTGTTTTGCTGGTGATGATCGGAATTGGCTTTCCGATTTTTCTTGCCCTGGGTTTGTCGGGCCTGCTTGGCTTTTATATGGCCAAAGGGTCGTTGGCATTTTTCTTCGCACCGTCTTCCTTGTTCGGGCAACTCAATAGTTTTGAATTGATTGCACTACCACTGTTTGTGTTGATGGGCAATTTGCTGTCGGCCACACCAGTGGGCAGCAGCCTGTTTGTTGCCGCCACGCGTTGGTTGAACTGGTTGCGCGGAAGTTTGGCAATTTCCTCTGTGGGTGCATCGGCCATGTTTGGTGCGGTGTCGGGGGTAAGCATTGCCGGTGTTGCGGCCATTGGTTCCATCGCTGTGCCGCAAATGCTGGAACGTGGGTACAGCCGCCGCCTTGCTGCGGGTTCGGTGGTTACTGCGGGCGCGTTGGCCATGTTGATACCACCCAGTGTGCCCTTCATTATTTATGGCGCGGTGTCCGGTGTGTCGGTGGGTGATCTTTTTATCGGTGGCATTATTCCCGGCATTGTGCTCGCCCTGGCACTGTCGCTTTACATTTACCTGCGCGTGTTGGTCAACCCGCACGAAGCACCACCGGATCACACCAGATACACCTGGGCAGAACGTTTCGAGAGCCTGGGGAATATTTGGCATTCCGCGCTTCTTGTGTTGATTGTGCTGGGTTCCATCTATTCAGGCATGGCCACCCCCAGTGAAGCCGCCGGCATTGGTGCAATGGGTGCCTTGTTCATCGCGGGGGCAATTTTCCGCATGCTGACCTGGCGCAAATTCATCGACATACTTGCTTCGTCAGCGCGTGTCAGCGGTGCAATTCTTCTGATTATGGGTGCCGCAAAAATTTTCGGTGACTACCTGAATTTGGTGCGTGTACCGCAAGCCCTTACTGATTTGCTGGTGGGTTCACAAATGCCGGGCTGGGCCATCTTGCTGGGCATCATGTTGTTGCTGGTGTTGCTGGGCATGTTGGTGGATGCGGTGTCGCTGATCGTGGTGACCACACCAATTTTGTTGCCCGTCATTGTTGCGCTGGGCTACGACCCGCTGTGGTTCGGCATTGTTATGGTTTTGAATTTGGAAATTGCGGTGGTCACTCCACCGGTGGGGTTGAATTTGTATGCCCTTCGGGGGGTATGCCCGGATTTGCGGATCGAGGAAATCATCCGCAGTGCCATCCCGTTCGTGATGGTGCAATTTTTGGTGTTGATGGTGTTTGTATTGTTCCCGCAGCTCAGTTTGTGGCTACCCGGTTTGATATGACACCCTGCACCTGACAATAACCACAAGGAAGGAGAGAGACATCATGGATACAAAGCGCAGAGAAACGCTGAAATTTGGAGTTGGCGCCGCTGCCCTCGCGGTGACCGGTGCAGGCAGTTTGTTGCCCCAGCGGGCAATGGCGGCCACCAAGTTGACAGGGGTGTATTACATTCCGCCCTCGTATGGCGACCTTAGTTATGGCCCGGATGGTTTTGTCAGCCTGGTGAAGAAAAACAGTGGCGGCAAGGTGGAGATTGATTACTACCCGGCAAGCCAGTTGGTGAAAGCCGATGAACAACTGCCCGCTTTGCGTTCACGGTCCGTTGATTTGATGTTTCACACCGTGTCGTACATTACGCGGTCTGTGCCAGTGTTGGGCATCACGGGTTTGCCCGGCATTGTGGGCGAGTTGTATGCACACCCCGAGCGGCTGGCCAAGGGCAGCCCGCTGTTCGAATTGATCAACACCCAGTTGGCCAAGGAAAACCTGTACATGTTGAGTGCGGGTGGCGGCTTGTTTGAACCGGAATTCATCTGGAGCACCAAAGCCAATCCTGTCCGTTCGCTTGCCGAGTTGCAAGGCAAGAAAGTGCGGGTGGTGGGTTTCGAAGCGACGCAGGCCTTGGCCACTTTCAGGTCTTCCGCCGTGCGTGTACCGTCGTCTGAAACTTATCTGGCTTTGCAGCGTGGCACTGTAGATGCCGGGGTGTTCAACATTTCCACTGTGGTGGGCCGAAGCCTGCAAGAACAACTGGCCTACTGTCTGAAAATTCCGACCACCGGTTATGCAATTTGCCCGTTCATGTTGCGCGACCGTTGGGACAAGCTGGACCCCGATGCCAAGGCTGCACTTGAAAGCGCAAGCGCATGGTACGAGGCCAATTTCGCCAAAAATGCCAACCAGAACGTATATCCCAAGCAGCATTGGCCCAAGGTAAAACAGGCGGGCGTTCAAGTGATCGAGCCCAGCGCGGACGATCTGAAAAAGTTTGACGCTGCAGCTCTGGCGGTGTGGGACGAGTGGAAAAAACAGGTGGGTGAAGAACTGGGTAACCGTGCCATTGCCTTGGCCCTGGGCAAGGCTTAAAGGGAAACAGGAGATTCAATGAGCTTGCTCACACTTACAGCTTGGCGGGGCATGCACGCCTTGCTTCGGGGCACATCGATTGCGGTGTTGTTGTTCATGATGCTCAGCATTTTCTACGACACCGTGATGCGATATCTGTTTTCTGCCCCCACAAGCTGGAGTCTGGAAATCAATTCCTTCCTGATTGTGTACATGGCTGTAATGGGGGCGGCTGAAGCGCAGCGCGCCCAAGCCCACATTCGAATCGACCTGTTTTCTGAGCGCTGTTCCGACCGGGGCAAAGCCCTTGTCGGCATTCTGACCAGTGCGTTTGGCTTGGTATTTTGCAGCATCATGGTGTGGCGCGGTTTCATTATGGCGTCGCAAGCTCTGGAGTTTGGCGAGCGTGTGTCCAGCGATTTTGGAACGCCCATGGTCATTCCCTTTGCAATGCTTCCCTTGGGGTTTGGTGCATTGGGTTTGCAGTTTCTGGTCGATTTAGTGACGGATGTCAAAAAGTTGCTGAAAACCTGATTCGGCTGCTTCAACCGGATTTGGTGATGTGCAGGAGGTGTTGTTCAATGAGTGAAATATCCAGCGTAGTTCGGAAAGCAAGTCGGGTTGAAATTGTTGAAGTGGCACCACGCGATGGCTTTCAATCGATTTCTAACCCGTTGCCCACTGCGGACAAAGCCCGGTGCATTGAGGCATTGATTCATGCGGGGGTACGCCGCATTGAAATTGGTTCGTTTGTCAGCCCGAAAGCCATTCCACAGATGGCCGATACAGCTGATTTGTTCAGGCAATTCTGCGATGTGCCGGGCTTGCGTTTGTCGGCTTTGGTGCCCAATTTGCGCGGTGCCGACAATGCTCTGGAAGCGGGGGTGAATGAACTGGTGTATGTGGTGTCGGTTTCGGAAACGCACAATCAAAAAAACGTGCGCCAATCCGTAGATGCTTCGCTGGACGGTTTGGCCAATATTGCACAACGCGTGCGCGAGCATGCTGGTGAATCCCGCCCAGCCATGCGTCTGGATTTGGGCACCAGTTTTGATTGCCCTTACGATGGGCTGGTCAGTTGGCAGCAGGTTTCAGCAGTGCTTGAAAAGGCACTGCAGCTGACACAGGGCATTAACCTGGAGGTGGCTTTTTGCGATACCACAGGGCGGGCAACGCCTTGGCAGGTGGCCGATTATTTTCTGAATCTTCAGCGGATGCATGGCAAGTCGGGCATTGCCTGGGCTTTTCATGGCCATGATACCTATGGCATGGGCGTGGCCAATGCACTGTTTGCCATTCAACATGGTGCCACTGTGCTGGACGCTTCTGCAGCAGGTTTGGGTGGTTGCCCTTTTGCGCCGGGTGCTACTGGCAACACCGCCACTGAAGACCTTGTGTATGCCTTGAATGGTGCAAACATTCAGTGTGGCATTGATTTGAACCAATTGCTTGAGGCGGCGGATTTGATCGCCAGCTTGCCCGGTGGCCAAACCGCAAGCCACCTGAGGCATGTGCCCAGGCAACGCATTGCGTAGCAGGTGTGAACATGCAGGCAAAAACACTTCTTGAGAAGTTGTGGGATCGCCACCTGGTGATGCCACCCCCCAAAGGCCAGGAAGATGGCCCCAACTTGCTGTACGTGGACCGACATCTGGTTTACGAAGTGACCAGCCCGCAGGCGTTTGAAAGCATGCGCCTGCAGCATCGAAAGCCGCACCGCCCCAGCACTGTGCTGGCCACGGCGGATCACAATGTGCCCACGGTGGATCGAAAGCGTGGCATTGCCGATGCGTTTTCCCGTGCCCAGGTGGCGCAGCTTGAACGCAATTGCGACGAATTTGGAATCACGCTGTTCGATTTGAATGACAAGCGCCAGGGGATCATTCATGTGATCGGCCCGGAGCAGGGGGCCACCTTGCCCGGAATGACGGTGGTGGCCGGTGATTCCCACACCTGCACGCACGGTGCCTTCGCTGCACTGGCTTTTGGTGTGGGTACTTCGGAAGTGGAACATGTGTTGGCCACCCAGTGCCTGGCTGTTCCGAAAATGCGCGCGATGCTGGTCAATATTGAAGGTCAACTCCCCGGCATGGTGACTGCAAAAGATTTGGTGTTGTCCCTGATCGGAAAAATTGGCACGGCGGGTGCCACTGGTTTTGCAATTGAATTTGCAGGCAGTACGGTGCGCAATTTAAGCATGGAAGCCCGCATGACCCTGTGCAACATGGCCATTGAAGCGGGCGCGCGGGTTGGTCTGGTGGCGGTGGATGAAACCACCATTGATTACCTGAAAGGGCGCCCTTATGCGCCTGCTGGCGAGATGTGGAACAAGGCAGTGGCCTATTGGCACACATTGCATTCAGACCGTGGCGCGAAGTTTGACCGGGTGGTGCATGTGGATGCAGCCACGGTGCGCCCCATGGTGACCTGGGGCACGTCACCGGAAATGGTGGCTGATGTAAATGCATCGGTGCCGTTGCTTAATGAAATCAATGACCCTGTGAAACGACAGGCCACAGCCGCCGCATTGCAGTACATGGACATCAAGCCGGGCACGAAGTTGACTGATTTGTGGCTGGACAAAGTGTTCATCGGTTCGTGCACGAATTCGCGCATTGAAGACCTTCGGCTGGCCGCACGCGTTTTGAAAGGGCGCAAAGTTCACCCCGGCATTGTGCAGGCTTTGGCTGTTCCGGGTTCAGGGCTTGTGAAGGCACAGGCAGAAGCGGAGGGGTTGCATTGCGTGTTTTTGGAGGCGGGTTTCGAGTGGCGCGAGCCCGGTTGCTCCATGTGCCTGGGCATGAATGAAGACCACCTGTTGCCCGGTGAGCGTTGTGCCTCTACGTCAAACCGCAATTTCGAAGGCAGGCAAGGCACGGGTGGAAGAAGCCACTTGGTCAGCCCGGCGATGGCTGCCGCTGCCGCAGTGTATGGGCATTTTGTGGATGTAACAATTCTGGATTTGCATTGAAACGGGGAACGCGATGAAACCATTTACTTCACTGCACAGCTTGGTTGTTCCTGTGAACCGTTCCAATGTCGACACGGATGCGCTCATCCCCAAGCAATACATCAAGATGGTGGAACGTACTGGTTTTGGCCGCTACCTGTTCGATGAATGGCGCTACCTGGACAAAGGCTATCCAGGTATTGAGGAACACGCGCGGCAGAAAAATCCAGAATTCAGCCTTAATCAGGCTCGGTACAAGGGTGCGAAAATATTGATTGCGCAAGACAACTTCGGTTGCGGCTCCAGCCGTGAACATGCTGTTTGGGCACTCGACGATTACGGTATTCGCGCCATTGTCGCTCCAAGTTTTGCTGAAATTTTTTACGCAAACTGTTTCAAGAATGGTGTTTTGCCGATTAGCCTGCCTGCGGATTTAGTGAACCAGATCATGGTCAAGGCACTGGAACGCGAGGGCTACTCCTTGACCATCGATTTGCCACAGCAATTGATTCTGGAAGACAATGCACAGCATCACTTTGACATTGATCCGTATTACAAATCACGTTTGATCCAGGGGTTAGACGACATCGACATTACCCTGGGTAATGTCGACCGCATCGAAGCCTACGAAATGGCACGCCGCAAGCTTGAGCCATGGCTTTTCTAGTAATACAAAAACTCCAACGCCTCTCTCAACCGGTCCCCGGTGGATCTCATTCGTTCCCAGCGTTCCATGGTCACGTCGCCTTGCCTGAATTCGCGGAAGAAGTCGTTGGAATCCAGCTGAGTCATCACCGCTTCAATATTGCCGGGCATGGTGTTTGAAAAACCGAACTTGTCGCGCAACATTTTCATGCGGTTGTCCATTGAATCGCTTTCGCGGTTGGCATCATTGGAAATTTGCACGGGTGAACGTGGCGTCACCAAAATAAGCACCGAGCGTTGCAGGTCGTTGGTTCGTTTGTTCGAGAACAAATATTGCAGGCCGGGTACGTCTTGCAGACCGGGGACACCGTCACGGTTGCTGGCGCTCGATTTTTCGCTCAAGCCACTTAGCACCAGTGTGTCGCCCAGGTTCATCACCACGTTTGCGTTGGCGGTGGTTTCGCCAATTTCAATTTGGTATGCCACGCGCGGGTTCTCGGTGGTTGCGTTCAGGTTGGTGCGTTGGGCTTCCACTTTCAGTTGTATGCGGCCTTGCGGCAGGAATACCGGCGTTACTGCCAGCTTGATACCAATGCGTTTTTCCAGCGGCACCACGGTGGTACCACCTTGCACGCTGGTGGAAACAAAGCCTGCACTCAAATTCGTACCCGAGAAAAATTCTGAAGGTAAACCTTCAATGGCGGCCAGCGTTGGGCGTGCCAGCACTTCATTCAGCGAACTGTTGGCGTTGGCAATGTTCAGCGAATACGATAAGGCCGGAATGGTCACCGCGCGGGTAATGGCGGTGCTTACATCGGCAGCGCCACCGTTGGTCACTGTTGAGTTATTCACACGCGAATAGGCGGCCACATTGCCCGCCACATTGCCCAGTTGCAGGGTGAGTGCATTTAGCAGGTTCACGCCTTTGGATGTAGAAATCAGTTCTTGTGTGGACAGCAACACCACGTCAATCAGCAACATGCGCGGGCCACTGGCGGCATCGGCTACCGCAGGTGCGGGTGCTTGCGCCACCGGCACACTTTCAACGGCCGCATCGGGTTCAGGCGCGGGTTTTGAAGGCTTGGGGTAGGGTACGGCTGGCAAGTCAAAAGCCTGTGCCAGTTGTTCAGGTTGTTGTTTCAGTGAAACTGGTTGGTTGCTGTAAAAACTTTTCCATTGCGCCACACGGCGGTCGGCGCGTTGAACTTCTGGCCCACCCTGGTAAAAAGAATTCAGAATGTCGCGCATGTATTCGGCTTGCGTAAAATTGCCACAAGATGCATACACTGCAATGCTTGAACGGATGAATCCGTGCGAGCTTATTTCAGACACTTTTCTGAACTGGTCGGCCATGGCACAGGCGGTTTTTGCATCGCCTGTCACATACGAAGCCACCATCAATCCGTAAGCCGACACGGCACTGTCGGGGGTTAGTAAAAGTACTTCCGAGAAGGCACGCTTCGCTTTGTCAAATTGCTTCAGGTCCATGTGGGCCAGGCCCAGAAATTCCTGTGCAATCCAGTTGCTGGGGTCAATGCGCAAGGCTTGTTCGTAGCCTTCCTGGGCCATTTCGCCTTTTTGCGTGTCGCCTTGGCGGGCTTGCAGGTGGTACACAAAACCATTCAAAAAATGCAAATGTGAATTGCGCGGATCTAGCTGCAAAGCCTCGTTCACCGCGAAATGCGCCTGGGGCAATTCAAGGCGTTTGATGTACTTCACCGCCTCGGTTACCTTCGCCAGCATTTCTGAATCTCGCATGTTGGCGGGTACCAGTGGTACCTCCTTCACCATGTCGACAAAAGAACGCGCTGCGTTTTGTTCGGCCGCCGCCGGGTTTGCAATGCACAAGGCCAGTGTCACGGCAGCAGCCAATTTGCCAAGGCGTGCGTTTGGAATGAATCTGCTCATGATTTAACGTGGCCCTGTGGAGGTGAATGTAAGGCGGTCCATTGATGAACCCGCCCGCCCACGCATGCAACCCAGTTTTTCGCCAGGTGTTACCGTATATACGCCGGGGCTTCCACCGCCCCCGCCGTAGGGGCCATACTTCACACCTGTGTTGGTGGTGAAGCTGACCTGGTCGACCATGCTGCCGTTGCGGTAATCCACCCGCACGATGTATTGGCCGTTGGGCAGAGTAACATCGACATTCCAGCCATTTCCGCCGCCTTGGCGGGGCGCCCAACCGCTGGGGTATTGGAATTGTACGCGGTCAACCAGGCGGCCTGCACCAATCCGGAAGCCTGTGACTTGCTGGTTTTTACAGGTGGCCATGTCACTCCAGGCGCCACCCCCGCCGCCGCCCACACGGGCAGGTCCGGAAACAGGTCCGCTGCCTGCGATGGTGGCCTGGGTGCTGCGGCCTTCGTCTTCGCCGTTGTCAAACCAATGGTCGATTGCCGCTTCGTAATTTTCCTGGCCGAATGCGTTTTGCAAATCGGTGTATCTGTCCATGTAGCCATGCAGGCTGAAACCGGCGCTGCCTTGGCGGCCTTGTTCAATGCCGTAGTTCAGCCAATGATTGGTAACACACAGCCGGTCGCCCAGTTTGCACAGGCTTTGTACATCGGTGTAGCGGTGCCAGTAGAACGAGGCTCCGAATTCCGGGCTGCCCTGGCGGCCCTCTTGAAAACCGTTGTCACGCCAGTGGGTTGACAAGTCTACTTTGGCCTTCACCACGTCGGGCGCATTGTCATAGTAAAAGTCCCAATCAAACACCGAGGCTGCAAAACGAATGTCGGGTGCTGGTTTGCGCTTTTTCTTTTTGCCCAGTTTCTTGAAGGCATTGCCCGCGTCGTTGAATGCTTTATTGGCTGCACTGGTGCTGGAATTGGCAACGTTGCGTACGGCGTCCTTGGTTTTGTTGTACTCGCGTTGTGCGGCTTCTGCCTGTTTCTTTGCTTCATTGGCAGCAGCCTCAGCCTGTTTCTTGGCTTCTGCTTCAGCTGCAGCGGCAGCATTGGCAATTTTCTTCAGTTCTGCATTGGCAGCTGCAGCGGTGTAGCCGCTCAGGTTTTTGTATTCGCCTGCAATTTTCTTGTAAGCGGCTTCAAGCTGCGCACCAATACAGCCTTGAATTTTAGACGGGTCTACGTTCACGCCCGCGTGCGCATCGAATACATCAGATAAATTGGTGGTGGGCACAATGGCCACCTCGCCATTGATCTCAAATGGATTAACACAGGTCGAGTTGACCGAGATACGCATGTTGGTTGGGCCATAACCTACTTCTATTTTTTGGCCAGCAATGTTGCCCATCATGGCGATTTCTTGCTTGGTTTGGTTAATTGTCCAGGATTGGGCCATGTTGAAATTGACTTTGCCCAGTGGCCCGATTTTGAGCGTGATAGCCCGACCCACTTCAGCATTCAACCCGGCAAGGCCTGCCGAGGCCTGCAACCAACCCATTTCCTGGCCCAGCACTTTCACGTTGCCTGCGGCATACATCAGGGGGCCGTTATCTGCCAAAGGGCCCAGCAGCAGGAAGTTGAAGTATTTGTTGTCGGTGGGGAAGGGTTTGGTGTTGTCACCAAACACATAGTCGGGCGCGGGGTTGGGGTTGCGCATTTGCATGGCCGACAAGGGTTTGACCATGGTCAGCAACGCGCCTTTGAACGAGTCGATGCCTTTGATGAAACCGCCGCCGTGTTTTTTCAAGCGCGGGTCAGGCGAGGCCATGGCCACCATCACATGTGCAGCGTCTTCCATGGTGAAAGTTGTCGGGGTTGCCATGCGAAAGCTGAAGTCAGCCAGGTCCATGTAGCCGGCAGGGGTCAGGGGGGTCTGGAACTGCATCAGTACTTTTTTATCTTTGGCACCACTGAAATACGCATTGCCCTTGTAGCCAAAGGTCAATGCGTTGTTGATAAAAAATGTGGCATCGGTCAGCCGCATTTGCGGCATACCCATTTTAACCATCGAGCCCGGGCCAAACTGGAATTCAACAAAAGCCTCGGGGCTTAGTGCATCAGCACCGGCTTTTTTCATTGTTTCGCCATGGGCTACGGCATCGGCAGCAGCTGCGCCTGTGCCAGCACCACCTGCCAGGTCGGTGGGAATAGGCATAACCACAGCAGCGCGCATCAGCATGTTGCTGACATCGGCGCCCAAGCTGGCCATGGCCAGCTTGAACGCGCCACCCACATTGGCCCGAGCGGCCACCTGCACGCCACTTGAGAACGTCAGGGAATTCATGTTGAAGTATTTGTCGCGCACCACATCGCGCAGCGCCTGCGGCATCTTGATCACATCAAGGTTGTAGTCAGTGGTGGAAATAGAAATCATCGGTGTGCTAACTGATGTTTGGCCCAACACGTCTTGTACTTTTTTACTCAAAATCGCAGGCATTTCAAGCGACTTGTCTACAACCAGCAGCAAGGTTTGCTGCGATGTTCCACTGGTGAAGAAGTACAGCTGCAAGGGGCCCGACTTGGTCATGTAACAACCGGTCAAATTGTTGCCGCAGGTGGTTTTCTCAAGCGAAGCGATCATGCCCTGCACATCGTCTTTGATGCCGGCTATTGGCAAACCGTGCAACATCTTCTTCAGGCTGGGTGTTATTTCAGGTGCGTCTTTGGCATGTACAGGTGCGCACAGTGCCAGCATGCCTGCGAACAGAAAACTGGCCTTGAGCCGATGGTTTCGATTGGGGATCATGAAAGCTGCCTTTTAATTGTTGTTGATGCGTTATGCTGAACAGCAAGTCGCTTGGGGTGTGGCGTAGTTGTGAGAACATCATTTCACCGTACCTGGATTCACAACCAAGGAATAAGCCATGAAACCTGCGGCTACTCGGGATATCACATAAAAAGGTGACAAATTTTGAAGGCGCAGTCATGAATTTTCTTGGTCGAATGTTGGTGGTTTGGTGTGTGGCTTTGCCGGGAATGTCGGCCGTGGCGGCCAGTGATTCAGGGCCACTTCAAACCATTGAATCGCTCGATGTACCCCGGTACATGGGCACCTGGTATGAAGTTGCGAAGTACCCCAACCGTTTTCAGAAACAGTGCGTGCGCAACACTACTGCGCAATACGCATTGCAAAAAGACGGCACGTTGAAAGTACTCAACCGCTGCCAGTTGGCCAGTGGCGACATGGATGAAGCTGAAGGCCAGGCCCGGCAAATTGGCGGCATGAAATCGCCCAAACTGGAAGTGCGCTTTGCACCTGCGTGGTTAAGCTGGCTGCCCATGGTGTGGGGCAATTACTGGGTAATTGATCTGGATTCGGATTACCAACTGGTGGCTGTTAGCGAACCCAAGCGAGAATTCCTTTGGGTGTTGGCCCGCACGCAACAGGTGGACAAGGCCAAATACGATGCGCTGCTGCAACGCCTGAACGCCAAGGGGTTTGATTTGAGCAGGCTGGAGCTTTCGCCGCAGGGCGGCTAGGCACTGGGGCTACCAAATGGTATTCACGTGCGGATAGGCTTGAATTTTTTCGTCGGCAGTAATCAACGCCAAACCCATGGTGCGCGCAGTTGCAACAATTATTCTGTCGGCCGGGTCTTTGTGAAACTCGCCAGGAAGGCGAACGCTTTCAATTGCAATCTTGTTATTGACCGGTTGAAAACGGATTGCATCGATTTCGCTGATCTTGCCTAGCCAGGACTCCACATCCAGCGAGAGAATCAATCGTTCGCGTTCAACCAGCATGGCAATTTCCCATGTGCTAATTGCCGACACCCAAATTTCACCACGATCCAATTCTTCGGTAATGCGCTTCATGGCCTTTTTGCTGATCATTTGGCGTGCGCCCGTTGCCAGCCACACCAGCACATGGGTATCGATTGCGATCATCGAGCTGCATCCCAGTCGTCTTCGCCAACGGGGTCTGTGGGTGCAACGTACCGCACCACCGTGTCGCGTAACACATCGAAAGGATTTGCTTTTGCCTGTTTGAACGGCTTGACTTCCAGTGTGGGAACACCATGGTCGGTAATAATTACCGACTCGCCTGTGGCCTCAACTTGCCTGAAGAATTCAAGCGCCTTGGCTTTGAATTGAGACTTCGATACTTGAATTGACATAAAACGCCTATGGTCATGTGATTATAGTCACATTTTATGTTCTTTGTCGCAAACATGCAAATTCGTGGTGCCTCCACCAACAAAAAAGCCAATTTCCCCCCGCACTACTGCGATACAATACCTGCGTTGGTGCTCTTGGAACGGTCCACGTTCTGAAGTTAAACGGGAAGCTCTTTTGCGCTGCCCCCGCAACGGTACGCAGACAAGCCTTGTGCTTGGCTTTCATCAAAAACCATTGGGTGTTTTCAAACGCCTGAGAAGGGGATGAAGGTAAGTCTGCCAGCCCGGATACCGGCCAACAACGGGGTGTGCCGTAGGCGCACTGTGTCCCATGCACTGTCGGGGAAGGCGGTGAGGGTACTCTTCAATCAACTTTACAATGAACTCAATTCGCTTGGGCGGGCTTTTGCTTGCCACACCGGCGGCCATTGCGGCCGCCTTTCCTGCATTTGCGCAAGATTCCAGAATTTTTGAACCTGTGGTGGTGACCGCCACCCGCACTGAACAGCCCATCACCGAAGTGTTGGCCGATGTCACGGTGATTGACCGGGAAACGCTGGATCGTGCCGGGCAAACTTCACTGCGTGAACTGTTGGCTCAACAGCCGGGCGTACAAATGTCGTCCAACGGCAGTTACCGTTCGAACACCAATGTGTTTTTGCGCGGCGCATCCGCCACACAAACCATTTTGTTGGTCGACGGCGTGCGCGTGGGTTCTGCAACCAATGGTGGTCTTTCGCTGGAAACCATTCCGCTTGAATCCATCGAGCGCATCGAGATTTTGCGTGGTGCTGCTTCGGCCTTGTACGGCCCCGATGCAGTGGGTGGGGTGATTCAAATCATCACGCGGCAAGCAGGCACGCCCCGGCGGTCTGTCAGCGTGGGTGTGGGCACCGATGGCCAGCGCTTGGGCGCGGCGCACTTTGGTGGCAAGATCGGCATGTTTGGTTACAGCCTTGGCTTTTCGCATGAACGTGGCACAGGCATTGATGCGAAAACACCCGCTGCATCGGGTTTGAATCCGGATGAAGACCGTTTTGAAGCCAGTAGCCTTAATTTCAGTTTGGTGGCCGACGTACACACGGATCACCAACTGAAGTTTCAATCGCTGTACAGCAAAGGTCGGTACGGTTTTGACGGCAACCCATCCCCCAACCCGCTGGGTTTGAATTCCATGAATAGCGAGGCAATTGCCAATCCAGAAGTGAACCAGTCCAGCCTGCAATGGGTGGCAAAGTGGGTTCCTCGTTGGAAGTCCACCGTGTTGGTCGCGCAGTCCGATGACAAGTCTGTTAACGAGTTCCGCCGCCTGTCCGATGGCGCAGAGGCGGGCACTGCCAAGTTCAACACCAAGCGTGACCAGTACAGCTGGCAAAACGATATTTCTTTTGGCAGCGATGTGCTTACGGTGTTGGGCGAGCAGCGCAGGGAAGAAGTGGACAGCACCACGAACTACCCTGTGAAGTCCCGCACCATTGATGGTTTCATGGCCTCTTATGCCTTGAACCGCGATCAGTGGGACGCGCTTGGCGTGCTGCGCAGCGACGACAATTCCCAGTTCGGGCGTTTCAACAACTATGCCTTGTCGGCTGGTTACAAACTGAATTCACAATGGCGTTTGGTGGGCAGTGTGGGCAGCAGCTTTCAAGCACCGACCTTCAACCAGTTATATTTCCCCGGGTTTGGCAATCCGGATTTGCAACCCCAGCGCAGCCGCGCCAAAGAACTGGGTGTGAAGTACGCAGCCGCAGCCATGGCCGCCAGCGCGGTGGTGTATGAAAACAGGGTGCAGGGTTTCATTACGCCGTCGACGAATGTGCAATCGGCCCGTGCCACCTTGCGTGGTGCCACATTCGCGGTGGACCGCCAGTTCGACACAGTGTTGGTCAAAGCTTCCTACGATTACACCGACCCCAAAACCGAGCCCGACAACAAGCGCATTGTGCGCATTGCCCGCCACGTATTCAATTTAAACTTGAGCCGTGAAACCGGTCCCTGGCAGTACTATGGCGAATTGAAACTAGCCAGCGACCGTGAAGACAGGGCGATTCGTTTCAGCGATCCCAACATTGAACTGGGCGGTTATGGTTTGTTGAATGCCGGTGTAAGCCGCAAGTTGAATCAGGATTTGTCCGTGTCGGCCCGCTTGAACAACATCACTGACAAAACCTATTCACTGGCCAATGGCTTTACTACACCGGGACGAAACCTGTTTGTGTCTGCCAACTATTCTTTTTAAGGGGTGAAACCTGATTGATGCACATGCTTGCCCGTTCCGAACTAATTCTGGGTGGCCAGCGCAGCGGTAAATCGCGCCGCGCTGAAAACCTGGCCATAGAATGGCTTGCAGCCAGCCCGGAACGGCAAGCCGTGCTGGTGGCCACAGCCCATGTTGGCGACGATGAAATGCAGCAACGCATTGTGCAGCATCAGCTTGATCGCGCCCGGCGCGTGCCGCGTTTGGCGGCCGTTGAGGAAAGCCTGTACTTGCCGGCAGCCTTGAAATTGCACAGCACCGACAACACCCTTTTGATCGTGGATTGTTTAACCCTGTGGCTGGTGAACTGGTTGATGCCGCCTCCCGGTGTGCCCGCACCTGCGCAAGGTTTTCACCACACTGTTGAGCAACTGGTTCACACGCTGCACGGCTTGCCCGGGCCCGTGGTGCTGGTCAGCAATGAAATTGGTTTGGGTGTTGTGCCCATGGGCAAGGAAGTGCGCCATTACGTCGATGAACTGGGGCGATTGAACCAAACGATGGCCGATGCATGTGAACGGCTTACCTTGATGGTGGCTGGGCAGGCGCTGTTTGTGAAAGGGGCACCCGCATGAAAATACCTGGTGCACGGTGCGCAATCGCTTTTCTGTTCGCATTGTGGACGTGGTCCGCACAAGCGGCGCCGCAACGCATTGTCAGCCTGTTGCCTTCCCTCACTGAAAGTGTGTGTGCGCTTGGGCAGTGCAGCCGGCTGGTGGGTGTGGACCGTTATTCCAACTGGCCGGCTTCCGTGCAGAAATTGCCGCGCGTGGGTGGCGGTATCGACCCCAATATTGAAGCCATTGTGGCCTTAAAACCAGATTTGGTGTTGATGGCGGAATCGTCACGCGCAGCAGAACGCTTGCAGGCACTGGGCCTGAAGGTGTTGATGCTGGAACCTAAAACCCACGAACAGGTGCAGGTGGTGATTGCAAAAGTGGGGCAGGCTTTGGGCCTTCCCCCAGCGAAGGCTGAGCAGGTGTGGAAGGAAGTGGATGCAGGTGTGTCTGCGGCGGCAAGTTCCCTGCCTGAACATGCACGCGGCATTCGTGTGTACTTTGAAGTGAACCGTGCACCCTATGCTGCAGGTGAGTCGTCTTTCATTGGGCAAACGCTGAAGCGCTTGGGCGCAGGCAATGTGGTGCCCGCTGAACTGGGGCCATTTCCAAAACTCAACCCGGAATTTGTGGTGCGTGCCAACCCGGATTTGATCATGGTGGGGCAGCGCAATGTGCAAGGCATGACCGAACGGCCCGGTTGGCAGCGCCTGCGTGCAGTGCGCGAACAACGCATTTGTATTTTCAACAGCGACGATGAAGACGCCATTGTGCGCCCCGGCCCCCGCATGGCCGACGGTGCCCGCTTGCTGGCGCAGTGCATTCTGAAACACAGCAGCGCAGCACCAACAAGCCCGGGTGGCGCTTTATGAATACCCGTGCAAGCCTGTGGCTGGGGGTGTTGCTGCTGGCCTTAAGCCTGTTGTTGTGCGCCCTTGGTTTGGGTGTGGGCAGCACGGGTCTTGAATCGGTGTGGCGCATGTGGGGCGACCCGGTTGCCAGCCAGATTGTTCTCGACATTCGCGCCCCCCGTACACTGGGTGCCTGGGCAGCAGGTGCCCTGCTTGGGCTGGCTGGTGCGGTGGCGCAAGGCTTGTTTCGCAACCCCTTGGCTGATCCGTTTTTGTTGGGCAGTGCATCGGGGGCTTCGCTGGCGGTGGCCGTTTCGCTGGCCGCATTGGGCGTGTCCCCATTCGCCGAGGCGTGGGTGGTGCGGCTGGGTTTGACTGGCGCTGCTTTTGTGGGTGCGGTGGGTGCGGTGTTGCTAACACTTACCCTGGCCAAAGGCGTGCAGCACACATTGCGTTTGCTGTTGGCCGGTGTGGTGGTGGGCATGGTGCTGGGTGCGCTTACGTCGCTCATCACCATTGCGGTGCCGCAAACCTTGCAGGCCATGCAAGCGTTCATTCTGGGTTCCACCGGTTTTGTGGGTTGGCAGTCGCTGGGCATCATGTTGCTTTCCGGCGTGTTGTGCCTGGGGGTGGCCTGGGCTTTTTCCCGCACGCTTGATGCGCTCACCCTGGGTGAAAGCACCGCCCAAAGCCTGGGCCTGCCCCTGCGCCCTGCGCGCATGGCGCTGATCGCCGTGGTGGCTTTGGCCACCGGCACTGCTGTTGCCCACACAGGCCTGATCGCCTTTGTGGGTTTGGCTGCGCCGCATTTGGTGCGCGCCGCCGTGCGCACAACCTATGCCCAGCTGGTGGTGTTGGCCAGTTTGATGGGCGGTGTGTTGCTGTTGGCTGCGGATATTCTGGCGCGGGGCTTGATTGCGCCGCAGGAAATCCCCGTGGGCGTGCTGACCGCCACGCTGGGTGGCGGCTATTTGCTGTGGCTGATGCACAGAAGGGCGGGGTGAAGTGGACATGAACAAACTTGCCGCGTTTGAAGTGAATGATTTGTGTGTGTCGCTGGGCGCTGCCCGGCAGGCACGCCCAGTATTACAGCAACTGAACGCACGTATTGAAACGGGCCGCTGGACCTGTGTGGTGGGCCCCAATGGCGCTGGCAAATCCACTTTTCTGCGTGCATTGGCCGGGCTTGTGCCCACGCAGCAAGGCCATGTCAAGGTGAATGGAAAAGACTTGCACAGCTATGCGCATCGCGAACGCGCCAGAACAGTTGCATGGCTTGCGCAGGGCGGGGCCGATCAGGCAGCCGACGATTTAAGCACCTACGACATCGTGATGCTGGGCCGTTTTCCCCACTTGCCCTGGTTAAGCCCGCCCGGCCCGGCCGACCACGCAGCCGTGCAGCAGGCCATGGAACAAACCCGTGTGTGGGAATGGCGCAGCCGCTTGCTGGGCAGCCTTTCCGGTGGCGAACGCCAGCGCGTGTTGCTGGCCCGCCTGTTGGCTGTTCAGGCCGACATTGTGTTGATGGATGAGCCCCTGGCCAACCTCGACCCGCCGCACCAGGCCGACTGGATAGCGCTGGTGCGCAGCCTGGTGGCCCAAGGCCGCACCGTGGTCACCGTGTTGCATGAAATTTCCCTGGCCTTGCTGGCCGACGACCTGTTGGTGATGCAGGCAGGCCAGTTGCAGTATTCAGGCCCCAGCCACCAACCAGCGGCACACCACGCCTTGCAAACTGTGTTCGATCATCGACTTTCCATTCACCAGGTGAACAACCGTTGGCTTGTGTTGCCAACCTGACCGCGAGAGAAAACCCCATGCAAATTGAAACGCCCCCCACCGAAAAACGCTACGACCGCCCCGAGGGCGAAAGGCGCGGCCTGATCATCGTGAACACCGGCGATGGCAAAGGCAAAAGCACGGCTGCATTCGGCCTGGCCATGCGCGCATTTGGCCGCACCCATGTGCACGGCAAGCTCGTGAAAATTTACCAGTTCATGAAAGTGCCCAGTGCGCGGTTTGGTGAGCACCGGGCGCTGGAGCAACTGGGTTTGTCCATCGAAGGACTGGGCGATGGTTTTAGCTGGAAAAGCAAAGACATCGAGCATTCCGCGAAATTGGCCTGCGACGGCTGGGCCAAGGCCCGCGACACGATTCTGGGTGGCGAACATTTCATGGTGGTTCTGGATGAATTGACCTACGGTTTGATCTACGGTTGGATACCACTGGAGGACGTGCTGCAAACCCTGCGTGACCGACCCAAGGACGTGCATGTGGTGATCACCGGGCGGCGCTGCCCACAGGAGGTGATCGATATGGCCGACACGGTGACCGAGATGACCATGGTCAAACATGCATTCAAGGCGGGTATTCCCGCGCAGCGTGGCATTGAGGATTGAAGCAATACGCATGGACAAAACCAAGCCCGCCCTGATTGAAGCCGCGCCTTTCACCCCCAGTGAATCGGCTGCAGTGTACCGCGCCATTCGAGAGCGGCGCGACATGCGCCACTTTTGTGGCGGGCAGGTGGACACCGATGTGTTGCAGCGTTTGTTGTGTGCGGCCCACCACGCACCTAGCGTGGGTTACATGCAGCCTTGGCGCTTCATTCGAATTCAAAACCACGACACACGTGTGCGCCTGCATGCGCTGGTTGAGGCTGAACGCATTCAAACCGCCCGTGCATTGGGGCAACGCGAAAGCGAATTCATGCAACTGAAAGTGCAAGGCATTCTGGAGGCCGCCGAAGTGTTGGTGGTGGCGTTGGTCGATGGCCGGGAACGCCATGTTTTTGGCAGGCGAACCATGCCTGAAATGGATTTGGCTTCGGCCGCATGTGCGATTCAAAATCTTTGGCTGGCCGCACGTGTAGAAGGTTTGGGCATGGGCTGGGTGTCGCTGTTTGAGCCCGCCGAACTGGCAGCGTTGCTGGGCTTGCCTGAAGGCGCCAGCCCGGTTGCCGTGCTGTGCCTGGGGCCGGTTGAAGGCTATTACGCAGAACCCATGCTGGCGCAACAACACTGGGCCCAATGCGAGGCCTTGTCGGGTTTGGTGTTTGACGACACCTGGGGCGAGGCCAGTGCCTTGTTCGCGCATCAGGCCACCTCATCGCAAGCCAAAGGGGAGGACTAGCCATGTGGTTTGCCGCCACCCCCGTTGATATTTTGGCCGGTGCCATGTTGGTGGCTTTGTTGCTGGATTATTGTTTCGGTGAACCACCGGTTCGCTGGCACCCAGTGGTGTGGATGGGCAGTTATCTGGGGCGGACAGGCCGCTTGTTTGCACCCGAAATCGGCAAACCATCCCCCAGCGTAATGGCCCAATTTATTGCCGGCGCCGTGGCGTGGTGTGTGGGTGTGGTGGGGGTGTTCACATTGGCAGCGGTGTTGTCGATGTGGGTGGCACAGGCACACTGGGTGTTTCAGGTGCTGCTGCTGGGACTGTTGTTCAAACCCATGATGGCCTGGCGGGTGCTGCGTGACGAAGTACGCAATGTTGAACAGGCCCTGCAAGGTTCATTGCGACAAGGTCAGCAACAGGTGGCACGTTTGGTCAGCCGCGATGTAAACAGCCTGAGTGAGGCGCAGGTTCGACAGGCCGCCATTTCCACACTCGCAGAAAATTTAAATGACTCCGTGGTTGCACCGCTGTTTTGGTTTGCCCTGCTGGGTTTGCCAGGTGCAGCGGTTTATCGTTTCGCCAATACGGCTGATGCCATGTGGGGCTACCGGGGTGAACGCGCCGGGCGCACTTGGACCTGGGCAGGCAAGTGGGCCGCACGCGCAGACGATGTGTTTTCATGGGTACCGGCCCGCATCACCGCCTTGCTGATTTGCCTGTTGTTCAAAGGCCGGGGCCTGTTTCAATTGCCCGGCGTTGCGCAGCAAACCCCTTCACCCAATGGCGGTTGGCCCATGGGGGCATTGGCTTTGGGAATGAATATTCGCCTCGAAAAAAAAGGGGTGTATTGTTTGAATGTGCAAGGCGAAGTACCACGCAGTGGTCACATCGAAGCGGCCTTGCATGCCTGTGCACAAGTGGTGGTATTCATTGCAGTTATTTGCATGGTGGCTGTTTTGTGGGGGGTGACATGAACACACGCATACATGGCGGTACCGACGAACATGGGCCTGTGCCCTTTGATTTTTCCAGCAATGCCAATGCCGTGGGGCCTTGCCCTGCTGTGTTGAATGCAGTTCAGCAGGCGGATGCACTGCGCTACCCAGACCCGAGTTACACAACTTTGCGCACCGCGCTGGCCAGGTTTCACGACGTGGACGAATCCAGAATTGTGGTGGCAGGCAGCGCCAGTGAATTCATTCAGCGCCTGACCACCTGCCTGTGGCGAAAGGGTTGCAATTCTTATTGGGTGCCGCAACATGCCTATGGCGATTATGCACACGCCGCGCAGGTGTGGGACATGGAACTTGTTGACGATGTAAGCCGGGCAGGTTTGGTGTGGTTGTGCAACCCTTCAAGCCCCTTGGGGCAGGCGGAATCGACCGATCTGTTGAAGGTTGTAGAGGATCACCCCGACGTTGTTGCCGTGCTGGATTGCGCTTACGAACCCTTGTGCCTGGATGAACAGGCCCGTGCAACCGTGCAACAGCGAGACCACTTGTGGCAACTGTGGTCGCCCAACAAAGCACTGGGCATGACCGGGGTTCGGGGTGCTTACGCCATTGCACCCATGGGCGAAAGCCGTGCAGTGTGCGCCCTCAACAGCCTTGCGCCTTCCTGGCTTATCGGCACGCACGGGCAGGCCATGTTGCATGCCTGGACCCTGCCGGAAACACAAAGCTGGCTGGCCGAAAGCCGCAGCGTGCTGGCGCAATGGAAACGGGATCTGCTTGATTGCCTTCACCAGCAGGGTTGGGAAACCATGCCCAGCATTGCCTCCTTTGTGTGCGCCAAGGCACCTTGCGAAATTGATGAAGTGCACTTGCGCTCGCGCGGCATCAAGCTGCGCGATGCCACCTCGTTTGGTTTGCCCGGCTGGTGGCGCTTGTGCGCCCAAGGGCCGCAGGCCATGGCTGCACTTTCAAGCGCACTTGAACACCATGCACGGCAGGGCCAGGCATGACAGCTGTGTGTGTCATGGTATTGGGCACCAGCAGTGGCGCTGGCAAAAGCTGGGTGACCACGGCACTGTGCCGCCATTACGCACGCATGGGTTTGAAGGTGGCTCCCTTCAAGGCACAAAACATGAGCAACAACGCCCGTGTGGTGGCGGGTTTGCATGGCAGTGAAGGCGAAATTGGTTCGGCTCAGTATTTCCAGGCGCTGGCCGCCTGTTGTGAACCCCATGTACAGATGAACCCGGTGTTGCTAAAACCCGAAGCCGACACCAAAAGCCAGGTGGTGGTGCTGGGGAAAGTGGACCCGGCGTTGAGCAAAACCCCGTGGCGGGAACGCAGCGCCAAAGTGTGGCCGCACATCCTGGCGGCACTGGATGCATTGCGAGCCGACCACGACGTAGTGGTGATCGAGGGAGCGGGTTCGCCCGCAGAAATCAACCTGCACGCCAGTGACATTGTGAACATGCGCGTGGCAGTGTACACACAGGCGCGTTGCCTGCTGGTTACCGACATTGACCGTGGCGGGGCCTTTGCCCACTTGTACGGAACATGGGCTTTGTTGCCCCCGCAGGAACGTGCCTTGATCCGTGGTTTCGTGTTGAACAAATTTCGGGGCGATGCTGCGTTGCTGGCCCCAGCGCCTGAACAGCTGCAGCAGTTGACCGGTGTGCCCACGGTGGCCGCCCTGCCCATGTGGCTTCAGCATGGTTTGCCGGAAGAAGATGGTGTGTTCGACGACCGCAGCCGTTCCACCGGCAGCGTGCGCACCACCATTGCAGTGCTGGCTTTTCCGCGCATCAGTAATCTGGATGAATTCCAGTCCTTGAAAAACATGCCCGGTGTGCGTTTGGTGTGGGCCCGCACGCCTGCCGATTGTGCGGGGGCTGACTGGATTATTCTGCCGGGTTCCAAGCACACCACGGCCGATTTGAAGTGGCTGAGGGAGCAGGGCTTGGATCAAACCATCGCTGCCCATGCCGATCAGGGCAAGCCGGTGCTGGGAATTTGTGGCGGTTTGCAAATGCTGGGCGAAGCGCTGGTGGATGCGCACGGCATTGATGGCAATGCACCGGGCTTGGGGCTATTGCCTTTGGTGACTTATTTCGAGCCCGACAAAACAGTGCGCCGCGCCACGCTGCTTTTTGGCGCTGTGACAGGCCCTTGGGCTGCGTTGACGCAACAGATGGTGAATGGTTATGAAATTCACCATGGGCGCACGGTGCAACACCCCGCGCTGGCGCAAACCGGTCAGCTTGCCCGCGAAGTGCTGCCCGGTTTGGGTTGGCAAAATAGGGCGGGCAATGTGCTGGGTGTGTATGTGCATGGCTTGTTTGAAGACCCCGTGGTGTTGGCCGCATTGTTTGGTGCACAAGCGCCAACGCTGGAAAGTGTTTTCAACGGGCTGGCTGATTATTTGGCTTTGCATGTTCAACCGGGCGTGTTGAATGCGCTTATCGAACCTTAATTTTCAGGTACCACCTAACCATGCCATTTGATTTGCCTTGTGTCGAAAACCCTCTCGATGAAAGCCTGCGCGCACGGCTTCAAACACGGATTGACAACAAAACCAAGCCGATTGGTTCATTGGGTCGGCTTGAGGCGCTGGCTGTTCACCTTGGCATGGCCTTGGGCACTGAAAGCCCGGTTCTGGAACAGCCGCAATTGCTGGTGTTTGCAGCCGACCATGGTTTGGTGCAGCGTGGGGTGTCCGCGTACCCCGGCGATGTAACCTGGCAAATGGTGGAAAACTTTTTGGCGGGTGGCGCGGCTGTCAGCGTGCTGGCACGCCAGCATGGCCTGAATTTGGGCGTGGTCGATTGTGGTGTGCGCCACGATTTCGCGGCACGCCCCGGGCTTCACCTGTGCAAAGTGGCACATGGCACAGCCGACAGCTTTGAAGGCCCGGCCATGTCGATACAGCAATGCGAACAGGCAATGCACAATGGCGTTGAACTGCTGCGTGGCCTGCCCGGCAATGTGTTGTTGCTGGGTGAAATGGGCATAGGTAATACATCGGCTGCTTCACTGCTCATGGCCCGTTTCACCGGGCGCGACATTGCTGAATGCACGGGCGCAGGCACTGGTTTGAATGCCGACGCTGTTCAGCGCAAGGCAAGCATATTGCGGGAAGTGCTGCATCGCCATGAGAATACCGAATCACCCATGGAGATTCTTGCCGCCATGGGCGGGTTCGAAATTGCCACCATGGTGGGGGCGGTGTTGCAAGCGGCCAGCGAGCGCCGTGTGGTGGTGGTGGATGGTTTTATTGCCACGGCAGCAGTGCTGGTTGCCCACGCAATGTGCCCCAATGTGTTGGCGTATTGTGTTTTTGCGCATCAATCGGGCGAGCAGGGCCACCGCAACATGCTCAAATACTTGAACGCGCAGCCCTTGCTTGATCTCGGGATGCGCTTGGGCGAAGGCTCTGGCGCGGCCCTGGCCTGGCCACTGCTGGTGTCGGCTTGCAGCATACTGCGCGACATGGCGAGCTTCGATTCAGCCGGCGTGTCGCGCGCTGGCGATTCAACACAGGCGTAATTTCCCATGCTTGAACTGCTCACCCAATTCATTCGCCACTATCTGCTTGCCGTGCAGTTTTTTACGCGTATTCCGGTCACAGGCAAGTTGGCTGAATGGGTGGGTTTTTCACCAGCCATGCTGCGTGCCAGTGCTGCACATTTTCCCGGTGTAGGCTGGCTGGTTGGCGCAAGCAGCGCTGCGGTGTTGTGGGGTTTGGCGCGGGCTTTGCCGGAAGTACCCGCTTCAAGCTGGGTGGCTTCAGTGTTGTGCACCGTGTTCAGTGTGTTGCTGACAGGCGCATTTCATGAAGACGGTTTGGCCGACACGGTCGATGGTTTGGGCGGCAGCAGCAACCGCGAACGTGCGCTGGACATCATGAAAGATTCCCGAGTGGGCACCTACGGCGCACTGGCGCTGGTGTTGATCGTGTTGCTTAAAGTCGGTTTGCTGGCCATGTTGCTGCAACTGGCTACCTTGCCCGCAGCCGCAGCAACTGTGTTTGGGGCGCATGTGGTGTCGCGCCTCATGCCACTGTTCATTATTCGCGGTTTGCCGCATGTGGGCGACACGCAGCAATCCAAATCCAAACCACTGGCCGATCAAATTGGCAATGGCAGTTTGTTGGCGGCTACGGTGTGGACCGGGTTGGCATTGGGCCTGCTATACAGGCTTGCACCGGACATGCCTTGGTGGGCTGCCGTGCTGGGTTCGGCCTTGGCACTGGCATGGATGTGGCGCTTGCTTCAGCGCAGGCTGGGCGGTTTTACTGGCGACGGTTTGGGGGCCACACAACAATTGTGTGAGGTGGCTTTTTACCTTGGCTTGTTGTTGGCCTGGCCACTGCGTGCTGTGTGATGAAACTGTGGTTGATTCGCCATGCCCCGGTGCTGTTACCTGCTGGTATTTGCTATGGCGCAAGCGATGTGCTGGCCGATGACGACGCCAGCCTGCAAGCAGCCCGAGAAGCGGCAGCACAATTGCCCGCTGGTTTGCCCGCAAGGGTTTCCGGATTAAAGCGTGCGCAACAACTGGCAAAGCATCTGGCCGTGCTGCGGCCTGATCTTCCAGCGGCCATTGTGGACCCCCGCTTAAATGAAATGAACTTTGGTTGCTGGGAAATGCAAGCGTGGAATACAGTGCCACAAGCTGCCTTCGACGCCTGGCTGGCTGATTTTGATCACCATTGTTTTGGTGGCGTTGAAAGCACGCACAGGGTGTTGCAACGCGTGGGGCAGGCATTGAAGGGCATGCAAAGCGATGAACTTTGGATTACCCACGCAGGCGTAGTTCGTGCGGTGCAGTGGATTGTTGAACATGGTTTTGCGCCCGTTCAACAAGCTGCAGACTGGCCTGCCACCGTAGTGGAGCCGGGTGGGTTGTTGACGCTGAAAATTTCAGCGCCGGATTAATCAGTTTTTCCACCGCCCCTGCGCTTCAATCATCAACCCCCTTGGCCCGCGCACTTCGCCCTGGTTCGCATACGCCCAGTTCAAGGCTTTGCACATTTCATCGGAAAACTCGTTCTCGTTTTGCTGGTGCAAGTCCATGAATTGTTTGGACGCCACCATGGCCCGAAGTTCCTCAAGCAAACCCGGTTCATTGATGTAGCGCACCACACCGTTAACATAGTTTTCAACGGAGTCGGCAACACAATATTCGGCCAGACCCAGCGAGGCCAGAATGTCGTAGTCGCTGCGCGAATGGGGTTCTGCGCCAATCAGGCTCACCACAGGCAAGCCCAGCACCATGCAATCGATGGTGGATGTGGCATTGCCAAACGGGAACGGGCTAAGCGCAAGGTGGTTTTGATTCAGCAGGTTCAGGTAGGCTTCGTAGCCAGTGCGGCGTGCCACCACGGCGGTGGGAAAGTATTTCTGCAGGCGGCGTTCCGTGGACAAATGTCCCACCCCATATTCATTGGGGAAGAACATGAACCGCACGGGCTTGGTTGACAGCCGTTCGATTTCCTTCAGTGCGGTCACAAAACTCAAATTGATTTTCATGACATTGCAAGGCACTGCAATTGAAACCATAGAATCATCAAGTACGGGCGGAGGCGGCAGCTTCAGGTCTTGATGCGCTTCGGCCACATTGCCGACTTCGCTTTCCAGAATCAGCATGTTTTCGTTCACCACACCGGGGCCGCCAAACACGCGACTGGTCACAAAGGCCATGTCCATTTCCGTGCTGTGGCTGGTCGCCGGGTGGCCAAAACTCATCGTTTGCAAGGGCGCCCAACGCAGGTTGGCAAGCGATATGCCCCACGAGCGCATGCCCACGCTCATGAACCACGCAATGTCTGGTGTGCATTGGTTCAATACGGGCTGCAGGTTCATTTCATCGTCGGGCACTTCAATGAATTCATCAAACAGGCTGATGGATTGCTCGTCCACATCCGCTTTCATCGACACCATCACCAGGTAATAATCCTGCCTCAGGCGTTTGATCATCGGTGCGTACCAGCGGTACATGGCATGCACCGATTTAAACGTTTCCGCGATCACGGCCACCACGGGTTTGTTGTCCACATTGCCGGCATGCCTTACGCTGCCAGCAGGTTTGGCTTGAATACCCTTGGCCTTGTGCACGCGCTTGAACCAGTTGTTCAGGTGTTTTTTGATGTCGTGTTTGCGGGTCGACGTGCTGTAGCTGCACAGCATCCAGATGTTGGAAATCAATGCGCGGTATTGGTCGAGTGGGCGCAGTGAATCATAAGGGTTGTATTCTTCCAGCAGAAAGGTGCGGCCTGCGTCGCCAGTCAGTGTCAGGGGCAAACGGTCCAGCAACAAACCGATGGCCAGCAGCGCTGCCGTTTCAGAATTTTCCAGTGTCAGTTCAACCAGGTCGCTTGCTTCCAGGTCGCCCACACCGGCCAGCAACACGGCACGCACCATGGCGGGGTTGTCGCTCAGGTGTTTGGTTTTTTTATCGCGTGCTTTTTGCAGCAGCATTTGCAAGGTGGCCCTGTTGCCGCCGTAGCCAGACACTTCAAACACATAGCTCATGAAGCGTTTTTGTTTGGTCAGCACCAGCACGCTGTTCAGGCTCAGGGTGTGTTTCACATCGGTCAACACGTTCACATACAATGCGGCAAACCGGGTGCACAATTCCGTGGTGCCTTGAATGTTCAATTGCATCAAACTGGCGTAGGGTTTGTTCTGGCATTCGTTCACCAACACGGCAAGCTGGTTGATGGTTTTTTCCGGGTCTTGCCGCTGCAGGTAGGCACTGTTTTCAATCGCTTGCAACTTGATGTCGATTTCATTGAACAGCGGTTGCAGTTGTTCTTCAAGGCTGGGTGTGGTCATTGTCGTGAAGTTCTCAGTGTGCAAGTTCAATGGTACGCCCGGTGGCGGAAGCCTGCGCAATGGCCTGGCTCAGGGTCAGCCCCTCGGCGGCAACGCCCGTGGATAGTGTGTAGGCGTTCAGTTTTTCGTCGCGCATGGCTTGTGCAATGTCGGCGTAGTAATTCGCAAAGGCTTCAATGAAACCCGAGGGGTGGCCTGCCTTGAAGCGGTTGTAGCGGGGCTGTGCGGTAATGGTGCAGTCAGTTGAAATGCGGTCAAGCAGCATGCGGTTTCCAGCTTCGTCTGCAGCCTCGATTAGTTCCGGTTGTTCCTGGTGCCATTGCAAACTGCCTTTGGTGCCAAATACGCGAATGCGCAAACCATTGCGGTAACCCAACACGGCCTTGCCGTACCACGCGTTCACCATCAGGTTGTTGCTGTATTGAATCACTGCGTCCACCTCATCAATCAAACCGGGGGCCACATTCGTGATGGCGCGTTGCCATGCGCTTACGGCAAGCGGCGTGTTGCCGCACACAAAATTTACCAGGCTGTGCAGGTGCACGAACAGGTCGAGCGACACGCAGCTGATGTCGCCGTCTTCAAGCCGCCAGGCCTGAATGGCGTGGGTTTTTTTTTGGTTGCTCAGCCGCATGTAGGAATCTTGCGGCATTTCCACCATCACCTTGAACACGCTGCCAATGGCACCACTTTCCACGCGGCGTTTCATCTCGCGCACAGCCGGGTAGCCGGTGTAATTGAAAATTGAAAACACCCGGGTGTTGTCGGGTTTTACGCGGGTCAGCAATTCTTTGCATTCCTGCACATTGGCCAGCAGGGGTTTGTCTGAAATAACGCGCAAGTTGTGGTCGAGTGCCAAGTGGATGTACTGCGCATGCGACTTGATCGGCGTGGCGATCACCACGGCATCCACTTCGTCGGCCACTGCATCAATCAACGCTTCCGCGCTGGGGTAAAGTTTGTGGGCTGGCACGTTGTACTGGCGGCCCGATTCGGCATTGAATTCCGCGTTGCGGCTAAAGCAGCCCGCCACCAAGTCAAATTCGTTGTCCATTTTCATGGCAATTTCATGCACACGGCCCACTGCTGAATTTACACCACCGCCTATCATGGCGACCTTGATGGGTTTGTTCATATTCAATGTCCTTTGTGTGTGGCTTTAACCATTGAAGGTGTAAAGCCTGCGCTGTATGGCGTGGCTGGCCAGTGTTTGAAGTTCAGCTGCATTGGCGCAGCGCGCAAACAGCAGGGCCATGCGGCCCACCGGGCTGGGCGCAATGAAGTCGCCTGTGGCGGCAATGGGCACCCAGCGCTCCATGTGCACCGGGTGGTTAAAGTGCAGGTGCTGCAACAACCCTTCATGCGGCAAGGTCAGGGTGTGACGTAAAATATAATGTTGTTTCAATGCGCCGGGCGCGGCACGCTGGCCTAGAAAGCCTTTGGCGTAACTGGCCACATAGGGCAGGCCGGTTGAAAGTTCAATCAGCTGGCTGTACAAATCGCCGGGGCAGCGGCGGGTAATTTCAACCAGCCAGAATTCATCGCCCTTCAGCAAAAACTGGGTGTGCACCAGACCATCGCAAAGGCGCAGGCTTTGCGCCAGATGCTCAATTTCACGGCGAATGCGGGTGTGTACCTCGGCAGGAAAGTCGATTGCAAGGTGGCTGGTGTCGACCACAAAGCGGTTCGCCGATCCGTGTTCAATCACCATGAAGTCTTGCACCAAGCGGCCATTGGCCACGAAGGCCGAATGGCTGTACAGCTGGCCGTCCACGTACTCTTCCACCAGGCAATCGCCACTTTTTGATTCTGCTTTGGCGCTTTCAATGGCGCGTGCCAGTTGCGTGGTTTCGCCCGCCTGCACCACGGTAATGCCATGGCCGCTGTAGGCGTCGACCGGCTTTACAATCACAGCGCGGTCGGGCACTTCGTCAGTGCCAAACACATGCGGCACCGACAAACCTTCGCGCTGCGCATAGCTGCGAAATTTTTGTTTGTGGTTGATGGTTTCTGTGGCTTCAAGGCGGTCAATGCCTGGGAAGTGCAAGGTTTCAGACACTTCTGCGCAAGAATAGTACGATCTGTCGTTGCAGCCCGGCACCAGGTATTCAACGCCAAGCCGCGTGCACAAATCGGCCAGTGCCGCAGGGTTGGAATAATCCAGTTGCTGGTAACCGGGTGTGGCCTTGGCCAAAAAGTCGTTGGGTTTGCCGCCCGCAAACATGACCGTGTGCCCGGCATTGCGCAGGTAGTTCAGGATGGGCCCTGAGGAAAAATTGGTGTCAACCAACAGCACCTTAGCCACGGCTGGCCTCGTCGATAATCACACAAACACGGGCCACGTCTTCAAGCGGCAGGTCCGGGTAAATGGGCAGGCACAACACCTGTTCAGCGGCTTTGTGCGCATGGGGCAAACGGCGCGGTGCGGCTGAGGGCAGGCCACGGTACATGGGCATGCTGCTGATCAGCGGGAAAAAATAACGGCGGCCATTCACGCCGTGTTCCTGCAAACGGGCATACAGCGCATCGCGTGTAATGGGGTAGTGGCCTGTCACAAAAACAGGGAAGTAAGCACCGTTCCATTCAACACTTTCCGGCACCGCCATGTGTTCAATGCCGGGCACATTGGCCAGCAATTCGCGGTAAAGGGCTTGAATGCGGTGGCGTTTTTCAATGGCCTGGTCCACGTACTTCAATTGCAACAGGCCGAATGCCGCGTTCAATTCACTCATTTTGCCGTTGATGCCGGGGGCCATCACGGTGACCTCGTTGGCGAAGCCAAAGTTTTTCAGGTAATCGATGCGCTGCTTTGTTTTTTCATCTTTACAAACAATGGCACCGCCTTCAAAGGTGTTGAACACCTTGGTGGCATGCAGGCTGAGCACGGACAAATCGCCCGCGTTTAAAATGCTCTCGCCGTTTTGCTTCACGCCAAAAGCGTGGGCAGCGTCGTAAATCACTTTCAGGCCATACACATCGGCAATGCGTTGAATCTCAATGGTGTTGGCGGGCAGGCCATAACAGTGCACCGGCATGATGGCACTGGTTTGTGGGGTAATGGCTTCTTCAATGCGGCGTGGGTCAAGGTTCAGGGTGATCGGGTCCACATCGACAAACACGGGCTGCAGGTCGTTCCACAACAGGGAATGGCTGGTGCACACGAATGAATAGGGCGTGGTGATGACCTCGCCTTGAATGCGCAGGGCTTTCAGCGCGGTCATCAGGGCGATGGTGCCGTTGCAAAACAGGGAAAGAAACGGCACGCCAAGGTATTCACACAAGGCTTTTTCAAGCTGCTGGTGGTACGGCCCGTTGTTGGTCAGGGTTTTGCTGTCCCAAATTTGTTCCAGATAGGGAATGAACTCCGCAAGCGGCGGCAGCGCGGGCTGCGTCACAAAAATTTTCCGATCGTCCATTCCCAAGCCTTTCTGTTTGATTTTCTTCATTATGTAGCCAAGGGCGTGTGATCATTTGTTAAATATCAGGCCTCTTTCCCCTCCAGAAAAATGTTTTCACCCATTCAGGCTTGCTATAGTGGCGCATTGAAAACGCACCAACAATGGCCTGTTCCGTTGTGTTTTTGGTGTATTCCGCTCATTTTTCCATCATTTACCAGGAATTTGCCATGTTTGTTGCCAGCAACGGTGTGGGTTGGCTTGAAGCCGTTATTTTAGGGCTCATTCAGGGGTTGACTGAATTTCTGCCCATTTCTTCAAGTGCTCACCTTCGCATTCTTGGCCCCATGCTGCCCTCCGGGCTTGATCCCGGCTCTGCTTTCACTGCCATTACCCAATTGGGCACCGAACTGGCGGTGCTGGTGTATTTCCGGCAAGACATTGCCCGAATATTTCTGGCCTGGTGTGGGTCGTTCAAGCGCAATGCGGCCCGTGGCGCACCCCGTAGTGCGCCGATGAATCCCGATGCCCGTTTGGGCTGGCTGGTGATTGTGGGTACCTTGCCTATTGCGGCGCTTGGTTTGTTGTTTCAGGACATGATTGAAACCTACCTGCGCAATTTGTACCTGACCGCCATCATGCTTATTGTGTTTGGCCTCATCCTTGGTTTTGCCGACAAGGTGGGCAAGCGCCAAACCGAGCTGCGCGACATGACCTGGCGCAACGGCATTGTGTTTGGTTTTGCGCAAGCGCTGGCGCTTATTCCCGGTGTTAGCCGTTCAGGCGGAACCATTACGGCGGGCTTGCTGATGGGCTACACCCGCGAGGCCGCAGCGCGTTATTCATTCCTGCTGGCGGTGCCTGCGGTGTTTGCTTCCGGCTTTTACCAGTTGTACAAAAGCTGGGGTGTGGCAGGCCCTGTCAGCCCGGCCAACACTGCGCTGGCCACTTTCATCGCCTTCTTTGTGGGCTACGCGGTGATTGTGTGGTTCCTGAAAATTGTCAGCACGCGCGGCTACGGTTTGTTTGTGTTGTACCGGGTAGCGCTGGGTGTGGTGGTGTTGGCGCTGTTGGCCGCTGGGGTGTTGCAGCCCCTGTAAAGTTGAACAAGGAATTTTCATGCAGGTGTTGTGGTTCAAACGGGATTTGCGTTTAAGCGACCACCTGCCGCTGTTTGAAGCCATGCGCAATGCCAAGCACCATGGCCTGGTGTTGCCGCTTTACATTCATGAACCCACCCAAATTGCTGATTTGCACACCGCACGCCAACACCAATTGTTTGTGCATGAGTGCCTGGATGACCTGCACCAGCAGTTCAACGCCGTGGGGGGTTACCTGCACGAAGAACTGGGCGAGGCCGTTGATGTGTTGGCCGCCCTGCATGCGCAATTCAGATTCTCCCACTTGTGGGCGCATCAGGAAACCACGCAACTTGCACAATACAAGCGCGACCAATCTGTGGCCGCGTGGTGCAAAAGCACTGGTGTGGCATTCATTGAATTGCCCCAGAACAATGTGCAACGTGCCGCACATTGCACAAACCCGCACGGCGAAAAAGCCAGCTTTCAAGCTTACCTTGACCGCGCTGCGCAAGAAGAAATCAAGAACCCGGCGGGGCGAAATTTACAGGCTTTCTTCGCACCCAGACCCCCACAAGAATTGAATCGCGCCACCGTGCCACTGGCCGCAGGCGTTGACAAGCCCCTGCGCATGAAAGGCGGGCGAGCGCAGGCGCGTACCGTGGCCGCAAAATTTTTCACACCGGCAAAACTGAAAAGTTATCCCTTCTCAATTTCGAGTCCCTTGAAGGCGTGGAATGGTTGCTCACGCTTGTCGCCTTACCTGGCGTACGGCGTGGTCAGCGACCGCGAAGTGCTGCAAAAACTGAACGCGCTGGTGAACACCGTGCACGGGCAGGGCGATGCGCCATTGATTTCGAAAGTGGAAGACGCCGCGCGTTTTTTTGTAGACAGGCTGATATGGCGGCAAGGCTACTTTCAGCAGTTCGAGAACCACACGGGTTTGGAAACGGACGCGTTTTATGCAAACGAACCTGCTGAAACGGATGAAGAATTTCTAAGCGCCTGGCAGCAAGGCAAAACCGGCTTTGCCTACATCGATGCCTTGCAACGTTGCCTGTTTCAAACAGGTTGGCTGAACATGCGGGCGCGGGCCACGCTGGTGTCATTTGCTTGCGTTCAACTGGGCCTGCCCTGGCAGCCAGTGGCCTTGTACCTGGCGCAGCAGTTTCTTGATTTTGAGCCCGCCATTCACTATGGGCAGGTGCGCATTGCATCGGGCACCAGTCACTTTTCTCAAATGCTGGTGTACGACCCGGTGAAACAGCAGTTGGAGCAAGACCCCAAAGGCGAATTCGTTCGCCGCTGGTTGCCTGAATTTGACACGCCCAATTTTTCGCCACCGATTGTCGACAATGCAGAATCGTTAAAGCAGGGCAAGGCACGCCTTCACGCCATGCGCACCAACAAATTGCTATAGCCTGGTGTTTCCCTTCAACCCCGCGCTTACATAGTCGTGAAACAGCCTGCGCATTTCCTTCGGCCCGTCGGCCTGGCTGACCAGGGGCAACAAGCGTTCGTCGTGCATCACCATGGAAAAATCGGCCAGCCCGTGAATGGCGGTGTTCACTGCCAAATGAATTTTGAAGCGCAATTGGGTTTCAGAATAGTGTGGCAACAGTTGCAGCAGGGTGGGTGTGAACACAGCCATGTAAGGATTGAAAAACCGGGTCAGGAAACGCTGCCCCTGTTCGCCGGTCTGCCAGGTAAGGCGCGATAAAAACTGAATGCAGGTGGCCCCGGTTTCGCCGCTGGCAAACAGCCGTAGAAACGGGTCGAAAATCAGTTCACTCAAGCGAGTCCACTCGCGGTGCTCGGGCAAGCCCAGCGCGAACTCGGCATGCGCCTGTTTGCAATACACATCAAGTTGACCGGTCACGAAGTCCACCACTTCTTCGACCAGTCGTTCTTTGCTTTTGAAGTGGTAATGCACCGCCGAGCGGTTGCCTTGGCCCGACAACTGGCGAATCTTGCTGAGGGTTACGCCTTCGATGCCGTGCAGGGCAAATTCATTCAATGCAATCCGTAACAGCCGTTCGCGAGTATCAACAACAGAATGGGCAGAATCGGCAGGTTTATTCATGTGTTTGTTTTTGTGAGTAATTTTCCGCTTGCCTGAATTAATACCTTGGTATTAATCTAGAGTGATTAAATACACTATAACTACAAAATCAGGAGACATGCGTGAAACTTGTTCAAGTATTCACGGCAGGATTGTCGTTGCTTGCCTTGGCGGTTTTGGGGGCCTGCTCGTCAGAAGACGCGCCCGCCAATGATACGGCGGCCGTGTCGTCCAGCTCAAGCAACGTGCTCACCAGCGAATCGCTAATGCAAGCCATGGGCAATGAAAGCCCGTTGGGGCTTGGCTGCGGCTGGGTTGCTGCGTCTGATCCGGACAAAGCCAACGTCGCGTTTCCCGACAGTGAAGCCAAATATTGGGTGGCCGCCGCGCCCGTGTCGCCACAAACCCGTTTGCGCATTGACGGGCGTTATCCCGATGCGCGTTACTTTTCATACAACGCTTACGATGTGGCTCTCCGGCCTACCGATGCAATTGCCGATTTTGAATTAAGCCCCGCAGGCCGCGGTGGAAACCCCTTTCTGCGCAAAGGCGCAAAGCCGGGTGGGCAGTACACGGCGTATCTGGAATATGGTGTGTCGCCCACGCAAAGTTCAGAGGTGCCCAGAAAACAGAATACTTTTTACACCGGCGAGATTGGTTTGGGTCCGCTGGGCGTGCCCAATGGCCTGGCGCTTTTCATTTACCGGGTGTATGTGTCGAATGCGGGTGAATTCATGGACGGGGGTGTGGGCTTGCCCACCCTGACGCTTGAAACCGCCGATGGCAGCCGCGTGCTGGGTACCCTGCCCAACTGTGCCGAACCGACCCTGCCCAACGGTGGTGGCGCACTGCCCGTGCTGGGCTTGAATGAACTGCTGCTGGGGCTTGATTACCCCAACCAACTGGCGCTGCCTTTTCCAACAGCCACCAACCCGCCGACCACCGCCAGGTTTTATAGCCTGGGCGACACTGCGTTCCGTATTGCCAGCAACGTAACCGGGCAAGACACCAACGCAGTGGGTGGACGTGTTGACTCGGGTTCGGGCGGGTTTCTGAGCAATGTGCACAATGCCTACACCAGTACTGCATTTGACCGCAGTGGTGGCAGCATTGCCTTGGTTCGGGCCAAAGCACCCAGCTACCGTGGGCAGCCCGGTGTTGAATTCAAAGAAGAACAACTGCGCTATTGGTCATTGTGCGCCAATGAATTTGCCACCCAGCGTTTCACCGATTGTGCCGCAGACCACCAAGTGCCGCTGGATGATTCCGGCTACTTCACCGTCGTCATTTCCGACACCGCAGACAGGCCCGCCAATGCGACCGCAGAAAACGGTTTTGTGTGGCTGCCATGGGGCCCTTATCCCGACCAGGTTTTGTTGTACCGCCACATGTTGCACAACCCGGATTTCGGGCAGGCTATTCAAAATGTGCCAAAGGGTACGCCATTGCAAACGGTGATGGGTGAATTCACGCCCAAGGGCGTGTACTGTAAGCCTGAAGTATTTGTACAAAGCAACCGCAGCAGCGAGGTGTTCGCACTGTGTGAACAAGATCAAAACACCAATCGATAACCATTCATCAATGAGGAGACAATGAAATGGCAGTTCAAAAGTTAAAGTACGGTGTGCTGGCCGCAGCAATTATTTTGGGAAGTGGCGCAGCACTGGCCAGCGACCTGTCCGAGTTGGGCAAAAGCCTGACGCCGATCGGTGCAGAGAAGAAGGGCAACGCGGAAGGCACCATTCCGGAATGGACCGGCGGCATGATAACTCCGCCCAAAGGGTTCGACCCGGCCAAGGGCTACATCAATCCGTTCGCGGACGAAAAACCTTTGTTCACCATCTCGGCCGCCAACATGGAGCAATACAAGGCCAACCTTACTCCAGGTCAAATGGAAATGATGAAGCGTTACCCCACGTACAAAATGAATGTGTACAAAACCCACCGCACAGCGGGTTATCGCCAGTCGGTTTACGACAACGCCAAGGCCGAAGCCCCCAACGTGAAGTTGGTTGAAAACGGCAATGGGGTGACAGGCATTAAAAAATCAAACGTGCCTTTCCCTGTGCCCAAAAGCGGGATTGAAGTGATCTGGAACCACAACTTCCGTGACCTGGGCGGTGCATTCACGCGTTATTCCGCCGACTTTCCGGTTCAAACCGACGGGTCGTTTACCGTGGGCAAGCGGATGGAAACGGTGTCGCTGGCTTCCTACATGGACAATCCCGAGCCCAACCGTATTCTGTACTTCATGAACCAGATCACGGCGCCTGCCAACGCAGCTGGCGAAGTGGCCTTGGTGCACGAACCCATCAACCAGGTTGAAGAACCCCGTTTGGCCTGGCAGTACAACCCAGGCCAGCGCCGTGTCATTCGGGCACCCGAGCTGGCCTATGATTCCCCGGGGATTGGTGCAGACGGCCTGCGAACCAACGACGACCTGAACGGTTTCAACGGCTCGCCAGACCGCTACGAGTGGAAGCTGGTTGGCAAGAAAGAAATGTTCGTGCCTTATAACAACTACAAGCTTGCTGATCAAACCGTGAAGTACAGCAACATTATCCAGAAAAGTCACATCAACCCCGACATGGTGCGGTATGAATTGCACCGTGTGTGGGTGGTTGAAGCCACGCTGAAACCAGGCAAACGCCACATTTATGCCAAGCGTGTGTTCTACATTGATGAAGATTCATGGGGTGTGTTGCACGGCGATCAGTACGATAGCCGCAATACCTTGTGGCGTGTACGCGAAGTGTTTGGCACACAGGCTTACCAAGCCCCGGCATTTGTATCTGCAGGCGAGGTGATTTACGACTTGCAGTCGCGCCGCTACCTGGTGGGTGGTTTGACCAACGAAGAAAAGTTTGCCGAGTTTGGCAAGAAGTACTCGCCTGCCGACTTCTCTACGGCAGCCTTGCGCCGCATGGGTCGTTAATCGGCTTGTAATCAGCGATAATCGCGGTTTGAATGCTTCAAACCGCGAGTTGCCTTATGGCCCTTCGAGCCACCGTTTACAAAGTTCAACTGGATGTGTCCGACCTGGATCGCAACCACTTCGCGCAATATGCGCTGACCCTCGCTTTGCATCCCTCTGAAACTGAAGAACGCATGATGGTTCGCTTGTTGGCTTTTGCCATGCACGCCGGGCAAGATGTGCAATTCGGCAAAGGTTTGTCAGCCGAAGAAGAGGCCGCCGTGTGGGAAGTCGACCCCACTGGCCAAATCAAGGTGTGGATTGATGTGGGCCAGCCCGATGAAAGCCGAATCAAGAAAGCATGTGGCCGTTCAGACCGCGTGGTGATTTACTGTTACACCCGTTCCGCAGAAGTGTGGTGGAAACAGAACCAGGACTGGTTGAACAAACTGGACAAAGTACAGGTGTTGCAACTGAGCGTGGAAGACGGCACAACACTGGCAAACCTGGCCCAGCGCAACATGAACCTGGCTTGCACCGTTCAGGAAGGCATGGTGTATTTGGGTGAAAGTGCAGTGCAGCCGGTTACTTTGAAAAGTGTAGTTGGTTAATCACCCAACGGTATTCTTGACAGCCCCGGGAAACAGACCTATCATTCGCCCGTACTCACCTGCGGCGTGCCGTGGGCCCAAAAAGCCACCAATTTTTTTGGTGGCTTTTTGCTTTTGTGGGGTTGAGTGGTGATGAGAACGATCGTTTATATTGATGGCTTTAACTTGTATTACCGCGCTTTAAAAGGCACGCCGTTCAAGTGGCTGAATCTTCAATCGCTCTGTGAGTCTGTTTTACCGAAGCATCTGAAAATTGACCGAGTGAATTACTATACTGCCAGAGTGTCGGGCCGGATCAATCCTAACTCTCCCAGGGATCAACACCTTTACTTGAAAGCACTGTCGAGCTTGCCCAATGTAAAGGTTCATTTCGGAAGCTTTCAGACTCAGGACAAATGGATGTTCATGAGCCAGCCGGTTCAGTTTCGTCCGAATGGGCAAGGATTTCTGAGCCCCAACCCCAGATACACCTCTGTTGTAAAAACAGAAGAAAAGGGATCCGATGTGAACCTCGGTGTACATTTGGTGCGCGATGCCTTTCTTGGCAAATTTGATCACGCTGCTGTGATCACGAACGATACCGATTTGGCGGAACCGCTGCGTATTGTCACTCAGGAAGCGAAACTGCCAATTACTCTGATCTCACCCACCAATCGACCTGCTGCAACATTGGTAAATTATTCAACTCATGTACGTCATCTGGCAAATTATCTGTCCTCCAATCAATTTCCGGTGACCCTGATCCTCGACGGTAATTTGTCTGTCTCGAAACCGATGGACTGGTAAACGCTTACACTTGGTTTAAGTCAGTTTTCAGTAGATCTTCAGTAGATCACGTCTCAGGAATTATTGTATGTACTTCAACACCTCGGAAATAAGCCCGCGTGAAAACTATCAATTGTTGACAGGTGCCGTGGTGCCTCGCCCCATTGCATGGGTCAGCACCTTGAGTGAAAGCGGTATTGCAAACTTGGCCCCATATTCATTTTTTACCGTGGCCAGTTGCAAGCCGCCGGTGTTGTGTGTGGTGCAGGTGAACCCGCGCAACCGCGCGGAGAAAGACACCTTGACCAACTTGCAGGCCACGCGTGAATGCGTGGTGAACATTGTCAGCCATGTGCTGGTGGACGCCATGAACACAAGTTGTGGCGATTACCCACCTGAAGTGGATGAGTTCGAAAAAGCGGGTTTGAAAAAATCGCTCAGCAAGGCGGTGGCAGCACCCGGTGTAGAAGATGCACTGGTGCGTTTCGAATGCAATTTGCGCGAAGTGAAGCTGGTGGGCGAAGGCCCCATGGGCGGCTCGATGATGCTGCTGGATGTACTGGGTGTTGAAGTGAATGACGCCGCAATGCGCAATGGTTTGATTGCCAATGATTTGCTGGACGCTGTGGGCAAACTGACAGGCGATGGTTATTGCACCACCCGCAGCAATTTTGAATTGGCGCGGCCAAAGGTTTAAACTGCGGCAGGTTCAGGCTGCAGTGCGTGCCTTTAACAACGGCAGCGAAGCCACCAAATCAGCGAAACGCTGGCCTTGCACCATTACGTGGTTGCGAAGCAACTCGTTGGCTGTGTCTCCATCCCCGTTCAGAATGGCTTTCACAATTGCATCGTGTTCATCCAGCGAAGTCGGAATGCGCCCCCGCACGCGAAGTTGCAAGCGTCGATACGGGCGCAGCCTTCTGCGCAACCCCCAAGCCTGTTCTATCAAAAATTCATTGTGGCTGCCGCGGTAAATCACGCCGTGAAACTTGTCGTTGAGCTGGTAGTACTCGTCGGGGTCGCCCCCTTTTTCCATGGCGGCTTTGCATTCCTCGTGCGTGGCGACCAGTTCATCCTGCTCTTCGTCGGTCAGCCTGCGCGCGGCAAGGCGGCCGCACATGCCTTCAAATTCGCCCATTACTTCAAACATTTCTACCAATTGCTGGGCGCTGAATTGCGCAACCACCGCGCCTCTGCGCGCGCGCAACTCGACCAAGCCTGCCGTGGCAAGCTGGTTCAGTGCCTCTCGAATGGGGGTTCGGGACACGCCAAACCGAGCAGCCAGCTCGGTTTCATCAAGATGTTCGCCCGGCGGTAACTTACCAAAAGCGATCAACTCTTCGATTTGATCCCGTACGTCTTCCGAGAGTTTTTTCTTCATGGGGCGATAAAAAAAATGAATCAGCGTTATTGACAATGTATACGAGCGGAATTAGTCTTGTATACAAGAAATACAAAAACGCATGCAAAATGCGATGCTCTACATACAATAATAAGAGAGCACACGCCCAAACACAATCAGTTTCGGGTAAACCAACGAGGAGACAGGTGATGAGTCACGCAGCCGGTGCAGTTAAAGCACTTGCATTTGATGTATTTGGCACAGTTGTGGACTGGCGGGGCAGTGTGGCCCGCGAGGTGGCTGCGGTCGCCAGGCACCTGAACATTCAGGTGGACGCACTGGCCTTTGCAGATGCTTGGCGCGCCGGTTATGCACCGGCCATGGACCATGTTCGCAAAGGGGAATTGCCCTGGATGCACATCGACAGCCTGCACCGCATGATTCTGGATTCAATCGTTGAACAGTTTGGCTTGCAAAGCCTGAACGAGGCGCAGCGCGAAAACCTGAACAAGGTGTGGCACCGCCTGGCACCCTGGCCCGACACGGTTACAGGCCTTCATGCCCTGAAAAAACAGTTCACCATCACAACGCTTTCAAACGGCAATTTTTCCCTGCTCACCGCCATGGCGAAAAACGCAGGGTTGCCTTGGGACTGCATCGTGTCGGCAGAACTCTTCAAGCATTACAAGCCCGATCCTGAAACCTACCACGGTGTAGCGGGTTTGCTGAATTTGCCGATTGAACAGGTGATGCTGTGTGCCTCCCATCCCAGCGATTTGCGCGCCGCCAAGGCGCAAGGCATGCGCACCGCCTATGTAATGCGCCCCTTTGAATTTGGCGAACACGTGCCCTTGCCCAAAGTGCAAGCTGGCGAATTTGATTTTGTAGCACAAGACTTTGTGGACCTGGCCCGCCAACTGGCCGCCTGAACCACAATACACGGAGCATTCAATGAGCAAGATTTACCGAATTGGCCAAATTGTGCCAAGTTCCAACACCACCATGGAAACAGAAATTCCCGCGATCCTGCGCGCCCGCGAAGCCGTTGAGGCCGAGCGCTTCACCTTCCATTCCAGCCGAATGCGCATGCAGCACGTTACAAAAGAAGAGTTGGCGAAAATGGACGCTGATTCCGACCGTTGTGCGCTGGAATTGGCCGATGCCCGCGTGGATGTGCTGGGCTACGCCTGCCTGGTGGCCATCATGAGCATGGGTTTGGGTTACCACAAAAAATCAGAAGAACGCCTGCATGGCCGCACGGTTGAGGCCGGTGGCCCTGCGCCCGTCGTAACCAGTGCCGGTGCGTTGGTGGACGGTTTGAAAGCGATTGGCGCGAAGAAGGTTGCCATTCTGACGCCTTACATGAAACCGCTGACTCAACTGGTGGTTGATTACATCGAGCACGAGGGAATCGAGGTGCTTGACAGCATTTCGCTGGAAGTATCGAACAATCTGGAAGTGGGTTTGCTCAACCCGCTGGCCCCGGTAGAGCACACCAAAAAACTGAACACAGCCAATGTAGACGCCATTGTGGCCTCGGCCTGCGTGCAAATGCCGTCGCTGGCGTCCATTCAGCAAATTGAAGACCGTGCGGGTATGCCCGTATTGTCTTCTTCGGTCGCAACCACTTACATGATGTTAAAGAAATTGGGTCTTAAGACCTATGCCCCGGGTTTCGGCTCGCTGTTGTCCGGGAAATATTGAACGAACCAGGAAATTTCGTTCGGATGTGGAGCGCGTCAAAGAATCGTTTGTTCGATTCAATGGCGTTCAATTATTAGAAGCAAAGAGGAGACTTACTCATGCGATTGATGTTCAAACCACTCGTGGCAGGTATGACTGCCGCCGCACTAACCTTCGGTATGGCAAGCACCGCGTCAGCGGCAACTACAATCAAGGTATCGCACCAGTTCCCCGGTGGCACCGAAGACAAAGGCGATTTTCGTGATCGTTTGGTGCGCAAGTTCGCCAAAGGGGTTGAGGCCAAAACCAACGGTGAATTGAAGTTTGAAATTTTCCCCGGTAGCTCGCTGGTGAAAACATTCGCCCAGTTTGGCGCTTTGCAAAACGGTTCTGTGGACATGACCCTGTATCCGCTGGCGTATGAAGGCGGCAAGATTCCCCAAGTGAACATCACCTTGATGCCTGGCTTGATTACCAGCTACGAACAAGGCCACCGCTGGAAAGGTCAGCCCATCGGCAACGAACTGGAAAAGCTTCTGGAAAGCAAGGGCGTGAAAGTGGTCAGCTGGATTTGGCAGGCCGGCGGCATTGCCTCCAAAAAGAAAGTGGTTGCACCCGCTGACGTGAAAGGCGTGAAAATTCGTGGTGCCTCCAAGCACATGGATTTGATGCTGAAAGGTGCCGGTGGTTCGATCACCAACGTGCCTTCCAACGAAGTTTACAGCGCCATGCAAACTGGCGTGTTGGACGCTGCTGTCACATCCAGCACGTCCATCATTTCTTTCCGTCTGGAAGAGGTGGGCGACCACTTGACCGATGCCAGCCAAAACTCCTTCTGGTACATGTTTGAACCTTTGTTGATGGCAAAGTCGACATTTGACCGACTGACCCCAGCACAGCAGAAAGCAGTGATGGAAGTGGGTGCCAGCCTGGAAAAGTTTGGCATGGAAGAGTCCAAGAAAGACGATGTGGCCGCAGCCGAAGTGTGGAAAAAAGCAGGCAAGAAAGCCTATTCAATGGACGACGCAACCTTCAATGCATGGCGTGAAGTTGCCAAGAAATCCGCTTGGGTTGATTTCGCTGAAGAAGTGAAAGACGGCCAGAAGTGGCTGGACATGGCGACTGCAGTCAAATAAGGCAGAGAAGAAGTAATTCCTGCCAAGCGCACCAAACCCCGCTTGGGGTTTGGTGTTCAAGTTCCACACGGAGAATATTATGAACAACCCTTTGTGGCGACTGTTCAGCGGCACGGTGCGTGGCGTCAACCAAGCCATGGCATACCTGTCTGCATTGCTTATTTTGATCTGTTCGTTGGTGCTGGTGTACGAAGTGGTCACCCGCTATATTTTGCAAGTTTCAAATGACTGGGTGATCGAGCTCAGCATTTTCATGTTGATTGCGGCCACCTTTTTGGCTGCAGCCCACACACAGCGTGAACGCGGCCATGTGGGCATCGAAGTTCTGGATGAAGTGATGTCCAAACGCGCCTCGAGGTATCGCCTGTTGTTGGGTGATATTTTGTCAATGTTGTTTTGCGGACTGGTCGCGTACCTGTCGGCAGTGTATTGCTTTGAGGCCTGGGATCAGGGTTGGACGACAAGCTCAACCTGGGGGCCGCCCTTGTGGATTCCCTACTTTTTCATGGCACTCGGCATGCTGTTGCTGACCCTGCAATTCATCGTCCAGATTATCGAGGGCCTGATGGGCAAGGTACCTGATCTGCCGTCACATTCACACGCCAGCGTGCTGGGAGACTAAAAATGGGTGTTGTTGAAATTGGCCTGATCTACACGGCCCTCACCTTGGTGCTCCTGTTCTCGGGGATGCCCATCGCATTTGCGCTGGGATCCTCGGCAGTGATCATCATGTATTTTTTCATGCCTGCAACCAATATTCATCTGATTGCAGAAACCATCTTTGGGGAACTGGACAACTTTACCCTGCTGACCATTCCGCTGTTCATCTTGATGGGGGCTGCCATCGGTAAAACCCGAGCGGCGGTGGACCTGTATGAGTCAGCTTACCGCTGGTTGTACCGCATGCCAGGCAGTTTGGGCGTGGCCAACGTTGCAGGTTGCACCATTTTCGCAGCCTTGTGTGGCTCAAGCCCGGCAACCTGCGCAGCCATTGGCGGCATGGGCATTCCTGAAATGCGCAAGCGTGGTTACAGTGGTGCTCTGGCTTCCGGCCTGATTGCGGCAGGTGGCACTTTGGGCATTCTGATTCCGCCCAGCATCACCTTGATTATTTATGGGGTGATGGCCGAGCAGTCTATTGGCAAGCTGTTCATTGCCGGTATTATTCCCGGGATTTTGCTGGCCGTGCTGTTCTCTGCCTGGGTGGTGTTCAAGTTCATTCGTGATCGCCACGCCTGGATGAAAACAGCCAGCCCGGCAGAAATTGCCAAAGTTGCACAGAAAGAGCACTTCACCTGGAAGGAAAAAATGGAGTCGCTGCCGCGCCTCTTGCCGTTCCTCTTGCTGATCGGCTTGATCATGGGCGCAATGTATGGCGGCTTCGGAACACCTTCTGAAGTGGCTGGCGTGGGTGCTGTGGCCGCGTTGATTCTGGTCATTGCGTTGTACCAGTGTTACCGGTGGAAAGACCTGAAAGCGATTTTCACGGGCACTGCCAAAGAAAGCTGCATGGTCATGATGATCATTGCCATGTCTTTCCTGTTCACCTATGTGATGAGCTATTTGAGAATTAGCCAAAGCATGGCTGAATGGCTTGTTGCACTGGAGTTGTCGAAGTGGGCCTTGTTGTTCTGGGTGAATATGTTGTTGCTGGTGTTGGGTTTCTTCCTGCCACCAGTGGCGATCATTTTGATGATCACGCCGGTTATTCTGCCTCCTATTTTGGCTGCTGGTTTCGACCCAATCTGGTTCGGCATCATTTTGACCATCAACATGGAACTGGGCTTGATCACGCCACCCGTGGGCTTGAACCTGTTCGTGATCAACGGCATTGCACCAGACATCAAGTTCGGTGAGATTTTTGAAGGCATTGTGCCATTCATTCTGATCATTGCGGCTTACATTGTATTGCTGGCGGTGTTTCCAGACATCGTGATGTTCTTGCCCGACATGTTCTACGACTATTAAAAGCAGTACCCCTGCAGGCTGCGTTTGATTGCGCAGCCTGCGCCAAAATTCAAGGAAACAACAATGAGCATGACCAACACCGCATGGCGCCAAGGGCAACAATCCAAGGCAGCCCGGTTGGCCAGCGCTTCCCGCTTTGCCCAAGGCAAGGTGGTGAAAGCAGACCAAACCGTGGCCTTGCTTGAAAGTGTGATTCAGCCCGGCGACAGGGTTTGCCTGGAAGGCAACAACCAGAAACAGGCTGATTTTCTGGCGCAATGTTTGGCCAAAGTAAACCCGCAACAGGTGCATGATTTGCACATGCTGCAATCGGTGGTGGCCTTGCCTGAACACACCGCCTTGTTCGACAAAGGTATTGCGAAGGAAATTGATTTTTCATTTTCCGGCCCGCAAGGCGCGCGGCTAGCCAATCTGGTTGCGGCTGGAAAAATCAAGATCAACGCCATTCACACTTACCTGGAATTGTTTGGTCGCTACTTTGTGGATTTAACGCCCAATGTGGCGTTGATTGCGGCTGAAGCCGCCGATGCACAGGGCAATTTGTACACCGGGCCGAACACCGAAGACACCCCCGCCATTGTGGAAGCCGCTGCATTCAAAAACGGCATTGTGATTGTGCAGGTCAATGAAATACGCGACACGCTGCCACGCGTGGATGTGCCCGCAGACTGGGTTGATTTCGTGATTCATGCACCGCGCCCGAATTACATCGAGCCGCTGTTCACGCGCGACCCCGCACAAATTTCAGAAATTCAGGTGTTGATGGCCATGATGGTGATCAAAGGCATCTACGCAGAATACGGTGTGAAGCGTTTGAACCACGGCATTGGGTTCGACACCGCAGCCATTGAATTGTTGTTGCCCACCTATGGCGAGCAACTGGGTTTGAAAGGGAAAATTTGCACCAACTGGGCACTGAACCCACACCCCGCACTGATACCGGCGATTGAAGCAGGTTTTGTGCAAAGTGTGCACAGTTTTGGCAGTGAACTGGGCATGGAAAAATACATTGCCGCAAGGCCCGATGTGTTTTTCACCGGCAACGACGGCAGCATGCGTTCGAACCGTGCGTTTTGCCAAGCTGCAGGCCACTACGCCTGCGACTTGTTCATTGGTTCAACCCTGCAAATTGACACCTTCGGCAACAGCAGCACCGCCACCAAAGGGCGAATTGCCGGCTTTGGCGGCGCACCGAACATGGGTGCAGACGCTCGTGGCCGCCGCCACGAAAGTGAAGCCTGGGTGAAGGCGGGCCGCGAAGCGCAGGCCAACCCCAAACACATGCCGCGCGGCCGCAAGCTGGTGGTACAGATGGTGGAAACTTTCCGCGAACACATGGCCCCCGCTTTTGTTGAGCGTCTGGATGCCTGGGACCTGGCCGACAGCATGGGCCTGAACAACCCGCCCGTGATGATTTTTGGTGATGACGTAACGCACATTGTGACCGAGGAAGGCATTGCGAATTTGCTGTTGTGTCGTGGTGAAGAAGAGCGCGAGCAAGCCATTCGTGGTGTGGCTGGTTACACCGAAGTGGGCATGGCGCGAGACAAGAAAAAAGTGGAAGAACTTCGCGCACGCGGCGTGATTCGCCGTGCCGAAGATTTGGGCATTGCACGCCGCGACGCCACGCGCGACCTGCTGGCTGCAAAAACTGTGAAAGACCTGGTGCGTGCTTCCGGCGGTTTGTACAACCCGCCAAGCCGTTTCCGTAACTGGTAAGGGGTTTTATCATGAGCATGGAACAACTGAAATACAACTTGCCCAGCAAGGCCCAGCAAGCACAGCGCGACGCAATTCTGGTGGGTGTTACCGCCAGTGGCAACTGCGAAGTACTGCTTGAAAAAGGCGATGACCCTGCGCATTGCGCGGTGGACATTCAAACCTCGGCCCGTGGCTTTGGCCCAATTTGGCAAGCGGTGCTGAGCGACTTTGCCGAGCGCAAAAGTGCGGGTGGCCTGAAAATTGAAATTCATGACGTGGGTGCCACGCCTGCCGTGGTCAGCCTGCGCCTGGACCAAGCCCTTGAGGCGTGGGAGAACGAACATGGTCAATAGTTTTCTGGAAGCCGGCGCACGCGATCGTGTACACGGCATTTGTGATGCAGGCAGTTTTCAGGAAATCCTGAAACCTTCCGACCGCATTAGCAGCCCGCACATGGCGCTGTTGGAACAACCTGTTGCTTTCGACGATGGCGTGGTGATTGGTCGTGCCACCCTGGGTGGTGCACCGGTGCTGGTGGTTGCGCAGGAAGGCGAATTTCTGGGCGGTGCCATTGGCGAAGTGCACGGTGCAAAAATTACCGCCTTGATTGCCAAAGCAATTGAGGAAAAGCCACGTGCTGTGTTGCTGATTTTCGAAAGTGGTGGCGTGCGTTTGCATGAAGCCAATGCGGGCTTGATTGCGGTGTCTGAAATTATGCGGGCCGTCTGTTCAGCCCGTGCACAGGGCGTGCAATTCATCGGTTTGATTGGTGGGTCCGCAGGTTGTTTCGGTGGCACTGGCTTGATTGCCCGCTGTTGCGATGTGCTGATCATGTCGGAAGAAGGGCGCTTGGCCATGTCTGGTCCCGAGGTGATTGAAACCGTGTACGGCGTGGAAGAATTCGATTCACGCGACCGCGCACTGGTGTGGCGCGTCAGTGGCGGCAAGCACCGCTACGTGATGGGCGATGTTCAGGCATTGGTGGCTGACGAGGTGGAGGCATTCCGCAGTGCGGCCATGGATGCCCTGGACACTGGCAAAGTGAATTTTGATTTGCAAAGCCTGGAGGCCGAACACGCCATGCTGACGCAGCGCCTTGCGCAGTTCGGCGACTGCCGCGATGCAAAGGAAATTTGGCAGCGCCTGGGGCTGCCCAGCGCAGAGGAACTGGCCTTGATGCCAGCCGATGAATTTGTAAGCACAACCGCCAGCGCACGCAATGTGGCCAAGGGGGCACGATGAACCGGGACCAGGTGTTAAACGCCCTGTTTGGTGAAAGCTGGAAAGCAGAACACCTTGAAGCAGATCATTTTTATGGCCGCGCCAGTGTGGGCAATCAGGAGGTGACCGTGATTGGTACCTCCGAGAAAGCCGAAGTAGGTGCCGACATGGCATTGACCATGGCGCGCGTGGTGATTCAAACCATCAAGGAACGTGCGGGTGAACCGATTGTGTTCTTGCTCGACACCCAAGGGCAGCGCCTTCGCCGCCGCGATGAATTGATGGGTCTGAATGGCTACATGGCGCACTTGGCCAAGGCGGTTGAACTGGCACGCCAGCGTGGCCACGTGATTGTCAGCGTGGTGTACGGCGAAGCGGTCAGTGGTGGTTACATCAGCACCGGCATGATGGCCGATGCATGCTATGCACTGGCCGATGCGGAAATCAAGGTGATGAATTTGCCAGCCATGGCGCGCATTACCAAAATTCCACTGGAACACTTGCAAGAACTGGCCAAGCAGTCGCCCGTGTTCTCGCCGGGGGTGGAAAATTATTTGCGCATGGGTCACCTGGATGCGGTGTGGGAAGGCGATTACAGCACACAACTGGCGGCTTCAATTTCTGAATTGCAAGCAAAGTCGCGTGCAGAAATTGCAGTCGATTCCCGCATTGCCCGTGGCGTAGAACGTGGTGGCAGAAAAGCAGCAGGCGTGGTAATTGAGCGCGTGCTGGGCCATGCATGACACGGTGATGGGTTCCTTCAATCGTCATGATCTGGTGTGGTTAAAACTGGATGCCGTCAAGCACGCAGAGTATGCGGGGCCAGCCCTCATGGAGCCCCTGCGTGCCTTGTCGCTCTTGCACCGCTGGGTGCTGGGCAACTACCCCCTGATTGTGGCCCGGCAAAACGATGTGCCGCAGGGCTGCTTGCGTGTGGGCCTTGCCGAACCTGCTTCGTGGGGCAAGCGCCGCTTGGCGTATCTGGTCAACGTGGACAACATTGAACGCCACCAGTCTGGCCCTTTGCTTGGGGATGTCGTTCAACGCTTGCCACAACCATGGCAAGCGGGTGCCTCAGCATTGGCGGCCGGTGTGAAGGAATTGGGTGTATCTGCGCATGTGTACGGGTCCACGGCCATTGAGGTGCTCACCAGCTTGCCTTGCATCACCGCAAACTCGGATCTTGATGTGTTGTTCAAACCCGCAGACTGGGCAGCTGCCAAAGCCCTGTGTGTTCGTTTGAATCAGTTGCGTCTGACACATCCTGAATTCAAGGTGGATGGCGAGGTATTAAACCCCGCAGGCGATGCCGTGCATTGGCTGGAGTTAAGCCAGCAACGCATTCAATTGCTGGCCAAGTCGAATCAAGTGGTGCGCTTGATCGACCCTGACGAATATCAAGGTGCATTTCATCGCGTTCAACGGAGCGCAGCATGAAGCAATTGATGCTGCAAATCGATGCCTTGGCCTGCGATGCATTGCGTCAGGAAGTGATGCTGGAAAACAAGCCGGGGCTGGTGTGCCCCAGCCGAAACGGCAGCCATGCCGACATGAATTGCGCCACGTTCCAGACCAGCATCGATGCCTTGCAGGGATATTTTGGCGCATGTTTTAAAACGGGCCTGGATGGCAAGGAATTTCGCGACTTGCAGCGTTTGGGTGTGGTGGCAGAAAAAGCCATGTTCAGCGCCACGCTTGGGGTGAATACCCACAAAGGCGCCATCTTCCTGATGGGCTTGCTGGCGGGTGCTGCGGGTGCGCAGTACCGCGAACATGGCTGCCTTGAGCCCATGCGCCTGGGGCGCCTGGTGGCTGCGAAATGGGGCGTGAACATTTTGTTGGCGGGTGTGCAGCCCGGTGTGCAGCCCACACATGGCAGGCACGTTAAAAATGCATTTGGCCTACCCGGTGCCCGCGAACAGGCCGCGCAAGGTTTCCCGGTGTTGTTTGCCACAACCGTGCCCCAGTTGCGCTGGGCATTGTCTGAAGGTGTCAACAAAGAACAGGCCAACTTGCACGCCTTGGTGTGCACCATGGCCAAACTGCCCGACACAAACCTGGCCCACCGTGGCGGCCTGAAAGGCCTGCGATGGGCGCAACGTCGGGTTGAGCAGTTCCTCGCCGGTGGTGGCGTGTTTGCCCCTGCCTGGCGGCGTAACGCGGTAGCCATGTGCAGTGAATTCGAATCGCGCTGGTTAAGCCCGGGCGGCAGCGCCGACCTGCTCTCGGCCGCGCTGTTTGTGCAGTCCCTCGCTGCCTTGAATACAAAGTTTTCGCAACCTGTGGAGTTTAACCGGTGAGTCTGTGCGTGCTGTGCCCGGGGCAGGGCAGCCAATCCACCGACATGTTGCCGCGCCTGCTGGCAGAACCGTTGCTTGCCAGTCATTTGCAACAGTTGATCAGCGGGTTGCCCTTTGATGCATTGGCGATTTCGCAAGACATGTCACGCTGTTTTTTGAACGAGTATGCGCAACCCTTGATTGTGGCTGCCGGTGCCGCTGTGTCTCAGGCATTGAAATCGCAGGGTGTTCACATTGATTTGAGTGCGGGTTACAGCATCGGTGAATTGACCGCCCATGTGGTGGCTGGCAGTGTGTGCGCCAGCGATGCGCTTCGATTGGCCACAGCGCGCGCACGTTACATGGACAAAGCCGCACCGCCGGCACACGGCATGATGGCTGTCAAAGGTGTGGGGCTGGACACATTGAATTTGATTGCGCAGAAACATGGCTTGAAAATGGCAATAGTGAACGACGAGCAACATGCCGTGTTGGCCGGCAGTACTGCTGTGATGAAGTCGATTTGCAAGGACATGGAGCGCGATCTGGGTGCGCACGTGGTGCATTTGAATGTGTCGGTGCCTTCGCACACGCCCTGGCTGGCAAATGCCACTGTGGCCTTTCGTGGCGCGCTTGAGCAAACCAGCTGGAAGCACTTTGATTGCCCTGTACTTAGCGCACTGGACGGCAGCCCCGTGGATTCGCAAAGCCATGCGATTGATTGCCTGTCACGCCAAATTTCAGAACCCTTGCAATGGGCCAGAACACTGGAGCTGAGTGCTGAAATGGGTGCCAGGGCATACTTTGAAATTGGCCCCGGCAACACGCTGACCCGCATGGTACGCGAACGTTTTCCACATGTGCAGGCGCGTTCGCTGTCGGAATTTCAAACCTTCGACGGCGCTTTGAACTGGCTGGGAGACATCGTTGTTCGCTGAAATGTTTACTGTGGATACGGTGTCGGCTTACATTGCAATTGGAATTGTTGCCGGCTTTCTGGCGGGTTTGCTGGGTGTGGGTGGTGGCAGCGTGCTGGTGCCCGCGCTGGTGTGGGCGTTCGAGCTGGCTGTGTTGCCAGAACAGTGGGTTTTCAGGCTGGCACTGGGCACTTCCATGGCCACCATTCTGTTCACATCGGTGTCCAGCGTCCGGTCGCACCACCTGCATGGCGCAGTGCGCTGGGATGTGGTGAAAAATTTCATTCCCGGAATTTTATTGGGCACCTTGTTCGGCACCTTTCTGGCGCGGCACGTGTCGTCGAATTTTCTGGTGGGTTTCTTTGCGCTGTTCATGGGCAGCGTGTCGTTTCAAATGATTTCGGAATACAAGCCCAAACCTGGCAGGCTGCTGCCGGGCAAGTGGGGGCAATTTTCCGTGGCAACTTTCATTGGTACCGCGTCATCACTGGTGGCAGTGGGCGGTGGGGCACTCACCGTGCCGTTTCTGGCTTGGTGCAATGTGCCCATCAAGAAAGCAATTGGCACTGCTTCTGCCATGGGTTTCCCAATTGCCGTGGGCGGCACCATCGGGTTTGTGTTCAACGGCTGGACAGCACCCGGCTTGCCCGTGGGCAGCCTGGGCTTTGTTTACCTGCCTGCCTTGCTGTTCACGGTGGTGGCGTCTGTGCTGGTTGCGCCCCTGGGTGCCAAGGCCGCGCATGTGCTGCCAGCCGATTTGTTGAAAAAAGTATTTGCAGTGGTGCTGTTTGTTATTGCTGTGAATATGGTTCGGGGGCTTTTGTAGCGCGGTGTGTGTCCAGCAAGGCCTCAAGCGTGGGCATTTTCAATGGCTTGCTGAGCACCTTGTCGAACACGGACCAATCCCGGCTGTGCGTGGTGGTTGATTCATCTTCGCCCGTCAAGGCATAAACCACCAGGTTGCCGTATCGGTAGTCACTGCGAATTTGCAAGGTGGCATCAATGCCGTTTAATACAGGCATGTTGATGTCCATCAACACAAAGTCAATGGTGTCGCCTTGCGCCTGGATAATTTCCACAGCCTTCTGGCCGTTTTCTGCCTCGATACACTTGATGCCCCTTCTGTTCAACAGGGCTTTGATCACCGTTCGCGTCATCTTCACATCTTCAACCAGCAGCACCACCAACTCGGTGGGCGCTTCAGTTTGCGTGGACAGGTTTGGCTTGCCACTGGCAGTGGTTTGAAGTGACCGCAGCCACTTCACAATTACGGCAGGTTGCAAGGGGCCTTGCACCAGGAAAATCCGGTTTGAACAATCGGGGTGGGGAGAGGTTTGCAAGTGGCCACCTGCCGCGGGCAATATCAAGGCCCTGTGGTCCGGGTGCGCGTCCAGGTGCGCATGTGCGGCCTCAGTGCGGTCTGTAATCAGCAGTGCAGCGCCGTGCTCAACAGGTTTGCAGCCCATGCATTCAAGCATTTCCCGCGCATGTTTGTCGCATGAAGGGTGGGAAACAGCCAGTTGAATTGTTTGTGCATTAATCAGTTTCAGTGTTTCAGTGTCTTTTTTCTCGCTGGGCTTTAGCGGCACATGAAGTGTGGCTGAAGTACCGCTGCCTTCGCTGCTCGTAATCTTGATCGTGCCGCCAATGTGCTCAACCAGCGACTTCACCAAATTCAAGCCCAGGCCAGACCCACCGTAAAGTCGGGCTGTGGACGGGGTTGATTGTGCCAGTTGGTCAAACAGGTTTTTTACACTTTCTTCTGGAATACCGGGGCCGGTGTCGTTCACCGTGAACTGCAGCAGGTTTTCAGACAACTGCGAAATGATCAGGTGAATGTGCCCTGTTTCGGTGAACTTGCAGGCATTGCTGATCAAATTGCCCACCATTTGCTTGATCCGGAAGGCGTCCCCAATCCAGTGTCTGTGGATGTTGCCCTTTAGTTCGATGCGCAATTCAAGGTCGTGGTTCTTCGCCCCACCGTACAGGTGGTTCGACAGGTTGTAGACCAGTGACCACAAATCAAATTCATCGTTCTCAAAATGCAGCTCGCCACGGTCCAGCCGGAAAGAGTCCAGTGAATTCGTCAACAGGTCGACCAGGTCTTCCGTGCAATGCTTCAGTTTTTCAGTCAAATCCTGTTGGGTTACCGTGTCGCATTGGTCATTCAGCAAATTGCAAAGGCCAAGAATGGTGTGCAGCGGGTTCCGGATTTCGTGGCTCATGGTGGCCACGAACTGGCTTTTTGCGGCAGTCAGTTGATCGGCCCTTTCCTTGGCTTCGATCAATCGGGTTTTTGCATGCGTCGACTCAGTGATGTCCATCAGGCACATCAAGTAACAGGGCTTGTCCTGAATGATCACCGACTCCCCGGAGCATCCGAAATACACTTCACCGTCACTGGTCTGAAATTCAATCGACAAGCTGCTTTGCTGCTGCACTGCCAGGCGAAGACTATGTTCAACCAAGGCTTGCTGTGTTGTGCACACGAACCGCTGACAGAATGCGCCCAGGTCGGCAAAGGTTTCATTGGTAGAATGCAGCAGGCGTTGTGCTTCGGGCGTCAGTTGAACTTCGCCGGTCGTGGGTTCAACAACAATGCTGGCCACATGGGCAATTTCGCTGGCCAGTTCCAGCAGTTTTGTTCTTAATATCAGGTTTTGCTCGGCCCGGTATTTTTCAGAAATGTCTTGCCCTATTGCATAAAATCCGCTGACCTTGCCATCGGTAAAGTCGGGCAGGTACTGAACAAGAATGTGTGTGGGGCGCTCTTCCGTTTTGTTCTTTAATTTGACCAGGTATTCACAATGCTCGCCATTCAATGCCTGGTTGATCAGGGGCATTGCGGTTTCAAGCCGTTCCGGGGAAAGAAGCGCGTTGATGTGCTTGTCCAGCAGGGTTTTCGGTTCAACGGAAAACCAGTTGGCGTACGCTTTGTTTGAAAACCGGTTGTGCAGTGTTTTGTCCCAATAACCCAGCATGTAGGGCACACCGTTGAGCAAGGATTCAAGGTCACGTTGCGCAATTTCGCGCGCTTTTTCGGCATTGTCGTGTTGCAGTACCGATGCTTTGATCGTTCTGTTCCCGTATTCGAAATACACCAGAACCAACAAATTATTGAGCGACCAGAATGCTGTCACAAGCGCGACACTTTGCCAGACTTCGGAAGGCAACGAAGGCCCTGCACTGAATTCCAGAAACCAATAGGCCAGATACGGGGAAACACCCAGCAAAACGGCAATCAGTTTGTATCGGCGCTGCCAATACCGAAGGGAATTTGTCATTTTTAATTCACTGGCACAATTCATTGGTCGATCGAGCATATTGCGGGGTAACCGCCCTGCCACACAACCCCCATTTTTGCTAAACCCCCCCAAATGATGAATTGTTTTTGAATGAATTCCGGGCTCTGCGGGCACCCGGCATTTCACCTACAATGTCGGCTGGGTTCAAGGTGGACGCGTTAAAGGGGGGTTACACCCCGTTTGAATTCAAGCACCCCAAGCACAAGGAGTTTTTCTGGATGAGCACTGCAAAAAGCATCTTTCTTTTATCCGCGGTATTGATGGTTGCGCCTTCACACGCCCAATCCGACCGTGCGCAAAAAGGCTTGCCCGCGCTTATTCAAGTGGCAGCCGGAAATTCTGTGGTGCTTGAGGCGCAGGCCAAAGGAACCATTACCTATGCCTGCCGCAAGGAAAAAGAACCGCTGACCACCTATAAGTGGATTGTGGCGGGCGAACAGGGGGTGTTGAAAGACAGTGAAGGCAAAGAAATAGGGACTTATTCCGGCCCGCCTGCCCGCTGGAGCGTAGACGACAAATCATTCGTGAATGGTTCACAGGTTGCCGTGTCACCCAACGGCGCGAAAAATATTCCTTTCCAGTTGGTGAAAGCCGATGTGGCCGGCGGGCAGGGCGTGTTGACTGCGGTCAGTTACGTGCAGCGTGTGAACACCAAAGGTGGTGTTGCGCCAAAAGCCAAGTGTTCTTCTGACAATGATGAGGAGAAAATCGAGGTGGATTATCAGGCAGACTACATTTTCTGGAAAACGAATTAACAGGGTGTGGCTAAGTCGCGTTCGTCCCCAACAACGCTTCAAACGCCAGCGCTGCATTGGCGAGTGGCCTGTGCGGCAGGCGCAGCCTGAACAAGGGGCGTTCCATTTTTCCTGAACCCAGTGCAAAGCGTTTCACCCGCCGCAAGGCAAGCTGATCACGTGCAGTAATCTTCGGCACAATGCCCACGCCACACCCCGCAGCCACGGCTTGAATAATGGCTTCGTTGCTGTTCATTTCCAGTGTACGCTGCGCTTGAATGCCCATGTTCAGCAGCAATTGTTCAGCCACGTTGCGGCTGCCTGAACCTTGCTCGCGCAGTATCCATACCTGTTGATCCAGTTCCCGTTTGCGAATGCCGTTCTCGAAGCTGGGCGCAATGGCCACCATTTCCTCGGTGCGCCACAAGCGGGTTTCAATGCGTTCATTGTTCACGGCACCTTCTACCAGCGCCACATCCACTTTGCAGTCCAGCAGCAGTTGGGCCACGCTTTCAGTGTTTGCGCCCACCACTTGCACATCCACACCGGGGTGCTTGTCTGAAAACTTCTTCAAGTAGGGCGCAAGCCAGTAACTGGCCACTGTGGTGCTTGCACCCACAATCAGTCGCCCGCGTTCCAGGTTCTTGAAGGCGCGCAGCACTTCGCTGGCCTCGCGTTCCATGGCGAACAGGCTTTTGCCGTAATCGAACAACACCTGCCCAGCCTCGTTGGGCTTGAAGTATTTGCCCCGGCGTTCAAGCAGCAAGGTGTCCAGTTGCGACTCCAGTTCACGCACTGCCTTGGACACAGCCGGTTGGCTAATGCCCAGTTGGTCTGCCGCTTTGGTGAAGCTGTTTACCTCCACAGCGCAAACAAATATTCGAAGCAGGTGCAGGTTCATGCATAACCCATAGTTATGAATACAGAAATTTCATTGTCTATGGATATGCAAAAAAAAGCATCACCATAAGGTGTCTTTTTTTAATTCATCACCATGCGCGTTCTTCAAGCCCCCAACACCGCTTTGCCCTTTGGTTTGCTGCTCAGCATGCTGCTGGCCGCATTTGCCTGGCTGGGCGCAGTGCAGGGGGGTCTTGCAAGCTGGGGCCTGGGTTTGTTGCCATTGGCCATGTTTTTGGGCATGGCCCTGGGCAATGCCGCACCTGCGTGGACGCAGCACGGGCTGGCTGGGTTTGGCTTTGCACGCCGCCATGTCATGCGCACAGGCATTGCCTTGTTTGGTTTTCAATTGGGTTTTGCCGACTTGCTGGCAGTGGGTTGGGCGGGTGTGTTTTCGGCCATATTCATTGTGGGCAGCACTTTGGGCTTGGCGGCCTGGCTGGGCAAGCGCATGGGTTTACAGGCCAGCAGCTTTCTGCTCATTGGTGCAGGCAGTGCAATTTGTGGTGGTGCAGCCATTGCCGCAGCTGATTCCGTGCTGCGTGCGCCGCCTGCGGCTACATCTGCAGCCTTGGGCACGGCAGTGGTGTTTGGCACCCTCAGCATGTTCGCCATTCCCGGTTTTCAGTGGCTGTTCAATTTGCAGGCCAATTTCACGGGCCTGTGGTTGGGCTTAAGCGTGCATGAATTGGGGCATGTCATCGCTGGGGCGGCCTTGGTGGGTGGGCAAGCCCCTACCTTTGCCCTGATTGAAAAAATGTTGCGTGTGGCCCTGCTGGCCCCAGCCATGGTGTGGCTGGCCTGGAGCATGCTGCGTGCCCAGCGCAATGAAGGCAATACCAATCTTCCCCGTGTTTCAATGCGGCCCCCTTTGTTTTTGTGGGGCTTCCTGTTGGCGGTCATTTTGAAATCCACGGGTGTACTGAATGTGCAGCTGGAAGTCGCGTTGACAGATTTGTCCCAACTACTGATGGCCACCGGCTTGGCGGCCTTGGGTGTGGGTACGCGCTGGGTTGATTTGCGTGCCGCTGGTTTGAAGGTTTGGGTGTTGGGCAGTGTGCTGTGCATTCACTTGTGGGCAGCCGGGTTCGTCTTGGTGCACGTGATTCAAAGCGGTGCTGCGGCGCATTAATTTGGGTTGTTCGGGAAATTCAAACCTGTGCAAGTACACGTAATAAATAGGTAAAACAGCAAAAAAAGCACTGCTACGGTGCAACAAAAGCTGGCACGGTCTATGCATATCATGACCTGTCATAACAAGTTTGATTCAGGCAATGAAAATGAACGAAAAATCAGCGATCAACATTGTGGAAGAGCAAGCCTTCGACGCCAATGTGTCGGCCTTGCCCTTGTACACCCAGGTGCGGGAAAAGCTGCGCAAAAGCATTCTCGATGGCACCTACGCACCCCACACACAAATGCCTTCCGAAAGCCAAATGATCCGCATGTTCGGTGTTAGCCGAATCACCATTCGCCAAGCACTTGGCGACCTTCAAAAAGAAGGGCTGATTTTCAAGGTCATGGGCAAGGGCAGTTTTGTGTCCAAGCCCAAGGCTTTCCAAAGTTTGTCGCGCTTGCAGGGTTTTGGCGAAGCCATGTCCTCTTCGGGTTATGAAACTTATTCAAGTGTGCTCAGTGCCAAACCCGTTGAAGCCACCGCGCAAGTGGCCAACCGCCTGCATGTAAAGCCTGGCCAGCCAGTGTTTGAAATTCAACGCCTGCGCTTCTTGAACCGCGAACCCATCTCGGTGGATGTGAGTTATTTCCCGATCGATATTGGCGAAAAGCTGCTTCAGGAAGACCTGGCCGTGCGCGATATTTTCGCCATTCTTGAAAACGACCATGGCTACAACCTGACCCACGCCGATTTGCAAATTGAAGCCATTTCAGCCGATGAATCGCTGGCCCACCAGCTGCGTGTGGACGAAGGTTGCCCACTGCTGCGCATGGAACGAATGACTTACGCGGGCGACACGCCCATTGACTTTGAATACCTGTATTACCGGGGCGATGCATTCCAGTATCGCTTGCGCATCAACCGAACTTGAGGAGTGTGAACATGAAACGCATCGACTTGGAATACGACCTGGTGGTGATTGGTGGCGGCACTGGCGGCCCCATGGCTGCGGTCAAGGCCAAAGAACAAAACCCCAAGCTGCGCGTGCTGCTGGTGGACAAAGCCAACGTGAAACGCAGCGGCGCAATTTCCATGGGCATGGACGGGCTGAACAACGCTGTGATACCCGGCCACGCCACGGCTGAACAGTATGTGAAGGAAATCACGATTGCCAACGACGGCATTGTGGATCAGGAAGCCGTAATGGCCTACGCAGCTAACAGCTTTGACATGATTCAAGAGCTCGACAAATGGGGCGTGAAATTCGAGAAAGATGAAACCGGCGACTACGCCGTGCGCAAGGTTCACCACTTGGGCAGTTACGTGTTGCCCATGCCCGAAGGCCACAACATGAAGCGCGTGTTGTACCGCCAGTTAAAGCGCACACGGGTCGAGGTGACCAACCGCGTGGTGTGCACACGCCTGTTGACGGGCGCGAACGGCGAGATCACCGGTGTAATGGGATTCGATTGCCGCACAGCGGATTTTTACGTGATTCGTTGCAAGGCTGCCATTATTGCCACCGGTGCTGCTGGCCGCATGGGCTTGCCTTCCTCGGGTTACTTGATGGGCACCTACGAGAACCCCACCAACTGCGGCGACGGCCATGCCATGGCCTACCACGCAGGTGCGGCACTGGCCAACCTGGAGTGCTACCAGATCAACCCGCTGATTAAAGACTACAACGGCCCCGCATGTGCATACGTCACTGGCCCATTCGGTGGCTACACGGCCAACGCGGCTGGTGAACGCTTCATTGATTGCGATTACTGGAGCGGCCAGATGATGATGGAGTTTTACCGCGAACTGCAAAGCGGCAATGGTCCTGTGTTCTTGAAGCTGGACCACCTGGCCGAAGAAACCATCAGCGAAATTGAAGTGATTCTGCACACCAACGAGCGCCCAAGCCGGGGTCGTTTCCACGAAAACCGTGGCAACGATTACCGCAAGGAAATGATCGAAATGCACATTTCTGAAATCGGATTTTGCAGCGGTCACAGTTCATCGGGCATCTGGATCAACGCGCAGGGCGAAACCACCGTACCCGGTTTGTACTCGGCTGGCGATTGCGCCAGTGTGCCGCACAACTACATGCTGGGTGCATTCGTGTACGGAAAAATTTGCGGTGTGAATGCAGCGGCTTACTGCGCTGCCAACACCCTGAATGAACTCGACGACGCACAGGTACAGGCTGAACACGACCGCATTGAAGCACCACTGCTGCGCACCGAAGGCCCCACACCATTCCAGGTGGAATACAAAACACGCCGCTTGGTGAACGACTACTTGCAACCACCGAAAGTAACGCGCAAATACCAGATTGGTTTGCGCCGCATGGACGAAGTGCGCGCAGACGCCGCACACATGGTGGCCACCAACCCGCATGAACTGATGCGCGCCATGGAAACCCATTCAATTATCGACTGCGCAGAAATGGCCGCACGCGCCAGCCTGTTCCGCACAGAAAGCCGCTGGGGCCTTTACCACTACAGCGTAGACCACCCCGAGCGGGACGACGCCAACTGGTTCTGCCACAGCCTGCTGTACAAAAACGCACAGGGGCACATGGCCATGAAAAAGAAGGAAATCGAGCCCTACATTGTGCCCATTGATGAAAAAGAAATGGATGCCTACCAGCGCTTGCGCGTGGTTGGCGAAGCCGCTTGATTCATCTTAACAACCAACACACGAGGTACTGAACATGACCATGGCCGCAACAATTACCCAAGTCCCCGTGAAGGTGGATTCCGAAAAATGCATCGCCGAAAAAGGCTGCACCGTGTGCGTCGATGTATGCCCGCTCGACGTGCTGGCGATTGACCACGTCACCGGCAAAGCCTTCATGAAATTTGACGAATGCTGGTACTGCCTGCCCTGTGAAAAAGACTGCCCCACAGGCGCGGTGCACGTCGACATTCCATTCTTGCTGCGCTAAAGGAGAACCCCCCATGAACATTGGAATTCCAACCCTGCAGGAACGGCTGAACAGCCCCGACGCCGAAGTGCGCCGCCTGGCCGTGATCGACTTGCCCTACAGCGACGAAGACGACATTGAACTGCTGTTGCTGCCCTGCCTGCAAGATGCAGACGCCAATGTGCGCCTTGAAGCAGTGCGCGCACTGGAAGGTTTCGAAGACCAAACCACCGTAACCGCATTGGCACAAATGCTGCTAGACAAATCACCAGTGGTGCAAGAAGCGGCTGGCCTGGTGCTTGCAGAACTGAAGGAATCGGAATCAGCCCCGCCCTTGATCCCCTTGCTAACCCATGCCGACCCCACCGTGCGTGCGCTGGCACTGCAAGCGGTGCGTGCCCTGCGCGTGCCCGAAGCGTATGCGCCTGCACTGGGCCAGTTGAAAGACCCCAGCCCCGCAGTGCGCCGCGAAGCGGTGGGTGTGCTGGGTTATTTAAAGCGCCCTGAAGCCGTGGGCGAGCTGGCAGAAGTGGCTGCACACGACCCCGATGGTGAAGTGCGCCGCATTGCAGTGGGTGCATTGGGTTACACGAATGAAGTCAGCGTGCTGCCTTCGCTGATGCGGGCCTTGAACGACAGCGTGTGGATGGTGCGTGAGGAAGCCGCAGCCACCATCGGCAAGCTTGGCATGGCACAAGCCACCGACGAATTGGTGAAAGCCATGCAAGACGATTACTGGCAAGTGCGCGTGAAAGCCGCGCGTGCCCTGGGTGTCATGAAGGCCTTGCCCGCGCTGCCCGCGCTGGTGGAAGCCATGACCGACACCGTGAGCAATTTGAGAAAAGAAGCGGCCATTGCCTTGGGCGAAATTGGCGACAAACGGGCCATTCCCGCACTTGAAAAAGCGCTGGAAGACAACGACCCCGATGTGCGCAAATTGTCCCGGCTGGCACTGACCAACATCACGCTGAAACACAGCTAAGGGGAATTGCCATGACATTCGTGGTCACGCAAGCCTGTATCAAATGCAAGTACACCGACTGCGTGTCGGTGTGCCCGGTGGATTGTTTTCATGAGGGGCCGAACTTCCTTGTGATCAACCCGGAAGGTTGTATCGATTGCGGTGTGTGCATTCCCGAATGCCCAGCCAGCGCAATTTATGAAGAAGACAATGTGCCCGCCGACCAGCGGGAATTCATTGAAATCAATGCACGGTTGGCCCAGCAGTGGCCGGTGATCGACAGCGCCAAAGAGCCGCTTGAAGACGCCGACGCCTGGGTTGATGTACCGAACAAAAAGCAGTACCTGGAAGAAGCCTGCACAGACAAGGCCTGAACCCGAAAAAATGTCCACCTGACAACTATTTTGAAACGAGTCTATTGAAAAGGATTGTTGACATGAACACGGGAATCTTCAAAGGAATCGCAGCACAGGGCAACGTGGCACGCAGGTTCATCGGCATTCGCGCAGCCAGCGCGCTGGTGGCCTGCACACTTTCATTTCCAGCATTGGCCGAAGTGGTCACAGTCGGAATTGGTACACAAAACACCACCACCAACACGGTAACCGGTGGAGTTGTATTGAAAGAACTCGGTTTGATTGAAAAGCACCTGGCCAAGGTGCCACGTTTCAAAGACATTCAATTCAAGCTGGAATGGCAAAACTTTACTTCCGGCCCACCCGTGACCAACGGCATGGTGGCCAACACCCTGCAAATCGGCATGATGGGCGACTACCCGCTGCTGGTGAACGGCGCCACGTTTCAAAATGGCAATGAAACCAAAAGCCGCCTGATTGCACTGATCGCCTACAACGCCGAAGGCGCAGGCAACGGCGTGGTGGTGCACAAAGACTCCCCTTACTATGAGCTGGCTGACCTGAAAGGCAAAAAACTCTCCGTGCCTTTTGGGTCGGCAGCACATGGTATGTTGCTCAAAGCCCTTGAAGACCGTGGCTGGACAGCGGAAGACTTCGAACTTTCAAGCCAAAGCCCGGAAGTGGGTACTTCCAGCCTTCAAGAAAAACGCATTGACGGCCACGCCGACTTTGTACCGTTTGCCGAACTGCTGCCTTACCGTGGTTTCGCCCGCAAAATTTTTGATGGTGCGCAAACCAAAGTGCCCACATTCCACGGTGTGGTGGTGCGCGAAGACTTCGCCAAGAAGTACCCCGAGTTTGTGGTGGCCTACATCAAGGCATTGATGGAAGCCAACGACTGGGTGCGTAAAAACCCGGTGCAGGCCGCCGCCAAAATTGAAGAGTGGACCCGCATTGAAAAAGAAGTGGCCTACATGTTTTTAGGCCCAGGCGGTGTGCACACTTTGGACCCCACCATCAAACCGAAGTGGGTTGAAACCGTGAAGTACGACCACGGTGTACTGAAGCGCATGGGCCGAGTGAAAGAATTCGACGCCGATGCCTGGGTGGACGAAACCTATGTCAAGCAAGCCTTCAAGGAACTGGGCCTGGACTACGCCAAGCAAAAAGCCAGCACCAGCAACTATGAAATTTCCGGCACCGACCCACTGTGTGGCGGCAAAATCAGCGAGCCACGGCAAGCTGGTGAAGTGTGGGTAGAAGGTGGCGCAATCACTGCCTACCAGTCTGCCAACTGCACACTGGCCGCCATCAAGAAGGCCGAAGGCGAGGGCAAGAAAATTGGCGTGGCTTATGTGTACGACCAAAGCATGAAGTTAAAGGTATTTGCTGACAAAGCGTTTTACTCGCTGAAAGCAAGCGCAAAAGTACCGGAAATTGCACCCTTCCTGTTGAAAAAAGATGCAGAAGCCCACGCCACCAAGAATGGCGGCAAGGTGGGCCTGTACGCCGATGCACTTGCACTTGCTGTTGTGGGGAAATAAGCCATGTCCCGACCTCTTGAAATTCAAATGCCTGCGGCTGCGAAGCAGTATGCCCCGGTGGTAAAAGCCAGCACCCTCGCCCCCGGGGCGAAAGAACCCGCCTTGCAAGCCGTGGATGCACCCGCCAGCACACCGCGTGTGGCGGTGCGGGCCAAGCCCGAGGTGGCTGAAAAATTGCCTGCACGTGAATTGTTTTTGATGAGCGCAAAAAAGCACAGCCTGGCCGCGTTGATGACCTTTTTATCCATCGGCGCGCTGGTGGCCTTCTGGTATGTGGCCACCTTGTACAAGCTCGACTTTTACATTCGATTCAACAACATTCCCACACCGGGCGAAGTGTTCACCAACATGGTCGAGCTGATGCAAAACCAGCGTTTCCAAACCAATATCTGGAAAAGCGTGGTGCGCATTATGCAAGGCTTTGCCATGGCCACGGTGCTGGGCGTTGCGTTGGGTTTGCTGTGTGGCCGCTTCACGGCAATACGGGGCTTGATGTTTCCGGCGCTTGAAGTGTTGCGCCCAATCCCCGCCATTGCCTGGGTGCCCATTTCAATCATGCTGTGGCCCACCACTGAAAGCAGCATTATTTTCATCACCTTCATTGGCGCATTCTTTCCAATCCTGATCAACACCATGGCCGGTGTGAAAGGCGTTGACCCGGTGTTGCTGCGTGCCGCAAAAAGTTTGGGCGCGAATGAATTCACCATGCTGACCAAGGTAATACTGCCCGCCGCACTGCCCAATGTGTTCACCGGTTTGGCGGTGGGCATGGGCGTGGCCTGGGTGTCGCTGATTGCAGCGGAAATGATTTCAGGCCAGTTTGGTGTGGGCTACTTCACCTGGGAAGCGTATTCGCTGATCGAGTACCCCAACATTGTGCTGGGCATGATCGTGATTGGTGTACTGGGTTTGTTGTGCAGTGGCGGCATTGTGCTGCTGGCCCGTTTGCTCATGCCTTGGCAACACATTGCCGGGCCCGGAGGTGGAAAATGAACAGCACCGTAAAAAAGCCAGAAGGTTGTATTGAACTGAGCAACGTACAGGTGAACTTCATTCAAAACGGCGCGCGTTTTGCCGCCGTGCAAGATGTTTCCCTGAATGTGCAGCCCGGTGAATTTGTGTCTGTAGTCGGCCCATCCGGTTGCGGCAAAAGCACGCTGCTGAACATTGTGGCCGGTTTTTTAAAACCCAGCGACGGTGTTGTAACCATGGACGGCCAGGCCATTCACGGCCCCAGTGCCGAACGCGGCGTGGTGTTTCAACAGTACTCGCTTTTTCCGTGGTTGAAGGTGCGCGAGAACGTGGAATTCGGTTTGAAACTGCAAGGCATGTCCCGCCATGAACGCGAAGGCAAAGCCCGCACCCTGTTGGGTTTGGCTGGTTTGCTGCCCTTTGAGAACCATTACCCCGACCAGCTTTCAGGCGGCATGAAACAACGCGTGGGCATAGTGCGCGCACTGGCCACCGGCCCCCGCGTGTTGTTGATGGACGAACCCTTCGGCGCACTCGATTCCCAAACCCGCGTGGTGATGCAGGAAATTCTGACCCACATGTGGCAGCAGTGGAAAATCTCGGTGCTGTTTATTACACACGACATTGAAGAAGCCATTTTTCTTTCCGACCGCGTGTATGTGATGACAGCCCGCCCCGGAAAAATAAAGGCAGAAATTCCCATCGATTTGCCACGCCCGCGCACTTCAGCCATGACAACGTCGCCAGTGTTTACAGCCTTGCACCGCCAGCTGAAAAACCTGATTCGCGAAGAAAGTTTGGCCGCCATGGGTGGTGAAATTGACCCCGCCACCATGGGCCAAAGCTGGCACTTGGGCGAAGAAGGCATGGAGACTTTGCGATGACCAACGCGATGACTATGGTGAATAACACCGCCGCCATTCAACCGGTTGCGGTAACTGATCAACGTGCTTCGCAATTGCTGCGCATTGAATGGGCCGATGGCGTGGTCAGTGAATTGCCGCATGGCCTGTTGCGCAGAAAATGCAAGTGTGCCGAATGCGTTGCCGCCCAGCGCGCAGGGCAGCCAGTGGCGCAAGGCAGTGCAATTACCGGCATTGAAATAGTGGGCGAACACGCCCTGAATTTTAAATTTGCAGACGGCCACGAACGTGGAATTTTCCCCTGGGCCTACCTGCGCGAACTTGGAGTTGCATCATGAGCAATTTGGCATTTGAAACCGTGCTGGAAGTACACCACTGGAATGAATCGCTGTTCAGCTTCAAAACCACCCGCAGCCAAGGCCTGCGTTTTCACAACGGGCACTTTGTGATGATTGGTTTGCACGCTGAAGGCAAACCACTGCTGCGCGCTTACAGCATTGCCAGCGCCAACTATGAAGAACACCTGGAGTTTTTAAGCATCAAAGTGCCCGATGGCCCGCTGACTTCCAGACTGCAACACCTGAAGCCCGGCGACCAATTGATAGTGGGCCAAAAGCCCGTGGGCACCTTGGTGATTGACGACCTGAACGACGGCCGCAACCTGTATTTGCTGGCCACCGGCACCGGCCTTGCACCCTTCATGAGCATTATTCGCGACCCCGATACTTACGACCGATTCGACAAAGTAGTGCTGGTGCACGGCGTGCGCACGGTCAGCGAATTGGCCTATTCCGATTACATTCGCGAAGAACTGCCCAAGCAGGAATACATTGGCGAGTTGGTGAAAGACCGATTGCTGTACTACCCCACCGTAACCCGCGAACCCTACCGCAACCGTGGCCGGCTAACAGACCTGATGCACAGCGGAAAGCTGTTTGAAGATTTGGGCTTGCCTTTGCTCGACGCAGCCCACGACCGCGCCATGATTTGCGGCAGCCCCAGCATGCTGGAAGACACCTGCAAACTGCTGGACGCCAGTGGCTTGAAAATCAGCCCGAGGCAGGGTGAGCGTGGGGATTATGTGATTGAGCGGGCGTTTGTGGAGAAGTAATGATTCGGTAGGGGCTTCAGGCATTTGCCAGGCGAAGCTTCCCTACGCGGCGTAGATCTACATTTTTCCGCGCTACCCACAAATCGTGAGCGTCTTGCATGGCGAGCCAACTTTCAGGCGAGCGGCCAATTGCCTTTGAAAGACGTAGCGCCATTTCAGGCGTAATACGACTGCTACCGTTGAGAATGCGGCTAAGGGTCGAAGGGGCTACATCTAGCTTTTCTGCAAGTTCTCGACCACTTATTTCATGCGGCTCAAGATAAACACCAGTGATGAATTCACCGGGGTGGGGTGGGTTGTGCATGCTCATTAGTGATAATCCTCATAATCCAAGACGTGGGCATTGCCCTCACGAAACTCAAATGTTAAGCGCCAGTTGCCGTTAACTGATATCGCCCAACGGCCACGCATTTCACCTTTGAGCGGATGAAGCGAAAAGCCTGGAATGTCGATGTCATCAATAGTCTCCGCAGTATCTAGGGCGGCTAGTTGCAAGCGGAGGCGTTTGGCATGGTTTGCCTGAATGCCAGCAACGCTGCCAATTTCAAAGAACTTACGGAGTCCTTTGTGTTTGAAAGATAAGATCATAGTTTAATGTTGCGTATTGCGCAACACGCATAATTGTTGAATGCGCTGCTTTGAGTTAGTGACTTTTGCGTGGAGGGGGTTCAATTATTGGAGTTTTGGGGAAAGGTTGGCGACTTTTTTCGGCCGGAGGAGACATTCTGCGATGATCTGCTGAATGCCTGCTTTGGGGTAAAGTAAAAGCCACCGCCCAAGCTTAAAGCCATCTGGACTAGAGGAGTGGGGGAGCAATTCAATATCCATTTAAATGTCATATTCACCCTTAACTACAGGAAAAAATCTGCATTTCTCACCCTTCTCTTATTTTTGCTAGGCTCACCTTCTTGAAAAACTCACGAGAAGAGCTTTGTCGATCATTCAATTTTTAAACGCAGAAAAAAGCATGCAGTTTGTGTCAGAGTACTCAAGGTTGGTGCTCACAGACATCATGCGAAAGGCAGGCGTGCCGTCGATTCTGATTACCAGCACTGCGCGTACCCCTGCGGATCAAGCCCGAATCATGTATGAGAATATTGAGCGCTATGGGGTAGAGCATCAAAAATTGCTTTACAGCAAGTATGGTGACCAAGTGATTGACGAGTACTCAAAGTACAAATCGAAAAAGCATCACAAGCAGTTCATTATTTCAATGATGCAGGCTAAGATTATTGCGCTTGATCCAACAAAGATTTCAAACCATGTTGCTGATCCAATGAAGTTGAATGTGATCGACATTGCCCCTTCCAGCATCGACCCAAGCTTACGCAGCCCGTTTGTGGCGGCAGTACAGGGCGAAAAACGAGTTGCAAAATACCTTGGCCCACCCAAAGACCCCGCCTATCATCTGGAAATTCCACAGCCCGAGAAATTATGATTAAGAAAGCTGCTTTGTATTTGCTCTTTGTGTGTCTTTCAACTTCCCTAGCACCTGCTTGGGCAGGTTTCGGAAGCGACTGCGTATATGAACACAGTGGCGTTGATGTGCAGCAGTTTAAAAAATCGAGGCATGTGATTGGCTTTGAGAAGTTGGAGAGAAATACTGGTTACATGGGTGCCCTGAAAGGCATTGGTGGTTTTCACCTGCAACTTTTCAGTTGCGTGCACTACGGTGCAACGCTGACTGTTCTTCTTGGACCTAACCCCAACGCCGAGACCGTGACTAAAACCTTCAATGTATTGCCAGCCTTGTTATTCCCCGCAGTGGATGTGGCAAAGGTGAAGGCAGCGTTAAAGGAAGTTCAGTTAGACGCTTTGTACACAACGCAGCACCTGGAACCATTGGCCGCTGAAATGGGACTGACTGATATACGTGTGCAAATAATTGATGCAGACGGTATGAGTTTGTTGGTGTTTACGTTTTATGGGGGGTGAGGTTTGTTGCGAGTGTGTCGGCTAGCGGCCTAAGCGGACATAAGGTTTTTGATTACGAAAGTCTTTAAAGTGGTCTCAAGCCGACTTTGTATAACGCCGTGCTCAGCGGCATTTTTGGAGGAGCTGTTTTGTGGTGACAACCACAAAACCAAGCGACGGAAAAATGTTCGCTGGAGTAATTTGTTATGGCTAGAATCTGATTAAAAAACCACCTGTGCAGCCCTTTCATTCATGCATTCAAATGCCCCCAATTCAAATTCACGACAAATCAAAGGCCGGTTTTCATAAATCGAACACATGAAGGTTTCGCGATTTATAGCAGAGCACCAACCATCATCTAAACGCAACATTGTTTCTGCACCCCATTTGTCGCGTGAAATATGGGCCTCTGGAACACCTGTGTCACTGAGAATCATGACCTCTAGGCGGCAGCAGGAAGCCTGGCAGTTTGCACAGCTGACCGCGACTTTGGATTCATTTTTGATATGAATAGTCATGTATGTTGTCAATAAAAATAGATATGTATTTTTGCCAAGTTGACCATATTTAAAATCATCTTGGGTCGTGTTGGAGCGGCCGAACTTTGAGCCATAACGCCGTGTTGAGCGGCGCGGGGCACGAACAGAACCCGAAGGCCGCCGTTGTCTCACCGCGTCCGCCTCGAACACGTAGTTATGTTCTTGGGTCATATGAGAATTTTAGAGTCGGCTTCTCACCGGAAGGCTGGTAAGACACCCTTAAGATACGTTTTCCCTTGCACGCACTCTCTAGACGTAGGAGGAAACGGTTCCTTTCGTGTTCGTTCTCTTCAATTCTCTTGATTGCAACCCGATGAATTTCGAAAGTGCAAAAGGTCCTGCAGTCAACGCGATACCAATTTTTTGGGTCAAACTCCGTAACCTGGCAGTCTTTACCGCACGCAATGCAAAGATCCATTTTGCAATCCTCATTTAGAGAACATAACGTTTGAATTGAGGGGCGCCGTTAGGCGTCCCGCTTGAATGATGGGTTAGCCATGCGCTACCGACAAATAAAATTTGCAAGGTCACTTTTGCTTGAGCCTGGAACCAACTCAAACCACTTAGTTGGATTTTCTTTGATGGATGATGGCGAATCTTCGCTGTAACCCAACTCTCGCATTTTCATAGTTTTGCAATTGGTTTCCGTGAGCGTATAGCCAACGCTGTCAACACCAACGCGCTTATGCAAAGCGCGCACAATAGCCCTGCTTTTTTTCTTTTCAAGAAGGTAATACTTCCCTTTATCACCTGCAACGCTGCGTGGAATTGGAATCTCGGATGCTGCTATTGTTGACGAGGTGATTAAAGTGCCAACAAGAAATGCAATAATTTTTTGACTAAGCATGTACTCTCCATTGTGGCTAACTTGATTTATCGAACAATAACGGCGATATCCATTTATCCGAACATCGCGATATATTTCATTAATTTAACCATTTCAAATGTTTGCCAAGCATTGCATGAACAGGATGAAAAATAAACCCTGGTTATTCGCCACCATATGGCGAGCCTGGAACTCTATTCCGAAGGTCAGTGTCATCATCGACTACCGTCTAAGTTTAGAAGTCTGCTTTTGCCAATAATACAGTCGTTTCATCATTCAGTCCCAACGTCCGCTTCGGCCGAAATACCGGCCTTTGCGTTTATTCAGTCTGCTGTAAATTCAGTCAACAATACGAAGATAAACGCCCCTTTGGACGCCTTACCCAACCCTGTTTAACATAGCAGATGTATGCTGCCGCCGTTGCAGGAATTGAGCTATTTGCGTGCGAAGGCAAGAAGTGGAGAGATGTCGCTCTGGTCGGCAGCTCGTAGGGCGGCCAGATATTCGGCCCGCATTTCGCTCTGGCTCACAAGGGAAGCATGTCCACCGTTGCCCCATGTAAAAGGTTCCAACCCCATCTTCTGGAGCGGAAGGTCAGCGATCAAACGACAGCACCTTCCATTGCCATTTGGAAACGGGTGGGTAAGCACAAGCTGGTGATGAAACCGTGCCGCCAGCTCATCCGGGGGCATGGCATTGTGTTCGACCTGATACTTGGTGTTCTCCAGTGAGTTCCGGACGCGCGTAGAAACCTGACGCCAATCGCAGCCGATATTCTTGTCGCTCTTGCGGTACGTGCCGGCCCATGTCCATGTATCGCTGAACATCCGCTTATGCAGCTTGCGCAGGAACACATCATCCAGGATGTCCTGCTTGAGCTGGCGCTGAGCCCATCGGGCGCCCTTGATGATATTGAGCTGCTCCCATTCATTGAGCTCGCTCTGCGTCGAAATGTGCTTGGGCTTCAGGCCCTCTTTTTCATCCGGATCGAGCGGGGTCTGCCCGGGCTGATACGTGAGTTCCATCACCACAACTCGCGCCAGTTGCCGTCGAGCAGCTCTTTCGCCATGAGCTCCAACTGCATCTGCTGCGCCTTGCTGCCAACGGCTTGGTCCTCAAGCGACATGGTATGCGCCACGGGGAGCATTTGCTTTCGAGCCACGATCTTCGCTTGGCCCTTCAACTTGACCTCCAGGGATGTTTTCGGCACGAAGACATAGTGAAGCTCGCAATCCAACGCGGCGGCAACCTTGCGCAAAGAGGCTAGCGTAATACTGTCGTCGGCCTCGCTCTTCTCAAGTTTGTGCACCGTAGAGTTTCTTACACCAAGGCGTCGAGCAAGCGCCACAGCAGTCATACCAAGGGCCTCCCGGACGGTCTGTATCCAGCCGTTGGGCGGCCGCGGGGGAAAGGTTTTCTTAAGTACGGGTTTCAGCTGCTTGTCAGTCTGACGAAGCTGCAGCCAGCGGTAGGAATTGTCCACAATAATATCCCCTCAGGGCGATATAAGGAATTATATATTATCCTTATAGGGATAAATATACAATGCAAAAATATCGCCAAAGGGATACTTTCAGGAATACCAAATAGCAACAGGCGCGGCAAAAACCCTGCTCAAAGTTGCAGTTACTCACCCGGAAGTTCTGGGTGAACTTGGTACTTAACCGACTCGGCTCATGTTAAAGAAAACGCATTTTTTTAACATGATGAGAATTTCACGTTAAAGATGTCGATGTTCTTCAGCATGAGGTAGCAGTCTTTTTGGGTCGATCAATTCACCAACCCTTTCGAGTGAACCGAATCAGCGGCTTCTTTGACCATTCAATCCCCTCTGCTACTCAGCGGTCAATTGCTTGATCAAGGGAAGCCAGTAGTCGGGGCAAAAGTGGTTCGAGTGCTCTCTTGGAATATGGACGCCGAGCCACGCACCGAAATTACCTTTACGAGTGAGCACGGTCATTTTCAGTTTCCCGAAGTAAGGGGTGCTGCTGAATTTGGATTTTTGGCCAAATTGTTTCATGTGCCAGTCGTGTTGATTGATATGAATTTGATTGAAGGGCAGTCCTCAACCTCGCTGTTTTCAAGCGGCAGAAATTCATATGGCCAAGCCGTTGAAACGGGTTTTGAGAAGACTAATTTGAGCTGCGATCTAAAAGACCGACAAATGTTTGAGGATGTTTTACCAATCATTGGTTGCAAGGTGGAGCAATCTAATCATTTGTGGTTACTCAACTGGGTCGCTTCTTGACCGCTTGCCATGGTCTGTTAGTCTAGCCCTTCCCATTCATACAAAGCACCCTAGCCGCATGCAATCATTTTTTTGCCGGTCAATTTCCTTCTCCTGCTTTTTCTTATTCTTTTTCTTTTCCCAAGGAGCGCAGGCCGTGTGGCAAGACAACCTGATTCTTTCCTCGGCTGTCGAGGGGCAAATACTTGACCACGGTAAACCGGTTGCGGGGCAGAAAGTTATTCGCACTTTGCACTGGAATATGGAAGCCGAGCCTCGAACCGAGACAACGACTACAAACAAAGATGGTCGATTCCAGTTCCCTGAGGTGCGCGGTGCTGCGGAGTTCGGATTCTTGGCAAAGTTGTTTCATGTTCCCACTGTAAGTATTCGTGTCTATGTTCCAGTAAAGGAACGTGAGTACATGGCCTACGCAACATCTAGAAATTCATACAAGGCAAATGCTGAAACTGGGCTTCCTTTGATTCGACTTAAGTGTGATCTGAAAAACCAAGAAATGTTTAACGGTAGATTGCCAATTATTAACTGTGAAGTAGAAGAATCAGAAGAAAGGAAGAATCTGAAATATGACTAATTTACTTCTACAGCCCAAATATGTTCATTCACTTTCAGATTTTGTTTATGAAGCAGACATGGTTTTCCGCAGGATAAAAACCGCAAATCCAAAAGAGAGTATTTCTCAGGTCTCCCTGTTTACCTCAGACGAACTGAGTCAGGTAGCAAAAAGGCGGAAGCTAGCCCTTCAAGAAAGTGGCTTCGGCACCCTCGCCGGAAGATCCGGCCTCTTCAACATCGACCTGCTCAGCGGTTTCGGTTTCGTCGCCCACGGCACAGGCAGCCGCGCCAATGAACTGGTGCTTGTTACACGCGGTACCAACTTTGCGCACAACAAGTTCGACCTTGGCACCAATGCGAACATTGGTTATGGCATCGGCCCGCGTGGCAATGTGATTCACCGTGGCTTTCTGAAAACCTTCAAAAGCTATCAAAGCCAGTTGGTGGATTTTGTGTCGCAAGGCGGCGCAAAGCGACCAAGTACCATTCACTGCATGGGGCACAGCTTGGGCGGTGCCTTGGCCAATTTGAATGCGTGCATGTTGCGCGATGCGGGCTTCAATGTGTGCCTGTACACCATCGGTGCGCCGCGTGTGGGTATTGTTAGTTATGCGCAAGACATGGCCCGGCAAATTGCGCCCGGCCAAATTCGGCGCATTGCCAACCCGTGCGACCCAGTGCCCATGGTGCCGGTGTTTCCCTATGCCCATGCATCAAATGGCGCTTCGGAATTGATTGTTCAGCACGGTCAGAAAGTGGGTATCGATGCGCATTTGCTGCACAGTGGCTATTCCAAAATGGCCCACAGCAGCAGTTGGAGTGATTTCGCGCCCATGCCGAATGTTTTGCAAAGCCACGCCGACCTGGCCAGAGACTTTGCCCGAATTGGCGGTGGCAGCATGTTCAACACCCAGTTGCTGGATTTGATCGGCAAGTTGACCAAGCGCGTATTGCTCGACATGGGCTATGTCGCCTTGGTAACCACGCAAGGCGCACTGAGCATGGCATTTACGGCGGTTGATTTGCTGGCTGAAGTGCTGGCGAAAGCGGCCAACGCAAGCAAACTTTTAGCCGACGATGTGTTCACCATTGTGAATTCGATTCTTGATTTCATGGGGCGTGCACCCATGAACGGTGCTGCAATGACAGCTCAAACTTTGCACTGGGTTCTTAATCAGTTCAGCACGGAAATGGCTGGGCGTGCGCAGCAGGCCATGTTGAAGGCGCAGAAGTCGGTCTAAGTGTTTCGACGCGAAGTAAACCTGTTTCAGGCGACTTGTAAAAAAGTGCAAAAGAAAACCCTTGCTATCCCTTCCGCACCCTTCAGTCGCCTTCGCGAAAGGTATCCTCATCAAGAATATTCAAAATAGAGCGCCAATTGTTCTATTCAATCACCCCCGCTCAACCCCCCAATACAACACCCACCCCGCCGCAACGCTCAATGCCCAGGTCAGCACAAACGCCATCAGCATTTCTGCAAACCCTGCCAAACCCAAGGCAATTACCACCGAACTTGCAAACACGGCAATGCCGTAGTGAATCAAAAACACGGAATACGAAATATCGCCCAGCCAGCGCACTGGGCCTTGAACAATCAAGGCGACAAAGCGCTCTATACGCGCGCTGTTTATCAACAGCAAGGCAGTTGCACCTGTTAGCAGCAGCCTTTCGCGCCATTCAATCGACAAAGCAATGCCAAGCACGCCCAAAATCATTACGCTGCCCCAAACTACCTTGCCTTCGCGCTGTGCCCAATGCGCCAAAACGCCCAAGCCGTAGGCCCCGAAAAAGTACCAGGCCCATTCGTCGTGTTCGGCATTTCTGTTCCACACCAGCAGCGATGCAACTGCCATGGCGCAGGCCAGCAGCAACAGGGCATGCGCGGGCTTGATCCAGCGATCCGATTGTTGGCCCAATCGCTGACTCAGCCACCCCAGCAACACCAGCACCGCATACAGTTGCAGGTCAATGGCCACGTACCAAACCCCGGCCGACAAGGCTTCCACTTCCACAATGTCGTGCAGCAAAAAAACATGGGCCAGCAGTTGCGTAACGCTGGGCAAATCAGCAATTTCATCATGAACCGCAATTTTGCTGCCCAACCAGCCCAGCAGCACTGCAACTGCAATGGCAACCCAGAACGGTTTGGCCAGGCGCAGAAAGCGTTTTTTGAATAGGGGCCATACAGCTACTTTCCGGCCTTTTTTCAGCATATTGAACAGCGATTGCGCGGTCAGAAAGCCGCCAATCACCAGAAAAATTTGCACCACGTAGCGGCCCTCAATGGCAATAAAACCAAGCAAGTCGGGCCACTTTGCTTGCAGAACAGGTGACATGGGTGTGTACAGCAGCAAGTGGTGAATCACAATGATTTGCGATGCAAATACTTTCAGCAGGTCGATGGTGGAATTGCGCACAGTGCGAACGGCATGGGTTGGCAAGCTGGCAGTATACGACTGGAAGCAGGTCCCCCGGGCTATTTTCAAGCCGTGGTTTTGCACCAACTTGGTGCCGAAACAGGGCGTACCGGCGTATTATCATGCGGATGAAACTGTCCATCCGTGCCTTGCGCGCCCTGTCGGTGTCGCGGTCCATTCTTGGCTTCGAGTCCAATTCAACCAGCCCCCGCGAGAAAGCGATTTCAGGGTTGGGTGCCTTTCTGGGCATTTTGATGGTGTGTTGGGTGTCCAGTTTTGTGGTGCAGGGCACCGATGCAGTTTTGGTGGTTGCGTCCATGGGGGCCACGGCGGTGTTGTTGTTCGCGGTGCCACACGGCACTTTGTCGCAGCCTTGGGCGTTGATGGGTGGGCATTTTGTGTCGGCACTCATTGGTGTAACTTGCGCGCGCTATGTGCCCGATCAATTTCTGGCGGCGTCACTGGCAGTGGGTTTGTCGGTGGCAGTCATGTACTGGGCCAACTGTATTCACCCACCCGGCGGGGCCACCGCGCTAACCGCTGTGCTGGGTGGCGAGTCGATTTCAAACCTGGGTTATTGGTACATGATCAACCCGGTGTTGTTGAATACGCTGGCCATTTTGTTTGTGGCGGTCAGTTTCAATGCGTTGTTCTCCTGGCGGCGATACCCCAATCATTTTGCGCGCAAGCAGAAAAAACCGGTAGAGGCTTTGTCCGAAACTGGTGCCAGCCTGACGCACGAAGATTTCGCAGCGGCCATTGCCCGCATGGATTCATATGTGGACGTAAGTGCCGATGTGCTGGCTGAACTGTTTGAGTACGCCACCAAGCATGCCGACGAGCAAAGCACCCACCCGCAAAACCTGACAGTGGGTTCGTTTTACAGCAATGGGCAAGTGGGTTACCGCTGGTGTGTGCGGGAGTTGCTCGACATGTCGCTGACCATGCCCTACAAGGGCGAAGCTGGGCAGCAGGTGATTTTCAAGAATGTGGCTGGCGCTGGTTTGTATGAAACAGGCTTGAGCAATGTAGAGGCCTTCAAGCGTTGGGCCCGCTATGAAGTGGTGCTGCAAGATGGCCGCTGGTTGCCAGTGAAGGCGGCCACACATTAAAGCGAGTTCAAGTGCTCTCGCAGAATACGGCGAATTTCAACAATGGCCTCGGGTGTTTCTTGCACGCTGTGCCAGGAGTCCACCACCAACTCGGAGGCCGCACCTTCCAGCCGGGCGCTGGCATAGGGCACTACGCCGTCGCTGCTGGCTTCCAGAATGATGCCCGGTGTGTCGTTGCCCATAATGGAGTGGTAGGTCACCTTGCTTGAAATCGGCAGCTTGGCCGATTCCCGCACAAACGGGTCTTGGTCGCTCAGGTTTTTGATGCTGTTGATGGAGCCTACCAAAGGTTCATTCGAGGCTTCATCCGGGTTCACCAACAGCTGGCCAATTTCAGTCACGCGGCTAAGCACTGTGGCGGGCAAGCGAATAAGGCCAGACACAAAGCGTGCGAAGCGATTCTCTGCATACGGTGTTCCCCGGTGCGGTGCGGCAATGAAAATTGCGCGTGTGGGTTGCAGCATGGCGTCGAATATCACATACGGTTCAATCTTGTTGCGCAGCTTCTTTTCGCGCTGTCGCGAAATGTTGTAGCGCTCCAGCACCGATTCCCACAACTGGTCACCAGAATTCGAGACCATCAAACGCGCCAACACACCACCCATGCTGTGGCCAATCAAGACCATTTCTTTGGAGGCCCTGTGGTTGCCCTGTGGGTCGAAGTTTTTTAACGTGGCATTGACCGCTTCCCGAATGGCACGGTTGTTGAAAGGCAGTGGCAAATTGGTGGGGTAATACACTTGCCAAATTTGATAGTTTTGGCGAAGTTCTTCATCGCCCAACACCTCGTTGGCCACATTCACCCAGGCTTCGGGGCTGCTGGCCAAGCCATGCAGCATCAGAATAACGCGGCGGTTGGGGTCGAAAGGTTGCATCAAATAAATGCGGGGTTTGTCCAGTGTTTCACTGCGACCAATCAAGGACAACAAACTTTCTTGCGCGAAGCCCGAGCGTGCCAACCACAGCCCGTAGCCCGATGTGAAATTCGCTGCAAGCGGCACGCGAATTCCGCGCACGTCCACACTGGCGTTTCTGTGTGGATCGAAACCCTGCAGCTGAACGCGATTGCCAGCCAGAACAGATTCGATGCTGTTGCCGGGAAAGTGCAACATCACGGTGAGCGCTGGAAATGGTGTTTCGCCCCAGGGTTTGTTTTCATCTTCCTGTTTTACCACGCTGGCTGCAAAAACAGCCACCAGTTCAGCACCCAAACCATCGCGGCGATACTGGTTGCGCAAGCCTTTGAAGGTAAGCGATGATGCGGCAACGAGTTCATTGGGCAGTTGCCCTTTGTGGCTTAGGCTGATGCCTGCGGTGCTGCCACTGACTTGCCAGGGGGCGAAATCGAGCAGGTAGGTTTTGTCTTCGGATACGGATTTTTCAAGTTGATCACGGTAGCGGTTGAACAATCCAACCACGGCTTGCTGTGTGGAAAAGTTGTAGTAATCGCGCACCTGCGATTGGCGATCTTCCATGGCGCGAAGGTCGGGCGTGCGGCTGGTGAAGAACAGGTAAAGGTAGGCATGCTTTGCGCTTTCAAGGTACGCCGATAGGGTAGCGGCTTTCAGCGCATCGTTTGCGGGCTCCAGTTTTTGTGCTTCTTCAAGTCGCAGGGCCTCTTGTAGCCACAGCTCGGACAGCATTGAAAGTCGTTGTTCGTCGCTTAAGCCAATGTTGGCCATCAGTGTTTTGCGGCAGCTTGCAATGTCGCGGTTGCAGCCTTCCTCGTCAGTTCCAACCACTTGCAGCGCGGTGCGTGCCGATGCGCTGAGGTTGCCTGTGGTAAGTACATCGCCCCTGCGGGCTGACAGGTAGTCTTCCGAGCTGACCGAGCCCACGCTGACAATGGCGCAGCCTGACACGGCGAGTGCAAGCAGGGTGGCGGTGGCAAGGCGGGTGAAGTTCAACATGTGCGGCGGCGATACTTTGACTGAAGACACTGATTCTACGCTAGGTCCTCCGGTACATCGACGTCTCGCAACACATCCGCCGTGGGCCAGTCAATCGCAATTATTTCCGCATCGCGCAGCAAATGCTTTGCACCCACATCGCCTTGCAAGGCAATCAGCGAAGCCGCCCATGCGCGTGTCAGCCCCACGGGGTGACCACGTTTGCCATCGAAGTAGGGGGCAACTGCGCGCAATTCCTGTGCGCTTGATTTAGCCAGTGCAGCATGCACCTGCGCAATGGCTTGAGCCGGTACCCAAGGCATGTCGCCCAGCGAAATCACAAACCCTGTGATGCCCGGTTTTTTCTCCAGGCAATGCCGCACAGCCGCCGCAAGCGCGCTGCCCATGCCATGTTGTGCCTCCGGGCTGATCAACACTTCGCAGCCTGCATCGAACAGACAATGCACGCGCTTTGGCTGGTGGCCTTGAATTACTGCCAGCGTTCCCGGCAAGGCTTCAAACATCGCTCGCCCGCTGTGCCACAACACGGGTTTGCCGGAATCAGGGCGAGCTTGTAGCAGTTTGTCTTTCTCACCGCTGGGGTCAAAGCGTTGCCCAAGGCCAGCAGCCAGCAAAATACCCTGAATCATGGCAAGGGCCTTTTCACTTTGCGCAGGCACTTAGTGTGTCGGCAGCCACTTCAAGCGCGGCTTTGGCGTGTGCCACATTCAACACTTTGTCGCCTGCCACGCCGTTTTTCATGGCCACCAGTTCGGCTGCAATCGACACTGCAATTTCAGCAGGTGTGCGGCTGCCAATATAAACACCCGCTGGGCCACGCAGCGTTGCTGCTTGTTCTTCACTCACGCCAAATTCCAGCAGTCGCTCACGGCGGGCCTCATTGTTGCGGCGGGAACCGAGCGCTGCCACGTAAAAGGCGGGGCTTTGCAGGGCCTCCATCAAGGCCAGGTCATCCAGCTTGGGGTCGTGGGTCAGTGCTATCACGGCCATGCGTGCATCGGGTTTCATGGCTATCACTACATCGTCGGGCATGTCACGTGTCAACATTGTGCCGGGCTCATTCCACTCATCGGCGTATTCTTCGCGTGGGTCGCACACAGTCACTGCGAAGTCGAGCGCCACAGCCATGCGTGCCAGTTGCTGGCTTAACTGGCCTGCACCAATCAGCAACAAACGGTAGCGTGGACCAAACACGCTGATCAAAGTGGTGCCATCAAACACCAAACCTTGCTCGGGGTGGGTGGGCTCCAGTTTGCGCTCGCCTGTTTTCAGATTCAGGCTGCGCTGTACCAGTTTGCCGGCTTTCAAAGCTTTCAACAATTCGGTCAATTCACAGGCTGCGGCCAGTGGTTCAAGCACAAGCTCCATGGTGCCGCCACAGGGCAGGCCAAAGCGGCGGGCTTGTTCTGCACCCACGCCATAACTTACCAATTGGGGCTGTGCCGGAAAGCCGTCTTTGTTCAGAATGCGGTCAATCAAGTCGTCTTCAATACAGCCACCCGACACACTGCCTACGGCATGGCCATCGTCGCGCAGCGCAAGCAGTGAGCCGGGTGGCCTTGGGGAAGAACCCCATGTGCGCACCACCGTGGCCAGCATCACGCGGTGGCCGTTTTCCAGCCATCGGTGCGCGCGCTGCAACACTTCAAGATCAAGACTTTCCATGTTGCTACTCCTTTACGCTTTCAGCTGTTCACCAATCGGCAGTTTGCGAATGCGTTTGCCAGTGGCGTTGAACAGGGCGTTGGCCAGTGCGGGTGCCAAAGGTGGCACGCCTGGTTCGCCCACGCCGGTTGGCTTTTCGCCAGACTGAACCATGTGCACTTCAACCTTGGGCATTTCGTTGATGCGCAGCACGGTGTAATCGTGGTAATTCGACTGCTGTACTTCGCCGTCTTTCAAGGTAATTTCGCCGGTCAGTGCCGCAGCCAATGCAAAGCCAATGCCGCCTTCCATCTGCGCTTTCACCACATCGGGGTTCACCACCACGCCGCAATCTACAGCGCACACCACGCGGTCTACTTTGAAACTGTTGTCTTTTTGAACGGTCACTTCAACCACTTGGGCCACAAAGCTGTTGAACGATTCATGCACCGCAATGCCACGGCCGCGTTTGGCATCGTCGCCTGCAGGCGCCAGCGGTTTGCCCCAGCCTGCTTTGTCAGCCACCAGTTTCAGCACGCCCGCATGGCGGGGGTGTTTGCTCAACAAGGCTTCACGATATTTAACCGGGTCTTGTTTGGCGTGCACTGCCAGTTCATCCACAAACACTTCGGTGGCATAGGCTGTGTGGGTGGAACCCACCGCACGCCACCACTGAATGGGCACGCGAACTTGCTCGTTCGTGGTGTGTAAATCCACCAGCATGTTGGGAATTTGATAGGGCAGGTTGGACGATCCTTCCACTGAGGTGACATCCACGCCGTCTTTCACCATGCCGGCCTCGAAGGGTGAGCCCTTGGCGATTGACTGGCCCACAATGCGGTTTTCCCAAGCCACAGGCAAACCGTTTTTACCCAAGGCTGCACGCAAGCGGTGGGCGTACACAGGGCGGTAGTAGCCGCCCTTCATGTCGTCTTCCCGGCTCCACACCAGTTTTACCGGTGCTTTGCCTTTGATCGCTTTCACAATGTGCGCAGTTTCAACCAGGTAATCTGCTTGCGGGTTGGCGCGGCGGCCAAAACTGCCACCGGCATACAGCATGTTCAGCTTTACTTTCTCGGGATCCAGGCCCAGCACCCCAGCCACTGCGGCTTGGTCAGCGGTTTGCATTTGTTCGCCGTTCCACACCTCGGCGCTGTCCCTGTCCAGTTTAATCAGGCAGTTCAAAGGCTCCATGGACGCATGTGCAAGAAAGGGGAAGTGAAAGTCCGATTCAACAAGCTGTTTGCTGCGTGTAAATTGGCCCTCGGTGTCGCCATCTTCCCGCGCAACTGCACCGCGTTTGCCCAGCAGTTTGGTGTAGTCAGCAGTAATTTGTTCGCTGCTGCCCTTGTACGCTTTGGACAAGTCCCATTCAATATTCAGCGCATCGCGGCCTTTTTTCGCAGTCCAATAATTCGTGGCCAACACGGCCACGCCACTGGGAATGCTCACCACATCCGACACGCCCTTGATGGCGCGTGCGGCTTTGTCGTCTACCTTTTTCACGGTGCCGCCAAATTTTGGCGGGTGTGCAACAACAGCCACCAACATGCCGGGCAGCTTCATGTCTTGCGTAAAAATTGCAGTGCCGTTGGTTTTTGCTGCGCTGTCTTTGCGGGGCGCGGTTTTGCCGATCAGCTTGAAATCCTTAGGGTCTTTCAAACTCACCTCGCCCGGCACGGCTTGCGTGCTGGCGGCTTCGGCCAATTCTCCAAACGTGGCCTTGCGACTGGTGTTGGCATGTGAAACAACACTGTTGGCCACTGTAATTTCGTTGGCAGGCACTTTCCATTGTGCCGCCGCTGCGTTCACCAACATGGCGCGGGCTGTGGCACCTGCCGTGCGCATTTGCTCGAATGAATTGGCAATCGCTGTGCTGCCACCGGTGCCTTGCGCACCCCAGAACAGGTTGTTGTAGTGTTTGGTGCTGGCGCCTGCGCCTTCCACTTTCACGGTAGACCAATCAGCATCCAGTTCCTCGGCCACCAAGGTGGCAAGGCCGGTGTACACACCTTGGCCCATTTCAAGGTGTTTGGAAATAACGGTGACGGTGTTGTCGCTGCCAATGGTTACAAAGGCATTCGGGGCGAAGTTGCCCGCTTCAACAGCACTGCCAGCCTGGCCTGGGCCACCCGCTTTCAGTTTGTTGTTGGCAAACACGGTGGGAATGCTGACTGCCAAGGTAAGGCCAGCGCCTGCTTTCAGAAAATCGCGGCGAGAAACGTTGGTAACAATGCTCATGAATGTTCCTCCTTAAGCCAAAGTTTTGGCGGCTTCGTGAATCGCCGCGCGAATGCGCACGTAGGTGGCGCAACGGCACACGTTGCCTGCCATGGCGGCGTCAATGTCATCGTCAGTGGGTTTGGGGTTGCTGGCCAGCAAGGCCGTGGCCGACATAATTTGCCCCGACTGGCAGTAACCACACTGCACCACGTCGAGCTTTTGCCAGGCGGCTTGCACGGCGGTGCCCACTTTGTCGTTTTGCATGGCTTCAATGGTGCTGACTTTTTTGCCGGCCACACTTGAAACGGGTGTGGAACAGGAGCGCACAGGTTCACCGTCCACATGCGCTGTGCAGGCGCCGCACAGGCCCATGCCGCAGCCGAATTTGGTACCTGTCATGTCAAGGTCGTCACGCAGTACCCACAGCAGGGGCGTATCGCCATCCACATCCACACTCACGGCTTTGCCGTTCAATACAAAATCAACCATTCATCACCTCCGGTATTCTAAAAAATGTTGCAGTGCACCGATTTCTACAGTGTAGACCCCTTGATTATCAAGATAAAGGCGGATATGGTGTATTGGTTATCAACGTATGGTTCACAATAAAGGTTGTTTATGGTGCTCGACAAAGACCTGCTCGACGGCATTCCGGTGTTTCTCACCGTGGCCGAACACAAAAGCTTTACCTTGGCTGCCGCGCAGTTGGGCATTACGCCCACGGCGGTGAGCAAGGCGATTCGGGTACTGGAAGAACGCCATGGCGTGGTGCTGTTTCAGCGCACCACCCGCAAGGTGGCGCTGACTGAAGCAGGGCAGGCGCTGTTCTCGCGCCTGCACCCGGCCACACAGGAAATTGATGAGGCCATTGCCGCTTTGGGCCAGTTTCGCGACAAGCCCATCGGCACCCTTCGATTGAACATGAAACGATCTGCCTGCACCTATCTGGTCGAGCCCATCATTGCCGAGTTTCGCCAGAAGTACCCCGATGTGAAACTGGACATCACAATTGATGAAGGCCTGACCGATTTGCTGGAAGGTCGCTACGATGCGGGTATTCGCTTGGGCGAGTCGGTGGACAAAGACATGGTGGGCGTGCGGCTGACTCCCGATTTGGCTTTTCATGTGGTGGGCAGCCCGGAATATTTCAAGCGAAGTGGCAAGCCAACAAAACCGGAAGACTTGCAGCAACACGATGCAATCATGTATCGCTTTGTGACCAGTGGCACTTTTCACCGTTGGGAGTTTGTGCGCAGCAAGCGCCAGTTTTTCGTAGACCTGCCAAGCCCTGTGGTGGTGAATAACCGCGACATTCTGATCAACTTTGCACGTCAGGGTTTGGGTCTGGCCTACGTGGCGCAATACGAGGTGGAGCGCGAGTTGGCAGAAGGCAGCCTGGTGCCAGTGCTCAGCGAATTCATCCCCAAAACATCGGGTTTGTATTTGTACTTCCCGGCGCGCACGCAAGCGCAGTTGAAGTTGAGGGCCTTTATCGACATGGTGACGAAAGTGCGTGGTGGGTCAGCTACCGGTGATTGCTGAACACTCACCACTTCACTTCCAGGCCTGCATACACGCTTCTGCCTTCACCCGGCGCAAACTGCGCTGAATCCGCCCCATTCGCATTCACAATCACACCCGCGCTGTATTCAACACCCGCAGGGGAAATCCAGGTGGTTTTGTTGGCCACGCGGGTAATCAGAAAATCACGCTGCGAATTTGTACCGGCCGACGCAGCATTGTGTATTCCGGGCAAGGTAGACCAGCCCGGTTTATACGTCAAGCCCAAGCCTGCGAGAATGCGGCATATTGTCGCAGCCGGTGTGCAAGCGCCACAATTTCGAGGCAATCAATCGAGAAGCCACTTAGAATGTGAACATGAGAACAAGCACATTCCCCGAACATCAGCCCTTGATGCGCCTTTGGACCGAAGAATTGATGGATCAAAGCGACCCCTCGGTTCGCCGCCAGCAAATGGTGACCGTGATGTGGATGCGAACGCTTGCGCTTGCGGCACAGGTGATGTTGATTGCTGTTGTGGGGCTGTTGTTGAAAGTCAGCCTGCCTTGGCCTGTATTGACTGTTATTTTGGGCGCGTTGGTTTTACTCAATGCGATCACCCTGGTTCGCCTGCGGCAAGGCAATTCGGTGGGCAGCTTTGAGGTGGCCGCCCAGTTGTTTGCCGACCTGGCTGCCTTCAGTTTTGTGCTTTATTTCACGGGCGGTGTCACCAATCCTTTTGTGTCGCTTTACCTGCCCCTGCTGGGCCTGGCTGCAGCCTTGTTGCCTTGGGGGCAAGTTGCGTTTCTGGCCCTGTTCAGCGTGGTGGCCTACACCGTGTTAATGGGCAATTACATACCCTTGGTGTTGGCCAATCCAGACGATGGTGTGCATTTTCACCTGGTGGGCATGTGGTTGAATTTCTTGGTCAGCGTGTTGATTTTGGTGGGGTTCGTTGCGCGTTTAAGTTCTTCGATTCGAAATCGCGACCTGGCCTTGGGCCGCGCACAGCAAAGGTTGGCCAGCGAATCCCGTTTGGCGGCGCTGGGCAATCAGGCCGCCTCTATCGCACACCAGTTGGGCACGCCTGTTTCTACAATCGCCACCATTGTTGCAGACTGGAAAAACGACCCGACCATGCAGGCGAATTTGCGGGAAATGAATATTCTGAGTGCGCAGGTGAAATCGATCACCGAGACACTTGCCCAACTGCGTACGCAAATTGATGTTGACCCGCGCCACAATGCCGATGCACAGCTGATCAAGCCCAGTGAGTGGCTGCAAGCCACCTTGTCGGTTTGGCGAACCCGCAACCCGCAACATGAAGTGCGCCTTTTGCCCAGCATTGCTTCCATTGCAGGCGAATTCAAAGTACGCAAGGAATTGCTTGAGCTGGGTTTGATTACCTTGCTGGACAATGCTGCGCAAAGTCAGCAGCGCGCTTCGGTGAGCGAGCCCCTTCAGGTCGGCATGCAATGCGACCACGAAAGTTTGACCCTTTTTGTCAACGACGCTGGTGGCGGCATTGATGCAGAATTGCTTCCCAAAATTGGACAGCAATTGTTTCAAGCCAACGGGCAAGGCATGGGCCTGTTTTTATTGGCCAACCTGCTTGAGCGTGAGGGTGGAAAACTAAGCCTACGCAATCTGAACCCGGGTGTTTGCGCCAGTTTGAGTTTGCCGGTGCTGCCCCTGTGAGCCGATTCATCCTGATTGTTGATGACGATGAAATATTTGCAACCACGCTGGCCCGCTCGTTTGAGCTCAAGCAAATTGAAACCCGCGTGGCGCTGAATAAAGAGCAAACTCTTTTGGCCGCAAGCCAGCAACAGTTCACCGACATTACGCTCGATCTGAATTTGGGCGAACAGTCAGGCTTGCAACTGATCACTCAGCTGCGCAAGCTGCAACCCCAAGCCAACTTGTTGGTACTCACCGGCTATGCAAGCATTGCCACCACGGTGCAGGCCATCAAGCTGGGTGCTGACAATTATTTGGCCAAGCCTGCTGACAGCACAACCATATTGCGCGCGCTTGATGAAGATGTGCTCGATTCAAATGTGGAAGTGACAGAATCCGCTGAATTTCAAACCATGTCCGTGTCGCGTCTGGAGTGGGAACACATTCAGCGCGTGTTCAATGAACACGGCGGCAATGTGTCAGCCACGGCGCGTGCCTTGAACATGCACCGGCGAACCCTGCAACGCAAATTGGCCAAGAAGCCTGTGGGGCGATAGGCCCACGCCACGCGTTTCCCGCAGTACGCCTTTTTTGTTGTGAAGCCGGGGAACTTTAAGTCTGTGATAGGCTCCCTCTATAGATCCTCTCGCAGTTTTCTTTCAACAACACAAAAAGACCACCGACATGACAGCAACCACAATTCAATGGATTGCCGCCTTTCTATTTGCCGGCGCGCTTGTTCACACTTTTTCTGCCAGCTACTTTGAACACCTGGCCCACCACAGCAAACACCACAGTGGCTTGTTTCACTTGCTTGGCGAAGTAGAGGCCGTCTTCGGCATCTGGGCTTTGTTTCTGGTGGTGGCCATGGCCTTCGCGGTCAATCTGGATTCCGCAGTGGAATACGTGGACACCCGCCATTACACCGAACCCCTGTTCGTGTTCGTGATCATGGTGGTGGCCGCAAGCCGCCCTGTGCTGGATGCCTCACGTTTGTTGGTGGAAGCGCTTGCCAAGCTGATGCCACTGAACAAGGGAGTGGCCTTTACATGGCTTGGCCTTTTTCTGGTGCCATTGTTGGGCAGCTTCATCACCGAGCCTGCTGCCATGACCCTGGCTGCACTGTTGCTGCGTGATGTGCTCTTTTCCAAATCAGTGCCCAACTTCATCCGTTACTGGGGCTTGGGCGTACTGTTTGTGAACATTTCAATCGGTGGTGTGTTGACATCATTCGCAGCACCGCCAGTGTTGATGGTGGCCAGTGCCTGGAACTGGGACACCCCTTTCATGGCCGCCAATTTCGGCTGGAAAGCAGCAATCGGTGTGTTCATCAACGCCACTGTGTTTATTTTCTTCGCAGCCAAAAACCTGGGGGCTGAAGTAAAAACGCCCGAGGCTCTGGGTGAAGACGGCCAACCCCTGGCCCCAGTGCCTTGGTGGGCCATGGTAGTTCACCTGGCTTTTTTGGGTGCAGTGGTTTTGTCTGCGCATCACCCCGCCGTATTCCTGGGCATTTTCCTTTTCTTTCTTGGCTTCACTGCCGCATACAGCACTTTCCAGTCGCGTTTGTTGTTGAAGGAAGGTCTGCTGGTGGCGTTCTTCCTCGCAGGTTTGGTGGTGTTGGGTGGCATGCAGCAGTGGTGGTTGCAACCTGCGGTTAGCGACCTGGACGATGGGGTGCTGTTTGTTGCGGCCATGGCCCTGACTGCGATTACCGACAACGCAGCGCTTACTTACCTCGGTTCGCTGATTGAAGGCACTTCTGAAAGTTTTCGCTACGCCTTGGTGGCGGGCGCCGTGGCCGGTGGTGGTTTGACTGTCATTGCCAATGCACCCAACCCGGCGGGGCTGTCACTTTTGAAACGCCAGTTTCCCGATGAAGCTGTATCTGCCGGGGGCCTGTTGGCAGGTGCTTTGGGGCCCACGCTGGTGGCTGCAGCGTGCTTCTGGTTTCTGTAAATCAGCCAGCAACTGAATTAGCGGCCAAAGGGGCTGACACCAATCAGGTGGACATGCAACCAGGCCGCGAAAATCAGCCAACCCAACACGCCCACCACCACCGTCATCAAGGTGCCTACTTTGGTTGGGCCATCTCCTGCAAACCCCATGGGAATGGGACGCCTGCGGGCTGTTTTGAACAGCAGCACCGCCCACACCAAAAATGATCCGAACAGGATAATGTCGGCCAGTGAGCCGTTTGCGATCAAATGCGCCAACGCCCACACTTTCACCGACAAGGTCATGGGGTGTTGCAGCTTTGCCTTGATGTGGTTCATCGGCACGTAGCAGGCGGCAAGCAAAATCATGGAGAACAACATCAACAGCGCCGCGATGTGGCGCATGGCGGCAGGCGGGCTCCACACAAACACCGGATCCAGCCGCGCCTGACCATACCCGTACACAATCAGCACCAAACCGACAATCGATGCCACCGTGAAAAAGGTGCGGTACTTGCTTTTGCCAAGCCGGGCCATCATGCCTGAACGTCTTTGATCATTTGGAATGCGTACCGCGTGCATGCCCAAAAATAGCATCAGCCCCGCTGTCAATATCAACAAGCCCATTCAGTTCTCCTTTTTGTGGTGAACCGATTATGTCACAGGCTTATGCTGTGCGCCGTGCATCGGGCTTGGGAAGTTTTCGTTCCAGCCAGTGGGGTATTCGTTTCAATCCCAGTACATTGGTTTCGCGCACGCCACCTTCGGTGAACACGCGTGTGCCCATGATGTAGTCAAACCATGGGCGTGTTACACACCAATTGGCACCGGGGTTGTTGCCCATGTGGTGGTCGTAATGCCAGGGCACACGTTGTTCCCCCCAAGCCGGATTCATGTGGCTTTTTTTGTGCACCCTGTAATAGTTCAAGCTGCAATACCACAGCGTGCCTACAAAAAATGGTGCCAGTGGAAACAGCGGGGCAACCGCCAATGCACCGGCAATCAAGGCCCATGCCTCTTTGCCTTGCGCATGAAGGCCTAGCGGGAAACGTTCGTAATTCGGGTCGCGGTAGCCATGCTCGCGAACCTCCCGGTGGTGTTCATGAAAATGAAAGGCCCAAAAAGTACCCCGTTTTTTGCCCATTCCGTGCAATACATATTTGTGCATGCCCCATTCCACCGCATTGGCGGTTACAAGGCCCAATGGAATTCCCAACATGGTGCGTCTCCGTTGTTGTGTTTGTGGTTTTACAACTGACCCAGTGCTGCATTTAAAGCGCGGCTTCCCAGCTCAACATGTTGCTGTGCCAGCGCCTCGCAGCGTTGATATTCACCAGCCTCAATGGCATCTGCAAGTTGCGCAAGTGTGTCGGTGTCGCGAAATTCATCCTGCATCACCAGTGTTAGCGCGCCCCAGGCGGCCAGATAGGTTTTGTTCATTGAATTGAAGGCCAGTTTGAACACCACGTTGCCGCTGCCTTGTACCACCAATGCCCAATAATCAAAGGCCAGTTGCTGAAGTGTGGGCAGCTCGCTGGTGGCTTGCATTTGCGCCACGATGGGGTGTAATTTCTCAGCAAGCGTTTTGCCGCCATGAAGTGCCGCCTGCCCCGCCACAAGGGGAGCCAGTGCCTTGCGCAATATCACGATGCCGCGCGCTACTGTCAGGTTCACTTGGCCTTGTTCATTCACAACAAGGCTAGGCAGCAATTCCAGCCCGCCCTCGGTTTCAAAGTTTGCCACCTGTGTTGCGCCACCATGTCGCACCCGAACCAGGCGTGCCTGCTGCAAACGCTTAAGGGCCTCTCGCACGGCGCCCCGGTTTACGCCCAGCGTTTCAGACAACTCCCGTTCCGACGGAAGTTCAGCCCCGACTGGTAATACCTTTTTAAGTATGCGGTCTCGAAGCTGCACGTAGACTTGTTCAGAGATTGATGTTTTTTGAATAAAGCTCATATTTTGGAGGACATTTTTAAACTGGTAAACTGATCATACCAGTTTAAAATCAAAAAAATCAACCCAAACAGGTGTGAAACCTGTCGTACACTAAACCCACTCGTACAATGAATCCCGGTAACCCCCGTGAACAGCCGCACCAACCCCGCCCAACTTGCCCGAACATCGAACGCCGCATTTCTGCGCGATGCATTGCTGCGCACGCGCGAACGTACCTTGGGTTTGCTGGCCGATTACGTGGCCGCACTCGGCGAAGAATGCAAGGTACCGCGCCGCCCTGAACTGAACCCACCGCTGTGGGAGTTGTGTCATGTGGCCTGGTTTCAGGACTGGTGGTTGGCTCGCAACCCGGATTGGGCCTTGGGTGTGCAGTGCAGCCACCATGCACCGAAACTGGAGTCCCGCCTGGCCAACGCCGATGCCCGCCTGAACTCAAGCACCATTGCACACGACACGCGCTGGGAAATTGGCCTGCCGAATTTACACGGCACACGCGAATACCTGGCGGCCACATTAAAAGACACACTGCAACTGCTTGAACAGGCAGATGCACTGTGTTGCCGGCAACCCGAAAAAGCGGACCAGTGTTTGTATTTTTTCCGGCTGTGTGTGTTGCACGAACAAATGCACAATGAGGCCGCCGTCTTCATGGCCAGGCTGTTGGATATTCCTCTAAGCCAACACCACGCACAGCGCCCTGGCGTGCAAGCTTGTGGCGAATTGCAGCCATTGAAACTGCCCGCCACACAGTGGACCCTTGGCTGGCAGGGCGATGGTTTTGCCTTCGACAACGAGGTGCCAGCATTCGCCGTGCAGATCGATGCTTTTGAAATGGACTCCCGCCCGGTGTCCTGGGCGCAGTTTCTGCAGTTTGCCCAGAAAACCCAACATGCCACACCGCCTTTTCTTGCGTTCAATAACGGCGATTGGATTGATCAAAGTTATGGCCAGCAACGGCCCTTGAACCTGAATGCACCTGCAGAAAACATCAGTTGGCTGGATGCACAGGCTTACTGTGAATGGGCGCAACGCAGGCTGCCCACGGAAGCGGAATGGGAATACGCCGCACACACACAGGCCGCCATGCAATGGGGGCAGGTGTGGGAATGGACGGCCAACACTTTCCTGCCCTTTGACGGGTTTGAAATGCACCCTTATGTGGATTATTCCAAGCCCTGGTTTCACGACCGAAAAGTGTTAAAAGGCGCAAGCTGGGCAACATCCGCAGAAATGGTACATCCCAAATACCGCAACTACTTCCAGCCAGACCGGCAAGACGTGTTGTCCGGTTTTCGTACCTGCGCGGTTCATTTGGTTTCTGAGGCATGAACATGCGTTTGTCTTACATCGGGTTTCTTGTGTTTGCGCTTGCTGCCTGCTCCTCGCCTGGCGCGCCCCCGGCGGGTTTAATTGCCTACAGTTGCGTGGCCGGTGAAGCCTTGCATTTGATGGCATTTGACCCGCATCCCTCCCGGCGTGCGTGGGCCACGCTGGGCGGAGGTGCTAAGCAAGGGGAAACCCCCGAGCAAACCGCCATTCGGGAATTTACCGAAGAATCAAACTGCGCTTACACCGCTGAAGAACTGCAGGCTGGCGAATTGAAAGGCCCATCCATTTCCCCCGGCGTACCGTTTCACCTGTACACCACCGAAGTGTCATTCAAACCGGTGGATGTCATTGCCCAAACACGCCAATGCGTCGACATTGAGCGCAGCCAATGGGTGTGGGTTCGCCACCTTGATCTGGTGCGTGCCTTGAATCAGTTTGACGGATCTGCAGATGCAGCGGTTACTGTGCCGACGGTGCAGGGTCAACCATTGCAAGTACCGTTGTGGAATCGCGGTGTGGAGTCGCTTAAAAAAGCCCTGCAAGATGGCGTACTGCCCGAAACCATCAACTGCGACCTCACCCGGCTGTCGTGATCAACCGCTGATGAATGCAAAACTTTGCATCGACAATGCGTTGTAGCGCACATCTTCAGGCAAAGCCTGCACCTGTGAGCCAGCCCATGCTGCGCCCATTGCAAACGGCAATGGCAGGTAGTGGTCATCGTCCGGGTGGGCGCGTGCAAAGTGTGGTGCATTGAACTCGGCTTGGGCAATCGCATTGCGGTCATCCGCCTGCAAGCGGTTTTGAATCCAGCCGGTGAATTCACTGACATAGGCGGGTGCAGGTTCGCCCCGTTGGTCACCCCGCAAATCCATGTCATCAAAGTTGTGCGTCAGGCTGCCACTGCCAATAACCACAGCGCCATGCTTGCGCGCAAACCGGCCCACAGCGGCGCCAACGTCCATGGCGTTTTGCCCGCTCCAGTCCACTGGCATGCTCAGTTGCAACATGGGTGGACCCCCGTTCGGAAACAGATGAACGTAAGGCACCCACGCACCGTGGTCAAAACCTTGCTGGGGGTGAAGCTCAATGGTCAAATGTTCTGCCAGGCTTGTCGTCAACTCTGCCGCCAAGGCAGGTGCACCGCAAATCTCGGGTTTCAGCTCATACAGTTCTTTTGGGAAACCGTAAAAGTCGTGCACAATCACCGGCGCTTCATGGCTGGTCACCGCCAGTTTTGCGCTTCGCCAATGGGGGCTTAGCACCATCAATGCCTTTGTGTTTTGCGCAAGCAACTGTTGCCCCAGTTGCTCAAGCGCCTGGCCAGGTAATCCGGGTTCCAGCGCGTAGGTGGGTGCCCCGTGGCTGATGAATATGGAGTCAATGCGATGGCTCATCGTGAACGAAGTCTTGAAACATGATTGCTTTAGCTTAACCCGACTATCTTTCCAGATCGAGGTAACTTTTTTGTACAACTCGCCGAAACCATCTGTACAAGTTGCCAAGACCATGCATTATTGGCAACACACTGCGTAGAAAAACCAAGGAATTGACATGAAAAAAATAATACTGCTGCTCATCGTGGCGGCCGTTGTAGCGGTGTTTGCCTTTGACCTGCACAGTTTGCTTACCCTCGACAGCCTCAAAAGCAGTCTGGGGAAGTTTCGCGAATTTCAAGCCGAATCGCCATTCATGGTTGCAGGTGTTTTCTTCGCCGCCTACGTGCTGGTTACTGCATTTTCAATTCCGGGGGCTGCTGTCATGACCCTGGCTGCAGGCGCCCTGTTCGGGCTGCTGCAGGGTTTGATTCTAGTCTCGTTTGCATCCACCATTGGTGCCACGCTGGCCTTTGTCGGTGCGCGTTACCTGCTGCGTGATTCCGTACAAGCCAAATTCGGCAATCGGCTGAAAGCAATCAACGAGGGTGTTGAAAAAGAGGGTGCGTTTTACCTGTTCACCTTGCGCCTGGTGCCGGTATTTCCGTTTTTCCTGATCAACCTGCTGATGGGGTTGACCAGCATGAAAGCCTTCACATTCTTCTGGGTTAGCCAGCTCGGCATGTTTGCAGGCACCGTGGTGTACGTGAATGCGGGTACTGAACTGGCCAAGATCGACAGCTTGAGCGGTATTCTTTCTCCCGGTTTGATTCTTTCTTTTGTCCTGCTGGGCATTTTTCCGTTGATCGCCAAAAAAGTGACTGACAAAATCAAGGCGCGCAAGGTGTATGCGCAATGGAACAAACCTGCGAAATTTGACCGCAACATGGTTGTGATTGGAGCAGGTGCAGCCGGGTTGGTCAGTTCGTACATTGCTTCTGCCGTGAAAGCAAAAGTAACCTTGATTGAAGCCCACAAAATGGGCGGTGATTGCCTGAACTTCGGTTGCGTGCCTTCCAAAGCCCTGATCAAAAGCGCCAAGTTGGCCCACCAAATGCGCCACGCCGCAAAGTACGGCTTGCATGCCACCACACCCGGTTTCAGTTTCAAAGTGGTCATGGCCCGTGTGCACAGCATCATCAAAGCCATCGAACCGCACGACAGTGTCGAGCGTTACACAGGCTTGGGTGTTGATGTCATTCAAGGCTATGCAAAAATTATCGACCCGTGGACCGTGGAAGTGAAACACAACAGCGGCGAAACCAGCCGCCTGACCACCCGAAGCATTGTGATTGCAGCAGGTGCCGAACCCGTGGTGCCGCCTTTGCCCGGAATTGAAACCAGTGGCTACCTGACCAGCGACACCTTGTGGGATGAATTTGCCAAACGCGAAGAACTGCCCAAGCGCCTCGTAGTGCTGGGTGGTGGCCCCATAGGCTGTGAACTGTCGCAGGCCTTCGCGCGATTGGGTTCGCGGGTCACGCAGGTTGAACTGGCAGATCGAATCATGGTTCGCGAAGACCCTGAAATTTCAGCCATGGCCATGGAATCGATGCGCGCCGATGGTGTGAATATTTTGACCGGGCACAAAGCAGTTCGGTTCGAGCGCCGGGGCGAGCAAAAAATTCTGGTCACCGAACACCAGGGCAGCAACGTTGAAATAGAGTTCGATGACATCATTTGTGCCGTGGGCCGCAAAGCCCGTCTGAAAGGCTATGGTCTGGAAGACATTGGTGTGGAAACCAACCGCACGGTGGTCACCAACGAATATCTGGAAACCCTGTACCCGAATATCTTCGCCGCTGGCGACGTGGCCGGGCCCTACCAGTTCACGCACGTGGCGGCACACCAAGCCTGGTATGCCTCGGTGAATGCCTTGTTCGGGCACCTGAAAAAATTCAAGGTCGATTACTCGGTCATTCCCTGGGCCACATTCACCGACCCCGAGGTGGCACGCGTTGGCTTGAACGAGCAAGACGCCAAAGAACAAGGCATAGCGTATGAAGTCACCCGCTACGGTATTGACGACCTGGACCGCGCGATCGCCGACAGCGACGCACACGGTGTGGTCAAAGTGCTCACCGTACCGGGCAAAGACAAAATTCTGGGTGTAACCATTGCCGGTGTGCACGCAGGTGACTTGCTTGCAGAATTTGTGCTGGCCATGAAACATGGTTTGGGTTTGAACAAAATTCTGGGCACCATCCACACCTACCCCACCTTGGCAGAAGCGAACAAATATGCAGCCGGTGAATGGAAGCGCGCGCATGCGCCACAGAAATTGCTGGTGTGGCTCGGCAAGTACCATGCGTGGCGGTTGGGGTGAACCGGTGTTGCTGCCAACTCGACGGGGTTGCCCGATTCCGCACTGAAAACCGCTGCTTCCTTTTTGATGTTCATTCTTGCTCAACGAATTCGGCAAAACAGATGGCCGAATTCGTTGTCGGCCGTTGGCCGATCGCTGCAATTGAAAATCAAACGGGGCGGTTTTCTTGAAGTGCGGAACAGTCAAACCCACTGCCAAGTTGGCTGAACGGGATTCATCAACGGCCTGGTTCAAGCCCAATCGGCAGCGTTGTTCCACTTGCTTTGCCTTCAAGAAAACCTGCGCGTTACAATAAGACCTACCCAAGCAGCATTCACGAGGAGTAACACATGACCACATCCAGCACACCTTACGATCTCGTCGTCATCGGCGGTGGATCCGGCGGAGTAGCCAGTGCACGCCGTGCGGCCAGCTATGGCGCCAAAGTGGCACTGATCGAGTCCAGCCGCCTGGGTGGTACCTGTGTAATCCGTGGCTGCGTGCCCAAAAAACTCATGATGTATGCCGCGCAATTCGGGCAAACCTTGCGCGAAGGGTTGCAGCCCGGCTGGCAAGTAGCACAGGCTGATTTTTCCATGGCCCAATGGCAGGAAGCCAAAGGCAAGGAAATCGACCGCCTCGAGGGCATTTACGCCCGCATGCTCGAGAGCAGCGGCGTAGAGACCATTCGTGGTCATGGGTTCATCAAGTCGGCCACCGAAGTGCAAGTGGGCGATCGAATTGTTTCTACCCAGCGCATCCTGATTGCCAGTGGTGCAGCACCCAACCGCAGCGCGTTTGAAGGGCTGGAACAGGCCGCCACATCGAATGAATTACTCGATCTTTCGGTTCTGCCAAAAAAAGTCGGCGTCATTGGTGCGGGCTACATCGCATTGGAATTCGCCTGCATTTTGCGTGGCCTTGGTTCTGAAGTTTCTGTGTTTTATCGTGGTGATTTGCCCTTGCGCGGTTTCGATGAAGGCATTCGAAGCCGCTTGGTCACAGCCATGGCCTTGCAGGGAATCAAGTTGTTTCCCAACACCGATTTCAAATCACTCAGGCAACAGGGCAGTGGGTTTGAACTGGAAACAAATGCTGGCACCCACGCCTTCGATTTCGTGTTGAATGCCACGGGCCGCAGCCCGAATACACAAGGCCTGGGCCTTGAAAATATCGGCTTGCGCACTGGACCAAGTGGTGAAATTGAAGTCAACAAGTACAGCCACACCGGCATCAAAGGCGTTTACGCCGTGGGCGATGTTACCAACCGCATGAACCTGACACCAGTTGCAATCGCGGAAGGCCGTGCATTGGCCGAAAATGAATTCAATGGTAAAAACATGACGGTGGACCACACCAGCGTGCCCACAGCCACCTTCACCTCGCCGCCCATCGGCAGTGTTGGTTTGACCGAGGAGCAAGCGGCCAAACAGATGCCAATACGTGTTTACGAAACAGAATTCACGCCCATGAAAACCAAGTTTTCTGGTGGTGAACAAAAAACCTACATGAAGCTGCTGGTGGATGACGCCTCCGACCGTGTTGTGGGCATTCACATGTTGGGTGACGACTCGCCCGAGATGATTCAGCTACTTGGTGTGCTTTACACCATGGGTGCCACCAAAGCCGACTTCGATAAAACAATTGCAGTGCACCCCAGTTCTGCCGAAGAATGGGTGTTGTTGCGAGAGGTGACACGCAAGGCCGGATAGTTGCCATCCCTCTCTCACTCTATGTGGTGATGGCACTCAGGTTAGACCCATCGCCAACTTCAAATTCCGTTGTTAGAGTCCCGCATGGTTTTACCATTCAGGGCTTCACACAACGTGTCTTTTTCATTTCTTCCTCCGCCACCTGCAGGGCAGCCCGAACCGGGAAACATTGAATGTCCTGTATGGGCATTGCCTTTCGACACTGGTGATTGCGGCCCCGATCTGGAATACGACAACGCGTTTCTGGAATTGCAGCAGGCCGCGCGTGGCAAGCCGGAAACGCAATTCGAGCCCGCCACTCCCCCAGACTGGAACGCGGTTGAAACCGGTTCATTGGTCCTGCTTCAGAAAAGCCGCGACCTGCGGCTGGTGGTGTTGTGGGCCGAGTCCCAGCTCAACCTGAAAGGGCTTTCCCGTTTGCCGGAAGGTTTGAATGCATTCGCAGCGTTGTTGGAAGCTGCATGGCCTTCTGTGAACCCGCAGCTCGATGATGGCGATCCCTATGCCCGCTTGAATGTGGTTGAAAGCCTTGGTTTTGGCGGTTCTTTCTTTCAGTCCTTGCGCAATTGCGTTGTGGTGCGTAACCCGCGCATTGGCGAGATCCGATTGAAAGACTTTGAAGCGCTCACCGGCAATTCACCTGGTACGGAATTGCCGGTGGTGCGTGAACAAGTCGAGCAGTTTTTCCGGTCTCCCGAGGGCATGGCAGTCGAACTGCGCAGCGTAGTGCAGGCAAGTCTTGGTGGCATGAAGCGCATTCTCGCGGCACTGACCCCCCATGTTGACATGGACCGTTTGCCGCAACTGCCTGAACTGAAAGCACTGCTTGGTTATCTGCAATCCTGCCTGCCACTTCCCAAAATGGAACAAACCACCGATGCAATGCCACCAAGTCATTTGGCTGATTCAGTTGTGGTTGGCGATCAAGTGGCAAGTGCGCGGCAGGTGGGGTTTAACGGCGCACACGGAATTCAGTCGCGTGCGCAGGCATTGGCTGCCATCGATCAGGTGTGCAGCTATCTGGAACACGCCGAACCCACAAACCCCGCGCAGCTTTTGTTAAAGCGCGCACGCCGTTTGATCGATAAAAACTTCATGCAGTTGATGAAAGACCTCGCGCCGGAAGCATTGGCCGAGGTGGCAAAAATCATGGGGGTCAATCCCGATTCTCTCGAGCAGGAAGATGCATAAAGTCGCCCTGCGTTCAACCACTCTTACTTGCGAGATTTTTCAATGAGCGGACAAAAATTTGTAGGGCGCAACCGTGCACCACGCGTGCAGATCGAATACGACGTCGAGGTGTATGGCTCCCAGAAAAAAGTACAACTGCCTTTTGTCATGGGCGTCATGTCTGATTTGTCTGGCAAATCGGAAGTGCAGCTGGCCCCTGTTGCCGAACGCGACTTCCTGGAAGTCGATGTCGACAATTTCGATGCCCGCATGAAAAGTATCAAGCCACGCGTGGCCTTTCACGCACCCAACCACCTGACCGGTGAAGGCAATGTGGCAGTCGATATCACCTTTGAATCCATGGACGACTTCAGCCCCGCAGCCATTGCCCGCAAGGTTGAGCCGCTGCGTAAGCTGCTGGAAGCCCGCCAGCAACTGGGCAACCTGCTGACCTACATGGACGGCAAAAACGGTGCAGAAGCCCTGTTGGCGAAACTGCTGGCTGACCCGGCTTTGTTGAAAAGCCTGTCGGCCACACAAAAGCCAGCCGAATCAACTTCTTCTCAAGGTGAGTAATCATGTCTGAAAAACTGCAAAATCGCGCACTGGATGTGATCGAACTGGAAGGCAGCGAACTGTCTTCCCTACTGCAAAAAGAATTCAAACCGAAAACCGACGAAGCCAAATCGGAAGTGGAGTCAGCAGTATTGACCCTGGCCCAGCAGGCATTGGAAGGCGTTGAATTGATTGGCGACGATGTGGTTGACTCCATCGAACGAATGATCGCGGCCATTGATCAAAAACTGTCCGTGCAAATCAATGAAATCATTCACCACGACGACTTCCAGCAAATGGAAAGCGCCTGGCGTGGCCTGAATTACCTGGTCAACAACACGGAAACCGATGAATTTCTGAAAATCCGTTTCATGAATGTGTCCAAAACCGAGTTGGCCAAAACCCTCAAGCGTTACAAAGGCGTGGCCTGGGATCAAAGCCCTGTGTTCAAGAAGATTTATGAACACGAATACGGCCAGTTTGGCGGCGAGCCCTACGGCTGCCTGATCGGCGATTACTACTTCGACCACTCCCCGCCCGATGTTGAAATGCTGGGCGAACTTGCGAAGATCAGCGCATCTGCACATGCACCTTTCCTGTCGGCGGCATCACCAGCCACCTTGCAAATGGATTCCTGGCAAGAACTGGCCAACCCGCGCGACCTCACCAAGATTTTCTCCACGCCCGATTACGCCGCGTGGCGCAGCCTGCGGGATGCCGACGATTCCAAATATTTGGGTTTGAGCATGCCGCGCTTTTTGGCGCGTCAACCCTATGGTGCAAAAACCAACCCTGTTGAGGAATTCGCCTTCGAAGAAGACACAGGTCTGGCCGATCACAGCCGTTACACCTGGGCGAACTCTGCCTACGCCATGGCAGTGAACATCAACCGCTCATTCAAGGAATACGGCTGGTGTTCGCGAATTCGCGGAATCGAATCGGGTGGCGCTGTGCCCAATCTGCCCACGCACACCTTCCCGACCGATGATGGTGGCGTGGACATGAAATGCCCCACTGAAATTGCCATCTCGGATCGCCGTGAAGCTGAACTCAGCAAAAGTGGTTTCCTGCCCCTGATTCACAAAAAGAACAGCGACCTTGCTGCCTTCATCGGTGCACAGTCCCTTCACAAACCTGCTGAATACGAAGACCCCGATGCAACAGCCAACGCCAAGTTGGCGGCACGCCTGCCTTACCTGTTTGCAACCTGTCGTTTTGCGCATTACCTGAAATGTATCGTGCGCGACAAAGTGGGTTCATTCAAAGAACGTGCCGACATGCAGCGCTGGTTGCAAGACTGGATCATGCAGTACGTCGATGGCGATCCCGCCAACTCCTCCGAAGCCGTGAAAGCGTCACGCCCATTGGCTGCTGCCGAGGTGGTGGTCGAGGAAATTGAAGGCAACCCCGGCATGTATGCATCCCGCTTTTATTTGCGCCCGCACTACCAGCTAGAAGGGCTAACCGTGTCTTTGCGTTTGGTCAGCAAGTTGCCATCCGCCAAAGCGTCTTAAAACTTGAACTATTAACCAATCAATTACAGAGGGAATAAAATGTCCGTAGACATGTTTTTGAAAATCAAGGGTGTGGATGGCGAATCCGTGGACAGCGTACACGCTAAGGAAATTGATGTTGCAGCCTGGAGCTGGGGCATGTCCCAGTCTGGCACAACCCACGTAGGCCGTGGCGGCGGTGCAGGCAAGGTGAGCGTACAAGACATCAATGTGACCAAGTTCATTGACAAAGCCACGCCCAATCTGATCAAAGCCTGTTGCAATGGCAAGCACTTCGACGAAGCTGTTTTGACTGTGCGCAAAGCCGGTGAAAAGCCGTTGGAATATGTGGTTCTGACCATGAAAGACGTGATCATTTCCAACGTTAGCCAAGGTGGATCTGGCGGCGAAGACCGTTTGACAGAAACAGTAACCTTGAACTTTGCTGAATTCAGCTACGTGTATGTGCCACAGAAGAAAGATGGCGGACCCGATGGCAAGGTTGAAGCCACTTTCAACATCGCAACCAACTCCGAGAAGTAATCGGATAGCCAGGAAACACAATGTCGAAAGTCGATATGTTCCTGGCCCTGGAGGGTTCCCGTCAGGGGGCCATCCAGGGGGAAAGCCAGGTCGGTGGTCACGTGGGTGAAATTGAAATTCAAGGTTGGTCCTGGGGCATGTCCCAGCAAGTCCACTCGTCTTCCCAACTTGCATCCAAAGCCTCGGTGCGAACCATCAATGTTCAGAAGGCCATTGACAGTTCAAGTACCGCCATCATGAGCGCCTTGAAGTCTGCCGAAATACTCAGCAAAGTGGTGCTGACATGCCGCGATCCGGGTGGAATTCTAACCATTGATTACCTGCGCATTACCTTGCGCAAGGCTCGCATTTGTGATTATGAAATCGCGGGCAGCGCAAGCGATGGACGCCAGGTCAGTGAATCTTTTTCCATTGCATTCAAGGAAATTGAGGTGGTGTACACCCCCAAATCAGCCGCCAACCTGAAGGCCGGTGCATGCACTTACATTGACGTGTATGAGTAAGTCCCGAGACGCGCTGCAACCTGCTTTACTGGATCGTCTGCAAGACGACGAGCCCGCGCGTCAAACGGAATCGTCAAATAGCCGGTTCATCACCAAAGAGGCTTTGCGTCACATGGTCCTTCGGGATCTCGAGCAATTGCTCAATGCCACCCGTGTCATTGAGAGCAAACACCTTCAGCAGCAACCGCAGTTGCTCAACTCGGTGCTTGCCTACGGCATGCCGCCTGTCGCCGGGAAAATCGCATCAATGATTGATGTCAAAGATTTCGAGCGAACCGTTGCCGATTTGATTCGTCGTTTCGAACCGCGCATTGACGGCCAGTCCCTCAAGGTGCAGGCAGAAACCCAGCAAGGTTTAATGCATTTGCACAATGTGATTGGTTTGCGCATTTCCGGTTTGCTGTGGGCACAACCTTACCCCATTGAATTGATGTTGCGCACGGAAGTGGATCTTGAAACCGGCAAGGTGCTTTTGATGCCCCTGTCCGGTTTCTGACCGCACAGAACCTACTCACCATGGACCCGAGGCTGCTTCAGTTTTATACCCAGGAACTTGCCCACGTGCGCGACACCGGGGCAGAATTTGCGCATCGTTTTCCAAAAATTGCATCGCGCCTTGCGATGGACGCCACGGAAGTTCACGATCCTTACGTGGAGCGCCTGCTTGAGGGCTTTGCGTTTCTTACCGCGCGCGTCCAGCTTCGCCTGCACGAAGAGTTTCCACGATTTACAGAACAACTGTTAAACCGCATCAGCCCGAACTTTCTTGCACCCGTACCAGCCATGGGTGTGGTTCAGTTCAACCCGAACACCACCGATGCCGCCTTGAAGAAAGGCATTGAAGTAAAAGCGGGCACCGTGTTGCAAAGCCAGGTGGCCAAAGGCATACAAACCCCCTGTAAGTTCAAGGTGGGGCATTCAATCACGTTGTGGCCACTGTTTATTGCCAGTATTGAACATGGGCCTTTCAAGGGCATGCCCCCCAGGGTGCCGGGGCATGGGGCAGTGCGCTCTGCGTTGCATTTGAAAATTGAAAACACCGCGCAATCACCCATGTCGCAAGTGCCAATTGATGCGCTTGATCTGCATGTCAGTTGTGGCGATGAATATGCCTACGCCCTGTTTGATCGGGTTTGCTACAAAACTGCGACGGTGGGTATTCGCGCGGCGGGGCAAAGCACATGGACTTACTTGCCGCGCGAGCAACTTCAACCCTTGGGGCTGAACGACGAAGAAGCCCTCTTGCCTGCAGATTCAAGGCAATTCAGTGGCACCCGTTTGTTGCAGGAGTTTTTCGCATTTCCACAGCGTTTTCTGTTCTTTCGAATTCAAGGTTTACAGCGCCATTTGGCTGCTTGTAATCAGGCTGCGTTCGATCTGGCTTTGTGTTTCACCGACCCGAATCCTGAACTGGATCGTGTTGTTGATATCGATTCGCTGGCGCTGAACTGCACCCCGGTAATCAACCTGTTCGAGCAAAACTGTGACCGGGCTTTGCTGGACGAGAAGCTTCATGAAGTGCACGTGTTGGCCAACCGCAGCAAGCCCCAGGATTTTGAAGTGCACAGCGTGTTGAGTGTTCAAGGGCACGGGCAGAACCGGGTGCAGGCAGTTCCACCTTTGTATGCAAACACCGAAGAAAATGATCCAGATTTGCCCCGCTTCATGTTCCGGCGGGTACCTACACAAGTTTCCGGGAAGCAGGTTCGCGAAGGTGGGCGTTCCTCCTACACTGGCAGCGAAGTGTACCTGGGCCTGACACTGCCCACCGGTGAATTGCTCAAGGGCCACGGTCTTCAGCAACTGGCTGTGCGCGCATTGTGCACCAATCGCGACTTGCCCTTGTTGATGCCCGTGGGGCAAGGGCCAACCGATCTTGCCTGGCCTGGTAATTTGCCTTTGCAATCCATTCGTTTTTTACGTGGGCCCAGCCGCCCGAAGGCACCTACACACAGCGGGCAAGCCAGCTGGCAATTGATCGAGCATTTGTCCTTGAATTACCTTGGCCTGATTGATCGGGGCGATTCACAGCAAGGCAACGGTGCAGCTGCGTTGACCCAGTTGCTTGCATTGCACGCAGACCCGGCACAACTGTCACACCAGCACCTCGCGCGCGCAGTGCAAGGCATCGAATCGCAGCCGATGGTTGCACGCATTGTCCGGCAGGGGCGGCCTGCGGTGGTGCGTGGTTTGCAAGTGCTTCTGACCGTGGATGAACTGGCCATGCAGGGTGCAGGCGTGGCTGTTTTGGGCAGCGTGCTTGCGCGCTACCTTGCCGCCCATGTGTCGGTAAATTCGTTCGTGCAAACGCGCGTGCACGCCCAGCAAACAGGTGCGGTGTTTGATTTTCCGGCCATGTCGGGAAATCGGCCTTTGTTGTAGCGGTGGTGTGAACACATGAGCAGGTCACTTCCCCCAGCCCCGAACTTTTTCGCACTGTTGCGGCAAATTGAACATGCCAATCCCGGCAAACCCTTGCTGGGCACTTCATTGCGCCTTCGGGACGACCCCATACGCCTGGGCCAACACCCGCACCTTGATTTCGCCACACAAGACTTTCAGCGTGAAGAAACCATTCAGGCGGGGCGCCTGGGGGCCGTTCAAAAACTGTATGTTCAAAACTTCGGTTTGTTGGGGCCCAATGGTGCGCTGCCTTTGCATTACACCGAGCACGCTTACACGCGGATTCATCACTGGAACGACCCGACATTCTCGGAATTTCTGGACGTGTTTCACCACCGCGCCTATCTGCTGTTTTACCGGGCGTGGGCAGAATCGCAACCGCACATTGGTTACCACCGAAAATCACACAATCCGTTTGCGCAACGCCTGAACAGTCTGGTGGGGCATGGGGTGCAAAGCAGTTGGGGCAGGGAACAACTGCCCACACACTTTCGCGCTGGTTTGGCGGGGCACTTCAGCCGCCGCACCAAAACACAGGAAGGTTTGGCCTGTGCCTTGTCCGCATGCACCGGGCAAGCAGTTCAGGTGAAACCATTTCAGGCGCAGTGGCTGCAGTTGCAGAAGCAGGCGGGCGTGCAAGCCTTGGGCCGGGGCGCAATGCTGGGCAGCCGGGTGTGGTGTGCGCAAAGCAAAATAACCATTTGTGTGGGTCCCATGCCGTACCCGGCCTACAAAAAGCTGTTGGCAGGCACGGCAGGACGCACGCAATTGATTCAAGCCACGCATGCGTATTTGGGCCTTGAATTTGATTGCGATTATGAAATTCAAATCAACACCAATCACATTCCCCAAGCCCGTTTGAATGGTATGGCCCAACTGGGCCGCACCGCATGGGCGGGTGAAATGCGCATTCACCAGCGCCAACAACTACCTGCCACGGTGCGCATGAAGTGCCCCGCTGTGCCTTCCCAATCGTCCTTGTCCAGGAGTTCTGCATGAGCAACATCAGCCGTGTTTCGCTGTTCGCGAAGTTAAATCCAATTGCATTCAAGTCAGTTGAGGGGGCCACTGTCTTGTGCAAATTGCGCGGCAACCCGTACGTGGAACTGGTTCACTGGGTGGCGCAAATTATTCAGCAAGACGACAGCGACTGGCACCACATTCTTCGTCATTTCGAGGTGGATGCGGGGCTGTTGCTTGCCGATGTGCAGCGGGCACTGGAACGTCAGCCCGGCGGTGCGCAGGGAATTTCCGATTTGTCGGAATCCATCACCAATGCAGTAGAGCGGGCGTGGGTGTATGCCTCGCTGATGTACGGCGTGCACAAAGTGCGCACAGGCCATGTGTTGGTGGCTTTGCTTAAAACCGATTTTCTGGCACAAGAGTTGTTGCGTGTATCGCCGCGCTTTAAACAAATTCGTGAAGCGGTGCTTAGCGAAAATTTTGCAAACATTGTTGAAAATTCTGCAGAAAATGCTTTGCAGAATACCGATTTGCCACAAGGCGTTGTCCCCGGAGAAGCCAGTGGTGCAATGCATGCCGCGCAACTGGGTGGTGAGGAGGCATTGAAACGCTACACGGTGGATTTGACCGAGAAAGCGCGCAAAGGCGAAATTGATCCGGTAACCGGGCGTGAACTTGAGGTGCGCCAAATAGTCGATATTTTGTTGCGCCGCAGGCAGAACAATCCGCTGATTACCGGTGAAGCGGGCGTTGGAAAAACGGCTGTGGTGGAAGGTTTTGCCTTGCAGGTGGCGGCGGGCGATGTGCCGCCCGCTTTGAAGGATGTACGCATTCTTACCCTGGATTTGGGTTTGTTGCAGGCGGGTGCGTCCATGAAAGGCGAGTTCGAGCAGCGTTTGCGCCAGGTGATTGACGAAATTCAGGCCAGTGAACAAAGCACGATCCTGTTTATCGATGAGGTGCACACGCTGGTGGGGGCTGGCGGCAGCCAGGGTACTGGCGATGCCGCCAATTTGCTGAAGCCCGCATTGGCACGCGGAACGCTTCGCACCATTGGCGCAACCACGTGGGCAGAATACAAAAAGTACATTGAGAAAGACCCGGCACTGACCCGGCGCTTTCAAGTGGTGCAGGTGGAAGAACCTTCCGAAACCAAGGGCATCGACATGTTGCGCGGTCTGGCCACGGCCATGCAGGCCCATCACCGTGTTTGGCTGTTGGATGAAGCGGTGCAGGCTGCCGTGCGTTTGTCGCACCGTTACATTCCGGCACGGCAGTTGCCCGACAAAGCGATCAGTCTTCTGGACACCGCCTGTGCGCGTGTGGCTGTTTCCCAGCATGCCACCCCGGCACCGATTGAACTGATTCAAAAGCAACTGGGCGCGTTGGTCACAGAACGTGCTGCCATTGAAAAAGAAGTGGCGTTTGGCCGTGAGCACGCTGCACGCCAGATTGAAATTGATGAAAGTACACAGCAGTTGAACGCGCAAATTGAATTGCTGAACACGCAGTGGGAACGCGAAAAGGAAATTCTGGATTCCTTGTTGACCCTGCGTGGCCAAGTTGAAAGTGCTGATGCACCGGGCAGTGAACAGACCCAGGCCCGCCTTGATCAATTGAAGGCACTGGAATGCGAAATTAAAACCCTGCAAGGTGAAACCCCCATGATCCACCCGCAGGTGGATGCGCAATGCGTGGCGTCGGTGGTGGCTGACTGGACGGGTATTCCGGTGGGTCGCATGGTGCGCAATGAAATTGAAAATGTGTTGAACCTGGCCAATGCGCTGGGGGCGCGAATTATTGGGCAGCCCCATGCGCTGGAAACAATCGCGCGGCGAATTCAAACCAACCGTGCCGGGCTGGATGATCCCAACAAACCTGTGGGCGTGTTCATGTTGGCAGGCACTTCGGGGGTGGGTAAAACGGAAACCGCATTGGCGCTTGCCGAAAATTTGTATGGTGGTGAACACAATGTGATCACCATCAACATGAGCGAATACCAGGAAGCGCACACGGTTTCATCGTTGAAAGGTGCGCCCCCCGGGTATGTGGGTTATGGCGAGGGTGGGGTGCTGACAGAGGCGGTGCGCCGCAAGCCCTACAGCGTGGTGTTGCTCGATGAGGTTGAGAAAGCCCACCCGGACGTGCACGAACTGTTTTTTCAGGTGTTCGACAAAGGCTGGATGGAAGATGGTGAAGGGCGCCGGATTGATTTTCGCAACACCCTGATTTTGCTGACCACCAATGTGGGCACTTCCACCTTGATGGCTTTGTGCAAGAAAGGGCTTCAGGACGGCGCAGAAACCCCTGCACCCGAGGAACTTGTGCAGGCTTTGCGTGCACCCATGTTGCAAGTGTTCCCGCCTGCCCTGCTGGGTCGACTGGAAGTGGTGCCTTATTACCCGCTTTCCAGTGCCATGCTGGCCGAAATTGTTCGTTTGCAGCTTGCACGCATTGAACAACGCATTGCCAGTGCCCATCGAATTTCCGTCAGTATTGCGCCCTCGGTGATTGACCGGATTGTGGCGCGTTGCAATGAAGCCGATTCAGGCGGGCGAATGGTGGGGGCAATTTTAAGCAACACCGTATTGCCCACCGTTAGCCGTAGGCTTTTGCAGGCCACGCTGGAAGGCAAGCCGGTGACCCAATTGAGTATTGACACCGATGGCAATGAGTTCACCTATCACTATCACTAACAGTTTGCAGTCACCCGCCCGGCGCAATGCGATTTGCCGCATGCTGGGCTTGGCGGGCCTGTTGACAGCGGCACCCCTGGTATTCAGGCGTGCACATGCCGCCGGCGCCAATCAACACCGCCTTGCTTTGTTGATTGGTAATGGTGATTACCCAGTGCCACACGACTTGCCGCCCATTCATAAAAATGTGATGGACCTTGGGGAGGCCCTGGCATTTCGCGGTTTTGATGTGACCCAAGCCATGAACCTGGATGAAACCAGTTTGCAGATCACCGTGACAGAATTTGTAAAGCGTGTGGCCGCTGCACCCGGTAATTCGGTCACCCTGTTTTATTACGCGGGCCACGGTTTGCAGGTTGATTCCAATAACCTGTTGCTGGGTTCGGGTTCCAACCCCACCGCACCCCGGCAAGATTTGGTGTCGCGTTCGCTGGTGTTGCAACAAAAGTTGCTGGCTGCTTTGCCTCCCCGCCCGGAAGCATTGAACATCACGGTGATCGACGCATGCCGAACCGATTTGCGCAATGCCTTGGGCGATGGCGAGGGTTTAAACCAGATGGAAGCGCCATTGGGCAGCATGGTGTGCTTTTCAACCGGGGCAGGGCGGCCTGCCGTGTCGCCTGCCAGTGCCGACCAGAATACTTTTTACACGGCCTCGTTGGTCAGGCAGCTTCTGGAGGCAGCTGACCACATTACATTCAATGACCTGTTTCGCATGGTTAAAAGCGATGTAGAGCACACCATGTTGAATCACCCATTGCCTGTAATTCGACAATTGGCGCAATACCCTTTTATCGCGGACAACACCCGTGTTCAGGTGCCCTTGTCCTGGCGCACTGAAACGGAACTGCCGGTGCCACAACAGCCCGTGGATCCCCAGGAAGCAGCCGCGTGGCTTGAAATTCAAAACACGCCATGGCCGGTTGATCTGCTCAAGCATTGCCAGGCGTTTCTTGAAAAGTATCCTGACAGTGCACAGGCAAAATCAGTCGCCCTGTATCAGGCGGGTGCGGTTGAGTCGTTAAGGGTGTTGCGGTCCAAGGAAGTGAAGTTGTTCAAAACCAGTTTTGTGGTGCCCGAGGAAAAGCTGCCCGGCACCAGCAAACATGAATTAAGCCGCGCTGCCCGTGGCGACAAAGATGCGGCCGCACGAATAGCGCGCCTTCACCGCCAGCTGGATACCGAGCAGGGATTGTTGCGTTACATCGGTTGGCTGCAATACGCCAGCGGTTTGGGCAACGGCATTGCCAGCTACGAACTGGCCTTGTATTACCGCGAAAACGCCCAGCCTTTGCTGGCTGCGCAGGCTGAAGCGCGAGCGCGGCAGCTGGGTTATTCGCCCCCCCGTGCCCTGGGGCATGAGCGTAAGTGAAAATGGCACGGGTTTTCCGCTGTCCTTGCTGTTTTGCAAAAGGTTTGAAAGGTTCACACTGTAAGCAAGTGAAAAAGGAATCAAAAATGACCCGCCGCGTGTTTACCCTGTTGCCTGTTGCGTTGGCCCTTGGCTTGTTGGCTGCCTGCAACCCCCGAACCAGCCTGAACCACGAGAATTTGCTCAAGGGTGCGCGGGCCGAAACGTTCATATTGAACCACGGGGCACTGTGCGCCCGCTTGCCCAGTCCAGAGGCGATCGACCAGTATTCGCGCGATGCGGTACCCGCCAACAGTGCGGTGGCTCGCGATGTAAGGGCCTGGGACTTGTCTGGTCTGCTGGACATTATGCAAACACGCGATGGCCGCTGGGTCATCATGCCTTCCCAGGGGTTGAAAAAACTGGAGGGTGTGCACTTCCGGCAAGGCCCTCAGGGCGACAATGAAGCCCTGTGTTTCGGGCGGTTGTGGGTTGAAAAAACGGTGGATTATCTTCAGAACAAACCGTTTGGTCTGGACGACGCGGTGTCCGCCCGGTTTGAGGCCACATTGAAAGACGCCCACATGCTGAATTACTTCAAGAACCTGAAAGTGGAGTCGTTTGACCCCAGCGTGTTTACATTGAGTTCAGGCACGGCTGTGGCGGGCACGCTGCAGCCCACGTTTGTAATTGAAATGGCGCTTCGCCCCACCAACACCGGTTGGTACTTGGCCAAGAACGGGGCGCAGTGAATTTGTGCTGTGGCTCAGGCATAATTTCTGTGTGAATGCATTCATGTGGGAATATCCGATTTGAGCCGAAGTAAAAACAGAAACCCCGAACCCGCCAAAACCCCCAACGGCAAAACTGATTTTTCAGCACCGGGTGCGAAGGTGCGCATCGACAAGTGGTTGTGGGCGGCGCGTTTTTTCAAAACCCGTTCGCTGGCCACCGAGGAAGTGGAAGGCGGTAAGGTGAAGTGCAACGACGAGCGTGTGAAGCCGGCCTATGGCGTGCAGGTGGGTGATGTGCTGACTGTGCCTGTGGGTTGGGACGACATGGTGTTGGTGGTGAAAGGCTTGGGCGACAAGCGGGGCAGCGCCACCATTGCGCAAGGCCTGTACAAGGAAACCATGGAAAGCGCAAAGAAGCGGGCGGAACGCGCAGTCAACCGAAAACTGATGAAAGACCCTGCGCTGGAAATCAAGGCGCGGCCCACGAAGCGTGATCGCCGCGTGATGGACGATTTCAAGTGGCGCGACGAATAGTTTTCCTGTGCTGTGTGCGGGCTTTAAACTTTCTCGGCCAGTGACTTTTCAATGAGCGCATGCAGCGCTGCGAAGTCGGGTTCGCCTACATAAGTTTTGATGATCTCGCCCTTGCGGTTGACGACATAGGTGGTGGGCGTAATTTTCACGTCGTCAAAGGCTTTGGCAATGCTGCCTGACACATCAAGCGCCACATCAAATGGCAGTTGCCGGGTTTCGGCAAAATTCACCACGTAGTCGGGCCGATCATAGCTCATGGCCACGGCGATCGTTCTAAATCCCTGGTCTTTGAACTTGTTGTGCGTGTCGACAATGTCGGGCATTTCTTTCACGCAAGTGGCACAGCTGGTGGCCCAGAAGTTCACCAGCATGACCTGCCCTTGGTAATCGGCAGGCGTAATGGTGTGACCCTTGATGGTGGTGTAATCCACCTGCGGTGCCTTGTCGCCCCCGCAGGCAGCCAGCAGGCCTGCCAATGCAAGGGTTGAACACAGGGAAAGAAATTTCTTCATGGTGTTTTAACGGGGGCCGTTGTCAGCCGGTGGTTGGGTTCCGTTGTTTGGAGTGGCCGACAGGCGGGAAAGTTCAGCTTCCGAAATTAACTCCAGAACCTTTACAACCTTGACCACACCGGGTACGCCCGCCGCAATGGAGGAGGCGCGGTTGGCTTCACGCTCGGTGACCAGGCCCATCAGGTAAACCACGCCAGCTTCGGTGGTGACTTTAAACGAGTTGGCGAAAATGTCTTGGGCGTCCAGCAGCGAGGCCTTGACCTTGCCTGTGATGAATGCGTCGTTTGAACGGGCTGACAGTGAACTTTTGAAGCCAATTTGAACATCGTTCACGACCAGGCGAATATTTGGCAAGGTGGATATGCGGGCTTCCACCTGGTTGCGTGTGGTTTCGTCGGGGACTTCACCAGTCAGCAAAATTTGACGGTTGTACACGGTGGCGTTCACGTGCACTTTTTCACCGAAGCTTTCACGAATGGCGCTTTCTGCTTTCACTTGCAGGGTGCGGTCTTCAACCTGTGTGCCCACGGTGCGGCGGTCAGCTGCGGCCAGTGAACCTGCAGTAATGCCAGCCATGGCACCTACAAAACAGCCGCCCAGCAGCGGGGCTGCCAGTGATGCAACCAAGACGGCGCTGATGGCAGAAGACTTGGTGCGGGCGAAAAACTGGGGTTTACGACTCATTTTCTTCTTCTCCAAGTAGGCTTAGATCGATGCCATCGCAAATGCAATGGATCGCCAGCAAATGTATTTCCTGAATGCGAGCAGTGCGCTTGTGTGGCACGCACACATGCACATCGCTTTCTTTTAGTTGTTGGGCCATTTGACCGCCGCCTTTGCCGGTGAGCGCGACAATGTTCATGTCGCGGGCGTGCGCTGCTTCAATGGCCAGTTGTACGTTTTTCGAGTTGCCGCTGGTTGAGATGGCCAGTAGCACGTCGCCGGGCTGGCCGATTGCAGCGACTTGCTTCGAAAAAATTTCATTGAAGCTGTAGTCGTTGCCGATTGCCGTGATTGCCGATGAGTCGGTGGTCAGTGCAATGGCGGCCAAACCAGGGCGCTCACGCTCGAACCGCCCCACCAGTTCTGCGGCAAAGTGCTGGCAATCGCCTGCCGATCCGCCGTTGCCACATGCCAGCACTTTTCCACCATTGGTTAGCGCATTCACCATCAGTTCAATGGCTTGGGCAATTGGGCCTGCCAGTTCCTCGGTGGCTGCCTGCTTGGCAGCAATGCTTTCATCAAATTGTTGGGTAATGCGTGTAATCAGGTCCATGGCGACAGGCCTTCTGGCGGTTATCGAGCATTCTATTATAGGTGAGCCGCTTGCAGGCATTTTGCTTGGTGCAGCGGTTTGATCCGGGTTTAGTTGCTGATTTGCCACGCATTTTGAACCCACAGCGGTTCGGCACCGTTTTCCAGTGCGATCACATCAAAACGCAGGTGCTGGAACTTGCGTTGACCCTGCTGCACCCACCACAATTTGGCGCAACGCACGACACGGCTTTGTTTTTTGCTGGAAACGCTTTCAAGTGCACTGCCATGGCGGCTGTTGCTGCGCTGCCGCACCTCCACCACCACGGCGGTTTCGCCTTGCGCCATGATGAGGTCGATTTCGCCGCAGCGGCAGCGGTGGTTTTGGGCCACCAGCACAAGGCCTTTGGATTCAAGCAGCCGAAGGGCCTGTATTTCAGCTTGCTGGCCTTGGGCCAGAATGGCCAGTTTGTGTGCGTTGGGCTCAACGGGTGTGTTTAGGGTCTTTTCTTTGGGGGCAGACCAAGGAATTGACGGTTTTCGTGTTCTTGATTTGCGTGTGGCCCATGGAATGCCGGACAATTCAGGAACTTTGGATTTGGGTGTGAATGCCATGCAGAAAGCCGGTGAAGTGGATGGGGTGAAGGATTCTTTGAATTCTGAGGCAAGGGCTGAATCGAGGCGCGAACCTTCACTCTATGTGGTGGCAACCCCCATCGGCAACATGGGTGATCTAAGCTTGCGTGCTCGCGCTGTGCTGGAACAGGTGGACCGAATTGCTGCCGAGGACACTCGCAACACAGCCCGCATGCTGGATGCCTTGGGGATCAAGAAGCCACTGATGGCTCACCACGCCCACAATGAACGCGAGAGCGCACAAGGTGTGCTGGCTTGCCTGCAACGCGGTGAATCGGTTGCGTTGGTGAGCGATGCGGGCACCCCTGCGGTGTCTGATCCGGGTGCGGTGGTGGTGCGTTGCGTGGCCGAGGCCGGGTTCAAGGTGGTGCCGGTTCCAGGTGCCAGCAGTGTGTTGGCGGTGGTGGCAGCCAGTGGGCTGGTGGATGGTGCTTTTACTTTTCGCGGTTTTCTGCCTGCCAAGGGCAAAGGCCGTGTTGATGCATTGAAAAGCTGGCTTGCCTGTTCTGAACCCCAGGTGGTGTTTGAAGCGCCCCACCGCGTGATGCAATTGGTGGATGACCTTGAGGCCTTGGGTGCGGGTAATCGCGACATATGTGCCGGGCGGGAGCTGACCAAGCAGTTTGAGACTTTTTACCGGGGCACGGGCGATGTGGTGTTTGCGCAGGTGCGGCAAGACGCCAATGCCGAGCGCGGTGAGTGGGCGTGGGTGATCGGGGGCAGTGCTGTTTCAGAAAGCGACGCTGAAACCGCCCAAGCCAATGCTGACCTGGACACCTTGCTTGGGTTGTTGTTGGCCGAACTGCCTTTGAAAACAGCTGTGGCGGTGGTGGTGAAGGCCACTGGTTTGGCCAAGAACACGGTGTATGACAGGGCTTTGGCGTTGAAAAGTGCTGGCGATTCTTGAGCTGAAGTGGCTTGTTGTGCGCTGATGATTGTTTTCAGCCAACTCGTCGGGGTTGCCTGATTCCGCACTGAAAACCGCTGTATCCCTTTTTGAATCAACGCATTCAATTCACCCAAGCCCGACAAAACAGAAGGTCGGGTCTTGGGTGTCGCCTGCAGGCGAGCATTGAAGCCTTGATTCAAACGGGGCGGTTTTCTTAAAGTGCAGACCAGGCAAACCCTCTGCCGAGTTGGCTGAATCGGCAGCGATGTTCCAATCGTCTCGCCTTCAAGAAAACCTGCCCGTTTGAATTCACACGTCACGGTCGGCCGTAGGTCGGCACCGATGCGCGGCCATCTATTTTGCCGCGATCGGTGAGTCAGTGTGAACTTCAAAAAGGGAAATACAGGTTTTCAGGCAAGCGATTGGAACTCATGCCGAATGGGCATTACAACGGACTGCAAGTGGTTGGAAGGGGCGCCGACTGAGCGTAAAAAAAAGCACATCAACCCAAGGTCGACATGCTTTTTTTTGCACTGCAGCGAAAATAAAAAGGTTTAATCCCCGTACATGCGCTGCTTCAGTTCACGGCGTTGCTGGGCTTCCAGCGACAGTGTGGCTGTTGGGCGGGCCAGCAAACGGGCCACGCCAATGGGGTCGCCTGTTTCTTCACACCAGCCGTACTCGCCGGCATCAATTTTTTGAATCGATTGCTGAATTTTCTTCAGGAGCTTGCGCTCGCGATCTCGGGTGCGAAGTTCAAGTGCGTGCTCTTCTTCAATTGTTGCGCGGTCCGCGGGGTCAGGAACCACCACGGTTTCGCGAAGGTGTTCGGTGGTTTCGCCTGCGTTGGCGAGCAGTTCTTTTTCCATTTCCTGCAAGCGTTGGCGGAAAAAGGCAAGCTGCACCTCGTTCATGTAATCGTCTTCTTTCATCGCGAGCAATTGCTTCTCAGTGATGATTGCCGTCTTTTCAGTGGTCATAGCACAGCCTCTAGTCCTTTGGTTTTTTATTGACTATATACCAGTATATCCGCTATCGGGCTAGACAGAGCTCTAACCCTTGGGTGATAAATTCCTTGGGGAGTTTACGCCCAATAAACACGATTTTGCTTTCTTTCTTCTCGGCACTGTCCCATTTTCTACCCCAGTCCAGGCCCATCAGCATGTGAACACCCTGAAACAGGGCGCGACGGTCGCTGGCCTTGATGTTCAAGATGCCTTTATAGCGCAACATGTCGGGCCCGTAAACCTGGGTGACCGAGCCCATGAATTCTTCGAATTTTTGCCCGTCAAATGGCTTGGTGCTTTTGAACACAAAGCTTTGAATTTCATCGTTGTGGGTGTGTTTGTCTTCGTCCAGAAAGTCGGGCGCAATGTCCAGAATGGAGTTCAGGTTGAAGCCGCGCACGTCCAGCAGTTTGTCGATGGGGGCCACGCCAAATTCAGAAATCATCATTTCAGCGCGTGCATTCATTTTAACCAGCCGACGTTTCAAGGCGATGACTTCATCTTCGGCGCACAGGTCAGTTTTGGACAACAAAATGCGGTCGGCGAAACCCACCTGTTGTTGAATTTCCCGGTGTTCGTCGAGCTGCTGCATGCCGTGCTTGGCATCGACCACGGTAATGACGGCATCCAGAATGAAACTTTCAGCCACCAGGTCGTCTACGAAAAAGGTTTGTGCCACGGGGCCGGGGTCGGCCATGCCAGTGGTTTCAATCACCACGCGGTCGAACTTGATGGTGCCAGCCAGGCGTTTGGCTGCCATTTCGCCCAGAATGCGCACCAGGTCGCCACGCACTGTGCAGCACAGGCAGCCGTTGTTCATTTCGACAATGTTTTCCTGTTCGTTTTGCATCAACAGGTCGTTGTCGACCCCTTCTTCGCCAAACTCGTTTTCAATCACGGCGATTTTCATGCCATGATTTTCTTTGAGAATCCGGTTCAACAAGGTGGTTTTTCCACTGCCCAGAAAGCCGGTAAGAATGGTGACTGGGATCATGTTGTGGGCTGCTTTGTTCATGGTGCTGTGTGTTGCAAAAATTGTGTCAACTGTGGAAATGGGGTTGCTTGTGCAAATTTAAAGGGTCAGCTTGTGATTAAACAGCCTGAAAAGTCCATACGCCTTCAACTGCAACTCGCTTTACCAAGTCTTTGTACCACAGGTAATGCAGGTGGGCGATGGCTTCGCCCATGGCAAAGCTCATTTGGTGCCCGTCCATCTCCCGTCTGAACAGCACGCTGATCGCCTGGCGCGCGGTAAGCGGCTTTTCTTTCAGGGCTTCAAGCAGTTCATTCAAACGGTGTTCGTGGTGGCGCAGCAGTTGGGCGCAGCGGTCGTGCACGCCTTTGAAGGGCACGCCATGCGATGGCAGCACGGTGAGGCTGTCGGGCAACTGGGCCATGCTTTGCACGGATTGCAAAAACAGAAGCAGTGGGTTGCCTTCGGGCTCAATACCGTACACGCTCACGTTCGTGGAGATGGTGGGCAGCAACATGTCGCCACTGATCATGAGGTTCAAGCTATTGCACACCAGGCTGATGTGTTCGGGGCTGTGCCCAAAACCGGCGTGGCAACGCCACAGGTGGCCGGCAATCCCGATTTCGTCGCCATGCTGAATTCGCTGGTAGTTCAGGGGCGGTTCGGGTACGAGCCGTGAAAACATGCCGCCACGTGCTTCCAGTGTTTCGTCGGCCTTTTTTTCGTTCACCAAACCGTGGCTGGCCATGAAGGTGCCCAAAGTGTTGCCGTCAAAGCCGGGAAGGTTGGCGCACAGGCCACGCGCCATGAAGTATTCACTGGTGGACATGTGCACGTGCACGCCGTGGCGGCGGGCCAAGGGGCCGGCCATGCCAATGTGGTCGGGGTGGGCGTGGGTGCAAATAATGCGGCCCAGTGGTTTGCGCACAAACAGGGTTTTTTCGATGTCTTCCCACATGGCGGCCACGTCGGGCAGGCCTGCGCCGCAGTCCACCAAGGTGTACTGGTTTTCTTCCTCAATCAGCCACACATTGATGTGGTCGAGTGCAAAGGGCAGTGGCAAACGCAGCCAAAGCACGCCCGGTGCAACGGGGGTTGGCTGGCCCAAAACGGGCGGTTCAAACAAACGTTCAATTCCCATGATGTTTCTGGTGACTTTTCAGTCATTTGTGTGGGTGAAGGGCCTGATTGTAGGGCATCATTTCAAAAAAACATAACTTCTGCGGAGACTTTACATGTTGAATTTGCCCGGGCTTCAGTTTGATCTTGGAGAGGACATCGACGCCTTGCGTGATGCGGTACAAACTTTCGCGCAAGCGGAAATTGCCCCTTTGGCAGCAGAAATGGACAAAACCGACCAATTTCCCATGCATTTGTGGCGAAAAATGGGCGATATGGGTTTGTTGGGTTTGACCGTTGAGGAAGAGCTTGGCGGCAGTGGCATGGGTTATTTGGCCCACATGGTGGCCATGGAAGAAATTTCACGCGCCAGCGCCTCGGTGGCGCTGAGCTACGGCGCCCATTCCAACCTGTGCGTGAACCAGATACGCCGCAACGGCACCGATTTCCAGCGCAACACCTTTTTGCCCAAGCTGATTTCTGGCGAGCACATTGGTGCCTTGGCCATGAGTGAACCCGGAGCGGGTTCAGACGTGGTCAGCATGCAGCTTCGTGCCGACAAAAAGGGCGACAAGTACGTGCTGAACGGCAACAAGATGTGGATTACCAACGGGCCCGATGCCGATGTGTTGGTGGTCTACGCCAAAACCGATTTGGCCGCCGGGCCGCATGGAATTACGGCTTTTCTGATTGAAAAAGGCTTCAAGGGTTTTTCCATTGCGCAAAAGCTGGACAAGCTGGGCATGCGTGGCAGCCACACGGGCGAATTGGTGTTCGAGGATTGCGAAGTGCCCGAAACCCATGTGTTGGGCAAGGTTGGGCGTGGTGTGAATGTGCTGATGAGCGGGCTTGATTTCGAACGCGCAGTGCTTTCTGGTGGTCCGCTTGGCATTATGGCGGCGGCCATGGATGTGGTGGTGCCTTATGTGCATGACCGCAAGCAGTTTGGCCAAAGCATTGGTGAATTTCAGTTAATTCAGGGCAAGCTGGCTGACATGTACTCCACCATGATGGCCACCCGCGCTTACGTGTACCAGGTGGGCAAGGCCTGTGACAAGGCCACGCCTGAAACGGTGCGCAAGCTGCGCAAAGATTGTGCCGGTGCTATTCTGTATTCAGCTGAAAAAGCAACCTGGATGGCGGGCGAGTCCATTCAAATTCTGGGTGGCAATGGTTACATCAATGAATACCCGTGTGGCCGCTTGTGGCGCGATGCCAAGCTGTACGAAATTGGTGCGGGTACCAGCGAAATTCGCCGCATGCTGATTGGCCGGGAATTGTTTGCGGAAACCATGTCATGAGTAGCCTGCCCCTGGACCTGAAAACCCTCGAAGAGGATTTTGGTGAACTGAGTGAAACCAGTCACCTGAGTGAAGACGAGGAGCGTGAACTTTCCAAAAAAGTGGCCTCCGACATTCTGGCGGGGTTTGACAAGCACTACCGCTTGTTTCGCTATTGCGCCCAGCAAACCAAAAAGCTGTTTGAGGAAGGCGACTGGCATTTGATCCAGCAACTGGCCCGCGACCGTATTGATTTTTACGACGAGCGTGTAAAAGAGGCGGTGGACTTGCTGCGTCGCAATTATGGCTCGCTGTTGATGAGCGAATCGGTGTGGGCCAAGATCAAGACCCGCTATGTGACGTACCTTGTGGACCACAAACAACCTGAACTTGCGGAAACATTTTTCAATTCAGCGGTGACCAAAATTTTGCACCGCGATTATTACCACAACCGTTTTTTGTTTGTGCGCCCGGCTGTAAGCACGGACTACGTAGAAAGCGACCCGCCTTCCTATCGCAGCTATTACCCGGCGAACCCCAAAAGCGGTGGTTTGCGCAAAACCTTGAAACGCTTGGTGCGCGACTTTTCGTTGAACGTTGCATTCGTGGATCTGGAGCGTGACCTGCGCTACGTGGTACATGCCGCGCGGCAGGTGATGCCGCGGCCGATCAAGGTAGACCCAGACTGTCAGATCCAGGTGCTTTCAAGTCTGTTTTTCCGCAACAAGGGTGCGTACATTATTGGCAAGTTCATTAATGCGAACATGCCGCAGCCTTTTGCCATTCCCATTCTTCGGGATTCGTCGGGCAAGTTGTACATCGACACGGTGCTGTTCAACGTGCAGCAAATTGCAACCTTGTTCAGTTTTACGCGGGCGTATTTTTTGGTGGACATGGAAACACCCGGTGCGTATGTGCAGTTTTTGCGCACGCTGTTGCCCAACAAACCCAAGGCCGAGATGTACACCATGCTGGGTTTGCACAAGCAGGGCAAAACCCTGTTCTACCGCGACTTCCTGCATCACCTGAAGCATTCGCACGACGAGTTTATTGTGGCGCCCGGTATCAAGGGCTTGGTGATGGCGGTGTTTACGCTTCCTTCTTACCCGTATGTGTTCAAACTGATCAAAGACAAGATCGCGCCGAGCAAGGAAATTGACCGCGCGGGCGTGATGCGCAAGTACCAGTTGGTGAAGGAACACGACCGCGTGGGCCGCATGGCGGATACTTGGGAATACAGCCATGTGGGTTTGCCGCTGAACCGTTTTTCTCAGGAGCTGGTCGATCATTTGAAGGATACCTGCGAGAGTTCTTTGACTTTTGAAGACGACACGGTGGTGATCAAGCATGTGTACATTGAGCGCCGAATGACCCCATTGAATATTTACCTGCAGCAGGGAACGGATGCGGAGGTTGAGCATGGCATTACTGAATACGGCAACGCCATCAAACAGCTTGCGGCGGCCAATATTTTCCCCGGCGACATGCTGTTCAAGAATTTTGGCGTAACGCGTTTGGGCCGCGTGGTGTTTTACGACTACGACGAAATCGAATACATGACCGATTCCAATTTTCGCCGCATTCCCGAGGCACCCAACCCGGAAGCTGAAATGTCGGCAGAGCCTTGGTACACGGTCGGCCCAAAAGATGTGTTCCCCGAGGAGTTCGGGCACTTCTTGTTGGGCGACCGACGGGTGCGTAAAGCCTTTTTGAACCGGCACCGGGATTTGCTGGAATACGAGTTTTGGCAGGAACGAAAAAACCGTATTACGCAGGGGCACATTGAGGATATTTTCCCGTATTCCGAGGCGGTTCGGTTCACGAACCGGTTTATCAAGAAGGCGAAGTAAACCCGGTTTTCAATCGCTCGCGGTGTGGGGCAATGTCTGTTTCGGATATTCCCCCAAGCCTGTTCAAGTCGTTTTTCAAGCGGGTCTGAAACATGTTTTGACCAAGGTCGGTGATGGTTTCATCATTGCCGGAAATTTTTTCGTTTTTTTCAATTTCCTGGATTGCCTGAAGACCTTCGTCAACCAAGTCCGAAAACTGATTGTATGTTTTGCCTGCAAGTGCGGCCACATCTTGCTCTACCTGTACGGCACGGCCCGCAAAGTTCATGTCTGGGTCTATGCCGTTGGGAACATCGAGCAGTCGTTGTGATACGCCCACTACACAGGGGTGTTCTACGTTTATCTCGTTCAGGCGAACCAGCAGGGCTGCGGTCAGGTTGGATCGCATTGCAGTGTCGCTTGTTGCCTGAATGTACTGGCATACGTTGCCAAGAAGTCTCTTTGGGGTCATTGCCCCTGGGGAGTTGGGGTCAAACCCCGTGGAGGCAAGGCAGTGGTTAAGCCCCTCACGGATGTTGTTGTGGCGAGGATCCTGTCGGATGGCCCGATCAAGAAACCGGGTGATTTCTCCGCTAGTCATTTCTTTTGTTTGCCCGTGCTTTGCTTGCATGATTCCCATTACCCGAACAGCGTTGGTGCGAACGGCGTTGTCGTGTACGCTTTGTGAACCTGAGTGTCTCAAGGCACGTTCCATCTGCGTTACCAGCACTGAGTTCTGTGAGGATACGTTTCGTTGAATCAGTGTTGGATTTCTTAGCATGGCATTTATCTCGTCACGGGAATAAACAACACCATCAAGGTTGAACTCGTTTTGGGCAGGACAAAGCCTGTTGGTCCACAGATTGAGCATTTCCCGGACGTCGTTTTCCATGGTGACGTTGTATGCAACATCAAGTTCCTGAAAATTCAGGTCAATACAGTACGATGCAAAATAGTTGGCCTGTCTGGGGGCCCCCTTGAAATTCAGGACTTCGTCTTCCTGCATCAGTTTGCTGATGTGTTTACAGAGGGCGGCTTTTTGCAGTCGGGTTGTGCTCGGTCGCTCGAATGCGACCGCCATGGTGTGTAGAAACGCGCTTTTTATTTCCGTGCGCGGCGGGTTGATGCGCGCGATTTCCAGAAGTTCTGCCGCCGAGTGGTGACGCCCTGGTAAAAATGTGACGGCTCTTGGTGTGTAAGCTGGTGCCACTGGCTGGGTTGGTGGATTGGGCAGGGTTGTGTATCCCTGTGCGGCTGGACGAACGTTTGGCTGAACCTGGTTAACATGACCAAAGCATCCGAACATTCTGGTGAATATATTTCCTGGCATGGCAGTTAATTCCTCGATTGAAGTTGGGGGGTTGGAACCAAAATGTCAGTTGCATTCATTCTTTGAAGTGTTTGTGCCAATTGACCTGCCCGACAAAATATTTCGCAGGGTTGAACACCCGTAATACTTGTACCCAGGGCGTTCAGGCCAAGCCAGTTGCCATGCTGGTCGGGCACGATCGTGAAGTAGTGCCCGGATTGCTGCCCGGTTCGGATGATGATGGGGAAGTCTTTTCCGTGTTCAATGAATTTTCGGGCCCGATCTTCCTGTCGGGCGATGGCCTGCGATTGTGTTCTGGTGTTGAGATGGCTCATTGAATGGGGTTGATGCGGTTGCCGTGAATTTGTCAACGTGGTGTTGACGAGTGCCAGCAGGTCCCGCATTTCTGTACCGCGTTGAACTGACAGCCAGTCTTCTGGCGTGATCGTCATCTGGTCGATCGCAGAGAGTTCGTCGGCGTGTTGTACCCAATTCTGGTTTCTTTCCACGGCACCGATATTGATTAATTGACGCCAGCTTTGCGTGGGGGGCAGTTCGGTTGCAATGCATATTTCATCCGGTGTTGTTCCCAGAAAGTCAGCTCTCGATATTGTTGCGCTTTGCCCCTGCGAAATTGCCTGGAGAATTGTTGGGTGCATTAGCCCCACCTGTGTATCAGTTGTAATTTCAAGTCGCCCCAGCATTTGTAATTTTTGCTGAACCATGAAGGACGCCACATTTTCGGGTCTTACTTCATGACGCTGAAGCAGGCAGTTGATGGCTTGCGATGCGCATTGCATCTGCAACTGTGGTTCTTTGAATGCCAGCCCCTGATTTCTCGGCGCAAGCCAGTTGAGGGCGGGTGCTGGTTTTTTCGAAGCCGGTGTTGTACGGGTATGTGGTTCTGTGTTCGGTATGTGGCGCTTGAATGCCCGTATGTAGACGGGGTCGTCGGCATTTTCACCAGCAAGTGCAATAGAGAACGGTACCTGGTGTTTGGCAAATGCGTGAAGACCGTTTCTGGTGAAAAATGACTCAAAGTCAACAGATTCTTCGCCAACGAAATGAGGGTTTTCCGGGCTGATGGTTTTCAGTGTTTCCTCTGCGGCGTAAATCCACTGAATGCCCTCTTTGCAATGCAGTTCCCCACGATACTGACGACCAAGGCATTCTTCTTGCGCGGTAATCAGTTGTGCAAGGCGAGGGTTTTGAGGGCAGATGATTGCAGGGCAAGCGGGGCTGTCTTTAAATGCTTCGGGCAAGGCACGTAAATGACTGTCCATGCAGTTTTTTACATGAAGCAGCTGAGCTGTCACATTTGCGGGGTTGTTGATGTTGTTTAGCGGTACTTCGGTGACGGGTATTTCGAAAGAGACTTCAAGTGCTGAGTCGTATACCTGAAGTGTCCACTGGGGCGAGTATATGGAGGCGATTGCCTCCGGTGTTCTAAAGGCGCCTACTATTCGACAGCCATTGCCAATGTCAAGTGCCTCCATGTTTTGCAGGCGGTTCACAAAATTCGCCATTGGGCTTGCACTGCTGCCGTCCAGGAGGTACACAAACCCCTGCTTGTTCTGGATTGATTTGGCCAGCTCGGGGAGCAAGGCGTTGATTTCAGGTGCATTTTGACTGCCTTGAACGCCAGCGGTGAACCGGTGTTCAACCTGATTGGGAAAGCCCGCCGGTTTGTTGACTCTTGGTGAGCTCATGAAGTTTACCTCACGCATCGAATGCGAAATGTGTTGGTAAGGAGCGGTGCCAAGTTTGAAGAATTTGTTCGCTTGACCCGCAATTTTTCGGATTGCATCAATGAACGTTCGCCCTTGCTGTCGGGTTGAAGATGCGTGCCGTTGTTGCACAGGTTTGCTGTTCGAAATGGAGGGGGGCTGGTTTGGAAACTTGAAACTGAACATGGGTGGCGCCTGCCAAAATGTTGCGACACACTACGTGAGCAATTTGGGCAGTCGGTTCCTTTGGTGTTCAATTCTGCAGGCCGGAGTTTTTCCGGCGGGCCAATTAAAGTCGGGAAGGCAACATCAGTTCGCTGGCTTTGATTTTTTCCGGTTGAAACTTGTTCACCGGCACGTCCAGCTCGTAGCCAATCGCCACACCGCACAGCAAGTTGTATTGCCCGGGAATGTCAAAGTGTTTGTCCAAGGGCGCGCGGAACAAGCCCAAGGCACCCTGCGCACAAGTGCCCAGGCCTTCGTTGGTGGCGGCCAGCATCAGGCTTTGCAGAAAAATACCGGCATCCAGCGCGCTGTATATGCCCACGCCTTCGTGCACAAACACAAAGGCAGCAGCGGGCGCACCAAACATGCGAAAGTTTTCTGCCATGGCTTGGTCGCGGGCTTTCAGGTCGTTGCGGGCCACGCCCAGCACGCCATACAAACCTTTGCCACATTCCACCCTTCGCGCTTGCAAATCCTTGGGGTATTTCAGAACGGGCTTTACATCGCCATCGGGAATGCCTTTGCTGCGCGTTAGCAGCCCTTTGATTTGTGCCAGCTTGCCGCCGCGCTGCAATTTGATGGTTTCCTGGAAGCGCCCGTACAGTTCGCTGCGCAGACTTTCCAGTGTTTTGCCGGTGGCCAGCGCAATTCTGTAAGGGTGCGTGTTCGACCAACTTGGTGACAGTGCAGCCTGTTGAAGTAGGCGTTCCAGCACGTCTTGGGGCACGGGTTTGGGGTCGAAAGCACGGGTGCTGTGGCGTTGTTTCAGTGTTTCAAGAAATTCCATATTTCCTTGCTCTGTGTAATAGTTGGCCCAGTTTAGAGTATTTCTTCCTGGCCAACAGACCCGGCTCGCCACTATTCTCTTAACTGACAATACGAAAAGTCACATAGAGAGCTACATAAGGGGACAAATAATGAGCAATTCACACGTAGATGTACTGATTATTGGCGCCGGTTTGTCGGGTATTGGTGCAGCTTGCCACATCAAGCAAAACTGCAAGGGCAAAACCATCAAAATTCTGGAACGTCGCACAGCGATTGGCGGCACCTGGGATTTGTTCCGCTACCCCGGTATTCGCTCCGATTCCGACATGTTCACCTTGGGCTACAGTTTCAAGCCCTGGAAAGGCGAGAAAGTATTGGCCAACGGTCAGGAAATTCGCGAGTACGTGACGGAAGCCGCCAAAGAACACAATGTGACCCAAGACATTCAGTTTGGTTTAAAGGTAACTTCCGCAAATTGGGATTCCGGGACCAATCGGTGGACCGTGGAAGGGATTGTTGAGGAAACCGGCGAGAAGCAAGTGTTCACCAGCAACTTCCTGTTGGGCTGCACGGGTTACTACAACTACGACAAGGGCTACAGCCCGGAATTTCCCGGCATCAAGAATTTCAAAGGCACTGTGGTGCACCCACAGCAATGGCCTGAAAACCTGGATTATGCGGGCAAGCGCGTGGTGGTGATCGGCAGTGGCGCAACCGCCATTACGCTGGTTCCTGCAATGGCCGACACCGCTGGCCATGTCACCATGTTGCAGCGTTCGCCCACTTACATTGCATCTATTCCATCAGTTGATCCGGTTTCTGTGGTGTTGAAGAAATTCATGCCCGACACCTGGGTGTACAACATTGGCCGTGCACGCAACATTGGTTTGCAGCGTTTGATTTTCAAGCTGAGCAAGCAACGCCCACAAGCCATTAAACGCCTGCTGCTGGGTGCCACGCGCGCGCGCATGGGCAAGAATTTTGACATGAAGCACTTCACGCCCAGCTACAATCCGTGGGATCAACGCCTGTGCGTGGTGCCCGATGGCGACTTGTTCAAAGTACTGAAAAAAGGCAAGGCCGACATTGTGACGGATCATATTGATACCTTTGTTGAAAACGGTATCAAGCTGAAAAGCGGCAAGGTTTTGGAAGCTGACATTGTGGTAACTGCCACTGGGCTTGACCTGCAAATTCTGGGTGGCCTTACCGCGCATGTGGATGGCAAACCCGTGAATGTGGGCGAGGTGATGAGCTACAAGGGGGTGATGATGAGCAGCATCCCCAACTTTGCGATGGTGTTTGGTTACACCAATGCATCGTGGACATTGAAAGCGGATCTGGCTGCGGAATTCGTGTGCCGCGTGATCAAGCACATGGACAAGCACGGCTACACCCGCGTGGTGCCCAATGCCGAAGGCGTTGAAGCCGATGACACGCCCATGTTCGACCTGGACGCCGGTTACATGAAGCGTGCCGCTGAGCGTTTGCCCAAGCAAGGCCCTGCCGCGCCATGGACTGTGGTGAACAACTACCTGGCCGACCGCCCTGTGTTGAAGAAAGGCAAGCTTGAGGACGGTGTGCTGGAATTTGCGAAGGTGGGTACGGTTGAGAAGAAGTCTTCAGCCCGCAAGACTAAGACTGAGCAGACTGCTCAGCAGGCTGCTTGATTGATGATTTGATTCGGGTTTCAAGGGCTGCAGTAATGCGGCCCTTTTTGTGTCAATCAATTAAACCCGCTTCGATACCCTAGCCGGTTCAAGCCACGGCTGGCTCGCATGGCACGTTCGCTGCGAAATTGCACGATTTGTTCTGAATTGCTGGAAAAATCGCCACCCAAGGGGGTGTCGAATCCTCTGTTCAAACCTCGGCTGGCACGCTGTGCGCGAGCTGTTTTAAATTCTGCAACCTGTTCCTTGTCCACTTCAAATTCGCCTCCAAGGGGCGTTTCAAGCGTGCCAGTGTCAAAGCTGTCCAGGCTGCGGTTCAAGCCCAGCAGGTCATCCCGACCAATTGTTAGAAGGGCTTTGGCCAGGGGAAAGTTGCCTTGCGCCCGAATTTCGTCGCGAAGCGTATTCACAGCCAGAATTTCCTCGCCGTTGACGAAATAGTCGATGGGGCGGGGTACGTCGGGGAATCGCTCGGCCAGTGCGGGTTGGCTAAGCAGGGTACTGGCCGCAATCGTGATGCAGGGCAAAATGTGTTTGAGCATGGCGACTCCTGAGATGAACGTGTATTCATCACATAGAGTGATGCCTGGGTGATTATCTTGTCCATCGGGCTTACCCTTCACTAGAAATAGGTATGCAACTCACTTTTCTTGAAGTGACAACGCTGCGGATTTGTCCAATTTCGCCTAACATTGAGCTTCTTGAGTTCAATCAATCCACCTTGCGCAATCTTTCCGATATTGATGAATCCCTGCAAGACCTGCCCTACGCTTGGCGGCGCGTGGCGCTGTTCGCCGACAATATGGCCCAAGCCAGGGTGGTCGATGCCATTGGCCGCAGCCCCAAGCAGCAGCTAACGTGGATTGGTTTAGCAGCATTGCCTTTGCTGTTGCCATTCGGAATTCCTGGTATTGCCACCAGTTTGGGGTACCTTACATTCTTGCTGGGCTTGGGTTACGCCCTGGGTTTTGGTGTGCCGATTCCCAAAAAAATCGGCGAGAAGCGCTTGCCACCCAAGGCGGCCGGCGTGTTGAGGAAGTTCTTGGGCGTGTTCATTCGACGGGTGGCCCCTCACAGCAAGCCGCGCCTGTTCATCATGAGCCATCCGCGCATGCGGCCAGTTAACGGTTTGGTGCTTGCTTTTGCAGGCCTTACCATGGCCGCGCCTGTGCCTTTTGCATCTTTCGACAATGTGCTGCCCGCAGCGGCCATGGTGTGCATTACTTTTGGCTTAAGGGTGCGCGATGGCCGGCTGGTGCTGGCGGGCTATGTATTCACCGCGCTGGCGGCTTTGCTCGTGGTGCTGTTGTGGTGGGGCGGTTATGCGGTGTTTGTGTGGGTTTCAAGGCAGCCCTGGATCAGTCAATGGCTGGGTTGGCTTTTTTCCTGACAAGGCGCAAGCCAGTCAGCTTACTGCACGCTAACTTAGATAGAATCACAGGAACGCCCTCAATCTGGAGCCGAAAAGCACCATGACTACCAAACAAACGATTGATTTCTATTTCGACCTGACCAGCCCCTATAGCTACGTGGCCGCTGAACAAATTGAAGAAATTGCAGCCGCTGGCAACCGCACCGTGAATTACAAACCCACCTTGCTGGGTTTTGTGTTCAAAAGCACGGGCAACACCGCCCCCATGATGAACCCCGCCAAGGGCAAATATTCTGCGAAAGACTTTGCCCGCACCGCGCGTTTTCATGGCTTGCAAATCAATTGGCCCAAGAAATTCCCGATCAATGCCACCACGGGTTCACGCGCTATTTTGCAGGTGTTGAATACCCAACCCGAGAAAACGGGTGAGTTCATTCGCGCACTGTACAAGGCTTATTTCGTGACCGGGCAAGACATCACCGAAGACGCCACAGTGCAGGCTGTTGCCGATTCAATTGGGCTGGATGGCGCAGCATTGGTGGCAGCTAGCCAAATCGATGCAGTGAAAGAGCAAATGAAAAACGCAGTGCAGGAATCAATCGATGCGGGCATGTTCGGTGCACCATATTTTGTGGTGGATGGCGAAGCATTTTGGGGCCAGGACCGCATGGAGCAATTGCGCCGCTGGGTAGCACAGGGGCCATTCTAAACATGGCTGTTCTCGATTCCAACAACGTTAAAAACCGGCCCGACTTTGCAGCCAACCAGGCCGCACTCAAAAAACTGGTCAATGAACTGAAAGCGAATTTGGCCACTGTGTCGCAAGGCGGTGGAAAGGTGGCCAATGAACGCCACACCGCACGCGGCAAGCTGCTGCCCCGCGAGCGCGTGGCCGGTTTGCTCGACCCAGGTTCGCCTTTTCTGGAATTGGCACCCTTGGCTGCCTGGGGCATGTATGGCGGTGCTGCACCCGGTGCAGGTGCCATTGCCGGTATTGGCCGCGTAAGTGGTGTGGATTGCATGATTGTGTGCAACGACGCCACGGTGAAAGGCGGCACTTACTACCCGCTTAGCGTGAAAAAACACCTGCGTGCACAAGAAGTGGCGGCAGAAAATAACTTGCCTTGCATTTACCTGGTCGATTCCGGCGGGGCCAACCTGCCCAATCAAGACGAAGTGTTTCCCGATCGCGATCACTTTGGCCGAATATTTTTTAACCAGGCCAATATGAGTGCACAAGGCATTGCGCAAATTGCGGTGGTCATGGGCAGTTGCACCGCAGGCGGCGCGTATGTGCCCGCCATGAGCGACGAAGCCATTATCGTAAAAAACCAGGCCACGATTTTTCTGGGTGGTCCACCCTTGGTGCAAGCCGCCACCGGCGAAATTGTAAGTGCGGAAGAACTGGGCGGTGCCGATGTGCACACAAGGCTTTCCGGCGTGGCCGATCACCTGGCCGAGAACGATCAGCATGCTTTGGAAATTGCCCGGCGCATTGTGGCCAATTTGGGCCGCCCCGAGAAGCGTTACCCATGGGCACTTTCAGAAGCGCGCGAGCCCTTGTACAGCGCCGAAGAAATTTACGGCATTGTGCCCACGGATGCGAAAAAACCATTCGATGTGCGCGACATCATTGCGCGCGTTGTGGATGGCAGCGAGTTCGATGAATTCAAGGCCCGCTTTGGCAGCACACTGGTGTGCGGATTTGCACGCCTGTACGGCATGCCGGTGGGCATTGTGGCCAACAACGGCATTTTGTTTTCAGAATCGGCCCAGAAGGGCGCGCATTTTATTGAGCTGTGTTGCCAGCGCAAAATTCCGCTCGTGTTTTTGCAAAACATCACCGGTTTCATGGTGGGCAAGAAAGTAGAAAACGAAGGCATTGCCCGCCATGGCGCAAAAATGGTGATGGCTGTGGCGTGCGCCAAAGTGCCCAAATTCACCGTTGTTATTGGCGGCTCCTTTGGTGCTGGCAACTACGGCATGTGTGGCCGTGCGTACAGCCCGCGCTTCATGTGGATGTGGCCCAATGCACGCATCAGCGTGATGGGGGGCGAACAAGCCGCAGGCGTATTGGCCACCGTAAAGCGCAACCAGATTGAAGCGAAAGGGGGAACCTGGAGCAAGGAAGAGGAAGCCGAGTTCAAGGCCCCCACGCTGAAACAGTTTGATGAACAAAGCCAACCCTATTACGCCACGGCAAGGCTTTGGGATGATGGTTTGATCGACCCCGCTGACACACGCCGCATTTTGGGTATGGCCATTTCAGCCAGCCTGAATGCAGACATTCCGGAAACGAAATTTGGCGTTTACAGAATGTAAATGCGCGAATGTAATGGAGCACCCCATGACAGAAACCAGTGAAAAACCCGTAATTGAAACCCGCAAGGGAAAATGTGTTTGGCTAACGCTGAATCGCCCACAAGTAAAAAACGCCATGAACGGTGAAATGATCGCCATGCTGGTGGAAGCATTTCAGCGTTTGGGCAAGGACCCTGAAACACGCGCCATTGTGCTGGCTGCCAATGGCGATGCATTTTGTTCCGGTGCCGATCTTGGTTACATGATGCAAATGGCCCAGCAAGCTGCCGCTGCTTCCAACGCCAACCAAACCAGTGCAATCACATTAACCAGCCTGTTTCGCGGCATTGCCGAATGCCCAAAGCCCGTGGTGGCACGTGTGCACGGCTTGTGCCTGGCTGGTGCCACAGGCCTGGTCAGCGCCAGCGACATTGTTGTGGCCAGCAACAATGTGAAATTCAGCCTGCCCGAAGTAAAGCGGGGTTTGATTCCCGCCACCATCAGCCCCTACGTGGTTCAAGCCATGGGCGTGCAGGCAGCGCGCCGCTACTTCATTACTGGTGAAACATTCACTGCCGAAAAAGCTCACCAGCTGGGCATGGTGCATGAACTGACCTCCCCCGACACGCTGGACGCCAAGCTTGAATCGATTCTTGCCGAGCTGGACAGCTGCGCGCCCGATGCCATGGCGGCTTGTAAACAGCTGGTGCGGGATGTTTCCCGCATGGACATTACCGCCGACGAAACGCATGTTGACGTTGCTGCACGCCTTGCAGCCGTGCGCGGCAGTGCCGAGGCCGCCGAGGGCATGATGGCTTTTATGGAAAAACGCAAACCGAAGTGGGTCGGCTAACAAAGGCATATTGCAACAATGTTCACCAAAATACTAATTGCCAACCGTGGCGAAATTGCCCGTCGAATCAACCACACCGCGCAGGCCATGGGAATACACACCGTGGCCGTGTATTCCACCGCCGATGCGCATGCATTGCATGTGCAGGAATGCAATGAAGCCGTGTGCTTGGGCGAACCAGAGGCCGCGCAAAGTTACCTGAACATTGACAAGGTCATTGCTGCGGCCAGGCAAACCGGCGCGCAAGCCATTCACCCTGGTTACGGTTTCCTGTCCGAGAACGCTGCTTTTGCGCAGGCCTGTGCCAATGCGCACATCACCTTCATTGGCCCCGGTGTGGAAGCCATTCGCATCATGGGCAGCAAAAGCGAAGCCAAAGCCTGTGTGCAGCCCGCGGGCGTGCCGCTTATTCCCGGTTACTTTGGCGCAGACCAAACGCTGCACACCTTGCAAAGCGAAGCTGAAAGAATCGGCTTTCCGCTGATGATCAAAGCCGTGGCCGGTGGTGGTGGCAAGGGCATTCGAATTGTGAACAGTGCAGGCGACTTGCAGGCCGCACTGGAAAGCTGCCAGCGCGAGGCCAAAAACGCATTCGGTGACGCCACCGTGATGCTTGAAAAGCAAATCATCAAACCCCGCCATGTGGAAGTGCAGGTGTTTGCCGACACCCATGGCAATGTGGTGCATTTGTTTGAACGGGATTGCTCTGCACAGCGCCGCCACCAAAAGGTGATTGAAGAAGCGCCTGCATTCGGACTAACTGAAGCGCAGCGCGAGGCCTTTGGCCGCACTGCAGTGCAGGTGGCCAAGGCAGTGAATTATGTGGGCGCAGGCACAGTGGAGTTTTTGCTGGATGCGCGTGGCGAATTTTTCTTCATGGAAATGAACACTCGCCTGCAAGTGGAGCACCCGGTTACCGAGATGATCACCGGGTTCGACCTGGTACAGTGGCAAATAGAAATTGCTGCTGGTTTGCCATTGCCCGCCACGCAGGAAACCATTCACATTGATGGCCACGCATTTGAAGCACGCTTGTATGCCGAAAACCCGGAGCAAGGTTTTCTGCCCGCAATTGGCACGGTTGAATTGTGGGAAGCGCCGCAAGCCATAGAGTTTCGCACCGGCACGCACGCGGGGCGAACTGCTGGTATTCGCCTGGATTCCTCCATGCGTTCAGGTCTTTCAGTGTCGCCTTATTACGACCCCATGGTGGGCAAGCTGGTTACCTGGGCACCCACGCGTGAAGCGGCCTTGAACAAGCTGGCAGACGCACTGGCACAATTGCGTTGTGTGGGTGTGAAGAACAACCTGGCCTGGCTGCGCAGTTTGTGCCTGCACCCGGAATTTGCAGCAGGTGGATACGACACAGGGCTGATCGACAGAATGACCGTGAACACAGAAGCCACGCCTGTCAAGGCGATCGATGACCCCACACTCCATGCCTTGGCCGGTTTGGCACGGTGGGCTTTGCACGGCCAAACCATGCACAGGAAAACCAGTGACCCGTTGGCCATGCTGGACGGGTTTTATTCCAGCGCACCCCCCTTGCGTGAAGACCGATGGGCAGAGCGCAATCACATTTTTACGACCCACACCCACGTGGCCGTTCATGCGGATCAGGCTGTGGTTCAGTGTGGCGCGTTGTCGCTGAGTTTTACGTTTGACTGGCCATTGCAACACGCAAGTTTGTCGCGTCTGAAAGGATCAATCGCCAGTGGCCCACATGCAGGCAGCGCGTTTGATTTGATTTGGCACGGTGACAATCTCAGTATTCATGTGGGTGCGGAACAAGCCAGCCTGCAATGGCAAAACCCGGCGCACATTCGCGCGGACCAGGGGCATGATGCACACGGCGTGGCCGCCCCAATGCCCGGCAAAGTATTTGCTGTGTTTGTGAAGGTAGGCGACACTGTAAAGAAAGGCCAGCCCCTGATCGGTCTGGAAGCCATGAAAATGGAGCACACCTTGAATTCGCCATGCGATGGTGTGGTGCAGGCTATTCCGCACCCGGTGGGTGACCAGGTGACCGAGGGTACAGAGCTTATTCATTTTTTTGAAGATGCCAAGTCAGCATGAGCATGATCAAAGTACCCACCCAAGTCACCCTCGTTGAAGTGGGCCCGCGCGACGGGCTTCAAAACGAGAAAACGCCAATTGCCACCAGCATCAAAATCGATCTGTGCAAGCAGCTGATCGAGGCGGGAATTCACAGGCTTGAAGCCGCAGCGTTTGTGTCGCCCAAGTGGGTACCGCAAATGGCCGATGGTGCCGATGTGCTGGCCGGTTTGAAAGCGTTGCCGGAGTTGCAACAGCGCAAGGTTTCTTATTCTGCACTGGTACCTAACCTGAAGGGCATGGAGGCCGCAATTGAGGCGGGCATGCAGGAGGCGGTTGTGTTTACCGCCGCGTCGGAAGCCTTCACCCAAAAAAACATCAACTGCACCATTGCTGAAAGCATTGAACGATTCAAGCCTGTGGCCGAACTGGCGCGGGCGCACAACATTCACCTGCGTGGCTCCATATCCTGTGCCTTGGGTTGCCCCTATCAAGGCGATGTGGCAGTTCAAAGCGCGGCTGAAGTTGCTTTGCGTTTGCAAGACATCGGCGTGCAGGAATTTGATGTGGCCGACACCATTGGCGTGGGCACCGCGCTGCGGGTAAGTCAGGTGTTTGAGGCGGTGGCGAGCAGTGTCGGTATTCACAATGTGGCGGGCCATTTTCATGACACGTACGGGCAAGCACTGGCCAACATTCTGGCGGCATTGCAACTGGGCGTTTCAACGTTTCACAGCTCGATTGCCGGTTTGGGTGGTTGCCCTTACGCCAAAGGTGCCACGGGCAATGTGGCCACCGAGGATGTGGTTTACATGCTGCATGGCATGGGCATTGAAACCGGGCTGGATTTGAACAGGCTTGTGCAAACGGGTGCCTGGATTTCCGGCAGCATTGGCAAGCCGTATATCAGCCGTGCAGGCCGCGCTGTGTGGAGTAAATTGAATTCGGAAGTACAGGCGTAAATATCCCCGGTCTGCAACAATTTATCTTCTGCGCATTCTTGGGATGGCCATGAATACCGCCACGCCGCGCTCCCCCACGCCAACGCCGGTGTACAGTTCGATGCGAATGGCTTTGGCGCGAATTTTCATGTGCGCCAATCCGCGTCCACGGCCAAGCGTGTTGGTGGGCATGCCAATGCCATCGTCGCTGATATTCAACAACACCTTGTTATTCGCTGCATCCCACCGTACGCTCAATTCAATTTTCGATGCCTTAGCATGTTTCAGGCTGTTGGCAAAAACTTCCTGCACAATGCGCAGTAAATCGAAAAGGTCTCGCGAGCTGTAACCCTCCAGTTTTGGAATGTCCGTCACAGTCCACAGCAAGGTCACGCCGCTGGCTTTCAATCGGCGTTCATATCGCCAGCGGAAATTTCCCAGCAGCGCCAGCAGATCGTCACTTTGCGGATCCAGCGAATCAATGGCCATGCGCAGGTCATCCAGACATTCCTGCAGCACGTCCCGCATTTCTTCTTGTTCCAGCGGCCGGGTTTCGCTCAGGTTCAGGGCCGACACAAGGCTTGATCCCACGCCATCGTGAATGTCTTGCATAATGCGTCGCCGCTCATCGTCTTGCGTGCGTTGTTGCTCGATTTTTCGAAGCAGGTTGAATTGGCGAAACAGCTGCTGCTCCCGTACCGCCAATTCGGAATTCAAGGATTCGTTCGATGTTTCGAGGTCTTCAAGCAGCGCCCTGTAACGCCGAAAGATGATCCAGCAGGCCGAGAAAAACAGCAAAATTCCCGTGTACTGCGACAGCAAAACAGATTCAACCGGTAAGGCACCCAGCATGGTGCTCAGGTCGCGAATGCTTAACAACACAAACAACAATGAACTGCACCCAAGAATGGCACCCTCGAAATTTTTGCGTTGCCAGGATTGGCCAAGCAGCATCAAATTCAAAACAAATATGACTGGGATAATGGGCAGCAGCAGCCAAAAAGTGAATTGCAGTATTTCCTGGCTGCCAGTTGTAAAGGTCAACACCGTCACGCCGATGGCATACACCCACAGTGCTTTGCGAATCCAGATCCACCTCAAGCCCATGTATTGAATCAGGAACAGGCCGTACAGGCAGGCAAACCACGCGTGCAGGCTGTGAACCAGTTGCCCCCATTGTGCATGGGGAAGGGGTGTCCAGTTTAGAAAATAGCCTGTGTTGCGCAGGGCAAAAATAATCACAGCCAGACTAAAGAAAAGAAATCCTTCCTGTTCGCGAAAAACCCGCGCAAAAACCAGCAGCATCAAACCGCTGACGAAAGCAACCAGCGTGGCCAGCATGGAGCCGGTAACCTGCCACCGGTAAGAAGACGCATAAAGGGGCTCAAGCAATTCGCTTGGGCCAAGCCACACGCGACCCAGGCCGCTGCGGTAGTTTTTGTAGCCGGCCACCTGGATCAGCAGCACATTGTTGTTTTGATTCAACAGCTCAGGGGAAAACTGAAACAGGTAAGGGTAGTTCCAGTGGCGCGCAATTTCGCCATGCAGTGGACCATGCCCTCCGATCCAGTGGCCATTCAGGTAGGCGTGTGCATTCATGATCGCTTTGGGAATGAACAACGCGTCGGGCCTGGGTTTGCCAGGGTTTAGCCGAAATTCGATCTGGTACCAGCCGTGCCCCTCAAAATCTTGCTGGGTTATGTCCCAGGAGTCGGGGAGAACGACAGTTCTTTTCCCGCTTCGCTGCAGTACTTCTGCCGCTGCCAAGTTGGGGTTGCCGGAAAACAGCACTCGGGCGTTGTCAAACAGATAGGCGGATTGCCGGGTGCTGTCATTGCCCAAGGCCTGAAGGGGGGCGTTGAACGTGCCCCAAAAGGCAATCAACAAAGTCAGCATGCACAGCAGAGAGAATCGCCAAGCGAACAAGGTATCGGTTTTGGCGGATTTCAAAGGTCGAGAAGCCCAAGCATGGTTGCTTCATACACGGCTTCCGAGCGGCTGTGTACGTGAAGTTTTTTGTAGAGGCGTTTCACGTGAGTGGCCACGGTGTGGGTTGAAATACCCATTTGTCCCGCAATTTCCTGCGCGGTGAAACCACGTGCCACTTGCTGTATTACGGTCAGTTCACGGTCTGTGATGCTGCATGCTTTCCGCGTTTCATCCAGATCCGCCTTGGCCTGCAAGTGGTGGTTTTCCATCACCTTTTCATGCTGGATCTTGAACAGCAATTGTCGTGCAATCAGTGGGCTGATGGGCGAACCACCGTTGGCCACTTCCAGAATGTGTTCGATCAATTCATCGTTGGAATAATCTTTCAGCAAATAGCCGCTTGCACCCGCTTCAAGACTGCGCACCACATGGTCTTCATCGCCAAACGCGGTGATCACCAAACATTCTGTTTCAGGCTTGTTCTTGCTTAACCACTCAATCACTTCAATGCCCGATGAATCGGGTAAACCCAGATCAATCAAGGCAACTTTGGGGTTGGTCATGAACAGCAGGGAATAAGCGTCTTGCACCGTGCTGGCCACGCCCAGTAATTTCAAGTGGCTTGACGATTCGATCACTCGGACCAAGTGATCCAGGGTCGCGGGCTCATCCTCGACCAAGATCACGCCGAAAGGCTTTGATTCAAATTGATCCAGGTCTCGCGCGTTCATGGGTGGTCAGGTTTGAAAGTTCAATGGTAATTTGAGCAGGTATCGAGTGCCGCGCCCTGCTGCGGTTGACATGTCGATGCTACCCCCCAAGCTGGCAGCACGCTGGTTGAGGTTGTTTAGTCCTCGCCCTGGGTGCTGGGCATCCATTTCAAATCCTACCCCGTTGTCCTGTATCTGCACACCCACATATTTTGGTCCCCTTGACACCACCAGGCTTACCTCACTGGCCTGTGCATGCTTCAGGATATTCGTGAAAATTTCCTGAACAATGCGCAGCACATGCAGGCAGTTGCGCGCATCCAGGTAGGGAATTGCGGGAATGTCGTCATCAATTGCCCAATGCAGTCGAATGCCTGCACTTCTCATGCTGTCTGCAATTCGGTAGCGAAATGCCCCCAGCAGGGTTGTCAGGTCTTGCTCAATGGGTTCAAGCGAGTCAATGGTCAACTGCAAATCCCGTAACCCCGATTCAAGCAGGTTCAGTGTGTTTCTTCGGTTGAAGTTGGATGATTGCAGGTGGTGAATGGCTGCCACAAGGTGCGCCCCCAAGCCATCGTGCATGTCGGCCATCAAGCGCTGCCGCTCAGCCATTTTTACTTTGTCTTCATCAATTTTCTGAAGGCGTTGATACTGCTCGGCCAATTCGGCTTCACGTTCCATCAGCCGCATTTGCAGGGTTTCGTTGAACCGGTCAGATTCCTTCAACAAGTTGCTGTAGCGGTCAATTAAAAAATAGCTCATTGCAAGAAACATGGCGATGCCCATGTACTGGTTCAGAAAGTACCCGTCGAATGGCAGGATACCCGCCAGAAACAGAAGGTCTGATACGCTGAGCGCCATGAAACACAACAGGCCGAATCCGAAGGCGTGTGGAGCGAGCGACTGCTTGCTGTTGCCGTGAAGCACAAGAAGGTACACGTTCCAGGTGTACATGCACAGGCCGAGAACCCCGTAGTAAGCCACCAGGCGAAGAGCCCAGTTTTCGTTGATGATCAACAACACAGGGAAGCTAAGGGAATAAATCCACCATATTTTCCATTCCAGCCGCTTTCGTGGCACCTGGCAGTACAGCAATATCAGCAACACCATCAGGCTTGCAAACAGCAGCAACCCGCCCTGCGTGATCTGGATCCAGGTGCCGTGTTCAAACGGTGGCACTGTGGTCAGGAATGCCAGGTTGCGAACGCCCCACAAAAAGCAGGTTGAAGCCAGCAGCATCAGCAAACCGCTGCGCGATTTTCCCATGCCAATAAGAATGGTCAGCACGATGCCCGCGCCCAACACAAAAGCAGTGCTAAGGTAGACCGATGTAACTTGTACTTCGTAGCGTGCGCGGTAGGCTTCCCGCAGGTTTTCGTCAGACCCCAGCCACACCGTGGACAAACCGGCCAGGTAGTCCGGGAAAGCGCGCACCTGGATTGCCACGGTGTTTTGACCGCTTTGAAGCAAATTGGGCCCCAGGTTCACGATTTGTGGCCGATTCCAGTTGCGTTCTGCAAAATCGCCAGTCATGGGGCCAAAAAACGCAATTCGTTGGCCATTCAGGTACACCTCGGCGTTCATTGCGAAGCGGGGAATGTAAAGCGCTTCCAACCGGTTTTCGGGCAGGGCTGTGAAGTCGAATTCATACCAGTAAAAGCCGCCAGGCGTGCTCAACATCTGGTCGATGCGGTGGGGCAGTTGAACGCGCAACGCTTGTTCCAGTGATTTGGGTGGGCGGGTTTTGTACGTTGTTTGTTCTGAAAACCTGGCAACTTTGATTTCAATTGCGCCGGGGTCGGTGGGTGTTGCTTTGGAAATTTGATAAAACAGGATGGAAGCGCCAGCCAGGGCGATCAAAATAGCGCAGACATAAAACAGGCCGAGTCGTTTCAACCAGCTTGGATTTGCAAGTGGGGCGTCAGCGCGGGCCATATTGTCTAGCAGTCTTTTAAATTGATCAAACCCAGTGCATTGGCACGGTGTACCGCACTGGTACGGGAGTTCACCGCCAGCTTTTTGTAAATGCGTTTGATGTAAGTGCTTACGGTGTTGATGGACACGCCAATTATTTCCGCGATCTCGGCTTGCATGAAACCCTTGGCCACCATTTCCAGCACCTGTTGTTCACGTTCCGACAATGGCGTGCATTCAGTGCCTGTCACTTTGGTGGCAGGCAGGGTAGCAGCCCCCCTGAACCTGTTGAGCAGGCGGCGCGCAATCACAGGGCTGATGGGTGATCCTCCCGCACGCAGTTGTTTTAACCGGTCCAGAATGTCGGCCGTTCGGGTGTCTTTGGTCAGGTAGCCTGTGGCCCCTGCTTCAATGCTCGACATCACATGGGATTCGTCACCAAACACGGTTAGCACCATGCTTTCGCAGCCGGGCATGTGTTGATGAATATGGCGAATCAATTCAAGCCCACTGCCGTCGGGCAGCCCCAAATCAACCAGTACCACATCGGGCTGAAGTTGTTGCACGGCTGCCATCGCTTCATGCAGCGTGTAGGCTTGTCCCAGCAACGCCAGTTCCGGGTGCTTTTCTATGGCCTGGCGAAGGGCCTGCTGAATCTGTTCGTCGTCATCCACCAACAGCACACGGATCACGTCTTGGTCAGTTTCCTTGTTGGTTTGAATGTTCATTGAATCAACTGGTTGACTTCAATAATCGGCATCATCACGGCCAGCACAATCAACAACACAATCAGGCCCATCACCAGAATAAGAATGGGTTCCATCAGGCTGGTCAGCCACATGGCCTTGCGTTCCACTTCGGTGCGCTGGCTTTCCGAGGCGCGTTCCAGCATGGCGGCCAACTGCCCTGTCGCTTCACCGCTGGCCACGAGGTGTGTCAACACAGGGGGGAACAGGCCGCTTTTGCCCATCGCTTTACTCAAGCCGCTGCCTTCTTTCACGCGTTCTTGCACATCGACCATGGCCAGTTGCAAGGCACTGTTGCCCAGTGTGCGGTTGGCGGCAGCCAAAGCTTTCAAAATGGGCACGCCACTGCCCACAAGGATGGACAAGGTGGATGCCAAACGCGCAGTGTTCACGGCGCGAATGAAAGGACCCACCACGGGAATGGTCAGCACGGTTTCATCAAATTTAAGTTTGAAAGCTTTGTTTTTCAACGCATTGCGGAACAGGTAAATTACCAGCGCAATTACGATCACCATCAGCCAGCCCCAATCGCGCAGCAGGTCGGAAAGCGCAATCATTACGACAGTGATGGTGGGCAGTTCCTGATTGCTGCTTTTAAAAACCGACACCACTTGGGGCACAACGTAAGTCAGCAGACCAATCACCACCATCAGTGCCACCAAGGTAACGATTGCCGGGTAAATGAATGCGGCGCTTACCTTTTGTTGCAGGGCCTGGCGGGCCTCCAGTGCATCGGCCAGTTTGGACAACACACCGCCCAGGTCGCCAGTGTTTTCACCTGCAGCCACTGTGGCCACATACATTTCCGGAAATGCTTTTGGGTATTGCGCAAGTGCCTGGCTCAAGGGGGTGCCTGAAACCACCTCGGAACGAATGCTGTTGATGCGTTCTCGAATCAAGGGCTTTTCGGCTTGTTCCACCAGCGCGGCCAAGGCTTGTGCCAGTGCAAGGCGGGCCTGCAACAGGCTGGCCAGTTGGCGGGTCAGCAGCACCACTTCACGGTTGCTGAGTTCACGGTCAAAACGCCCGGCTTTTTTGCCAGTCATTTTTGCGCTGCCCACTTCCAGCACCTCGATGGGGGTCATGCCCTGCATGCGCATCAGGTTGCGTGCGGCGCGGGGTGAATCGGCTTCCATCGAGCCTTTGACTGTTTTGCCTTGGGCGTTCAACGCCTCGTATCGAAACACGGCCATGGCGCTAGTCCCTGGTCACGCGCAGCAACTCTTCAAGCGTGGTGGTGCCGCTTTGAACCCAGCGCTGGCCATCCTCCCGCATGTTCTTCATGCCCTTGGCCTGCGCACGCTGGCGCATTTCCGCTTCAGAATTCTCGTTGTGCACCATGGTGCGAAGTTCATCATCAATGGTGAACAATTCGTACACGCCAGTTCGTCCAATGTAGCCCGTGTGGCCGCACTGGTCGCACCCATTGGCATGCCAATGGGTATGGCCCTGTTCATCCACCGTGCTGGTTTTGCAATTCGGGCACAGGCGGCGCACAAGGCGCTGGGCCAATACACCCAGCAGGCTGGATGACAGCAAAAAGGGTTCTACACCCATGTCGACCAGGCGCGTTACCGCGCTGACAGAATCATTGGTGTGCAGGGTGGCCAACACCAGGTGGCCAGTTAATGATGCTTGCACCGCAATTTGGGCGGTTTCAAGGTCGCGGATTTCGCCGATCATGATCACGTCTGGGTCTTGGCGCAAAATGGCGCGCAAGGCCTTGGCAAAGGTCATGTCGATTTTGGCATTCACCGGGGTTTGGCTAATGCCGGGCAGGTCGTATTCCACCGGGTCTTCCACGGTCATTACATTGGTGGTGGAGGAATCGATGCGCGAAAGTGCTGCATACAGCGTGGTGGTTTTGCCTGAACCGGTGGGGCCTGTTACCAGAATAATACCGTGCGGCATGTTGCACAGGCGGTCCATTTCTTTGAGGGTGTGCTCGGGCATACCCAAGCGACTAAGCTCAAGCTTGCCCGCTTCCTTGTCAAGCAAACGCAGCACAGCGCGTTCGCCGTGGCCTGTGGGCAGCGTTGAAACACGCACATCCATGGGTTTGCCGCCAATGCGCAGGGTAATGCGACCGTCTTGCGGCAGGCGCTTTTCTGCAATGTCCAGGCTCGCCATAATTTTGATGCGGGAAATCAGCGCGGAATGCAATTCGCGGCGCGGTTGCAACACATCACGCAGTGTGCCGTCCACACGAAAGCGAACAGCCGAATGCGTCTCGAACGCTTCAATGTGAATATCGGATGCCCCATCTCGGCTGGCTTGCGTCAGCAGCGCGTTGATCATCCGGATAATCGGGGCATCGTCTTCGGTTTCAAGCAAGTCTTCCACAGCGGGAATGTCTTGCATCAACTGGTCGAGGTCTAAATCGCCAGCCACTTCATCAGCCACCGCGGCCGCGCTGGTTTCCTGGTTGGAATACGCTTGGTTAATGGTTTTTTCCAGCACCACCGCGTCTTCACAAAACACCCAGTCAATGGGGCAGGGGGCTACGCGTTGCGCTTCAATCAGTGCGTGGCTGGGCGTGCGTGGGCTAAACGCCAGGCGCCACAATTCACTTTGTGCATCCAGACACAACACCTGGTTTTGCCTTGCAAAGCCGTAATGCAGCCTGCCCACGGTTTGTGGGTTGAAGCGCAGTTCGCTCACGGTTTGTTACCCCCGGTGGGCGCTGTGCCCAGGTTGGACTTGGTCGGATTGTCGCGGCTGCTGGTGTTGTTGGTGTTGCTGGAGGAACTGGCGCGCGGAATCACCAGAATGCGGCTGCTCGGTGTCAGGTTGATGCTGTCCCCGTTGCCTTGGACCGGTTGTGGTTCACGCGCAGGCAATACAGGGGCCTGCATGTCGGGCAGGGCAAAACGTTTCTCGGGCTGATTTTCCTGTTGCAACTTGCGCATGTAGTCGTAGCGGTTGGTCACAATGCTTTGGGCCTGGTCTTCATTGCGTACCACCACGGGGCGCAAAAATACCATCAGGTTGGTTTTCTGGCGGCGTCGGTTGTCGTAGCGAAAAAACTGTCCCAGCACGGGCACATCGCCCAAGCCCGGTACTTTTTCTTCATTGCCTGTTACGCGGTCTTCCACCAGCCCACCCAGTACAATGATGTTGCCACTTTCAACCAGCACATTGCTTTCAATGGACCGTTTGTTGGTGATAATGCCCGACACGTTGGTGCTGTCCACCACGGAACTGACTTCCTGAAAAATACCCAGCTTCACAATCCCGCCTTCTGACACCTGTGGTTTCACGCGCAGGGTCAGGCCCACGTCTTGCCGTTCAATTGTTTGAAACGGGTTTACGGTTGCGCCGTTGCCGCCGCTGTTGGTGAATTGCCCGGTGATGAATGGCACGTTCTGGCCGATTACAATTTTGGCTTCCTCGTTGTCCAGGGTCAAAATATTTGGCGTTGAAAGAATGTTGGCGTTGGCTTTGCTTTCCAGTGCACGGGCCAAAAAGCCCAGGTTGGAAATGGTACCAATGCCGGGAATGTTCACCTGCCCGTCAATCACACCAATGTTCAAGCCCCGACCCACAGAACCCAGATTGGCTGCCGCGCCCAGAATGTTGCTGCCAGAACCAGGGTCGTTGAAGTTGGTACCGCCAATGACACTAACGCCATCACTGCCCACACCCGAAAGGCCCTGGAATTGAATGCCAAATTCAGCGGCTTTGTCGGTGGACACTTCAACAATCAGGGATTCAACAAACACCTGAGCACGGCGTACATCGAGCTTCTCAATGATTGAACGCAGGTTGCGGTAAATTGGTTCCGGTGCGGTAATGATGAGCGAATTGGTCGATGGATCGGCCTGCACAATACCGCCGCTGTTCAGTTCAACATTGCCGGAAGCCGCGCTAAGCTGCCCGCTCGATGCGCCACCACCCAGTGAGGAACCCAAACCGCCGGAGCCACCCAGCCCAGGGCTGCCGTTGGTAACGTTGCGTGTGCTGTTGTTGGTGTTCGATGCGTCGCCCGCACCGCCACCCAAACCGCCACCGCCCGAGGAAAGCGAACTGGATGTGGTGTTGTCTGAAATCGGGCTGCTGCTCAGCACCGCTTGCAGTGTTCTTGCCAGCTTCGCAGCCTCTGCGTTTTTCAGGTACACCACCCACACATTGCCTGGCTGTTTTGTTGGCTGATCAAGTTTGGCGATTAGTGCCTTGGCCAGGTTTAATCGGGCTTTGCTCGGCGTGCGCAGCAACAGGGCATTGGTGCGTGGGTCGGCCATGATGGAAAGCCTTTGGCCTGCGTCCACCGCAGCGCCGGTGCCACGGTTGCCTTCGTCAAGCATGCGGCCCAGAATGGCAGCCAAGTCCACGGCCAGCGCATGCTCCAGGTTGATGATTTCAAGATCGCCGGAATAGGGCCCATCAATGCTGGCAATAATGCGGGCAATGCGTTGCAGGTTGTCTGCGTAATCAGTAATAACCAGCGTGTTGTTGTTGGGGTAGGCTGCAATCGTGTTGTTGGGTGCAATCAAAGGGCGCAGCACCGGCACCAGTGCAGTGGCTGATTCATAGTTCAGCTGAAACACCTGGGTCACAATGGCGTTTCCGCTTTGGTTCATTGCCTTTCGGGGGTCTACGTTGTTGTCTGCCTGAACCTTGGCATCGTTTTCAGGCAGCACACGAGCCACTCCACCACTTTCAACAATGGTGAAACCTTGAAGGCGCAACGCGGCCAGCAGTGCATTTTTGGCGTCTCTGGCGCTCAGGGGTTCAGGCGATACCAGTGAAATGGTGCCCCGCACGCGTGGGTCAACCACAAAGGTTTGGTTGGTGAATGAGCCAATGGCCCGCACCACAGCGTCAATTTCGGCATTCACAAAATTCAGGGCAAACTTGTCTTCCTGGCTGTTTTGAACAGGCTGCTGTCTTTGAGAATTCAAATTCTGCGCATGGCTTGCAAGCCCCAAACCCAATCCCATTGATACCAGGGCAAGGTTTAAAAACGAGCGCTTCAAGCGCCCCGTGTGTGCAGTGTTCAAGCTCACTGTTCCTTTTGTTTTTGTTGCTGTCATCAAAATACACCCAGGCGATAGCGATCGCCCTCAAGTCGTCCCATCTGGCTGAGCAGCCCCGTCAACGCCTCCTTGCTGCGTTCCTGTGCACTGGCATACCCATTGAATACAAATCGTTGCCCGTTTTCCCACTGTCCACTTCCCTCAAGCATCAAGGGGCCTTTGTTGGTGGTCAGTGTCATGTCTATTCTTGTATCAGGGTTTCCTGTCACAGTGATGACATATTCCCCCAGTGGCCGGATGCTGGCCAAAGCCGATTGCGCGTCCAGCCATTTCAGGGTGGTTTGCAAACCGCCCCCACTTTGCCATGCAGCCCAGCTTAACTGCAACAGGCCTTCCGGTCGAATGGTATTGAATGGCGCGCCCGTTGCTCCCAGCCACGATGCAGGCATGCGAAGTTCGCCGCCATCTACAGTAATACCTTCGCCATTGAATCCCAGATGCAGTGGTGCAACCAATTTTGGGTGTTCCACGGCAATTGCCAGCCAGTTGCCGCCTTGGCCAAACTTCAGTCGCCACTGCACAGCCTCGGGTATGGAGTAAACACGGGCGCCGTCGGAAAGGCCGAGTTGCATTTGCCCGGCCCAAATGGAGCCACTGCTGCTTAATACCTGAACCTTGCCCCCGCTGGCGGTTTCAATCTTCCCCGAAACGGCGTAAACCGGGTAATTCCACACCAGCACAGCCAGCGCAATCAAGGCAAACGGCCAAAGCTGCCGAACCCATTTCATTTCGCAGCGCCCGCGTTGCCTTGGGTACCGGGCAGCAGGGTTACATAGCCTTTCACCACGCCAGCTTCCACTTTCTCCACTTCGGCCATGTTCAGGGTCAGGCTTGAAATGGACTCCGCACGTGCAACCCAGGCCAGAAAACCGCTGGCTGAAACATTGTTGAATTCCACACGAATGTCACCTTCTTCGGTGCGCATCAGGTTCGCCTGCTCGGCAATGCCCTGTTCATCGAGCAGTTGTTGCAGCCGTGCCTGCAAATCGCTTTCAGGCACCACCACGCGTGAACGCGCGCCACGCAGGGCTTCCAGGTCTTGAGCCGCACGCATAACCTGCCCGGCCTTGTCCACCAATGCGGCTTGATTGGCGGGGGCTTGCTGCACGGTCAGCAGGGCGGGTTCAATCAATACAAACCAGGCAATCAACACAGCGGCCAGTGAACCACCGTGGGTCACCAACTTGCGTTCGCGCGTGTTCAACTGGTCGAGCCGGTTCTGTATTTTGTTCACAATGGAAGCGGCTTTCATCGCGTGGCTCCCTTTTTTACTTGCAACACGGGCAAATTCGATTTCGCACCAATCAACCATTTCGCGTCCAGCCTGCGGGCCTTCAGTTTTTGAAGGGCTGCACCTTGCTGTTCTTCTGTTACGTTGGCATTGAAACGCACGCTCAGTGTGTTGTCGGCCCACGCAAAATCCACCATGCTGTTAAAGGGTGCCTGGTCCATGGCTTGGCCCACCTCGTGCAGCAGGGCGCTTAACCCTTGCGCATTGCTGGTGTCCAGCCCCGCATTCAGGTTGCGCTTCTCGCGTTCAATCAGCAGCAATGGGTCGGCCACCATGGGGGTGTTGGGCAAAGCCTGTGCATAGCTTTCGGCAATTTGCGTCTCAATTGCGGCATTGGCGCGTTCGGCCTTGAATGCCAATGCATTCAAACCCAACACAGCAAGCGCAGCCAACACCAGTGCGGGGGTTAAAAGCTTGCCCAGGCCGCCTTGGCTGGCCATTGGGCGCATGCCCATTTTTCGAAGTTCATCGGCGCCCAGCAGGCTTTTCGTCAACAGGCGGGGCAGCGGTTCAATGGGTGCGCGTTCAGTGGGCTGAATTTTGTTCTCGCCCAGTGCGCCGTCCACCTGGCTGTGCAACCACGCATGGTCGTTGCTGCTTAAGTGAATCATGGGTGCCCCAAGTTGTTGCAAACGGCGCTGCAACATGACTTTCAGCACTGCGGGCTGACCTGTCGGGGTCAGCAAAGGGGTGTCAATTCCATCCACCAAAATAAAATCTTGCCCGCTTAACCAGGCAGCGCCTTCGCTGCCAGTGCGCTCACGCAGGGTTTCGCAGCTTAAGCCAGCCAGCTTCAAACCGTGTTGTGTACAAGTACCTACAATGCTGCGTGCCCGTATTTTGCCCAGCACGGCTGCCAGTTTCGCGCCGTTTGCGTGGCCGGGTAAATTGGGCCACAGGCTGACATGGTTTTCTTCCGGTTCATTCAGCAGGTACGGTTCAACCAGAAAGGGCAGGGCCTCTTTCAATTTGTTGCCGGATAATTTCGGTGGCACCACGGCAAACAGACCCAACTCGGTGGGGTTCACCAGCACCAGGCAAGGCAGGTCTTTGGGCAGTTTGTTCAGGGCTTCGTCGCCACCGTGAAGTTTGTCGCCACTTCGTGCCTGCACTTCATATCGAACGCGAATCGTTCGGCCTTCTTCATCGGCTCGGGTTTGATCCAGGGCCTTGGGCCACCAAATCACCAACAGGGGTTGGTTGTTGCTCAATTATTGTCTCCACATCACAAACACGCGTTGTTCGCGCCGCTCGAGCAATGCCCGCGTACGGATCAACGCCTCCTCCACCTGCGCAGTGCCTTCTACCAGAAAGTAATTGCTGTTCACTGTTATTAAATCATTGTTTATGGTCACATTCGCGTTCAATGCACTGCGAATGTCGGCCACGTTGCGGAAGGTGACCCTTTCACGCTGGGCCAGCAAGCGTTGGGCATCCCCAAAACTGATGTCTTCAATGATTGAATACAACACTTCAGCTGACGCGGTGTTGGCGTTCACCGCGCTGGCCTTGGGCAATATCACGACGTAGGGCCGAAGCTGGTCCCATGTTTCCTCTGAAATGCCGTACTTTCCCCGAAATTCTTCCCAGCGAAGTGCCGCAAGCAACGGGGGTTCGTTGGGGTTAATGCCTTGTTCCTCTGGGTTGGCCAGTTTGGGCATGAACATGCTGCCCAGTGTTTGAACCAGCAGCGCGCGTTGATCGCCGGGCACGCTGAGCAAATCACACAGCTTGGTAAAACTGCCCAACCACATTTGCTGGCGCGCGTTGTCTGCACCCAGGTTGCGCAGGTTAAAGCGCCCCTGCGCGTCTTCGATGCGGCCAGTCAGCACCACCTCCCGGTCATCGGCCTCGGCAATGTTTTCATCTTTGCGCAACAAACCTTCGTTGATCCGGCTTTCGGCCAGAGGCACGGCCCAAGGTTCAGTCAATGTGTCGGTTGTGGATACACGGGCATCTTCGCGCAGAATCACCCTGGCCCAGTCCACACCACTTCGGCTTACTGCGTCGGCCTGGTCGCGTGCTGCGGCCACTGAAATGGTTTTCGCGGTGGCAAACAAATTCCATATCAAAGGGCTTACAGCCAGGGTACACAGCACCACGATGAACAGCGCCATCACCACGGCAGCCCCTTGCTGTGAGCTGTTTTTGCTGTTCATCATCAGTACACCCCACCGGTCAGGAACACACGGCTTACCGCCTGGTTGTTGGGTTGGGTCAAGCTGATTTCTACCGCCCGCACCAAACTTTGCACTGTTTGCGCTTGGGGTATTTCCGGGGGGTCGCCATCCGCGGGTGGCTGGTTGGCGGGCGTCCCGGTGTTCAGCTGCAAAGCCTGGCCTTGCAGCTCAAGGTCGCTGAGTTCTTGCACGGCATGGTTGCCGAAAATGACAGGGCTGGTCCAGCCGCCGGGTTCACGCAGCAGGCGCACCTGCAAACCACGGGTGGGAATCGGGTCGCTGATTGAGGGTTGGTCCGGGTTCAGCTCGCTCCGTGCAATGCGAAGCAGGCCGCTTTCGTTCAAAATCCACTCCACGCTTTCCCGGTAAGCGGGTTCACTGGTTTTGCGTTGGGTGTATTGAATCAAAAGGCCGTTGCCGGTCACTTCCACCAAATCGCTGTCTGGCGTGGGCGGTTCGGTGCTTAACTCAAGCGCCCCCAGGTCTTTTTCAAGCTGGGAAAAAACCGCACTGACGGTTTGAACCTGTTCATCCACCTGGGTAACCCGGTTGGCCGAACGCAAAACCTCTTCCAGGCCTTGCCAGGACAAAATGGAAATCACAGCCACAATGCCCAAGGCAATCAGCACTTCCAGCAATGTAAAGCCGCGTTGGGGTTTCATGGTGCGCTGCTTAGAAAAATCACCAGCCTGGCCAGCTGGTTGCCTGCATCGCCTTCGAATGCGTCTGTTACCTGCACCTCAACCCGTCTGAAGTTCGGGTTGGGGGTGTTTGTAATTTCAACACGGCAGGTGAAGCGGAAGTTGCCTTGCGGGCACGCATGCTGTGCGGTTTGCGCGCTGGGGAATACGCCAGACACGCGAATAAAGTTGGCCGTGCTTTTTGCGCTCCATTGTGCATACTGGCGCTTGATCATGTCGTCTTGCTGAATATTCAAATTGCCAGCCGCTTTCAGGCAGGCGATCAACGCCACGGCAATAATCGTCATGGCAACCAATGCTTCAATCAGGGTGAAACCGCGCTGCACATTCATAGGCTTTGGCTGTTCCTGTTCAGCACCGTGTTGGGTTTGCCCACCCGAAACACACCGCTGGCCTGGCTTTCAAGCACCACCTGCACCTGGTTGCGTTGAAGCACAATGGCCTGCCGCGTCAGCCCCGCCTGGCTTTCAAGGGTCAGAAATTTGTTTTCCAGCCCTTCGTTGATCAAGGTTACTTTGAAGGGGCCGTTGTCCCATTGGCGAGCGCGCAGCATGGGCTCCGTGGATACGGGCACCCAACGGCTGCCGGTGAACTCTTCGAAGGTGTAACCTTCATCCCCGGCCACAAAACGAATGTCTTTGGACTTCAACAGCGATTCCTGTTGCGCAATGCGCAGCAACTGCGAAAGTTTTTTCGCATCCGCTTCAAGGTAATTGGAATCGCCGGGTGTGCCCCGAACCACAATAAGGCCGGCGGCGATCGACAGCACGACGATCACCACCAGCAATTCAAGCAGGGTGAACCCCTGCTTAGAGGCTCCAGGAACCAATGTCGGCATTCACGCCCTCACCACCGGCTTTGCCGTCTGCGCCAAAGCTCATCACATCCACTTCGCCATTGATACCGGGGCTCAGGAACTGGTAATTGCTGCCCCAAGGGTCAACAGGAACCCGCCCCAAGTAACCGCCCTGCTTGTAGTTGCGGGGTTGCGGTTCAGTTGTAGGGCGCTCCACCAAGGCTTGCAGGCCTTGGTCAGTGGTGGGGTAACGGCTGTTGTCCAAGCGGTACAAATTCAGCGCCTGCATGATGGAAGCGATGTCCTGCTTTGCCGCCACGGCACGGGCCTCGTCGGGGCGGCCCATGATTTTCGGCACCACCAACGTGGCAAGAATGCCTAAAATCACCACCACCACCATGATTTCAATCAGTGTAAAGCCCTTGCTCAGGCGTTTTTCCTGAACCTCTTTTTGATATAAATTTGATTTTTTCATAAACAACCGTAATAAAGATCCGAAATTATCCTTGTCGAAGGTTACACCCATTTTATGAATATTTGACAGCGCGCCACACGCTTGCAGGTTAAGATGCTTTTCATCACCTGTTCCCCATGCGTCTTCTTCGAGCCACCTTATGAAACTCGCCTTAAAACGACCAATTGCCAGCTTCAGCCCCTCGCCCCGCTTGGTTCAAAGCCTGCGCATGCTGTTGTGGTTGGCCAGCGTGGCCTTGCTTGTGTGGGTGCTTATCCAGTTGTTTGCGCCTGCCCCTCAAGTGGCACCTGCAATGCCTGCGCAGGCATCTGCCAAATACCAGATCGACCAATCGCCCGAAGCACGCTTGATGGGTGTGGAAACGGCGGGTGGTTTAACACCGCCCTCTGTGAACTTGCTGGGTATTTTTGCCAACAGCGAAGGCAAGGGCGCCGCTGTCATGTCGATTGAAGGCCAGCCAGCCCAGTCCAAACGGGTAGGCGACGAAGTGGCCAACGGCTGGACACTGGAAGAAGTTGGGCCCACCTTCGCGGTCATGCGCCGCAGTGGGCAACGCCAACAGGTCAACTTGCCCATTCTGGATGCAGACCCCAGCATGCTGCGCCGCGTGCCAGCGAACGGTTAACGCTTAAAATTAAGGTTGGGGCTTGCCCATGCCAATCAAGGTTTGGGTCAGGGTTTTGCCTTCTGCATCCTGAATCTGGATCATCACGGGTTGCCAGTTCAGGTCTTTCGCATACCAAATACGCACAATTTCATCGCCCGGTTCCTCGGGTTTTGATTCAAATTGCAGCGTGTTTAAGCGCCGGTCACCCTGACCAAAATTCAAGTTCACGTCTTCTTTCTTTTGCAGCGTAAAGACCTCGTTGCCCAAGCGGCCCGTACTCATGACCCGCAAGGCCAATGTATCGCCCACGGCCAAATTACCGTTGCAGCGCAGGCGGGCAGACATTTGATAAATCATGCTAAGGCGGTCTTGCAGGCCTTTTTCATAGGGTGCCGATTCGCCATTGCGCTTGAACAGCACCCGCTGCGTTTCGGCATTCAGCATGGATTCTGCCACAGGCTTTTTGCCGCGTTGTTCCGCATAGTACAGCGGTGTCAGGCCCAGTTGCGGATCCACCAAGCCTTCGCTTTTCTGCGTCAACTGGCCTGAATACAGCAATGCCAAAAACCCCTTGGCCTGCGAAGTTGATTCCAGTTTGTACTGTGTACCCGCAACCCGCAGTTTGTGCGTGCTGATGGCCAACTCGCCAGGAATCTGGCTGTGGCTTAGTGAAAAACGCAAATCGGTGTCTTCCACCTGCTTGCCCATGCCTTTGCATGTGGCCTGGGCCGAATTGGCTCCTGCAGTGGTGCCCATGCACAGCACCATCGCCAAGACCAGTTTCAATACACCATTTTTGTTTTTATTCATCGCTTCACAATGCCTTCCAGGTAACCTTCGTTTTTGCTGAAAATGCTCAGGCATTCCCGCCGGGGTGTTTGGTCCAAGGGTGCTATGGATACATGCACCCATTTGCCAAACTCCAGAATCAGTTGATCAAATTCACATGGCAATTGTGCAATCGCCATGGCCAAATCACAGGGTGGGCCAAATTCAGGGCACACCACATCGGCTGCCAAACCCCAACAATGTTGGGAATTGGGCACACCGCCCACTTGCGCATTCAAGGCCTCGGCCCGAAAACCGCTGTTGATCTTTAACGCACCACTGCGAATATTCAGGGACTGTTGAATTTCTCCCAGCAATGCCGACAACCTGCTGAGGTTGCCCAATAATTCGGGCGGGCAGCGGTTGTCTAGACCGCACCGCCGCGCAGTGTCAGAATGGCACAAGATGTCCTGACAAAATTCAGGATGAAAACTCAACTTCAGGTTCATTCGTTTTGCGCATTCGTTATATTCGTCGTCCCCACGCGGGCTTGTCTGGCAAGGTGTACCTGCTCGACCTGGACAATACCCTGCACCACGCGTCCACCCATATTCTGCCCGAGATCAACCGCCAAATGACCCAGTATCTGGTCAAGCACCTTGTTTTGGACCCGCAGCAGGCCAGCGACTTGCGCACCCAATACTGGTTGCGTTACGGTGCCACATTGCTGGGCATGATGCGCCACCACCAAACCAACCCCCACCACTTTCTGGCCAACACCCACCAGTTTGGCGAACTGAAACGCTTAAGTTCACGCCACGGCAGTGTGCCGCATCGCCTTCGCGCCTTGAATGGCCTGCGCATTATGCTGACCAATGCGCCCCGTGCCTATGCGGTGGCCTTGTGTAAAGAGATGGGCTTGTACCGGCATTTGCACGCGGTGATTGCAATCGAAGACATGGTGGTTCATCAAACCTGGCGACCCAAACCCGCCTCAATTTTGTGGCCAAACCTGAAAAGCAAACTGAAAGGCAAACGGGCTTTGTTGGTTGATGATACTTTCGGGCACCTTGAGCAAGCGGCACGCCATGGCATACAAACCAGCTGGATCACTTTTCCCGGCCTGGGTTTCAAACCCCGTGGTTTAACCGGGCGGGTAAAGCACCGCATACGGCAGTTTGAAGCCATTCGCACAGCAAAATTTTAGGCACGGCAAAGTTCTAGTGGGCACAAACCCCGCACTTTGGGTCTTTGCGAATTTTCATCTTTGTGAATTCACAGCTGCGGGAATCGTAAATTTGCAGGGTGCTGTACATGGGTTGGCCAAAGCCGGCCAGAATTTTCAGCGCCTCGCTGGCTTGCAGTGTACCGATTACACCGGTCAATGGTGCAAACACACCCATGGTGGCACAGCGCACTTCCGACACATCGTCTCCTTCCGGGAACAGGCAGTGGTAGCAGGGTGCTTCCGGGTTGTTCAGTTCAAACACGGCCAGTTGGCCGTCCAGCCGAATGGCCGCACCGGAAACCAAAGGCTTGCCGAATTTTACGCAGGCCCGGTTCACTGCATGGCGGGTTTTGAAGTTGTCGCAGCAGTCCAACACCACGTCCACCTGTGCAACCAGTTGCCCCAACTCCTCACCTTCAAGGCGGTGGGGAATTGGCACAATCGTGCTGCAAGGGTTCAAATCATTCAGGTGTTGTTTTGCCGATTCCACTTTGGCCATGCCCACCCTTGCGGTGGTGTGAAGCACTTGCCGTTGCAAATTGGTCAGGTCGACTTCGTCGTCGTCTGCGATGTAAATGGTGCCAACGCCTGCGCTGGCAAGATAAAGGGCGCTCGGGCAGCCTAGGCCACCCGCGCCCACCACCAGCACCTTGGCACTGGCAATGCGCGATTGCCCTTCAATACCGATTTCATCCAGAAGAATATGACGGGAGTACCGAAGTAGCTCCTCGTCATTCAGGTTCCGCAGTTCCATTGGTGGGCTGCTTACTTTTTCGCGTTTGCGGTTTGTTGGGCCTTGCGGTTTTGCACAACAGGCTTGCCTTTCAGGTAATTCAGGGCTTGCTGCAACTGGTAGTCGTCTTTTTCGCCAAACACAATCGGCTTCATGTCCGCATTCTTGCCGTTTTCCGATTTCTTTTCGCTGGGTGTTTCCTCGCCTTTGTCGTTGCTCAAGTGGCGCGTCAGGTCAGCCTCGCGAACGCGTTCAATGATATCGCCCTCGGGCGTTTCTGTGACCAGGTAATCAGGCTCAATGCCCTTGGCCTGAATGCTGCGGCCATTCGGTGTGTAGTAACGTGCTGTGGTCAGCTTGATTGCCGTGTTGTTATTCAGCGGCAAAATGGTTTGTACCGAACCCTTGCCGAAGGTTTGCGTACCCAGCACCTTGGCACGGCCGTGGTCTTGCAGGGCACCCGCCACAATTTCAGAGGCGGACGCCGAGCCACCGTTCACCACAACAATCATGGGCACGGTTCTGGCGATTGGGCTCAATTCCTTCAGGTAGTCTTTTTCGCGGCCACGCAGGTAGTCTTCCGGACCCGCCACCAGCTTGCGCTGGGAATCTTCAGTGCGTCCGTCGGTTGAAACCACCAAGGTGTTTTGCGGCAAGAACGCGGCACTAACGCCTACCGCTGCGTTCAGCAAGCCACCCGGGTCGTTGCGCAGATCCAAAACCAAGCCCTTCATCGGGGTTTTGGCTTGAAGGGTATTGATGGCTTTTACAAGGTACTCGCCGGTGTGTTCCTGAAACTGGGTAATGCGCACATAACCCACTCCATCGTCCAGCATCTTGGACTTCACGCTTTGAACGCGGATCACATCACGCATAATTTTCACTTCAATCGGCTTTTCCACTTCCTTGCGCAGCAAGGTCAGGCGGATCTCCGTTTTGGGTTTGCCGCGCATCAGGTTTACAGCGTCGGACAGACTCATGCCCTTGGTCGGCTTGTCGTCAATTTTCACGATCAAGTCGCCCGCTTTTACGCCAGCCTTCGCGGCAGGGGTGTCTTCAATCGGGGAAATAACCTTGATGAAGCCGTCTTCGGTGCCCACTTCAATGCCCAGGCCACCAAATTCACCTTGGGTGCCCACGCGCAGTTCCTTGAACGCATCGGCGTCCAGATAACTGGAATGGGGGTCAAGGTTGGACACCATGCCGCTGATTGCACCGTTGAAAAGCTTGTCGTCGCCCACGGGCTCAACATAAAAGTTCTTGATGGCGCCAAACACCTCGGTGAACTGGCGCAACTCGCTCAAGGGCAATGCCTCGGGTTGTTGCCGTTGGGCCACGGCGCTGATACCAACGCTGACCAACACACCGGCTACCACACCCACCGATACCAAACTGATTTGCCGTAATTTTTGACGCATAATTCCTACCGACCTTTGGTCCACGAAACAGGATCGAAGGGTTGTCCCTGATGCCTTAGTTCAAAGTATAAACCAGTATCAAGGTTACCACTGCTGTTGCCAGTTTCAGCAATAGTGTCACCCGCTTTCACGGAATCCCCGGATCTTTTCAATAATTTACCATTGTTGCCATACACGCTCAGAAACTGGTCGCCATGGTCAATAATCACGATTTCACCGAATCCGCGCAGCCATTCTGAAAACACAACCCGGCCAGCACCAACGGCCCGAACGCCTTGCCCCGCCTCGGTTGCAATGAAAATACCTTTCCACGACGGGCCTTGCCCGTCTTTCGACCGGGTTTGCCCGAACTGCCCTGCCACCGTGCCTTGCACAGGCAAAACAAGTCTGCCTTTCAGCTTTGCAAACTCCCCCGTACTGGGCATGGGGGGCGGGGCCGTGTATTCCGGTTTTCCCGGCGATTTGCCGCTTCCGCCTGTTTGGCCCTGTTGTTTTTGCTGTTGCGCTGCCATTGCCTGCTTGCGTTTTGCTTCTTCAATGGCACGGGTCAGCTGGGTAATTACATTGCTCAACCTCGCTTCATCGCGTTGCAGGCGTTTGCGTTCCAGTTCCTGATTCTTCAGTTTGGAATTCAGGTCTTCGATCAACTGGTTGCGCTCCTCGCGCTGGGCCACCAATTCACGTCGGCTTTTGGTTTGTTCTGCAATGGTGTTGTCCAGTCGATCCTGCTTTTTTTCAAGGCCCAGTCGAATGGCCTCTAGCTCGCGGGCCTGTGTGGCCTGTTGCACTGCCAAGTCACGTTCGGCTGCAGAAATGCGTTCATACCAGTAGCTTTCGCGTGCGGCTTGGCTGGCTGATTTGCCTGCAAGCCAGGCTTGCGTCGGGTTCACTTCCACACGGCGGTACTGATTGCGCATCACAATCGCAAGCCGCCCCTGAGTATTTTCCAGGTCTTCTTGCAGTTGAATTTCTTCGCTGCCCAGTTTGTTGATGCCTGCTTCAAGTGCATCCCGGTCTTTGTCCAGCGCATTCAGGCGGTTTTGGGTTTGCTCCAGCCTTTTTTCCAGCAAGCCCAAAGCCTTGGCCGCCTGTTTCTTTTCTCCGCTGGTTTCCCTGATTGCTTTTTGAAGTACATCCAGCCTTCGGCGAACCTCGTCCCTTTCCTGTTTCACGCCCGCGGGGTCGCGCACCGCACTTTGTGCGGCGGCGGGCAGCGGGGCGGTCAGGGTGGCGCCAATCATCAACGCCACGCCAATACAAACAATCAAATGGGAATAGGTGCGCACTGGTTTTTACTTGGCCTTGCCCTGGTTTTTCACGGCTGTCATGGCTGCTTCAATTTCCGCTTGGTCGCCCAGGTAATAGTTGCGAATTGGCTTCAGGTTTTCGTCCAGCTCGTACACCAAGGGGCGTGCGGTTGGAATGTTCACCTTCAAAATGTCTTCTTCGCTCAGGTTGTCGAGGTACTTGATCAAGGCACGCAGTGAATTGCCGTGCGCGGCAATCAACACCTTCTTGCCGGCCTTGACGGCCGGGGCAATGCCGTCTTTCCACAGGGGAATGACACGGTCAACGGTGTCTTTCAGGCACTCTGTCAGCGGAATTTCCTCGGGCTTCAGGCGGGTATAACGAGGATCATTGCCTGCAAAGCGGGGGTCGTCCACTTTCAGCGGGTTGGGTGCAATTGCGTAGGCGCGGCGCCAAATCAGCACTTGTTCTTCGCCAAATTTGGCGGCGGTTTCTGATTTGTTCAGGCCTTGCAAGTCGCCGTAGTGGCGTTCATTCAAACGCCAGGCGTGTACCACGGGCAGCCACATCTGGTCCATTTGGTCCAGTGCAATCCACAGGGTGCGAATGGCGCGTTTCAACACAGATGTGTAGGCCAAATCAAAGGTGTAGCCTTCGGCTTTCAGAAGGTCGCCAGCCTTGCGGGCTTCTTCGCGGCCTTTGTCGGTCAGGTCCACATCGGCCCAGCCAGTAAATCGGTTTTCCAGGTTCCATTGGCTCTCGCCGTGGCGCATCAATACAAGTTTGTACATGTTCGGGGCCTTTAAGTTGCTGTCTAATTAGGCAAACCCCCATTTTAGCCTCGATTCAAGGGGATATAATGATCAACCCATCAAGACCCACTTATTGCAGGATTTATGTCGCAGGAATTTTTGATTCAAAACAGTTGGCTTATCGCACTCGCCGTTGGCTCTGGCCTTATGTTGATCTGGCCAATCCTTACCAAAGGCGGAGGCACCCGTGTTACGGTGCCCCAGGCCACGCTGATGCTGAACCAGCGCAAGGCAGTCATGGTCGACATTCGCGACGATGATTTCGTGAACAATTCAGGCGTTGTACCCAACGCCAGGCGCGTGGCCATCAAAGACCTGAAAGACAAAGCCGGCACCCTGGCCAAAACGAAGGAAACGCCGTTAATTGTGCTGTGCCAAACCGGCGCCCGCGCTGGTGCAGCCGCCTCCGTGTTGAAGGCCGCCGGGTACACCGATGTGTTTGTGCTCGATGGCGGCTTGAATGCCTGGAAGGAAGCCGGCATGCCCGTGAAAAAAGTGCAGCAAGCTGGCGATGCGCCAGTCAAGGCAAGCCAGAGCAAGGTCAAGGCAGGTAAAAAATGAGCAGCAACCATTCCCCCGTTCGCATGTACACCAGTGCAGTGTGTCCGTTTTGTGTGCGCGCTGAACGTTTGTTGGGCGAGCGTGGCGTACAGAATATCGAGAAAATCCGTGTTGATCTGGACCCCGCCCAAAAAGAAAAAATGATGGCTGAAACCGGCCGCCGCACTGTGCCGCAAATTTACATCGGCAGCACACATGTGGGTGGTTGCGACGACCTGTTTGATCTGGATCGAACTGGTAAGCTGTTGCCTTTACTGGGTTTGGCTGAATAAGCCACACAAAACCCGTTTATCCATTCATTGATAGGAGCCAGCAAATGGCCGAACAGAATTCAGAAGCCGTATTCCAAATGCAGCGCGTTTACATCAAAGACGCCTCGCTGGAGTTGCCCAACGCCCCCCAGATTTTCCTCGAGAAAAACGCACCAAAAATTGAGGTGTCGGTGGATGTGGGTGCCCAGCGCCTTGCTGAAAACATTTTTGAGTCCGAAGTCACTGTCACAGTGACTGCGAAAATCGACGACAAAGTGGCTTTTCTGGTGGAATGCAAGCAGGCAGGTATTTTTGAAATTGCCAATGTGCCCGAAGATCAATTCGATCCGCTGTTGGGCATTTTGTGCCCCAACATGATTTACCCCTATCTGCGTGCAAACGTGGCCGACCTGATCACCCGTACCGGCTTCCCGCCCGTGCATTTGTCGGACATCAATTTTGAGCAGTTCTACCAGCAGCGCCTGGCCGCCGCCCAAGAACAGGCACAAGGTGCCAAGCAGAACGGTTCTGGCATCATTACCACTGCGTAATTGGCAGCGCGCATGAACATCACCGTGTTTGGTGCGGGCGCGTGGGGCACCGCTGTGGCTGCCCACATGTCGGTTGCGCACAATGTGGTGTTGTGGGGGCGCGACCCCGCTGTGCTGGAATCGATTGCCAGCCGGCGCGAAAATCCCCGTTACCTGGCAGGCATCAAGTTAAACCCGGCCCTGAAAGTTCAGGGCGACTTCGTTTTGGCTGCTCAACATGCCTTGGGCCACGCCGATGCCTTGTGGGTGTTGGGCACGCCCATGGGCGCTTTGCGCCAAACCCTTGAACACCTGCTTCAAATTGCGCCCATTGGGCAATGGCCTTCAGTGGCTTGGCTATGCAAAGGGTTTGAGGTGGGCACAGGGCTGATGCCGCACCAAGTGGTTGAAGAAGTGTTGGGCAAGCCTTTGGGTGGCGCGCTGACCGGCCCATCGTTTGCCGCAGAAGTGGCGCGTGGTTTGCCTTGCGCCCTCACGGCGGCATCGGCAGATCCGAAAACCCGCCAGGCCATGGTTCGTGCGGCGCATCACGCCGCCTTGCGGGTCTATGAGCTGGACGATTTGGTGGGCGCTGAAGTGGGCGGAGCCGTGAAAAACATCATGGCTGTGGCCACAGGTATTGGCGATGGCATGCAATTGGGCCTGAATGCCCGTGCGGCCTTGATTACCCGTGGCATGGCAGAGATCAAGCGCTTTGCTGTGGCCTTGGGCGCGCAAGCCGAAACCCTGAATGGACTTTCCGGTTTTGGCGACCTTATTTTGACCTGCACAGGCGACCTGTCCAGAAACAGGCGTGTTGGTGTGATGTTGGCCCAGGGCAAGTCGCTGGACATTATTCTCAAAGAATTGGGCCAGGTCGCCGAGGGCGTGAAATGTGCGCCAGTGGTCAAGGAACTTGCAGCCAGGCTGGGCGTCGACATGCCGATCACCGCAGCGGTGAATGCTGTGTTGTTCGAGGGCGTTAGTCCCGGAGAAGGTGTTCTTCGATTGTTGTCGCGTGAAGCCAGGTCTGAAGACGCCGAATAAATTTGTGCCTTGGTGATGCTGAGCCGCAGCCTGCGAATCTCCACCAGCGCGTACCTGTCACCGCTGGCTTCCGGCCCCAATCGGCGACGATGTTCCAGTCGCTTCGCCTTCAAGAAAACCTGCCCGTTTGAGTTCACACGCCACGTTCGGCTTGTAAGTCGACACCAAAACTCGCGCCGATCAGGCTCCGCCTTCAAACCCAAGTTGTCGCCACGCCTCATACACCATCACAGCCACCGAATTCGACAGGTTCAGCGAACGGCTTTCCGGGCGCATCGGCAAACGCAGCCAGTTTTCGCGCGCAAACCAGTTGCGAACATCCTCCGAAAGTCCGCGCGTCTCGCTGCCAAACATCAGGTAGTCACCGGCTTTGAACTGCACTTCGAAAGGTGATCGCGTGCCCTTGGTGGTCATGGCAAAGCAGCGTTGCGGGTCGGGTTTGCAGGTGTCCAGAAATGCCTGCCAACCGGCGTGAACCTGCATGCGGGCGTATTCGTGGTAATCCAGCCCGGCCCTGCGCATCCGGGCATCTTCCAACGGAAAGCCCAGCGGCTCAATTAAATGCAGCTGCACGCCCGTGTTGGCGCACAGGCGAATCACATTGCCCGTATTGGGCGGAATTTCGGGTTCAACCAACACCACGTGAATCATTCTGGGGTCCTGCAAACAGCCATTAATAGAATTGATTTTGCGCCAGCGTTGCGCAGTGCTGCTTCACAACTTTGAAGGGTAGCGCCCGTGGTAATTACATCGTCCACAAGCCCAATGCGTAACCCCGCAGGTATGGGGCGTGTGGCCCGAAACAAACCCTGCAGGTTCTGTAGCCGTTCACCCCGGCCCAGTTCTGCCTGCGTGCGGGCCTCACCTGTTTTAACAAGCCAGTCAGTGTAAACCGGCCGCTGGATGTGTCGCCCTGCGTGTTTGGCAATCAGCGCGGCTTGATTATAGCCCCGCTGTTTCAGTTTTTCCCGGCTGCCGGGCACAGGGATCAGCAAATCCGGCAGGGCGCAGCCAGCCTTTTGGGTGTTCACACCCAGCCAAAGCCCCATGAATGTGGCAAGTCCGTGTGCCTTTCCGTATTTCAGTTGCGCGATCCACTGGTCAAATGGGGCCGTGTAATCGCAGCACACCACGCAGTCGGTTTCTTGATCTGTGTTGTCCCCAGCCTTGGGTTTGCAATGTCTGCAATGTGTCCAGCCAAAAGCCTGTGGCCGTAGGCCTAACGCCAATCCACAGCATTTGCAGCGAACGTTGGGCATGCCTTCGAACAGGTTCATGCAGGTGCTGCATGCAAAACGCGCCAACGGGTTTGCGTGTGGGTTTTTGATCCCTGCATGGCAGGCTACACAGCGCCGTGGCAGCACGGCGTCGCCCATCCCTTGGTAAGTTCTATAGAATAGATCAATCAATTGTTTTGGCAACATGGTCTTTTTCGCAATGTCCTCGCAGTATTGGAAATACCCCCGGTCGAATCTCGCGCTTGCGCAGCAATGGTTGCGCAGGGTAGGTGCGCCCTTGCCTTTCATTCTCGAAGAGGTCAACAAACGCATGGTGGCGCGTGCGCAGATCATGCGCCCGGTCGAGGGAGGGGTGGTGCATCAAGGCTGGTTACACCCTGCCACACTGTCAGAAGTTAAAAGTCTGTTTGTTGGTCGCCCGTTCACCGTTTTTGCCCCCCGTGCCATCGAATTGCCCGTGGCGTCGGTGGATCGGGCTGCGGCATCATTTCTGGCCAAGTTATGGCCGGGGCGTTCTGCAGCGCCAAAGGCAAGCCACGCCACTGCCTTGGTGGTCAACAGCCCCTTGCCCTTGGTTGATGCAAGCCAGGCCATGGTCTGGTCGCCATTGTGGTTGCATTGTGTTGAAGACCCGGGTCAGCAACTGGCTGAATGGCTGCGGGTGCTAAAGCCCGAGGGTGGGGTGTTTTTCAGTTGTTTCGGGCCCGACACCGCCAAAGAATTGCAAGGTGTTGCGCTGTCGCTGGGCGAAGATTTTCCGGACTTCGCCGACATGCACGACATTGGCGACTTGATGGGCAAGCAGGGTTTTTCCGACCCGGTCATGGAAATGGAAAAATTGACCCTGACTTACACCACGCCTGAAAAGCTGCTCGCTGACTGGCGAGCCTTGGTGGGAAACCCGCTTCAGCAAAGGCAGAAAGGCCTGTGTGCCCCTGTGCGTTACAGCGAGGCGCTGATTTATCTCGAAGGTTTGCGCAACCCTGACACCGGTCGAATTCCGCTGACACTCGAACTGGTGTACGGGCATGCATGGAAAGTGAAAAGAATGGCAAAAACTGACATTGCGACCGTAAAAGTTTCAGACATTAAAGGCCGCAAGGGGTCGAAATAGCGTGCTGCTGCGCAACATTTTCAAATGTAGTGCATTGTTTCCAATTAATTTCCTGGAAAACTGGCGCGGATTGCAACTGCGTTGTTGCTTGCTTTAGAGCCTTGAGCCTATAATTCGAAGGTTTTTATGCACTCTTTTGGGTGTGCGTAGGGTCTGAATGAATGCTCCTCAAGAGGTCGATGGGGAAAGAATTGGGCATGATTCCAGAAAATTCAAGCCAGGCAACTCTGCCGCAAAGTAGTAAATGGGTCTTCAGGCGCAACTGTTCGCTTAGCCCCAAACAACTTTTGCAGTGGTATCTAAGTCTCTGTTTCATCACCTTGGTTGTGGCGACAGGCTTTTTGTTGGCGGGCTTCTGGATCGTGTTGCCTTTTGCAGGCATTGAATTGTTGTTGGTGGGCACGGCATTCGTGGTGTATGCAAGGCATGCAGCTGATTACGAAATGATCGAGCTCCAGCCCAACCAGTTGCTTCTGGTGAAGGCCGACGGTTCAAAGCTGACCCAGCTTGAATGTTCACCCCAGTGGGCCAGCTTGAGCTACAACGGGAAATACAAAGAGCCCTTGGTATTCAGTTACAAGGGCCAACAAGTAAAAATAGGCAGGTTTATTGCCGAAAAAGACAAGTCAGCGCTGCATCGTGAACTGAAGGCAGCGTTGGCAAGGGTTGCATACCCTGTGTAGGTATGTGGCTTCCACCAGTTTGATATTTTTTTTGAGATTGAGGATCGCCATGTTGAAGTCGTCCTTGGGTATTCGCAAAGCAGTAGCAACAGCTGCCGCAATAGCGATGACATCCTTCGGAGGTGCAGCGTTTGCCGAGAATGTTTCTGGGCAGCCCTTGCAGTACAACCTCGTCGAGCCGGTTACTGAAATCGCGCGTCAAATCTACGATTTGCACACGTTGATGTTGGTAATCTGTTTGGTCATTTTCATTGCCGTATTCGGCGTGATGTTCTATTCAATCTTTGCGCACCGCAAATCAAAGGGTGCGAAATCGGCCTCTTTCCACGACAGCGTGAAAGTTGAAATTGCGTGGACCATTATTCCATTCCTGATCGTGATCGGCATGGCTTTGCCTGCAACCAAAACAGTGGTTGCGATGAAAGATACATCGAACGCCGACCTGACCATCAAGGCCACCGGTTACCAGTGGAAATGGGGTTATGAATACCTGGCTGGCGAAGGCGAAGGCATTTCCTTCCTGGCAACACTGTCAACACCGCGCGACCAGATTGAAGACCACCAAGGTCAGGCAGTGGCCCGCGGTGAAAACTACCTGATGGAAGTGGACAACCACGTTGTGGTGCCTGTCGGCAAGAAAGTGCGTGTGGTAACTACAGCCAATGATGTGATCCACGCCTGGATGGTTCCCGCCTTTGGCGTGAAGCAGGATGCGATCCCCGGTTTTGTTCGCGACACCTGGTTCAAAGCCGAGCAGGAAGGCATTTACCGAGGTCAGTGTGCCGAGCTTTGCGGCAAAGACCACGCGTACATGCCAATCGTTGTAGAAGTGATGTCTGAGGAAAACTACTCCAAGTGGGTTCAGGCCAAGCTTGATGAAATGAAATCCAAGCAAGACGATCCCACCAAAGAATGGGTGAAGGAAGATCTGGTTGCCCGTGGCGAACAGGTGTTTAACGCCAACTGTGCGGCTTGTCACCAGGCTTCCGGTGAAGGCATCCCTGGTGCATTTCCTGCGCTGGTTGGAGCGGCCTCCGTTAAAGGACCACAGGCTGACCAGATTGCAATTTTGCTGAACGGCAAGGGCGCTGGCATGCCAGCGTGGAAGCAGTTGAGCGACGTTGAAATTGCCTCCGTGATTACTTACACACGAAACGCTTGGGCCAATGCTGGCACAGGTACAGACCCGGTTGTTCAGCCAAGTGCTGTTACGGCTGCACGTTAATAGATTGCTTAGGAGATTTACATGAGCACTACCGCGGCAGATTTGACCCACGGACATGGCCACGACCATGACCACGCGCACGACCACCCGCATGGCTGGCGCCGTTGGTTGTACGCAACCAACCACAAAGACATCGGTACCATGTACCTGATTTTCTCGTTCATCATGCTGCTGGAAGGCGGTGTGTTGGCATTGATGCTGCGCGCAGAACTGTTTGCGCCAGGCCTGCAACTGGTTCAGCCGGAATTCTTTAACCAGCTGACCACCATGCACGGCTTGATCATGGTGTTCGGTGCAGTGATGCCCGCGTTTGTGGGTTTCGCCAACTGGATGATCCCGCTGCAAATTGGTTGTTCAGACATGGCTTTTGCCCGCATGAACAACTTCAGCTTCTGGCTGATGATCCCCGCTGCCATCATTCTTACAGCATCGTTCTTCATGCCCGGCGGCGCAACTGCTGCCGGCTGGACGTTGTACGCACCGTTGTCAGTACAAATGGGCCCCGGCATGGACGCCGCCATTTTTGCGATGCACATTCTGGGTGCTTCCTCGATCATGGGTTCAATCAACATCATCACCACCATCCTGAACATGCGCGCTCCTGGCATGACCCTGATGAAAATGCCGATGTTCGCCTGGACATGGTTGATTACCGCTTACCTGCTGATTGCCGTAATGCCTGTTTTGGCTGGCGCAATTACCATGGTGTTGACTGACCGCCACTTCGGCACGTCATTCTTCAACGCCGCTGGTGGTGGTGACCCCGTGATGTACCAACACATCTTCTGGTTCTTCGGACACCCCGAGGTGTACATCATGATCTTGCCCGCGTTCGGTATTGTGTCGCACATCGTGCCGACCTTCGCCCGCAAAACCCTGTTTGGTTACAGCTCCATGGTGTACGCCACGTCGTCCATCGCGATTCTGTCCTTCATCGTGTGGGCGCACCACATGTTCACAACCGGCATGCCTGTAACAGGCCAGTTGTTCTTCATGTATGCAACCATGTTGATTGCGGTGCCAACCGGCGTGAAAGTGTTCAACTGGCTGGCCACGATGTGGCGTGGTTCCATGACATTTGAAACCCCCATGCTGTTTGCAGTCGGCTTCATTTTCGTGTTCACCATGGGTGGCTTCACTGGTCTTATTCTGGCCGTTGCTCCTGTTGACATTCAACTGCAAGACACTTACTACGTGGTTGCGCACTTCCACTACGTGTTGGTGGCGGGTTCACTGTTTGCCCTGTTTGCAGGTACCTACTACTGGCTGCCCAAGTGGTCTGGCCGCATGTACAGCGAAAAGCTGGGCAAGTTGCACTTCTGGTCATCACTGATCAGTTTCAACGTAACATTTTTCCCCATGCACTTCCTGGGTCTGGCTGGTATGCCACGTCGCTATGCCGACTACGCCACACAGTTCACTGACTTCCACGCCATTGCCACCGTTGGTGCGTTCTGGTTTGGTTTGTCACAGTTGATCTTCCTGTGGTGTGTTCTGCGCGCATGGACATTCCAGAAAGGCGAGCCAGCACCTGCAAGCCCATGGGAAGGTGCGGAAGGTCTGGAATGGACAGTTCCATCACCAGCCCCGTTCCACACATTTGAAGAACCACCTTTGGTGAAGTAATTCGCTGAAAAGGAAATTATTTTGACGCCTGAAGAGAAAGAAAAGGCCAAGCGAAACAAGCGCACCGGTTTGATTTTGCTCTCCGTGGCAGCAGTGTTTTTTCTGGGTATCCTGATCCGCAAGGTGATGGAACCCAGTATTCTGAGTTTGGTGAACTGAGGTTAATGCAGCATGGCACAGGAACATAACCAGAAAACAGGCGGTTTGCACAAGCAAATGCTGGTGCGCCTTTTGGTGATTGTGGTGGCCATGTTTGCGTTCGGTTATGCATTGGTGCCAATTTACAAGGCCATTTGCGAGATCACAGGGATCAACGTGTTGACACCGCAAACCAAAAATGCGGCCGACATTGTGAAGAACACCCAAGTGGACAAAAGCCGAAGCATTGAAGTAATTTTTGACGCAAATGAGCGGGGTAGTTTTCAGTTCAAACCGGAAACCAACCGAATGACTGTTCACCCCGGTGAATTGGTCACCGTGAATTATGTGGTGCACAATAACCTGCCAAAAGACACGGCAGGTCAGGCCATACCAAGTTATTTGCCTGCCAAGGCTGCGGAACATTTCACCAAACTGGAATGTTTCTGCTTCAAGCAGCAGCCGTTCAAATCGGGCGAGAAAAAAGAGTTTCCGGTGGTGTTTGTGATCAACCCAAAGTTGCCACAAGATGTACACACCATCACCTTGAGCTATACGTTTTTTGAAGTGGCGGGTGCCACAGCCATGGTTGCAGAGTAATGTCGGAAGACATCAAACAGGCCGCATCGCGCAAAGCGAACAAGGCCGTTTTTTTGCAAACATTGTCGGCTGTGTTGTGGTCTTTTTTTGGTGTCCGGAAAAGCAAAAGTCATTCCGAGGACATGCAGAACCTGAACCCCATTCACGTCATTGTAGTGGGTTTGCTTGCAGCGGCGTTGTTTGTGCTGGGCTTGCTGGCTTTGGTGAATTATGTGGTGGGCTCCGCATAAGCTGTACGGAACCTGCCTTCGAAGTATTGAAGCATTTAAATTTAAAGAAATAGGAGAAACCACCATGCGTGCGAATGCACCATATTACTTTGTGCCTGGGTTGTCCCACTGGCCCGTGCTTGGCGCGGTTGCCATGTTCTTTTTCGTTTTGGGCATGTCGCAATGGGTTAACGGAGTAAGCTGGGGGCCAGCATCATTTGCGCTCAGCATGGCCATTTTGATCTATGTGTTGACCGGTTGGTTCAAGCACGTGGTTGGCGAATCCCAAAGCGGGCAGTACAGCGATCGTGTGGACATTTCCTTCCGCTGGTCCATGTCATGGTTCATCTTTTCTGAGGTGATGTTCTTTGCCGCATTCTTTGGTGCTTTGTTCTATGCGCGTCAAATTGCAATGCCCTGGCTTGGCGACATCGACAACAAGGCCTTCCTGTGGCCCGACTTCACTGCCAACTGGCCCAATACCGGCCCTGCAGGCACGGTTGATGCGTTCCAGACCATGGGCCCATGGCCAATCCCAACCATCAACACAGCCTTGTTGCTCACATCAGGTTTAACCCTGACCTGGGCGCACCATGCACTGCTTGCCAACAAGCGCGGTCAGTTGATCGGCGGTTTGGCCTTGACTGTGTTGTTGGGCGCGATCTTCATGGGTTTCCAGGCTTATGAATACATTCACGCGTACCAAGACCTGAACCTGAAGATGACTTCGGGCATCTTCGGCTCAACCTTCTTCATGCTGACTGGTTTTCACGGCTTCCACGTGACGATTGGTGCCATCATGTTGTTCTTCATCATGATCCGCTGTATCAAGGGACACTTCACGCCGCAAAGTCACTTTGCGTTCGAAGCGGCAGCCTGGTACTGGCACTTCGTTGACGTGGTGTGGTTGGGTTTGTATGTGGTGGTTTACTGGCTGTAAGCTGGCAGGCAACAAGAATAGAAAAAGCCACTGGAACGTTTCCGGTGGCTTTTTTTTGAGTTTTGAATTTATCGAATACCTGTGGATTCAATCCATCCCATGTACCAGGAAAAGAGGATGAGAAGAAATAGCGCGATGGACAAGCCGATACGCATGGTCAACGCGTTCACAGTGCGGCTCGATTTGCTTTTGTCTTTCATCAGAAAGAAAAGCGCCGAACCCAGGCTTGCGAAAATGCCCAGAAATGCCAGGCCAATGATCAACTTCATGGTGAACACCCTTCAAAAACTAACCGTGTACAACACACATCTGGAAGTATGTCATGGTTAAAGCAGTGAATTCACCCGGCAAGACAAAGCTTGCTTTTACCGTGTTGATCGGTGCGGCTTTGGTGTGGCTCACCTTTAGTTTGGGGCAGTGGCAAACGGGGCGGGCCCAGGAAAAACAGGCGCTGTTTGACGCACAGTCGCGTGCCTTGGCGGCCGCACCAATTTCGCCCACCAGTGCACAGCTTGACTTGGACAATTTGTCCTACCGTAAAATTGAACTGCGGGGCACATTCAATGCCAAAGCCCTGATATACATAGACAATCGCCAAATCAATGGTCGCCCGGCTGTGCAGGTGGTGCAAGGCTTTCAGCCAGAAGGCACGGGTTTTCTGATTCCGGTAGATCGTGGTTTGTTGCTGCGTGATCCGGCTGAGCCAAGGCGGGCACCCAATATGCCGTCGCGTTCTGCCGGGGATGGTGAACCTGTTGAACTGCGCGGCACCATTTTGCCGCGTTTTGCCCAATCGGCTGAATTGCGGGGCTTGCAACTGGGCAGTGTTGATGAAATTTCTGTGGAAGAAAGCAATGGCTTTCAAGTGTGGTCGAATTTCAGCGTGGGCCAGTTTGCCGAGCAGGCAGGGCAACCAGTCAGTAATTTTGTGGTGACCCTGCAACCAGTGGGGCAAACCGCTGAAGCGCAGGCCACTGCTGAAACAGCGCAACAAGTGGACGGTTTTTACCATCTGGCTGTTCCCCTGCAGGCGCAGGTGGCCAAGCACAAGGGGTATGCCTTCCAGTGGTTTACCATGTCGGCAGTGTTGGTACTGTTGACTTTGTTTTTTGTATATCGCGAGTTTTACAAGGGAAATAAAACATGAATGCAGCCAGCGCGCCAGCGAAGCTGAACAAGGGACGAATCACCATACTGCTGGTGTTCCTGACCTGCGCACTGCCCATAGTGGCGGCTTTTTACCTGTACTTTTTCAACAAACCCGATGGCACCAATAACTATGGCACCATTCTGGATCCGCAGGTGAGTGTGTCCACCGATGTGTTCAAGAACATCAATGGAGAAGATTTCACCATGCAGCAGGTTGCTGACAAGTGGGTGCTGATCCAGGTCATCAACAGCGAGTGCGATGAGGTGTGCCAGAACACGCTGTATTTCCAGCGCCAGGCCCGCGCTTCAAAGGGCAAGGAACAGGGGCGCATTGAACGCGTGGTGTTTGTAACCGACGATGGTCCCCTGGAAACCCTTTTGTTGCGCCAGTTTCCCAATGTGCATTTTGTGCGTGCCAGTGAAGACCAGTTGAAAAGCTGGCTGCCGCTGGAGCAAGGCATTGTTGGCAGCAAAGGCAGTGGCGATATTGGTACAGTGCGCGATCACGTGTTTGTGGTCGATCCGCTGGGCCATGTGATGATGCGTTTCCCGCCGAACCACACCCTTGAATTTGACAAGTTTCGCAAAGACGTAAGCCGCCTGTTGTGGGCTTCGAACATTGGATAAGCAAGAGAGCAGCATGAGCAGTTACAAACGTTTGGTCGCCTTCACCACAGTTCTAACCTTTCTTTTAATCATGTTGGGTGCCTTTGTGCGCTTGACTGACGCTGGTTTGGGTTGCCCTGACTGGCCGGGTTGCTACGGCAAGTTGACCCCCACCCACGCTGCCGAGGAAATTGCCTTGGCAGTTCAAATACAGGGCGGCGATCATGGCCCTGTGTCCATTCCAAAAGCCTGGAAAGAAATGGTGCACCGTTACGTGGCCACTTTTCTGGGGATCCTGATCATCGGCATCATGGTGATGGCCTGGAAAAAACGCAGCGAGTTAAAGCAATCACCTGCTTTGGCAACGTGGCTGTTTTTTGCGGTGTGCCTGCAGGGCGCATTTGGTGCCTGGACGGTGACCCTCTTGCTCAAACCCGCCATTGTGACCGGTCACCTGATTGGCGGCATGACAATTCTTGGCATGTTGACCTGGCTGTGGTTGCGCCAAGCAAGCCCTGCGCGAACCGTGGCATCAGTACAAAATGCCAGCCGGCTAAGGTTGTTGGCCCGCGTGGGTTTGCTTGCTGTAATAGCCCAAATTATTCTGGGTGGCTGGGTCAGTACAAATTACGCTGCGGTGGTGTGCACTGATTTCCCCACTTGCCATGGCAGCATGTGGCCGAACATGGAATTCGACCATGCTTTTCACATTGTCCGCGAATTGGGTGAAACGGCCGATGGTGAAATTCTGAATGTGGCCTCGCTCACGGCGATTCACTTTATTCACCGTTTGGGCGCATTGGTTGTTACTGCCATTTTGGCTTTTTTGGTGTTTGCTTTGTGGCGCAGCCCTGGTAGCAAGCCATTGGCCGTCAAAGTGGCTGCTGTGCTTGGGTTGCAAATTGCAATGGGCATCGGCAACGTGGTGTTCCAATTGCCATTGTGGTTGGCCGTGGCGCACAATGGGGGGGCAGCGCTGTTGCTGGTCACCTTGATCTTGGTAAACTATCGGGTTGCGGGCAATCGCCATCGAATTTCATAAGGCCCACCATGCCATCAGCACCAACAAAAGCCGACAAAACCAAAGCCGCGAGTGGATTCCTTCACGTCGCCAAACAGTACTGGACGTTGACCAAGCCACGTGTGGTGGCCTTGATCGTGTTTTGTGCAGTCATCGGCATGTTTTTGGCTACGCCGAGCCTGCCTGATGCGCAGGTGTTGATCGCCGGCACTTTGGGCATTTGGCTGGTTGCTGGCGCGGCTGCGGCATTCAATTGTCTGGTGGAACAGAAAATTGATGCGGCCATGGCCCGCACTCGTGCGCGCCCATTGCCTCGTGGCGAACTCAATTCCATGCAAACCCTGGTGTTTTCCAGCATGGTGGGCGGTGTCGGTGTGTGGATTCTGTACGTGTTTGTGAATCCGCTGACCATGTGGCTAACCCTGGCCACATTTGTGGGCTATGCCGTTATTTACACCCTGCTGTTGAAACCCAATACGCCGCAGAATATTGTGATCGGCGGTGCTTCGGGGGCCATGCCCCCGGTGTTGGGTTGGGCAGCAGTGACAAACAGTGTGTCAGCTGAAGCCTTGGTGTTGTTCCTGATCATTTTTGTGTGGACGCCGCCGCACTTCTGGGCTTTGGCCTTGTACCGTACCCAGGAATACGCGCGTGCAGGCCTGCCCATGCTGCCGGTAACCCACGGTGCCGCTTTCACCCAGTTTCATGTTTTTCTGTACACCATCATGCTGGCAGCGACTACCGCCATTCCTTATGCCATGAAAATGAGCGGGTTGATTTACCTGCTCAGTGCTGTGGTTCTGAATGCGATTTTCATTGGCTACGGCTACAAAATCTGGAAAAACTACAGCGATGCCCTGGCCAAAAAAGCATTCACCTATTCCATCGCCTATCTGGCGCTTTTGTTCGCGGCCTTGTTGGTCGACCATTACATAACGGTGTAAGCAGTATGTGCGGTGTATTGATGCAGTTTCAAAAAATGATGCGTGCCTCTGTTTTGGCCCTTGTGGTTTTGCTGGCTGCCTGCAATGTGGGGCCGGCCAGTTTTACCAACACGGACATCACGGGTTCGGCCTTGGTGGCCAATTTCAAGTTGAAAGACCTGTCGGGCACCGAGCGCACCATGGAAAGCTACAAAGGCAAAGTGGTAGCCATGTTTTTTGGTTACACCCATTGCCCGGACGTATGCCCCATCACCATGCAACAGTGGAGCGAGGTGAAAGCCAAGCTGGGTGAGAAGGGTGACAACCTTCAGGTGTTGTTTGTATCGGTCGACCCCGAGCGCGATACGCCTGGATTGCTGCGCAAGTACGTGCCCCAATTCAATCCTACGTTTGATGCGCTCACCGCCAGTTCTTCTGAGGAGCTAACGCCTCTGCTGGCCGGCCTGCGCGTGTTCGCGGGCAAGGTAGAGGGCGGTAGCCCCGGCAATTACCTGATGGACCACACTTCGGCCAGTTATGTGTTTGACCAGCAGGGCCGCGCCCGTTTGCTGGTGCGTCACAATGCTGATTCCGCGCCCGTGGTTGGCGATGTCGAGCAAATTCTCGACGGCAAGTGATTATTCTTTTTGAACGGTAATCACGCTGCCGCTTAGTTGGGGCAGATCCATTTGTAGGCTTTTCAGGAATTCGTCAATCGTCCACAGTTTTTCGGCGTTGCTGCCAGCGCAGTGTTTTGTCCGGATCGTATCCGCTTTGATTTGAAACGCAACTTGCCATTCCAGCAGCAAGGGGTGCCCGGAAGGGGCGTGGCCAATCACAACAATCACGGGTTGCCCCAGTTTGATTTCATGCTCGACCAGCTGCATCGTTCGTTCGGGCGGGTTGCCTGCGTACCAGTTTGCACAAAGCTCGGCCTTGTGCAAACTTTGGAGCATCATGCCTGGCGAGGTGCCCAAACTTCCGCTGAGCAAATTGGGTGTTGTGCTCCAGCGAATCACTTCTTCAATAAACGGATCATTGACAGGGCGGCCATCTTGTTCCTTGGGTAGGTGGTTCCAGCCAATTCCATAAAAGTGAAGTATTGTGCCCAAGGCGCATGGGCCACTGGCATTGTTGTGCCCTGTTGGTGCGGAAAAGCCCCAAATATTTTCCAGTCGGCGGGCTGCCCTTGGTTCAGTGATGCGTGTGTTTGACAAGTCGGCAGGAATTTTTTTGGCTTCTGAGAAATCAATTTCGAAGCGTTCGCTGTCAGTCATTCAAAGCGTCCTCCGCTGCAGTTGCACAATGTGCATCTTATTCAGTCAATCGCCATATCCACGTGGCGCATAGTTGTATGCACATTTCTCATTCCGTTGTGCAGAACCAATGTCTATGTGGTGTGGATGGAACTAATTGTTCCGTGTCAGGTTAAATTGACTGGAAGGAATGCTTGCAGTGGGTCGCCGATTTGATCCGGCAGGGGCAATGAGCCCAAGGGAATTGGGCCGGAAGTGTCTGGTGCAGGTTCCGGTTCGGGTTGAGGATCCGGCTCAGGTTCAGGCGTTGGCGTTGGCTCGGGGTTTGGGTTGTTTGGTGTTTCTGATTCAGCGGTGTTGGTGCTGCTTTCCGTTGTGTTGTTGTCGTTTTCGCTGTCGCTGTATATGGCTGCGGTGGCACCCAGAAAGGCGATGCTTTCCAGTACAGGAAAACCGGTGGAATCACTTTCTGCGTTTGTGGCAAACAAACCGAAGATGTCGCTTTTTTCTTCGTTGGCCTGGGTGGTTTCAACTGCCGCCTGGCCTTCGAAGTAAACGCCTTCGCCCAGCATGTCTGTTGCGATCCATTGAGGAGGCTGATCGTTTTCAAGCACTTCAAGATTGAAGGTTGCAGCGGCGTCTTTTTCAATCACCAGCGCCGTGTCTACCCCTGTGAACTGGATCACTGCTTTGGCGTTTGGGCCGCTGACAATGCGGTCGCCTGGCAACAGAACCATGCCTGCTTGGGCGGGCAGAAAAAAACCGTCCCTAATCAACTGCACATTGCCGCCAATCGAGGTGATTGTTGCCCGTTGTTCCAGCGATTCTGTTGCTGCGTTCATTTCGATCAGGCGTAGTTGTAGGGGCCGCCCACTTCAAGCGCTTTTTTGTAACTTGGCATGGCGTGAATGCGTTCTACATAGGCCGCAATTTTCGGCATGCTGTTGATCGATGCGGCGCGGCTTGTGGCGGCTTCCAGGGGGAAGCTCATCATGAAGTCGGCACCCGTCATTTCGTTGCCACAGAACCATTCATTCTTGGCCAGCACGCTTTCAATGTAGGCGAACTGTTTTTCAAGATTGGGGTTGATGAAGTTGTTTTTAACCTGCTTTGAAATGCCGCGTGCAATGGGCAACACAATGGGTTTGAGCAGTGCGGGCACCGGGGCATTTTCGATTTTGTTGAACACCAGCGTCATGACCAGTGGGGGCATGGCGGTGCCTTCGGCAAAATGCATCCAGTAGGTGTAATCGCGGTGGGCCTGTGTGCCGGCTGCGGGGCGCTTGGCGCCACCGGCCTTGTCGATCAGGTATTCCACAATGGCGCCGCTTTCGGCCACCGTGATGTCGCCATCGGTAATCACTGGCGATTTGCCCAATGGGTGAATTTTCAGCAGCTCGGGCGGGGCCAGGTAGGTTTTGGCGTCGCGGGCGTAGCGCGTTACCTTGTAGGGCAGGCCAAGTTCTTCGAGCAGCCAGATAATGCGCTGTGAGCGTGAATGTTCCAGGTGGTGAACTTCAATCATGGTGTGGTGGCTTTTGTTGTGGGCAATAAAAAAGGGCTTGTCGCCAAGCCCTTAGTGTAGGTCAGTTTTCACCCAAAATGATTACAAGTTTTGTTCAGTTTTCGCCATTCTCGTATTTTAGAAGGGCGGTTTTCATTTTTTTCATGGCTTGGGTTTCAATTTGGCGCACGCGTTCTGCGGATACACCCAGCTCGGCGGCCAGGTCGTGCAGGGTTTTGGCGTTCTCGCCAGCCAGCCAGCGGCTTGAAATAATGCGTTGGCTGCGGTCATCCAGACTGGCCAGTGCCATATCCAGGCCTTCGCTGTGCAGGCGTTCCATGCTGGCACCTTCCAGCACTTCGGTGGGTTCGGCACCTTCAGCAGCCAGGTAGCGTACTGGGTTGTAGCTGCTTTCTTCGCTGTCTACGTCGATCACGGGGTCCAGGCTGAATTCATGGCCAGCCATGCGGCGTTCCATGTCCGAAACATCTTCGGGGCGAACGTTCAGTTCTTCGGCCACCTCGTGAATTTGGTCGGGCGACAGCGTTTGGCCATATTTTTTGAAGCTGTTCAGGTTGAAAAACAGCTTGCGATGCGCCTTGGTGGTGATCATTTTGACCATGCGCCAGTTGCGAATGATGTATTCGTGAATTTCAGCCTTGATCCAGTGCAGGGCAAAGCTGACCAGGCGCACGCCACGCGTGGTGTCGAACCGCTTCACGGCCTTCATCAGGCCGATGTTGCCTTCCTGAATCAGGTCGGCGTGGGGCAGGCCGTAGCCCAAGTACTGGCGTGCCACGGCAACCACCAGCCGCAGGTGGCTAAGCACCAGGCGGCGGGCAGCTTCCAGGTCGTTGTCGCGCTGAAGGCGTTCGCCCAGCTCAATTTCTTCCTCGAGCGTTAGCATCGGGATTTGGTGCGTGGCCGAAATGTAGGCATCAAGATTGCCAAGCGGGCCACGGGCCACCAGCGCCCATGGGTCGCGCACAGCCAGGCTGTTGCCAGCGGCGCGGGTGTTAGCAAGAGTTAATGCAGTGGCGGTCATGATTGCGGTTTTCTCCGAATAAATGAACCAATTTCCAGTCGATTTTAGCACTCTTCGCTTAAGAGTGCTAAGTCGGGGGAAAGTTCCCCTTCTCTCCCGATACACCCTGAGCGCGCGCACCGATAATCAAGGTTCCCTTTTATGGAGCATGGTAGATGGAACAAGAAAAAAAAGAAGGTCAAACCCGGTTCATGCGCACAAAGAGGATCTGCTTGTTAACAGCGGCTCTTTTGGCAAGTTCCATCACAATGTACCAGCCTGCGTACGCGAAAGGTGCGCCTGAAATTACACCAAGCCTTAAAAAGATGCTGCATGGTTTGCCAATTGCGGGAATCAAGGACGATGTGCAGGGCATGGTTGCCTCGCTGAAAGAAACCAGTTGCGGTAACAACCTGACGGGTTGTTACATGACCCGGTCTGGGCCCTTGCAGCTTTACTTTTTCACCAGTGGAAAGTCGCAGCAAACCTTGCTGTTGGTGGTGGACAAGTCGGTCAACATGCCCGCGATTTTGAGTAAGGATGTTCAAAAGGTGTTGGGGCAGACATCGCTAAAAACACCGATGATTTCGATTTCCACCACTGACTATGCACTGGATGTGGTCAGGATGCCGCAGGCTCTGCGCGATGTAGTGCGTGAAAAATACTTCAATGTGAATTCGCTGGAATTTTCAAGCGGTGTGCAATTGGCTGCGCGGGCAAATGTGGGTGGTGCTTTCAAACTGGCCATGGCCAGCCTGGGTGCCGATGTTAGCAACATGCTGATGCGTGCTGCGGTTGTAATGCCTATTCCCACTGACCTGACCGCCGGTGCGGGTGCAGGTGCTGGCGCCGCAGATGCGGTTGCCCACGGCGACACCATGAAGAAAGCCGGAATGGACGCGTTGAAACCCGAGGCGTTTGTAGAATTTCAGTTCGGCCCCGGGTCCGTTGTAAAAATGGGTATGCCGCAAATGCGGCTGACCGACGCCACATTCTTTCTAAACAATGCATTGACATTTGGCTACAAGGGCAATGCGTACTTCAGTGGTGCCAAAGATAAAAAAGTATTGATGCAGTTCCAGACCCCATTAACACCGGCGGGTGTTATGGATCTGGCCGATTTCAGCTTCCGCATGTCGACCCCTCAAAGCTTTACCATGGAGGACGCTGCGCATGTCATGGTGGCCATGGCTTCGCCAGACCCAAGGTTGAAAAAATATGGTGGCGGTTTCATCAAGGGAATCGACTCGTTCAAGGGCGCTTTGTTGACCATGGTCAAACCTTTGTCAGTGATGCAGATGGGCAACCCCAACCCAGCACCGGCTTATGTATTCGGTGACAGTACCAAGCCATTTCCTGAGGACAAAAAATACTTCAACTTTCTGGTACTTGGCCCCCTGGCGCAGGATGGTCCTTTCATGCACGCCGCCGGCAATGTGAAAGTGATGGGGCAGGAAATGGGTTGGATGCAGGGCACCGCCGGACTTTCAGGCCTGAGTGCAGAAGTGGGTAGAAAAATCAGGCTGAAGATAGGGCCGCTGGGCCCGCTCGATTTCTACATGGCTCAATCGTGGTTGATCAACAAAGACAAGCAGGAAATTGCCATGATTGGCAATATTGCCGGGCAGAAGGTGGAGGTGGCGCACGGCCCCATCAATATGCGTATTTCGGTGAATGCCACTTGCGTGAATCCGTTTGAGATTAAGGGTGAGCTGGCCATTGTGCCTACCACCAATTTGGCAGACGTGTTTGATGCGCACGGGGGTGTGAACGTAGACCCTTCGAAAATCCAGAATTGTATTGGCAAGGAACTGGAAGCGGCTTACCGAAAAATTTCAACCGAGTTTGCCCACTTGGGGGGCTACACTGCAACTGCTGCCACTGCGGAATTGAACAAAATAGCCAATGCAGCTGCTGCTGAAGCACAGCGTGTTGCCAAGGAGGCTGAACAACAGGCACAGTTGGCGCAGGCGCTGGCAAAACAGCAGGCTGAAGCCGCGCGCGTGCAATACGAGCAAACGAAAAACGCTGCACGCAAGGTAGCCGACTCAGCAACCCATTCAGCGGCCAATGCCTTCCGTGACGCTGGCAATGCCATTGCCAAGTTGGGCAAGAAAAAGAAAAAACACAAGAAGGGCCCGGATCCATTGTTTGCAGCCTCTGTGTTTGACTGGGATTACTACTATGATACTTACCCTGATGTCGTGAAGACCAACATGGACATGGCCACCCACTGGCGAGAGTACGGCTTTTACCAAGGCCGAGCAGGTAGTTTCGAGTTCGACCCTGTGTTTTACTGGAACACGTACCCCGACCTTGTACAAATATGTGGCGTGGGTAATTTGCACTGTGGCATTCAGCATTGGTTAAGCAACGGCATCGGCGAGGGCCGTGTGGGAAGTCCAAATTTCAGCGTGGTTAACTACCTGCATCTTCACCCCGACCTGTTACAGGCGTATGGGCCATATGGCTTTGGGGATGCGCTTCATCACTGGATTACAGTAGGAAAAGAAGAGGGTCGCGCACCGCGTTAATCGATTCCCTGGCGTTGCCCGGTATTTTCAGTACCCCGGGCGCGCTTTTCTTTTAATTCCCCTGTCAAAGCACAAACCATGAAACAGGTGTCACTGGGTAGGACAGGCAAGAAAATTGCAGTAGTGTATTCAAAACATCGAATCCACCTGCCATGAACCTGAAACGCTACTTGCTGGTACGAATGATCACCCTGGGCCTGTTGTGCTGGGTGCTGATTTCCGCCTATGTGGTGCTGCGAACGGCCAACGAGGTAGATGATGCCTTGACCAGCGACGCCACGCGCTTGCACGAGATGGTGGAATATTCCATGTACAAGCGGCAAATCAATCCAGAAATCGAGGGCTCGCCAGTGCTGGTGGGCAACCAGTACGGCCTGCAGTTGGCCCCGTACTGTATTCGCTACGAGGGCTGGAACGGCCAGGTTCGCGAGGAAGGGTGCGAGAAGCAGACCGGGCACCCTGTTGAGGCACAACTCATGAAGCTGCTGGGTGTTCAAATACAGTCGGAACCCCGACCGGTGGGTTTGTGGGGGCAGCCTTTCGGTGAACTGCACATTACCGCCGACCCGCAACTGGTGTTGGCCAAATTCTGGAATACGCTGCGCGACTTGCTGTTGTTGAGTACCTTGATTGTGACCAGCCTTGCCGCATTAACTTACGTGGTAATTGGCCGCGCCCTGCAGCCTGCGGCTACCCTGGTTGAAAAAATTGATTCGATTGCCATTTCCGAGGACAGCCCGCCCCCTGCCCAGTTGCCCGATGTGCAACCCCGTGAATTCGGTCGAATTGCGCAGGGTGTAAACCGTTTGAATGAACGTTTGTGGCGGCTTACGCAGACCCGGCGAAAGTTGTTGATGAAGTTGCTGGATGTTCAGGAAGAGGAGCGCCGTGAATTGGCACATCTGGTGCACGCCGACCTTGGGCAGTCTTTGAGCCTGATCGCCGTGAATTGTGCGCAGTTGCGCGCGCAGCTGAAACACGGCGAGCCAGAAGTTCAAGAAAAACTGGAAGAAATAGATTTGCAAATCGAGTCTGCGTTTGAGCGCATGCGGGCCGTGCTGGTGAACAAATGCCCGCCTGTGCTGGAGGGCGCAGACTTGGGGCTTGCCATTCAGGATTTGTGTACGCGTTGGGAAATCAATTCTGGCAGCGGCTGGACAGTGAACCTGCAGTTGGATGCCAAGGCCTTGGGCAGCTTGGGCAAAGACAGGGCCTTGTGTGTGTACCGCACCGTCGAGGAGTGTTTGGCCAATGTCAGGCGGCATGCAGCACCGGGGTCGCCCGTGAATGTTTGCTTAAGCCAAACTGACAAGGTGCTGGATTTGACAATCGAAAACAGTGTGGGCACGCCCCGCGGGCAAGGTTACCGTGTGCCCTCGGGGGGCATGGGGTTGAACTTGTTGGCCGAGCGGGTTCGTGTGCATGGTGGGGTGTTTCATTCGCAGGCCAGTGCGGGCTTGTTTGTGGTTTCAGCCTGTTTTGAATTGAAGGAAGTGTGATGCAAAACACCGAAGCCACAATATTGTTGGTGGACGACCATGCCGTGGTACGTGCCGGTTATCGGCATTTGCTGGAAACACAAGGTGGTTTCAAGCAGGTGCGTGAAGCTGAAAATGCGCAAGACGCTTATGCGGCCTGCCAGAAGGAATTGCCGGGTTTGATTATTTGCGACATCAGCATGCCCGAGCCCGTGGGCTTGAGCTTGATTCAGCGGGTGCTGGGGCGTTGGTCCCAGGCGAAGATCCTGATGTTCACCATGCACAATTCGATTGAACTGGCGCGTGCCTGCTTGGATGCGGGGGCAAAGGGGTATGTCACCAAAAGCAGTCGCCCTGAGGTGTTGTTGCGTGCCATCGGCGAGGTGCTGGCGGGGCGCACGTTCATGAGTGCAGACCTTTCCCGTTTGATGGCCCTCTCTCGGCTTCGCGACAATCGTGGTGGGCTTGATGAACTGAGCAGCCGTGAATTCGAGGTGTTGTGCCTGTTGGTGGCTGGGCAGTCTGCCGAGCAAATTGGCGAGTTGTTGTTCCTGAGCGCAAAAACCATTCACAACATTCATTACCAGATCAAAAAGAAACTGAACGTGGGCAATGACATCGAGCTGACCAAGCTTGCAATTGGGTGGGGATTGACCACGCCTTCCATCACACAATGAAGGTCGGGCAAATTTCCTGAGGTGTGTTGGGTATGCTTTTCAAATGGCAACAAAAAGCAGCCGATTTAAAACAAACTTTGGAGAAGTAGACATGAGCTGGACCACCCCACAATTTGTAGACATGCGTTTTGGTTTTGAAATCACCATGTACATCGCCAACCGTTAATTTCTTGACAGTTGTTGTAGCAGGAAAGGAAAGCTGTGCAGAGTCAGCTTTCCTTTTTTTATGGTGGTTCGTCTCAGTGTGCAGCCATTCGTCTCAAACGCTTTTTCGGCGTGTTTAACGTTAGCGCCAGGCCCTGTTCCAATAGGGTTCGAGCCAGGGTTTCGTCGCCAAACCCGTAGGGCGATTCAGGTGTGTTTTCGTACAGCAAGCCCAAATACAAATACGCTGCACCGTCATTGGGTGCCAGTGTTATTGCCCGTTCAAGCGATGCCTTTGCACGCTTGAGCAATGCCAGCCCGGCCAGGCCGCCCAGCGATTTTGCATAGCCTGTTAGTACCACACCATTCCAAAGCAGAATTTTTGCATCGTTAGGATAGCTGATGGCCAATTCCTGCGTCGTTTCGGAAAGCTTGCAAAGCAAGGCTTCGCGAGTGCGCACAAAGTCGCAGCGCAGTGCCTCTGCCCATGCGGTTTGAATGGATGGCACACAGTGTGCGGGGGCGGCTTTAAATTGAACGTGAACGGCAGGTGTATTTGTTTCAATTACATTGAATACGCGTCTCATATGTAACTCCCTAGGGGCGTTTTACTATTTGAATGTGTTGCGTCAAGGCAACCGATTCCTTGATTAACGCTGAAAATTCGTTTAGGAGTACATGCGGTCAAAAAAATTTGAAAACAAAAAAGGAGTGGTTTTGCGACTCCTTTTTTGTGTAGTAGAACCACTGTAGTTATTTCACTGAATTCAAATAGTGCCAATGCATCTCGATTGATGGTTAACCTGGAATATCCAGTGAACCAACCGATTTTGGGGCAACCATCACCCCCCAAGGCATATTGCCTTCGGGAATGTCTTTGATCACATTGCCGCTTGCATAGTCCAGCACCAGAATATTGTTGCTGCGGCCACAAGCCACAATCAACTGTTTGTCATCGGGGGTAAAGCTGAAGTGCCAGCACCTGTCGCCCACTGGCATTTCACGTTTCAGTTCCAGCGTTTTTGAGTCAAACACTTGAATGGCTTTTCCACGCGCCAATGCCACCACGATTTCAGAGCCGTCGCGGTTGTAAGTTACGCCGTAGGGCACTTCGCCCGTGGGTGCTTCTTTAATCACATTGTATTCTTTGTCCAGAATCAGCATTTTGTTGCCATATTCCAGCGTGACCACAAACTGTTCGCCATCGGGTGAACGTTTCACACCGCGTGGGCGAATGCCATAGCTTTCGGTGTCGATCTGTTTGATTTTCTCGCCAGTTTCAATGTCGTGCACCGATACGTTTTCATCGGCCTCGTTGGTCACGATGATGTGTTTGCCATCGGCTGAAAATTCAATGCCTTCGGTTTCAAACCCGGCGGTGATTTCCTTGATCTTTTCGCCTTTCACCAAATCGATTACCGCAATTTGTGCGGGCAACTCATCACCTTCCTCGCGTTCTTCTTCAAGCGCTTTGGCTTCTGCTGAACCAGGCTTTGGGGGTGGGCCGCCTTTGGCTGAAGGCTCGTACGCCACAAACGCCAGCTTGCCCATCACGCGCACGAATTCCGGGTTGATTCCAACTGGCACGCGGCGCACCACCTGGTTGGTTGCCGTGTCTATGATGGCAAGGTCTTTGGTTTCTTTCACGGCCACTACCAACAATTTTCCATCGTCAGTCAGGCCGACACCGCGGCCACCTTCACCCACGGCTATTTCACCAATCTTTGCGTAATCGGCCAGGGAATAGATGGTGACCGGGCCGTCTTGGTGGGTTACATAGACCACGGCTTGCGGTGCGGCCTGTTCAACAGGCACGGATACTTCCGGTGGCACGGTTTCTTCTTTTTTGGAACAGGCTGACAGCGCAACTGCCATGCCCAGTGCCAACGCGGTGATTTTTAACGTCATGTCTCTTCTCCCTGATTGCTCAATTTTCTGAAATATGAATAGTCATTGTGACAGGTCATGTTGGCAATTCCCTCCAAACGTTGATTTAACGTGGTTTTGCGAAGCATTTTGAACCTTTGTGACGATTTGGTTTCAATACACTAACGAATGTGACCTGTAACCCCTTTGTAAAGAAAGCGCCGCGATGAAGTACACCGAAGAAAAAGAAAAACGTCTAACTGATTCGCGTTTGATGCCACGCATGGCGCTGTCTGCATCCATGGGTTTCGCGGCGTACTGGACCTACCTGTATTTCAGTCAAACAAAGCATATTTTCAGTCCGGCACTGAAACACCACGATGTACTGACCCACCGTGCACACGAATTCACTGAACTGCGTTTGCAGGTTGCGCCCGGTGTTGAACTGGAGGGGTGGGTTCGCATGCCCGCTGGCATGGGTGGTGCGGGCAGCAAGGCACCTTGCGCCATTTATTTTGGCGGGCGCAGTGAAGATGTTCGCTGGTTGCTCAATGAAGCACAGGGTTTCAAGAATTTGCCGCTGGTGTTTTTTAACTATCGCGGCTACGGCAATTCCAAAGGCACGCCAATCGAAAAACACCTTGTGGCCGATGCCCGTGTAATTTACAAATGGATTGCTGAACAACCCTGGTGCGACCGCAATCAAATTTCGGTGATAGGGCGTAGCCTGGGCACTGGCGTGGCCATGCAGTTGGCCGCCAGCACACCGGTTCACAAGCTGGTTTTGATAACGCCATACGACAGCCTGATTGACATTGCCAAGCGCAGGGTGCCGCTTGCGCCCGTGTCGCTGCTCTTGCGCAGCAAGTTCAAATCAAATGAATGTGCCGTGAATGTTCGCAACCCCACGTTTGTGTTGCTGGCCGAAAGTGATGAAGTGGTACCGCACGATTCTTCATTACGGTTGATGCAGCATTTTGCGGTCAAGCCTTTGGTAGCCACGGTGAAAGGTACTACCCATATCAGCTTGCCGCACGATGCGGATGCGCAGGGTTTGGTGAGTCATTTTTTGATGGCTTAATTGCCCGAGTGCTCAACCCATCCCCTGTATTCACTCGGTGTTTTGCCCGTCAGTTTTTTAAACGCCCGCGTGAAGTTTGCGCGGTCCTGGTAGCCCACACGCTGGGCTATTTCATCCACATTAAGCCGTGTGGTTTCAAGCAACAGGCAAGCATCGCGCTGAATCACTTCACCCAACAAATCGGTGAAGCTTCGTCCTTCATTTTGCAGTTTGCGTTTCAGTGTGCGAACCGACATGTGTAGCGTGTTGGCCATGTCTTCAAGCTGCGGGTAGTGGCCTTCGCGGCAAATCAACAGGTTCTTCACGCGCCCGCTTAAATTGTCACCCAAGCCCAGCGCAATCAACTCTTGCTCGCATTGCTGAATCACCATTTGTGCGGTGGTGGCATTCGCTGTGGGCAAGGGCAGGTCTAACCACGCTGATGGAATTCGAATTTGATTGCCCGCTGCGTTGAAGCGGCACCGTGGCAAGCTGCTGGCGTAGCTTGCGTAGTACGCGGGTTCTGGCCAGTCGAACCACAGTTCAATGCCGCTTGCCTCGCGCGTGCTGCCCATGGGGTTGAACAGGCTTTCAAACAAGCGCCACACTTCAATCACAAAATTTTCAATGGCGAATTTGCGCACGGGTTCAAGGGGCATGGCCTCGCGAATGTGGCACACAAACGTGCGTTCGTCTTCGCTGGTGTCAATGGTGTAGAAGGGCACCTTGGTGGGCAAAAAACGAATGCCCAGTTCAATGGCTTCGCGCAGGCTTGCACAGCTCATCAGGCCAAAGCCGATCATGCCTGCCTTGGTCAGGCTGCTTTGCAAGCCAATGTCAATGGCAATGTGTTCGCTTTGAAACAGAGCAAGCAAGTTCATCACCACCAACCCGTGCTGCGCAGCCGCTATTCGCCCGTTGGGTACTTGAAGCTGCTGCAATGTCAGCCCGGTGTGTTCTAAAACCTGCCCGGCTTCAAAGCCACGCTGCATGGCGTAGTTCACGAAAAACAGCGGGTAGGCTTGCGCCACAGTGGTTTGTTCCAACAGCCGAAGCTGCGAGTGTTCTTTCAGTTCCATGCCCAGCACACCAGCACAGCGCCTGCCACCAGCAACTGCACACTGTTGATAATTACACTTAAACGGTGTTTCGCATTGAATTCGGTGCCAGCAGCTTTGTCGCCGGCCAGTTCGCGGTCGCGCAGTTCATTGATTTGAAGCATCAGCACTTGCCGCGTGTACACACTGGCCAGCCCGATCAGCGCGCTGGGCACAAGTACCCAGAACCCGCCGCCCGCAAGGCCTGCAAAAATAGCGCTGAGAAGACCAAAAACGATCACATAAAGGTAGTACCAAGGAAATACAGCCCGAATGAATGGCCCGGCCTGTTCCATTGGCAGCTTGGTAAACACCAGCGGCGCGAACAAGGCCGAGAAGGCTAGGATGCCGCCGAACAATCCGCCCAAGGCGAGTGTTGTTAATGCTTGAAACCATTCCATAAATCACCTGCTGCAAAGTTGCCACCAGCGTTGATTGTGCATCAGTCAGATTGAGTTGTGGCCCAAATTGACTCCAAAGTCGTCACTTTTCACACTCACGCCAATTGCCACCTGCCACCTAAACTGAAAGTCATCAAAAATCATTACAAAAAGAGACACATTCCATGACACAAGAAACACAGAACATTCTTGAAGTTGCCATTGTTGGCGCAGGCGTTTCTGGCCTGGGCATGGGCATTCAGCTACTGAAAGCCGGTGAAACCAATTTCAGGATTTTCGACAAAGGCCACGATGTGGGCGGCACCTGGCGCGACAACACCTACCCCGGCTGTGGTTGCGACGTAAAAAGCAGCCTGTACAGCTATTCATTCGAGCCTTGGGCGGAATGGAGTAACAGCTACGCCAAGCAAGGCGAAATTTACAAATACCTGCGCCATTGCGCCACCAAGTACGGCGTGTACCCCTACATCCAGTTCAACACCGGCATTACAGGCTCGGTGTTCGATGAAAAAACCGGTTTATGGAACATTTCCACCGCAGATGGAAAAACCATTCAAGCCCGCAATGTGGTTACTGCGGTTGGTCCTTTCAGCGCACCGAAGGTTGCCGAATTCAAGGGCGCAGAAAAATTCAAAGGAACCACCGTGCACACCGCTGCCTGGGATCATTCTATTGAACTGGAAGGCAAACGCGTTGGCTTGATTGGCACCGGTGCCACTGCCGTGCAGGTGGGCCCGGCAATTGCAGACAAAGTGAAAAACCTGGTGGTGTTTCAGCGCACCGCAAACTGGATCATGCCGCGCCCCGACCGCAATATTGAAGAAGCCGAAAAAGCACTAAACCGCAAAGCGCCCTTCAACATGAAAATGAACCGCCTGGGTGTGTACTGGTTCAATGAACTAACTGCACCTTTCCTTATTTTAAAGTACGACATGTTCAAGGCGCAGCCCCAAAAAATGTCCAGCCGCTATTTGGCCCGCAAGGTGAAAGACCCTGAACTGCGCAAAAAGCTGACACCCACGTTCAAGTTTGGCTGCAAGCGCGTACTGGTCAGTTCTGACTGGTACCCCACCATGCAAAAAGAACACGTGCATCTGGAAACCAATGCCATTGATTGCATCACAGAAAAAGGCATTCGCACTGCCGATGGTGTTGAGCATGAACTCGATGTGATCATTTACGCCACTGGCTACGAGGTGCGCCACACAGGTTCACCCATCGACACCAAGGGCATTGGCGGCGCCAGTTTGAACGAGAAGTGGAAAGACGGTTCAGAAGCCTACCAAGGCATTTCAACAGCTGGTTTTCCCAACCTGTATTTCCTCGTAGGCCCGTTCACCGGCCCCGGCCACACCTCGGTAATTGCTTATGCTGAAGCGCAAATCGGCTATGTGATACAGGCGATCAAGTTGCGCCAAAAGCGCAAGCTGAAAGCCATTGCCGTCAAACCCGAGGTGGAACAAAAGTTTGTCAACGTGATGGATTTCCGCAGTGACCACACCGTGTGGAAAAGTGGCTGCGCCAGTTGGTACCTTAGCCCCAATGGTCGCAACAACACGCTGTACCCCGGTTTGAATGCCGAGTACCGCATGCGTGTGGCGCGTTTCAACCCGGCAGAATATGTGTTGACGGGCAGTTGCGGCAACACGGTCAAACCCAAAATTGCCGATCATATTCGTACCGGTTGGATGGCGTTGAAAGTGGCTTGATTGATTTGTGCATCAGCCCATGCAGGCTGGACATGGGTATTGAAATTGCAGGCTAACAAGCAGACACTGGGCGTTCACCTTTTTGGAGAACGTCCATGTCCACAACAGGCACCAAAGCCTCCGATCTATTCGTACAGGCCCTTGAAGCAGAAGGCGTTAAACACATTTTTGCAGTGCCGGGCGAAGAAAATCTGGACATGGTTGAAAGTCTGCGCAACAGCAGCATCAAGCTGGTGCTTACCCGCCACGAGCAGGGGGCCGGCTTCATGGCCGCCACCTACGGCCGTTTAACAGGCCGGGCTGGCGTGTGCATGGCCACCCTCGGCCCCGGGGCCACCAACTTCACCACCCCGGCTGCCTATGCGCACCTTGGCGCGTTTCCGCTGATCATGATCACCGGGCAAAAGCCCATCAAAAAATCCAAGCAGGGTCAGTTTCAAATTATCGACGTGGTCAACCTGTTCGCCCCCATTTGCAAAATGAGCAAACAGATTGTTCACGGCAACAACATTCCTGCCTTGGTGCGTGAAGCATTTCGCGTGGCCGAAGAAGAGCGCCCTGGCGCAGTGCTGCTGGAGCTTCCCGAAGACATTGCCGCAGAACCAACCACCGCCCCGGTGATTCCGCGTGGTGAACGCCACTATGCCGTGGCCGACGACGTGGTGTTAAACGAAGCCGTGTCCATGATCCGCTCTGCCCGCATGCCATTGGTATTGCTGGGTGCCGGGGCCAACCGCAAACAGGCACGCCTGGCCTTGCAGGAATTTATTGAAACAACCGGCATTCCCTTTTTCAGCACGCAAATGGGCAAGGGCGTGGTCGATGAAGGCTCCCCCCATTTTCTGGGCACCGCTGCGCTTTCTGATGGTGATTATTTGCACTGCGCCATTGAACGGGCTGACCTTATTATCAATGTGGGTCACGACGTGGTTGAAAAACCGCCTTTCTTTATGGCCATTGGCGGTAAAAAAGTAATTCACGTGAATTATCGTTCTGCCAAAGTAGACCAAGTGTATTTTCCGCAGTGTGAAGTGGTGGGCGACGTGGCCCGGTCTGTACAAAAGCTGACCCAGAAAATTGGTGGCAAAGTGGTGTGCGACCTTGCTTACTTCAACCGCATTCGCGAAGAAGTTGAACTGCACATTCGGCAGGGTGCCGACGACGACCGCTTCCCCATAATTCCCCAGCGCTTGGTGGCTGAAACCCGCCGGGCCATGGGCGCGAAAGACATCATCGCGCTGGACAACGGTATTTACAAACTTTGGTACGCCCGAAATTACAAGGCATACGAGCCCAATACCGTGTTGCTGGACAACGCCTTGGCCACCATGGGTGCCGGTTTGCCCTCGGCCATGATGGCCGCCATGCTGTACCCTGATCGCCGCGTGATGGCCATTTGTGGCGACGGCGGCTTCATGATGAATTCGCAAGAAATTGAAACCGCTGTGCGCCTGAAATTGAACCTGGTCGTTACCATTCTTAACGACAGTTCTTACGGAATGATCCGCTGGAAACAGGAACACGCAGGTTTTGCCGATTGGGGCCTGGAATTTGGCAATCCCGACTTTGTAAAGTATGCCGAAGCCTATGGCGCAACCGGCCACCGCGTGAGCAGCGCCGCTGAACTGGTGCCCACGTTTGATCGCGCCTTCAATGCCGGTGGGGTGCACATTGTGGACGTGCCCGTTGACTATTCCGAGAACAAAAAAGTATTGATCGACGAACTGGCTGCCAAGGTGTGTTTAATATGAGCAACTCAATGAGCAAATCAATTCTTGAAGTGGTCAACCCCTTTGACCTCAAACCGATCGGCGAGGTGCAACTGGTCGATTGGCCCACCATCGATGATTGGCTGAACACAGCCAGCCAACTGCACAAAAAGCGGGCCAACTGGCTGCCCATGCACCAGCGCATCGCCATTCTGAAAAAAACCGCGCAGCTAATGCAGGGTCGGTTCGATGAACTGGCCTTTCAAATTGCCAACGAAGGCGGCAAACCCCTGATGGACGCCAAGGTGGAAGTAACCCGTGCCATTGACGGCGTTGAGTTGTGTATCAAAGAACTGGGCCACCTTGCGGGCACGGAAATCCCCATGGACCTAACCGCTGCCGGTGCTGGCCGCATGGCCTTCACCACCCGCGAACCCATTGGCCCGGTGGTGGCCGTGTCGGCATTTAACCACCCGTTGAACCTGATCGTGCACCAGGTGGGGCCTGCCATTGCTGCCGGGTGCCCGGTTTTGGTGAAGCCTGCCAGCGCAACACCGCTTAGCTGCCAGGCATTTGTAAACATGTTGTACGAAGCAGGTTTGCCTGAAGAATGGTGCCGCTTTGCGCCTTGCAAAAGCGAGGTTGCCGAGCAAATGGTGATCGACCCCCGCGTGGCGTTTTTCAGCTTCATTGGTTCAGGGGCGGTGGGTTGGCGCCTTAAAAGCAAACTGGCCCCTGGCACACGTTGCGCGCTGGAACATGGCGGCGTGGCCCCGGTGATCGTAGATGACTGTGCCGATTTGAATGCCATGATCCCCGCGCTGGTCAAGGGCGGGTTTTATCATTCAGGCCAGGTGTGTGTCAGTGTTCAGCGCGTGTATGTGCCCGAAGACATGGCCACCGCCGTGGCTCAGGCCATTGCAGACCGCGCAGCACAACTGAAAGTGGGCAATGCCATTCTTGACGACACCGAGTGTGGTCCGCTGGTCAACCCGAATGAAGTCAAGCGCGTTGAACAGTGGGTTAATGAGGCCGTGACTGGTGGTGCGCAAGTGTTCAGTGGCGGGCACAAGCTGGGTGAAACCACCTATGCCCCCACCGTGTTGCTGGATCCGCCTCATGGTGCAAAAGTAAGTACCCAAGAAGTGTTTGGCCCTGTGGTGTGTGTATTCGGTACAGAATCGTTAAGCGATGCCATTGCGCAAGCCAACAGTTTGCCCGTGGCATTTCAGGCAGCCGTATTCACACAGAAATTGAGTGTCGCCATGCGTTGTGTGCGTGAAATTGATGCCACAGCAGTAATGGTCAACGATCACACCGCATTCCGCGTTGATTGGATGCCGTTTGCAGGTCGTCGGCAGTCGGGCTACGGTGTGGGCGGAATTGGTCACACCATGCGCGACATGACACAGGAAAAAATGTCAGTCATCAAGCTGTAACTACATTGCAAATTCGAAACAATATGGCACTGAAAAAAGTAAATTTAAGCGACGTCACCGTGCTGATACGCACGCGCAGGCGAGAACTGGGCTTGACCCAAAGACAACTGGGTGAACGGCTGGGCATTGACCAGCGAACCGTGTCTTCTCTTGAGAAGAACCCGGGCTCCATCAGCGTGAACCGCTTGTTTGCGGTGCTTGATGCGCTACAGGTTGGCATGTATTCATCCACGGACCCCCGCGATGAAGGAAGCCTTGCCCGCCTGACCGTTGATCAGTTGTTTCGCAACGCCAAAATAGTGTGACCACAGGGGGCTGGTTCGGTCGTGGCGGTGGCATGTTCACCCCGTCTCACCCGGCTGCCATCACCCGAACTGATTTAATTCGCTGAAATCCTGGTTGAGGGGTAACTTCGCACGGTTATTCGCCTGCAAAGTAGCCATGGATTTCACACAAATTCTTGTATTTGGTCAATCGGTCAAACCTGGCTTGGGTTTTCGGTTTCGGGGCAATTACTGGGCCTTCTTCGACAAGCGCACCGAATTGTCCCCCTGGCTTGCCCTGCATCGCGAATCAATCAACGACACCGAACTGGACGAACTGCTGCTGCATGGCTTTCCCCGCACACGCACAGGTGAAACAGTCGATTGCACAGTATTGACCCACTTTGGGTTGATTGAAGGCGATTTTTACGAAGACGGCTTTTTTGTGGGCCGCACCGAACGTCAGCGCACCGCAGTGTTTACCGGCGATTTGCAGGTTGTAAAAATACCGCTGTCAGCAAACCCGCAAAAAGACCTGCTCAACTCCAACAGCATTTACTGGACCAGCGAAGCCAAGTTACAGCGCCACCCCGCAGGCAGCCCTGAACACGAGCGCGGCAAAGCCCTGGTTGAAATGGCCAGCATCTTGCTGGCCCGCTGGCGGGAACACGACACACAGAACCTGGAACACAAGGTAAAAAACCGAATTGCCGAATTGTGGGACGAAGGTGCCGCCGTTGCGCAGGGCGCGGGGGCGGCCGCCATGGGTTTCATCCAGGGGCTGTGGGACCTGATCAAGGTCAGCGTTGAATTCACCGTCAATGCAGTCAAAGCCACCTGCAACGGGTTCGAGACCATCATCAATTCCAACTTTGCCGAAATTCAGCAGATGCTGATTGGCGCAGGCATGGCCGCCTACCGCACCGCGCAGGAAATGATTGCCGCGGTGAAAGAAGGCACGCGCCTGTTTAACCTGATCGGATCAGACCGATTGTTGCGCACCGGCCTGTTTGAATTTCTCGACGGTTACACCGAAAGCGTGCCGCACCTGCGGCGCTTGCGCAATGCGGCCACCGTGGTGGTGGCCATTGGCATTGAAGTGCTGTTGGCCCTTGCCACTCTGGGCGGTAGTTTGGCAGTTGCCGCAGCCCGTGTGGGCGCGCGTGCAGCGTCAGCGGCCAGCCACGTAGGCCCCTTCACCATGGCGGCCATTCGTCACTTGGCAAGCTTCGCCAAAGCGGTGGAAAAGGCTCAGGCCCCAAAGCTGCGCGCGGTAGACAACGCACCTTCGGCCAGTTCCCCCTCCAAAACTGCAGGCAAGGCGGGCGAATCGGGTGGGGGCGCCAAAGGCAACCCACAGCCCGAGCCTTCTGCCAAATCCCAGGGTGCGAACACCCCCAAAGCCGCTGCCACAAAAACAGCTGGCGAACCTGTCAGCATGATCAACGGCGAAGAACTGCTGCAGCTTGTGGACTGCACCATGGCAGGCACTGTGGGGCTGAACTGGCAGCGCACCTACCGCAGCAGCCTGGCTGAACAGGGCTTTAATACCGGCCTGGGGGCAGGCTGGGCGCACCCATTGGCCCAGCACCTGCAAGTGCAGGCGGACAGCCTGAACTACATCGACGAAGAAGGCCGCACTGTCTACTTCAAGCCCCTTAAAGTGGGCCAGCGCTGCACCAACACCAGCGAATTTCTAACGCTTGCGCGCACCGGCGACAAAGCCTACCGCTTGCAGGCCAGCAACGGCTTGGGCCTGGCCTGGCACTTCGAAAGCCATCAAGACAACGCCAATACCTGCCACTTGGTGCGCATGGAAGATGCATTTGGCAACGCCCTTTGCATTGATTATCTGGACGCCAAACCCACCCGCATACACACCAGCCAAGGCACCTGGGTGCTGGGCTACAACGAACAAGGTTTGATTGCGCAAGTGGCGCAACTTGCACAGGGCGTTTCTGCCGAAGAGGTGGCCAATGAAGCTGCCGACCTATTGGGCCTGAACCAGCTGGTGCTGGTGCAATACCGTTACAACGAACTGGGTCAGCTGGTTGGTGCAACCGATGCCGCTGGCTTCGAAGAAAAGTACACCTTCAACGCCCGCAACGTGCTGGTGCAGCGCACGCTTAAAAGTGGCTACAACATCTACTTCGAATGGGAACTGGCTGGCGAGCATTCACGGTGCACTCGCCAATGGGGCGACCCCATCGATGGCAAGCCCACCTACCACTACCGGTTTGAATGGGCGGTCAATGGCGACCCCAATAACGGCGACCCAAATTGCAGCGCCGCAATCGACAGCCGCAGCGCCCGCATCGAATACCACTTCAATGCCCAAGGCTTGCCCGTGTTTGAAAGGGGTCCCGAAGGGGAAGTTACCCGCACCCGCTACAACAGCAACGGCCAAGTGCTTGAACGCATCGACGCCCTGGGCCACCGCGAACAGTTTCAGTACAACAGCCACGGCCACCTGGTGGGCTACACCAACAAACTGGGGCAACCACACACCTTTGAAGTAAACCGGCAGGGGCAGGTGCTCAAGCACACCGATGCCGCAGGCAATTCCCGCACCAACACCTACACCGCCGAAGGCCTGCTGGCCAGCCACACCGATGCCACCGGGGCCACCACACGCTACCGGTACAACAGCCTGGGTTTGCTGTGCGAAACCACCAACCCCCTGGGCCAAAGCACCCGCATTCTGTACAACGCGCAGGGCCAGGTGCAAGCACAAACCAATGCCCTGGGGCAAAGCAACACCTACCAGTTCGACACCTGGGGCCGGCTGGCCAGCATCAGCAACCCACTGGGCCGCAATGCTTGGTACGCTTACGACCTGATGGGCCGCTGCACCCGCGCCAGCAACCACGAAGGCTTGAGTACGCAATACAGCTACAGCCCACTGGGCCAACTGGAAAGCATCACCGACCCCACCGGGCGCAGCACCGTTTATGAATACGCCGACAAACTAAGCCAGCCCACCGCACGGATCGATGCGCAAGGCTTCAAGCTACTCTACCGCTACGACAGCGAACGCAACCTGATCGAACTGCAAAACGAAAATGGTCAAAGCTGCCATTTTGAATACGACCTTGCCGAGCGTTTGGTCAAAGAAAACGGGTTCGACGCCCGCGTGCAAACCTACAAATACAACGCCGTCGGGCACCTTGTCGAAAAACAGGAATGGGGTGTGGCCACTGCTGCGCAACCCCTGGCTTACACCCGTTACCAGCGCGATGCACAGGGGCGTTTGCTCAAAGCCACCCACAGCGATGGTGAAGAAGCCACCTACAGCTACAACCTGCAAGGCCAGTTAATACAAGCCAGCAATGCCCACCGCACCCTGCAATGGGAAGTGGATGCAGAAGGCCGCCCATTGGTCGAAATACAGGCCGAACTGCAAAACCAACACCGCATAGAACACCAATACAACCCCGCTGGCTGGCTAAAGCAAACCAGCTGGCATGCCATGGGTGTAACGGCAAACAGCGACCCGGCAAATGCCCTGCCCGCGGGCAACATGGCTTACCAGTACAACGCACTGGGATGGATCAGCGAAATAAACTACAACGGCGGGTTCCTGGCGCAATTCGAACGCGACAGCCTGGGCCGCGAAGTGTTGCGCAAACTAAGCAACCAGGTTCACACCCAAAGCTTGTACGACCCACAGGGCCGACTGATAGGGCAAGTCAACCGGCGCCAGAATGCAAACGAACTTGCCCCTAAATTGCCCACCGTGTCCAGAAGGCGCTACTGCTACAACCCGCGCAACCAGCTGGTTCGAATCGACGACCAAGGCCACGGCACCAGCCTGTACCAGTACGACGTACTGGACAGATTACGCACCGTGGAAGGCCCCACACCCGAAGCGTTCCTGTTCGACCCGGCCAGCAATTTGCTTGAAGCCCTTGAAGGCCAAGAAGCCACCGACGCACAGGCAAGCCGAGCCTTACCCGAACCCACCAGTCCGAACGCCCGCAGGCCCCAGCAAACCCCTGGCAACAGGTTAAAGCGCCAAGGCAACAGAAGGTTCACTTACGACGAACGGGGCAACCGCACAGAAGAAACAATTGAACGCGGCCCGCGCCAAGGGCAGGTAACACGCTACGAATACAACGCCCAAAACCAGCTTGTCGAAGTGACTGTGGGTGGGGTTGTAACCCGCTACACCTACGACGCATTGGGCAGGCGGATTTCCAAGGCCAGCGAACAAAACAGCACCATCAGCACCACCACTTTTTACTGGAATGGCGATGTACTGCTAGGTGAAGTGAATAGTGGTATTGGGCAAGAGCAAAATCGCCCCAACCGCACCTATTTGTTTGAACCGTTCAGCTTCAAACCACTGGCACTGGTTCAAAACAACGAAGTGTTTCACTACCACACCGACCACATCGGCACCCCGCGAGAAATCACCAACGCCAAAATGGACGTGGTGTGGTCAAGCAGCTTCAAAACTTACGGCGCACTGGCCGTAGCCCACGTGAACGAAGTGGACAACCCGCTGCGCTTTCAAGGCCAATATTACGACAGCGAAACCGGGCTACACTACAACCGGCACCGGTACTACGACCCCAACTGCGGCCAATTCACCACGCAAGACCCGATTGGTTTGCTGGGTGGAATGAACGCCTACCAGTACGCACCCAACCCAATGACTTGGGTGGATCCGTGGGGGTTGAAGGGGGAGGAGATATCCGAGCGGGTCGCAGGTAACCTCGACGAAAGTAGACGCGCTAGAGAGTCGTCCAGATTTAATGAGTATTCTGATCGCGAGTGGCCACCCAACCGAGGTTTCGAATCTACGCCCGAAACTAAAGTATTGATGCCCGGAGAAAGAATTGACCGGTATGGCTCACCTTACGGCACATATACTTCACCAGAGGGGACTCCGTATAGGGCTAGGGCACCAAAGCCGGGAACTGATTTAAAGCCTTATTCTGTGTATGAAGTCACTCAACCCATTGAAGTTAGGTCTGGTTCGGCAAAGCCTTGGTTTGGTTATGAAGGCGGGGGTACCCAATATGAAATGCCCAAAAACATGAAAGATCTTGAGGTGGCAGGGAAAATAAAAAGGGTCAAATAGCATGAATTTGGAAAGTTTACGTGTTCATCTGAATAATCTTGGGATTTCTAAAAGTCGATACAGTCTTGATGGAGGAGTTCCAAATGAGAAATTATGTTTGGAAGTATCTGAAAATGGTACTTGGCACATTTATTACTCAGAGAGAGGTGGTAAAACTACAATGTCTTACTGGTTGGAGGAGTCTGCAGCATGTCAAGAATTCTTGAAGCTTCTGCTGAGTGAGTGAATGAACTTTAATCGCCCCAACTGCAATCAGAATATCAATGATGGCGCTCTCCGCCGACCGTCCTAGTTCAAACCCGCAGGACGATCTGTTCTGTCACGCCCCGTTTGCCGAAAGCCTTGGCAATAGCATTTGTCGCTACCCGGGCGATGATGGCTTGGTACTGGCTCTTTATGGCCAGTGGGGCTCTGGCGTAAGCTTCCCTGTCAAGTTAACAGTTAAAAATAGAGTTTCCTGCTGACTGAATTACCCTTGGCATGTAAACCGAGGCTGGTAAATTGTTCAAAGATTCGTGTGGCCTTTCCTCTTTGTATTCGGTGCGCCACTGGTCGCAGAGTTATTCACGGCCGACTAACCCAACTCTCAGAACGTAGCCCCGGTACCCTGGAAAATTCACGCAAATTATTGGTCACCATAATGAGCCCTTGGCTGCGTGCATGCCCTGCAAGCATCACATCGTAAGCGCCGATGGAAGATCCTTTCTTCGCAAGTTCTGCCTTTATTTGTGCCGTTTGTGTTGCTGCTGCCTTGTCGTAATCCAGTACATCCAGGCGAGCGATAAACCCCTCAATTACAGTCAAATTACGTTCTACGTGGCTTGATTTTTCCGCGCCAAAAACAAGTTCCATTGCGGTAACTGCGCTGATACAGAATTGACCATAATGATTTTCGAAAGCCCGCTTTACTTCTGCCGGTTGATTCTTGATTGCATAAATACAAATGTCCGTGTCGAGCATGTATTTCAGCATTAAAACGATTCTCTTTCTTGTGGTTTCGGTTGTTCGCGGTCCGTCATAAAGTCACTGGTCACCCCAAGGCCGCTGAACCAGCTGTCCCACGACTCGCCTGTTGGTGAAATAATCCGGGTTCTCCCAACTGCAATTACGTCGACGATCTTTACGTCAGCGGGTAAGGCCACTGCTTTGGGCAGGCGCACTGCCTGTGTGCGGCTGCTCATAAACACAGTTGATTTTTCCATAGAATGACCTCTGGGATATGCAAGTGGAATATCCCATTGTATTGTTCGCTGATTCGCCCGTCAACTATCCTATCAATCCACCCGTTATTACCCCAATCTCAAACCCATCAGGGTAGTATTCATGAACATTTTGCAATCACTCATTGTTGCCGTTACCACCTTCGCATTCACCGTATCGCCAGCATTTGGCTGGGATGGTGATGACGGTTACTGGGAACGTAGCAAGCAGGAATATTGGGACGGCCCTTGTTTGATTAAAATTGAATCCAAGCCTTACGAGTACAAAAAAGAAGTGAAGTGCGAGGATGGCTTTTCACCCGTGGCCGATGCGCCATGGAAAGAGGAATACCGCGATGGCGAATGCAAGGTAAAACGCGAGGCAAAACACGATGAATTCAAGGAAGAAATCAAGTGCCGTTGAGTTTTTTCAATACACCTCGAAGTGCAAGCAGCGTAGATACCATGTTCGCGGGTGGAGTGTCATGCATGCTCATGGTGCGCATGCATTTTTCCAGCCACTCTGGTTTTTCAAGCAGCTTGCCAATCGCTTTTTCAAGGTCTTGTCGAATACTTGCACCATAGGCCATTTCTGCTTTTGAATATGCGCTGACGAAAATTTGAGCGGTGGGTTTCATCATCGCCAAATCAATTACATCGCGATTGAAGGCACCTTCGTCGGCCCAGCGGTCAGAGTTTGCGAGTAACTTGCTTGCTGCCAAATCAATCACACTCAGTGTGGAAACGTTGCACACTTCATCTGTGGCCGCCGGGGTGTCGAATTCAATTCGACCTTCCAGCACGATCTCGAACTTAATTGTGTCTTGTCCAATTCCAAGTGTCGTGCGTATACCGTATTGGTCTGCACGTGTCTCGCGCAGTTGCGAAATAAGCGTAGTGCTTTCTTTAAACAGCGGCATTACACTTCCCGCGTCGCGTACCAAATTTCGCAGTACGCGGTAACTTGCCAGGTCTGAAAGCATCAAGTCGATGTCGACCGATTCCCTGTATTCCCCAAACCGCAGTGCAATTGCCGTACCGCCACCAAAGTAACATCGGCGTTCCCTAAGCAGGTCTGCGTTTAGCAAACGCAACACCTGTTCAATAACCTGGTGGTGTTTACGTTTAAACATCTCGACCGGGCTCCTCGAACTCGGCGCGTAATTGCTCGATAAACTTTTTTTCGGCACCATGTATTTTCGTTTCTTCAATGTGCCGCCAGTTGCGCATGTAGATATCCCAAGCCTGCCGGGGCGAAACAAATTGGGTGCCCTGCACATGCCAAGCCAGCAGTTTCAGTTGCGGGTAGTGGTTCAAGTCAATTTGATCGGGAAGTGCTTCCGGCCCTGTAGCCGGGGTTTCAGCAATCCCACACCGCAATCCCAATGCGGCCACTGCGGCCCAATACGCACCGGCAGCCACAGAGGGTTCGCCCGCTTCAATTCGATGCAAGGTAGTTCGGGAAAGGCCCGCAGCAGTGGCCACCGCATCGGCGCTCAACTTGTTGGCCTTGCGGTATTGCTTCAGTTGCTTTCCCAAAGCAAGCAATTGCTCGCGGGGCGTTTCGGTTTTTAGATTGAATTTGGCTGGCATGATGTTTCTCATTCTACACAAAATAGAAGTTTTGTATAGAACCAGAAACACTTGGGGTTGTTTATTCCACCGAGAAGCTTGACCCGCACCCACACGTACTTGTCGCCTGTGGGTTGTTGAACACGAATCGCGAGGCCAGTGTGTGGGCCTCGTAATCGATGGTCGTTCCCTCCAGGTAAGGCGCACTAACCTGGTCCACGTAAATGTGAATGTAGGGGTTGATCTGAAGCAGAATATCGTCCTCGTCTGTTTCACGGGCCAGGTCGATTTTGTATTCAAATCCCGAGCAGCCGCCCCCCTGCACATACAAGCGAATCATCGCGGGTTTGTGCATGTTGTCCCGCAGGTCCAGAATGCGTTCCTGGGCTGCATCGGTCAGGGCGATGTTACAAGTCGGGGTTGTTGCTTCAGTGGTCATGTCAAATCAGGTCGGTTTCAGCCTTCTCGGCCTCGCAGCTGGAAATTCTCCAGGTGCCGTCCTCGCGCTTTTGCAACACGTAGTATACGTTCCAAAGCGTTTTTTGTCGGTCGATCATTTGCACCGCATGTAGAGCATTCGCTCCATCTGTTTGAAATTTCACGAAGCGCACCAGGGCTGGTTGCAACACCACATCGTAGCCGTCACGCACCATTTGCATGAAGGTTTCAGCGTCGCCAAACATGGTTTGAATATTGGGGGTTGCGTAAGAAAAGGCTTTTGCGCTGTCACCTTGCTTGAAGGCTTCCAGTTGGGCTTCGATCACTGCCCGGCTTTCTTTTCGGTCTTCGGGTTCGCCGGCATGGCCAAGGCTGGTGGTGAAGGCGGCTGCAAGGCCCACCGCAAATATGATCAACCACAGTTTCCAGATTTTTTGCCGGGTACTGCTTTCTTTGTCCAAGGTTTGTTTGCGCCTGGGAACGTCTTGGGTTTGATTCAACATTTACTTGCTACCTCCAATGGAATCAATCGCTTGGCGTTCAAGTTTGCCATGAACTTTCGGCACAGACAAGACAGTTTCGCCGGAAAGTTGGAAACCCTTTGCCTGCTTTGTTCAGCGCTTGTTCAGGCTGACACATTGTCGTAAAAAAAAGCTCATGACGCTGTAACTTCGCCAATCAACAATCAGCGGGTCTTAAATGGAGGTCGAGATGTCGTCACTAAGCAAAAAAGAAATGGAAATTCTTTCCAGCCCAACATTCCAGCAAATCATCAACAGGCAGCTCGAGAACCCTTCTCGCCGCAATGTGCTCAAAGGCTCAATGGGCGTTGCAGCCCTTGGCTTTCTTGGGCTGGCCGGTTGTGGCGACGGCGACGGTGCCGCTGCAAGCCCCGGCACTGGTGGCAGTGCCCAGCTTAGTGCAGTGGGTTTCAGTTCAACACCGTTAAGCCTTGCGGATTCCGTGCAGGTTGCCGATGGTTACCGGTTTCAGGTGTTGTACAAGTTAGGCGACCCAATTGCATCGGGCGTGTCCGCCTATGCAAACGATGGCACTGACGCAGCCAACAACCCGGAGGAATTTCAGTTCCGTTCGGGTGACCACCACGACGGCATGTATTTCTTTGGTCTGGGGGCAGACAATGCCTGGAATCCAGAGGAAAGCACACGTGGCTTGCTCGTCATCAATCACGAAGCCATCACCGAGATATTTCTGCATGAAAATGGTGCCACCACCGTGGCTGGTGTGCGTGATGCCAATGAATCATTGAAAGAAATGTACATCCATGGCGTGTCTGTAGTCGAAGTTCGTCGTGGCAGCGATGGCCAGTACAGCGTGGTACAAAACAGCGTGTTTAACCGCCGCATCCACACATTCACCGACATGGAAATCAGTGGCCCGTTGCGTGGCGACGCAGCCATGATCACCAAGTATTCTTCTGCCGGTACACGCACCCGTGGCACCATCAACAACTGTGCGTCCGGTTATACCCCTTGGGGCACTTATTTGGCCTGTGAGGAGAATTGGGAGGGCTACTTCGCCAATGCAAACGACACCGGTCGTTCAGACAATGAAATCGCATCCCTGCGTCGATATGGTATTTCATCGAGTCAAACCAGCCGCGAAGGATGGGCTACTGCGGATGAAACCGGCCAGGTGGGCGAACCGTTTAGCCGCTGGAACATCACCATCACGGGAGCCACCGCCGCAGACGACTACCGCAACGCCATTTTCACCTACGGCTACAACGTTGAAATTGATCCGTTCCGCCCCAACAGCACGCCCAAAAAGCGCACTGCCATGGGTCGCTTTGCGCACGAGGGGGCTTGGGTTGGTCCCGTAGAGGCAGGAAAACCCATTGTGTATTACATGGGCTGCGATTCCCGCTTTGAATACATTTACAAGTATGTGTCCACAGCAAACTGGGACGCGGCAGATGCCACAGGCGGCCTGCAAGCTGGTGACAAGTACCTCGACAACGGCAAGTTGTACGTTGCCAAGTTTGATGCCGATTTCACCGGCGACTGGCTTGAACTGGCGGCGGTGGCCGCTGGAACAGTTCAGGCGCCAGTTCGTGGCAGCGGAACATTGAGCGCATCGGCTGGCACCACTTACACAGTGTCCGGTTCAACCGACCAGTACTTGAATACCCGCATCATTGCGGACATTGCAGGCGGCACCCCAATGGATCGCCCAGAGTGGGGCGGCGTGAACCCACGCAACGGCGAGGTGTACATGACCTTGACCAACAACACCAGTCGCACCACTGCCGACCCGGCCAACCCGCGAACCTACTTTGACGACGACACCAACAATGACGGCATTGGTGATTCCGGCCGTTTTGGTAACGTCAACGGCCATGTCATTCGCTGGAAAGAAGACGGCAGTAACCCAGCTGCCATCGGCTTCGCCTGGGACATTTACCTGTTCGCCGCTGAAAGCGATGACCTGACAAATCCAAACGTGAACATCTCTGGCCTGACAGCTGAAAACGTGTTGTCCAGCCCCGATGGTTTGTGGTTCTCTGAAAAAACAGGTGTGCTGTACATTCAAACCGACGACGGTGCCTTCACCGACACCACCAACTGCATGTTGGTTGCTGCGGTTCCCGGCGAAGTGGGAGACGGCAGCACCGTGACTGTGACCAACCCCAATGGCGGCGGTACTGTATCTACCCGCGTGGGTACATTGGGCACATTGCGCCGTCTGGTGGTGGGTCCCAAGGAATGTGAAATCACTGGGTTGACTGAAAGCCCTGATGGCAAAGCCTTGTTCATTAACATTCAGCATCCCGGCGAGCGAACAAGCAGCCTGACCGTTGCACCAAGCAGCGCATGGCCCTACACCCTGGCCGATGGTTCATTTGGCAACCCGCCTGCTGGCACTTCGCCTGCAGTGGGTAATCGCCCACGTTCTGCCACCATTGTGTTAACGCGCACGGATGGTGGGTTGATCGGGCAGTAATAAGTCATCGCGCTTAGTCAATCGACTGGCCAATCGCTGTAACCTTTCACCCCGCAGTGTGCACGCACTGTGGGGTGAATCCGTTCTGGATGGGGACGGGTAGAATATAAAGATAGTGCATACCAACAAAAAGCAGGGGACCATCGTGAAGTTGTACAAACAGGGTTATTCAACGCTGGTATTTTTCGTCAGCGTGTTTTCTGGTTCATTGGTCCATGCAGAACCTGTTACCCCGGCAGCAACCCCCACCCCCATGCGCTGGGTGGTTAACATGCCCAACGCACAGGCGGCCGACATGGTGCAAAAGGCGCAAACCGCGCTTGGGGTGCCCGTGAACATGGTTCGCCAGTTGCTGCAACCCGACAGTTATCTGATTGAAATGCAAAGCCTGCCTGTGCTGGGCAACCTGCAAAACCCGCAGGCCATTGCCGCAGCTTTAAAGGCCATGCCTGGCGTGCGTTTTGCCAGCCCGGATATTCCCTTGAAAAGCACTGCAGTGCCAGCCCCCAGCGACCCAGTCTATGCGCCCAACCAAGCCAGCTACATGCACACGGGCGCATATGCATCGCTGCGCATGCAAGATGTGTGGGAACAAACCCGTGGCAGCGCGGCGGTGGTTATCGCGGTGCTCGATTCCGGCGTGTTGTTTGAGCACCGTGAACTCAAAGGGCGCCTGCTTCCCGGCTACGACTTCGTAACCCGCGTAACGCCAACCACCGGCACTTTGGAGGCTGGCACTGTATTTGATTCCGGTTCCAACGATGGCGATGGTCGCGACCCCGACCCATCTGATCCCGGTGACGCACCACCTCCCGGTTTTACCTGTTCCGATGGCTCAACTGACAGTTCATGGCATGGCACCTCGGTGGCTTCGGTGGCTGCCGCGCAGTCCAGCAACGGGCAGTTTCTGGCGGGTATGGACTGGAATGCCAAGGTGCTCCCGGTTCGTGTTTCCGGTCGTTGTGGTGTTGCCACCAGTTCCGACATTGTGGATGCCTTTTACTGGGCCACTGGCTCGGGCAACGTAGACCCCACCATTGGCGTGAACCCAAACCCTGCCAATGTAATCAACCTCAGCTTTGCAGCTGATACACCATTGCTTGGTGGCGGTTGCACCGCAAGCGACACAGTGGCTCAAGCAATCGCCGACGCGCGGGCAGCAGGGGTTACGGTGGTGGTTTCAGCGGGTAACAATTCGGGCGGTGCAATTCAGTACCCAGCCAACTGCCCCGGCACCATTGCGGCCGGCGCTGCTGAACAAGACGGGCAACTGGCCACCTACACCGCCAAAGGGGCCAGCAACAGCTATTTGACCCTGCACGCACCGGGCAATGCCTCGGGTTTTTATGCGGGTGCCAGCAACAGTGGCGCCACCACACCAGCCGCAAATGGCGACACCGCCTTGCTGTTGGCGGGTACCAGTTTTTCCGCACCCATGGTGGCAGGCGCGGTTTCGCTGTTGAAAGCAGCGCGTCCGGCGTTAACACCTAGCGAAATTGATGGCCTGCTGCGCGACAACGCCTTGGCCTATCCACCGAATGCCGATTTCACCGTCAACGCCGGGATCGTTACCCGGCGCGACTGCACCGGCACCAATTGCGGTGCGGGCTTGCTCAACCCGCTGGCCACGCTGGCTGCTGTGCGTACCCTGGCCGCCCCCTTGCCTGTGGCCAACGTGCCGCAATCGGCCGTGGTCGGCAGCGATGGCCCCTTCAGCCTTGATGCAAGCCTGTCCAGCAACAGCGCAGGGGCAGCTGAAAACCTTACGTTCAGTTGGCAGCAGGTGTATGGCAACCCAGTGGTGTTGGCAGGCACCACGGCCAGTGCCTTGCAGGTTCAGTCGGGCATGACCGGCAATATTGCAGAATTTGCGCTGACGGTGACCGACACCAGCACCAACCGCAGCAACATCAGCGTTATTCGCCTGGCCAATTCAAGCGTGAATGAACGCACCTTCACGCCCAGCGGCACGGGTGGCGGTTCTACCACCGGTTCCCCCACCACCGAGCCCGTTGTTGTTTCACAGGGTGGCGGTGGGGGTGGTGCGTTGAACTTACTGGGGTTGTTGGGTCTTTGGTTTGGGTTCTTTGTCTGGAGAGCTGTTTCAACCCAAGTTGACGCTTGCTGACTTGATCAACTCGTAAAGTTGCGGAAGATCTTTTTTGACTGTATTCCAAACAATCTCAAAATCGACTTTGAAGTATCCGTGTCTGCCGTATAGCGATTTATTCGATCAATGGCTTCCAGAATGTGTTCAAGATAGTCAGTGATTCTTTGTTTGTCGCGTGTCATACCGGAATAGCCTCGGCAAGAACCGTGGCACGGAATTTTTCTGGGAGAGATTTCGGAGTTAGCACATCTACCGGCACCCCAAGTAGTTGAAGTAATTCGTGACGAATTGCTCCTATATCGAAAAGGGTTGTCTCCGGCGTTGGGTCTACCAAAATATCCAAATCACTGCCGTCTAGGTCTTCACCATGCAGAACTGAACCGAAAATTCGCGCATTCGTTGCACAGTGAGATTCGACAATTTTCCGAATGGTTTCACGGTGCGCTGCAAGAGCAGTAGATGGTTTCATGTGTTGTTCCAGCGGCAAAAACAAACTCGATAATAGCGCGACGCTATCAAAAAAGAAATGATAAGGACTTTAGTTAAGGCTGTAGCGCTGAACAAAACGGTTGCCCTCGTTGTCCGTGGTGTAAAGCACATAACTATTCAACCGCGGGGGCAACAGTGCATTGGGAATACTGACCTGCCGTGTTGTGCGTACGCAAGCAAACGGACTTGTTTCATCGCTGTTTGCAGCAATGCACACCTCGTTGAACCCTGCTGGCGGTGACAGTTCAATGTTCAGCGCAGTGGCGGGTACCATGGCTTTGCCATAGGCATGCAGTGCACGCAGCGAATTCGCGTTCAGGGTTGGGATGTTCGCCGAACTGACAGACGCACCGCGCTTTACGCGCACAAATGGAAACAGCCTTGCGCCAGCAATGTTGTTGATCTCGATCCCCAAGCTTAACTGCCCGTTGCGCGAACTTGCTTCCAGGTTGCCAAGGTTCCCCACGGTGAATTGGTAGCTGCAGTCGCTGCTGTTGGTCGGGTTGCGAACCAGGTTCAACACGCCAGTACAGTCACCAATGTTTGGCCTGCGCAAGCTCAACAGGCTGCTGGTGTTCTCGCCCTGTGTTTGCAGCAACAAAGCACCACGTACACTTTGATTGGCGCGTGAAGCAGGCAGCAGGCTTACGTTGCCGCTGGCCGCTTCAACATTCAGTTCAAGATCAGTACGGATCGGGTTGGTGGAAGAAAGGCTGCCATCGGCTTGCACACTGGTTTGGGCAATGTGTTGCAGCCGGGTGTTGGCAGAATAGGGGCGAAACTGGCCGCCGGCCATTTTAAGCACGCCGACATCCAGGCCCGTGCTGCGGCGTTCAACAATCACATCGTAGTTGTCGCTCACTTCCACTTGCGCAAAGTTTGGGTTACCAAAGTCCAGTTCTTCGAAGGCATTTGTTTTCAGCACCATGCGCACCAGGCAACGGTCTTGGGTCTCGGGTGTGTCTGCAAAGCAGCGTAAAATTTCAACGCCTTCCACGCCGATATTGATCAGGCTGCTAAGCGCGGCCACTTCGGCCGCAGTAAAGCCGTCGTTGTCTTGATAATCAATATGCATTACAGGGTCCAGCTTGCTGACACTGCTTGATTGCACCGCAAGCGCAGCCCCGAAGTTGCGCGCCAGGTCGCGCAGCTGCGCCGGGTCAATTGTTTGGTTGGCGGCAACGGCAGGCAGCACGGAAGGGGTAGGGTTGGTCGCCGTGGTATTAATCGTTGCCCGAAGGCTTGGGTTGGCCCGGCTTTCCAGCAAAATGCCATTGCTCACAAAGGCAATTCGCACGTGGGCCAGTGCGCTGTCAAGCGCGGTGGTTTCACCTTGCGCGTTGCCAGCGTAATTGGCCAGCGAATCCAGCAACAGTTGCCCGAACCGTTGCTGTTTGGCTGTAGTAGGGGTGTTACCCATCGCTTGGGTTACGGCGTGTGTGGCTTCATTGATGTGGGCCACGGTTTGCCCATCAAAGGCCAGCGATGTAAGCGCAAAATTCTCGGGCGTGCGGCTGTTGGTCGCAAACAGCCGCAGCGGGCGGTTCAGCCCGGTTACATTCAAGGCGAAACTGCCATCAGCCTGGGTTGTGGCGCGGGCACCGCGGGTGCTGCCCGCTTCTACTGCAACCACCTCAACGCCCGCCAATGGGCCGCCGCGCGAAGCCACACCACGCAATACGGTGCCGCCATTGCTGCCATCAATGCCTGTACCGCTTTCACCGGCGTTGCCACCGGCATCGCCACCACCACCACCGCCGCCGCAGGCAGCCAGACTTGTTGCCAGCAGCAGCACGCCGTATTTGTTCAGCCAAGATTGTTTCATGTGCATTACCCCAGTTTTGTAGTTTGCGAGGCACTCTAGCAGCGCATGGGCAAGGGGGATAAACAGATGGTTTGTGGCTGTTCTCAACGGATCACCCGGAATGCGGATGCCTGCCTCGCCCAAAAAGTGGGATAGAATCAGGATTCACTTGGTCATACCACCACCAATAATCAGCCAAGACAACTTTTACATGCCCAACCCGGTTCAGTATCAAGAAAACACACTCGTTCGATGGGAATATGCGTCCGTCGTTGGCATTTTGGCCATCTGGGTCTGCATGTTGTCGCTCAAAATTGGCGTTGGCCTTATCGCAGGGTTGGCCATTTTTGCGCTCACCCGCTTTACCAGGCGCGGTTTTGTGCTGCTATTGCAGCCCCACATCAACAAGTTCAAAGGCCCCTTCATGCGCGGGTTGTTTGGCTGGCTTCCCACATTCCTTACCACAGCGGTGGTGGCTGCTGCAGTGGTGTCGTTGGGGATCGGCTTGAACAGCGGCGTTCGGTTTGTGATCGCAACCATGACACAACAGGGGCCACAACTGATTGAAGAGGCTTTGCGCAACTTGAATTCGGTCACGGCCAGCCTGCCACAGGCCATTAAAGAACACATTCCGGGCAAGCCCAGCGACCTGTTCAGAATGATCAGCAAAGACGACAGCGACTTTGTTGACTACATTCGCAACTTCGGCGGCGCAAGCTTTTTTATCTTCCTGCAATTCGTGTTCGCGCTTATCTTGGGGGTTTCTGCGGCCCTGCTGGTGCCCGCCACCCATGTCAATGGCACAGGCCCCCGGCCACTGGCTGCGGCCTGGCTTCAAACCCTGGAAAAGTACGTGCGTTGTTTTACCTTGTTGATGGGCGCGCAGGTTTACGTCAGCATCTGGAACACTTTCTGCACCGCCGTGTTTATCTACGGAATACTGCCCGCCTTTGATGTGGTGCTGCCATTCCGTGAACTGTTGCTGATGTTCACTGCCGTGGCCAGCCTTATTCCCGCCGCAGGCAACATCATGGCCAACACACTTATTCTGGTGCTGACCATTCGCTATGGCGCTTTTGTGGCCTTGGGTTCAGTCGTTTACCTGTTCATCATCCACAAGCTTGAATACTTCGTAAATGGCTACATCATCGGCCGCAATGTGCGCGCCAGCGTGCCCGAAATGCTGATGGCCATCATTCTTGGCGAAGTGGCTTTTGGCCTGCCAGGGCTTATCACCGCGCCCGTTACCTATGCGTTTTTGAAAATGCACTGGCAAAGGTGGGGGTGGGTTTGAGTTTTGTTCAACGAATCAACCCTGCCTGGTTTTTGGCCGGGGCCGCATTTTTTCTGCCCATCAAGCCAGCGCCTGTGAATTTGTTTTTGGCGTTGGCGTTGGTTTTTATTTTTATCGGTGCAAAGTACCGCCAGCAGTTACTGAACAATTTCAAGAGAAAAGAACTTCTGCCACTGTGGGTGCTGTTGTTTTTCCTGGCGCTCACCTACTTTTTCCCAAGCAATAATCCGAGTAATTACCAAGAGTTTCTAAGCAAATACGGGCGGCTAATTCTTGTTCCGGTGCTGGCTTGCGCTTTGGTGAATCAGGTGGATCGTGAGATTGTCGGCAAAGGCTTCTTGGCAGGTGTGGCTTTGGTACTTTTCTTGTCATATGCAATTTGGCTGGGGATAGATCCTGCATTGTTCGGGGTTGAGGCAACCACCATGTCTGCGAATGCAGGCAATCCAACTGTTTTCAAAGCACATATTACTCACAACTTTTTTCTTGTTATCGCCATTTACTTCTGGATCAATGCAGCCTTGAAGCAGCCACGCTCCAAGTTCGCGCTGCTATACACGGGGTTGCTGTTGCTGGCTCTGTGGAATCTGTTTGGCATGATTGATGGCCGTACGGGTTGGTTGGTTTTTATGGTGCTGCCGCTTTTTTACGGTTACAGACTCTACGGTTTGAAAGGCCTGTGCATCGCCGGTGTTGTTTTCGTAATGCTGTTGGTTGCTGCGTATTTTCTGGTGGGCAATGTGAACGAACGAATCAGCATGGGTATTCTTGAAATGGAGCAACTGCTGGCAAGCGTTCCGAAACAAGGAACCAGCATTGGCGAAAGGGTGATGTACCTCACCTCAAGTTGGTCTGCTTTTTTGCAAGCACCTTTGCTGGGCTACGGTTTGGGTGGTGTTGAAAATGCAGTTGAACCATACACCACCGCTGCCGCCTGGCCCTCATTTCACAACCCCCACAATCAGTACCTGATGTTTTTGGTACAAGGCGGGGTTGTGGCCTTGTTTGTTTACCTGGTGTTCTACGGCAATCTGGTTTACCAATCAGCTTCCAGTGCGTGGAGTCAGGTTCATATACTGCCCGTTCTGCTGGTATATCTGGTAGGTAATATGCTGAACTCATTTCATTTTGATTTTTCCGAGGGCGTGGGTTTTGTGCTGGTGGTTGCTGCTTATCTGGGTTCGAGAAAATGACCAAGTTCATACACGCACCCAATATTCATCAAGGCGGTGGTCGCGCTTTACTCAGTGACTTACTGAAGGTGGGGAACGAAACTTTCAGTTGTATTTTGGACAGCAGAATGGAAATACCAAACTCTCATGCTGGGCATCTTTTGAAAATGGTTGCGCCGTCGCTGCTTGCTCGATTGAAGGCAGAGTTTTGGTTGCGAAGCCAAGTGCAGGCCGATGACACGGTGCTGTGTTTCGGAAACCTGCCACCCCTGTTCCCCAACAAAGGAAAGGTCACAGTTTTTTTGCAAAACCGTTACATGTTTGGGTCACACAACTTTTCGGGTTTTTCGTTGGGCGCTCGCCTGCGCTTGGCGCTTGAACGTTGCTGGTTCCGTTGGTGCATGCGGTCAAGCTACCAAATCGTGGTGCAATCGCAAACAATGCAACAAGAATTGCGGCAGGCTTTGGGATTTGAATCGCGGGTTTTGCCATTTCTACCCGCTATGCAAACTCAAGCCAGTGACAATTCAATCGATCAAACATTCGATTTTGTCTATGTGTCTTCTGCCGAGCCGCATAAGAATCACCGTGCACTTATTCAGGCTTGGGTACAACTTGCGGCGAAGGGCATTCGACCCAGCCTGGCACTTACGGTGGATCACAATTCAGCTTTTACGATAGTGGCTGAAATTGAGCAACACAAACAGCTTCACCAGCTTGCAATACATAATTTCGGTACTTTGCCGCCTGGGCAAGTTCAGGCGCTTTACAAAAACTCCAAGGCGCTTATTTTCCCGTCCAAACTTGAATCATATGGCCTGCCACTGCTGGAAGCCCGGCAGCTGGGTCTGCCAATTCTCGCTTCCGAGCTGGACTATGTTCGAGACGTCGTTCAGCCTGAACAAACCTTTGACCCAAACTCCCCCACTTCGATTGCACGGGCGGTAATGCGTCATCTGGCAATAAAAACCGAAGCCGTAGTGCCTGTAGATGCAGCAATTTTTCTTGCGGAAATCCAGAAGCGGGGTGCCGCATGAAGATTTTGATTGTTACCCAATACTTCTGGCCCGAAAGCTTCATGATCAATGACGTAGTAAAGGCATTGATCAACCAGGGGCACACCGTTGTGGTTGCCACTGGCAAACCGAATTATCCTGAGGGCAAAATATTTACGGGTTACCGAGCCAGCGGGGTGCAGCGTGAGCTGTTTGGTCGGCAAGCATTGCTGGTGCGCATTCCCACCTGGCCCCGCAAGCATGGCGGTGCGAGGAATCTGATTCTCAACTATCTGGTTTTTGTACTTGCTGGCGTTTTTTGTTTGCCTTGGGCTTTGCGTGGCTTGAAATTCGATGCAATTCTTGTGTACGCACCTTCGCCGCTTACGCAAACAATCCCTGCAATTGTGTTGAAGTGGATAAAGCGCGCGCCACTTGCATTGTGGGTTCAAGACCTTTGGCCTGAAAGCCTGGAAGCCACCGGATTCATACGCAACAAAAAGGCGCTGAAGCTTGTTGGTTACATGGTTTACTGGATCTATAAAGGTTGCGATGTGTTGCTTGCTCAGTCCAAGGCCTTTATTGCGCCGTTAAACGAATATGCCAATCGCAGCAAAATTCGCTATCAACCCAATTCCTACCCCGAGCAAAGTGTCGGCGAGCAAGTCGAGGCACCGCTAGAGCTTCTTCAACTGCTGGAAAGCAAGTTTTGTATTGTTTTTGCGGGTAACTTGGGGCAAGTTCAAGCTTTGGATACTGTTGTTGAAACTGCGGTTCAACTAAAAGAACACAAAGACATTTCGATTGTTCTGGTGGGCAGCGGCAGCCGCAGTGAATGGCTTGTGAAGCAAAAACAGGAAAAAGGCCTGAGTAACCTGGAACTTCCCGGGCGATTCCCAATGCAAGCAATGTCTTCCATTTTTAGCAGGGCAGGGGCCTTGCTCGTATCACTCGAAGACGATCCCATATTCGCGCTTACAATTCCGAGTAAAATTCAGGCGTACTTGGCCGCAGGCAAGCCAGTGTTGGCCAGCCTGAATGGCGAAGGTGCTCGTGTAGTATTGGAGGCCGGGGCTGGCTTGGCATCGCCAGCTGGCGACAGCGCGGGTTTGGCTGCGAACATTCTGAAACTTAAAGCTTTACCCGAAGCAACACGTCTGGAAATGGGCCGGCACGGCAAAGCCTATTTCCTGGCGTATTTTGAAACTGAAAGCCAGGCAAAGCACTTGGTTGAAACACTCAGCGCCATGGGCCCGGGTAAATCAGGAATTACCACCACATGAAAATTCTTGTTTTGGGCATTACCGGCATGTTGGGTAGTGCCGTATTCAAAGCTTTGTGCGATACCAAGCAATTTCAGGTGTGGGGTAGCCAGCGGGGCAATGCCCCACACCCAAAACTAGTAGATTTTACTTCCGCAGGAATTCTTACCGGGCTCGACGTACTTGATCAAGACGCGTTGGTCGATGCATTTGCTCAAGTAAAACCCAATGTGGTTATCAACTGTGTGGGGCTTATCAAGCAGCTCGATCAGGCCAACGACCCTTTGGTGGCATTGCCCATCAATTCCATGTTGCCACACCGCTTGCTTCGCCTTTGTGAAGTGGGCAATGCGCGACTGGTGCACATTAGTACCGATTGTGTATTCAATGGTAAGAAAGGCAATTACCTTGAAACAGATCCTTCCGATGCAGAAGACCTATATGGCAAATCGAAATACATCGGGGAACTGCACAACAGTCCCCACGCAATCACCTTGCGAACTTCGATCATTGGCCATGAACTGGGAACCAGTTTTGCGTTACTTGAATGGTTCCTGGCGCAGCAGGGCAGCGTAAAGGGTTTTTCCAAAGCCATATTTTCAGGCGTGCCTACTTGTGAACTGGCGCACATCGTCATGAATCATGTGTTGCCCAAGCCCGAACTTCATGGCTTGTATCACGTGGCCGCGAACCCCATTTCCAAGCTTGATTTGTTGCGTTTAATAGCCCAGGTTTATGGTTTGAATACCGCAATCAACCCCGACAACGGCTTGGTGATTGACCGTTCGCTGTGCGCAAAGCGCTTCGAGCAGGCAAGCGGGTATACTCCCCCTGAATGGCCTGAATTGATTCAGAAAATGCGCCAAAACCGAATTCAATAAACACGGACCCGCACACATGTTCGACGGAAAAGTACTCATGATCACCGGTGGCACCGGCTCGTTTGGCCACACGGTACTAAAGCGCTTCATTGAAACCGAAGTCAAAGAGATTCGTATTTTCAGCCGTGACGAAAAAAAGCAGGAAGACATGCGCATCGCCTTGGGCTGCGACAAAGTGAAATTTTATATCGGCGATGTACGCGATTACGACAGCCTTTCCCAAGCCATGACCGGTGTTGACTATGTATTTCATGCTGCAGCATTGAAGCAAGTGCCTTCCTGCGAGTTCTACCCCATGGAAGCGGTACGCACCAATGTGCTGGGTACCGAAAACATGCTCAACGCAGCCATCGCCAAAGGCGTAAGCCGCGTGGTGGTGCTAAGTACCGACAAAGCCGTGTATCCCATCAATGCTATGGGCATTTCCAAAGCCATGGCCGAAAAGTTGATGGTTGCAAAGTCGCGCACCATTCCGGAAGGCGGTACTGTGGTGTGCGCAACGCGTTACGGCAATGTCATGGCAAGCCGTGGTTCTGTTATTCCCTTGTTCATTCAGCAATTGCTTGATGGGCAGGAAATCACAGTGACCGACCCCAGCATGACACGCTTTCTTATGTCTCTCGAAGAATCAGTCGACCTGGTTCTGCATGCGTTCGAGCACGGCCAGCAAGGCGATATATTCATTCAAAAGGCCCCCGCTTCCACTGTGGCCGATCTTGCCCAAGCCTTGAAAGAACTGCTGAACAAAACCAACCCCATTAAAATTATCGGTACTCGCCATGGCGAGAAATTGTATGAGTCACTGGTGTCGCGTGAAGAAATGGCCAAGGCCGAAGACATGGGCCAATACTTCCGGATTCCTGCCGATAATCGCGACTTGAATTACGCAAAGTATTTCGTAGAAGGCGAACAACGTATTTCTGAATTTGATGATTACACCTCACACAACACGCATCGCCTTGATATACCCGGGGTCAAAGAAGTACTCAAGAAGCTGGATTACGTGCAGGAGTTTTTGAATGCTTAAGGTCATGACCCTGGTCGGCACGCGGCCCGAATTGATCAAGATGAGCCGGGTGATTGCCGAGCTCGACAAGCACACCGAGCACACCTTGGTGCACACAGGGCAGAATTACGACTACGAATTGAATCAGGTTTTTTTTGATGACCTGGGCATTCGCAAACCCGACTTTTTTCTGGAAGCGGTTGGAGACAACGCAGCGCAAACCATTGCGCGGGTTATCGAGAAATCAGACGCTGTAATTGAAAAAGTTAAGCCTGACGCATTGATGTTGTATGGCGACACCAATTCGTGTCTTGCTGTTATTTCAGCCAAGCGGCGCAAGGTGCCCGTGTTTCATATGGAAGCGGGAAACCGTTGTTTCGATCAGCGTGTGCCCGAGGAGTTGAACCGCAAGGTGCTTGATCACCTAAGCGACATCAATATGGTGCTGACTGAGCACGCGCGCCGCTACCTGATTGCTGAAGGCATTCGCCCTGAAACAATCATCAAAACTGGTTCACACATGCGTGAAGTGCTTGACCACTACATGCCCAAAATTCAGCAAAGCCAAGTGCTTCAAACCATGAAGCTGGAGGCTGGCAAGTTTTTCATCGTGAGCGCACATCGTGAAGAAAATGTGGACAGCCCCGAAAATGTGGCCGACCTGCTCGAAACGCTGAACGCGCTCGCCAATCATTACAATTACCCAGTGATTGTGTCGACCCACCCGCGCACCCAAAAGCGCTTGGCTGAACTTGATTTAAGCGCCCTAAGCCCGCTAATCCAGTTTTTGAAGCCCTTTGGTTTTACCGACTACATTCGCCTGCAAATGGCGGCCGCTTGCGTCATTTCCGACAGCGGCACCATTACTGAAGAAACATCGTTGCTTGGCCTGAGCTCGATCACTATTCGCAATGCCCATGAGCGGCCTGAGGGCATGGACGAAGGCATCCTCATCATGTCGGGTTTGAAAAAAGCACGTGTGCTTGATGCTGTGCGCGTGGTGATTGAACAAAAAGCATCACAGCCCCATGTTGCGCCAGTTGTTAAAGATTATGAAAACCCCCACGTGGCCCGCCAAGTGTTACGTGTGGCACTAAGTTACACCGACTACATCAATCGCACTGTATGGTCGAAGTAAAGGGCCAGCGAATTCTGGTGACAGGGGCTACAGGTTTTGTAGGCCAGCGCGTGTGCGCCCTGCTTGAAAGTAGGGGCGCGGTTGTTGTAAAAACCAGCCGTGCGCCGTGCAGTGAACCAAACATGTTTCAGGTAGAGCCACTTGGCCCGAATACCAATTGGCAGGAAGCGTTGCAGGGTTGCCATGCCGTGGTTCATCTTGCTGCACGCGTTCATGTCATGAACGATGAATCGGCAAACCCGTTGCACGAATTTCGTTTGGCCAATACCGCAGGTACATTGCAATTGGCGCGCCAAGCCGCGCAGTGTGGTGTTAAGCGTTTGGTGTTTGTCAGTTCAATCAAAGTAAATGGCGAGGCAGGGGAATTTACTGCCGATTCCCAAGCAAATCCAATCGACCCCTATGGCATCTCCAAATTTGAAGCCGAGCAACAGTTGTTTGAGTTCAGCAAGCAAAGCGGGCTTGAGGTGACGGTAGTTCGTCCACCCTTGGTTTACGGCCCTGGGGTACGCGCTAACTTTTTGAAATTACTCGGTGCGGTTGCGCGGGGGATTCCATTGCCATTTGGCGCAGTTCACAACAAACGCAGCCTCGTTTTTGTTGGTAATTTGGCGAGCGCCATTGCTAGCTGCGTTCAACACCCCAATGCGGTGGGGAGAGTGTTTTTGGTGTCTGACAATGCCGATGTATCTACCGCACAGTTGGTGCGCGAAATGGCAAACGCTTTGGGCCGCAAGCCCAACGTGCTGCCAGTTCCACCCGCTTTAATTGAAACCGTAGCGGCTTTACTTGGCAAACGCGCTGCAGTACAACGTTTGTTGGGTAATTTAACAGTAAGCCCGCAAGTACTGTGTGATGAACTGAACTGGAGCCCGCCATTTACATTACAAGCAGGCATGAAAGAAACGGTAGATTGGTACCTGCAACAGGGGCAATTGAAAATAGCATGATCAAGCGACTCTTCGACCTACTGTTGTGCCTTGGCGTATTGGCAGTTTTGGCGATGCCTATTCTTGCCGTCGCATTGGCCGTGCGGCTTACCTCCCAAGGCCCAGCCCTTTACTGGAGCGACCGAGTTGGCATTCACAACCGCATATTTAAAATGCCCAAGTTTCGCAGCATGCGTGTAGGCACGCCCGCCGTGGCAACGCATTTGCTCAGCGACCCTGCTTCGCATTTAACACCGATTGGCTCTTTCATACGTAAAACCAGTCTTGATGAACTGCCCCAGTTGTGGAGCATTCTAAAAGGCGACATGAGCTTTGTTGGCCCGCGCCCTGCCTTGTTCAATCAACAGGATTTGATCGACATGCGAACAGAAAAGGGTATTCACAATATACTGCCGGGGCTAACAGGCTGGGCACAGGTGAATGGTCGCGACGACATACCGATTGTTCAAAAAGTACAGCTTGATTCTGAGTACCTGCAAAGGCAAAGTCTGATGTTCGACATTAAAATACTGTGGTTGACCTTTCTCAAGGTGGTCAAGCGCGACGGTGTTTCACACTAAGGGTCGGGCACACCATGTTTCTCTCAAAATTTGCCAATCCCGTGCTTAACCTTCCTCGTGTGGCCAAGCGGATTATTGTGCTGGCAGTCGATGCCAGCCTTTGCGTACTCACAGTATGGTTGGCCTATTACCTGCGCCTTGATTACTGGATTTCATTAACCAATCCCGACTTTGGCTGGAACCCGCTGGCGGCTGTAGGCATAAGCCTGCTTATCGCTATTCCCCTGTTCATTGTGAATGGTTTTTATCGCGCCATATTCCGGTACTCGGGTTTGTCGGCCATGTTCACGGTAACCAAAGTGATTGCGGTTTACGGTATTGTGTACGCCGCCATATTCACTGCCATGGGTGTTTCGGGCGTACCGCGTACCGTGGGCATTATCCAACCCATTTTGCTCATGGTATTTGTAGGTTTAACCCGCCTGTTTGCCAGGTTTTGGTTGGGGGGCATGTACCGCAACGAGTTGCAGCTGGCCAACTTGCCGCGCGTGCTTATTTACGGTGCGGGCGCCACTGGCCGTCAGCTTGCTGGTGCATTGGCCAATAGCCATGAAATGCGGGTGGTCGGTTTTATCGACGACAACAAAGCCCTGCACAAACAAACAATCAACAACCTGAAGATTTTTAACCCCAGCGACTTGCAGGGTTTGGTTGAAACATTGGGAGTGAACACTGTGCTGCTGGCATTCAATGCAGCAAACCGCAAGCGTCGAAATGAAATTCTGGATAGCATTTCCAAAAGCAAAGTTGCTGTGCGTACACTGCCCCGAGTCACTGAAATTGCCACAGGCAAAGTCAGTGTTTCCGACCTGCGCGAGCTGGACATTGACGACCTGCTTGGCCGTGACCCGGTAAGCCCCGACCCTGAATTGTTGTCGAAGAACATACAAGGCAAAGTGGTGCTGGTAACCGGTGCAGGCGGTTCAATCGGCAGTGAACTGTGCCGCCAAATTCTGAGCGTAGGGCCAGCGCAGTTGTTGTTGGTGGAGCAAAGTGAATTTGCTTTGTATCAGATTCATCAAGAGCTTGAGCAACAACTGATCTCGAAAAATGGCTCTTCTATTGCTCTGGTTCCGTTTCTGGCGTCGGTTCGAGATGAAGCCCGTATGGACAGTATTCTCGGTAAATTCAAACCACACACCATTTTTCATGCGGCAGCGTACAAGCACGTACCTTTGGTTGAGCACAACTTAAGCGAAGGTATTTACAACAACGTATTTGGTACCTTCACTACCGCAAAACTTGCTTTGAAACATGGCTCAGAAAATTTTGTACTGATTAGTACTGACAAGGCCGTGCGCCCAACTAACGTAATGGGAGCCACCAAACGTCTTGCGGAAATGTCGTTGCAGGCCCTTGCGGAGACATCCACCACCACTGTGTTCTCCATGGTGCGTTTCGGTAACGTGTTGGGGTCTTCGGGTTCAGTGGTGCCATTGTTCCGCCAACAAATTCGGGATGGTGGGCCCATTACGCTAACGCACCGTGACATTACCCGGTACTTCATGACTATTCCTGAGGCCGCGCAATTGGTGATTCAGGCCAGTGCCTTGGCCAAAGGCGGGGATGTGTTTTTGTTGGACATGGGCGAACCCATTAAGATTTATGATCTGGCTGTGCGCATGGTCGAATTGTCTGGCCTTAGTATTCGTGATGATTTGAACCCAGAAGGCGATGTTGAAATTCAAGTCACTGGGCTTAGGCCAGGTGAGAAACTGTATGAGGAATTGTTGATTGGGAATGACCCGCAGCCCACAGCGCACGCTCGAATAATGACTGCGTCCGAATCATTTCTACCCATGGACGAACTGAAACAAACGCTGTTGCAGATATCCCGGTCCATAAATGTTTCGGATTTACCCCAGGCGCTCAAAATTTTGGCTGTGGCTGTTGAGGGTTATTCATCTCACGAGCTTGTTGATTGGCTAGCGGAACTTCGTTAGGTTACTAATTAGAAATGCTTAATTTGATAAATATTTGGCATAATGCTGCGTGCGACGTTCAAACTTTAATGAAACTTATTTAAGCCCTATCTGAATGACGATCATGACCAAGGCGTATATGACGCTATCTATATGCTCGCTGTCATTGTGATTGCTAACGCTGGCGCCAATTGTAGTGGTTTTTATTCCATCCTTCGTCGTGCTACGCATGAACCACGAATGTCCGCAGCTTGAGCTTAAAAAAATCTCCATCTTGTCGAGCACCTGGTGGTTGTTGAATGTCTTGCCGAAATTATCTTTAACGGCAATGTGATTATGCTCGGTGAGAACCAGTCACTTCATCCCTCTGGGGCGGTTTTTCGTCTTACCACCCCAGGAATCATGCCGAGTGAGATCATTGAAGTGCAATCAGACTGTTGCTTGGAAAAGGACGATATCGTGCGGGTTGACGACTTTTACGGAATATAGAAATGAATAAAGTTGCATTAATTACAGGTGTCACTGGCCAAGATGGTGCATACCTTGCCGAGTTGCTGCTGCAGAAAGGCTACATTGTTCATGGAATTAAGCGTCGAGCATCATCGTTCAATACGGCACGGGTGGACCATCTCTATCGGGATCCGCACGAAGACGGTGTTCGCTTCTTCTTACACCATGGTGACCTGACAGATTCAAGCAGCCTGATTCGAATTATCCAGCAGGTTCAGCCGGATGAGATATACAACCTTGCGGCTCAAAGTCACGTTGCTGTGTCTTTTGAGGAGCCCGAATACACGGCCAACTCAGATGCCTTGGGTGCGTTACGTGTGCTGGAAGCAATACGAATCCTTGGTCTGGAGAAGAAAACGCGTTTCTACCAAGCATCTACCTCTGAGCTTTACGGCCTAGTTCAGGAAACTCCCCAAAAAGAGACTACCCCGTTCTATCCTCGCAGTCCCTACGCAGTAGCCAAACTGTACGCTTATTGGATCACAGTGAACTACCGTGAGGCCTATGGGATATACGCCTGTAACGGTATTTTGTTTAACCACGAGTCTCCAATCCGTGGCGAAAACTTCGTGACACGTAAAATTACAAGAGCGTTAGCGCGCATTAAACTGGGTCTGCAAAAGCAGATGTATTTGGGGAATCTGGATGCCAAAAGGGATTGGGGGCATGCGAGAGATTATGTAGAAGTGCAGTGGCTGATGTTGCAACAGGACGAACCGGAAGATTTCGTGATCGCGACAGGGGTGCAATACAGTGTACGAGATTTTGTAAATGCAGCTGCAAAAGAACTGGGTATTGACGTGCGCTGGGAAGGTAGTGGTGTTGATGAGAGGGGCTACGATTCAAAGGGAAATTGTATTGTCTCAGTCGACCCAAGATACTTCCGACCAACAGAAGTTGAAACACTTCTTGGAGATCCAACGAAGGCCAAAACCAAGCTTGGATGGCAACCCAAGACCACGTTCGATGTATTGGTCAAAGAGATGGTGCTAGAGGATTTGAAGACTGCCGAGCGAGATGAGTTGGTGAAGAACCATGGTTACTACACCAACACCTACCATGAGTGATCCCCTATGACCCTGGGTCGCAATCTTGTCGCGGGCCTTGTCAACTCAGTTTGGTCGGCACTTGTTGGCTTGGCAGTGGTGCCTTTCTATCTCGATTACCTTGGCGTTGAAGCGTATGGGTTGATAGGCTTTTTTGTGATGATGCAGGCCTTGTTGCAGCTTTTGGATATGGGGATTTCCCCCACAATAAATCGTGAAGTGGCGCGTTGCTCCGCATCAGGTGAACTGAAAGAGGCTGGCAAACTTCTGCACACCTTGGCAGTAGTGTACTGGGGTGTATCGGTATTGATTGCGTTTATTCTTCTGGTGCTAGCACCTGTAATCGCTGAACACTGGTTAGAATCCAACCGGATTTCTGAGCAAACAATTACCCATGCCGTGATGCTGATGGGGGTTGTGATCGCGTGCCGTTGGCCAATTGGTTTATATCAGGGGGCGCTGATTGGTGCACAGCGGCTAACTGTGTCTAGCAGCATTAATATGGCAATGGTGACCCTTGGCAGTTTCGGGGCAGTGGCAATACTTGCCTTTGTATCGCCAACCATTGAGGCATTCTTTATCTGGCAAGCAGGTGTTGGTTTGGTGTACGCAGTGATCATACGTTTTGCTGCATGGCATATCATCGGCAGAACAGACGAAATGCGGTTTGATATTGAAACATTTAAAAGGGTGTGGCGTTTCACGGCGGGGATGGGTGGTATCGGCCTAACGGCACTGATATTTACCCAAATGGACAAGTTAATCTTAAGCAGGATGCTTAGCCTGGAGTCATTTGGGCACTATATGTTAGCCACTGTGGTTGTCAGTGGCCTCTATGTGTTGATTACGCCAGTTTTTAATGTAATTTACCCACGGTTTTCCGCGCTTGTCGCCAGTGGTGAAACAGAAAAATTGGTTGACCTCTATCGAATGGGCACACGCCTGCTCGTTAGCGCGATCTTCCCAGTCACCATGATTCTTGTTGTATTCGGCTATGAGCTGGTGTTGATTTGGACTGGAAACCCAACCATCGCTTCCAGCGTGGCACCGGTCGTTGCATTATTGGCTGCGGGGTCTGCTTTACATGGCGCTATGTACTTTCAGTATGCTTTGCAACTTGCATATGGAATTACGCGATTACCTTTGACCATCAACGTGGTGTTGACGATGGCTTTTTTGCCATTGATTATCTACTTCGCATTGAGCTACGGTGCGTTGGGCGGCGGGCTGGCGTGGCTGGTGTTGCATGTTATGTATATGCTACTCGGTACATGGTTAACTCATCGTCGCTTACTCAGGGGTAATGGCCTTGGATGGCTGTTCAAGGACGTTGGAATTCCTCTGTTGTTTGCGCTACTGACTGGCCTATTCGCAAGTTTAGTTGTGCTCAATAATGAATGTACAGCGCCAATAAAACTGGTTCTTGGGAGTTTGCTGGCATTGGTTTTAATGGCAGTGTCCGTAGCAACCTCAAAACAGCTTCGAGTAGCGATCCCTCTTAACCTAAATTTGAAAAAGATCCTTGCCTCATGAATATGCAGGTTTTTATAGTCAGGTGAATATATGATTCGGAAGCTCATTAACTATCTACTAGACGTTCGCGATCGTCAACGCATCGCGATTGCTTTAAGCAAAGGTGCCGCGATGATGCAAGCGCGCAACGTTGATTTCAAGTCACCCGCAAGCTGGGAGTTTTCTGGATTTAGCCAGAATGGCGAAGATGGAATTCTTGACGTATTGCGCAAGAAGCTGAATGCCAGCAATCGCTATTTCATTGAAATCGGTGCAGCAGATGGCATTGAGAACAATTCTGGTTGGTTGCTTGTGGCCGAAAAATATAACGGATTGCTGGTCGAAGGTAGCCCACACCTTGTTGAAAGGGCAAAGCGTACGGTAATTGGCTATAGTGTTGGAGCTGAAATCCACAACATGTTTGTTACCAAAGAAAGTGTTCTCGAAATTAAGTCCTTGGCGCTGTACCACGATCCGGATGTATTCTCGCTTGATATTGATGGCAACGACTATTACGTCGCCGAGGCCATATTCAATGCTGGCTTTCGTCCCAAGATTTTCGTTGTGGAATACAATTCGGTTTACGGTCCTAAGCAAAGCGTGACCATTGAGTATGAGCCCACCTTTGTGTTTACCAAGGCGCATCCAACTCACCTGTACTACGGAGTCTCTATCTCTGGTTGGCGGAAATTTTTTGAACGTTACGGCTATCGATTTATCTCGGTAGATCGAAATGGTGTGAACGCATTCTTCGTGGATCCAAGGTATTTCGACGCTTCTTTCTTAGACGAAATTCATGGGCAGGAATTTGCAGAGAATCAATCTCAGTACAAAAAGTTTCGAATACCTAACGAACAGCAGTTCGCCTTGATCGCGGATCAAAGATTCGTGTCAATTTAGGCGTTGACCAAATGTAATGCTAATCAAATGCTAATACCTAAACTTTCAATATGCATTGCAACCTTCAAGAGAGGGCGATTCATTGGCGAGACGCTTGAATCTATTCTTGCCCAACTTCAACCGGGTGTAGAAATTGTCGTTGTAGATGGCGCTTCACCTGACGATACTCCTGAGGTGATGGCGCGCTATGCCGAAGCCCATCCAGGAATTCGTTATTTTCGGGAGGCCCAAAACTCCGGAGTGGATGCAGATTTCGATAAGGCGGTTAGCTATGCGAAAGGCGAGTACTGCTGGCTGATGACCGACGACGATCTACTTCGTCCTGGTGCTGTTGCTGCTGTCTTATCTGCGCTGGAGGGACACGATGACCTGATCATCGTTAACTCCGAAGTACTGAACGTAGATCTTTCTGAGCTGTTTGAGAAGCAGCGTTTGATCTTTGATCAGGACAAAGTTTATCGAGCGGAAGATCGAGAAGCATTCTTTATTGAAACCGCAGCGTATCTTTCGTTTATCGGGTGTGTGGTAATCAAACGTGCATTCTGGATGACAAGAGAACGAGCCACTTACTATGGCTCCTTGTTTATCCATGTTGGGGTAATCTTTCAGAATCCGCCACTTTCAAATGTACGAGTAATTGCAGAGCCGTTAATTACCATTCGCTATGGCAATGCAATGTGGACTTCACGAAGCTTTGAGATCTGGATGTTCAAGTGGCCTGGTCTGATTTGGTCGTTCCCCGATTTTTCAGAAAAGGCAAAAAGGGTTGTATGTCGGCGTGAGCCATGGCGTAGTGCGAAGGCGTTGTTTCATAATCGGGCGCTTGGCGCTTATTCCTTGACTGAATACAGGAAATTCTGGCGCGGCGACATTGGCAAGCTTGAAAAATTAATCGCGCTCACGGTGAGTATTTTTCCAGCCTCGCTTGCAAATTTGGTAATGATTACCTATTTTACCTTAACGCCTAAGCCAACCGGAATGGCAGTACACGATTTGCTATTTAGCAAGAACGCTGGAGCCCTTAGCCGATTTGCGGCTTCCATTTTGTCACGAGGTGCGCATTGAAAGGCAAGCCCGTGGCACTTGTTACCGGTATTGCGGGGCAAGACGGGTCTTATCAGGCAGAGTTGCTTTTAGCCAAAGGCTATCGTGTAGTTGGTGCATCAAGAAACCCGCAGCAAGCCAAAGCCAAGCTCCCCTTGCAAATCGCAAATGCTGTTGAATTTATCGCCTGGGACATGCTGGATCAGCAAAGCATGATCGACACGCTAAGTTCTTATCGTCCTCAAGAGGTCTATAATTTCGCAGCGTATTCCTCCGGTGCAGGCATGTATAACGACCCTGTTAGCGTTGGAGAAGTGAATGGCATGGCAGTGACGCGAATTCTGGAGGCCATCCGAACAGTGGATGCCGGTATACGTTTGTGCCAAGCTTCAAGCAGAGAGATATTTGGTGACGCGATCGAAAGCCCGCAAACGGAATCCACGCCTGTTAACCCCCGTAGCCCATACGGAGCAGCCAAGCTGTATGCCGATTCCATGATCAGAATTTACCGGCAACGCTATGGCATTTTTGCATGCTCTGCGATCTTGTTTAATCATGAGAGTCCACGCCGGGGGTTGGAGTTCGTAACCAGAAAAATCACGAATGAGGCTGCAAAGATCAAGCTTGGTCTGGCCAAGAGTCTGCATCTCGGAAATCTGGATGCGCAGCGTGATTGGGGCTTCGCCGGCGACTTCGTACGTGCCATGTGGTTAATGCTGCAACAAGAGCAAGCGGACGATTATGTGCTGGCAACCAGCCAGGTTCACTCGGTACGCGACCTGTGCGATTTCACTTTTAGCTATCTTGGATTGAATTACCGTGATTACGTGCTTGAGGACCAGACAGCCTATCGCCCCGCCGAAACTGCATTGCTGGTGGGTGATATCACCAAAGCGCGATCCAGATTGAAATGGCAGCCGGAAATTGGTTGTAGGGAATTGATGCAAATGATGGTGGACGAGGATCTGCGTATTCTCAGCAGTCGACCATAGAACAGATGGAGTCAACAACAATGTACAAAAAAGTTGAGAAGTGCAGGATTTGCGGCAATACGCATCTTGAGCGGGTGCTGGACTTGGGGGAGCAGATGCTCACGGGTGTATTCCCACGCGTCAAAGGTGCAAAGGTAACCACGGGCCCACTCAAACTCGTCAAATGCACCGGCGGGGAACATGCCTGTGGTCTCTTGCAGATGGAGCACTCCTACGACTTGGGGGAGATGTATGGAGAAAACTATGGATATCGATCTGGTTTAAACGCAAGTATGGTTGCGCACCTCAACGCCAAGGTGAAGCGTATTCTGGGCATGGTAAACCTGCAGAAAGATGATTTGGTGGTTGATATCGGCAGCAACGACAGCACTACTTTACAGGCCTATCCATCAAGTGGCCCGGTTTTGGTTGGGGTCGACCCCACCGGTGTAAAGTTTCATCATTACTATCCAGAACACATTCAACTGATTCCAGATTTCTTTTCTTCAGCGTTAGTAAAAGAACGTTTCCCCGGCAAGAAAGCAAAAGTGGTCACTTCATTCTCCATGTTTTATGACTTGGAGGATCCGATGGGTTTTATGCGCGAAGTGTTCGAGGTACTTGCGGAAGACGGCGTTTGGGTGTTTGAGCAAAGTTATATGCCAACAATGCTCAGCACCAATTCATACGACACGGTATGCCACGAGCACTTGGAGTTTTATGCTCTGCGTCAAATTAAATGGATGACAGACCGCGTCGGGTTCAAAATCCTTGATGTCGAGTTCAACGATATCAATGGTGGAAGCTTCTCGGTTACCGTGAAAAAGGCGCATGGTGACCAAGTTGTCATACCCTCTGTTCAGAAGATCCTTGATGATGAGAGAACAAAAGGGCTAGACACCTTGCAGCCTTATCATGAGTTTGCAGCGCGTGTTACAGACACAAAGCGTGAACTATTGAAATTCATCGAAACGGCGCGCGGCGAGGGGAAAAGGGTGGCAGTACTCGGTGCCTCTACCAAGGGCAATGTGCTTTTGCAATATTGCGGACTTACAGTTAATCAGGTGGAATGTGTTGGTGAGGTGAACCCTGAAAAGTTTGCTTGCTATACCCCAGGAACCTGGATTCCAATTATTCCTGAGTCAGAGCTTCTGGCTATGAAGCCAGACTACCTCATAGTGCTCCCTTGGCATTTTCGAAAGTTTTTCACAACAAACAAAAAGCTCGCTGGCATGAATTTGGTTTTCCCGCTGCCAAGCGTTGAAGTTGTGAAGGTGGCATAGCCTTATCCAGGATGAACAAGAAATGTCTACAGCAGAACACAAGAACAAGAAAGCTCGCGTAATCGCGTTTTACTTACCCCAGTTTCACCCCATACCCGAGAATGACGATTGGTGGGGTCGTGGCTTCACGGAATGGACCAACGTGACAAAAGCTCGACCTTTATTTGATGGACATGAGCAGCCACATTTGCCCGCTGATCTCGGTTACTACGACTTAAGGTTGCCAGAAAGCCGCATCGCACAAGCAGAAATGGCTGCGAGGTATGGTGTTGAAGGCTTTTGCTATTGGCATTACTGGTTCGCGGGGCGTCGCCTGCTGGAAAGGCCGTTCAACGAAGTACTGGCCTCGGGTGAGCCAGATTTCCCCTTTTGCCTGGCGTGGGCAAATGAATCGTGGACTGGTGTATGGAACAATCAGCCAAACCGAATGCTCATGGAGCAAACGTATCCAGGTGGGGCGGATGACCGGGCACACTTTGACTATTTACTGACGGCATTTAGCGATCGTCGTTACATTACGGTCGATGGTAAGCCCTTGCTTTTTATCTATAAACCATTGAAGTTGCTAGACGCAAAACGAAGGCTTGATCAATGGCGTGAGTGGGCAATTCAAGCGGGATTAAAAGGACTGTATATCCTGGGTAACAATCAACTCGACTTTGAAGATGCAGAGGCTTTGGGATTAGATGGCGCCGTGGTTTCCACACTAGGCGTAATCACGACTAAAAACCAAATATTGAACAAGGCAAAGTGGTTGTTTTGGGGAATCAGCAAAAAAATAGATATTGGTGGTCCGCGCACCATCGAATACGCAGAGGCAATAAAGCATCTTATTCCCGATCTTTCAAAGTTTAACTTTGACGCGTACCCCTGCGCCTACCCGAATTGGGACCACACCCCGCGTTCGGGTCGGAAGGGATTGGTTTTAACAGGATCAACCCCTGAGTTTTTTGAGCAACATATGTTTGACGCCGTTAATTCAGTGTCTAGTCGAGATGATCAGCACAGAATTGTTTTTCTTAAGTCTTGGAATGAGTGGGCCGAGGGCAATTACATGGAGCCAGATACCCGTTGGGGAACGGCTTATCTAGAGGCCCTGCAACGTGTGCTTAAAGACAGATGAAATTGCCTAACGAAGATCTTTAAAAAGCATTCCATGTTTGTCTTTCTCGCTCACGGAAGGCTTGTTACCTGCCAGACCCCAGTCGATGGCAAGGGTGGGGTCGTTCCAGGATATACAGCGCTCGTGTTCCTTACTCCAAAAGTCTGTCACTTTGTATTGAAATATCGTGTGGTCTTCCAAAGTCAAAAAGCCATGAGCCAAACCTTGGGGTATCCACATTTGTAAATGATTGTGTTCATTCAACTCATAAGCGACCCATTGTCCGTAGGTGGGAGAGTTCGCTCGAATATCCACCGCCACATCCAGCACTGAACCACGTACCACGCTCACCAGCTTGCCCTGTGCCATTGGTTCAAGTTGGTAGTGCAGCCCGCGCAATACCCCTTTGGCAGACATGCTTTGGTTGTCCTGCACAAAATTGGGCGCATAGCTGGTAAGTTGTTCAAACTTGGCTGTGTTGAACGATTCAAAAAAGTAACCTCGACTATCGCCAAACACTGTGGGTTCCAGCAAAAACACGCCAGGTATTTTTGTTTCTACAGCTTTCATAACAGGGTTTTAAACTCCAGCAAGTTCTGCAGGTATTGCCCGTAGCCGCTTTTCAACAAAGGGGCAGCCAAGGCAAGCAGTTGTTCGTCGTTTATCCAGCCTTTGCGCCAGGCAACTTCTTCTGGGCATGCCACTTTAAGGCCCTGCCGTTTTTCAAGGGTTTGTATAAACTGGCTGGCCTCCAGCAGGCTGTCGTGAGTGCCTGTGTCTAGCCAGGCGTGGCCCCGGCCCATCACCTGTACGTCCAGTTGCTTACGCTCTAGGTAAATTCGGTTGATGTCGGTGATCTCGAACTCACCGCGTGCACTTGGTTTTATTTGCTTCGCAATGTTCACCACCTCCTCGTCGTAGAAGTACAAGCCAGTTACCGCGTATCTGCTTTTGGGGCGGGACGGCTTTTCCTCAATGGATACAGCTTGCCCATGGGCATCGAACTCCACAACCCCGTAGCGCTGGGGGTCGTGCACCGGGTAGGCAAACACGGTTGCGCCTTGTTTGGCGCTAGTGGCGTGTTGCAGTTGTGTGGCCAGGTTGCTGCCATAAAAAATATTGTCGCCCAGCACCAAGGCGCTAGGGTGTTGGTCCACAAATTTCTCGCCGATTATAAAAGCCTGTGCAAGCCCATCAGGGCTGGCTTGTACAGCATATTCAATGTTTAGTCCCCAGTGTTGGCCGTTGCCCAGCAGTTGCTCAAAGCGTGGAGTGTCTTGCGGGGTGGAAATAACCAACACCTCCCGTATGCCCGCCAGCATCAACGTGCAAAGCGGGTAATAAATCATGGGTTTGTCGTACACCGGCAGCAGCTGTTTGCTGGCGGCCATGGTGACGGGGTACAAGCGGGTGCCACTGCCTCCAGCCAATAAAATGCCTTTTCTGTTCATGTTTGCGTTGGTTTTGTTATGATCGATCGCGGATGCTCATTGTAAGCTGCAATCCATTGTTCGGTGGTCTTGCTACTAACATCAAATCTATTCAACCACCCAATCCTCAACCACCAGCCCCTTCACTCTCAAAAATTCCTTGGTGTTGTGGGTTATCAGCGTTGCATTTTCGGCCAGTGCATGGCATGCAATCCACAAGTCATTTGCTCCTATGGGGGTTCCTGCATCTTTCAATTGCATAAATTGTTCTGCATAGTGCTTGCATATCGTCGGGCCTTCCGGGTACATCACATGGATCTGCTGGGCAAGTTGATCAAGTCTTCGCAAGGTTTCTGGCTTGCGGTTGCTTCGCTCTGCACCCTTCAACAGTTCTACCCAGGTAATAAAACTCATGCCCAGTTTTGCATCTGTGGGTAGCGAATTTACTTTCTGGACAATCGTCGGAGGCTGATTTTTGATCAGGTAAATCAGGATGTTGGTGTCAAGCAGGTAAATCACAGCGCCTCGAGATCTTGCATGGGTTGGCTGTTCTCCTGCTCGGCTTCCAGTGCAGCGATAAATTGCTCGTCAACTTCACCCAAAGCTTGCAGTGCCTGCAACAAAGCCTGCCCGCGCTCGGCAGGTATGGGGTGAATAACAAGGTCGCCGTGTTCATTGCGGCTAATTTGAACCCGGTCAGTATTCAAGCGAAACTCGGCGGGAATGCGCACCGCCTGGCTGTTGCCGTTGTTGAAAACCCGAGTAGTAGAAACAGGTGAAGCCATTGGCGCCTTTTTGTGTGTACATATCAGTGTGTACAATATCAGGCTTTAGGGCATATCGCAAGCGCTTGGCTTTTTGTTGGATTACACTTTTACGCGCATAAAAATGCAGTTATCTGCACTTATTGGCGCATAAAAGTGTTATTGTCATTGTCCAAGTAACCAACCATCATCCCTTATGCAGCGTTTATTGCTCCAACATTTGCTGGCCTGGAAGCAAAAGCCCCAGCGCAAACCCTTGTTAATCGATGGGGCGCGGCAAACAGGCAAAACATACCTGCTTCAAACCTTGTTTGGCAGCACTTTTCCGCGCGTTCTTCGCCTGGATTTTCTAGAGTCCCCTGCAATGGCAGAGGCCTTTGTTGGTTCGCTAAAACCTGAAGACATAATTTTCAATATTGAACTTCTCACCGGGCAAGTGTTTAACCCAGCAACCGACCTGTTAATTCTTGATGAAATTGGTGAGTGTCCCCGTGCCGTTACTGCACTGAAATATTTTGCAGAGCAGGCACCGGAAATGTACGTTGCAGCAAGTGGATCCAACATTGGTTTGCTCACAGCCTTCCCTGTGGGCAAGGTTGAGCAGCACAACTTGCGGCCACTTACCTTTCACGAGTTTTTATTGGCCAGCAACGAAGCAACCCTTGTTAAAGCCTATGAAAGCCGCACGAACACAACCGCTGCGCACAACAAGTTGTTTGACAAATTGACCGACTATTATTTCACGGGCGGCATGCCCGAAGCAGTGCGAACCTGGTTCGATATGGCTGCCACAAGCATAGTTGAACGCAGTGCTGCCGTTTCAAAAATTCATCAAGACCTGGTTCAAGGCTACCAGCGAGATTTTGGCAAGTACGCTGGCAAGGCAGATTCAACCTTGATTGAAAGTGTATTTCGCAACATTCCAGCGCAGCTTTCTTTGGTGCTTGACGATTCGGTCAAGCGTTTCAAATTCAAAGGCGTTGCCGAACGAAAATCGCGGTACAGCGATTTCGACGGCGCCATTGCCTGGCTGGAAAAGTGCAGGCTGGTGCTGAAAAATTATCCAATCGAAGGCATGCCGCGCAGCCCCTTGGCTGCTTATCAAAAAGAAAACTACTTCAAATTGTTTTTGTTCGACATTGGTTTGCTCAACAACATGCTGGGTATTTCTTACAAGGAAATCAAACAGCAGGGCTTTGAATACAAGGGCTACCTTGCGGAAAATTATGTTCAGCAAGAACTGGCTGCACTAGGGCTGGATCCAACGCATTCATGGCAAGACGCACGCGCTGAAATTGAATTCATCGTTTCTGATGCTGAAGGCAACATCATTCCGATTGAAGTAAAAAGTGGCAAACGCACGCGCGCCAAATCGCTGCAGTCGTACATCATCAAATGCAAGCCGCTTAAAACCATCAAGCTGACTGCAACCCAAGGTTCGTCACCAATAGAGCAGCAGCACATGGTGTTGCCGCTTTACTTTGCTGCTCATCTTGCTGAACACGTGAACCATTCTCCACGAATTGTTACTTAGTGCAAATTCATGCGCAAAATTCATACGCAATAGTGAGGGGTGTTTCGCTTTGTTCATATTCCGGAGACTTGGTTTGCTGCCCAACCAACTTAACCACACGGCTTTTCATACGCCGACCAATTCTATCGATCTGTCTTGTTCCACAAAGTCATCAAACCCACCGAATAGTCCACCAAGTATGCGCGGGCGCAATGCCGCCGCCGCTGCCCATGCACTTGCAGGTCAATTGTTATTTGAACAGGCCGCGCTGGCAGACGCCCAAATGAAGCCCGTTCGGCCACCAATGCGGCTTCTGCAGCCGGCGCTTGTGTTTGCACAAAGGTCGCAGGCCGAGGAAAGCGTTCTGCTGTATAGCGATTTGCATAACTGGGTGTCAGCCGCAGCAAGCGCGGTGGAAAAAACTGAACGAAGCATGGTCGCCCTCAGTATCGTCAGCTGTTTTGAAAACAAAAATTATGCGTTGTTCATTCATGCGGAAAACATCACCCAACTGCCCGAAAGTATCGGTTTGCTTCGCCATTTGATCCTGCTTGATTTGTCCGGTTGTCGCTCACTGCAGTCACTTCCCAATGTCATGGAAAACTTTTCAGACTTGCAGCGCCTGGATCTGACCAATTGCGCCTCCCTTACTGCATTGCCACCCTCTGTGATGGCCGTGAGTGGCTTCGGCCATCTGTTTTTGAACGGCAGTGGCATCAACATCGCCAACCCACTTCAAAGCCAGCTCACTGGTAGCACCGCATCAAGTGACCATTAATTTGGGCTTGTTATCAAAACACGTTCTTAACCTGCAACTAGAGCTATCGTAAACAGATTGTCACTTTTGGAGCCTTGTATTGTTTCCCAATTCTGCAATTTCTTCGTTCCATACGCCGCCCAATCCCACTGCCCGGCCCTCTAATTCCCAATCGATCCTGTGGCGCTCTTCGCTGTCCTCATCAGGCTTCAGTTCTTGCAGCGCTGCTTCCAAAGCGCTTGCAATTGAATTGCTCAACCAGAGCCCTGGTGGCGACTCTTACTTCACAGTTGCGAGTGACGACAGCTTTGAGCAACTTTCAAACGCGTCACTCAGTTCCTTCAGCTTGGTCGATTCCCCCACTGTGGAGTATGAGTGTCCAGTCAGTCCCCAAATTAAAACACCCAGGCCTCCAGCGCGGTTAATGGAGCCAATTCCTGTTTTTTCCGAACAGTCTGAAGGAGGGCAGCGAACTCAATTGCGCAGCGAATTGTTGAACTGGGTCTCGGCCAATCCAAACGGCGTGGAAGCGGCCGAACGCAGAGACGTCGCGGTTCAAATTATCAGCTGTTTTCATAATCAAGCGCATGAATTGTCCATCAAGGCAGGCAATATCACCGAATTGCCCAGTTGTATTGGTCTTCTTGGGCATTTACAAATACTTGATTTGTCGAACTGTCGGTCACTTAAGTTACTTCCGAACGTGCTGCATAACTTCGTAAACCTGCAGACTTTGAACCTGACCAACTGCCAGAATTTAACGCGACTGCCACCTACGGTAAATGCTTTGCGGTCGTGTACTTCTGTGGTTTTGAATGGAAGTGGTGTCGATCTGACGAACCCGCTTCAAAGCCAACTGAATAAGGGAATCTAACCCCATCAAGTGACTCACCTGGCGTGTGTTTTTGCAATCCGCCGCCGCATTTCTTGGCAACACCCGTCGGTAAAGTTACCCCCTCCATTTACAGGGGGTGCGAATGTGAATCCATATCCCCTGCTGCGGGGTATCATTTCACAAGCGAACCGTTTCACAAAAATTAACCAAATGTCCCGGCGGTGCTATACTTGAAGACCATTAGCTGTTCATCAAACTGCCATGTTGCGGGTGCACAATTCCGGTGCACTCTGGCGGGGGAAAAGTCAACGAGTACCCAAGTAGTCCGTTCAACTTATTCGCGTTATTAAACGTATTGGGAGCAACATGCAGAACCTGGAGACGATACAAGTCTTTTGGCCAGCAGCAGTAACAGGGCTAGTTTGCTCTTTCTTGGCATGTGTTTTAATCGTAGCCACCAAGCGCTGGCATGGCGCGTTCAGTATGGACAGCACATGTGGCGTTCAAAAATTTCACACCATTCCCACCCCACGCATTGGCGGTGTCGCTTTGCTGGTCGGCTTTCTCGCGGCCTGGTTTGCGTTGCCGCATGGTTTCACCAGCGGAACTGCAACACTGCTTGGTTTAATTTTGCTGGGGGCTGTGCCTGCTTTTATCGCCGGGCTGCTTGAGGATTTCACCAAAACCGTATCCGTCAAAGCACGCCTGCTGGCAACTGCGGCCAGCGGTTTGTTTTCTGCAATCATTACCGGGTATTGGGTCAGCGGTGTGAATGTGCCGGGTGTTGACTGGCTGTTGGCATTTGCACCCATTGGTATTTTGTTCACCGCGTTCGCGGTGGCAGGCATTGCAAACAGTGTGAATATTATCGACGGCTTCAATGGTCTGGCCAGTGGCGTGGTAATTCTTATGTTGCTTACCTTGGGTGCCATCGCCTACCGGGTCGACGACACCGTTGTTTTAAACCTTGCCCTGCTGGGTTCGGCCGTGGTGTTTGGTTTTATGGCAGTGAATTACCCCAAAGGCCATATTTTTCTGGGCGATGCGGGTGCCTACAGCCTTGGCTACTACGTGGCAGTGTTGGCGGTGGCCCTGGTGGTGCGCAACCCTGGCGATGTAAGCCCATGGGCCATGTTGCTGGTGTGCGGCTACCCGTTCATTGAAACCCTGTTCAGCATATACCGCCGTGCCAGCCGCAAGCGCAGGCACAACCCCGGTTGCCCGGACGCATCACATTTGCACAGCTTGATATACCGGCGCGTGGTTAGCCGCAAACTAATGCCCGGCGCGCCCGCATGGAAGCGCAACGCCTACACATCCCCTTTCTTGTGGGTGTATTCTTTCATTCCAATGCTGGGCGCCATTTTCTGGCCAGAAAGCCTTGGCATGGTAGTGGCCTGGCTGGTTATCAGCTTCTTTGTTTATCAACGCGCTTATCGCCGCATGGTTCGCCTGGGTGTTTTTTTTCGCAAGCCAACTTGCTGATATTATCGTTGGCTTGTGCGCACGTCGTGTTAATCAAATGGTTTTAATTCCTGGAATGTTTTGCATGAATCGAGTTTATTTGGCTTTGGGTGCCCTGTTGTTTGCAGGCAGTGTTTTTGCGCAGCTGCCCTCGGGCAAGCCAGGTTTTGGCAGTAATCCAGGTTTTTCTGAAGAATCGAACCAACAAGCCACCGGTGGTTTGAACAACCTTAATGCAGAAAGTCTTCGGCGGCTTAACGCCAGGCAAGGCATGGTTTCCAACGCCCAAGTCAACGCCGAGGCTCAACCAGGCTCCCCGGCAGGTGCTGAAACCCCCAAAGCCCTTCCCGACCGGGCCCTTAGTCCATTCCAACGCCTTGTGTTTGAAAACACTGGCAAATTGCTTTATCCGTTTGGCAGCAGCGCACTGCAAAAAGAATTCAGCGTGGGCGCTGAAGCCAACATGCCTGTTTCCGCCGACTATGAAATTAGCGCAGGTGATCAAATTCTGGTGCGCGTGTGGGGCGCCATCGATGTAAACCACACCGCCATTGTTGATCGCGACGGGCAACTTACCATTCCCACTGTGGGCACCTTTCCTGTTGCAGGCGTGCGTGCCCGCAACCTTGATCAGTTTTTAATGGCTGAAATTGGCAAGTACTACAAAAACTTCAACCTAAGTGCCACGCTGGGCAAGCTAAGCGGCGTTAACATTTACGTGGCAGGGCAGGCCCTGGCCCCCGGCCTGCACACAGTCAGCAGCACCAGCACATTGGCTTCGGTGGTGTTTTCCGTGGCGCAGCCCGGCATGAATGGCAGTTTCAGAAATGTGCAGCTAAAGCGGGGTGGTGAAACAGTGGCCACCTTTGATCTTTACGACCTGTTACGCAAAGGCGAATTGAACGGCGACCGCAAACTGCGCGCTGGCGACGTGGTATTCGTGGGCCAAGTCGGCGCACGCGTGGCCTTGAACATTGAAAGCCCCGCCGCCGCCATTTTTGAACTGAAGCCCGGCGAAAACCTGAACGACATTCTGGAAATAGCAGGCGTAGACCGCACCCTGCTGCGGCAAGACACGGTACTGATTGAAGGCTTCAATGTTGCCAACCCCAAAGCACCGCGCGCCGTGGAGCAACTTAGCTACAGCCGCGCACTGAACCAAGCCACCCTTCAAGATGGCGACATTGTTACCCTGTTCCAGGCCCGTCTTGAATTTGCCAATGCTGTAACCCTGAAAGGCAATGTAGCCGCCGCCGCGCGTTATCCCTATTTCGAAGGCATGCGCATTGCTGACCTGGTGCCCAACACCGATGCACTTATTCAAGACAGCTATTTCAAAAAGAAAGGCGCGCTGGTTCAATTCAACAAAGCCGACGCACGCAAAGCAGTAACCGACCCCAAGCTGCAAAGCCAGCTTGGCCTGGACGATACAAAGCTTTTTAGCAAGGCAGACGAAGGCGAGAAAGGCGAACAAAAAATTGAAGTGCTTGAAGACACCATCACCAATCTGCTTTCTCAAATTAACTGGGATTACGCGGTCATCGAGCGCCTGGACCGGAAAGAACTTCAAACCACGCTAATACCCTTTAACCTGCGCAAAGCCATGGCCGGCGACCCCAGCCAAAACTTGCTGCTGCAGGCAGGCGATGTGGTCACCATTTTCAGCGCGAACGATGCGGATATTCCCAAATCCCGCACCACCGCACTGATCAAAGTTACTGGCGAAGTAAAAGCCCCCGGCTACTACCAAATTGCACCCGGTGAAACCCTTCGGGACGCGGTTGTAAAAGCAGGTGGCTTGGCTGAAAACGCCTTCCTGTTTGGCGCCAAGCTTAGCCGCCGTTCAATTGTGGCTGAACAGGAAATTCAAAAACAAAAAGCGCTTGATCAGGCCGAACGCATGCTGGTGTCTTCCCAATCCAGCAAGTCCGCTTCTGCCCTTAACGCAGCCGATGCAGCCAATGCACAAAAACAGGCCGAAACCCAGCGTGCTTACCTGCAACGCTTGCGTGAAATAAAACCCGATGGCCGCGTGGTGCTGGACATTAAACCCGATGCAACAACTATTGCTGAAATGCCACCGCTAGAACTGGTCGATGGCGACGTGGTTTCAATTCCCGCTGTGCCAGGGCAAATTGCAGTGTTCGGCTCAGTGTACAGCCAGGGCGCTTACGCGTTTGAGCCCGGCAACACCGTGTTTGATTACCTTGGCATGGCAGGCGGCGCAACCAAAGGTTCCGACAAAGGTTCTATTTTTGTAATTCGTGCCAATGGCAAAGTCGACAGCGCCCAACAGGGTTGGGTGCCCTTCGTCAGTGGCCTCTATGGCAAGCGTGCCTTGCCCGGCGATGCCATTTATGTGCCGGAAGATTTCGAACGCGTGTCGCTGACAAAAACCTTGCTTGATTATTCCCAAATTCTTTTCCAGATTGGTTTGGGTGCGGCTTCTGTCAACGCCATCAAAGATTAAGCCGGGGCCACACGCATGAACTCTAATATTGATTCCTACGAAGAAGACGAAATCAGCCTGCTCGATTTGGCCACCACCCTTGGCGAAGAAAAAAAGCTGATTTTCGGTTTGCCCTTTGTGGCAGGTATTGTGGCCATTGTGGTTTCACTGTTGCTTACCCCAATATTCACCGCCAAAACCACACTGTTACCGCCGCAAAGCGGCAGTGGTGGCGGGGCAGCGGCTGCGCTAGCCAGCTTGGGTGGTTTGGCAGGTTTGGCAGGCGTTAGCGCGGGGGGCACAACTGCTGATACAGTAATAGCCATGCTCAAAAGCCGCAGCGCGAAAGACCAAATAATTGATCAGTTCGATTTGGTGAGTTACTACAAAGCCAAGCTGCGTGAAGACGTTTATAAAACCCTCGATGCCGTGGTGCGCGTAAGCAGCGACAAAAAGTCGAATGTTATTACCATTGAGGTAGACGACAAAGACCCCGAGCTTGCCGCTAAAATGGCCAATGCGTATTACGAAGTGCTGAAGGGCTTGATGACCCGCGTTGCTGTTACTGAAGCCCAACAACGCCGCCAGTTTTTTGAAGAACAGTTTGCCAAAGCCAAAGAAGAACTTTCTGATGCTGAAGTAAAGTTAAAAGAAACACAAGAACGCACCGGGCTGGTCGAGCTGAAAAGCCAGGCCGAGGCCACCATTGGTGCGGTGGCTGGGCTGCGTGCTGAAGTTGCCCAGCGTGAAGTGCAACTTAGCGCCATGCGTACTTTTGCCACTGTCGAGAATTCCGATTACCGCCGCGTGGTGGCTGAATTGAATGGCTTGCGTGCTGAATTAAAGAAACTTGACAAAGGCGGCAGTGGCGGTGAATTGGGTTTGGTGTCTGCAGGCAACTTGCCTGAACAAGGCCTTGAATACGTTCGCGCCTTGCGTGAAGTAAAGTACCAAGAAGCTGTGTTCGAGATCATGGCCAAGCAGTTTGAACTGGCCAAGGTCGATGAAGCGAAAGACGGCGGCAATGTACAGCAACTGGACGCCGCCGTACCGCCTGAACGCAAAAGCAAGCCTAAAAAAGCAATTATCGTAATAGCCACTGTGCTGGCAGCAGGCTTTCTGGCGGTGCTTCTTGCCTTTGTTCGGTCTGCCCTTAGAAAAGCGGCCAACAATGAAGAAAGCAAACAAGGTTTGATGGCTTTAAAAAAGGCGTGGAGCTTCAAAGGGTAGGGTCCATCCCTTCGGGGGCACCCCACCAAAATTGGTTGATGGTTGTTTTTGGCTTGAAATAAGCTTTTGAAAGGTAGCGCGTTTGTTAAATTTGTTGTAACTTCAAAGCACGCGCGTTTACAAATCCTAATTAGGGAGAATTTTATGAAGAAATTTTTGGCAACTATTTTCATGTTGGCGTTTAGCGGTGTAGCCATTGCCCAGTCCGCAACGGGCGTTGAAGCATCTGGCGGTGCAGCAGGCGGCACGGCTTCTGGTGGTGCGGCAGGCGCTGGTGGTGCAGGTGCAGGCGCAGCAGGTGGTGTTGGCGTTGGCGCCGGTGCAGCCGCAGGTGGTTTGTCTGTAGCAGCTGCCACAGCAGGCGCAATTGGTTTGGCAGTGGCTGTTTCTGTTGCCAACGACAACAGCGCTGTTGTTTCTACTGCCACCAGCACACGTTAATCAGTAGTTGTTGTCTACGTAGTATTCAGAAAAGGCCCTTTGGGGCCTTTTTTGTTTAAATCGTTTGTTGTATTTCAACTGCCATGTGGGTGTGTGTGCCAATGTATCGCTTGGGTATTCTTTTTTTGCTGTTGCCTGTGTTGTCCGTGCTTCAAGCCTGTTCCAACCTGGGTGGCGCTGCGTTTGATGGGGTAAAAGCCTATTATTCCTCTGCCTTCTCAAAAGGGTACGCCAGCCAGCCGCTAGATCCTCGCTATGTTTACCTAGAAGTGGTTTCACCCACTGCCAGCGCCTTGATGGTACTGGCCACGGTTGACCAACCCAAGGGCGGTGGCATGCCGGTTGAAACCTGGGTTAGTGCCTCTCGTGAAGTACTGCGTACCCAAGGCGGTTTGGTGGTGGGCAGCGAAGGTGTGCCCAAGGTGCTACAGCAAGCCGATGTGCAGCGAAATGCCAAGGGCGAACCGGTTTCATGGGTGCTAAATTCACCCAGTGGTGGTGTGTACCAGTTAAAGCAGCAGTTAAGCCCCTTACTAGCGGAAACACTAAACCTGAAAAGCACCGCACTGATGAAGCGTGCAGCCAAACAAGCAGGTTTCAGTTTGCAAGCCTGGCAAGGCACAAACACGGTGGCCGGGCACGCTGCCGAATTCAACAACAATTTGCAAGTATTGGGTACGGTAAACGGGCAGCCCGGCTGGGTATACGGCCAGCATTGCCCCACCCCCAACTATTGCATTGAATACCTAAGGCGCACCGCAGCGCAAAACCTGTGAAACCATGAAATTGAAACGCAGTTTGAACACGCACACACAGTGCGCAGCAGTGCTGGTTTTTGCCACGCTTTCCTTGCCCGTGTGGTCTGCACCACCCGTAGCATCCCCGGAATTACCCAGCTTGCAGGCGGAAGTGCGGGCCGGTGAGCGCCTGTCGGTTTACCTACGGCGCAACAACCTGTTGCCCACCTTGCTGCAAGCCAGGCAAGGTTATTTGCCTTCGCTTGTGTTGAACAAACCGGGCTTGTTGGCACAACAGCAATTGCAGCGCACCCAATTGCTAACCAGCCTGCACGTGCACACCAAAGCTGGCCAAGCCAACCCTTATGCCGAATTGGTGAATTCACTGCCCGCCACCGGGCGCTTGGTGTTGCAAAGCGCTGATGCTGATTTTCTTGAAATGCGCCCCCAGCTGAACCCGGTGTTGGCACCGGGCGACAGCCTTGTATTGCCCCCCGTTGCCAATTCACTGGTGGTGCTAACTGACGAAGGGTTGTGCCAGCTGCCGTACCAGGCTGGTGTGGCTGCGCTGGCTTATGCTCAATCTTGCACCAGTCACGCCGTGGATGTGTTGTGGCTTGTGCAACCCACCGGTGAAGTACAACAGTTGAATGTGGGTTTGTGGAATGCCAGCAAACCAATAGCGCCCATGCCCGGGGCTTGGGTGTTAGCCCCTTCACGGCGCAGCACCTTGAATGCTAGCACGCAACAACAGTTGGCAAATTTTCTGGCCACGCAGGGCAATGCATTTGTTCCCGCTGCAATACAAACCAAAACCCACAATTCACAAGCATTTTCCAAAGCGGCCAACAAAACGCCCCTTCGCAACCTGCCTGTTAGCAGCAGCACATTTGGTTGGGTAGGTTTAATGCAAACCCCAACTGCCCGCATGCGGGAAGCTGGCAGCGCCAGCGTAACGCTTAGCCGCGTTGAACCCTACAGCCGCTACAGTTTTATTTTGCAGCCGTTTGATTGGCTGGAAGGCGGGTTTCGCTACACAAAAATTACGAACCGTGATTTTGGTCCGCAAGATTTCAGTGGCGACCAAAAGTACCTTGATAAAAACATTGATGCCAAACTGCGTTTGTGGAAAGAAAGTGCTTACGTTCCTGAAATTGCAATTGGCTTGAACGATGTGGGCGGCACAGCCCTGTTTGCCAGTGAATACCTGGTGGCCAACAAGCGGTTTGGAAATTTTGATGCGTCGCTGGGCTTGGGTTGGGGTTATTTGGGTGCTGCTGGCGATTACGGCAACCCTTTGGGTTTTATTTCAAACAAATTTGATACGCGCCCAGCTGTAGATTTTGGGCAAGGTGGTGAACTTGGCGCAGACAGTTACTTCCGTGGCCGTACATCGTTGTTTGGCGGCGTGCAGTGGCACACACCGATTGACAACTTGGTGGTGAAAGTTGAATACGATGGCAACAACTACCAAAGTGAACCACTTTCAAACCCGCAGGTTCAAGACAGCCGAATCAACTTTGGTGTGGTGTACAAGGTTTCCGATTCTGTTAATTTGCATGTGGGCATGGAACGTGGCAACACGCTAAGTGTTGGGCTTAGCCTGTTTGAAAACTTAAGCACATTTAACACACCCAAAATTACTGAAGCCAAGCCACTGCAAGTTACAGCAGGCCCACGCCCCAACAGCGTAAGTTGGGAAAAAACACTGAAGCAGCTGGAACAGCAAACTGATTGGAAAGTAAGCCAGGTAGAACAACGCGGCAGCGAAGTAAAACTGAATGTGCGCAACGGCGATGCAGCCTATTACAACCAAAGCCTTGACCGTGCAGCTGAAGTGCTGCACCAAGACTTGCCCGACGACATTAAATGGTTCAGCATGCGTTATGAACGCAATGGCACCACCATGGGCGAACATGTAATTGATCGTGAAAAATTTGTTGCCCGCCGCACTGAATATGATCCGCAAGCAACAGAAGATTACCCCGACCAAGCCGCCATTGAAGGGTACAACTTCCCTTACCGCACATTGCACAAAGAACCGTTGAAAAGGTTCAACAACACAGTGGCTTTGGGGTACCGGCAATTGATTGGCGGCGCCGACGGTTATTTGTACCAGTTTCTGTTGGCCAACGACACACGAATCAACTTCAGTGAAAGCACCTGGCTTGATGGGCGCTTGGCTTATCGTCTAGCCGACAATTACGAAAAATTCAAACAAACAGGTGTTAGCCGTTTGCCGCAGGTGCGAACCAACGTGCGTGAATACGCCATTACTTCCGACCTTACCATTCCCAACTTGAATTTGATGCACATGGGCAAACTAAGCGAAGGGCATTACTACAGCGTGTACGGTGGTTTGCTTGAACAAATGTTTGCAGGTGTGGGTGGGGAATATTTGTACCGGCCATTCAATGGGCGGTTTGCCTTGGGCGTAGACGTAAACAAAGTACGCCAACGCGCCTTTGAGCAAGACTTTGATTTGCAAAGTTATGAAGTGAATACCGGTCACATTACTGCATACGTGGACACAGGCATTGAAGACATACTGGCCACCGTTAGCGTGGGGCAGTACTTGGCTGGGGACAAAGGGGTAACGGTGGATGTTTCCCGCGAATTCAATAATGGTGTGCGCATGGGCGCATTCGCCACGCGCACCAATGTAAGTGCAGAAGATTTTGGTGAGGGAAGTTTTGACAAAGGAATTTACGTATCAATTCCTTTCAGTGCATTCTTTACGAAATCAATTCCCGGCGATGCTCAGTTTTTGTGGCGACCCATTACCCGAGATGGCGGGGCCAAGTTGATTCGACCGCTGAATTTGTACAGTGAAACCAAGGTGCGTAATGCCAAAGTATTGGAATACAGGGCTGGTGCTGATTACGAATAAGTTGGTGTATTTGTCAGTGCAACCGGCTAACGATATCCATTTGGGTTCATCTGCTGCCAGCGCCAAGCGTCGCGCATCATCTCGGGTAGGCCACGCTTCGCTTTCCAACCAAGTTCACGCATGGCCTTGGATGGATCTGCATAGCAGGTAGCAATGTCGCCGGTGCGGCGGGGGGCTATCCTGTAAGGCACCGGGCGGTCGCTGGCGGCTTCGAAGGCGCGTATAACCTCGAAAACACTATATCCATGCCCTGTGCCAAGATTCCATACATGTGCACCCGTTCGGGTCTCTAGCGCCTCCAAGGCACGAAGATGGCCTTCAGCCAAATCCATCACGTGTATGTAGTCGCGTACGCCGGTGCCGTCGGCTGTGGGGTAATCGTTACCGAACACTACCAGCTCTGGTAATTTGCCTACTGCTACTTGAGCAATATATGGCAATAGATTGTTGGGAATGCCGTTTGGGTCTTCTCCGATCAAGCCGCTCTCATGCGCACCTACAGGGTTGAAATAGCGTAGCAATGCGATTGACCAGCGTGGATCAGCATTTGCAAGGTCTTGTAGCACTTGTTCAATCATGTATTTGCTACACCCATATGGGTTTGTGGGCATTCCTGTCGTTACGGATTCAAAAATGGGCACGATTGCAGGGTTACCGTATACTGTGGCCGATGAGCTGAAGGCTAGTCGAAACACCCCGGCACGTACCATTGCCTTACACAGGGTCAACGTGCCCGTCACATTGTTGTCATAGTACGCTAGAGGTCGATTTACGCTCTCGCCTACTGCCTTCAGGCCAGCAAAGTGCAAAACGGTCTGGATTGGATATTTCTCAAACAGCCCATTAAGCAAAGCCTCATCGCGGATGTCACCTTGAACAAACACTGGGGATCGCCCTGTGATTTGCGCTGCACGCTCAAGTGAAGCTGTGGTGCTATTGGACAAATTGTCCAAAACGACCACATCTATGCCCATTTGAAGTAAGGCTAAGGTTGTGTGGGAGCCAATATATCCTGCACCGCCGGTGACAATAACAGTTGAAGTCATTAATAAATCCGTTTATTCAAAGTTTTCTACCTTAGTTAGTCGGTCCTGAATAACTCTGTTTCCCCGATCATACTGCAAGCAAGCTGTTGATTTGCTTGTGCTGTCGCCTTGAGCTTTCCGCTTTCGCACAAAAATCAGCCAGCAACGCCATAATAAGCGCGTATGTTTCCGGCGCAAAAAGAGCCAAGGCTCTCAGGATCTTCTTCAAATTGAAGCCGCTTGCTGCCAAGACTGGCGCCATTATTTCGCCCAAGTGGCCTTTGAGCCAGTGGCGCTGCATTTTGTGTCCGGCCTTCAAGTGGCCAATGATGGGTTCTACACTGTTTCGGCGTTTCATCCACCGCTTGGTCGCTTCTTCCAAGGTGTGCCCGTCGTATGGGTTGCCTTTGAAGGTTCTTGCACCCACCACCTGACTGTCTTTGGCTGTTACGGCAATGGACACCTTGGCACCAAACTCATAGGGGTTTCTGGCTTTGCCTTTGGCAATACACGCCACCTCGGGGGCGTGTA
>JAHIXK010000006.1 GCA_018815245.1 Gammaproteobacteria bacterium
GAATATTTGAAGGACGTGATGGATCGGCTGCCCACGCAACCATATAGCAAAATCAACGAACTGCTTCCATATAACTGGAAACTAGCGAACTAATCAAGACGGGTTTGCTGAGGGCTTACGTTCATTTTCCAGAACGGACCCTTTTGGTCTAGGCTTGTGTGGCATATCTGCAGATATGTAGTAATCCGTTATTCTTCCAGCCTCTCCTTCGTTTAAAGCCTCATGAATGTTTAGTAGTTCAAATGGTATGCCCATCTGTGCCAGGTTCAGGTTTCGCCTTGTTGTTGTGTTGGCGTTGATAATCTTGCCGCCCACTGCTTTGGCCTCAGCGGAGTCTCGTACTCAGTATCTCGAAAAACATTTGCTTCGTATTGTTTCTAAATCTGGTTTAAATGTTGAGGAGCGGTTGAATGCGATCGTGGGTCTGGCCAGCGACGACCATGAAAAGGTGTGGTTGGTTTACCGGTGGATCACACGACATTTTCGCCACGATTCCCGTTTGGCGTCCAGAATAGGTGATCCGGGTAAACACAGTTTGGATGCGCTTTATCAGCAAGGGGGTGGAAGTTGTGCGGTGTATGCCGATGTAGTTCATCGCTTGCTGGCGCGTGCCGGATTTGAAGTGAAAACAGTTTATGGCACTGTGAAGGGCAATTCTGGATCAACGCGGCGAGGTTTGTCTGTCAATCACGTTTGGAATGCCGTGAAAGTTGATGGTCAATGGCGGTTGATCGACGCAACTTGGGGTTCTGGGTATGTTGGTCCCCAAGGGTTTCAACGGGATCAAAGTGATCTGTTTTTCTTGATGCCACCTGAATTGGCAGTGCTTAGCCATTTTGATCATTCGGATGAGCTTGGATTTCAGAGACGTTTTGGGGTAACTGCCAGCCTTTTTGCGAAGATGCCTGAGGATGCGGTTTATGCTGCTGCAATTGGATTTGAGCCCTTGGAGATACTTCACTTTCAACGCCAACACGCTGGGCAGCCTTTGGTAAGGACTTTTGATCACCTTGAGAGTGTTTTCCGCGTATTGAAAGCCCCTGTGCAAGGACGCTTAAACAGGCAACTTCAAAGTTTCAAGCTGGAGGCTGCCCAATTTGTGGAGTTGATGGTGGTGCAGGGGAAAACATGGACACCCATGAAAAAAGACGGGATTATTCATGCCCTGAACATGCTTCCGGAGCGTGGCGAGCTGATTATTATGGGACGGCGCCCCAAGCAACACGATTTTGAGGCCTTGCTGGAGTATTTCGTCAAATAGTTATTTGCTGCCCAGAAATTCGTGCGCGATAGCGATCCATGCTTTGACTCCCAGTGGCAATATCTTGTCGTTGAAGTCGTAACTTGGATTGTGTAGCGTGCAGGGACCAATGCCATGGCCGTGCGTGCGGTGTCCGCCATCGCCGTTGCCTATCCATAGGTATGCACCTGGTTTGTGCTGCAGCATGAAGGCAAAGTCTTCCGCACCCATGGTCGGTTGCAAATTGGTGTGGACATGGGTTACTTCGGGAAGTTTTTCAAGTGCCAGTTTTGCCAGTGTGGCCATGTCGGCAGTGTTGATTGTGGGTGGGTATTTTCTCTCGAACTGAAAGGTTGCAGAGGCACCAAAGGCGGCACACAGATCGTTGCTCAACTTGCGCATGTGGCTTTCGATCAGGTCCAGTGTTTCAATGCTGAATGTTCTCACTGTGCCCTGTAGGGTGGCTCGATCGGGAATGACGTTGTTTGCCTCGCCCGCCTGAATTTGTGTGACTGAAAGCACCGCGGGGTCGACAGGTTTGCAGGTGCGGCTGATGATGGTTTGAAATGCGATGATCAGTTGCGCGGCAACCACCACCGGGTCGATTCCCAGATCAGGCATGGCAGCGTGTGCACCCTTGGCATGAATTTCAATTGAGAATTCGTTGCTGGATGCCATCACTGGGCCAACATGCGCGGCAAATTCACCTTCACGCAGGCCAGGCCAGTTGTGCATGGCGAACACGGCATCAACGGGGTAGCGGTCAAACAAACCGTCTTCGATCATGCGCCGTGCACCAGCGCCACCTTCCTCTGCGGGCTGAAAAATCAATACCACGCTGCCTTTAAAATTTTTGTTCTCGGCGAATTCTTGCGCTGCGCCCAGCAGCATGGCGACATGGCCATCGTGCCCGCAAGCATGCATTTTCCCTGGGTGCTTTGATGCATGTGGGAATTCATTGCGTTCCTGTATTGGGAGTGCGTCCATGTCAGCCCTCAGACCAATGGATTTTCCAGTGCCTTGGTTGCCATTGAGCAAGCCAACCACCCCCGTTTCACCCACGCCGGTTTCGACTTGGTAGCCTAATTCGCGTAGCCGTGTGGCAACAATGTCGGCGGTGCGGTTTTCTTGATAGCGTAGTTCCGGGTGTGCGTGGATGTCTCGGCGGATGTTCACCCAGAGTTCAATTTTGCTTGGAGTCACAACATACTTCACTGATTGGTACAAGCTTCAAGAATCGCAGGTTTTCTGCCTCGTTGCAATCGCTGTGCTTTAGTATGGTGCGTTGTTATTTCACAATTTGTTTGGGGTGGGTTGTGCGTAGAGGTGTGCTGGTGGCTTTGGGGGTGTTGTTTGTTGGTCTATTGGGCGCTTGCAGTACCGGGGCCTATTTTTGGCAGGCCACTACTGGACATTTGCAGGTGTTAAATTCTGCCTCGCGCATTGACACCCTTCTTGCAATGCCCAACACACCTGCAAAGTTACGCACGCAGCTGGAGTACATACAACAAATTCGAGATTTTTCTGTGGCTCACCTGGGTCTGCCGGACAATCGCAGTTACCGGTCCTATGCAGATTTGAATCGCCCTTACGTGGTGTGGAATGTGGTGGCGGCACCGCCGGACAGTTTGACTTTGAATACGTGGTGTTTTCCGTTCACTGGCTGTATTTCTTACAAAGGGTTTTACAAGGAGGAAGATGCGGTCAAGTTGGGGAATGCGTTGCGCAATGAGGGGTTGGATGTGGCGGTGTTGGGTGTGCCCGCGTATTCAACATTGGGTTTTACCCCGGATCCGGTGTTGAGCACCTTCGTTTATTTCCCCGCAGGCGAGTTGGCCAGGCTGATTTTTCATGAATTGGCGCATCAGGTGGTCTACATCGCCAATGACACGATGTTCAACGAAAGTTTTGCCACGGCTGTAGAGGAGTTGGGGGTGAACGCGTGGCTGAACCAAGCGGGAAATGCACCCCTGCGTGCGCCCTACGAGGTGTTTAATGGACGGAGGGCGGCATTTCGACTGATATTGGCACGGGCGCAAGATGATTTGAGAGTCATTTATTCCGACCCTGTTCTTGTTGAAGACGGGAGTGTTCTGCAGGCCAAAGCCAAGCGGCTGGAGTTGTTGCGCGCGGAATATTCTGAGTTGAAGGCAGCGTGGGGCGGTTGGGCTGGATATGACCGTTTCATGGCGGATGATTTGAACAATGCCAAGTTGGGTGTGTCGGGGTTGTACACCCAGCATGTGTCGGCCTTCAAGGCATTGTTTGTGCACTGCAATTCAAACTTTCCTGATTTTTACAATGCGGTTGATACGTTGGGTAGCAGGCCCGCGGTCGAGCGCGATGCATTGCTGCTGGCCATGCGCTCAGGAGATTTCAGTCAGCTTGATTTTGGGTGTTCAGGCGTTTAACAAATGGCCGTTTTTAAGCACTGGAAGGCCGTCTTCGAACACCAGAAATGATTGTGGTTCATAGGGTGTCCACACTTCGTCATGGGTTAGTGCTGTTGTTGCAATAACCGCTACCCGGTCGTTTTGGGTGGTCACGGCGCCGAAATCTACTTGAAGATCGCAGTCGACCAGGTGGGCGTTTTTGAACGGATGCGCACGCACAATGTATTCCAGTTTGGTGGAACAATGGGTGAACATTGCCTGCCCGTTGGACAGTAGCATGTTGAATGTTCCATATCCAGCAATGTGCGAACACACTGGGCGCAGTGCCTCATCAATTTCCTGCACGCTGGGGCGATTCGATTGAGATCGGTATCCAAACTTGTTTTTAAGGGTTTGCAGCAATAGGCAGAATGCCTGTTCGCTGTCCGTTTCCCCAATGGGAAGAAAGTCGCCCTGCAGTGTGGGGTTGAAGTTTTTAAGGTCGCCGTTGTGTGCGAAAACCCACGCTTGTCCCCACAGTTCCCGAATGAATGGATGGCAGTTTTGCAGTTTGACCTGCCCCACGGTGGCTTTGCGAATGTGCGAGATCACGTTGTAGGAGCGGATCGGATAGTTGCGAATCAACTCGGCCACCGGGGAGTCGGCGGCGGGGCGGTGATCGATGAAACACCGGGCGGCTGAGCCTTCGAAAAAGGCGATGCCCCAACCATCAGCATGTTCATCGGTCAGGCCGCCACGCTTGGCAAAACCCTCGAATGAAAATTGGATGTCGGTCGGTGTGTTGCAGTTCATGCCGAGCAGTTGACACATGGTTTAATACATAAATTGTTAATTGATTTTTATTTTAAGAGACTTTTCATGTCTGCGAAGGAAGATTTTTACAAAGACTTGCTGACACAGGTTTTTGATGCCGGTGTGCAAGCTGCGCAACCTGGCCAGGCTATTCAGGCCGCGTGGGATTCGCACATTGCACCCTGGCTGGATCAAATGGCACCGGAACGCGAGCGGGTTTGGGTGTTTGGGGCCGGCAAGGCGGCTGCTTCCATGGCGAAAGCGCTTGAGGCTGCTGTAAACGGAAAAGAGGTGTTGCAGGGGTTTGTGGTGACCCGGCGCGGCCATGATGTAAAAACTTCGACGATTGAGGTGCTTCAGGCGGCACACCCGGTGCCAGATGAAGATGGGCAGCGTGCGGCGCGACGTTTGTACAAGTCCATTTCCGAAGTGCCTTCAAGTGACGCGGTTATTGCTTTGGTTTCGGGTGGTGGGTCGAGTCTGTTGAGCGTGCCGGTTCGAGATATTCCGTTTGTGGATTTGCAGCAGTTGAATCGCGCTTTGTTGTCGTGTGGGGCACCGATTGATGAAATGAATGTTGTGCGAAAGCACGTCACCCTGACCTTGGGTGGGCAGTTGGCGCAGGTTTGTAGTGCGCCGGTTTTTCAGCTGCTGATTTCGGATGTGCCCGGGGATGACCCGACTTCGATTGCGTCTGGGCCGTTCAGTCCGGATGAAAGTACGTTCCATGATGCCGTGGAGGTGTTACGTCGCTGGGCGGTGCAGGTGCCACATTCGATTTCACGCCATTTGGATAAAGGTGCGCGCGGCGAGGTTGCGGACACGCCCAAGCGCAGTTCGCTTGTATTCAGGAAGGTGAAGACGCATTTGCTGGCCAGCAATTTGAAGTCGCTCAATGCGGTGACCCAACACCTTGAGGACAAAGGCTACAAGGTGTTGAACCTGGGCGATACGCTTGAAGGCGAGGCCAGGGATGTGGCGCAGGTGCATGCGGCGATCGCACGGCAGGCGGCCATGGGGCAGGGTGGCTGGCCTGCAGCACCTTTGGCCATTGTCAGTGGTGGTGAGTGCACGGTGACGTTGAACGAAACACAGATGCGCCAGGCCAGGGGTGGGCGAAATTCAGAGTTTTTGTTGGCACTTGCGTTTTATTTGCGAGACCTGAATGCTGATGTGGATGTGGCTGCCCTTGCCGCTGACACGGACGGCATTGATGGCATTGGTGGGCATGCTGGTGCATTGATGTTGCCCGGTGATCGCCAGTTGTGCAAAAGCGCGAAATTGGCGCCGCAGTTGCACCTGGACCAACACACCAGTTATGACTATTTCAAGCGCTTGGATCGCCTGTTGATGACGGGGCCAACAATGACGAATGTGAATGACTTGAGGATCATTCTGATCGGTAAGCCTTGAGAGGTTCATGCAAGACAAGTGGGGTAAAATATGCTTCACTTTTTCTAACTTTGTGCCACTCCCCCCATGATCCAGACCATTCAAATTGCACCCCCCGATGATTGGCATTTGCACCTTCGCGATGGTGAGGCTTTGGAGTGTGTGGTCGCGGCAACAGCCCTTAATTTTCGCCGTGCCATTGTGATGCCGAACTTGAGGCCACCAGTCACCACTGTGGATCAGGCTGTGGCGTATCGCGGCCGAATTCTTGCTGCAATTGAAAAGGCCTGCGCAACAGGCAATTACACTGTGGAAGAAAAGGCGGCGATGAGGCGGTTTGATCCCCTGATGGTGCTTTACCTGACCGGCGCAACCAGCCCGCATGAAATTGAAAAAGCGGCCAACAGTGGCGTGGTGAAGGCGGTGAAGTTGTACCCGGCGGGTGCAACCACCAATTCGGATGCGGGTGTGTCTGATTTACTGGGGCAGTGCGGTGCTGTGCTGCACGCCATGGAGGAACACGGCGTGCCTTTGCTGGTGCATGGTGAAGTGACAGACACAGACGTGGATGTGTTCGATCGCGAAGCTGCATTTGTTGAAACAGTGATGAGGCCGCTTCGTACACGGTTTCCGAATTTGCGTGTGGTGTTTGAGCACATCACGACGGAGCAGGCTGCGACTTTTGTCACCGAAAACTCAGGCCGGGATTCGCAGGGTCGTTTGCTGCTGGCAGCTACCATTACGCCCCAGCATTTGCTGTACAACCGCAATGCCTTGTTCAAAGGTGGGCTGCAACCCCACTGGTATTGTTTGCCTGTGCTGAAGAGAGAGGTGCATCGCAAGGCGTTGTTGAAAGCGGCCACCAGCGGTTTGCCGCAATTCTTTTTGGGCACGGACAGTGCGCCCCACGCCAAACACTTGAAGGAAATGTCGTGTGGTTGCGCGGGTTGTTATTCCGCTCCGTATGCGATGGCGATGTACGCCGAGGCATTTGAGCAGGTTGGTGCATTGAACGATGTTTCTTTGTTTGAACAGTTCTGCAGTTTGAATGGCCCGGCTTTTTATGGCTTGCCGGTCAATGAAGGCGCTTTTGTCATGCAGCGCAAGAAGTTCGAGGTGCCCACGAGTTTGCCCTTCGTGACAGAGAGCGGCATCGTGCCGCTTCGCGCCGGCGAGACGCTGGACTGGACCGTGACTCGCCTGGTTTGAGTGGCATGTTGCTGCCTTGGCTTTGGCCCTACGGTGGGGATTGGGCACGGTTTGAATCAGCGGATCTGGTCGCAGGTGGTGTTGCGTATCGATTGAATCAGGCGCGTTCAAACGCAGGTGTGTATATTCCTGAATTCATTGCTTCAAGCGATACGCTTGGTGCGCTTGACTATGAGCGCCAGGTGCATTCTGGTGAAATTCCCACACGCGACCTTGCGCACGACTGGTACAACGGTTTGGTGTGGTTGCATTTTCCTCAAACCAAGCAGCAAATCAATGCGCATCACATTGTGGATTCCGAAAGTTCGATGGCGCAGTCGTCGAACGGTAGAAGCCGTTTTCGTGATGCCCTTACCCTGTTTGATGAAAGTGGTGCCGTGTTGTTGACCACAGACGCCGATCTGGTTTCGGCTTTGTTGAATCACGACTGGCAAACCCTGTTTGTAAAAAAACGTTCCGCTTGGGCTGAGTGTGCGCGGGTGTTGATTGTGGGGCATGGTTTGCTGGATTCCATGCACACGCCGCACAAGGGCTTGTGCGCGAAAGTTGTTCCTGTGCTGGTGCCCTGTCTTGATTTGGGTTCGAATGAGTTGCAGGCTCTGATGCTGAAGCTGATCGGGGAGATTCGGGGTTCCGGTAATTTCAGCCCGATGCCGGTGATGGGCGTGCCAGGGTGGTTTGATGAATCGAACGCCACAGGCTTCTACAGCGACACATCGGTGTATCGCGCAAAGCCAACAAGACGCAATGCTTCGTCGCATGAAAGATTGGCATTTGTGTGGGATGGGTCTACACTGTGCAGCGGAAAGTGCGCCGGACAGTCGCTGCCTGAATTTCAGGGAGAGGAAAGTCCGGACTCCAGTGAGCACGGTGCTGGTTAACGACCAGGCGTTATAAGGTTTTGGCAACAAGACTGAAGGCGACGGAAAGTGCAACAGAAAACACACCGCCGATGGAAAGGAAACTTTCACAGGCAAGGGCGAACCGGAGGTGTAAGAGACCCCCGCAGACTTGGCGACAAGGCTGGCTAGGTAAACCCCACTTGGAGCAACACCAAATAGGCGCGCAGGCGCTTTAAGCGTCAACGGCGCTCCCCGAGCGCGCGGGTAGGTGGCTTGAGCTGAAGAGTAATTTTCAGCCTAGAGGAATGATTGTCACTTTGGCCGCAAGGCCATTGAACAGAATCCGGCTTACAGGCGCACTTTCCGTATCCCCCCGATTCAATTTAACCCCCTTGCAAATCTTCTTAAGACATTACTTTCAGTGTTGTCTTTATATCCTTATTTTTCAATTGTTTTTTTCAAATTGTTTTCTGGAAAATCCCTCTAAGTCCTTGGTTGTAAAGCGTTTTCTCGCGGGAATTGCTTGACCACCTATTTCATAATGCGTAAAGTGGTGATTCGTGGGGATTTGTGTGATTTTGTGGGAAATTAATTCACGTGTATCAAGGTAGTTCTTCCTTATCAATGGATGCAAAGGGGCGCATGAATGTGCCGCAGAAGCATCGTGATGCGCTGCAAACGCAGTGCGAGGGAGCCTTGACGCTTACAAAACACCCCAACGGCTGTTTGCTGATGTTTCCGCGTCCCATTTGGGAGCAGCATCGCGAGAAAATTGCCGCCTGGCCCATGTCTGCCCGCCCTTGGCAGCGAATTTTTCTTGGCTTTGCAACCGATGTGGAAATTGATTCTGCGGGCCGTATTTTGGTCTCGCCAGAATTGCGTGAGGCCGCATCGCTGAGCAAGGAAGTCATGTTGCTTGGTATGGGTAGTCATTTCGAGGTGTGGGACTCCACTTTGTTGAAGGTGGAAGAAGAAAAGGCAATTGCTGCTGGCATGCCTGAATCACTGAACGAATTCAGTTTCTGAAGGTGAGTATCAATGAACACATCCCCGTGCTTCTTCAGTCCACGGTTGACGCCCTGTTGCACAAACCCGACGGGGTCTATCTGGACTGCACATTTGGTCGCGGCGGTCACAGCCGCGCATTGCTTGCCGGCTTGTCTGCTCAGGGGCGCCTTGTTGCGCTGGATCGGGATCCGCAGGCGGTGCAAGCCATGAACGAAATCATTGATCCCCGTTTTAAAGGTATTCGCAGTGCGTTCGCTGATCTTGAGTCAGCGCTTGATTCGCTGGGTATTGACCAGGTGGATGGTGTTCTGATGGACATCGGTGTTTCGTCACCCCAAATCGATCAGGCCGAGCGGGGGTTTAGTTTCCGCAGGGATGGTCCTTTGGACATGCGCATGGATCCGCAGGCTGGAGAGTCAGCGGCCGATTTTCTTGCCCGGGCAGATGTTCGGGAAATCAAAGAGGTGATAAAAAATTATGGGGAAGAACGGTTTGCTGTTCAGATTGCAACAGCGATTGTTGCTCGCCGCACGCAGCGGCCGATCACTACAACACTCGACCTTGCCCAGATCGTGGCAGGGGCAGTTCGCACGCGGGAGCCGGGCCAGGACCCTGCAACGCGCACCTTTCAGGCTTTACGGATTCACGTCAACCAGGAGCTTGCGCAGCTCGAACAAGGTTTAACGGCTGCTTTCAAGCGCTTGAAAGTAGGTGGGCGGCTGGCTGTGATCAGTTTCCATTCACTTGAAGACAGAATTACCAAGCAGTTCATTGAAAAACTGGCCAATCCGAAGTCTCAGCAGGATGCGCGCTTGCGCAAGTTGCCGCTGCCTGAGCCCACGCCGTTGATGAGAAAGCTGGAGCGAATCAAGCCAAGCAAGGAAGAGTGCGAATTGAACCCGCGCTCCCGTTCATCGGTTTTGCGGGTGGCTGAAAAACTGGCCGAGCTGCAAGGTAGGGAGGGTGCATGGGGCGCTTGAATATCTTGCTGTTGGCCTTGGTTATTTTTTGTGCCATGTTGGTTGTTGAGCAACAGCATGAAGCGCGCACCTTGTTTGTTGCGCTTGGCCAAGAGCAACAGGCCGAGCAGCAGATTGAAGTGGCATTCACCCGTTTGCAGTTGCAGCAGGTGGCATTGGCCAAAGGTGAGCGGGTGGACGAAGTTGCCCGAACGAAACTTGACATGAGCCCCCCTGCCCCGGGGTCGGTGGTGTTCATGCCTTTGGACGGAGGCTTTCAGCGTGAGTAAAGCCGTTCGGTTTGGTGGATCAGAATTGTTGGAAATGCGATTGCCAGCCTGGCGGTCGCGTTTTGTTTTGGTGTGTATTTTTCTGGCCTTCGGTGGCTTGATTGCGCGCGCTGCTTACCTGCAGATTATTTCGAATGACTTTTTGCAGGAGCAGGGTGCAAAGCGACTGGAGCGCACATTGCCATTGCAGGCAAGCCGTGGAAGTTTGCTGGACAGGAATATGGTGGTGCTGGCGCAAAGTGTGCCTGCGCAGGCCGTGTGGTACGACGGGCGTCGAATTGTGGATGCCAAAGATGACGATTTGCGCAAGTTGGCAGCAGTGCTGGGCTTGAAGCCCGAGCGCATGATCAAGCAAATGCGGACTGACAGCAAGCGTGCGTTTGTGTACCTGGACCGGCAGGTGGATTCCGATGTTGCAGCCAAGGCGAAGGCGCTGAAAATTCCCGGTTTGGGTTTTGTGACCGAGAGTAAGCGCTACTACCCGCAAGGCGAGACCATGGCGCATTTGGTGGGCTTTACCAGCATTGAGGACAAAGGCCAGGAAGGTGTTGAGTTGGCGTTCAACCAGCGCCTGACCGGCGAAGATGGTGAGCGCAACGTGATTCGTGACCGCTTGGGAAATGTGATTGAAGACATTCGTGAGCTGCGTCCCCCTGTCAATGGGCATGATCTGGTGTTGTCTGTCGATGCCGATGTGCAGTACATCGTGTTGTCAGAATTGAAAAAAGCGGTGGAGTTTCACAAGGCGAAGGCCGCTGCTGCGGTGGTGCTGGATGCGAAAACAGGCGAATTGCTGGCCATGGCCAACATTCCTACTTACGACCCAAATAACCGGGGTCAATTGCATGGTGAAAAGCTTCGCAATCGTGTGTTCACGGACATGTTTGAACCTGGTTCAACCTTGAAGCCTTTTGGTGTGGCCTTGGCGATGGAACAAGGCAAGGTAAAAGCCAGCACAAAAATTGATACCGGCAATGGTCGTTTGTCGATTGGCCCGGCCACCATTCACGACACCAAGCCGCATGGCGTGATGACGGTCGAAGAAATCATTCAAAAATCCAGCAACGTGGGCACATCCAAAATCGTTCTGGATCTGGAACGAAAAGATCTGTGGGATTTCTTTAACCTGCTGGGCTTTGGCCAAACCCCGTCAATCGCATTTCCGGGGTCTGTTGCAGGTCGCGTTCGGCCGTGGAACAAATGGCGGCCGATTGAGCAAGCCACCATGTCTTATGGGCATGGGATCTCAGTTTCGTTGATCCAGTTGGCGCAGTCCTACACCATCTTTGCGAACAAGGGGCGATTCATTCCGGCGTCGCTGATCAAGCGCGGACCGCTAGACCCGCTTGTGTCGCATCAAGTGGTCGGTCCCAAGGTGGCTGACAGCATGTTAAACATGCTCGAGTTGGCCTCCGGGCCCGAGGGCACTGCACCAAAGGCACAGGTTCAAGGCTACCGTGTTGCGGGCAAAACCGGCACGGCGCACAAGCAGGAAGGTGGCAAGTACATCAACAAATATGTGTCGTCGTATGTGGGTTTGGCCCCGGTTTCTGATCCGCGCGTGATTGTGGCGATCATGGTGGATGAGCCTAAAAATGGTTTGTACTACGGTGGCCTGGTGGCGGCCCCGATTTTCTCGGTGATTACAAAAAGTGTGCTGACCCGCTTGAATGTGCAGCCGGATGGGATTGAATCCACTGAGCAGTTGCGCAAGTACGTGTCTGCTCCCGCAGGGAGCAGACTATGATCAGCGCCTACCTGCATTCGGTGACGGAAGTGTTGGCGGAATTGCATGAGCGCGGCTTTTATGCCGATTGCTCCGGGTTGGTGACTGATCACCGCCGCCTCACAGGGCCGCAAGATGTGTTTCTTGCTGTGCCTGGTGAAAAGTTTGATCCGAGAAAGCTGGCCGATGATTTGTTGCGTGAGCAACGCTGCGGATTGGTGTTGGTGGATTACGATGACCAACGCGCCTATCAAAGCGCAAGTGTAGTGCCCGTGCTGAATTTGAAAACCATGTTGGCCGAGCTTGCGTTTGGTTATTACGAAACACCGAGCGATGCGATGACCGTGATTGCCGTGACCGGCACGAACGGAAAAACCACGGTAACACGCTGGTTGGCGCAGGCCTTGAATGCCTTGGGCAGGAAGGCGGCGGTAATCGGCACGCTGGGGTTTGGCGCACCTGACGACCTGAAAGCACACACCGGTTTGACCACGCCAGACGTGGTCGGCGTGCATCACATTTTGCATGAATTGCGTCAGGCACAATTTGACACCGTGTGCCTGGAGGCTTCTTCCATTGGCCTGGAACAACGCCGACTGGCTTGTGTCAGTATTGACGTGGCCGCGTACACCAATTTGTCTCAAGACCACCTGGACTATCACGGCGACATGGCGGCCTACGCCCGGTCAAAGCTGATACTGGCAAGCTGGCCAACCTTGCGATCGGCTGTGGTGAATGTGGACGATGCCTTCGGGCTTGAATTTCAGGCTTTGGTGAAAAGCCGCAATGTTGAATGTGTCTCGGTGGGGCGTTCACACGGCGCAGATTGCCAACTGCTTGATGTTGCCCATCTTGAGAATGGTCAGCGGATACAGCTGAAAATTGACGATGCGCTGACACAATTTGAAACAACTGTCATTGGTGATTTCAATGCCGACAACATGGCGCTGGTTTTCGCTGTGTTGAAACAGTTGGGGCACGAGGCTCGCAACATACTGCCCGCGCTTTCCAGTGTGACACCGCCACCGGGTCGCATGCAGCCAATTGGCGATAAGCCCGCCGTGATTGTTGATTATGCGCACACCCCCGATGCCCTGGAAAAGGCGTTGCAAACACTTCGACCCTTTGCAGAAAAACGAAAGGGTAAATTGTGGGTGGTGTTTGGTTGTGGTGGCGATCGAGATCGCAGCAAGCGCCCGTTGATGGGTGCGATCGCCGCAGAACATGCAGATGTGGTGTTGATCACCTCTGACAATCCTCGAAGCGAATCACCGCAGGCCATTGTCGACGAAATTCGTTCGGGTGTGGATGCGCGCCTGGAGGAGAAAGTCAGGATTGAAGTGGACCGAGTAACTGCCATTGAAATTGCAGTTTGTAGCGCTGAGGATCGGGATGTGGTGTTGTTGGCCGGCAAAGGGCATGAAGACACGCAGACCGTTGGAACCCAAGTGATTCCGCATTCAGATGCGCAGTGTGCACAATCTTTTCTGGCCAGGCGGGGTGCGCATGCTTGACATGAACTGGCCCTTGCACGATGTCGCAAAAGCCTTGAGCGCGGAACTGGTTCAGGCCGCACCCGTGGTCAATGGCGATGTTCGTTTGGTTCAAACAGACAGTCGACAGGTGAGCAAGGGCGATCTTTTTGTGTGCCTGATCGGCGAACGGTTTGATGCACATGATTTCGCGGAACAGGTTTGCAATTCTGGTGCATCCGCATTGGTGACAGACCGAATTCTGGACTTGCCCGTTGCGCAGTTTGTGGTCAAGGACACGCGCCTTGCGCTGGGTGTTTTGGCCAAGGCCTGGCGGGCGCGTTTCGATTTAAAAGTATTGGCTGTGGTTGGCAGCAATGGCAAAACCACCAGCAAAGAAATGCTGGGCAGTATTTGCAAAACGCACTTTGGAGGCGACAAGGTGTTGGTGACCGCTGGCAATTTGAACAATGACATCGGCGTGCCCCAAACACTGTTCAGGCTGCGCGATATTCATCAAGTGGCCGTGATTGAAATGGGCATGAATCACCTGGGTGAAATTGATTACCTGGCAGGCTTGGTGAGTCCCGATGTGGTGTTGTTGACCAATGCACAGCGCGAGCACCAAGAGTTTATGAAAACCGTGCTGGCGGTGGCGCAGGAAAATGGCAGTGCCTTTGCCCACTTGTCTGCTGATGGTGTTGCGGTTTACCCGGCATCTGTTGAATTTGAACTCTATTGGCAAGCCCAGTCAACGGGCCAGCGTGCATTGCGTTTTGGTCCTGATGCGGATTTTGAAATGTTTCCCGTGGCGCAAGCCAAACACATGGGCAGCGCCATATTGAAAACGCCCAGTGCTGCCATTGAATTAAAGCCAGCGTTTTTGGGTGAACACAATTACGCCAACGCAGCCGGTGCCGCTGCGGCTGCACATGCGGTGGGCTGTTCGTTGCAGTCCATCCAGGCAGGGCTGGACAGTTTTCAGCCCGTCAGTGGACGCTTGCAAATCGCCTTGCATACGCCTTCTCTTCTGTTGATCAACGACACTTATAACGCCAACCCCGATTCAGTGAATGCGGCTAGCAAGGTGTTGGCTACACAGGCGGGTGGCACCTTGCTGGTGTTGGGCGACATGGGCGAGGTGGGTGACCAGTCTGATGAATACCACGCCGAGGTTGGGCTGTTTGCCAGGCAGGTGGGTGTGAAGTTGTTGTACACCCTTGGTGACGCCACGGAACACACGGTTCGCGCCTTCGGCGAAGGCGCAACGCATTTCAAGAACATTGACACATTAATAGACAACACCATGAACACAACAAAGCAAGGCCAATGGTCAGTGTTGGTCAAGGGATCCCGTTTCATGAAAATGGAGCGCGTGGTTCAGGCAATTGTTCAACACCACCAAGGGGGAGCAACACATGCTTCTTGAACTCGCGCAGTGGCTGGCACAAGACATTCGCGCCTTCGGCGTATTCAATTACCTGACCTTGCGCGCGGTGCTGGCCTGCGCAACTGCTTTGTTGGTGGGCTTGGTTGCGGGCCCGATGGTAATCCGAAAGCTGACCCAGTACAAAATTGGTCAATCAGTTCGGGATGATGGCCCACAAACCCATTTGGCCAAGGCTGGAACACCCACCATGGGTGGTGCACTGGTGTTGATCGGCATCGGCATTTCTACCTTGTTGTGGGCGGATTTGTCCAACCGCTTCGTGTGGGTGGTGATGCTGGTCACATTCGGTTTTGGCTGGATTGGCTGGGTCGATGATTACCGCAAGGTGGTTTATCGCAACCCGAAGGGCTTGTCGGCCAAGTGGAAATATTTTTGGCAAAGCGTGGTGGGTTTGATTTGCGCGTTTTATCTGGCATTTGCCGTTTCTGCACAAAGTGGACAAGAGGTGCTGGATATTTTTGTAGCGTGGGTTGAAAGCGGGTTTTCAATGCACTTGCCCAACAATGCAGACCTGATTGTTCCGTTTTTCAAATCCATCAGTTATCCCTTGGGTGTGTGGGGCTTTATTGCCTTGACCTACTTCGTGATTGTGGGCACCAGCAACGCGGTGAATTTGACCGATGGGCTGGACGGGTTGGCCATCATGCCCACGGTGATGGTTGCTTCCGCACTGGCTATTTTTGCGTATGTGGCAGGCAACGCGGTGTATTCCAAGTACTTGTTGCTACCCTACATTCCGGGTGCAGGCGAACTGGCTGTTTTTCTCGCTGCCATTGCTGGCGCCGGCTTGGCTTTCCTTTGGTTCAATGCGTACCCGGCACAAGTATTCATGGGTGATGTGGGTGCATTGGCCTTGGGCGGTGCGCTGGGCACAGTGGCGGTGATTGTTCGGCAGGAAGTGGTGCTGTTCATCATGGGCGGGGTGTTTGTGGCTGAAACACTGTCGGTGATGATTCAGGTGCTGTATTTCAAATACAGCGGTGGAAAGCGGGTGTTTCGTATGGCCCCTTTGCACCACCACTATGAATTGAGTGGCTGGAAGGAAACACAGGTGGTGGTCCGTTTCTGGATTATCACCATGATTTTGGTGTTGATTGGTTTGTCTACTTTAAAACTGCGTTGAAACTAATTTAATGATGAATTCGCTTCGTGATCAATCGGTGTTGCAAGTCGGGCTTGGCGAGTCGGGCTTGGCCTGCGCGCGCTGGGCGCTTGCGCAGGGTGCCCGCTTGACCGTGATTGATACACGCGCAATGCCCCCCGGTTTACAGGAATTGATGGCTGTTCAGCCGGATATCCGTTTGGTGAACTCGGTGAGCGACCTGCACTGGGACTTCCAGCGCGTTGTGGTGTCGCCTGGTTTGCCGCCTTCGCACCCATTGATGATCGAGGTGTTGCATCAGGCCGGGCAGTATGGCACCGAAGTGGATTCTGAACTGGATCTGTTCGCCGATGCGCTAAGCGAGCTGGCCCGGGATCGGGGTTATCAACCACAAGTGGTCGGCATTACAGGCACGAATGGAAAAACCACCACCACGCGGATGGTGGAGTGCCTCGCCCAGTTTGCGGGCAAGAATGTCGTAGCGGCGGGCAATATAAGCCCGGCGGCAATGGACGCATTGCGGGAACAACTTGATGCAGGTGACTTGCCTGACCTGTGGGTGCTGGAGCTTTCCAGTTTTCAGTTGCACTGGACCAAGCGCTTGAAGTTTGATGCATCCACGGTGTTGAACATTACACAGGATCATCTGGATTGGCATCCTGACCTTCAAGCGTACGCGCAGGACAAGTTCCGGATTTTTTCCGGAAATACCGTGTGCGTGCTGAACCGCGACGATGCCTTGGTGGCCGATGCACCATTGCCTGCTGGTTCAACTGTGTTGACGTTTGGCGTTAGCGCACCGGTGCATGCCAATGATTTTGGTTTGGTGCGCGAGGGCGGTATGTTGTGGCTGACCCAGCTGGTTGGCGATCAGGAGGCCTCTGTTTCTCCACGGCGCAGAAAGCAGGAAGAGATTGAGTTGAGCCAGAAGCTGTTGATGCCGATCGAGGCCCTTCAAGTGGTGGGGCTGCACAATGCATCCAATGCGCTGGCCGCCCTCGCCATTTGTCAGGGCCTGGGAATGCCCATGGCGAAATTGCTGCACGGCCTTCGCAGCTACCAGGGCGAGCCACACCGGGTTCAACATGTGGTTCAAATAGACGGTGTTGATTATTTCGACGACAGCAAAGGCACCAATGTTGGCGCTACTGTTGCGGCCCTGAATGGTTTGGCCAAGCCCACCGTGCTGATTGCGGGCGGGGAAGGCAAAGGGCAGGATTTCTCACCCTTGGTTGAGCCTGTTGCCAATTATTGCAAATGTGTAGTGCTGATTGGCAAGGATGCCGACACCCTCATGGAGACGCTCCAGGCCACTCAAGTTCCTTGTGTGAAAGCAAACAGTCTGGAACAGGCGGTGGGTGTGGCGGCAGGCAAGGCAAGCGCAGGCGATTGCGTGCTGTTAAGCCCTGCTTGTGCCAGCCTGGACATGTTTAAAAACTATGTGCACCGCGCAGAGGTGTTTGTGGATGCCGTTCGCGCCCTTGCGGCCGAGAGGGGGCAGCCATGCTAGGTAAGTGGGCTAAAAAAGACCAGAACAACATGCAGTTTAAAAGCCTGATTCCCGCGACAGCGACGGGCGGTGGTTTGTCGTCGTCCATGTACGGTGTAAAGCGCACCAGTACAGTGGCGCAATCGATTGATCAAGGATTGATCTGGGCGGTGCTGGCCTTGTTGTTTCTGGGTTTGGTCATGGTGTATTCCGCCACTGTGGCCCTGCCGGATTCGGTCAAATACGCCAACTACCAAACCACCCACTTTTTGGTGCGTCATGCCGTGTCTATTGTCGTGGCATTTGCGGCCGCATTCTGCGTGTTTCAAATTCCCATGAAAACATGGCAGGAACTGGCCCCTCTTGTGTTTATTTGCTGCATCGTCTTGTTGATTCTTGTGTTGATTCCCGGCATAGGCAAAGAGGTGAACGGTGCGCGCCGCTGGTTGTCGCTGTATGTGTTGAATATTCAGCCGTCTGAGTTGATGAAAATGTGCGCGATTATTTACGCAGCCGATTACACCGTGCGCAAGCAAGCCTACATGCAGCGTTTTGGCAAGGTGTTGTTTCCGATGTTCATGGCCATGTTTTTGGTGGGCATGTTGTTGCTGCTGGAACCCGACATGGGAGCATTCATCGTGATCGTCACGGTTGTATTCGGCATCCTGTTTTTGGGTGGCATCAACGCGCGCGTGTTCTTTGGTGTGTTGTTTGCACTTAGCGCCGCATTTGCCTTGTTGATTGTATTCAGTGATTACCGCAGGGCTCGTTTGCTTGCCTACCTTGACCCTTGGGGGGGCGACAACGCCTTGAACAAGGCTTATCAGCTTTCACATTCGCTGATTGCATTTGGTCGGGGTGAGGTGCTGGGCGTTGGTCTGGGTGGCAGCGTGGAAAAGCTGCATTACCTGCCGGAAGCGCACACCGACTTTTTGTTGGCCGTTATTGGCGAAGAACTGGGCTTTGTGGGGGTCACCGTTGTCATCCTGTTGTTCGTATTCATCGTGAAGCGATGCTTTGCTGTGGGTTCGCAAGCGATTGCGTTGGAACGCACTTTCTCTGGCTTGGTGGCCAAGGGTGTGGGCATCTGGATTGCGGTGCAGTGCTTCATCAACATGGGCGTGAATCTGGGTGTGCTGCCCACCAAGGGTTTAACCCTGCCATTGATGAGCTATGGCGGTTCCGCAATTTTGGTGACCTGTGCAGCGCTGGCCCTGGTGGTGCGAATTGATTTTGAGAACAGAACCATGATGCGTGGAGGTGCTGCATGAGCAAAGCGCAGCGACTTGCATTGATTGTTGCCGGTGGAACCGGTGGCCATATTTTCCCGGGGTTGAGTGTTGCTTCTGAGCTGAAAGCGCGTGGCTGGCAAGTTCAGTGGGCTGGCAATCCTGAAGCGATGGAAGGCCGCCTGGTGCCAACCAATGGCATTGAGTTGAATACCCTGGTGTTTTCCGGATTTCGTGGAAAAGGCTTGTTGCAACAAATTTTTATGCCCCTGAGGTTGTTGCGCGCGTTTTGGACATCCATTCAGATTCTTCGCCGCACCAAACCGGCAGTGGTACTGGGCATGGGCGGTTATGTGGCTTTTCCCTTGGGCATGATGGCAAGCTTGCTGAACATTCCATTGGTGGTGCATGAACAGAACTCGATCGCCGGGTTGACGAACAAGGTGCTGGCGAAGCTGGCCAACAGAAATCTCGTTGCGTTTCCATATGCCTTGCCGAATTCAAGTTGGGTGGGCAATCCGGTTCGGGAAATGATTTATAGCCAGGCAGAACCCGCCGATCGGTTCGCTGGCAGAACTGGGCCATTGAAGTTGTTGGTGCTGGGCGGAAGCCTGGGTGCCCAAGCCTTGAACGATGTAGTGCCCAAGGCACTGAGCCAACTGGATACGGCGCAGCGCCCCGAGGTGCTTCATCAAGCCGGCGAGAAAAATTTGCCTGTGTTGCGCGACAACTATGAAAAAGCGGGCGTGCATGCCCAGCAGGTGGCTTTTATTCACGACGTTGCGGGCGCGATGGCGCAAGCCGATCTGGTGATTTGCCGGGCAGGGGCAATGACAGTTGCTGAAGTGGCCGCCATTGGTGTGGCTGCGTTGTTTGTACCGTTTCCCCATGCAGTAGATGACCACCAAACCCACAACGCTGAGTTTCTGGTCAAGGAAAACGCCGCCTGGCTGCGTCAGCAAAATGAACTGGATGCGGCGTGGCTGGCCAATTGGCTGCAAAACATGAACAGGGATGTCTGCGTGGCACAAGCGGTGCGAGCAAGGGCATTGGCCAAACCACAAGCCACGCAGGAAGTGGCGGATCACATTGAACAGGTTGCGAAGGCATGAAACACAAAGTCAAACATGTGCACTTTGTTGGTATCGGTGGTTCCGGCATGAGCGGAATCGCCGAGGTATTGATCAACCTGGGGTACAAGGTCAGTGGGTCTGATTTGTCTGACTCCGCCGTGACCCAGCGCCTGGCCAAATTGGGCGCCACAGTATTTACCGGGCATGAGCGTTCAAACATTGCAGGTGCCGATGCCGTGGTGACTTCCACCGCAGTGGGTGGAAGCAACCCCGAAGTTCTGGCTGCACGCGCGGCCCGTGTGCCTGTTGTGCCTCGTGCCGTCATGCTGGCTGAGCTGATGCGTTTGAAGCAGGGCATTGCAGTGGCTGGCACGCACGGTAAAACCACCACCACCAGTTTAGTGGCCAGCATTTTGGCAGAAGGCAAGCTTGACCCCACCTTCGTGATCGGCGGTCGCTTGAATTCCGCCGGGGCGAATGCCAAGTTGGGCACAGGCGAATTCATGGTGGTTGAGGCCGATGAATCGGACGCCTCATTTTTGAACCTGATGCCAGTGATTGCGGTGATCACCAACATAGATGCCGACCACATGGAAACCTACGGGCACGACTTCGCACGATTGAAGCAGGCTTTCGTCGAGTTCACGCAGCGACTGCCTTTTTATGGTGTTGCCGCTGTGTGTGTAGACGACCCCTGCGTGCGTGAAATCATGCCGTTTGTGTCAAAGACCATAGTTACTTATGGCTTGTCAGAACAAGCGCAGATTCGCGCCGTGAATGTTCAAGCCTGCCAAGGGCAAATGAAGTTCACCGTGCTGCGAGAAGATGAAGCACCGCTCGACATCACCCTGAACCTGCCCGGCGATCACAACGTGTGCAATTCATTGGCAGCCATTGCGGTGGCCACAGAACTTGGCGTAGCAGACGACGCAATCGTCAAGGCGCTTGAGAAGTTCAATGGTGTGGGTCGCCGCTTCCAGCATTATGGCGAAGTGGCCGCCAAAGAGGGAGGCCACTTCCTGGTGGTCGATGACTATGGTCATCACCCTGTTGAAATGGCTGCTACACTCGCGGCCGCGCGGGGCGCATACCCCGACAAACGTTTGGTACTGGCCTTTCAGCCACACCGCTACACCCGCACCCGCGATTGTTTCGAAGATTTTGTAAAAGTGCTGGGCACACCCGACCTGGTTATTTTGTCGGAAGTGTATTCCGCCGGCGAAGCACACATTGTTGCCGCAGATGGCCGTTCACTGGCGCGCGCCGTGCGCGTCGCCGGACGAACTGAACCTGTTTTTGTAGAAGACATGAATGAGATGGAAAGTACGATTTTGAACATTGCCCGCGACGGCGATTTGGTGATCACCATGGGTGCCGGTTCGATCGGCGCGTTACCCAGCCGTTTGGTTGCCAGTGAGCAAGGAGCCAAGCCATGACCAGCCGTATTGATGCAAAAAGCCTGGGCAAAGTGGTGGTGCTGTTTGGTGGCCGATCCGCAGAGCGGGAAGTGTCATTGAAATCGGGCAGCATGGTATTGGCCGCATTGAAGCGCAATGGTGTGGATGCACATGGCTTTGACCCTGCTGAACGCAGCATGGTCGAGCTAGCGCAGGGTGGCTTTGACCGCGCTGTAATTTCCCTGCACGGCCGCTTCGGTGAGGACGGCACCATTCAAGGTGTGCTGGAGTGGTTAAACATTCCCTACACCGGCAGCGGTGTAACGGCCTCTGCGCTTGCCATGGACAAAATTCTGACCAAAGCCGCGTGGATAAGCCAGGGCTTGGCCACACCTGACTATGTTCGTCTTGAGCCTGGCTTCAATGTGAATGAAGTGGTGCAGCGTTTGGAATTGCCACTGATTGTGAAGCCCGCTCAGGAAGGATCGACCCTGGGTTTGACCAAAGTAAAAACGGCAGACCAATTGCAAGCAGCATTTGATTTGGCTTACAAATACGACCCCAATGTGTTGGCGGAAAAGTTTGTCAACGGACAGGAATTGACCGTGCCTGTGATGGGCGAGGGTGCAGGCGCATACGCGCTGCCAGTGATCCGCATTCAGGCACCCGACGGCAATTACGATTACCACAACAAATACATTGGCAACGAAACCAAATACTTCTGCCCAAGCGGTTTGGACACTGGTTTTGAAGCACAAGTGCAGGCGCTGTGTGTGAAGGCTTACCAAGTGCTGGGTTGTGCAGGCTGGGGCCGTGCCGACGTGTTGGTTGATGCGGGTGGCAAACCCTGGTTGCTGGAAATGAATACATCCCCGGGCATGACCGACCATTCGCTGGTGCCCATGAGTGCGCGAGCCAGCGGCGTTGAATACGATGACCTGGTAATGCAGATTGCTGCCAGCGCACGTTTGAAAGCATCGGGTTTGAATGTGGAGGGAACATATTAAATGCTGGGCGCCATCTGGAACGACGACAAGTTGATGAGCATTATTGCCGGGCTGTTTTCAGCGCTGGCTCTGGTGCTGTTGGGCTATGCGTGCGTGCAGTGGTTGATCCAGCGCCCGGTGTTTGAACTTAAACGAGTAGAGTTGGTGGGCGATGTGGATCGCGTGAACCTGATCGGTTTCAAAGCCAATGTGTTGCCAAAAATTGAAGGCACATTTTTTTCAGCCAATTTGCAGAAAGTGCGTGAACAGGTCGAAGCGCAGCCATGGGTTCGCAAGGCGGTGGTGCAGCGCACATGGCCCAGCGGCTTGAAAATCAATATTCAAGGGCACACACCCTTGGCCCTGTGGGGCGAAACCCGTTTGGTGAATACTTTCGGGGAAGTTTTTTCCGCCAACCTCGCTGAGGTGGCTGAGGACCAGCAACTGGCGGTTCTGAATGGACCGGCCGGCAGTGAATTGCTGGTCTCGAAAATGTATGTGTCCAGCATTGAGAAGTTGAAAACGCTGGGCATGTGGCCTTCGCGAGTGAAGTTGTCTGATCGTTACGCGTGGTCAATAGAAACCGACACCGGCATCACCATTGAGCTGGGTCGGGAACAAGAGAATTTCAGCATTGAACAAAAGATGGATCGACTACTGGCGGTTTATCCAAAAATTACAAGCCAGGTGATGGCCGCAGTGGAAAGAATTGACCTGCGCTATCCGCGGGGTGTGGCAGTAAAGGGCGAGCGTTTGGCGGTGTCGAAACCCGCTGGTGCTTCAAGCGTGAAATTGAACTGAATTTGAAATATTGAAACTGGGCACCATGAACAAAGAGCCGAAAGATTTGATTGTTGGGCTGGACATTGGCACTGCGAAAGTTGTGGCCATGGTCGCGGAATTGCTGCCAGATGGCCGCTTCGAGGTCATTGGTGTTGCGCAACATGAATCGCGTGGATTAAAAAAAGGGGTGGTGGTCAACATTGAGTCCACCGTGCACTCCATTCAACAGGCCTTGGAAGAAGCTGAATTGATGGCCGACTGCAAAATTAAAACAGTATTGACCGGCATTGCGGGCAGCCACATTCGCAGCTTCAACTCCTCAGGCATGGTGGCCATCAAGGAGCGTGAAGTCACGCAGGCCGATGTAGCCCGCGTCATTGAAACAGCGAAGGCAGTGAACATTCCAACCGACCAACAAATTCTGCATGTGCTGCCGCAGGAATTTATTGTAGATGGTCAGGAAGACGTGCGTGAACCACTGGGCATGAGCGGCGTGCGTTTGGAAACCCGTGTGCACATCGTCACTGGTGCAGTTTCCGCTGCGCAGAACATCGTGAAATGTGTGCGCCGTTGTGGCCTTGAAGTGCAAGACCTGATGCTGCAGCCCTTGGCCTCCAGCATGGCGGTGCTGACCGAAGACGAAAAAGAATTGGGTGTGGTACTGATCGACATTGGTGGTGGCACCACCGACATCGCGGTGTTCACCGGTGGCGCAATTCGCCACACGGCGGTGATCCCAATCGCGGGCGATCAAATTACCAACGACATTGCAATGGCCTTGCGCACACCCACGCCTGATGCGGAAGAAATCAAGATTCGCCACGGCGTGGCCAAGCAAGTGCTTGCCGATCCACACGCAAAAATCGACGTGCCCGGGATTGGCGAACGTGATCCACGTACGTTGTCCAAACAAGCGCTGGCGGCCGTCATCGAGCCTCGCCTTGAAGAGTTGTTCTTGATGGTGCAACAAGTGTTGCGTGAGTCCGGTTACGAAGAATTGTTGTCGTCTGGCGTGGTATTGACCGGCGGCACCAGTTTGATGCCAGGTATTGCGGAACTGGGCGAAGATATTTTCATGAAGCCTGTGCGCATCGGTGTGCCCGATTACACCGGTGGTTTGGCGGACATGGTTCGCACCCCCCGATTTGCCACTGCGATGGGCTTGCTGCATGAGGCGCGTGCACAGCATTTGCGTGGTCGCCGGGTGGCTTCACAGGGCGGTGGTTTGAAGCAAACCATGCAGAAAATGAAAGAGTGGTTTTTGGGTAATTTTTAATTGTAGTTTTTAAATCAAGTTTTTTTCGGCGATGTAACTTTTTGCTAGATAGGAGGCAACACCATGTCATTTGAAATTCTCGAGACAGAAACCCAGGGGACTGTCATTAAAGTTGTAGGTGTAGGCGGCGCAGGCGGTAACGCGGTGGCCCACATGATTGCGCAAGGCGTTCAAAACGTCGAATTTATTTGTGCCAACACCGATGCACAGGCCTTGGCAAAAACCAAAGCCAATGTGCTCATTCAATTGGGTAAAACCGGCTTGGGCGCGGGAGCCAAGCCCGAAGCAGGCCGTCAGGCCGCTGAAGAAGACCGTGATCGCATTCGCGACGCACTGCGTGGCGCACACATGGTATTCATTACGGCAGGTATGGGTGGCGGCACAGGTACAGGTGCTGCGCCTGTGGTGGCTGAAGTGGCGCAGGAACTTGGTATTTTGACAGTTGCCGTGGTGACCAAGCCTTTCGAATTTGAAGGCACCAAGCGTTGCAAGGCTGCTGAAGAAGGCCTGGAAAAACTGTCCAGCAAAGTGAATTCACTGATCATCGTGTTGAACGAAAAACTGCTTGAAGTGGTCGGTGATGATGCAACCCAGGAAGACTGCTTTATTGCAGCTGACGACGTGTTGCACAATGCCTGTGCCGGTATTGCTGAAATCATCAATGTAGAAGGCAATGTGAACGTCGACTTCGAAGACGTGAAAACAATCATGTCAGAGGTAGGCAAAGCCATGATGGGCACAGCCACTGCCAACGGCCCCGAGCGTGCACGTGAAGCTGCCGAGCAAGCAATTGCATCACCGTTGCTGGAAGGTGTTGATTTATCAGGTGCCCGTGGCGTATTGGTGAACATCACTTCAAGCAAGAGCCTGAAGCTGAAGGAAACCAAAGAAGTGATGAACATCATCCGTGCTTACGCGGCTGAAGACGCCACCGTGATTTTCGGTACGGCCTACGACGAAACCATGGGCGACGACTTGCGGGTAACCGTGGTCGCCACCGGTTTGGGTCGAAAGGCTGCCAAGCCAACTTTGGTGCAGGCTGAGCAGTATCAACCCATGGCACGCACCGGTACGTTCGATGCAGTGGGCGGGCAACACGGTGAAACGGACTATGCCATTCCAGCGGTATTCCGCAATCCACGCGACAACGCAGCATCACGCGTTCAAGCTTTGCAGGACAGTGGTATGGATCGGTTTGACATTCCCGCGTTTTTGCGTCGTCAGGCGGATTAATTGCTTCTGACATGAAGCAATACACAAGCGATTTCTCTTCCGAGAACGATCTCGGGGGGTGAGTGTCCTATCAACACCCTTGGCGGTTTGCGGGTGATGTTTGCAGTTTTGCCGAAGACTGTGAATTCGCGACCTGCCAAGGGCGCTTGTGTTGGTGTATTTTTAAGGTTTTAGCGGAGAAGTAAAATGACAATTCAGATTGGTGACAAGCTGCCCAACGCAACCTTGTTCGAGTTCTTTCATGAGGAAACCGAAGGCTGTTCACTGGGCCCCAACAAGTTTGAGGTGGAAACGGAATTGGCCGGCAAAACCGTTGCAATTCTGGCACTGCCAGGTGCGTACACCCCCACCTGTTCTGCAAAACATGTGCCTGGCTTTCTTGATCATTTCAATGAGTTCAAAGCCAAGGGCGTGGATGAAATTTGGTGTATTTCCGTGAACGATGCGTTTGTCATGGGCATGTGGGGCAAGTCCCTGGGCGCCGAAGGCAAGGTTCGCATGATGGCCGATGGCTCTGCCGAGTTCACCAAGAAAATTGGTATGGAACTGGATTTGACTGGCCGAGGCATGGGTGTGCGTTCCAATCGCTATTCAATGCTGGTTAAAAACGGCGTTGTAACCCAGTTGAATGTGGAAGCGCCGGGCGTGTTTGAGAACAGCACTGCAGAGAAATTATTGTCCCAGATTTAAAATTTAACTGTAAAAGGCGGGTAAATTGTGCGATTTTGCGACATTTTTACCCCTTTTTGACCCTTATTGGAGTTTGACCTCCACGAAAAATCTTGGGTTGAACAGTCCGGGTGGTTACACTTCGATGACAATTCAAGGAAAGTTGATTGAAACAGAGAACCCTAAAACAAGTGTTAAGTGCCACAGGCATTGGCTTGCATTCCGGCAAGCGAGTGACGATGACACTTCGCCCTGCGCCTCCTGACACAGGCATCGTGTTCAGGCGCGTCGATTTGCCTGAGCCGGTGGACTTCCCTGTGAACGCGCTGGCGATTGGCGACACGCGCATGGCCTCCACACTAGAAAAAGACGGTGCCAAGGTGTCCACCATCGAGCACTTGATGTCTGCACTGTGCGGTTTGGGCGTGGACAATGCCTACATTGATTTGACTGCCGTTGAAGTGCCCATCATGGACGGCAGCGCTATTTCCTTCGTGTTTTTGATTCAGCAGGCCGGTTTGGTTGAGCAGTCTGCCTTGAAAAAATTTATTCGCGTCAAGAAACTGATTGAGGTGCGCGAGGGTGAGGGCGCCAGCCTGAAATACGCCAGCCTGAAGCCTTATGATGGCTTTCGCCTGACGTTCGAAATTGATTTCGGGCACCCAGCCATCGACAAAACCGGTCAGATGGTGGAAATCGACTTTTCCCGAACCTCTTTTATCCGCGACATCGCGCGGGCCCGCACCTTTGGCTTTACGCAAGATGTGGAAACCTTGCGCAATCTGGGTTTGGCTTTGGGGGGCAATCTGGACAATGCCATCGTAATGGATGAATACCGCATCCTTAATTCAGATGGATTGCGCTATGACGATGAGTTTGTAAAACACAAAGTGCTGGATGCCATCGGCGACCTGTATGTGATCGGGCACCCCATCATAGGGGAGTATCAGGCCTATCGATCAGGTCACGGCCTTAATAACCAGTTGATTCGGGCGCTGATCAATGATTCAAGCGCGTATGAAATTATTACTTTTGAAAGTGTCAGGGAAACGCCTACAGTATTTCGGGCGGATTGGGCGGTTGCGTAATAGTGCGATCGTAAAATAGTATTAAACCTGTAGCAATTCGGGCGTTTCCGGTCGGTAAGTTACTTGATGTTGTGGTGTTTGTTCAGGGCTTGGGTCGCCTCTTTCAGGGGCGAGTCTTCAAGCCGGTTTTCCAGATCCAGCCAGGCTTTTTTTGCTGCGTCCGAGAAAAAAGCCTTTTTTGGCCGACGCTCCAGTTGTTTAGAGACCAAAGGGTTTGTTTGTATTTGTAGCTGAATATCGTTTATATTCATGCCCGAGCCTCGAACATGTTGAATCAGGCTGGGTAACGATTGCCTCAGGCGCGTCAGCGCCGCCGGGGTAGACACGAAAATTTTTAGTTTGTCTTTTTTGATTGGCCCCACACTGAATGTAACGCCGCGTAAGGACGGCCAGTTGTGGATGATCTTTTCCAGGCGGCGAGACTGAGCCGCTTGGGTAATCAAGGAACTGGTTTGAGGTTCCTGCATCAAGCTGGCCAAGGGAGATAATGCGGAATGCTTGGGTTTCACCTTGTGTTCTCACTAAAACCCGTTAAAAAACGGGTGAATTCGATTCGCTACGCGGATTGAGGAGGTTATACATGCAATTAATTCTTATGCGGGGCCCTTTTTCTCGCACCACTGTTTTAAGCATCAAGGGCGGCCACGTCGCGCTGTTTGCCGCGTTGCTGGTTCTGCTTGCTGCATCGTTTACGGCCACAGGTCTTTATCTGGCAGCACGTTACGGTGAAGAAATTCCAGTAGTTCAAGACATTGTATACGCCAAGCAGTTGGCCAGGCACCACAATGTCGCCGAAACCGGCAGCCCGCTGGATGCCATGGCAATACGTCTTGCGGAAATGCGTGCACAGCTGGCCCGTCTGGATGCAGTCAGTGTGCGTTTGCTCAAGTCAAACGGAATGGACGCGAAAATTACCCTGACTGAGCAATTGGGGCAGGGTGGTTTGCAGCAGAAAGATGAAAAATCGCTGAATTTCAGGGAAGTCAAGAATGCAATTTTCTCGGTGTCTACTCAAATAGAGCGTCAGGCTGATGTGTTCAGCATCATTGACAGTGACTTGCAAAGCGCCCGTGTCAAGTTTCTCAGTATTCCCAACGAATCGCCATTGAGCGACACGATCGCAGTCAGCAACTTCGGCATGCGGATAGATCCATTCACCGGACGCCGCTCCACGCACGAAGGCATTGACTTCATTGCCCCCTCGGGAACCCCCATTTTGTCGGCAGCCGCTGGTGTGGTTGTTGATTCAAAATGGCATCCCGGGTACGGCAACATGGTGGAAATTGAACACAACAACAAAACCACCACCCGTTATGCGCATGCCTCCAAGCTCTTGGTAAAGCCGGGTGACATTGTACGGCTTGGACAGAAAGTCGCGCTGGTTGGCAGCACGGGCCGTTCTACAGGCCCGCACCTCCATTTTGAGGTTCGTGTGAACGGCGTGCCCCAGAACCCCAACAAGTTTCTTGAGAAGAATGGACTTCCCCGCCCCGGTCCCTCAACCGTTGCGGCACTGAACGGCTTATTCTCGGAAAGCGCTGCGCCCCCGCTCGACTAGGCTTCGCGTGCTAAACTTCTAGGCTGTTTTTGGAATCGACCGGACCCAAAACCCGGTCGATTGACTTTCAGGCCCCCAAAGGGTCGAACCAGCCGACACTATGATCACAGACACTCTGAAAAAGCTTTTTGGCAGCCGCAATGACCGGTTGCTAAAGACCTATCGAAAATCCGTAAACCAGATCAACGCGCTTGAGCCCACCATTCAGGCTTTGAGTGATGACGCCTTGCGCGCCAAAACTGTTGAATTCAAAGAGCGCCTTGCCAAAGGTGAGGCTCTGGACGATCTGCTGCCCGAGGCCTTCGCCGTTGTCCGCGAGGCCAGCGTGCGGGTGTTCGGCATGCGTCACTTCGATGTGCAGTTAATCGGCGGCATGGCCCTGCACCAAGGCAAAATTTCAGAAATGCGTACCGGTGAAGGTAAAACCCTGGTGGCCACGCTGCCCGCCTACCTGAACGCGCTGGAAGGCAAGGGGGTTCACGTGATCACGGTGAACGATTACCTGGCCTCCCGGGATGCAGCTTGGATGGGCAAGCTGTACGGCTTTCTGGGCTTGAGTGTGGGGTGTAACCTGTCGCGCATGCCGCACGACCAGAAGCAGGCCGCTTATGCTTCCGACATCACCTATGGCACCAACAACGAATTTGGTTTTGATTACCTGCGCGACAACATGGTCTATAGCGTGGGCGAGCGCGTTCAGCGTGGCCTGAATTACGCGATTGTTGACGAGGTGGATTCGATTTTGATCGACGAGGCGCGAACGCCCTTGATCATTTCCGGACAGGCTGACGACCACACCGAGATGTACCGCAAGCTCGATGGCCTGCCCAAGCAGTTGGTGCGGATGGAGCAAGAGCAAAAGCCCGGAGAAGAGGAAATTCCAGGCGACTTCTATGTGGATGAAAAAGGCCATCAAATCCAGATGAGCGAAGCCGGCCATGAAAAGGCCGAGCAGATTCTAAGCGACATGGGCTTGTTGCCGGAGGGCGCCAGCCTGTACGACGCCGCCAATATTTCCCTGATGCACCACGTGATGGCAGCCTTGCGCGCCCACAATCTTTTCCACAAAGATCAGCATTATGTGGTTCAAAATGGCGAAGTGGTCATCGTAGACGAATTCACAGGCCGACTGATGCCAGGTCGCCGGTGGTCTGATGGTTTGCACCAGGCCGTCGAAGCCAAGGAAGGCGCGCGAATTCAGGCCGAGAATCAAACGCTGGCCTCGATCACGTTCCAGAACTACTTCCGCATGTACCGGAAGTTGTCTGGCATGACGGGTACTGCCGACACCGAGGCGTTCGAATTCCAGTCTATTTATGGTTTGGAAACAGTGCTGATCCCAACGCACCGCCCCATCCAGCGAAAAGACTCACAAGACAAAATCTACAAAAGTGCACGCGAGAAATACAACGCAATTCTCGAAGACATTCGTGATTGCTACGAACGCGGCCAGCCCGTGCTGGTGGGCACCACATCCATTGAGAATTCCGAACTGATTGCCAGCTTTCTGGACAAGGAAAAGCTGCCGCACAACGTGTTGAATGCCAAGCAACATGAACGCGAAGCGGAAATTGTGGCCCAAGCCGGGCGCCCCAAGGCGATTACCATTGCCACCAACATGGCTGGCCGGGGTACCGACATTGTGTTGGGCGGCAACCTGGATCGTGAACTTGCCGGCATTGAAAACAACGCTGAGATTGACGAGGCTGCCAAGCCTGCCCTGATCGAGAAAGCGCGTGCCGAATGGAAGTTGCGCAACGAAACCGTGCTCGCCGCGGGTGGCTTGCACATCATTGGTTGCGAACGCCACGAAAGCCGACGTATCGACAACCAGTTGCGTGGCCGCGCGGGTCGCCAGGGCGATGCAGGTTCATCACGTTTCTACCTGTCAATGGAAGACCAGTTGCTGCGCATTTTTGCGGGTGACCGCGTGCGCGCCATCATGGAGCGGCTGAAGCTGCCAGAGGGCGAGGCGATTGAAGCCGGCATTGTGTCCCGCTCAATCGAATCGGCCCAGCGCAAGGTGGAAGGCCGCAACTTCGACATTCGCAAGCAATTGCTGGAATACGACGACGTGTCGAACGAGCAGCGCAAAATCATTTATGCGCAGCGCAACGAAATTCTGGAATCAGCCGAAATTCGCGAAACCATTGGCAACCTGCGCCACGGTGCTTTGGAAGCGGTGTTCCGCGAGTACATTCCAGAAGAATCCGTTGAAGAGCAATGGGACTTGGACGGGCTGGAAACAGTACTGCGGAACGAGTACCAACTGGAAGCCCCTTTGCGCAAGTGGCTGGAAGAGGACGCCAAAAGCTCGGATGAAGACTTCCTGAAGCGCATTCTTCAAATTGCAGATGAGATGTACAACGCCAAGGTGCAATTGGTGGGTGCGGACTCCTTTGCCAAGTTTGAGAAAACCCTGCTGCTTCAAAGCATCGATACCCATTGGCGTGAACACCTGGCTGCGCTGGATTATCTGCGCCAAGGCATTCACTTGCGCGGTTATGCCCAGAAGAACCCCAAGCAGGAATACAAGCGCGAGGCGTTTGAACTGTTTGGTGCCTTGCTGAACCGTGTGCGCGATGAAGTGGCCAAAGTTCTGCTCACTGTGCGTGTTCAATCCGCCGAGCAGGTGCAGCAGGCCGAGCAGCAGTTGGAACAACAAGCCTCGTCCCATTTGGACAAGGTTCAGTATCAGCACGCCGAAGTAACAAGCGATGACGCGTCGCCGGACGATGAGCACGAGACCGCAGCGCCCGCCAACGTACCACGCCGGGTCAGTGAAAAAGTGGGCCGCAACGACCCTTGCCCATGCGGTTCAGGCAGGAAGTACAAGCAATGCCATGGAAAAATTTCCTGATTGTATTGAAGTCAACGCGCCAAGGAGCCAACCACCATGCCCGTGAATTTGAGTGTACCCGCCGCTGAATTGCTGTTCCCCGTTGCGGGCCTGGACATGGGTTATGCCATGGCCCAAATTCGCAAGCCCAACCGAAAAGATGTGTTGGTTGTGCGTGTGGCAGAAGGCAGCAGCGTGGCAGGCGTATTCACAAAAAACCGCTTTTGTGCGGCGCCAGTGCAGGTATGCCAGGCCCATTTGAAAGCAGGCAAGGGCATTCGCGCTTTGGTAGTGAATACCGGTTGCGCCAATGCGGGTACAGGCGAACGTGGCTTGGCCGATGCGCGGGCCACCACTGCCAAGGTGGCCGAGTTGCTGGGCTTGCAGGCTGAACAGGTGCTGGTGTTTTCAACTGGCGTTATTCTTGAAAACCTGCCCATGGATCGTCTGCTTTTGGGCATTGATCAGGCCGTGGCAGGGTTGGGAAAAGCCGATTGGCTGGATGCCGCAACGTCCATCATGACCACCGACACTTTGCCAAAGGCAAGCAGTTGCAAGTTGAAAGTGGGTTCTGGTGAAATTACCATCACCGGGGTTTCCAAAGGGGCTGGCATGATTCGCCCGAACATGGCGACCATGCTGGGTTATCTGGCAACCGACGCTGCCATTGCCCAGCCCGTGCTGGAAAAGTGGACCACAACCATGGCCGATGCGTCGTTCAACCGCATTACCATTGACGGCGACACGTCAACCAACGACAGCTTTGTGGTGATTGCCACGGGCAAAAGCAAAGCAGTGAACATTCAAACTGGCGATGAGCCAGAGGCTTCTGCGGTGCTCGAAGCCTTGAAGGCCGAGTCCATCAAGTTGGCCCAAGCGATTGTTCGCGATGGCGAAGGGGCCACCAAATTCATTACCGTGAAAGTAGAGCAGGCGGGTACCGAGGAAGAAGCGTTGAAAGTGGCCTACGCCATTGGCCATTCGCCTTTGGTGAAAACAGCTTTTTTTGCTTCTGACCCCAACCTGGGTCGTATTCTGGCGGCGGTGGGGTATGCGGGTATAGATGATCTGGATCAAACCAGGATTCAACTGCACTTGGGCGATGTGTACGTTGCCCAAAACGGCGGCCGCCACCCCGATTACCGTGAAGAGCAAGGCCAGGCCGTAATGAACGATGCTGAAATTACCGTGCGTGTTCAACTGGGCCGTGGCACTGCAAGCACCACAGTGTGGACAACCGATTTTTCGCACGAATATGTAACCATCAATGCGGACTACCGCAGCTAACGCACGGGCAATTCCTCAATGAGCACGCAGCACGATCAAAGCAAAGCAATTCTGGATCAGCTTGGCCGCATTGCGCAGGCTCTTGAACAAGGTGTCATGAGGCCCCCCAACAACTGGAATGCCTCCACGGCATTTCGCTTGCATCACCGTGCTGGCCAGTTGCGCCTGGAACCCGTAAAAACCGTTGAGTCACTGGACGCCGCGGTGTTGAAAAACATTGGCCCGCAGCTTCAAAAGGTTGACCAGAATACCCATCAGTTTGTGAAAGGTCTGCCAGCCAACAATGTGCTGTTGACAGGTGCGCGCGGCACTGGCAAATCCAGTTTGGTACGCGCCATGTTAAGCCGCTATGCGCCACAAGGTTTGCGTCTGATCGAAGTAGACAAATCTGATTTGCTGTTTTTGCAAGATGTAGTTGATTTGGTCAATGGCCGCCCGGAACGCTTTGTCGTGTTCTGTGACGACCTGTCGTTCGAGGAGGGCGAGCCCGGCTACAAGGCGCTGAAAAGCGTACTCGACGGTTCTATCGCAGGCACATCCGACAATGTACTGATTTACGCCACATCCAATCGTCGCCATTTGCTGCCGCAAATGATGAAAGACAATCTTCAAACCCAGCATCTGGACAATGGCGAAATTCGCCCTGCCGAAGGCATTGAAGAAAAGGTATCCCTGTCCGACCGTTTTGGTGTGTGGGTGTCTTTCCACGCCTTCAATCAGGATGAATACCTGGCTGCTGTGCAGGTGTGGCTGGAGCATTTCAACATGCCTTACACTGACGAGGCGCGGCACATTGCTTTGCGCTGGACCATTGAGCGTGGCAGCCGCAGTGGCCGCCTGGCTTATCAATTTGCCAAGCACTGGGCTGGCTCCAAACGCTTGTGAGTCGGCCTGTGAATGCCAACTTGAAACCCCGCATTGATGTCGCGGTCGCCGTAGTGTTCAACCCCGCGGGGCAGGTGTTGTGGGGTTGTCGCCCCGAGGGCAAGCCCTATGCAGGTTACTGGGAATTTCCGGGCGGCAAGGTAGAACCCGATGAAACCGTGTGGCAGGCTTTGGTTCGCGAACTGAAAGAAGAGCTTGATATTACCGCCACGGAAGGTGGCCCCTGGTTTCGCATTGAACACGACTACGAGCATGCCAATGTGCGCCTGCACTTGTATCGTGTGTGGGCCTTTGAAGGCACGCCCAAGCCGCTGGAGCAACAGGCTTTCATGTGGTCAAGCCTGGTGGGCAACCCAGGCCTTTTCCCGATCTTGCCTGCCACCGAACCCCTGTTGCCCAAACTTGCGCAGCCTGCCTTGATGGCCCTGAGCAACTACGAAGCGGGTTTCGATGCCTGCGCCAATCGTTTGGAGCAGGCTCTGCGACGCATGGAATCGCGGGTCTATGTGCAGTTTCGGGAAAAGAACCTGAAAGGCGAGGCTTTGCTTCGTGCATTTGAACATTGCAATGCCTTGTGCCAGAAAACGGGGCAGGCCATGTTGCTGAATTCATCAACGTGGCTGCATTTGCAGGGTCATTTGGAGGAATTGCCGTGTCCCCTGCATTTGACTGAGGCGCATTTATTGTCCGGTCAGTTCAAGGAGCTGTTGTGTGTTGGCGCGTCCGTGCACAACACAAGCAGTTTGGCGGTCGCTTTTGAACGTGGGCTTGACTATGCGGTGTTGGGTGCTGTCAAGGAAACTGCTTCACATCCGGAACGGGCTGCAATTGGCTGGAAAAAGTTTCATGACATGGCTTTGGAGGCACGTTTGCCGGTCTATGCCATTGGCGGGTTGGGCAATGCAGACCTTCACGAGGCTCGTTTACATGGGGCGCATGGTGTGGCTATGCTTAGCCGGTTCAGGGCTTGAAACCAGTTTTTACAGATTGCAAAGCCTGATCTTGAATTCGATGGGTTCCAGGTAAGGGTTGTTTTTGCTTACCCCGTTGGCATTGGGAATGTTAAAGCGAATCCACAACATGTATTTGTTGGCACTGAATTCTGGCACCACTTCCAGTTCACTATGCAAATCAACCCGAAGCAGCTGAAATGTTTTGCCGCTCATTTGCTGGGTGTAGTTGCCCTGTTCAGCAGTGACCATGCTCATTTCGCCACTGTGGCGCAATATTTTCAACACCAATCCAATCGCTTTGGCCAAGGGACGCATGGGTTCGAACCATGCCTCAATGTCTGCCCGGCGTGCCTGTGGCGCGCGGGACTGCCAGCGGTGATAACCGGGTAAATCGAATTCACACACCCCACCTGGAATGGTGCAACGGCTGCGAATAATCATCAGGAATTCATTGTCGCGCAGGTGGTAACCCAAGCGTCCGCTGCACTGGTTCAGTTGGGTGGCTGTGGAATCAATGCTGGCCAGTGTTTCCTCCAGCATGTTGCGATCAACGCCGGGGTGTCCGCGGAACTGGACCAGCGAGGCACGTTGCCTGTCCAGCTCTTGAAGAAGGTCACTTTTCAGGTCGGCGCGCGAACCCACTTCGATAATTTCAAACAAAGTGAGCAGTGCTGTGTGATGGTCCAGCCGATGGTCTTGAGACATGAAAAAGCCGAACTTGGCGAACAAGTCCTCCAGGCGCAACAACGTCCGAATTCTCTCATTGAGTGGAAACTCGTATGTGGTGATTTGAGTGACCTGATTGGTGGTCTGTTGTCCGTCTATAACTTGAGTCACCGATCCATCGCAATTAAAAGGAACATCAAGCGTGATTGTGGCGCACCTGTGGTTTTCATGCAAATAGCGACGTCATTTTTACGCATTTTTTATCAATTTTTGATGCAGAAAGTCGATTTTTTCAATCAGTTCGGGTATGCCCCCCGTGTTTTCGATAATGTGGTCGGCACCAGCCAGGCGGACTTCCCGATCTGCCTGATTGCCAATCACCGCCCTAACCTGTGCCTCGGGCCAACCATTGCGTTGAATTACCCTGGCCACCTGTTGATCGACGGGGCAATCCACCACAATGACTTCGTCCATCAATTCGCCCCAACCACCTTTTTCAAACAGCAAGGGCACCACAATTAGAAAGTAGTGCGGGGCGCCCTGCTCAAGCCGCTGCTGAACCACTTCACGAATTTTCGGGTGTAGAATTTTTTCAAGGATGGCGCGTTGCTTGGGGTCTTTGAACACCAAGGCACGCATGTGGTCGCGATTCATGCTGCCGTCTGGCAAAATGGCGTTGGCACCAAAAGCTCGCCGTATGTTTGGTAGGGCCAAACCGCCGGATTGGGTCAGACTGTGGGCAATTTCATCCGTGTCGATCACGGTTGCCCCCAGTTCCCGAAGTCGATTGGACACGGCTGTTTTTCCCGAGCCAATCCCGCCAGTCAGACCGATAACTGGCTGGCTAGGTTTTCGAAAGGCGCTGTGCATAATTGGGTTAAATCCACTTGGTCAGGTCAAACCCCGCCATCCATGCAAACGCACCCATCACCAAACAAGGGCCAAAGGGGAATGCGTCAGTTCGTTTCTTGCCTCGAATCGCTTGAATGGCGAGCCCAAACACAATGCCGGAGACCGATGCAAACAGCACAATGCTGAACAGTGAAGCAACTCCCAGCCATGCGCCAATTGCTGCCAACAGTTTGAAGTCGCCGTAGCCCATGCCTTCCTTGCCGGTGATCAACTTGAAAATCTGATAGATCAGCCACAGCACCAGATAGCCCAAGGCTGCGCCTGACACCGCGCTTTCCAGCGGCACATGTTGTGCAAACAAGTTGAACACCAAGCCAGCCCAAAGCAAGGGCAGTGTAATGCTGTCTGGCAACAGGTAGGTGTCGAGATCAATCAGCGCCAACACCAGCAAGCTGGCGGCAAAAGCCATCAGTGCAAGTGCGGTGGCGCCGGGTGGGTTAAGCCAGGCAAGGGCCGCAAACAGGCCTGCACACAGCAATTCGACCACCGGGTAACGCAAAGACACTTGGCTTGAACAGTGTCCGCATTTGCCGCGCAGCAACGCATAGGACAAAACCGGAATGTTGTGCCAAGGCTTTAAGGGGGTTTTGCAGGCCGGGCAGTGTGAAGTCGGCAGGAGCAGATTGAATCGCGGGTGCTCCTCTGGTTCGCGCCCCAGGGCTTCAGCCAGATCGTCATCCCAGCTTCTTTGCATCATGATGGGCAGGCGGTAAGCCACCACGTTCAGAAAAGATCCGATGCAAAGCCCCAGCAAAATGCTGAGCAAAAGCCACTGAGTGTGGCCGAGTGAATTCAATGCGGTCAAACAATGCCCCCAAGGTTGAAAATCGGCATGTACATGCCAACTATTAGCACGCCTACCAGTATGCCAATTACGCACATGATCATCGGTTCCATGACTGTGGATAAGGTGTCTACTTTGTCATCAAGACCGGTTTCATACTTGTTTGCCAGCCGCTCAAGCATGGAGTCGATTTGACCTGATTCCTCCCCGATGCGTATCATCTGAATCGATTCTGGCGGAAAAATTTTGGTTTTCTCCATGCTGTCCGATACCCTGGCACCGGAGGCGACTGCCTGGCGAATTTCAAGGGTGGCATTTTGAAAGCTGCGAATCTGCGCAACGCTAGCAACTGACTCCAAAGCCGGGGTGATGGGCACTCCGGACGCACTCAATGTGGCAAAAGTGCGCATCCATCGCGCATAAACTGCAGTTTTGATCAGATCCCCTACGAAAGGCATTCGTAAAAGAAAGACATCGATGACATTGCGGATGTTCTGGCTTCGGCGATATGTCTGAATACAGCAATAAATCCCTAGGGCCAAAACACCCAAAAGCGTCAAACCATGTTCTTCCAAAAAGTCGGATGCAGCAAGCAGAATTGTAGTGAGCATCGGCAAATCTGAGTCAAATTGCGCATAAATCGACTTGAACGCTGGCAATACAAACAACAACATGCCCACTGTTACTGCAATAGCCACCAGAATCACGATGCCGGGGTAAACCATGGCTTTGCGAACTTTTTGGCGTATGCGCAGCGATTTTTCCAAGTGTGTGGCCAACCGGTTTAGTGCCGTGTCCAGTTCGCCAGCACTTTCGCCCGCAGCAAGGGTGTTGCAAAACAGGGCGTCAAAGCATCGCGGGTGTTTGCGCATGGCTTCACTTAAGTTCAGTCCACTTTCAACGTCGGCACGGACAGCGCGAACCACTGTTTGCATGGTTTTTTTGGACTTGCCGGTCATACCGCTGGAAATCAAGCCGAGGCTTTGCCCCAGCGGAACTCCAGACTGAATCATTACCGCCAGTTGGCGCACAAAAGCCCCGACATCTGCCAGGTGAACCTTTGAGCCAATGCGGGATGTTGCTTTTTTAAGAGACCCGACTTTTACACCTTGTCGGTTGAGTTGATTGCGGGCATGGCTGATTGATTTTGCACGAATTTCTCCGGAACGCGCCTTGCGAGCAATTCCCTTTGATCGCTCAGTCCACAGGAACAATTGATCACTGGCCGGTGCTTTTTGTTTCAGGTTTGCATTCATTGCGCGCGCTCGTAACTTGGATTAATCGGTTTTTGTTGCGCTCAGAATTTCCTCAATGCTGGTAATACCCAAGCGAATTTTGGCAAGGCCTGACTCTCTCATGCTGGAAATGCCCTCTTGCCTTGCGAGCCGTTCCATGTCCAAAGCCGAGGCTCCCGAAATGATGAGTTCTTGCATGCCTTCCGACACAGGTAGTACCTCATAAATTCCCGTGCGGCCTAGGTATCCTGTCCCATTGCATGTCTCGCAGCCTACCGCGCAGAAGGGTGTCCAATCCTCTTGGGGGACATTGCTTGTCAGGCTTGGAGTGGTCAAGGCGCGAGGACCTTGTGGGTGCGGCGACTTGCAGCTGCACAATTTGCGAACCAGGCGTTGCGCAATGATCAGGCTGACCGACGAGGAAATGTTGAATGTTTCCACCCCCATGTTTTTCAGGCGGATGATGGTCGACACGGCATCGTTGGTGTGCAGGGTGGACAGCACTTTGTGCCCGGTTTGGGATGCCTTGATTGAAATGTCGGCGGTCTCCAGGTCGCGAATTTCGCCCACCATGATCACATCCGGATCCTGGCGCAGCAGCGCTCGCAGTGCTTTGGCGAAGGTCAGGCCAATGCGTTCATTGATGTTGACCTGGTTAATGCCCGGCAGGTTGATTTCGGCAGGGTCTTCTACTGTGCTGATGTTGATGGAATCGTTGTTCAGCATCTGTAGAAAGGTGTACAGCGACACGGTTTTGCCGCTGCCGGTGGGGCCGGTGACCAATATCATGCCATGAGGTTTGGCCAGTGCCTTTTCAATGGCGTCGCGCTGCACGTTTTCAAAGCCAAGTTGTTCCAGTTTCAGTAGCGACTTGCTTGAATCGAGCAGCCGCATCACGATTTTTTCACCAAAAAGTGTGGGTAGTGTGCTGACTCGGAAATCGATTTTTCGCTCGTCAGCACCCAGCGTCATGCGAATGCGGCCATCTTGCGGGATTCGGGTTTCTGTGGTGTTGAGGCTGCTCATGATCTTGATGCGTGCAGCAATTTTGGATTTGGCTGCCAATGGGGGCTGTGATGTTTCCTGCAGCACGCCATCAATGCGGAATCGAACCCGGTAACTTTTCTCGTAGGGCTCAAAGTGAATATCTGAGGCACCTTTTTTCAACGCGTCGCTTAGCACGCGTTGCACAAAGCGCACGATCGGGGCGTCGTCTACATCTGGTTCATCCCCTTCGTTGCTGGGTTTGAAGGATTCCGATGCGACTTCGGTCAGCAAACCGTTGTCCATGCTCTGCGATGGATCATTTTTCTCGATTCGAGTTAGCAACTTGTCGTATTCAACCACCACTGGCTCTACCTGCAATTGGGTGCGGAATTTGAGTTGTTGAATCGTACTCAGGTCTGTGGGGTCTGCCATTGCCACACTTAGTGCGCCTTGTCGCCTTGAAAGCACGAAGGCTTCCAGCCCTTTTTCAGCTTGAATCAAGTCATTGTCCAAGCCGTCGCGGGCGTCGTCGAATTGACTCAAATCCAGCAACGGGTAGCCAAAGTGCTGGGCCACGGAACTCGCCAGCACTTCTGCGCTTACGATGTTGTTGTTGACAATCCATTCCGCTACCGAATGCCCTTGGACTTCCTCGGTTGTCAGGCGATCCAGCTGGGCCGCTTCCAAAATGCCTTTGGCGGTCAGTGCCCGCACAAGCCCCGAGCTTTTGACAACTGCACTGCTGATGCTCATAGATCAATGTCCTTCAAGGTGAAAGGTTGGCTTAATTGCTTTATCGCCTAACTATGCGTGCTCAGTATGTACTTATCAATCACCTAGGCGGATGTTTTTTGAGTTCAGGTTGATGTGTTCAGCTGTTGCGCGTCACTGCAACATCGCACAACACGGCAAGTGCTTCCTTGTAGGGTGTGTCGCCCAGTGCAAGCAAGCGCTTTTTGGCGCAAGCTGCCAGATTGACCGCTTTGGCGCGGGTGTAGTTTAGCGAACCCGTTTGTTCAATGCTGGTCATGATGGCGCTTACATCTTGCGTGCCGCCGTTTGCAATTGCATCCCGAATTTGGGCCTGCACCTGCGGCGCTGCGTGCAGCATGGCGTGAATCAGGGGCAGTGTGGGTTTGCCCTCACGCAGATCATCCCCAACATTCTTGCCCAAGGCGGCACTTTCGCCTGCGTAGTCCAGCACATCATCGATCAGCTGGAAGGCACTGCCCACTTCTGCGCCGAAGCGGCCCAGGTTGGTGATGGTTTCTTCGGTTTGGCCTGTCACAATGCCCGCCAGGCGACAGGAGGCCTCAAACAGCTTGGCCGTTTTGAAGTCAATTACCTGCATGTACCGGGCCTCGGTCACCTCCGGGTCTTTGCAGTTCAGCAATTGCAGCACCTCGCCCTCTGCAATGGTGTTGGTCGCTTCAGACAGCACATCCATCACGTCCATCAGGCCGATTTTCACCATCATTTGAAACGAGCGTGAATACAGAAAGTCGCCCACCAGCACTGCGGCGGAATTGCCGTATTCCGCATTGGCTGTTAGCCGGCCGCGGCGCATGTCTGATTCATCAACTACGTCGTCGTGAAGCAGTGTGGCCGTGTGAATAAATTCAACAATCGCTGCCAATTCAATGGCTTGAGATATTTGCCGGGGGTTGGCACCCAAGGCGCGAGCCGTGAGAATAACCAATGCTGGCCGTAGCCGTTTGCCGCCAGCATTGATGATGTAATCGCTGATCTGGTTGATCAGGCTGACCTCCGAATGCAGACTGGTGCGGATGACCTGGTCGAGTTGTTGCATGTCGGCCGCAATGGGCGACAACACACTTTTCACACTGGGCGCGGGGCTGGGCATTGGTTCACTGCATGTGTGGTTGATTTATGTTGCGCATATTGTACTTGAGGGTGTTTGAGAAAAGCCGCATTGGGTTTACAGAATGTGCGCACTTTGCTCACAAGGCTTTGACAACATTGCACTTTCCGAGCATAATTGCGGGCTATCCGAATTTTTTCGGATTCATTTCATTGAAAGTAAGATTAAGGTTTAGGGGTCAACTATGTACGCGGTCATAAAAACCGGCGGTAAGCAATACAAGGTTATCGCTGGTGAAAAACTTAAAATAGAACAGATACCTGCTGACATTGGCCAAGAAATCTCTCTGGACGAAGTGCTTGCCTGCGGAAGCGGCGACACAGTGAAAGTGGGTACTCCACTGGTTCAAGGGGCTTCGGTCACTGCAGTTGTTTTGGCACACGGTCGTCACGACAAAGTGAAGATCTTCAAGATGCGTCGTCGCAAGCACTATCAAAAGCGTCAAGGCCATCGCCAGAACTACACTCAAATCCAGATCCAAGCCATCAACGCTTGATAGAGGAGAATGACTCATGGCAAGTAAGAAAGGCGGCGGCTCTACGCGAAACGGACGTGACTCAGAAGCCAAGCGACTGGGTGTGAAGGTGTTTGGCGGGCAGGAAATCAATGCCGGCGGCATCATCATTCGTCAACGTGGCACACGTTTTCATGCTGGCGACAACGTCGGCATGGGCAAAGACCACACATTGTTCGCACTGACCGATGGTCAGGTGCAGTTTTCAGTGAAAGGCGCATTGCGCCGCAAAACTGTGAGCGTGGTCAACGAGGGTTAATTCCCGTCGTTTGCACCGCACACCGTGCTTGGTCCAATAGCCCTGCATTGCAGGGCTATTTTCGTTTTTGGCCAAGTACCTTCATTTTCAGAGTAAGCAGGATCAAGCATGAAATTCATCGACGAAGCAACAATTGAAGTGTTTGCAGGCAAGGGCGGCAATGGCTCGGGCAGCTTTCGTCGCGAAAAATTCATTCCCAAGGGTGGCCCCGATGGTGGCGATGGCGGCAAGGGTGGCAGTGTATTCGCCGAGGCCGACCGCAATCTGAACACCTTGATTGATTATCGTTTTTCCAAGCAACACCGCGCCAAAGGCGGTGAAAATGGCCGTGGCTCTGATTGCTATGGCGCAGCCGGCCTGGATATTGTGCTGAAAATGCCTGTGGGCACCACCATCGTGAATGCCGAAACAGGCTTGGTTGTGGCAGATTTGACTGAACATGGCCAGCGCGTGTTGATTGCCCAAGGTGGTGATGGCGGTTTAGGCAACATCCACTTCAAAAGCAGTGTGAACCGCGCGCCGCGCCAATTCACCAAGGGCAAAGACGGCGATTCAGCCCGGTACAAGCTTGAATTGAAAGTATTGGCCGATGTGGGTTTGCTGGGCATGCCCAACGCAGGCAAGTCTACCTTGATTGCAGCGGTATCTAACGCCCGCCCAAAAATTGCAGATTATCCATTTACAACCCTGCACCCTAATCTGGGTGTGGTGCGCATTGGGCACGCCCAAAGCTTTGTGATTGCCGACGTACCGGGTTTGATCGAAGGTGCTGCCGAAGGCGCAGGCTTGGGTCACCAGTTTTTGAAACACCTGAGCCGCACCCGTGTGCTGTTGCATTTGGTGGATTTGGCACCGTTTGATGAAAACGTGGACCCTGTGTACGAAGCTGCAGCCATTGTGGAGGAGTTGCGCAAGTACGATGAAGAGCTGTGGGCCAAGCCCCGCTGGTTGGTGTTGAACAAAATCGACATGATCGCCGAAGAAGACCGTAAAGTAAAAATTGACGACTTTGTAACTCGTTATCGTGAAAAAACCGGTTGGAAAGGCCAGGTTCACCCCATTTCAAGTTTAACCGGTGAAAACACCGCCAACCTGATGCGCTCGGTTTATGAAAACCTGGTGCAGCAGATGCAGGTAGAATTTCCGCCCGAGCCCGATGCGCGTTTCCGCGAAAGCACAGGTACACTCATCAATCCTCAAGCAACTGGCGACGATCAGGAGTAAATTCCGTGGCAGGGAAATCTCTGGCAAATCAACGTGTGGTGGTGAAAGTAGGCAGCTCCCTTGTTACCAGGAATGGCGCGGGTGTGGACATGGAGTCCATTCGTGCCTGGGCTGCCCAAATTGCCGAGCTGACCACTCAAGGTTGCGAGGTGGTGCTGGTCTCATCGGGCGCAATTGCCGAGGGCATGAAACGCCTGAAGTGGGCCAAACGCCCGCGCGAAATTCACGAACTGCAGGCCGCTGCGGCCGTGGGGCAAATGGGCCTGGTGCACGCCTACGAAATCGGCTTTGCCGAACACGGTTTGGTGTGCGCGCAGGTGTTGCTGACCCATGCCGATTTGGCCGACCGTGAACGCTATCTGAATGCCCGCTCCACCCTGTATTCATTGCTGGGCCACAAAGTAGTGCCCATCATCAATGAAAACGACACGGTGGTCACCGACGAAATCCGCTTTGGCGACAACGACACTCTGGGTGCCTTGGTTACCAATCTGGTTGAAGCCGATACCTTGGTTATTTTGACTGACCAGGTGGGCCTGTACAGTGCCGACCCCCGTAAGAATCCGGATGCAAGGTTAATCGTTGAGGAAACCGCCGGCAACCCGGAACTTGAAAAAATGGCTGGCGGCGCGGGCAGCAGTGTAGGCACTGGCGGCATGATCACCAAAATTCTGGCGGCCAAGCGTGCTGCGCGCAGTGGTGCGGCCACGGTAATTGCCAGCGGGCACGAGGCGAATGTGCTTGTTCGCCTAATGAAAGGCGAGCCGGTGGGTACCTACCTGAAAGCACCGCTGGGTCGACTGGCCGCCCGAAAGCAATGGATGGCCGACCACTTGAAGCTAAAGGGTTCGCTGCTACTTGACGCAGGCGCTGCCGAAGCTTTGCGCAAAGGAAAAGGCAGCTTGTTGCCCATTGGCGTGACGGGTTGCCAAGGCAACTTTCAGCGTGGTGATGTGGTGGCCTGCTTAAGCCCCGAGGGCGAGGAAGTGGCGCGTGGCTTGGTGAATTACGCTGTGGCCGAGGTCAAAAAAATTGCCAGGCAACCCACCAGCGCGATAGAGTCCATCCTTGGTTATCTGGATGAACCCGAGCTGATTCACCGCGACAACATGGTGGTATTGGCCTAATACAAATTGGAGTGCGCCTATGGAACTGTCGATGTGGAAAAGCAGCGGGCAGTTTTTTGACTGGAAAGGCCACTCTATTTTTGTGCAAGATACGGCAGCATCCAACAAGCCGGTGCTGTTGCTGATCCACGGTTTCCCCACAGCAAGTTACGATTTTCACTTGCTGTGGCCAGAACTGGCCGAAACCCACCGCTTGATTGCCTTCGACATGCTGGGTTATGGCTATTCCGACAAGCCTCGTACCTGGCAACATTCCATTTTTAATCAAGCCGACATTGCAGAATCTTTGCTGAAAAGCAAAGGAATTCATGAATGCTCGATGATTACTCACGATGTGGGAGACACCGTGGGTCAAGAGCTGTTGGCGCGCAACCTCGAGGGGAAATTGGGTTTTTGCTTAAAGCGTGTGGTGATGCTTAATGGTGGCCTGTTTCCCGAAACGCACCGCGCCATCCTGGTTCAAAAGCTGCTGCTTGGGCCGCTGGGATTTGTGTTCACGAGGTTTATGAAGAAAGAAAAACTGGCCGCCAGTTTGCGCAGCGTGTGTTCGACCGGTTTAAGCGATGCTGACATTGATGCGGCCTGGACCCTGATGTCGCATAGAAAAGGCAACCTGTGCATGCACCTGTTGATTCAGTACATGCGCGAACGGCGAGAAAACCGCGACCGCTGGGTTGTGGCTTTGCAGAAAGCCGACATGCCCTTTACGCTGATCGATGGAACGGACGATCCTATTTCTGGCGAGCACATGGTGCAGCGCTTTGAAGAATTGGTTCCGGGCAAACCAACCATTCGACTGGCTGGCTTGGGGCACTACCCGCACCTTGAGGATGCGCCCAAAGTATTGGTGGCGTTGAGGCCGCTGTTGTTGGGTAGTAACTAAAAAAAACGCGAACCGGATGGTTCGCGTTTTTTTATGTCGACTCAGGTTTCTCTTGAGTTTCCTCGGTTTTTTCAGCAAGTTCCCAGTGATCACCTTTTGGCAGTCGCCGGGGGTCATTTCTGGAAAACAGCAGTTTGGCCAACTCTCCCAATGCTTGTTTGTAAACTTCCCTTTTGAAATCAATTACGTTTTCAAGTGGAACCCAATACTCGTTCCAACGCCAGGCATCAAATTCAGGGTGCTCAGTGGCCCGCAGGCTGACATCGCAATCCCTTCCAACCAATTTCAGCAAAAACCAGATTTGTTTCTGGCCTTTGTAGCTTCCCCGCCATTCCCGTCGAATCCAGTGATCGGGCACGGTGTACCGCAGCCAATTCCTGGTTCTTCCTATAATTTCAACATGTTCTGGCAACAAGCCAACTTCTTCGTGCAGTTCCCGGTACATGGCTTGTTCTGGCGATTCGCCATGTTTAATTCCGCCCTGCGGAAATTGCCAGGAATGTTCACGAATTCGCTTACCCCAAAAGACCTGCTTTCGGGAATTGGTCAAAATAATGCCGACGTTGGGACGGTAGCCTTCTTTATCAAGCATACGCGCCCCGCAGATTTCTTTACAATTCACAGTCATTATAAGCACCAGCCTGCGTTTGTACACCTAGGGTATCCGCGCTGGGGGTGGATAAAAGTACAATCTCATTTCTAACCAATTCATTACTCACGAGTTTTTTGCAAATGCGCGCCACACAGTTTTTTTTGAATACCCTTAAAGAAGCTCCTGCTGACGCAGAAGTGATCAGCCATCAACTGATGATGCGGGCCGGCATGATCAAGCGTTTGGCTGGCGGCATCTACACCTACATGCCCGTGGGGTTGCGCTCAATCCGCAAGGTGGAAAATATTGTGCGCGAGGAGATGAACCGCGCCGGCGCACTGGAATTGCTGATGCCCGCAGTGCAGCCTGCCGAGTTGTGGCAGGAAAGCGGCCGCTGGGAAAAGTACGGCCCCGAGCTGTTGCGCATGAAAGACCGCCACGACCGTGACTATGTAATTGGCCCCACGCACGAAGAAGTGATTACCGATGTGGTGCGCAAGGAAGTAAAAAGCTACCGCCAGCTGCCGCTGAACCTGTACCAGATTCAAACCAAGTTCCGCGATGAAATTCGCCCGCGCTTTGGCGTGATGCGTGGCCGTGAATTCGTGATGAAAGACGCGTATTCATTCGACCGTAACCAAGAAGCGGCCCTGAAAACTTACGACGTTATGTATGACGCCTATCGCAGGATTTTTACCCGCCTTGGTTTGAACTTTCGGGCTGTTAACGCAGACACAGGATCAATAGGCGGCAATCGGAGCCACGAATTCCATGTAATCGCCGACACAGGAGAAGACGCAATTGCGTACTGCCCAAGTTCTGACTACGCGGCCAACGTAGAACTGGCTGAAGCGGTGTGCAATGCCCGGCGCCCGGCCGCTGGCAAAGCCATGGAAAAGGTTCACACGCCCGGCAATGCCACTTGCGAAGCTGTGGCTGCCCAGTTGGGCTTGCCACTGGCTGCAACCGTGAAAAGTGTGGTTTTTGCCAACGAGTTTGTTGAGAAAGATGAAACCAAGCCGGTCAAGAGGATACAAATTGTATTGGCATTGGTGCGCGGTGACCATGAAGTCAACGACATCAAGCTGGGCAAACTGACCGGGGTTCAGGAATTGCGTTTGGCCACTGAAGCTGAAATTGTGGCTGTTTTTGGCACCAAGCCCGGTTATCTGGGCCCTGTGGGCTTGACCGCAGAGGTGCGTGTGGTGGCCGACCGCAGCGTAGCCGCCATGGGTGATTTTGTGTGTGGCGCAAACGCAGCAGACTACCACCATGCCGGTGTGAACTGGGGGCGTGATTTGCCTGAACCCGAGGTGGCCGACATTCGCAACGTGGTGCAAGGCGATGCCTCGCCCGATGGCAAAGGCGTTTTGGCCCTGTGCCGGGGCATTGAGGTGGGCCATGTGTTTTATTTGGGTACCAAGTATTCCGAAGCCTTGCAAGCAAAGTTTCTGGAAGAAAACGGCAAGCCCGCCGTTATTGAAATGGGCTGTTATGGCATTGGTGTAACCCGCATTCTGGGAGCAGCCATTGAGCAAAACTTCGACGATCGCGGCATCGTTTGGCCGCTCAGCATTGCACCATTTGAAGTGGTGCTGTGCCCAATCGGCTACAAGAAAAGCGACGAGGTGAAGCTTCAAGCCGACAAGCTTTACCAGCAGTTGAAAGATGTTGGTGTGGATGTGATTCTGGACGACCGCGACGAGCGGCCCGGCGTGATGTTTGCCGACTGGGAGTTAATTGGTGTGCCGCTGCGGGTTACCTTTGGGGACCGTGGCCTGAAAGAGGGCAAAGTGGAGTTTCAGTCGCGCGATGGCAAGATTGAAAAACGCGATGTCGATGTTGGGGAAATTTTTGAGCAGTTGCGTGTTGAGCTTGCAAGCAGGCAAGTCAGTTTGTAATCACCTTGCCCGGTGGGCGCATGGTGTCCGCCGGGTTATTGTGCTTGCTTGTATGGCATTGGTGTTGATGATGGTTGTTGCGCCAGCCTCGGCCAGCCAGCAATACGAACCCATGGCCGATCATGTTCGTTTGGCACTTCGTACCGCTTTAAGTGCGCCTGCGGCACCGCGACCTATTTTTGAATCGGTGGGCCATCGCATTGACTGGATGGCCAAGATGTCACGTCGCCTCGCACGCCGTGTGCCTGATTTTTCCGAGCGTACCGAGTTAATCAAGACAATTCGCTACGAAGCCCAACGTGTGGGCATCGACCCTCAAATTATTTTTTCTCTAATAGAAGTGGAAAGCAATTTCCGCGCGGATGCGGTTAGCCATGCGGGTGCCATTGGCTTGATGCAGGTGATGCCGTTTTGGACGGATGTGTTGTCCAAGGGCAGTTCCCGTGAGTTATTCGAGCCAAGGGTTAATATTCGCTATGGTTGCCTAATTCTTAGGCACTATCTGGACATTGAGAAGGGCAATCTTGATCGGGCGCTGGGGCGTTACAACGGCAGTTTGGGGAAAATGACTTACCCGAATTTGGTGTACGACAGACTGGATCGAAATTGGGGTTATCGCTACGCAGAGCCGCCGAAACCAGTGCCGCGTACGGCGTTGAATGACATTGATGTAAAGAAGCGGTGATTCGGCCAAACATTGGCTCCCGCGAATTGCGCAAGCTGGGCAGCAGCGCGCGCGCCCGTGTGTTTACATGCCCGGAAAGCCGCCTTTGCCACCAGAACCACCCATACCGCCCATTTTTTTCATCATCTTGGCCAAGCCGCCTTTCTGCATGCTCTTCATCATGTCGCGCATTTGCTCGAATTGCTTTAGCAAGCGGTTTACTTCCTGAACTTGTACGCCTGCACCGGCTGCAATGCGGCGCTTGCGCGATGCTTTCAACAAGTCTGGCTTGGTGCGTTCCTGAATGGTCATCGAAAAAATAATGGCCTCGGTGCGCTTCATCTGTTTCTCGGCTGCGGTGGCATCTACGTCACCTGCGCCTTTCATCAACTGGCTGGGCAGTTTGTCCATCAAACTTTGCAGTCCACCCATATTGCGCATTTGGCTGATTTGCGCCAGAAAGTCGTTCAAATCGAATGCCTTGCCGCTCTTCAGTTTCTTGGCCAGCTTTTCCGCTTCCTGCTGGTCAATGCCTTTTTTGGCCTCTTCCACCAGGGAAACAATGTCGCCCATGCCCAGAATTCGGCCGGCAACGCGGTCGGGGTGGAATTTCTCAAAGCCAGTCAGCTTTTCGCCCACACCCATGAATTTGATGGGTTTGCCTGTAATTTGGCGCACGGAAAGTGCTGCACCGCCGCGGGCATCGCCGTCCATCTTGGTCAGTACTACGCCGGTCAGGGGCAAGGCTTCGTTAAACGCCTTGGCCGTGTTGGCTGCGTCCTGGCCCAACATGGCATCGATCACAAACAGGGTTTCAGTGGGGTTTACTGCCGCATGCAAAGCCTTGATTTCATTCATCATGGCTTCGTCAATGCCCAAGCGGCCTGCCGTGTCCAGAATAAGCACATCAAAAAACTGGCGTTTGGCGTGGTTTAAGGCAGCCAGCGCAATGTCCACAGGCTTTTGGGTAATGTCAGAAGGAAAGAATTCAGCCCCCGCTTGGCCGCTGACCGTTTTCAGCTGCTCAATCGCCGCAGGGCGATACACGTCAGCGGAAACCGTTAGCACCTTCTTTTTCAGGTTGTCTTTCAGGTACTTGGCCAGCTTGCCGGTGGTGGTGGTTTTACCCGCACCTTGCAAACCCGCCATCAAAATAACCACCGGGGGCTGGGCTGCCAGGTTGATTTCTTCAGTTTTCTCGCCAATCAGTTTGATCAACTGCTTGTGAACAATGCCCACCAAGGCTTGGCCGGGGGTCAGGCTGTTCAGCACTTCCTCACCCAGGGCCTGTTCCTTCACCTGATTGATGAATTCTTTGACCACGGGCAGGGCCACATCCGCCTCAAGAAGCGCAAGGCGAACTTCACGCAACATTTCCTGCGTGTTGGCCTCGGTAATGCGGGCTTCGCCTTTGATATTTTTGACAACGCGCGTTAGGCGATCGGAGAGGTTTTCAAACATCGTGTGGTGCCCCTGACTCGTGCTATGAATCGAGTAAACTGATTGGTATGAACAACACAATATTGTACGCGCTCGCAGTGCCACTGCTGTCCGCCTCGGGTGGATTGGCGGCGCTGAACGTTTTCGGCAAATGGTCTGCGCCCGAAGGGTGGAACCGTGCACTGGTTGCATTGGCCTTGATTGTGTCGGGCTACCTGCTGGGTACCTTGTTGTTTCAAGCCGATGGCATGCATTTCGGTTTTGTGATCGGTTTGATGTGCGTGGCCTGGTTGGCCTCCCTCATGGCCTTTGTGGAAAGTTTCTTCAACCGCGTGCCTTTGCTGGAATTGATTGTGTTTCCGTTGTGCGCGGCGGTGTTTGTGTTGCCCCTGTGGATGGGCGATGACCCAACCATTCGCATGGCGGGAGACCACCTGTTTCAGTTGCACCTGCTAATTGCCTTGGCTGCATACAGTTTGCTGGGCATAGCAGCGGTGCACGGCATTGTTATGGCTTTTCAAGAGAAGGCCCTCCACCAGCCCGTGGCCAGCACCCAGGAAAACCGCCTGCTGCGGGAACGCCTGCTGGATCAGCTGCCCTCGCTGATCACCATGGAAACAATTCTGTTTCGGCAACTGTGGGCAGGCTTTGCGCTGCTGTCGCTAACCTTGATTACCGGGTTCTTGTTTTCTGAAGAATGGAGTGGCACCAGTTGGCGGTTTGATCACAAAACCCTGTTTGCCCTTATTTCATGGTGTTCATTTGCTGTGTTATTGGGCGGGCGCGTGGTGTTTGGCTGGCGTGGCAAGGTGGCTTTGCGTTGGTGCCTGGGCAGCTATGCCGTGTTGGTGCTGGCTTATTTTGGTACCCAGTTTGTGCTGGAATTTATTTTGAAAAGGGCGGGTTGATGGGTCGTATTCTGTTTTTTCTAGGCCTGGCGTTGGTGGGTTGGATTCTTTTCAAAAGTTGGCAGCGCAAGCAGCTGGATGAAAAACCGTCGGTTGACGCTAAACAAAAGGGCAATATTGGCCGTAAAACACAGGAAGAGATACTGCCTTGCCAGCACTGTGGTGCTTACAGCCCGATGTCGGAAGGCGTGATGATGCAGGGCCGTTTTTATTGTGGCATGGAGCATGCCAAAGCGGCTGGCGAGAAAGTGCATTAATACGTGCATTTGTATTGGAAGGGGTTGCCATGTGGTTGGACGAAGGCTGGATTGAAGAAGACTGGGTGCATCGCTTGCAAAGCCCCAATCAGGATGCCCGTCCCATGGGCACGGTGGTCGACACCTTGGTTGTTCACTGTATCAGCCTGCCCGAGCGGGGGCGAGACACTTCGCTGATTACCGACCTGTTTCTGAATCGGCTTGATTGTCATTCACATGCTTCGTTTGGCGAGCTGATCGGCCTGCATGTTTCCGCACATTTTCTGATTGATCGCGATGGTTCAGTTACCCAATTTGTGTCCTGCGAAAAACGTGCCTGGCATGCAGGAATTTCCGCCGCCATGGACCGTTGCAACTTCAATCATTTTTCAATCGGTGTTGAATTGTTGGGCGACGTGTACACCCCATTCAGGTTAGAACAATACGCCAGCCTGAAGCGCCTGGCTTTGGAGTTGCAATCACGTTATCCACTGAAATATGCCATGGCGCACAGCGAGATAGCACCCACCCGAAAAACCGATCCCGGACCCTTCTTTGATTGGAAAGGTCTACGCAAATCAAACACCTACGAACTTCAAATTAGCGGTAACTGAGCGCCAAGCCGGGCACTGTTTTTTTGTTGCGCTGCACTTGTCCAAAACTTGTCCCCAACTTGTTCACAGGGGATAACCCTGTGCACAACTTTGGGATAAGAAAGTGTTTGCCAAATCGTGTCATGACCACTACAATTAGTTCCAAGCCACATACAAAACACAAGATATAGTGGTTGCCGGTGTTGCCCCCACTACAAAAACAAACCCTCAAGAACAAGCTTATTCCAGGAGAAAGATGCATGCTAACCAGCCATGGAACCTCAGATTTGGCGACTAATTTGGCAACAGATGCGCCCATGTCCACGGGCAAGCCTGCCAATGTAGCGCCCGTGGTTGACAGCGCATATTCAAACTATAAAATTATTCGCCGAAATGGTGCCGTGGTAGGTTTCGAGCCCAGCAAAATTGCCGTGGCCATGACAAAAGCCTTTTTGGCCGTAAACGGTGGTCAAGGCGCTGCTTCGGCCCGCATCCGTGAATTGGTTGAGCAGATGACCAACGGTGTGGTGAGCGCACTGGTGCGTCGTCAGCCTTCTGGTGGCATTTTTCACATTGAAGATATTCAAGACCAGGTTGAACTGGCCTTGATGCGTTCTGGCGAAGCTGAAGTGGCCCGCGCCTACGTGTTGTATCGCGAGCGCCGCGCACAAGAACGCGCAGCCAAGCAAGTTGAGCAAGCCGAACAGCACGCACTGAATGTGATGGATGGCGACATCAAGCGCCCACTCGATGTGGACGCATTGAAAGCGCTGATCGAAAGCGCCGCTGTTGGCCTGAACGAAATTGATGTTGCACACCTTCAGAAAGAAACCCTGAAGAACCTGTACGACGGCGTGAAAATCGACGAAGTGTTCAAGTCGGCCATTTTGGCTTCACGTGCCATGATCGAGAACGAGCCCAGCTACACACTGGTTACTTCTCGCCTGTTGTTGCACACCATTCGCCGCGAAATTGTGGGCCGTGAAATTGCCCAAGATGAAATGGCGCAGGTGTACCCAGAATATTTCCCACAGTTCATCAAGAAGGGCATTGCCGCTGGCCTGCTGGACAACCGCCTGGCCCAGTTCGACATGAAGAAGTTGGGCGCAGCCCTAAAATATGAACGCGATTTGCAGTTCGATTACCTGGGCCTGCAAACTTTGTACGACCGTTACTTCCTGCACGTGGAAGGCACCCGCATTGAAATGCCACAGGCGTTTTATATGCGCGTGGCCATGGGCCTGGCCCTGAATGAAGTGGACCGCGAAGCACGCGCCATCGAATTTTATGAAGTGTTGTCGACATTCGATTTCATGAGCTCGACCCCAACACTGTTCAACAGCGGCACGATTCGTTCGCAGTTGTCTTCCTGCTACCTCACCACCATTGGTGACGACCTGGACGACATTTACGAAGGCATCAAGGAAAACGCGCTGCTGAGCAAGTTTGCCGGTGGTTTGGGCAACGACTGGACGCCTGTGCGCGCCTTGGGCAGCCACATCAAGGGCACCAATGGCAAATCGCAAGGCGTGGTGCCATTTTTGAAAGTGGTGAACGACACGGCTGTTGCCGTGAACCAGGGTGGCAAGCGCAAAGGCGCAGTGTGTGCTTACCTTGAAACATGGCACCTGGACATTGAAGAGTTCCTGGAGCTTCGCAAAAATACGGGCGATGACCGCCGCCGCACACACGACATGAACACCGCGAACTGGATTCCCGACCTGTTCATGAAGCGTGTGATGGAAGGTGGAAACTGGACCTTGTTCAGCCCATCGGATGCGCCTGACCTGCACGACCTGTACGGCAAAGCCTTCGAGAAAGCCTACGTGGGTTACGAAGAAAAAGCTGCACGTGGCGACTTGAAGTTGTTCAAAACCGTGGAAGCAGCCAAGCTGTGGCGCAAAATTCTTTCCATGTTGTTTGAAACCGGTCACCCATGGATTACGTTCAAAGACCCATGCAACATTCGCAGCCCCCAGCAACACGTGGGTGTGGTGCACTCGTCGAACCTGTGTACAGAAATTACCCTGAACACCAACGAGAACGAAATTGCCGTGTGTAATTTGGGCTCAGTGAACCTGACCCACCACTTAAAGCCTGCCGACAACGGCGAGCTGGTGCTTGATCACGACAAATTGCAGAAAACGATCAACGTGGCCATGCGCATGCTGGACAACGTAATCGACATCAACTACTACGCCGTGGCCAAGGCGCGCAATTCAAACCTGCGCCACCGCCCGGTGGGCATGGGCATGATGGGCTTCCAGGATGCGCTGCACATGATGCGCAAGCCCTATGCTTCACGCGATGCAGTTGAATTCGCAGACGAAAGCATGGAAGCCATTTGCTACTACGCTTACGAAGCGTCTACGGAATTGGCCGCCGAGCGCGGTGCCTACAGCACCTTCAAGGGCTCGCTGTGGGACAAGGGCATCATGCCTTTGGATTCACTGAAACTGCTGGAAGAAGAGCGTGGTGGTTATGTGGAAGTAGACACCTCCAGCCGCATGGACTGGGACGCACTGCGTGCGCGCATCAAGAAGCACGGCATGCGCAACTCCAACTGCGTGGCCATTGCGCCTACAGCAACCATTTCCAACATTATTGGCGTGGCCGCTTCCATTGAGCCCACATTCCAGAACCTGTATGTGAAGTCGAACTTGAGCGGTGAATTCACCATCGTGAACGAACACCTGGTGCGCGACTTGAAGCGTTTGGGTATTTGGGACGAAGTCATGATTTCTGACCTGAAATACTTCGATGGTTCAGTGATGAAGATTGACCGCATTCCGGAAGACCTGAAGCGCCTGTACGCCACTGCGTTCGAGATGGACCCACGCTGGCTGGTTGAAGCGGCAGCCCGTCGCCAGAAATGGATTGACCAAGGCCAAAGCCTGAACATTTACATGGCTGGCGTAAGCGGCAAGCGTTTGGACGACACGTACAAGCTGGCCTGGATTCGCGGTTTGAAAACCACTTACTACCTGCGCACCATTGGTGCCACACACGCCGAGAAATCAACCTTGGCTGGTGGGGAATTGAATTCAGTGAATTCCGAAGGTGGCGCTTCTGCTGCATTTACATCGGCCCCAGCCACCGGTTTGGTGCCTAACCTGCCTGAACAGGAAATTGATGGCAAGGTGTGCACCATGCGCCCCGGCGACGCTGGTTTCGATGAGTGTGAAGCTTGTCAATAAGCTGCCAATATAACTAGACCAGCGATTTGGGCAGGTTACCAAGACTTGCTCAAGTAAATAAAAATGAACATAATGGCACTGTGACTTTATACAGTGTATTGGTTAAGGAGTTAGAAAATATGCTGTCTTGGGACGATGAATTTGATACAGCCATGGGCAAAACAGCAACGGCGGCCAAGCCTGCCATACCTGTAGCCCCAGCCATGGATTCTGTGGCTTCCGGTTTTGCTGCGCCAATGGGCAACCCCATAACCAGCCAGGGCCTGTACCAGCAAGCTGCACGCTCTGTAAAGCCTGCTGCCGAAGGTGCAAAGGCGGGCCGCGTGAACGCAGCCGACAAGCGTGTAATTAACGGTACAACCGACGTGAACCAGCTTGTGCCATTCAAGTACAAGTGGGCTTGGGAAAAGTACCTGAGCCAGTGCGCAAACCACTGGATGCCGCAAGAAATCAATATGGACCGCGACATTGCGCTTTGGAAAGACCCCAATGGGCTTACTGAGGACGAACGCCTGATCGTGAAGCGCAACCTGGGCTTTTTTGTAACCGCCGATTCACTGGCCGCCAACAACATTGTGTTGGGTACGTACCGCCACATTACAGCGCCCGAGTGTCGCCAGTTTTTGTTGCGCCAGGCGTTTGATGAAGCCATTCACACCCACGCCTACCAGTACATTGTGGAAAGTTTGGGTATTCCTGAGGCGGAAACCTTCAACGCTTACAACGAAATTTCCTGCATCAAAGCGAAAGACGATTTCTTGTTGCCGTTCATTGATGTGTTGACCGACCCATCATTTAAAACCGGCACGCTGGAAGCAGACCAAACCTTGCTGAAAAGCCTGATCGCTTTTGCCTGCGTGATGGAAGGCATGTTCTTCTACGTGGGCTTTGTGCAAATTCTGGCGCTTGGCCGCCAGAACAAGATGATTGGTGCTGCCGAACAGTTCCAGTACATTTTGCGCGACGAGTCTGCACACTGCACATTCGGTATCGACCTGATCAACACCGTGAAACTGGAAAACCCACACCTGTGGACCCCGGAATTCAAGGAAGAAATCAAGGCCATGTTCCGCAAGGCTGTTGAACTTGAACATGCGTATGCCGTAGACACCATGCCACGTGGCGTACTGGGTTTGAATTCTTCCCAGTTCATGGAATACATGAAATTCATTTGCAACCGCCGTTCCAATCAGATTGGCTTGGGCACCTTGTACGAAGGCGCAACCAACCCATTCCCATGGATGAGCGAAATGATGGACTTGAAGAAAGAAACCAACTTCTTCGAGCGCCGCGTGACTGAGTACCAAACTGGCGGTGCGTTGAGCTGGGATTAATCCTGGAATGGAACTTACTGTTGTTTTCTGCTACGTAGCAGTCCAACCAACAAGTAAGGGGTTTCGAATGAGTCCAGTGTCAAGTGCCAGTGCTCCAGCTTCATTGTCAATGGAGCGTTCTAGCGACGAGGCGCATGCCATCAATATGGCGCGCTATCACCGTGAGTATGCAGAGTTTGAACGGTCTCCCTACCGGACCAATTGTGCAAACATAGCGCAGGCTGCAGCGTGCGCGGGTTGCTTGGGGTGTTGTGTAATTGCTCCGGTTTTGACTATTGTTGGGGAATGGACCCTTCCAGGGTATTTATCCGGTTTATTGTGTTGCATTGGCGCTCAATATTGCAGCAATGAAGCACAGGAGCCTTCCATGCCAGCCCACCCCGACAGTCCGCGTGAGACAAACGGTTGGGGTTAAATTCTGCCTAACCGTTTCGGTTGTCTCAATGCCATTTACGCTAATCGGCAAAATTGTCTGGCAAGTCGTTGAAATAAGGTGTGCTGTGCCACCCTGAATAGGTGCCCAGCATCCTTGAGTCGATTGTTTTTCTACCCCTTTTGATCTGCCCGATACACTTTCTGGTTGTTCTAACTTTTTTGGGGTGGAAAACCATGCCGGCAGATCTGTTTTTGAAATTGGGTAACGTAAAAGGCGAGTCAGTGGACTTGAAACACGCGGGTGAAATGGAACTGCTTCCCCCACACTGCATGCACAAATCTGTGTGGGCTACATGGTGTTGACCAAAAGAAAGTCGGGCTTGCTGCCGCTGGAATACCTGTGCATTACTTTCAAAGACGTGATTGTGAGCGACATTGATATTTCATTGGGCGCAGCAAGTGTTCAAACCCATCTAGTTCCTGCCTGTATTCAGTTGCCGTTCGATCTGAACAATAGGCGCAATTAGCTTCAAGTCTGCTTTCAGGTTTTGATAAAGCGCATGGATGATTGGAAAGTTCTTGCGACGCCCATGTTTTCCCAACAGTGCATGGTTTGAAACAGCTTGCTGTTTTCTGTCAATGTATGTTGTTGATCGTTTCGACCGTTTCACCAAAGGCTGAAAGAAAACACGCCATCGACACCTTTGGCCAGCACTTTTGTCGGTGAACTGCGTTGCCTGCGAGCCATTATCCACTGGGTAATTCAGCAGGCGGTGGAACCGAAGCTATAACAGTTCTTCGCTCGTTATAGTATGGGTTCTGAAAAAATAAAGATCATAGATGTTGTTTTATGTGTTATAAATAAATATCTATGAGGTATTTAAAATGCCAAAAAAATCATTGGCAGCTCAAGCCACACCCCTGGTGGTGCAAGAACACATTCAAATGTGGGGCAAAGCTATTCGGGCACAGCGCATGGTACTACGCCTTACAGCAGCACAACTGGCCTCAAGAATTGGCGTTTCTGTACCCACGGTGGCGCGCCTGGAAAAGGGCGACCCCGGCGTGGGGGTTGGCAGCTACCTTGGCGCATTGTTTTCATTGGGTTTGAATTCAGTAGCCACGCCGGTTCTAAATCCTGAGTTGTGGCAAAGCCCGGCCAGCAAAAGGGTTCGCCCCACGCGTATGGAATCGGGGGATGAACTTGGCTACTTCTAGCAAAACGGGTCTTCGCCCACTTTACGTGTACATGCAGCGCCCGGACACAGCGCAGTGGCTTACCGTGGGCGCTTACTGGTTTGATGAAACCAATTCGCTTGGGCGTTTTAAGTATGCGCCCAGCTTTGAGGAGGCTGGGCATGAATGGGTGATCGACCCGGTGAACCTGGTTCGCAAAGGGGTGTCCGGCGAGGTTTATACCGCAACGCGTTATCAGGGGCTGCATGATGTTTTGCGTGATGCTTGCCCCGATTCATGGGGGCAAGCGGTACTCAAAAAAACGCATGGTTTGTCGGGGAACCCTTCGCCTCTCACCTATTTGAAAATTGCAAGCAATGCAGACCGCTGGGGGGCCTTGGCGGTGGGTGCTACACCCAAGCCATCGGTGGCTGCGCTGGCCACACCTCGCTTGCCCAAGTTGGATGCAGTGGTTCGAGAACTGCACGCCATGGCTGCCCGCAAACCGGCAGTTGATGTGCAACTGCGCACACGCCTACAACAAACGCCCAGTTTGGGCGGGGCGCGGCCAAAGGCCACCGTTCAGGGTGCGCAGGGTGAATACTGGTTGGTTAAACCATTGGTGCTGAACGACACTGCCAACATTCCAATGTTGGAGCATTTTGCACAAAGCTGGGGCGCGCGTTGCAGCATGCGTTTTGCCGAAACGCATTACCATGAGGGCAGTGCTGCGCACGCAGCCGTGCGCGTTCTGCGCTTTGATCGATTTAAAACACGGCGAACTTTGTGTGTTAGCGCGGCCAGCTTGCTTCAAGCCGAATTCCCGGGAATGTTCAGCGCTGATTTGGCAAACACACCAAGCTATCCAAGCCTTGCTGGGCAACTGCGCTTGATCGGTGCGCCAATTGAGGATCAAATTGAATTATTCGAACGCATGGTTTTTAACGCGCTGTGCGGAAATGATGACGACCATTTGCGCAACCATGCGGCTTTCTATCAGCATGAAGAGCGCACTTGGCGTTTGTCACCTGCTTTTGACGTGGTGCCCAACCCCGACGCCACACCAACCCATTTGACCTTGGGTGTTGATCGCCATAGCAAACGCATATCCAAAGCCAATGTGTTGAACGATGCAACGCTGTTTGGGTTTGACAGCAGGGAAGCCGCCCAATTGCATTTGAAGCAGTTCCTTGCGCGGGCCCGAGCTGCTTTTGATGACGTGCAAGATTTGCTGGACGGGCCTTTGCGCAAACTGATGAAGTTGCGAATGCAAGAGAACTTGAAACTGCTGAAGTAAGCAGAGCCATGCTGATTGGGAATGCAATCTTAATAAAAACATCGAGGACTTTCGCTTGAAAAACGGGCCTTATGATCTGCTGATCACAAACACCATCCAGGCTGAATTGCAAGGCCGCCGCGCTTTTCAAGAATCGCTAAGCAAGAATCCTGAAGCACTCTCGCATTACCTTGTCGATTTGTTGTCGCGCAAGCTTAGGGATTCGTTTGAATCGTTGGCAGGCGAGGGCGCAGAAAAAACTACCACGCAAGTGGAGTTGATCAACGACTTGCTGCGCTTTCTTCAAAACAGGGATCAAGTACCCCAGCAGGTTGAGGTGCTTCGCTGGCTGGGCGACTCAAGCGCAGAACACGCGATGCCCCAAACTGGGTTGTTGCAGCCATGGCTGTTCACGGCGGGCAGGGGCATGCCTTCGCTGCTGAATGAACTGCGTGCCGAGATGGGTAGTTGCGACCGGTTGGACATTCTGGTCAGCTTCATCACCATGTCGGGTCTTCGAAAAATTCGCGACATTCTGGATGTGATCACTGCGCGTGATGCACACGGCCAGCAGCGCAGCAGCATTCGAATTTTAACCACCACCTACATGGCCGCCACCGAGAAAAAAGCGCTCGATGAATTGGCCGTGTTGCCAGGTTGTGAAGTAAAAATTTCCCTTGATGGGCGCCGCACCCGCTTGCATGCCAAGGCGTGGATGTTTCACCGCCACACGGGTTTTGGAACGGCGTATGTGGGCAGTGCCAATTTGTCGGCCGCGGCAATGACAGGCGGGCTGGAATGGACGGTGAAGTTTTCGCAAAGGGAACAAGCCGCGCTGTACGAACGGGCCTGTGCCAACTTTGAAACGTTGTGGGAAGACAGTGAATTTCAAACCTACGACCCCACACAAGAGGCGCATCAACAGGCCTTGCTGGCTGCGCTGAAGCAAGAAAGCGGACGCGATTTTGCGCCACTGCCTTCACTGGGTTTTCTGGAAGTAAGTGCAAAGCCTTTTCAGCTTGAAATTCTGGACCAGCTGGCGTTTGAGCGCCAACATGGCCGCAACAAAAATTTGTTGGTGGCTGCAACCGGCACCGGAAAAACTGTCATGGCTGCGCTTGATTACCGCCGTTTTGCACGTGAACAAAAAGGCCTGCCGCGTTTGTTGTTTGTGGCGCACCGCATTCAAATATTGCGGCAAGCGCATCGTACATTTCAGCAGGTGTTGGGCGATTCGCAATTCGGTGAATTGCTGGGTGATGGGTATGAACCGCAAAGCCACGAACATTTGTTCGCAGTGATTAACAGTGTGAATTCACGCAAGCTGGTTGAGAAACTGGGTGCCAACTATTGGGCTATGGTGGTTGTGGATGAATGCCACCACATTGCAGCGCAATCGTTTTCCAGTTTTGTGAACTCAGTGCAGCCTACAGTATTGCTTGGCCTAACCGCCACGCCTGAACGTGCCGATGGGCAGGCCATTACCACTTACTTCGACGCCCGGCCCGATGGTTCCCCAGCTGCAGAACTAAGGCTGTGGCATGCACTGGAACTTCAGCTGTTGTGCCCCTTTGAATATTACGGCTGCGATGATGAAACCGACTTCAGCGGTGTGAACTGGAATTCGGTGGACGAAGCCAAACAAATTTCGGCACTGGTTGATGGCAATACTGTGCGCGCCCAGGCCATGCTGCGTGAATGGGGCAGGTTGACCGACAACCCGGCTGCGTGCAAAGCGCTGGTGTTTTGTGTGTCAATTGCCCATGCCAATTTTATTGCCGGGTTTTTAAATGACCATGGGGTAAAGGCGCTGGCAGTGCATTCGCAAATAGATAGAAACGTAGCGCATGCAGCACCCGGCAAATTACAGAATGGCGAACTTGCCGCCATTGTGGCAGTCGATCTGTACAACGAAGGCGTTGACTTGCCTTTTGTGGACACGCTGATTTTGTTGCGGCCCACACAAAGCCCAGTGGTGTTTCAACAGCAAATTGGCCGGGGCTTGCGCTTGTTTGAAGGCAAGCCAAGTTGCCTGGTGCTGGATTTTGTGGGGCAGCATGCGCGCGAATTCAGGTTCGACCGCTTGCTAAGCGGCATTACCGGCTTGGGTAGAAGGCAGTTGAAAGAGGGCTTTGAACAAGGCTTTCCAACCCTGCCATCGGGTTGCCATTTGTTCCTGCAAAAGAAAACCAAAGCCCAGGTGCTTGCACAACTGCAAACGCTGATCGGTCAGCGTTGGACCATTTTGATTCGTGAAGTAACCGCATTTAAAAACCTGAATCGCGAGCGGTTTTCGTTGGTGGTTTTTCTGGATGAATATGGCCTGGCGTTGAGTGATGTGTTTCGAGGTGGTAATAATTCAGGCTGGCTGAATTTACTGGATGCTGCTGGTTTACTGAATTCGCCATTAATGCCTGCAGAAAAACGTGCAAGCATCAAGTTGTCACAGCTAGTTCACTTCGACGACCCAGTGCGAATTGATGCCTTGCGTGCCCTGTGCAATAAAGACCACGCCGCACTGAAGGCATGGGCCAGGCACCTGTACTTCATGATGGAAAAGCGCACGCCCGATGAAGCCGTGCCCTTGCAGTGGGCTGCGGAATGGTTGGGTAGTGAAAGGGCTGTTGATGAACTGCGTGCAGTGCAAGAAATTTTGGAATCGCATTGCCGGTTGTTGAATAGACCCGTTCCGGGGCTGGAGCACACACCGCTGTGCTTGCATGCCAGCTACACATCCACAGAAGTTGCGCTGTCGGTGGGTTGGTATACGCCCGAACGGCAAGCCCCTGTAACTGCGGGTGTGTTGAGTTTGAAAGAACAAAAGCTGGAGGTGTTTTTTGTAACGCTGGACAAAACCGAAGGCTTTCACGAAAGCATTGCCTACACCGACTGTGCCATTAGCCAAACCCTGTTCAAGTGGCAAACCCAAAACAGCGCCGGGCCGCACACCACAGTGGGCAAACGTTACTTGGACAGCGCCACCAATGGGTGGCGTTTTCAGTTGTTTGTGCGTGTGAAGAAAGGCGAACCTTTCAAGGCACTGGGGCCTGTGAAGTTGAGGAGTGCAGAAGGGTGCGGGCCGATGACCGTGATGTGGGAACTGGACGTGCCAATGGGTGCAAATATTTTCAGACAGTTTAGTGTGATTGGGGATGTTTGAGGGGGGGCCTACACTGCAGGCCGCAGGGTATGTGCCTAACTTAGGTACCCTCGGTCAGGAAAACTTTGAATAGACCAAATTTACCTGCCATTAATTTGATTTTTTCTTGGCGCGCAGGCGAGCAATAATATCAGCGGCGGGCTTTGTTTTTCCTGCAGCCACATCCTGATTGCCCAGGGTAAGTATCTTTAGCAAAGCCAGTGTTTCCTGAGTTTCTTTGAGCGAGGCGATATTTTTCAGAGTAGCTTTGGCCTCCACGTTTTGAGTCATGATCAATGGTTTCTTTTGCTCTGCGAGTTGCGTAAGAACTTCCGCGGTGTTGGCCTTTAGGTAGCTAATTGGCTTTACTTGTGAAGAGTAACGCATGGTTTTTGGCTTGCTTTTAATTGTTCGGTGAACCTGGTCATTTCAGGAGAGCGTCCAAGGCAGCTTTGAACCGCCCCGGGTTTCGTAGAGGCCAATTGGTTTAAGTGCAGGTTTGTTCGGCCTGCTGACCGAGTTGTTGATAATAAATCATCTCTGCTTCGGCGGGTGGAATGTAGCCCAGTGGTTCCATTAGTCTGTGATGATTGAACCAAGCCACCC
>JAHIXK010000007.1 GCA_018815245.1 Gammaproteobacteria bacterium
GCTCTTCAACACTACTTAAAACCCTGAAGAACCGCTTGCTTGCTTCGTTTCGTCCTGCTTGTCGTGCAGCAGAGAAACGAGATTATGCACATCAATTCAAAACCTGTCAAACACTTTTGCGAAGAAATTTGTATTTTTCCGCGCCGCGACAAAAGTGTGTTCCAAACACCCCACAGGGCGATGAAAACAAGCCACTGACGCACAAGGATTTTTTGGCGAGTTGCTTAAAAAAAAGGCTCCATTTGGAGCCGTCAAAATATTTCAAAATTTTTACAGATACATCTGGTTTAAGAGGTGCGACACCGGAAAAACCGGGATTTAATTCAATTTAATTCCCAATTAATTGGAAATTAAACACTCTACTTGTTGGTGAAATCGGGCTTTCGTTTCTCAACAAAGGCGGCCATGCCCTCTTTTTGGTCTTCTGTGGCGAACAAACTGTGGAACATGCGGCGCTCAAACAGCATTCCTTCGGACAGAGAGCCTTCGAATGCGCGGTTAATGCTCTCTTTGGCCATCATGACGGAAGGAGTTGAGTAAGCGGCGATCACTGCTGCCGCTTCAATGGCTTCGTCGAGGCAGCGATCTGCGGGAACCACACGAGAAACCAGACCTGCACGCTCTGCCTCGGCAGCATCCATCAGTCTGCCAGTCAAACACAGGTCCATGGCTTTGGCTTTGCTGATGGCGCGTGGCAAACGCTGCGTACCACCTGCACCGGGAATAATGCCCAGCTTGATTTCGGGCTGACCGAACTTGGCGCTGTCTGCGCAAATGATGAAGTCGGTCATCATGGCAAGTTCACAGCCACCACCCAATGCAAACCCGCGAACAGCTGCGATCACTGGTTTGCGAACATTGCGGATTGTTTCCCAATTGCGGGTGATGTATTCGCTTTTGTATACATCCATATATGTAAAGGAGGCCATGGCCCCGATGTCGGCACCTGCGGCGAATGCTTTGTCACTGCCGGTAATCACCATGGCGCCGATGTTTTCGTCAGCGTCAAAGGCAACAAGCGCCTGACCAAGCTCGGTCATCAGCTGGTCGTTCAGTGCATTCAGTACCTGGGGGCGGTTCAGGCGGATCAAGCCGACCTTGCCGAGGGTTTCAACAAGAATGGTTTCATAGGTCATGTGATGAGTCTCCTGCTTTGTAATAGGGATGGGGAAAGTCTAACCGGACTATTTGGGCTTTCCTGTGACGCCAGGAAGTTTTGATTGAACGCGTGACTTTATTTTCTGTCTAGGACAAAATGAATTTACTTTGTACAAAACAGGTAGTTAACAATGACAAAGCGTGTATTTGTGATGGGGGCCAACAGTGCGATTGCCCAGGCACTGGTGGACTTGTGTGTGAAGTCGGGGCAGGAAGTGATTGCCGCGGGCCGTGATGCTTCAGTACTGGAAGCGCTGTATGGCCAAATGACGGGTGTACATATATTGGAAGTGCAAGCCTGCGATTCTGCTTCAGTGGACGCTGCGTTTGGGGCATTGGCAAATTCAGATACGCCCGTGGATGGATATGCCCATTGCGTGGGTTCTATATTGGTAGCGCCGTTGACCAAAACAACGGATGTGCAAATTGACAATGTGATGCAGGTCAATTTGATTTCTGCCATGTACGGCCTGCGTGCCTTTTTAAAGCAGGCAAAAACCCAAGGACAAGGTGGTGCTGCGGTGCTGGTGTCGACCTGTGCCACTGGAATTGGCGTGCCAAACCACGAGGCGATTGCCGCGGCCAAGGCGGGTGTTGAGGGGTTGGCGAAATCGGCGGCGGCCACACATGCGGCTGACCACATTCGGGTGAATGTGGTGGCGCCCGGGTTAACAGATTCACCCATTGCGTCTGCTTTCCTGAAAAGCGATGTGATGCGTGCAGCCAGTGGAAAACAGTACCCCTTGCAAGGCGTAAACGAACCCATGGAGGTTGCCCACGCTATGCATTGGTTGCTCAGCGACGGCGCAAGCCGAATGACTGGCGCAATTTTAAACGTGGATGGCGGATTCCGGAATATTCGTCCGTTGGTGAAATAAGCACGCCATGCAGCACCACACCTCATTCACGCACGAGCCAAGCCGACAGGCTGCTCTGGATGCATTGGCCAGGGTGGACCCGGCGGTATACAGCAAGTCGCGCAACTTCCTTAACGGTGCGGTGACAGGATTGTCGCCATGGATCACGCACGGATTTCTGAGCCTGCGCGAGGCAGCCCGGTTACTGATGGAAAAGCACAGACTGGCCTTTGAAGACAAATTGATCTTCGAGTTTGCATGGCGCGAGTTTTTCAAGCATGTCCACGGTGAATTGGGCAATCAGATTTTTTCTGATATTCGGCAGCCTGTTTGGCCCGGGCGTTACAAACAGGCGTTACCTGACGATATTCGGGCAGGCCGCACGGGTATTCAGGCGATTGATGAAGGTGTTCGGCTGCTGTACGAAACAGGCTACCTGCACAACCATGTCCGCATGTGGATCGCTTCCTATGTGGTGCATCTTCGCAAAGTGCACTGGAAAGTGGGGGCGGACTGGATGTATTCACATTTACTGGACGGGGACTTGGCGTCAAACCACCTGAGTTGGCAGTGGGTGGCCGGTACATTCAGTCACAAGCCTTATGTATTCAATGCAGGGAATGTTCAAAAGTATGCGCCGCGCTGGGACTGTTCAGACACGGCGATTGATACGACTTACGAGGATCTGGAGAACATTGCCCGAAGCAAACATGAGGTGAGGCAGGAACCCGATGTGCCGGAACCGGGTATTTGTGAACCCACGGTTTTTGCATTGGAACACCTTTTACCAGTTTCAGACCTGAACCACAAAACAATTGACCTTCGTAGCCAGGCGGGTGTTGAAGCGACAGCGAAGATTATTGGCAATTTCCGGAAGGCCCGCTTGGTCCACCCTTGGGACTTGCGCAGTTGTTTTGAATTGAAACAGGAAGGTGAACTGCGGGTTGGCGTTTTCGACGCGGCGTTTCACGCCGAGCACCGGTGGAACAAGGCACGCTGGGCATTTGTGCAGGAAGCCATGGAACAAGGTTGCGACCAAATGTGGATTGTCGATACGGGCGATGTTGCGCTTTGCGCAACAATGCTGCGTCTTTTCACGCAAACCAACGCTGCATTTGAAATGCGGGAAACACTAAACCCAGGCTATTCGTTGATGCAACGCTGCCTGCCTTTAAGTTGGCTGGCTGATGAACGCTTGCTGCCAAACCCTGTACGATTTCAACAAAGCTTTTCGCGCTTTTACAGAGAAGCAACGGGGATGGCGGGAAGCCTGCAGGAAGCTGTACATGGCGATATTTTGATCGAGTAAAAAGGACCATGACACTAAAAACAAACTGGATGGATGTTTTGGGGTATGCGGGGTTAATCCCGTTTTTTGGCTTCGCTGCATTGACTGCGCTGTGCGGAGACACGGACATGGCAACGACCCTGGCCAACTACAACCTGCTGTATGGGTTGGCAGTTGTTTCATTTCTAGGTGCTGTGCATTGGGGTTTGGCAATTGCATTAAGCGGCCAGACAACTCCGGTGTATTTGGCAGGCGTGGACCAGGCGGATTTTGAGGCCCGAAGCTTCATTTGGGGAGTCACCCCTTCTCTGCTGGCCTGGCTGGCAAGCACATTTGCGCCCACGCAACTCGCGCTGTGGATACTGACTTTTATTTTGCTGCTTGTGTGGTTTGTTGACCGATATTTTCTAAAGCCCATGAAGGTATTCGACCACTATTTGAAACTTCGCACACGCCTGACTGTGGGCGCGGTGCTTGGCTTGGGGTTGACTGCCTGCTTCGCATAAATGGTGTAGTCTTGTTTCAGAGACAACAACACGCGTAGACGGAGCCATTATGTTCAAGGCAATATTTCTTCAAAAAAACGAGCAGGGTGAATTTAGCGCAAACCTTGCGCAACTGGATGAATCGCAATTGCCTGAGGCAGGCGATGTGCTGGTGCAAATTTCCCATTCCACACTGAACTTCAAAGACGGCCTGGCCATTTGCAACAAGCCGCCGGTGGTCAGGTTATGGCCAATGGTTGCCGGTATTGATGGTGCAGGCACCGTGCTGGAAAGTGCACACCCCAATTTCAAGGCTGGTGATGACGTGATTTTGAATGGCTTTGGTGTGGGGGAAACCCATTGGGGCTGCCTGGCTGAAAAAGCCAGACTGAAAGGTCACTGGTTGATTAAACGCCCCGCCGGTTTAAGTGCTGAGCAAGCCATGGCAATTGGCACCGCTGGCTATACCGCCATGTTGTGCGTGATGGGCCTGGAGACACACGGCGTAAAACCCGAGCAAGGTGAAGTTTTGGTAACTGGTGCCACCGGCGGTGTGGGCACGGTCGCGATTGCCTTGCTGAGCAAGCTAGGCTTTACCGTGGTGGCAACCAGCGGAAAACCCGAGCAAAGCCAGTTTTTGAAAAACCTGGGGGCCGCTGAAGTGCTGGATAGAAAAACACTGAGCGAACCTGGCAAACCCTTGCAACGTGAGCGTTGGGCTGGCGTGGTGGACTGCGTGGGCTCACACACACTGGCCAATGCCTGTGCACAAACAAAGTACGGCGGCACCGTGACTGCATGCGGTTTGGCGCAAGGCATGGACTTGCCTTCGTCAGTTGCGCCTTTTATTTTGCGCGGTGTCACACTGAAGGGTGTGGATTCCGTGATGGCACCCCTGGCCATTCGCGAAGAAGCGTGGCGCAGATTGGCCGCGGATCTTGATTTGAACAAGTTGTCCAGTTTGTCGCGCGTGCTGCCCATGGCGGACGCAATTGAGGCAGCAGGGCAGATTATGGCGGGCGCGAACACTGGACGCGTCGTGATCAAAATGTGATGTATCCACGTGAAGCGAACTATGCTGCATTATCTGGTTGAGGTGGCCGACCCAAAGGGCCACTATTTTGACGTGCAGTTGCAAGTGGAAATTCCGCTTTCAAAGCTGCAGGGTGCACAGGCAGATCGCTGGGTCGATTTGACACTGCCCGCCTGGATTCCCGGCAGCTATTTGATTCGTGAATTTGCCAGAAACATTCTGTATGTAAAAAGCACAGTGAATGGCGCGGAATCGGTGTGTGCCAAAGTGGGCAAGGATCACTGGCGCGTGCACCTGGACGCCGCCGCGGTGACCTCTGCCCATTCATCGGTGCTGTTGCTGTGCCACTGGCGTGTGTATGCGTGGGATTTGTCGGTGCGTGGTGCACACCTGGACGATACGCATGGATTTTTCAATGGCACCAGCCTTTTTCTGTGCCCGACAGGACTTGAAAACTCGCACATCGAGTTGATCGTCTCGCGACCCGGTGAAAACCTTGTCGACTGGGTGGTGGCCTGTGGCTTGCCAAGCCAACTCGGTACGCTGAAAGATGCCCATGGTTGCCCGGTTCTGAAGGCAGGCGGGCAGGTCAAATTTACTGCCCCCGATTACGACAGCTTGATTGACCACCCCTTTGAAATGGGCGCGTTAGAAGTTGAAAGCTTCGAGGCATTGGGTGTGAAACATGTGTTTGCTGTGTACGGGGCTGACAAAGACCTTGACCTTCAACGTATTTGCATTGACATGAAGCCGGTGTGCGAGGCACAAATTGCCTTGTTTGAACCCGACCACAAACGCGCGCCATTCGACACGTACTGGTTCATGCTTCATGCAACAGACAACGGGTACGGCGGCCTGGAACACCGAAACAGCACGGCATTGCTGTTCAACAACGCAGAACTGCCCCAACGTGGCGTTGAGAAAGCGCCCAAAGGTTATGAAGGTTTTCTGGGCCTGTGCAGCCATGAATATTTTCACTCCTGGAATGTGAAGCGGATGAAACCCGCAGCGTTTGTTCCCTATGATTTGACACAGGAAAACTACACACGGTTGCTGTGGATTTTCGAAGGATTCACGTCGTATTACGATGATTTGATGTTGGCGCGCGCTGGGAAACTGGACGAAGCCGGGTATTTGAAATCTGTGGGTAGAACCATTGCGCAAGTGATGAAGGGCCCCGGACGTTTGAACCAAAGCGTGGCGGACAGTTCGTTTGACGCGTGGACCAAATATTATCGACAGGATGAAAACGCACCAAATTCAATCGTGAGTTACTACACGAAGGGCGCTTTGGTGGCTTTGTGCCTGGATTCAGCCATTCGACAGCAGACAGCAGGCAAGAAAAGCCTGGACGATGTAATGCGCCTGATGTGGCAGCGCAAAGGCTTGACTGGCAAAGGTTTGCACGAAGACGAGTTTGCGACGCTGGTTGAAGAAGCAACCGGCATTGACCTTCAACAACAACTGCAACAATGGACACACAGCACTGTGGAACTGCCACTGAGCGATGCACTGAAAACCTACGGTTTTTCGCTTGCACAAAGCCCAGGTGAGGAGGCGGTTTATTTGGGGCTGAACGGGCAATTCAAACCCGAGGGCATGCTGGTAAAACAGGTGATCAATGGCAGCCCGGCACACGTGGCCGGTGTGTCGGCAGGCGATGTGTTGGTGGCGATGGGCGGCAAGCGGCTGACGGAGGGCAATTACAAGCGGCTGTTGGCCAGCGCGCGGCCTGGCGAAAATTTCGATGTAATCGGCTTTCGGGCTGAGCGTTTGATGGAATTTGCTGTGCGTGCGGGTGAAGCTGCGTCAAACGAGTGGCTGATTGAAAAACTGGACAAGCCAGGGCACAAGGTGGTGCCCTGCCCTTGGCAGAACAGATAAATTTCAGCCAAACAAATCGGCCAATGCCTGCCCCGGTGAAGGGGCGCGCATGAATGCTTCACCGACGAGAAAGGCGTGAATGTCGTTTGAGCGCATCAGGGCAACGTCTTCACGCGTTGCGATGCCGCTTTCAGTGATCAGCAGGCGATCAGAACCCACGTGGTTTTTCAGGTTGATGGTGGTTTGAAGTGAGGTTTCAAAGGTGCGCAAGTTGCGGTTGTTTACGCCGATCAACGGTGTTTTCAATTGCAGCGCGACATCCATTTCAGCGGCGTCGTGCACCTCCACCAATACATCCATGCCCAATTCATTCGCACATTGTTCCAGTTCCAGCAATTGGGACAATTCGAGTGCAGCGACTATCAGCAAGATGGCATCGGCGCCCAAGCCGCGCGCCTGAACCACTTGATAGGTGTCGATGATGAAATCCTTGCGGATGCATGGAAGACCACTGGCTTGACGGGCCATGTCAAGATACTGGGGTGCCCCTTTGAAGTACTGGACATCGGTGAGCACAGACAAACAGGTGGCTCCATGTTCGGCATAACTTGTTGCAATTTCAACCGGGTCGAATGGTTCGCGCAGAATGCCCTTGCTGGGGCTGGCACGCTTCACTTCGGCGATGACGGCGGGTAGCCCTTTGGCGACCGCAGTTTTCATGGCCATGGCAAAGCCGCGTGTGGGTTCAAGCCGGGCAGCTTTGGCCAACCACTGCAATTCAGACAACACTTGTTTGCCCTGTGCAATTTCTTCGCGTTTGGTGGCCAGAATTTTATCGAGTATGTCGCTCATGATGCGGTGCGCCTTATTGCCCGACCGACTGGGTGAAGTCGACGAACTCATTGAGTTTGCGAAATGCCGAGCCACTGGCAATGGTGGCGCGAGCCAGCTCAACGCCCTGTTTCAAGTTGGACACCAAACCAGCGGTGTACAAGCCAGCTGCGCTGTTGAGCAACACGATGTCGCCAATAGCACCACCCTTGCCATTCAAGGCGTGGAAAATCTTGTCGCGTGACTCTTGCACTGAACCTGCATGCAGGCTGCTGTGGGAGGCACGGGCAAGACCGAAATCTTCCGGTTTGATGCTGTAGTGGCTGATTTGCCCGTCGCGTAATTCTGCGATTTTTGAGTCGCATTCAATGCACAGTTCATCCATGCCGTTTTCGCCGTGAACAATCAGGGCCTGCACTGAGCCCAAACGCTTGAGCACTTGCGCTTGCAGATCAAGCAGATTGGCACTGTAAACCCCCATGACCTGACGCTTGGCATTGGCCGGGTTGGTCAGTGGACCCAAAATATTGAACACGGTGCGCACACCCAATTCTTTGCGGACAGGGCCGGCAAAACGCATGGCGCTGTGGTGATTCGGCGCAAACATGAAACCGATGCCAACCTGGGCAATTGAATCTGCCACCTGTTCAGGCTTGAGATTGATATTGACGCCCAACAGCTCAAGTACATCAGCACTGCCAGAATTGGACGACACACTGCGCCCGCCATGTTTGCCAACTTTGGCACCAGCAGCAGCCAACACAAACATGCAGGTGGTAGAAATATTGAAAGTTTGTGCGCCATCGCCGCCAGTTCCACACAGGTCGACCACCTCAGTTTCTGCGGGCAAGCCTACAGGTGTTACCAGGTCTCGCATTACTTGGGCGGCTGCGGCCACCTCGTCAACGGTTTCCCCCTTGACGCGCAAGCCAACCAGCAGGCCGGCAATTTGTGCGGTGGTCAGGCCGCCGCTGAGCAATTGTTCGAAAGCCTGCCGGGTCAGATCATGCGACAGGCTTTGCCCAGCAAGCAGTTGATTCAGTGTGGCGGAATAATTAAAAGGCTGCGACATGGTGTATGGAAAGTTAAATTTGAACGGCTAGGCCACTTGAAGCGATTTCACGCGTTTCAGGAAATTCTTGAGCAGGTCATGCCCGCGATCGCTCAAAATGGATTCAGGGTGAAACTGCACCCCTTCAACATCCAGCGTTTTGTGACGCACGCCCATGATTTCGCCATCGGCGGTTTCAGCCGTTACTTCCAGACAATCAGGCAGGCTTTCACGCTCGATGGCCAAGGAATGGTAGCGAATGCAGGTGAGCGGATTTGGCAATCCTTCAAATACGCCCACATTGCTGTGATGCACAGGCGAAGTTTTCCCGTGCATGATGGTTTTGGCGCGAATGACGTTGCCACCAAACGCTTCACCAATCGCTTGGTGCCCCAGGCACACACCCAGCACCGGCACAACTCCCGCCATTCGCTGAATGATCTCGATGGAAATTCCAGCTTGCGCAGGTGAACAGGGACCTGGCGAAACGCAAACCGCACTGGGGTTCAAGGCCAAAGCCTGATCAACTGTAATGGCGTCATTTCGAACCACATGAACCGATTGACCCAGTTCGCCAAAATATTGAACCAGGTTAAAGGTGAAACTGTCGTAGTTGTCGATCATCAGCAGCATGGCCGGCCTGCGCTTTGAGTGGGATATGAGGATTGTGCCTGATTTGCCCAAATTTTAGCACAAGCACCCGGCAGGCCCTGCCACAGTTCAGGCGTATTGGGGCGACAACACGCCGTCCACACGAAACTGCACTTGCAAAGACAAGTCCAGAAGCGCATTTTTGATTTCGGCCGCTTTGTGGTTTGGTTGGTCCATATAGCGCAAAATCTGATCAATGGCAGCACAGACCAGTTGAAGGTGAACGCCGGTACAACGCTGTTTCAACCATTGAAGTTGCCGGTGTGTCACTGGGCCATGGCACAAGCTATTCAGGGTGTGATGCATCACTTGCAATTGAACTTGGGCCTCTTGCCCCTGCGTTTTTGCAAGACCCAGGACATTCGCATTGATTTCTTCGATGACTTGCACTGGTTCGCAAGGCCAGATGACAAAACGCTGAACACCCCTGGAACGGGCACAAAGAATGGTATCCCGATCGGCACGACACACCATGACTGGGAAAAAGCAGGGACCACTCAAACGCTCAAGCGCTTGCTGATTGCTTTCAATCCGCTCAATTGCTCCCGGCCAATGGGGCTGAATCGCGTCAATCCATTTGTCTTCAATGGCCGCTTCATGGACTACCACCAGCAATCGCATACACACCTCAACCAAGAATTAAATTCATGGCTAAGAGTATGAATTTGCGGCAAAAATGATAGCTACCCAGCTGGGGGAAAGGTTCGTTCTGGTTTGCTTGCCAAAAAATCAGTTCAGCTCGCCGTCCAGGCCGGCTTGCACCAGCTCGGCGGCACGCATCACCGCACGCGCTTTGTTTTCGGTTTCAAGCCACTCGCTTTCAGGCACGGAATCGGCCACCACACCGGCGCCTGCCTGAACATACAGGGTATGGTCTTTCACAACACCGGTGCGAATGGCAATGGCCACGTCCATGGTGCCGGTGAAACTGAGGTAACCACAGGCGCCGCCATACACGCCGCGCTTGGTGGGCTCCAGTTCGTCGATGATTTCCATGGCGCGTACCTTGGGCGCACCGGACAGCGTACCGGCAGGAAATGTGGCTCGCAGCACGTCCATGGCACCCATGCCTGGTTTCAAATCGCCCTGAACATTGCTGACAATGTGCATGACATGAGAATACCGTTCGATGATCATTTTCTCGGTCACCTGCACAGAACCCACTTGTGCAATACGCCCTACATCGTTGCGGGCCAGGTCAATCAACATGACGTGCTCTGCAATTTCTTTGGGATCGGCCAACAGTTCCTCTGCAAGGGAAAAATCTTCCTGAGGGGTTTTGCCGCGTGGGCGCGTACCGGCGATTGGGCGCAGCGTGACCAGTGGGTTTTTACCCTCCGTTTGATCTTGCCGAACCAGAATTTCAGGCGAAGAACCCACCACCTGGAAACTGCCGAAGTTGTAATAGAACAAGTAAGGCGACGGGTTGAGTGAACGCAACGCACGGTACAGCATCAGCGCATCTTGCGTGAAGCGTTTGCTGAGGCGCTGCCCCAACACGACCTGCATCACATCGCCCGCAGCAATGTATTCTTTGGATTTGGCCACCATGTCGAAAAAGTAATCTTTCGACATGCTGCGCTCGATCGGCGTGGCTTCACTGCTGCCCGACACCGGGATGGCAATGGGCTGGCGAAGTTGGGTCATGAGTCGCTTGACCTCGGCGACGCCGTTTTCGTAGGCATTGGTTTGCTCAGGATCAACAAACACGATGAGCTGAATAGTGCCTTGAATGTTGTCTACCACCGCCATGCGGTCGGTGAACATCAATAAGATATCGGGAATGCCAAGGTCGTCGGCTTTGCGTGTGGCCTCCAGACGCGGCTCGATGTAGCGCACGGTGTCGTAACCGAAATAACCTGCCAGACCGCCAAAAAAACGCGGCGCGCCTTGAACTGGCGGCACTTTGAAACGGGCGTGGTATTGTTCGATGAATTGCAGTGGGTCGCCGTTGAATTCTTCCAGTGTTTCCAGCGTGCCATCAGCACCTTGCTTCTGGACAAGCACACGGTGCTCAACCACCTTGACCGTGATGCTGGAGGGCAAACCCACAAACGAATAGCGACCAGAGCGCTCGCCCCCAACCACCGATTCAAGCAAAAAGGTGTTGGGCTGATTGGCAAGCTTGAAATACACCGACAAAGGTGTGTCCAGGTCGGCGTAACAACGCGCAATCAGCGGAATGCGGTTGTAGCCTTGCTTTGCAAATTGATCAAATTCGGTTTGAGAAATCATTATTGAGGTACCCGTGTGCCCAAGAGGCGTTGTGCGGCTTCTTCGATCGTGCCAACAAAGCCGTCGCACTTTGTTTCATTCACTGATCGCCCTTCGTTGTAACCGTAGGGCAAAAGCCAACACTCCACGCCCGCAGCGTTCGCTGCCAAGGCATCGTTGACAGAATCGCCGATCATCAGTGCTTGCGATGGTTCAACGCCCAACAGTTTGCAGGCATGTGCCACGGGCATGGGGTCGGGCTTTTTGACGGGACAGGTATCGCCACCCACCACCACTTCAAAATAATGGGCGATGCCGGTTCGTTCCAGCAAAGGCTTGGTAAACCGTTCTGGCTTGTTGGTGACAACCGCCATTTTTATGCCCGCCTGTTTCAGCAATTCAAGACCTTCTTTCACGCCGGGATAAAACACAGAATGATTGCCGTTGATGCCGGTGTAATGATGTTGCCAATTGGCCATGGCCTTCGCATAAAGTTCTGGCGATGCTTTTTCAGTCATGCTGCCGGTCAGGCTGCGGTTCACCAGGTTTTCTGCGCCTTTGCCCACATACACAGCCACCGTTGCCTCGGGCAGCGCGGGTTTTCCCAAATCAGCCAGCATGGCATTCACGGCGGCAGCCAGATCGGGTGCGGTGTGCAGCAAGGTGCCATCAAGGTCAAACAATACGGCTTGCTTGGTCATTTTGTTCATCTCGTGGTGGCGAGTTCAGCGCGCATTTGGTCAATAACCGCTTTGTAATCGGGCTTTCCAAAAATGGCGGAGCCTGCAACAAATGTGTCGGCACCTGCTTTTGCAATTTGGGCAATGTTGTCGGGCTTCACGCCGCCATCCACTTCCAGCCGTATATTTTGCCCGCCATTGGCCATGTGCGCATCAATTCGCTTGCGCAGTGCAGCCAGCTTTACCAAGGCTTGCGGAATGAAGCTTTGCCCGCCAAAGCCGGGGTTCACGGACATCACCAAAATAAGGTCGAGTTTGTCCATCACGTGGTCGATCCACGACATGGGTGTGCCCGGATTCAACACAATACCGGCCTTGCAGCCGGAATCGCGAATCAAGCCCAAGGTACGGTCAAGGTGATCGGTGCCCTCTGGGTGTACGCTGATCACGTTTGCACCTGCTTTGGCGAAATCGGGAATGATTCGGTCCACGGGCCGCACCATCAGGTGCACATCGATCACTGCATCGGTGTGGGGGCGCAATGCCTCGCACACCAGCGGACCAATGGTCAGGTTGGGCACATAGTGATTGTCCATCACGTCGAAGTGAACCCAGTCTGCTCCCGCTGCGATCACGTTTTTCACTTCGTCGCCCAGGCGTGCAAAATCGGCAGAAAGAATACTGGGAGCGATAACAAACGGGTTCATGGCAAGCCCTCGGTGAAGAATTCAGAGTCAAAGCAAGAGTTTAAACGAAGTTGACCCAATCAAATGGCTTTGAAAGCGGCTTCGGATTTGTGAAAATGAGGGTTTGAAGTCATACTTGAAACCCAGAGCAACAGCCAAAAGCCCCGTAGCATGAGCAGCCCCCTACCTTATCAGTTTGAAGTTCGAGTCAGCACCCAGTTTCTGGATGAGCAAAGCGACAAGGACAAAGGCCCTTATGTGTTCGCCTACACGATTGAAATTGAAAACGTGGGCGAACGAACCGCGCAGTTGTTAAGCCGCCACTGGATTATTACCGACGCGCACAACATTGTGCAGGAAGTAAAAGGCGATGGCGTGGTGGGTGAACAGCCCACACTGCGCCCGGGCGAGCGTTTTGAATACACCAGCGGTTGCCCCTTGCCCACCCCCGTGGGCACCATGAAAGGCACCTACACGTTTGTGGGCGAAGGCGGCGAACAATTCGACGTACCAGTGCCAGAATTTCTGTTGTCAATGCCACGGGTATTGCACTGAATCCCCTATTCTTTTTTTGACGTGTCTTCGGCTTGCTTGCCTTCCACCTTGTTTTTGTGGGCTGGATGATCCACCCTTGCCCGTAGCGTCCACCACATGATGAACACAATCAGCCCCAAGGCCAAAACCATTTCCGCAATGAGTAACCACATGTTCAAACCACTCCCTTGTTGGTGGGCCAGCGTAGCACTGGTCACCGTTATTTTATCTGGATGCGCCAGCAGCCCGACACCCAAAACCGCTGATTGTGTATGCCCGGCTGGGGAAACGTCCGCCAAAATTGATAAAAAGGCAGACAGCAAAGACGAGAAACCCGCTCAACCATTGTTCGTGAAATCTGATTTTTCTGAATTACCCGGTTGGTCCAGCTCGAATCATTCCAAATTTCTTGAAGCATTTGCAGAGCAATGCTCCGCAAATGGCAATGCGCTGGCCAAACGCAAGGCGACACCAAGCGGCCTTTTGGACGCTTGCCGCAAAGCCCGACACAACCTGACGGGCAATGCGCTTTTGCCTGCACAAATCTGGATGGAAGCCAATTTTGACGTGTGGCAATTGCAGCAAGAAGACGGCAAAAAAGAGGGTTTGCTGACCGGCTATTTTGAACCCATGCTGAAGGGTTCCCGCAAGGCTCAAGGAGCCTACAATGTGCCGCTTTTTGGCGTTCCGAGCGATTTGATCAGCGTAAAACTGGACGATGTTTACCCTGAACTGAAAGGCAAACGCCTGCGTGGCCGCCTGCAGGGCGATGCACTGGTGCCTTTTTTTAACCGGGCCGAATGGGAACGCCTTGGACCAGACCGAGAAAAACCGGTGGTGTGGGTGAACGACAAGCTGGATGCTTTTTTGCTGCAAGTGCAAGGTTCGGGCCGGATCGAGTTGCAAGACGGCAATGTAATCCGCTTGAGCTACGCGGACCAGAACGGCCACCCGTACAAATCAATCGGCAAGGTTTTGGTGGATCGGGGCGAGTTGACAGCTGCGCAGGCCACCATTCCCGGCATACGAAACTGGGCCAAAGCCAACCCTGGAAAACTCGAGGATTTGCTGAATGCCAACCCCAGCGTGGTGTTTTTCAAGGAAAACAAGGTGCTTCGCCCGCAAGAAGGCCCTGTTGGTGCGATGGGCGTGCCGTTGACCGCAGGCCTGAGCCTAGCGATTGACCGCGAAAAAATACCTTACGGCAGCCCGATCTGGATTACATCCACAGACCCGCTGACCAACAAACCCATGACACAGGGTACATTGGCACAAGACACCGGTGGCGCAATTCGCGGGCGTGTGCGTGCCGACTACTTTTGGGGAACAGGCGCCAAGGCTGGCGAGGCGGCGGGACTGACCCGCCAACCCTTGAAAATGTGGCTGATTTGGCCCAAGGGCACCCCGCTGCCAGAAAGCGGAAGCTAGCGGCAAGCCTTTTCTCTTATTTGGCGCGTGCTGCCGCTGCAATGCGACGATTCAGGTCTGCAGCAGGAATGGCACCACTGGCACGGGTTCCATCTTGGAAAAACACGGTGGGGGTGCCTGTTACGCCCATGGTGCGCCCAAGGTTAACCAAGTCATTGATTGGTGCGTTGCAGTTGCCATCGCCTTTGGGGGATTGGTCTTTCAACATCCAGTCGTCCCACATTTTGGCCTTGTCGCTGGCACACATCACCTTTTGGGCCTTGTCCACTGAATCCTTGCCCAGCACGGGATACACATAGGTGTACACGGTGGTGTCTTGTAGCTTGCTCAGTGTTTCCTTGCGAAAACGCTTGCAGTAACCGCAGTTGGGGTCTTCAAACACGGCAATTTTTCGGCTGCCGGTACCATAGACCGACTTCAAGGCCAAGCCCAATGGCAGGTCTTTGTCGAAATTAATGGCATTCAATTTGTCCAGACGTGCCTCGGTCAAATTGGCCATGGATTTGCTTTCCATCAATTCACCCAGAATCAGATGGCTGCCGCTGGCATTCGTGTAAATAATTTTCTTGCTGCCATTGTGGTTTACCACCACTTCGAACAGGCCATCGACGAATTCAATGTCGGCAACCGAAAGAACCTTGACGCCCGAAGCACCCAGGGAATCATTCACAGCGGCGGTAATGCGCTCCACTTCCGACTTGCTTGCCGCAGCATGCGCAGGCTGGATTGAGTGGGAAAGCCCCCACGCAACTGCCGACAAAGCAGCAAGCGACAACACTACAGCGCCGACGCGCGTTTGAAGGGACATGGGTAGATTGAATTTCATAAGCCTGCTTGGGGAAAAAGAGTGAATGGTAGTTAGGACACGCGCGAATGCAATTTGTTCATTGCGTCTGCAATTTAGCGCATCGCTTGCTGAGACAACCAACGCTTGAGCATGGGCAACTGATTGACAACCTGCATGCCTTTGTTGCGCACCCAAGCCGCGCCGGGCAGATCCAGCCGGAACAAGGTGTGCAAACCATCAGTGAGGAAATGCATGGGCTTGCAAGCCGCCTTGCGGCGACGCTCCCAGGCGCGCCACAACTGCTCGTCGGCCAAGCCAAGGCGCTGTACGGCCAAAAGGCGTTTGCGGGAAGCCAGCAAATTGGCCAACTCAGCGGCGTCTTCAAGACCCAGATTCAAACCTTGACCGGCCAGGGGATGTATTACATGGGCTGCATCGCCCATCAACACGACCCCATTGTCAAACCAAACAGGCGCCACACCGTGCTTCAACGGAAACGCATAAGTGTCGCCCACGGGCACCAAATTCCCATACGCTTCCTGCACCGCGCCATCAGACACACTTTTCACACGCTCAATCATTTCAGTGGGCTTGAGTTGTAAAAACGCCTGAGACTGTGACAAGGGCATGGACCACACCATCGACACATGGGGGCCTGGCAAAGGCAGCATGGCCAAAACGGAGTCGCCAGCGAACCATTGGCGCGCAGCACCGTGGTGCGGCTTTTCAATGGCAAGGGTGGTGACCACGCCTTCGGCGCTGTAGTCGTCGAGCGCGAAATCAAGACCAGCGTGCTTGCGCGTTTGACTTTGCGCGCCATCGGCTGCAATCACCAGCGGAACAGGAATTGTCTTCAAATTTGTAACAACCGCCCAGCCCGCTTTCTCGCGGGAAAGACCTTCAACCTTTGCATCGAGCCAGTCAATACCGGGCTGATAGCGCATGGCGGAAAACAGGGCATCAAACAGGCAACTTTGTTCAATGATCCACGTCAGGTAATCCACCCCGGTGTCGCTTGCGCTGAAACGGAGCTGGCCTTGATCTTCGCCTGAGGAATCGCCCCAGACCTGCATCTCGGTGACGGGCTGCACTTTCTCGCTGGGAATGTTGTCCCAAACCCGGAGCCGGTCAAGAACACGCTGACTGCGATGGGAAAGTGCAAACACACGGGGATCAAAACGTTGTTTGTCATCTGGCAGAAACTGGGGGGGCCTGGTGCCCACCACCAACACCTTGAATCCGGATGTCGCCAACACCAAGGCAGCCACCAAACCCACCACGCCACAGCCAACAATGGCAGCATCATACGATGCAGCGGGCACAGAATGTGTAGGGGAAAGATTGCTCATGGAATGGTTTGGCACGGAGATTGTTGAATAATTGATCATGCTACAGCGATTTTGCATTTGTTGTTTGCGCAACGTGAAACTTTCGGATAAACTTGCGGGCTTCGGTGGTGAACACCACTGAAAACGCGTGGCCGAGTAGCTCAGTCGGTAGAGCAGAGGATTGAAAATCCTTGTGTCGGCAGTTCGATTCTGTCCTCGGCCACCACCATCACCACCCTTGCCAAACATGCTCCTGAAATTGTCCAGACGCTTGAAAACCATGGTGCTGTCAGCACTAATGGCGGTTTTCTGCGCACCCGCGTTTGCCGTGGACTATTCACTCAGTGGGTTTGGCACGGTTCAATACACCATTGGTGACAACGAACAAAAATACCTCCGTTTCGTAAACGAAGATGGCACCTTCAAGGTGAACTCCATCCTGGGTGCTCAGCTCGACGTACAACTAAACCAGGAATTCAGTGCCACAGTTCAGTATGTGATCGCACCCAAGCAGCGCAGGGATGAAGGTGTTGAACTGGACAATCGCTGGGCATTCCTGAAATACAAACCAAACGACAACTGGCACTTCAAACTGGGTCGGCAACGCCTGAATTTCTATCTGGATTCAGAAAACCTGGACGTAGGCCACACCTATGTGCCAACCAACCTGAGTCCGGAAGTGTATTTCAATGCCGGGGTTTTGGCAGTTGACGGGTTTTCAGCCAACTACAATTTTGAAGATTCCGCTGGCCGATACTGGGGAATCCAGGCCATTACCGGCAATCGGGATATTGTGCAACGGCTTTCGGGTTTCAGTGGTGAGTTCCCCCTGAACACCTTCGAGTTGGGCGGCATTGTTCTAAGCGTGAATGGCGAGAATTACCGAATCCAGCTGGCGCACCACAACGCGGAAGTGGATCGCGAACTGACGCAGGTCAATGGCATTCCCCTGATTGATGGACGACTGGACGCTTCGGCGCGCTTTACCAACCTGGGCGCTGAATACCGATGGAGCAGCTATACATTGCGCGGAGAGATCAGCCAGACTGAATTGGCGAGCTCACTGAGCGGCATCATCGCACCACTGGGCCCACCACGCGTCACTGTCAGCTCCCCTGAATTCGAAGAGCACGGTGCCAACCTGACCCTGATCAGGAAAGTGTTTGATGAACACGCCATTTACGGCAGCTACGGGCGGTTTATCTCTGAATTTGACGACCAGTATTCTTTGGCAGTTGGCGGCAAATACAACATGAGCCCGGCAGATTCCGTCAAGATTGAATTGCAGCATGTTGTCGAGAAAAACACGCGACCTCAACTTTCCGACAACCGGATTCCCAACACCACGTTCAATTTCCTGAGCGTGTCTTACAACTGGGTGTGGCAATAATGGCGCACCCGTTGAACAAACTTGGATTGATGTGCGCCCTGCTGTTGATGTTGGGCGCAAGTAGCAGTGTTGCCTCAGCCGAGGTGGTGCTGGTTGCTGCATCCAACAACCCCATTGACGAGCTGGACGCACGCCAGGTTCAAAGCCTTTACAAGGGCCGCCTGACTTCAGTAAATGGCAAACAGTTAACACCCTTGAATGCAGCCCCTGGCAGCCTGGAACGCAATGAATTCCTGACCAGCATGATGAAGCTGAATGAACTGGACTACACCGGTTACTGGCACGTGCGCCGCTATTCTGGCCAGGGTACACCGCCCAAGGAAGTTGAAAACACAGCAGAGTTGTTTACAATCCTGAAACAGCAACCCGATGGCATTGGTTATTTGTGGATACCATCCGGAACGAAGCCAAAGTTGCCCGAAGGGTTGAAAATCATCAAAATCAAGTAAACATCGTTGACGGTTACCTGATTTATTCCTGGGTATAGCCCTTGCTCAGCGGCAACCACCAGGTAAAACCAAAAACCAGCGTTTTCAAAACCACCTTGCCGGCGGGCAGGTTCTTGGCACGCAAACGATTCAACGCCAGAGGAATTTCCAGTACGTGCGCCAGCAGGATGATTCCGGCCAACATGGTGAGGAATGGCACATGAAAGCCTAACAACCCCACCAGCGGCACCATCAACCAGAACGCGACCAACCCGGCCTGCAATACGTACCAAATGCGCTGCTCGCCCATACTTGCCCTCAATTGTTTTGAATTCAAGAAGTGTACCCGAGTGGGCGGACTTGCGCGCAGCGCGATTAACGGGTGAGTACGGCCGTGTTGAAGCAATCCATATTATCCACCTGAACGACCACCTCATTCACACCCAGCCCCAGCAAGTCCAGCAAACCGTCCAATCGACCGCCCACCAGGCCTAGCGCAACATTCACAGGTGAATTGACGCCCAGCACAGTCAGAATAGGGTTAAGCAGGCTAACCCCCAGGTTGATTTGACTGAGCAAGTTAGGCAAGCCTTGCTGGGCTTCAAAACTGTAGCGCCCTTCCAGCGTGGGGTCAGGGTAACCCTCAAAACGAATGCTAGAGGCGCTTTGTACCGACAAGGACGCCGGAATGGGCGCGGGGTCAACACCAGGCCCCAGCAAACCACCCAGGGATGGAAGGGAGGGAATGTCCAGAACCACATTCACGGCAGAGGAGCGCACATCTGAACTTACGGCCGAGCTGGACTGAGGCAGGCGACACTCGATGTCGCGAATATCCACCTCGCCGCCACCAATTGTGACTGCCAAATCAACCACCCCATTGAGCTTCGTGGTCAGGCGAATCTGTTCACTTTTGGCAGAGGCCAGAATTGCCCCTGCGTCATCGCTTTTCACGGCAACAAACAATTGAGGTGGCTCCAGAATGGTGAGCCTGACCGTATCACCCAGATTGACTTGCAAGGTGCTCGCTGGCAACAAGGAGGCCGCCGACAAAGTGGCTGCAAAGGCAAGGTTGCCCAATCGCACGGATGCCCCGGGAATATTGGCCGCAATGGCCTGATCTGCTGAAAAAATATCGCCCAGTGAGAACTCCTGATTTAGTACAGGATCGTTCATGCTGCCAAGACTTGGACCGTTGTACCCTGCAGTGTCGATGGCTGCGGTAAACAACTCGCGCGCTGAAACAGATTCATTCAACAGGGCATTCAGATCAAGCGCACTGTCACTGCCAACAACGCCCAAACTTTGGGCAAGCTGCTGTAGATCAACCTGCAGGTCGGAACCCAACAATTCCGGAAAACCAATCACATTGAGGTTTAATTTGACGCCAATCTGAGCCAACAAAGGCGACAATGCGCCACCATTCAGGTTGGCCGACAACAAGTTGGTACCTACCAAACCAGATATAACTGGCGTTACTGTGGCCTCTGCCACAGCGAAAACAGGTTTGGTTCCCAAAAAGGCTGCGGGTACATTGCGGTCTACGCGCACCAACACTGAGCGACCACAGGCGTTGGCTGGCAGCAGTGTATCGGTGCCACGCACATTGCAATTGATGGTGATTTCGTCAGTGGCTGTGTCCAGCCCGTTGCGCTCGGCGTAATCCCTGGCGGCCTGAAAGCCTTGCGGGGCATTGTCAATGTCGCTGGCAGCTGCCTTGGCCGCCAGGTCGGCAATTCGCTGAACCTCTTCGCGCTCCCAAACCACTTGGCCCAAACCCAACACGCCAAACGCCCCCAAAGCCATGAGCACAATAAACACGGTCAGGATGGTCATGGCGCCGCGCTGGCGAATTAGACCTGAACTGATTGACTGGCTTGACGTGAGCATAATGTGGGTGCAAAGGCAAACAAGCCTGATTCTGCACCAATTCGGGTGACTTTGATATGCGAAGCTGAAGGCTTTTGCGCGTCCAGATCGTGAATTCGATCAGGGTTGCTTTTTATCCTTGATAAATTTATTCAATATTCGTTTACCGGGCTTCAAACCCAGCACGAGCGCTTTGGCTACACACGCAATGATTTCCATTGGTGCTGCCAAGCGAGTGGTTTGAGCATGCCCCCCCAATTCCCGCAAGGTTCGCTCATCGAGCAAGCCGCCGCTGTCACGAAGGAGGACAACGCCGAGCGCCGGGTAGCGGGCTTTGATGTCGTGAATCAAAGATGATCGGCCCGCTTGCGCGGCATCGATCAACAACACGCGGATTTCGCCACTTTGCAGGCAAAGCGAGGCGGACTGCAAGTCGGGAAATGCCAATACCCTGGCAAACTGATTGGAATCAGACAATTGTGTTTCCAAGGCAAGGCGTGTTTCCTTGTCTGGATCTATTATCAGCACTGCTGTCATGCCACCCCCTTTGCGCCTTGCACTTGTTTAGCAAGTTGGGTGCCAGCGCAAGGTTGGCTGATTTGGTGCTTTTTTGGTGCAAATCCCGCTACTTATGCACGCCCAAGCAAGGCACGAACTTCACGCCACAGGCTGTCGATTTCCGCTGCGGCCTTGGAATTCGGGGCAAACTCATTGGCAGACTTGCCCAAACCAACGCTGATCACGAAATCGTTTCGCTCGTGCACAATGGTGCGGCAAACCTTGGCCGTGGACTTGAGTTGCTCAAAAACGATATCAGGCGTGTTGCTGAACACCGATGCGCCGTTGATAACCCAGGTGACCTTGCTGCCCGCATCAGAAGCCCATTCAAGGGTGTTGCTTGAACTGTGGATGTCCAACGGACTGGCTTTGGTGGGAATAAGCACCAGGTCCGCGTGCTCCATGGCGTCTTTCACCGATTTTTTATCGGTGGGCGGCATGTCGATAAAAACATAGTCGTATTGCGCATCTTCAAGTTCAGACAACTCGATCACGATGTCGTTAAAGCCCACTTTGCGCACGTCCGGGTAATCAGCCTCACGAAGTGAATCCCAGAAACGGCTTGATCCCTGCGGATCCAGATCAAGCAATGCCACCTTTTTTCTACCCTGCTGGCTGGCGTAAGCGGCCAGATTCAAGGACAAAGTTGTTTTGCCAGCCCCGCCCTTGCGGCTGCTCACGATGATGGTCTTCATGGGTGATTATCCTGTGCAGTAGGAAATTAAAACAATATGGAGAATTTATTCTAACCTGCCAATGCAGTGGGGAAAAAGTTGTTCGATGCGCATCTGTCGCAATGGCATTTGAATACTTTGCCGCGTCTGCCACAAAGGGATTTGGTCTGTCATGAGATGGCTGCCTACCCAGCCATCTTGCCCACCCAGCAAAACAAAATAATTTTCGTCAGGATCCGACAGGTCGGACAGGTGCCTGCTTTGCGAGCCATAGCTGGTTTCGTCAAACCCACGAACCAGATTGTGTGCATTTTTCATCAATGTTTCCCTGGAACCCGCAGCGGGAAAGGATTTCGACGAAAAAAGCTTGCCCAGAAGCGGCACATGCCCAAGCACATGGCGAAGGCGGATTTTGTGCAAACTTCCCCACAATTGCCAATGCTGGGCCTTGCGATTGGCTTCCTCCACGCACAGGGGAACAATTTTCTTCCGGTCAAAATCGCTCAGATTTCCGAGATCCTCCAGTAGGCATGCCGTGAGATAGGCCCATTGATCCATCAAACCCGGCATTCGGCCCGCGTGGCGCAAAACCGACAATTCCCGTACCAAAGCGGTGAGCAAAAACTCAAACTGCAGGGCGGCGAAGCTGTCCGCAGAGTAAGCGCCGTTCCACAAATCGATTGAATTGCAAAATACCAGTTGTTCATTTCGCTGCAAATAGGGCCGACAATAATCGGCCAACTGACTGGACAACTGCTCGGCCAACGGCGAGGTGACATCCAGCTGCAAATCGAGCAATGCCTGTGGGCTGAATCGTTTTTTCGTGTTGAACAACGCACGGGCACGCATGACCCGGTCGTCGCCATTGAACAGAAAACCAAGGCCCGTAACTTCAGAAGGACGGTTGTTGGCTGACACAATAAATCCGGTGGCGGGGTTGATGACACTGGGAAAATCGCGGGCGCACACTTGCACTGACCAATGTTCAAGCGCTTTGTCTTCAGCCAACACCCAGTCATTTTCAGGAAAACCGGGGCGCTTGGGCAAAGTGGCGGCAAGCACGTGGCCAATATTACCTTGCGTGTCGGCCCCCAGTACATTGAGTGGGGTAACACCCACGCCGTGCATGGCGTCGTGCAACTGCGACACGGTATGCGCCTTCATGCCATTGAGGAAACTGGTGATTTCATCGGTGGGCCAATGCCCGGCCCAACGCAGGGCAAGGGTGTCTTTGCCGCACAAACGCCCCAATGCGGGGCAGTCGGTCAACACGGGGCCGTGCGGGGAATAGCGAAGTTTTCGTTTTCGGGCCCAAGAAAACCGGACACGAATACGCGCAGTTTGAACCGATGTTCTTTCAGTTGCGGTGCCTTCGTCCAGACGAACAAGATCCGACGATGCCGCGCGCAAGTTGGTTCCCCCCCATGCAAGGTTCAGGTTTCGACCCAAGCCAAGAATGGGCACACCGGGAAACATCAGACCCACACATTGCCAGGAAGGTGTTCGCAGCCCCACCATCATCCACACATTGGGCAAATGCTGACCCAGATGTGGGTCGTTCACCATCAAGGGGGCTCCACTTAGCGTGCGCGTGCCGTGCAACACAATCGAATTGCTGCCCGAACGTGACAGGCTATTGAGGAATTCACCAATTTGCTGCGCGGTGCCGGGTTTGGCTGAATTGGGACTGTCAAAGCTGGTGGATACACCCGCACCCACGCGGCGAAGGCGGTTCCACCATTCAATGAAATCGCCAGACAGGCGGTGCTCGATCAAGGAAAAATAGATGGGCCAATTCACATCGGCCCCGGCCAGGCGACCAAACAACAGAATGTCCAGCGGCGTGTAGGGTTCGGGGCGAATACCCAGAAACCTTTCGTCCACGCCGCGCTTGCGCTGTTTTTGTACCCAGTTCAGGCCTGCCACGAAACCCTCCACCCATTCTTTGCTGCTGGGGGGCATTCGTTCCCAGATTTCATGCGCAGCGCGACCAAAATCGAGCAAACGGATCAAGTGATCCATGTCCACAAAACCACCACCACCCATTTCTGACAGGCGCCCCTGCGCCAAACGCTTTAAAAACTGCAGTTGGGGGCCACGCTGAAATTCAGTGATGCACCCAAGGGCAAAGGCTCCATCCCGGTCAGAGTCGGAAACAATATAAGGCACAAAAAAATCATTGAAGCGTATGGATGTACCGGCCTGGAAAGGCAGATCAAGCGATTTGAACTGTTTCAGACGGTCTTCAAGGGTGTACGTGGGGTAGCGAATGGAAAGCCAGCCCATGGCGCTGGACAGGCGGGCCAACCCCCGCGCCAGTTTGCGCAGAACAGGGTTTTGTGAAGGGCCTAAGGCTTTGAGCAAAACGGGTCAGGCAATTGGATTCAAGAAAGCCCGTATGAAACCAGTTTACCCAAACGTTTCTGAAATTTTTTCTGGAGTCGCTGCTGGCGAGCCGCTTTGAACTGGCCACCCAACTTGTGAACCCAAACCATGGCTTGGCGCATTGCACACACTCTTGTTATCAAATCGAATTGAGAGTGTGCGCCGCGCGGGTTTCAGGAATGTGACAACAACTTAAAAAGGTGTTTACGCCACCTTCTTTTTCCGCTTGCTGGCAGCCGCTTCAATTTCAGCAAGCATGGCCACGAATTCATGGGTCAGCTTGTGCGCGGGCATGAAATGGATCATGGGTTTGGCGGCCTCGTGGCTTTCACGAATTTTCACGGAAGAAGACAAACAGTTGTTCAGCACAGGGTGCCCTTCTGCCACCAATTCAGCCACCAGCTTTTGCGGCAAACTTGCGCGGGGCTGGTACTGGTTGACCACGATGCCTTCAACTTCCAGCGCCGGGTTGTGGTCTGCACGAATTTCGTTCAAGGCATCCATCAGGTTGTACAAGGCGCGGCGAGAAAACTCGTCACAATCGAAGGGGATCAGCACAGAATCCGCCGCGATCAAGGCGGAACGCGAGAAAAAGTTCAAGGCCGGGGGAGTGTCGATATAAACCCGATCGTACTGCCCCTGTAATTCATCGAGCGCTTCGCGCAGTTTGAAAATTTTGTAGCGCGATTCCAGCTTCACCTGCAGTTCCTCCAGCGCGGGGTGGCTGCCCAACAGGTCAAGGTTTTCGTAAGGTGTTTCCACAACAAACTCAACGCACTTCTTGGGGCGAATCTTGAAATTCAGTGCCTGATCAAAAAAATCGGCCAAAGAATATTCAAGCGGCCCGGTGCCCCGCCCCATGATGTACTGGGTGCTGTTGCCCTGCGGATCCAGATCGATCAGCAGCGTTTTTAGCCCTTGCTGCGCTGAAATGGCGGCCAGATTGCTGGTAATAGTGGATTTGCCAACCCCACCTTTTTGGTTGAAGACCACCCGACGCATGCGCAATTCCCCTTAGACGATTTTTTTCAATACTTTAACAACTTTTTCGAACACTGTGCCATAAGGTGCGCGCAGCAGGGGCGCTGCGTTGAATCTGGATTGCTCCAGGACGGGTTTAAGCTGAGACATTGCATTAAAACCCACCAGGCCATGATAAGCCCCCATGCCGCTGGCACCCACGCCACCAAAGGGCATGTTGTTGTTCAGCACGTGCCACATTGCATCGTTCACGGTAACACCACCGGACACAGTTTGGCTTAGCACCAGTTCTTTTTCGGCTTGTTTCGATGCAAACAGGTACAAGGCTAGGGGCCTGTCCCAGGATTGAATCTGCTCAACAGCCAGTTCCAGCGTTCGATAAGGCAGGATAGGCAGAATGGAGCCGAACACCTCTTCCTGCATCACGCGCATTTCCAGGGTGGGGTTGACGATCAGGGTTAAAGGGAATTTTTTGATATCGGGATGGAAAACCTCATGCGCCGGATTCACTTCAATAATCTCGGCCCCTTTGCAACGCGCGTCCTCGACCAATTCCCGGAGTCGGGCCATGTGCCTTGAATTGATGACACACGACACATCGGGGTTGTTGCGAACGGTGGGATATTGCTTTTGAGATGCGCGCTTGACCTCGGTTACAAAACGGCGCAATTGTTTCTCGGGCACCATGGCGTAGTCGGGCGAAACACACGCTTGACCTGCGTTGATCATTTTGCCGTGCGCGGCACAGGCAGCGGCCTTTGCAACATTGCCACTGGGGGCAACGATCAAGGGCGACTTGCCTCCCATTTCCAGCGTGACGGGTGTTAAATTTTCAGCGGCAGCTTTGGCCACCAAACGACCTACCCGCTGGGAACCTGTGAACAACAGATGATCAAACGGCAGCCGGGAAAACGCCTGCGCCACGGTTTCATCGCCTTCGATAACAGCAACATGTTCCTCGCCGAAGTTGCCTTCCAGCAGGCGCGCAAGCAAAGCCGTGGTGATGGGGCTGAATTCACTGGGCTTGAGCATGCAACAATTGCCCGCCGCCAGTGCGGAGGCCAAACCGGCAAAGCTTAGATAGACCGGAAAATTCCACGGCGTGATAATGCCGATAACGCCCAGAGGCTGAGGCTTGATGTAAGACAACGAAGGCCGAAGCTCGAGCGGCGTGGGCACACGGCGAATTTTCATCCAGCCCGCCACATTTTTGCGGCTGTGGCGCACCGCCGCCAAGCTGCTGACAATGTCGAGCATGGTGGATTCGTGGCGTGAGCGATGGCCGAAGTCAGCCGACATCGCATCCAGCAAATCCGATTCATTGCGAAGAATGATTTCCTCCAGCAATTCGAGATTACTAATGCGTTCTTGCTTACTGGGGTTGGGGGTTACTCGGTAGGTTCGCTTCTGGCAATCGAACACATCCTGCAATCGCCCACTGACCAGTTGAATGTTATCGACACAATTCAACAACCAAGTCTCCGCTATATTGTGCCTTGATTGTGGAGGGCGGCTGTACTGTGCACAACCCCCTCAAATGAACCGTGCGGATTTGGAAAAATGAGCCGATAAGCCCATTTTTCCTTTCATTGACTTACACCTTCTCGCCACGGCGATCCAGAAAGTAAGCCAAGGCTGGCAAGAAAACCACTGCGCCCACCATGTTCCACAAGAACATGAAGGTAAGCAGCAAGCCCATGTCGGCCTGGAACTTGATGGGCGAGAAAGCCCAGGTGGCCACGCCAATGCCCAAGGTAAGCCCTGTGAACACCACGGCCTTGCCGGTGGACTTCAAGGTTTCGAAATACGCATCAGCGAACGGCATGCCTTGTTTCAAATACTCTTCGAGCTTGCCGTAGATGTAAATACCGTAGTCCACACCAATGCCCACACCCAGCGCAATCACGGGCAATGTGGCCACTTTGACACCAATGCCCAACACCACCATGAGCGCAGAACACAGCAACGAAGTAAGTGCCAAAGGCGCGATGATGCAAATGACTGTGCGCACGGAACGGAAGGCCAACCACACCAACAAAGCCACCACTGCATACACCCAGATCAGCATTTCAACCTGGGCGCGTTCCACCACCTCGTTGGTGGCCGCTTCAATACCCGCATTGCCTGCAGCCAGTTTGAATACCGCATCACCAGTGTCGTTTTTGGCAATGAAGTCTTCTGCCGCTGCTACCACGCGTTTCAGGGTATCGGCCTTGTGGTCTTCAAGGAAAACAATGATGGGCATGAATGAGCAATCGGAACTGAACAGGCCATCAGACAGGTTCATGCCGCTGATGGTGCCATTCAACACAAACTGGTTGCGGTTCAGGGACATCCATTTCAAATCGCCTTCGCTGTAGGCACTGATCACAAACTTGGAACGGTCGGCCAGCGACACACTGCTTTGCACGCCTGGCACCTGTTCAATGGTCCACTGGAACAAGTCCACTGCAGCAAGGGTGTTGTACTTGATGCAACCATCGAGCTCGGTTTCAACCATGACCACAAACACATCGGTGCTGGTTGAATAGTTGTTCGTGACATACGCATTGTCCAGGTTGTAGCGGGAATCGGCGCGCAATTCAGGTGCGCCTTTGTCCAGGTCGCCAATTTGCACATTGGCATTGCCCCACAAGCCCACAGCCAACAAGGCCAAGCCAACGGCCAAAGCACCTTTGGCCATTTTGGCCTGTGCAAAACCAGCAAGAAAGTGCCACACCTTGTTGTTGCCGGATTCCGCTGCCTGCAACGCCTTGACGGCTTTGTCGTCCACGCCCGTGTAGCTCATGATCAAGGGCAACAACACCAGATTGGTCAAAATAATGACAGCCACGCCCACAGAAGCAGCAATGGCAAGGTCACGAATAACCGGGATGTCGATCACCATCAAAGTGGCAAAGCCGAAACCATCAGACAACAAGGCGGTAAGGCCGGCAATGTACAAACCCCGGAAAGCCAAACGGGCTGAATCGAGTTTGTTGTGCCCCTCGCCCTGCTTGTGCGCAATGGCATTGACAATTTGCACGCCATGGCTAACGCCAATGGCGAACACAAGGAAAGGCACCAACATGGAATACGGGTCGAGCCCCATGCCCATTGCGTTGAGCAAACCCAACTGCCAAATGACAGCAGTAACAGAACAAGCCAGCGTGGCCACGGTGCTTTTTACACTGCGTGAATACAGGAACAACATCACCAGGGTGATGAGCACAGCCACGCCGAAGAACAACACAACCTGGGTTGCGCCGTCGATCAGGTCGCCCACAATTTTTGCAAATCCAGTGACGCGAATTTCAATTTTCCCAGAGTTGAATTCATCACGCAGCTCTGTTTCAATGCGCTCGGAAAACTCTTTGTAATCCAGCCGCTTTCCTGTTTCCGGATTAATTTCCAAAAGCGGCAAATACACGATGGTGCTTTTGAAATCGTTGCCCACCAAGCGGCCGATTTGACCAGACAATTCTACGTTTTGCCTAACCTGCGCAATGCTTTCAGCGTCACCATTGTAGGTGGCAGGAATAACCTGACCGCCTTCAAGACCTTCCTCGGTCACAGATGTCCAGCGCACATTGGCTGTCCACAGCGATGCCATTTCCGGGCGATTCACACCCGGAATGTAAAACGCCTTGTCAGTCACCTGTTTCAGCGTTTCCAGGTAATCGGCACTGAAAATATCGCCTTCTTTGGCCTGCACGGTGACGCGCACCACATTGCCCAAGCTGGTCAGGTCAGCCCTGTTTTCCAGAAAATTGACCACGTACTCATGTTGGGTCGGAATCATTTTCTCGAAACTGGCCGCCACCTTCAGCTGTGTGGCCTGCCAAGCCAACACCAAGGTGGCCAGCAGCATGAGGATCATCACGACCGGGCGCTTGCTGAAAACAAGCCGCTCAGCCAACGGCGCTTTGGTTTTTGTTGAATCTGGAGAAGTCATTGTTGTATTGCGTCCGTGTGTTGGGGTCCGTTATTTGAATTCAGACAGGGGCAAGGTTTTGAAACCACGCAATCCCGCCAACAGAATTTCCTGGTCGTTCAGTTGCACGACGCTGGCCGAAGGCAGTTTGTCAGGACGACGCACCACTTGAATGGTTCGGAAGTCGTCAATGCTGCGCACCAAAATACCGCGCGACCCAACAATCAACATGGAGCCATCTGCCAAAACGGTTGCCCCGCTGAAGGTTTCGCGCAGGTTGGTGTTTACCCCTTCCCATTGCGCAGCACCAAAAGGCAAACGGAAGGCATTTCCACGCAATCCCACTGCCACCACTGTTCGGGTTTCTGGTGCTTCCACCAATGCGAAAATTGAACCGTCGTAATTAATCTTCCTGGCAATCCAGGTTTCACCTTCATCGGCGCTGACCAGTACCGTGCCCTGCTCCCCGGCCACCCAGATTTCACCCGTTTTGCTGAGCATCATGGTGTTCAGGTGGTAGTTGTTCGGGTTGTTGGTACGTTCGCCCAAATACACCCAGTTGGCACCTTGATCCGTGCTTTTCAGCAACTGGCCATAAGCACCTGCCACGAACACCGTGCCATTGCCATTCACAACCACATCCAGCAAAGGCTTGGATGGCCCTACTTCCAGATCACCCTGCGCCGTGTCCACCAGAAACATGGCTTCTTCAGCGGCCACTTCCAGCGTTTCGCGGGTTTCGGGGCTGGCATTTTCAGGCAGGTTATCAACCTGTTCCTGCAACTTGTCGGCCTTGGCTTGCAAAGCATTCAATACAAACTGATTGATCACGGTGCCATCAATCAGCTTGACCCAATTCACACCACCGTCTTCGGTTTTCAACACAACACCATCGTGACCCACTGCATATCCCAGCGCATCGTTGGCGAAGTACACCGAGGTCAAGGTGACAGACACCGGCACCTTTCCAGCCACCCAGGTTTTTCCGTTGTCTTCACTTTTCAGAATTTGGCCAAACTCGCCCGTTGCGAACAAATTGTTGCCCACACGTTCAACATCAAGCAACAAAGAGCGCGTGGCATGCACACTGGGGATGGCAGGTATTTGAAGCAAATCGACTTTGGCCGTAGACAGGCTGCCATAACTGATCAAGCCTGCGCACAGCATCGCGCCAAGCAACAACGTGGGGGCCGTTTTGCTGGAAAAACGATTCCGGAGAAACATGGACTATCCTTTGAAATTGAAAAAGGCCACAAGGGGCATCTGCCCCCTGTAGCCTGATACGCTTTGCTGTTACTGAACGCCGAGCCGACGCAAGCCGGCTGGTGTGTAGTTTGCGCGGTCGGGTGTGAAGTCGAACACAAAAGGTTGTGCTGCTTCATTGGTCAAACCGATGGTGAGGTAACGGCCAGCCTGCAAGTCGTACAACGCTTCTGCTGCGTAAAACGGCACCATTTCGTTGTAGTACTGCAGGTTGTGGGCTTCAGCCACACGCCACAGTGCATTCTTGCCATCGTAATGGTCGATCACAGACGCTTGCCAGTTGTCTTCATCCACAAAGAAAACCCGCTTGGCGTAAATGTGGCGTGCATCGCTTTTCAATGTGGCTTCAACTTCCCAAACGCGGTGCAATTCATAGCGCAGCACATCAGGATTCATGTGCAGTGGCTGGTGAATTTCCTTGTAGGTCAGCTTGTTGCTGGCCAGCTTGTAGCTGTTGTAAGGAATGTACATTTCTTTCTTGCCCTTCAACTTCCACTCGTAACGGTCTGGAGCGCCGTTGTACAGGTCGTAGTTGTCGGTTGTGCGCAGGCCGTCAGCCGCGGTTCCCGGTGAGTCGTAAGCCACTTGGGGCGCACGGCGCACACGGCGCTGACCCGCGTTGTAAGCCCACGCACGGCGGCCTTCTTTGACCTGGTCAAGCGTGTCGTGCACCAGCAATACGTTGCCGGAAACAGAAACAGGGCTCTTCAGGATTTGATAGAAGTAAAAATTGATGTTGTCGTCCTCGCCAGCCTTGTAAAAGTTGGGCAAGTTGCGGGGAAACACCAGCGTGTCTTCAATCCGGTTGATGATGTAGCTGCCATCGCGCTCGACTGGCACCTGCACGAAATCTCGCTTTGCCGCGCCACCTCGGTAGCGGGTCAAGTGGTTCCAAATGACCTCAACACCATTCTGTGGCATGGGGAACGGAATGGCCTGCTCGAAACCCACCACACTGTTGCCACCATTTTCGGTTTTGGCATTGGTCGCGTTTTTCTTGGCTGCGTCCAGTACTTTCTTCGGGTATGCAGTGCTGCGGTGCGTTGGGTACACATTCATTTTGAATGTGGGGTACTTTTTCAGCATTTCCAGCTGACCCGGCGACAGGTTGGCTTTGTACTGCTCAGCGTTGGCGCCAGTGATGGTGAACAAAGGCTTTTCATTGGCGAACGGATCCACCAAGTGCTGGCCAGTTTTATAACCAGCCGGGGCCTTGGTCAAACCACCGGTGTAGGCGGGAATGGTGCCGGCGGCATTGGCCGCTTTTTCAGCACCAAATTCTGTCAGGCTTGTGCCCAGCTTTGCGGCTTCTTGCGCGCTGACAGCCGCTTGCGCGGTGCCAACGGAAAACAGGCTTGCCAGAGCCAGTGCTGTGAGTTTTGTTTGAAACTTCAACATAAAAATTCCTCCAGTGTGTCTCTGTTCTTAGAATGAATAAGATGCGGTCAATGAAACGAAGTCACGGTCACGAAGCACATCGAAATCAGCTGCGTTGGTGAATGTGGTGTAAGTGATAGACGCTTTGGTGTTGGCATCGAATTCAAAACCCAAGCCCAAACCAACCGACTGTCGACCTTCATTGAAAGCTTGGCCAGGTTCTGGTGACCAACCATCTACGTCATGCGACCAGGCAATCGATGGAATCAGATCGGTGCCCAGAAACACATCGCGATAAGTGGCCTGCGTACGAAGACGGTAACCCCAAGCGAAATCGGTTACAAAACCGTTGATACTATTGCCAGCATCAGAACCACCACCGAATACGGCGGAACGTCCATACCGGATTCCACTGCTTGAACCACCTGCCCCGGCATTCGTATTGATTGCAGGCAGATCATCAACAAATACAGCCGCCACTTCACCAACAAATACAACCTGGCTTGAACCCAAAGCACGATCAAACGTTTTAATGAAGGTGTTTTGAATCTGAGTTACATCAAACCGGTCGAAGCCGTTCGCTATTTGACCGCCAGGCGTGGTTGCGATGCGTTGATTCAAATCACGTGGTGCAGTAGCACCGCCACCAGCACCAGAACCGCCCGTCAGGCCAGCGCGCAATAAATCAGTTGCATTAATCTGAATCGGTAAATCCTTGGTCATCGATGCTTCACCTGACCAGGCCCAACCGCCCACGTTGGTCGCAAAACTTAAACCAAAGACCTGAAGGTCTTCCGGGTAATCAATTACATAGGCTGCATCCGAAGCCGGGCCGAAGGTAGAAGCAGTTGTGTTCTTCTTCAAACTAACAAGCGGCAAGCGGCTGTGATACTGCATCGCGTAAGCACCCAACTCGGCATCAAGTGAGTCGAAGTAACTTCGCAATGCAAAACCGAATTGCCCGCCATCGTCTGGCTGACGATCTACACCCCGGTTAACAAACGTTGAACCAAACTGTGAACCATCTCCGGGCGAAGGGGATGTTCCGCCAAATGCAAGACGATCGCAGCCGTCTGAGGCAAAGTCAGAAGATGAAAAATATGTACCGCAGCCTTCGGGCACAGTTTTACGCCACTTCAACTGAACAAAACCTTCCAAGCTGGTGGTATCGGTCAAACCTAGGTTGGCATACAACATTTCAGAAGGCGTAAAACCTTCTTTCAGTTCTGCACCAGGGCGCCTGAAAGCAGACACGTCAATTGTGTTCAAACCGGCGATTGGGCTCAAAATAAATGTGCTTTCGCCCCAACTAATTACTTGCTTGCCCAAGCGAAGGTCAAGCGGCATGCCACCTACGTTGGTATTGATGTAGCCGAAAGCGTCCAGCAAATCGATGCCATCAAAACGCGCATAAGGATGAAAACCACTGTCTTCCAGGCGCTGATTACGCGCATTTCCTGTTGGTTCGTGACCGTGGAAAACCTCTTCTTTGCTCAGCGTGTAGTCGTAAAACCACTTTACGCGGCTGAAAAAACCGTAGTTGTCTTTCTTCAATTCAAAGTCGTGAACACCTTTGATGATTGTCGAAAACTGATCACCTTTTTCAAAGTTCAAGTTACCGTCATCACCTGTGTTGGAAAAGCCTTGGCCGCGCGCACCGTCGGCAGATACGTTGTTCGAACCGTACAAGGCGCGATCCCGGTTTTCCACCCGGAAGCTTGTACCCGCGGAAACAGTTGAGTTCACGCTCAGGTCGAAGTCACCAATTTGAAATTCAGCTGCGCTTGCGGGCATGACAGCCGCCGCGAAAAGCCCCGCCGCGATCATGTTGCGCACGGCAACGTTTGTTTTTGTTTTAGAAAAAGAATGTTTGTTCATGTAGCCCCCAGATAATCATCAAGTAGACAGACGCGCACAGCGCCTGCGATCGCCGAACATGCTCCCTTACAGAGGATGTCGGAAAATCAACTGAAAAATCGAATAGTTGTTCCGGCCTGCAACAGGCAGCGGACAACCATCACGGGGAACTTCGAGAACCTTGTGAAAAATAAGACATGTCACCTCCAGTAATGCACCTTGATTGATGCTATGTATTCATTTTTTGATTAGTGTAAAGCAGCACGAAAAAAAATAAAACCATAATTACAGTTTTAGTAATTTAGAGCGCCTTATCTAAAAATGTACCACTGGAGTAACATGAAATGTTGCGTGATTTGTCAATCAATGTAATTTAGTAGTAATTTCACTACAAGGATTACTACGGCTTGATTCCAAGGTAACTGGCGACCAAATCCTGAAGCCGGGTTTCAAATTCTGAGGTGCGGAACTTCACTGGCCCGGCATCGCGCAAGCGTGCATTGTGCAGGGCACCGTACACCACCTGAATTACAAAAGCCAAAGCCCTCATGGGGTCTGGGTTAACAGCGCTGTCGATGTGTGGCAGAAGGGGTTTGGACACGGTGGTGATGAAGCCAAAACCAACATCCCGCATCGGGGTTGATTCAATAAAACCTTTGGATTCGCGGATAAAGGCCTCGGTCAATATTGAACTGTATTCACCCTGAAAAATACCGACAAGAAAGCTGACCACTTCATCACAAATCAGCTTGCCGTCCACGCCTACCCAGTTGCGGTCGTCAAACTGGCTGGCTGCACTCATCAGCAGTTCCTGGCAGCTTTCAGCGATCAGCGCGTCGAAGTAACTTTCCTTGTCTTCAAAGCGGCTGTAGAAAGAACCGACGGTGCAACCGGCTTCGGCACAAATGTCTTTGATGGAAATTTCTTCAAGCACACGGGTGTGCAGCAGTTTGCGCCCGGCTTTCAGAAGATCATGCCGTTTTCTCAAGCTGCGAGCCTGCATGGCAGGGCGCACACCTTGGGTATTTTCTACTGCTTCTGCTTTGGCCTGTGTTTTCAATGGAAATGAGCGCGCCCACGTGAAGTGGGCGCTGCATGGAATCAATCAACAGGCGGATTATGGCATTAAATTTTGCAGTGCGGGCAAATTCAAAGTGCCCCGCAGTGCAACGATTGGCGTCAGAAGATCACGCGAGGAGGTCACCGGGTATTGCGGGTGATACCCGTACACCAACAGGCCCAATGATTCGCCTTCGGCCAGTTTTTCAGCCACGCCGGTCAATTCAACATGGCGCTTGCCGAAACCGCGAACGGCAGTTACCTGGTCGTCGATCAAACGCCAGACGCCATTTCGGTTTACGCCCAAACCGACGAACAACATTGGGTCACAGCCGGGTTCCAGCCCCGCCAAGCCGATGGGCGACATGGCCGTGACGGCATAAATTTCACTGCACACGGGGTTCATGAGCATGTCCACCGGTGGTGCAATTTCAAAGGTTGCCGTTGGAATACCTGCAATGGCGTTGACGCCCGCGGGCAAGTCAATCGGCATCACCGCTGGCGCGAAGGGATAACGCAAAATGCCGGTGGCTGCACTTGTCAACAGACTGGTTGGCTCAGCGCCGGGGGTGAAATCGATTGCAATTGGTGCAATCGCAGACTGTGTGGCCTGGCCTTTGGCTTGTGGGCTCAATCTGCTTAGCACGGTGTTTTCATCGACCCACACTGCCGCATTGGGCGAGGCTTTACCCTGCCCCACATCGTCGTTCAGGCTTAGGCACACTTTGCCTTTGTTGGCCGCCAGCATGTCGAATGCGTTGGATGCATCGGCTGCCCTGATGGCTTCGGCCTCGGCTGGTGTAAACAATTTATCCACCAAGAATGCGAATTGCGCGTCCACAATGCCCAGCTCGCCGCAAGCAAATGGGCCGCCAGGTTTCTGAAATTCAATTTCATTCAAACCGTTTTGTGCCCCCTGCTCGGTCAAGTCGGCCAAGCCAGGCACAGTGGATGCGGACAAGGGCAAGATGTGCCCGCTTTGATGGGTAATCAAACGCACATCGGCCTTCTTGCCCTTCTTGTCTTCAAGCGAACGGTAGCAGCTGAAGTTGTGCCAGGCCTCGTTGAAGTTGAACAGGGTGTCGCGAAAGCCTTGGGTAAAAAGAATGTCCACGGGGTCTGGCGTTTTTTGCGCAAGGCCGGGGGTTGCTTCACTTTGCAGGAATGTTTGTGCGCCAGCAGCTTCTGAATCGCACCAGTAGCTGGGGCTGTGGTAACGGAAAAATTCCAACGCACCCTCGGGGAAGCGGTTCGCAAGCGTGCCGCGCAGCAAGGTTTCGCGGATCAGGTTGTCTTGCCCGCTGGTCTGCACCGCGGAAGGGTCCCCGGCCTGCAGCTTGGGCTGCAGCGAACCCGATTCACCACCTGCCACCAACAACAAAGCCCAACCCGATTTAACGGTGCCGCCGGGGTTCAGGCTGTAACGCAGGTCGTTCCAGGCAATGTCGGGGGTCAACACATCCAGGCGCTTTTTGGGGTCTATGTTGTGAATCAGCATTTGGTAGCCGCCGCCGTAACTGCCGCCTGTAGCCCCAAGCACCATGTTGAATTTTTTACCCCCCACCGGCTTTTTATTGCTGTAACGCAGCCAGTCGAGATTGGCCTCGGCCCAGTCCAGAATTTGAAGCAGGTCTTGCCCTTCGAAATCGGGATCCAGCACACGCACGGTGCCACCACTTTCACCAAAACCACGTTGGTCAATGCTGATAACGCCCGCGCCGTTCTCTACCAGGCGCTTGAGTATTCCACCGGGCGAACGTGAACGCGAACCACCATAGCCGTGGCCATGCAGTACCAAGGGGTTGCCATTGGCGCAATCGATATTTGCAGGCTCGAACACGGAAAACGCAATGTTGTGACCGCTGGCTGATTGTAAATTGACGCTATACACCCCGCCACCCGTGCGGGGTTGGTCTGCATTTTCGCAGGCCGGTGCTTCAAATTCTCGTGGGCTTGCACTGAAATCAGGATTTGCAGCGTTTGAAAACAACGCCACGGGCGGTTCAGCCTGTTCGGCAGGGCTGGTTGAATTGCCCGCACTGTTTGCACTACTGGAGCCGGTCATTTGATCCTCGGCACCACAGGCGACCAAGCCGAGGGTTGCAGCGGTCAACAAGGTTGCGCTGAATAACTTGGAAAAGGGCACTGCTGTCATGGGGTTGTCTCCTGCCACGGAATTGGTGTTTTGTCCCTTTGTTACCGGGATGTGACAGAAAATGGATGTGGCTCCAGTGTCGGATTGCCGACACTGGAGCCAAGCAGGGGAACTTGTTGGATCACGGAGAACACTTAAAGGCAGAAAGTTATTACTTGAATTCCTTTGAAAGCGATCCCCCGTGCACAATCGTAATAATTCAACACAGCCCCTGGCTTTTGAACACACACCGCCACGGGAAACACCTCCTGCAATGGAAATGCGCACAAGCGCAGTTAACGGCTCACCAAGCACATGCCTTCCTGTAAGCAATTTCATGCACCAGGAAGCACAGCGATTGGACACCAAACTTCGGGATCAGGAAAGCAAGCTAACAAGCCAAGTCCGCCGCCACCAAGCACTTGAAGAAGAAGAGCAGCAGAGAATCAGCTTCCTGTCCGAGAACCCTTCGTACCTTGGCTACCCGCCATTAATTGCAGAAAACAAGGAAGAACTTCAAATCTGGAAAAAGTATCGGGCCTTTCTAAGCCAGGCAGAATCCTTGCGTGAATTGCTGCGCACCAGCATTGCGCAATGCGAGCAAACCCGACAAGAAATAACCGAAACACTGGATGATTTGGCCAGGTTTCGAAAAACACCCCATTCAAGCGACAGCCCAACTTAGCGCTATCAAACCTGATAGTAATTTCGGTACCATTCTACAAACTGTGCAATGCCTGAATCCAGTTGGGTTTTTGGTTTGAAAAAAGTGGCTTCGAATAACGCCGAAGTGTCTGCGCAGCTTTGGCTTTTTTCCAGAATAGGTCCGGTAATGTATTCCTTCACGGCCGTTGTTTCCAATGCCCTTTCCAAAGACGCAATCAACTCCTCGATGGAAACAGGCAAACCATTTCCAATATTCAAAATTCGCCAAGGCGCATTGCTGGTTGCCTGGTCTGGGGACTCCACCAACCAGGCCGGGTTAAGTTCTGCCGGGGTATCACTGGCGCGCAATATGGCTTCAACCAAATCGGATACGTAGGTGTAGTCGCGTGTATTTCGGCCATCGTTATAAATTTGAATGGGTTTGCCCTCAAGAATTCGCCGCGTGAACGCAAACAACACCGAGTCGGGCCGCCCCCAGGTTCCATACACTGAGAAAAAGCGCAAACCGGTGGTGGGCAAACTGAACAAGTGGCTGTAGGAATGCGCCATCAACTCGCAGGCACGTTGCGTGGCCGCATCAAGCCGCTGGGGGTGGTTGGCACTGTCTCGTTCGCTCATGGGTTTTTGAAAACCAGCGCCGTACACAGCATGGCTACTGGCGTAGGTCAGGTGTTGAATTTTAAAATGACGACAAGTCTCTAGCAGCGACACAAAACTATTGATGTTGTTTTGCACGCAATCAACGGGTTTGTCGTGCGACAAAAACTTGTCGGTTTGGCCAGCCAGGTGAATAACCCTTTGCACCTTGTAAGTTTCAAGGCAGTCGTGCAGTTCTTTACTATCGCAAAGGTCGGCACGTACGGTGTGGTACTTCGAACCGGTGACTTTTGCAATTTCATCAAGCATGGCCAAGCGCTCGCGCTTAAGCCGGGTATCGTAGTGACTGTTCAAGGAATCAAAGCCGATCACCTTGTCACCGCGCTCCATCAGCGCTTTGGCCGTGTGGAAACCGATAAAGCCTGCATGCCCCGTAACCAATACTGTTTGCTTTTGACGGGCTTGTTTAACCAGGTTCGGGCCAGCCGCCTCCAGTTCAGCAAGCTCTTCGGTTTGCAACTCTTCGGGTTTTGGTGCTGCATTTTTCAGCTGATCCGGGGCCGGGACGGCCTCCATTTTTATTCCCATCGTGTTTCCGCATGCTGGCTTAAGGAACCTAACCTTACCCGAAACCGGTTGATTGTCAATCGGGCAGGCTTTGGACTTCAAGCTGCACGCTTAACCCATTTTGATCCAGCTCGCCTTGATCGATTTCCCAGCCGCAATGGCCTTGACCATGTTGCCTTCAGCAACCAGCTCAATGCCCTCGCTGGAAACCGACACCACTTTGGCCTGCCCCGCATTTACAATCACGGTGGCCGTGGCATAACTGCCATCCAATGCACTGGTGCTGACCGTGTAGTGCCCGTCTGCCTTGGCAGCAAACAGCACGGCGGGCAAACCAACCCCGGCGTACACCTGAATGGAACCGGTGTTCACCTGCTCGGCCTGCACGGTATTGGCCACAGCGGTGTTGGCACGCAGGTTGTTGACTTCAAGTTCGGCAATTTTGGCAATTTCAGCTTCCAGGCGCTGCGTGTAAAGCGAATTGGTACGCATTTGCTGGGCGGTAAAATTACTGACTTTCAATTCCACTGCATTCACGGTGAGCGATGAACCATCTTCAGCCGCAGTGAAGTTGCGTGCCCAGCGGGCGTTGATTGCAGCAATGGCGTCGGTGTTGCCTTTCACTGTGCCATCCAGGGTAAGCAGTGCGTCGTCAAGCCGCTCAATGGCCTTGGTGTTGGTTTGAATGGCCAAGGTGTTTTCAGCAATTTTTTGAATGTTCAAATCAATTGCACCTTGCATGTTGTCCATGCGGGTAACCGCTTCGGTTTTCCAGCTTTCCAGCGCGCCAATGCGCGTGTTGTGCTGGGCAACCTTGCCATCGAGCTCCAGCAGTTTTTCACCTTGCAAGGTCACTTTGCCGTCCAGCACCTTGAACTTGCTGTTCAACTGCCCCACACCCATGGCCGCCATGGCACCCAGGGCGTTGTAGTCGACAGACATCATGCCGTTTTCAGCAGACGTACTAACTGCCTCGGGAAACAGGCTTTGAATTTCCTGCGCAATAACACCAATACGCCGACCCACAGATGGAGCGTTGATGTATTCATAACTGTAGGTTTGCAGTTGCTCCAACCGTTCAAGCACCGAATTATTTTCTTGCACGGTGATGTTCTTTTTCAAACGGCGATCGGAAGTTGCGTTGAACGAAGTGGCTTGCATATACCCCCTTGAAATTACATCGCCTGAACCAGGGGCTATCCGTAACGAGTTAGTGAATGTTCCGAAACCGATAGAACCAAATTGAAATTCGTCACTTCCAAAACCATCACTATTTCCATTATCACCCAGAGTAAATCTCAATACACTGGCATCGCCGGCTACATTCAGCCTAGCAACATTAATATCATCAGTGTTTTCGTTGAATACACCAAATCGGAAAGAGCTGCCTGTCGCCAATTGCATGCCTGAGTTGGCAGTAAGTAATCCGCCGGTGGTAACCGCTCCACCGAAGCCAGCTGTGTTGCCAGACAAATTGCCACTGACGCCTACAGCGCCGCTGAAAGTGCCTGTGGTGGTGCTAAGCCCGCCGTTGGCTGTTATTGAACCAGCTGAGACCAAATTGCCCGTAGAAGACAAAGTCATGTTCTCGGTGTACACGTTGCCGGTTGTTACTTCACCAAACGAAATACCCCCACCTCCACCACCCCTTTGGTTAACCAGAAAGGTACGTCCACTGCCGCCATCGCGGTTCCACTGTAAATAGGAACCCTGCGTTGCAATTGCCTGGCTGCC
>JAHIXK010000008.1 GCA_018815245.1 Gammaproteobacteria bacterium
AATAAATCATCTCTGCTTCGGCGGGTGGAATGTAGCCCAGTGGTTCCATTAGTCTGTGATGATTGAACCAAGCCACCCATTCCAGCGTGGCCAGTTCCACCGATTCAATGGTTTTCCAGGCTCTTCTGCGGTGAATCACTTCGGCCTTGTACAAACCGTTAATGGTCTCTGCCAGCGCGTTGTCGTAGCTGTCGCCTTTGCTGCCCACCGATGGTTCAATACCCGCTTCAGCAAGGCGTTCGCTGTACCGGATGGACACGTATTGCGAACCCCTGTCACTGTGGTGAATCAATGACTGGTTTCTGTCAGGTTGACGGTCCCACAATGCGCCGGGAGAACACGTCGATAACAAATGCCACATAGACAAATCCCTGCCAAGTTGAAACATAAGTGAAATCAGAAACCCACAACTGGTTTGGCCGGTCGGCTTTGAACTGGCGTTTTACAAGGTCCAATGGACAAGCTGCCTTGGGGTCTGCAAAGGTGGTGCGCTGTGCTTTGCCGCGAATCACGCCACGCAAACCCATCTGGCGCATCAACCTCTCAATCGTGCAGCGGGCAATTAAAAGCTTCTCACGCTTCATGGCTTTCCAAACCTTGTCGGCACCGTACACCCGTTGGTTCTTGTCCCAAACAATTTGTATTTGTTCAATACGTTGCTCATCGGCAATGGCGCGGGTGCTGCGCAAATCAGGGTTGCGTTGACGGGCTGCGTGTTTCCAATACCCAGACGGGGCAATCTGAAAGGTCTTGCAGATTGACTCGACCAAGGTTTGGGAACACAAGGGTTTGGCGGTGTTCATCAATGAAGCGCCTCATTTCTTTTTGAGGCGGTCGAGTTCCGCCTGGGCGAAAAAAGCGCTGGCCAGTCGCAGTATTTCATTGGCTTGGCGAAGCTCTTTGACTTCGCGCTCCAGCGCCTTGACCCGCTCCTTCTCGGCCGTGGTCACACCGTCGCGAGTGCCGTTGTCGACTTCGTATTTGTGCACTTCGGGGGTGAATTTGATTCGGGTTTTGCTCATGATGACTCCATTGTCTCAAATAACGGAGCCTCCTCAAAATCCGGGGCGGTTCATTTCGACACGGCAAGTTGGTGCGAGTAAGTTCTGCAGAAAGGAGTTGATTTGGTCTTAAAAAGAACTGTTTGTTTTTGGGTGCTTTATTGTTTCACCGGTTGCGAGTGAGATGACGTCTTGGATAAATACTGTCCTGGTCGCGTGCGGGGTCAGCAGTCTTTGTTGCCTAGGCGGTGCATATTTCAAGCATGAAGCAAATGAGCCCTCAGATCCAGATCGCCCTATCGCGCATGATTCACCCGGTGGCGGTTAAGTTTCGCGCAACAGCCTCGGCCACTTCAATACCATCTACGCCAGCGGACAATATTCCACCGGCGTAGCTGGCCCCTTCACCAGCCGGGTACAGGCCTTTCACATTCAGGCTTTGAAAGTCGTCGCCGCGCGTAATTCGCAAAGGGGATGATGTTCTTGTTTCTACTCCTGTCAGCACGGCGTCGTGCATGTCGAAGCCTTTTATTTTTCGCCCGAATGCAGGCAGCGCTTCGCGCATGGCAGTAATGGCATATTCGGGCAGGGCTTGCGCTAAATCAGTCAGGTGCACGCCGGGTTTGTAAGAAGGTTCTACGCTGCCCAGTTCAGTAGAAGGTTTGCCCGCAATGAAATCACCCACCAGTTGGCCGGGTGCTTCATAAGTGCTGCCGCCCAATACATAGGCGTTCGATTCCAGCTTGCGCTGGAATGCAATGCCCGCAAGCGGGCTGCCAGGGTAATCGGCCGGGCTAATGCCCACCACAATGCCCGCGTTGGCGTTGCGCTCGTTGCGTGAATACTGGCTCATGCCATTCGTTACCACGCGGTTTGCTTCGGAAGTGGCAGCCACCACCGTGCCGCCGGGGCACATGCAAAAGCTGTACACCGAACGGCCATTGGCGGCGTGGTGAACCAGTTTGTAATCGGCCGCGCCCAGCAGTGGGTGGCCTGCGTGTTGGCCCAAGCGTGCGCGGTCGATCAAGCCCTGTGGGTGTTCAATGCGAAATCCCACAGAGAACGGTTTGGCTTCCATGTACACGCCGCGTTCGTACAGTTTTTCAAAGGTGTCGCGGGAACTGTGCCCCAGCGCCAATACCACATGGTCGGCACGAAGTTCGTAGTGGCTGTCGTCTTGAAAGTTCTCGATGGTCAGGCCACGAATGTGGCCATCTTCAATGTGAAAGTCGCTGACCCGTTGCTGAAAGCGAATTTCACCACCCATGGCGATAATTTGTTCGCGCATGTTTTCAACCACCTTCACCAGGCGGAACGTACCAATGTGCGGTTTGCTGACCAGCAAAATTTCTTCGGGTGCGCCGGCTTTTACAAATTCGGTCATCACCTTTCGGCCCAGAAAGCGCGGGTCTTTGATTTGACTCCACAGCTTTCCGTCTGAAAATGTGCCCGCTCCACCTTCGCCAAATTGCACGTTCGATTCCGTGTGCAGCACACGCTTGCGCCAAAGGCCCCAGGTGTCTTTCGTGCGCTCGCGCACCGGCTTGCCGCGTTCAATCACAATGGGCTTGAAGCCCATTTGCGCCAGCATCATGGCCGCGAAAATTCCGCAGGGGCCAAAGCCGATTACCACTGGGCGAATGGCTGGCGCTTCTTTCACTTTCGCCACCAAGTGGTAAGCCATGTCGGGCGCGGGGCGAATATGTGAATTGGTGGTGAACCTGGCCAGTAGTTGCGCTTCTAGCTGCGCGTTGTGCAGTTCTACGTCGACGATGTACACCAGCAACAGCTTTTGCTTGCGGGCGTCGTAGCTGCGCTTGTAAATGGAAAAGCTCTTCAGTTCTTCAGGTGAAATTTTAAGCGTGCTGTGAATTAACGCGGGAAGGGCGTGCTCGGGGTGGTCGAGAGGAAGCTTTAGCTCAGAGAGGCGGATCATGGCGGGTGTATACCTAGTGGATCTGTTTTTCGGATCAAGGGCGTATTTTATGCTTTTGCCCGATAAAGTGCACTGGTTTGGCGGGCTTTTTTAGTTCAGCCCATTGGAATGATCAAACCAGATCAATGCCATTCGGGCGGCAATTTTTTTGCCGTGTGAATGAGCAATTTCTTCAATCGACAATGTTGGCCGAATAGTGCGCGCTTGTATCAGAGCTTGCTGGGCCAATTCAGTTTTACCCAATCTGTCGAGCGCGGCGGCTTGCGCCACATGGCCCAGGTGAAACCTGGTGTCGTGTTGTATGGCATTCCGTGCTTCTTCCAATGCGTGTTCTGGCCGTTCTGCGCGAAGCAAGAAGCAGCTGAGTATCCACAACCAGAAGCCACGTCGCCTGTCGTTCGGGCTAATCCGCATGCCAAGCCGCATTTGTGCAATGCCGTTTTCTAATTCGTTCATCATGACCAATGCCGCGCCATGTGCAACTTGTGCTTGTGCATTGCTGGGGTTCAAGCGCAAGGCTGCCTGTAAAGTCACCATGCCTTGCTGCGTGTGCCCTAGATCACAAAGCGCGCAGCCTGCATAACCCATCACTTCGGAATTGCCCGGGTCAAGTTCAATGGCTTTGTGCGCCGCTTGTAGGGCTTTGGCCTGGATTTCGTCGGAATGGGGCAACAAACCAATGTTGCGCGACAAGGCGGTTAACAGGGAAAGGTGTGCCTGGGCCAGGCCGAATTGGGGGTCGATTTCAATGCTGTTGTCGAGTTGATGCCGCGCGTTGCGCAGGCCGATCTCGCTCCAGCCATGCTGGGCCAATGCGCCCAGGGCTTCGTGGTAGTGCGCCCATGCGTCCGGGTTTTTTGGGCGTTGCCTGCGAATGTGTGCAATCTCAGCTTTAATCAGTTCTGGTTCAAGTTCACTGAGCACACCACGAGCAATGTCTTCCTGAAGATCATGGCTGTGGTGGGGTGCGCTTTCAAAACGGCCACTCCACAACACTTGGCCCGTGTATGCATTGGCCAGTTGCACATTCACACGTATCAGGTCGCCTACTCGTCGAACGCTGCCCAGAACTGTGTATTGCACTTGAAGCTGTTTGGCAATTTCAGGCAAACCAAGATTGGTGTTTTCATATGCTTGTGTGGTTGACTGCGAAATAATTAAAAATCCAGACATTCGAGCCAGCAGCGCAATCACATCTTCAAGCAATCCGTCAGCCAGAAAATGCAAATCTGATTGTTTGCCCAAAACTTTAAAAGGCATTACGGCAATGCTGGAATGTTTGCTTTCCGAAGGCGGCGGTGGGGATGCAGTGTGGCTAACTGGCAGGCTAAACTGGTAACCGCGCCCGGTCAATGTGGCAATAGCATGGCTGCCCAGAATTTTGCGAAGGGCCGATGTTTGCACCGTCAAGTTGTTTTCTTCAACCACCATGCCCGGCCACACGGTTTGCAGAATTTCGTCTTTGCTCAGCACTTTTTGATGATTGCTGACAAGGCACAACAAAAAATCAAACGTGCGCGGCCCTAGGTGCACAGCTTGAGCATTGCGCAACAAAAGCCGTTCGTCTGCGCGCAATTCAAAGTGATCGAAGAAATAAGAAAGGTTCAAGCACGGTTCCTGCGGTTGGGTATTAGCAAAATATAGCAAATATTTAGGAATCCCTAGGGATTAAAAACAGGGCGACGCTGCACAGTCAAGTCAATGATTTGTAATTGCTGAAAACCACCGGAGATTGCCATGAATGTTTCTGTACCCAATGCCCAGCGTGAGGTGCGCGCGCTTTACAAAGAAGACCCCAGTGCAGCCATGGTGACAGACCATGCCTTGGCTCGCGGGGCCGATCCTTCGGATCCGTTTCATTCTGTGGTTGAACCCATGGATGGCTGTGGTGTGCAAGTACCAATCGGTGTGCACCGTGCCTTGGGCGGGCTGCACGATGCCCCCACCCCTGGCGACATGTTGTGTGCCGCCCTTGCTGCTTGCCAGGATTCGGCCATGCGTATGGTGGCCAACGTGTTGGGTGTTGAGCTTGTTTTTCTGGAAGTGCGCGTGACCGCCGATGTGGACGTGCGCGGTACGTTGAACATGTCGCCCGATGTGCCGGTTGGTTTTCAAAGCATGCGCTGCGATGTGCAGTTCAAGGTAAAAGAGGGCACACCAGCGGACTTGATCAAGGCTTTGACCTTTGCAGCGAAGCGTTGCTGTGTGGTGCAGCAAACATTAAAAACCCCACCTAAAGTTGAAACCAGTTTTCAGCTGAACTAAACTCGTTAGGCACTCAACCCAATCCAAGGATCGCCATGACCTCTGTTCAACCCCACGTGAAAGAGGCTGGCACCGGGCCTGCTGTGCTTTGTCTGCATGCCAATGCATCCCATTCCGGACAGTGGAAAGGCTTGATGGGCATGTTGGCAACCGAATTCAAAGTGTTGGCGGTGGATTCATATGGGGCGGGTCAAACGCCAGACTGGCATTCTGACCGAACCATTTCCCTTCAAGACGAAGTTGATTTGCTCGCTCCTGTGCTGGATAACACGGGCGAACAATTCACATTGGTGGGGCATTCCTACGGCGGTGCCATTGCCCTGAAAGTTGCCTTGCTGTTTCCCCACCGCGTGAAGGCGCTGGCTTTGTTCGAGCCCACTTTTTTTTCTGTGGTTGAACATGAAAGCCCAACACCCAATGATGTGGACGGCATTCGCTATGCAGTGGCAGCTGCGGGTGCGGCATTGGACAATGGCGATTCGCATATGGCTGCGCAGCATTTCATTGACTTCTGGATGGGGCAGGGTAGCTGGGCAAAAACCCCTGAAGAACGCAAACCCACTGTAGCCGCTTCGGTTCGCAATGTGCGGCGTTGGGGGCATGCGCTGTTCAGCGAGCCCACCATGCTTGATGCATTCAGACAGTTGAATGTTCCGGTGTTGTACATGATGGGCGGAAAGTCGCAGTTGTCCGCGCATGCGGTTGCGAAGCGAATGGCTGCGGTATTGCCGAATGTTCGGTTGCTTGAATTTCCGCAGATGGGCCACATGGGGCCGGTGACTCATCCTGAGGTGGTGAATGAAGCGATATCAGGGTTTTTGAAGCAATCAGTAAATCATGGACAATAAACACAAGGTATTTTCATGATCCGCTTTTTTCTTGTTTTCATTGTGCTTGCCTTTGGTGGTTTCGCTACATGGTGGTTTCTGAAAAAGCCCAGCCACAACCGGCAGTGGGCTGACGATGTTTCCCACATGCTGCATGCCGAGGTGAATGGCGATCTGGTGGTGTTAAACAATGTGCGCAATTTTGAATGGCGCACGGAAACTGATTACACCCCGCGCTGGGAAACGCGCGAATACAATTTAAGCCAGTTGCAAACAGCAGACCTTGTGCTGTCGTACTGGATGGGGCCGAAAATTGCGCATACCCTTGTTTCATTCCGTTTTGCTGATGGTCAGTACCTTACTTTTTCGCTTGAAATTCGAAAAGAGAAGGAAGAAAAGTTTTCTGCCTGGAAGGGTTTTTTCCGGCAGTACGAAGCAATTCTGGTTGCCGCCGATGAAGCTGATATTGTTCGTACCCGAAGCAATGCACGCGGCGAGGATGTGTACCTGTACCGTTTGAACATTGCTCCCGAGCAACTGAAAGCACTGTTTTTGGCCTATGTTGAACACGCCAACAAACTGGAAAAAGAACCTGAGTTTTACAATACCCTGACCAGCAATTGCACCACTGTGGTGTTCGACATTGCCAAGCAGATTGCACCCAATTTACCGATGGACTATCGCCTGTTGCTAAGTGGTTATTTCGCAGAGTACGCGCACGAACAGGGCGGTTTGGTTGAAGGTTTCAGCTACGCTGAGTTGCAAGAAAAGGGTTACATTGTGCCGCGTGCAAAAGCAATGCAACCCGGTGAAAACTTCTCGGAAGTTATTCGCCGGGGCGTGCCGGGTATGTAGCGTGCTGTCCGGTTTAAACGCTTTTTACCAAGGGCGCGAAAAACCGGATGATTTTCAGCAAATCTTCCTTGGCTTCCGGCACAGCCAAATTCATGGTGGGCCAAATGTGGGGCATGCCGGGGCGGGTCAACAGGTTCACGCTGCCGCCAATTTTTTCAATAGCATCACGCAGCAACACAGAATCATCGAGCAAACATTCACTTTCACTGGCGGTCAGCATCAGCGGTGGAAGACCTTTCAGGTTGCCAAGCAAAGGCGATGCGCGTTCATCTGCAGGATCGTGCCCGCACAGGTACAAGTTGGCGGCGTGTTCCAGTATGTGAGCCGAAAGCATGCTGTCTGTTTTGTCATTGCCTTGAATCGAGGGCGCAAGGCGGCGCATGTCGGTGGCGGGTGAAATCAGCAGGCCACCGTGGGCGGGTAGCTTGTTTTTAACCGCATGTTGCAGCACGGCCAGGCTCAGGTTGCCACCCGCAGAATCGCCAGCCACAAAAATTGGTTCGCCAGCTGGCGTATCTGCCACCATGGCTTCAAATGTGGCAACGCAATCTTCAAGCGGAACAGGAAAGGGGTTTTCCGGGGCAAGGCGGTAATCGACCATGAACACGCGAAACCCCAAGGCATTGGCCAATGCACCACAGAAGGGGCGGTACATGGGTGGGTGCCCAGCCACAAACGCGCCCCCATGAATGTACAGCAGGGCTCCCTTTGGGTTGACCGGGATCAGCCATTCGCCAGGCACGCCGCCCAGGCCACCCTTGAGGTGTTTCAAACCCTTGGGCACTGGCGCCAGCAGGTTGGATGCAGCCGTAACCATGCGGAAACGCCGCACAAAACCGGCTCCACTGCCTTTGAAGCCTTTCAGGGCAAAGGTGGCAATCCTGTTCATCACTTGGGCTTGAATGGACGGCATGGTGTTCTTTCTCGGTTGTTGGGTTGTGTATTTATAGCACTGCCTGCGCGGTGCGGTTTGATTCGGGTTTTCAATTGACTTGATAAATTCGGACAAATCCGGGGTGAGGCAAGAAACGCTGTTTTCACTGCGTGAAAAATCGGCACAATAAAAAAAAGAATCCACACGGAAACATCATGACGATATTCGATGAAGACATTTTGATCATTGGTGCAGGTTTGTCTGGCATCAGTGCCGCATGCCATTTGAAAAAAGAATGCCCCAGCCGAACATTCACAATTCTTGAGCGCCGCACCACCATTGGTGGCACTTGGGATTTGTTCCGTTACCCCGGTATTCGCTCCGATTCCGACATGTTCAGTTTTGGCTTCAAATTCAAGCCCTGGAAGAATGCGCATTTCTTCTCGCAGGGCAACGACATTCGTGGCTATGTGCACGAGGCTGCAACCGAGAACAAGGTGTTTGACCACATTCGTTTTCAGCGCAAGGTGAGCGACGCCAACTGGGACAGCGATGCACAGCGCTGGATAATTAACGCGGTGAATGAAGCGACAGGCGAGCCTGAGCAATACCGCGCCAAATTCATGATGGCTTGTGCGGGTTATTACAACTACGACCAGGGCTATCGCCCCGATTTTCCCGGCGAGAAAAACTTCAAGGGCCTGATTGTTCACCCGCAGCATTGGCCAGAAGACCTGAACTACAACAGCAAAAAAGTGGTGGTGATTGGCAGCGGTGCAACCGCGGTTACGCTGATACCCAGCATGGCCGACAAGGTGGAGCACATCACCATGTTGCAACGCTCGCCTTCGTATATTTTTTCCCTGCCATCCGTTGATGCGCTCACCAAAGTGCTGCAAAAAACCCTGCCTTCCAAACTGGCGTACAAACTGAACCGCACCCGCACCATCGGTTTGGCGCATTTCATGTTCAAGGCCAGCAAAAGCAAACCCGAGGTGGTGCGCCGCTTCTTGATCGCGATGATGCGCAGGCAATTGAAGGGTTCGAATGTGGACATCAAGCATTTCACGCCCAATTACATGCCTTGGGACCAGCGCCTGTGTTTGGTGCCCGATGGCGATTTTTTCAAAGCCCTGCGCAGTGGCAAAGCCAGCGTGGCCACTGACACCATCAAGCAGTTCGTAGCCAATGGAATCGAGTTGAATTCTGGTGAAGTTTTGGAAGCCGACATCATCGTGACTGCCACCGGTTTGAACGTGCAAATGGTGGGTGGCATGAACATTTCACTCGATGACGAGCCGGTTAACCTCAGCGAAAAAATGTTCTATAAAAGCGCCATGCTGCAAGACCTTCCCAATGCGGCGGTGGTGCTGGGGTACACCCATGCGTCGTGGACTTTGAAATCTGATTTGGTCAGCGGCTTTGTGTGCCGCCTGCTGAATTACATGGACAAGAAAGGCCATGCGGTGGCGGTGGCCAAGGCCGATGGAGTTCAGCCTGTTGAAGGCTTCACGGTGTTGGGCGGCTTGAATTCAGGTTATTTGAAGCGTGTGGCCAACCAATTGCCACGCCAGGGCGAGACCCACCCCTGGCACAACCAGCAAGATTACTACCACGACACAAAAACCTTGCTGGAAGACCCGGTAGATGAGGCGGGCCTGATCTTCGAGCCAGCCAAGGCAGAGAAAGCCAAGCCAAAGTTGAAGGCTGTGGCTTAACATTACTTGCGCAAGTTAATTGTCGCCATCCACCCGGGTGAAGCGCTGGGTCACGCGCTCACCCACTTGCACCATTTCAAAGAACACATCCATGGGGCGCGTCCAGACTGTGTGCGTGTCAGCGCTGAGCGGGCGGTACACCACCACAGGGCTTAAGTCGTTCTCCTGAATGGCCTGGCAAACAATTTCATAAAGGCCGCCTTTGTAGTGCCGGTAACGTTCACCGGCTTTCACACTGTGGGCTTCTTCAGGTACATGGCTCATGGTGGGCTCCTCCATTAATGAGAGTCATATTTCTTGAATATTCAAGGTCATGTCGTTAAACTGTACGGCTGTCCTTGAAGAATTGAAAGGAGTTCCTGAATGCCTGCAAGCAAGCGAGCAACTGAGGAAACAAGCAAACCAGTGAGCAAAACAACCACGAAAACCAGCGCCAGGCCCGCCGCTGTAGAGCCCGATTCCAAAGCACGTGCCGTTGCCACACCGCGCAAGCCATCCAAAACGGCGCTTTCTCCTTCGGAAGTGACGCCCTTGGCTTTGCTGACACCCAGCAAACCAGCGCGTCGCCGACGTTCAGGTGCGGCCAAACCCAGAAAGCTGAAAGGGGCTACGACCACTTGGCCGTTCCCAACAGGCTCGCGCCCTTAACCTACAACTCGCAAACCAATCGTCCCCACTATGCTGCTAATCGATATTTTGCGCTTACTGCTGGAAACAGCCGCCAGTCTGCTTACTTTTTGTTTGCTTCTGCGCGCCTTGATGCAGTGGGTGCGTATTCACCCCAGCAACCCGTTATCGCCCTTTATTTTTTCAATGACTGACTGGCTGGTCAAGCCTTTGCGAAAAGGTGTGCCGGGTTACGGCGGCATTGATTGGGCTTCCATTTTCGGTGCCTTCGTGGTGTCGTTTGCATTGCACATTGTGTTGGTGTTGTTGTCGGTAGGCTTGGGAAGTGGCGGTCCCGGCGTGGGTACCTTGATCACGTTGACGATTCCCATTGCCATTTTTTGGGTGTTGCGCAACGTGGCCTACCTGCTGATGGGTATCGTGCTGATTCAGGTCGTCCTTAGCTGGGTGAATCCTTTTTCCCCCATTGCGTCTATTTTGAACGAGCTTTCCCGCCCGTTTCTTGAGCCGCTTCGCCGGGTGTTGCCCACGATCGGCAATGTGGACTTGTCGCCTTTGGTGTTTCTGCTGATTTTGCAGATCATCATGATGGTGTTGCAAAGCTTGATGCCTGGGTTCTAACCGAAGCCAACTGCGCTGTGTCTGCATAAAAAAAGCACCCCGTGGGGTGCTTTTTGTTTTGGCTGGTATTTTTTCAGCGTGTTACGCGTGCTGTGCCACTGCCGCTGACAATCCGAACCCGGTCGCCGGGTCGGAAGTCTTCACCAGCGGCATCCTGAACATAGGCGCGAAGCGTGCCGTTGTCCATGCGCACAGTAATTTCCAAACCTGCGCGGGTGGACGCATTGCGTTCAATAGCCTGGCCTGCAATGCCACCAGCCACTGCGCCCACAATTGCACCCACGGCGCGGCCGCTACCGCCGCCCACGTTGCTGCCTGCAATGCCGCCTACGATACCGCCAGCTGCGGTGCCCACGCCATTGGTGTCGCCTTGAATGGTGACGTTGCGGACACTTTCAACGGTGCCTTGCTCAATGATTTGCGCCCGGCGTGTTTCGCCTTCGCGGTACACCTGACCGGAACTGCTCTGGGTGGCACAACCTGCAAGCGCAGAAAGCGCGATCAGGGCCATTGCACCGGTGGTTCTAAAACTGAATTGTACTGACTTGGCCATGATTCAAAATTTCCTTTTAAGTTACCAGGGTTGATGGCCGAAAGCGGCTGCAAACCTGGATGCAATTTCTTCCCGGCTGTATTGGTAAGTTTGTGGGCCTTTGGCGGCAATTTTCAATGAACCCATCAGGCTTGCCAGTTTGGCCGCATTAACGATGCCCAAGCCTTCAATCAGGCCGTAGAGCAAGCCGCCGCGGTACGCATCGCCACAGCCAGTGGGGTCGGCGATCTGTTCTGCTTTAACGCACGGTATATCGTGTCGTTGACCCTGTGTATAAACCCAGCTTCCTTCCGCGCCGCGGGTCACCACCAGCGCTTCAAGCTTGTCTGCAATCTGTTCCAGCGTTAAACCGGTTCTTTCGCACAACATTTTGGCTTCATAGTCATTGACCGCTGCGAACGTTGCAAGTTCCAGGAACCGGTCCAGTTCTGTTTTGCCAAACATGGGCAAACCCTGGCCGGGGTCGAACACAAACTGAATGCCCGCAGCCGCAAATTGCTCGGCGTGTTGCATCATGCCATCGCGCCCATCAGGTGCAATAATGCCCAGGGCGATGTCGCCTGCATCACTGATTTTGTTCAGGTGCGAATGGCTCATCGCACCGGGGTGAAAGGCGGTAATTTGATTGTCGTCCAGGTCGGTGGTGATGAAGGCCTGGGCGGTAAATTCTTCCTGCACCTGTTTCAGGCAAGCAGTGTCAATGCCCAAGGTTTGAAGGCGCTGGAAGTATCCGCCCGCGTCGTGGCCTATGGTGGCCATGGGCACGGGTTTGCCACCCAGCATGTTCAGGCTGTAGGCAATGTTGCCTGCGCAGCCCCCCCAGTCTTTTCGGAGGCTGGGTACCAGAAAAGCCACGTTCAGGATGTGCACCTGATCGGGCAGAATTTGATCTTTGAAACGGCCTTCGAACACCATGATGGTGTCGAATGCGATGGAGCCGCAAATTAAAACGCGCTTGGTGCTTGTTGGGGTATTCATGTGAAACAGTCCAGTATTTTAAAAAAATCGGCTTGGCGGTTTATTGGCCGTCCGGGCCTTGGTCGAATAGTTCAAGCCGAAAGCCGGTGGCAGCGCTTTCGGGCAATTGGGTGTTCAATGTGCTCAGGTTCAAGTATGCCAGCACTTCCACAGTTTTCTGGCCCCGAATCAACGGGGCTTCACTGGCCGAGCCTTCATCGCGCAGTTGGTAATCGCTGGGAGCCAGCGATTTGCTGGCCAGCACCAGCCCTTGGGGGTCAAGCAGGTCGACTTTCAGGTGGGGCCACGATGTGGGCAGCTTGTTCTGGTTGCGCAGCGTTAAATCTACCCGCAAATTGTGTTCGTCCAGCGCCTGCAGGCCGCTGCCTTCAACCACCAAGGCCTGTGTGGCAGGCGCCTTGAACAGTTGCTGAATGCCGGGGCTTGCTTCGTTTATTTTCGTTGCCAACGCCGGCATTTTCTGGAGTAGTTCACTGCGTTGCCACCACACGGCTTGAAGCCCAAGCGCCAGAAGCAGCACCACACACGCCGCTTTCAGGGCGGGGTTGCCTTGGCTGAAATTAAACAGGGGTTTGGTGGGCGTGCTGTTTGCAAACAGGTCTTCAGAACCCGTGCCGTCGCCACCTGCAAGGTTGTGGTCGCTGTTGCTCTGTTTGGGGCTGAGGTCGAGTTTTTGCCACGCTTCGGTGTCGGCGGATGTCAAATGTTCTATGCCGGAAAACACGGTTTGGCATTGCCCACAGCGCACCTTGCCTTCATGCAATTGCAGTTGGCCAGAGGTGACTTTGAACAGGGTGTTGCAGCTTGGGCAGCGGGTGGCAAGGCTCATGGCGTTAGTTTAACCCTGCCGCTGTGGTGCATCGCTTTCAGTCGGGTGCTTTTTGACCATGCAGGCACACCCAGCCGTCGCGTTCAGCCCATACCGCCAAGTTGATCCACTGGCGGTAGTGTTCAATCACTTCCTCGGCTTGCCGTGCCAACACGCCGGAAAGTACCAGTTGCCCACCAGCTTCAACATGGTTGCACAGCGAAGGGGCTAGTACTTTCAACGGGTTGGACAAAATATTGGCCACGACCACCGGAAACTGGCGCTTGGCCCGCGGGAAGTCGGGCAGGCCGCAGGGCATTTCAACCCCGTTGTTGCTGGCGTTGTAGGCGGTGCTGTCTACGGCTTGGGGGTCGATGTCAACGCCGATGGCCTCTGAGGCGCCCAATTTAAGTGCAGCGATGCCCAAAATGCCGGAACCACAACCGTAATCCAGCACGCTTTGGCCTTTCAGCGGGAATTCGCTGAGCCAGCGCAAGCACAGGGCGGTGGTGGGGTGCGAACCTGTGCCGAACGCCAGGCCTGGATCGAGTACCAAATTGATTCGATCATCAATGTTTTGGGGTTCGTGCCAGGAAGGCACAATCCACAGGCGTGCTGAAATGGGAATGGGGTCGAACTGGGATTGGGTCAAACGAACCCAGTCTTCCTGGGGCACTTCGGTGTACTCAATTTCAGCGCCACCCAGCAGTTCAACGGGAATTTCGCCGAAAATATGCTCGCCTTCCTGTTTGTTGCGAAACAGGGCCACCACATGGTTCAGGTTCCAAGCCGCTGATTCAGGCTCCATGCCGGGCTCACCGAACAGGGGTTGTTCGTCTTCGCTGTCGGCATTGGCGTCCTCAAGGCTGACGGCCAAAGCCCCTAACTCCATGAGCATGTCGGAAACTTCGTCCGCTTGCTCAAAGGGCAGGGTCAGTTTGGCTTGAATCAGCGGGGTGGCCTGTTGGTTCATGGGTGTGCTTTATTTAAACCGTGCTTCAAGTTTGTGTTCAAGGTAGTGAATGCTGGTACCGCCTTCAACAAAACGGGCGTCTTCCATTAGTTCACGGTGTAGCGCGGTGTTGGTTTTAATACCGTCCACCACCAATTCTGCCAAGGCTTGACGCATGCGGGCCATGGCCTGCTTGCGGTCTTCGCCGTAGGTAATCACTTTTGCGATCATGGAATCGTAATGCGGTGGCACGTTGTAGCCGCTGTACACGTGGGAATCCACGCGCACACCGGGGCCGCCCGGTGCATGCCAGTTCTTGATCGGGCCGGGTGATGGCACAAACTTGAACGGATCTTCTGCGTTGATTCGGCATTCGATGGCGTGGCCGCGGAATTCGATGTCGCGCTGGCGAAAACGAAGTTTGTGACCCGCTGCAATGCGAATTTGTTCCTGAACAATGTCCACGCCGGTAATCATCTCGGTCACAGGGTGTTCAACCTGCACGCGGGTGTTCATTTCAATGAAGTAGAACTCGCCGTTTTCATAGAGAAATTCAAAAGTACCTGCGCCGCGATAGCCAATTTTTCGGCAGGCTTCCGCACAGCGTTCACCAATGCGTTCAATCAAGCGACGTGGAATGTTTGGTGCCGGTGCTTCTTCAATTACTTTTTGGTGGCGGCGCTGCATGGAGCAATCGCGCTCGCCCAGCCACACGGCGTTTTTGTGCTCGTCGGCCAGAATCTGGATTTCAATGTGACGCGGGTTCTCAAGGAATTTTTCCATGTAAACCGCGGGGTTGTTGAACGCAGAACCTGCTTCGGTTTTGGTCATGGTGACCGCATTCAGCAGTGCCGCTTCTGTGTGCACCACGCGCATGCCACGGCCGCCGCCGCCGCCAGCAGCCTTGATGATGACCGGGTAGCCTACTTGGCGTGCAATTTTCACGATTTCGCGTGGATCGTCTGGCAACTCGCCTTCAGAACCGGGTACGCAGGGTACGCCCGCTGCAATCATTGAGCGCTTGGCGGACACTTTGTCGCCCATCAATAAAATGGATTCTGCGCGGGGGCCAATGAACACGAAGCCGCTTTTTTCAACGCGGTCGGCGAAACTGGCGTTTTCGGACAGGAAGCCGTAACCGGGGTGAATGGCTTCGGAATCCGTGACTTCAGCGGCGCTGATAATGGCCGGAATATTCAGGTAACTTTCTTTCGAGCTGGGGGGGCCAATACAAACCGATTCATCGGCCAGCTTCACGTACTTGGCGTCTACGTCGGCGGTGGAATACACCGCCACGGTCTTGATGCCCATTTCCTTGCATGCGCGAAGAATGCGCAAGGCTATTTCGCCGCGATTGGCGATCAATATTTTTCCAAACATGGTGACTGCTCCTGTTCTATTCAATGATGAATAGAGCTTGACCAAACTCCACGGGTTGACCGTTCTCGACCAATATGGCCTTGACCACGCCAGACTTGTCGCACTCAATTTCGTTGAGCAACTTCATGGCTTCAATAATGCAGATGGTTTGGCCTTCTTTCACGGTGCTGCCAATTTCAACAAAATTGGAGGCGCCGGGGCTTGGTGCGCGGTAAAAAGTGCCGACCATGGGCGAGGTAACCTTGTGCCCGGTATCCACCGGGGCTGCAGGCGCTTCCGCCGCAGCAGCAACAGCAGGCGCAGCCATTGGGGCTTGGTGCATCATCTGCTGGGGCATTGCCATGGCGTATTGGGGTTGGCTTTTAACAATGCGTACCTTGCCTTCGCCTTCGGTTACTTCCAGTTCGGAAATGTCTGATTCAGCGACCAGATCAATCAGTGTTTTTAGCTTTCTGAGGTCCATTTACTTGCTCCATCCAGGGAGGTTGGTTTTTTGGGCCCATTCAATGGGATGGGCCGTCTTGTGTGGTGTTGCGCAACCAAGCACTAGGTTAATTGAGCTTAACTTCGCTTAGTGTGCCCTGAAAAACAATTATTTTCCACCTTGGTGGGCCTGATTGAACCTTGCTTCATGGTTCGCCCAATCCAAACGTTGCGTGAGCATACCCGATTTTAGCGCTGCAGTGCGTTGGTAATAGTACTCATCTGTATTCTGCCGGCTTCGGTCAGTATTTTATTACCATTTTCGTCCAATATGACGGTAAATGGTAATCCACCTTGTTGGTTGCCCAGCACCTTGCCCAGTTCGGTGCCTGTCATACCTGCCAGCACGATTGGGTAATTTACCGGTGTTTTAAGCAAAAATTGCTGCACGTTGGCTGGGGAATCGATGGCAATGCCAATTAACTCCACATTCTGTGCTTGCAGCTGTGGGTACAGGGCATCCAGCTCGGGCATTTCCTCCACGCAGGGGGGGCACCAGGTCGCCCAAAAATTAAGCACCACGACCTTGCCTTTCAGTGCACCCAGGTCAAGTGAGCCGCCCTCCGGGGTCTCAAAGGTGTATCCGCTCAAGGGGTAGCTTTGCCCACTTTGTGGCTTCAAGCCGAAGTAAAGGCCGATGGCCAAAGCCAGAATGGCGGTAACAATGGGGACTAATTTATTTTTCATGATGCTTCTGTTGGGCGGAGCAGGCGAGTAAGGCCTGCAATGTCGGTTTGAAAAAGGGTGCCATCCGGGGTTTGCCTGTTCAGCAGGCCACGGCGCTGTACATGGCTGGCCACGCCAAGCTGGAACCAGCGCTGTTTCCAGCGAAAGGCCACAGCAGGGAATGATTTGCCAGCCAGCAGGGCGTCTTCGCAGGCGTCAAAATTGATGTTCTGGTTCAGTAGCCAGTAGTCCACTTCTTTTTCGTCGTCTGCGAAAGCAATAATGTGCACATCGGAATGGGCGCTGCCCGTGCCATTCACGGCGGCACCATACACAATTGGCTCAAACTGCTGCATACCTTGCATGAATTGGAGTGCAACTTCGCGCAATTCGTTCAATTCGCCAGGTTGACTGTCGGCTTGAAACAGGGCTTGGTAAGCGCGAAGTTCGTCTTGAATGTCTTGGTCAGAAGGAAGCCTTTCCCGCGGAAGGCGCTGTTTACCCACCAGGGCTTTCACGGCCTGGTTGCGCGCTGTGGCGTAGTCCAGGCCCTCCTCGGCGATCAATCGGGCTGCTGTCATCGCAATTTCAATGCGAAGTTCGTCTTGCGGGGCGAAGAATTCTTCCATACCGGCAGTGTATCCAAATTCACAGGCACTACAATATGGGCTTGTTCTGAAAGGAAGAAAGAATGCACATCCACATCCTCGGGATTTGTGGCACCTTCATGGGCGGTGTTGCCCAGTTGGCCAAGGCCTTGGGCCACACCGTGACCGGCTGCGATGCCAATGTTTATCCACCCATGAGCACCCAGCTGACCCAGGCTGGGATCGAGTTGACCGAGGGTTTTGGCGTGGCGCAATTGGCGATCAAGCCCGATTTGTGGGTGGTGGGCAATGTGGTGTCGCGTGGCAACCCCTTGATGGAAGCCATTTTGAACCAGGGCCTGCCGTATATTAGCGGGCCGCAATGGGTGGGCGAACACATTTTGCGCGGTCGCAAAGTGCTGGCCGTGGCGGGCACGCATGGCAAAACCAGCACCAGTTCCATGTTGGCTTGGGTGTTGCAGCAGGCCGGCTTGAACCCTGGCTTTTTGATTGGTGGTGTGCCGGGCGGGTTTGGTGTGTCGGCCACGCTGGGGCAGGGCGAGTGCTTTGTAATTGAGGCCGATGAATACGACACCGCATTTTTCGACAAACGCTCGAAGTTTGTACATTACCGCCCGGTTGTTGCGATTTTGAACAACCTTGAGTTCGATCATGCGGACATTTTTCCCGATCTTGCCGCCATTGAAACCCAATTTCATCACCTGGTACGCACGGTGCCTTCGGAAGGGCGCGTTGTTTGCCCGGCCAACACCGATTCGCTTGAGCGGGTATTGAAACGTGGTTGCTGGACGCCGGTTGAACGCTTTTCCGCAGACGCGGTAGACGCACCGTGGCAAGCCAAGGTTTTGGGTGCCTCCAAATTCGAGGTGCTTAAACATGGCGAGGTCAAGGGCCTTGTGGAATGGAATTGGTCGGGCCTGCACAATGTGAACAATGCGCTGGCAGTGGTGGCTGCGGCGCACGCGGTGGGTGTGAAGGTGGCCGATGCCTGCAAGGCTTTAAGTGAATTTCCCGGTGTGAAACGCCGCATGGAATTGCGCGGTGAAGCTTCGGGTGTAAAGGTGTACGACGATTTTGCACACCACCCCACGGCCATTGCCACCACGCTGGAAGGTGCAAAAGCACGCATGGCAGAAATTGCAGCGGCAGAAGGCAAACCCGCAGGCAGTTTGATTGCGCTGTTTGAGCCCCGTTCAAACACCATGAAAATGGGCACTTTGGCGCAAGCATTGCCCGCTTCGTTTGACGAAGCGCAAGCCGTGGTGTGTTACACCGCGGGCATTGAATGGAATGTGCGCGACACCTTGGGCAGTGTGGGTGAACGCCTTTTCACCAGCGACAATTTGAACGACGTGATTGATCATGTGGTGGCGCAGGCCAAACCCGGCGACTGGGTGGTCGCCATGAGCAATGGTTCGTTTGGCGGTGTTCACCAGAAATTGATGGATGCCTTGGCAAACGCAAACGGAGCAGGTGTTTGACTCCGTTCATACTCAACAGCCCCGGCGGATTTGCGCGCGCGGGGGGCGTGGCCGACCTGGTGGTGTACCTGCATGGGTTTCGCTCATCGTCCAAATCCGTGAAAGCACAGAAGATGATTGATGTGTTTGACCAAGCCGGGTTCAGTAGCCATTTGTGGGTGCCCGACCTGCCCGCATCGCCAGCACAGGCACTGGCTTTGATTGATCAGCAGGTGGACGCAAGGCTGCAAAGCAGTCCGGGTATGTCACTGACCTTCATTGGAAGTTCGCTGGGCGGCTTTTATGCCACGGTGCTGGGCGAACAACACACGCAGGCCAATGTGATACTGCTGAACCCGGCCATTAAACCGTATGACGATTTGCAAGATCAAATTGGCCGGAAAAAAGTTTACTTTTCGGATGAGGAAATTGAGTTTTTCCCTGCTTACCTGGATGATCTAAAGGCCATGGAACGAAGCAGCCTGATCTACCCCGAACGTTACTTTTTGGTGGCCGCCCGCGACGATGAGGTGCTGAGCTGTGACACCATGCTGACGCGTTACCCCGGTGCACACCAGTTGCATTTGCTGGGTTCCGACCACGCTTTGAGCGATTTTGATGAAGTATTGCCCTTTGTTAAGCTGGCAGTGGGCCTGCAATGAGTGGTGCAGTGGTATGGACCCGGCATTGCCCGCCAAGTTGGCCCGCTTGGGCCCGCAATTGGGCCAGCACACAAGGTTCGTTAACCCGGCGTTTGGTGCGCTTGAACCAGGGGTTTAAAGTAGAGCCTGTTGTGCAGGGCAAGGTGCTGGTAAAGCATGGGCCAGGCTTCAGGCCACATGGCTTACGGAGTCAAATGATGCGCCAGCGCTTGGTGCGCCTGCATGTGGGCAATGCCCCCGTGGTGCTGGCTCAAACCTTGGTGAAAATGGATGGCCCCGTGAATGACTGGCGTTTTTGGCGGGGCTTGGGCACGCGCTCGCTGGGGTCGGTGCTGTTTTCCAACCCGCAGGTCAAGCGCGGCGAACTGTATTTTGCGCGCTTGCCCCTGGGGCAGGCGTGGGTTTGGCAACTGCTTGATCCCCGGTTGCGAATTGAAATGAACAAGATTGGGCAAGGCCGGGTTTGGTATGCCCGTTGTGCGCGGTTTTCGCGCAAGCCCGAAAGAACGCCGTTGTGGGTGATGGAAGTGTTCCTGCCCCAACTTCAGAACTACCTTTAGGACTGTTGATGAATTTGTATTACGAAGAGGCCGGAGCCTTTAAAGTGGGCCGCGTGCTTCAAGATCAGGGCAATGCCTTTCAGGTTGAAACCCTGCATGGCAAGCGCACCAAGGTGAAGTCCAACTGTGTGATGTTGAAGTTTGATGCGCTGGAATGCGCAGAATTTCACACGCAGGTTGAGGCTTTGGCCAAGGAAGTGGATGTCGAGTTTTTGTGGGAATGTGCGCCCGATGGCGAGTTTGATTTCACCAGGATGGCACAAGAATACTTTGGTGAAAAGCCCACCGTGGTGCAACAGGCCGCCACGCTGGCTGCCCTGCATGCAGCCCCGGTTCATTTTCACCGCAAGGGCAAGGGCATGTACCGCGCAGCCCCACCAGAAATTTTGCAGGCAGCATTGGCAGGTCTTGAGAAAAAACGCCTTGCCGCCGAACAGCAACAGGCTTGGGCTGATGCACTGGTGCGCCGCGAATTGCCGGATGGCTTTGCCAAACAAGCCGCTACCTTGCTAGTGCGCCCTGACAAAAACAGTGCTGAATACAAGGCCTTGATGTTGGCATGCACGGCCGCAGGCCGTTCACCCGACGTGCTGCTGATTGAGTGTGGCGCATTCAAGTCGGTACACGAAATGATGCGCGCGCGTTTCGCAGCCGTGTATTTTCCCAAAGGCCCGGAAATTGATTTGCCCGCACCCGAAGTGCCAGCCGACCTGGCCGAGTTGCCAGTGGCCAATGTGCGTGCATTCTCGATCGACGATATTTCTACCACAGAAATTGACGACGCCTTTAGTGTGGTGTGGCTGGGTGAAAGCCGCGCCCGCATTGGTGTGCACATTGCAGCGCCGGCGTTGTTGATTCCACGTGGCAGCCCCTACGACCGCGTGGCGCGCGAACGACTTTCAACGGTGTACGCACCCGGTGACAAAATCACCATGCTGCCTGATCAGGTTGTGGAATTGGCCACCCTGGCGGAAGGGCGCACCGTGCCATCCGTCAGTATTTACGTGGAAGTAAGCACCGAAACGGGCGAGTTGCTCGGCGAACCCTACAGCGCCATTGAGCAAGTGCCCATGGCGGCCAACCTGCGCCACAACCACCTGGATGCCGCGCTTTCCAAAGATGTGCTGGAAGATCCGGAACTGAATTCGCTTGATGTGGTGGGCGAATTCTTCCCGGCATTGAAAATGCTTTGGAAAAGTTCATGCGTGTTGCGCACCGAACGCGAAATTGTTCGCGGACAACCCGAGAAACACACCCGCATCGATTTCAACTTCTATGTCAGCGAAGACGGCACTGTTGAAATTCAGCCCCGCCGCCGCGATGCGCCGCTCGATTTGTTGGTCGCAGAGTGGATGATTTACGTGAACCGAGAATGGGGTGGCTTGCTGGACGAATGCAAGGTCACCGGAATTTATCGAATTCAGCCACAGATGGGCCGCGTGCGCATGTCCACTCACGCTGCGCCACACGCTGGTTTGGGCGTGCCGCAGTACGCGTGGAGCACGTCCCCGCTGCGACGGTATGTTGATTTGGTGAATCAGCAACAGCTTATTTCTGTGTTGCGTCAGGAACCCCCTGTGTACACAGCCACCGATGCGGAATTGCTTTCTGCGGTGAACAGTTTCGATGTCACTTACAAGGCTTACGCCGAGTTTCAGCAAAGCATGGAACGCTACTGGTGCTTGCGCTGGATTCAGCAAAAAGGTCGCAAACAGTTTGATGGTGTTGTTGTGAAGGACGAATTGGTGCGGCTGGATGACATTCCGTTGTTTGTGCGCTTGGTGGGCGTTACATCGCCCGGCCGTGGCGTGCAGGTGGAAGTAGAACTGGATCAGGTGGACGAGTTGACCCTCACTGTGTCCTGCAAGTTGCTGGCTTTGAAAAAAGGCACGGCCACCCGCTTGCTGGATGAAGAGGATGAAGAGGAGGTCGAGCTTCCCGAGGTTGTTGCTGTGGCCGACGCGGCCCCGGTGGATACTTCCGGAGAACCGCAAGCGTGAATAGCCTGCGTGCACCTGTTGGCGAATTGAATTTGAAAAAGGCACTGGTGCTGTCCGTGTTTTTTCATGCGCTGTTGTTGCTGGTGCATTTTTCAAAGCCGCAGGTTGACACTGCATTCAGTCGTCCGCTGGAAGTGATTCTGGTGAATGCGCAGTCCAAGAAAACGCCTTCGGATTCAAAAGTGTTGGCACAAGTGGCACTGGATGGCGGCGGGCAGGCAGACAAAGGCCGGGCGACCACCTTGCCGGGTCAGGCCGAAGACAAAGTCAATCAGCGTGAACTGATTGCCAGCCAGGAGCGGCTGAAAGAACTGGAAGCCTTGCAGCGCAATTTGGCGGGGGCGCAATTGCGTTCAACCCCACAAAATGAAGCGCTGGACACGCGCCCCGGCAACGACCCGAAAAGCCAGCGCGCGCTCGAAATAAAACGCCTTCAAGCGCAGATTTCAGACAACATCAAAACCTACAACGAGCGACCGCGAAAGCACTTTTTTTCACCCCGCACTTCGCCCTATGCATTTGCAATTTACGAAGAAGCCTGGCGTGCCAAGGTGGAGCAAGTGGGCAATGCCAACTACCCCGATGAATTGAAAGGGCGCATTTACGGCAAGCTTCGTTTAACAGCCTATATCCGGGCTGATGGCACTTTGGAAGACGTGGAGGTGGACCGCTCTTCGGGTTCCGCGGTGCTGGATCGCGCTGCACTTAGAATTTTGAGAATGTCCACACCATTTCCACCATTCCCGTCGGATATGCGGAAAAAGGCGGATATTCTGGCTGTCACCCGCACTTGGGTATTCAGCCGTGACACCATCAGCACAGAATATTGAGCACATGGAGATTCCCTGTTGACCGCGTCAATTTGTCCCGTAGAGCGTTATGTTGTGATCGGCAATCCGATTGCGCACAGCATGTCGCCTGCCATTCACACTGACTTTGCTGCGCAACTTGGGCTGCCGTTGCAGTACGAACGCATGCTGGCACCCCTGGATGGCTTTGCACAAACCGTGGCTGCCTTGAAGGCGGCCGGTGTAAAAGGTGCGAATGTGACCGTGCCTTTCAAACTGGAAGCTTGCCTGTTGGCAGATGCCTTGTCGCCCGCAGCGCAATTCGCGCAGGCGGCCAACACCTTGAAGTTTTTGCCCGAAGGCACCGTATTGGCCGACAACACCGATGGCGGGGGCTTGTGCCGCGACCTGGATCGCCAATTGCGCACATTGGGTTTGCGGTTAAATCAATGCCAGATCTTGATGGTCGGTGCTGGCGGTGCGGCCAGCGGTTGTGTGGCGGCCTTTCAAAGCGCAGGTGTTCAACACCTGACCGTGTTGAACCGAACGGTGACCAAGGCCCGTGGGCTGGCACAGCGTGCCGAGGCCATCGACTTGCCTGCCGCGGGTGGTGGGCTGGACACCCCGCCATCGCATTTCGATGTACCCGGCGCACCGGTGGTGGTTGTGAATGCATCCTCAAGCAGTTTGAAAGGCGACGTACCCGTGCTTCACCCCGACTGGTTTGAGAGCGCAGTGCTGGTCTATGACATGATGTACGCCGCCCAGCCCACGCCCTTTATGCGTTCAATCCGGAATGTGGAAACACCCTGTAGCGATGGCTTGGGGATGCTGGTTTTCCAGGCGCAACTGGCGTTTGAGGTATGGACTGGTCAGTCGCCCAATGCCCTTGAAACCTTGATCAAAGTGCGGCAATTGTTGCTCGCAAAGTCAAAAAAACAATGAGCGCCATGGCCCGTCGAAAAAGAAGCGTGAACCCCTTGGTGTTGTTGTGGCGAATTTTTTTCTGGGGCTTCTGTGCAATTGTGTTGTTGCAGCTTTGGTTTCTTGCACAAATTGCAGTGTGGACCCATGTGAACCCAGGCAGCACCAGTTTCATGCAAACGCGCTTGAATGAAGTTCGCAAAACGGACCCAGGGTTTCAGTTGAAACATGATTGGGTGCCCTACGACAAAATTTCCTTGAGTTTGAAACGTGCGGTGATCGCCGCTGAAGACAGTGGCTTCATGCAACACAAGGGCGTGGAAATGGAAGCCATTGAACTGGCCATCAAACGCAATGCGCGGCGTGGACGCGTAACACACGGCGGCTCGACCATTACCCAGCAGTTGGCCAAGAACCTGTTTTTGACTGGTAAACGCAGCTACATTCGCAAAGGGCAGGAATTGGTGATTGCCCTGATGATTGAAGCCTTGTGGGACAAACGCCGCATTCTTGAGGTGTACCTGAATGTGGTGGAGTGGGGCAATGGCGTGTACGGTGCGCAGGCCGCAGCCAAGCATCACTTCGGTGTAAATGCTGCGCAGTTAAGCAGCTACCAGGCGGCACGCATGGCGGGCATGCTGCCAGCACCGCGTTATTTCGACAAACGAAAAAACTCACCGTTTCTGGCCCGAAAAACCGGCACGCTGCAAAAGCGAATGTACCAGGTTACGGTGCCCAAATAAAGGCGGGCGAGTTTAACTCAAAAGCACATGCCACAGTTCTCGAATCGGCTTTTTCAGCACCATCAGCGCCGGGTCACTGGTTCGGGACTTGTCCAGCCCGGCCAGCCGCAGTGCGTGCTGTTTGGCGCGCAGCTGTCGGTAGGCATCGGCCACGTAGTTCGCCAGATCAGCGGGCACCAGGCCCAGCTCACCCGCCTTTTTAAGCAGTGCAATATTGCCCTTGTTTTTGGTTAAGTCATGGTGCGTGTGCGCGTGCCCAAGCACCAGCGCTTGCACCATGAATTCCACATCCACCATGCCACCCAAATCGTGTTTTACATCAAACAGTTCGCTGTGGTTGGGGTGGCCTTCCAGCATTTTCTGGCGCATGCCGATCACCTCTTTTTTCACGTCTTCCCAATTGCGCGGTAGTTGTAAAATTTCTTCACGCAGGGTTTCAAATTTTTTGCCAATTTCAGCGTCGCCCACGCAGAAACGCGCACGGGTCAGTGCCTGGTGTTCCCAGAACCACGCGCCCACGCCACCCTCGCGGCGCTGGTAATCTTCGAATGACTTCACGCTGCTGACCAGCAGGCCTGCTTCGCCATTGGGGCGCAGGCGAAAATCGGTTTCAAACAAGGTACCTGCAGCGGTTTGGGTGGTCAGCCAGCGGTTCATTCGTTTGGCCAATTGGGCATACAAATCGGGTGCGCGGTCGTCGTCGTCTTCGAACAGAAAAATCAAATCAAGGTCAGATGAATACCCCAGTTCTTTGCCGCCATGTTTGCCATACGCGATCACGGCAAATTTGGGTTGGGCACGGTGCCGCTTGGGCAGTTGATCCCAAGCGCATTCCAGAATCACCTCCAAGGTGCAGTCTGCAAGTTCAGACAGCAAATCAGACACATGTTCAACTGTCAGCAGGTTTTCCAGGTCTTGCGTCAACACACGGAAAAGTTGGGCGTGGTGCTGTTCGCGAATCAGGTCCATTTGTCGTTCAAGGTCGGGTTGCCCGTCTGGCAGCTTGGCTTGATTCAGCATGTCGCGAAGCACTTGCTTCCACTGATTGAAATCAGGCGGGGTCAACAGCGTTCGGCTGTCCAGCAACTCATCCAGCAACAGCGGGTGACGTATCAGGAATTTTGCTGCCCATGGGCTGGCGGCCAACATTCGGCTCACTCGCATGCGGGCAATCGGGTATTCATCCAGCAAACTTAAATAGGCACCGCGTCGCGATACTGTTTCTATCAGGTCGCAGAAATGTCGCCAGCAGGAGTCCGGTGCTGAAGATGCCCCTGCTGCGGCCAACACGGTTGGCATCAATCGGTCGACCCGCTCGCGGTGTGCGCTGGGCAAAGCCTGGTAACGGCTGGATTCAATCAGGTGCTGGTAGCGGTCTTGCGCTGCCTGTGGGTTTGAAAACCCTTGCGTCAGGGTGTCGGCCCAAGGCAGTTCCAGGCTGGAGGTTTCCTCGTCTTCCTGCTTGTCGCCAAACACCACATCGAAGTGACTGGCCACGTAGCCCATGTGGCGGTTCAGGGCCTTGATGAAATTGCCCGGGTCCTGAAAACCCATCGACCGGGCAATTCGAAGCACTTCAGTGGGGCTTGCTGGAAGGCGGTGGGTTTGCGCATCGTCCACGTACTGCAGGCGGTGTTCCAGGTTGCGCAAAAACCGGTAAGCAGCCACCAGTTTGTCGTGGTCATCTGCCGTAATCAGCCCCAGCTCAACGCACACCTCCAGCACATCAACGGTACGGCGCAACTGAAGTTTGGGTTCTCGGCCACCGCGAATCAGTTGAAATGCCTGTGCCGTGAACTCAATTTCACGAATGCCGCCACGCCCCAGTTTCACGTGCACGCTGCCTGGGTGTTGATTTTCGCGTTTACTGACCTCGTTGCGAATTTGCACATGCAATGCACGCAAGGCCCGAATGGATCCAAAATCCAGATACTTGCGAAACACAAAAGGCCGAACAATATTGTTCAGGTTGTCCAGGTTTTGCTGAAAGGCTGCATCTTGCGCCGGGTCCACGGCCCAGTTCACCACGCGCGCCTTGATCCATGCGTAGCGTTCCCATTCCCGCCCCTGCACCACAAAATATTCTTCCAGCATGTCCAGGCTAACCACCAAAGGGCCGGAATCGCCATTGGGGCGCAGCCGCATGTCCACCCGAAACACAAAACCTTCGTCGGTCACTTCGGAAATTATTTTGATGACCCGTTTGCCGATCTGGGTAAAAAATTCAGCGTGCGACTGGCTTTTGCCAGTTGGCCCACCCTGCGTTTCACCGTCCTGGTTGTACAGAAAAATAAGGTCAATGTCGCTGGAGGCATTCAGTTCGAACCCGCCCAGCTTGCCCATGCCCACCACCATCAGGCAGTCGCCATTGGCCGGTTCGCCAAACCGCTCAGCCTGTAGCCGGTGGCTCAGTTTCAAGGAAATTTGTACCGCAGCATCGGCCAGAAAGGAAAGGGCTTCCGTTACGTCGAATAAATCCACCTTGCCTTGCAGGTCGCGCCGCATGATTTCGATCATGCTGCGCTGGCGTACCAGGCGAAGTTCGGTCATTAACGCCCGTTCATCGGTCAGCTCACGGGCTTTCTCCAGCCATATTTCGATGCAGTTGAGCAGGTGTTCGTCGTCGCTGTCGGTGGTGTCCCATTCGGGAAAGCGGTTCAACCAGCGTTTGGCGTACTCGGAATGTTTGGGCCAAACTTGATGATAGAAATCCAGTGGGTCGTTCATGTAGTGCGCAATTAAGTGGGTGCTTGGTTCTACAATAGAGTACTACAGGTGTTCACCATTATTCGGGCGGTATTTCTTGCAGGAAGGAACAAACCAGGCGCAATTGCAACAGGTGATCAGCAACCCCACGCTAAGGCGGGCGGGGTCTGTATTGTTTTGGCTGTTGGTTGTGGTGTATGTGCCGTTTTGCCTGGCTTTGCTGGCTGTGAAATGGCTTGTACTGCCTGAAATAGACCGTTATCGCCCGGAAATTCAGCAGTTCCTTCAAAAACAAACCGGTACACCCATTGAAATTGGCCGCATCCAGGCCCAATGGCGTGGCTGGGGGCCACAGTTAACCGTCGATCAAGTGCAATTGCGCATGCCCAATGGCGAGTCTGGTTTTCATGCGGAAAGCCTTCGCATGGAATGGTCACTTCCCAGCATTCTGGCCTTCAACCCCCACCTGAACAACCTCGAAGTGTTGTCGCCCACCTTGCGCGTGGCTCGCAACTCACAAGGCGTGTTTGAAGTTGCAGGCGTCCCGATGGTGGACGATGGCAGCAAGGGCAACCCTGGGCTTGATTGGCTGCTTGAGCAAAGACGCGTGCTATTAAGCCAAGGGGTGTTGATCTGGCAAGACAACATGGAACAGTTCCCGGCCGCCCAAGCCCTTGATGTTGAATTGTTGTTGAAAAACGGTCTGAGCCGACACCAGGCAGGTTTAACCTTTAGTTTGCCCGCGTTGGCACAAACGCCAGTGCACGCCAGTTTGAATTTCAAAACACCCCTGCTGAAGCGGAATTTGGGCGATCTGAAAAAGTGGAGAGGCACCTTTTTCATGAGTGCCGTGGTGGATCAGGCCGAACCCATTGAGTCGGTGTTAAAAACCTTTGATCTGGATGTTGACATGACCCAGCCGCAAGGGCGCCTGTGGGTTGATTTTGAGGGCGGGTTTGTACAACGTTCCCTGCTGGACGCACGGGTTGCCAAGCTTCGTTTTGACAACCCGGCGGCCGATGCCGCGCCTTTTGACATGACCAATACCAGCGCATTGGTTGAAATCGCCGGTGAACATCATTTGTTCGCGCCCAGTGCCATTTCCATACGGCGCTTAACCGGTCAAATCGCGGGGCAGAAACAGTTTGGCCCAACGGATTTGTCCGTGCGTAAAAAAGCGCTGGGTGACGGGTTTGAGTGGGGTGTGCAAGCCCAGCAGCTGGATGCTGCGCAGGCCAAGGCCATTGTGATGGAACTGGGGCCGCATCTGGGGCAGCAAGACAGGCTTGATCGTGTTGAGGCGTTCGAGTTTTCCGGGCAGGTCAACCGGCTGGATGTAAGTTGGAAGACCGGGGGCGACAAACCATTCAGCGATTCGCAAGCCTTCAATTCCGATATCGACTTCACCAACCTGACCGCGCTGTACCGCGATCCCTCCGCACAATCAAACGGGAAAATCACGGGTTTTCGCAACGTCAGTGGCATCTTCAAGGGCAGCAATTCGCAGGGCAAATGGACACTGATGGGGCGAAACGTGGAATTAGCCCTGCCAGAAGTTTTCGCAAGCGATGTGTTGAAGTTCAATGAACTGGCCGGTCAAGGCGCTTGGAAAAACGTGTTTGTCACCGATTCGCCAGTGGAGTTTTCAATCGACAAAATGCTTGCCCGCAACGCGGATTTGCAAGTTGATGTGGCAGGCAGTTATGAATTTCGCCGCGAAGAAGCGGATGTCGTCAACTTGAAGGGCACCTTGCCCATGGCCAATGTGGCGCAAGTGTCGAATTACTTGCCTCTGATTGTGGGCAGTAGTGCGCGCACCTGGTTGACTGAAAACCTGAAGGCCGGGGTGGCCAGAAATGGCGAATTTGAATTGTCTGGACGCCTGAGCGACTTTCCCTTTGATGATCCGAAAAGCAAGGGCGTGTTCAGAATCGAAGTGCCTTTTGAAAATGGTGAATTGACTTACGCACCTGGTTGGCCAGGCATTCAACGGGTCAACGGCAAGGTCACATTCAATGGCAAGCGCATGTTGATTCAGGCCGATACCGCGGAATCCCAAGGGGTTCAGCTGAAAAATGTTCAAGCGCGAATTGACAACCTGGATGCATGGGATCCATTGCTTGAAATCACGGGCGAAGGTCAGGGCGATTTGGGAAAAATGCTGGCTTTCGTCAATCAAAGCCCGGTGCGGGAAATTCTGAACGAGGCCTTGGTCAATGCGCAGGTCGATGGCCCTGCGAATCTGGATTTGCAACTAAGCATTCCAATTGCGGACCCTGAGAAAACCCAGGCAAAAGGCGATTTGGTGCTGAAGGGCAATTCGATCCGCCTGGTGCGGGGCATGCCCACAGTCAGCAACGTAGACGGCGTGATCGAGTTCTCCAACAAAGGCCTGTTCATCAATCAACTGCAAGGGCAGGCCTTGGGTGGAGCCGTCACCCTGAAAGGAAACACCGACGCCGCAGGGCGCATGGAAATTCGGGCCAACGGCGTTGCGCGTTCACAGGGTCTGGCGCAGTACCTCAACCCATTGATTGAGCCTTACCTGGCGGGTACTACCCCCTACAGCGTGGTGGTTTCCACCCGTGAAAACGGTGTGGCTGTGGATGTAAGCAGCCAGTTGCTAGGATTGGAAATAAAGCTGCCCAGCCCGTTTGCCAAGAAGGCCGACGCACGTTTGCCCTTGAAGTTAAGCCAAACCGGCAGCGCGCAGGGCGATCGGTGGGTGATTGATCTAGGGGCAGACAACAAACTGGTGGCCCAGGTGCGAGCCACGGTTCCTGACGACGGCGGGCAGCCCGGCATTGATTCCCTTCAGTTTGCTGTCGGCGCGCCACTGGCTGCGCCCAGTGCGGGCATTCAGGGGGATGTGCGCGTTCCGGTCATCGACGTTGATACCTGGCGAACTGTTGTGAACGACATCACCTCGGCTTCTGGCAACAGTGGTTTGATGGGTGAACTGATGGGCGACCGCGCCGCTGACAGCGCATTGAAAATGAACGTGGCCATTCGAACCGACCGATTGGATGTGGGCAGCAAGTCATTCGAAGGCGTGTCTGTTGCGGCACGTACGGTTGAAAAGCGCTGGCAGTTCGATGTAAAAGCCAAAGGGGTGGACGGTTACCTGTCCTGGGTATCCGACAAACAACGGCCAGACGGTGCCGTGTTGGCCCGCTTCAAAACACTGGTCATTCCCAGAACGCTGGACAGCGAGATGCGCGACCTGGTTGAAGAGCCCGCCTCCAGCATTCCGGCACTGGATGTGCAGGTGGACAATTTCACCTTGAACGACATCACCCTGGGCAAGCTGAAACTGATTGCCGTGAACCAAACCCGCGAGGAGCAGGCACGGGCCACCCTGGGCCAGCGCCCCAAGGAGTGGAAGCTGGAAGAATTGCGCATTGAGAGCCCGGAATCGGTTATCCAGGCCAAAGGCGTTTGGCAATACGGCAACAATCTGAAAAACCAGCGCACCGACATTGAAGTAAACCAAACCGTGAAGAATGCCGGTGGCTTGCTGACCCGCCTGGGCATGGCCGATGTGTTTCGCGGTGGCGAAGGTACGCTTGTTGGGCGATTACGCTGGAACGACGCCCCCACCACCATCGACTATGGAAGCTTGAGTGGGCAATTCAAACTGAAAAGCAGCAGGGGCCAGTTTTTAAAGGCAGACCCCGGCGTGGCAAAATTGTTGGGTGTGCTCTCGTTGCAAAGCATTCCCCGTCGCTTCACGCTTGACTTCAAAGACGTGTTTTCTGAAGGCTTTGCCTACGACACCATGGATGCAGATGTTGTGCTCAAGGAAGGAATTGCTTCGACCCGGAATTTCAAAATGACCGGGCCAAGCGCCACCGTGTTGATGGACGGAAATATTGACTTGGAAAGTGAAACCCAGAACCTGAATGTGGTGGTGTTGCCCGATCTGAACCCCGCTGGGGGGTCGCTAATTTATTCAGTGATTGCGGCCAACCCCGCGGTGGGCATTGCCTCCCTGATTGCCGATTTTGTGCTAAAAGACCCGCTGGCGAAAATTTTCTCATTCCAGTACCAGGTGAGCGGCCCTTGGGCAGCCCCAGTGATTGAGCGTGTCCGGAAAAGCGAAACCCCGAACTCACCCACCAACAATTCCAACCTGAGGCCCTGACATGAGCAAGCCGATGACCGTTGCCAGTTTGCAAATGATTGCCACCCCCGACGTGGAACGCAATCTGGACATTGCGCAGCGCCTGATCGGCCAGGCAGCCAAGCTGGGCGCGCGCATGGTGCTGTTGCCCGAGTATTTTTGTTTGATGGGCCACAAAGACACCGACAAACTGGCAATTTCCGAACCCTTCGGGCAAGGCCCAATACAGGAATTTTTGGCCGACCAAGCGGTGGTGCGCAACGTGCACATCGTGGCCGGTACCGTTCCAATTGCCAGCGAAATTGAAGGGCGCGTTTACAACACCACGCTTGTGTTCAGTCCGCAGGGCGAGTGCACCGCCCGCTACGACAAAATACACTTGTTCTGTTTTACCAAAGGCCAGGAAAGCTACGACGAAGGAAAGGTGCTGTTGCCGGGCAACACCCCGGTGGTGGCCAATGTCGAGGGCTTCAAAATCGGCCTTTCGGTGTGTTACGACCTGCGTTTCCCCGAATTGTACCGGGCCATGGGAGCCGTTGATTTAATCGTGATGCCTGCCGCATTCACCTACACCACCGGCCGCGCGCACTGGGAAGTGCTGATGCGCGCCCGCGCCATTGAAAATCAGTGTTACCTACTGGCTTGCGGGCAAGGCGGTGTGCACGAGAACGGGCGCCGCACCTGGGGCCATTCCATGTTGGTGAACCCGTGGGGTGAGGTCGAGAATATTTTGGCTGAGGGCGAAGGTGTTGTGCTGGGTCAACTTGACCCTGCTAAGATAGTCGATGTGCGAAACAGCTTGCCCGCGCTCACGCACCGCGTGCTTTAAAGGATTCAACATGAAAGTAGTAGACCCCGCCATTTCCAGCCTTGCCACTGCCCAAAGCCTGTTGTGGACCCCTTACGGCATTGATGAAGGCCACATCCAGAAAGCCTTTGGTGAAATTTTCTCGCACAAGGTTGATTTTGCCGACCTCTATTTTCAGTATGGCTGCATCGAGGGCTGGTCGCTGGACGAAGGCATTGTGAAATCGGGCAGCTACAACATCGAGCAAGGCGTTGGCGTGCGCGCCGTGAGTGGCGATAAAACTGCTTTTGCGTATTCCGATGACATTGCATTCAAGCCTATATTGGCCGCAGCCAAGTCGGTTCGTGAAATTGCAAGCCTGGGAAAAACAGCCAACCGCAACCTGAAAACCGGCAAGGGCTTCGCAGGTGCTGAAAGCCGCGCCCTGTATAGCCCTATGAATCCCATTCCCACGCTGACATCCACTGAGAAGGTAGATCTGCTTAAGCGTCTTGAACAATTCGCCCGCAAATGCGACAAACGCGTCAAGCAAGTGATGGCCAGTATTGTGGGTGCGTACGATGTGGTGCTTGTGGCCCGAAGCGACGGAGTTTTGGCGGCCGATGTTCGCCCACTGGTGCGTGTGAACGTGAGCGTGGTGGTTGAACAGAAGGGCCGCCGCGAAACGGGTTCATCTGGTGCTGGCGGCCGATATGATTTCGGTCATTTTGGCGATGCATTCCTGATGCACCATGCCCGAACCGCAGTGGACCAAGCCTTGATCAACCTTGAAGCAAGGCCGGCCCCCACGGGGTCGCAAACCGTGGTGTTGGGTTCAGGTTGGCCTGGCATTTTGTTGCATGAAGCGATTGGCCACGGCCTGGAAGGCGACTTTAACCGCAGAGGCAGCAGTGCGTTTTCCGGCATGATCGGTCAGCGCGTGGCTGCCAAAGGCGTGACGATTGTTGACGATGGCACATTGCCCAGTCGCCGCGGTTCGCTGAACATAGACGACGAAGGCAACAAAACCCAGTGCACCACATTGATTGAAGACGGTATATTGAAGGGCTACATTCAGGACATTACCAACGCACGGTTGATGAAAATGCCTGTGACCGGCAATGGCCGCCGCGAAAGCTTTGCTCATCTGCCCATGCCCCGCATGACCAACACCTACATGCTGAACGGCGACAAAACCCCAGAAGAAATTATTGCCAGCGTGAAAGATGGCGTGTATGCCGCGAATTTTGGTGGTGGGCAGGTGGACATTACCAGCGGCAAGTTTGTATTCTCAGCCTCACTGGCTTACAAAATTGAAAACGGCAAAATTACCTACCCATTGAAAGGGGCAACCTTGATTGGCAACGGCCCGGAATCGCTCACCAAAATTTCAATGGTAGGCAACGACATGGCATTGGACGATGGCGTAGGAACCTGTGGCAAGGAAGGCCAAAGTGTACCTGTTGGCGTGGGTCAACCCACCCTGCGCATCGATGGGCTGGTGATGGGCGGGACGCAGTAAAGAGTACCCGCGAATCAAATTTGCTGATATTTCAGTGGGATGCCAACCACACCCACCCGTGACTTGTTAGAATTTCCCTCAGCGCGCTTGCACAGCGGCCATGAATTGATTACATTGAAAAGATGAACACAAATTTTGCGCATTCTTTTTATGCTTTTTTTGGCTTCTTTGCCTGGTTTGGGCAGGCGGCGGAAGAGGGTTGTGCGTAAAAACACATAGTTCAAACAGATCCCAAAACCGCCAGGCCTGAACCTCCTGGCGGTTTTTTTTTGAACCGACACTTTGACAAAAAGCGCGCCAGCATTCAGGAGAATTGGCATGAACACGGTAACAGACGACTTGAGAATCAAAGAAATTAAAGAACTGACCACCCCTGCGGCCTTGATCGCAGAAGTGCCCATTACGCCTGCAATTGCAGAAACCGTGTCAGGTTGCCGCACCGCCTTGCATAAAATTTTGCACGGGGGGGATGATCGCCTTATCGTGGTGATGGGGCCATGTTCCATTCACGACGTGAAAGCCGCCATGGAATACGCCAACAAGCTGAAGGTTTACCGCGAAAAATACGCAGAAGACCTTGAAATCGTGATGCGTGTCTATTTCGAAAAGCCCCGTACCACCGTTGGCTGGAAAGGCTTGATCAACGACCCCAATCTGGATGGAAGCTTCGAGATCAACAAAGGCTTGCGGATGGCACGTGAAGTTCTGTTGAACATCAATGGCCTTGGTTTGCCAGCGGGTACCGAATTTCTCGACATGATTACCCCCCAGTACATTGCAGATTTGGTGAGTTGGGGTGCCATTGGTGCCCGCACCACTGAAAGTCAAATTCACCGAGAATTGTCCAGTGGTTTAAGTTGCCCGGTAGGCTTTAAGAACGGTACTGATGGCAATGTGAAAATTGCCGTTGACGCGATCAAGGCTGCGCAACACCCGCACCACTTCCTGAGTGTTACGAAGGAAGGGCGCAGCGCAATTGTCAGCACCTCGGGCAATGAAGACTGTCACATCATTTTGCGTGGCGGCAAAGGTCCGAACTACGACGCAGCTTCAGTTGAAGCAGCCGCGGCCGACATCGGCAAGGCAGGCTTGGCAGCCCGCATCATGATTGATGCAAGCCATGGCAACAGCAGCAAAGTGCCCAAAAACCAGGTGGGCGTGTGCGAAAACATTGCGGAACAATTGGCCGCAGGTGATGTGCGCATCATGGGTGTAATGGTTGAAAGCCACTTGGTTGAAGGTCGCCAAGACCTGGAACCCGGCAAGCCCTTGACCTATGGGCAAAGCATTACTGATGGTTGCATAGGCTGGGACGACAGCCTGCAAGTGCTTGAAACATTGGCACAAGGCGTGCGCAAACGCAGGTTGGCGCAAGTGGCATAAGCAATTTTTACGCCGCAGCTCAGCTGGTTTGCGGTGGTGTAGCAATGAATCCCGCCAGGTTGAAATGCCTGAGCGGGATTTTTGTTGTGCAGAACAGATCAAGCGATGCTAAAAAATCGAACTTCTGGTTTTTAAAGTCAACAGACTTATCCATTTGTGACTTTATAAGGAAGGGCAAACATGTATTCAAGTTCAGTAAGTGCCAACAGTCAGGTTCTTGATCGGTATAACTTCAACAGACAAAACCTGACTAACCTGAAACGAGATGTTTCACCTTTGGCCAATGCAGCGCTGGGGCTGGCACAAACCGCGCGTGAAATGAAGGCGCATGTTTTGTCTACTTCGGGCAACAACAGGAACCTGGTATATGGTGATCAGGGACGCTCAATTCAATCCCGGGATTTGGTCAAAATGCTGGATGGTGCCAAGAATGCGCTTAAATCCTTTGCGTCCAAAGCACAAAGCCTGGACCGTGAAATTGATTTCTTTTCTGCACATCAAGAGGGCTTGTTTCGGGGCAATATGGCGATCGTTCCTCAAGCCGACAAGGTGAACTGGTGTACCGGACAGGTAGAAAAAATAATGAAAAGAACAAGCAGGTTAGGGGCAGATCAGGGCCCCAAAGTCAGCGCTGCGGTTGATGGCTTGAGGAACGCGGCGCGATTCACACCTCAAAATATTCAGTCTGATTTAGACAGCAAAGTTGCTGCACTGAATCGCCGTATTCATTAAAAACGGCCCCTGACTCCATGTGGCGGAAACGGGATGGGGATTGATTCATGTCGGTGTTAGGAATGCCTGTCTAGCGGGCTTCCTTGTTTTGTTGTTTTTCCCGGATCAATTGTAGTCGTTCGTCGGCACCTGGGTGGCTGTCCAGATACGACGCATTTCTTGATCCTGATTGGTCCAGGCTACCCAACTTTTCATGCAGCAATTCAAGTGCAGCCAAGTCGCGCCCTTGTTTTACGAACAATTCAATTGCAAACAAGTCAGCTTCCCGTTCAAATTCCCTGCTGTAGTGCTGTGCAACCAATTGCGTGCCCAAGGTGCTGACCAGTATTGAAATATCCCCTGAAAAAGTGGCAATCAAGGTGCCAACCATCGCGTTTTGTAGCAATCGGCGGGTCATGTGTCGAAGTTCAACATGTCCCAATTCATGCGCCAAAACACCGGGAATGATTTCTGCCGGTAAGGAATTCAAAAGTTCGTCGGTTAAAACAATGGTGCCATCGGGCAAGGCAAAAGCGTTGGGCCCTATTTTGCTGCTGCGAAATGCAAGCTTGACATGAGACAACCCCGCTTGGTTGGCAATGAGTGATTTCAACTGCCGCTGATGAGTGGCTTTGGCCTGATCGCCAAGATTGCTGGGCTGAAAGATGACGCCGTCAAGTTGGGGCAGCACATCTTCCATGAATTTGGACACCTTGGATTGCGGCGTGGCAAAGGCAATCCATTTGCCAATCAAAGGCAAACCCTGGCCGTACAGGCCTGCTGCAAATGCAATAGAAACCAGGCTGATCAGCAGCCATTGAGTGGGGTGGTATTGAACTTTTTCAAACCAGCTTGGCGAGAGTGCGTTCCAGAATTTCAGTGTATTCCGGCTACTTTCCCGATCAAATTCGAGCGTGGCGCCATCAGGTAACTCAAACACAATGGGTGCATTGCCAAAGCTTTCCGAACGTTTGACGCTGCGCAAAGCGATGGCGTGCTTTGTGTCGCCTAGAAAAAACACCAATTGCCCTGCACCGCAGTGAACGTTCACGGGGGTGCCTTTCAGCACTTGCCCGTTAAAGTACGTTGCTTGCAACGTGGTGGGTGGCTGGGTCGAGCTCAAATACCAAGTTCCAAACCAAGCGCATCACCCATGCTGTCACCAAACGCTTTTTGTTTGCCTTGCTCTTCCCGCACAATTTCGTCGATGCTACCCACGGGCACAAATGTCATGTGGGAAATTCGGTAACGGGTTGAACGGATTTTTGCAAAAGGCAGGAACAAACCGATGGTGCAGACAATCAGCAAAATATTGCTGATGTGAATCCATGTTGCAGCAATTGGGCTGGCGGTGCTTTTGAATTGATGCCGGTTTGACAGTGTGGTGTTGTTCCACACCAGGTTGTCAATTGCAGTTTTCAAATAAGCACCAAATGCAAACAATACGAGATAAGCCAGTATTGCAATGATGCCGAGGCTTGAAAGCATTGCCATGGCCTGCATGGCCACTTGCGCTTGTTCCTGCGAGGCCTCATCGTCCAGCATTGAAGGTTCTTCGCCAATTGGCAGTGAAAAATCCAGCAGATCAGTAAACACGCTCATGTTGATGGCAAATGCGGCAATTGCCAGCAGAAACAAAGCCAGACCGGCCAGAGAGATTGATTTCAAGGTGGCTTTGCTGAAGTTGCGGAATTGGGCGTCGCACTTCAGGTCAGCATTCCCGAATTTTGAATGATTCATGACAAACAAGCGCAGACCGCTGATAAAAATTGCGAAGATAAATGAAATGCAGACCATGAGCACCAGCGGCATTGCAATGACCAACAAGCTTGACACCACCGTGTTGAATTCCAGATCAACGAATCCGCTGCCAATTCCGTACACCATGCCGAGCACCACAAAACAGCCCAGGCTAATCAAAATTGCAAGGGCCAGCTTGCTATAAGCTGTTTTCGTGCTGCCGTTGAATTGAAAGCGCAAACCCCGGTAGCTGCTGTTGGCCAGGTGGAAGCGCAGGCTCATGACCAGGAAAAATGGCATCAGGCACATCACCGTCAGCAAAAGCAGGCTGGCAAATCCCGGCGAATAGACAGAGGACACGATGTAGGTCAGTGCAATGCCTGCAACCAGCAAATTGCCTTTGAGTATGGCTTTGGGGTCGCCATGGTAATCAAACCGGTTGCCATTTAACTCGGTGGATTGATAAAAATACTTGCGGGTTCGCACCTTGGCCCAGGCTGCATAAATACCCAGGGTGGCAATGGTCAACACAAGGTTGACAAGCCAAATTTTGAAGTATTCACGGCCGGCACCATGAAAAATGAACTTGCCAGGGGGGTATGTGTTGAGCATGGATTTTTGTGTGAGATAAAAATCTAGGTAACTTTGGCGCGTGGACAAGTTCAATAGCGTGGTGCGATCCTCATGAATTAATGTGTTGTTCACCAGAAAGGCGGTACCACGGAACCATTTTCGCATGGTTACCCACGAAGCGCTCCTTAACCGACTCAGGAGTGTTATCCATGCAAAGTTCGATTGGAAGTCTTCGTGCGCAGTTGCAGCACAGCACCGCGGTGCTGGATGGTTTTGGTGGTGATGTTCAGATATTGAAAAAGGAATCAAGCCAATTGACCAAGTCGGTGAATACGCTTGCCAGGGAACACCTGAAACAATGCAAACGTTTGCACATTGATCGCCCGGTTGTTGATGCCCAAAGTAGGAAACTGGATGAATTGCGAATCTGTAGCCAGTTGATTCATTCGCATGCGGACAATTTGAAAGGGTGTCTGGATGCCGTGGTGAATCGTAGCTACAAGCCAGACCTTCAACGGTCCGAGCAAGGAAAGCCAACAAAAATTCTGGTGCAGTGTGAGCAAGAGGCCGGCACTTTCGAAACACACATTCGCTTGGCGGAAAATTTGGTGGCCACGGTTTTACCTCCCGAGCAGGCAGGGTGGAGCTACAGGCCATTCCTTGGGGAGCATCGCAACGCACGCAGTTTGATGGATGCCTTCCAGACCACAAAAGGCCTTTCGCCAGACACCATGAACGTTGGCACGCAATTGAACTGTGAGTTAAGTGTTGTCAAGTTGAATGCCGCAGCGATGCGCTTGCGCGATCAAATCGAAGCGCCCCACGTACGTCAGCGTGTTGCCCGCCCGCCCTTTTATCCATAAATCATGATCAGGTTTTCATAATTTCAATCAAGCAGGCGGCTTAAGGTGAGTTAAGCCGCCCCACCCATTACAATCAAAGGCCTGTAGCAACTGTTTTACCCCGCAGGCACCCCATGAGCACCACAGCGAAAAAAAAAGAAAATTCCCAGTACCTTGGCAATGTAATTCGCATCAAAGGGGCTCGCCAGCACAACCTGAAAAACGTCGATATCGACATTAAAACTGGTGAAATCACCGTGTTCACCGGGGTTTCCGGCAGCGGCAAAAGTTCGCTGGTGTTCGATACCCTGTATGCCGAAGGCCAGCGCCGTTATGTTGAAACCTTTTCGCCCTACGCGCGCCAGTTTCTGGACCGCATGGACAAACCCGATGTAGACAGCATTGAAGGCGTGTTGCCCGCCATTGCGATTGATCAGGCCAACCCGGTGCGTACCTCCCGCAGCACCGTGGGCACCATGACTGAAATCAACGATCACTTGAAGTTGATTTATGCCCGAGCCGCCCACCTGCATTGTCGCCAGTGTGGCGAATGGGTGCGTGAAGACACTGTGGCCACCATCAAGCAATCGATACTCGACAAAGCGGCTGCGCAAAACGACCCGCGCCTGGTTATTACTTTTCCTGTGCGCGTGCCCGCAAAATTCACAAGCCAGGAAATTGAAGATTTTTTAAGCGCGCAAGGCTACACCCGCATACACCGCGAAACGCCAATCAAAAAAGGCCGAACCGTGGTTGAAAAACTGCTGGACGTGGTGCAAGACCGCTTCCGCGTGGCCGGGGTTGAAGAAAGCCGTTTTAGCGACGCCGTGGCCAGCGCTTTGCACCGGGGCAAGGGCAAGGTGAATGTGTTTGCTCTGCCAGAAGGGGATGGCCCGGAACAGGAACCCTGGCGTTTTTCTGAAGGCCTGCACTGCGCCACCTGCGACCTGGATTATTCAAGCCCGTTACCCAGTCATTTCAGTTTCAATTCGCCCTTGGGTGCATGCGACACCTGCCGTGGATTTGGGCGTGTAATCGGCATTGATTACGGCTTGGTGATTCCCGATGAAAACAAATCGCTGGAAGAGGGCGCCGTAAAACCCTGGACCACGGAAAGCTTCAAAAGCTGCCAGAAAGATTTGGTGCGCTTTGGCAAAAAAAGGGGCATTGCCACCGACATTGCCTACAAACATTTGCCCGAAGAACACAAGCTGTGGGTGATTGAAGGCGATGCGAATTTTGATGGCAATTGGGAAGGCAGTTTGTTCTACGGCGTGGCCCGCTATTTTGAATGGCTGGAAAGCCGCACCTACAAAATGCATGTGCGGGTGATGTTGAGTAAATACCGCAGCTACACGCCGTGTGGCGACTGCAATGGCGCACGTTTAAAGCCCGATTCATTGTTGTGGAAATTGCCCAGCGATTCAGGCAAGCACAGCATTCATGAAATCATGCAAATGCCATTACTGAAAGTGGCGCAGCTGTTCAAGAACCTGCAACTGCCCGGTGCTTTGGACGAAGCAAGCGACCTAGTGCTTCAGGAAATTCGCACCCGCTTGGGTTTTTTAATTCAAGTGGGCTTGGGTTATTTAACTTTGGACAGGCAAAGCAGAACCCTAAGCGGTGGTGAGGTACAACGCATCAACTTGACCACCGCGTTGGGAAGTTCATTGGTGAACACTTTGTTTGTGCTGGATGAGCCCTCAGTGGGCCTGCACCCCCGCGACATAGCACGCGTGGCCCAGGCCATGCAGCGTTTGAAAGAAGCAGGCAACACCCTGGTGGTGGTTGAACACGACCCACAACTGATGAACCAGGCCGACAGGTTGGTAGACATTGGCCCCGGCCCCGGCGAAGCTGGCGGCAACATTGTGTTTGATGGAGCACCCGCCAAAATTGAACAATCAAATTCGCTAACAGCGCGCTACCTGAAAGGCGAGCTGAAAGTGGTAGAAGCCAGCAAACCACTGGGTGATTCGAAAGAACACATTGTGCTAACCGGCGTGCGCGCCAACAATTTAAAAAACATCGATGTCAAGCTGCCGCTGAACCGCTTGGTGGTACTAACAGGTGTTTCAGGTTCAGGCAAAAGCACTTTGGTGCAAGATGTGCTGGTGCCCGCAATTAAAAAAATAAAAGGCGAGCCCACTGAAGCACCCGGTGAATTTGAATCACTGGAAGGCGTTGAACACATTGCGCAACTGGCCTTTGTCGACCAAAGCCCGATTGGAAAAACCACGCGCAGCAACCCAGCCAGTTATGTGGGTGCATTCGACGAATTGCGCAAACTGTTTTCCAAAACAAAAATTGCAGTAGAACGCGATTACAAACCCGGCTTTTTCAGCTTCAACAGTGGCGACGGCCGCTGCCCCATGTGCGGCGGCAATGGCTTTGAACATGTTGAAATGCAGTTTTTAAGCGACGTGTATTTGCGCTGTGGCGAATGCAATGGCACACGCTACCGCCCGGAAGCGCTTGAAGTAACACTGGAACGCAAAGGCCAGGTGTTGAACATGGCGCAAGTGCTTGAACTGACCGTGGATCAGGCGCTTGATTTGTTCGAAAAAGACACCGCCTTGTTTAAAACCCTGCAACCCCTTGCGCAAGTGGGTTTGAATTATTTGCGCCTGGGCCAACCCGTGCCCACGCTTAGCGGGGGTGAAGCCCAGCGCTTGAAACTGGCGGGTTTTCTGGCCAATTTAAAACCCACCGCAAGCGGCCAGAAAGTGGCAAAACGTGGCGACCTGTTTGTGTTTGATGAACCCACCACAGGCTTGCATTTCGACGACGTGGCCAAGCTGATGCGTTCGCTGCGCCTGTTGCAGGAAGCCGGGCACAGCGTGCTGATTGTTGAACACAACCTGGATGTAATTTGTGCTGCCGATTGGCTGGTTGACCTTGGCCCCGAAGCCGGTGAATACGGCGGCGAACTGGTGGCCCAAGGCACACCTGAACAACTCGCCAAAATAACAACCAGCCACACTGGCGTTGCGATCAAGCAATACCTTGCACAAACCAATCTGCTGCATGCCGCTGATTTGAATAAGGGGGTGCAAAGCGGCGACCACATGGTGGCCGAAGCCGCAGCGCTGTATGGTTTGAACACCGCAGCCAGCAGACGCGGCCTGACCGACGGCATTGAAATTCTTCATGCCCGTGAACACAATTTGAAAAATGTTAGCCTGACCATTCCGCGTGAAAAAATGACCGTGATCACCGGGCCTTCCGGCAGCGGAAAATCCACCTTGGCATTCGACATTTTGTTCAGTGAAGGCCAGCGCCGTTACCTTGAAAGTTTGAACGCCTATGCGCGTCAGTTTGTGCAGCCCGCTGCAAAGCCCGATGTAGACGCCATTTTTGGCATTCCACCCACTGTGGCCATTGAACAGCGCACCAGCCGTGGTGGCCGCAAAAGCACGGTGGCCACTGTCACCGAGGTGTACCACTTCCTGCGCCTTATGTTCGTGAAGCTGGGCATTCAACATTGCCCCACCTGCGAAGTACCCATTGCCCCGCAAAGTATGGACAGCATGCTGGCGCAAATCATGCAGCACCACAAAGGGCAGGAAATTACCTTGCTGGCCCCGCTGGTGCAGGGCCGCAAAGGTATTTACAACGAAATAGCCAAGTGGGCTGTAGACCGTGGTTATGAACGCCTGCGCGTAGACGGCGAATACGTACCCACCAACCCCTGGCCCAAGCTGGCCCGATACCAGGAACATCACATTGAAGTGCCGGTAAAAACCTTGAGTATTCAAGCCAAGGGTGAAAAGGAACTGCGCGAGGCGCTTGTTCAAGCCCTTGAATTTGGCAAAGGTACCGTGATGGTGGAAGCACCAGAAAAAAAAGGCGCCACGCCCAGCATTCGCTTCTATTCCACCAAACGCGCCTGTCCCAGTTGCGCACGCAGCTTTCCGGAACTCGACCCACGTCTGTTCAGCTACAACAGCAAACACGGCTGGTGCGCCAGCTGCTTTGGTGTGGGTGAAGAAGTAGAGGGCTTTGATTCTGAAACCACAGGCGAAGAAGGCAAATGGCTTGCCGAGCAGGACAAAAGCGCAGAAGAGGGGGCTGATAACGACGAGGGAACCTATTTACGTGAAACCATGGTGTGCGGCGCCTGCAATGGCCAACGCCTCAACCCCACAGCATTGGCCGTGAAATTCAAAAACAGCAACATTGCACAACTGGCCGATCAAACCGTGAGCGACGCGTTGCGGTGGGTGGACCAGCTTGAACTGGATGCGCGTGAAACTGCGATTGCCAAAGACATTCGCATTGAAATGGCCGGGCGCTTGAAATTCCTGGAACAAGTGGGGCTTGATTACCTGCACCTGAACCGCAGCGCGCCCACACTAAGCGGTGGTGAAGCACAGCGCATTCGTTTGGCTTCGCAACTGGGCACCAATTTGCGCGGCGTGTGCTACGTGCTGGATGAACCCACCATTGGCCTGCACACCCGCGACAATCACCGCCTGCTCGATGCCCTGGAAGAACTTCGTGCCAAGGGCAACACCCTGGTGATTGTGGAACACGACATTGACACCATGCAGCGCGCCGACCGCTTGGTCGACATTGGCCCCGGCGCAGGCAAACTGGGCGGCGAAATTATTTCCCAAGGCACCGTGGCTGAAGTAACCGCCGATAAAAATTCGCTGACAGGCCGATACCTGAAGAACCCAATTCCGCATTTGTTACAGCCCAAACGCCCGGTTGAAAAAGAAACGCCACGTTTAGGCATCAAGGGTGCGAAGCTGCACAACATCGGTGGCTTGAATGTGGACATTCCACTGGGCCGCTTGGTGGCCATTACCGGTGTTTCCGGTAGCGGTAAATCAACCTTGGCCCGCGATATTTTATTGGCCAATATGCGCCAGTACGTGGCCAACCAGAACAAGAAAGGCAAGCCCACACACAACTGGTTTGCCTGCGACGAAATTGAAGGCGCTGAACGTGTGGCCCGCGTGCTGGAAGTGGACCAAACCCCGATTGGCAAAACCCCGCGCAGTTGCCCCGCCACTTACATTGGCTTCTGGAACCGAATTCGCAACGTATTGGCCGACACCATTGAAGCCCGTATGCGTGGCTTTGCAGCGAACCGTTTTAGCTTCAATGCCGGGCCGGGCCGCTGCCCGGTGTGTGATGGCCAAGGCATGCAAACCATTGAAATGAACTTCCTGCCCGACGTAAAAGTGGTGTGCGAAGCCTGCCGCGGCAAACGATTCAACCCTGAAACATTGCAAGTAACCTGGCGCGACAAAACCGCAGCTGAAATTCTGAACATGAGCTGTTCAGAAGCCGCACCGTTTTTTGATGCCCACCCCGCCATAGCGCAGGCGCTGAATTTGTTGAACGACGTGGGCCTGGGTTACCTGACCATCGGCCAACCCAGCCCAACCCTAAGCGGCGGTGAAGCACAACGGATCAAGTTGGTGACTGAGCTTGTCAAGGTGCGTGAAAACAAGGCTGGTGTGCAAATGAGCCCCCCCACCTTGTACGTGCTGGATGAACCCACCGTGGGCCTGCACATGAACGACGTTGAAAAGCTGATTGCCGTGTTGCACCGCCTGGTGGACGCTGGCCACACTGTGGTGGTAATTGAACATGACCTTGACTTGATTGCCCAAGCCGACTGGGTAATCGACATGGGGCCTGAAGCGGGCGTGGGTGGCGGCCAACTGGTGGCGCAAGGCAGCCCGCAAGAAATTGCCAAGGCAAAGGGCAGGCAGGCTGGGCATACCGCCCACGCCATGAGCCAATTTTATGGCAAGAGAAATCCCTGCGCCCGGTAGCGCAGGGAAGAACATTAAAATGCCTTTTTTAACGCTTTGGAGGCGCCGTAAACTGGAACAGCTACTACGGCTAAGCCGATTACAGCAGCAACCGCAGCAACCCCGGCCCCGGCCGCGGCTACCCCACCTGCAGCGCCAGTTGTTCCTACAATCAAACCCTTCGCAATATTAAAAGTGGCGCCAGTTAACCGCGTAAGGACCGGAGTTTTATTTAGAAACGGAATTGATTTTACCGGGTTCGCTTTCAACGTTCGCTCAAGCCCAGATCGTTTGTCGTCTGACAGCCATTGTGCGCTGTTTGGGTTGTCCTCTGTTTTCGACTCTGTCCATGCTGCTCGTACATTCGTCAGTGCTGTTTTGAAGGACTCCCGGTTTTCTGAAGTGTTGGTTTCAGCGAGTTTCTCGCCAGACTCCAGCAAATTGACCAAGTCGAAATTCGAGTTGTTTGCAGCCTTGGGGTCTGTGGTAATAATGATTTGCTTTACCAGTTGTTGAATTTCTGTTTTGTTGGGTGGGTTATTGTTATTTAGTTGCCCGATGACGGTACCAATTCGTGTGTCCACTTGCTGGCGAATTGTAATTGCGGTGTCTATCAGCAGGTCGCTTAAGATTTCGTATCCTTCAAGGCTGTGGTTTTTTAGCGCCTCAATCGTTGAATTTTGCTTGTATTTGTCGATATGATTGCGCAGGGAACCGCGCGACACTGTATTTTGTTCGGCTGTAAGGTCATTGTGCGCAGTGCTTGCCATTACCAGTTGATCCAGCAGTTCCGAGCTTGCATTGGGATTCTGGTTGTCACCTAGTCCCAAAAGCTCTGAGATGTGTCCCTCGGCGGGATTCAGTGCTTCTCTCAGTTTTCTTGCGGATATATCTGACATCCGTGATTTTCCGGACTCTGCTTTTTCGCCCGGCTCGGTTTTAAGAATTTCGATTGCACGAAGCATGGATTCTTTAAACACAGCTTGGCGGCTTTTGCCGCCAGGTAAAACTACAACGTCATTTTCATAAGTTCGGTCGGTACGCCCTTGTTTCAACAATGATTTGGGGCTGGGGTTTTGGTCAGCGTTATCGTTGGCAGCTTTCAAATACGCCCCTTGCTTGAAAACCGTTTTCAACACTTCCACGGGGGTATTGTCTGGAAGCGCATTCAACTTTTTGTTAAGGTCATCAAGATTGTGGGTAGTTGCGTGAGTCGTGAATCGGGTTTTCAAAGTTGCTGTATCGGTTTCAGCAATTTTCTCCAGTGATGTGGCTGCCAGCAATTGGCCAGCCGACCGCATCAGATTGTCGGCCTTTGGGTAGGCGTTGCTTTCTTCATCCTTGCGGTTACGGACAGCTTGCTCTACGCACCATCCCCCCAATATTATAAGCGCTAATTTTTTTTCGTCGGTGTTATATGCTCCCGGGTTCTGCCCACTTCTAACGATCAAGAGGGCTCTTTTGTAGGATGCAAAGCCTTGTGGCTTCCTTTCAGTCTCGGTGCCCGACGCGCCGAATTCAGCTGGTAGTGAAATTGCAGCCTCGGGGTTTTCGCTGAGCTCCTGAATTTGCTTACTAAAAAACTTTGCGGGTTCAAGCCATGCCGTATCAGGTTTCTTGTTGGCGTTGGCAACGCGAACCAAGTCTGTGAGTTGCTGTTGTGCTTCGTTTATAACCTGCGAGCTAAAGCCCTCAGCGTTACTTCCAAGCTGGCGGATTTGAGTGTTCTGCGTTGTCGTAACCAGGTTTAGTGTGTGCGCATTAATTTCGGCGTTCGTTGTTGAGGCTTGCTGCGCGCTCCTGTCGGCGACCTCCAATCGTTCGCCAGCGCCTACTCTCTCTATTTCTTTGTTGAGGATACGTCGATTAACCGCAGTTATTTGTTCTTGAGGTGCCCCGTTATTCTGCAGTGTTCGGCGTTCCGTGCGTAAGGCCGTGATTTCAGTGTTAATGTCGTCGAGCTGTTGTTGATATTCTCTGACGGTTTTTTCTTCAGGCGATTCGATCAACCGGGCCAGTGGATCGGCAGCATTGTCTGCTTCATTTCGTGCTTCGACTGCCCTTGTTTCGGCCTGTGTTGCCGCTTGCGTTGCTCTATCAAGCGTGGTGCGCGCGCCTGGCTGTTGCTGTTCCGCCTGGGGCAAGGCATTGAAAGTGGTTTGCGCCAGATCAGCAGCCGTTCTGGCTGCTGTTGCATCGGTTTCCAATCTTGTTGCTTGTTCAGCAGTTGTTCTGGCAGTGGTTCTGGCTGCGTCAATGTCTGTGGACAGACTGCTTAATACGTTGTTTATCGAATCGCATACATCGCTCAAGCTTTTGTTTAATTCAGTGTCATTGCCTGCAATACAAGTTTTCAGGAATGTGATGTAGCTCTGAAAAAATCGTAGCTCGTTTTGAGACATGCTTCGAGTATTGTCCGGGCTACCAAAATAGTGTTGAATCACTCCAATGTTGGCGTCGAAATCAGCCTGAAGATCCGGGGGTAGGCTGTTCCTGATGTTGTTACGTTCTGTCAATAAAGATAATTTGAGAGCTTGCGCCGTTTTGTAAATTTCATTGAGGGTTAGGTTTCTGTCGCTTTCTCCAGCAGGCGTTTTTTTCTCCAAGGCAGCTTTGATTTGATCGCATTGGCCTTGTAACCAAGCTTTTGTATCAAAAGCGTTCCCAGCAGGCGCTGCGTTCCCAGCAGGTGCCACTGGCGCAGCGGCAGCAGCTGGACCGGCAGTGTTGGCTACGGCTGTGGGTTGATTGGTTGCTTGCTTGTTCAGCCCGAACATTTTTAGCAACTTTAGCCCCAAGTGTCTGGAAACCTCTTTAAGTGCCTGTGAAAGGCTGCTTGTTGAACCCTCTGGTGCGTTGTCGTGTACGTTTCTTGCGTTGTTGGCGCTCGTGGCTTCTACTGGCATTGCACTCTCCAATTTGGTCAACTATTTATTTGAGTGTAAGCAACCAATCAAAAAGTTCGATTTTTTAAGCAAGTTTTAGCTTTTTTCTTTGCTACCAATTTTGCTTTCTTTGCCAGCTATTAAGTTGGCAATGTTTTGTTTGTGCCGGTAAATAAGCAATGCGGCCATAATGGCAATGGCTGCCGCTTGGCCGTTTATTCCGAACAGCAACACGTTGTAAAACACGGCAAACAGGCTGGCTATTAGCGCGGCCAGTGAGGAATAGCGAAAGAAGTAGGCAATAACAATCCATGTGATTGCTGTGGCCAGGCCCAATACCCAGTTCAGGCCAAGCAGCACGCCCAGTGCGGTGGCAACGCCTTTACCACCTTCAAACTTGAAAAATATGGGGTACAGGTGGCCAATAAAGGCGGCAAGGCCTATCCAGGCTATGTCGGTGCGGCTGTAACCCAGTTGGTCTTGAAAGTAAAAAGCCAGTGCCACGGCCAGTGTGCCTTTCAACGCGTCGCCCAGCAAGGTAATGATGGCTGCTTTTTTGTTGCCGCTGCGCAGCACATTGGTGGCGCCGGGGTTTTTTGAACCATAGGTGCGGGGGTCGGCCAGGCCTGCAAATTTGGAAACAAGCACTGCGAATGAAATGGAACCAATCAGGTAGGCGATTAGCAGGCCAACGGCGAAATTAAGCAAAGGTGTCTCCTTGTTATCGGGATTTGGCGTCGATTCTATCGACTTTTTGACCGTGGGTGGCTTTGGTTCAGCAAGGTGTGCAGGTGTTCCTTGGCCACATGGGTATAAATTTGTGTGGTGCCTATGTCGGCATGGCCCAGAAGTAGCTGCACTACGCGCAGGTCGGCCCCGTGGTTAATTAAATGTGTGGCAAATGCGTGCCGCAGCACGTGGGGGCTAACAGGGGTTTCAATGCCTGCCAGCAGGGCCAGCCGCTTGATGTTTTTCCAGAAGCCTTGCCGGGTCATGGGTGTTCCAAAGTGGGTGATGAACAAATAATCGCTGGTTTTTCCCTTCAGCAATTCACCACGCGCTTGTTGCAGGTAAAGCGCAATGGCCAGTCTGGCTGGTTCGCCCATGGGCACCAGGCGTTCTTTCTTGCCTTTACCCAGTACTTTCACGGCACCCACATTCAGGTCGACGGCGCGCAGCGGCATGTTCACCAGTTCACTGACCCGCAGACCACTGGCGTACATGAATTCAAGCATGGCCTTGTCGCGTTGCCCTGCAGCGTTGCTTACGTCGGGCGCGGCCAGCAGGCCCAGCACTTGTTGTTCGCTCAGGGTTTTGGGTATACGCAAGCCACGTTTTGCGCTTTGCAGTTGGGTGCAGGGGTTGTCTTCGCGCTGCCGGGTGGTGTTTAGCCACAGGTAAAACCGTTTGTAGCTGCTTAGTTTGCGGTTCAGGCTGCTGGGCTTTAATTCCAGCAAGTCGTGTACGTGGTTGCGTATGTGTTCGCTGCTGGCGGCCACCATCAATTCACCAAACTGTTCGTCCAGCCAGTTTGCCAGTTGTTGAAGGTCGCTGCGGTAGGCTTGCAGTGTGGCTTTGGCCAGCCCTTCTTCAAGCCACAAAGTGGTGCAGAATTCGTCAATCAGATCGGCATTGCTCTTCATCGTGGTGCTGGCCGCATGTGAAAATAAAGGTCATGATACCTTTCGCAGCACCCTGGAGTTCCGTTTTATGTCGATTGCACACCTTCGTAAAGATTACACAAAAGCCACTTTGGATGAGGCCCATGCTTTGGCCAGTCCTTTCGATTTTTTCAGGCAGTGGTTTGACCAGGCCCTGCATGCCAAACTGCCGGAACCCAACGCCATGACCCTTGCCACCGTGAATGCGCAAGGCAGGCCGTCTGCTCGCATTGTGTTGATCAAGGGGCTGGACGACCGGGGGTTCACGTTTTTCACCAATTACGACAGCAGAAAGGGCCGGGAACTGGCTGAAAATCCACATGCGGCCATTCTGTTTCACTGGGCTGAACTTGAGCGCCAGGTGCGCGTTGAGGGGTTGGTCGAGAAGTGCAGTCCTGAAGAGTCTGATGCCTATTACCTGTCGCGCCCCGCTGGCAGCCGTTTGGGGGCTTGGGCCTCGCCGCAAAGCCAGGTGATCGATTCCCGGGAGGTGCTTGAGGCCAGGGTTAAACAGGCCGAGGAAGAACAGCAGGGCGACCCGCAAACACGGCCACCATTTTGGGGCGGTTACCGTTTGGTGCCCGATTTTTTTGAATTCTGGCAGGGGCGGCCTTCGCGACTTCATGATCGGTTGGCCTACACGCGGCAGGGCGATTCATGGACAATATCCCGTCTTGCTCCTTAAGGATTTGTACTGCAATCATGTCGAACACAAAGCCTGGTAAAGCCGCCACTCCCCCACTGAAAGTGCTTTTGGTTGACGAAGAGCCAGGGCGCGCTGCGATCCTGGAACGCGCCTTGCTTGATGCCGGGTATGTGCTGGTGTCGCGCTTAAGTTCCGCGGACCGGCTGGCCGAGCACGTGGCTGTGTCGCAACCCGATATTGTGATCGTGGACATTGATTCACCCGATCGCGATTGCCTGGAAAACATGGCCGTGCTGTCGCGCAGTAACCCGAAGCCCGTGATCATGTTTTCTGATGAAGACAATGAAGACACGATTGCAAGCGCAATTCGGGCGGGGGTTAGTGCGTACGTGGCCGATGGCATGAACCCTGAACGCGTGCGCCCCATTGTGCAAGTGGCGGTGGCACGTTTTCGGGAATTTCAGGCCCTGAAAAATGAACTTCAGAAAACCCGGGATCAACTGGCTGACCGCAAGCTGATCGACAAGGCAAAAGGTTTGCTGATGAAGCACCGAAATTTCAATGAAGACGAGGCCTACCATGCCATGCGCAAGCTGGCCATGGAGCGCAATCAACGGCTGGTAGACACCGCACGCAGCGTGATCGAGGTGTTTGAAATGTTGGGCGGGGGTGGTGTGTAATGCAGCAGGAAATTCGCATTGGTGTGATTGCGCTGACTGACTCTGCGCCCTTCGTGGTTGCCCAGCACCTGGATTTTTTCAATGCAGAAAATTTGTCGGTGCGTTTGGTCAAGCAGGCTTCCTGGGCCACGCTGCGCGACAAGCTGGCGTTTGGGGAAATTGATGCGGCACACATGCTTTCGCCAATGGCGATTGCGCTGCAACTTGGCTTGGGCGGATCGCCCAGAAAAAATGTATTGGCTCCAGTGGTGTTGAACCGGGGGGGCAATGCCATTACCGTGAACAAACAACTGGCTGGTGTGCTGGCCAGTTTGGTGGAAGGCCAAACCCTTGGTTCTGTTTTAAGGGCAGGGAAGTTGCGCGATGAAAGGCCCATGGTGTTCGGAACGGTGTTTCCGTTTTCCATGCACACGCTGCAGCTTCGGCGTTGGTTGCGATTAAACGATGTTGATCCTGATCAGGATGTGCGTTTTGAAGTGGTGCCACCCATTCGCATGGTAGGCGCTTTGCGGGCGGGTTTGATCGACGCATTTTGTGTGGGCGAGCCTTACAATTCACTGGCTGTAAATGAGGGTTTGGGCACAATTGTGGCCACATCCAACAGCCTGTGGCCCAATGCCCCAGAGAAGGTTTTGGGGTGCACACAGTCTTGGGCAGAAAGCAATCCTGCTGCACTGGCAGGTTTGGTCAGCGCCCTGCGCAAGGCCTGTGCGTGGCTGGAGGGTGGTGTGGAGAATAGACGGCAGGCGGCGGCCTGGCTGTCCAATTCTGACCACGTGAATTTGCCGCAAGATGTACTGGAAATGGCTTTGCTGGAAAGTGTCAAGGGCTTGGTGGGGGATGCGGTCAACTTGAAAGGCGGCGATCCCTTTATTCACTTTGATGGCCTTGCACTTACACCAGATCAGCGCCCGGTGTTTGAATCGCTGGTGGTTGAAACACACGCCCTGACCACGGAGCAACCTTTGGACAAGGCGCAGTTCGCCAATGGTTTGTTGCCGTTTGCCTATTAGTTAATTTGCGCATAGCAAGCATCGTCATTACACTTGAACGGTGAAAATGCTCGCAGTTGGAGTGCAGTATGTCGGGTTTAAACCGTGTTGTTTTGATGTTTGTGTTGCTTGCGTTGTTGGGTGGGGCTTTGGTGCACTTTCCTTCGCAGGCGGCGAGCAGAACCGACATTGATGCTGCAATTCTTCAACTGGGCAAAGCCGTGCCCGGCATGAAGCTTGAAGTTGAGTTGACCAAAACATGGAGCAGGGCCTATATTTCTGACCGGATCGAGGGTGCCTTGTTGACCATGGATCCTGATTTCCTGAATCGACTGACCCCCGATGGTGTGATGTTCGTGATTGCCCACGAGTACGCGCATGTGCACCTTGATCACCAAAAGAAGCTGGGTTTTAAAGCCATGGAGTTGGCGGGCATGCCCACGCCCGACATGGCTTTTGATGCAATTGAGCGCCACCCTGCTACCATGGAAAAATTGCATGCCATGAACCGGCAGTTTGAGCTGGACGCCGATGAAGCTGCCACGAAATGGTTGGCAGCATTGGGCATTGGCGCATGCACCGAAGATGTGCTTCGAAGCATTGATGGTGCAGACATGATGATGCCAGTGGTGCCTTCGCACCCCGGTTTTTATAGCCGCAAGCAGATTATTTGCAGGAAGTAACGGTTAAACCGCTGGTGGGTTAAACCGCCTGCGCCACCCATTCCACCCAATGCCGCACATCCACCGTGGCATCGCTTTCCAGATGCCCCAAGCAGCCAATATTGGCCGATGCAATGGCTTGTGGTTTGCCTGCCATCAAGTTGGCCAGCTTGCGCCTCTTCAATTCTTTCGACAATTCCGGTTGCAGCACGGAATAGGTGCCGGCTGATCCACAGCACAAATGCGAATCGGCCACGGGCGTCAGCTTGAAGCCCAGGGTGGTCAGCACGTTTTCAATCACGCCCTTGATTTGCTGGCCATGTTGCAGCGTGCAGGGTGGGTGAAATGCGATGCTGCCAGGAATGCGTTGCTGCTCGATGGCGGCTGTTACTTTGGTGCCCAGGCGTGCCAGGGCATCAGCATTTTGTTGGGTGATGAATTCGCCAATGTCCAGGGTTTTTTCGCTGACCACTTTTGCTTTGGTAGCGTATTCGGGGTCGCTTTCAAAATGCTGTGCGTATTCACGAACTGTAACGCCGCAGCCCGATGCATTCATCACCAAGGCCTCAGCTTCGCCTGATTGCAGCAATGAATACCAGGCATCAATATTGGTTTTCATTTGGGTCAAACCGCCTTCATGGTCGTTCAAATGAAACTTCACCGCGCCACAACAGCCTGATTCCTGAACCACCATGCTTTGTATGCCCAAGGCATCGAGAATGACCGAGGTTGCGGAATCAATCGACGGCATCATTGCGGGTTGCACACAGCCTTTGAGCAGTATCACTTTGCGTGTGTGGGCCGTGCTGGCAAAGGGCAGGGTGGTGCGTTTGGCGGGCACTTTTTTCTTGATGCTTTCTGGCAAAATGCCGCGCACGGCTTTGCCCACGGCCATGCCCGCAGTGAACATCGGGCGGTTGGTCATCAGCATTTTCAGGCTTTCGCGGGTCAGCTTTTCAGCCATGGGGCGTTCAACCCGTTCATCTACAATTTTGCGGCCAATGTCGATCAACTGGCCGTACTTCACGCCTGAAGGGCAGGTGGTTTCGCAGTTGCGGCAGGTCAGGCAGCGGTCCAGGTGTTGTTGGGTTTTGCGGGTAACCTGTTTGCCTTCCAGTACTTGCTTGATGAGGTAAATACGGCCACGTGGGCTGTCCAGTTCATCACCCAGAATTTGGTAGGTGGGGCAGGTGGCTGTACAAAAACCGCAGTGCACGCACTTGCGCAAAATGGCGTCGGCGGCTTTGCCATCGGGGGTGTCTTTGATCCAGTCGGCGAGTTGGGTGTCCATGCGTTCTACTTACAAAATGGGTGACAGGCGGTTGATGCTGAACACACCAGCCGGGTCGAATTGTTCTTTCAGGCGGCGTTGCAGTTTCAGCATCACCGCATCGGGTTGCTGGAAAGCCTGTACACGCGCTGCTTCATTGGCTGCGTGGTACAGGGTGGCATGGCCCCCCACGCGTTTGGCGGTGGCGCGAATTTGCTCGGCTGTTACCCCAGTATCGGCTCGGAACCAACGCAAACCGCTGCCCCATTCATGCACGCTTTGGCCGTGCATGGCCAGGTCAACCGTGGTGGGTGGCACAGCCAGGCGCCACAAGTCGCCTTCAGCTTTGAAAAATTCATGTTGCTGGTCGCGCACGCTGGTCCAGAACGCTTGCGCGTGTTGGGCTTGCATTTCCTGGCCACCCATATTTTTAAGCGCGGCTTGTACCGCGGCACTGGCGCCGCGCAAGCGAACGGTTAGTTTGCCGTTTTCAAAAAACGTGGCGGAAATGGGCAAGGGCTTGGACAACCAATTGTTGCTTTGAGCAATGGCTTGGTTCACATCCATGTCGAATTGCAGGGTGGCTTCAGCGGGCGCAAGCGGCATGACCTTGATTGACAATTCGGTGGCAATGCCCAAGGTGCCCATGCTGCCGGGAATAACCCGTGATACATCGTAACCTGCCACGTTCTTCATGACCACGCCACCGAAGTTCAGCAGTTGGCCTTTGCCATCCAGCAAGGTGCAACCCAGCACATAATCTTTCACACCGCCACGGCTTAAGCGCGCTGGGCCTGCAAGGCCGCTTACAATGGCGCCGCCGATAGTACCGGTTGCGCCAAGCCGGGGTGGCTCGAACGCCAATTCCTGTTTCTGTGCAGCCAGTGCGGCTTCCACTTCGGCCAGTGGGGTGCCGGGTTTCACGGTGATCACCAGCTCAGTGGATTCGTATTCCACAATGCCGGCCCATTGGCGCATGTCTATTTCCTCGCCTTGCAGTGGGCCGCCGTAAAAGTTTTTGGTGCCGCCGCCCAGCGGGCGAAGTTGTGTGTTGTTGCGTGCAGCCAATTCCACCCGCTTGCACAGGTCGTCGATAAAGTCGCTCATGGTCTCGTTCTTTTAAAAGCGGGGCAGGTCTGCAAAAGGCACTTGGCCACCGTGCACATGCATGCGGCCATATTCGGCGCAGCGGTGCAGGGTTGGAATGGCCTTGCCGGGGTTGAGCAAACCGGGTTCGTCGAAGGCTTTTTTTACGGCGAAAAATGCATCCAGTTCAGCGCGTGAAAACTGCACGCACATCTGGTTGATTTTCTCGATGCCCACCCCGTGTTCGCCAGTAACCGTGCCGCCGACTTCCACGCACAGTTCCAGAATTTCTGCGCCAAAGTCTTCGGCGCGTTTGATTTCTTCTGGCTTGTTGGCATCAAATAAAATAAGGGGGTGCAAATTGCCATCGCCGGCATGGAATACGTTGGCGCAGCGCATGTCGTATTTCTTTTCCATCTCGGTAATTGCGTTCAGCACACGGGCCAAACTGCGCCGGGGAATGGTGCCATCCATGCAATAGTAGTCGGGCGATACACGGCCAGCGGCCGGAAATGCGTTCTTGCGGCCAGCCCAAAATTTCAGGCGTTCCGCTTCGCTTTGCGACACCTTGATTGCAGTGGCACCACAGCCGTTCAGTACGCGGGTCATTTCTGCGATTTCTTCGGCCACTTCTTCCGGAGTGCCATCGCTTTCAAGCAGCAAAATTGCTTCCGCTTCGGTGTCGTAACCAGCTTTTACAAAAGGCTCCACCATTTGGCTGGCGCGCTTGTCCATCATTTCCAGGCCCGCGGGAATAATGCCCGCGGCGATTACCGCTGCAACCGCATTGCCTGCATTGGCCACGTCGTCAAAACTGGCCATGATCACTTGGGCCAGCGCGGGTTTGGGCACCAACTTGACCACGACTTCCGTCACCACAGCCAGCATGCCTTCAGAGCCGATCACAAGATTCATCAATTCAAGACCAGGGGCGTCGGGCGCTTCGGAACCGAACTCAACCACTTCACCTTCAATGGTAATGGCGCGTACCTTCAGCACGTTGTGCACGGTCAGGCCATACTTCAGGCAGTGCACGCCGCCGCTGTTTTCAGCAACGTTGCCACCAATGGTGCAGGCTATTTGGCTGGAAGGGTCGGGTGCGTAATACAACTGGTGTTGGGCCACTGCTTCTGAAATGGCCAGGTTGCGCACGCCGGGTTGCACCACCGCGCTGCGCGATTGAACATCCACTTTCAGAATTTTGTTGAACTTGGCCATACCCAGCAAAATGCCATGCTTGTGCGGCTGTGCGCCGCCAGACAAACCCGTGCCCGCACCACGTGCCACCACGGGTACATTTAGCCGGTTGGCCAGTTTCAGGATTTGAATTACCTGTTCTTCAGTATCTGGCAGGGCCACCACCATGGGCAGTTGCCGAAACAGGCTTAGGCCATCACATTCGTAGGGTTTGGTGTCTTCTACTTCGTGCAGCACGGCGTAGGCGGGGAGAATTCGGTTCAGTCCGGCAATCACCTCAGCCCGCTGGGCAGCATTCAGTACAAAGTCTTCGGTGGGCGCATTCATAGGGGTACCTCTTTGACAGCCTTCAAGAATACCTTTTTCAAATGGATATGGTAATTGGTGCTTGCCCGAAGCAGTTTTGCTTGTTAGTCAAAAGTGATTTGCGATTGGGTAGTTTGCTATTGCGCTTCCAAAATCGCAGGTTTCGCGGCCAACTGCATGGCCCCCGCGATTAAACTACAAACCGCGAAACGGCGCTTTGCAGCTGATTGGCGCGATCATCCAGCCGGTTGGCCACCTCACTGGCTCTTTGCGCGACAGATGAGTTTACGGCGGCGGCGTCCACGATTTCTCCAATTCCGCTGAAGAATCGCTCCATACTGGTTTGCTGCTCCTTCAGTAGCAAGCCAAATGATTCAAAGGTTTGATTCATTTTGTCTGATTCAGCGTGCAGCAACCCCATGTCTTGCTCTGAGCCGGCCACTTTTTGCAAGGACATGTCTGACTTGATGTTGGCATCGGACGTCATTGCAACCGACTCTTGAATTTGATTCTGAATTTCCAAAATGAGTTTGGAAATCTGGTTTGCCGCATTGGCAGTGTCTTCAGCCAGTTTGCGCACTTCATCAGCCACCACAGCGAAGCCACGCCCTTGCTCGCCAGCGCGGGCGGCTTCGATGGCTGCATTCAGTGCCAGCAAATTGGTTTGGTCTGCAATTTGTTTGATGGTGTTGATAATTCCACCGATCTTTGTAGAGCTTTCATTCAGGGTGCCAATCCGTTCGCCGTTTCTGCTGACAATTTCCACCACGCTATTGACCGAAGATGCTGTTTCGCGCATTGAGCGAATTGAGTGGAGAAGCTGGGCTCGCGTTTTGGACGAAACCTCTTGTGCAGAATTCAAGTAATTGCAAGACGATTCCAGTTTGGCGTTGGCATCGGTCGCGATAGTGCTGAGCGAATCGGTGATCGATTCCTGTTTTTGGGTGTTTTGCGAAATTTGCAGCCCGGAGGAACGCACTTCAGAAACAGTCGACCCGATTTGTTCGGCCGACACGCGAATACCCTTCACGGTGTCGCAGAAACTGGCCATCAAGGAATCAAACGACGATGCAATAGACGCTATCTCGTGTTTTTCTTTCAAATTCACTCGAAGGCTCAGGTTCGATGTTTCTTGTACCTGGCGAATTACTGCTTGCAATTTGTTCACTGGCCTTGAAATGGAGCGCCCAATCAGCCAGGCAATTGCCAGCCCTGCAATTGTGGCCAGCAAACCAACAATAGACACGGTTTGAATCGCCGTCTTCCCCAATTTCTCGGCATTTGATTTGGACTGATCAATGCTGGCCTTGGTCAGTTGCAACGCCGTGGCGAGTTGCTCTTCGGCCAGGCGTGCTGATTTTCTGACCAAAACAGTGGCCATCATCCGTTGGGGGCCAATGTCGGCCTTCATCATGTTTTCGAAGTTCGTTTTGTATTGGGAAAGACTGGTTGCCAGGTTGCCCAGCAAGTCCGTAATTTCCTGAGAGTGAAGTACGGAACTTAGCTGGACACTTTTTTGGATGGCTCCAATGGCGGTGTCCAGGTGCTCGGTAACGGATTTTTGCAAAATGGGGTCATCTGCATACATCAAGTCTTTGATAGGGCGCTCTGCCTTGAGAAATTCGACCTGCGCCAAAGCGGATTGCGACTGGATTTCAAACTTCGAATCCACCAAAACGGTGAATGATTCATTGAGGTTGCCCAACAAACTGGCTACCAGAACCTGGCAGGCAATTAAAGACAACAAAATAAATCCAAACCCGGCATAAATCCGTTTGACGATACTCATACTGGCCCCTGAGTGTTTAAGTGGTGTTGTGGCTTATTCCAGGGAATAGCCAACGTAGTAAATGCCAATGGTGGCGCCACTGTCGTTCACGATGGGCTCATACCCTGTCTGGAAAATTTTTCCGAGAATGTCCACTGGGCCGTAAAATGGCTTGCCACTGTCAATGGCAGCTTTGGCCGGGCCAGAAGGATCCAGTGGAGTGCCCACAGCGCGTTGGCCAGCTTTCATCACATTGGTGCTTCGACGAATGTAGTTGTTGCCTTCCTTCACAAACAGGGTGGCTGTACCGCCGTGTTTTGCGGTGATTTTGTCGACAATTTTGAAATCACCATTAATCTTTCCGCTGCCAAAGTACAACTGATCACCCTCAAGGCGCGGTTTGCCTTCGGCAGCAAGTTCTTGTTTAAGCGCGCTCATGGCTTTGTTAACTTTTTCATCGGCCATGGCTGGGCTAACCATACACACGGCTGCAGCAACTGACAAAAGACATTTTGATAGAAATTGACTCACTTGGATCTCCTGATTGGTATTCGACATGAACGACCGGAACTGCATGAACATTGCAAATACTACGCAGAGGATGTTGAGTCACATGGGTGGAACAGGGGATGTTTTAGGTCGTAATTTGTTTAATCAACAATTTAACAATTGCCTAAGGATTGCTGAAAACGGGTTGGGTCGAAGCCAATTCACACCGCGGCCGTGTGTGCATGCCGTAATCGCGAGAATTCAACAATTCAGGTTTCCCGGCCAATTGCATGGCACCAGCAAACGCAATCATGGCGCCGTTGTCGGTGCACAGGCTCAGTTCAGGAAAATAAACTTCCACACCACGTTTGCGCGCGGCTTTCTCAAGCTGTTCACGCAACAACTTGTTGGCACCCACGCCACCAGCCACTACCAGGCGTTTGTGGTCTTGCTGCAGGCAGGCGGCCAATGCTTTTTTTACCAATGTTTCCACAATCGCGGCTTGAAAGCTGGCCGCCAGGTCTGCTTTGTCTGTGTCGCTGATCACCATGGTTTCGGAAGGTTGGCTTACGCCCGCCAACTTCATGGCGGTGGTCAGCACTGCGGTTTTCAAGCCGGAAAAGCTGAACATGTAGTCGCCGCTGTGCAACATGGGGCGGGGTAGCTTGAAGCGTTCCGGGTTGCCGCTTTCCGCCAGTTTCGACAATGCCGGGCCTCCGGGGTAGGGCAGGCCAATCATTTTGGCGGTTTTGTCGAAGGCCTCGCCCGCGGCGTCGTCCAGCGTTTCGCCCAACAGCGAATATTGGCCCAGCCTTTCAACACCCATTAACTGTGTGTGCCCCCCGCTTACCAGCAGTGCAGTGAACGGAAATGCCGGCGGATTGATGGACAGCAATGGCGACAGCAAATGTCCTTCCAGGTGATGCACCGGGATTACCGGCAAATTCAGGCCCATGGCCAGGCTGTAGGCAAACGAGCAACCCGCCATCAAGGCGCCGGGCAGGCCGGGGCCGGTGGTTACGGCGATGGCATCAACCTGCTTCATCGCAATGCCGGCTTGCGCCAAGGTTTCTTCCATCAAAGGAATCAACCTGCGAATGTGGTCGCGAGATGCCAGCTCTGGCACCACGCCGCCGTAGTCTTTGTGCATGGCTATTTGTGAATACAGGGCCTGCCCCAGTATGCGGCCCTCGGTGGTGCACAGGGCCACGCCTGTTTCGTCACACGAACTTTCAAAGCCAAGCACAATTTTGGGAGGGTTTGCAGTGTGGGTCACTTTGGTAGCCAGAACAGAGTCAACGCCTTATTTTAGCGCGGCTTCGGTAAGCAATTGAATCTGAAAGGGTTCAAGCGCCAGTAATAGTACGAACATTACAAATTGGAGACATTTTATGTTGATCGGCGTCACCAGAATGCTGGGATCCCTGCTGTTGACGGTTGGGCTTGCGGGATGCCTGTACGAGGCTGACCAGACAACGGTTAGCAATTCAGGCCCAAGTGGCGGTGGCGGTGTAAGCCCATCTGAAACGGAAATGCCGTTGAGGGTGAAAGACCAGCAAACAGCTACTGGCCATGTGGCGCGCGTTGAGCAGGTCACCATTGCCGCGTTTGACGGCACTGAACTGGCGCTGACGGTTTACTTTCCTGAATTGGACGCGGGTGAGGCAACGCCTTTGTTGTTGCACTCCCATGGTTTTGGTGGCACCCGGGCCGCAACGCTTGATTTCGACGAAGCCACGCAAACATCGGAAATTGGTGTGGATACCCTGCAGGTGGCCTACAACGAAAAAGAACCCGTTTCTGGGCGGGCCGGTTGGTATGTTATTTCCTATGATCAGCGTGGTCATGGCGACACGGGTGGCAATGTCACCATTCTTGATCCAGATTTTGAAGGCAAAGACTTCAAAACCGTTCTGGACTGGGCCGAAGCCAATTTGCCCAACCTGGGCTACCGCAGCAAAGCCGGGGCATTGAACCCGGTGGTGGGCACCATTGGTCGCAGTTACGGTGGGGCTTTTCAATTGATTGGTACGGGACTGGATTCCCGAATCGACGCCATGGTGCCCAATGGCACGTGGTACGACCTGCGCTACAGCCTGAACCCCGGCGGTGTGCCCAAAACTACCTATTTGAACGGATTGGTGGCGGGCGGTTTGGAAAGCAACCGTGGGCGTTACGACTCCTTCCTGTTTCAAGGGCTTGCTGAGGCAAACACCACCGGTGTAGTGTCAGAAGAAATCGAGAAACGACTGGGCTCGCAAGGCTCCATCTCTTATTGTGATTTGTCTGCCAACCTGTCCAGGGGCATGACATTGAAAACCGATGTGCCTGCCTTTTTTATTCAAGGCGCCACCGATGTGTTGTTCAACCTGAATGAAGCAATTCAAAACTTTGAGTGTTACCGCAAGGTGAATGCCGACGCGAAATTGTTGTTCGTCAAATACGGGCACTTGCTCAATGCCCTGGGCGTGCAGCAAGACCCCAATGTGGCGCTGGAAGGCACCGGGGCCAAATACGCCTTCAATGAAAGTTTGATTTGGCTGAAAACAGCGCAAAACAAATGCCCCGCTTCCAATTGGGATGGTGCAACAGGCCGTTGCGTTATTCCACTGAGGAATATGATGTTCCAGTTTCTCGCCCAGCATTTGGTGGGCAGCAGGCAAGCCAGGTCCGCGAACTACCTGGGTTTTGAGCCAGTACCACTGCCTGAAATTGCGTCTGTACTTGAAGACAGCAGAAATGACCCAACCGCAGTTGAAGTGAAGTCCAATTCATCGAACCGACCCAAACTGGAAGGTGTGCGTGCAGCCTCAGCGTTCACTGCGCCCACGCAAGTGATGGCGGGCGTGGCAGGTATTTTTTCCGGACTCACTTCGACACAGGCTGCTCAGCTGGCTCAACCCGTGTATGTTGATTTGAACAATGCCAATCAAAAAGGCTGCTTCGTGGGCACGCCCAAGGCCACGGTGAAAGTAGAACCTGTTGGTCCTGCTTCGCCGGAAGCGCCTATTGTGTATGTGGGGCTGGGCTTGAAGCGTGCCGATGGCACGCAAACCGTGTTGCACGATCAAATTACGCCGTTGAAAGGCTATGGCGAGAAAACAATCGAATTGCCAGGCATCTCGGTACAGCTGCGGGAAGGTGATTCGCTTACCTTGACCATTCAAGGCTACAACCCGGTTTTTGTCAGCAGTTTCAATCGCTTGCCGGTGCCTGTCACCGTAAGTGCCAGCGTTGCTTTGCCCAATCAGGTTCAAGACCCCACAGGTTTCTGTGCCCTGTAATTAAAGCGCGCACCGTTCTATGCAGAATGGTGCGCTGCACTAGTTGGGTGCCAGCCACCCGGTCCAATTTCATCCCATTTCAATAAAAACAGCCTCTTTGTGGTGCAAAACCACATGGATATGGCTGGCACGCCCCTTGCATATACACGGGCGTAGGTCGTCAACGGCGGCGATCTGCAGGTGGATTGACAGGTCTCCTGAGGTTGCGTTTGCGGCCAAGGGAGTTGGACAACGGCGTCCGTGCTGCTTCGTGCAGCCGGGGGCCGTTTTTTTTTGGTAAATTGGGATAAATAGTATGCTGATGTCCGTCAAAAAACAGAAGCTGGTGGTGATTGGTAACGGCATGGCCGGTATCCGGGTGGTTGAGGAGCTGATCAAGCTCGCCCCCGAACTGTACGAAATCACCGTGTTTGGCGCAGAGCCGCATCCCAATTACAACCGGATCATGCTTTCGCCAGTATTGGCTGGAGAGCAGAAATTCGAAGAAATCGTGCTCAATGATTGGGACTGGTACACCAGCAACAACATTACCTTGCACGTGGGGCGTGAAGTCACTGAAATTGACCGCGTAAAGCGCGTGGTGAAGTGTGCTGACGGCACCACTGCACCTTACGATCGTTTGCTGCTGGCCACAGGCTCCAATTCATTCATTCTGCCTGTGCCAGGTTCAACCCTGCCTGGGGTAATTGGGTATCGCGACATTGCAGACACCGAAGCCATGCTGGAAGCGGCCAGGCATTACAAAAAGGCAATCGTGATTGGCGGTGGTTTGCTAGGCCTTGAGGCCGCAAATGGCTTGGCCATTCAGGGCATGGATGTCAGCGTGGTGCATTTGCCCACCTGGTTGATGGAACGCCAGCTTGACCCCACCGCGGCGGGATTGTTGCAGAAAAGCCTTGAAGCCAAGGGCTTGAAATTTTTGCTGGCCAAGAACACCAAGGCGCTGCACGCCGGGCCTGATGACCGCGTGGCGCAAATTGAATTTGCTGATGGTGAAATTCACGATGCCGATTTGGTTGTGATGGCCGTGGGCATTCGCCCCAACGACAAACTTGCCGCCAGCAGTGGCTTGTTGTGCAATCGGGGCGTGGTGGTCGACGACACCATGCAAACCATTACCGACCCCAAAATTTATTCAGTGGGCGAGTGTGCCAGCCACCGGGGCGTGGCCTATGGTTTGGTGGCCCCCTTGTTTGAACAGGCCAAGGTGTGTGCCAACCACTTGGCGCAGTTTGGCATTGGCCGATATGAAGGGTCTGTTACCTCCACCAAATTGAAAGTAACGGGTGTTGATTTGTTCTCCGCAGGCAATTTCATGGGCGGCGAGGGTTGCGAAGAACTGCTGCTTTCCGACCCCATTGGTGGCGTGTACAAAAAGCTGGTCATCAAAGAAGACAAACTGGTGGGTGCCTGTTTGTACGGCGACACGGTTGATGGTTCGTGGTACTTCAAACTGATGCGCGAAGGCAAAGCCATCAAGGAAATTCGCGAGAAGCTGATGTTCGGCCAAAACAACATTGGCGACACAGGCCATGAGGGCCAAAGCCAGGCCAGCAAAATGGCCGACACAGACGAAGTGTGTGGCTGCAACGGTGTGTGCAAAGGCACCATTGTGCAGGCCATCAAAACCAAAGGTTTGTTCACGATTGAAGAGGTACGCAAGCACACCAAGGCCAGTGCTTCATGTGGTTCATGCACCGGTTTGTGTGAACAGATTTTGATGAGCACCGCAGGTGCTGATTATTCAGCCACGCCCAAAACCAAGCCCATGTGCGGTTGTACCGACCATGGTCACCAAGTGGTTCGTGATGCAATTTTCAAGCACCACCTGACCACGAAAGAGGACGTGTTTGCCACCATGAACTGGCGTACGCCCAATGGCTGCGCAAGCTGCCGCCCGGCTGTGAATTATTACCTCATCAGCTCATGGCCTGGCGAAGCGGTGGATGATCCGCAAAGCCGTTTTATCAACGAACGCGCGCACGCCAACATTCAGAAAGACAAAACCTATTCAGTGATACCCCGCATGTGGGGCGGCGAAACCACTGCCGCTGAACTGCGCCGCATTGCAGATGTAGTCGACAAGTACAACATTCCCACCGTGAAAGTTACTGGCGGCCAGCGCATCGACTTGCTGGGCGTGAAGAAGGAAGACTTGCAAGGCGTGTGGAAAGACCTGGACATGCCCAGTGGCCACGCCTATGCCAAAGGTTTGCGCACGGTAAAAACTTGTGTGGGCAGTGAATGGTGCCGCTTCGGCACGCAAGACAGCACACAAATGGGCAAGGACCTTGAACATGCATTGTTCAAAATGTACGCGCCGCACAAGGTAAAACTTGCAGTGTCGGGTTGCCCGCGCAATTGTGCAGAAAGTGGCATTAAGGATGTTGGCGTGATCGGTGTTGATTCCGGTTGGGAAATTTACGTGGGTGGCAATGGCGGTATTAAAACCGAAGTAGCCCAATTCCTGTGCCGTGTGAAAACATCCGATGAAGTGCTGGCCATTAGCGGTGCATTCTTGCAGTTGTACCGCAAGGAAGGCTGGTATTTGGAGCGCACTGTGCATTACCTGGAACGTGTTGGGCTTGATCACGCAAAAGCCCGGGTGGTAGACGATGTCGCCAACCGCAACGCATTGTGGGCCGAGTTGCAAGCCGCCCTGGCCATTGAAGAGGACCCATGGCACAAGCCCAAAGAAGCGCAGGTTGATTTGCGTCAGTTCATTCCAATCAAACTGGCGGAGGTGGTCTAATGTCGGCTTCACTACTTAAGGAACAGAAGGAAACTCAAATGGAATGGATCGACATTTGCGCAGTGGAAGACATCCCCGTGCTGGGGTCACGCATTGTGCGCCGCCCCACCGGGCAAGACATTGCGGTTTTTCGCAACACTGAAGAACAGGTGTTTGCGCTGCTGGACGAATGCCCGCACAAAAAAGGCCCCTTAAGCCAGGGCATCGTACATGGCACCACCGTAACCTGCCCCTTGCACAACTGGCAAATTGGTCTGGCCGATGGCTGTGCCCGCGAACCCGATGAAGGTTGCACAGCAAAGTTCACCGTGCAAGTGGTGGATGGCCGCGTGCACTTGAAAGCCAGCGAAGTAAAAAACCACGGCATTTAATTAAGTCACCTGAGTTTCGGAAATCAAGCCCATGACCGAATTGCTGCAAGCTGTTAGAAGCACCAAAACAACCTGCCCGTATTGCGGCGTGGGTTGCGGTGTGGTGGTGCGCACGCAGGCCGGAAAAATTATTGATGTGAAGGGTGATGAAACCCACCCGGCCAACCTGGGCAAGCTGTGCAGCAAAGGCAGCAAACTGGCAGAAACCGCCACAGCGAATGTGTATGGCCAAGTGCGTGCAAGCCAGCCGCTGTTGCGTATTCAGCGCGACCAGCACGTGCAGCCAACAGACTGGAACACCGCGCTTGATTTCACAGCGCGTGAATTTGCACGGCTGATTTCAACCTATGGCCCAGACAGCGTTGGCTTTTACATCAGCGGTCAATTGTTGACCGAAGACTATTACGTGTTTAACAAACTCGCCAAGGGTTTGATTGGCACCAACAACATCGACACCAATTCACGCCTGTGCATGAGCAGCGCGGTAAGCGGTTACAAGCGCACCTTGGGCGCCGATGCGCCGCCCTGTAATTACGACGATTTGGCCCTGGCCGATTGTGTGTTCATTGCCGGTTCCAACATGGCCTATGCGCACCCTGTTGCATACCGCAGGCTTGAGGCCGCACGTGCCGCCAAGCCCGGCCACAAACTGATTGTGGTTGACCCGCGTGCCACCGACACCGCGCTGATGGCTGATTTGCATTTGAAAATTCAGCCCGGCACCGATGTAATGCTGTTCAACGCCATGCTGCACGTGATGATGCAACAAGGCTGGCTCGACATGGCCTACATCAACAAACACACCGAAGGTTTCGACGCCGTGGCCAAAGGTTTGGCCGATTACACGCCCAAGCTTGCAGCCAGTGTGTGCGGAGTTCCGGAAGGCGATATTGTATTGGCCGCCACCTGGTTCGCCCAAAGCAACAGGACACTCTCCCTGTATTGCCAAGGGTTGAACCAGGCCACCACCGGAACCGACAAAAATACATCGCTGATTGCTTTGCATTTGGCCACCGGGCAAATCGGCAAAGAAGGCGCTGGCCCGTTTTCACTCACCGGTCAACCCAATGCCATGGGTGGTCGCGAAGTGGGTGGATTGTCTACCTTGCTGCCGGCACACCGTGAATTAAACAACCCTGCACACGTGGCTGAAGTGGCCGCATTCTGGGGTGTGAAGCAAATCAGCGCCACACCCGGTGCCAGTGCGGTTGAAATGTTCGACCAACTGGAACAGGGCAAAATCAAAGCCGTGTGGGTGGCCTGCACCAACCCTGCCCATTCATTGCCCAATTCGCAGAAGGTGGCACGTGCCCTTCAAAATGCCGAGCTGGTGGTGGTGCAAGATGCCTATTTAACACCCGCCACCGTGCAATATGCCGATGTATTGTTGCCCGCAACCACCTGGGGCGAGAAAGAAGGCACAGTCACCAACAGCGAAAGGCGCATTAGCCGTGTGCGGCCCGCCATGCCCGCTTATGCCGATTCAAAAAATGATTGGCAAATTGTGGTGGAGTTTGCAAAGCGGCTGGAAGTGGAGTTGCGCAAGCTGGGCGTAGAAAGCCCCAGAATTGACGGGCAGGGAATTGACGGCAACTGCAACGCATTCATGCCTTACAGCAGCACTGAAGAAATTTTTAATGAACATTGCGAAACCACGCGTGGCCGTGACCTGGATATCACTGGTTTAAGTTACGCAATACTTGAAACCGACGGCCCACAGCAGTGGCCCATGCCCGAAGGCGCAACACAAGGCAAAGCCCGCCTGTACGAAGATGGCGTGTACCCCACAGCCACGGGCAAAGCAAAATTTGTATTTGCACCTTATGAGCCGGTGGCTGAAGAGGCCGACGCACGCTTTCCCTGGCGCTTGAACACCGGTCGCCTGCGTGACCAATGGCATGGTGCAAGCCGCACCGGTACCCTGGCCGAATTTTTCTCGCATGAAGCGGAACCGGTTATTGCCTTGCACCCGGCCGACTTCAAACGATTGAACCTGAAGCCGCAAAGCTGGGTGTCGGTGAAATCGCGCCGCGCCACCATCACCCTGCGTGCGAAAGAAGATGAATCAGTTGCCCGCAACCAGGCCGTGTTGCCCATGCACTGGGGCCCCGAATTTTTTGGCGGCAAGGCCGGTGTGGGTGGCGTGAATGCACTCACCATTGAAGCGTTCGATCCCTATTCCAAACAACCTGAACTTAAACATTCAGCCGTGAATATTCAACGCGTGCACTTGCCCTGGCAAGTGGTGGTGTTTGTGCACAGTGAACACTGGTTAAGCCTTTGGCAAAAAGCCCGGACCCTGTACGCAGAATTTGATGCCGCAGTGTGCGTGCCCGTGGGGCGTGAACAAACCGGCGTCTTGTTCCGCGCAGCCAGTGCGCAAGCACCGGCCAAAGAAATAATCGATCGCTTGCAAGCCTTGTTTGAATGCGAGGGTGGCGATGTCATGATGTACTCAGACCCGAAAACCGATGCTCGCCGCCGCATTGGCGTGAAGGTTCAAGCCAACGCACAAGGCCAAACCGCCACACTCAACAAAGTGTTTCTAGCGGGCAACATCGAATCCGAAGGCTGGCTGCGCAATTACTTTGACCAGCAACTCGATGTAATGCCCTTGCGTAGTTTTCTGCTGGCACCGGCCAGCCAACCGCCCGGCGTGCAAACCGAAGCAGTGCGCATGGTGTGCAACTGCGTGGGTATATCTGAAAAGTCAATTGAACAGGCTGTTGAAGCAGGCCTTGCCATAGCCTGCGCAAAAAATATGCCTGTCAGTGAAAATGAATTGCTTGCCAGTTTGCAGGGCACGCTGAAATGCGGCACGCAATGTGGTTCGTGTGTCCCTGAAATTCGCAAACTCATTCGCGCACAGGCCAGCCTTGCTACAATAGCGACTTAGTTGTAACTTAGGCCCAACTTGAGCGCCATGCCCAATACCGTCCACACTGAAAAATTTTCCTGCGCACCCTTCATCAAAGAAATTGGTCGCGGCAAAGACGGCGCGCGTGGCCTTCCCCGTGAGCAGGCCAAAGCCTTGTACGCCGCCATTCTACGTGGCGAAGTGTCGGACTTTGAACTGGGCGCCGTACTGATCGCCCTGCGGGTGAAAGGTGAAACCAATGATGAACTGATTGGTTTTTTGCAAGCCATTGGTGAACATTGGCCCGATGAAAGTCATTCCCCGCACTTTCACACCCTGCAAGCCCTGAACGCGCAATCCAGGGCAGACGGCAAGCCCGTGGTGGTTATTCCCAGTTACAACGGCGCCCGGCGCAAACCCAACTTCACGCCTTTGCTGGCGGGTTTGCTGGCCCAGCGTGGCTATCCGGTGTTGGTGCATGGCCTTGAACACGATTTCACAGGGCGCGTTACCAGCGCGCAGGTGTTTTCGCACCTGGACTGGAATGCGGTCGACATGCCGCACCCCGCACCCCTTTATTTGCCCATGGCGCAAATTTACCCGCGTATTGAAGCTTTGTTGCAAACCCGCAAAGTGCTGGGCGTGCGAAGTTGCACACACACCTTGGTGAAGTTGATGGTGCCCAGCGCATTCAACAACGCGCTGCTGGTGACAAGTTATACCCACCCGGAATTCTGGAACCTGCAGCGCGAAGTGTTGTGCGCAACCGGACACACCGCCCTTGTATTGCGTGGCCACGAAGGCGAGCCAGTGGCCGCCCCATACCGCAGCCCCCGCATGGATGGTGTGAAGGCTGGCAACACATGGCGCATTGCCGAACCTGAAAACCTGTTCACCGAGCAGCCCGACCCTCACCCCGATATTGATGCCGAATCTACAGCGCGCTTAATTGAAATGTGGTTGAACAACCCACAGGAAATGCCTCACGGCTTCGCACGCCAGCTTGACGCCATTGAATCGGTGCATCGCACAGCAAGCCATGCAGCAATTTGATGTCATCGTAATTGGTGCTGGGGCGGCTGGTTTAATGTGCGCAGCCCAGGCCGGGCAGGGGGGCTTGCGAGTGGCTTTGCTGGACCACAGCGAAAAACTGGCCGAGAAAATTCGGATCAGCGGGGGTGGCCGCTGCAATTTCACCAATGTGAATGTATCAGAAGCCAATTTCATTTCTGAAAACCCGCGTTTTGCACGTTCGGCATTGGGCCGCTACACCCCGGCTGATTTCATTGCCTTGGTCAAGAAATACAACATTGCATTTCACGAAAAGCACAAAGGCCAACTGTTCTGTGACCGCAAAAGTGACGACATCATCGACATGCTGGCCGCCGAATGCAACGCAGGCAAGGTGAAATGGTTTCGCCCAAACACCGTGAATGCGGTGGAACATGACGGTAGCCAATTCAAACTAAGTACCACGGCTGGCCCGTTGCAGGCGCGCCAAGTGGTGGTGGCCACCGGCGGTTTGCCCGTGCCCAAAATCGGCGCGACCGATTTTGGCCTGAAGTTGGCCAAACAATTTGGCCATGCACTGGTTGATCAACGGCCCGCCCTGGTACCGCTTACGTTCGATCCCGGTATGTGGGAACCTTTTGTGGAACTGGCTGGTGTGGCTTTGCCTGTGTTAAGCCGCGGCAGTGAGCCCCAAGCCCCCTGGTTTGATGAAGACCTGCTCTTTACCCACCGGGGTTTGAGCGGGCCGGCTGTGTTGCAGGCCTCTACTTACTGGAACCCAGGCAAGCCGATTACCCTTAATCTGTCGGGTAAGGTAGCTGATACGGTTGCGTATCAAACCGATTTGCTTCAAGCCACGCTTGGCGCAAAGGCCAATGCAGAAAACTGGTTCGCGGCGCAAGTGCCGCACTGGCCCAAGCGTTTGGTGCAGGCGTGGTTGAACAAGTCCGAATTACAGGCCATTGCCGGGCGCAAGGTGGCTGAGTTGGGTAAGAAGCAGCTGGGCCCACTGGCGCAAGCTTTGGCTGCCTGGCAGCTGGTGCCCAGTGGTACCGAGGGCTATAAAAAAGCCGAAGTAATGCGGGGCGGCGTCAGTACTGCAGATTTACAGCCTAAAACCTTGGAATCTCGCAAAATTCCCGGCCTGTATTTTATCGGGGAAGTGGTCGATGTAACCGGCTGGCTGGGGGGTTATAACTTCCAGTGGGCTTGGGCCAGTGGCTACACGTCAGCGCATGCAATATTGAGTCAAAAATAGTTGAAAATCCTTGAGAAAACTGACTTTTGCATGGTAATATCTCGGTCTTTGCCAGATTCTTGGCGGTAACTCTTTGCTTTAATATATTTGGTTTTGTGGAAAATGTACGCAAAATCAATGATTTAGTTAAAAGGCATTGAGGTTACACCGAACCGAAACAACTTACGAACACCCGATTGGAGCCATATGCCAAACGTTCGCGTTAAAGAAAACGAGCCATTTGAAGTTGCACTGCGTCGCTTCAAGCGCACCATTGAGAAAACAGGTCTGTTGACTGAGCTGCGCTCACGCGAGTTCTATGAAAAGCCAACTGCTGAACGCAAGCGCCTGAGGGCTGCTGCTGTAAAGCGTCACTACAAGCGCCTGCGCAGCCAAATGTTGCCCAAGAAGATGTATTGATCTGTTGGATATGTCACTGAAAGCGCAAATTCTTGAAGACATCAAGCTGGCCATGAAGGCCCGTGAGCAAGCAAAGCTCACAACGCTTCGAATGCTCTCAGCGGCAATCAAACAAAAAGAGGTCGACGAACGCGTCGAACTCGACGATGCGGCGGTTCTCGCTATCATCGAAAAGCAAATCAAACAGCGAAATGAAGCCGCCATCCAGTTCGAACAGGGTGGTAGGCCAGAATCTGCCGAGGCTGAGAAAGCCGAAGCAGGTGTTTTGGCTGCCTATCTTCCCGCCCAGTTGTCTGAAGCCGAGGTTGTGGTTGAAATTCAGGCAATTGTCCAAGCCGTGGGTGCCACCGGCCCGCAAGACATGGGCAAAGTGATGGGTGCTGTAAAAGCCAAGCTGGCTGGCAAAGCAGACATGAGCAAGGTTTCCGGTTTGGTCAAGGCCGCGCTGTCCAAATAAGCGCGCTTTGCGTTTTCTTCCCCCTTGGGTTTGTTATTCTAGAAGTCGAGCCAACGGCTAGACTTTCCTGCGCCTGAATTCACCCAAACTGCATGATTCCTCAAAGCTTTATTGATGATTTGCTGTATCGCCTCGACATCGCCGATGTGGTGGGCCGGTATGTGCAATTGAAGGCTGCGGGGGCCAACTTACAGGGCTTGTGCCCGTTTCACAACGAAAAATCCCCATCGTTCACGGTAAGCCCCTCCAAGCAGTTTTATCACTGCTTTGGCTGCGGGGCGCATGGCAATGCGGTTGGCTTTGTGATGGAACATTTGGGGATGACCTTCCCGGAAGCGGTTGAAAGCCTGGCGGGCAATTTGGGAATTGATGTGCCGCATGAAAAAGGCATGGATGTACCCGCAGAGGTGCGCTCCGAGCGGGAGGAGCTGGTTGGGCTGCTGACCCGCGCCGCCAATTATTACAAAACACAATTGAAAAAAAGCCCACTGGCCGTTGATTATCTGAAAAACCGCGGGCTGACCGGCCAAGTGGCTGCCCGCTATGGCATGGGCTACGCGCCTGACGGGTATCAAAACCTTGAGAGTGTCGTTGAAAATTACGCCAGCAACACCCAGCTTGACTTGGCGGGTCTGACCAAGATCAGCGACAGCAACCGCCGCTACGATGCATTTCGTGGCCGCATCATGTTTCCCATTCGCAATGCCAAAGGGCAGGTGATCGGTTTTGGTGGGCGGGTATTGGGCGATGAAAAGCCGAAATATTTGAATAGTCCTGAAACGCCTGTGTTTTCCAAAGGGCATGAAGTGTATGGCTTGTTTGAAGCCCGTCAGGCCATTCACAAAATGGGCTATGCCCTTGTGACCGAGGGCTACATGGACGTGGTGGCGTTGGCCCAATGGGGGTTCGAGAACGCGGTGGCTACTTTGGGCACTGCGGTAACGCCGGACCATGTGCTGAAGCTGTTCAAGCAAACCGACCGGCTTGTGTTTGCCTTTGATGGCGACGGGGCTGGTCAAAAAGCCGCCTGGCGCGCCCTTCAGGCTTGTTTGCCGCACGTGAGCGAAAACAAGCGGGCCGATTTCATTTTTCTGCCTGCCGAGCACGACCCCGATTCGTTTATTAGAACCGAAGGGCCTGATGGCTTTGAGGCCATGGTGGCGCAGGCCGCGCCTTTGTCGGAATTTCTTGCGCGCTACCTGGAGCGCAATTACCCCTTGCAGCAAATCGAGGGCAGCGCGGCAGCTATTTCATTTTTGAAGCCCCTTGTTGTGCAAATGCAGCCCACGGTGTACAGGTCTTCTTTGTTGCGGTCCTTGGCGAATTTGCTGGGTGCCACACCCATGGAGCTTAATCGACACTTGGGATTGAAAAGCCGCGAGGGCGGCGGCGATTACTTTTCACCGAAAAACAAAGGGCAGTTTCAGGGCGGTCAGCAAAATGGTCAGCAGGGCAAATTTTCCGGCAAGAAGTTCGGCAAGCGGTTTGGTAAGTTCGAGGACGAGCCCCTGCAAAACAATTGGGGCCCCAGGCCCACTGCAAAATCGCCTTTGTTAAGCCTGGCGGCGCGGGTTATTCGTGCACCCCAGCACGTTGATCTGTGCAATTCGTTGCTTGATTTGTATGAGCGAGAGAAAAATCCTGCCCCGGAAGTGCATAGTTTCGTTCATTTGCTTGAAAAAATCAGAAGCGACCCCAACTTGTTGGAAGCGCGTTTGCAGCATGCCTTCAACGACGAAGTTCATCAAAATTGGGTTAACTCCGTGCTGAAGGAAGCGCGCAGTCTGGACGATTCGCTCGATTTTGAAACCGAGTTGCGATCTGGCGTGTATCAATGCAGTGAACTGTGGTTTAAGGCCGAACTGGAGCGGCTAACCACCGAGATGCCCACTCAAGGGGAGCAACTCCGTTGGTATCACGAATGTATGCAACGCTTCCAAGAATTAAAACAAAAGCGAGTTAATCAGTTATAATTAAGGGTTACGGTGCAAGATTTGCATCTTTGCAGTGCGTTATTGCGCACAAAGTGGCCGTTATTGAGTTGTTCAGGGAATGAATGTTCAAAATATTCAACATTTTTTCAAAAACACAGGAACAGAAAGCCAAATCTGGCCACAAAACCAAGTCTATGAGCGAGCAAGAAGACGCTGGCTTACAGCAAACCGATACACACACACAGATTCCTGGTGGCCAAAAGCCGGAGAAGGAATCCTCCACTAAGGCATCCAAACGCAAGGGAGCGTCGTCAATGGCAGGGAAGAAGGTTTCTCCTCAAAAGGCAACAGTAAAAGAAGCGAACGTAAAAACCGTGGTTAAGAAGACAGAATCCAATAAAAAAGCACCTGTTGCTGAAACGCCTGCGAGCAAGAAAGTCGCCGCACCTGCACCTGTTTTGGCCGAAGAAAAGCCCAAACGCGGCCCAAAGCCAAAAATTGCTGAATCCGTTGTGGAGCCCGTGGCAGCTGCTACCGAGGAATCACAACCGAAGAAGCGCGGCCGCAAGCCAAAGGTTGTAGAGCAGGCAGTAGAGGCCCCCAAGGGTCGTGGTCGCCCACCGAAGGCTGGAAAACCCAAGTCTGAGGACGACGACGACGAAGACATCGATTCCGGTGCTGATGCATCCATCGATTCCGACGACGTGCCCGAGGACGACGACTCAGACGCGAAAAAAGCGGATCTGGTCATCATGCCCAAGCGTGGCCGGGGTTCCAAGGCCAAAGACAAAGCGTTGATCAACTCCGCTTACCTTAGCTCGGCCAACGCCACGGTTGAAGAACTGGAATTGCGCCGTAACCAGCTGAAAACCCTGATCAAAATGGGTAAGGAACGCGGTTACCTGACCTTCGCTGAAATCAACGATCATTTGCCTGACGATGTAACAGACGGCGAAGTGATTGAGGCAATGGTCAGCACCTTCCACGACATGGGCATCACTGTTTACGAACAGGCCCCTGACGCGGAAGCCTTGTTGATGAACGACAATGCACCGGTTGGAACTTCTGCAGAAGACGCTGAAGAAGAAGCCGAGGCTGCGTTGAGCAACGTTGATTCTGAATTTGGCCGCACGACCGATCCCGTTCGTATGTACATGCGTGAAATGGGTACGGTGGAATTGCTGACCCGCGAAGGCGAAATTGAAATTGCCAAGCGAATTGAAGCAGGCCTTAAAGACATGGTGCAAGCCATTTCCGCTTGCCCGGCCATTGTGGAAGACGTGGTTGGTTTGGGTCAACGCATTGCCGAGGGTTTGTCCACTGTTGATGAAGTGGTTGACGGCATTGTTGACGATTCCATTACAGACGACATGGTGGAAGCCGCAGCACCTGAAGAAGTGAGCGACGACGAAGAAAGCGATGACGAGGAAGAAGGCAACGACGGTGGTACCACCTCCGGCATGTCGGCCCGTCAGCTTGAAGAGTTGAAGAAAAATTCGCTGGCTGTGTTCTCTGAAATTGAAAAGCAGTTCGCCAAACTGAAAAAGGCGCGTGGCGATGGCGGTTACAATTCCGCAGCCTACAAAAAGGCCAAGGAAGCGATTGCCGAGCAGTTCATGAAGGTTCGTTTCACTGCGAAACAGGTTGAGCGTTTGTGCAGTATTTTGCGTGAACAGGTAGACAGTGTTCGCAAAATTGAACGTGAGATTTACGACATCGCTGTGAACCGCGTGGGCGTGCCTCGCGAACGGTTCCTCGACAAGTTCCGTGGTCACGAGGTTGAAGCAGCCTGGGTTGACACCTTCAGTGGATCAAACGCTGCATGGGCGGAAACCTGGCTGCGCAATGTGCCTGCCATCAATGAATTGCAGCAGAAGCTTGTTGCCATTCAAGATGCCGTGTCATTGCCGCTGAGCGACCTGCGAGCCATCAATCGCCAAATGGTATCCGGCGAAAACCGTGCCCGCCTCGCCAAACGTGAAATGATTGAAGCCAACTTGCGTTTGGTGATTTCCATTGCCAAGAAGTACACCAACCGTGGCTTGCAGTTCCTTGACTTGATTCAGGAAGGCAACGTGGGCTTGATGAAAGCGGTGGACAAGTTTGAATACCGCCGTGGCTACAAGTTTTCAACGTACGCCACATGGTGGATTCGCCAGGCCATTACCCGTTCTATTGCTGACCAGGCGCGCACCATTCGTATTCCGGTGCACATGATCGAAACCATCAACAAGATGAATCGTATCAGCCGCCAAATTTTGCAGGAAACAGGTATTGAGCCCGACCCGGCCACACTGGCCGAGCGCATGGAAATGCCTGAGGAAAAAATTCGCAAGATTCTGAAAATCGCGAAAGAACCCATTTCGATGGAAACACCGATTGGCGATGACGACGATTCACACCTGGGCGATTTCATCGAAGACAACCACACTTTGGCTCCGCAAGACGCAGCGCAATACAGCAGCCTGCGCTTTGTAACCAAAGACGTGCTGGATTCACTGACCCCACGCGAAGCCAAAGTGCTGCGCATGCGTTTCGGTATTGAAATGAGCACCGACCACACGCTGGAAGAAGTGGGCAAACAGTTTGACGTAACCCGCGAGCGGATTCGTCAAATTGAAGCCAAGGCACTTCGCAAGCTGCGTCACCCCAGCCGTTCAGACAAGCTGAAAAGCTTCCTGGAAGGCGAATAAGTTGGTTTGAAAGGTAAAAGGAGGGGCCTCTAGCTCATGCTTGGTTAGAGCAGCGGACTCATAATCCGTTGGTGCCGTGTTCGACTCACGGGAGGCCCACCAAAAAACGAAGGACTTGGATGCAGCACACGCATCCAGGTCCTTTTTTTATCACCACACCATTGCGCAATTAGTCACACACGGTATTGGTGGTCCATTGCCCAACGTTGTTTAAGGTGATCACACCACATCGGGCGGCTCGCGCGTCGATTGGGGCTGCAGTGATCGTAAAATTCCTTAAATTGGCTGCAGGGTTATAGGTGATTGTGTATACGCCGTTATCATCTCTCGGGCTGGTCGTGAAAGGCAGCACGACGGTCGAGGTGGGGTAATTGTTTGTTCGAAGGTACTCTCTTTCCAGGAAATTGGTCAGCTCGAGCAGGTCGTTCCTGGCGGTGCGATACCAGGTTTTTTCCAACGCGTCGTTGTTGTTGAATATGCTGAGTGTGGCCAAAACGCCGATGATGGCGACAACAATCATTATTTCTATCAACGTGAAACCGTGTGCTTGTCCAGCTTTTTTAAGCTTAATATTCTTGTTCATCTGCGGAAGTCCTCGCGCCATACTTCTTCAACTTTTCGGGGCCGAAAAGCGGTGTGATTAAGCAAAACAATGTTGGGTTGTACAAGCAAACGTTGCTCATAAAGCTCTGATACGAAATGTTGGTCCACATCACATTGTTTGAAGGTGCCGTTGCCTTCGGCCGCATAAATTATGTTGCCGCAGGCTGACCAGGTGGGGTCCATGATGCCAATCCGGTTCAGGTGATAGGCACCGTTGCTCTTTCTGCTGGAGAAATAAAGGCGGCCATTGAACTGAAAAGCATCCTGGTGCCGTATTTCTTCCCCGGGTTCAAGGAAAATTCTCCAGATGTTCTGGTTGTTCCAGTTCACCCGTATTGTATTGGGGTTGCCCTCCAAGGCTCGACCACCATCCCCATCCGATTTGAAATAGGCGCCTATCGTAGTGAAGTCCTTATACACAGGTTCTTCAACAGCGTCCTCCAGGCCCTTGCTCCACAAGCCCACCACTTCCGGGACAGATCCGTTGTTTTGGCGAGAAGTCACGAAACTAATCACGCTGCCGCCTTTGGGGTGCCTCATGACGGCTGGTTTTGATGAAACGAACACTTGTTGGTTTGGGTTCTTTGTTTTGTAAATCACTTGTATGCGATTGGATTTTCCCACGGGTTCTTCCAGCTTGAATCGGACGATTTTGCCGCTTGAATCTGCGGCGTAGGCGATATCCACCGTTCCTCTCAGATCATGGTCCGTAAGCGATGGGGCATAAAGACCCCGAAATAGTGATTCCTCGCCACCGGCCGGAACATCGAACGACAGTTCTACGTCGCCATTGAAAAGATCGATGCCCAGTAAAGTGCTGCTGTTGCTGATTGAACCCAAGCCATTTCCGATAAACACCATGTGCCTGGCACCACCCCTAACCTTGGCTCTGGTAATTTCCACCATGCCTTCGATGTGACCAATTTTAGTGCCTGAAAAATGTTCCCAAAGCACACTGGGGCTTGCGCTGCCCCCGGTTATGTCAAGTGCATACAAGCCTTTTAAACCTTTGCCCAAGGTGCCGACCAAAATCGTTCGCTTCGTGCCGGAATTGTCTTTGGCTGTGTAAATGGCAATTTTTCCGTCGACCGTGTGCAATGGCCGCTTTGATGTGTCGTAACCTGGTTCAGTCACCAACATGTTCAAATTTGGAAGCACAGCGCTGGGCATGTATGCGAATTCTTCCTCGCCGGTGTTGGCGTTGATTGCGTGCAGCATGCCGTCGTCTGCGCCAAAGTAAACCACCTGTCTGCTTCTGCCGTGGTCGTAGTACATCATGTTGGAATTAATCACCTGCCCCAGTTTGCTGGTTCGAACAGTGAAATTACCCGGCGGGGTCTTTCCATGCATGTAGTTGATTATTTGATTGGCTCTGATTGGTGTTGGATCAATTTTGCCTCGAAGTGTCGGAGGAATTTTGGTTTCCGAAAAAATATAGGATCCCCTTCCAGCAACACCAAGTGGTTGCAAAATACCATCTCCGGTGATGATCAGCCTGGGTTTTGTTCTACTCTGCAACTTGTTTTTGGCTTGCCAAGCTACATCCGTTGGGCTGTCATTGACCGTTTCAAAAGTGCTGTTTTTGAACTGTCGAGAAATAAAATCGCCGTCAAATCGTTTGATTGTGGGAACTGGTGGATTTTGTTGATAGTACGATGGCGCATACCAAAAAAAATTCTCTCCGCCCCTTTTAAATGTGTCGGGAGGTAGGTCGATCAAATTGCCAATTTGCAGCGCATTAACAGCCCCCGATCCAACAAAAGAACCTTGTGATCGCTTGTCACCTTTGAACTTCACGTCCGCGATTGCGTTCGAGAAAACGGCATTCAATGTTAATGTACCGATTAAAAGGCAACGAAGAATCTTGTTCGGCTTCATTATCAGTGATCCTTTCTTGATGAATTTCATTTGCACGCTTTAATAATAAACAGAGAAGTCGCATTGAACCTTCAGTAACAGCTTCTTGGTAATCTGTGCAGTGGTGTTTGGGTCTATTCCTGTTCCCCGTGCAACGATTCTGACCAGTGCCTGTTCGAAAGGCGGTATGCAGGAATAATTAACCAAAGTGACAATAAAAACGGGTTCACGAGCTGCAAATGGAATTTGCGTTATCAAGGGAAAGTTGGCTTGCCCGCCGTTGGATTCCACGAAAGCTTTGGAAACACGAAATGCCCGGTTCTGGCTAATTGCGTCGTTGAGGCTAACCTTGTTTTCACCTGGATGAATGCCAATCTTTCTGTATCTGGGATAATCGATGTTCGGATTAAATGGTTTAAACGGAGAAAATTCAGAGGTCAGCCATTGCTCGGCATAATCCACACCCAGCCCAGCAGCGGTGTAAGCAATATCGTAGTCGTTCGATCCTGAGGTTGCACGAACATTCAAGGTGTTGCTTTTAATCCATGATGCGCTGGCTATTGTCCCCAAAAAAAGCGCCAATAAAACCATAATCAAGGCATAGCCTTTGTTCTGGTTTGATTTGTCAATAATATGGCGCATCTTTCTAGTTCCTAAGATAAATTATTCTGTCAAACGGCGTGCGCACCATTTTCTGGCTATAGTCCATGTTTTCAGGATCTGTGTTGGTGCTCGGCGCAACCTGATCACTCGCCACCACGTCGTACCGGTACCTTAAGCTAACCACATCGCCTTTTTCATCTGGATTTCTCCTCAGGAAATTCTCCCCTTTGACGTATACATCTGCGAAGCCGTCATCATCCTTGTCTATACCCGCCCAAAAAGTAAGGTTTTCTATTCCGCTGGCAAGCACCACCGTATCAGCTATCGGATCAAGTCCGTTCAGTACGTCCATGTTCTTCTTGATGCCATCTCTTGTAAAACGTCGGCAAGTCACTTTGTCATCACCGCGTCGAATTCGGACATAGTAAAGTTTGCGCGTTGCCGAAAGGTCTCTGCCCGTGCAGTCAAAAGATGAAATGAAATCATCGTTTTGTTCAGCATAAAATCGGTAAAAAAGTATGTAGTTGTTTCTCAGGATGATAGACTCACCCTTTTGAAAACCATATTCTTCGGGAAAGTCAATCAAGTCATTGGTGGTGGGGGAATATTTGTATCCTGCTTTTTTCACTTCGTGATTAATTGATTCTTGTAGTAAACGCGCATTTTCAAGAATTGAAAACATTGCATTGTGAGAGAAGTTGTTGTTGTAGAAATTGGATATGCCAGTGAATGCGGCAGACAGCACAATGGCGCTTAGCGCGACATAGATCATCAACTCGATCAGTGTATAGGCTTCGATTTTTTTATTTTTATTGATTGTCCGAATTGTATTCATAATTTGCCCATTAACCTGTAATAGTTTTCGGCTTGGTCTGGTTCTGTTTCGCAGTTATATCCTGTCTCAATGGTTTCATTTCCATCACGCCACATTATTTCTATAGCAATCGCCTTTCTTTGTTTTAAAAAAGTAACGCAACCACGGCCATTTGGAAGCAAGCTTCTCATTTGATTGTGCCAAGCTCGCAGGTTTTTTAAAGCCAATTTATCGTAAATTTTGTCATTCTTCATTTTGTTATTAAGCAGCTTAATTACTTTGTCAACGTCGACTCTTCTTTCGCCAAGCTCGAAATCGTCCACAAATGGTTTGCTCGAACGAACTCTTTCAATCATGTCCAGCGCCAGCATGGAGGCGTGTGCACGGTACTCTGCCGTGGTGGACGACTTGAAAGACTGGATTTGCAAGTTACTTAAGCTGAGAAATCCAATAGCAAAAAGAAAACTGGCAATCACCACCTCTATCAAAGCGGCACCCCGGTTTTTTTTGTTTGGCAGATAAGTTTTCATGTGGTCTCGCGTGGTCGGTTTAGTCTTGGAAGGGTGGTTAGCCGTCTTCAGGCGGGTCTACCGGAGTATTCGCTTGCACACAGGTATTGTTTGGCATCACTTCAGTTGTTGTGTGAATTCGGCGGCTCACTGTCACACGCCTTGTGTACTGGCTTTCGCAGACTGTGAAAATCGCCTCCCTGGGTCTCCATTGGCCGTCTGCTCTTTTGGCCTCCAGATAGCCGGAATTTGAAACCCTGAACACCGCCCCAACAGATTCGTTGGTGGTGAGCAATATTGATTGCGCTGCCTCATTTATTTCGTAAACAAGAACGTCTGCTCCGGTGCCGTCGAAAACCTCGTTGCCGTTGTCTACCCAAACACGCCAGCCCTGTTCCCACCTGCTGTTGATCGCGCCAATGTAGACAAGCTGATTTCTGGCCCTGGCCTCAGCCCGGGCCAATCGAGCGGACGCGGCCAGTTCACGGGCTGTGGCATCGACTCGCGCGGTGTAGATTTGTTCGAATAGTGGAGGAACCATCAAGGTAATCAACACTGCGACGATCGCTATTGCGATCATAAGTTCCAGCAGAGAATAGCCCTTGAGCCGTGTGTTAAGCCGTGTACGAAGCATGGGTTCATCGCTCGATCGAAATATGATATTGATTCTATTAATCATTTTCCGGGTGGCCAATCACCCGTCGAGGTTGATCGTAAGGGGGTAGGGTTAGGTGCCGTGGGGTGACCAAGATATTAAAAAGTGTTCACTAAACTCCAGGTTTTCAATTAATTTAAAAAATCTCAATAAAATCAACAATATAAAAAATAAAATAAGTGTACATTTGTACTCTTCTGAGACTTTATTCTAGTTTTTTCGCCAAAATTACTTGCGAAAAACAGGCGTTTTTATGTACATTGGTGCACATCTGTTCACTAATGTGGAAAACGCAATGAGAACCAACAGTCAACTAAGCAACAAAGTAGTCCGCGGACTCTCCAAAATTCTGGGTCAGGAGTTCGTTACTTTCTGGCTTGAGCAAGCGGGTAGCACGCAATCTGCTGACCGTTGCCTGGCCGAGGTGGTGCGCATTGACCGCGAAACAGCCGATGCAGTCAGCCTGTGGTTGCGGCCCAATGCGCTGTTTACTGGTTTTGAGGCCGGCCAACACGTCAACTTAAGCATAACCATTGACGGTGTGGTGCACACTCGTTCTTATAGTTTCAGCAACGCACCCACAGAAAGTGGCCTTGTGCGCTTGACGATCAAGCAAACCCCAACCGGTTTGGTGTCGCGCTTCGTGGTGAACCAAATGGAAGTGGGTGCGGTGGTTGAACTCGGCGATGTATTCGGTGACATGACCCTTGCACACACTCAACCCATGCTGAACCAACAACGCCCCACCATGCTGTTGTTGGCAGCTGGTAGCGGCATTACCCCCATGATCAGTTTGATCGAAACACTGGAAGCCCAAGGCTGGCCTGCCGATGTCACGCTGATGAGTTGGGCACGCAACCCTGATGATGTGTTGTTTGATTCAACACTGAAAGAGAAAACCAACAAACACTTCAAGTATGTGCGTTTGCTGGAAATCGGCGCCAACCTGGCCGAAGGTGATTTGGCTGGCCGCCCAAGCGCAGAACAGTTTGCAGCAGTTGCAGGTAGTTTGGACAACACCGATGTGTACGCCTGTGGCCCTGATGGTTTTATGGCTGCGCTGCGCGGCATTGTGGGCGACACGCCCAAGAGTTTCCATGCAGAGTCGTTTACCCCAATGGCTTTGACCGTGGATGAAAACGCAGAAGTAAAAACATTCACTGTAACCCTGACCAAAAGCAATCGCATTCTGGAAGTGGCCAACAACAAGCCACTGTTGAAGGCGCTGCAAGAGCAGGGCATTAACCCCCCACACGGCTGTGGCATGGGCATTTGCAACACCTGTTCTTGCGAAAAGCTGGCAGGCACCACGCAAAACATGCAGAACAAATCGGTGTGTGGCACCAACAACACGGCGCTGCGTTTGTGTATCAACGCTGCCCAAGGCCCGGTTTCACTGGACCTGTAAAAGCAAAACCTGAAAATACTGGAGCTGATCATGAAAAAAGTTGACCGCAAATTGAGCCCCGCTGAACTGGAACAGTTTGGTGCCGAGATTGAAGCGATTCGCCAAAAGCATTTGGCGGACGTGGGCGAGCGCGATGCCAAGTACATCACCAAGATTGAAAAAGCCGTGCGCTACACAGAAATTGCTGGCCGCGGAATGTTGATGGCTGGCATTTTTCCGCCCGCATTCATTCTGGGTACGCTAACTTTGGGTGTGTCAAAAATTCTGGAAAACATGGAGTTGGGCCACAACGTAATGCATGGTCAGTACGACTTCATGAACAACAAGCGTTTGACTGGCCAAACTTACGAGTGGGACACTTGGTGTACCGCCGACAACTGGCGCTACAGCCACAACTACCGCCACCACACTTACACCAACGTGTTGGGTGAGGACCATGACATTGGTTATGGCGTGTTGCGTTTGTTTCCTGAACAAAAATGGGAACCCCGCTTTTTGGCCAACGTGCCTTTGATGGTGATTTTGGCCACTTTCTTTGAAAACCTGTTGGCGTTGCAAACCCTTGAACTTGAAAAAGTAATCAACGGCGAGAAAACCCTGAAGGAAACAAAAGACCGCGCCATTCCTACCTTCAAGAAGGCTGGGCGCCAAATTGTGAAGGACTACGTGTTCTTCCCGCTGTTGGCAGGTCCCTTCTTTCTGCCGGTGCTGGCGGGTAACTTCATTGCCAACATCATTCGCAATTACTGGACCTTCGTGATTATTTTCTGTGGACACTTCACCGCAGATTCCGAAGTGTTCGACAAGTCCATCATCGAAGGTGAATCGCAGGCCCACTGGTATTTGCGTCAACTCAAGGGTTCATCGAACCTGACTGGTGGCAAGTTGTTCCACATCATGTCGGGCAACCTGAGCCATCAGATTGAACACCACCTGTTCCCCGAGGTGCCTGCGCACCGTTACGCCGAAATGTCGGTTGAAGTGCAGGAAATTTGCAAGCGTTATGGCCAGCATTACAACAAGGCTTCTTTGTTCAAGCAGTTCTCCACCGTGGTGGGCCGTGCGTTCAAGTACAGCTTGCCAAGCCTGAAGCGCAAGAACCAGGAGCCTGTGGCTGCTTGATGTAATCCAATGGCTTTCCCGTTGCGTTATTGGATATTGTGCACCCTCCCAAGGGGTGCATGGTATTGATAACAAACATAGGAAGTCAGCCATGAAAAAACTAATCTCTGTTGCCGTATTGTCTGTAGCCGCGGCCACCCCCGCCTTTGCGCAAGGTCCTTATCTGGGTGCCGCATACAATAGCCTGGCCATCACCGACAGCCGCATCAATGGTGTTGAGCTTGATGTGGATACCCTGGGCGTGGTGGGCGGCTATGAACTTAGCCCCAACCTGGCCATTGAGGGGCGTTTGTTGACCGGTGTGGACGAAGAGAACTCGGGCGCATTCCGTGCCGAAGTCGATTCCTACATTGGCGCCAATCTTTTGGGCAAACTCCCATTGAATAATCAGTTCTCGTTGTACGGCACCTTGGGCTACGGCTTTCTTGATGCCAATATCAGTGGGCCCGGTTTCAATACAAACGACGATGATGGTGGCCTGAACTACGGTGGCGGTGTGATGTACACCGCAGGCAATGTGAACATTCGTGCGGGTTACGAAATGCTTTACGACCGTGACAATGTGGAAGCCGAAGGTTTGAATTTGACTGCGACTTTTGCTTTCTGATTGTGCAAGCCAACAGGGTGCAGCAAGGTGTGCTGCATTCTGTGACTGCCGAACGACACTCGCTGAATGATCTGTCATTGTATGCATGGAAGTGATGGCTTTTAATGAGCCTTGTTGTTACTTTTCTTATGTAACAATACCCCCCACACTTTTTGGGGCTTCTACCATTGGCAGAGAGTGTGAATGATTCGCTTTGTTTTTCTTGTCGGAGTTTTTCTGTCGTCGGTTGCTTATGCTGCGCCGTTGCGCATCGGTGTGTCTGATTCGCTGATGTCGCTGCCCGTGTATGTGGCCGAGTCGGAGGGGTTTTTCGCGAAGCGAGGTGTCGGTGTTGAAATCGTGAATTGCCTGGGTGGCATGCGATGTTTTCAAAATATGCTCGATGGGAAGACTGAGCTTTCAACGGCAACGGAATTGCCGATGGTTTTTAACAGTTTTACGCGCAGTGATTTTGTCTTGCTAACCACCTTTGCCAGTGCGTCCAACCATGTGAAGGTGCTGGCTAGAAGCAGTGAGCGAATTGATGCTCCCCACAAGTTGTCGAACAAAACCTTGGGGTATGTGAAGGGTTCTTCCAGTCAGTACGTGCTGGATCTTGTGTTGGTATACAACGGAATAGATCCTGGCAATGTAAAGCTCAAGGAACTCAAGCCTGAGAATGCGCTGACTGCCTTGGCCAACAAGGAGGTCGATGCGGTCAGCCTGTGGGAACCCTTTGTTTCCCGAATTCAGCAAGAATTGGGCAGTGATGTACAATTGGTTCCAATTCCAAAGTTGTATACTGAATCATTCAATTTGTTCGCGATGCAGTCGGTGGTCAAGAACAGGCCACAGGAGCTTGAACGGCTGATTCTGGCTTTGAAAGACAGTACGCAGTTTATTCAAACCCATCCGGACAAGGCAAAGGCTTTGGCTGGCAAGCGGCTTAAATTACCGATTGCAATGATTGACAGGGTTTTCGATGATTACCGTTTCCGGCTTGGCTTGAATCGCTCCTTGTATCGAACCATGGAAGGGCAAGCGCGTTGGGCTATTCGTGAGGGGCATGTCAGCAAGGCTTTGCTTCAACCCAACTACGGTAACTTGACGAACCCGTCTTTTCTTAAAAAAGTAGACCCAGGCGCAGTGTCGCTGCAATAAAAGGGAAGCACTGTGCGCGTTGAAACCAAAATCAATCTGGCTACGCTCAGCACGGTGGTTTGCGCGATTGTTTTGGTCTTGGGTAATTTGTTCGTTCTCAGCGAGCAGTTCAAAGGGCTGGATCGCACAGAAAAAGCGCAGACCATTACCCGCCTGTCTTCAAGCCTGTTGGTGTTGACCCAGGAATATGTGTTGTTCAAATCTGCCTCGGTCGCGGAGGCTTGGTTCAGCACCCATCAAGAACTGGAGGGCCTGCTGGCGTCCACGTCTCTCTCATTTCTTCGCCCTCAGGAACTAAACGACATTCACGAAAGCCTGGCAGAATTGAAGCCAATCTTCAATGAATTGAACCGCGGTGATCTATCCGGCAACATCAATCCCGACTTTCTGGAGCGTCGACAAAGTTTGATTGTTGAGCGCCTGATTACGGAAACCTTGATGATCTCGGAGTTGGGTTATCGGTGGGCTGCGCAAGTGAACCAGAATCAGGCCAATAACCTGAAGGGGTTGACCTTGCTGGAATTTATTGGGCTGGGCAGTTTTGTGGTGGTGATTACCATGTTGGTTGTGCTGATGCGCCTGGGCGTGTTGAACCCTTTGGTCAAGCTCAAGCGCACGGCAGATGCAATTCGGCATGGTGATGAAAACGCGGTGTGTGATGTAAATACACACGATGAACTGGGCGATGTGGCGCGGGCTGTGAACCAGATGGCGCACAATCTTGCGCATAAAAATAAACGGCTTCGTGAGGCCAATTCGCGGGTTGAAATGGCCAGTCAGGCGAAGACTGAGTTTCTGTCGAATATGAGCCATGAAATTCGCACACCGCTGAACGGGATTGTTGGTTTGACGTATTTGTTGAAAGACTCGTCAGTGTCAGGCAACCAGAGGTTGCTGTTGGATAGCCTGGAGAAAACGTCGCGTAACCTGATTGATTTGGTCAGTGACGTGCTGGATATTTCCAAGATCGAAGCCGGTAACATGGAGCTGGAGTCCAGGGTGTTTTCCACTTTGGAATTTTTCGACAAGGTGTCGGGCATCATGACCGGGGCCGCAGCCAACAAACCCATCGAATTGATCATCGACCCGTCGGCAGGCATGCCCCTTGAGCTGGTGGGCGATGAGCTTCGTTTCAGGCAAATTGTGGTGAATCTGGTTGGCAATGCAATCAAGTTTACGCAAATTGGCTATGTGCACCTGTCTATCCATGTGTTGTCCAACATAGATGGTGTGTGTCGTTTGCGTGTTCAGGTGCAAGACACCGGTGTGGGCATTTCCCCTCAGGGGCAAGCGAATCTGTTTCGCCAATTTCATCAGGCTGATGTTTCGGTGGCGCGTGAATTTGGTGGTTCTGGCCTGGGCTTGAGTTTGATCAAAAAGCTGGTAGAGATGATGAATGGAAGCTTGGGTTTTAGCAGCGAACTGGGGCAGGGCAGCACATTTTGGGCTGATATGGAATTTGAAACGGTCACCACGACCGAGGTTCAGGTTCAGGAAGAATCAAAGAATACCCTGCTATTTGTTTCAGAAAATCCAATGTTGATACAGGCGATGAGCAATGCGGCCTCTTTGGTAGGGCGCAACTTCGAAGCCATGCCCAATTTGAAGCAAGCATTTCAGTGGGTGCAGGGTGGAGGCAAGTCGATTGGGGTTTTGCTGGACTTTCCCCGCGGGCCGATCGAACGACTGGTCTGGCTGGAGTTCGTGAAATCAATGGGTGTACACGGGGTGCCGTGTGCGGTATTGCTACGCGGCGATGACCCCCCGCGTTTGCTGAGCCAGAAAATCAGTGAGGTGTTTACTGCCATCTATGTGAAACCCCTGACGCCGTTACAGCTTCAAAGCATGTTTATAGGTTCACATTCACATTTGATGGATAGAACGGATTTTTCGAATGCCGAAATGGGCAAGCTGAATTTGCTGATCGTTGATGACAGCGAGTTGAACTTGAAGGTGCTGGAAGGCATATTGAGCCGTAAGCAGGCCAACATCACCAAAGCCTACAATGGCCTGGAGGCTTTGTCTTACCTGTTGCAGTTTGGCCATGGATTCAACGCAGTGGTGATGGATGTTCAGATGCCATTGATGGACGGTCTGGAAGCAACGCGCGAATTGCGCAAGCATTCCTTCAATGCAGACTTGCCAGTGATTGGCTTGACGGGTGAAGTAAGCCCCGAAGACGAGAAACGTGCACTGCAGGCAGGCATGAGTGCAGTGTTGCACAAACCACTTCAGCCTGATGAATTGATGCTTTTGTTGAACAAGCTGATCAAGCCTGAGCAGGGCTAGAGTTCAGCTTATTTGGCGGCCACAATCCACATGTTGTCGCTGGTGGGTTGGCGGTCAGCCAGGCCAAACTGAACCACTTTCAAGCCATGGCGGGTCACCAGTGCTTCCAGATTGCTCGGTGTGAAGTAGTTCACGTGATCGGGCAGGCGAAAACCGCACCATTTTTCAGCACGAATTTTTCGGTTCCATGAGCCGTAGTTGGGCACTTTGATGATGACAACACCGCCTGGCTGCAATACCTTGGCCACACCTTTTAGCAAGCCGTCGGGTTCCACTTCATGTTCCAGAAATGCGCTCATCAACACGCCTGCAAAGTGATTGTCGGGTAGTTTTTGAATGCCGTTGAACGCGTTGTCGTGCATGATGCTGCCACCTCTTGGCTCCACAACCTCGCTGGCAGCCTGCGCAAGGGCTTTGGACACTTCAATGCCGTGTGGCTGATATTTGGCAGGCAGGGTTGCCAGCAGGCCGCCTGCGGCACAACCAATATCGAGTACACGCCCGTCTGGAATGTATTTCTCGATCAATTCTGGCAGTTTGTTGCGTTTTAGGACTTTTTGGCGAAAATGTTTAAACGCGCGGCTCAGGCCTTGTTTAACCGGTTCGCGCTCTTCACGCACCTGGCGTTCCGTTTCCGATGTTTTTTCCCACGCAAATTCTTCGCTCAGCCTTTCATACACCGGTGCGCACTTCAGGTACACAAACTGGCAGTTGTTGCATTCAATCATCGGCCATTCAGTGTTGCCATAACCCAGCGTTTTGGCATTTTCTGCGTCGGTCTGGCAAAAAGGGCAGCTGCGCGACACAAGGCGTGAACTAACATCCATTCTGAAATTCCCGTGGTTTGTTCATGTGGTTTGGTGAAATGTGTTAGTTTGGCAACGGTCGACACACAGTCGAAAAAGATTGTACATCACCGGTTTTAGAACGTGGAGGAATTGGATTTGAAACTCTTGTTAAGCTGGGTTCTACATGCTGTGGCCTTGATGGCTGTGGCGTATTTGCTGCCAGGTGTTGTGGTTGAAGGGTTTTGGGCTGCTTTGTGGGCCGCTCTCATTTTGGGTTTGGTGAATACGGTGGTCAAGCCGATCTTGCTGATTTTGACCCTGCCGCTGACCGTGCTGACACTGGGCTTGTTTTATTTCATCCTGAACGGCTTGATGTTTTACTGGGTGGGCTCAATTCTTGATGGTTTCCAGGTCAGCGGTTTCTGGTGGGCTGTGCTTGCGGCACTGCTGTATTCGCCGTTTGCCACCTTCTTAAGCTCGATCCTGCTTCAGGAGAAGGTCAGGGTCGAGCGGATCGATTGATCAGGCCTGCTGTTCGATCTTGAATTTTCCCATGACGGTGTCCATCTGGTTTGACAGGCTTTGCAGTGCTGCAATTACCTGATTTACCTCTTGGGCAACGCCTTGGGTTTCTTCGGTCATCCGGGCTATTTTTTCCACTTGCTGGGCAATCAGGGTGGAAGCGGAGCTTTGTTCTTTCAGGGCTTCAGTGATTTCATTGACTGCCCGCTCTGCATCACCTGTCTGGCTGTTGATTGCCTCCATTTGCTGGTCTGCACCAAGCGAAGATTGTTGCCCGGAATTGATCATTCCCGTCCATCCATTGACCTGTGCAACTGCAGATCTCGTTTCCTCTTGAATGTTTGCAATCAGTGCAGAAATGCTTTTTGTGGATTCTGCGGTTTTTTCGGCCAGTTTGCGAACTTCGTCGGCCACCACGGCAAACCCTCGGCCTTGTTCACCAGCACGAGCAGCTTCAATTGCTGCATTCAAGGCCAGCAAGTTGGTTTGATCGGCAATTGAATGGATCACCTGAATGATGCTGGAAATGTTGTCCGACTGTAGCCCCAGGTTATTAATGCTTTGCGCCAGGTTGCCGGATGCGGTCCCAATTTCGTCCATGGCCAGGCGCGCCTGCTTTACACTTTCCCGGCCTTGAATGGACGATTGGCCAGCCTGACTCGACAAGCCCAGGGCTTGGTTGGCATGGGTGTGTACTTGGCTGATCGATACGGTCAGCTCTTCCACCGATGCAGCCACGGCCGAGGCTGAGTCAGTTTGTTCCTGAGCGCTGGTTTTCACTTGTGATGCTGCGGTGACCAATGAATGTATGGTTTCGGCCATGCGGCTTGACGCGTCTTTTACTTCGCCGACCAAACCTGTTTGTTTCTGACGAATGTGTTCAAGTGCAGCGCGTATTTTGCTGATTTCGTTGTTGCCTTTGCTGTGAACGGGTTTGGACAAATCGCCCAGGCCGATTATTTTTGCATGGGCCAGAATTTGCGCAATTTCTACATTGGTGTCGCGAAACACCACAAAGCCCAAAGCAAACGCCACCAGCAACACAGCCAGTGAGCCCACGCCTGCCTTAACCAAGTCGGCATTCATGCTGGAAATGCGTGTAACAAGTTCGGTTTGAAGCGCCTTGTTTAATTCATTGCTTAGCTGAAAGCTGCTGCTGGTGGTTTCACTGAGCAAACGCACTGTGTCGGCTGAACCATCCAGTTTTTCGGTGGTGTGGTCTTTGGCAGATTCGGTCTGTACCCACGCCTGGATTGATTTCAGACGACTGTCGATGATGTCAACGTGTTTGCGTACATCGGCAGACATATTTCCCCCGGCCGCTGCCGATTTCTCCGTGGCCTCCCGAATTTCCTCCAGCGCTCTGTTCAAAGTGCCAATTCGTGAGCGGGCAAAACTCAAAGTGCCTGCAACATCGCTGTCTTGAATGCGCAACTTTCCTTCAAGGTCTGCAAGGTATTCCATGACACCAGGCAGCTGAAAGGCCATTGGGCTCATCATGTAGTAAGTGGGCAGGTAGGGGTCCAGGGTCAGTTCACTTTCATCGGCAAGCTGGCGAACCAAAGTTACCATTTGATTGCCCAGCGCTTCGGACTGGGCTGGCGTTGCTTGTTTCGACAATGCCGCGGGAAGCAGTTCGACGATTTTGTCGATGTTGGTTTTGGTGTTGGACCAGCTTTCTGGCAGGTCTGCCTTCAGTTTTTTCAGGGTTTCACTGGCTTGACCAATCGATTCAGATTGTTTTTGAGCACGGTCAACAAGAATGCGCTGAAAAGCGGGATTGATTTTTTCCAGGGCAATGGCGCCTCGCAATTCGTTTTCTGAAGAGCCTATCAGCGTGTTGATTTGGGCATACATCTGTTGGAACAGAAAACCAAATGCGACCAGCAATGGCAGTGCAATTAATGCGCACTTTTTGGGTAACGTGAGTGAATCAAGAATGGATTTGAACGGCATACATTTCCCCTGCGCAAGCGGATTTTGATAGACAAATCCAAGTGTGCCGTGCGTGGTGCGGTTTGACATCCCTGTTCAATGGGAACCCGAAATGGTTAGTAAATCAGAAAACCAATGCGGAGAACCCTTGCCAGCTCAGCCGCAGTGCAAGTGCGGTCAGCAGCCAGTCGAGCAGCGTTTTGAACTGGTGCTCGGGTACACGGGTCAGCAGTTTCGCGCCAAACAGGTTGCCCCCCAGTGTGGCAATGCCGATGCCCAGCAGCAGGGGCCAGTAGGCAATCAAGCTGACATCGAGGCTGGCAAAGGCAATGACCTTGATGCCGTGTTGAATGGTCATGGCCATGCCGTGTGTGCCCACCACCATGTGGCGTTCCCATTTGTTCTTTGGCATGACCGACATGACCAAAGGGCCTGTGGCACCCAACACCAGGCTTAAGCCAGTGGTAACGCCACCCGATGCGGCCGGGTGCCATTGGCTTAGGTTCAGCCATGCGGCTTTCCAGGTGGCCAGCAGGATGAAAAGGCCCAGCAAAAGCTGTCCCACCGGAACAGGAATGTACCGTGCCAGCGGTGTGATCAAGGCACCACCGGCAAGCGCACCAAGCAGAAATGGTCTGATGTAAGCCCAGTTAATGTGCTTGCGTTGCACCAGTACCCGGTTGGTGTTGGACATCAGCTGTGCTGCACCATGCAGTGGAATTAACAGCGCCGGGGGCACGAATTGCGCCATCAAGGCCAGCAATACAACGCCTCCGCCCACACCCATGGCGGCAGTAATGCTGGATGTGACGAAGGCCGCCAGGCTGATCAATATCACCAATGTCATGGTGTAGCTTTAATTTGCAAGAACTTCGATCGCTCCGATGGTGGTGCCGGCCAGATCCAGTTCAATGGTGTGAGTGCCCGCGGTGTTGGCCTTGAGGGTAATGAGGGTTGTTTCATTGCCGGGCAGGGGGATGCGTGCGTCCAGCCCTTGCACAATCAGTGAGTCCGTTTCATTGGAGTAAACCAGAAACTGAATGCGCTGGCCTTTGGGGACTTGGATGTGAAACGAGCCCGTGGTCAACTTACCGTCAACAATAGACAAGGATTGCAAGGCCTGTGCTGCATCACCTTGCCCTGTGTCTGGCACAGAAGGTGTACTTTGTGTGGTTTGAATGTAAAGGTAAGCCCCAGCCAGCGTGGCACTGGCAAGGCCCAGGTAAACAAGGGCACGTTTGTTCATGGGTAAGTGGGTGCTCGCTTTAATTTGGTTGTTTCCAATCGGTGAATATACACCTCATTTTGAGGGGTAAAGTACTTCAGAATGCCTCCAGCTGTGCCGTTAACTCCCGTAGCTGGGTGAGGAAACCATGGAAGCTGACAAAAGTGCCGAAGAACAACTGTTGCTGTTAGAGCAGGCGCGGGCTACAGCCCAGGCGCTTGCGGATCAATTGGCCACGCAGGTACATGATTTCCAGCTCGCCAACAGCAAGCTGGAAAAGACGGTGGATTCTCAGCAAAAGGAAATTTACCAAGTCCAATTGATGCTTGACCAAGCCCACCGCGACATCAAGATGCAGTATCTCAGCGCGGTCAAATCCTTCTCCAATCTGATGGAATTGCGGTCCCCAATGTTGGTGGCCCATGGTTTGCGGGTTGCCGAGCTGGCCCGTTTAATGGCCAAGGAAATGCACTGTGGCGACGACGCCTTGCAAGACATTTATGTGGCAGGGTTGCTGCATGACATTGGCAAGCTGGGGCTGAAAGACGATACCTTGTTCAAACCCCTTGTTTCGCTGGACGGCGAATGCCGGGTTGCCCTGATGAAGCATCCGATGAAGGGGCAGTGGGCGTTTCAGGGCTTGTCAGAAATGACGCGGGTTGCAGCGATTATACGGCACCACCATGAACGCTATGACGGGCAAGGTTTCCCGGATGGGTTGGCCGATGAAAGCATTCCTTTGGGGGCCAGAATTCTCGCGGTGTCAGAAGATTACGACGAGTTGCAGATGGGCTGGCTTGCTGCCAAGGAGTTTGATGATCAGCAAGCACAGGCTTTTCTGGTGGGCGCTTCAGGAAAGCGCTATGACCCGGCTGTGATCGCTGTGCTGCCTGCAGCGCTTGAAAAGCTGAGGGTTGCTGAAAAAGCGCATGAAAAAATTATGCATGGCGAGGATTTGTACGAAGGCTTGGTTTTATCCCGCGATTTTGTGGGCCCAGACGGGTTCATGTGGCTGTCAAAAGACCATGTGGTGTCCCGGCACTTCATTGACCGGGTTCGGGAAGGTGAGTTGCAACACAGTGTGTCGTTGAAAATTTACACTGTTAAAACTGCGAATTCCCGAAATACCGCGGCTACTTCAAAAAGCGCATCCCAGCCTGCGAAGCAGACTGGTCATGTTGCGCTCTAGGTTGGCTTTGTCAAGGAATCAGTACCGTGCTGCCGGTGGTGCGGCGGTTTTCCAGTTCGGTGTGTGCTTTCACCACATCGGCCAGCGCAAAGCGCTGGTTGATCTGTATTTTGACTGCACCGCTGGCCACTACGCCAAACATTTCTGCAGCGCTTTCCAGCATCTCAGATTTGTCCACCGTGAAGGAAGCCACGGTGGGGCGTGTAAGCACCAGCGAGCCGCGTTCTACCAGCCATTGAAGGGGAACAGGGTCAACTTTGCCACTGGCATTGCCAAAGCTGACCATCATGCCGCGCGGTTTCAAACAGTCCAGTGATTCCACGAAGGTGGCTTTGCCCACGCTGTCGTAAACGACAGGCACGCCCTTGCCGTCGGTCAGTTCTTTCACGCGTTTAACCACATTTTCTTCGCTGGTCACAATTACTTCCGCACAGCCATTGGCCCTGGCCAGTTCCGCTTTTTCGTGTGTTGATACGGTGCCGATAACACGCACACCCAGCGACTTGGCCCACTGCGTGGCAATGGTGCCTACACCACCGGCGGCCGCGTGGAACAGAATGGTTTCGCCGGCCTGAACCTTGTAGACGCGGCGTAGCAGGTACTGGGCTGTGAAGCCTTTCAACATCATTGCTGCTGCGGTGTCGAAATCAATGGCGTCCGGAATTTTCACCAAAGGGTGCGCGGGCATGTTGCGCACAGTGCAATACGAGCCTACAGGCCCTGAGCCATAAGCCACGCGATCACCCACTTTCAGGTCGGTAACGCCTTCGCCAACCGCGCGCACAATGCCTGCGCCTTCGGTGCCTGGGCAGCAGGGCAGGGGTTGTGGGTAAACACCGGTGCGCCAATACACTTCGATGAAATTCAGTCCAATCGCTTTGTGTTCAATTTGTACTTCGCCCGCTTTGGGAGGGTTCACCTCGATGTCTTCCATTTTCAGTACATCGGGTGCGCCTGGATTGTAAAAGCGAACAATTTTTCCTGTGCTTGTGCTCATGTTGTTACTCCTTTTTTTGCTTGTTTGTTTGCGCCCGCCAGAAAAAAAGACGGCGCCCAAGAGCGCCAAACCCACGCCCCAAGTCGCGGGTGATCGTTACAGCAGCCGTTACAAACGTTTGATCAGGCTGGAGGTGTCCCAGCGGTTGCCACCCATGCCTTGTACTTCCGCATAGAATTGGTCAACCAGCGCGGTCACCGGTAGCTGGGAACCATTGCGGCGGGCTTCTTCAAGCACCAGGCTCAGGTCTTTGCGCATCCAGTCTACTGCAAATCCAAAATCGAATTTCCCCTCCACCATGGTTTTTCCACGGTTGTCCATTTGCCAGCTTTGGGCCGCTCCCTTACCAATCACGTCGAGGGCCTTGTTCACGTCCAGCCCCGCATTCATGCCGAACTTCAGTGCCTCTGCCAACCCTTGCAGCAAGCCAGCGATACAAACCTGATTCACCATTTTGGTCAATTGCCCCGCACCAGCGTCGCCCATCAGGGTCACAGCCTTGGCGAATGCTGCAATTACGTCTTTGGATTGCTCGAAGTCAGCATGTGTTCCCCCACACATCACGGTCAGTTGGCCATTTTCCGCGCCAGCCTGCCCACCTGATACCGGGGCGTCGATGAAACCGAAGCCCGCATCCTTGGCATGTTCAAACAATTCACGCGCAATTTTTGCGCTGGCGGTGGTGTGGTCAATGAATACCGCACCGGGCTTCATGCCATGGAACGCACCATGGATACCAGTGCAAATTTGTCGCAGATCATCGTCATTGCCCACGCAGGCGAAGACGAAATCCTGGTTGGCTGCCGCTTTTTCAGGCGTGGTGGCGATTTTGCCGCCGTGCTGTGCAACCCATTTTTCTGCCTTTGCCGAGCTGCGGTTGTACACGGTCACTTCGTGACCTGCCTTTGCCAAATGCCCTGCCATTGGATAACCCATAACGCCCAAACCCAGAAACGCAACTTTGAAACCCATATACCCACCTGAAGAAAGTTTTAATTCTTGAGGAAACTGTATCGGATTCGTTTTGTTAATGCGCTTCGGATCATCCCTAGGTTTTGGGTCCATCGGCGTCAATTTTGGCCGTGGAGCTTCGAACCAAGGCTACTTTGGCGATTATGCGAAGGTACTAGTATCATTCGTGTTTACGTTGATCTAGTAAGCAGGGGAAACAAAGGAATGAAAATCTGGGTTGACGCCGACGCTTGCCCTGTCGCTGTGAAGGAAATCATTTTCCGTGCGGCTGACCGCACCGGGATAGAAACCACGCTGGTGGCGAACCAGTACATTCGCACGCCGCCTTCCAGGTTCATCAAAATGTTGCAAGTGCCGCGGGGGTTCGACGAAGCCGACGATGAAATTGTGCGCCGCGTGGAAGCCGGGCACTTGGTGATTACCAGCGACATTCCGCTGGCGGCCCAATTGGTGGACAAGGGTGCGCAGGTGTTAAGCCCGCGTGGTGAATTGTTCAGCATGGAAAATATCAAGGCTTTGCACACAATGCGCGATTTCATGGACACCATGCGTGCAAGCGGGATAGACACGGGTGGTCCGCCCGCCTACAGCCAGGCAGACCGCAAAACCTTTGCCAGTCAGTTTGACCGGATTATTGCGAAATTTCCGAAGCCTGCTTAGGGTTTCCCAACCACCACATCGCTGATTTGCAGAACAGGTTGCAGATCCGTGTAGTTTGGAATGTCGGCCATGATGGTGCTGGCGTGTGGGCCAAAAGCGCTTTGAAAACTTTCGACTGAATCGCAGAACAGGTGGCACATGGCCAGGTAGGTGGGGCCTTCGCCGGGCGCGCCCCCTGCCAGCCCCTTGTCCACGGTGTAATAAAGAAGGGCCGAGCCCATTTTGCTTTTCACAAGTGGCATGTGGCTGTCTCGGTAATACTCGTGGTTGAATTTCGCGCCCGCTTTGTTTGGGTACATCACACTGACTTTAATCATTTTTATTTGTCTCCTCGATTGCCTTTATTTAATCCAGACCTGCTTGGCGTTGACAAATTCGCGTATGCCGTGTGGCCCAAGCTCCCGGCCGTAACCTGATTGCTTGATGCCACCACTGGGCAATCGGGGGTCGGTTTTTACAATGCCGTTTACTGCAACTTGCCCGGCCTGCAGTTCATTGACTGCGCGCATGGCTTTGCTGGTGCTGGCAGTCCATATACTAGATCCCAAACCGTAGTTTGTGTTGTTGGCCACGGCCAGTGCTTCATCAATATTTTCTATCGACATCACGGCCATCACGGGCCCGAAGGTTTCTTCTTCAAATGCGCACATGCCCGGTTTTACATCGGCGAGCAATGTGGGCGGGTAGTGAAAGCCTGGCGCAGACGGTAATTCGCCGCCCAGCAGGCAGCTGGCACCTTCGGCAATCGTTTGTTGTACTTGTCGGTGAAGGTTCTCGCGCAAGTCTTTTCGCGCAATTGGGCCGATGTCGGTGGTGGCGTCTAGCGGGCTGCCCATCTTCAGTTTGCTCAAGCGCACTCTCAGCAATGTGGTGAATTCTTCATACACCTTGGCTTCAATCAGTATGCGTTTTGCGGCAATGCAGCTTTGGCCCGCGTTGATGGTGCGTGACAGCACCACAATGTCGGCCGCGCGTTCAAGGTCGGCGTCGGCCAGCACAATGCAGGGGTCTGAACCGCCCAGTTCCAGCACGGCGGGTTTCAGTTCAGAAGCGGCAATTGCTGCCACTTTGCGGCCGGCCGCGCTGGAACCCGTAAAGCTGACAGCCATGATTCGTGGGTCGCGAATGGCCTGCTCTACATGTTCTGTGCGCGCGGGCAGGTTCACAACAATACCGGCTGGCGCACTGGCTTCTTTGAAAATATCGGCGAGTGCCTGGGCGGTGGCTGGCACATTGGGGTCGTGTTTCATTACGCAGGTGTTGCCTGCCATCAGGGCTGGGGCAAGGTAGCGAAAAGCAAGCCAGGCGGGCGCATTCCAGGGCAGTATGCCCAGCAGTGTGCCCAGTGGCTGGTATTTCACATAGCTTTCAGATGCATCGGATGCCAGCCATTCGTCAGCCAAATGTCTGTTGGCATGTTCGGCATAGTATTCACAGCAGGTGGCAGCTTTCTCAACTTCGGGGCCACCTTCTTTCACGGGCTTGCCCATTTCAAGGGCCATTAACTCGGCGAGCCAGCTTTTTTGTTTGCGCAATTGCGCAGCCACGGCATGCATTACCTTGCCGCGTTCGGCATGCGACTTTGCCGCCCAGGCAGGAAAAGCTGCGGCGGCCAGCCCGATTTGTGCGGTAATTTGTTCGCCCTGCAAGGCGGCGTGTTCGGCAATTTTTTCACCCGTGAACGGGTTGATTGAAACCAGCATGGCAGTGGTCATACGGCTTGGTCCTCCTGCGGATTGTGTTCTGTTGGGGCGGTGGCTTTCTTCCTGGACGCTGGCGTGTTCACCGCGCTGAGTGTGTGCACTTTTTGCTCGGGCTTCACAGTGAAATCCTTGTCGAGGGAGAAGAATGATTCGCAACCGTTATTCGTGATGATGATGGTGTCTGAAATGCCACAGGTTTTGTCGCCATCCACACCCCACATCCATGGAATAATGTGAAAGGTCATACCTTCTTCGAGTATGGAAGACTCACCCTGCTTCAGACTCATGATGTAGCCTTCATCCCAGCTGGGCGGAAAGGCGATGCCAATCGAATAGCCTGAGCGGGTAATCAGCCGCGCACCCACATCGTTGTAGGTGATGATGTTGCGAATCAGGTTATCGGCATCTGAAACGGTCATGCCTGGTTGAAAATACTCGTGCACTGCGTCCAGCGCATGCTTCATGGTTTCCTGCGCTTTGTACATGGAATCACTTAGCTCGCTCAGCACCGCAGTGCGCATCATGGCGGTGTGGTAGCGGCGGTAGCACCCACCCACTTCCAGAAACACATGTTCTCCAGGTTGCACCACGCGGCCTTCCCAGGTGGCGTGGCCGATCATGCTGCGCGGCCCGCTGGTGACATAAGGCATTACGGCGGGCGGTTCGCCCCCGGCTTTGAACATGGCCGATGAAATGGCTGCACCAATGTCGTTTTCGCTGACTCCCGCAGCACAGGCTTCAAGGCCGGCTTTCATGCCCGCCTCGGTTGCGTATGCAGCTTTGCGCATCAGCTCAATTTCTACTTGTGATTTGCGCAAGCGGCCTTGCTCCACAATGCCGAAACAGTCTAGCAATTTGCCTTTGCTTAGCCGCGTGTGAACGAAGTCTTGTTGATAGGCCGGAAAGAAGTAGCTGTTGCGTTCGTAGCCAATCCGTTTGTCATCCAGTCGAAATTCGCGCAGTGCGTCCAGCAACATTTGAATGGCGTCGCCAGTGTCGGGGTAGGGGCGCGATTGCTCAACCCAGGTGCGCGCAAACACGTTTGACTCTTCCAGTGCCCGCGTAATCATGAATGGTTCGTCTTCCAGCGGTACCACCAGTGCCTGAAAAAATGAGTACCCGGTGGTTTGGTAGTCCGTCAGGTACATGATGTTTTCGGGGTCGGTAATGACCACCGCATCCAGCCTGCGTTGCGCAATTCGAGTGCGCAATTCGGAAATGCGGCGTTCGTATTCCTCGAAAGGAAAAGTCATGTCGTCGCGTTTTTTCATGCTGCCTCCATGGCCATGTCCACGGCTTTAATCAGGGTGCTTAAGCCCTGTTCAAGGTCTGAATCAGGAATGGTCAGTGGCGGAATCAGTTTCACAACGCGGCCACCTGTGCCGCAACCCGCGATCATCAGCCCGTTTTCGAAACACTGGTTTACGATGGCTTTGGACACTTCCGTGCTGCCCACATTCAAACCCAAAATCATGCCCTTGCCTGTCAATTCAAGTGCAGGGTGACGTTTCACCAAAGTTTGCATGGCCGCATGCATTACCTTGGCCTTGCGTTTTACTTCGTTCATCAATTCATCGTTTTCAAAGTAGGTCAAAGCCTCGCGCCCGGCCACGAACGACAAATTTTGCCCACGGAATGTGCCAGTGTGCTCACCCGGCGCCCAGTGCTTGTCAATTTCCGGTTTCACCAGATTCAGGGCCATGGGGGTGCCCCAGCCGCCCACGCCTTTGGCCAGGCACACAATGTCGGGGTCAAGGCCCAGTTCATCAAAACTGAAATAAGTGCCAGTGCGGCCACAACCAACCTGAATGTCGTCGATGATCAGCAGTGCGCCCACGTCTTTGGCCAATGCCTGTAGTTGTTGCAGCCATTCTTTGGAAGCTACTTTTACGCCACCTTCGGCCTGAATGGTTTCAATCAGGAAGGCGGCGGGCGGTGCTACGCCGCTGGATGTGTCGGCATACAATGCGCGCATGCGCTGAATGCTTTCTTCGCCACAACCCAATGTGCAGCCTTTGCACAAAGTTTCACAACCAAAAGCCTGGTGGGTTACATGCTGAAGGGGCACGCCCGCAGCACCACGGAAATAAGCATTGGCCGTGCAAGCCAGCGCGCCCAGCGTCATGCCGTGAAAACCATGCGAGAACGACACAATTTGCTGGCGGCCGGTTACCCGGCGTGCAATTTTCAAGGCGGCTTCAACCGAATTGGTACCCGTTGGGCCCATGAACTGCATTTTGTGCGGCATGTTGCGCGGCTTTAATACCACATCCTCGAACTTTTCAATGAAAGCGCGTTTGGCCACTGTGGCCATGTCCAGGCTGTGGGTAACGCCATTGGATTGAATGTATTCAACCACCGCTTTTTGCATGCGCTCGTTGTTGTGCCCAAAATTCAGCACGCCCGCGCCCGCAAAAAAGTCGATGTATTCCTTGCCGCTTTCATCGGTTTGGCGGGCGTTGTACGCTTTGTCGAACACCACTGGGTAAGTGCGGCTGTAGCCGCGAACATCGCTTTCTCGTCGCTCAAAAGTTTGCATATTCATTGACATCACTCCTTTTTATTGTGTTGGTCGGGGGGCGCCCACCAGCCGCGCGTAAAGGCGGGTGACTGGTTCGATCAACGCATCGTTGAAATCGTAAAATGGGCTGTGGCAGGGGTAGGCTTGCTCGCCGGCAATGCCAGCGCCTACCAAAGCAAATGCGCCCGGAATTTCTTCCAGGTAATAGCTGAAATCTTCAGAGGCCATGATTGGCACGCGAATTGGTGTATCCAAAGCGTCGACGCCAGCCAGGTCAAGCCATGCTGCGCGAACCCGGCTGGCTTGTTTGGCGTGGTTAGTGGTGGCGTTGTAGCGGGGTTGAATGTTCACTTGCGCTTTCACGCCGTAAGCGTGTGCCGTGTGTTCAACAACCTCCACGATCAGGGCGTTGATTGCATCGCGGGTTGCAACATCGGGCACGCGAATGCTGCCGCCCAACACGGCCTGTTGCGGAATTACGGTAAGCCCGCTGGGCGCATTAAACGAAGTTACGCTGAGAACAGCCGCCTGTTGGGGCGCCAACCTGCGCGCCACCACTTGTTGCAGGGCCTGCACCATGGCACTGCCTGCAAGCACAGGGTCGCGGCACAATTCGGGCTGGCTGGCGTGGCCGCCCTGGCCGGTCACTGTAATTTCAAAGGTGCCGTTGCCGCACATCACAATGCCATCGGGGCACACCAGTTTGCCTTGGGGTATTGCGGGCCAATTGTGCCAGCCGTAAATTTCGTCAATGCCTTGCAGTGCACCCGCTTCAATCATGCGCAGGGCACCGTGGCCACCTTCTTCGGCTGGCTGAAATATCAGGGTAACGGGGCCAGGCAATTGGTATTCAACACTTTTCAGGTATCGGGCTGCGGCCAGCAACACTGCGGTGTGGCCGTCATGCCCGCAGGCATGCATGCAACCCATTTGGCGCGAAGCCCAGCTTTTTCCGGTTTGTTCTTGAATCGGCAGGGCATCAATGTCGCCGCGCAGGGCAATGTGGGGGGCGCTGGCTGATTTGGCTGCGGTGTTCAGGCGCGCAAGGGTGCCGGTGCCCGCGCATGGGGACCAGTCAATGTTCAAATCGCCAAGCGCCTTGCGAATTTTTTGCGCCGTGCGTGTTTCGTGCCAGCTCAGTTCAGGTTCGCAGTGTAGTTCACGTCTGAAACTTATCGCCTGGCTGATCGTGTTTTGCCAGAACGCGGACATTGTTCTCCCTGTGATTGGATTACGAATTCCCTTATTTACCCTAATGGACTACGCCGATCATTTCAAGGCGGGTCTTCCTTAAGGGCATAATCTATAGGTGACTCGGTTTTTTAATCAGAAGTTCCTGAAATTAAATACAATTCCGGATTAATTGCCTTTTGACCAAGCCAGGTCTAGGGCAAAACATGTAAATCACAGAGGCAATATGGCGATGCAATGGTGGGCCCACCGAGGTAGTGGCAAAGGCGAACTTGAGAACACTCTAAAAGGTTTCAAAATTGCAGTAGATGCAGGTTTTAAGGCAGTGGAGTTCGATGTCATGTTGACTGCGGACGGCGTGCCCATGATTCACCACGACTGGGTGATGGGGCGGTGTGCTCGATCGATTGACCCTGCCATGGCCGCCACCGATTCGCTGACCCGGTTCGATAGCCTGCGCGCCCGCGACCTTCGGCACTATGCCGTGCAAGGTGAACCAATACCCAGCCTGTCACAAACCATCGAGTTTTGTTTGAAACACGGTATGCAGGCCAATGTGGAGTTGAAAGCAACAAACCCGCGCAATGCTATTGCTCTGGGGCGGGCTGTGCGTGCTGCTGTTGAGGCATTTCCACTTGACCAGCAAGAACACATGCGCAGCAACTGGGTGTTTTCCAGCTTCTACCATGCAAGCCTGTTGCCCTTGAAAGGGTACGACCTTGCTTTGCTTTATGAGCAACTGCCCGATAACTGGGTGTTGCGCGCCGATGCGCTGCAAGCCAGTGCCATTCATTTGCACTGGAGCGGAGCCGAGCCCACCGCATTGCGCCGCATCCACACCACAGGGCGGGTGGTTCGGGTTTACACGGTGAACGACGCCGAACAGGCGAAAACGCTGCAAGCCTTGGGTGTGAAAGGGATTTTTACCGATCGAATGACCTTATAATCGAGGGTTAAACCAAAAACCGCACCCCGCTTTATTCAGGAAGGTAGCCCCAACATGAAAGTCGCTGACATTCGCGAAAAGTTTCTTGATTTCTTTGCCAGCAAGGGCCACACCATTGTGCCTTCCAGCAGCCTGGTGCCGGGCAACGACCCCACCCTGCTGTTCACCAACAGCGGCATGGTGCAGTTCAAAGACGTGTTTACCGGAAAAGACAAGCGCCCCTACACCCGCGCCACTTCCAGCCAACGCTCGGTTCGCGCGGGCGGCAAGCACAATGACCTTGAGAACGTGGGTTACACAGCGCGCCACCATACTTTCTTTGAAATGTTGGGCAATTTCAGCTTTGGCGATTACTTCAAGGAAAACGCCATTCAGTACGCTTGGGAACTGTTGACCACGGTGTACAAACTGCCCGCCGAGCGTTTGTATGTGACTGTGTACCAAGAAGACGACGAGGCCTACAACATCTGGAACAAACAGGTGGGCGTGCCCGCCGAGCGCATTATTCGCATTGGCGACAACAAAGGCGCGCGTTATGCGTCTGACAACTTCTGGCAAATGGCCGACACTGGCCCCTGTGGCCCCTGCACCGAAATTTTCTATGACCACGGCCCCGATGTATGGGGCGGCCCACCCGGAAGCCCAGAAGAAGACGGCGACCGCTACATTGAGGTGTGGAACCTGGTGTTCATGCAATTTGACCGCAGCGCCGATGGCGTGTTGCACCCATTGCCCAAGCCCTGCGTAGACACCGGCATGGGCCTGGAGCGCATTGCCGCAGTGCTGCAGCATGTGCACAGCAACTATGAAATCGACCTGTTCCAAACCTTGATTAAAGCGGCTGCGCGTGAAGTAACGGCGCAGGGCCATGCTGTTGAATTGACCAACAATTCCCTGCGCGTCATTGCTGACCACATCCGCGCCTGTTCATTTCTGGTGGTCGATGGTGTTATTCCCGGCAACGAAGGCCGAGGCTACGTGCTGCGCAGAATTATTCGCCGCGCCATTCGCCATGGCTACAAACTGGGTTGCCGCAAGCCATTCTTCAATGCCATGGTGGGCGATTTGGTGGCTGAAATGGGCGAGGCCTACCCTGAACTGGCCAAAGCTGCCGCACAGGTTCAAAGCATTTTGAAAGCCGAAGAAGAACGCTTCTTCGAGACCATTGAAAACGGCATGGCCATTCTGGAGCGCAGCTTAGAGCCAGAGTATCTTGTAGTCGATGATGTCAGTAAACGACTGCAGTCGGAAAAACACTTTCTTCAAACTGAATTGATAGAGGATTATGTATTTTTTGCGCATTATTTCCTTGGGAACAATGATCAAGCCGTTTTACAAATTACAAAGGTGTTTGATTCGTATTCAGAACATGAAGTTGAATCTAATTTAGACAACTTTATTTACCACTCGAATAAACTACACGTTGAGTTCAAGACCTTCGCAGTTTTGGCACCAAAAATAAATGTCGATCCGACATTAAGATCACGAATCAATCAGAAAGCGAAGATAAGTGGTGTGGAAGTCCTCTGGTATGACAAATCATCACTAGCAAAATTAAAAATCCTAAATGGTAAGGTAGCTTTTCAACTACACGACACTTACGGCTTCCCGCTCGACCTGACAGCCGATGTGTGTCGCGAACGCGAAATGAGCGTAGACGAAGCCGCGTTCGATGAAGCCATGAACAAGCAAAAGCAACAGGCCCGCGCAGCAGGCAAGTTCAAGATGGACGCTGATTTGTCCTACAACGGCGTGTCGACTGAATTCAAGGGCTATGACGCGCTGGAAGTGGCCAACGCCAAAATCACGGCCATTTACGTGAACGGCACATCGGTCAACAGTATTGCAGCCGGGCAACAAGGTGTTGTTGTGCTGGACCAAACCCCTTTCTATGCAGAAAGTGGCGGCCAGGTGGGCGACCAGGGCGAAATTTCAAGCGGCGCTGCCTGCCTGAATTTATTCCGTGTCGAAGACACGCAAAAAATTCAAGCCAATGTGTTTGGCCACCACGGCGAATTGGTCACTGGTGAACTAAAAGTGGGCGATGCCGTGGGTGCGCAAGTGGACCAGTACCAGCGCAACCGCACCATTCGCAACCACAGCGCCACGCATTTGATGCACAAGGCCTTGCGCGAAGTGCTTGGCGACCATGTTAGCCAGAAAGGCTCGCTGGTGGATGCCGAGAAAACCCGCTTCGACTTTGCCCACCACAGCGCCATGACGCCTGAGCAAATTGCGCAGGTGGAGCGCATTGTGAACGAAGAAATTTTGGCCAACGCCGAAACCCAAGCCCGCGTGATGGACATTGAAAGCGCGAAAAGTGCAGGCGCCATGATGTTGTTTGGCGAGAAGTATGGCGACACCGTGCGTGTTTTGGATATTGGTACTTCGCGCGAACTGTGCGGTGGTACCCACGTGCAGCGCACCGGCGACATTGGCCTGTTCAAGATCACCAGCGAAAGCGGTGTGGCTGCAGGCATTCGCCGCGTGGAAGCCACCACCGGCCTGGGCGCCATGGAATTCGCCCAGAAGGCGCAAGCCCAGGTCGATGCGATTGCGCAAAGCCTGCGTGTGCCCGCTTCTGAGGCCACCGCGAAAATTGACCAAATTATGGATCAGGTGAAAAACCTGGAAAAAGAACTGGACCGCTTGAAAAGCAAGCTGGCTGCCAGCCAGGGCGACGATTTGGCCGGGCTGGCCGTGGATGTCAACGGCGTGAAAGTATTGGCTGCCAAACTGGAAGGCGCTGATGTAAAACAGCTTCGTGAAGCAGCCGACAAACTACGGGACAAACTGGGCAATGCCGCATTGGTGCTTGCCACCGTGCTGGAAGGCAAGGTCAGCCTGATTGCATCTGTCAGCAAAGACGCAACAGCCAAAGTAAAGGCCGGCGACTTGGTCAACTTTGTGGCCCAGCAGGTGGGTGGTAAAGGTGGTGGCCGCCCCGACATGGCACAAGCTGGCGGCACCCAGCCAGAAAACCTGGATGCTGCGCTGGCCAGCGTTGTAGACTGGGTTAAATTAAAATAGAAGCAAAGGAGCAAAGAGACAACATGAATTTTGACCGTGAAGTAGACGCCAGCGGATTGAACTGCCCGCTGCCCATTTTGAGAACCAAAAAGGCCTTGGCTGAGATGCAGAGTGGGCAGGTGCTTAAGGTGACCTCCACCGACCCTGGTTCCGTGCGCGATTTCGCCATGTTTGCCAAGCAAACCGGTAATGAGCTGTTGGAACAGGGCGATCAGGCAGGCGCATTCATTTTCTACATGAAGCGCCGCTGAAGCACAAGGACACAGCATGAGCGTTGTTTTCGGCAAGCCTGATGTGCCCCAACACTGGCTGCTTGATGCCAATGTTCTGTTCTCGGAATGGACGCGCTGGTTGGTTGTTACATTGGCCAAGCGGCATCAGGCCACCTTGTATTGGACCCCACAGATAGAAAATGAGTGCTACCGCAATTTGGTTCGCTTGGGGCGCTTGCACCCCGATGACGCAGTTGCGCAACGTGCAGCTTTGCCCCAGCTAATGGATGCTGTCGTATTACCACAAGCCCATCAACCTTATCTGGTTGATGTGCGTTCGGTTGATGAGAAAGATCGACACGTGGCCGCATCGGCCTTGGCGTTAAAGCACCACGTTCAGGCGCCCGTGGCCATTTTGACCTGGAACTTGAAAGACTTTCCCAGAAAGCCTTTGCTGAAATTGGGTTTGGTGCGTTTTAGCCCTGACGAGCTGTGTCTGGAATCATTGAAGAAGCAGGGTGACGCTTTGAGTTGTCTTGTACAAACCGTCGCTGAAATGAATTCGGCCTTGTTGATACACAGACCAATTTACCCAACGGTGTATCAAGTCAAAGCAGCGCCATTGCCCACCGATCTCGACGAGTGGCTTGCTTTTCTGGCCCGCAACAAGATGCATCGCACTGCCAAGGTGTTATACAAAGAAAATTGACTACCCCGTCTTGGTTAGTTAGATTAGACAGAGGGAGACTTATCATTGTGTTACACATCATGGAAAAAGTATGCTCCGGCTAATTTACACTTCTGTTCGATCTTCTGGCCTCGATAAGGTGGCCTTTGAACAATTGTGTGAGAATGCTTCCCGGAACAATATGGCCCTGGATGTGGGTGGTTTGCTGTTGTCAAACGACCTTGAGTTCATGCAATGCCTAGAGGGCCCCACCGAGGCGGTGGCCGCCATTTACAAAAAAATTGTTCGGGATTCGCGCCATTCTGACATTCGCTTGCTGGTCTCGGAAACCACGGATAACTTACTTTTCGCAACATGGTCCATGTTGGGTTTGGCCATCAAGCCGCAGTCTGTCTTGAGCTCCGAGCCAATTGCGTATACCCTGCTCGATCATCGGTTGTATCGTCCCTGGAAGTCTTTGGGGATTGGTGCTGCTGATTTAATTTACGAGTATGCCAAAGTCAAAGCCGAGCTTGAAAAAGCGGGTGAAATAGGTTTGTTGGATAAGGTATTTGACGTGTATCAACCTTGATGTAGGCCGGTCGCAGTATGACAATTCGTTTTTTACTCCGCACAGTTCCCCTGGTTTTCATTTTTCCTCTCGCAACTTTGGCCCAGGGTTTGGTCAAAGTTACCCCCTTGGGGGGCCAAGAGGGTGAGTTTTGCCGGTTTGACCGTGCCATGATTTTCGAAGACCCCAATGGCACCCGCATTTTGTACGATGCAGGCCGGACCGTGGCTGGTGCTGAAGATCCCCGTTTGGGGAAAATTGATGTGGTGCTGGTGAGCCACATGCACGGCGACCACCTGGGTGACAGACACAACCTCGCGCCCAATGCGGGCAGTTGCGACAAGCCTGATATCTCAACCAGCGCTTTGCCCAATTCAAACACTGTGAACATTGCTGTTAAAACCAGTGCAAAAATTGTAACCGGCAGTGAAATGCCATCCTTCCTGGCCAACAAGCTGAAGCAAGCGGGCGGCGACGAAAAAAATTCGGTGTTGGTGCGTTTTGGCGCCATGCAAACCATTGGCGGTGTGGGCATTACCACCGTGCCAGCAGCCCACAGCAATGGTATTTCCGGTGAATTTGTGGGTCAGCGTTTGGGCGATTTGCTGAAGGAAACTGGAATTACAGCCTACGCAGGCCCTGCCACTGGGTATGTGCTGAAGTTCAGCAATGGTTTGGTGACTTACTTAAGTGGCGACACTGGTATTACCGCAGAGCAGAAGGAAGTGGTGGGCGAGTACTACAAACCCCAGTTGGCTGTGATGAACATTGGCGACACATTCACCACCGGCCCGCGTGAAGCTGCTTATGTGGTGAACAAGCTGGTAGGGCCCAAAGCCGTGATTGCAAGCCATGCCAATGAAGTGGCCACCTTGAACGGCAAGGTAATTGCAGGCACAAAAACCGAGCAATTCATGAAAGCCAGCAAGGTGCCGGTGTATGTGCCCTTGAGCGGAAAAACCATGAACTTTGATGGCAAAGGAAAGTGCATGGCGGGCTGCTGATTTCAGGTCAACTTGATAAGTTGGCTTTCCAGTTTTTCAAGCAAGGCGCTAAATTCAACCAAGCGCGCTTTTTCCTGATCCACCACCGCAGCCGGTGCACGGTCCACAAAGCTGGCATTGCCCAGCTTGCCATTGCATTTGGCAATTTCAATGCGAATTTTTTCGGCTTCCTTGTCAATGCGCGCACGCTCGGCTTCCACATCGATTTCAATGTGAAGCATCAGTTTCAGTTCATCCACAATTTGAACGGGTGCCATTGACTCGGCAGGCAGTGTATCCACCACCTCGACATTGCTCAACTTGGCCAGTGCAGCCAACACGGGGCCTGTTTTTTCCAGAAATACACGCTGATCTGCATTGCCTTCACAGCTTGCGATGAGCGGCACTTTGTCGGCTGGTCCCAAGCCCATTTCACTGCGCAAAGCGCGAACCGCGTCGACTGTTGATTTAAGCTGCACCACGTAGGCCTCGGCTTTTTCATCGATGCGCGAAGGCACGCTGACCGGGTAGGTTTGTGTCATCAGGTTGGCTTGCTCGCCTTCTTCGCGGCGGCCTGCCACCACGCTGACGGTTTGCCACAGTTCTTCAGTGATGAACGGAATAATGGGGTGGGCCAAACGCAAAACTGTTTCCAGCACGCGCACCAGCGTGCGGCGTGTTGCGCGCTGTTGTGCCGCTGTGCCGTTGGCAATTTGCACCTTGGCAATTTCCAGGTACCAGTCGCAGTATTCATCCCACACAAACTGGTAAATGCTTTGGGCAATCAGGTCGAAACGGTAGGTCTCGAACCCCTGCGCAATGTCGGCTTCCACGCGTTGCAGGGTACTTGTAATCCAGCGGTCAGCCTGTGAGAAATCAAGGTAACCGCCAGGTGTGCAGGCGTCTGCATCGTGGTCGCCGGTTTCGCAATTGAGGCCGCAGTCTTGCCCTTCGGTGTTCATCAACACGAAGCGTGTTGCATTCCACAGCTTGTTGCAGAAGTTGCGGTAACCGTCGCAACGCTTCTGGTCAAAGTTGATGTTGCGGCCCAGCGTGGCCAGGCTGGCGAAGGTGAATCGCAACGCGTCAGCACCGTAAGCCGGAATACCGTCTGGAAATTCCTTGCGGGTTTTCTTCTCGATCTTCGGTGCGTCTTGCGGTTTGCTTAAGCCCGTGGTGCGTTTCACCAGCAGGGTGTCCAATTCGCAACCATCAATCAAATCGACCGGGTCAAGGGTGTTACCCACCGATTTGCTCATTTTCTTGCCTTCAGCGTCGCGCACCAAACCATGCACATACACAGTGTGGAAGGGCACCTGCCCTGTGAAGTGCGTGGTCATCATGATCATTCGGGCCACCCAGAAGAAAATGATGTCGAAGCCAGTTACCAACACAGAGGATGGCAGGAAGTGCTTCAGTTCAGGTGTTTCATCGGGCCAGCCGAGTGTGGAAAATGGCACGAGCGCCGATGAAAACCAGGTGTCCAGCACATCGTCGTCACGCTTCAATTCTCCGGCATAACCGGCAGCGGCTGCCTTGCTGCGCGCATCAACTTCCGTGCGGGCCACGAACACTTCGCCGTTCTCACCATACCAGGCGGGAATTTGGTGACCCCACCACAGCTGGCGGGAAATGCACCAGTCTTGAATGTTGTTTAGCCACTGGTTGTAGGTGTTCACCCATTGCTCGGGTACAAACTTAACCTGGCCTTGTTCAACCGCGTCGATTGCTTTCTGGGTAATGCTTTTGCCGGTGGTGTCGCCTTCAGCGGTTTTGGTCATGGCCACAAACCACTGGTCGGTCAGCATGGGTTCAATCACCACACCCGTGCGGTCGCCCTTGGGCACCATCAGCTTGTGGGGCTTGATTTCACCCAGCAGGCCTTGTTCTTCCAGATCAGCCACAATTTGTTTGCGGGCCACAAAGCGGTCCATGCCCACGTACTTCGCAGGCGCGTGCTCGTTGATGGTTGCATCAAGGGTCAGAATATTGATCAGCTCCAGCTTGTGGCGCTGGCCCACGGCATAGTCGTTGAAATCGTGCGCCGGGGTTACTTTCACCACCCCGGTCCCGAATGAACTGTCCACATAATCGTCGGCAATAATGGTCAGTTCACGGTCGCACAATGGCAGTTTTACCTTCTTGCCAATCAGGTGTTGGTAGCGTTCATCCTCGGGGTGCACCATCACGGCGGAATCGCCCAGCATGGTTTCCGGGCGGGTAGTGGCCACGGTCAGGTGGGTCAAGCCCTTCACTGGGTCAGCTTCAACCAGCGGGTACTTCAATTCCCACAGGTGGCCTTCGGTTTCAACGCTTTCCACTTCAAGGTCGGAAACCGCTGTTTTCAGTACCGGGTCCCAATTTACCAAGCGCTTGCCGCGGTAAATCAAGCCTTGTTCAAACAGACGAACAAACACTTCGGTGACTGACTTGGACAGGGCCGGGTCCATGGTGAAGTATTCCCGCTGCCAATCCACACTGGCACCCATGCGGCGCATTTGTTCAGTAATTTTGCTGCCACTTTCATTTTTCCATTCCCAGATTTTTTCCACAAACTTTTCGCGACCCAAATCGTGGCGGGTAATGTTTTTGGCAGCCAACTGGCGCTCTACAACAATTTGCGTGGCAATGCCTGCGTGGTCGGTGCCGGGTTGCCACAAGGTGTTGTGGCCGCGCATGCGGTAGTAGCGCGTTAGCCCGTCCATGATGGTTTGGTTAAACGCATGGCCCATGTGCAGCGTGCCGGTTACGTTGGGCGGCGGCAATTGAATGCAAAAGTCGGGTTTGCCATCCACGGTGGTGGCCTTGGCGTGGCCTTGGCGCTCCCATTCAGGGCCCCAGTGGGATTCAATGGCATTCGGGTCGAAACTTTTGGCAAGGGTCATGGCGGTGGTATTTGAAAATGGACAACGTCAACAATGGCTTAGCCAAGCATTATAGCGTTTGCGGGTGTAGTCCCGGCTTTGAGTTGTTTGGTCTGGGGCAGGAAAGCCTCTTTATTCCCCAATTTCAGTAATTCCACCTTACCGCACAATAGGCGTACGTCCAACCGGGTGGCTGTCTTGACCAAGCCCTGTTTGAGTGAGGATTTTTTAGAAATATAACGATATGTTGTAAGTCATTGACAGTTTAAAGAGGGGTGCCGCATGTTGAGTTCCATTAGTGCCAAATTCAGTGCCAGTTTGATAACCGTGATCCTTTTGGGCGTGGTTGTTGGTGGTTTGGGTGTATTCAACAGCAAACGGATCATGGATGCCAATGCCAAAAACGAGTTCACGCATGAAGTGATCGAAAATGTGCTGGAAGTGCGCGAAAACCTTGTGAACATTGAAACCGGCGAGCGAGGTTTCTTGCTGCGCGGCGACAATTCATACTTGGCACCCTACAACGAAGGCAAGGAGCTGGTTCGCAAACACTTGGACAAAGCCATCGAGCTGACTTCGCACAATGTGCTGATTACCGAAGAATTGCGATTGTTCAATACGCATTACAACACCTGGTTGAATACTGTGGTGGATCCCTTGATTGATGCCAAGCGCTTGGTGATTGAGGGCAATATGGCCCCCGAGGATTTCAACGCCATGGTCGATGCCACGCCGGGCAAACCCTTGATGGACAAAATGCGCCAGACCTTGACCAAAGTGGAGGTTGAAGAATATCGCTTGTTAAGGTTGCGCCAGGCCGTCAGTCAAGAGGTATACGACCAATCAATCTGGATGACAATTGGACTTACGCTGTTTGCGTTAGTAAGTGGCTTGACCCTGAACTTTTTCATCTCGCGCATGTTCAAGCGCAAGCTGGCCACCGCTTCCACGCACATCAATGCCTTGGCTGATGGTCGCTTGAACAGCCAGATCACAGTGTCAGGCAAAGACGAAGTGGATTTGTTGCTGAAGGATTTGTCGAAAGCGCAGACCAATTTGAGAAATCTGATTGACGGCATTCGCAATTCGACTTCTTCACTGACCGAAAGTGCGGGCTCTGTGCGTACATCGTCGGATGAAATGAACAATGCAGCTTCCGAGCAGGCCGATGCAACTGCATCCATGGCGGCAGCAGTTGAAGAACTGACCGTGTCGATTAGCCAGATCACCGAAAACTCCAACGAGGCTTCGCACACGGCCCATCAGGCGAAACAGTCGGCAGATCAAGGTAGCGTGACCCTGGGGCTTGTGGTGGAGGGAATCCGCAATATTGCATCATCGGTGCAGGGCAGTGCCGCAACAGTACGTTCACTGGAAAAACAATCGAACGAGATCTCCGAAATTATTTCAACCATTACAGACATTGCGGACCGCACCAATTTGCTGGCTTTGAATGCCGCCATCGAGGCGGCAAGAGCTGGTGAAAGCGGACGAGGTTTTGCGGTGGTGGCCGACGAGGTTCGCAAGTTGGCTGAGCAGACGAAAGGTTCATCGGAGCGCATTTCGACCATGGTATTCCAGATTCAAAGCATTACCCAGCAGGCATCAAAGTCGATGGATGACTCCGTTGGCATGGTTCAGCAGGGCATTGAGCAGGCGGATTCAGTTTCTGAAACCATTGACGAAATCAAGGCCAATGCCGACCGGGTGAATGAGGCAATTCAGGCCATTACCGTGTCGATGAAAGAGCAAAGCAATGTCAGTGTGGAAATCAGCCGCAACGTGGAACGTGTTGCCCAAATGACCGAAGAAAATACCGCAGCCATTGCACAAAACAAGCACGTGGCCCAGCAAATTTCTGATCTGGCCTTGAATTTGACACAGTCTGTTCAGGTGTTCAAAACCTGATTACTTTTTGAGTGTATCCAGCACAATTTTTTCAAATTCCTGCATCAGCTGGGGTTTGATTCGAAGCAGGGCGCGCTCAAACAGTTCGGGCAGTTGGGCGCGCAAAATTTCAATTTGTGGGTCCGACAGTCCACCTGCGCGTGCGCCGGTAGACTTTTCTATTTCCTGCAGGCCCGATTCAATGATTTCTGTCAGCAAGGGCGGCCCGCCGTCAAAGTGTTCGCTCATGTTTGGTTTTCCTCAAGCTGTGGCACGGTCAAATGTGTTAAGCGGGTAACCGCGTTCTTTGTAAAACTTGTAACGCTGACGAGCCAGTGCTTTGTTGCTTTCATCGGTGCCCACAATTTCCACAAGCCTTTCAAACCGTGCAAAAAACGGTGGCCACTGTTCGTCCAGGTTAATCAGCAAATCGTAGTGGGAAATGTCATCGGCTTTGTCGGTCAGCACAATGGGCGTGTCGGCCACACCAGGGTGGCCACTTAGCACATGGGGCAGAAAATCTTCTTCAGAGAAAGTCCACAGCAGTTTGTCCAGGTTCTCCAGCACTTCAGGCCGTGTGCTGTAACACACGATTTTCAGCCCACTGCCGTACGCCTTGCGGATCAACCGGCAGGTGTACAGCAGGTGGTCTGAAACATTCAAGTGAAAGTCGATACGGGTCAATTCAACACCCTCAGGCTTTCGCGCGCTTCATCACAAACTCGGCCAGCATGGGCACAGGGCGACCACTGGCACCCTTGGCTTTGCCGGAATGCCAGGCTGTGCCCGCAATGTCCAGGTGGGCCCAGCTGTAGGCTTTGGTGTACTTTTGCAGGAAGCAGGCTGCTGTTACGCTGCCCGCGGGCGGACCACCAATGTTGGCCATGTCGGCAAAGTTGCTTTTCAGTTGTTCGTGGTATTCCTCGTCCAGGGGCATGCGCCATGCGGTATCCAGCGCGTTTTGACCAGCCTTGAGCAGTTCATCGGCCAGGTTGTCATCGGGGCTGAACAAGCCACTGTTCACATGGCCCAGCGCCACAATGCACGCACCGGTCAGGGTGGCCACGTCGACCACGGCGGCGGGGTTAAAGCGCTCTACATAAGTTAGGGCGTCGCACAGAATCAGGCGGCCTTCTGCGTCGGTGTTCAAAATTTCAATGGTTTGGCCGCTCATGGAAACTACCACGTCGCCAGGCTTGCTGGCATTGCCTGCCGGCATGTTTTCGGCGGTGGGTACCACCACAATCAGGTTCAGGGGCAGCTTCAATTCGGCAGCGGCTTTCATGGTGCCCAGAACGCTGGCTGCGCCGCACATGTCGTACTTCATTTCGTCCATGCCGGAACCTGGCTTCAATGAAATGCCACCGGTGTCGAAGGTAATTCCCTTGCCAACCAGCACTACAGGTGCTTCCTTGGGGTTTTTTGCGCCGTTGTATTTTAGAACAATCAGTTTTGGCGGTTCGCTGGATGCCTTGCCCACTGACAACAGGCTGAACATGCCCAAGGCTTCCATTTTCTTGTGGTCCAGCACTTCAATGCCCAGCTTGTATTGTTTGGCCAGTGCCTTGGCTGTTTCAGCCAGGTAGTTGGGGGTGCAAATATTGCCCGGAAGGTTGCCAAGGTCTTTGGTCAATTGCATGCCATTGCCAATGGCATGGCCAATGGCTGCGCCTTTTTCAACAGCATCCTGTGTTGATTTGGTGCAGGCCAGCTCGAAAGCGGGCGGGGCAACCGCGTCTTCATCCTGCTTTTTACAGGCTGAAAAGCTGTAAAAACTTTCAGTGATGGTGCGTGCACACAGGGCAGCAATTTCTTTGTCACTGCTTTTTTTCGGCACTTCCTGATTCAATGCAAAAAATACTTTGCCTGGTTTCAAACCCTTCAGCGCGTCGCAGGCGCCGCTTGTGGCTTTGCGCACGGTTTTCATGTCCAGTTTGTCGGCTTCATCCAGCCCCACCAGCACGTACACCGGTGCCCCGGCCTTGGCGGTATTGAACACCACTCGGCAGCTGCCGGAATTGCCCAGGTTTTTGTCGGTTTTGCAGGCGTTGGCCACCAGTCCATCTGTGTCAATGTCAGCGCGCTTGGCCGCTGCACTTAATTCGCCACCTTTGTACACTGCGACCACGGCCACGTCACATCCCTTGGCTGGAACTGGTCCGCCGGCAGTTACTTTTGCAACGTCGCCCGAGCCTGCTTTAAACGAAAACATGGGTGGTGGCATGGGTGTGGCTTTTTTGGTTGCGCGGGGTGTGCTGGGCTTTTTGGATTTGGGCGTGGCAGGTGTGGCTGTCATGGTGTTCCTTCTTGCGATTGATGCTCGACCATTCAAAACGAATGCATGCGACAATCTACCATTATTAACAAGCTGGGTTCGCGAGTCAAAGCGCAGCCCGCCTGCATTGCATGCTGTTTCGATCCACATTTCGAAAAGATTTCGCGCAAACGGCCGGTGCCACCTTTGTGGCCCTGTTCACCATCATTGTCACCACCGTACTGGTTCGCACTTTGGGGCAAGCGGCGGGTGGCAAGGTCGACAACGCCGAAGTGTTCACGCTCATTTTGTTGGGCGGGCTTCAATACCTGCCTGCCGCCTTGGTCATCACGGTGTTTATTGCCGTGTTGGGCGTTGTGTCGCGTGCCTTCAAGGAACAGGAAATGACCGCTTGGTTTGCATCGGGTGTTTCATTGCTTTCCCTGATGCGGCCCGTGTTGCGTTTTGCCGTTCCGCTGACCGTCTTGGCCATGGCGTGTTCAGTGTGGCTAACCCCTTGGGCCAAGGCCGAACTGGATGCTGCCAAAGACCGTTTTGCCAAGCGCAGTGATATCAGCAAAGTGAGCGCAGGGCAATTTCGGGAATCGGGCGAGGGCAATCGCGTATTTTTCGTTGAGCGCCAATCGGAAGTAACCAAGCAGGTTGAAAATGTATTCGTGGTGGATGCCAAAGGCGACACTCGCACTGTGGTGTCGGCCAGGCGCGGCAGTGTGGAAGTCAATGCCAACGGCCAACCTTATTTGGTGCTTAGTGGTGGGCGACGCGCCACGCTGGATGGCAATGGCGAGCGCTTTAGCACCACCGAATTCGAAACTTACGGGCTGGCCATTGACAACACGCTGGGCGCAGTACCCAGCTTTCAGTTGCAGCACCGCCGCGTTGATTTGTTGGTGGCCGATTTCTCGCCCGCTGCGCAGGGTGAGTTGCTGTGGCGGATCAGCCTGCCCTTGTCGGCATTGGCGCTGGGCTTGCTGGCCATTCCGCTGGCCTTTGTGAACCCGCGCGGGGGCAATTCACTAAACCAGTTGTTTGCCCTGCTCATCTACCTTACTTACAGCAATATTGTGTCGGTGACCCAAAGCATGGTGACCAAGGAAACCCTGAACTTCTGGGTGGCACTTGTGTTGCCGCATGCTTGCGTGTTGCTGCTGTTTTATTTGTTGATCCTGAAACGCAACAGGCCCGCAGGTGCCTCTTTGTTCGCCTGGCGAAGGCCTGTTCGTGCTCTTGACCTGCAAGATGTGGTGTCAACTCAGGAGATCGGGAAATGAAAGTGTCTTCCTCGGTTTCCAAGCCCTTCACTGTGCCCCATTCGTTGTTGGTTTATTTTCGAAGTGAATTGTACAAAGCCATCAGTTTTGTGATGGTGGCATTTGTGGGTTTGTTCGCCTTTTTCGACCTGATTGCCGAAGTGGATCGCTTGAGTTTGCCCGGCACCAGTTGGCTTTACTATTTTGTGTCCGTGTTGTTGGGTTTGCCCGCCCGCGTGTATGAAATTGCACCGATTGCAGCCTTGATAGGTTCTATCTATGCATTGGTTCAGCTTGCAGCCAGTAGTGAATTAACAGCCATGCGCGCCGCTGGCCTTAGCACCACCAGCATGTTGAAAATGCTGGTGCGCATTGCAACCGGTGTGGTGGTAATTACCGTGTTGTTTGGTGAAGGCGTGGCACCGTTGGCCGAGCGTGCCGCGGTGCCCATGCGCGCCAAGGCGCTGGGCTACGAAGTAGATCGCGACTTTCGCAGTGGTTACTGGATGCGAGACACTTACAGCGCCCCTGAAGTCGAACCGCGAGTGCGGTTTGTGAATTTCGATTCATTCAACCGAGAGGGTGAGTTGCTGAAACTGGAATACTACGAACTGGATCCGGAGTCACGGATTCGGGCTTGGGTTCGAGCGGAAAGCGCACGGTTTGATTCTGAAACAGGTGACTGGATTTTGAACAAGGTGCGTCAGCAGCGCTACTTTGATCAGGCTGTTTCCAATCCGAATGCAGCCAAAGCGGGTTTGACCATCGAGGCCGGTGTATTTGAGGAATTGGATGAAATGCGCTGGACCTCGAATTTGTCGCCCGAGTTGTTGACCGGCTTGTTCGTGCGCCCCGACCGCATGAGTGCTTGGCAGTTGTACAACTACTCCCGGTTCTTGAGCAGCAACCTGCAGGCAACCGACAACATTGATTTGGCTTTTGCCAAGAAGATCATGTATCCGTTTGCCATTCTCATCATGATGATGATTTCCCTGCCATTTGCTTACTTGCACTTCAGGTCGGGCAGCGTTAGCGTGAAGGTGTTCGCGGGTATTATGATTGGCGTAGGCTTTCACCTTGTGAACAATTTGTTTTCACACCTCAGCATGGTGGCCAGTTTTTCGCCGTTTGTAAGTGCAGCATTGCCCAGTTTGTTGGGCTTTGTGGTGGGCATGGCGGCCCTGTGGTGGGTTTCCCAGCCAGCGCCTTGGCGCAGTTTGAATGTATTGAGGAATCGATGAGCAGTACCGCGAAAAAAGCAGTTGTTTTGTTCGGCCACGGCGCACGCGACCCACAATGGGCCGAGCCCATGAAACGCTTGCAAAGCATTTTGCTTGGGCAGTTGCCCAACGTTCAGGTTGAACTTGCCTTTCTTGAATTGATGGAACCCAGCCTGCCTGATACCGTGGATTGTATGGCGCAGGGCGGTGTGAAACACATTCAGGTTGTACCAATTTTCTTTGGCAAAGGCGGTCATTTGAAAAACGATTTTCCGGTGATCATGGCGGAAATGAAAGCCAAACACCCGGATTTGAACATTGAGGCCACAAGCGCTGTGGGTCAGTGGGATGCGGTGTGGCAAGCCATTGCTGCGGAAATTGTTCAGCAGGTTCACTAATTTCAATGCCCTTGCCGGTTCAAGGGCTTGTTGATCTTCAGCGTCGCGAGAAAACAGTTGATTTGTTTTTAAACGAGCCCAGATTTCGAACCTGGAGGTGAGCCAGCAGGTCGTTTTGCCAGTCAAGGCGACCATCTGAAATCAATTTAACCCAATCCTTGAGTGTGAAAGTCGGGTTGTTGGTTGATTGTGCGTTTGCGGCCAACCAGTCAGCGCTTGCGCTGTTCGTCGCCTTGAGATCTCTGATTGTCCCGTTGTGTTCAAAGTCCGCTGTAAAAGAAAGCCCGCCAAAAATTATTTTCCCGCTCCCACGTGGACGATAAAAGTTATCCTGTTTTTCGATTTTTCCGGAATACTCCACGCCCGAAGGGAATTGAATATTCACCATGCGGTACTCCCTGTTCACTACAAGCCAGCTTGCGCTGGTGCCCAGGGAATCCCTGTACAGCTCTTGGTAATTGCTTTGCTTGTCGAAGTCCAGAGGGCGTACCACCAAGAAATCATTGCCACCATCCCCGGGGTTAAACACGATGTCCAGGTGTTTTGGTTTTTGATCAAGTGCGTAGTCCAGGCCCACGAGGTAACGCGTTTGGTTCGGGCTGTCGTAGGTAAGTTCGGGGCTTTGTGTAATTTGCCGGAAAGACAGGCCTTCTCCACAAAAATAGACCCGGTCTACTCTTGCGCAGGGTTTTTGACTTTCCTTTGTCAACAAATACTCGCGAACAATCCCGTGTGGGGTTAACACCTCATTGGCGGACAGCGGAACGCATGCCAAATGTTCTTCCTGCTGGTCTATCCCCACAGGCCTGTAATCCAGCAAGCTTCTGGGGCGCACATAAAATGCACCTGCCCATGCCGAAGAATGGTCTCTCCCCGGCTCGGTTGTTTCGCTAAGAATGCCGATTGCACGGCCCGTGGAGGTCAAGTAGCCTGAAAAAACAAGGTTACGGTACGTATATTGGTTAACAAACCCTTCAAAGCCCGGTATTGGCCAACGGTCGGGGTCGTGCCAGACGACGGGTGAGAACGGATAACTGCCGTTTAAACGATGACCCAGAAGGTCTGCCATGACGGGCAAAAGGGAAACAGGAATGTTGGATGAACGTTTCTCGTCATTGAAAACAATGGCCGGGGTTTTTTGTTTTTCCAGGTACAAACTACCGTCGGGAAACAATCCTTTTGGTGTGAGGTGTCCTGCCCATTTGAATTTGATGAGCCCAGATCCCCTGATTTCTCCCATTCCCTGAAGGGTTTGCGTTTCCTCATTCCATGGCAGTGTTGTTGAAAAGTCGATGATTCCAAATGGAGGGCAGTTGATTTGCTGGAGTGATTCGACTTTACTCATGACCGGTGCGACCCCCCATGGATTGTTTAATCCAGTTTGCAGTTTCGCCGGATCGCTTACCTGAAAATAGGGGAACTTCATCTCGGTGTGGCGATGCTGTTCCACAACGCTCACTGTGCATGAAACGGGTTTGCCATCCTTTATTTCGTGCTCAATCCGCAATTCGTGATTCAACGCTTGGTCGACAATTACGCCTTGTTTCATTGCCAAAAGTGCGTCAATCAAACCGTTGGCTTTTAGCACTTGCTTGCCACTGAAAATACCTTTTGCTGTCCAGGATTGTTCTTCAAGAGCCAGCCCGGTAAATTTGCTAAGACACAGGGAGCGCCCCGTGTTCAGAAAATTTGTAAACCCAGCGGGCAAGGGTTCCCTGCTGATGCGGGTCAACGCACCATCAAGGCTGAAGTTTCCGGGAGTGCTCGACTGACCGGTGAAAAACGAGCCGTCATGCCAATGCACCTGAAAAACGTTCGGACCATGTCGGGGCTGTTGCGTTACTGCGCCGCGACCATGCTCTGTGATCCAGTATTTGCTTGTCCCGATGTTCGCAGTGACTGAACCTTGTTCCCGTGAAACGGCCAACACCATGCCTGACAGGGCAATGTCAATTCCGTCGGATTTCACGGTAAGAATATTGCGCAGTATTGGGGGCGTTTTTTGACCATCAAGTGCAGTGAGATAGCGCATGAGGTGTTGATGGAACTCCTGATAAAGCCGTTGGGTTTGCATCGGTTTGCCGCTTGCCAGGGCTGTGCTTATGCCTTTGGGTGCCATGGCCGAAATTGCTGCTGACTGGCGGGTCAAGATGTGCATAAATTCCACGGTGAGATTTTCCGATGGATTTGCAGCAGTTTGCGGTGCCCTGTTTGCCGGCGCGTTACCCAGCGCATGAGCAAGTGTGTGCCAGTTCGCCAGGCTGATACGCAATTTACCCAACCCCGGAAATGCGGGTTTCAACCCATCGGCACCCTGGGTTTTAATGATTTGCAGAATGGCTTGCATCACGGGCTTCATCAGTTTTTCGGGCGGGGCGTTGTGATGTGTTTCGGGTATTCTCTCGATCCAGAATTTCAAGCTGGCCAGGTCATCGCCGTTTAACCAGCCCAGCATGTTGTTTGCACGGCTGCTTACAATCGGGTCGGCGCTTTGCACAAGCGATTTTAAGCAATCGGAAAATACGGTTTGTAGTTCATGCTCGGGCACATCTTGAATCTGATCCCAATGGTCAAGCATGTTAAACAGCAATTCGCCCTGCACCAGCGATGCGCCCAAGGCTTTGCTGATCAATGGCCTTAATGGTTCGATGAGTTCTTCGTTGGACATCAAAAGTTCTTTGACGGCGGTTTTGAAGTTCAGGCCGACCTGACAGGCATTTGTTAGTTGATCCAGAACAATCGCTTGCGTGTCGGGCTGGTGAAGGGCGGTGCGCAATTGTTTCAGCGTATTGAATTTGCACCAGGCCAACACGTCGTTTCGCAGAACTTCCTGGTTGCCTTCTCCCGCAGCGCTGATGATGGGTTCCCAAAGTATTGTTTTTTCCTCTCCGTTTAGCGTGCTTCGCGGATATTCGTTCATCAGCACGCGCATGTAGATGTTGCAGATGTTTGTGTGGGTGGCCTGTTCAAAGAAGTGATCAACGAGAGCGGGTTGTAGCAGGGTGGCGTTGGGTGATTTGCTCAATCGATAGCTCAGGCGACCCAGTCCTTCATCGATGTCTGGGTTGAACCACAGCAGATGGTTTTTTTGAAGGCATTCGACCAGATGGGGGTGCCATGAACCAACGTTGAATGCTTTGCGTTGAGTCCAATCAAATTGAATCGCCGGGGATGCATGTATGGCATCGTGTGCGATGCCCCGGTAGTTGGTGAAGTTGAGGTCAAGGGTGCTGGCATGTTGTCGAGGGTATCCCACGTTGAAGATCAGCCTGACCCATGCGTCGCTCAAATGATGTTTAACCTTGGAAAACCATACTTTTTCCTTGATGTCCTGGCTGTTTCTGATCGCGCGATTGCTACGTGAGTTCAGAAATTCAAGGAGGCTGCGGGCAAGGTCGCTTTTATCAATCGAATTGCTGCAAGAAAGCTGCAGATCAATGTCGGCTGGTGGTTTGTCGCTTCTCCAGTGTTTTACCGTGGATCCTTTCAATATGGCCTTGTTCAAATCAATGTGTTTGAGTATTTCCACCAGGGAAAATTGGGCATATTGATTGGGATTTCGGCTGTAAACGGTCAATGGTCGATTGAGGAAAGCCGAGAAGTTTTTGAACGAAGTTTCGGAGCGGTAGGATGACTCAAAGGATTCGGTTTGTTGCCCTTTTTGGGCAATCCGGGATGAAACGGGCATTGTGAACTCGGTGAAACTGGGTGGATGTCAAGGTGGGGCTGTGCGCTTGGGCACGGTTTCCACATTGAGTAGTTTCCCGGGTATTTAAGTTCAGGCCGCGTGGACCGATTGGTGCAAATGAATTTGATTTGCTGCTTGGTGCTGCAGTTCCGCACAGGCTTTGCTTAGCGCTTTGCCAATCAGGATAAGGCAGGGGCCATCGGTCAGTTGTTCTGCAGAAAACGAAGGCAGTTTGCCCAGGTTCAACGGCGTGAATTTTTCGCTGGGCAAGGAAACGCTTTCACACAAAATAACGGGTGTGCCGGGGTTGCGGCCTTTTTCAAGCAAGGCAGCGGCCCAAGGGCCGGCTTGGCGCAGGCCCATGTACACGGCCACGGTGTCGTTCTCCGTGCCGGTGAACAGTTCTGTGCTGGGTACTTCATCGGCACCCACGGAAGGGGTGGTCAGTGTCAGGCTGCGGGCAACGCCACGCAAGGTGAGCGAGGCTTGCAGGCTGCTTGCCGCTGCCAGTGCAGCGGTAACGCCGGGCACCACTTCAACACTGTGGCCGGCAGTTTTCAGGGCAGTAATTTCTTCATCGGCACGGCCAAACACCATGGGGTCGCCGCCCTTTAGGCGTACTACCAATTTGAATTGTTCTGCAGCCTCAACAAGCTGTTTGTTGATGAAGTGTTGGGCAGTGGACTTCTTGCCGCAGCGTTTTCCAACAGCAACAAGTTTTGCATTGGGGTGGGCTTCTGAAAGAAGAGAGGGACTGACCAGCGCATCGTAAAACACGCAGTCTGCCTGCATCAACAGCTTCAGGCCACGAACGGTGATTAAATCCTCCGCTCCAGGTCCTGCTCCAATCAATACAACGCGTCCCATCTCAAAAGTCCCTATTTAAGAACAAGCAACCAACAACCGGGTGAAGGGTCGTAGCTTAGTTCTTTGCAACGATCATGCCAGCTGCCACGGTTTGGTTGGTGGCGCTGTCAATCAGGATAAAACTGCCTGTTGCACGGCATTCTGTGTACAAATCCGCCACGATGGGCTGGGCCAGCACCAATTCGATCTGCGCGATGTCGTTCATTTGCACCGTTTTGGTGCTTTCGCCATGCAGCAGGGTGTGAATGTCGAGTACCAAATTCACCGCTTTGATCTTCGCTTGTGTTTGGCGGGTGGTTTGCTTGATCCAGTACTTGCGTGCAGGGTTCAATGGTTCATTGTCCAGCCAGCAAATGTCTGCCGTCAATGCTTTCACGGGGGTGTGGTTCACCGTGTCGCCAACGCTTACAATTTGGTCGCCACGGGAGACGTCTACATCGCGGTCCAGCACCAGTGTGACGCACTGGCCCAGGTGGGCCTCGGGCAAATCGTCGTTCAAAAACACAATACGCTGCACTACCGCGCTTTGGCCAGAAGGATGCACAACAACTGTGTCACCAACCTTCACGCTGCCACCCTCCACACGGCCCATGTAGCCGCGGAAGTCGTCGGCTTTGTGACCATCGTGGCGCGCCACCAATTGCACCGGGAAGCGGAAACCCACTTTGTGAGCAGCTTCTGCGCGGTCGGCGCGGCTGGGAATGTTTTCAAGAATGGGCAGCAATGGCTGGCCGGTGTACCAGGGTGTTTTCGGGCTGGCGGTCACCACGTTGTCGCCGGTAAGGGCTGAAATTGGAAGCACCAAGGCTTCTTGAACGCCCACGGTGACAGCCAGTTCACGCACGGCTTTTTCAGTGGCAATGAATTTGGCCTGGTCGAAATCAACCAGGTCCATTTTGTTCACTGCAAACAAAATGGCTGGAATGCCCAGCTTGCCGGCAATGGCGCTGTGGCGTTTGGTTTGGGCCAGCAGGCTGGCTTTCAGGCCGTATGCACCTTGCTCAAATGTAACGCGGGTCACGTCGACCAGCACAATGGCTACGTCGGCTGTGGACGCACCAGTCACCATGTTGCGGGTGTACTGTTCATGGCCCGGCGTGTCGGCCACAATGAATTTGCGCGCTGGCGTGGCGAAGTAGCGGTAGGCCACGTCGATGGTAATGCCTTGCTCGCGTTCGGCTTCAAGGCCGTCGGTCAACAGTGAAAAGTCGATGGCATCGCCTGCGGTGCGCTTGTTTTTTGCCTTGGAAATGGCGGCCAACTGGTCGGCAAAAATACCTTTGCTGTCGAATAGCAGGCGACCGATCAGTGTGGACTTTCCGTCGTCAACAGAACCAGCGGTGATGAAGCGCAGCACGCCGTGGTCTTGGGTACTCAGTTTCAGGGCTTCGTTAATTGCGTTCATGGTGTTCGTCTCGGTGTTGGTGTGCATGGATCAGAAATAACCTTCTTTCTTGCGGCGCTCCATGGAGGCCTCGGAAGTTTGATCGTCCATGCGGGTTGCGCCGCGTTCGGTAATATCAGTTACCGCGGTTTCAGCAATAATTTCAATCGGGTTCGCTGCCGTGCTGGCCACAGGGCAGGTGCAGGTAATGTCGCCCACCGTGCGAAAACGCACAGTGCGGGTGGTTACGGTTTCACCGGCTTTGGGTTGGGTCATTTCTGTAACTGGTACCAACAGGCCATTGCGTTCAATAATTTCGCGTTCATGGGCGTAGTAAATGTTGGGCAGTTCCAGCTTCTCACGCTCAATGTATTGCCACACATCCAGTTCAGTCCAGTTGGAAATGGGGAACACGCGCATGTGTTCGCCGGGGTGTACGCGGGTGTTGTACAGGTCCCAAAGTTCGGGGCGCTGGCTTTTTGGGTCCCATTGGCCAAAGCCGTCGCGGAAACTGAAAATGCGTTCTTTCGCGCGCGCTTTTTCTTCATCGCGGCGGGCGCCGCCCATCAGCGCATCAAAGCCGAATTCTTCTTGTGTTTCCAGCAAGGTCACGCTCTGGAACGCGTTGCGTGAGGCTTCGGGGTGGGGCAGGCGAATGGTGCCTTTTTTGATTGAGCCTTCCAGTGAACGCACAATCAATTCCTCGCCCAGTTGCTTGGCTTTCCAGTCACGAAACTCGATCACTTCCGGGAAGTTGTGCTCGGTGTCGATGTGCACCAAAGGAAATGGAAACTTGCCAGGGCGAAATGCTTTTTCAGCCAGGCGCAGCATGACGATGGAATCTTTGCCGCCCGAGAACAGCATGGCGGGGCGTGCGCATTCGGCCGCCACTTCGCGCATGATGTAGATGGCTTCTGCTTCCAGCCAATCCAGGTGGGACATGGTGTGTATTGGTGTGCTCACTTGCGTGCTCATGATTTCTCTCGTTGTATTGGTTCAGCTTGTTTCTTTAATTTATTTTTTCAAATTGGCGTTGTGCAAACCGCATTCCTTGCTGGTGGGGTCTTCCCACCACCAGCGGCCTGCGCGAATGTCTTCACCAATGGTGATTGCGCGGGTGCAGGGCTCACAGCCAATCGAAGGAAAACCTTCGAAGTGCAGCTTGTTCACGGGTACATCAAACTGGCGAACATAGGTCCACACATCGGCCTCGCTCCAGTTGGCCAGCGGGTTGAATTTTTCAATGCCGCGGTCAACGTCGAATTCCCGCACGGGTAGTTCTGCGCGCGTTGCAGCTTGCGCCTGGCGTTGCCCGGTTACCCATGCTTTTGCACCTTTCAGTGCACGGGCCAAGGGTTCCACCTTGCGAATACCGCAGCATTCTTTGCGCAGGGCCGTGCTTTCATAAAAAGCATCGCGGCCCTTGGTGTTCACATAAGTTTCAACAGCCTCAGCCTGTGGTTCAAACCACTGTACGGTTTGACCATATTTGGTTTGCAAGGCAGGGGCTACATCCAGGGTTTGCTGGTGCAGGCGGCCTGTGTTCAGGCTGAACACGCGAATGTTCAGTTTCAGGCGCGCAATGACATCAAACAGCACATTGTCTTCGGCCGCCAAACTGCTGGCCAGTGCGATTGAATCGAATTCAGCAGCAGCTCCAGTCAGCAAGGTTTCCAGTGCCTGCACTTTGGCCGCAATGTCGGTGGCAGGCTGGTGCGGGCCACGAAACACGGCGATGGCTTGTTCTTGTACTGCACTGTTTTCCGGTGCTGTTTCTACGCTGTGGAAGCGGGACTGTGCTGAAGTATTCACTGCGCTCATGTTCCTGCTGCGGTCCTGCGGTTGAACACTGGCAGGGAACCATCGGCACTGGTTTGGTAAGGAATGGTGAAGTCAGAAAATGCATTCAATGCGTCATCCAGTGACTTGCCTTCCTTGATGTCAAACTGCGTGAAACCGCAGCGGGCCAACAGGAAAAACTGGTCGCGCCACACATCGCCAAAGGCCCGAATTTCGCCGGTGAAGCCATAGCGTGTGCGCAGCAATACCGCGCCTGAATACCCCTGGCCATACTTGAACACGGGGAAGTTGAATGCAATCAGCTTCAGCACATTCACATCGCCCTGCAGTTGCTCGGGGTTGTCTTCCGGGTTCAGGTAAACACCCAAATCGCCAGTTTGCGCACGTGCTGAAAGTTCAGCTTTGTTGGCTTCCCAAACAGACAGGTGCACCAGCACTTTGCCTTCAATGGGCACTGCCACGGGTGCCTCTGCTGAGCCCACTTCCACAATGAAGAATTCATCCGCAACAATGACCGCGTCGCCGTTCAATGGCTTGGAAATGATTTGGTTCATTTATGCAGCCTCCTTGTTGGCGTAAACATGGTCTTTGAATGGGTCAGCGCCAATGCGGTCGAGTGTGTCGATGAACAATTCATCTTCATGGCGCTCGCGCACATACACTTCCAGCAACTTCACAACCACACCGGGTACGTCTTCGGCGTAGAACGATTTACCAATCACCTTGCCGATGGAGGCATCGTTGCCTTGGCGGCCGCCCAAGGTAACCTGGTACCACTCTTCGCCGTTTTTATCGACACCCAAAATGCCAATGTTGCCAATGTGGTGGTGTCCGCAAGAATTGATACAACCTGAAATGTTCAGGCTAAGGTCGCCCAGGTCAAACTGGTAATCCAGATTGTCCACAGCTTCCTGAATGCCCAAGGCAATTGGAATGGATTTGGCATTGGCCAGTGAACAGAAATCGCCGCCGGGGCAGGCAATCATGTCGCTTACCAAGCCAATATTGGGCATGGCCAGGTTGTGTTCTTTCAGGGTGCTCCACAGCTCGAACAAATCCTGTTCGGCCACATCGGACAACACAAAGTTTTGCTCGTGCGTCACACGCAGTTCACCGAATGAATACTGCTCAGCCAAATCCGCGATCAGGTGCATTTCAGCGGTGTTTGCATCGCCGGGGGCAATGCCTGGACGCTTCAGTGAAATGCTGATGGCCACGTAACCGGGTTGGCGGTGTTCGCGTGCGTTGCGTGTCAACCAGCGATCGAAGCCCACATGCTTGGCGCGCAGACCACGGTTTTGCTCGGCAATGGTGGCCACTTGTTCAGCACTGAATTGATCGTAAGCCGGGGCTGTGAAAAAGGATGAAACCCGGTCAAATTCTTTCTGGGGAATCACCGACACACCACCCTTGATGTGCTGCCACTCTTCTTCAACCTGCTTGGCAAATTCTTCAGGGCCAATCGCGCGCACCAGAATTTTGATGCGGGCTTTGTACAGGTTGTCGCGGCGGCCATAGCGGTTGTACACGCGCATTACCGCTTCAATGTAGGTCAGCAGTTCTTGCCAGGGCAGGTCGTTCTTGATCACAGAACCTATCACGGGTGTACGGCCCAAGCCACCACCCGCCAACACTTGCGCCACCACTTCACCGGCTGCGTTGCGCGTTAAGTTCACGCCAATGTCGTGCACTTGCACGGCAGCACGGTCCACGGCAGCACCGTTGACTGCAATTTTGAACTTGCGGGGCAGGTGTGCGAATTCGGGGTGGAAGGTGCTCCACTGGCGGATTAGTTCGCAAAATGGGCGAGGGTCAACGAATTCGTCTTTCGCAATGCCCGCAAACGGGTCGCTGGTGGTGTTGCGAATGCAGTTGCCGCTGGTTTGAATGGCGTGCATTTCAACTTCGGCCAGCTCGGCCAGAATTTCGGGAATGTTTTCCAGTGCGGGCCAGTTGTATTGAATATTCTGGCGTGTGGTGAAGTGTGCGTAGTTGCGGTCGTATTTGGCTGCAATGTCGGCAAGCCTGTGCAATTGTTTCGCACCCAGCAAACCGTAGGGAATAGCCACGCGCAGCATGGGCGCATGGCGCTGAATGTACAGGCCATTCTGCAAACGCAGTGGGCGGAATTCTTCGTCCGTGAGCTCGCCTTTCAGGAAGCGCTCGGTCTGGTTGCGAAACTGGGCCACGCGTTCGCGTACAAGGGCGTGGTCATAGTCGTCGTATTTGTACATTTACATCACCAATTTTGCGGCCACGGCGGTGAGGGTCGTGGCCAATACCCCGCGCAAAAACCTTTCAGGCACTGCGCGACTTAAATAACTGCCCACTGTGATGCCAGGGATTGAACCCAGCAGCAGGGCGCCTAACAAACCAAAATCTACAGTTCCCAAACTGAAGTGCCCGAATGCTGCAACGGCCGTGAGTGGCACTGCATAGGCAATGTCGGTGCCGGCAATTTCAGAGGCCTTGAGGTGCGGGTACAGAATGATCAACACCATGGCACCGATTGCGCCTGCACCAATCGATGACACGGTAACCAGCATGCCGATAACGGCAAATGCAACCACGGTGGCAATGGTACGTGTTTTGTCTTGCAATTGGGCCTGTGGGTGGTTTTGCAACCAATGCACAATTTTTGTTTTGAAAATCAGCACGCCCACAGTCAGCATCACGCAAATGGAAATGGACCAGCGAATGAACACATCGATGGGGCTGCCTTTTCCTGCGTTTTGAATGTCCATGCCATGCAAAATTGCAATGGTAATCAGCGAGGCTGGCACACTTCCCAAGCAAGCCAGGCCCACAATTTTCCAGTTCACGGTGTTGCGCAGGCGGTGTACCAAGGTGCCTGCGCCTTTGGTAATTGCAGCAAAAGCCAAATCAGTGCCCACTGCCGTGGTGGCGGGTATGCCAAACATCACGGTCAGCAAGGGCGTCATCAGCGAGCCGCCACCCACGCCGGTCAGGCCGACCAGAAGGCCGACCGCCAGGCCAGACAATACGTAGACTAAATCAATGTCGAAAGGCACGTGAAAGCTCGATAAAAATGGTTTTTCGGGACTTGAATTGTAGGCGTCTCGCCTTATAATTCAAACGACAATATTTCCATTTATATATTCCTCTGTGGAATAAAGGGTTTTTATGAATTTGCACCAGCTCAGGTTCGTTCGGGAAGCGGTTCGCCATGATTTCAGCCTGACCGATGCGGCCAAGGCGCTGTTTACTTCTCAACCTGGTGTGTCCAAGGCGATTATTGAGTTTGAAGAGGAGTTGGGCTTTCAAATTTTCAAGCGCCATGGCAAGCGCATCAAGGGTTTAACCCCGCCGGGCGAGCTGGTTTACCAAGCTTGCGAAAGGGTGTTGGCCGAGCTTGAGAACATCAAGCGCGTGGGCGAAGAATTCGCGGCGCGTGAAAGCGGACAGTTGACCGTGGCGGTAACCCACACGCAAGCACGCTATGTGTTGCCGCAGGCTGTGGCAGCTTTCCGCAAGAAATTCCCGAAGGTGAAGCTGATTTTGTTGCAGGGCACACCCGAGCAGCTGGCCCAGTGGGTGCGCAAAGACCAGGCCGATTTGGCAGTGGCCACCGAGGCTTTGGCCGATGAACCTGATTTGGTGACTTTTCCCTGTTATGACTGGGGCCACATTGCAGTGGCACCCACAGGGTCGCCTTTGTTGATGCCTTTTGTTGACGGCGGGCGGCAAATTGCACTGGCCGATTTTGATCAAATGCCGGTAATCACCTATGAAACCCACTTTGCGGGGCGCAAGAAAATTGACGCGGCATTTCAAAAGGCTGGAGTAAGCATCGATTTGGTGTTGGAGGCAATTGACGCCGATGTGATTAAAACCTATGTGGGTTTGGGGCTGGGGGTGGGCATAATTGCCGAGGTTGCGTTTGATGCCTTGAAGGACAAGGGTTTGATGGCAGTGCCAGTGGATCACCTGTTTGGCCGCAACACCACGCGCATTGCCTTGCGGCAGGGTGTGTTCATGCGCACGCTGATGTATGAGTTCATTGGGGTGTTTGCACCCATGTTGACGCCGAAGCTGATTGACCGCGTGTTGGGTGGCGGCGATGCTTACGATATCTGAGGTCGTGATGGGGTGTGCTTCGTTTGATCAGAGCGCAGTGCCTGTTGCGACGGAAAATCTGTTGGCCCCAAGCTGAACCTCGCCTTGCCTGAAACCGCCCCTCCAAAAAGATGTCGGGACGACTTCTGCCCTTAAGGGCACCGGCCCTGCTTGTTATTGGCCCCGCAGATGCTTGCGAACCACCTGAAACACCCTTGAGGTGTCTTGACTCTTCGGCCCCTCGGCCACCAGTTCATCCAGCAATTCCGCCGTTTTGAACAGCAGCGGCAAATGCAAACCCTGCTTACGCGCCGCATCAGCCACCATGCGCACGTCCTTCGCATGCAAATGCGCTTCAATTGAAACCGGGTCGGTAAACCCGTTCACCATGTGTGGGCCAGCCCAGTCCAGTACACGGCTGGCGGGTAAACCGGCTTGCAGCAGTTCAAGCACAATGGCCAAATCGGCACCTTGTGCCAGCGCGTAATTCATGGCTTCGGCAATGCCCACCAACTGAATGCACAACGCCATTTGATTGGCCGCTTTAATGGCTTGGCCTGCCCCGGAAGGGCCGACATGGCGAATGGTTTTACCCAAATGCTTCAACATGGATTCGATCTGTTGGAATGCAGCCAAATCGCCACCCGCCATCATGCTGAGCGTTGCGGCACGCGCACCTGCGGCACCGCCCGAAACCGGGCAATCAATGTAGTCAATCCCGCGGGGTTTCAACTCTCGCGCAATTTCAGCCACCGCTGCTGCGTCAATGGTGCTGAAATCCACAATGATGGTACCCGGTTGTGCGCATTCGGCAATGCCATTTTCACGAAACAGCAGCGATAGCACATCGGCTGTGTTGGTTACATTCAAGGCAATCAAGCGGGTGCCCGCGCAAAGCGCTTCAATGCTGGGTTGCTGCTTCAATGGAATATCGGCAAGTGCTTGAAAGGTAGACGCGTTTCGCGCCCATGCAAGCACCGTGTAGCCTGCGTTGCAGAGATGGCCCGCCATGGCGGAACCCATGTTGCCAAGGCCGATAAAGCCGATGGTGTTTGGTGTCGGGGAAGATGAGTTCATTCCCGAATTATAGACAGCTTCAGTGTGCTTGCATGCCCGGGTTTTCAGCAATTTGCAGGTCGGCCAGGCGGCAGTAAAGCAGTTCGCCTGTTTGAAGGCGAACCAGAACCGGGTGGCTGGTTGAAATCCAGCGGCCAAACTCTGCAATGTTGTAGGCAATCACTGTGGCGGGTTTGAAGTCCATCAGGACCCGACTACCCACTTTGAATTGCCGGGCCGTTTGGCGCAGGGTTTTCTTGCGCATCAGGCTTTGGCCGTCCGGGTAACGTCGACTCGCAGAATTTACGGCGTTGGTGTAGGCGATTGTAAGGGGCACGTTTGCCTCCAGGCTGGTGTGTACAGCTTAGTTATACGACACCAGCCTGAAAAGCAGTTTACCGAACATGGGGGGATAACCCATTCAGTTTTTTAATGTGAAGGTAGTAAAAGCTGGTTCTGGATCAGCATGAACAGTTCGCTGTTGGGGTCTGCAATGCTGTCGCAAATGCTGAAGTGATCTGCATTTACTTGCAAGGGTGGGTTTAATCCCCAGTGCGATGCCAGGTAAGCACTCTGTTCCTTGAATGCATCCGTTTCCTTGGTGCCAAATGCCAGGTGCACGGGAATGGTGGGCTTGGGCATCAGTGCCGGGCTTACCATGCGGGTGCGTTTCTGGTTCAGTTTCAGGTCTTTCTGGATGAAAGGGGTGTGCACCAAGGGGCTAAGGTCGTAAATGCCGGAAATGGCAATCACGGATTTCACCAGGTCTTGGGGCAGGTCAGAAGCCCACAGTGGCCAAAAGGCCAATGCGCTCATGACACCCAGATGCCCGCCCGCCGAGTGACCGCAGACCACGATCTGGTTGGCGTCGAAACCGAAACGGTCGGCTTGACGATACAGCCATTCAATGCCGCGCAGGGTTTGGCGCACGCTGTCTTCGATGGTGACGCGGGGGATCAGGCCGTAATTCAGCAAGGCCACGGAATAGCCGCGCGCCACATAGGGCTTGGCCAAAAACGTGAAGTCGTATTTGTCCAGCGAACGCCAGTAGCCACCGTGGATAAAAATCAACAGTGGTTTACCGGGTTTGCCGGGAATGACGTCCACGGTTTCTGCTTCCGATTCGCCGAAATACTGATTCCAGAAACCATCCAGGTCAAAACGTGCGTACCGGGACTGTTCGGCCCAGCGTGCAAAGGTTTTGGGGTGGTCGGTCAAATAAGAGCGAACATTGTATTGGCTCTCAAGCCAATCCACGTCGGGCTGGTTCTCGCCACTTTGGGCTTTTGTGTCGGCCATATGGCTGTGCAAAATTGTTTGATTGGGTTGTTGGACGGAATAAATTCGTGACACAACATACCGTAAAGGGACCAAAAAGTCCAATTTCTCAGCCATTTTTGCCTGTAGTTAAACACCATGGCAATAAATTTGTGCTTACAATGAAAAGTTCAGCGTTTCAATTGTTGGCTGGCCCAGCAGGCAAGCGCAGCAAAGCCAAGTACGGTGGCCGCCATGGGAAAGGCCGTGTCATCGTGCACCAGCGAAACCACCCAGCTGGCCAGTCCTCCCAAACCAAATTGTGCGCAGCCGTACAGTGCTGACGCAGCCCCTGCATTTCTGGGGTGTTGGGCCAGCAGTTGGGCCGTGGTGTTGGGTGCCACAAACCCCAGTGAACCTACGCACACCAGAAAGCCCAGCACCATCAGCCCAAGATTCCATGCGTGGTCGGTGCCATTGAATGCACTTGCAAACACCAATACCGCACCGGCAAGGCCCAGAAGCGACCCGGTTTTGACCAATGCAGTGGTACCCAGGCGACCAACAAGCCGGGTTGAAAGGTAGCCAAAGCAGATCAAACTCAAAATATTTGAACCAAACAGCAAGGCATAGGTTTTCTCGCCAAGCCCGAAAAATTCAATGTAAACAAACGGTGTGCCGGTGATGTAGGCAAACATGGCTGCAAAATGCGCCCCGCCCGCAACAATCAGCAGGCGTGCGTTGGCTTGTTTCAGGACTGCCCAGTAACCCCTGAACGCCATGGAAATCGAGGTTTGGGAGCGCCCGGTGCTCAAGGTTTCCGGTAGCAGCATGTACGCAGCAACGCTGCAAGCCACGCCAAACAGGGCCAGGGCCAGAAATTCGTAGCGCCAGCTTCCCAGTTCCAGAATGTAGGCACCCAGAAGTGGGGCGATCATGGGGGCCAGCGATGTCACCATGGCAATCATCGCCATGACACGTGATGAATCGGTTTCGCCAAACAGATCGCGCACCACAGCGCGCGAAATAACGGCGGCAGCCCCGCCTCCGAAGGCCTGAATCAGCCGAAATAGCAGCAATTGTTCAATGCTTTGGGCCCACATGCAGGCCACACTGGCAAGCACAAACACGCTGGTGCCGGCAAAGATCATGCGCCTGCGGCCAAAGCGGTCTGAAAGCGGGCCGTAAAACAGCATGCCCATGGCAAAGCCTGCCAGAAACACGGTCACTGTTTGTTGCACGCGGCCCGAGGTGGCTTGCAGTTCCGTTCCAATCGCGCTGAGGCTTGGCAAATACAGGTCGATCGCCAAGGGGGCGAAGGCGGCCAGCGCGGCCAATAGGAAAAACATGGGGCGATTGATCAAACTGCAAGTCCTTGGGCAATGGATGGCGCATTGTACGTGTTTAAGTGTGGTTCATTAAGCAAACCAATTTGACAGACTGCCTTTACCTAATTATGGTCATGAAAAGGTTCAGTCCTTTTGTCATTGTGTGTGGGTAGGCCAATTGAAGCTTAGATGGGGTGCTGCATGGATTTCACGTCGCTTGATCTTGCCCGAATTCAATTTGCAGCCAATATCACCTTCCACATTCTTTTTCCGACGATCACCATCGGTCTTGGCTGGGTCATGTTTTACCTGCGTTTGCAACATGTGCGCACCGGCAAAACCGAATGGGAGCAAGCCCATTATTTCTGGACAAAAATCTTTGCGCTGACCTTCGCCATGGGGGTGGTGTCCGGTATCACCATGAGTTTTCAGTTCGGAACAAACTGGCCTGGCTTCATGGAAAAAACTGGGAATATTTCCGGGCCACTGTTGGGCTATGAAGTATTGACAGCGTTTTTCCTTGAAGCAACTTTTCTGGGCGTGATGTTGTTTGGCAAGCAGCGTGTGTCGCCGAAAGTGCATTTGCTGGCCACTTTCCTGGTTGCGTTTGGTACCACCCTGTCGGCCTTTTGGATATTGGTGTTGAACAGCTGGATGCAAACCCCGCAAGGGTTTGAAATTATCGATGGGCAAATGCACGCCACCAACTGGCTGGAAATCATCTGGAACCCGTCTTTCCCGTACCGCTTTACCCACATGTTGCTGGCCAGCGGTTTGACCGTGTTTTTCGTGATTGCCGGTGGCAGCGCATTGCAAATTCTGCGCAAGTGTGAAAAGCCCTTCACCAGGCCGATGCTGAAGCTGGGAATTTATGGCGCAGCCGCGTTGATCCCGATTCAAATTTTTGTGGGCGACCTGCACGGCCTGAACACCCTGAAACACCAACCCGCCAAAGTAGCCGCCATGGAAGGGGTGTGGCACACCGAGAAGGGTGCGCCATTGTTGCTGTTTGCAGTTCCGGATGGCGAGGCACGCACCAATCATTTTGAAATTGGTATTCCCAAAATGGCCAGTTTTATTTTGACCCACGATTTCAATGGCGAAATCAAGGGGCTCAATGAATTTCTGAATTCACACCCGCCAGTGGGCCCTGTGTTCTATTCGTTTCGCGTGATGGTGGGCATGGGCGTGCTGATGTTGCTGGTGTCGTGGGCCAGCGTGCTGGCTTTCCGCAAAGGCGGGCCTGTGCTGGAGAACAAAATGCACCGCGTGTTGCTGACCACCCTGATGTTCATGATGTTCTCGGGCTGGATCGCCACCGTGGCTGGTTGGTGGGTCACTGAAATTGGTCGCCAACCCTACGTTGTGTACGGCATATTGGGCACGGCCGATGTGGTGGCGCAGCACCCGCCGCAAATGGTGGCTTTCACGGTGTTGTTGTACATGGTGATGTACATCGCTTTGATTATTTCGTATGTGTGGGTGCTGCGGTACATGTTGCTGGGCGGCCTTGGGTCATCCAAGAAGGTGAATTGGGGTGGCGTGCCGCCAAGCACTTCTCCAACCGATCGCATTCGCCGTGAACAGTAAACCAGAAAGGAGCGCAGGCCATGACTTTCAATGAATTTCTGCCACTGTTGTTCATGGGCGTGATGGGTTTGTCGCTGCTTATTTACGTGGTGTTGGACGGGTATGACTTGGGTGTGGGTTTGCTGTTGCCCCACGCCACAGACGATGAGAAAGACACCATGATCAATTCCATCGGCCCTTTCTGGGATGCCAATGAAACCTGGCTGGTGTTGGGCGTGGGCGTGTTGTTGATCGCGTTTCCCAAGGCGCATGGCGTGGTACTGACTGCATTGTATTTGCCGGTCACATTCATGCTGATCGGTTTGGTTATGCGTGGCGTGGCGTTTGATTTCCGCGTCAAGGTTGAAGTGGCTTACAAGCCGCTCTGGAACAATATTTTCTTCATTGGTTCCTTGATTACGTCTGTGTCGCAGGGCTGGATGCTGGGCAGCTACATCACCGGTTTTTCAAACCACTGGTCACAAATGGTGTTTAACCTGGGTGTGGCCGTTACATTGCCGTTTGCGTACACATTGCTGGCCAGTGGCTGGCTGATCATGAAAACCGAAGGCGATTTGATTCACAAGGCTTGCCGTTGGGGGCGAATCAGCTTTTGGCCCATGCTGGCATCCATCGCCTTTATTTCGGCCATGACCCCGTTGGTGGTACCCGAAATTTTCAACAAGTGGTTCAGCTTTCCGAACATTGTGGCGCTGGCACCCATTCCGATTGCCACGGCGGCATGCCTTTGGGGCACGCACCATGTGTTGTCGAGCCAGCGCATTGTTGATGCCGGTTATGGCTGGATGGTGTTTGCGCTTACAGCGGGGGTTATGGTGTTGGCCTTTGCGGGCTTGGCCTACAGCCAGTATCCGTACGTGGTGTTGAATCAGTTGACTGTCTGGGAGGCGGCTTCGTCGCCCGAGGCATTGAAAATTATTCTCGTGGGCGTGGTCATCACTTTGCCAGCAATCCTCGGGTACACTGCTTTTTCTTACAAGGTGTTCTGGGGCAAGGCCAAAGAACTGTCTTATCAGTAATTATGTACGAAGGAATTGTTGAATGAGTATCAGGCAATTGAGCGAAGATGTCGCAGTGTGCGGCCAAATCAGCCCAGACGATCTGGAAGCGATTGCAGAATTGGGCTTCAAAACAATTGTGAACAACCGTCCCGACCACGAGGTGGGCGGGCACCTGCTTCATGCCGAAATTGAAGCGAAGGCAAAAAGCCTTGGGTTGTCAATTCACTATTTGCCCATGGAAGTTGGCCAGCCACCGTCAGAAACGTTGCTCGAAGATTTCAAGCGCATTCTTGACGCAGCAGAAAAACCAGTGCTGGCCTATTGCAGGAGTGGCAACAGGTCAGGTCAAATTTACATGGGTGCCTGTACGCTAAAGTAAATCGCTGAAGTAAATCAGTGGTCTTTTCGAGGTTCGGGCATTTGCTGCGGCATGGCCATGGCCAGTTCCCGAATCATCCGGACGGTATCAATGTCTGCTGCCCGGTAGGCTTGTTTGCGGACTTCTTCCACGTCTGTGGACGATGCACCAGGCACATCGCCCGTGTTGGGCGCATCGCTGACCTTGTATTCAAAACGCAGCCACAATTCACCTTCTTCAGGTTCTTCAATGGAGATCGTCAAAGTGCTGTCGCCACAGAATTCATTGGCTACAATTCGTGTTTCTGTGCGGTCTTCTTCGTGCAACTCGATCGTGTCTTCAATCTTGAAAGGCCCGTAGTCCAGTACACGGTATAGTGTGGTGACATTGCCCAGTTGGCGGGATTCGGTAATTTGTGCGTCTTCAAGGCCCAGCACAAACCGGGTGGGTTTCCACGCGCGTGCCACAAGGCCTAGCCAAAGCTGTTGCCGAGTTAACCAGTCCACGCTTGGCAAGTTCGGGTCGTTGATTTGCACCAAATGTTCAAATTTCATGAAAGGGATCCTGTGACACACCCACAAGGTACTACAAAACCTGACCCCGATTCCAGCGGCCCCGGCACTGCGGTTTGTTTGCTTGAGCAGTCAATGAAACACGTCGGTGTATTCGATTCTGGTGTAGGTGGTTTGTCGGTGTTGAAAGCTTTGCTTGGACACTTGCCGATGGAGCAGTTTGATTTTGTGGCCGATGAGCGTTACCTGCCGTACGGCGACAAACCTCAGCATGAAATTACAGACCGGGTTTTGACGGTGTCCAACTGGCTGCGCAATCAAGGGTGCAAAGCCATGGTCATGGCCTGCAACACGGCCACAGCGGCTGGCGCTAACCAGGCGCGCGCTGTGCACGCCCATTGGCCCATTGTGGGCATTGAACCCGCGGTAAAGCCCGCCAGCATGATGACGCGCACGGGCGTGGTGGGCATTTTGGCGACCACCAACACGGTGGCCAGCGAACGTTTCAAAACCCTTGTTGAGCGTTTTGACCCCTTGGCCAAAGTCATTGCGCAGCCATGCCCCGGACTGGTGGAGTTGATCGAAAAATCACCACTTCCCCGTGCTGATATTGAAGCACTGCTCAATCCAGTTGTGGCAGGTTTGATTCAGAAAAAAGCCGATGTCATTGTGCTGGGCTGTACGCATTATCCGTTTGTGGCCGACATCATTTCTGATTTGGCCGGACCCGGTGTTGCTGTGATTGAAACCGGCATGCCAGTGGCCAAGCAATTAAAGTCTCGCCTTGAGTCAGAAGGTTTGCTGTGGTGCAAAGAGCCTGCCGCTGACCTTCTGGATCGGGTCCGGTTTTATACGACGGGCGACCCGGTGGCTTTTAAAAACAAATTGGTGAATTTGCTGGGCGATGAATGGGCAGGTGCAAGCATTCACTTTCTGACCATTTAATGGCTGGGTGGTTCTTGCGGCTGCAACCGGGCAAGCATTTGCGCCACATGCACAAACTGTGACGGCGCAATTTCTTCGGCGCGGGCAGTCAAGGCAATTCCGGCATTCTGGGCAAGGGCTTCGGGCACCACGTCGGCCCAGGTGTTGCGCAGCATTTTCCGGCGCTGTGAAAAAGCGGTGCTTACAACTTTGCTGAATACGGCGTGCGGAATGTTGGCCCGTTCATCTGCTGGCTTGGGCACCATGCGCACAATCGCTGACATCACGCGGGGTGGCGGATCAAAACATTCAGGCGGCACGTCAAACAGATGATCCATGTCGTAGTAGGCTTGCAGCATCACAGACAGCCGCCCGTAATCGCTGGTTTTTGGCGCGGCCACCATGCGGTCGATGACTTCCTTTTGCAGCATGAAGTGCTGGTCTGTTACTTGATCGGCCACTTCCAGCAGTGCAAACAAAATGGGCGATGAAATGTTGTAGGGCAGGTTGCCGACCACGCGAAACGGTGCCTGAATTTGCCTGAAATCAAACTTCAACACATCCACTTCATGCACGGTCAACTGGTTTTTCCAGGCACCAGTGCGCAGTTTTTCCGCCAAGTCGCGGTCAATTTCAACGACCTGAAGGTGTTTTACGGCCTTGAGCAACCAGAATGTGAGCGCACCCAGGCCGGGGCCGATTTCAACCAGTGTGTCATCGGGGCGGGGGCGCATTTCGCCAATCAGGTTGGACAATACACTTTGGTCGGTCAAAAAGTGTTGGCCGAATCGTTTTCTGGCTTGGTGTTTCATTGCGCTTTCCTGCGGCAAAGGTCCATGCGGTGTGCGCATTCAATGGCTTGCATCAAACTTCCCACTTCCATGTTTCGGGTGCCTGCAAGGTCGAGCGCGGTGCCGTGGTCTACGGATGTTCGAACAATCGGCAGGCCCAGTGAAATGTTCACACCCTGGCCAAAACTGGCATGTTTCAGCACGGGCAAACCTTGATCATGAAACATGGCCAGCACGGCATCAGCAGCTTCAAGGTACTTTGGCTGAAACAACGTGTCGGCGGGGTAGGGGCCTTGTACATCGTGACCCTCCGCTTGAAGGGATTTGATCACCGGTGTGATGGTGTTGATTTCCTCGGTGCCCAAGTCGCCAGATTCTCCTGCGTGCGGATTCAGACCTGTGACCAGAATTCTGGGTTTGTTCAAATTCCAATACAGTGCCAGGTCATGGAGCATGATGCGCAAGGTTCGGTTTAATGATTCAACCGTGATGGCACCGGGCACCTGCGACAGGGGCAGGTGGGTTGTTGCCAGCGCCACTTTCATGTTGCCACCGACCAGCATCATGACCACGTCATTCTGGCCGCAACGTTGTGCCAAATATTCGGTGTGGCCCATGAAGCCTGGCCAGAAAGGGCTGATGGCCGATTTCTGGATGGGCGCGGTTACCATGGCTGCGGCTTTCTTGCCCAGGCAGGCATCGCAGGCGGTATTCAGCAGGTCGATTACATAGGGCGCATTGGCTGGGCTGGGCTGGCCTGTGGCGCAAGGGGCATGCAGTGCACGGTGTAGCAGGTAATAGGCTGGGTTGGCTGCTTGGGCCTGTGCAAGTGTGTCAATGCGTTGCCATGCGGGTGAAATGCCTGCTTGGGCTGCGCGTTGGTTCAGCAAGTCGGCGTCGCCGAGGATCACCAAGGGGCGTTGCAACTTGCTGGCGGTATCGCTTTCCGCCAGCAAGGCACACAACTCCGGGCCGATCCCAGCGGGTTCTCCGCTGGTAATCAGGATCGGTGGAAGTGTGTCGTGGTTCATGCCTTGAAATTAAAGGCGAATTTCGATGAAGGTGGCGTCGCGCAACTGGCGCAGCCATTCCTGATAACTTTCTTCGGATTTGCTGGCACGAATGGCTTGGCGTGCTGCCTGGCGCTGGCGCTCCTCAGAAGCTGCCTGCTGGCGGCGTTCAACCACTTGAATGATGTGAAAACCAAAACGACTTTGAAACACAGGGCTGACATTGCCTGTCGCAAGCTGGTTCATTTCACGCTCGAATTCCGGCACGGTGTCGCCAGGGTACAGCCAGCCCAAATCGCCACCCTTGGCAGCTGAACCGTCTTGGGAGTACCGTTTGGCCAATGTGTCAAATGTGGCTGCGCCTCCGCGCAGTTGTTCCAGTGCGAAATTCAGGCGGCGCTTGGCTTCTGCTTCCGTGATGTCGGGGCCGGGGCGAATCAGAATATGACGGGCGCGGGTTTGTGTGACAGGGGTGTTGTCCAGGGCGGCTGCACCTTCGCGGCGGCCAAGTACTTTCAACACGTGAAAGCCATTGGGGCTGCGCACGGTTTGCACTGCGTTTGCCTGGCTTTTGGACAAAAATTCATTGAACAGGCTCGGTACAGCGTCGTAGCCTGACCAGCCCATTTGCCCTGTGCCTTCGATTGCCAGTTCGGGCTTGGTTTTCAAGATGTCTTCAACCGATTTGCCTTCTTTCAGCTCTTTTTCGATTGCCTCGGCCTTGCTGCGGGCTTGGCTTAAGGCGTTGCCACTTGCGTCGTTGGGGGCTTTCACCAGCAGTTGGATCCAGTTCACTTCAGGCTTGTTTGCAGTGGCACCACTTTTTGTGCGAGCGGCCAGGTAATTTTGAATTTCAGCGTCAGATACCTGAATGCGTGCTTCAACCTCGCGTTCACGCAGCCTGCCCAAGGTAATTTCGCTACGTACTTCTTCGCGAAAGCGCGCGGGTGAAACGCCTTCTTCCTGCAAGCGGGCGAGAAAGTCCTCAAGTGGCAGCCCGTTCTGGTCCGCAACACGTGCCATCGCAGCTTCAATTTGCGTGTCGTCAATCCGGATTCCAAGTTCTTCCGCTTTTTGAAGTTGGGCGCGGTCCATGACCATGCGGTCCAGAACTTGTTTGCGAAGTTCAATTCGGTCGGGCAAGGGTGCGCCGCGCCTGCTCATTTGGCGTTCAATCAGGGCCACCTGGCGGTTCAGTTCACTTCGCGTGATGATGTCTGTGTTCACCACTGCCACAATGCCGTCAATGGTGGATTTGCCGGATGCGCCGCTTCCGCCCAGTTCAGAACTGAGCTTGCCTGCTGGCGGGTTGGCCGAGGGTGCCTTCATGCCTTGTGCCTGGGCAATTCCAAGAACTGAGAAGGCCGTGATTGCAAATAACCAGTATTGAATGTGCTTCATTGTCATAACTTATCGGGTGGCTTGAGAGGAGGAGAAAGGCGTGTACCCGGGTACCTTTCTCGACAACAGGTCTGCCGGGTTGGAACCCAGTCGACCCAATCCAGTGAGTTCAAGTTGAACAAACAGCGAACTTGTTTCCAGTTGCGGCGCGGTGGCAAAGCGTTGTGCAATAACCCGCACCGCCCAGCAACCCTCGCTGTATTCCAGGCCGGCCACGCCTTCAATCAGTCGGTTGTCCAGCATGGAATAGTTTAGACGACCCACGCCACTCCAGCGATCGGAAATTGGCCATTGGCCGGAAATGTCGAACTGGTCAATTTGCGCGCGGGTGTATCTGTAGCCAAAATTCAGCTGCTTTCCCAAAGACGGCGCATAGCTAACCGTAACATTGCCGCGTTCATGGCGTCCACTTTCGGCATTCAGTTGCGACGTGGCGTCCAGGAAAACCGACTGGCTGATTCGTCCCCGGGCATTGGCGAAGAAGTCGGAATCGCTGGTTGTGGGCGCTTCGAATCCCTGCAGTATGACCCGGGGTGAATTCAGGTTCAGGCGTTGGCCACCTGTAACGCTGAACAGTTCTTCGCTGGTCAGGTCGTCATAAAATCGGCTGGTCACGGCCAGTGTTAGCTGGTTGGCATCGCCAACACGGTCCAGACCGGAATAGCGGTTCTCTGCAAAAATTCGGCTCAGGCTTTGATCCGTGACCGAGGTGTCAAAAATTGGTTGATCCGATTGATCCTTGAACGGGGTATAGAGGTAGAAAATGCGGGGTTCAAGTGTTTGGTTGACGTTGCGCCCGAAAAATCTGGTTTTGCGGTCAAAGTACACCGTGCTGTCGAGTGACACAGTGGGTATTACGCTGCCCGGTGCTGCAGGCATGCCGGTTGTTTGGCCTTTTAAATCGTAAGTGGTGGTTTGCAGCGAAAAGGCCGGTGTAAACGAAAACTCAGATCGCTGAATGGGCATGAAAACCCGCGCGCGGGTAACCCCCCTTGACCCTTCAACCCGTGCGGGTGCAGACGATGGGCGGGCAAAGTCGGTGTACTGGCCTGAAACAGACACAAAGGCGTTGGCATTGCCAATGCGCGTGGGGCTTAGCTCTACAGTTGCTTCGGGCAAACGGTCATAAGGTTCGGCAATGACGTCGTTGAAAAGCTGTAGGGTTTGGTGGGCCACAGTGCGTACATTGGCGCTCCAGTTTTTCTGGCGGTAGGAAAGGAAGCCTTCCTGCACCAATACGCGCTGGGAGGCTACAGCCTGTGTGCGCGAGAAATCAACAAAGTAATTGTCGTCTGAAACCTGATTGAAGTTCACGCCCGCATAAAAAGGGCCTTTCTCGAAACTGTGCAGAAGCGACAGCGCGGAACGGTCTGTGCCTGTCTTTTCATCGTTTGGCAGGTAGTCGTACTTCAGTTCGCCTTCATTGTTGGGTGTCAAGTAACGCGTTTGCGTACCCAGCTGAAAGCCGCGCCCTGAAATGACTTTCGGATACAGCGTCATGTCCTTGTCAGGCGCAATATTCAGGTAGTACGGTACTGTAACTTCAAGCCCACTGTTGGACACGGTACCAAATGAAGGCGGCAGGAACCCGCTTTTGCGCCGGTCAGTGGTCGGGAATGAAAAGTAGGGTGCGCCCAAAATGGGTACGTCTTGAAACACCACTTTGGCACCGCGTGCCCGCCCCACCTCGGAAGCTTGGTCTATTTCAAGTGAATCGGCGGTAATGTACCAGTCACCTTGATCGGCTGCGCCAGGGTTGGGCACTTCGCACACGGTGTAGTTGGGGTTTTCAAGCGTCAGTGTTGAAATGCCGTCGTACTGCAATTTGTCGGCGCGGCCTTTGCCGTTGATTTCTTTTAGCTCGAAGGTGGGCTGGGTCATCTGGCTTTCGCCTGTGCCCAGTTTTACCGAACCTTCGGGTGCCCGCAGGACCATGCCTTCCTGCTCAATAATCAGATTGCCCTTGGCCGTGGCCTTGTCAGTGATCGGCGAATAATTAATTGAATCACTGAACAGGCGCAGCTTGTTGCGGCGCACTTCAACATTGCCTTCCAGAAAGGTTTCTTCTGCGCTGTTGCCATAAAGCTTGTCGGCTGAAATGTAGGTCGCTTCGTCTTCCGGTATGGGGCTGCGTACGCCGAGCAGACCGCCGTCAATTTTCAAGCGCGCCGCATTCTCAGCATCTTGAGGCTGATTCTCGGCATTTTGCGCAAAAGCGGTACTGCCGATGCAAAACAGGGCAAGGGCAAGTATTCGTTGGCGTGCAGGCACTTGGTGCAATAGCGGTGAAATTTTGCTTTTCTTCAAGCTGGGTATGTACTCAAATAGATGACGGTTCAGTCAAGCGCCACAGGATCCTACTATTATAGGCATCTATCCACACATTAAAGAGATTGGACTGTTTGATGAGCGCCTTGCGTCAAGAAATGTTGAAAAAATGGCTGGCTGGCCTGTCGGGTTTTGAATTTGATCTGGAAACCCTGGAATCCGCCTCAAGTGATGCAAGTTTCCGGCGTTACTTCCGGGTTGGCGAGGCGAATAACGCGCGAACCCTGATTGTGATGGACGCGCCGCCCGACAAAGAAGACGTTCGTCCTTTCGTGCATGTGGCCGATCTGTTGCGAAGCGGTGGTTCCAGCGCGCCTGCGGTATTGGCCCAGAACCCGGAAGATGGTTTTTTGCTGCTTCAGGATTTTGGCAACACCACCATGTTGCAAGGGCTAACTGCACAAGCAGGGCAGCAAGACGCGTTTTACCTGCGGGCCATTCAGGATTTGGTTCGGCTACAGGCCAATACGCAGACCACCGGTTTGCCTGCTTATGGCGCCGACAAGTTGTTGCTGGAAATGAACCTGTTTGATGACTGGTACGTGGGCAAGCATTACAACTCAAAGTTGACCGATCAGGAGCGCAACTGGCTGGAAAGCATCAAGGGTATGTTAATTCAGAGCGCGTTGGCCGAGCCCCAAGTGTTTGTTCACCGCGATTACCACAGTCGCAATTTGATGTTGACCAGTGAACCCGGTGCAGCACCACAATTTGGCATTCTTGATTTTCAGGATGCAGTGAAAGGCCCGCTTAGCTACGACCTGGTCAGCATTCTGCGCGATGCCTACATTGAATGGCCCGAAACCCAAACCCTGGACTGGACCGTGCGTTACTGGGAAGCAGCTCGCAAAGCCGGGTTGCCCATCTGCGAAGACCCCGGCGAATTTTATCGCCAATTCGACTTCATGGGTTTGCAACGCCATTTGAAAATTCTGGGCATTTTTGCGCGCCTGAATTACCGGGATGGCAAAGCCCAGTATTTGAATGACCTGCCCATGGTGTTGCGTTATGTGCGCCTGGTGGCTGGTCGGTACATTGCCTTCAAGCCCCTGTTGCTGTTGCTTGATCGCCTTGAGAACAAAGCCGCACAAGTGGGGTACACGTTTTAAATGAAGGCCATGATACTGGCGGCAGGGCGCGGTGAACGCATGCGTCCCCTGACCGACCACTGCCCCAAGCCATTGCTGCCTGCCGGTGGCAAGCCCTTGCTTCAGTGGCACATCGAGGCCTTGTCCGCGGTGGGTGTCATCGGCATTGTGATCAACCACGCACATTTGGGCCAGCAAATTGAAAGCCACTTTGGTGATGGCTCTGCGCTTGGTGTGCAGCTAAGCTATTCACCGGAGGCCACCGCGCTGGAAACTGCGGGTGGCATTCGAAAGGCTTTGCATTTGCTGGGCAAGGAACCGTTTTTGGTCATCAACGGTGATGTGGCTTGCGATTGGCCAGTTGCAAAAGCGCAGCAAATTGCGGGCGAATGGGCGCAAGGGCAGTTGGCCCACCTGGTGATGGTGCCTAACCCGGCGCACAATTTGAAAGGCGACTTTTCGTTGCAAGACAGTTTGATAAAGCAGCCAGAACAGGGCGAGGCCGCATTCACATTTTCAGGCATCGGGGTGTATCACCCGGAGTTATTCAACAGTGTAGAAGTTGGTGATGTTGCCAAACTTGCGCCCCTGTTGCGCGAAGCCATGGCAGCAGGCAAAGTACAAGGTGAGTTGTTTGACGGTTTCTGGATGGACATTGGCACGCCAGAACGTTTGGACGAACTTAACCAACGTTTGAATTCAGCAAGGAAGCAATAGCATGAGCAGTTACCCCACCCACAACCCCCTGATTTACGCCAAGCGTCGCGAACAACTGGCACGCCGTTTGAAAAAAATGGGCGGCGGTGTGGCGCTGGTGCAATCGGGCATGGAGGTGATGCGCAATCGCGATGCCGACTACGCATTTCGTTCTGACAGTTATTTTTACTACCTCACCGGCTTTCCGGAACCTGAGGCCTGTTTGGCGTTGGTGGTGCCGCCCGGTGGCGATTCCCGCGCCGTGCTGTTTTGTCGCGACAAAAATGAAGAACGTGAAATTTGGGAAGGTTTTCGTTTTGGTCCAAAGGCTGCGCAATCGGCCTTCGGCATGCACGAGGCCCACAGCATTGAAGACCTTGAAGAACATATGATCGACACACTGGCCAACCAGCCTGCCGTGTTTTTGCGTTTGGGTGAAGACGACAGTCTTGAAGCCGCCGTGGCCGATGTACTGAAAACCTTGCGTGGCAAAGCCCGCGCTGGCGTATCGGCACCACATGCAGTCATGGATTTAAGCCATTCACTTGATGAAATGCGCCTGATCAAAGACAAAACTGAAATCGACATCATGCGCCGCGCAGCCAATATTTCCGCGCACGCCCACATTGCGGCCATGCAGGTATGCCAGCCAGGGAAGTTTGAATTTGAAGTGGAAGCCGAGTTGCTGTATCAGTTCCGAAAAAATGGTTCTGAAGCCCCGGCCTATGGGTCAATTGTGGCCTCGGGTGCAAATGCCTGCGTGCTGCATTACCGTGCCAACGATGCCAAATTGCGTGATGGAGATTTGTTGCTGATCGATGCGGGTTGCGAGCTGGATTGTTATGCCTCTGACATTACCCGCACCTTTCCCGTGAACGGGCAGTTCAGCAAAGCCCAGCAAGCCGTGTATGAAGTAGTGCTGAACGCGCAATATGCAGCCATTAACGCCACCAAGCCCGGTGCCCGATTCAACGACCCGCACGATGCGGCTGTGAAAGTGTTGGCTCAAGGTTTGATCGATTTGAAACTGCTGAAAATGGGCCTGAACGAGGCCATTGAAAGTGGCGCTTACAAACGTTTTTACATGCACCGCACCAGCCACTGGCTGGGCATGGATGTGCACGACTGTGGCAGCTACCGCGACCCTTCAGCCAAGCCCGAAGACGGCGTGGCCCCGCACACCAGCCGCAAGCTTGAAGCAGGCATGGTGCTGACCATTGAACCCGGCTTGTACATTCGCCCCGGCAAAGGCGTGCCCAAACAGTTTGAAAACATTGGCATTCGCATTGAAGACGATGCGCTGGTGACCCAAAAAGGTTGCGATGTTTATACCGCTGATGCGCCCAAAACCGTCAGTGAAATTCACGCCACCATGAAAGCCCAGAAGAAAACTGGCAGCAAGGCGGCCTAAGTAGAAAATGAGTACAACATGACTTCGCACACCGATTTTGATGTGGCCATTGTGGGTGCTGGCCCAGTGGGTTTGGCCTTCGCTGGGTGGTTGGCCAACACCTGGGGTGAGCGTGCCAACCGCATTGCAATATTTGATGCCAAGCCCTTGGAGGCTTCCGCGCGCGATCCCCGAATCCTGGCTTTGTCCGATGCTACCCGCTTGCGCCTGGCCAGCCTGGGTTTTCCGGCGGATGCCACACCAATTCACCACATTCACGTGTCCGAACAATCCCGGTTTGGCCAGGTGCGCATGAAAGCCGATGAGCTTGGTTTGCGCGCACTGGGCTGGACGGTGCGCTATGGCGATCTTGTGAATTGCTTGTCTGCTTCGCTTGAGCGTCGGGGTGTGAAAATTTTCCGCCCGGCCAATGTGAAGTACGCGCACCGCAGCGCAGTGGACTCACTGGAAGTGCTTGAGCTTGAAGATGGCACTGAATACACCGTGAACCTGCGCGTGGACGCAGAAGGTGGTTTGTATGGCGAAGCTGGCGAGCGCGACCAAGTGGTGGATTACGACCAATGGGCATTGGTCAGCGAAGTGGTATTGAACGTAGAGCCAGGCCTGCTTGATGAAAAAAATACCCTGGCATTTGAGCGGTTTACATCAGACGGGCCACTGGCCCTGTTGCCCATTTCGACGGATCAACACACGTACTCTTTGGTGTGGTGTGCGCCATTGGCCCAGGTTCAAAAACGTTTGACTTGTACCGATGCCGAATTTGCCGCTGAACTGCGACAACAGTTTGGCCGACGAATTTCAATTCAACACATTGGTCCAAGAAAGTCATTTCCCTTGGGTATGAACTGGCGCGACAAACTGGTGCAGGGCAGGCGCGTGGCCATTGGCAATGCTGCACAAATATTGCACCCCGTGGCTGGTCAGGGTTTGAACCTGGGTTTGCGCGACGCCATGCAGCTTTGCCGTGCCGTTGACCCCGCGACTGTTGCACAAGAACATCGCTTGGCGCTGGCGCTGAACGAATTTGAGAAGTCGAGGGTGGCTGATCGGCGGGTGGTGGTTAAAATGACAGACTGGATGGTGAAAGGATTTTCCAATCACAACCCATTGCTGGGTGCCGGCCGGCAAATGGCCTTGAACTTGATGGAATTCACGCCGCCCCTGCGCAGGCAGTTTGCTGAATTGATGCTGTTCGGTCTGGCTGTTTAATCTGGAGCGTTTTTACCCATGTGGTCTGCCGAATTGTTGCGAGCCCGCTTTGCCATGGCTGATTTGCCTTGGCAACCCGAGCCGCTCGAAGAACGTTTTTTCAAAGACCGGGACCCTGCTGATGCCGCGGTGCTGGTGCCGTTGGTTCAGCGCGAAGACGACCTTTATGTGTTGCTGACCATGCGCACCGCCCACCTGAACGATCACGCCGGGCAAATCAGCTTTCCCGGCGGGCGTTGTGAGCCCGAAGACGGGCACCCCATAGAAACTGCGCTGCGTGAAACCGTGGAAGAAACGGGATTGACGCGTAACTTCATTGAAGTGCTTGGCACCATGCCGGTGTATCAAACTGCAACCAATTTTCTGGTCACGCCAGTGGTGGCGCTGGTGCAGCCTGGTTTTGCCTTGAAGCCAGATGCCTTTGAAGTAGAAGAGATATTTGAAGTGCCGCTTTCGTTTTTGATGAATGCCGAGAATCACCAGCGGCGCAGCCTGCACACACCGATCGGTGAGCGTACCTTCTATGCCATGCCTTATGAATCGCCTTTGAATGGAAAAAATTATTTTATTTGGGGCGCCACTGCGGCCATGCTCCGCAATCTTTATCACTTTTTGAACGCAAGGGCCTAGAACGCGTGTCTTATCTTGCCCTGCTCATTGCTGTGGTGTGTGAAACCTTCCTGCCCGATGGTTTGTTCACGCGTGCGCGCAATTGGGTTGATCGTTTTAACCGCGAACTTGAAATTAACCTGGAGGCCTTGGGTGCCCCCGGTTATGCGCATTTGCAATGGCTTGCGCCGATGTTGATCTGGGTGCTGGGCGTTTACTTTCTGTACCAGGTGTTGTGGGTAATGTCCCCCGTTGCATCTGGCTTTCTCAGTGTTCTTCTGATGTTGTATGGTTTGCGTTTCAGGCATTTCGCAGTGGTGTTTACCAATGCCCAGCTTTTTTTGAATCAAGGCGATTTCTTCCGCGCACGCGAGTTATTGCTGGTGTGGATGAAAGAATACGATGGCACTGAACCTGTGATTCACCGACCCGGTGAACTGGTGTTTCACGCGATTTACCACGGCACAGAACGGGCCTTGCGGCAATATTTCAGTCTGTTTTTCTGGTTTTTGCTGGTGCCGGGGCCCATGGGCTTGGTGGTTTATCTGATGGCCCACTGGAGCGTGATCCGCGAGCGCGATGTTTGGCAGGCGCAAGCTTTCATGCATGAGCGGCCTTCAATGCAGGAGGCATGGGAAAGCAACTGGTTGAAAGCCGCGTTCAGTCCACGTTTTGTGTTGTTTGCCATGGAATGGCTTCCTGCTCGTTTGCTGGCATTGACGGTGGGTTTGGTGTCACAACTTGACGATTCTGCATTGGCCTGGCGTGCCGCAAAATCGCATAGCCGTTTTTCAAACCGCGCACCGTTGACTGCAGTATTTTTTACGGCAGTGGGTTTGGTGGGCGGGGCCGCATTCGACCCTTCTTCCCAGGCTGCTACAGACGGGCAATTGTTGAGTGAAGAAACGCAGGTGCAGGCTTTGCAACAGTTTCGTCAGCTTGTTTTCAAGTGCGCCGTTGTGTGGTTGGTGGTGGCCTTGGTGTTTGCGTTGTTGGGTTGGTTGCCAGGCAGTGTGTTGTAACTGTTTTTTTGGTTAATAATTTTGGCTTGCCTCTTGCAGCTCGGCTTTCAACATTTGATATAACTCGTACCGGGTCGGGCTCAACGTGCCATCTTCCAAGCCATTTTTCACCGCGCAATCAGGTTCACGTTTGTGCTGGCAGTTTGCAAACCGGCACTTGTTGCCTTCATCGCGCAGGTCTGAAAACGCATTCAGTAAATCGGTTTCAGAAAGGTGGTGCAAACCAAAGGCCTGAAAGCCAGGTGAATCGATCAATTCCAAACCCTGTTCACCAAAGTGCATCTGAGTGTGGGTGGTGGTGTGCTTGCCCGCATTCAGTGCCATTGAAATTTCATTCGTGGCCGCCAGCGCGCCTGGAATGAGCAGGTTGATCAGTGTTGATTTCCCCATGCCCGATTGCCCCAAAATCAAGGTGCGTTTGCCTTCCAGCAATGGGCGCAGCAAGCTTTCTGTTTCATCTGGCCGCTCGGTCACACTGATGTAGTGCGTGGGCACATCGCCCAAGGTAATTTCAAACAATTCCTGTTCAACGGCATCCAGCGTTTCAGTATCGCCTTCCAGAATGTCCACTTTGTTGAACAAAATAGTCAGCGGTACATCGGCGTGTTTACAGGCCGTCAGCGTGCGCCCCAGCAACTCGGGTGAATAGGGTGGGCTGACGGCCAGCATCAACAACACACCATCCAGGTTGGCAGCAAACATTTTGCTTTTCAGTGCGTCTGAACGGTAGACCAGATTCTTGCGGGGTTGAATGTCTTCTACCCAGGCTTGCATGTCGCCACTGGGCAAAATAATGATTTCATCACCCACTGCCACTTCGCGCCGCTTGCCTTTGCCATACACCTGCCAAATGGTGCCGGTGTAGTCTCGCGCCAAAAAGTGACGCCCGTAACTGGCCACCACCAAGGCTTGCAGCAAACCAGGGTTGGCCGAATTCTTGCCGTGGTTACCGGTTTGTTTGCCCTTGTAAGTGGGGCGCACTTTGTTAAGGGATGAATTAGCCAATGTGTTTCAGCGCATCATCAAGTTTGGCGGCACAAATCCAATCGTTGTCAGTAATGCCGTTGGCACTGTGCGTGCTCCATTTTACTTTTACCCGGTTGTAGCCAAAGGTTACTTCAGGGTGGTGGTTTTCATCGTCGGCCAAATGCGTAATTGCATGCACAGCCAGTTTTACACCTTCAAAGTTCGCGAATGAATACTGACGCCACAGCACCCGGCCTTGCTCACCTTTGGCGTCAAATTCAACCGACCAGTTGTCGAATTCGTTCAGTTGCAGCTCAATGTCGTCAGGCGACCAGGCAAGCCCCTCGCTCATGTGTTGGCAGCTTGCATGAAGCCAGTCAGAAACGGGGTGGGTGGGGTGAGGTTGGCTCATTGTGCACCTTGCAAAGTGTTCAACCGGCTGATGCGAATGGACGCTGGCGGGTGGCTGTCGTAAAACGCCGAATGCAGTGGGTCGGGGGTCAGGGTAGATGCGTTGTCTTGGTACAGCTTCACCAAAGCGCTAACCAAATGCTGAGGTGCGCTTTGTTGGGCTGCATAAGCATCTGCCTCAAATTCATGCTTGCGGCTAAGCCACGACATTACCGGGCGAACCGGGAAGGTGAAGTAGGGTAGTACCATCATGAACAACACCAGGGCCATGGCTTGAGCGCCATTGGCCAGGTCTGGGTTTACGCCCAGTTCGGTATAAAACCAGGGCGTGTTTGCCAAAAGACCCAACACAAAGAACATGACCAAGCTGCCAATGCCGGAAAATGCCAAGTGCTTCACGATGTGTTTTTTCTTGAAGTGGCCCAGTTCGTGGGCAAGTACCGCTTCAATTTGATCGTCGTTCAAGCGTGAAAGCAGGGTGTCAAAAAACACAATTCGCTTTGCCTTGCCCAAGCCGCTGAAATACGCGTTACCGTGGCTGGAGCGCTTGCTGCCGTCCATCACAAACAGGCCGTTTGAATCGAATCCACAACGTTGCAGCAGGTCAAGAATACGCTGGCGTGTAGCGCCGTCCTTAAGCGGTGTGAATTTGTTGAAAATTGGCGCGATCACCGTGGGGAATAGCCACATCAACAGCAGGCTAAAACCAAACCACAAAGCCCAGGCGTAAATCCACCATTGCTGACCTGCCTCGCGCATCAGGTATAACACGGCGAACACCAGTGGGCCACCAATCAGCGCACCCACCAACAGGCCTTTGAGCCAGTCACCGATGAACAAGCCTTTCTTCATGCGGTTAAAGCCAAAACGCTCTTCCAGTACAAACTGCTTGTAATAAGCCAGGGGAAGGTCAAGTACACTGCCAATCAAACCCACCACTGCAATCAACAACAGGCCAGCCAGAATGCTCTCGGCGGCAGTGCTGGTGTGGCTTTGAATCCATTCCAGGCCACCCAGCAGGGTAAAACCCATCAGAATGGTGGCCTCGATCAGAACATTGACCATGCCCAAGCGGGTTTTGGCAATTGAATAGTCAGCCGCTTTCTGGTGGTCTTGCAGGCTGATCTGTTCCCTGAATTCTGCGGGCACCTGCGCGCGGTTCACGGCAATGTGCCGAACCTGCCGGCTTGCCAAATACAGGCGAAGCGCCACACTTAATACAACCGCCACAACAAACACTTCAGTAAAAACCATTTCCTGCCACCACCCTGAATTAATTTGAGTTGACCTGCCTGTGAGACAATACATCCTTCGACAGATTCAACCTTCAGCACACTTCCAAATTATGTCACAAGCCACGCCAAGTTCCACCCCCGATGAAACCAAGATTCCCCGCGACGACAATCGCCTTGTGTGGGTCGACATGGAAATGACGGGCCTTGATCCTTTCAATGACAAGGTTATTGAGGTGGCGGTGGTGGTCACCGACAGTGAATTGAATGTGTTGGAAGAAGGGCCCGTGTTGGCCATTCATCAAAGTGATGAAATTCTGGCTGGCATGGATGCCTGGAACACCAGCACCCATGGCAAGTCAGGCCTTGTTGCTCGCGTGAAAGAATCAACCATTGATGAAGCCCAGGCCGAAGATTTGTTGGTTGAGTTCCTGGCCAGATACATCGGCCCGGGCAAAAGCCCGATGTGCGGCAACAGCATTTGCCAGGATCGCCGCTTCATGGCCAAGTACATGCCCAAGCTTGAGGCGTATTTTCATTACCGCAACCTGGATGTGAGCACGCTGAAAGAACTATGCAAACGCTGGAACCCCACCACAGCCCGCAAGTTTTTGAAAAAAACCAAGCACACTGCCTTGGCCGATATTCATGAATCAATCGACGAATTGCGTTTTTACCGAGAGCATTTCATTGTGGCACCGGAGGCTAAGACTAGCCCGGCCACCTCGGCCTCACCACAACCTTAACAACTACTGCCCGCTGCGAGCGTACAAAAAGAAAAACTCGTGGCGGTCGGAATTGCGATTGCCCGTCCAGATCAATTTCCAGTGTTCGGATGTTTTCGACTCGAAGTCAACCTTGATCTTCAGGTTTTGCCGTTTGTCATCCTGTAGCAGCAGGAATTCGCATTCTGCGACTTCCTTGAACTGAGCGCTTCGAACGAAACCAGCTTTGGCATGGTATTGAAGCGTGGCCCGCTGCGCATAGCCCAGATTGTAATCGGCCACGCATTGCGAACCCGCCGTTGCTTGATGGTTGTTTACGGCCTGCGTAATTGATTCACCCAATGATTTAAAGCTCTTGGCGTAGTCGATTCTGGGGATCCAAAGGGTCATCATCAAAAGCCACAGCAAAATGACGCCACCTGTGGACAGCACCATGGGTCGCCACAGCGCACGGCTGCCTGACGCTGTTCGCCAAATGATCAGCCGCACCCATGCAAAGCTGGCCAGCAGGGCCAAGGCCAGTTCCAGGCCGATTACATCGGGTACGTAGCCCGGCGACAGTTTTTCAAAGTTGGCGGCAATTTTCGCCGGGAAACCAAAAGTTGCAGCGGTCCAGCCCAGCCACACCAACACCGCGGCGAAGGTGAACCACAACACAGCGAACCAGTCGATCAGGCTGATCAACCCGCGCTTCATTGTTGATAGTCCAATGGCAGCCAGTACCGACAACGGGGCCAACAACGGAAAGTAGTTCGCTTCATCAGCTGGGTTGGTGATCAATAAAACCACAACACCAGCCACTGCACCCGCAAGCGGGATGCGAATGGACGGTTCACTCAATGCTTTGCGGTAACGCCACACTGTCCAGCATGTCATGGGTAAAACAGGCCACAGGAACCATGACAATGTTTTCAGGGTGACGACCAGTGCAGGCAGGTCAAATGATTTTGTCGGGTCCAGAATCAGGAAACGGCGCACATTCCATTCATTCCATGCATGCCACCACAGTTCGCCATTTTTCTGGCTCATCAGCCAGAAGAACCAGATGGCAAAGGGAATGGCAAACACCGCAGTGGCACGGGTCATTCGGCGCAACAGGCCAAACCGCAGCGAGCTGTGGGTGGTCGAGCTAAGCAACAACAAGAGTAAGAAGGGCAGCCAGTGCGCCCAGCCGCGGGCAAAAAACGCAATCGAGATGCCAACGCCCAACATCCACCCTGCACCAATGGGGCGATCGAGCGCACGCACGGCGCCCAGCAGCATGATGGAAATGCCGGCCAGTTCTGCAATTTCAGGCACTTGCATGTGGGAACGGACCAGCAGGCCCAGTGTGCCTAAAAAGCAAAGCACAGAAGCATCGGCCACTGCGCGCGCGTAATCCACACGCGTGGGCGCGGTGCCAAGGGGGTCTTCGGGTTGTAGCTCTACTCGTTTTGCCAGGCGGTACGTGGTGTTCCAGATTGCCCAACCGGCAAGAATCATCCAGAACACATTGCCCAGGCGCATGGCATCATCAAGCCAGTTGTGCGGCACGTTGATAGCCAATGCAAGTTTGCCCAGCAGGCCAGCCAGCCAGGACGACAACAACCCCCCCTCAACGTACAGACGGTCGCCAATCGAAGACATTGCCCATTCTGAAAGTGGCAGTTGCGACAGGGTAAAACTTTGCCCGAAACCAGCGGCGTCGTCAGGTTTCCAAGGGGTACGTGCAAACAGGCCCGGCAGAATGTAGAGCAAAATCAAGCCCCACAGAAGCCTGCGCGATAAGCGGGTGTTGTTGGCTGCGGTGATGACCATATTCTTATTGTGTCCGGAAAAACAAAAGGCAGCCAGTTTTACTGAGCTGCCTTTGCGTGATCACTGTTGCAAGAAATTACTTCTTGAAGCGATCGAACCTGCGACGGAACTTCTCAACCCGACCTGCGGTATCCACGATTGTGTTCTGAGCACCAGTGTAGAAGGGGTGTGATTCAGAACTTACGTCCAGCTTGATCATTGGGTACTCTTTGCCTTCAAATTCGCCATTTTCGCGGGTTGAAGCGGTTGAGCGGCAAATGAATTTGAAGCCGTTGGACATGTCCACGAACAGGATTTCGCGGTAGTTGGGGTGAATGCCTTCTTTCATGAGAATCTCCGTTGCAGCCAACCCGGCGGTTGATTGGTCAAATGACCAATCGACAAAGCCAAGTCACTTGCTGGTTAATTAGGTAACCGCAGATTATAGTTTTGCCAGCCAGCAGGGTCAAGTAAAAATTTTTTCCGGGCCGGTCTTGGACAAGTTCTCACCTGATGGGGTGTTTCGCTTGCCTAGGGGGCGTTTGTGACATGTAAGAAAGACAACATGGGCAGTGTCAGCATCTTAAAAAAAGTTTACATAACCATGAAAAATCAATTCACCTTAGTTCAAAAAGCCTTGGGTATTTGCGCAGTCGTGTCGATCATCGTTGTGACATGTCTTGTTTGGGTCACTTCTCAGATGAATGGCTTACTCGAGCTTGAAACGACGGGCACAGCTAAAATTATCCAGGAAAACGAAGTTAGTCGCCTGATTGCCCAAGCCAATCACCACACCACCAAAATGGCATCGTCTTTTAAAAATGTCCTTCTGCGGGGTGAGGGCGAGGGTGCGGCAAGCAAATACAAAAAAGAATTCAACAAGTTCATCCAGCAGTTCGATCAAACCACAGCTGAGTTGTTGGCGGTGCCCGCAATTGCCGCTGATCCTGAACGGATCAAGCGCATCGAGGCGTGGAAAAGCGATTTTTCTGCCGCTTCAACGGCGTATGGAAAAGCCTTGGATGCCTATGACCCCAGTATTCCATTTCAGTATCGTGAGTTAGACAAATCAGTCAACGGCATCGACCGCCCAGTGGTGAAAACGGGTTTGGCCATTGAGGAACAGGGTTTGGTGACGCAGGGTGAGGCAATTGAGCGATTAATCGCAGACACCCAAACCGGAACTCAACAGGTTTTGGTAACGCTTTACGCCGGCATGGCCACAACCTTGTTGCTGCTTTGTTTGTGCTTGATGGGGTATGCCCGCTCGGTGAAACAAAGCCTTGGTGCCGAGCCCTCTGCCTTGGTCGAGCGGGCCAGCAAAATTGCTTCGGGCAATTTGCTGGGTAGTGATGCCGGGTCAAAAACAATAGGTTCAAACAGTGTACTTGCCGCATTTGAGCAAATGCGAGTGGGTTTGCTGGCGTTGGTTACCGATATTCGCTTGCGAACAACCGCCGCAGAGGGAACCTTGGACAGTATTCGAAAGCAGCTGGGGGTGGTGGATGAGTCTGCAATTGCGCAGTCTGGCTCCAGTGCGCAAATGGCTGCCGGTATTGAGGAAATGTCTGCAAACATTGTGCAGTTGTTTGACGTTGCAGAGCAAACCAAACTGGCGGCGGAAGGTTCGAGTGCCGAGTCGGAATCGGGCCTGAAATTGGTTGAGCGTACATCGGAGGACGTGGAGAAAACAGCGCATGGTGCCGAACAGTTGAGCCGGACTGTTCACGAATTGGGTGCTCAATCGGATCAGATCAGCCAGATCATTTCCGTGATTGAGGAAATTGCGGGGCAAACGAACTTGTTGGCCTTGAATGCTGCAATTGAAGCTGCGCGGGCGGGTGAGCAAGGGCGTGGGTTCGCCGTGGTCGCCGACGAGGTTCGACGATTGGCCGAACGCACAACTCAATCTACATCGGAAATTGAACAAATGGTTGGAGCCATTCAGAAGGGTACCCAAAATGTGGTGTCCGAGATGACCGGCTGGGCATCCACTGTTAGCTCCAGCTTGGGACGCATGGGCCAAACCCGTGATTTGATGGGCGCCATCAAACAGCGTGCAGGTGACGTGAAAGCGATGGCGTCTGAAGTAACCAATTCCTTGTCGGAGCAGCGTTCAGCTGCAAATCATCTTTCAGGGCAGATCGAGAAGTACGCTGCCATGTCAGAGGAAAATGCCAACTGCGTTGGGGAAATTCGCAAATCACTGCTTGATCTGACAGGGGCCTTCTCGCAACTGAATGCGCAATGCGAGAAATTCAAGGTAGCTTAATAAAAAACCGCTGGCGTGGTTTGCACCAGGCCAGCGGTTTTATTGCAAGCAGTAAAGCTTGGCTGGGGCAATTACATGCCCATGCCGCCCATACCACCCATGCCGCCCATACCACCCATGTCGGGTGCTGAAGGCTTGTCATCGGCTGCATCGGCCACCATGCAATCGGTGGTCAACATCAACGAAGCAATGGAGGCTGCGTTTTGCAAGGCAGTGCGGGTTACCTTGGTTGGATCCAAAACACCCATGTCAACCATGTCGCCATACTCGCCAGTGGCAGCGTTGTAACCGTAGTTGCCTTCGCCGGCCATTACGTTGTTGGCCACTACGGATGATTCCTCACCTGCATTGGTCACAATCATGCGCAGTGGCTCTTCCATGGCGCGCAGAACAATCTTGATGCCTGCGTCCTGGTCGGGGTTTGAACCCTTCAAGCCGGCAATCTTGGCACGGGCGCGCAACAGGGCTACGCCGCCGCCTGGCACAATGCCTTCTTCCACCGCAGCACGCGTGGCGTGCAGGGCGTCTTCAACACGTGCTTTCTTCTCTTTCATTTCAACTTCGGTGGCAGCACCTACCTTGATTACCGCAACACCACCGGCCAGCTTGGCCACGCGCTCTTGCAGTTTTTCACGGTCGTAGTCAGAAGAAGACTCTTCAATCTGGCCGCGAATCTGCTTAACGCGCGCTTCAATGTTGGCACCTTCGCCAGCACCGTCGATGATGATGGTGTTTTCTTTGCCGATTTCAATGCGCTTGGCCTGACCCAGGTGTTCCAGGGTTACAGTTTCCAGGCTCATGCCGGTTTCTTCGGCAATCACAACGCCACCAGTCAAAATGGCGATGTCTTCCAGCATGGCTTTGCGGCGGTCGCCGAAGCCAGGTGCCTTCACTGCACAAGTTTTCAAAATGCCGCGAATGTTGTTCACCACCAAGGTAGCCAAGGCTTCGCCTTCGATGTCTTCAGCGATAATCAACAGAGGGCGGCCAGCTTTGGCAACTTGTTCCAGGGTGGGCAACAGGTCACGAATGTTGCTGATTTTCTTGTCGTGCAACAGCACGAAAGGATTGTCCAAAGCAACAACCTGCTTTTCCTGGTTGTTGATGAAGTAGGGGCTCAGGTAGCCGCGGTCGAACTGCATGCCTTCAACCACGTCCAGTTCGTTGTCCAGGCTTTTGCCGTCTTCAACAGTAATCACGCCTTCCTTGCCCACTTTTTCCATGGCTTCAGCAATGATGTTGCCAATGGATTCATCGCTGTTGGCGGAAATGGAGCCAACCTGCGCAATCGCCTTGGTGGTGGCGCATGGCTTGGACAGCGTGCGCAATTCAACGATTGCCGCTGTAACTGCCTTGTCGATGCCGCGCTTCAAGTCCATGGGGTTCATGCCAGCGGTCACAAACTTCATGCCTTCTTTTACAATGGCTTGTGCCAGAACCGTGGCGGTTGTTGTACCGTCGCCAGCATTGTCTGATGTACGTGAAGCGACTTCCTTCACCATTTGTGCGCCCATGTTTTCGAACTTGTCTTTCAGTTCGATTTCTTTGGCCACGGAAACACCGTCTTTGGTGATGGTGGGGGAGCCGAATGAGCGCTCAAGTACCACGTTGCGGCCGCGTGGGCCCAGGGTTACTTTCACTGCATTGGCCAAAATGTTTACGCCACGCACCATGCGGCTGCGTGCGTCGTCGCCGAAAAATACTTCTTTAGCTGCCATGATTAATCTTCCTCTTGAATTCTGTGTAATTAAGCTTCAATGACGCCCATGATGTCTTCTTCACGCATAACCAGCACTTCCTTGCCGTCTACCTTGATGGCCTGACCGGCGTATTTGCCAAACAACACGCGTTGACCGACTTTTACATCCATGGCGATCAGCTTGCCGCTGTCATCGCGCTTGCCTGGGCCAACTGCAATCACTTCACCTTGATCAGGCTTCTCGGCGGCGGCTTCTGGAATCACGATGCCAGATGCTGTTGTGCGCTCGCTGTCGAGACGCTTCACGATCACGCGATCATGCAACGGACGAATGTTCATGGATACCACTCCTAAAATTGTCTTTAAAAAGAATTACCTGGTGGAACTGACGGGCGCGTTGTTAGCACTCTCCGTCATCGAGTGCTAATAATAAGGATGAGGTGGAGGTATTTCAAGGGGTGGCCGAAAAAAAACTTGCTTGCAAGCAGGGAGTCAGTCAGTTTTGTTTAAACTAGAGGTCAATTCAACCATGCACCTTCCCGAATGAACAAAGCCAAGTCCATATTTATCGTCCTTTTCCTGATTCTGATCAATTTAAGCCTGTTGCATGTTGCCACCCTAAGCTGGCACAGCCCTTTGGGTGCGGGCTGGGTGGGTGTGTTTGTGTTGGCCCTGCCGAACTTTTATTTGTTTGTGTGGATGTTCATGGGGCGCCGGGCGCGAACATCGAGAAACCTGCATTTGTTAATGGCCACCAACCTGATGGGCATTGCCCTCGTGTTGACCGACCCCGGAATGGAGGCTGACCCCTGGCCGCTTGTCATTGGCAACCTGATTTTCTTTGGCAGCATTGCTTATGTTTTTTGGTATTCCCACCTTGGTGAACGCAACAACGCCTTGTTGAATGAGGGTGAAAAGTTGGCCGCATTCGATCTCAAGACGCTGGATGGCGACGTTTTTTCAAGCGAGCAGTTCAAGGGTTCGGCCTGGCTGTTGATATTTTACCGTGGCAACTGGTGCCCGCTGTGCATGACCCAGATTCGCGAAGTGGCGGGGCGTTACATTGATCTGGACCGTCTCGGCGTGAAAGTGGCCTTGATCAGCCCACAGCCGGAAGTTAAAACACAGGAATTGGCCAAGCGGTTCAACGTGCCCATGACGTTTTTCGTGGATGCCGAATTCAAAGCCAGCAAAAAGCTGAACATTGTGGGTGAAAGCGGTGTGCCGTTCGGCTTGAAGTGGTTCGGGCATGGTGAAGATACTGTGCTGCCCACCGTGTTGCTTATCAACCAGCATGGTCGAATCGTGTATTCGGATCAAACCTCGAACTACCGGGTTCGCCCCGAGCCGGACCAGTTTCTGGAGGTGGCCCGCCAAAAATTGCGCGGCGCCGAAGGCTGATTCAATGTTGCTGAATCAGCGCGGAGTGGCGTCGATGGCAGCTTGAGCTGACGCGGCTTCTCGAATGCTGGTGATCAGGTCTTTGCTGATGCGGCTTTCCATCTTGCGATGCACCGGTTCTAGAGCTTTGCGCCAAGCTGCCAACTCGGCACTGTTCAAGGTCACAACCGTTGTTGTCTCTGATTTCTTGACCTTGGCCAATGCTTGTGAATTCAGCTTTTCTGCTTCATCGTCATTTTTGCGGGTGGCATCCAGAATACAACGCTCCAGCGTAGTTCGAATGTCAGCTGGCAAGCTGTTCCAGAACTTGCGATTCACAATCACTGCGTAGCCCAGGTAGCCGTGGTTGGTGACAGCCACGTATTTCTGGACTTCATGCATTTTTTTGGAATACAGGTTGGATGGCGGATTCTCGGTGCCGTCCACCAAGCCGGTTTCAAGTGCGGTGTGAACATCAGAAAATGCCAGTGGTATCGGTGTGGCACCCAATGCCTCCATTTGTGACTCCAGCACCCGTGACGGCTGGATGCGCATGCGTTTTCCCTTCAAGTCCTCGGGCAGTCGAATTGGCGTGTTTGCGCTCATCACCTTGAATCCGTTGTCCCAGTAGGCCAATCCAAGAATGCCCCTGTCTTCAAGTTGGGCGAGCAGTTGACGGCCAATTTCACCTTGGGTGACCGTTTTAAGCACCTGTTTATTCGGGAAAATGTAGGGCAGATCAAATACCTCGAAATCGCGCATGCCCAATTGGCCGAATTTTGCCAGTGAGGGGGCCAACATTTGAACCGCACCCAGTTGCAGTGCTTCCAGTTCTTCGCGGTCTTTGTAAAGGGATGAGTTCGGGTACACCTGAACTTTCACTCGTCCGCGCGTCCGTTCCTCGGCCAGGCGTTTGAACTCCAGTGCTGCAAGCCCTTTGGGGGTATTCTCATCGACCACATGGCTGAATTTGATGACAATTGGCGGGGCAGCATAAGTTAGTGATTCGCCTAGAAGTGCGAAACCAAACAAAACAGCGAGTGTGGACAAAGATTTCATAGTGTGGGTGATTTGTGTACTTGTATTGAAAATTCCAGAGTAAGGCCCTTGTCACCATTGTGGGTTTCCACATTCTCTGAAATCTTTCGGTTTTTTCGTGGCACTATCCAGCCATGCAGGAATTCGCCCCCTATCAGCCCAATTTAAAGCAAATCAAGCGCCAGCAGGCTGTGCGCTTCGGTGTGCCTGTGCTTGTGTTCTCACTTTTAATAGCCCTGCTGGTCGCCGCAGTGTACTACGCCCAGCAGGATGAGCGAGATCAAAATCAGGCAAAATTAATTGCCGATGCCCTTTGGGCTCGTCAGAACATACAGTTCCAGGTGGGCAGCCTGATCAATTCGCTTCAAGCCCTGACCAATGATTCCCTGATTTATCCCTCTCCCCGCATGGCGGCAAGCCTGAATCAACTGGGCCAAAGCTCGGGTGAACTGGTTGCTGTTTTTAAAGGGCAGGAGTTGACCCCTTTGGTCAACATTGAAAACAACTTTGACGAATATGATCTTGAAGCCGTTCGCCAGTTGGTCTCCAATGCAGTGCGTCAACGATTCGATTCACGGTTGAATGGTTTGGTGGGACCTTTCTTGTTTCAGGGGCGTCACTACGTGGCCAATGTCAGCGTGGCCCAGCGCGGAGAGGCAATGACCGCGGGCCTGATTGATCTTGATTCAATGCTCGAAAAGGGCTTGCCTTGGTGGTTCGCGCAAGACAATCAGGTTGAGTTGCTTGATGCCAGTGGCGCAACCCTGTCCAGGTTGGTCAAGGCCAGCCCGGGTGCTGGTGTATACACGCACACCACCTCGCTGGAACTAGGTGGTTTGCAATTCCAGCTCAGCGTCAACAGCAGTCAGGAAGGACCCCGTTTGTTCAATTACGGCATCACAGGTGCCCTGGCGTTTTTGCTGCTGCTTTTGTTGCTCAGCTTCATGATGTTGTGGCATGACTCGCGGCGCAGGCTTGAAATCGAGGCGCGTCTGGAAGAAGAAAAGCTGTTTCGCCAGTCCATGCAGGATTCCATGGCCGTGGGTCTTCGCGTGTGGGACTTGCAAGGTTTTATTCGCTATGTGAACCCGGCGTTTTGCAATATGGTGGGGTACACACCCGAAGAGTTGCTCGGCATTCCACAACCGCTGCCTTATTGGCCCAGCAAAAGTGCAGAAGAATACAAACGCTTGGTGGCCGATGTCATTTCGGGCAATGCGCCACGCGAAGGTTTTGAAACCGTTTACCAACACAAAAATGGCAAGTTGATCGATGTGCTGATTGTGGAAGCGCCATTGAAAGACGGGCGCGGAATGCACACCGGCTGGATGAGTTCGGTGATCGACATCACCGATCGCAAGCGTTCCGAATCGTTGATAGCCGAGCAACGTGAAAAGCTGCAGTCGGCTTCCCGTTTTGCATTGGTTGGTGAGGTGGCATCCAATATTGCACATGAACTGAACCAGCCGCTTGCCACCATGGTGTCGTACGCGCAGGCCGGCATGAATCTGAGCCAGCGTGGCGGCAACGCAGACACCTACGCCCAGTTGTTCGAGAAGTTGCGGGATCAGGCGCAACGGGCGGGTCGGGTCGTTGGGTCAGTTCAGAACCTGGTTCGCAAGCGCCGCCCCACCCGGGAAAATGTGCGCGTGGCTGATTTAATTGATTCGATCCGGTTCATGGTCAATTCAACAGCCATGCTGCACCAGGTCCGTTTGCACTTTAATATCGGCACCCCTGATTTCGTTCTCTACATTGACCGAATCATGGTGGAACAGGCATTGGTAAATTTGGTGAAAAATGCATCTGAAGCGTTTACCGCCTCGCAACGCATTCGCAATGTCTGGATTCGCACGCGTTTGCTGGACAATTCGTTCGAATTCTCTGTTCGGGATGATGGGCCTGGCTTAAGCTTGAACAATACCGAGAAAATGTTTGAGGCGCTGGTGTCCACAAAACCCGATGGCCTGGGTCTGGGGTTAAGTTTGTGTCGTTCAGTGGCTGAGTCCCATGGCGGGCGCTTGAAAGCCGATGCGGTGCCGACCGGGGGCACCTGTTTTACAATGGACTTGCCGATGGCGGTCAAAGAATCCGTGGAAGGGGAACAGTCAGTTGGAAGCAACTAAGAAAGTACAGGTTTTGCTGCTGGACGACGATGACGATCTTCGTGAAGGCATGAAGTGGATGTTCGAAACCGTGGACTTGCCGATGCAGGGATTTGCGACATTTGAAAGTTTCAAAAACAGGCTGGATGAGCACGTGAACGGTGATGCGGGTTTGTGCCTGCTACTGGATCTGCGAATGCCCGACATGTCTGGCCTGGAGGTATTTGAATGGCTAAAGCGTTCGGGCTACAGTCTGGATCGTTTGCCTGTTATTTTCCTGACTGGTCATGGCGATATTTCAACCGCTGTGGAAGCGGTTAAAAACGGCGCATTTGACTTCTATGAGAAGCCAACCACCGATCAGCGTTTGGTCGAGCGGGTCAAACAAGCCTTGCAAAAGTCAGGGGAGTTTCTGGTCAACTTGGAAGTTCTAAAACAATGGTCAGAACGAATTGCCCGCTTGTCGCCACGCGAACGTGAGGTCATGTTTCTGGTGGCCAAGGGCAAGTTGAACAAGGTAATTGCCTCTGAGTTGGATATTTCCATGCGCACAGTCGAAGTTCACCGTGCCAATGTGTTCGACAAGTTGAAGGTTCGGTCTGCCGCTGAACTGGCCACCTTGTTAAGCCGCCTCAGTGACCGTTTGGGTTTTGATCAATTGGCCGGGCTGGAATAAACCTCGATCACATTTGGCAGTTCAATGGCCGCCCCAAATAGAGGGCTGGAGGTTTCAGGGTGTAATTCAATTACAAAAGCTTTTCTGGCAAGCCGATGATTTCTCAAATAATTATGAATTGCTTCAAGTCGTTGGCTGGCCAAGGCCAGACCAAGTTCGGTGCTTGCCCCGTTTTTGCTGCTTGATCGAATAAGAATAGGGCCACTTTTTCTGGTTTTGGTTGACCTGTTAATGCCATCCAGCCGGGCCAGGCAGTTCTCGGGAATCTGACTGGAGCCGACATCGAAATGAATCAACAGTTCAAGTCGCCTGTTTTTGCGTTTCAGGGTCAAGCCGCCCGCAGTGCTGTGCGGAACGGCCAATGCACCCATGACCCCATCGAACAAATCAAGCTTTGGTTTGTGGCCGCAGTGCAACTTGGGATCGTTCAGTTTTTTGACCACATCATCAAGGGTTTGCGCCTGAACAACGCTTGGTAACACGAGCAAACATGCAAGCCACAGCATGCTACAAAGCCTTGGTTGGCGGAGCGTCATTTTTTCTCGTCCGCCGTGCCTGGTTCAAGTTCCACGGGTGTTGGGGGAGTGACCTGTTTTTCCGATGTTGACTCCAGCTGGCTGAAGCTGACCTTGATCTGGTTGGCCAGCAGGTGGTAGATGGATGCTGGCAAAATTCGTTTGCTGACCTGCGTTGAAATGGCGGATACGAAAATAAGCGGCATTACCAAATCATGGTTGTCCACCATTTCCAGCACAATCACAAATGCGGTGATGGGGCAGTGTGTAACCGCGGACAATACGCCTACCATGGCGAGCAGCATCAAGGGTGCAGTTTCGCTGTTGGTCAGGTTTGCGAAAAAATGACCGAACCCAGCGCCAATAGACAATGTGGGCGAAAAAACACCACCTGGAATTCCGCTGGCGAATGACACCACGGTGGCCGCCATTTTGGTCAACCAGAACATGGGGGAAAGTTCTTCACTGTCTTGAAGTGCCGCCTTGGTTTCTTCGTATCCGGCTCCAAACACTTCAACGCCAAACACCAGCGCCATCAATGACAGCACCACACCGCAACCAGCTGCAAAACGATATGGAAACCGGCTGCGCAAATTACCAAGAATGCTTTTGCTGGACACCAAAATAAGCATGCTGCGACCATACAGGCCACCAATAATGCCGGTTAGGATGGCCAAAGAAAAAATAACCAGCCATTCTTGCCCCCAATCAATCGTGGCGTTGGAATAGCCAAAATAAGAGTAATTGCCCTGAAGGATCAAAGCCACCAAACCGGCCAGAACAATCGCCATCAGCAAGGCAGACGTGTGGCGCATGGTTTTGCGCCGCCCCAACTCTTCAAAGGCAAACATCAAGCCGCCCAATGGGGTGTTGAAGGCCGCAGCCACACCTGCGGCGCCGCCCGCGATGATCAGTGATCGCGTGTCAAACAGTTTTGCAATGCTGGGAAACCGGCCGGCATAGGCCATCAACGCTGCGCCAATTTGCACCGTGGGGCCTTCACGTCCGGCGGCTGCACCGGCAGCAATGACAAAGGGGGTGATCAGCAGTTTGCCCAGAAAGGCACGTGGCCCCAAGAGCCGTTCCATCAACCGTGGCTTGGGGTGTTTTGTCACCTTGATGGCCTGCGGAATGCCACTGCCACCCGAGCCCCAGAAAATGGTGTTGACCAGCCACAGTGCAATCGGGAAAACCACAGGGGGCAACAGCAAGGCCACCCATTGGTGTTCGGCAAACAATTCCTTGTTCCATTCCCCTGCGTAATCTGACATCCAGGCAAAACCGACAGCCAGCAACCCTACCAGCAGTGAAAACGCGTAGATCACGGACACAATCATGCCCCGGTCTGCCATGAAACGGGAAAGTCGAGCGCTTTGCGCCAGCCACTTGCTCTTTGAATTAGGCCGCACTGTAAAAAAATTCCTGATTGATTTGGTTTATTCTTCGAAAGAGTTTGAATTGTCGCATAAAAACAAAAAACCCTCAGTCGCTAAACTGAGGGTTTTTGTTGGGGATTACTCCCCGGACTCTTTTTTTTAGTGATTAGTCAGCACGGCGGCGGCTGAAGCCACCACGATCACCCATGTTGCGGGCAGCCTGTTCCTTGCGGGCGCCCGACGCGTGTTCACGCTTGGGGCCAGTGGGGGCAGCAGTGCCTTCAGCGCGGAATGCCGGGCGTGCGCGTTCTTCTGAACGCGGGAAGCTTGGGCGCTCTGCATCGCGGTTCCATTTTTTGGGTGCGTCGGAGTTGCCGGCAAAGCCAGCCGGCTTGCGATCGCCGAAGGGTTTGCGGTCACCAAATGATGGCTTGTCACCAAATGATGGCTTGTCACCAAACGATTTGCGCTCGCCAAAAGGCTTGCGGTCACCGAATGAGGGCTTGTCACCGAAGGGTTTGCGATCGCCAAAAGGCTTGCGGTCACCAAAGCTGCGTTCTTCGCCCTGAACAAAAGGTTTGCGGTCGCCGAAGCTGCGCTCTTCACGTGCTTCATAAGGCTTGCGGTCACCGAACGATTTGCGCTCGCCGAAAGCTGGCTTGTCGCCATACGACTTACGTTCACCAAAGGCTGGCTTGTCGCCGTACGATTTACGCTCGGCAAAGGCTGGCTTGTCACCATATGATTTACGTTCGCCGCCACCGAAGCTGCGGCCTTCTGAACGACCGCCGCTGTTGCCAGCGTAACCGCCACCACCGGAGCGACCACGGCCACCACTTGGCTTACCGCCGCCACGGGGGGCTTGGGTGAAGTTGCCGCGTGGCTCCAGGCCTTCGACCTGTTCTTCAGGAATGCGTGAGTTGATGAAACGCTCAATGCCGCGAACGCTAATAATGTCGCAGGCTTCGGCCAAAGTAACAGCCACGCCACTGCGGCCAGCACGGCCGGTACGGCCAATGCGGTGCACATAGTCTTCCGACTTCATGGGCATGCCGTAGTTGATGACGTGTGAAATGGCGGGCACGTCCAGGCCACGGGCAGCAACGTCAGTCGCAACCAATACCTTGATGTCGCCTTTGCGAACACTGGCCAAACGGCGGTTACGTACTACCTGTGGCATGCCACCGTGCAGGGCGCATGCGCGTACGCCTTCATCGGCCAAATCGCGGGCCAGGTTTTCAGCGTCAATCTGTGTGCTTGTAAACACAACCGCTTGAACCATGTCTGGGTGCTCCAGCCAGTGGTTCAGCAGTTTGCGCTTGTGGCCGCGGTTGTCAGCCCACATCAATTTCTGGGAAATGTCTGTGTTTGCTTCGTTTTGCGCTGCCATTTCAATGCGCTTGGGGTTGTTCATGATGTTTTCAGCCAAACCGATAATGCGCTTGGCAAAGGTGGCAGAGAACATCAGTGTTTGAATGCGGTTGCCACACAGGTGGTCGATTGCTTCCAGGTCTTCCGAGAAGCCTAGGTCAAGCATGCGGTCTGCTTCGTCAACGATCAGGGTGGTTACAGTGCTCAGGTCAAGTTTGCCTTGCTGGGCCAAATCGAGCAAACGGCCAGGTGTGCCAACAACAATGCGTGCACCACGCAGGCTGGCCATTTGCTTGCCATAAGGCATGCCACCAACCACAGTTGCTACACGAACACCCTTGGTAAATTTCACAAGGTTGATCGCGTCTTGGCTAACCTGTTGGGCCAGTTCACGGGTAGGGCACAGCACCAGGCATTCCGGGCCTGCCAGCATTTCCATGGGGCTTTGTTCGCCGCTCATCATGCGGTGCATGACAGGCAACAGGAAGCCGAAAGTTTTGCCGCTGCCTGTTTGGCTGGAAACCATAAGGTCGCCACCGTCTTTGCCCAAGGGCACGACTTCTTGTTGAACGAGTGTAGGGGCAGTAATGTTTAAAGCATTCAGGGCTTGCAGCAAAGGCGCAGCAAGACCCATGTCATCAAATGACATAGACATGATAAAAGTTCCAATTCGATGTGGACTTAAAAATTCATCGACGAACAGAAATAAGACGACGCGGCTGGGAACTTGGTTGTTCCGGATGGTCGCAAGAGAACTGGCGGCGATGGGCAAAGCACAGCTTCAAGAGCTTGTGCCAACAAAGGCAACCCAACGCGGTCCAATGGTGAAAATCGTATAAACGACCCGTTGATTTGCAATCTGGAGCGAAGTCTACTGGGTTTGTGTGCGATGCACAAGAAAAGATTGCAATTAAAACCACAATTAGAAGAAAAACATCAATATCCGCGCAATTGCCTATCAATATTTTCAGAATCCGGACGTTATCACCTACAGAGGTAGTCAATCAGGACCGGGTTATGAAAAAACTGAAAATATTGATGGTTGCAGGCGCTGCGACCATGCTGAGTTCGTGCGATCTATCGCAGATCCCAGGGCTGGATGGAAAGTTGTCTCTGGATGACAGCAAGGCAGTGGGCGCTGCGTGTCGGCATTCCGGGCGGGCTCTGGAAGACTGCTTTACATTGAACCCCAAAACACATCAGTCTGGGGTGTTTGATGGGTGGCGTGACATGAACGATTACATGTTGGCCAATCAAATCGAGGTTGTGAAACCTGAAATTCGCAATTCAGCATACAAACCTGACAAAGTGTCACTTGATCAACGAGGGGCAAGCACGCCGCCCATGGAACCTGGCTCGAGCCCTGCGGAAACGCCTGCTGATGCTGTGCCTTTGGCGCAGGGGCGGCAGCGCTGGTCGCCCAAGGATCCCCTGGGTGCAGCCGATGCAGCACCCATTCCGCAGGCCAGTGTAGAGAAGGCTGAGGACACAGCCCAGCCCCCCGTGGAACGCAAGGAAGAGGCTACTGTCAGTGAAAAGCCTGCGGCGGATGCACCAGCACGGCCTTGGGAACGCAAGAAAGATCCGAAGAAACACACCTGATTCGGTTGCTGTTCATCGACAACGTGGCGTGGATGATATCCTGAAAGTTCACAATTGACTTTCAGGATTTTCAGCGTGTTAATCTGCAAAATCTGTCGTATTTCTCTTCTGCTTTCCTTGGTTTTGCCCGCAGTGGCATTGTCAAACAGTCCGGAACTGTCAGCCAGATCGTTCCCCGCTCCAATAACCCAGGCGTTTGTTAAAAAGGGCATTGCCAGCAGCGATTTCACCGCATATGCCTTACCTGTTGGGCCCTATGTAAGCCGAAAGCCGCAAGCCTATGCCCATGGCTCAAGCCAATTGGTGAATCCGGCTTCGGTTGCCAAGGTATTTACCACGGGTTTGGCACTGCAAACGCTTGAATCAACTTACCGGTTTAAAACCGGTTTCCATGCAGATGCCGAGCCCGTGGACGGTGTGCTTAACGGCCCTTTGTACATCAAGGGCAGTGGTGATCCAGCATTTGTAACCTCTGACTTGTGGACATCTCTTCGTCAGTTGAGAACAAAAGGCGTGGACGTAATCAGCGGACCGGTTGTGTTGGATGACTCTGCGTTTACCGAGCAAATGCCAAGCCTTGGGCTGGCTGAGGAAGATGCATTTGACGATGCGCCGCACCGCGCATACCATGCGCAGCCCGATGCGCTGCTGATGAATTTCGGTGCCATGTCCATTGATTTGAGAATCAACGAGAACACGGTGGTGGTTGTGCCGGAAGAGGCACCCAAAAGCTGGGCGTTTGTATCCGAAGTCAAATTAACGCCTGCGGGTTGCGGGGCCTGGAAAAACGGCATGACTGTGGATTTTGCCAAGTCAGGGCAAAATGTGGTGGTCACTGTGCGTGGCAACTACCCGCGCCGTTGCGGGCAATCCCGGTTGCCAATTCGGGTGCCGGTACAAGACTGGCTGTGGGAAGCCTGGGTGAAAGAGATTTGGCTGCAACTGGGTGGCAGGTTTTCAGGCCAGCAGGGCGGACAGGTTGTTAAAGGAATTACGCCAGTTACTACGATTGCCTTGCACACGCATTTTGGAAAACCGCTTGGGGACCTGATCAAGCAAATCAACAAGTGGTCCAGCAACGTGATGGCTCGGCATCTTGAATTGGCGGTGGCGGGAACCCCGGAGGCTTTCAATTCGCAAATGAAAGACTGGTTAAAGCAGCAGGGCATTGCATCGAACGACTGGTTTTTCGAGAACGGCTCCGGCTTGTCCAGAAACACGCGTATTGATGCCAAAGGCTTGGCGGAGTTTTTGCGCAATATGGCGCAACGTCCGGATTTTCCGGATTTTCTGGCCAGTTTTCCGCGCGCCGGTGCGGATGGCACTTTGCACCGGCGTGTGAACAACATCAACGGATTCGCTTATCTTAAAACGGGCAGTTTGAATGGCGTACGGTCACTGGGCGGTTACCTGCGTGATCGTGAGGGGCAGTTGTGGGCCGTCGGTATTTTGGTGAAAAGTCCAAGGTCATATGACAGCTGGGAGCCCATGGAGGGCTTGCTTGAATTCCTGTACAGAGCGGATTGAATTGTCTCAAAAATGATGCGCTTGCCCGCAAGCCTTGTCCAATCTGGGTTTTCCTTTGTTAGACTGATCTATCCCTTTTTAACCACGAGCACGGAGTCAATAACATGGACGAAAGCAAAGACAAACTTTTTAGCGACATGAAGATTGTGTTGAGCGACGCTGAAGATCTGTTGAAGGCGGCGGCGGCATCTTCGGGCGAACGTGCTGTTGAGTTGCGTGAAAAAGCACTGGTTAGTTTGCGCCGTGCCAAAGAAGTGATGCAAGACGCACAATCTGCCGTGGTGGAAAAAGGCAAGGCTGCGGCCCGCGCCACCGACGATTACGTGCACGACAAGCCATGGCAGGCCGTTGGAATTGCTGCGGCAGTTGGCTTCGTGCTCGGTTTGATCGTTAACCGTCGGTAAAAGGTACACGGTGTTGAATCCAAATGCCAAGGCCGCGCTGAAACGGGTGGCCGCAAGTTTGCTGGGCATGGGCCAAACCCGCCTTGAATTGGCTGGGGTGGAGTTGGCGCAGGCGCGGCAAAACACGGTTAGAACAGTGCTTTGGTCGGTGCTAACAGCGCTGGCCGTTGCATTTGCCTCCCTGTTCGTCTGCGTGTTGGTTGTTGTGCTGGCTTGGGATACGCACCGTTTTATTGCCATTGCTGGCTGCGCCGCTTTTTATGTGGTGTTGGCGGTTTACTTTTACGTTCAGCTTAAAGACACGCTGGCCGCACAGCCTCCTTTGTTTGAAGCGACCATTGCCGAATTGGGTCGTGACAAAAATGCCTTGCTTGAAGGTTTGTCCGGTGACAATACGCAGGGGCAACAATGAGCAACAAGTTTGATGCACTGCAGGCTCGCAAGGAACTGCTGATGATGAAAGCCGAACTGGAGCGCATGGAGCTTGGTGTCCAGTTCGAAGCGGTGAAGAAAGAATTTGCCTGGGTCAATGTGTTCAGGCAAGTCGGTGGCTGGTTGGGGCAGCGAAACCTGCGTGCGCTTGGCCCCGTGGCCACCTTGGGTGGGCAGATTTGGCAGGATGGTTTGAAAAAGTATCCTTTGCTGGGCATGCTCGCTTCTACGGCACTGCTGCGTTTTCGCCAGCCGATTGCCAAGGTGGCCCTGCGGGCCGGGCTTGGTGCGGTGGTGCTGGCAGCGGGCATGTACTGGTTTCAGTCCAGAAAAGGACCTACAAACCCAAGCGGCTCATAAGTTCGCGTACCCGTTCATCCAGGTTCGGGTCAGGCTGAATACTTCTTCCCCATTCACGGGTGGTTTCACCCGGCCATTTGTTGGTGGCGTCCAGCCCCATTTTTCCACCCAAACCGCTGACCGGGCTTGCAAAGTCAAGGTAGTCGATCGGCGTGTTTTGAATCAGCACGGTGTCACGCACTGGGTCCATGCGGGTGGTGATGGCCCAAATCACTTCTTTCCAGTCGCGGGCATTCACGTCGTCGTCCACCACCACAATGAACTTGGTGTACATGAATTGGCGTAGAAAGCTCCAGGCGCCCATCATCACGCGCTTTGCATGCCCGGCATAGGCCTTCTTCATGGAAATAACAGCCATTCGATAGCTGCAACCTTCAGGTGGCAGGTAAAAATCCACAATTTCCGGAAACTGCTTTTGCAGAATTGGCACGAATACTTCGTTAAGGGCTACGCCCAGCACCGCAGGTTCGTCGGGTGGTTTGCCGGTGTAGGTCGAGTGGTAAATGGCATCATCGCGCAGCGTAATACGGTCTACGGTAAATACTGGAAACCAGTCTTGCTCGTTGTAATAGCCGGTGTGGTCGCCATAAGGGCCTTCCAGTGCACAATCCCAACCCTTGAGGTATTCCGGCACGGGGGGCGGGTCGCGCAGTACGCTTACGCCTGCCCGAATTTCGGGCACTTCACCATCGGTTCTGCCTTTGCGGGCAGCCACGGCAATGGGGTGGTCGTAGGGGTATATGTGGCCTTCCAGTACCATTTCTGCTTCTGCTGGCACTTGCAGTTCATTGCCTTTGCAGGCCACCAGTTCAGTGCGGCTACCGCGTAGCAAGCCCGCAAACTGGTATTCCGAAAGCGTGTCGGGTACGGGCGTAACAGCACCCAGAATGGTTGCGGGGTCGGCACCCAAGGCCACCGAAATTGGGAAGGGTTGGCCTGGATGTTTCAATGCGTGGTCGCGGAAGTCGAGCGCGCCACCCCGGTGCGCCAGCCACCGCATGATCAGGCGATTCTTGCCAATTTGCTGTTGCCGGTAAATCCCTAGGTTCTGCCGCTTGCGGTTGGGGCCTTTGGTGACGACCAGGCCCCAGGTCAGCAGGGGGGCGGCGTCGTCGGGCCAGCAGGTCCAGATTGGAATTTTGTTCAGGTCAACGTCGGGGCCTTCTACTACGTTTTTATGGCACGGGGCGTTGGTGACCACTTTGGGCGCCATCGACAGCACCTGCTTCACTAGTGGCAGTTTGTCCAGTGCGTCACGCATGCCTTTGGGGGGCTCGGGTTCTTTCAGGTACGCCAGCGTGCGGCCAATGTCCCGCAGGGCTTCGGTGTTGCTGGCGCCCATCCCCATGGCCACACGCTTGGGGGTGCCAAACAAATTGCCAAGAACCCGGTGCTGAAAGCCGTTGGGTGCGTCAAACAACAAAGCCGGGCCTTCGGCGCGAAGTACTTTGTCGCACAGGTGGGTCATTTCGAGGATTGGGCTGACGGATTCAGGAACCCGTTGAAGTTCACCTTCTTTGTAGAGTAAATCGATGAAGTCGCGGAGGTTCTTGTATCGCATTGTGAAAAATACAGCCTGTTTGTTGTCCGGATGGAACAGTTAACAAGAAATAACAAACCACATCCAGAGGGCTTTTTCAAGCCCCCAAAAGCGCATAACGCCTGATTGTGGGGCTAGGTTATAGTTTGAAGTAGAAAGACTCTACCAGATTTTGGATTGACCCCTGCCCGGGTAGACCCTAGAATCCGCTCAGCTTTGTGACAGGTACAAGCTAAGTAACACAAACGCAGTTGGAGGGTGACACTTGAGGAAACTTAAGCAATCCTAACTTCATCTTAAGAGTGCTTTGACCATGCAGTACAGGTAATAGTGGTTAAAGCAGAACGTTCTGCCTCACGGACAAAATGGAGGCAGATGCACCGCTGAGTCAAACAATGCAGGGTCAAGCCTGCGTTTGCGTAGCAGAGGAGGTTGCATGAAGCAGTACGAAACCGTTCTGAGCGTCAATGGCCAGCAGGTCCCGTCTCAGAGTTTTTTTAAGTCATTCCGCAATGCCCTGACCGGTTTGGGCGTGGCCACATCGGTGTTTTCAGCTGGCGCAGTTGCCATCTTGCTGTCCAATGCCGAGCTTCGAAGCCAGGTTTTTTTCTCGGCTCCGGTGCAGGCTGTGTTCGCTGCCGAGATTGATTTGTTAAGCGCAGGCCTGGCAGCCAGTGGCGTTCAAGTGGTCAGCACTGCCGCGGCGGCGCAAACCAAGCAGGGTTCCGGGAGTCTGGTTCCCGTCAAGTTCAATGCCCTCGACACCAGCAAGCCGCTGACTGCGGGTCAACGACAAATCACCTCGTATTTGGCCAAGCGCTACAGCGTGTCGCCAGAGGCCGTGGAGTCCATTGTCCGGCTGGCCTACAAAGTAGGTAAGGAAGAAAAAGTAGAGCCCACCCTGATACTTGCTGTCGTGGGCATCGAATCTTCCTACAACCCATTTGCCGCCAGCCCGGTGGGTGCACGCGGTTTGATGCAGGTGATGCCGAAGATCCACAAAGACAAGTTTGAAGCCTTGTCGCCAGGCGATTGGTCGCCCCTGAATCCGGAAATGAACATGCGTGTGGGTGCGAAGATTATTCGCGAATACACCCGCCGCACAGGCTCGGTCAGTGCCGGTTTGCGCTGGTATGTGGGTGCAGCGATTCACGGGAATGATGGCGGTTACCCGGGTAAGGTGCTGGCATTGAAATCCCGTATCGATGGGGCCTTTCAGCAAGGTCACATGGTGGCATCGCGCGAAAAAGCTGAAAAGGTTTCGGTGGTTGCAACCACTGGCAGCGAAAGTTAACAGGTGCCGTTGTTGAACTGGCGAAGCCTTTGAATGGCCTCGTCCAGGCTTTCCATCGAATTGGCGTACGAAAACCGCATCATTTCATGCCCTCGGTGTTGAGAGAAATCTTTGCCGGGTACGGCACATACCCATGCCTTTTCCAGTAATTCCCTGCAATACGCATCGCTGTCGAAGGGCGCTTTGGCGTATATGTAGAAGGCCGAGTCAGGGGTAGAGTGCAATTCAATGCCGGCCTTGGGCAACGCCTCGACCATGAAGTTTCTTCGTGCTTTGAATATTTGGCGCCGTTCTTCGCAAATGGCCAGGGTTTCCTGGGTAAAGCAGGCCAGCGCCGCCCACTGGGCGGGTGTGTTTGGGCAGATGCTCAAATTCTGTGCAAAGCGCTCAATGACAGGTAGCAGGCTCTCCGGTACCACCATCCATCCCAGGCGCAACCCAGTCATTCCGAAATACTTCGAAAAGCTGTTAATGACCACCAAAGGCATTTGCTCACTGGGCGCACCTGTTACTTGCAAAACACTTTGTGCGGGAAGGTCGTAACACAGGGATTGGTAGATTTCGTCCACAATTGCAAACGCCCCTTGTGTTTGAATGCCGCCAACAATTTCCTTCATGGCGGTGGTGGTAAGTTGTGTGCCCGTGGGGTTGTTGGGCGAGGCCAGCAAAACACCCGCTGTCCGGTTGGTCCAATGGTTGGACAGGTCGGCCCAGCTTGGCTGGAAGTTTTGGCATTCTTGGGTTTGTACAAAGCATGGGTTGCCACCCGCCATTTGCACAAAAGTTTTGTTGCAGGGGTAGCCGGGGTCGGTCAACAGCACTTCCTGGCCGGGATTGATCAATGCCAGGCAAGCGTACATCAACGCGGCAGACGCACCGGAAGTAACCACGATTTGAGTTGCCGGTACGCGGACTTTGAATGTGGTCATGTAGTAGTTGCTAATGGCCTCGCGCAATTCAGGCAAACCCAAAGCAGGGGTGTAACGGGTTTTGTTGTCGGCTACAGCCTTTGTCAGTGCAATTTGCACTGTTTCCGGCATGGGGAAATCCGGTTCTCCGATGGACAGGTGAATTACCGGTTTACCTTGTACTTCCAGGGCATCTGCCTGTTTCACCAGTTCCATGACATGGAAGGGTTGTATCAACTTGCCAAGATCAGACTGCTTCAATTCTTCACCATTGTTAGTGAGTGGCGCCAACAAGTTGCGCGATTTGTGGAAACCCCTAGGGACAGCCTCCCTGGCTGAGCCTATAATTTTCGGTTCTGTTGTTCACCTAAAAGAGAAGATTATATGGCTCAACCAATGGATCAGCGCTTCAGGCAGGCCGCCCTTGAATATCATGAATTTCCAAAGCCTGGGAAATTGCAGATTTCGGCGACGAAAAGCCTGGTCAACCAGCGTGACCTGGCACTGGCCTATTCTCCAGGTGTTGCGGCTGCCTGTGAAGAAATTGAAGCCGATCCCTCCACGGCGGTGCGCTACACAGCCAAGGGCAACCTGGTGGGTGTGGTCACCAACGGTACGGCCGTGCTGGGTTTGGGCAATATTGGCCCCTTGGCGGCCAAGCCCGTGATGGAAGGCAAGGCGGTGTTGTTCAAGAAGTTTGCGGGCATTGATGTGTTCGACATTGAGATCAACGAGAGCGACCCCGACAAGCTGATTGAAATCATTGCTTCTCTGGAACCCACTTTTGGTGGCATTAACCTGGAAGACATCAAGGCCCCTGATTGCTTCAAGGTAGAGCGCGCTTTGCGCAGTCGCATGAATATTCCGGTGTTTCACGATGACCAGCACGGTACCGCGATTGTTGTGGGCGCGGCCATCCTGAACGGGCTGGAAGTTATTGGTAAAAAGATTGAAGAGGTCAAGTTTGTTGTGTCTGGTGCAGGCGCAGCCGCCCTGGCTTGCCTTGAATTGCTGGTGGAGCTGGGCTTGCCCCGCAAAAATGTGTGGGTAACTGACATTGATGGTGTGGTGTACAAAGGCCGCGCCACCAATATGGATCCGGACAAAGACCTGTTCGCCCAAGACACAGCTGCCCGTACCTTGGCCGATGTGATCCAGGATGCAGACGTGTTTCTGGGCCTATCTGCTGGTGGCGTGCTCAAGCAAGACATGGTGCGTGCCATGGCCGCCAAGCCCTTGATTCTGGCGCTGGCCAACCCCACACCTGAAATTTTGCCAGAGCTGGTGAAGGAAGTGCGCGACGATGCAATCATGTGCACGGGCCGCACCGATTACCCGAACCAGGTTAACAACGTGTTGTGTTTCCCCTTCATTTTCCGTGGTGCATTGGATGTGGGGGCAACCACAATCACCAAGGAAATGGAAATTGCAGCGGTTCGCGCTGTGGCTGAATTGGCCCGCAAGGAACAATCGGATGTGGTGGCTTCTGCCTACCGCACTCAAAACCTCAGTTTCGGTCCTGAATATCTGATTCCCAAGCCTTTTGATCCACGTTTGATTGTGCACATTGCCCCTGCAGTTGCCAAGGCAGCCATGGAAAGTGGTGTGGCCACACGCCCCATTGCGGACCTGGATGCTTACAAAGATCAATTGCAGCAGTTCGTGTATCACTCTGGCACATTCATGAAGCCAATCTTCGCAGTGGCCAAGCGCTGCGTGGCTGAAACGCCCCAAACCTGCCGCATTGTGTTTGCCGAGGGTGAAGATGAGCGCGTGATGCGCGCCGTGCAGGTGGTGGTGGATGAAGCAATTGCCAAACCCATCATGATTGGTCGCCCTGCGGTGATCGAGCGCCGCCTGGAACGATTCGGTTTGCGGATCAAGCCCGGTGTTGATTTCGAATTGATCAACCCCGAATACGATGTGCGATACAAAGAATACTGGCGTATGTACCACGACTTGACCAAGCGCAAGGGCGTGACCGAAGCCTATGCCAAAATTGAAATGCGACGCCGTAATACCTTGATCGGTTCAATGATGATCAAGAACGGCAACGCAGATGGCATGATTTGTGGAACCTTTGGTACACATTCGCTGCACTTGCATTACGTGAACCAAGTGCTGGGTCTGCGTGCTGGTTGCAACACATATGGCGCTATGAACGGCCTGATGTTGACCAACCGACAGGTGTTTCTGGTCGACACCCATGTGAACTACGACCCGACCGCCGAGCAAATTGCCGAAATTACCTTGATGGCTGCAGAAGAAATGCTGCGTTTGGGTGTACAGCCCAAGGCGGCACTGCTGTCGCATTCCAACTTTGGTTCAAGCAATCAACCATCGGCTGTGAAAATGCGTGAAGCGCTGCATATTCTGCGCAACATCGCGCCTTGGCTGGAAGTGGACGGCGAAATGCATGGCGATTGCGCCATTGATGAAGAGGTGCGCAATACCATCTTCTCGGGTTCCACCCTGACAGGTGAGGCCAACTTGCTGGTCTGCCCCAATATTGATGCAGCCAACATAGCATACAACTTGTTGAAATCGGCCGCGGGCAATGGTATTGCGGTGGGCCCCATCTTGCTGGGCTCGGACAAGCCGGTGCACATTTTGACCGCATCGGCCACCGTTCGGCGCATTGTCAACATGACTGCGCTGACTGTTCTGGATTCCAACTCCGAACGCGTCAGCTCCATCTAAAGTGCATTTTTAAAACAACAAATGGGCGTGCAAGTCACGCCTGTTTTTGTTTTAACTTATTTACAATGTGTCGCACAATGGTTTCATGAGCGAACACGACATATTTCACACTGAAGATCATGATGATGTCACCGGCCTGGTGTTGTCAGGCGGTGGTGCACGCGCGGCTTACCAAGTGGGCGTGCTGCATCAATTGGCCAAATGGTTCGAGCATGAAAACAAACGCGAGTTTGATTTTCCCTTCAAAATTTTGTGTGGCACTTCCGCTGGCGCAATTAATGCAGCGGCACTGGCGTGCGCAGGCAGAAATTTTTACCAATCCACCGACCGCATGATGAAGGTGTGGGAAAACTTCAGTTCGGAACAGGTTTTCCGTTCTGATTCTCTGGGAATCATTCGAACGGGCGCACGCTGGTTGTCTGCCCTGTCAATTGGCTGGATGCTGCGCAAACGCCCCAAGTGCTTGCTGGATAATTCACCCCTGTCGCATTTGATGCACCAGCTGTTGCACTTTCGCAGGCTGGATGAGGCGCTTGAAAATGGCACCATCCATGCCTTGGCGGTCACTGCATCAAGCTACAGTTCAGGCCGTAGCGTTACTTTTTTTCAAACACAGAAAGTGATCGAAAGTTGGGCAAGAACCCAGCGGGTGGCTTTGCCTGATCGAATTACCGTTGAGCACTTGTTGGCCTCGGCAGCCATTCCCTTCGTGTTTCCAGCGGTGAAGCTGAATATCGAGGGGCATATGGAACACTTTGGCGATGGTTCTATTCGTCAGTTGGCGCCGATTAGCCCAGCGATTCACTTGGGGGCAAACCGCGTGATGGTGATCGGTTCCAGTCAATCGGACAAAGACCACACGGCGGCCGTTGAAGTACAGAATGCCTACCCCAGCCTTGCACAAATTGCAGGCCATGCCATGGCGTCCATTTTCCTGGACAGTTTGTCAATCGACATTGAGCGACTAAGCCGGGTGAACAAAACTTTGGGGCTTTTGCCACCTGAAATGTCGACCAAAACTGCCTTGAAGCCAATCGAGTTGTTGGTTATTTCCCCTTCAGAACGAATCGATGAAATTGCAGCACGGCACACGCAAGATTTGCCGCGCCCCGTGCGCACCTTGTTGTCGGCTTTGGGTGCGACAGAGGCCAGTGGTTCTTCCCTGGCCAGTTACCTGTTGTTCGAAGCGAACTACACACGCGAATTGATTCGCATGGGGATCGCAGACACGATCGCCCAACGCGACGAGGTCTACGAGTTCTTTCACTTGGGCAAGTCGGGCAACTGAGTTCATTGCCAAGCCGCGTTACAATTGGCGCTTCAAGGGCAGTTCAGGCGCTTTTCCTTCATGACTTCACCTATTGTTTCCGCCGCATGGCATGCCAAAATGACACGCGCCGATGTGTCCGAAGGCTTGTGCGTGGCCAGTGGGTCGCCCGTGGAGGTGTTGCGCACCTGCTCGCTTGATGCAATAAACCCCATGATTGACAAAGCCCACGCTTTGGCAAGGCAGGGCATGTATGTGGTGGGGGGGCTAAGCTATGAGGCCGCACCTGCATTTGATCCTTCGCTACAGGTGTGTGAAACCGGCGATTTCCCGTTGCTGGAGTTTCATGCTTTCGAGCCTGGACAAATTTCCGTGTGGTCAATGAATCAGATTAAGGCCATGGCGCCGGGTGCTTTGTTTCATCCCTGGCAGGATGGGCAAACCTCCGCAGCTTATGGGGAAAATTTCGCACGTGTTCGGCGTGCCATCGAGGCGGGCGAGTTTTACCAGATCAACTTGACCACGCGGTTGAAAGCCAGGTGTGAGCAGCGCGATTCCTGGGCACTGTTCCAACATTTGTACCTGACACAAACTGCACCACAGAGTTTGTTTTTAAGGGGCACTGCGCTGGATGTACTTAGTTTGTCGCCCGAGTTGTTTTTTCAGTGGGACGGTGTGGAGTTGCAAACAGCACCGATGAAAGGTACCCGCCGCCCGCAAGTGGGTGGTTTTGATGTGCTGAGCGACAGTGAAAAAGACCGCGCAGAAAACGTGATGATTGTCGACTTGTTGCGCAATGACATGGCCAAGGTGTGTATGCCCCGGTCGGTGCAGGTTCGTTCCCTGTTTGATGTGATGCACCTGCCCACTGTCGATCAAATGACATCCAGCATTTCCGGAACAACCGCCTCAGGCACCACGCTGCGCGATATTTTTGCAGCCCTGTTCCCATGTGGCAGCGTGACCGGTGCGCCCAAGGCACAAGCCATGTTGCGAATTGCCCAATGGGAAAAAATGCCCCGCAAGTTTTACTGTGGTGCCCTGGGCGTGCTGAGTCCGGGCGGTACCGCGCATTTCAATGTGCCCATTCGCACGGTGATCGCCAGTCGTCATGAACTTGAGTATGGCGTGGGCAGTGGCATTACCTGGTATTCAACGCAGGTGGATGAGAAAAAAGAATGGTGGCAGAAAACCACTTTTCTGCGTCAGGCCACGCGCGATTTTCAACTGCTGGAAACCTTGCGCCTGGAGCATGGGCAGTGGCTGAATCTTGATGGCCACATCGCGCGCATGGCGCAAGCCGCAGATTATTTTTCGTACGTGTTTGACCAGGCATGTGCCTTGGGCGTTCTTGACAAGCTTGCATGCCAACATGCGCAGGGTATTTTTCGGGCGCGATGTTTGCTCAATGCCGATGGTGAATTCAATGTTGAATTGCATCCCTTTGAAAGCAGCGATGCACCCGTTCAGCTTCGCCTGGCGAACATACCCATGAATGCTCACCCGGAATTTATTCTGCACAAAACCACGCACAGGCCTGAGTACGATCGTTTTCTGGATCAGGCACAGGGTGCGTTTGATGTGTTGTTGTTCAACGAAGCGGGAGATATTACAGAGACGTGCCGTTGCAATTTGATCGTCAAAATTCAAGGCGAGTTGTTAACGCCACAAATTTGTTCAAGCACAAGTACTTATTTGTTGCCCGGGGTGTTGCGTGCACGCCTTTTAAGGGAAAATACGATTCGGCAAGCAAGGCTGAATGTGCAAGACTTGCAACGCGCCGAGCAAGTGTGGGTGATCAACAGCCTGCGCGGCTGGGTGCCAGTGTCCAAGGTGCTGGGTACTGAAGACGAAGTGCTGTTTTCCAACAATTAACAATAAACAAGAATCAAAGGGACGTGACATGAACCCGACCACCATTGAAATGATTGGCGCCAGTTTGTTCGCCATTGCCGTCATCCATACATTTTCGACCAAGTACTTTGAACGTTTGGCCCACTCGCAGCCGAATCATTCCGGCCTGTGGCACTTGTTGGGTGAAGTAGAGGCTGTGTTCGGCTTTTGGGCCATGGTGCTGGTGGTGTTCATGTTTTTCGTGGTTGGCCAAAGTGGTGCCATTGAATATGTTGACACGCGAAATTACACCGAACCCCTGTTTGTATTTGCCATTATGGTGATTGCAGCCAGCAAGCCAATTCTGGTGTTGGCTGGGCGCATTGTGCGTTTGGTGGCATCGCTGATTCCAATTGACCGGCAAGTGGCGTATTTCTTTACCACCCTGTCGATTGTGCCGCTGTTGGGTTCCTTTATTACCGAACCCGCCGCAATGACCCTGGCGGCTTTCCTGCTGCGTGACCGTTTTTATACCCAGGGCATCAGCAACAAACTGATGTACGGCACACTCGGCGTGTTGTTTGTGAACATTTCAATTGGTGGAACGCTGACCCCGTTTGCCGCGCCGCCTGTGTTGATGGTGGCTGCAAAGTGGGGCTTTGACATTCAATACATGTTGACCATGTTTGGCTGGAAAGCGGCTATTGCGGTGTTTGTGAATGCGTCGGTGCTGACCTTCCTGTTCGCCAAAGAATTGACTGCCATGCAAAAGCCTTCCGAAAATGGGCCCAAAGAAAACATGCCGGTGTGGGTAATTGTCACCCACTTGCTGTTTTTGGTGGGCGTGGTGGTGTTTGCGCACCACCCCGCAGTATTTATGGGGTTGTTCTTGTTCTTTCTGGGTTACACCAGTGCTTACAGCCAGTACCAGGACAAACTGATTTTGAAAGAAGGCCTGATGGTGGCATTCTTTCTGGCTGGTTTGGTGGTGTTGGGTGGCATGCAGGCTTGGTGGTTGCAAGATGTATTGAAGGGCATGAGCCCCACCGCGCTGTACTACGGCGCCACGGCATTGACAGCAATTACCGACAACGCAGCATTGACTTATTTGGGTTCTCTGGTCGAAGGTGTGGACGATCAGTTTAAATACGCCTTGGTGGCTGGCGCTGTAACGGGGGGTGGTTTGACCGTGATTGCGAACGCACCCAACCCGGCAGGCTTTGCAATTCTGCAAAAGTATTTCAATGATGGTTCAATTAACGCTGGCAAATTGTTTGTCGCCGCTTTGGGGCCAACTTTGGTGGCGGTTGCTGCGTTTCAATTGTTGTAAAACACAACTTTTCAGGACTTTGTTTTGAGCGAACAAGACACCGATTATCACGGTCAGGAGCCAGCGGTTGAGCTGCCTCACGATCTCGATGATGCACAGCGGGCATTGGCCGAAGTGCAGGCCTTGTTGCGCAAACAAAAAGTAATCGAGAGTGTTGTTCACAACCAGCAAACCACGGTTAATCCTGAACGGCAAAGTTTGGTGGAGGAGCTGGTGCACCGCCAGCACCTGACCGAACTTGGCAACAAGCTGTACCTGCTTCACCCCGCCGACGTGGCCTATGTGCTGGAAAGTCTGCCGCAAGAAGACCGCATGTTGGTGTGGGGCTTGGTGCGCTCGGACCGCGATGGCGACATTCTGCTTGAATTGAGCGACGCGGTTCGCGAAGCCCTGATCAAGTCCATGGACAGCGAGGAATTGTTCGCTGCCACGGAATCTCTTGATGCCGATGAAATTGCAGAACTGGCCCCCGACCTGCCACGCGACGTGGTGGAAAAGCTGGCCAGTGGCTTGAGCCTTGAGGAGCGCGAACAACTGCGTGCCGCCATGAGCTACCCCGAAGACACCGTGGGTGCGCGCATGGACTTCGACATGGTGACCATTCGCGATGACGTGACCCTGGAAGTGGTGTTGCGTTACCTGCGCCGCTTCGATGAATTGCCTGAACAAACTGACCAAGTGTTTGTGGTCGATCGTGTTGATCATTTCAAAGGCAGCTTGCCTTTGGACCGTTTGCTGGTGAACGAGCCCGAAACACTGGTAAGCGAGGTGATGAGCCGTGAAGTGCTGATGCTGTCGGCACTCGACGACGCCTACGAGGCCGCACAGGCCTTCGAGCGTTATGACCTGGTTTCTGCACCCGTGCTGGATCCTTCGGGCAAGCTGATTGGCCGCCTCACCGTGAACGAGGTGGTGGACGTGATCCGTGAAGAAAGCGAAGCGGATTTGCTTTCCAGCGCGGGTTTGCGTGAAGAGGAAGACCTGTTCGCCTCGGTGTGGGAGTCGGCAAAAAACCGCTGGCTGTGGCTGGGCTTGAATTTGTGTACCGCATTTTTTGCCAGCCGAGTGATCGACACCTTTGAAGGCACCATTGCCAAAGTGGTGGCCCTGGCAACACTCATGCCGATTGTGGCGGGCATTGCCGGCAATTCCGGCAATCAAACCATGACCCTGATGATTCGTTCGCTGGCTTTGGGCCAGGTTACAGCGGCCAACTTCAAACTGTTGCTGAAAAAGGAACTGGCCATTGCCGGCCTGAATGGCCTAGTGTGGGGCAGCCTGGCTGGCTTGGCAGCGTGGGGCCTGTATTACGGCACCCCGAACGCCGTGATGTTGGGTTTGTTGATGACACTGGCCGTGATGCTGAACCTGTTGGTGGGTTCCCTGGTTGGCGTTATGGTGCCCTTGGGCCTCGAGAAAATGGGCCGCGACCCGGCAATGGGTTCGTCGGTGTTGCTTACTTTCACCACCGACAGCATGGGCTTCTTCATCTTTCTGGGCCTGGCCTCGATTTTCTTCTAGGGCATGCACCCAGTGCTGCCCGCCGCGCCCGCCATTTCTATCGTAGTGCCCGTGTACAACGAAGTGCCGGGCCATCAAACAGATTCATTTTCTCCCCGAATTCAGGCCTTGCTTGCATTGCTTCGTGCGGGGGATGAAATTGTGCTGGTCGACGGCGGGTCCAGCGATTCAAGCTGGCCGGCCTTGCTGGCCCTTGCACAGCACCCGCAGATTACTGCCATTCAAAGTACCAAAGGCCGCGCACGGCAAATGAATGCCGGTGCAGCGCAGGCCAAGGGTGATGTGTTGCTTTTTTTGCATGCAGACACAGTGTTGGGTTTGGCGGCCTGGAATGCGTTGTTGACCCAAGCCAGTGCCCGTGCCTGGGGGCGTTTCGATGTGCAAATTGAAGGCCAAAGCAGGTGGTTGCCAGTGGTTGCGTGGTTCATGAACCAGCGGTCGCGTTTGAGCAAAATTGGCACGGGCGATCAGGCCTTGTTTGTGGGCCGCAATTTGTTTCAGGGTGTTGGCGGTTTTCCTGAACAGCCCCTGATGGAAGATATCGAGCTGTGCAAACGTTTGAAGCGCACGGCACCTGAATGTTTTCTGGCGATTCGTTCGCACGTGCTTACCTCTGGGCGGCGCTGGGATACCCATGGCGCGTGGTCAACCATCGTGCTGATGTGGCTTTTTCGATTTCAATATTGGCGCGGTGTGCCAGCCGCCGAACTGGCCCGGCGGTATGCCGATACGCGCGGGAAATTGCCGATAACTGTTGCCGTGTTTGCAAAGTACCCGCTGGCAGGCCGCGTAAAAACCCGACTGGAGCCGCTGTTGGGCGCACAGCAATGCGCAGCCTTTGCGCGCTACCTGTTGCTAAGCACCCTTGATAAACTGCAGTGCGTGAATGTGGCCTTGTGGACCGATGGGGGTACCGATGAGCAATGGGATGCATTGTTGGGTGGTAGGCCCGTGGCGCGCCATGTTCAGCCCCAGGGCCATTTGGGCCTGCGCATGCAAACAGCAGTGGAAACGCACCTGAAGCAAAGCGAGATGGTGGTGTTGCTGGGGCCCGATGCCGTGCAGTTTACACCTGCCGATTTGGGTGAATTGAGACTGGCGGCGAAGACATACGCCATTGCATTTGTGCCTGCGCATGACGGTGGATATGTGGCGCTGGCCTGCACACGCTGTTTGCCTGCTGTGTTTTCTGAATCAATTGACTGGGGAACACCCCGGGTGGCGGAACAAACCCGAATGATTTTGAGTCAACACAATCAGCAGGCAAAGTGGTTGCGCCCCCAGATCGACATCGACGAGCCCGGGGATTTGGAAAAAGCGATTGATGCGGGTTGTGTACCTGCTGATTGGGCTGAACGTTATAAGAACGAACAGCCTTAAGCCGAACCGGTAGCGAAGGACAAACGATGGGCGTGAATGGAAATCAAATGAAAACGACAAGCTACAAACATCGGTTTTTTTTCGGGGTGTGTGTATTCCCGCTGTTTGGCGCCATTCTTGCACCTGCCCAAGCTGGGGAGCCTTTGAAGCCTTGGCCTGCGGATGTGGCTGCCGGCATTCCCGCACCTTGGAAGGCGCAATACCACCCGGACATTGCGGCGCACACACAGTTCAATCTGATCAAGCAAGGCGATAAAACCGTGCTGCAGGCCGATGCTGACATGGCCTATGGCACGCTGATACACCCATTTTCCAAATCCACCGTATTAAAAACATTAAGCTGGGAATGGCAAATGCTGACCCAACCCACCAAGGCCAATTTGCAAACGAAGGCTGGCGACGACGCAGGCGCGAAGTTGTGCGCATTCATACAGATTGACGAAAGAAAGTTGGGGATTGGAACCCGACTGGCCCTGGCCGCCGCGCGCACTGTGTCGGGCGAGCGTTTGCCTGCAGCTACCTTGTGTTATGTGTGGGGCACACCCGGTGAAAGAGTTGGGCAGGTGTTTGATAACCCGTTCACCGAGCGGGTGAAGAATATTGTGGTGCGGGATACAGCAACAAGCAGCGAGCTGATTGCTGAAAACCGTGACCTGCAAGCCGATGCGCGCAAAGCCTTCGGTGCCGAATTGCCGGAAGGGCCGGTGATGTTCACCGGCATTGCCTTGGGTGCAGATTCAGACAACACCAAGTCGAAGGCGAAGGCCTTGTTTGGAAAGGTTAGTGTGCAGTAATCTGGCGTTTTAGTGATTCAAATTCATCGTCTTCACAATCCGCTCGCAGTACCGCGCAATCTGGTCGATTTCCAGATTCACCGGGCTGCCCGCTTTCAGGTGTTTCAACGTGGTCATTTGCACGGTGTGCGGAATCAGGTTGATGTGAATATCGCATTCACCGCTTGCATGATCGTCCACTTTGTTCACAGTCAGGCTGACGCCGTTCACGGTCACCGAGCCCTTGTAGGCGAAGAAGGGCGACAGGGTTTTCGGTGCGCGAATTTGCAGGTGCCAGCTTTCACCCACGGGTTCGAATTCGGCAACATTGCCCAAGCCATCGACGTGGCCGCTTACCAAGTGGCCGCCCACACGGTCGGACAAGCGCATGGCTTTTTCCAGGTTCACTTCACCGGGCTGGCTTAGGCCCACGGTTTTCGACAAACTTTCCTGTGATACATCCACGTGAAAGGTGTGGTCGGCCATGGCCACCACGGTCATGCAGGCGCCCTGAATGGCAATGCTGTCGCCAAGTTTGATGTCCGAGAAATCAAGCGTGGGGGCATGCACGGCAAGGCGAACGCCTGCGTAGGCCGAGTTTTGAAGGGGTTCAACAGTTTTAATTTGACCGATCGATTCAATAATTCCGGTGAACATGGGTGCTACTACTCCTGATTATTTTGAACCCACGTAATTCGCAGGTCCTGTCCAATTTGTTCAAATGAATGAATGGCCCAGCTTACATAAGCGGGCAGGGTGTCCTGTTCAGGCAGGCGGAACAGGCCTTGGCCTGGCCCCAGGAAGCGGGGGGCAATGTACTGCACAATTTCATCCACCAAGCCGGCTTGCAGGAACGATCCATTCAAGCCAAAGCCAGCCTCAAGGTGCAGTTCATTGACACCACGTTGCGCCAATTCCTGCAGCAGGCGCAGCAGGTCTGTTTTTACTTTCCCTGCGTGCAAGCCTGCGGCAATTGGTGCTACGTTCAGTGCTTCAATGTTTGCGGCGTTGGGGTGGGTACTCAACCAAGCCGGTGCATCAGGTTCAGTGTGTGCAATGAGTACGCGCCCGGTTTGCAGCAACAGCGCATCGGGCGATATTTCCAGTTTGCTGTCGACAATCACTTTCAGGGGCTGGCGATCGGTGTCGATGCCGCGAACATTCAATTGCGGGTTGTCTGCTTTTACAGTGCCAATACCGCTGAGCACAGCGCAGGCTTGGGCACGCAGATGGTGGCCATCCAGCCGGGCTTCCTCGCCGGTAATCCATTGGCTTACCCCGTTGTTCAGGGCGCTAATGCCATCTGCACTGCTGGCCACTTTCAGGCGCACCCAGGGGCGCTGGCGTTCCATGCGGCTGAAAAAACCACGGTTGATCCAGCGGGCTTTCTCAACCAGCACGCCGTTTGCAGTTTCAATGCCAGCCGTTTGCAAAATGGCCATGCCTTTGCCCGCAACCAGTGGGTTGGGGTCAAGCACTGCTGCTACAACCCGGGCAACGCCTGTGGCCACCAAAGCTTCAGCACATGGGCCTGTGCGGCCATGGTGGGCGCAGGGTTCCAGGGTTACATAGGCTGTGCTGCCTTGCAGGGAAACACCACGTGTTTTCGCATCGGCAATTGCTTGCACTTCGGCATGGCCTTCGCCAGCCTTGGCGTGGAAGCCTTCCGCAATTGCAGCGCCACCGCGCACAAACACGCAACCCACGCGCGGATTGGGCGTGGTGCTGTATTGGCCCTTCCAGGCCAGGTTCAGCGCATATTGCATCCAGTGTTCATCGCTTGGGTGGTTTGTCACCATGGCTTAAACGCCTTTTTTGGTGGGGGCGGTCAAGTGTGCAATTTCTTCCGAGAAACTTTGCAGGTCTTCGAAGCTTTTGTAAACCGAAGCAAAGCGAATGTAGGCCACCGTGTCGAGTTGTTTGAGTTGTTGCATGACCAACTCACCCAAAAATTTGGTGTCCACTTCCCGTGCAGCACTCACCAGCAGTTTTTCTTCAATGCTGGAAATGGCGTCGTCAATGGCTTCTGCGCGGACAGGGCGTTTGCGCAGCGCCAGCATCAAGCTGCCGCGCAGTTTGTCGCGCGAGAACTCAACCCGCGAGCCATCTTTTTTTACGATGGCGGGCAGAAACAGTTCTGCCCGTTCGTAGGTGGTGAAGCGTTTGCCACAACTGCTGCATTGCCTGCGGCGTCGAATCGCGTCGCCTTCTTCAGACGTGCGCGAATCAACTACCTGGGTGTCGGCGTTGCCGCAGAAGGGGCATTTCATGACGCCGTCGCCCCTGGTTTACTTGTAAACAGGGAACTGGCTGGTCAATTCCTTGACCTTGGCTCGAACCGTGGCCAGTGTGGCTTCGTCCTCTGGGTTTTCCAGCACATCGGCGATCAGATGGCCAACGGCACGGGCTTGTTCTTCCTTAAAGCCGCGTGTGGTCATTGCGGGGCTGCCCAAGCGAACACCACTGGTTACAAATGGCTTTTCAGGGTCGTTTGGAATCGCGTTCTTGTTCACGGTAATGTACGCATTGCCCAAGGCAGCTTCAGCCGCCTTGCCGGTAATGCCCTTGGCACGCAGGTCAACCAGCATCACGTGGCTTTCGGTGCGGCCAGACACAATGCGCAGGCCACGCTCAACCAGTGTTTCAGCCAATGCTTTGGCATTCAGTACCACTTGTTGCTGGTACTCTTTGAATGATGGTTGCAGCGCCTCGTTGAAGGCCACGGCCTTCGCTGCGATCACGTGCATCAAGGGGCCGCCTTGAATACCGGGGAAAATTGCGCTGTTGATTTTCTTGGCCAGCTCTTCTTTCATCAGGATGATGCCGCCACGTGGACCGCGCAGCGATTTGTGCGTGGTCGATGTACACACGTCGGCGTGTGGCACGGGGTTGGGGTACACACCTGCAGCAATCAAGCCGGCGTAGTGGGCCATGTCCACCATGAAGTAGGCACCTACCTCCTTGGCGATTTTGGCAAAACGTTCGAAGTCGATGCGCAGGGCATAGGCCGATGCACCGGCGATGATGATTTTTGGCTTGTGTTCACGGGCCAGGGCTTCAACCTGCTCGTAATCAATCGCTTCTTCCTTGTTCAAACCGTAGGAAACCACGTTGAACCACTTGCCAGACATGTTCAGTGGCATGCCGTGTGTAAGGTGGCCACCTTCAGCCAATGACAGGCCCATGATGGTGTCGCCGGGTTGCAGCAATGCAAAAAATACGGCCTGGTTGGCCTGTGAGCCTGAATTGGGCTGCACGTTGGCGGCTTCCGCGCCAAAAAGCTTTTTCAGGCGATCAATGGCCAGGTCTTCCACCACGTCCACGTGTTCGCAGCCACCGTAGTAGCGCTTGCCGGGGTAGCCTTCGGCGTATTTGTTGGTCAGTTGTGAACCCTGCGCTTCCATCACGGCCGGGCTGGCGTAGTTTTCAGACGCGATCAGCTCAATGTGGTCTTCCTGGCGGGTGGTTTCCTGCTGAATGGCGGTCCACAGTTCAGGGTCGGTTTGGGCGATGCTTTTTTGGCGGTCAAACATAACAATTTCCGGAAAGGATTGGGTTCAAGACAAGCCCAACATTCTAAATGATTTCAAGCGATTCGACCATCGACTTCGTCCATGTTTTGGCCCGTTTCGTCGTTGCGCAAATGGCCCAGCCATGCCCACACTGGCACACTTTTATGGCCTGAAGGTTCAATATTGACCACGTTCAAGGCGCAATTGGGCAGTTGCCAGTCACGTTGTTTTTCAAGGGGTTCGCCCGTGCAGTGCCGGTAAATACAATCCAGTACACCGCCGTGGGCAACCAACAGTGTGGTGTGGCCCTGTTGCTCAAGGGCAATTTGCTGAAATGCAGACACCACGCGCTGGTAAAATTGCGCCAGGCTTTCGCCACCCAGCAACGGTGCATCGGGTACGCGGTTGCGAAGGCTGGCGAATTCTTGCGGACTTTTCTCGTGCATTTCATCGCCGGTCAGCCCGGACAGGTGCCCGTAGTTCCGTTCGCGCAGGCCGTTGTTCAGCACAACCGCGGGGGTTTTGTTGCCGTGAATTGTTTTGGCGGTGGCGTGGGCACGGCCCAGGTCGCTGCTGACGCAATATTGGTAAAGCGGTACGCCTGCCTCTTCAAGCCGGTCAAAATAACGCCGGACAAGTTGCGCCTGCTGCACCCCGTGTGCGTTCAGGGCAATGTCGGTGTGCCCCTGGAAACGTTTTTCCTTGTTCCAGTCTGTCTCGCCATGGCGTACCAGAATGAAGCGGGTGCCGTTGGGCTTTTTGTTGACTGCGGCTTTGAAATTCAGGGTTTGTGGACTCAATTCAACTGCACCCTTGCAAACCGGCGTTTGCCTACCTGAATCACATGGCTGCCTTTGGGCAGGCGGGTTGCTTTGTCCGATACTTTTTCGCCTTCAATTTTTACACCGCCCTGTTGAATGTTCCGGTTGGCGTCACTGCTGCTTTCACACAGCCCGGCGGATTTCAGCACCCAGGCCAAGGCTGCATCGGTTTCACCCTCTGGCAGTTCCAACACCACTTCAGGCATGTCGTCGGGAAGAACGCCTTGCTTGAAACGGGCTTCAAATTCAGCCAGTGCATCTACCGCAGCTTGCTGGCTGTGAAAGCGTGTCACCAGTTCCTGGGCCAGCGCCACTTTGGCATTGCGCGGGTTTTCACCGTTGGCACAAGCGGTTTTAAGGGCTTCGATTTCTTCAATCGATTTGAAGCTGAGCAGGGTGTACCAGTTCCACATCAACACATCGGAAATGGACATCACTTTGCCAAACATGTTCGACGGGGTTTCAGTCACGCCCACATAGTTGTTCTTGGACTTCGACATTTTGTCGACGCCGTCTGTGCCCACCAGCAACGGCATGGTCAAAACACATTGCTGGGCCTGCCCGTGCTGCTTCTGCAGTTCACGGCCCACCAGCAGGTTGAATTTCTGGTCGGTGCCACCCATTTCCAGGTCTGATTGCAGCGCCACGGAATCGTAGCCCTGCATCAGCGGGTACAGAAATTCGTGAATAGCAATGGGAACGCCCCCTTGATACCGCTTTGTAAAGTCTTCCCTTTCCAGCATTCTGGCCACTGTGTAGCTGGAAGCCAGTTTGATCATGCCGTCCGCACCCAGGGGCATGCACCATTCGCTGTTGAAGCGAATTTCAGTTTTGTCGGCATCCAGAATTTTCACGGCCTGCTGATGGTATGTTTTGGCGTTTTCCTGAATTTGCTCGCGGGTCAATGGCGGGCGGGTGCTGTTGCGGCCCGATGGGTCACCGATCATGGATGTGAAGTCGCCGATCAGGAAAATAACTTGATGGCCCAGGTCTTGCAGCTGGCGCAGCTTGTTGAGCACCACTGTGTGACCCAAATGAATGTCGGGTGCCGTGGGGTCCAGGCCCAATTTAATACGGAGCGGTTTGCCTGTTTTTTCACTTTGAACCAGTTTCTGAATCCATTCGGATTCGATCAACAGTTCTTCGCAGCCGCGTTTGGTCACTTCAAGGGCATGGCGAACGGATTCAGACAAATTCTCAGTAATTTCCGTAATATTGGGGGGCCTTCTATCAGGTGACTGTTTCATTTGGCAATCCTTTGTTACACTCTGGCAGGTTACGTGTTGTATTTTTGAAAATAGTGCTGATTGTGGGCTGTCGGCAACGTGAAATTTCACACATTTAAAACTAAAAAATGATGCTTCAGAATTTCTTAGAGCGAGCAATCGCCGCATGCGTGCAGGGTGTTTCATTCGCCACGCGCCTGGTTCAAACAAGTTTGCAATACGCAGACGCTGCGCTACCTGAATCGCACAACCACAGAAAGTGGGTCATTGTAGGGTTTTTTTCATTCCCTGTTTTGGGTGCAGTGGTAGCAATTGCAGGCTCTGTTCAAAATTCCGCTGTTGATTCAGCCCTGCTGAATCCCGAGGTGGTGGTTGAAGCTGTTGAGCTGAACCTTGCTGATCAAGGCGTTTATACCTTTGATCCGCTGGTTGCCGAGGAGCGAATTCGCCGCGGCGACACCTTGGTGGGCTTGCTGGAACGAATGGGCGTGAATACCTTGGGCCTTGGCCCATTTTTGGCTCAAGACAAAGTGGCCAAAAACCTGGTCAACTTGCGTGCTGGCCGTGTGCTAAGCGTTCAACAAACTGCAGACGGCGATTTGCAGTGGCTTCGCTATAAAAGCGGTGTGGATGAAGACAAACAGGAATCAATCCTGATCCAGAAAATCAACGGTCAGTTTACGGCCAAGCTGGAATCCGTCAACTTCGAAAAGCAGATCGTGTTTCGCGCCGGGCGCATTGAGTCTTCTCTGTTCGCAGCGGCTGACAAGGCAGGTTTGCCTGATTCTGTGGCCATTCAGCTGACTGAGATTTTTTCATCCGACATCGACTTTCACCGTGAATTGCGCAGGGGCGATGAATTCAAGGTGGTGTATGAAGACCTGACGCTGGAGGGGCGTTCCGCCCGCTCTGGCCGTGTGCTTGCCGTTGAATTCGTTAACAACAACAAGCCATACAAGGCCTATTGGTTTACCCCAAGCGGCAACCAAACGGCGGGTTACTACAACGAAGACGGGCGCAGCCTGAAAAAGTCTTTCCTGCGCTCGCCACTGGCTTTTTCCCGTATTTCATCAGGTTTCACGCCCCGTCGTTTTCACCCCATCCAGCAGCGCTGGAAAGCCCACAACGGCGTGGATTATGCAGCGCCTACTGGCACGCCCATCATGGCTACGGCCAGCGGAACGGTGAAGTTTTCTGGTACCCAGAATGGTTACGGCAACTTTGTTGAAATTCAGCACCACAGCGGCTACAGCACTGCGTATGCCCATCTGTCGCGCTTTGCCAAAGGGGTGCGCGTGGGTCAGAAGGTAGAGCAGGGTGATGTAATCGGCTATGTGGGTGCAACCGGTTGGGCCACTGGCCCCCATTTGCACTACGAATTCCGTGTGAACCGCGTGCCCAAGAATCCATTGAGCATTACAGTTGCACAGGCAGAGCCATTGAACCGGAGTTCCTTCAATGAATTCAAGCGAGTACAACTTGCCTTGGACCGTCGCATGGAACTGGCCACGGCGCAACGAATTGCCCGCGTGCAGTAAACCATGATTGTATTGGGTGCAATGTCTGGCACCAGCACAGATGGTGTCGACGTAGCCGCCATTCAAATTGATCCCACGTCTGAAGAAATGCGGTTTCTCGGTGCTGTCAGCACCGTGTTCACCCCCGATCTGCGCAGCAACTTGTTGTTGTTGCAACAAATTCCCCCGCAATTTGGTGCCAATTCTGATCCCCTTGGTATTTTTCTTCAAGCCAGGCGGGATTTGACCTTGGTGTACGCCGACTCGGTGAACGAGTTGCTTGTCACCCTGGGGCTTGATACAAAAGACGTTCGTGTGCTTGGTGCGCATGGGCAAACCCTGCGGCATCGCCCTGACCTTGGGTACACCTATCAGATGCTCGACGGTGCCTTGTTGGCAAGTGCATGCCAAATTGATGTGGTGAACGATTTACGTTCCAAGGATGTTGCATTGGGTGGGCAGGGTGCCCCACTGGTGCCTGCCTTCCACCAGGCGTGGTTAAACGGCAAAGGAATTCATGAACGAACGGCCGTGTTGAATCTTGGTGGTTTTTCGAATTTGACCGTGCTGCATGGTGCTGGTGTGCCGGTGATTGGCGGCGATTGCGGCCCTGCCAATTGTTTGATGGATTTGTGGGCGCAGCGTGTTTTCAGTTTGCCGATGGATGAAGACGGTGAAATTGCATCCTCGGGCAATCCCGATCAAGGGTTATTGAATAAGTTGTGGGCGCATCCATTTTTTGCGCAAGCTTGGCCAAAAAGCACCGGGCGGGATGAATTCAACGAGCAGTGGTTTGATTCGTGTGTTGCTTCGTTCGGCATACTTTCGCCTGAAGATGTAATGGCAACGTTGTTGGCACTAACCGTAAAGGCCGTCGAATCGAGTTTGCCCGCGCATGTGAAGCAAGTTTATGTGTGTGGTGGCGGTGCGAAAAACAGTGCTTTGATGGCTCAGCTAAAAAGCACCTGTTCGCCTGTGGACTTTCTGCCCATCGAGAACCTTGGTTTGCCCACGCAGGCAGTTGAGGCGGCTGCGTTCGCATGGTTGGCCGCACAGAATATTTCCGGAAAAACCGGGAATTGCCCTTCAGTTACAGGCGCCCGGCAGGGCGGGGTGCTTGGCGCATTGTATTTGTGTGATTCAGGTCGATAAAATCGGATTTTGAACCGGCTTCTTGTTGGCCGATTGGGTATGGGGCACGCTGGACTGATTGACCGATGGCACTCTCTCCCTGCAAGGGAACAGTTCCGAGATAATTTGCAGGCTGTGATCCGCCTGATTTGGATTCATTGGGATTCGAATCATTTCCCTGCTGAATTCAATTTGGGCATTGGGATCTTGGCTGGCGTTGTATATCAGAATGCAGCAGGGTTCGTAATCCAGCAAGGATCCCAGAAGCTTGAGCTGTTTGATCGCGTTTTCCTTTTGGTCTGCTTCCCCCGCATATAAAATGTAAACGGGAGACATCCCTTTCCGAAGTGCTGTCAGATAAGCCCTGTAGGCACCATTCAAATTGAAATCCACCTTGTCAAAACCTTTGGTCGGCAATCGACGCTGGATTTCCAGCAGGTGTTCATGGTTCATGGCCATCACCTGTGCTTCAAATATGCTTTGGGTTCCTGTGTTTGGCAGTTTCCAGTGATGTGACACTTCACTCTCGCCTGGCAATATGACTTCAAACACAGAGCCTGCCAAATGCCCGTTGTAATAGCGGTTTCGGCATTCGGTCTTTGCCTGAATCTGTTCGCTTAGATCCCGAACAATATTGGTGCCGTGGCCCCAGCCTTTGTTGTGTGCGGCCACTTTGTTGTTTTCAACACCTGAACCCGTGTCGGCAATCTGAATGCAAACCTGGCCATTGCGCCTCCTTAAACCCACTACCACACCGCCCTTGGACGTGTATTTGATCGCATTGTCCAAACCATTGCGAATGATCTTGGACAGAGCTTCCTTGTTGCTCATCACAGTCAGGTTGCTGGGCACATAGCGGATTTGCAGTGCCTTGACATCCGCCAGCAATCGGTATTCTTCAATCAGGGGGCTCAGCACTTCGTCTATGGATGTTTTATGAAGTTGCGCGGTGTTTTCCTCAACTGGGTATCGAATCGCGTTTGCAAGTTGATCAAAGAACTCCTCTAACATGTTCTTCAATGCTTTTTGAGCGGTCTGGATATGCTGGTATCTGGCCGTGACTTCCGCATCTTTTGAAATTGCTTTGCCCACGCTGGCCAAAATACCCAAGGTGCTCAAGGGTTGTCTAAGGTCGTGACGGAAGTCTTTCAGTACCCGTCGTCCCCGGAACGCCAGTTTCATCAAATCCTGGTCAATCTTGGTTTGTTCGTTCCAACCTTTCTTGGTGCGGGTTCTGGAAAAGTCTTGAAAACCCATGTGAAACAGGCATGTGCCAAGCAAAACACTGTACAGGACGATGGTTAAGGATGGATCGGGGTGCCAGGCGCTGGGCATTGCCGCGTGAATGTGGATTAGCCCATTTACTGAACAAAATATCAAACCAAAATAAACAGCCTTGATGAACGTCACTTTGTGCAGGCCGTTGTAGGTATTTGTAATCGCGAGCAGGCATGCGAATTGAACTGAGATCAAGAATAGTTGTGCCGTTATCGAAGTGGCCAGTACATCTGCAGCGGCGGTAAAAATTCCGATACTAAAGGGTAGGAGCGCTGATTTTTCGGCATCAATGTCACCGCGTTTTCGACCCAGAAATCCGCTTCCAAAAAACAGGAATGACAACACCTGCAGTGCGGCATGTTGCGGTGTGCCATGTGCGATTTCGGGGATTGTGTCGTGGCCGAATACGATAAATCCGAGCATTACCACACCGATGACTGCAGAGGCATTTTGCCGTTGATTTGGTAAGTGATTCGCAAAAAACGGGTATAGGGCAACCCCCAATAAAATTGCTAGCACTGTGAATGAACTGAATGTCATTTATTTGTTTTATTGACCGCCAACAGCAAGGTCGGCGGTTGGGTTGTTTAGGCCATGGCTGACGTATTGAGTCGAGGGATCTTTCGATACAAACTGACGGCTTGGGTCCGGTTTTTGACATTCATTCGCGTGAAGATTTCGCGCAAATGGGTTTTGATTGTTTCTGGTGACAAGTCCAGCTTCCTGGCGATTTCCTTGTTCGACAAACCAGAGGCCAAAAAATGCATGACCTGCTGTTGTTTGTGGGTAAGCTGAATACCGTTGTTCTGGCCCATGCGACCTGTAATGTGTTCACCGTTGGTTTGGCGGTTCGACAGGGCGTTGGGCCGCCATTGTACTTGCACACCAGCTCGGGTCAGGGCTTCCAGCAACACGGCAGATGTTTGCTCGAAACCTTCTGACTTGGACAACGTCCAGGAAGGGGCCTGTTGGTTTGGGGACACCGAGTTTAATAATTGATCGTCGCCGCTCATAATCAACATCGGCAAATTGGGATTAATCCGTGCCAGGGTGTCAATCACATCTTGCCCCTCCATGTCGGGGAGACGTAGGTCGGTAATGATCAATGCGGGTGTGCTTCTGGTGCAAAGTTCTTTGGCGTGAGAAATGCTGGCAGCACATAGAATGTCTGCATTGGTCGCTACAAACTCCACCAAATCTTTAATACCAGTCGCAAAAAGCGGATGGTCTTCGATAACCAGGATTTGGTTCGATGGCATTGTTGTCTCCTCCCGAGGATATGTTAGTTTAAAAGGTGTCACTACATGTGAGCATGTAAACATCTTTAATGGATTAACACTTTTTTCCAACCCTCTTTAGGGGGAGTTAATCGGTTTGAGGCGACACAGTCAATACGCAAAACCCGTAGAGAAGGTCATTTGTTACGAATTAACCTCGTTCTGTCGCAATATTTCATTTCGCGGATGTGCCAAATTCGTTGCCTTGTATGCTTCTACGCCGAGCGTGCACCACTTTTCATTACAATGGCAAATGGTGATCGCAAGAACGGGCGATCCGGACGAGGTTCAAGCTAACAACATGAGAACAAGACTAAGCGGTGCATCAAAGCCGGCCGATGAAACCCAGGCCCGCGTGAGACGCAAAGAACAGACTCGCCAGAATTTGATGCAGGCCGCACTCACTTTGGTTGGTAATGGCAGTAGTTTTACTGCGCTTGGAATTCGGGAAATAACCCGTGAGGCGGGTGTGGTGCCCACAGCGTTTTATCGCCATTTCAAGACCACAGACGAATTGGGTCTGGCGTTGGTTGAAGAGGCTGGGTTAACATTGCGCCGCCTGTTACGAGAGGCCCGCCAAGCCAGCCTGCCAGGTGAAGACATGATTCGCCATTCGGTAAGCGTGTTTGTGAACTATTTGAAGCAACATCACCTTGAATGGCGATTCATCAGTTCCGAAAGGTCTGGCGGTTCCCAGGCCCTTCGAAATGCCATTCGAAACGAGATTGCGCATTTCACCAATGAAATGGCCAGTGATTTGCGCCTGTTGAATATATTCCCCGGCCTTTCCACCCACACCCTGACGCTTATCTGCAGCGTGGTCGTGACCCTGATGATGAATTCGGCCACTGATTTTCTGGATGCCCGGGCGGATCAGCCTCAGATTGAGAGAGAAATGCTGGACAACTTTGTGAAACAGGTTGTCATGGTGTTTCTGGGCGCTGCGCACTGGGAAGAAGAGCCCACAGGCTCTTTGTTCAGCGGATTGAACAAGCCCAAATGACAAAAAAGCCGATTGTTTATGTAGACATGGATGGCACGCTGAGCCCCTCAGATGTACTGCTTGAATCTTGCCTTTTGCTGCTCAAGAAAAATATTTTCTATGTGTTCCCCATGGTTTGGTGGGCGTTGCAGGGCGGGTGGGTTTTCAAAACCCAGGTGGCGCGGCGCATTGATCCAGTTCTGGATTTCCTGCCCATTGATGCGACGGTGCTTGAGCGTTTGAATCAGTTGAAGTCTGCCGGGCACGAGTTGGTGCTGGCCAGTGCCTCGGTGCGTCGGGATGTACAAAAGATTGCCAGTAGGCTTGGCTTGTTTGATCGTGTTATTGCCAGTGACAATGTGAACTTAAAGGGCGTGCGCAAGCTGCAGGCCATTGAGGCTGACAGCAAAGGCGAGCCCTTCATGTATTTTGGCGATGCCGCAGTGGATGTGTCGGTGTGGAAAAAGGCTGCTGTGGCATTTGGGGTTAATACCTCGATGAGCACACGCACCAAGGCGTTTGCTGCAGGCGTAAGCCTGAACAGAATTGATTCCCGGCGCACAGGTTTGAAGGTGTGGTTGAAGGCCATGCGTTTGCAGCAATGGGCCAAAAACGGTTTGCTGTTTTTGCCCTTGATTGCGGCCCATGAAAACAATGCGGCATTGTGGTTGAACATGTTGTCGGGTTTTGTTGCTTTCGGTTTGGTGGCATCGGCCACCTACATCTGGAACGACCTGATGGATTTGAATTCAGACCGGCAGCACCCCCGCAAACGTCATCGCCCCATGGCCAGTGGTACGTTGACGATTGCGAAAGCCCTTGTTTTCATGAAGTTGCTGGGTGTTGCGGGCTTTGCCCTGGCCTGGTGGGCTGTGGGCTGGAAGTTCACCCTGGTGCTGTTGATCTACACCGTCGTGACCCTGCTTTATACCTTTGTATTCAAGCGCACGGCCTTTGTGGATGTGCTGCTGCTGGCGATGCTGTACACAGTGCGGGTAATTGCGGGTGGCGTGGGCACAGGCATTGAGTTGTCCAGTTGGTTGCTGGCCATTTCGCTGTTTGTTTTTCTGAGCCTGGCGTTGGTGAAGCGTTGCGCCGAGCTGGAGTTTTTACAAATAGAGGGCACGCAGCCCCAAGGTCGAGGTTACCGGATGAGCGACCTGAGTTACCTGGTGTCCATGGGCATTTCCAGTGGCTTTGTGGCGGTGCTGGTGTTGGCCTTGTATGTGGACAGCCAGAACGGTTCGATGTTGTACCAAACCCCTGAGTTTTTGTGGGGCATTTGCCCGCTTTTTCTGTATTGGTTGATGCGGATCTGGATCATGACCTCACGCAAAGAAATGATTGACGATCCTGTTCATTTCGCCATTCACGACCGCATCAGCTGGGCCTTTTTAGTGTCGGTGGGTGTGCTGGTCTTTTTGGCTTCCTGACAGGGGCTTATTGATGCAGCAATCGATCAAATTGCCACATGCCCGAAACGTGTTTGGGCTCACGGTGCTAACCACAATGGTTGTCAAGTTGTGGCTGGCCAGTTTTTTTCCGATGACCGGCGATGAGGCATTTTTTCACCTGTGGTCAACGGATCTGAATTTGGGTTATTACGATCACCCCCCCATGATTGGCTGGTGGCTTTGGGCTTTAAGCCATGTGGGCAATCAACCCATTGTTGTTCGCAGTTTGACCCTGTTGTTAACCACCGTGATTGCTGGCGGAATTGTGTTGCTTGCCCGGGAATTGCTGCCACGCGATCAAGAACCGCGGGCCTGGTTGGCCGGCGCAGTGTATTTGTCCATGCCAGCCTCGTGGTTTGCTGTGTTTGTGACCACTGATACCCCGTTGATCTTTTTTATGGGCCTGTCGGTGTTTACCTATGTGCGGGCCATTCGGGCAGGGTCTGGGGCGGGTATTTTCCTGGCCGGTTGTTTTCTGGGCTTGGCGTTTTTGTCCAAATATTTTGCAGTGCTGCTGGGGTTTGCCTTTGGTTTGCATTTGCTGTTTCAACGCGAGCGTTTCAAATACCTCTTTTTGTTGTTGGCCGGGGTGTTGCCGTTTGCCAGTGTGAACATTGCTTACAACCTGCACAATTGCTGGAACAACGTCATGTTTAACCTGGTGAATCGCCACGATGACGCGCAATTGGGTTTGGGTACCGTGCTCACCTACCTTGGAATGATGTTGTACTTGCTCACACCCTGGGTTTTGTGGAGCCTGCTCAAAGGTGTGCGTGCCTGGGCTGCTCAAGGTGCACTGGCGTTTGCCTTGCTGGTGCCACTGGGTTTATTTTTGTTGATATCCCTGGAAAAAACCGTGGGCTTGCACTGGGTGCTGGGGTTTTTGCCAATCGCTTTCGTGTTGTTGGCGCTGTGCACAAGCGGTGTCTGGATGAAACGTTTTGTGTGGTTCAACGCGGTGTTGTCGATTCCGCATGTGGTGTTGTTCGGTTTGCTGATGCACGCAGATGCAGGCATATGGCCTAAAAAAAGTTTTCAGGAAGATGTGTTGTTTCACCGTGAAATGCCCGCCATCCTGGACGAACTGACCCGCGACCTGCCACCAGGTGGTGTGTTGACCACCGTGGCCTATTCACCCGCTGCATTGATGACCTACCACCATGGCAAAGTGGTGCCGGTGTTTGGGTCGGGAAAATACCATGCACGCAATGACGACACCTTTGTTGACTGGCGGCAGATGGATGGCAAGCCCATCCGCATTGTGGCCAAGGCCAAACCGATTGACCCTGCCCTGTATTCTGCTTATCTGGATGATGTTGTTGTGCGAACTGCCGTGGTGAAGGGGGTGCCATTCACGATTGTAGATGGCATGAATTTCAACTACACCAGGTTCCGTGATGTGGTGTTGCGTGAAGCGGTCGAGAAGTACTATCAAATTCCGTCTTTCTTGCCAGTGCTTGATTGCCCGTTTGCCCGCAAGTACGGTTTTGAGGCGCAGTGCGGGCTGTAATTACCGGGTGGCTTTTACTTGCCTTGCGGCGTAATGCGTTGCCACTTCAGTTCGCCTTTCAGCACATTGAGTTTGTCCGCGTCTTTCTGTTTCACGGGGATGGTCCAGGTGCCAGTGTCGGAAGTTTTTGCAGGTTTTCTGTCAAGCCGCGGGTCGTTGTAGGTCACAGTGCCGGTTTCAGACACCTTCACCCATGGCGATTCAGAAGTGCCGGGGCTGAAAAAAAGCGCTGTTTTTTGCGCCCACTTGTGCGCGCTGTTCAGCCACACGCCATTTTTACGAAGTTCGAGAAACGGCTCGTTTTGGTCATCAAGCACCTGAAATTCTTCTTGTGCGGTGCCCATTCGGGCAAGCAACAGGGCGTTACCGCTCAGACCTGGGATTAATGCATTGAACCCGTTAAATTCGGGTTCAGTGGTCAACATGGGGCGCCAGTAACCCGTCATGGGTTCGGCTTGTACTCGCTCAATTCGAACATCGGTGGGTTTGCCGTTGGCAACCATGCTCAAATTGAAATGCGCCACTTCTTCGTTTACCAAGCGAGGGTCGTACCAGCCATAACCTGTTTGCGTGTCCAGAAGTATCCAGTTGGGTTTCTGTTTCGTGTTCTCTTTCAGGCGATCGGGAATTGGGCCGCCGCCGGGTTGCCTGGATCGGTGCCAACCCGTTGCGTTCAGGTCAGCGTACAGTTTGTTGCCATCGAAACGCAGAAAGGGGCGCTTGTCTTCGCCCAGCACCTCAATGCGTTGTTGCCCATCCGTGGCCAGGGAAAATTGATAAGCATTGGTTTTTACAACTTGAAGGCTGATGCCTTTGGGTAGTTTGGCTTTTGAGCTGACTGTGGGAATGCCGCCCTCGCTGCCATGTTCGGCATGCGCGAAGGCTGGTGTTGTTTGAACAAGGGCGGAAATGGTCAGGGTTGAAAAAGAAAACGCCAGGCAGGCGCCCAGCGTTTTCTTCACCCAGTGCGATTTAACGACGGGCATTGGCGGTCATCACTCCTTGATTACCATGCTTGAGCATGAAGCTGACTGCTTTTGAAGGCAGAAGGCTTCCATCTGCCTGCTTGGCGCGAACAACGGTCATGTAAGCACCTTGTGGCACCACAGCGGCTTGATCCGGAATGTTGAAACGAACGCTTGTGCCCGTGATGGCCAACCTGTTTTTTGGAATGATCACGGTGCGCTGGTCAGCGTCAGTCAGGTGGGTGGTCACGGTGTGGCGAACCAGGGAAACAGAGTCGATCTTGCCCATGTCGGTGCCGGGTGCCATTTCCAATGTCACTTGCTGGCCTTTGTTGAACAGGCGCATTTCAGTTTTGCCGTTGCCAGTTGCTGTGCCATTGCCGCCTGCAAAACCAACCAGTACCGGGCGGTTCGGGTTGCTCACATAAGGTGGGGCGTAAATTTCAAACGACGGATCACGGCCATCGTTGGGTGAAAACCCAAAGGCAGCCAGATTGATGTTCTTGGTGTACAGGGTTGAAATTGGCGCATGGCCACCCACAAGTACCCGACCGTCTTGCATCAACAATGCGGTGTTGTGGTAGGTGCGTGCGTTGTTGGCCACAGCCATTTGTGTCCATTTCTTGGTGACAGGGTCGAACCTTTCTGCAGTTTTGCGTGGAAATTCAACACCCGGTGCAGCCACACCATCGCGGTCGCCGCCGCTGAAGGCCATCACGGAATCATCTGGCAGCAACACGCCGGAACCGTACCAGCGTGTTTCATTCAGTGATCCGGTCACTTCGCTTTCGTAGCTGGTGATATTGCTGCCATCGGTTTTCACCGTGTCAATTCGTGATGAAGCCACGGCCACATATCCACCTGGCGATGTGGCGCCCACCAAAGGCAGCACGCCGCCAGCAGTCAGGAAGCTTGCATCCTTATACTGGCCCTGCGCGTTGGGGCGCAGTGGCATCATCACGGAAAATGTGGATCCGCGCATGCCGGAACCGACAACCTTTTGAGCCATTTGTTCGGGGTTGGTGGTGGTGACGGTACTTAATGCTTGCTGAAGTGCCTGGGGGCTCTTCATCGGGGCGCTCATGAGCGTTTTGGTCAGCGCGTCCATGGCAGCATTTTGTGCCGTCAACGGGTTCAGGATTTGAGTAAGTGATTCAAGACCAGCATCGCTGAACTTTAACGGGAAGCCGGCGTAGGCCAGGTCAGACCAGGTCTGATTGGCTGGGTTGTAGGTTGCGGCAATGTTCCACACAGGCTGGTCGTAAGACTGACCGTTCGGGTTGAATGCCTGGCCACCTGCGTTGTAATACACGTGTCCGTTGGGCAGCAGGTGCAAACGTGGGTACAGGGGCAGTGATCGCTGCCCGGTTTCCGCATTGACTGTCCACTTGCCTTTCCCGCCGTCCGCATTCGGGTCAAAGGTTTCTGTTTGTGGCACGTTGCGGCCACTTTGCTCGGGTGCGTTGGGGTAGATCGGCTTGATCAGCTTGGTCACGCCACTGGCCACGAACATTTTGCTGTCGGGCAGCGTGACAAGGGCAGGGTACCAGCGGCCGAAGTTCATGTCGGCCAATTGACCCCAGGTGTTTGTGTTGGGGTTGTATGCGCGGCTGTTTTTCAGGCCTTCCAGTTCGGTCAGGCCATAGCCAACTGCATTGTTGCCGGGTTCGCTGTAGTAGGCGGTGCCACCCACTGCCATAATGCGGCCGTCGGCCAGCATGGCCACGTCGGCACAGAACAGGGCACCATCTGCACTGTTGGTTTCCTTGTTGCTCAGGCCTGGTACAAGTTCCGTAATTTCGTAGCCGTCCGGGTTGGCACCTGAATCCACTTCAACGGGGCGTGTCCACAGCGTTGCTGCATTTGCATCGCGCGGAATTTCCATGAGGCGTGTTTGGTCATTGATGGCCTTTTGACCGAAGTCGACCAGAATACTGAATTCGAAGTCTTCTGTGCCTTCCAGCGCGTTGAAATACAGGAAGTCGCCATTGGGCAACAAGGAAATGGTGCCAGCGGCGGGCTTGCAGCGAAGCTTGCCATTTGCACCAACCCCTTCGCACTTGTTGTCAGTGCGAATGCCTTGCAGGTCGCCGTTGGCGTCGTCTGCCGCGGAACGTTCGTAAACGAAGGGCTCCGCAAATGGTTTGGTGAATGATCCCTTTTGAGCCGCTGGCGCTACGCCTTTGTCCGTGCTCACAGGGTTGTATTTGGCGCCAATCAAGTCGTCGAGCAGGCCCGCTTGAACGGGCAGTGCCGACCCCAATCCGATGGCGATTACTGCAGATAGTTTATTCAGCTTGAACACGTGTCATCTCCTCTTGGCAAGCATCTTTATTCAAGAATGGAGAAACGTGGTCACAGCGTACTGCGTGTCTCCGTTCTTGTTGTTGTTAACGGTTGTTACTGTTGGAGTGCATTTTTAGATGCATCTTTCTAAAAAGAATAACCGTGATTATGGTTTTGGACAATCGTCGTTATATTCAATTTAATGAATAATTTACGGGGTCATTGATGGATAGTGTGAAGAATGGTCGAGCAGAAAAAAATGCGGTATGCTGGAAAGCAAAAAGCCCATGCAAATGCATGGGCTTTTCGTTTATTTGGTGGCGAATCAGGGACTCGAACCCCGGACCTGCGGATTATGATTCCGTCGCTCTAACCAACTGAGCTAATTCGCCGAAGACCGAGAGTATAACCGAGCTTTCTGAAAAAAAGAAGGACTTCAAACACTCTTTGCCATCAATTTTAAACCATGCGTTCTACGCGCCACATTTGGTATTTCAACGCCAACACTGCGCCCAACACAATGCTGCCCAAGGCAACCCACGATGCCAGCGACAAAGTGCTAACGCCACTAAGGCCCTGGCCGACCGTGCAACCCAATGCAAGTACGCCGCCAATACCCATCAGCACAGCGCCGATCGTGTGGTTCGCGGTGTCTTCAACACCTTGAAATGTTTCCCAGCGAAACGATTTTTCTGCGAATGCATTGCCGGCTGCGCCCAGAACAACACCGAAGCAGGCGACAACCCCCACGGTCAGTACGCGTGACTGGTCTGAGAAAAACATCAGCCATTCCAGTGTATAGGCGTAAGGTGCCACAAAACTGAACCCTTCGGCTCGGTTGGCGTAACTGCCCAGGTAAGCGGCTTCCAGTGTGTCGGGGTGTTCAGGTATGAATGCGAGTTGAAACACCACCCACCAGGCTGCGAGAATGGTCAGGCCCACGCCCACGCCACCCAGTATGGTTTCCTTGTTCCAGGCGGATTTGTTGGCCAGTGCTGCGATCAAAAGCATTGCTGGAATTGCGATGGCAAGAACTGGCGCCACAATGGTTGTGTTTGCTGAAACCAAGCCCGCCAGAAGATCAGGCAGGTAGGCGCTGGTTTCGAACTGAAACCGCACTGTGTCCAGATAATTGGCGCGAAGCACACCAAACACGCCACGCAGGGTCATGTAGGCGGAAACGCCCATGATCATGAACACCATCAAGGCTTTCAAGTTGCCTGCGCCCAGGCGAATCAGGGTTTTGCTGCCACATCCCGAGGCAAGCACCATGCCGGCACCAAACAAGACGCCACCAACAATGCCAGAAAGCCAGGACCACTGATTGCCCAGATAAATGGTGTCGTTCAGGTTGGCGTAGCCAGCCAGGCTCATGGTTTGCAGGCCGAGGGTTGCGACTGCGATTGCGACAAGCCACATGCGCATGCGTGTCCAGTCGCCAAAATTGACGATGTCGGCCACAGCACCCATGGTGCAGAAGTGTGTTCGGTGTGAAATGGCGCCGAAAGAAAGACCCACTGCGAAAGTGGCCCAAAGCACGATGCTTTGAATGTTACTGACGTTGATTTCTTCCATGGAACCGGCACCTTTGTATTTGTAGTGCCAGTATTTTACCCGCGCAGCGTGGTCGCGTGCAGGTTTTTGCGTTTACTTCAACGCTTCCAGACGGGCTTTGGCGCTTGATGCGGCGGGGCTGTCGGGGTATTTGGTGATCAGTTCATTCAAGGTTTTCTTGGCACCCGGAATGCTTTTCAGCTCGAGTTGTGAACTGGCCATGCTCAGCAGTGCGTCTGGTGCACGCGGGCTGTCGGGGAAATCTTTTGCCAGATCACGTTGTGTGACTAGCGCTGTTTTGTACTCGCCTTGGGCGAACTGGGTGCTGCCTAAAAAGTAGCGAACCTGGGGTTCCAGCTTGCTTTGTTTGTACTTGCCCAGAAATTCCTGAAACTGGAGGGCAGCGTCTTTGTAGTTTCCGGCTTTGAAATGATCCAGGCCGGCCTGGTAATTGCTGAATTGTTCGGGCGGGACGGAAAGTTCTTCGCCATCAAGTTGCACCGCTTTGGGTTCCAGCTTTTTGATGCGTTCATCCAGGTTGGTGTATAGCAGTTTGTTGTCTTCTTGCAGCTTGCGAATGTTGTTGTTGGCAACCTCGAGATCGCCGCGCAAGCGGGCAATCTCTCGGTCTTTGTCGCTCAGGGACTGTGCCAGTGTAAGTTGCCCCTGATTGGAGAACTCCATCCGGGCGATCCGTTCCTCAAGCTGCTTGACCTGTTGACGCAGTTCCACAATGGCTTTGCGGGCTTCGGTGTCATCAAAAATTGCAAAAGCAGGGTTTGATGCGAAAACGCAAAACAGGGCGCTTATCCAGGCAAATTGCTTGACGTTCAGAGTCATCTCGAATGGATTCCTTTAATTACTGATAAACGATGTCGGAACGACGGTTTTCTGCCCAAGCGGCTTCGTTGCTGCCGGTTGCTTTTGGCTTTTCTTTGCCAAGGCTTACGGTTTCAATCTGACCTTCTTTTACGCCCAAAGCCAGCATCAGTGTTTTTACTGCGTCAGCACGGCGCTGACCCAATGCCAGGTTGTATTCTGCACCGCCACGTTCGTCGGTGTTGCCTTGAACCACTACCTTGCGGTTGGGGTTGGCAAGCAGGTATTTGGCATGGTTTTGAACCAGTTCACGGTATTCTGACTTCACGGTGTAGCTGTCGTAGTCGAAGTAAACGCTGCGCTTGGCCAATACGCCTTGTGGGTCGTTCAACGGATCGGCATTGCCTGGGGTTACGGTGGGCACTGCGCGGCCATCGCCTGAACCTGGGGCTGTGCCTGTTTTTGATTCGACTTCAGGCTTGTCATTCAAGGGAACGGCAGAGCTACATGCGGCCAACGCGGCCACCATTGCAGAAATTGCCAAATACTTGAGCATTGAGTGTTTCATTTTTTTTCTCCAGACCTAAAGTGTGTTGAGTGTAAAACCAGTTAAAGAAAATTCAAAATTAATCATTTAAAAATGGTCCCCAGGTGGGTTCCGAAATGTCTGCGCCTGAACTGCTCAAGGTGTACTTGATTCGCCCGTCTTTTGACACCACGGCAAGGGTTCCCTTGCCTCCCGATCTGGTCGCATACAAAATATAGCGTCCGTTCGGCGAAAAGCTTGGGCTTTCCTCGCGTCCGGTGCTGGTCAGCAACATTTCAGTGCCGCCCGCCAGATCCAGCACCGCGATTCTGAATTGCCCTTCCCGGCGCGTAACGTAGGTCAGGATTTTGTCATCGGGGCTGATCCGAGGCGAGATATTGTATCCACCTTCGAATGTTACGCGTGACGCATTGCTTCCATTTGTGCTCATTCGGTAAATTTGTGGGCCGCCTCCACGATCAGAGGTGAAATAAATGCTTTGACCATCGTGGCTGTAGGCGGGTTCGGTGTTGATTCCGTTTCCGTTTGTAAGCCGGTTCAGGCCTGATCCATCTGCGCCCATTGAAAAAATTTGTGATCCTCCGTCTTTGGTCAGCACCACTGCAATTTTTTCCCCTTTGGATGACCACGCTGGCGCACTATTGCTGCCCTTGAAGTTCGCCAGTGCCTTGCGCCGTCCTGTAGCAAGTGTGTGAACAAATACAACAGGTTTGCGGGTTTCAAAGGAAACATAGGCAAGTTGCGTGCCGTCGGGTGACCATGAAGGGGAAATGATGGGTTCCTTGGATGCCAGGGCGACCTGCGGGTTGGCACCATCGGCATCTGCGATGATCAGCCGGTAGCGGCCAGGTGCTTTTTCAACATAGGCCAGGCGGGTCGCAAACACGCCTTTCTCGCCCAGCATTTTTTCGTACACGTAGTCGGCAATTTTATGTGCGGTCAAGCGCAAAGCGGATTGCGCGATGACGTAACTGAATTTGCCAAGTGACTTTTGTTGTGCTGTGTCGTGCAGGTTGAAGCGCAGATCCAGCCGCCCATCGGGCAGTTTCTTCACGGAACCTACAATCAGTGCGTCCACGCCGATTGATTTCCAAGCCGTGGGGTCAATCAAGGTTGCTTCATTCAGGTCAACGTTGCTGGTGGTGTTGATCGAGCGGAAAAATCCGCTTCGCACCAAGTCGTCTTCAATGATTTTCTTGATGTCTTCCGGCAAGCCCTGGTTGCCCTGGAATGGCGCAGCTGAAAAGGCGATCTGGTTCGCACCCACGCCGGTGATGTCGATTTTCAGCTGGGCATTTGCTGTGTTTGATAATGCCATCAAGGCGAACGTGGCCAGCGCTGCGTATGCCACACGGCGGATACGGCCCCAAAGGGCGGTGTTGGGTATTGAATGCATGAGTGTGTTGGCGTAGTTCATTGTTTCACTATGAATTAAACGTCTTTTGGACGAAATGAGAGGACAAGCACGGGTTCAACTGAACCGTCTTCGGCCCTGGGTAGTGGACTGGAGCGCTGCAAAGCCCGCTCCACAGCGCTGTCCCACGCTGGCAATCCACTGCTTTTCTTTTGTGTAATCGATACAATTTCCCCGTTGGGCAATTGCTTGACCTCAAAAACGGCCTCTGGGTTGCCGTCCACGGAATCGGCACTTGGAAACACGATCTTGCTTCTAACATATTGCCGAATTCGGTCACTGTACAATGCCTTGTTGCGGCTGTTGCCTGCGGATGTGCTTCCTGTGTTGGGTGCGCCACCTGTAATGCGTGCCAGTTCCTCCTGCCTTAGTTTCTTGGCCAGTTCGGGATCAATTCTGGGTTCTGGCTTGGGCTCGGGTTGCGGCTCTGGTTTCTTCGGCTCCGGTTTGGGTTCGGGCTTTGGCTTTGGTTTTGGCTCGGGTTTCGGCTCTGGTTTCTTTGGCTCAGGCTTGGGCTCTGGTTTCTTTGGTTCAGGCTTGGGCTTGGGCAATTCAATTTCGGCCTTGGGGGGCTCCACTGGTTTTGGAGGTGGTGGTGGCGGCTCTACCTTCGGCTCGGGTTCAGGTTTCTGCTCGGTTTCAGGCTTTGGCTCCGGCTGTGGTGCGGCAACGGGCTCGTTGGCCGGCATTTCAGACCACAACACGGCCTCAAAGGCAGCGGGTTCCTCGGTGTTCCAGTTCAAGCCAACCATGAAAAAGGCCACCAGTGCCAAGTGAGCGAGCAGTGATGCGGTCAGGCCCACCTTCTCGCCGGTGTGGTCTTCGGGCGGTGGCAAGCGTGACTCAAGCCCGCTTTCCTTGGTCATCTTGGAAAGCAGGGCCTGGTGGGCTGGGGTAAATTCCCAGCCGTTGCGTGGCTTGGCTGTGTCTGCGTTCATTTGCTTTTCGGTTTCACCAGCAGGCCGACTTTCTGGACCTGTGCGTTTTGAAGTGCGTCCATGGCGTCGACCACCGCTTGGTACTGGATCGATTTCTCGGCGGAAATGACCACGGGACGATCGGGCTCATCGGCCTGAAGTTTCTTGACTTCAGCAGCCAGGTTTTCCAGAGACACTTCAGTGCTTTTGTTGGTTTTCATGTCTTTGACCACCAAGCTGCCCACCTGGCGCACCGTAACTTCAATGGGGCGCATCTGTTTGGGCGGGTTGGTGTTGGCCATGGACGGCAGGTCGATCACCGATGGGGTGATCATGGGTGCCGTAACCATGAAAATAATCAGCAGCACCAACATCACGTCGATGTAGGGCACCACATTGATCTCGTTCATGGCGCGTCTGGATTTTCGTCCAAGTTCGGCTTTCATGGATTAAATTTCCTGTTGCTCATTGCTGGCATTGGTGCTGGCCTCATTGATACCATCAGTGCTGACGTTGCAGAATGTTCAAAAATTCTTCAACGAAAGATTCAAACTGGGTGGACAAGCGGTCAATGTCGTTGGCGTAGCGGTTGTATGCAACCACGGCGGGGATGGCTGCGAACAGGCCGATTGCCGTTGCAATCAGTGCTTCTGCAATACCGGGCGCGACAGATGCAAGGGTGGCTTGCTGCACGTTGGCCAGACCCACGAAGGCATGCATGATGCCCCACACCGTACCGAACAGGCCAATGTAGGGGCTGACGGAACCGGCCGATGCTAAAAACGGCAAATTGCGCTCCAGAATTTCATTTTCCCGCTGGAAAGCGGCTTTCATGGCGCGGCGTGCCCCGTCGATGATCAGCGAATAATCGGTAAGACCCTTTTTGTCACGGGCGCGCAGAAATTCGCTCATGCCGGCTTCAAAAATGCGTTCAAGCGGACCCGCTTCATTGCGACGCATGCCTGCACGCTGGAACAAGGTGTTCAGGTCGCCGCCAGACCAGAATTCTTCTTCGAACTTGTCGGCTTGCCGTTTGGTGCGCTTAAGGACTGCCCACTTTTTGAAAATGGTGGCCCAGGAGATCAAGGAAATCATGACCAGAATCAGCATGACCAGCTGGACAACCAGGCTGGCCTGCGCGATCAGGGAAATGAAAGACATGTCGGTAGAAATATCCATTAACGGTCCGGAGTAAGAAAAATGATTTGAATCGAATAACGCACTAGGCCATCAATTGGTTGAGTTGCTTGAACACGTCAGGGGGAATTGCAGCGGGCCGCAGGCTTTGGGTATTCACACACCCCACCTTGGTTTTGCCTTCGCAAACCACCTCGCCGTGGCGCGTAACCACTTGTTTGAAGACTGCAGAAACACGCTTAAGTTCAGTAAGTTCTACTGACACTTCAAGTACATCCTCAAGTTTAGCAGAGCGCAGGTAATTCAGTTCGGTTCGACTGACAACGAAGACCAATTGATGCTCATTCATCAGCGTTTTCATGCCGATGCTTTGTTGCAGGAACCATTCGCTGCGGGCACGCTCCATGAATTTGAGGTAGTTGCCGTAATAAACAATGCCGCCGGCATCGGTGTCTTCGAAATACACACTCAGTGAATACTTGAATGTCATGAAATGGCCAAGGTCTGTTTCAGTAGTATGCTAGCGATATTGTAAGCAGGAGAGGGGCTTGACTTCTGGGTTGAGCGGTCCTGCAACTACTATTTTATTGAATTGATTAAACCAATAACGAGAAGTGGAGACCATTGACATGGCAAGAAATATTCCTTTGCTGGACGCATCCTGGTTGTATGTGGAGTCGAAAGAGGCGCCCATGCATGTGGGCAGCATGGCAATTTTCACCGTGCCAGATGGCGAAACCACCCAAGAGGCCATTGCCCGGATTGTTCAAATGTTGCGCAATTCGGTCGAGTTTTCCCCGCCCTTCAATTACCGCTTGTCCAGCCCGCGTTTGTTGACCCTGATGCCCAAGTGGATTGAGGCCGACAAAGTGGATCTGGATTACCACTTTCGCCACAGCGCCTTGCCGGCACCCGGTGGCGAACGGGAACTGGGCACCTTGATTTCCCGCTTGCATTCACACCCCCTGGATTTTCGCAAGCCATTGTGGGAAATGCATTTGATTGAAGGCCTTTACGGCAATCGATTTGCGCTGTACACCAAGATGCATCATTCGCTGATGGATGGTGTTGGCGGCATGCGCCTGATGGAACGCATTTTTGGCAAGTCGGCCAAAGAAAGCCTGAGTTTGCCTGCCCCGTGGTCGGTGGGCACCATCAGCAAAAAGAAGAAAAGCGGCGAGCCCCAACATTTTGCAGACCAGGCCCGCGAGGCTTGGGAGGCGGCCAAGCTAAGTGGGCAATCCTTGCCCGCCGCTGGCCGTGCCTTGATGGGCTTGATGCGAGAGGCTGTAAAGCCAACCGACCCCGCTTTGGCCACACCATTTTCCGGCCCCAAGTCGATTGTGAACAAGCGTGTGGGCGGCGCGCGCAGGTTGGCCACGCAAACCTACCCGCTTGAACGAATTCGCGCGGTGGCCGAAGCGGCCAAGGTCAGTGTGAACGACATTTTTCTGGCGATTTGTTCAAGCTCGATTCGCCGTTACCTGCTGGAACGCGACGCGCTGCCTTCCGAGTCACTGACAGCGGGCCTGCCGGTGTCGGTTCGCCCCGCCGATGATCTGGATGGTGGCAACGCCATCAGTTTCATTATCGCCAACCTGTACACCACCGAAAGCGACCCGTTAACGCGTTTGAAGGAAATTCGCCGTTCCACGCAACTGGCCAAGGCCAATTTGCAGGCCATGCCCAAAGAGGCGATCAACAACTACACCATCATGCTGATGGCACCGATGATGTTGCAATTGGTGTCAGGCCTGGGTGGTTTGACACGCCCAATTTTCAATACCGTTATTTCGAACGTTCCCGGCCCATCACGTGATTTGTATTTCTCGGGTTGCCGTTTGGAACAGTTCTACCCCATTTCGTTGATTCCGCACGGGCAGGCATTGAACATCACGGTGGTCAGTTATTCGGGCCAGTTCAACGTGGCCTTCACGGGCGACCATGATGCATTGCCTTCGATGCAGCGTTTGGCGGTGTACACCGGCGAAGCGCTGGAAGAACTGGAGGCTTTGTTGGGTGTGAAGCGGGAAAGTAAGCCTGCGGCGAAACCAGTCACGGAAAAGCGCCCACCAGTGGCGAAGAAGCCAGCCGTGCGGAAGCCAGTGAAATCGCCCGAGGATTGATTACGCCCAATCGGCGCGAGTCCCAAAACCGCCCGTCAGAAAACCGTGGTTTTCAGTGCGGAATCAGGCATCCCCGACGAGTTGGCGATAGCAACAGCGACAAGCCGTTACAGCAAATCACCTTGCTGCAAATTCGCCGCATGCGTGCCCGCCAAACTGGCTGGTGCGGTCAGCCCAAAATGCGCATAAGTGTTCAAGGTGGCAATTCGCCCACGCGGTGTGCGTTGAATATAGCCCTGTTGAATCAAGTAGGGTTCCAGCACATCTTCAATGGTGTCTTTTTCCTCACCAATGGCGGCTGCCACGCTTTCAAGCCCCACTGGCCCGCCACCAAACTTGTGAATGATGGTTTCCAGCAAGCGGCGGTCCATTGGGTCCAGGCCCACTTTGTCGACATCAAGCATTACAAGTGCTGCATCGGCAACTTCGGCGGTAATAATGCCGTTGGCCTTTACCTGGGCGTAATCGCGCACGCGGCGCAACAGGCGGTTGGCAATGCGCGGTGTGCCGCGTGAACGCTTGGCAATTTCAAGGCAGCCTGACGCTTCTGCTGGTGTATCAAGCAGGTTCGCGGAACGGGCCACAATGCGCGACAATTCTTCAGGGGTATAAAATTCAAGCCGGGACACAATGCCGAAGCGGTCGCGCAGCGGGTTGGTCAACATACCAGCTCGGGTTGTGGCGCCCACCAGTGTGAAGGGTTGCAAATCCAGCTTCACGCTGCGTGCGCCCGGTCCTTCACCGATCATGATGTCGATTTGATAGTCTTCCAGCGCCGGGTACAAGATTTCTTCGACCACTGGAGAAAGCCTGTGAATTTCATCGATGAACAGCACATCGTTGGCTTCAAGGTTGGTTAGCAAAGCTGCCAAATCGCCAGGGCGTTCAAGCACGGGGCCGGAAGTTTGACGCAGGTTCACGCCCATTTCGCGGGCCAGAATGTGGGCCAGCGTGGTTTTTCCAAGGCCGGGCGGGCCAAACAGCAACACGTGGTCGAGCGCTTCCTTGCGGGCGCGTGCCGCTGCGATAAAAATATCGAGTTGATCGCGAATTTTCTGTTGCCCCACATATTCGTCCAAGTGCTTGGGGCGAAGGGCGCGCTCGAACGCTTCTTCGGCGGGTGTGGTTTTGGCGGGGCTGATCAGGCGATCGGGTTCAATCATCGTGGATATTCTCTTTTAGCCTTTCGACAAGTTACGCAGGGCCAGTTTCAGGCCATCGGTCACGCTGGTGCCTTCCGGCAAACCTTTGCAGGCCAGTGCCGCTTCTTTGTCAGAATAACCCAGCGCACACAGGGCTTGAACAATTTCGCTTTGATTGCCCACTGGCAGTGGCATGCCTTCTGCAATGTTGGCAGTGCCGCCAAGGGCCACGATTTGGCCTTTCAGTTCAAGCAACAAACGCTCGGCCGTTTTTTTTCCAATACCGGGAATTTTCACCAAGCGGCCGGTTTCCTGGCTTTGAACGGCGAGCAAAAATTCGTTGGTTGAAATGGATGACAAAATTGCTAGTGCGGTGCGCGGGCCAATGCCGGACACTTTAATCAATGTTTTGAACAGGTTTTTTTCGGCAATGTTTTGAAACCCATACAAGGTGTGGGCGTCTTCGCGCACCACAAGGTGTGTCAGCAGGGTGCAGCTTGCGTTGATTTCAGGCAGGTTGAACAGTGTGCTCATGGGTACTTGCAATTCATAACCCACGCCTTGCACGTCGAGCAAAATCCAGGGGGCGTTTTTTTCCAGCAAAGTGCCTTTCAGGCGACCAATCATTGCAGCTTCTCCACACTGTTTATAACTACAGTAAACCGGTTTTGATTATACGCCAAGCGAATTCATTTCCAGCTGGTGCGGCCCTTTCGGGTGCGGGTTTTGAAAATGCTGGTGGGCAGGTCTTTGGCGGCCAGTGCGCCCAACAGTTTGCTGCTTTGTGCGTGTGTCAAGGCAGCAGCCAGCGCATCGGCGGCATCGGCCGAAGGGTGGGCGGGCAGTTTCAGCAAACGCTTCACCATTTCCTGTACTTGTTCTTTGTTGGCTTTGCCGTGCCCAACAATGGCTTGCTTGATTTGCAGCGCGGTGTATTCGGTTACCGCCAGGCCGCTGTGGGTCAGTGCCGTAAGCACTGCGCCGCGCGCTTGCCCCAGCAGCAAAGTGGATTGTGGGTTCACGTTGACAAACACTTTTTCAACCACGGCCACTTGGGGTTTGTACAGTTCAGCCAGTTCACACAGCCCGGTAAACAGGGTGTGCAAACGGTCGGGCAGGGAAGCATCGGAATTGGATCGAATCACACCGCTGGCCACATAAATTTGCTGGCTTTCAACAATGTCGACCACACCGTAACCGGTGATGCGCAGGCCTGGGTCTATGCCAAGTATGCGCATCACGGTTGGGTGATCTGGGTGGTGAACTTAATGGCGGAAATGGCGCACACCGGTCAGCACCATCACAATGTCGCGTTCATTTGCAGCAGCAATCACCTCTTCGTCGCGCATGGAGCCGCCGGGTTGAATCACGCAGCTTGCGCCTGCATCGACCACCACGTCCAGGCCATCGCGGAAGGGGAAGAATGCATCGGATGCAACAGCACTGTCGGCCAAAGTAAGGCCTGCGTTTTGTGCCTTGATGGATGCAATGCGTGCGGAATCCACGCGGCTCATTTGGCCTGCACCCACGCCCATGGTCATACCGTCTTTGCAGAATACAATTGCGTTGCTTTTTACAAATTTGGCGCAGCGCCATGCAAACATCAAATCAGCCCATTGCTGTTCTGTGGGCTGGCGTTTGCTGACTACCTTGATCTCGCTTTGCTGCACATTGCGTTCATCTGGGCTTTGCACCAGCAGGCCGCCGCCTACGCGTTTGTAGTCGAATTTGTGTGTGCCCGCTTCCACTGGAATTTCCAGCAGGCGAACGTTTTGCTTTGCAAAGAACACTGCGCGCGCGGCTTCGTCGAATGACGGGGCGATGACTACTTCAACAAACTGTTTTGCAACGGCTTGCGCGGTGGCTTCATCCACCGTGCGGTTAAAGGCGATGATGCCGCCGAACGCAGAAGTGGGGTCTGTTTTGAATGCTTTTTGGTAAGCATTTAGCGGGCCTTCGGCCACAGCCACGCCGCAAGGATTGGCGTGCTTGATGATGACGCAGGCGGGTGCGTCAAATGTTTTTACACATTCCCAGGCCGCATCGGAATCGGCAATGTTGTTAAAGCTGAGTTCCTTGCCCTGCAGTTGTCGGTAGTTGGCCAACAGGCCCACAGGTGCTTTGGCTTCACGGTAGAACGCTGCGCTTTGATGTGGGTTTTCGCCGTAGCGCATGTCTTGCACTTTGTGAAATTGCATGGACAGCACTTCCGGGTATTCAATGCGCGCGGGGGTGTCTTCCAATGCACCCTCGGTGCCTTGCAAACTGGTCAGGAATGCCGCAATTGCGCCGTCGTAACGGGCTGTGTGTGCGTAGGCTTTTGCTGCCAGGCCACTGCGGGTTTTTAGTGTGGTTGCGCCACCGTTGTTTTTCATTTCGTCGATTATTTTTTCGTAATCTGACGGGTCTACAAGAATGGTGACGCCCGTGTAGTTTTTCGCAGAAGCGCGCACCATGGCGGGGCCGCCAATGTCGATGTTTTCAATCGCGTCTTCCAGTTTTACGTTCTCGCCAGCTGTTGCCTTGTCGAAGGGGTAAAGGTTGACGGCCACCAAGTCGATGGCTCCAATGCCATGTTCTTCCATTGCGTCCAGGTGGCTTTGTAAATCGCGGCGCGCCAGAATGCCGCCGTGGATTTTCGGGTGCAGGGTTTTCACGCGGCCATCCATAATTTCAGGAAAACCGGTGTGGCTGCCTACTTCCTTCACAACAATGCCTTTCTCGGCCAGCAGTTTGGCGGTGCCGCCGGTGGACAGAATTTCCACACCACGATCTGCCAATGCCTTGGCCAGTTCAAGAATGCCGGTTTTGTCGGACACGCTGAGCAGCGCACGTTTGATTGTTGGGTTTGTTGTCATGGCAATGTGGCCGGTGTAACGCGGCTAGAAAAATTAAATTCAGATGAGGCCGTGCTGCTGCAATTTCTTGCGCAATGTGTTGCGGTTAATTCCCAGCATTTGGCTTGCGATTGTTTGGTTCATATTGGCTTTTTCCATGACCACTTCCAGCATGGGGCGTTCAACGGCAGACAGCACCATGTCGTAAACCGATTTGGCACACTCCCCTTCAAGGTCGTCAAAAAACTTGTCCAGGTTGTTTCGTATGCACTCGGATATGGTGACGGGGGCTAGATCACTGTCATTGGGTTTCATGCTGCCAATCTTCTTTTTTGTGTTGGTTGGAGTGAATCGTTTGCAGCGGCAAAATACTGTTGGCCGCTTGATTTCCAGGCCAGAAAAAATTCATCAACAATGCGCAATTGTTCGCAAGTGGTTTGCGCCAACATAAGTTGATCAATCACGGTGTTGCTTTTTCCGGCTGGGCCGCAAAGATACCATTGCAAATGCTTCCGGGCGGTGAGCAGGCCCGTTTTCTCTCCATAAAATTCATGGTGATCACGCAGGTGATGCATCATGACCTCATGGGCTTCTTCCAGTGTGGGGGGCTCAAGATGCTTGCCCGTGTTCAGATAATGTAATGTTTCTCTAAAAATCCACGGATTACCTTGCGCAGCCCGGCCAATCATCAGGCCGTCTGCGCTGGTGTAATCCAGTACAAATTTTGCTTTCTCGGGGGTGGTGATGTCGCCGTTGGCGATCACCGGAATATTGACCGATTGTTTCACGGCCCGGATGGTGTCGTATTCTGCGTTGCCCGTGTAACCACAGGCGCGTGTTCGTCCATGCAGGGTGAGCAGTGACACGCCAATGGATTCTGCCATTTGCGCAATGCGAATTGCATTTTTATGTTCCGGTGACCAACCCGTGCGGTATTTCAAAGTAAGCGGTACGCTGCGTTTCAGGCATTCGGCGTGCACGGCTTTCAGAATGTTTTCAACCAGGCTTTCGTTTTGAAGCAGGGCAGAACCTGCGGCCACTGCACACACTTTTTTGGCAGGACAACCCATGTTGATGTCGATGATCTGCGCACCGCGTTCAATGTTGTAGGCCGCGGCGTGCGCCATCATCGCCGGGTCGGCGCCTGCAATTTGTACTGCTATTGGTTTGGTTTCCCCGTGGTGGTTCACGCGGCGTGTGCTTTTGTCTGTTTTCCACAGTGCAGGGTTGCTCGCCGCCATTTCCGACACAGCATGCCCCGCGCCCAGTTTTTTGCACAACTGGCGGAAGGGGCGATCTGTTACGCCGGCCATGGGGGCCAGGAACAGATTATTTGGAAGTGTTAAATGGGCGATGCGCACTTTGCACAAAATTTAAGCAAATTTCGAGCAGCCCATTGTAACGTTCAGGACAATTTAATTCGACCCTAATTCTGGAAAAAAATGGAAATTTTTTACTTGACTTCTGTTTGTCAAAGTGGGCCGCAAGGCCTTGCCTGCCCTAGGGGGCAAGGGGGCCTTTTCGGGTTAACGCGTTGTCTGGATCAGCTCGATTTTATAGCCATCCGGGTCTTCGACGAAGGCGATTACTGTGCTGCCGCCTTTTACCGGGCCAGCCGGGCGAGTTACTTTTCCGCCGGCTTGCGTGATGCGTTCGCATTGTGCGTAAGCATCGTCGACCGCGATCGCAATATGTCCATAGGCGTTGCCCAATTCGTAGCCGCTTACGCCATGGTTGTAGGTTAATTCAAGTACCGCGCCATCTTGTTCGGTGCCATAGCCTACGAAGGCCAGGGAATAACCTTGGTCGGCACGGTCGGTGGTGCGAATTACCTTCATGCCCATTACTTCGGTGTAAAAATTAATCGAGCGTTGCAAGTCGCCAACGCGCAGCATGGTGTGGAGAATTCTCATAATACGGGCACCTCAGAGGGGTTCATTTTCGCAAGTGTTTTGTGCGGTTCTTTGTAGTCGGGCATCAGGCTTTCGACCTTGGCCCAAAAACGCGCACTGTGATTCATTTCTACCAGATGAGCCAGTTCATGTGCAATGACGTATTCAATCAATTGTGGTGGGTAGTGCACCAAGCGCCAGTTCAAGCGCACTTCCCGCTTGCTGTTGCAACTGCCCCAGCGTGAACTGGGGCTGGACAAATGGATTGAAAAACTCGGCAATTGTTGTCTCTCGGTCTGCCGTTGCGCCAGTTTGGCAGCCATGTGGGTAAACACTTCTTTGGCATGGGCCTTCAGTAGTTGCTCAACAGCTTTGTTGCGTTGCAGGCTGTTTTCGCAGGCCGGCAGGGCAATGCTTTTGGTCCATGGGTTGAGCAGGGCTTTGCTGCGTGCGGGCAATGCTTCAAGTTGATACGGTTCGCCACGCACGGGTATCGGTTTGCCCTCGTCGAGCAATTGTTCAAGCCGAACGGTTTGTTTGCTGCGTAATTGCCATTGTTCAAGCCGTTTTTCGATCCAGTCTGATTTGGATTGAATGATGTCGTGAAGTTCAGTGATTGACAGGCGAAGTGGTGCTGAAATTTGCAGGCCTTCATCACCTATCAAAAACCCCACCGACCTGCGTTTGCTCCGCTTCAATACATAGTTGCACACGCCCCAGGGCAGTTCAATGCTGCGAACGTCATTGGGTGTGTGTGCTGCCGAACGCATGTGTCACTTCTCGCCTTTGCCCACCAAGGGGGTTTCGCTGCTTTGGTAGCGGTGTGGGCTGATTTTGCGCATTTCGCTTTCAATCCATTCTTCAACTACATTCATCAGGCTTTGGGCGTCATGCCCTTCGGGCGAAATGGGTGGCCCAAAACGCAAGGTCACTGTGCCAGCCTTCTTGAAAAAACCTTTGCGCTTCCAGTATTCCCCTGCGTCGTGTGCCACTGGCACCACGGGGGTTCCAGTGGCCACGGCCAAGCGGGTGCCGCCGGTTTTGTAGCGGCGCTTGTAGCCCACTGGCACACGAGTTCCTTCGGGGAAAAACATCATCCAGGCGCCTTCTTTCATGCGCTTGCCCGCCATGGTTTTAACCTGCTCAAAGGCTTCTACGCCATTTTTTCGGTCAATGGGTACCATGCGCAACACCCACAGGCACCAGCCAAAAAAAGGCACGTACTGCAGCTCTTTTTTGAATACCAGGCAAAGTTGGCGAGGCAGCAGGTTGGCTGGAATGCCGAAGGTTTCCCAGGCTGACTGGTGTTTTGCCAGAATGATTGCGCCGGTATTGGGCAGGTTATCCATGCCTTCTACCCGAAACTTGATGCCGCAAAGCCATTTCAGCATGTGAATATTCAGTGCATTCCACCAACAGGCGACAACATATCGATTGCGGATGGAAATAAAGGGCGATGCCAACAACAGGGCGCTGGCATGGATCGGGGTGTAGACCACGACGTAAACGAAAAACAGGATTGAACCAATGACGGATCTCACCACAGGCCTCCGAAAAGTTTTAGTTTTTATCGATTGTTTGCAAACGGGTCGTCTGGCACCAAATGTTCGGCCACTGCCATTAAATTGTCGAACACCAGGGTGCCTTTGGGCAATTCGTCTTTACTTTTCTCGAGTGTTTTTTTGCCTTTGCCGGTTTTTACCAACAAGGGTGTGCAACCCATGCTGGCACCCGCTTGCAAATCACGCAGTGAATCGCCCACACAGGGCACGCCATTCAGGTCAAAACCGGTTCTGGCCTGAATTTCCTGAAACAGGCCCGACTTGGGTTTGCGGCAGTTGCATTTGTCATCGGGACCGTGCGGGCAGAAGAAAATGCCTTCAATATGCGCGCCCACCACGCCAGCCAGTTCATGCATTTTTTTGTGCATGGCTGAAAGTGTTTCCAGGTCGAACATGCCCCGTGAAATACCGCTTTGATTGGTGGCTACCACTACGCGAAAACCACCGCGGTTCAAGCGTGCAATGGCTTCCATGCTACCTGTAATGGGAACCCATTCATCGACCGACTTGATGTATTCATCCGAATCCTCGTTGATGACACCATCACGATCCAGCACGATAAGTTTCATGGGTTACCTTTTTTAGGTGGCCAGTTGTGAAATGTCGGCCACACGGTTCATTAGACCATGCATGTGTTTCAACAAAGCCAGGCGGTTGTTTTTCAGGGCTTCGTTGTTGTCCATCACCATCACGTTTTCAAAGAAGGCATCCACATTCGCTTTCAATGGAGCCAGCACCAGCAAGGCTTGCTGGTAGTCGCCTTGCTCAAAAGCTTTTGTTGCCAGCGGTTCAACTTCTTTCACTTGCGCAGCCAGTGCCTTTTCCGCGTCCACTTGCAGTAGGTTTGTGTCTATTTCAGAAGAACCCACTTCGGTTTTCTTCAGGATGTTGGTGATGCGCTTGTTGGCTGCGGCCAAGGCTTGCGATTCTGGCAATTGCGAGAAAGCACGAACGGCTTCCAGGCGTTTGGGCAGGTCAGCGAACTGGCTTGGGTTTTGGCTGAGAACCGATTCAACTTCGGCGGTGGAATAGCTTTGGTCTTTCAGGTAACCGCGCAGGCGGTCTTGAATAAACTTTTCCAGGCCGTCCAGGTCAATCTTGAAATCCGGATAATTGTTGAACAACTGGCTTGCCGCTGCCAGCATGCGTTTCAAATCAAGATTCAGGTTTTTCTCGATCACCATGCGGATCACGCCCAGTGCATGGCGGCGCAGGGCGAAGGGGTCTTTGTCGCCAGTCGGGATAAGGCCGATGCCATAAATACCCACCAGTGTTTCCAGTTTGTCGGCCAGCGCGGCGGCTACACCCACAGGGTTGCGGGGCAGTTGGTCGCCCGCAAAGCGTGGGCTGTAATGGTCGGCAATGGCTTGGGCTACATCAGCATGTTCGCCATCGTGGCGGGCATAGTGTTCGCCCATATTGCCTTGCAGTTCGGGGAATTCACCCACCATGTCTGTCAGCAAATCAGTCTTGCACAACAGTGCTGCCCGTTGGGCCATGTCCACATCAGCGCCGCACATTGGGGCAAGCGTTGCAGCCAATTCCACCAAGCGGCCATTGCGGTCTTTTTGTGTGCCCAGTTTGTTGTGGTACACCACATTGGCCAAGCCAGGCAGGCGGCTTTCCAGCGTTTTCTTGCGGTCTTGATCGAAGAAGAATTTCGCATCGGCCAGGCGGGCGCGCAGCACGCGTTCGTTGCCGGTGGTGATTAGTTCCGGGGTGGGGGTCAACAGGTTTGATACCAACAGAAAACGGTTTTTCATTTTGCCGTTCTGGTCGGTGATCGCGAAATATTTCTGGTTGGCCTGCATGGTCAAGATCAAACATTCCTGCGGCACTTCCAGAAATTCTTTCTCGAAACCTGCTTCATACACCACAGGCCATTCAACCAGCGCGCACACTTCGTCGATCAATGCTTCTGGTTGCACTACTTGGTCGCCAGCGGCTTGGTCAGCCAAAGCTTGCACAATGGCGGCTTTGCGTTTCTCGAAACTGGCGATTACTTTGCCTTCAGTTTCAAGTTGCGCCTCATAACTGTCGGCATTGGCAATATTCAGCACGCCAGTACTCAAAAACCGGTGGCCCAATGTAATGCGGTCACTTTCCAAACCCAGCACTTGGGCGGGCACCACTTTGTCGCCGTGCAGGCAGATCAAGCGATGTGCCGGGCGCACAAAGTGCACGGTGCTGCCATTGGGGCGCTGGTAGCACATCACTTTCGGAATGGGCAGTTTGGTGGTGGCCACTTCAAGCGCTTTGCTTAGCGATTCTTCAAGTGCTTTGCCAGCCTGTGTGCGTGAAATGTGCAACACATCCTGTTTGCCGTCGTTGATGGTTTCAAGCTGCTCTACGCCGATTGGACCTAGCCCCAAAGAATCGAGTTTTTTCTGCAAGGGCGGGGTGGGCTGGCCGTTGGAATCCAGACCAATTTTCACGGGCAGCAAACGTTCCTGAATTTTTCTCTCGGGGCTAATGGCGGCCACGTGGGTAATTCGGCAAGCCAAACGACGTGGGCTGGCAAAGCTTTCCGCCACACTGTTGTCGGTCAAATGGCCTTCATCGCGCAGTGTTTTGCTCAGTAGTTCGGCAAAGGCGTTGCCCAGCGTTTGCAGGGCTTTGGGTGGTAGCTCTTCGGTAAACAGCTCAACCAGTAGTGTTGAATTCATGGGTCTCACGTGTTTTAGGCAGCTTGTGTGTTGGGGGTGTTGCACATGGGGAAACCCAGCTTTTCTCGGGATTCGAAATACGCCTGCGCCACGGCGCGCGATAAATTGCGAATGCGGCCAATGTAGGCTGCACGTTCTGTTACCGAAATGGCACCGCGGGCATCCAGCAGGTTGAAGGTGTGTGCGGCTTTCAGAATCATTTCATAGGCGGGCAGGGCCAGGCCCACATCAATCAGGTGCTTGGCCTCGGCTTCGTATTCGCCGAAGTGGCGGAACAACATGTCGGCATTGCTGTGCTCGAAATTGTAGGTGGATTGTTCCACTTCGTTTTGGTGAAACACATCGCCGTAGGTGAGCACCTTTTTCACGCCTTTTTCTTCGCGCTCGGTCCACACCAGGTCGTACACATTTTCCTTGCCTTGCAGGTACATGGTCAGGCGTTCAATGCCGTAAGTGATCTCGCCCAGAATGGGCGCGCAATCCAGGCCGCCCACTTGCTGGAAGTAAGTGAATTGGGTAACTTCCATGCCGTTTAACCACACTTCCCAGCCCAGGCCCCAGGCGCCCAGTGTCGGGTTTTCCCAGTTGTCTTCCACAAAACGAATGTCGTTTTGTTGGGTGTCAATCCCCAGTGCTTCAAGGCTGCCCAAGTACAGGTCGATGATGTTTTCTGGCGATGGTTTTAGTACTACCTGAAACTGGTAGTAGTGCTGCATGCGGTTTGGGTTTTCGCCGTAGCGGCCGTCTTTGGGGCGGCGCGAGGGCTGAACATAAGCAGCGTTCCAGGGCTCGGGGCCCAAGGCGCGCAAAAATGTGGCGGTGTGGCTGGTGCCCGCGCCCACTTCCATGTCGAAAGGTTGCAGCAGGGCGCAACCTTGTTGGTCCCAATAGTTTTGCAGGGTCAAAATGGCTTGTTGAAACGTCAGCGGTTTCTTGTGCATGTGCGCCAGTGTCCTTCGTGATTCAGTATTTGTACTTTGATTGCCCCGTATTGTAATGGCTAGCCGGGGCTTTCGTAATTACAGCGTGCCAATGCACAGGTACTTCATTTCCAGGAACTCTTCGATACCCCACACAGAGCCTTCGCGCCCCAGCCCCGACTGCTTCACGCCACCGAAAGGCCCCACTTCGTTGGAGAACACGCCCACATTAATGCCCACCATGCCGTATTCAAGCGCACGGCCCACGCGGAAGGTGCGTGCCGAATTTTCAGTGTAAAAGTACGCAGCAAGGCCGTAGGGCGTGTTGTTGGCATGGTTGATGGCTTGTTCTTCGGTGTCGAACGGGAAAATTGCAGCCAGCGGGCCAAATGTTTCCTCTTGGGCCACCAGCATGCGGTGGTCGGCGTTGTCGATCAGGGTGGGTTCAAAAAAGCGGCCACCCAAGGCGTGCGGTTTGCCGCCATGCAGCAGTTTTGCGCCTTTGTCCAGCGCATCGTCTACATGCTTTTGTACTTTGGCAATGGCGTGGTCGTCAATCATCGGGCCGATGCTGGCTTTGGTCTTCAGGCCATCGCCAACTTCCAGCTTGGCGACCTTGGCGTGCAGTTTCTCGGCAAAAGCTTGTTGCACATTGCGTTGAACGTAAATGCGGTTGGTGCACACGCAGGTTTGGCCGGCATTGCGAAACTTTGAGGCGATCAGGCCATCTACGGCTTTGTCCAGGTCGGCGTCTTCAAACACGATGAAGGGCGCATGGCCGCCCAGCTCAAGGCTCAGCTTTTTGATGGTGGGGGCGCATTGCTGCATCAAAATGCGGCCCACTTCGGTGCTGCCAGTGAAAGTGAGTTTGCGCACAACCTCGCTTTCGCACAGCACTTTGCCAATTTCGATGGAACGGTCTGCATCGCCGGTAATTACGTTCAGTACCCCCGCAGGAATACCCGCTTGACGCGACAATTCGGCCAAAGCCAGTGCGCTCAGTGGTGTTTGTTCTGCAGGTTTGATCACGACCGTACAACCTGCCGCAAGGGCCGGGGCTACTTTGCGGGTAATCATGGCAATGGGGAAATTCCATGGCGTAATGGCCGCGCACACGCCAATGCCTTGCTTCAATACCAGCAATTCGCGGCCCGATTGGGGCGATTCCAGCACACTGCCTTCAATCCGCTTGGCCTGTTCGGCAAACCATTCCACAAAGCTTGCGCCGTACACCACTTCGCCTTTGGCCTCAGAAAGTGGTTTGCCTTGTTCCAGGGTCATCAAAAACGCCAGGTCATCTGCGTTGTCAATAATCAGGTCAAACCACTTGCGCAGCATTTGTGCGCGGCTTTTGGCGGTGGTGTTGCGCCAGCTTGCCAGTGCTTTTTCAGCACACAGAATGGCATCGTGGGTCAAAGCGATGGATGCGTTGCCTACCTGCGCAATGGTTTCACCTGTGGAGGGGTTGTCTACAGGGAAGTCTTTTTCGCATTCATGAAAGCTGCCATACACAAATGGGTTGGTTTGTAGCAGGCTGGGGTTTTTGAATTGGAACTGATTGTTCACCTCATTGCTTATATTACTGCTCATGTCCGTCTCTCTTGTTGTCAATTTGCTTCAAGGTTTAGCAGGGCTGTTAGTTGTGCGGTACAGGCGACTGCGAATGTTTCGGTTCGCAACACGCGTCGCGAAAAATTCAGGGGCAGGGCGCCAAGTTGCGTTGCAGTGTCGGTTTCCTCGGGCGACCAGCCGCCCTCCGGGCCCACGCAAATGATCAACGGTTCCCCGTGTTTGGCACGGGGAGTCCAGTTTCTCAGAGACTCCCCGGCTTGCGGGGTAAACCACAACACCTGCGCATGGGGCCAAATTTGCGACACGTGTTCCAGTGCACCCTGCAGTGTTTTCACGGGTTCAACCGTGGGCAACTGGCCACGCTCACTTTGCAAGCTGGCCGACAGTACAACACGTTCCCAGTGGGTTTGCCGCTTGTTGGCACGCTCCCCTTCCAGTTTAACCACGCTGCGGCGGGCTTGAACGGGATGAAAGCCGACAACGCCCAATTCCGTGCACTTTTCAAGTATCCAGTCTATTTTGTCCCCTTCTGGCAGGGCCTGAAGTACGTGTACCTGGCAGTTCAATTCGGTGTCCAAAACCGTTAGTTGCTCCACAATATGCACTTGCGCCAGTTTTTTGGATACATATTGCACCGTGGCCTGATATTCACAACCCTGCCCATTCCAGACCCGCAATGATTCGCCATCGCGCAAGCGCAAAACCCGGGAAGCGTAATGCATCAAGTCATCCGACAGATCAAGCACTTGGCCCACGCTGTTGCAGTGTTCTAGCAGGAAGCGGGGTAAGCGCTTGCCTTTGTCTTGTTTCATGTTTGCCTGTCTTTATTCGGTGGTTTGTCCGCAGGGGGGCACTTTATTCGGATAGCTTTGATAAAATTCATGTTTTTCCAACTTTGCCACAGGCATAACCCTCAATCCCCATACCTATGTCCTCTTCGTCAAAGAACATGGCCAACGCGATTCGCGCGCTCGCCATGGATGCAGTTCAAGCCGCCAAATCTGGCCACCCAGGCATGCCCATGGGCATGGCCGAAATCGCCGTTGCCCTGTGGGCACGCCACCTGAAGCACAACCCGCAGAACCCGCTTTGGGCCGATCGCGACCGCTTCGTGTTGTCCAATGGCCACGGGTCCATGCTGCTGTATGCGCTGCTGCACTTGACCGGTTACGACCTGCCGATCGAGGAATTGAAGAATTTCCGCCAGTTGCATTCTAAAACACCGGGCCACCCGGAAGTGGACATTACCCCCGGTATTGAAACCACCACTGGCCCCTTGGGGCAGGGCATTGCCAATGCTGTGGGTTTTGCATTGGCTGAAAAGCTGTTGGCCGCTGAATTCAACGAAGCTGGTTTTCCAGTTGTTGACCACAACACCTATGTGTTTTTGGGCGACGGTTGCCTGATGGAAGGCATTTCCCACGAGGCCTGTTCACTGGCGGGTACCTTGGGTTTGTCAAAATTGATCGTGATGTACGACGACAATGGCATTTCCATTGACGGTGAGGTTGAGCACTGGTTTGCCGACAACACGCCCAAGCGTTTTGAAGCTTATGGCTGGAATGTAATTCCGAACGTGAATGGCCACAATGTAGATGCGGTGGATGCTGCCATTGCCCAGGCCAAGCAAAACGCTTCGCTGGACAAAGGGCCAACCCTGATTTGCTGCAAAACCAATATTGGCGAGGGCTCGCCTAACCTGGCTGGTACTGACAAAGTACACGGCGCCCCGTTGGGCGACGCTGAAATTGCGGCCACCCGCGCTGCCATTGGTTGGGAGCACGCACCGTTTGATATCCCTGCCGAGGTGTACAACGCCTGGGACGCACAGGTGGAGGGCGCAGCCCGTCAATCGGCTTGGGACAAATTGTTTGAGGCCTACCGCGCCAAATTCCCGGCCAAAGCTGCTGAATTCAAGCGCCGCATGGCGGGTGACTTGCCTGCTCAGTTTGAACAAACTGCCGCACGCCTGTTGGCCACGGTGGCGGCCAAAGGCGAAACCATCGCCACGCGCAAAGCCAGCCAAAACGCGATTACCCTGCTGGCTGCTGAATTGCCTGAACTGCTGGGCGGTTCTGCCGACTTAACCGGTTCAAACCTGACCAATTGGCCCACCTGTGTGGCTGTTCGCCGCAACAAGGAAGGCTTTACTGCCGGTAACCACATCAACTGGGGTGTGCGTGAATTCGGCATGAGCGCAGCGCTCAACGGTGTTGCCCTGCACGGTGGCTACATTCCGTTTGGCGCCACTTTCCTGACCTTCTCGGATTACAGCCGCAATGCCTTGCGCATGGCTGCGCTGATGAAAAAGCGCAATATTTTTGTGTTCACCCACGATTCAATCGGCCTGGGTGAAGACGGCCCCACCCACCAACCCGTTGAGCACGCAGCCACCTTGCGCTTGTTGCCAAACATGGATGTGTGGCGCCCTGCGGATTCAGTGGAGTCGATGGCCGCGTGGAATTCGGCTGTAATGCGCAAAGACGGCCCCAGTTCGCTGTTGTTCAGTCGCCAAAATCTGCCATTCCTGGAACGTTCAGAAGCGGTGTTGAACTCAATTGCCAAAGGCGGTTATGTGTTGCTTGATGCAGCCAATGCCAAGGTCACCTTGATTGCCACGGGTTCGGAAATCGAGATCGCCATGAACACACAGAAAGCGCTGTCTGGAAAAGGCATCGTGGCCCGTGTGGTGTCCATGCCGTCCACGAACGTATTTGATCGCCAAACCGTCGATTACAAGGCTGGTGTGTTGGGCACTGCACCGATTGCGGTGATTGAAGCCGGCATGACCGACGGCTGGTACAAGTACATTGCGCAGGCGGGTGTGAAAGGCACAGTGCTTGGCATGAATACTTTTGGTGAATCTGCCCCGGCGGGTGCCTTGTTCAAGCATTTTGGTTTGACGACAGAAAAATTCACCGAGGCTGCACTGGCTTTGGTTACACAATAAGCACGGCTTAAGACACACGATAATTGATTTACTTTCAAGGAGATTTGTCATGACCATTCGCGTAGCGATCAACGGCTATGGCCGCATCGGCCGAAATGTACTGCGTGCCCACTATGAAGGTGGCAAGAAACACGACATTCAAATCGTGGCGATTAATGACCTGGGCGACCCCAAGACCAACGCCCACCTGACCCAGTACGACACCGCGCACGGCCGTTTCCCCGGCACCGTAAGCGTAGATGGCGACTACATGGTTGTAAACGGCGACAAAATCAAGGTTTTGGCCAACCGCAACCCCGCAGAATTGCCTTGGGGCGAGCTGGGTGTAGACGTCGTGATGGAATGCACAGGCTTTTTCACTACCAAAGAAAAGGCTTCCGCGCACCTGAGGGGTGGCGCCAAGAAAGTGATCATCTCCGCCCCTGGCGGCAAAGACGTGGATGCAACAGTTGTATTTGGCGTGAACCACGGCGTGTTGAAAAGCACAGACACCGTGATTTCCAACGCTTCTTGCACCACCAACTGTCTGGCACCGTTGGTTAAGCCTTTGAACGATGAAATTGGTCTTGAAACCGGCTTGATGACCACCATTCACGCTTACACAAACGACCAGGTATTGACCGACGTGTACCACGAAGACCTGCGCCGTGCACGTTCCGCTACCATGAGCATGATCCCCACCAAAACCGGTGCGGCTGCCGCTGTTGGTTTGGTATTGCCAGAACTGAATGGCAAGCTGGATGGTTATGCAGTGCGCGTGCCCACCATCAACGTGTCCATGGTTGACCTGTCGTTTATCGCCAAGCGCGACACCACGGTGGAGGAAGTGAACAGCATTCTGAAAGCGGCCGCCGAAGGCCCGTTGAAGGGTGTGCTGGAGTACAACGAGGCACCACTGGTGTCGATTGACTTCAACCACAACCCGGCATCCAGCTCCTTTGATGCAACGCTGACCAAGGTCAGCGGCAAGCTGGTGAAGGTATCCAGCTGGTACGACAACGAGTGGGGCTTCTCCAACCGCATGTTGGACACCACGGTTGCATTGATGAATGCCAAGTAATTTCAAGCGTGTTTTGATTTAAAAAAACCGGGTTCATGCCCGGTTTTTTTTCGCCCGTTTTTTTCCTGAAAAACCACCCCCTTTTGTGGGTGCCCCTACCCCTATTGGCCATGCGCAAAGCCTTGTTTCATGCCGTTAAACAAGAACTTTCGGTTTTCTTGCAGCGCGCATGAGAAGTGGACACCGTTCTGCTTTCTATTCATCAAATTGATTGTGCAACTTGCTCGGTAACCTCAATGCATTGAGATAAGCGAGTACCGCCATGTTGACGTTCCGTCCCAAAAAACAAAAATTAACTCCCCTCCGAATTTTGGTAACCAGCGTGTTGTTGATGCTGTGGATCCTTTTGGTGGCTCCGGCCTATGCCCAAGGCGGCAGTGGGCAGTTCATCGTCAAGCTGAAAAACTCGGTGGAGCTTGGCAGCGCACCTACTTTGCGTCGTCTTGAGAAAGAAGGCGAGTTTCTGGCCGATGTCATGAGCCGCAACAATGTGGATGCTGTTTGGTTGCGTGCAGGCTCTGTGGGAACACACGTGATGCGCTGGGGCAGCTCGGTGCGCGACACGGATCAGCAGGCCGTGTTGAACCGCCTGGCCAGTGACCCAGAAGTTGAGTTTGCAATCGAAGACCGCCCTGTGCGTGCTTTCGCAACGCCCAACGACCCCAATTTTTCAAACCAGTGGGCCTTGCGGTCCACCTTGAATACAGCGGGTGCCAAATTTGATCAGGCATGGGACGTGATTCGCGGCAGTGCTGATGTGGTGGTGGCTGTGCTGGATACAGGTGTTGTGTTTGAGACGCCCGATTTAATGGGCCGCCTGTTGAGCGGCTACGACTTCATTTCCGATGTGCCAACAGCCAATGATGGAGACGGGCGTGATGCCAATGCGGCAGACCCCGGCAACTGGATCAGCACGGAAGATTCCCAAACCTCCACTTTCTCGGGTTGCAGCGTCAAAAACTCCAGCTGGCACGGCACATTCGTTGCTGGTCAGGTTGCAGCGAACACGCACAGCGATTCCGATGTGGCCGGTGCTGACTGGAACGTGAAAGTTTTGCCAGTGCGGGTGTTGGGCAAATGTGGTGGTTTACTTTCTGATGTGCTGGACGCCATGTTGTGGTCTGCCGGTCTTGATGTACCAGGTATTCCACGCAATCCAAACCCGGCCGATGTGATCAACCTCAGCCTGGGCAGCTCAAGCACCTGCAGTACTTTTGAACAGTCCGTAGTGGATCGCGTGAATGCCGCGGGCACCTTGGTTGTAGCCGCGGCAGGAAACAGTGGTGGTTCGGTTGATTCGCCAGCCAACTGCAGCAATGTGTTGTCTGTGGGCGCGCTGGATCGTGACGGTAGCCGCGCCAGCTACAGCGCCATTGGTAGTGGTGTCAGCCTGATGGCCCCCGGCGGCTTCACCAACGGCTTGGTGGGGTTGAGCAATTCCGGCTCGACCACGCCAGGTTCCGCAAGTTTGGCCAGTAAAACCGGTACTTCATTTGCTGCGCCTTTGGTGGCGGCCACAGCAGGCTTGATGCGCTCTATCAACCCGACATTAACGCCAGCCCAGTTGCGCAGCCAGATTTTGAACAACACGGCTGGTTTTTTAAGCCCCGGTACCAGTACATGCACGGCGAATCAGGGTTCTGGCACTTGCAACTGCACCACTGCGGTGTGTGGGGCCGGCATGCTGGACGCCTTTGCTGTGGTGTCTGCTGCCCGGGCCAGCAGCCCGGTGGCCAATGCCTCGGTGTCGGCCAACGGCTTGGGCACCAGTGGTTTTCAGGAAAGTGCCTCCGGTTTGAACCCGGTTCGTTTGCGCGGTTCCGCAAGTTCAGTGGCCTTGGGCAGAACGGTTGCCTCGTATCAGTGGATTCAAGTGTCGGGTGAGCAGGTCATGACCGGCACCCGCAACACAGCCGATGTTGATTTGCCAGCAGCAACGGCCACCTCGGACTTGGTGTTTCAGCTTACCGTCACCGATTCCGTTGGAGAAGACCACAGCAGTTTCACCGCGATCCGTGTGGTGGCCAGTGGCGACGATGGAAGTTCTCCCAGCTCGCTGGCCAGCGCCAGTTCAGGTGGTACCACGGCCCCCACTACAAACAACAGCACTACCTCCACTGCCTCAGTTGCATCGGGTGGCGGTGGTGGTGGCGGAGGAGCCAACACACTGGGTGGCTTGTTCGGTTTAATGGTGTTGTTGTTGGCATTCAAGATGTTGGGCCGCGCTTCATCAAAAGAATGACGATTCCCGAGAACAGTCCACCGAAGGCTCCGCCACGGTGAGCTTCATAAGCAATCGGGCCGCCCACCAGTGCATCGGTGTGGTGGCCCGAATTCCATTCCAGCAGCAGTTTTAGCAGCAGGCCCACAGCCAGAATCCACAAGGGCCAGGTTTTCTGAAGGTTTCCGGGGCTTCGGAAAAGGGCCAACAACAGGCATGCTGCAAACTGAAAGTGCAGGGCGCCGCTTAGGCCGCAGTACCAATTCAAAGGCTCAATTGCGGCCACATAAAACGCCACCCAAACCAGCGACGTTGCCTGGATCCACAGCCATTCCCCATGGCTTCGCTGCTCGGAAAAGCCCCAGGTGAGCAAGGCCAGGCCCGCCAGATTCAAGCCTAGGTGCACCGGGCCAAGGTGCGTGAATTGTGCCAACAAGGCATAAATGAAAAATGAGTCAATTAAATCAAGCCCTTGCTGCGGAAAGTCGGGCGCAAGGAACTGCCCTGCAATTGCCGCGATTCCAATCACAAAGGAGGATGCAACCCCGAGGAAAAGTTGGCTGGGGGCGTTATAATTCCGGATTGTTTCCAATAACCTTCCTTGAGAGTTGAAAAACAATGTTGCGTTTCCTTCGACTGACTGACCAAGAAGTATCCAACAAACGCGTGCTGATTCGCGTCGATTTTAACGTGCCAGTGGATGCAAATGGCAACATCACGGAAGACACCCGCATTCGCGCCTCGCTTCCCGGCATCGAATACTGCATGAACAACAACGCCGCGCTGATGCTGACCAGTCACTTTGGTCGCCCCACCGAGGGCGAATACGACGAAAGGCTGAGCCTGGCCCCGGTTGCTGTCCGCTTGGGCGAATTGCTTGGCCGCCCTGTGCGACTGGTGAAAGACTGGGTAGAAGGCGTGGATGCAAAAGCAGGCGAAGTACTGCTGCTGGAAAATTGCCGCTTCAACAAAGGCGAGAAAAAGAACAATCCCGAGTTGGCCCGGAAAATTGCAGGCCTGTGCGATATTTATGTGAATGACGCCTTTGGTACTGCCCACCGGGCTGAAGCCACCACCCATGGTGCTGCCCAGTTTGCACCTGTGGCCTGCGCAGGCCCCTTGCTGGCGGCTGAACTGGATGCCTTGGGTGCCGCGCTTTCTGCGCCCAAACGCCCCATGGTGGCAATTGTGGCGGGTTCCAAGGTTTCCACCAAATTGACCATTCTGAACAGCCTGGCCAACAAAGTGGATCAATTGATCGTAGGTGGCGGCATTGCCAACACCTTCATGGCTGCATTGGGTTTGCCCATCGGCAAGTCACTGGCAGAACACGATTTGATCGACGAGGCCAAAACCATCATCGACAACATGAAGGCCCGTGGTGCAGCGGTGCCCATTCCAACCGATGTGGTGGTGGGCAAGGAGTTTTCTCCCACTGCTTATGCCACCACCAAAAAAGTGGCTGACGTGGCGGCTGATGACATGATTTTCGACATTGGCCCGAACACCGCTGAAGAACTGGCCGCCATTCTCGACAAAGCCGGCACCATTGTGTGGAACGGCCCGGTTGGCGTGTTTGAATTCGACCAGTTTGGAAAGGGCACCGAGCGCTTGGCCATGGCAATTGCCAGGTCCAAGGCGTTCTCCATTGCGGGCGGTGGCGATACCCTGGCCGCCATTTCCAAATACAACATTGGTGAACAGGTCAGCTACATTTCCACCGGTGGTGGTGCATTCCTTGAATTTCTGGAAGGCAAAACCCTGCCTGCCGTTGAAATTCTTCAACAGAGAGCCGCTTGATGAACAAATCAGTGCCCAACGAATTCGTACCCCGTCAAACCAAAATTGTCGCCACACTGGGGCCAGCTTCCACCGAACCTGCTGTTCTGGAAAGAATGATCGCCGCAGGCATGAATGTGGTGCGGGTCAACTTTTCCCACGGCACGGCACAAGAACACATTGACCGCGTGAAAACCGTGCGTGAAATTGCGGCGCGCCTGTGCCGTGACATCGCGGTAATGGCCGATTTGCAGGGGCCGAAAATTCGCATCGGTGTGTTTGCCAATGGTTCAACCACCTTGGTAAATGGTCAGCCCTTTGTGCTGGAAGCGAAATGTGATTCTGGCGATGACGAACGTGTTGGGCTTGATTATCCAGAGCTGGTCAATGATGTGAAAGCGGGCGATACGCTGTTGCTTGACGACGGCAAAATAGTATTGAAGGTAAAAAGGGTCACCCCCACGCAAATTCATTGCGAAACCGAAGTAGGCGGCGTGCTGAAAAACCGCAAGGGCATCAACAAGCTGGGTGGCGGTTTGTCTGCCCCCGCGCTGACGTCGAAAGACATGGAAGACATTCGCACCGCAGTGGCTTTTGAGGCCGACTACATTGCGGTCAGCTTCCCGAAAAGCGGTGCCGACATGTACATGGCCCGCGAATTGACCCGCGCAGCCGGTGGGCATGCTTTCATGATTGCCAAAATCGAGCGTTGTGAAGCGCTGGAAAACCTGGACGACTTGATTCGTTCCTGCGACGGCCTGATGGTTGCACGTGGTGACCTGGCTGTTGAAATTGGCGACGCGGCAGTACCCGCGGCCCAGAAGCGTTTGATTCGCGCTGCCCGCGAGGCCAACAAGCTGACCATTACTGCCACGCAGATGATGGAAAGCATGATTGAAAGCCCGGTACCCACCCGTGCTGAAGTGTCAGATGTAGCGAACGCCGTACTGGACGGCACCGACGCGGTTATGTTGTCGGCTGAAACCGCTGCGGGTAAATTTCCAGTAGAAACCATCGTGGCCATGGCCCGTGTGTGCGTGGAAGCGGAAAAGTCGGCCACCATAAGCCTTGATGCCGATTTCCTGAACCGCAAGTTCAAGCGCGTGGACCAGTCCATCGCCATGGCTGCGCTGTTCACGGCGCACCACCTCGAAGTAAAGGCAATTGCAGCACTTACGCAGTCTGGGTCAACTGCATTGTGGATGTCGCGTTTGAACAGTGGTGTGCCCATTTTTGCGTTAACACCTGAAGAAAAAACCCGCCGCCGCCTGTCCATGTACCGAGACGTGCGCACGGTGATGATGCAGTACGAAACAGAAGACAGGGAGTTGCTGCTGGCCAAGTCAGAGAAAGCCCTGTTGGATGCCAAAGTAGTAGAGCTGGGCGACCTGATTGTGATCACCATTGGTGAACCTATTGGCAAGTCTGGCGGCACCAACACCATGAAAATTGTGCGTGTGGGCGAACACATTGGCTCGCTCACTTAAATTGCGCACTTAGCTTGCTCGTTCAAGCAACCAGTTAATTTTATTTTTCGGAGAATTTGAAATGCCACTCGTATCCATGCGCCAATTGCTGGACCATGCTGCCGAAAACGGCTACGGCATCCCTGCGTTCAACGTGAACAACCTGGAACAGGTTCAAGCAGTGATGGCTGCCGCCGATGAAGTGGGCGCCCCCGTCATTTTGCAGGCCAGTGCCGGTGCCCGCAAATACGCAGGCGAGCCTTTCATCAAGCACCTGATCCAGGCAGCCGTTGAAGCCTACCCCCACATTCCGCTGGTGATGCACCAAGACCATGGCAGCAGCCCCAAAGTGTGTCAGGGCGCAATCGACCTGGGTTTTGGCTCGGTGATGATGGACGGTTCCCTGATGGAAGACGGAAAAACACCTGCATCTTTCGACTACAACCTCCAAGTGACCCGCAAAGTGGTCGACATGGCGCACAAGGTTGGCGTAACCGTTGAAGGCGAACTGGGTTGCCTGGGCAACCTTGAAACCGGTGAGGCGGGCGAAGAAGACGGGGTTGGTGCCGATGTAAAACTGGACCACAGCCAAATGCTGACCGACCCCGAAGAAGCCGCTGTGTTTGTTCGTGAAACCCAACTGGATGCCCTGGCCATTGCCATCGGTACCAGCCACGGGGCCTACAAATTCAGCCGCAAGCCCACGGGCGACATTCTGGCCATTTCACGTGTGAAAGAAATTCACGCTCGAATCCCCAACACGCACTTGGTGATGCATGGTTCTTCTTCCGTACCCGCTGACCTGCTGGCCATCATCAACCAGTACGGTGGCAAGATGAAAGAAACCTACGGCGTGCCCGTGGAAGAAATTCAGGAAGCCATTAAATACGGCGTGCGCAAAATCAACATCGACACCGACATTCGCCTGGCCATGACAGGCGCGGTGCGCAAGTTCCTGTTTGAAAACCCCGACAAGTTTGATGCGCGTGAATGGCTGAAACCCGCACGCGAAGCGGCCAAGCAGATATGCAAGCAGCGTTACATGGAATTCGGTTGTGAAGGGCAGGGCGCGAAGATCAAGCCAATTGGCTTGACTGAGATTGCGCAAAAATACGCCACCGGCGAATTGGCCCAGATCGTGCAGTAACTTGTTTTACACCCCCGGTAGAAACTCACGCGGGCTGTGCCCCGCGTGTTTTATTTTTATAAGCCTGAATCCCACGAGGCCAATTGAATGAGTACTGTGTTTGAAACCAAGCTGACTTCCCTGCCACTGCTGCATCGCGGAAAAGTTAGGGAAAATTTTTCAGTCGGTGACGACAAAATGTTGATCGTGGCCAGCGACCGTTTGTCCGCCTTCGACGTTATTCTGGATCAACCCATCCCCGAGAAAGGCATGGTGCTGACCCAGATGGCCCAGTTCTGGTTCGACATTCTGGCCGACGTAGTACCCAATCACCTCACCGGCATTGCGCCAGAAACGGTGGTGTCTGCCGAAGAAGCCCCGCAAATCAAGGGCCGCGCCATGGTGGTCAAAAAGTTGAAAGCCCTGCCCATTGAGGCTGTGGTGCGTGGTTACTTGATTGGTTCAGGCTGGAAAGACTACCAGGCCACTGGCGCCGTGTGTGGCATCAAGCTGCCATCCGGCATGCAAATGGCTGCGAAGCTTGAAGAACCCATTTTTACACCTGCCACCAAAGCAGCCATGGGCGAGCACGATGAAAACATCGATTTCGCCACCATGAGCGATGTGGTGGGTGCTGATTTGGCCCATCAAATCCGTGACGTGTCCATTGCCCTTTACACCAAGGCCAGTGATTACGCCGCGCGCCAGGGCATTATCATTGCCGACACCAAATTTGAATTCGGCCTGGACGAAAACGGCACCCTGACCTTGATGGACGAGGTGCTGACCGCCGATTCGTCGCGCTTTTGGCCTGCAGACCAATACCAGGTGGGCATTTCCCCGCCATCGTACGACAAACAGTTTGTTCGTGATTATCTGGAAAGCGTGCCGGGCTGGAACAAAAAAGCGCCTGCGCCTACACTTCCACTAGAGATCATTGACAAAACAGCGGCCAAATACCGACAGGCCTATGAAATTCTGACTGGACGCCTTTGGATTGGATAAGCACATGATTGAAAGCACCCCCCACCTGCACACATCCGACCATCCCAAAGTGGGTGTGGTCATGGGTTCGTCTTCCGACTGGGAGGTGATGAAAAACGCCGTCCAGGTGCTGCGCGACTTCGGCGTAGACTACGAAGCACGTGTGGTTTCTGCTCACCGCATGCCCGATGAAATGTTTGCCTACGCCGAAACAGCCAGCACGCGCGGCATTCAGGTGATCATCGCCGGTGCGGGCGGTGCTGCCCACTTGCCCGGCATGCTGGCAGCAAAAACGATTGTCCCGGTGATGGGTGTGCCTGTGCCGTCCAAGTACATGCGCGGCGAAGACTCGCTGTTGTCCATTGTTCAAATGCCCAAGGGCATTCCGGTGCACACCTTCGCCATCGGCGAGGCGGGTGCGGCCAATGCGGCCTTGGGTGCGGTGGCTATTTTGGCCTTGACCGACACTGAACTGAATCACAAATTGCAGGAATTCCGCGTCAGCCAGTCCAACGTGGCGCGCGAAATGGAACTGCCCCCATTGCGTTGATTATTTAAACCACACACATGAGCAAGATCGAATTCAAAGCAGCCAAACCCGGTCAATGGCTTGGCCTGTTGGGCGGAGGCCAGTTGGGCCGCATGTTCTGCATGGCTGCGCAAAGCATGGGGTACCGTGTGCTGGTGCTCGACCCCGTGGCCAATGGCCCTGCCGGGTCTGTGGCTGACGACCAGGTGTTGGCCGATTACCTGGACGATCAGGGCTTGGCGAAACTGGCCCAGCGCTGTGTGGGTGTTACCACCGAATTTGAGAATGTACCCGCTTTGGCGCTCGATACCCTGTCCAAAAGCATTCCGGTCAGCCCCTCCGCTTTTTCCGTGGGTGTGGCGCAAAATCGCATTGAAGAAAAAGCCTACATCAGTGGCTGTGGCGTGCCCGTTGCACCGCATGCGGCCATTCGCAACAAGGTTGACATCACAGATGCACTGGCTGATCTGCTACCCGGTATCCTGAAAACTGCACGCCTTGGCTACGACGGCAAGGGCCAGGTTCGTGTGAAAACGCTGGATGAAGTGCGCAAGGCGTTTGCCGACCTGAACGAAGTTGAATGCGTGCTTGAAAAGCGCCTTACCTTGCAAAAAGAAGTGTCGGTGATTGTGGCGCGCGACCACAAAGGCGAATGCGCCACCTTTCCCGTGGCAGAAAACCACCATCGCAAGGGTATTTTGGCAACCACCATTGTTCCTGCCCGAATTGACGGCGCCATGGCCGCCCAAGCCCGCGCCAATGCAATTGCCATCGCAGGGACGCTCGATTACGTGGGCGTGTTGTGTGTGGAATTTTTCGTGGTCGATGAAATGGGCCTGGTGGTCAATGAAATTGCACCACGCCCCCACAACAGCGGCCATTACTCGATTGATGCCTGTGTTACCTGTCAATTTGAGCAGCAAACGCGCGTATTGGCCGGTTTGCCCTTGGGCGACACCCGCCAGCACAGCCCGGCTGTCATGGTGAATTTGCTGGGCGACCTTTGGTACGGTGCTGATGGCAGCGTGCGCGAGCCTGCCTGGGAAAAAGTATTGGCCATTCCCGAAGTGAAGTTGCACTTGTACGGCAAAGAACAAGCCAGGGTGGGCCGAAAAATGGGCCACATCACCGTGATTGCGGAAACACTGGACCGTGCCCTTGCTGTTGCCCAGGAAGTGCGCGACCTGCTCGGTATTGGCGATGACGACGACTGATTCAAGCCCACAGCATGTTCATGCCGAACTGCTGTGCGCCAATGAAGCCAATATTCAGCATTGCGCCACAGCGTTGCGGCAAGGCCAACTGGTGGCCTTCCCAACCGAAACCGTGTTTGGCCTGGGTGCTGCGGTTACGCAACTGGCTGCGATTCAGGGTATTTTCAAGGCCAAGGGTCGCCCTTCAGAGCACCCCTTGATTGCCCACGTGGCTCCCGGTGCAGCCTTAACTGGCTGGGTGGCTGAAGTAACACCCACCATGCAAAAGCTGATTGATGCGTTTTGGCCAGGTCCACTTACCTTGGTGGTGCCCAAAGGCGAACGCATGCCATTGGAAGTAACTGGGGGTCAAAACTCGGTGGGTATTCGCTGCCCATCCCACACCGTGGCCATTGCATTGTTGAAAGCCACCGGTGTGCCGGTGGCTGCGCCTTCTGCCAACCGGTTTGGCAAGGTGAGCCCCACGCGTGCAAGCCATGTGCTGGCTGAATTGGGCGATCGAATCCCGTTCATTCTCGATGGTGAAGTGCCCGAAGTGGGCATTGAATCCACCATCGTTTCACTGCTCAACGACCAACCCGCTGTGCTTCGGCCCGGTGCCATTACTGCTGCGCAAATTGAAGCGGTGTTGGGCGTGCCTGTGAAAACCCATGGCGAAGTGTCGAAAACACCGAATGCCAATCCCCGTGTTTCCGGCGCACTGGAAAAGCACTACAGCCCGGATGCAAAAGTGTGGGTATTGGAAGCCAGCGAATTGGAAGCTTTACCGGTTCAGTACAAAACCCTGTGCGTGGGCTGGACCGATGGGTTTTTGGCGCAGGCCGATGCATTGCGTGAACTGCATGCCGATGTATTGGTTGAAGCGCTGAACAACAACGCATCGGATGTGGCCAAGGCCTTGTATGCCACGCTTAGGCAAGCCGATGAACTGGCTTGCAGACAGGTGTTGTTTGAAAAACCATTGGCCCACAGTAGTTGGGAGGCAGTTGCTGATCGTTTGAAACGCGCTTCCGCTTGAATTTGCCTCTACGGTTTACATCTGCTGTGTGGGAATATGCCCGCGCTGCTCGGCAATCACATTGTTGTCATCAACAAACACCAGCCTGGGCTGGAATGTTTTGCATTCTTCATCATCCAGCGTGCCGTAGGCCGCAATAATGACCAAATCGCCTTTTTGGGCACGGCGTGCTGCAGCACCATTCAGTGAAATCATGCCGCTGCCGCGTTCACCCTTGATTGCGTAGGTTGAAAAACGCTCGCCGTTGTCGATCACGTAAATGTCGATGCGCTGGAATTCGATAATGCCGGAAGCCTCTAGAAGGTTTTCGTCAATCGCGCATGAGCCTTCATAATGAAGTTCGCAGTGGGTCACTTTGGCCCGGTGAATTTTACCGAGCAACATTTCACGTTGCATTACGCAATCTCCAGATTGTCGATCAGGCGGGTTTGGCCCAGCTTGGCCGCGGCCAAAATGACCAGCGGCGTTTGATCGGACAGGTTTTCGTCGGTGGGGCGTTGCAGGTCTGCTTGCCTGCGTACCTCAAAATAATCGGGCTTCCAGCCACGGCTTGCCAGTGTGTCGGCGCATTTTCGCTCCAATTGTACCAACTGGTCCAAATTCGGGCGACCCGATTTTACCTGATTCGAGAGATCATTCAAAAGTTGATACAAAAAAGGTGCTTCGGCCCGGTCCTGTTCATTCAGGTAGCGGTTGCGCGATGAAAGCGCCAAACCGTCTTCGGCCCGAATGGTGGGCGCGGCGATGATCTCGATCGGCATGGCCAGCTGGGCGACCAGGCGGCGAATAATCATCAGTTGCTGGTAGTCTTTTTTGCCAAATACCGCCACTTTGGGTTGCACGCAGTTAAACAGCTTGGTCACCACAGTGCATACGCCTTCGAAAAAGCCAGGGCGGAACTCGCCTTCCAGTGTTCCACCCAGGTCGTCGGGCGGCTTCACGCGGTAGTCTTGCTGCTCGGGGTACAGGTCGCGCTCGGTGGGGGCAAACATCACGTACACGTGCTCTTTTTCCAGTTGGTCCGCGTCTTCCTGCATGGTGCGCGGGTACTTGTCAAAGTCTTCATTGGGGCCAAACTGCAACCGGTTCACAAACACACTGGCCACCACGGGGTCACCATGCTTGGCCGCAATGCGCATCAGGGAAAGATGCCCTTCGTGCAAATTGCCCATGGTGGGAACAAAGGCCACCCGGTTCTGGCCGCGCAGCTGGTCGCGCAGCTCGGTAATGGAGGAAATCTGTCTCATTGAATACTCAGAATGTGTGTTCGGCCGTGGGGAAGGATTTGTCTTTTACAGCAGACACATAGGCCTGCACGGCAGCTTGAATCGAGGGCTGATTATCCATGAAATTGCGCACGAACTTGGGTTTCTTGCCCGGAAAAACATTCAACATGTCGTGCAGCACCAAAACTTGTCCGTCACAATCAACCCCGGCACCAATCCCAATGGAGGGCACGGTCAGGCTTTTCGAAATGTCGGCGGCCAGTTTGCCCGGAATCAGTTCAAACAACACAAGCTGCGCGCCGGCTTCCTGCATGGCTTTGGCATTGGTTTTCAGTACCTTGGCTGCTTTTGCATCGCGGCCTTGCACACGGTAACCGCCCAGTGCGCTGACCGATTGCGGGGTCAAACCCAGGTGCGCGCACACTGGAATATCGCGTGTGGTCAGGTATTCAATTGTCGGGGCCAGCCATGCCGTGCCCTCAAGTTTCACCATGTTGGCGCCTGCGGCCATCAGGCGGGCGGCATTGCGGTAGGCCTGTTCCACGCTTTCCTGGTAGCTGCCAAAGGGCATGTCTGCCACCACAAATGCATTCGTGTTGCCCGCGGCCACGCAGCGGGTGTGGTATTGCATCATGTCCATGGTCACCGGCAGGGTGCTGGGCATGCCGGCCAACACCATGCCCAATGAATCGCCAATCAGCAAAATGTCCACGCCACTGGCATCAAGCACGCTGGCAAAGCAGGCGTCGTAGCAGGTCAGCATGGCAATTTTTTCCTGATTTTTCTTCATTTCAAGCAGCGCTGGCAGGGTTACAGCCTTGCGTTTGCTGATGACAGCGGCGTGGGGTTGTGCGCTCATGATGTGTGCTCTCGTGTTTGTGCGTCGTGCGTTATTCAGACCAATTGAAGAATTCGCGGCGGCCTTTCATGCCGTCGATCTGGTTTAGCAGCAGCTCGAAGTCTTCTGAATGGTCAACCGGGTTCAAGTGCTCGGTGTTCACAATCAACAGGGGGGCGTCGTCGTAGTGGTAAAAAAAACGGCTGTAAGCATCGCTTAACTGCGACAAATAAGCCTCGGTGATGTTGGCCTCGTAGGGCGTGGCACGCTTTTGCACGCGCTCAATCAGCGCCTGCGGCGAGGCCTGCAGGTAAATGACCAGATCGGGTACGCTGGTTTGCGGGCGTTGATGCTGGTAGATCTGCTGATAAAGTTTCAGTTCTTCTTCGTCCAGTGTCAGGTTGGCAAACATGCGGTCTTTTTCCAGCAAAAAGTCGCTGATCACCATGTTCTCGAAAAAGTCGCGTTGGGTTAAATCACGCAACTGGCCAATGCGCTGAAAAAGAAAAAACAATTGTGTGGGCAGGGCATACCGCGCAGGCTCCTGGTAAAACTTTTCCAGAAACGGGTTGTCTTCAGGTTTTTCAAGCAGCAGTTCGGCCTGGAATCGCTGGGCGATCAAGCGGGCCAGCGAAGTTTTACCCACGCCGATGGGCCCTTCAATCACAATGTGGCGATACTTTTCTGACAACAAATTCAATCTCCGGTGGGTGGCTTTCGCGCGGCCTCAGTGTAGCGCACGGCTGCAACTGGTATTGGAAAAAAAGCTCAAATTGCCTTGACGATCTGATCCTGTGTTGCGGGCAAATAATTCCGGGCAAAACCCAAAGCTGGAATTTGCACATTCGGGTTCAGTTGCAGCAGTGGTTCAAGCACAAAGCGGCGTAGGTGCATGCGGGGGTGCGGCACTGTCAGGGCTTGCGTATTAACGGTTTGCAAGCCAAACAAGAGCACATCTACATCAATGGGGCGTGGGGCATTGCGCGTGGTGCGCACTCGGCCCAACTGGGTTTCCAGGCCCAGGCAGGCCTTGAGCAATTCTTCAGCACCGCCCAGCCATTGAATTTCCAGCACCGAATTGACGTAATTCGGGCCAGTGGCGTCCACCGGGGCGCTTTCATAGCGGGGCGATTCTTTTACGTTCCGCGCAAGCGGGTGTTGCTGAAAATACTGCACCACCTCGTCGAACAGGGCCATGGGGTGGCCCAGGTTGCCACCCAGGCCCAAATAACACGGGGTGCCATTGGAAGGCCCGTTCACTCGTCTTGCTGCCCTTGTTCAGCCCCGCCAGTATTCTGGCCGCCCATGCTGTTTTTGGGTTTTCTGCGCCGTCTTTTCTTTTTGGCAGCGCCGTCTGTTCCGGCGGGTGTGCCGCGCAGGGCTTCCAGCATGTTCTCGCGGTTGTTCACTTCTCCGTCGCTGAATTCACGCCACCATTCGGCCAATTCCACGTCAGCATCAATATCGCCCACCATGGCGCGCAGTTCGTAAAAATCAAGCGATGCGCGGAATTTTTGTTGTTCCAGCATTCGGAACGGGGCTTTGCCGGCACGTTTCTCAAAACGGGGCTGGAAGGCCCAAATTTCACGCATGTCGCCTGTCAGGCGGCGCGGAATGGCGGTGCGTTCGGCTTGCTCGGCCAGCACATCGTCCATGGCTGCAAACAGGGCGGGGAATTTCAATTCGCCTTGTTCCAGTTTTTCTTCCCAGCTTTCAAGCACCAAATGCCACAACAAACAGGCGAACAGGAAGCCGGGGCTGAGTGGTTTTCCTTCTTTTACGCGTTTGTCGGTGCGGGCCAGCGCCTCGGTCAGGAAAGGCTCGCCGCGCTCGTGTTCCAGAATGGCGTCGAGCAGCGGAAACACACCGTGGTGCAAGCCCGCTTCACGCAGGCCCTTCAGGCAGGCCATGGCTGAACCGCTCATCAGCAGTTTCAGCATTTCATCGAACAACCGGGAGGCTGGCACATTGCGAAGCAGGTCAGCCAGTTCCGCGATGGGTGCGTAGGTGGCTGGTTCAATATCGAAGTCAAGCTTTGCGGCAAAGCGCACAACGCGCAGCATGCGCACCGGGTCTTCGCGGTAGCGCAGGCTGGGTTCGCCGATCATGCGCAGCAAATTGGCACGCAGGTCTTCCATGCCATGGTGGTAGTCCCACACGGTTTCTGTGCTGGGGTCGTAATACATGGCGTTCACGGTGAAGTCGCGGCGTGAGGCGTCTTCATCCTGGCGGCCGAATTCGTTGTCGCGCAGCACGCGGCCATGTTCGTCTTTGTCGTTGCTGGCACTGGCCATTGCACGGAAGGTGGATGTTTCAATGGTTTCCGGGCCGAACATCACATGCACGATCTGGAAGCGACGCCCAATGACACGCGCACGCCGAAACAGGCGCTGGGTTTGTTCCGGGCTGGCGTCGGTGGCCACATCGAAGTCTTTGGGGCGCATGCCCAGCAGCAGGTCGCGCACGGCGCCGCCCACCACAAAGGCCTTGTAACCCTTGCTTTGCAGGGTTTCACACACGCGAATGGCATTGTGGCTGACCAGCCGCTTGTCAATTTTGTGCTCGGCTACACCCCACACTTTGGGTTTGTGTACGCCATAGCTGGCTTTGACTTTTCTGGATTCGCCCATGTTCAGGTGGGCCGCTGGTTTTGGGGCCTCACGCCCCAGTGTGGCGGGTTTGGAGAACATGCGTTTGAATAGTTTTTTGATCATTTGAACAACTCAAGTACGGGCCAGCCGCGGGCTTGCGCGATTTCTGTCAGTTTTTGGTCGGGGTTTGCAGCCACGGGGTGGGTGACGCATTCCAGCAGGGGCAGGTCATTGATCGAGTCGCTGTAAAAGTGGCTGCTCTCGAAGCTGTCCATGGCCCAGTTTTTTTCGGCCAGCCAGTCGTTCAGGCGTGTCACCTTGCCTTCCCGAAAGCTCGGCAGGCCAGCCACTTTGCCAGTGTATTCACCATTCACCAGTTCGGGTTCGGTGGCAATCAAGGCTTCAATGCCAAATGCCTGCGCAATGGGCTGGGTAATAAAGCTGTTGGTGGCCGTGATGATCACGCACACCGCATTTGCGGCCTGGTGCTGTTTAACAAGTTCAAGTGCACCGGGCTTGATGTTGGGGCGAATTACTTCGGCCATGAATTCATGGTGCCAAATTGCCAGTTGTGCACGTTTGTTGTCGCGCAAGGGGCGCAGCTGGAAGTCGAGAAATTCATCAATGTTCAAAGTGCCCGCTTTGTAGTCGGCATAAAACTGGTCGTTTCGCGCTTCAAATTCAGCGCGGTCCAGAACCCCTTTGTTGATGAGGAATTGCGACCAGCCGTGGTCGGAATCAATGGGCAACAGGGTGTTGTCCAAGTCAAACAGTGCGAGTTTCATATTCTCGGATTACCAGACTTTCTCGTCGTTTCATCCAGTGTCGCAGCAAATTCACGCTCACCGGTTTTTGTTGTTCAAGGGAGAAGCGATCCAGCCCATCCATCACCGCCATCAGCGAACCCATGTCCCGTTGAAAGTAGCGTAAGGCGTATTCAATCACTTCCTCGCTAAGCTGCAGGCCGCGCGATCTTGCCATGGCTTGCAGGGCTTCGTATTTCTCGTCATCGCTCAAGGGTTGTACGCGCAGGCACAAACCCGATTCAATGCGCGTGCGCAAGTCGTCTCGCAGCTTTAGTTCTGCTGTTGGAAACCCGCCCGCCAAAATGATTTTACCGGGTTTGTTCTCTGCCAGGCTTGAATTGAAGGCGTTGAACAGCTGCACCTGTGAATAGGGTGTCAGTTGTTCGATGTTGTCGATCACCAAAGCCTGTTCGCTGGGCTTGAACACAAAGCGGTTGTTGCCCGCCACCACATTCACGCCCAATTTTGCAGTAACACCCCGCAACAGGTGGCTTTTGCCGCAACCGGGGGGGCCGTACACGTAAATAAAGGGGCTTGTGCCTTGCTTGCCATGCAATTGCTGCAACTCATGCACAAGCTGGCCATTCTGCCCCACCAGGAAGTTGGACAGCGTGGGCCTTGGGGGCGTGAACACATCGAGAAGCAACTGTTGCATGGGCATTGCCAAAGCGGGGGGAGAATCAAGCAGCCCCCAATAATACCCTTGAATGGCACTTTTTAAGCCTTGTCTCGGTTAAAATAAGCCCACTCGCGCTTGCGGCCCCAAACCCGATGCAAGCACCTCTGCATCACAATTTTTCGGATCGAATTTCCATGAATTCTCCCTTGACCTACAAAGACGCTGGCGTTGACATGCAAGCTGGCGACGATCTGGTAGATGCCATCAAACCCTTGGCCAAACGCACCATGCGCCCTGGCGTGTTGGCCGGTATTGGCGGTTTTGGTGCCATGTTTGAAGTACCCAAGGGCTTTAAGGAGCCAGTGCTGGTTTCCGGCACCGATGGTGTGGGCACCAAACTGCGTTTGGCCTTTGAATGGAATATTCACAACACCGTGGGCATCGATCTGGTGGCCATGAGCGCCAACGACATTCTGGTGCAGGGTGCTGAACCCTTGTACTTCCTCGACTATTTCGCGTGTGGCAAGCTTGACGTTAAAACCGCAGCCAGCGTGGTGGGCGGCATTGCCTATGGCTGTGAACAGGCAGGTTGCGCACTGATTGGCGGTGAAACCGCTGAAATGCCCGGCATGTACCCCGATGGTGAATACGACCTGGCCGGCTTTGCGGTGGGTATTGTTGAGAAGTCTGAAATTCTGGATGCCAGCAAAGTGAAAGCGGGCGACGTTATTTTGGGTCTGGCTTCCAACGGCATTCATTCCAATGGCTTTTCACTGGTTCGTAAAATTCTGGAACGTGCGCAGCCCGATTTGAACCAGCTTTGCGACGGCATGCCCTTGCGTGAAGCCATCATGGCACCCACCCGCATGTACGTTAAGCCGGTGCTTGAATTGATCAAGAAAGTACCGGTTCATGCGCTGGCCCACATCACTGGTGGTGGTTTGGTAGAAAACATTCCCCGCGTGTTGCCTGATAACCTAGTAGCCGAGCTGGATCGCGGTACATGGCCGGAAACTGAACTGTTCAAATGGCTGCAAGAAAACGGCCAGGTGCCGTTTGATGAAATGAACCGCGTGTTCAACTGCGGCATTGGCATGATTGTGGTGTTGCCCGCAGAACAGGCCAAGGCTGCAATGGATTTGCTGGCTGCAGCTGGTGAAAAAGTTTACCAGGTTGGCGTGGTTCGCCAGCGTGTGGATGGTGAAGCGCATACGATCGTTAGGCCTGCGCACTAATTTTTTTGCGATTAATCAAGCCGGGATAAAGCCCAGTCGATGTGTTCCCTCAGGAATGCATCGGCACTGGCCCGCATTCCTAGAAGCGCATCCCGAATGCCCACAACCCCAACGCTGTTGCCCGCAGCCACAGCCAGGTTCCTTCTAAACCGCTTGTAGCCAATGCGCCGAATGGCGCTGCCCTCGGTCAATTTTAAAAACTCGTCCTCTGTCCAACGCATCATCGCAAACCAGTCCGGCTGCTGAAATTCTTCACGCGGGTTGAAGTCGGCATACTGCGCAGGTTTGGCAAATTTGTTCCAGGGGCAGGCCAGCTGGCAGTCGTCACAGCCGTAAATCCGGGTGCCAACAAGTGGGCGCAGGTCAACGGGTATGGCACTGTCGTGCTCAATGGTCAAATACGAAATGCAACGCCGGGCATCCACCAGGTATGGCTTCACAATGGCGCGGGTAGGGCACACCGTGATACAACTGCTGCAACTACCGCAGTGGTTCTTATCAAATTCATCACTCACCGGCAGTGGCATGTTGGTGAACACCTCGCCCAGGAAAAAAAGTGAGCCTTCATCGGGGTGGATCAGCAACGTGTGTTTGCCCCGCCAGCCCAAACCAGCCTTGCGTGCAATTTCCACTTCCGCCGTGGGGGCGCTGTCCACGGCCACACGAAACCCGAAGCCACCCACCTCGGCATTTACCGCATCGGCAAATCGTTTTAATCGCTGGCGAATTACCTTGTGGTAATCACGCCCCCGGGCATACAAGCTGACATAGGGTTTCTCGCAGGCTTCGATTTCTCTCAGGGTTTTCTCGGTGAATGTCGCCGCATCGGGCTGGTTCAGCGTTGTTACAGGTACGTAGGGTACGCGCAGTGATACGATTCGAATCGCACCGGGAAACACCGTGTCGGCATTCAGGCGGTTCAGTCCATGGCGTTCCATGTAAGCCATCTCGCCATGCATGCCCGCGTTGAGCCAAGCCTGCAAATGGGGTTCGCAGGCCCGTAAGTTGGTGTCGCTCACGCCCATGCAGCCCAAGCCCTGTGCTTTGGCTACACTTTGCAACAATGCCCAGTTCTCTTGTTCCTGATGAGCCTGCATGAAAACGTATACCCGCTATTTACCTGATGACGCCGCAACCCACAGTGTAGGGGAAAAGCTGGCGCAACTTGTCCAGGCACCGCTTCGCATCTATCTTTCCGGGCCTCTTGGTGCCGGTAAAACGGCACTAGTGCGTGCCTTTTTACGGGCCTTGGGGGTAAAGGGTGCCGTCAAAAGCCCCAGCTATGCGTTGGTAGAACCTTACAGTTTCTCGAATTATTCTGTGTATCACTTTGATTTTTATCGATTCTTCGATCAGAATGAATGGCAAGAGTCCGGGTTTCGCGATTATTTTGAGGAAAACGCCGTCTGTTTGGTCGAATGGCCAGAGAAAGCCGGTGGTTTACTGCCCCAAGCAGATATTGAAATAGAGCTGACTTATCAGCTCGACAATAAGCCCGAAGCCAGTCCTGAAACAACAGGCCGGCGCATTGAAGTGAATGCCCTTTCGCCGAAAGGGCTGGTGCTGATAGAACAACTGAGCAAACAACAATAGCCTATGAATTCGCGTCGCGACTTGTTGAAAACCGTGGGGGCTGGAATGCTCCTGAATCTGATCCCGGTGGGTGCCTTTGCGTCCGACCTGGTGAAGTTTGTCGACGTGCGCCTGTGGCCCGCTGATGAATACACGCGGGTCACACTAGAGCATGCGGGCGCCATCAAGTACAAACACTTCTTGATTGAAAACCCCTGGCGCATGGTCATCGACCTGCTCGACATGCGGCTGGACAATACACTGAAAGACCTCACCAGCCGCTTGCAGGCTGACGATCCATATGTTCAGCAAATTCGTGTTGCGCAATACGATGCCAACACAGTGCGTTTGGTGTTCGACCTGAAAACCGAGGTGAAGCCGGAAATTTTCACAATCGACCCGATTGCGGAATACAAAAACCGTTTCGTGGTTGATTTTTACCCCAAGAACCCCACAGACCCGCTGCTGGCCTTGTTGAAAAAGTCAGAAGACCCCGCCATGCGGGAGGACGAGATTTCCCGCGCCCTGCGTCTGGCTGAATCCGAAACCAATGGTGCTTTCAAGCTAGAAGGTATTGCGCCTGAAAAATCAGCAAAAACCGACGTGGCCAAGGCCAAGCCCAATGCACCAGTTGACAGCAAACCCGCACTGGAAATCAAGCGCATGTTCACCGTGGCGATTGACCCCGGGCATGGCGGGGAAGACCCCGGAGCCGTGGGCAAGGGCGGAACTTACGAGAAAAATGTGGTGCTGGCCATCAGCAAAAAGCTGAAAGCTGAAATTGACAAAATGCCAGGCATGCGCGCCATGCTGACCCGCAATGGCGATTTTTTTGTTCCCCTGAACACGCGTGTGCAGAAGGCCCGCAGCGTGAATGCCGACCTGTTTGTGTCGGTGCATGCCGATGCCTTCATCCGCCCCACTGCGGGTGGTTCATCGGTGTACGTGCTGTCCGAGCGGGGTGCCACAAGTACTGCAGCCAAGTGGATTGCCAACAAGGAAAACGCATCTGATTTAATCGGTGGCGTGAACATCAAAGGCACCGATGCCCAACTGGCCAGGGTCTTGCTCGATTTATCCACCACCGCACAAATCAACGACAGCTTGAAACTGGGCGACGCCGTGCTGGGCAATTTGGGCAAGGTCAACCGCTTGCACAAACCCAGGGTCGAGCAGGCTGGGTTTGCCGTGCTGAAGGCGCCCGATATCCCCTCGATCTTGATTGAAACAGCGTTTATCAGTAACCCGGCTGAAGAAAAGAAGCTTGCCAGTTCTGCACATCAACAAGAACTGGCCGAAGCCATTGCGCAGGGCATTGCCAAATACTTTGCCAAGAACCCTCCCGTCGCACGCACTCCATTGACTTAAACGGGGCGTGCTGCCACTTATAATGGGTGGATGAATCACCGCCCAATATCCCTGTTGCCCGATGTGCTGATCAGCCAAATCGCCGCTGGCGAAGTGGTGGATCGGCCTGCTTCCGTTGTAAAAGAGTTGCTTGAAAATGCACTGGACGCCGGAGCGTCTGAAATCACCATCCGCATTGACGGCGGGGGCATTCAGCGCATCTGCATTCAAGACAACGGAAAAGGCATACCCAAAGACGAGCTCGAGTTGGCCGTAATGCGCCACGCCACCTCAAAGATCCAATCGCTTAACGAACTTGAATGCGTAATGAGCCTTGGCTTTCGGGGCGAAGCGCTGGCATCCATCGCATCGGTCAGCCAATTCACCTTGAGCAGTTACCCGGCAGGGCAGGAAAGTGCCTACAGCATCAGCAATCAAAGCGGAAGCTGGCTTGTAGAGCCATCGCCTTCAAGCCCCGGTACCACGGTCGATGTTCAATCGCTTTACTTCAGCACGCCAGCTCGACGCAAGTTTCTGAAAACCGAACAAACTGAATTTTTTCATTGCCTGGATGTGGTCAAACGCATGGCCTTGGCCAATCCATCCGTTACTTGGCTGGTGTATCGCGATGGCAAACTGCAAAGCCGTTTTCAGGAAAGCAGCTGGAGCGCCCGTGTGTTCAGCATTCTCGAGCCCATGGCCAATGGCGCCTCAAAGCCCATAGAAGTACAGGCCGCCGACATGCAATTGCATGGTGCAGTGGGTTTACCCGATGCAGCGCGTGGAAAAGGTGACATGCAGTTTTTCTACGTGAATGGCCGGTTTGTGAAAGACAAACTGATTAACCACGCCGTCAGGTCTGCTTACGAAGACGTGTTGCATGGCGACAAATTTCCAGCGTTCGTGTTGTTTTTGAATTTGCCCGCCAATGAAGTGGACGTAAACGTACACCCCGCCAAAACCGAGGTGCGTTTCAGAAATGCGCGAGCCGTACATCAATGGGTGCGCCAGTCCATTCAGGCGTGCCTTGCACCGTCAAGGGCCGTGGTACCTCTCAGCGAATCGCCTGCAAGTGCACAAGTTGTTGAGTCCCCAGCTTCCGGCAATAGCAATGTGTGGCGTTCCTCGTCAGGTTCAACGTCTGCCGTTCAGGTTCAGCCCAAAAGCGCGGCCTTGCCATTCTTGCGCGAAGAACTGGCCGATTACATTCAGGCGTATCGCCCACTTGAACCACCGCCACGGCCCACGCAAATTATTGCGCAGCCCAAAGCTGTTTATGCGGAACCAGCGCAGCATCCTGCAGAGGATACCGACTATTTGGGCCAAGCCATTGCCCAGGTGCATGGCATTTACATTCTGGCCCTGCGGCCCGATGGCATGGTGGTAGTGGATATGCACGCCGCCCACGAACGCGTACTGTACGAGCAATTCAAAAATGCACTCGACAACCAGCAAACCATTTCATCGCAGGAATTGCTGGTGCCCCTTTTGGTGCAAATCGACCCGCGTCTGGCCAGTGAAGTGGACAATGGCCAACACCTGTGGGAAAAACTGGGTTTCAGGCTGAGTTTGATTTCAACCCAGGAAATTGCCGTGCGTGCCGTGCCCACCATGCTGGCTGGTCAGGATTTGTCGGCCCTGTTGCAACAGTGGCTTGAAGACTTGCATCAGTATGGTGTGGCACACGTGCTGGAACGCCAGCGCAACGAATGGCTGGCGGGGCTTGCCTGCCACACAGCAGTGCGGGCCAACCGCAAGCTCACCGTTCCGGAAATGAACGCCTTGCTGCGTTCCATGGAACGCACCGAACGCTCAGACCAATGCAACCACGGCAGGCCCACTTGGCGCCATTTCAGCCTGTCTGAAATGGACAAGTGGTTCTTGCGTGGACAGTAAGGAGCAGTATCGTGGCTGATCAGGCACCTCGCAGCATTCCCGCACTGGCCGTGCTTGGCCCCACAGCCTCGGGCAAATCAGCCTTGGGTTTGTGGATGGCCGACCAAGGCTTCCCGATTGAAATCATCAGCCTGGATTCCGCCTTGGTGTTTCGCAACATGGACATTGGCACCGCCAAGCCCACGCCGCAGGAACTGGCCATGGTGCCGCACCATTTGATCGACATCATCACCCCCAGCGACACCTTCAGTGCCGCCGAGTTCGTTGAGCAAAGCCACATCCTGATCGATGACATCCGCGCCCGTGGCAAAGTCCCCGTTATTCTGGGGGGCACCATGATGTATTACAAAACCTTGATCAGCGGCATGGACGACCTGCCCATGGCCAACCCCTCCATTCGACAGGCCATTGAGCAACAAGCCGAAGCACAGGGCTGGCCCGCCATTCATGCACAACTGGCCATGGTGGATCCGCTTACTGCAGCGCGTTTGAAACCCAATGATTCGCAGCGCCTGCAACGCGCGCTGGAGGTGTTTCAAATTACAGGCAAACCGCTGTCCGCTTTTCATGTGCGCGACCAGCAGGCCGATGCCGCCATTCCTACACTGGCCATCGAACCTTCCGATCGCGCAGTGCTGCACAAGCGCATCGAAGCGCGTTTTCACGCGATGCTTGAACAAGGTTTGATTGAAGAAGTGATTGAATTGCGCCACAACTACGTGTTGGATGAAACCATGCCGTCGATGCGCTGTGTTGGGTATCGGCAGGTGTGGGAATATTTGCACGGTGCCTGCACACACCAGGACATGACGGAAAAGGGCATTGCCGCCACACGCCAACTGGCCAAGCGGCAAATTACCTGGCTGCGGTCTACGGCCAACAAGGAAGTTGTCGACCCCTTGCAGGCCGACTGGCTTTTGCGTGTGAAGCCCTGGATCCAGCGGCAAATTGACTTGCTGATGCCGCTGTGAACCCCAAACGCTTGCCCTGTATAGCTTCTCTCGGCGTGAATCCCAATCACTCGCCTGAAAACCTGTTTATCCCTTTTTGAAATTCCCACTGGCTCAATCCGCTCGACAAAACAGATGGTCGATCGGATTGCCAGCCTGCGGCTGAACGCGGTGTTTGAATTCAAACGGGATTAAGCGGTTTTCAGTGCGGAATCGGGCAACCCCGACGAGTTGGCGAAACAAACCGACAACCCGCCAATTGTTCACAGCGGCAATCGCTGCACAGCCGCAAACACCAACGGCAATGTAATTGCCGCGCCCACAGTCGACATTGAAATAAGGCAGGCCACCAGCGGTGCGTTGCCGCCCATACGCGCTGCCAGAATGTAAGCACTGGATGCCGATGGAATGGCCGAGAACACCAGCAGCACCAAAGCCTGTTGCTCGGGCAGGTTCATGAAGTGCGAGTACAACACAGCCACCAATGGTGCGGCCACCAGTTTTACAGTCAACCACCAAATTGAAACGGCCCAATTTCCTTTCAAACCGGAAAACACCAGCCCCGACCCCACAGCCAGCAAGCCCAGCGATACAGCGGCTTGTGCCAGCCGTTCCAGCGTCTGCATCATGGGTTCTGGCACCTGAATACCCAGCATCTTGGCGGCAATACCCAGGCTGGTGCCAATAATGAGCGGGTTCTTCAAAATTTCAAGGAAGGCCGTAAAGCGCCCGCCCTTGCTCATGGTGCCCACGGCCAACACATTGCACAATGGCACACAAAGGGCTAGCAAAATGGCAATGTTTGCCACAGCCGATTGGCCGCCCAGGCGGCTGGCCAGGGCCAGACAGATGTAGGAATTAAACCGGTAAGCTGTTTGCAGGCCTGAGGCAAAATCTACCCGGCCCATTTTGCTGACCAGCAGGCCCAGCCAGCCCAGCAAGAACGAAGCGAAAACAATCGTGGGGCCACCCAAAGCAAATGAACCTACTGTGTTCACGTTGAAATTGCTGGACACCACCGAGAAAAACAACAGGCAGGGGAACAGCACAAAGTACACCAGTTTTTCAATGGTGACCCAGGCGGCTGGTGCCATCCAGAAGCGGCGCAACAAATACCCCAGCGCAATGATGGCGAAATCAGGAAAAAGAAGTAGCGGAGACAATGGAATGTATTTGTTTGGCCAATAAAAAACCCACCCTAGGGTGGGTTTAATCGATCAGGTCTGGATTAAAGCCAGCCCGCTTCCGGTTTACACCGAGAAAGAGGATCCGCAGCCACAGGTTGTGGTGGCATTTGGGTTCTTGATCACGAATTGCGCACCGTTGATGTCTTCTTTGTAATCAATTTCCGCGCCAGTCAAATACTGGTAGCTCATGGAATCGATCAAAAGTGTCACGCCGCCTTTGTCCAAAGCGGTGTCGTCTTCGTTCACGTCTTCATCGAAGGTAAAGCCGTACTGGAAACCAGAGCATCCACCACCCTGCACGAATACGCGCAGCTTCAGGTTGGGATTGCCTTCCTCGTTGATCAGGTCGCGCACTTTCGCTGCTGCTGAATCGGTGAATACCAATACGCTGGGTTGTTCAGTTGTAGTTACTTCCATCATGTCCTGCCTATGTGCTGGATTTTACTTGCTTGATGCCAATGCCAGCCTGCTTGGCACCACTTCTTCACTTTCGTGATGCAACGTGCCGTCTACAACAGCACCCGGATGCATCTCCAATGCCCTATATCTTACGTCACCTGAGACATTTGCGGAAGGGTGAAGTTCCAGAAGCTGATTGGCTTCTATCGGGCCCTCAATCAAACCGCTGACCACCACATGGCCCACGCGCACGCTGCCACGCACCTTTCCGGTCTCGGAAATGACCAAGAGTGATTGTGAGCTTTCATCGGCCACTACATTGCCATCCACTTCGCCGTCAATTCTCAGGCCACCTTTGAAGTGCAAATCTCCTTTTAGCACCATGTCGGCGCCTACCAAACTTTGAATGGGTAACAGCCGCTTTGTATTCTTCTTCGAAAACATGTGTAAACCCCTTCACAGTTTGATGGTTGATTGGGCGCGTATGGCACCCGCATCCAGAATTCTCATTTCTACGCTTTGCAGCTTGCTGTCTTCCGGCAGGGAAAACATGCCCGACACCCTGGAAAAACGGGTTAGTTTGATTTTGAACTGGGGATCCTCGGAAGACTCTGCGTTCGGTAAAACTATGACACTGGATCCGTCTTTGTTCAACACTTTAATCAGCACCTGCACATTCAGGGTAATCTCCGGGCGCTGGCTACCTTGAATCACGAGTGCTTTGTAGCGATATTGACCGGGAATGGTGTCCTTGTTCACTTGCAAACGCTTCAGTGAAATGGCGCCCTGAAGGCTACCCGGAATAAAGCCTTCAAAAAACGCCAGGTCTTCTTTCAGTTTGGCATTTTCCGATTCCAGGTTGCTGATCAGCAAATTCAGCTTGCTTCGCTCTTCCTTGTCCAGTTTCACCAGTTCATTGGTGCGTGAAATTTCGTCCTGCATTTCAATGGTTTTGGCTTGAAGTTCAGCCAATTGATCATTCAGCACTTCAATTTCCTGCGTGGAAAACAAGCCCTGAATGATGTTGCCCTTAGGGCCCCAGAGCGCATAGGCTGCGCATGTGCCCAAAACGACGAGGCCCAGCAGCAAGCCGTAAGCGAAGGCAAACCGGGAGGATCGTTTAACACCCGGAAGCAGTGTTCGGCGTGAATGGTGTGTTTTTTTCGGGTTCAAGCCAGCAAATCCTATGGTTTCAAGGCGACAGCGGCAGCTGTTCCAGGCCCATGTGTTCGGGCAAGTCAAACATGGCATTCATGGCCTGAACAGCCTGACCTGCAGCCCCTTTTACCAGGTTGTCGATCACCGACAAAATGACCAGTGTGTCCCGGCCCTGCGGGCGATGAAGTGCAATGCGCGCAAAGTTGGAGCCGCGAACCGACTTGGTTTCAGGCTGTGAGCCTTTGGGCATCACATCCACAAAGTACTCGTTGGCATAGTGTTGCTCGTACAGTGCCTGAATGTCGGTGTTCTTGCCCTGTTCGTTCAGCTTTACATAGCATGTCGCCAATATTCCGCGCACCATGGGTACCAAATGGGGCGTGAAAGTAATCTGGGTTTTGCGGCCTGACATCAATTCAAGGCCCTGCTCAATTTCCGGCAGGTGACGGTGACCGCTAACGCCGTAGGCTTTGAAGCTTTCCGCCGCTTCCGAAAACAGCGAGCCCACTGTTGCTTTGCGGCCAGCGCCGGAGACTCCCGACTTGCAATCGGCCACAATATTGTTCTCATCGATCAGTTGCGTTGTTTGGCTGATCAGGGGTTTCAGTGCCAGTTGAACAGCGGTGGGGTAGCAGCCTGCCAACCCTACCAGTTTGGCTTTTTTTAGTTCAGCTCGTGCCGACTCAACCAAGCCGTAACAGGCCTGGCCCAGAAGTTCCGGCTCGGAATGGGGCATGCCGTACCATTTCTCGAATTCGGTCGTATTTTTCAGGCGGAAGTCTGCACCCAAATCGATTACGCGTATGCCTGCATTCACCAGCTCAGCAGACTGCGCCATGGCCACGCCATGTGGGGTGGCGAAAAACACCACGTCACAATCTTTCAGTGACTCAAATGTGGGTTCTGAAAACGCAATGTTCACGCGTTTGCGCAGGGCGGGGAACATGTCTGCCACGGGCTGACCCGCTTCGCCGCGCGAAGTGATTGCTTTCAGTTCGGCCTGTGGGTGCAGGGCCAACAGGCGAAGAAGTTCAGAGCCTGTGTAACCGGTTCCGCCGACGATGCCTACCTTGATCATGAGTAATCCTTGTGCTGAAAAGAAAAAAAGCCGCACATTTGTGCGGCTTTTGATTGTAACCCAGCTGGGAGGGCTGCTGGGTGTATGCGTACTTTGGAAATTAACGCTTGGAGAACTGCTTGCGACGACGCGCGCCACGCAGACCCACTTTTTTACGTTCAACTTCACGTGCATCACGAGTAACCAAACCTGCTTTGGACAGGGTTGGCTTCAGTTCTGCGTCGAAGTCGATCAAAGCACGTGTCAAACCGTGACGAACCGCGCCAGCCTGGCCAGTTTCGCCGCCGCCGCGCACGTTTACCTTGATGTCAAAAGTTTCAACGTTCTCTGTCAGTACCAAAGGTTGACGAGCAACCATCTGGCCGGTTTCGCGAGCGAAGTATTCAGTCAAAGGCTTGCCGTTCACGATGAACTGGCCAGTACCTTTCTTGATAAAAACACGGGCCACTGAGCTTTTGCGGCGACCGGTTCCGTAATTGTATTCACCAATCATGGTTCACCTCAGATTTCAAGTGGCTTGGGTTGTTGTGCGGAATGCGGGTGCTCTGCTTCAGCGTAGATCTTCAATTTCTTGATCATCGCGTAGCCCAGAGGACCTTTTGGCAACATGCCTTTCACAGCTTTCTCCAGCGCGCGGCCGGGGAAGCGTTCCTGCATCTTGTCAAAGTTCGTTTCGTAAATACCGCCTGGGTAACCAGAGTGGCGGAAATACTTTTTGTTCAGGCCTTTGGTGCCTGTAACACGCAATTTACCGGCGTTTACAACAACAATGAAGTCGCCTGTGTCGATGTGCGGTGTGAACTCAGGTTTGTGTTTACCACGGAGGCGGCGTGCAACTTCACTGGCTACACGTCCCAACACCTTGTCGGTGCCGTCGATCACAAACCACTCTTGTTTAACCTCACCGGGTTTCGCTGAGTAGGTTTTCATGATTTTTCCTTAAAGATAAAAAAGTGCTTTCTTTTTACCTGTCTCCCCACTTGTACATGCAGCCCGCAATTAGCTTGCGGGTCGGCAGCCGAGGGGCTCTCCCAACAGGTAACCCGCGATTTTAGCAAATTTTTTTGCTTTCGGTTAAACTTTTTTAGGTTCTGGATAAAAAAAACCCAAGCACTGTGAGGTGCTTGGGTTTAATCCACCAAAGGAGGAGGGTGGAGGAGACAACTTTGCACTGAGGAGGAAACTCTGCGACAAGTGTTTCGTGGTTCATCCCAGTGACTACAATTCAAATTCTAGAGAATTTTCTGTTGCGGCGCAAGAGTTGATTTTATTTGTCCGAAAAAAGCAACTTGTAATAAAATTTTAAACCAATAAAAAAATATTTAATAAAAACAATGTGTTGTTGTTTATAAAAGTGACTGGTTGGTTATTTTTTTTAGGTCTGCCTTGAAATAGAGGGGTTTTTCAGTTTCTATTCAACAATTATTGTGCGCGGCACAATGAGTGATTAATCATAAAGAAGGAGTTTTATGGAAGCCGAAGTCAGTTGGTCCGGGTTGCCCGGCATGTCATTCGTGGCCACCACCGGAAGTGGTCATATGTTGTGTATGGATGGTGCCCCCGATGGTGGTGGCAATAACCTGGCCCCTCGCCCCATGGAAGTGGTGCTGGTGGGCACGGGTGCGTGTACTGCTTACGATGTGGTGCTGATTTTGCGCAAAAGCGGGCAAGACATTCGTGATTGCAAAGTGAAAATGAGCGCCGAACGTGCAGAAGAGGCCCCCAAGGTGTTCACCCGGATCAATTTTCACTTTCAGGTGATTGGCCGCGGCCTCAAGCCCAACCTGGTCGACCGCGCCATTAAGCTGTCGCATGAAAAGTATTGTTCAGCGTCCGCCATGCTTGGGAAAACTGCCGAATTGGTGTTTACGCACGAAATTATTGAAGATTAAATTTTCTGCGCCAGTGTGGTCATGACCTTTGACATGGCGGTCATGGCCAACTTCACAGGCATGGGCAGGTTGTTTGCCCCTTGCTCAATGGCGGTTTGTCCATGCTCAATCTCGTCTTGCCGCATTTGCTCAAGAATGGCACGCGATTGCTGGTCGCCTGCAGGCAGCCTGCCCAAGTGGTCATTCAGGTGCTTTTCAACCTGCTTCTCGGTTTCAGCCATAAAGCCCAGGCTTACCTTGTCGCCTAGTGTGCCCGCCACAAAGCCCAGGGCAAATGCGCCGCCGTACCAAAACGGGTTCAGAAGGCTGGGGCGCGCGTCCAGCTGGTCAAGCCGTTCCTGCGTCCAGGCCAGATGGTCTGCTTCTTCCTTCGCTGCGTGCTCAAACAGTGCTTTTTTTTCCGGATCGCGACTGGCCAAGGCCTGTGCCTGATAAAGCGCTTGTGCACAAATTTCGCCCACGTGGTTCACGCGCATCAGGCCAATCACTTGCGCTTTTTCGGTGTCGGTCAAGTGGTTTTGTGCCAGATTCCGTCCTGCCGGGTTGGGGCGTTGGGCCACAGGTGTGGCCGCCAGGGTTTTCAGGGCTTTGTCGACCTCGCCCAGCACAGCGTCGATCGATGGAAGCCTGGGGAAGGCGGGGAATTTTGGAAAGCGGGAACCTTGATTTGGCATTACTGCGCACCAATCCTGTGTTTTTTCAACGAAGCCTTCATTTTAGCAAGGGATGCAAGTAAAATCCGCCCCAACGCGCAACGATTTACAACGTCCCCGTGTTGGCTCCTGTTTCTGCTCAGAAACAGGTCTGCTTCATGGTGGCAAACTTTCAGGCTAACCATGACTTCCAAGAAAAAGCTCTTCATCAAAACCTTTGGCTGCCAGATGAACGAGTACGATTCCGACAAAATGGCCGATGTGCTGGGCGACTCCGAAGGTTTGGAGCGCACGAACAACCCCGAAGAGGCCGATGTCATTTTGTTCAACACCTGTTCTGTGCGCGAAAAGGCGCAGGAAAAAGTGTTCAGCGATTTGGGTCGTGTGAAGCACCTGAAAAAATCCAACCCCAACCTGATTATCGGTGTGGGCGGTTGTGTGGCCAGCCAGGAAGGCAGGGCCATTGTGGAGCGCGCACCTTATGTGGACGTGGTGTTTGGTCCCCAAACCCTGCACCGGTTGCCCCAATTAATCCAGAAGCGCCGTGAAACCCATCGCTCGCAGGTTGATATTTCTTTCCCTGAAATCGAGAAATTCGACAACTTGCCCTTGGCCAAAAATACAGGTGCTTCAGCGTTTGTGTCCATCATGGAGGGTTGCAGCAAGTATTGCAGTTTCTGTGTGGTGCCTTACACCCGCGGCGAAGAAATTTCCCGCCCCTTCGACGACGTGCTCACGGAAATTGCAGATTTGGCCGACCAGGGCGTGAAAGAACTCAATTTGCTGGGTCAAAACGTGAACGCCTACCGCGGCAAAATGGGCGATACCGCTGAGATTGCCGATTTTGCGCTGCTGCTCGAATATGTGTCTGAAGTACCGGGCATTGAGCGAATTCGTTTCACCACCTCGCACCCCAAGGAATTTGGCCCGCGCCTTATCGAGGCCTACGCCAGGCTACCCAAGCTGGTGGATCACCTCCACTTGCCGGTTCAGGCGGGTTCAGACCGCATTCTGGCTGCCATGAAGCGCGGCTATACCGCGCTGGAATACAAATCGATTATTCGCAAGTTGCGGGAAATTCGACCCAGTATTGCCCTGTCGTCTGATTTCATCGTGGGGTTTCCCGGTGAAACTGAAGCCGATTTCGAGAAAACCATGGATTTGATCAACGCGGTGGGTTTTGATACCTCATTTTCCTTTGTGTACAGTCCGCGTCCGGGTACGCCCGCAGCAGACCTTGAGGATGGCGTGGACCATGCCACAAAACTGAAACGTTTGGCCCGCTTGCAAAAAACGATCCAAGATCATGCCACCAGCATCAGCAAGTCCATGGTAGGTTCTCGCCAGAAAGTGTTGGTTGAAGGGCCTTCCAAAAAAGACCCTGCAGAATTGGCAGGTCGAACCGAGAACAATCGTGTTGTCAACTTTGCCGGAAACTCCAGAATGGTGGGGCAAATCGTTGAGCTGGATATTGTGGAGGCCTACCCGAACTCCTTGCGTGGGCAGGTGCCCATTGCGGCTGCCTGATTTCGTCATTTTTTTCGGTTATCCTTAGGGTGTTACCTTCAGTAGAGGTTTATCCTCCCGTATGTCCGAATCGAGTCCGTCGCAGGCCCCCAACAAAAAAGAAAGGAGCCTGCTAGAACGCCTTTCATGGCTCCTTCTTCGCGAGCCCGAAGACCGGGAACAGCTCTTCGAAATGCTGCATCAGGCCCACGAGCGCAATTTGCTCGACGCGGATGCGCTGTCCATGATCGAGGGGGTGATGCAGGTCAGTGAACTTTCTGCCCGCGACATCATGGTGCCCCGTGCCCAGATGGATGCCATCAACGCCGAGGATTCGATTGACCAAATTGTGGCCTTTGCCGTTGAAAAAGCCCATTCCCGTTTCCCGGTTTACGATGGTGAACGCGACAACGTGATCGGCGTGTTGCTGGCCAAAGACCTGTTGCGAATTCATGCAGACGCCGAGGTTAAGTTGCGCGACATGCTGCGCCCGGCAGTGTTTATTCCTGAAAGCAAACGTTTGAATGTGCTGTTGCATGACTTTCGCTTGAACCGCAACCACATTGCGCTGGTGGTGGATGAATACGGTGGCGTGGCGGGTTTGGTGACCATTGAAGATGTGCTTGAGCAAATTGTGGGTGATATTGAAGACGAATATGACTTTGATGACGACGCCGACAACATTGTGAGCATGGAAAACGCCCAGGCTGGTTTGTACAGGGTGAAGGCCTTGACGACGATTGAGCAGTTCAATGAAGCTTTTGGCACCGCATTTTCGAATGAACATGCCGACACGGTTGGTGGGTTACTGACCGATCATTTGGCACATGTGCCCAGTCGTGGTGAGGTCATCGAATTGTTTCCCATGCGTTTTGAAATACTTCGAGCCGATGCGCGTTTGGTGCACTTGTTAAAGGTTCAGCGAATGGAACCAGACGCGGACGACAACAATTCCGGTAATTCAACCCAGTCCCTTGATACCGACAGGCACTCCTGATGTTTCCTCTTGTCGTTGGCGCCGTGTTGGGCGCCCCTTGGGTGCTGTCTTTTGCCCCCGTCTCCTGGTGGTGGCTGGGGCTGGTTCTTGTCACCGCCTTGCCTTGGGTTGCCCTGAAAACCAGTCGCCCCTGGCTGGCCGGTCTGGCTTTCGGTTGGTCTGCTTATGGCATTGGGGTGTCGTGGTTGCACATCAGTCTGCACACCTATGGCGGTTTGCCTTCCCCGCTGGCCTGGGCGGCAGTGGCTGCATTTACTTTTTATCTGGCTTTGTTTTCAGCATTGGCCGTGTGGCTTTACTGCCGGTTTTTTGCCAAAAATCCATCGCCAAATGCAACCGTGTTCAATGCATTGTTGTGGGCCGCGTTGTGGACATTCTTTGAATGGGCGCGCGGCACTCTCATGACCGGTTTTGCCTGGCTGGGCCTGGGCGATGCGTTTGTGGATTCCCCTTTCGCCAACTTGTTGCCCTGGTTGGGCAACCATGGGGCTTTGTTTATTCTTATGTTGTTGGGACATTTGCTGGTTTCAATGGTGTTGGGCCGGCAGTTGCGCACCGCAATCGTGTTTGGTGCGCTTGTTGCCGGAACCGCCGGGCTGATCCAGCTGCCCACGCCAACCCAAAGTGCCGGCACGCTGCCTGTGGTGGGTGTGCAAACGAATGTGGACCAAAGTATCAAGTTTGATCCGGATTTGATTGTATTCAACATGCAAAAGGCTTTTGCCTTGGGCGATGTGGCAAAGCAGCAGCTTTCAGGCACAGGTGGCTTGCTTGTTTTTCCCGAAACCGTCAACCCGCTGGTGTGGACCGACACCCCTGTGGACTGGCAAACCCGTTTTCGCGACTTTGCCACACCAAACCACACCACCGTGATCATGGGCTCGGCGATTCAGGAAGGCCCGCGCTACTACAATTCGATCGTCATGTTTCAGGGCGACGAGGCACTCGAGGACCTTGAGGTGCCAAAGACGCGCCATGACAAACGCCATTTGGTGCCGTTTGGTGAATTCATTCCCTTGGGTTTCAAGTGGTTTGTGGCCATGTTGAACATGCCCATGGGCGAATTTACTTCTGGTACTGGCCCACTGCAACCGTTCATGGTTCAAGGCAATGCATTGGCCTCCACGGTATGTTACGAAGACATTTTCAGTGGCGAATTTGCCCGGTTGGTGGCCAACTCCACACAAGAACCCACCGCGTTCGTGAATTTGAGTAACCTCGCCTGGTTCCGGCAATCCTGGGCGCTGGATCAGCATGCCCAGATGGGTCGAACCCGTTCGGCCGAACATCGCAAACCCGGTTTGCGGGTCACCAACACCGGCTTGTCGGGTTTGGTGGATGAAAAAGGCCGCTGGGTTGAAAAAGCTGCGCCCGGTCAGGCTTTGGTGTGGTCGGGGCAAATCGAAGGGCGGTTGGGGCAAACCTTCTTTGCGAAGTGGGGCGATCGCCTGTGGTTTTCCATCTGGGGAGCAGTCCTTCTACTGCTGTGCGTGCGTGAATGGCGCTTGAAGGCTTACAATAGAGCCCATTAAATCAACCTCAAGAATTTACATTGCCATGTCAATAAGTCCAATCAACGAAATTGTTGAAGAAATGCGCGCGGGCCGCATGGTTATTCTGGTCGATGAAGAAGACCGCGAAAACGAGGGCGACCTTGTGCTGGCGGCCGATTTTGTCACGCCTGAAGCCATCAATTTCATGGCCAAATACGGCCGTGGCCTGATTTGCCTGACCTTGACCGAAGCGCGTTGCCGTGAACTGGGCCTGCGCCCCATGGTGGCAGCAAACGGTTCGTCACATGGCACCAATTTTACTGTGTCCATTGAAGCAGCCGAAGGCGTGTCCACGGGCATTTCTGCGGCAGACCGTTCCCACACCATTCGTGTGGCGGTGAACAAAAATTCAAAGCCCGAAGATTTGGTGCAACCTGGTCACATTTTCCCCTTGACGGCAGTCAATGGTGGCGTGCTGATGCGCGCCGGCCATACAGAGGCGGGTTGTGATCTGTCGGCCATGGCCGGTTTAAGCCCAGCCTCAGTGATCTGCGAGATCATGAAAGACGACGGCAGTATGGCCCGTTTGCCTGATCTGATTGAATTTGCCAAAGAACACAATTTGAAAATCGGCACCATTGCCGATTTGATTCAGTACCGCAGCACCAAAGAATCGCTGATCGAGCGCATGCATGAACGCGTCATCGACACCGTTCAGGGCCAGTTCAATTGCATTTCCTTTCGCGACAAGCCCACGGGCAGTGCGCACTTCGCACTGGTGTACGGGCAGTTGAATCCGGACACTGAGGCTTTGGTGCGCGTGCACGAGCCCACTTCGCTGATCGATTTTCTGGAGGTGAACTTGTCCGAGCACTCGTTCTCCATTCCTGCCGCCATGAAGAAAGTGGTTGAAGAAGGTTCGGGAGTAATCGTGTTACTGAATTGTGATGTGTCTTCTGACCGCCTGCTGGGTCAGTTTGCGTCCCTCGACGACATCGAGCAGCGTGGTACCACGGCGCGCAAGGGCGCGGGCTCAAACCCTGACCTTCGCACTTATGGTATCGGCGCGCAAATTCTACGCGATCTGGGTGTAAACAAAATGAAATTGCTGTCCCGACCACGGAAAATGCCAAGCATGACCGGGTTTGATTTGGAAGTGTCAGGTTATGTCAACGGAGAAACGAAATGAGCATCAGTCCAGGAAGTGTGCCTGCTAATTTGAACGGCGATGGCATTCGTGTGGGCGTGGTTCAGGCCCGCTTCAACGAAGAAATCACCAACGGCCTTTGGGCTGCCTGCTGCAGTGAATTGCTGCGTTTGGGTGTGTTGAACGAAGACATTCTTCACATCACCGTGCCAGGCGCGATGGAAATTCCCATTGCCTTGCAGCGCTTGGCGTTTTCAGGTGAATTCGATGCGCTTATTGCGTTGGGTGCCGTGATCAAGGGCGACACCTACCATTTTGAGATTGTGTGTGGCGAAAGTGCGCGCGGTGTTTCCAGCGTGGCCTTGGCACACGACGTACCTGTGGTCAACATGGTGTTGACCACCTACACGGAAGACCAGGCCATTGAGCGAATTGAAGACAAAGGTGTCAGCGCAGCCCGCTGTGCAGTTGAAATGGGCAACCTCATGATGGCTTTGGATGACAACCTGCCTGGCGTGGACGACGACGAGGCAGAAGACGATGAGTGAAGTCCGCAAGCCTGATTCAGGGAAAAGGCAAGGCCACACCCGCAACGCGCGCCGCCGTTCGCGCGAGTTGGCGCTTCAAGGGTTGTACCAATGGTTCTTGAACCCCAGCGATGTGGGTGAAATTGATGCGCACATTCGTGATGCCCCCGGTTTCGACAAAGCCGACCGCGACCATTACGAATCGTTGTTGCATGGGTCAGTGCATCATCTCGAGGATTTAATGCATCAAATACAGCCTTTCATTGATCGCCCTTGGGGCGAGCTCAGCCCGGTTGAAAAAGCAGTGCTGGTGTTGGCCAGCCATGAAATGAATACCCATTCGGAAATTCCCTATCGGGTTGTCATCAATGAAGCGGTGGAACTGACCAAAACTTTCGGCGGTACCGATGCATTCAAGTTTGTGAATGGCGTGCTCGACAAAGTAGCCGCGCAGGCTCGTGACACGGAAATCAAAGCACAGTCCAACGTCCAGTCCAGCTAAATCGCGAGGGGCGTTGTGGAATTCGACCTCATCTCGCGCTACTTCAAAGAACCTTTCGCTGACCTGGTTCAGTCCAGGGGCGAATCGGTTCTGGCCGGTATCGGGGACGATTGCGCTGCTTTAAAGCCAGCCTTGAACCACACGCTTTACATTTCTACCGACACCTTGGTTGAAGGGGTACATTTTTTCAGCGACGATTCCGCGCACGGGGTGGGCTGGAAATCACTGGCCTGCAACCTGTCTGACCTTGCCGCCTGCGGTGCCACACCGCTCGGTTTTACCTTGAACCTTAGCCTGCCCTCGGTAGACGAGAATTGGTTGTCTGGTTTTTCTGGGGGCCTGCTTGATCTGGCTGCGCAGGAAAACTGCCCCTTGGTGGGCGGCGACACCACATCGGCGGGAAGCAACACGGCCAAAACCATTTCCATCACCGTATTCGGCCAGGCCCCGGCCGGCCACAATGGTTTTCATCGTGCCCATGCCTTGGCAGGTGACGAGGTGTGGGTCAGTGGTACCCCCGGTTTGGCACGTCTTGGTTTGTTGCTGCAATACCAGCGCGTGGGGCAATTGGCGGCGTGTTGCAAGCAATCTGAATTGATGCGGGTTGAGCAATTGCTGGCCGCATTGCCTGATCACTTGAAACAGCCCGCATTGAATGCTTTGCAACAACCTGTCACAAGAATCCGCCTGGGGCAACAACTGCATGGTTTGGCCAATGCCTGTGTGGATTTGTCAGACGGGCTGGGTGGCGACATTGGCCACATTGCCAATTCCAGTGGTTTGATGGCGAATTTGTCAGTGCTGGAAATTCAGGCCATGTGGCTCGAATACTGGCCAGAACTGGCACGCAGCCCTGACGCATTGGAATTGCTCGGCACGCTGGTTTCAACCACATTGCAAGGTGGGGATGATTTCGAGTTGTGCTGGGTAGCCAAACCTGCCCATCACAATGCAATACAATCCATAGAGCCACGGCCGCGCCGCATTGGCACCCTGCAACAAGGTAAGGGGGTGTGGTTGGCGCGTGAAAAGGCCGGGCCCGAACGTTGGCTTGAACAATCCTACAACCACTTTGCAGAACCCAGGCCTTGAATTTACTCTCGCAACAGCGCCCAAACTGGCGTTTTATGCTGGCCCACCCGGCGCACCTGCTAGCATTGGGCTTTGGCAGTGGCTTGGCTTGGGTACTTCCCGGTACATTTGGCACCTTGATGGGCTGGCTGCTGTACCTTTGGATCGACCCGTATTTGTCTGGGAATCAGTGGCTATGGCTTATTCTGGTAGCGTTTGTTGTGGGTTCCTGGTGCTGCCAGGTCACAGGAAAAGCCTTGGGCGTGATTGACCATGGCGGTATAGTCTGGGATGAAATTGTTGCAATCTGGCTGGTGTTGTTCATCGCATCAAACCACTTTTCAAGCCCGGTGGCGCAACTGGCCTGCGTGGTGGTATTCCGGTTTTTTGACATGGTGAAGCCGCCCCCCATACGATGGTTTGATCGTCACTGGAAAAATGGTTTTGGCGTGATGTTCGACGACATTGTTGCTGCCCTGATTACATTGCTGGCCTTGGCCATTTACATTCATTTTGTTCACTGATTCAACGGGGACACAACACCTTGAGCAATCCCGACCACGCCTTGCTGTTACAAATAGCTGACCTGTTCAATGGATCGGGCGCCAAGCTCGGTGTTGTTGAATCGTGCACCGGCGGAGGGCTGGGTTCAGCACTGACCAGCATCGCGGGTTCCAGCGACTGGTTCGAAGGCGGGCTGATTACCTACTCGAACCGGGTCAAAATGAAATCAGTGTATGTGCGGGAATCCACGCTGGAACAATTTGGTGCTGTCAGCGAAGAATGTGTCAAGGAAATGGCCAACGGCGGCATGATCGCGTTGGGAGTGGATTGCTGCCTGTCGATTTCCGGCATTGCTGGCCCGGGCGGTGGTTCTGCAGACAAGCCTGTGGGTACTGTCTGGCTGGGTTTGGCGGTGCGCCACAAATCCATCGAGGCATTTCATCATGTTTTTGAAGGTGATCGGGACGCGGTGCGCAATCAGGCGGTACAAGCCGGGTTAGCCATACTGTCCAAAGTATCACTCAAAAAGGCTGTATAGATTTACAGTAAAAACTGTGCAATAATTCACAAATCGAAACTCAATTCAGTTGAAGGTACAGACCATGGAAGATCTAAGAACAAAGAACCAGTCCTCGGAAAAAGTCAAAGCACTGGCCGCTGCGCTAAGCCAAATTGAAAAGCAGTTTGGCAAGGGCAGCATTATGCGCTTTGGCGAAAACGAGGTAATCGACGACATCCAGTCGGTATCCACGGGTTCTTTGGGTCTTGACATCGCTTTGGGTATTGGTGGTTTGCCACGCGGTCGTGTGGTCGAAATTTATGGTCCGGAATCATCCGGCAAAACAACCTTAACCTTGCAAGTGATCGCCGAAATGCAGAAGTTGGGCGGCACCTGCGCGTTTATTGACGCGGAACATGCCCTTGATGTGCAATACGCAGCAAAACTGGGCGTTAACTTGCCTGATTTGCTGATCTCCCAGCCAGACACGGGTGAGCAGGCACTGGAAATTGTGGATGCATTGGTGCGCTCCGGTTCTGTTGATCTGGTCATCATTGACTCTGTGGCCGCACTTACGCCCAAAGCGGAAATTGAAGGCGACATGGGCGATTCCCTGCCTGGTCTTCAAGCCCGTTTGATGAGCCAGGCCCTTCGCAAATTGACGGCCAACATCAAACGCACCAACTGCCTGGTTATTTTCATTAACCAGATCCGCATGAAAATTGGTGTCATGTTTGGCAGCCCTGAGACCACTACAGGTGGCAACGCCTTGAAGTTTTATGCCTCTGTGCGTCTTGATATTCGTCGCATTGGTGCCATCAAGAAAGGCGACGAGGTAATCGGAAGTGAAACCCGTGTGAAAGTGGTGAAAAACAAGGTAAGCCCACCTTTCAAACAAGCTGAGTTCGACATTCTTTATGGCCAGGGCACTTCGCGCGAAGGCGAGGTGGTTGATCTGGGTGTGTTGCATGGTTTTGTCGACAAATCAGGTGCCTGGTATTCCTACAATGGCGAGAAAATCGGCCAAGGCAAAGACAATGCCCGCGATTTCCTCAAAGCCAACCCTGTGCTTTCCGCCGAAATCGAGAACAAGGTTCGCGAGAAACTGGGTGTGCGTTTGTTGGAAGAAGCAGCCAAAGCGCCGGTTTCAAAGAAGAAGAATGAAACCGAAGACGCCGAGTAATACCCAAAGTGGTCATCCCGTGGGGTCCAAAAAACCCACGGTGTCGGCCAAATCCAAAGCCACTGCATTGTTGGCCAGGCGCGAGCACAGTCAAACCGAACTTCGAGCCAAGCTGTTACAGCGCGGCTATGAAGTTGAAGAAGTTGAAGAAGCCGTGCAATGGGCTATCAGTCATCAATTTCAATCCGATGATCGGTTCAAGCTCAGCCTGTTTCGTCGCAGGGCCTCCACCTTTGGAGACCGCGCCATTTCTGCCGAACTGGGTCAGCATGGCTTGGGTGACATCAAATCGATCGAGACAGAAGAGCAATCTGTCGATGCGCTTGTGTCTGAAGAAGACCGCGCTTATGACTGGATCATGCGCCGCAAGCTTTCTGATCTTTCGGCTGTTTTTGACGAAGATAGTGTGATTAACCAATCTCGGCTATTGACCCTGAAAGCCAAAGTTTTCAAGGGTTTGTCATCTCGCGGGTTTGACTTTGGCAACATTGATCGCGCCTGGCGGCGCATTATCGCAGAGTTCAAATCCAATGCGTGATATTATCCCACTCGGCTTATGTGTTTCCATAGAAGTGATAGTCTAGTTAAATAACGAAGCGTTATTCGACGACACAAGAAGCAAAGAAAGAGATGAATAAAAACCTTCATAGCATGCTTGCCATGCCTCGTCCTTGCCTCGGCTTTACGTTCGAGAACTCGCTTGCGCTGTCACGCGAAAAAAACACTCTCCACTTTACAATGTTGTCAGTTCAGCCGCCTTGTTGCGTCTAGCCGATTTGCATTAACTTTCCCAGCAAGGAATTCAAATGAAGATTCACGAGTATCAAGGCAAGGAAATTCTGAAGAAGTACGGTGTGGTTGTGCCAACTGGCTACCCCTGTTATTCGATCGACGAGGCCATGGCCGCCGCTGAAAAACTGGGCGGTCCGGTGTGGGTAGTGAAGGCGCAAATTCATGCGGGTGGTCGTGGCATGGGTGGCGGCGTGAAAGTGGCCAAAAGCCTGGCAGATGTAAAAACCTATGCAAGCCAAATTCTGGGCATGCAACTGATTACCCACCAAACCAGCCCCGAAGGCCAGAAAGTAAGCCGTTTGCTGGTGGAAGAGGGTGCAGACATTAAAAAGGAATACTACGTTGGCATGGTGGTAGACCGTGTTACGCAACGTGTGTGCGTGATGGCATCCAGCGAAGGCGGCATGGAAATTGAAGAAGTTGCCGAACACACGCCTGATTTGATTCACAAAGTGTACGTTGATCCAGTGGCTGGCCTTAGCGACGCTGAAGCCGACGACCTGACCGCCAAAATCGGCATTCCCGCTGCATCGATCGCCAAAGCGCGTGTGGCGTTCCAAGGCTTGTACAAAGCCTTCTGGGAAACGGATGCCAGCCTGGCTGAAATCAACCCGCTCATTTTGACTGGTTCTGGCGACATTATTGCTCTGGACGCCAAGTTGAACTTTGATTCCAACGCCTTGCACCGGCACCCTGAAATTGTTGCCCTGCGCGATTTGGCCGAAGAAGACCCAGCGGAAATTGAAGCCAGCAAGTTCGACCTAAGCTACATCAGCCTGGACGGCAACATTGGTTGTTTGGTCAACGGTGCAGGTTTGGCCATGGCCACCATGGACACCATCAAACTGTTTGGTGGCGAGCCCGCCAACTTCCTCGACGTGGGCGGTGGTGCTACGACCGAGAAAGTGACCGAAGCTTTCAAGATCATGTTGAAAAACCCCAACCTGAAGGCCATTCTGGTAAACATTTTTGGTGGCATCATGCGCTGCGACGTGATCGCGGATGGTGTGGTTGCGGCCTCGAAGGCCGTTGGTTTGTCAGTGCCGCTGGTTGTTCGCATGAAAGGCACCAACGAAGACCTCGGCAAGAAAATTCTGGCTGAATCCGGTTTGCCAATCATTGCCGCCAACACCATGGGCGAAGCCGCACAAAAAGTGGTGGCTGCGACCAAGGGCGCGTAAGCACTTGGTGCAGCGTATTTGACAGCCATCCAACACGATTGAAAGCTGCCCCATATGAATTGGGGTAGCCACTACAAAGGATTTTGACAATGTCTATTCTGATTAACAAAGACACCAAAGTAATTACCCAAGGTATTACCGGTAAAACTGGCCAGTTTCACACGCGTATGTGCCGTGAATATGCCAATGGCAAAAACTGTTTTGTTGCGGGTGTGAACCCCAAGAAAGCAGGCGAAGATTTTGAAGGTGTGCCCATTTACGGCACCGTGGCGGATGCCAAAAAACAAACGGGTGCCAATGCATCTGTTATTTATGTACCACCTCCCTTTGCCGCGGCAGCCATTTGGGAAGCCGTAGAGGCAGACCTGGACCTGGTGATTTGTATTACTGAGGGCATTCCGGTTCGTGACATGATCGAAGTGCGTGATCGCATGCGCCGCGAAGGTCGCAAAACCATCGTTGTGGGCCCCAATTGCCCGGGTGTAATTACACCCGATGAAATCAAGATTGGCATCATGCCTGGTCACATTCACAAGAAAGGCCGCATTGGTGTTGTGTCCCGTTCCGGTACACTGACCTACGAAGCGGTTGGTCAATTGACCGAACTTGGCCTTGGTCAGTCCACAGCGGTGGGCATCGGTGGCGACCCCGTGAACGGTTTGAAGCACATTGATGTCATGCGCATGTTCAATGACGATCCCGACACCGATGCAGTGGTCATGATCGGCGAAATTGGAGGCAGCGACGAAGAAGAAGCCGCCTTGTGGGTCAAAGACAACATGAAGAAGCCAGTTGTCGGCTTTATCGCCGGTGTTACCGCACCTCCCGGCAAACGCATGGGCCATGCCGGTGCGATTATTTCTGGTGGCAAGGGAACAGCCCAGGAAAAGTTGGCCATTATGGAAGAGTGCGGCATCACCGTGACCAAAGACCCCTCAGTCATGGGTCAATTGCTGAAAAAAGCAATCGGCGCATAAGGTGTTTTGGGGCGATGCCCCAGCTCTTTAAAACCCGGAAACCCCACCATTCACTCTGAATGGTGGGGTTTTTGTTTTTAACTCAAGTGGGGGTATTTCATGCGGACTGAACACAGAAGAATGAAGCCTTAACACCATTCTTTATGTGAGAGGAACCCTGAAATGAATACTGAAAAAACTTTGAGCCGGACGACGATGTCGAAAGGTTTTACCCTGATTGAACTGATGATCGGTATTGCAATTATCGGCGTGCTGTCAGCGATTGCCATCCCGGCGTTTCAAGATTACCTGAATCGTTCTAAAGTTGTAGAGCTGGTTAATTTGGCGCAAGCTTGTAAAACTGGTGTCGTAGAGTACTCTGCAACTAGTAATGTATGGCCAGCAAGCGCTGGCGATGCAGGTTGTCAGGCAGGTGTAGCTACCAACAGCAAATATTCTGAGACTTTGTCTGTACTTCCTAACGGTCGAATCCAGGTCACCTTCAAGAGTAATGCCGTTGCCCAAGGCTTGACCAACGCCAACTTTATCGCCTTGGTGCCATGGACTGGCGCTAACACTCGCCACACTTCTCCAACTACTCCAATTGGCCAATGGCGTTGTGTAACAAACGTGACCGGCGATTTCCTACGTTACATTCCAGCTGCTTGCCGTAATGTAAATGTACCTTAATTCAACTTTGAATCGAAATCACTCTTGCCGCCGCGCTTCTCAAGCAGTTTGATTTCAGTCATCACCATGCCCTTGTCAATCGCTTTCAGCATGTCGTAAATGGTGAGAAGCCCTACCTGAACACCGGTCAGGGCTTCCATCTCCACCCCGGTTTTTCCCACGGTTTGGGCAGTGCAAGTGCAGTTGACTTCACACCGCTCATCCACCAGCTCGAATTCCACCGCCAAACGTGTCAACGGCAGCGGGTGACACAAGGGAATCAGGTCGGCTGTTCGTTTGGCCCCTTGAATGGCCGCAATGCGCGCCACGCCCAGCACATCGCCTTTCTTGGCGGTTCCAGCTTTTAGCACGGCATAGGCCTGGGCCCCCAACTGAATGGTGCCAATGGCCACGGCTTTGCGCTCTGTTTCGCTTTTGCCGCCCACATCGACCATGTGTGCATTGCCTTCCTGGTCAAAATGCGTCAATCCGTTCATATTGTAATCCCCTGCTTTTCCTTGATTGGTTCAAGCTTATTTGCGCAAGAAACACGGCGCTGAACTTGAAGTTGATTGAACTTGTTTTACACCGCGCTATCATACCCAGACTATCACTGTAAAAAGCCCAAGATGCGTTTTGACTTTCGTAAAAGTGTTGCGAGTGTGTTGTGCAGTACCTTGATGCTGTCGTCCACGCTGTCGCCTGCGGTATACGCCGATGGGTTGAACAATCTGCCAAGCTTGGGTGATGCGGGTGACGCGGAGTTGTCTGTTCAGGACGAACGCCGTTTGGGTGCGTTGATCATGAAAGATTATCGCGCATTTGGGGCGGTGAATACCGACCCTGAAATTACTGCCTATATCAGCCGGTTGGGCAACAAAATTGTTCAGGCAGCTTCGGAATCACCTTCCAGTTTTGAGTTTTTTCTCGTGACCGACAAGTCGGTGAATGCATTTGCCATGCCCGGTGGTTATATCGGTGTGCACACCGGGTTAATTGCAGCAGCTCAAACCGAGTCTGAATTGGCCTCCGTGTTGGCGCACGAGGTGGGGCACGTTACCCAACGCCACATTGCCCGTCGATTTGGGCAGCAAAAGCAAACCAGTTTGGTTGCCACTGCGGCCATGATCGCTGCCTTGCTGGTGGCGGGGTCCAACCCGCAGGCTGCTTCGGGGTTGATGGCTGCTGGCGCGGGATATTCGATTGACCAGCAACTGGCATTTTCCCGTGATGCGGAACGCGAGGCCGATCGGGTGGGTTTCCTGACCCTTCGGCAAGCTGGATTTGACACACAGGGCATGGTGGATTTTTTTGGGCGTTTGCAAACGGCCTCGCGCCTGTACGAAAACAATGCACCTTCATATTTGCGCACCCACCCTTTGACCACAGAACGAATTGCTGACATTCGGAATAGGGCTGGTCTTGAGGGGCGTTCTGGCCAAAACCGTCAACAAGCGGACCTTGAGTTCGAGTTAATCAGGGTGAAATCCATTGTGTTTGCCGAACGCAGCAATCAGCAATTGGCCGATCGCCTGCGCACCTTTGAGTCACCGAATGAGCAAGAGGGCATTAAAGACCCAGTGGCGCGTGAATATGGCCGTTCGCTGGTGTTGTCTGCGATGGGCAAGAAAAAGGAAGCACTTGTTGCCAGCAACAGGTCGATTGAGCGCTTCAAATCGACACAGTCTGTTGTGAAGAAAACAACCGTGCCACTGTTTTTGCAAAGCCAGCAAATGCGCATGTCTATGGATGTCAGCCTGCCTTTGGCTTCAGCCCCAGTAGGGGAGCGCCCAATTCGGGAACGCGCAGCCCTTGATGCGAAGGAAATGGCTTTGCTCGATCAACTTGTCGAGTTGCGCACCGAGTTTAGAAGCGATATGTCTGTGCGTTTGTTGTATGCCGAAGGTTTGCAGCGCTTGGGCTTGTTTGCTGAATCAGATGCCTACCTGAAAGAACTTTCCCAAGCATATCGTTCTGTGCCCGAGGTGTTTGACCTGTTGGCACAAAGTGCGCTGGCTTTGCGAAAACCCGCCGAACACCACATGGCTTTGGCTCAGTCGTATAACGCACGCCAGGCGTATTTGCCTGCCATTGAGCAGGCTGAAATTGCCAAGCGGTATGCCAAAGACAATTATTACCTGCTTGCGGAAATTGATGCCAAACAACGCGAGTACAAACGCAAGGCGGATGCAGAACGTGAATTCGCGAAGTTTGGCAACTAAGCGCTGAGTTCGACCGAATCAGTCTTTGTGATAATCACTGACCCGTTGCACTTCATTCGCTGAACCTAGCATCACCGCGCAGCGCTGGTGTAAATCAGTGGGCTGAATGTCCAGAATGCGGTGGGTGGCATCAAAGCTTTTTCCGCCCGCTTGTTCTACAAGTAGGCTCATCGGATTGGCCTCGTACATCAAACGCAGTTTGCCCGGCTTGTTGGGGTCGCGCAGGTCTTTGGGGTACATGAAAATGCCGCCCCGGGTTAACACACGGTGCACATCGGCCACCATCGATGCAATCCAGCGCATGTTGAAATCCTTGCCCCGCCCGCCGATTTTCCCTTCCAGCAATTCCGCGATGTAACGTTGCACCGGTGCATGCCAATGGCGCTGGTTTGACATATTGATGGCGAATTCCTTGGTGTCCTCAGGAATGTCCATGCTCTCGCTGGTTTGAATGTACTCGCCAGCTTCACGATCGAGGGTAAACGCCACCACACCTTTACCAAATGTCAGCACCAGCGATGTTTGCGGACCGTACACCACATAACCCGCAGCCAGTTGTTCGGTGCCGGGCTGAAGGAAGCTTTCGTTGGTGATTTCACCGACATCCGGGTTGGGCAGCACCGAGAAAATGGTGCCAATCGACACGTTCACATCAATGTTGCTTGAACCATCCAGCGGGTCAAACAGCACAAGGAATGGACGATCAGAATGACCAGGCACTGGGGAACAATCATCCAGTTCCTCGGAAGCCATGCCTGCAACCACGCCTGTTGTGGCGAGCGCGTCCAGAATCATGTCGTTGGCAATAATGTCGAGTTTTTTCTGCGTTTCGCCCTGCACGTTTTCTGAACCGGCGCTGCCCAACACACCACCCAATGCACCTTTGTGCACGGCCGCGGAAATGGACTGCGACACCTCGGCAATTGCCAAAATCAACACACCCATGTGCGCATCTGTATTGTGTTCAAGGTACTGCGCCAAATTCATGCTCATTTACGTGTCCTCTGTTCAATTCAAGTTAATGTGGTGTGGCGTCCAGTGCTTTTCCTATCACTTCCCGCACGTCTGGGGAAAGATTGTCGGTGTTGAAAATCTTTTCTAGCTGCGCACGCGCTTTTTCCTGCAGGGCTGGTACCAGTTTGGTCCAGCGATCCAGCCCGCGGGCCATGCGCGCAGCCACTTGCGGGTTGATGGTGTTCAGTTCAATGACCAAGTCTGCCCACAGGGCGTAGCCCTCGCCGCAATGGCTGTGGAACACGCTTGGGTTTTGCATGGCAAAGGCGGCCAGCAAGGAACGCGCACGGTTGGGATTTTTCAAGGTGAACGCGGGGTGCTTCAGAAGGTCACGAACCACCTTGAATGTTGGAACCTCTTCATTGCTGGCAGGCACCGTGGCTTGCAGCATGAACCATTTGTCCACAGCCAGTGCCTCGTTCTTGAATCGTTCAAAAAACTCCGCCAGTTCTGGCGGATTGGCGGGTCCGTTATGCACAATATTGCTCAGTGCGGCCATGCGGTCGGTCATGTTGTTTGATGCGGCATATTGCGTTTTTGCCACATTCAGTTCTTCATCCCCACCTGCGGCCACCAGGTAAGCCAGGGCCACATTCTTCAGTGCACGCTGGCTTGCGGCTACAGCGTTGTATTCATAGCGTTGCCCGGGTTCTTGGCGTGCCTCGTAAATGGCTTTGAATTCAGCTGCGTAGGTGCACGCCAGCAGGTCGCGAAGTGTGGTGCGTGCAAAATGCATGGCCACGGGGTCAACAAGTCCATCGAATGCTTCCAGCAATGTTCCTTCACTGGGTAGCTGAAGGGCCAAGGCCAAAAAGCCATCCGACAATTGCTTGTCGTTCAACAGGTTGCCCGCAATTTGAACGGCAGCCCGGGTGTTGGGCCCATCGGTTTGCCCGCGTTGCAGGTAGATGTCCAGAATCGCTTTGCCGTACACTTTTTGGCAGGCATCCCAACGGTTGAAGGGGTCGTTGTCGTGTCCCGCCAGGAAAATCAAATCATCAGTGTTGTGAGCAGTTTGCAGCACAACAGGGGCTGAAAAGCCTCGCAGAAGTGATGGCACCACGGGTTTGTTCAGCCCGGTAAATACAAAGGTTTGTGTGGTCTCAGTGAAATCAAGTACGTCGCCATGCAAAGCATCGGCATGGTTTTCCAGCACCAACGGCATGTCCTGTCCGCTGGCTGTGTCGACAAAGCCCAGTTTAACCGGGATGTGGAAAGCTGGCTTGCTGGTCTGTCCCGGTGTTGGGCGGCAGTTTTGTTTCAAGGTCAGTTCAAGTTTGCCATTTGCCTGCTTCCAGCTTGCCAATACTTCCGGGGTTCCCGCTTGCGCGTACCAATGGCGAAACTGTTTTAAATCCAGTTCGGGGTGGGCTTCTTGCAGCGCAGTTTCCATGGCGCTTACAAAATCTTCGCAGGTTACGGCTTGGCCATCGTGGCGTTCAAAGTAAATTTGCATGCCACGTTGAAACAGTTGCTCGCCCAACAGCGTGTGCTGCATGCGAATAACCTCAGCCCCTTTTTCATACACGGTTACGGTGTAGAAATTGTTGATTTCCTGATAACTGTCTGGCCGAATCGGGTGGGCCATGGGCCCCGCATCTTCTGGAAACTGGGCTGCGCGTAGCACCTTTACATCTTCAATCCGTTTTACCGCACGTGCGGAATCAGCCTGTACTTCGTCCAGTCCTTCGGCCATCATGTCGGCAGAAAATTCCTGATCACGGAATACCGTTAACCCCTCTTTCAGAGAAAGCTGAAACCAGTCCTGACATGTAACCCGGTTGCCAGTCCAATTGTGGAAGTATTCGTGGCCCACCACACTTTCCACGTTTTCAAAGTCCACATCGGTGGCCAGTTCGGGGTTGGCGAACACGAACTTGGTGTTAAAAATGTTCAACCCCTTGTTCTCCATCGCACCCATATTGAAATCAGCGGTGGCCACAATCATGAAACGGTCTAAGTCCAGGTCCAGACCAAAACGTGCGCGATCCCAGTCAATCGACTTTTTCAGGCTTTGCATGGCAAAGTCGGTTTTGTCCAGGTTGCCCGGCTCAACCCACACTTGCAGCAGCGCTGGCTTGCCATTGCCTTTTTGCACGGTTTCTTCCTGGCACACAAAGCGGCCTGCCACCAGGGCAAACAGGTAAGCGGGTTTGGGAAATGGGTCTTCCCAGCGGGTCATGTGCAAGCCTTCACCCAGTTTCTTTTCTTCAATCAAATTGCCGTTGGACAAGCTGACGGGGTGTGTGGCTTCGTTTGCAATCAAGGTGACCGTGAACTGGCTAAGAACATCGGGGCGATCGGGAAAGTAGGTAATACGCCTGAAACCCTGTGCTTCGCACTGCGTGAAAAAGTTGCCGTTGGACACATACAAACCCTCTAGCCGGGTGTTTTGGTCGGGTTGTATGTAAACCGTAATTTCAAGCAAACCCTCGCGGCCAGGGTTGTGAATGGTCAACCCGGTTGGGCTTTGGGTGTAGCGCGCACAGTCCAGTTTTTCGCCGTTGAGCAGCACCTGTTCCAGCTCCAGGTCTTCCCCGTCCAGTTCAAGGGGCAGGTTGTCCGGGTTTGAATCGCTCCAGGCTTGAAATTTCAAGCGGCTTGCCACCTTGGTGCGCGAAGGGTTCAGCGTGAATGTCAAATCAGTGTGGCTGATTTTATAGTTCGGCGCCTTGTAGTCTTTGCGAAAAAAGGTAATGGGTGCTTGTGCGTCTCTCATGCCTGGAAATCCTTTTTTTACTGCTCAGAGGTGTTTCTTAGTGCTCGTGACCGCAATCCGGGCCGTGTTTGTGCTCATGTGAATGTGCGTGCCCATGATCGTGCCCGTGAGCATGCTCATGGTCGCAGCAATCGTGATGCTTCAGTTCAGGCACAACAATTTCCAGCATGGGCGCGGTCAATGTACTGAACTTCAACTCAAAATGCTCCAGCATGTGCATGCATTCATGGCTGGCCACAACCTGTGCACCGGTGTCGTTTAACTGCACCGGCCAAAAGTTCAAACCTGCCACATGCAGAAATTCTTCAAAGCCTTTTTGGCCGCGGGTTACTTCAAACAGTTCTTCTCGCGCAGCTGCCACAATGGCCCATTCATTGGTGTTCGAAACCAGTTTGTCGCCCACTTCCACAGTGTCATGCAGGTGGCAAATCAGGGCGCTGCCATCGGTGGCCTTCACGTCGTGGGGCACTTCCTGGCGCTCATCGAATGTCAGTTCAATGGTTTTGGCGTTGCGCAGCAGCACAGAGGCCACTTTGTGGTTGGCCTTCACCACTTTGTTGTACACCACATCGTGGTTGTGGCCACAATCCGGGCCGTGCTCATGGTGATGATCGTGGTGATCATGGTCATGTGAATGGTCTGCGCTCATTGCGTGTCCTTCAATCGTATCAATGTGTTTGGTTGCGTTTAGTCGCGGAAGTTTTCGAAACCCAGTGGTGTTTCCGTCACTTTCTGTTTCAGCAAGGCAATGGCACTTTGCAGGTCATCGCGCTTGGCTCCCTGAATGCGCACGGTGTCGCCCTGAATACTGGCTTGCACCTTCATCTTGCTGTCTTTTATTTCCTTGACCACCTGTTTGGCAAGGTCTTTGTCCAGCCCGTTTTTCACGGTCACGGTTTGTTTGATTTTGTCGCCCGACATTTTTTCTTTCTTGTCGAAAGTCAAAAAGCGAACATCCACATTGCGCTTGGCGCACTTGTTGCGAATAATCTCGGCGACTTGCTCCAGTTTGAAGTCATCGTCGGCATACACCATGATGGTGTTCTCGTTCAATTCAACCTTGGAATCAGACCCCTTGAAGTCAAAGCGGGTACCAATTTCCTTGTTGACCTGATCAACCGCATTGCGCAATTCGATCAAGTCCGGTTTGCAGACCACATCAAAAGACGGCATAGTTCATTCCTTCAAGCATAATGCCTCATTGTAATCGCTAGACCACCCCCTATGTCAGCCCTCACTGCCACCCACAGCGTCGATCTGCAACCCTTGCACACCTTTGGTTTACCGGCACGGGCTCTCGAACTCCGTTTGCTGGTCAATACGGCCGATTTACTGGCCTTTGCCCGCGCCAGGCAAGAAGGGCAAACTTTTCTGTTGCTGGGCGAGGGCAGTAACACTGTGTTTGTCAATGCCCAGGTGGATGCCACTGTTTGGAAAGTGGCCTTGAAGGGGCGTCAGTATCTGGGTTGTGATGGTATTCATCACCATTTGCGGGTGCGGGCAGGCGAAAACTGGCACCAAACCGTGGAATGGACTGTGGCCATGGGCTGGGGCGGGCTGGAAAACCTTGCCCTGATTCCCGGTTGTGTAGGGGCCAGCCCTGTTCAAAACATTGGGGCTTATGGGGTCGAGCTGAAAGACCGTGTGTCCGCTGTTCATGTATTCGACCTGGATGCGCAGTCGGAGCGTGCTTTCACGGTGGATGAATGTGAGTTTGCTTACCGCGACAGCATTTTCAAGCATGCTGCGCAAGGTCGCTATGTCATTACCGCTGTAGATTTTGCCTTGCCAGTGCATTGGCAGCCGGTGTTGGGGTACGGCGACGTGGCGCAACGCGTGGCGGAATTGGGGGAACTGACCCCCGTGAATCTGTTGAAGGCGGTGTGCGCCATCCGTACCGAAAAGTTGCCAGACCCCGCAGTGTTGGGCAACAGCGGCAGTTTTTTCAAGAACCCGATAGTTGATACGGCGCAAGTGAAATGCTTGATAGACCAATTTCCCAACTTGGTGCATTACCCGGCCGGGCCCGGGATGGAGAAGCTGGCGGCAGGCTGGCTGATCGATCAATGTGGCTTGAAAGGCCATGTGCTGGGCGGTGTGGGTGTTTACAGCAAGCAAGCCCTGATTTTGGTCAATTTGGGGCAGGGGCAGGGTAGTGAATTACTGCAACTTGTTCAGCACGTTCAATCAAGCGTTCAGCGCAAGTATGGGGTATTGATCGAACCTGAACCCAATTTGATTCAGACATAAAAAAAACCGCCACCCAAAGGCAGCGGTTTTGCTCGATTTTCGTGTAACCCTGCTTAGCCGCGTTTCAGTTTCGCGTTGGCAGCAATGCGCATGCGCAGGGCGTTCAACTTAATGAAACCACCTGCGTCGGCCTGGTTGTATGCGCCGCCGTCTTCGTCGAATGTGGCAATATTCTGGTCAAACAGTGAATCGGTTTTCGAGTCACGCGCCACCACAATCACGTTGCCTTTGTACAATTTCACACGCACCCAGCCATTCACTGTGCTTTGGGTGTGGTCGATCAGGGTTTGCAGTGTCACACGTTCCGGTGCCCACCAGTAGCCGTTGTAAATCATGCTGGCGTAGCGGGGCATCAAATCGTCTTTCAGGTGGGCCACTTCACGGTCTAGCGTGATCGATTCAATGGCGCGGTGAGCTTTCAGCATGATGGTGCCGCCCGGGGTTTCGTAGCAGCCGCGGCTTTTCATGCCCACGTAGCGGTTTTCCACCAGGTCAAGGCGACCAATTCCATGCTTGCCGCCCAAGCGGTTCAATTCTGTCAGTACCGTGGCTGGGCTCATTTTCTTGCCGTTCAGGGCAACAATGTCGCCTTTTTCGTATTCAATGTCCAGGTACTCGGCTTCGTCGGGCGCCGCCTCGGGGCTGACTGTCCAGCGCCACATGGCTTCTTCGGCTTCTGCACTTGGGTTTTCTAGGTGGCGGCCTTCAAAGCTGATGTGCAGCAGGTTGGCGTCCATGGAATAGGGCGCGCCGCCTTTCTTGTGCTTCATGTCGATTTCAATGCCAGCGTCTTCTGCGTACTTCAGCAGTTTCTCGCGGCTCAGCAAATCCCATTCGCGCCAGGGGGCAATAATTTTCACGCCAGGCATCAGCGCATAAGCACCCAACTCGAAACGAACCTGGTCATTTCCCTTGCCGGTTGCACCGTGGGAAATGGCGTCAGCACCGGTTTCGCGCGCAATATCGATTAATCGCTTGGCGATCAAGGGGCGTGCAATCGATGTGCCCAACAGGTATTCACCTTCGTACACGGTGTTGGCGCGAAACATGGGGAACACGAAGTCGCGCACAAATTCTTCACGCACGTCATCGATGTAAATGTTCTCGGGCTTGATGCCAAACTTCAATGCTTTTTGGCGCGCCGGTTCCAGTTCTTCACCCTGACCCAAGTCGGCCGTGAAAGTTACGATTTCGCAACCGTAATTGTCTTGTAGCCATTTCAGAATGACTGAGGTGTCCAAACCGCCTGAATAGGCCAGTACTACTTTGTTGATGTCGCTCATGGTTCTCGATTCAAAAAGGGTTGTTACAGGTCCGCTTATCTGCGGCCCAACAAAAGGAATTCCATCAGGGCTTTCTGCGTGTGCAGGCGGTTCTCTGCCTCGTCCCACACCACGCTTTTTGGCCCGTCAATGACTTCGGCCGCTACTTCTTCGCCACGGTGGGCGGGCAGGCAGTGCATGAACAGCGCCTCCGGGTTGGCCACATCCATCATTTCTGTGTCCACCTGAAAGTCTGCAAACGCGCGGCGGCGTGCCTTGTTCTCATTCTCAAACCCCATGCTGGTCCACACGTCGGTGGTCACCAAATCAGCACCTTTGCAGGCGTCCATCGGGTCTTCAAACCATTCGTGGTGAGTGCCCTTGATGTTGGTTTTTGCCGGGTCAATGTTGTAGTCGCTGGGCGTGGAAATGTTTACCTTGAAGTCCAGCAGCTCCGCAGCTTGCAGCCACGTGGCGCACATGTTGTTGCCATCGCCTACCCATGCCACGGTTTTGCCCTGAATGCTGCCACGGTGTTCAATGAATGTAAAAATGTCCGCCAAAATCTGGCAGGGGTGGTATTCATTGGTCAGGCCGTTGATCACTGGGACACGGCTGTTGGCCGCGAAACGTTCAATAATTTCCTGCTCGTAAGTGCGAATCATCACAATGTCGCACATGCGAGAAATGACCTGCGCCGCGTCTTCCACTGGTTCACCACGACCCAACTGCGAATCTTTGGTGTTCAGGTAAATGGCCGAGCCACCTAGCTGGTGCATGCCCGCTTCAAAACTCAAGCGCGTGCGCGTGGATGCTTTCTCGAAAATCATCACCAGCGTGCGGTCTTGCATCGGGTAATAAGGCTCGTAACGCTTGAACCGCGCTTTCACATCCCGCGACGATTGCATCAAGTACTCGAACTCGTCTTTCGAAATGTCGTTGAACTGCAAAAAATGTTTGATAGGCATTTTTGTAGACCGGCTTGCCTGGCAGGCCGGTTCCTCCTTATGCGGATTGTTCAAGAAACGCTTTAATCAGTGGGGCCAGTTCCATGGCCAGCGTCTCTGCTTCTTCTTTTTTAATCACCAATGGCGGCAACAAGCGCACCACATTGTCTCGGGTCACGTTGATGATCAGCCCTTTGTCGCGTGCAATAGCAACCAGCTCGCCACAAGGCTTCCACAATTCAACACCCACCATCAGGCCGCGGCCGCGAATGTCTTTCACCCCTGCTATTCCTGCCAGTTCACGCGACAAAATGGCGCGAATCAACTGGCCCATTTGCTCGGCGTGTTCCAGAAGGCCTTCTTCTTCCATAATTCGAATGGTCGCCAGGGCTGCGGCCGAAACCAGTGGGCCACCACCAAAAGTGGTGCCGTGTGTTCCGGGTGTAAGTACGCCTGCAGCCGGCCCGGCAGCCAGGCAAGCGCCGATTGGCACGCCCGACCCCAAGCCTTTTGCCAAGGTGATTACGTCGGGTTGAATGTCCGCGTGTTGGTAACCAAACCACTTGCCAGTGCGTCCAATTCCGCTTTGTACCTCGTCAATCATCAACAGCCAGCCTTTGGCCGTGCACAGTTTGCGCAATGCTTGCAGGTATTCCGTATCGGCAACATTAATGCCGCCCTCGCCTTGCAGTACTTCCAGCAATACAGCCTGAATTTCCGGGTGTTCATCGGCAGCTTGTTCAATGGCCGCAAAGTTTTTATAGGGTACGCGAACGAAACCGCCAGGCAGGTCACCAAAGCCAACTTTGGCTTTCGGGCTGTCTGTTGCGGCAAGTGTGGCCAAGGTGCGGCCGTGCCACGCGCGATCCATCACAATGATTTTCGCGTTTTCAATGCCTTTTTTGTAGCCGTAGTATTTCGCCAGTTTGATGGCAGCTTCATTGGCTTCCGCACCGGAATTGCAGAAAAAAGCTTCCTGCATGCCCGAAATTTCGCACAGGCGATCGGCCAGGTCAGCCTGTTCTACGATGCCGTAAAGGTTCGAGGTGTGAATCAGCTTGCCAGCCTGTTCGGCAATTGCTTTCACCAGTTTTGGGTGGTTGTGCCCCAGTCCGTTCACTGCGATACCCGCCAGGCCATCCAGGTATTTTTTGCCATCGGTTGACCACAGCCATACACCATCGCCATGGGTAAAGGCAATTGGCTGGCGGGCATAGGTTTTCATCAGGTGGTCAGTCACGGTAAAACTCTCTTTTGGCGATGCTAGGGCAAAATGCGGTGCTGTAAAAACAAACGCAGCCAATCGGTCGACGTGCGGCTGCGTTGTGCAAAGCGAAATTGTACGACGAATCAAGGCTTAAGGGCTAGTCCCGACGGTGTGCGCGGGTCCTAAATTCATCAAGATCCGACGGCAAATGTTTTGCCCGAAGGTATTCGTGGGCCACGACCGATAAACATTCATGGTTGGGCAAGGGGAATGGGCGGCCAGAGGTACGAATGTTGTCAATTTTCATGGAATCGACATTGTCCCTGCTCATTAACGGTTCGCCGGGAGCAAGTTCCATCAGGAAAGCTTGTAATTTGGCGGCTGCATCGGGAATGCCGAATACCAATGGATTTTTTCCAACCGCGCGGGCTGACAATTGCACAAGTTCTTTCAGCGTGAAAATCTCGGTGCCCACCAAATCGTAGGTGTTGTGGACGGTTTCCTTGCCCGGGTCTTCGATGCAGGCCATTACCGCTTTGGCCACATCGCCAACTGACACTGGTTGAAAACGTGCATCGGCACCCGCCAAGGGTATAACGGGCAGCAGTTTGGCCAGTTTGGCGAAGGTGTTCAGGAAGTTGTCGTCTCGTCCAAACACCACAGACGGGCGGAGCATGGTCCAGGCCAGGCTGCTGTCTTTCACCACAGTTTCGCCATCGGTTTTTGAGCGCAAGTACATCGAAGGCGCCGGGTTTTGAACACCCACGCCCAATGCACTGATGTGAATGATTCGTTTCACGCCATGTTTGGACATGGCCGCGCAAAGCGCTTTTGGAAACTCCACGTGGTTCACCCGGAAGTTTTGCCCATAGGGTTTGCCAGGTTTGCTGTGCAGCACGCCCAATAAATTGACCACAACGTCCTGGCCTGTCACCAGTCGGCCCAATGTAGCCCTGTCGTGAATATTGGCTTCAACGATTTGGCAGGTGGGCAAGGGCAGCAGGTGCTTTGCTTTCTCGTACCGACGTGTCGGTACAGTAATTCTGTGGCCAGCCTGGGCCAATTGATTGCACACAGCCTGCCCGATAAAGCCCGAACCGCCGATCACCAACACATTTTTTATTTTACTCATGGCAACAACATTTACCTAATTACTTGGATCCGTAGATGATACCGAGTCTTTGTTTCAAAGGGGTCGATGCATTGTTCAACAGCAGGGAATAAGCCACCGTATTGGACATCACGTTTTTCACATATCCCCGGGTTTCGTCAAAAGGGATCAACTCTGCAAAAATAGCCCCTTCAATTTGCCGGTCACCCAGCCTGCGTTTCCACAGGGAAGGGCGGCTTGGCCCTGCGTTGTATCCGGCTGAAGCCAACACGGGTGACTGGTCATGTTGCTCGAACACCATTTTCAGGTAGCTTGTACCCAAGGTCAGGTTGGTTTCAATTTCGGTGATGTCTGCGGGTTTGAAGCTGGACAAACCGATTTTGCGTGCAACATATTTGGCGGTGGCTGGCATCACCTGCATCAAACCACTGGCGCCCACGCCAGAGCGGGCAATGGTTACAAAGCGTGATTCCTGACGAATCAGGCCATATACCCACGACTCATCCACACCGACTTCCCGTGTTTTGGCACGCATATTGTCGCGAAACGGTGTCAGGTAGCGCAAACCCAGGTCGTGTTCAATTTCGGTTCGATCCGCCGCAGCAATAGCCCGGTCGTACAGTTGGTTGCGTTCCGCCCAAGTTGCAGCCGCCAACAATTGCCGGTCGTTCATTTGCGCAACCTGCAGGTTGAACTCCCAAAAACCTTCAGTTCGCAAACCGGCATCGTACAAAGCCAGCGAACGGATCAACCCGGGGTTCTTCTTGGCAGCATCCAGCTCAGCTGCGGTCAGCAATTCCGGGCGTCTTGGGGCTGTCACCGTGTCGCCCAATTCTTCGTGGGCCAGCTTGCCGTAAAAAGAAAACGGGCTGCTCGCCTTGATCCATTCCTGACGGGCTTCAGCATGTTTGCCGTTGGCAGCCAAAGCCCTGCCTCGCCAGTACACCCATGCTTTGTCTTCTTTCAGCGGCGGGCTTAGTTCGTTGCTGGCTTGCAGCACAGAGGGCCAGTCCTCCAGCAACAAGGCCGAGCGTACCTTCCATTCCTGTTGCTCAGCGCTCATCACGTCCGGGTTGCTGCGCCTGAAGTAGGACAGTGCATCCCGGTTCCACACCAGGCCTGCACGATAACCCACATGGGCCCACAACCATTGTTCGGAAGCAGGCGACAATTTGCCAGCGTAAGTTTGCTCAATTTGCCGTGCCACGGTTTCAAAATCGTCAACGGCACGGCGCGTCAAAGCGCTCGCAAGATACAGGTCTGTTGATGCATCCGCGGCAGGTGATTTCAAATATGTTTCAGGATTGAAAATGGCCTTCTTCAATGCGGCGCTGCTGATCGCCTTGCCCCACGCAGTGTCATCGAATTCATCAACAAACTTGATCGCATTGCTCAATTGGTTGCTGGCCACCATGTGCAGCACATGTTTGTCCAGGTCTTGGGCGCTGACTCCGCCCACCTTGTACAGGTTTTTCAGCAACACCCGGCAGGTTTTTGGCAGGCGTTTCTCAAAGCCAATTACCGCATTCAACTTGTACCGAACCAGTTGCCCCTGTTCTGCCGCGTACATCAGGTCTGCGCACTCAACGCCTTGGTCGGGTCTGTAGCGCAACAATTTGCGTTGTTCTGCAAATTCTTCCCATTGTGCGGTGCGTGCCAGCTGCTCAAGCCAGTCGCGTCGCAAACTTTCGGCGGGCCAACTATTCTCGTAGGAATTCAGCAGAGGGATCACCTCGGTTTTCTGCCAAACAATTTCTTGATCCGGATATTGTTTTTCCATGCCCTTCTGAAAGAAACGGAACTGCCAAATGTCCACGTAGGGTCTGAAAATGCTTTTCTGCGGCAACTGGGAAGACAAGCGGGTAAACTTGTCATAAGCACCCTCAGAATAGGCCTCCCTGATTTGTTTGACCAATTCTCCCTCTGTTTGAGTGTCAGCCAGTGCAGGTTGACAAAGCAAACCCAGCGCCAGAATAGGGGGCGCTGTCCAACGTGAAATATGGTGAAAAATTGTCATTGTTCCTGTCATGAAAAAGTCGTTGCGGCAAAACGCCTTGGCATATAGAACGCATTTGGCGGCTGATGAAATTACCGCCTTGGGGCGGGGAATATCCACGTCTTTGCTAACTCTACTCCAAACCTTCAAGCCCTGCACCGTGGGGTTGTTCTATCCCACTCAAGGCGAACCCAACATACTCTGTATCACGGGTAATCCAGCGCTTCAAAATTTTGAATGGGCACTTCCGGTGTGTTGCGAGTCGCCAACAGGCCCCGTGCTGGGTTTTGCGCAGTTTGCGCAAGGGCAGGAGCTTGAGCCGGGGCGTTACAACATTGCTGTGCCGAAGATAAAAAACTGGGTGCAACCCGATGTGCTGTTAATTCCCTGCGTGGCTTTTCACCGCAGCGGCGCACGCTTGGGCTATGGGGCTGGTTGGTACGACCGAACCCTCAGCAGCCTGACCACGAAGCCGATCACCGTGGGTGTTGCCTATGCCAACACCGAGCTGCCGGAGAATTTCGCCGAGCCGCACGACCAACTGCTCGATCATGTTGTTACCGAGCAGGCGGTGATTGCCTGCTCTCAAACTTGATCAATAGCCAATTCGATCCAGAATCGCCAATGTGGGCTGGGCGTTGTTCATGGTGTAAAAGTGCAGGCCGGGTGCGCCCTCGCGGATCAGCGTTTCACACAGGTTTGACACCACTTCCAGCCCGAATGAACGAATCGATTCACGGTCATCACCAAAGTGCTGCAAACGGTTGCGCATCCAGCGTGGAATTTCCGCGCCGCAAGCATCCGAGAAACGCGCCAGCTGACTGAAATTGGTCACGGGCATGATTCCCGGGATCAGTGGAATCGAAATCCGGTTTTGCACCTGATCGCGGAAATACAAGAACGCGTCCGGGTTGAAAAAATACTGTGTAATTGCAGAATTCGCGCCACAGTTCACTTTGTGCACAAATGCGTCCGCATCGGCTGCCGGGCTTTTGGCTTGTGGATGGGTTTCAGGGTAAGCGGCCACTTCAATGAAAAAATGATCGCCTGTTTCCTGGCGGATAAACTCGACCAACTCGCTGGCGTAGCGAAATGACCCTGTTTCCAGCATGCCAGAAGGCAAATCGCCCCGTAGCGCCACGATGCGCTTGATTCCGTGCTCTTTGTACTGCGTCAAAAGTGCCCGTACTTTTTCTTTCGATGAACCTACGCATGACAAATGCGGTGCAGCTTCTTCGCCAGCGGCCTTGATCTCCAGCACCGTCGACAGTGTGCCGTCCTGTGTGGTGCCGCCAGCGCCAAAGGTCACCGAGAAAAATTCGGGTTTGCGTTCAGACAACAGTGCCCGCGTCGCGCGCAATTTTTCTGCGCCCTCTTCAGTTTTTGCAGGGAAAAATTCAAAGCTGATGTTCATCATGGTGTGTCGGTTCACAAATTTATTGGTTCGCAGCAGTGTTCATTTTCACTGCGTGCACAAAATATTCCTGATTGCCATCGCCGCCTTTTAGTTCGCAAGGAAAAAAATCGTGCACTTGCATATCCAGTTGGGCGCAGCTTGTTTTTACATCATTTTCTAACTGCTCAATCAAACCTTCAAGATTCTTGACCAAGCCGTTTTTTCCAATGTGCTCCGGACCCAGTTCAAACTGCGGTTTGACCAAAAATAGACCTTCGCATTGCACTGGTAGCAAAGCCGCCACATTGGGCAACACCTTTCGCAAGGATATAAACGAAAGATCAGCCACAGCCAGTTCAAACGGAACAAATTCGGGTTTCGCGGTTGCAATGTCCTGCGCCAGTTCATCGGCTTTGACCTTGTACAGGTTGATGCCCTCCAGCGCATGCACAGCGACGTGATTTCTCAGGCTGGGGTGTAACTGGTCTTTGCCCACATCAATCCCCACCACACTGCGTGCACCGCGTTGCAGCAGGCAGTCGGTGAAGCCGCCCGTGGATTGCCCCAGGTCAAAGCACTTTTTGCCATTCACTTCGATTCGGGTGTGTTCAAGGGCGTGGTGCAACTTCAATCCACCCCTTGAAACAAAATTTGGGGCATCGCAGTGAATCAATTCCAGTGTCATGAAGGGTTCAATTTGCTGCGATGCTTTTTTTACAACGACAGGTGCCTTTACTGCGCCACTGCGCACCAACACTTTCCCTTGTTCAATTAAAGCTTGAGCCTGCGCCCTTGAGGGGCACAGGCCTTTTTCAACCAAGGCTAAGTCAGCGCGCAAAGGTAGGTCAATTCCTGATTAATAACGGTAGTGGTCAGGCTTGTAAGGGCCGTCCTGTTTCACGCCAATGTAGCTTGCTTGCGCTGGGCTCAGTTCTGTCAACTGAGCACCAATTTTCATCAAGTGCAGGCGGGCTACTTTTTCGTCCAGGTGTTTGGGCAATACATACACGCCCACTGGGTAATTGTCGGTGTGCATCCACAGTTCGATTTGTGCAATCGTCTGGTTTGCAAAGCTTGACGACATCACGAACGATGGGTGCCCGGTGCCGCAGCCCAGGTTGACCAAGCGGCCTTCCGCCAGCATGATAATGCGTTTGCCATCAGGGAAAATAATGTGATCAACCTGCGGTTTGATGTTTTCCCACTGGTACTTCTTCACGCTGGCAATGTCGATCTCATTGTCGAAGTGACCAATGTTGCAAACAATCGCCTGGTCTTTCATTTTGACCATGTGATCGTGGGTGATGATGTCTTTGTTTCCTGTGGCGGTCACGAAAATGTCTGCCTTGTCTGCAGCGTAATCCATGGTCACCACGCGATAGCCTTCCATCGCGGCTTGCAATGCGCAAATCGGGTCAATTTCTGTAATCCAAACTTGCGCCGACAATGCACGCAAAGCTTGGGCAGAACCCTTGCCCACGTCGCCATAACCGGCAACTACGGCCACTTTACCGGCAATCATCACATCGGTTGCGCGCTTGATACCGTCCACCAGTGATTCACGGCAACCGTACAGGTTGTCGAACTTCGACTTGGTCACAGAATCGTTCACGTTAATGGCGGGGAAGGCCAATTCGCCCTTCTTGTGCATTTCGTACAAACGGTGCACACCAGTCGTGGTTTCCTCAGTCACACCCTTGATTTCTTTCAGGCGCTTGGAATACCAGGTGGAGTCTTTTTTCAGGGTTTGCTTGATGGATTCAAACAAACAAATTTCTTCCTCGCTACCCGGGTTGTTCAACACGCTAGTGTCTTTCTCGGCCTTGGTGCCCAAGTGCAGCAACATGGTTGCGTCGCCGCCATCGTCCAGAATCATGTTGGAATAACCACCGTCAGCCCATTCGAAAATGCGGTGGGTGAAGTTCCAGTAATCTGTCAGCGACTCGCCTTTGAACGCAAACACAGGAACGCCGGCAGCAGCAATCGCAGCTGCTGCATGGTCTTGTGTCGAGTAAATGTTGCACGAAGCCCAACGTACTTCAGCGCCCAATGCTGCCAAAGTTTCAATCAGCACGGCTGTTTGAATGGTCATGTGCAGTGAGCCGGTAATGCGAGCGCCTTTCAAAGGCTGAGACGCAGCAAATTCCCTGCGAATGGCCATCAAGCCAGGCATTTCGGTTTCTGCAATCGCGATTTCTTTGCGGCCAAAGTCGGCCTGATTGATGTCGGCTACGAAAAAATCGTTTTCGCCGGTAGCGGTAATAGGTTTTGCAATGGCGTTCATCACGCCCTCCTTTTTAAAGTTCATAAAGAAAGAAGCGTGAGCGCCGTTGGTTGTTTCTTGTTCGAGCCTAGCACCCCAAAATGCATGGGTGTGTCGCAACGCTCCTCGAACGGGCTAAATTGTATCAGGGTTCCGGCAAGAAGGCCAAGTTGATCTGCCTCAACCCGCCTTCCCCCAATTCTGCAAACCCGTATTTAAAGCTTGCTCAAATACCGGCAGCAACCCTCAAGGCCTCTGCCTTGTCGGTGCGCTCCCAGCTGAACTCGGGCTCTTCACGGCCAAAGTGACCATAAGCCGCAGTTTTCGCATAAATCGGGCGCAGCAGATCCAGCATTTGAACAATGCCCTTGGGGCGCAGGTCAAAGTGGGCGCTCACCAGTTCCGTGATTGCGCTGTCAGAAATTTTGCCAGTTCCGAAAGTGTTCACCATGATGGAAGTGGGGCGGGCCACGCCAATCGCATAGCTCACCTGCACCAGGCATTTCTCGGCCAAGCCAGCTGCCACAATGTTTTTTGCCACGTAACGGCCTGCATAGGCTGCGGAGCGGTCAACTTTCGATGGGTCTTTGCCAGAAAATGCACCGCCACCGTGGGGCGCCGCACCACCGTAGGTGTCCACAATAATTTTTCGGCCAGTCAAGCCACAGTCACCCTGTGGGCCACCAATAACGAATCGGCCCGTCGGGTTCACCAAAAAGTTGATGTTGCCCTTGATCAATTCCTTGGGCAATACCGGCTTGATCACCTCTTCAATCACGGCTTCACGCAGCGTGGCCAATGCAATGTCAGGCGAGTGCTGGGTGGACAAAACCACCGTGTCAATCGAATCGGGTTTGCCGTCCACGTAACGAATGGTGACCTGCGATTTTGCATCCGGCCGCAGCCAAGGCAAGCGACCATCTTTGCGCAGCAAACTTTGGCGCTGCACCAACTGGTGCGAAAGGCTGATCGCAAGGGGCATTAATTCACGGGTTTCGTTCACGGCATAGCCAAACATCAGGCCTTGATCACCGGCACCTTGGTCCAGATCATTGTCATGGGCCTTGTCAACGCCTTGGGCAATATCCGGGCTTTGGCGGTCGTAGCACACCATGACTGCGCAGCTTTTGTAATCAATTCCGTAGTCGCCGTTGTCGTAACCAATGCGCTTTAATGTATCGCGGGCCACATCAATGTAATCCACTTGCGCGGTGGTGGTAATTTCGCCTGCCATCACCACCAAGCCTGTGTTGGTCAGGGTTTCAGCAGCCACACGTGCCGTAGGGTCTTGTTCGAGGATCGCATCCAGAATAGCATCGGAAATTTGATCGGCAACCTTGTCAGGGTGCCCTTCTGAAACGGATTCAGAAGTGAAGAGGAAATCATTTGACATTAAAAAAGCTCCAAATAAACAAAGGGTTAACTGCCGCCTTGTTCGTTTGAAGCCCGGCGACGCTTTAGCGGATTTGTTTTAGTTCGCCCCGCAAGTTGTCATTTAACTCAGCGAACTCAAGAAATATACAACATTTGGCGACAAAGGCAAAGCCCGGACTGGTTACAATCTGCCACATGATCAAAATTCTATTCAACGCCCTGTCTAATTTGCCACTTGGTGCGCTGCATGCTTTCGGTGCCTTGCTAGGGTGGGCTGTTTATGGCTTGTCTGCCAGCTACCGCCGGAAAATTGATGTGCACTCCAGAATCGCATTTCCGAATAATGAAGCATTGCGATTATGGGCCGTGCAAGGTTCAGTTAAACACGCAGGCATGGCCTTGCTTGAGCTGCCGTACTTGTGGGGAAACTCCTCAGTGTTGGGCGCTGCCTCGCGAACCGAAATATGCAATTGGGAAGTGATTGAACAGGCGCAGGCAAAGGGTAAAGGCATTGTTTTCCTGACACCTCACATGGGCAGTTTTGAATCAACAGCCCAGGTTTTTTCAACCCGGGCACCCATCACCGTGTTGTATCGGCCAAATCGAAAACCACAACTTCAGGAAATAATCGAAGGCAGCCGCGCGCGCGACAACGTGGCTTTGGCCCCCACCAACCTGGGCGGCGTCAAAATTTTGTTGAAAGCACTTAAACGTGGTGAAGCTGTTGGCATGTTGCCTGATCAGGTTCCCTCGGCAGGCGAAGGTGTTTGGGCCCCCATGTTCGGTCAGCCGGCTTACACCATGACCTTGCCCAGCCGTCTGCAGCAAGCCACCGGTGCGGCGATTGTGCTCGCCGTGGGGATTCGAAAACCAGCGGGGCAGGGCTTTCGGCTGGAATTGTATGCAGGGCCGGACCAACTGAGTTCAGACCCTGTTGAAGCCGCCACGCAGATCAATGCGGAGATGGAAAAGCTTATCCTGAAACATCCCGATCAGTATTATTGGGGCTACGAGCGATTCAAGGCACCCAAAGGGCAATAAGGAATAACGTGACTCAAATTTTAATCACCATCTGGTTTGCACTGGGGCGTTTGCCCTTTGCATTTTATCGCACATTGGCCACACTGATCTCCGCCTCTCTAACCGTACTGATCTTGATCTTCGCCCGCGAACGGCGCGTAGTGGCGTTAACAAATCTTTCATTGTGTTTTCCAGAATCATCAATTCTTCAGCGTCTTCATTGGGTGGTTGCGCACATTTACTTTTATTTGCGCACATTTCTGGATCGTGCCTGGCTGTGGGCGGGCAACGAAGCGGTTGTTCGCGATCGCGTACACATTGAAAACCCCGAGGCACTGCAAGCATTCACCAGCGGAGCTACCACCTTGTTTCTGGCACCCCATTTTCTGGGGCTGGATGCCGCCTGGAGCCGCTTGAGCCTGGAAGTCGACATGGTCACCATGTATTCCAACCAGAAGAACCCGGTACTCAATGAACTGATTCTCCGGGGGCGCTCAAAGTTTGGGAATCAAATGCTGTTGTCTCGTCAGCAGGGGGTTCGCCCGTTGCTCGCAGCAATGAAGAAAGGCCGGCCCCTGTATTACTTGCCCGACATGGACTTCGGTGAACGCGATTCTGTTTTTGTCACCTTCTTTGGCGTCAAAGCGGCAACGGTCACAGCAGTGGCCCGTTTGTCCAGAATGCTCAAGGCACAAGTGGTGCCTGTCACCACACGCTACAGCGACGGGCGTTACACCCTTCGCATTCACGAAGCCTTGCCTGGTTTTCCGACTGAAGATGACACGGAATCGACCCAAGCCATGAACCACCACATTGAAGCATGGGTGAAAGACAACATTCCCCAATACTTGTGGTTGCACAAACGATTCAAAACCCGCCCCGACGGCGAGTCCAGAATATACTGATGGCTTGATCACCGGGTTCGCCCTTTTTTATACAGCGATGAATTCATCCACTACCTTGAAGTTCACAAAAATGCACGGCGCAGGCAACGACTTTGTTGTCTTGAATAATTGCGCAGGCCAGCTTGATTTAACTCCATCGTTAATCAAACGCCTTGCTGATCGTCATTTTGGTATTGGGGCAGATCAGGTTCTTGTTGTTGAATCGTCCACTCTGGCCGATTTCAAATACCGCATCTTCAATGCCGACGGGCAGGAGGTGCAGCAGTGCGGAAATGGCGCACGCTGCTTTGCCCAATATGTGTTCGACAAGGGCTTGACCCAGAAAAACCAGATCACCGTTGAAACGCTTGCCGGCATCATTCACCCCGAGCTGATCAAACACAACTGGGTCAAGGTCAACATGGGTCCGGCGCAGTTTGATCCTGCCAAAGTGCCTTTTGTATCGGAAGGTTTGGCCACTCGCAAGGTTGGTGGTCTGACACAGTACAAACTTCCCGTTGATTCCGGGGCCGATCTTGACGAACTGTGGGTTGGCGTAGCCTCCATGGGCAATCCCCATGTGGTTGTGTTGCTCGACCAGCCAGCATCCAATGCGTTGGTGCAACACCTTGGCGCAACCCTTGAATCGCACCCTCGTTTCCCGGCACGCGTCAATGTTGGTTTTCTTCACGTTGTAGATCGCAGTCGGGTGCATTTGCGCGTATATGAACGCGGTGTCGGTGAAACATTGGCATGTGGCACCGGAGCGTGCGCAGCAGCCGTAATTGGCATGAAAATGGGCTTGATCGCCGAGCAGGTGGACGTTGTAAAAGCGGGTGGTACGCTGACCATTGAATGGAGTGGCCAGCCTGAAAGCGATGTTCTAATGACTGGTCCCGCACAAACAGTTTTCGAAGGAGAGTTTTACATATGACCGATGAGGCCATTCAAGTCGCCGACTTTTTAAAAGCCAATCCCGATTTTCTCATCAGAAACCCGGGTATTCTGGCTTTCATCAAGTTGCCAGAACAAAGCTCAGGCAATGTGGCTTCCCTGCACGAACGCCAAGTTCAAACCATGCGGGAAAAGGTCAAGCTGCTAGAGCACCGCATGGTTGAAATGACCCATGCCGCCGTTGAAAACCAGGCCATCATCAACAACCTGCAAACGATCACCCGTTCCCTGTTAACGGTTAAAAACGCGGTTGATCTGCCTGCTGTGCTTGTTGAGCAAATCAAGAAACAATTCGTGGTCCCCATCGTTCGTTTGCAGTTGTGGAATCAAGGCGACGCAGTCAGCGAAGATGATCAAGTCCTCGTCAGCAACATGCAATCGCTTTACTGCGGTTTTGCCGAGAATGCGCCCACCTTGTCCGTATTTCAGGGCGAAGAAGTGGCCCCACGTTCCGTGGTGTTGATCCCGCTGCGCGTTGGTATCAACCCGGAAGCTTTTGGTTGTCTGGGTTTCGGCTCACCCGACAAAGACCGTTTTTCGCCCACCCTGGAAACCGACTTTCTCAACACGCTGGCTGAAACCGCATGCGCAGCACTGAGCCGCCTTCAAACAACGACCGCTTGATTCAACGCTATCTGGACTTTCTTCGTCTGGAGCGTCGTTACAGCGAACACTCGGTCCTCGCCGTCAGGCGAGACCTGTCATTCATTGAAGGCTCGTTGGCTACTGTGTCTGTCGGCGCACTGAAAACCATCCTGGTCAAACGGCATGCCGGTGGTTCGGCACCGTCCAGCCTGGCCCGAATGGCATCCAGTTGGCGAGGGTTTTTCGGTTTTCTGCTTGATGCCGGTCAAATTGAAGTCAATCCCGCCTTGGGACTTAAAACACCCAAACTACCCCGAGCCTTGCCCAAAGCCGTTGGAGTTGACCAACTGGCTGCCTTGCTGCAGGGCCCCTTGCCAGAACAGTATCGACTTGCGCAGGCACATGTGCTGATTGAATTACTGTACTGCACTGGCCTTCGAATCAGCGAAGCACTTTCCTTGAGCAATGCTGTTTTGGCAAACTCCACTGAACTTCGGGTGCAGGGCAAAGGAAACAAAACCAGAATCGTTCCGGTCATCAATGCGTTGAGGGAACGATTTGCCGAGTTTTCAGACTTGCGTACAAAACATTTGACGCAGCTTTGTAATCCACCGGCAAGTGCTTTGTTTGTGTCTGCAAAGGGGTTGCCATTGTCGGCCAGGCAGGCACAAAAAGACGTATCCGAATTTTCAAAACTCAGGGGTTTGGATCAACACCTGCATCCCCACATGTTGAGGCACTCCTTTGGTAGTCACATGCTGCAAAGCACCCAGAACTTGCGCGCAGTGCAGGAATTGTTGGGGCATGCCTCAATTGCATCCACGCAGGTTTACACCGCACTTGATTTTGATCACCTGTCCGGCGTTTATGACAAAGCCTTCCCGCGTGCCAAATAAGGCCCGGCACTTTTATAGTGCAGCCAACAGACGGGTTGCAGCAACGCCTAAGGTTTCATTGTCCAGTCGTTGCATGTCTGTGTTCAACAATTGTTTTAGAGCTTTCGACGTATTGTGGGTGGGCTCGTTCGCGCCATAGTGTTCGCGGGCCTGAATCATCGCCCTAATAACGTCATTAGAATCACTGCCAGCATGTTCCCGGGCATACAAAATTGCAACAGTGTCAGCAAACAACTCCTGTTTGTAAACCATTTCAGGTTGAGGGCCAAAGCCGCCCGTGCTCTCCAGGCCCAGAAACTCATCCTCATCCAGCTTGTAACTGGCGGCAAACTTTCGGCTTTCTCGCAGGCAATGTCCCATTTCATGGGCAACAGAAGCCGCAATAATCTGGGGCCACAGTGCCCGGTTGCCTTCATTCAAAAAGCGGCCCCACTGCGACCATGCGGCTTCATTCGTGTTGATAATTACCACGCATTTCCCGTTCGCATAGGCAAGTGCGCCCAGCGGTGTGGGTTCGCCGCGTTTGGTCACGATCAATGAAGGCTTGGTTTGCAAATCGGTCTGCATGTCCAGCATCACTTCTTTCGCGATTTGTTCCACCTGTCGCGCAGGTAGCAGGCTTAGGTCGATCGACCCAAAAGCCAAGCCCACAGAGAGAAGAAATGAAAGCATGTCTGAATCCAAGCGTTAAACCTGAATCCAGTTTCTTCCTCTCTACAGCATCTCCTTTGTATGATAAAAGCCTTATATATCAATCTGTTCACTCAAAGTAGGGCGCTGAAGAAGTCGCCATGTAAGAAGTTGCCTGACAAGTTCCGGGCCGCTGAACAATCGCAATTGCCATTGCAAGGCATGCGTTTTCAACTCTGGCAAATGAACTTGTAGCCCCTTCCAGCTTGTTGAAAATTGGCATGTGTTTTTCAGGCCATTCCAGCAGGCCCAGCAATCCCACAAAGCCGTTTTGCAGGCAGGTGTCAGGCCTGCCGAGTACCGCTCAAAGAATTTGCTTAATTTTTCAGCGTGTGCACCATCGTCTGTTGGATAAATTTGCCAAACCAGGGGCCTCCCGGCCAATTGCGCTCGCACAAATGAATCTTCACCCCGTACAAACAACACATCGTGTTCGGCCAGCAAATCATCAAAATCGCTTTGCGGGCGAAAGGCAAGCTCGGTCACGCAAGCCGCCTCAATCCCGGCGGGTTTAGGCCCAGCAATGTAAATGCGCGTGGTCGTGTCTGTTGTGTTGCAACAATCAATCAGTTCAGCAAGTGGCGCATTGGGGTAAGAAAAAACAAATACCTTTAAATTATTCTCGCTGCCTTGCGTCGTCATGTTTCTCAGGTGCGCCGGGTAATCGCAGTGAATCAAGCCTGCTGTTTTTTCGGTGAAACCCGGGTAGAAGAAAGTGGTCACATGCCCGGTGACGGGGTCAATCGATTGGCTCAAATGGAAATCTTCCACCCAGTCCTCAGACGACAAATAGTCGATCAACACCCATGGCGTTTGAGGGCAGATGCGCTTCAACTCCTGGTCAAAGCGGTACATCGTTTGTTCGCTCGATGTACCAAAGGGCTCAACAATCAAGTCCAGTCCACCAAATTTTTTCAGCTCGTGGTGTGTATCACGGGCGTCCAGCAGGGAAAGCCCGGCAATTTCGTCTTCAGGGTATAGCGCATGGAGGGTTACCGGGTCGTCGTGGAACAAAACCACATGGTTCGATTGCGCAGCCAAAGCCTTGGCCAGTCGCAGTGAAAATCCGGCATCGCCAAAGTTGTCAATCACCTTGCACACAATTCCGATTTGCATCCTTTGCCCCCAAAACAAAAAGGGCCCCAGTGGGGCCCCTACAATCCACTGAGTCGTGGAAAATTTACTTCACACGTGCGCGGTATTCTGCCGTCCGTGTGTCAATTTCAATTTTGTCGCCGATTTCTACGAAAGCAGGAACCTGAATCTCGTAGCTTGTAGGCTTGATCCGAGCAGTTTTCATGATCTTGCCTGACGTGTCGCCACGCACTGCTGGCTCCGTGTATTCGACTTCCCGTATCAGGCTGGTTGGAAGTTCCACAGACAGTGCCTTGCCGTCATAGAACACCACTTCGCATTCCATGCCGTCGTCCAGGTAATTCAGAGCGTCGCCCATGTTCTCGGCTTCTACTTCATATTGGTTGTATTCTGCGTCCATTAAAACGTACATCGGGTCTGCGAAGTACGAATAAGTAACCTCCTTGCGCTCCAGCACCAACAATTCGAACTTCTCGTCCGCCTTGTAAACGCTTTCCATGCCTGCGCCCGTCAGCAGGTTTTTCATCTTCATTTTTACAACAGCGGCGTTGCGGCCCGATTTGTTGTATTCGGTCTTCAAAACCACCATGGGGTCTTTGCCGACCATTACCACGTTGCCTAGGCGAACTTCTTGTGCAGTTTTCATGAGTTTGATAAGGATTTAAAATTCAAGCTCAGTATTGTACTCGAAGTGCCTGATCGCACAACCCACTTTCGAATGCAAATCCTGGGGCTTTTGTTGACAAGAAGGGACAATAAAACCTTTTAATTCAGGCTGTTTTGGCGCTTCCCCGGTTCAGGATCGGGCTTGGGTCTACTTCTATATAAGAAGCAGGTGCCAAATCAGCGGGCAATTCGTATGGCCCCACCACTCGGCGGTGCAAAGCCTCCACGTGATTTCCTACTGCGGCCACCATTCTTTTAACCTGATGATATTTACCCGTTGTAATGCCCAGTTCCAGCTTACCGTCAGGCAACAAGCTGGCCTGGCTGGCATAAATAATTTCTGGTTCATCGTCCAGGTCAACACCGCCTAATAGGCGATTCAGTTGCAGTTCTGTAAATGGCCGCGCACCAGTTACCTCATAAATCTTCTCGATTTCCTGCTTGGTACCCACTTTTCCGCTAATAAGGCGGTGAATGAACTGTCCGTCATCCGAGAACAGCAGCAGCCCCGTGGTGTCCACGTCCAGTCGCCCTGCGGCCTGCAGGCCGCGCTTCATATAGTGTCTGGGTAGCAAATCAAATACCGAGGGGTTGTGGCTGGGAAGGTGAGAAGTCTCATATCCAGCGGGTTTGTGCATCAATACATACTTGTACTGGGTAATTTCAAAGGTTTTTCCATCAATTAAAAGGGTCTCACCCATCGAAATTTCGTCAATTTCCGGGTCAATCTGAATTCCGTTGCGAAAAATTTCGGAATTCCAGAAAATATTTTCACAGTCACGGCGACTTCCAAGTCCTTGTGATTGCAGTATTTTTACGCTCGGTCTAACTTTCATGTAAGGATTCTTTGAATTTATTTGCCAAAAGTGTTTGACAGGTTTTGAATTGATGTGCATAATCTCGTTTCTCTGCTGCACGACAAGCAGGACGAAACGAAGCAAGCAAGCGGTTCTTCAGGGTTTTAAGTAGTGTTGAAGAGC
>JAHIXK010000009.1 GCA_018815245.1 Gammaproteobacteria bacterium
CGGTGTGCGTTGTGCACCAGTCGGTCCAGAATGGCATCGGCCAGCGTGGGGTCGCCCAGGTTGTCGTACCAATGTTCTACATCGAGTTGGCTGGTCACCAGAGTGCTTTTCTTGTTGTGCCGGTCATCGAAGAATTCCAGCAAGTCACGTCGGTTGGTGTCGCTGAAGGCATGCAAACCCCAATCATCAAGTACCACCACCTCGGTCTTGGCCAACTGGGCCAGCACCTTCACATACCGTCCGTCTGCTCGCGCAATGGCAAGCTCCTCCAGTAAGCGCGGCAAGCGGTAATACAGCACGCTGCACCCATGGCGTGCGGCCTGAGTGGCCAGTGCGCAGGCAAGGTACGTCTTGCCCACTCCCGTGGGGCCAGTGAGCACAATGTTTTGGTGTTCATCAATCCATTGGCAGTTGAGCAGTTTGTTGATGAGGGATTTATCCAGCCCGCGTTGCGTGCGCAGGTCAATGTTCTCGGGGCTTGCCTGTTGGCGCAGCTTTGCGCGGCGAAGCCTGCCTGATAGCAAACGGTTCTGCCGTTCGGTGTGTTCGCGGTCAACGAGTAAGCCCAGTCGTTCTTCAAAGCCCAGAGTTTCTATTTCTGGTAAACGGGTTTGTTCCTGCAACCCCTTGGCCATGCCGGTGAGTTTGAGGGCTTGCAACTTATCAATGGTGGGGTGTTTCAACATGGTGATTTATGTCCTTTGGCAACTCGCTTGCGAGTTGCCGGTTGTGTAGGGTTCAGTGGTAATAGTCCGCACCGCGCACATTGCTGTGATGCTCGGGCAGCAGGGTTTGCTGGCTTTGTTGTTCTACCGGCTTGGCCTTGCCGGTCTTCAGAATCGAACTGATGGAGCGGTAGTTGGCTGAGTTGATTTGCAGCGCCAGCTCGCAGGCCTGCTCCAGAGCCTCTTTACCATGCGTGTTGATGTGGCGAAGAATGCCCACGCAGGCCCGATAGGCCTGCTCGGGGTCCACCACATCAATGGTGGCGCCTGCGTAGTCGACAAACAATTTGTCTGCCGGTGCGTGATGCTGGCGCATGCTGACATCGACCTTGCTGGCCCATTTTTTGTATTTCTCGCAAAAGGAGCTGTACTCCAGTCCATCGGGGTGGGCTTGCTTGTACTCGCGCCACAGCAAGTCGAGCGTGACATGCTTGCGTTTTAGTTCGGTATGGATATAAGCCCAGTTGGGCTGGGGGCGCTTTACGCTGGCAGGTGCCTTGGGTGGAAACAGGCGCTCTTCAAGCCACTGGTGGCCCATCTGAACGCCAACGGCATATTCAATGCCGGCCATCTCAGCACGCCTGAGATAATCGCTCACCGTAGTGGGGCTGGCTTTTATGACCTCGGCAATTTGGCGGGTGTTGAACCCCAACTGTTCTCGCAGTCGCAGTGTTTCTAAAATCTTCCTCATGGATAACCTTCGGTTAGGCATTGTCTGTGGCCCCTGGTGCTTGGTTGAAAAACCAAGCAGGGTGCCACGGTTATCCGCGGGCGATTTGATGTGTCCAGTTTGCGCTGGAATCCTTGTCCAGTTTCAACCAGAAACCGTGTCCAGGTTCAAATGGAATTCATGTCCAGTTTCGTTTGGAAACCTTGTCCAGTTTCAACCAGAATACGCAGGTTGTACAGAAAAATGGGGCAATCAATAACCTGCCAGTCCGTTGCGCAATATCGGAAAACGCCTTGAGCTGGGACTCTGCACCACGGAAAACTCCGTGTACCACGACTATTGGCGCTTTGTTAACGTCTAGACTTGACGGAATGAACTTCCAAAAAGCCAGATCATTAAAGGGACTCTGAGGTACAAACTCGGTGACCGTTAAGTTTGACTCACGGCCGATTTCGTAATTTTGAGGGGTAAAGATATCAAATTCAAGCGCGATATTCATGACATCGCTCTTGGTCTGTTTTCTTGATTCATTTTTTGCCTGCCGTCAGTGTACATACACACAGAATGCAGAGAAAAAATTAAGAGATGGACTACCCCGTCTTTCATTGACAAACCGGAGCCTCATTTTGAGGCTGCTTCAAAGACCTCTGGGCTGACCCCACCGAGATGGGAATGCCTTCGGGTTCGGTTGTAAAACGCTTCAATGTAATCGAAGATATCTTCCTTGGCCAGATCACGCGTTTTGTAGATGCGTTTTTTGATACGTTCTTTTTTCAGACTGCTAAAAAAGGACTCGGCTACAGCGTTGTCCCAACAGTTTCCACGCCGACTCATGCTGGGTTCAAGCTGGTGGGTTTTACAAAATCGCAACCAATCATCACTGCTGTACTGGGTGGATTCAACTGGTCGTTGCAACACCTTTAAATTAAGGAGTTGATTATGACGCGACCGTCGGGTTGGATGAAGAAGATCAATGGGCGAGGGTCAATGCGCTCCCCCGGGGCTCCTTCACACCGCAAGGAGGTACAACGTTTATTTTGGGAGCGGATTGCAACAGGTATTACAAGTGAGAAAGCTGCAGAGGCGGTTGGCGTGTCGCAGGCGGTAGGCACTCGCTGGTTCCGTCACAATGGAGGAATGGCACTTTCTAATTTTAATTCTCTATCCGGTAGATACCTGTCGTTTACTGAGCGTGAGGAAATCGGGCTTTTATCATGCCAAGGTATTGGTGTTCGGGAAATTGCTCGGCGTATTAGCCGCAGTGCATCGACAGTATCTCGTGAGCTAAGGCGCAACGCTGCCAGTCGTGCTGGACAGCTTGAGTATCGGGCTTCAGTTGCACAGTGGAAGGCTGAATTAGTTGCCAAGAGACCGAAGCTACCGAAACTATTGATAAACCCACGGTTGCATGACTATGTTCAAGAAAGGCTAGAGGGCAAGGTTCGAGATGCGAATGGTCGAGATATTTCCGGGCCTAAACAAGCGCCATTTATAGGACGAAATAAGCCACATAGAAGCGATCGAAAGTGGGTCAATGGTTGGTCGCCTGAACAAATTTCCCATCGACTCAAGATTGAATTTCCGGACGACAAATCTATGCGTATCTCTCACGAGGCAATTTACCAAGCGCTTTACATACAGGGGCGTGGAGCTCTTAGACGCGAACTGGTGAGTTGTCTGCGTACAGGGCGAGCGCTGCGGGTACCCAGGGCCAGGGCGCAATCCAAATCCTGGGCCCATGTTAGTGAAGATGTGATGATCTCAAATCGTCCTGAAGAGGCACTTGATCGTGCGGTTCCTGGGCATTGGGAGGGTGATTTGATCATAGGCTTGAACCGCTCCGCAATCGGAACCTTGGTTGAAAGATCAAGTAGATTCACGGTGCTTGTTCACTTGCCTCGTGAAGAAGGTTACGGGTTAATACCCCGAAGAAAGAATGGTCCCGCTTTGGCGGGCTACAGCGCTGTCACAATGGCTAGCGCACTAAAAAGTGCGGTAACTGAGATGCCTGAACTTCTATGGCAATCGTTAACTTGGGATAGAGGCAAAGAATTATCTGATCATGCACGTTTCACGATTGAATCTGGCGTGAAGGTGTTCTTCGCCGATCCACATAGTCCATGGCAACGCGGAACCAATGAGAATACGAACGGACTTCTACGACAGTATTTTCCGAAGGGTACAGATTTATCACGATGGAGTACCAGAGAAATAAAAGCAGTCGCAAGTGCGCTCAATTCCAGACCTCGAAAAACGCTTGGCTGGCGAACACCAGCAGAAAAATTGGACGAGTACCTAAAAACTGTTCAACAATCTAGTGTTGCAACGACCAGTTGAATCCACCCTGCGAGCCTTGATCTGAGTGTACAAGTACCTTTTTCTTGGGACGCCTGCGCCACAAAGCCATCAACAAAGCATCCAGAACAATTTCTCGATTCAAGGATGGCTTCATTGACCAGCCAACCACTTTGCGCGAATACAAATCCACTACAACTGCTAAATAAAGCCAACCCTGCCAAGTTCGAATGTAAGTAATGTCAGTGACCCAGGCTGTGTCTGGGTCACTGACCGTGAACTCGCGCTCCAATCGATTCGGGGCAATGATGGAAGGCCTGCCAGCAATCGGCCGAGGTGCCTTATATCCCCGCAAGGCCTTGATCTGGTTGACTCGCATGATTTTAGCCACACGATGTTTGCCACAAAGCTCACCGGCCTCACGCATGTCCTGAAACACGCGACGTGCTCCATACACACCACAACTGGCGGAGTAAGAAGCTCGAATCAATTCCAACAATCGGTGATCTTCAATCGCACGGTCAGAAACAGGTTTGTGCAGCCATGCGTAAAATCCAGCCCTGGCAATGCGCAGCACTCTGCACATCGTGGCCACACGAAACTCTTGTTGATGCTCATTAATGAACTGGTACTTTACTCGGGCTGGCTTGCAAAGTACCTTGCGGCCTTTTTTAAAATATCTCGCTCCTCTTCGGTACGCCGGAGTTGGGAACGCAATTTCAAAATTTCGCTTTTGGCTTCAAGCAGTTCATTTCTTTGCTGCTCGGTCTCTGTGGGCTTTACCGCGTTGACCCACTTGTAAAGACTGTGGGACGAAACGCCTAGTCGCTCCGATACTTCAGTGTCACCGCCAATGTAAAAATGACCCACTAGCGCCAACTTAAAATTGACCCACCTGAGTAACAATTGCCGCTTTTTGGCGGCGCATTGAATGTTGACTCAGGAGAACTTAGTGGAAA